>CAVUAS010000013.1:0-527635 GCA_963739465.1 uncultured Actinomycetota bacterium
CGTCTGGAAGTCCAGCTCGGAGGTGGTGATCACGCTGCGCACGTCCGTGCCGCCCACGACCGACGCCGCGACGTCCCGGTAGAGGCCTGCAGACACACCAGCACGGTGGTGCCGGAGTCCTTCAGCAGCAGCTCCAGCTCCCGCTGGCGGTTCATGGGGTTGATCGACACCCCCATGCCGCCCGCCTTCCACGTGCCGACGAGCCCGATGATGAACTGCGGCACGTTCTGCAGGTACATCGCCACCCGGTCACCCGGCTGCAACCCCCCGTCGAGCAGGGCGGCGGCGAACGCGTCGGTGAGCTCGTCGAGCTCGCGGTAGGTGATGTGCCCGTCGAAGTAGCGGATGGCGTCCCCGTCGGGATTGCGCGCAACGCTCGCTTTGACCATGGCCAGCGCGTCGGTGAACTCCGGCGTGATGTCGTGGGGCTGCCCTTTGCCGTAGAGGTGCAGCCAGGGCCGTTCCTCGTAGAGACCCATCAGCGGATCGCAATCGGGTTGACCGGGGCGCCCGTCCCGCCGACGACCTTGAGCGGCGCCGCCGCGTAGAGGAAGCTCCACCGCCCGTCCTCCGCGCAGGCGGCGGCCAGGTCGTCCAGCCAGACGATCTCCGTGAGCGCGACGCCGAGGTTGCGCATCAGGGCGCAGTGCAGCGGCAGCGCGACGCCGGTCTCGGGCTCGAAGGTGACCTCGTTGGCGATCGTGTCGGTGACGAGGTTGGGGACCTCCCGCTGCTGGAACCACTCGACGAGCTCGCGTGAGTAGGTGAGGCCCGGCTCCTTGAAACCGTCCATGAACTTCTCTTTGTCGTTGAGCTCGTACCAGTACTTCAGCCAGCCGGTGCGGATGCAGAGGATGTCGTGGGGCTCGATCGTGACGCCCTGCGCCGATGCCGCGGCTTCGAGATCGTTGTGGTCGAACGTCTCGCCCTTGTCCAGCCAGTCCTTGCCGCGGTGGCGGGCCATGTCGATCAGGACGCCGCGCCCCACGACGCCCTTCTCGGCGATCGGCAGCACGGACGCCACGTCCATCGTGCCGACGGTGGTGCGGGCGTCGTAGCCGTTCCAGAGCTGCCCGTCGTACCAGACGTGGCCCAGCGCGTCGTACTGCGTGGAGCCCTGAAGGAAGATCTCCGCGGTGTCGTCGGCGTAGTGCAGGCCGCCGGGGAACTGGGGGGCGCCGTCGCCGTCCCACGACGACTCGTCGAGCGCCATCTTCTTCGCCATCGGCGACCGCCCCGGCCACACCGGGTCGCCGGGCCCGTCGGTGCTGCCCATGCGGATCTGGAGCGTGTAGACGTCGCCATTGCGGATGTGCTGCACGCCCCGCAGCACTTCCTTGGCGTCGAGGTAGTTCAGCGAGCCCAGCTCGTCGTCGGGACCCCACTTGCCCCAGTTCTTCGGCGAGTCGGCACCCAGAAGCTCGTTCATGGAGGGGGCGTCGGGCATGAGGACTCCTCGTCGTCATCGACGGAACGCGTGGCCGTTCCGATCGTTCGACGGCCGTTCGGGCCTGTCAACTCCAGGCGTGGACGGCTGATCGAGTGACGCCCGACGCCGGCTACGCTGCGTGGGATGCTCGGTCCCGTGATCGCGAGGCCGACCGTCTGCCGAACCGGTTCGGACGGGTGCTGATCACCGGTTCTCGGACATTGCACAGTCCGGCGGTCGGCGCGGCGGGGTGAAGGCGCGGTGAAGCGGGCGAGCGGCGCTTCGTCACGCCCTGTGCTCGCCGGTCGTCCCGCAAAGAGGACCACTTACCGACGCGTAGGGCCTTGACTCGGTGCGCCGGTCAGGTCACTCTTAGGTCTCGATGGTGTGCTTGGTGACCCATCTCGACAGCCGCTGCGTTTGCAGCTAGACTGGCTCTTTGCGCTGCCCTCATCCAGCTTCGCGCGCGCTCGCAACGGTCTCAGCGTCGAGATCCTGAAACGCGTTCGGTAGCGGGCTGATGGCCGTGCCCTGACAACAGACGGCGTGCACCGGCCAGGCCTCGTGCGTCGGCCCGCCCGCTCCGGACCTCCCGCCCGGGGCGCGTGGGAAGACGATATCGCGAGTCCCCCGACGCTCGCCAGATGAGAGCGCAGTTCCGGAAGGACGCATCTTGGCATCGCCGCACGCCACCAAGACCCTCGCGACCACCTCCGACCACCTGAACCTCCCCGGGGCGCCAACGCGCGTCTCGTTCGCCAAGATCAGCGAGCCGCTCCGGGTGCCCGATCTGCTCGACCTGCAGACCCAGTCCTTTGAGTGGCTGGTGGGCGACGAGGCGTGGTTCCAGCGGCGGATCGACGCCGGAGACGAGAACCCGATGGGCGGCCTGGAGGACATCCTGGCCGAGATCTCCCCGATCGAAGACTTCTCCGGATCAATGTCCCTGTCCTTCTCCGACCCTCGCTTCGACGAGGTCAAGGCCTCCGAGGAGGAGTGCAAGGACAAGGACATGACCTACGCGGCCCCGCTGTTCGTCACGGCGGAGTTCACGAACAACACCACCGGTGAGATCAAGAGCCAGACGGTCTTCATGGGCGATTTCCCCGTGATGACCCGCAAGGGCACCTTCATCATCAACGGCACCGAGCGCGTGGTCGTCTCGCAGCTGGTCAGGTCGCCCGGCGTCTACTTCGACACCGCTATCGACAAGTCCACCGACAAGGACGTCTTCTCCGTCAAGATCATCCCCTCCCGCGGGGCGTGGCTGGAGTTCGACGTCGACAAGCGCGACACCGTCGGAGTGCGCATCGACCGCAAGCGCCGCCAGCCGGTCACCGTGCTGCTCAAGGCCCTCGGCTGGGACGCCGAGCGCATCCAGCAGCGCTTCGGCTTCTCCGAGACGATGCTCGCCACCCTGGAGAAGGACCACACCGCGGGCCAGGACGAGGCCCTGCTCGACATCTACCGCAAGCTGCGTCCGGGCGAGCCGCCCACCAAGGAGAGCGCGCAGGCCCTGCTGGAGAACCTGTTCTTCAAGGACAAGCGCTACGACCTGGCCAAGGTCGGCCGGTACAAGGCCAACAAGAAGCTGGGCCTCGCCATCGACGCCTCGATCGGCACCCTCACCGAGGAGGACATCGCCACCACCATCGAGTACCTCGTCCGGCTCCACGCCGGTGAGACCTCGATGACGGTCGGCGAGGGCGACCAGGCGGTCACGATCCCGGTCGAGACCGACGACATCGACCACTTCGGCAACCGGCGCCTGCGCACGGTCGGCGAGCTGATCCAGAACCAGATCCGCGTCGGCCTGTCCCGCATGGAGCGCGTCGTCCGCGAGCGCATGACCACGCAGGACGTCGAGGCGATCACGCCGCAGACCCTGATCAACATCCGCCCGGTGGTGGCGGCGATCAAGGAGTTCTTCGGCACCTCGCAGCTGTCGCAGTTCATGGACCAGACCAACCCGCTCGCGGGCCTCACCCACAAGCGCCGCCTCTCGGCGCTGGGCCCCGGCGGCCTCTCGCGCGAGCGCGCGGGTATGGAGGTCCGCGACGTCCACCACAGCCACTACGGCCGCATGTGCCCGATCGAGACGCCGGAAGGCCCGAACATCGGCCTGATCGGCTCGCTGTCGAGCTTCGCGCGGGTCAACCCGTTCGGCTTCATCGAGACGCCCTACCGCCGGGTCGTCGACGGCGTCGTCACCGAGGACATCGACTACCTCACCGCCGATGAGGAGGACCGCTTCGTCGTCGCGCAGGCCAACGCGCCGCTCAACGCCGACGGGTCCTTCCAGGAGGATCGTGTGCTGGTGCGCCGCAAGGGCGGCGAGGTCGACTACATCCCGCCCACGGGCGTCGACTACATCGACGTCTCGCCGCGGCAGATGGTCTCGGTCGCCACCGCGATGATCCCGTTCCTCGAGCACGACGACGCCAACCGCGCCCTGATGGGCGCCAACATGCAGCGCCAGTCGGTGCCGCTGCTGCGCTCGGACTCGCCGCTGGTCGGCACCGGGATGGAGCTGCGCGCCGCGGTCGACGCGGGCGATGTCGTCGTGGCCGAGAAGGCGGGCGTCGTCGAGGAGCTGTGCGCCGACTTCATCACGGTCATGGCCGACGACGGCAGCCGCCAGACCTACCGGCTGCACAAGTTCCGCCGCAGCAACCAGGGCACTTGCACCAACCAGAAGCCGATCGTGGACGAGGGCGCGCGCGTCGAGGTGGGCCAGGTGCTCGCCGATGGGCCGTGCACCGAGAACGGTGAGATGGCGCTGGGCAAGAACCTGCTCGTGGCGATCATGCCGTGGGAGGGCCACAACTACGAGGACGCGATCATCCTCTCGCAGCGCCTTGTGCAGGACGACGTGCTCACGTCGATCCACATCGAGGAGCACGAGATCGACGCCCGTGACACCAAGCTGGGCGCCGAGGAGATCACCCGGGATATCCCGAACGTCTCCGAGGAGGTTCTCGCCGACCTCGACGAGCGCGGCATCATCCGCATCGGCGCCGAGGTGCAGCCGGGCGACATCCTCGTCGGCAAGGTCACGCCCAAGGGCGAGACGGAGCTGACCCCCGAGGAGCGCCTGCTGCGCGCGATCTTCGGCGAGAAGGCGCGCGAGGTGCGCGACACCTCGCTGAAGGTGCCGCACGGCGAGAACGGCAAGGTCATCGGCATCCGGGTGTTCTCCCGCGACGACGAGGACGAGCTGGCTCCGGGCGTCAACGAGCTGGTGCGGGTGTACGTCGCCCAGAAGCGCAAGATCCAAGACGGCGACAAGCTCGCGGGCCGCCACGGCAACAAGGGCGTCATCGGCAAGATCCTCGCGGTGGAGGACATGCCGTTCCTTCCCGACGGCACCCCGATCGACATCATCCTCAACACCCACGGCGTGCCGCGTCGTATGAACATCGGCCAGGTCCTGGAGACCCACCTCGGGTGGATCGCCAAGTCCGGATGGCAGATCGAGGGCACCCCCGACTGGGCGGACAAGATGCCCGAGGAGCTCTACTCCGTCCCGCCGGGCACGAAGACGGCCACGCCGGTCTTCGACGGCGCCAAGGAGCACGAGATCATGGGGCTGCTGGATTCCACGCTGCCCAACCGCGACGGCGACCGGATGGTCGGGCCCGACGGCAAGGCCCAGCTGTTCGACGGCCGGTCGGGCGAGCCGTACCCGTTCCCGGTGGCCGTGGGCTACATGTACATCCTCAAGCTGCTCCACCTCGTGGACGACAAGATCCACGCGCGGTCCACGGGCCCCTACTCGATGATCACGCAGCAGCCGTTGGGCGGTAAGGCCCAGTTCGGTGGCCAGCGGTTCGGTGAGATGGAGTGCTGGGCCATGCAGGCCTACGGCGCGGCGTACACGCTGCAGGAGCTGCTGACGATCAAGTCGGACGACGTCGTGGGCCGGGTCAAGGTCTACGAGGCGATCGTCAAGGGCGAGAACATCCCCGAGCCGGGCATCCCGGAGTCCTTCAAGGTGTTGTTGAAGGAGCTCCAGTCGCTCTGCCTGAACGTCGAGGTGCTCTCCAGCGACGGCGCGGCGATCGAGATGCGCGACACCGACGACGAGGACCTCGAACGGGCCGCGGCGAACCTGGGCATCAACCTGTCCAGCCGCCCCGGATCCGACTCGATGACCGTCGACGACCTCGTCAACTGACCGCCGCCCGAGCCGAGTTACGAAGGAACTGAGGACACATAGTGCTCGACGTCAACTTCTTCGACGAACTGCGCATCGGCCTGGCCACGGCGGAGGACATCCGGCAGTGGTCGCACGGCGAGGTGAAGAAGCCGGAGACCATCAACTACCGCACCCTCAAGCCGGAGAAGGACGGGCTCTTCTGCGAGAAGATCTTCGGCCCCACCCGCGACTGGGAGTGCTACTGCGGCAAGTACAAGCGCGTCCGCTTCAAGGGCATCATCTGTGAGCGCTGTGGCGTCGAGGTCACGCGCGCCAAGGTGCGCCGCGAGCGGATGGGCCACATCGAGCTGGCCGCACCCGTCACCCACATCTGGTACTTCAAGGGCGTCCCGAGCCGGTTGGGCTATCTGCTCGACCTGGCCCCCAAGGACCTCGAGAAGATCATCTACTTCGCGGCGTACGTGATCACGTCGGTCAACAAGGACCAGCGCCACGAGGACCTCACCACGCTCGAGAACGAGATGGGCGTGGAGCGCAAGCGCGTCGAGCAGCGGCGCGACTCCGACGTCGAGGCGCGCGCGCAGAAGCTCGAGGCCGATCTGGCCGAGCTGGAGGCCGAAGGCGCCAAGAGCGACGTCCGCCGCAAGGTCAAGGAGGGCGGCGAGCGCGAGATGCGCCAGCTCCGCGACCGGGCCCAGCGCGAGCTGGACCGGCTCGAGGAGATCTGGAGCACCTTCACCAAGCTCGACGTCCAGCAGCTGATCGCCGACGAGTCCATCTACCGGGAGCTCTACGACCGGTACGGCGACTACTTCACCGGCGCCATGGGCGCCGAGGCGATCCAGACCCTGCTGCAGAACTTCGACATCCCCGCCGAGGCGGAGAACCTCCGTGAGGTCATCCGCACCGGCAAGGGCCAGAAGAAGCTGCGTGCGCTCAAGCGGCTCAAGGTCGTCGCGGCGTTCCAGACCACCGGCAACTCGCCGATGGGCATGGTGCTCGACTGCGTGCCGGTCATCCCGCCGGACCTGCGTCCGATGGTGCAGCTCGACGGCGGCCGGTTCGCCACGAGCGACCTGAACGACCTGTACCGCCGCGTGATCAACCGCAACAACCGCCTCAAGCGACTGATCGACCTCGGCGCGCCCGAGATCATCGTCAACAACGAGAAGCGGATGCTGCAGGAGGCCGTCGACGCGCTGTTCGACAACGGCCGCCGCGGCCGTCCGGTCACCGGGCCGGGCAACCGCCCGCTCAAGTCGCTGTCGGACCTGCTCAAGGGCAAGCAGGGCCGGTTCCGCCAGAACCTGCTCGGCAAGCGTGTCGACTACTCCGGCCGTTCGGTCATCGTGGTCGGGCCGCAGCTGAAGCTGCACCAGTGCGGCCTGCCCAAGCAGATGGCGCTGGAGCTGTTCAAGCCGTTCGTCATGAAGCGGCTGGTCGACCTCAACCACGCGCAGAACATCAAGTCCGCCAAGCGCATGGTGGAGCGCGGCCGCTCGCAGGTGTGGGACGTGCTGGAGGAGGTCATCTCCGAGCACCCGGTGCTGCTCAACCGCGCACCGACCCTGCACCGCCTCGGCATCCAGGCCTTCGAGCCGCAGCTGGTGGAAGGCAAGGCCATCCAGCTGCACCCGCTGGTCTGCGAGGCGTTCAACGCCGACTTCGACGGCGACCAGATGGCGGTGCACCTGCCGCTGTCGGCCGAGGCGCAGTCCGAGGCACGCGTGCTGATGCTGTCGTCGAACAACATCCTCTCGCCCGCGTCGGGCCGACCGCTGGCCATGCCGCGGCTGGACATGGTCACCGGCCTGTTCCACCTGTCGCGGCTGCGCGAGGAAGCGCACGGCCACGGCGGCGTGTACTCGTCGGTCGCCGAGGCGATCATGGCGTACGACCGGAAGGTCCTGCACCTGCAGGCGCCGATCAGGATCCGGCTCACGGGCGTCGTGCCGCCCGCGGCGCTCTACCCCACGCTGTCGGCCGACGGCTGGTCGGCGGGGGAGCCCTGGCTCGCGGAGACCACGCTCGGGCGGGTGCTGTTCAACGAGCTCCTGCCCGCGGACTACCCGTTCGTCAACGAGCTGCTGCCCAAGAAGCGCCAGGCCGCGATCATCAACGACCTAGCCGAGCGGTACTCGATGACCGAGGTCGCGCAGGTGCTCGACCGGCTCAAGGACGCGGGCTTCTACTGGGCCACGCGCTCCGGGGTCACCCTGGCCGTGTCCGACGTGGTCGTCCCGCCGAACAAGCAGGAGATCCTCGACGGGTACGAGGTGCGCGCCGAACAGATCAACCGGCGCTACCTGCGCGGTGCCCTGTCGCACCAGGAGCGCAACGACGAGCTCGTCAAGATCTGGACGCAGGCCTCGGAAGAGGTCGCGAAGGCCATGGAGAGCAACTTCCCGGCCGACAACCCGATCCCCACGATCGTGCAGTCGGGCGCGGCGGGCAACATGGCCCAGGTCCGGCAGCTGGCGGGCATGAAGGGCCTGGTGGCCAACCCGAAGGGCGAGTACATCCCGCGGCCGATCAAGTCGAACTTCCGCGAGGGTCTGTCCGTGCTGGAGTACTTCATCTCCACGCACGGCACCCGCAAGGGCCTGGCGGACACGGCGCTGCGCACGGCCGACTCGGGTTACCTCACCCGGCGTCTGGTGGACGTGTCGCAGGACGTCATCGTCCGCGAGGTCGACTGCGGCACCGAGCGCGCGATCGTCATGCCGGTCACCGAAGAGGGCCCGGGCGGCACCCGCATCCCGCACCGCTACATCCGCACGAGCGTCTACGCGCGCACGTCTGCGGAGGAGGTCGTCGGCGCGGACGGCGACGTGATCGTCCAGCGCGGCGAGGACCTCGGCGACCCGTCCCTGGACGCACTGGTCGAGGCGGGCGTCAAGACGATCAAGGTGCGGAGCGCGCTCACCTGCACGTCGGCCACCGGCATCTGCGCCATGTGCTACGGGCGCTCGATGGCCACCGGCAAGCTGGTGGACGTCGGCGAGGCGGTCGGCATCGTCGCGGCGCAGTCGATCGGCGAGCCGGGCACCCAGCTGACGATGCGCACGTTCCACGTCGGCGGTGTGGCCGGTGACGACATCACCACCGGTCTGCCGCGTGTGCAGGAGCTGTTCGAGGCGCGCGTCCCCAAGGGCAAGGCGCCGATCGCGGACGTCGACGGGCGCATCGCGATCGAGGACGGCGAGCGGTTCTGGAAGATCACCCTCACCCCGGACGACGGCGGCGAGGAGATCGTCTACGACAAGCTGTCCAAGCGGCAGTGGCTCGCCACGCACGTCGTCGACGGCACCGAGCGTGCGCTGCAGGACGGCGACCACGTGCACGTGGGCCAGCTGCTCCTGGAGGGCACGGCCGACCCGCACGAGGTGCTGCGGGTCATGGGTCCGCGCGAGGTGCAGCTGCACCTGGTGCGTGAGGTGCAGAAGGTGTACCGCACGCAGAGCGTGGACATCCACGACAAGCACATCGAGGTGATCATCCGGCAGATGCTGCGCCGGGTCACGATCATCGACTCGGGCTCCACGGAGTTCCTGCCCGGCGCGCTCGCCGAGCGGGCCGACTTCGAGACCCAGAACCGTCGGGTGGTCGCCGAGGGCGGCGAACCCGCCTCCGGGCGCCCGGTGCTCATGGGGATCACGAAGGCCTCGCTGGCCACGGAGTCGTGGCTGTCCGCGGCCTCGTTCCAGGAGACCACCCGGATCCTCACCGATGCCGCGATCAACGGAAAGCGCGACAAGCTCGTCGGGCTCAAGGAGAACGTGATCATCGGCAAGCTGATCCCGGCGGGCACCGGCATCAGCCGGTACCGCAACATCCAGGTCCAGCCCACCGAGGAGGCCCGCGCGGCCGCCTACGCGCTGCCGAGCTACGACGATGGCTACTACAGCCCCGACGTGTTCGGCACGGGCACCGGCGCCGCCGTGCCGCTGGACGACTACGACTTCGGCCGCGACTACCGCTAGGCAGTCAGGGGCCCGCGACGGCGGGCC
The DNA here is from genome assembly GCA_963739465.1 of uncultured Actinomycetota bacterium. Taxonomy (GTDB): domain Bacteria; phylum Actinomycetota; class Actinomycetes; order Mycobacteriales; family Pseudonocardiaceae; genus Pseudonocardia. The sequence continues at coordinate 9,599 of CAVUAS010000013.1, forward strand.
CGGTCGAAGCAGGTCCCGAACGGGGCCGGCTACCGCTCTCCCGTGGCGGTGACCGGCCCCGTTCGTCGTCTGCCCACCCGAAGTCCCTAGCGGGCGGGCACGAGCACCAGGCGGCGGGTCGCCCTGGTCATGGCGACGTAGAGGTCGGCCCGGCACCGGTCCGCGATCGGCTCCGGGTCGACGACGACCACCACGTCGAACTCCAGGCCCTTCGCCGAGCCCGGGGTGTGCACGGCGACCGGGCCGAGGTCCGACAGCGCCGCCGGATCCGCGGTGATCACGGCGATGGTGCCGGGGCCCGTGTCGGCGATGACGGCGGGCAGCTCGTCCAGGGTGGCGTGGCGGGGTGGCTCGCCGGTGCATCGCACCGATCGCGGCACCCGGTGGCGCTCGTCCTCGGGCAGCACGAGCGCCGCGGCGTCCATGATCTCGGCCGGGGTCCGGTAGTTCACCGTGAGCGCCCGTAGGGTGAAGCGGTCGCCCGCGATCGGGGCGAGCACGTCGGCCCAGGCCCGGGCGCCCGCGGGGGCGCTGCGCTGGGCCAGGTCGCCGACCGCGGTGATCGACCGGCTGGGACAGCGCCGCGCCAGCACGCGCCAGTCCATCGCGGACAGCTCCTGGGCCTCGTCGACGACCAGGTGCCCGTAGGTCCACTCCCGGTCCGCGGCGGCCCGCTCGGCCACGCTGCCGGTGAGCTCCTCGTCGAACCGGGCGGCGAGCAGGTCGGCGTTGACGAAGTCGGTGGCCCGCAGCTCGTCGGGGTCCTCTCCTGCCACATTGCGGTCGTGCGCGTCGATCACCGCGAGGACGTCGGCGGCGTAGCGAACGTCGACCCGGCGGGCCGCACGGCGAGGGAGGGGGCCGAGCAGCTCGGCGAGCTCGTCGAGCAGCGGCGCGTCCGAGACGGTCCAGGCGGCGCCGTCGGAGCGGTGCAGCACGGCCAGGTCCGGATGCGCCAGGTCCGGATGCGCGGCGTCGAGGACCCCGGCGCGGCGGAGGTCGGCGTCGATGGCGGCCAGGCGCTCCTCCGACTCCAGCAGGCGCGCGAGCAGCCGCTCCGGGGTCCGCAGCGGCCACAGCCGGTCCAGCACCTTCCGGAATCCCGGGTGGTCGACCAGCTCGTCGCGCAGGTCGTCGGCCAGGTCGCGGGCGATCACCGCGGCCGATTCCGCGGGATCGGGGGCGTAGTCGTCGTTCGCGAACGCCGCGTCCACGTCGACGTTGTCCGGGTCGGCGAGGATCCCACCGGTGATCAGGTCGACGCCGCGCTCGACGAGCTGGGCAACCAGGCCTTCGGCGAAGACCATCCGGGCCGCGTTGTGCGGCCGCCCGCTGCCGCGCGCACCGTCCCTGGCCGTGGCGGCGACCGCGCGGTCGACCTCCACCGTCACGGCCTCGAGCGCGATCGGGATCGGTTCGTCGGGCAGGGACTGCTCGACGGCCACCGCCCGGCGCAGGACCTCGCACATCACCAGGTCGCCCTTGATCCGGGCGACCTGCGGCAGGTCGGTCGCCGTGGCGTCGACGCCGTGGTAGAGCCTGCCGGGCGTGGTGAACACGACGGCCGTCTCGCCGAGCGACGGCAGCACGCCGCCGACGTAGTCGAGGAACGGCCCGCTCGGCCCGACCACCAGCACGCCGCGGCGGGCCAGCTGGTCGCGGTGGGTGTAGAGCAGATAGGCCACTCGATGCAGCGCCACAGCGGTCTTCCCGGTGCCCGGTCCGCCCTCGATCACGACCATGCCCGCCAGCGGCAGCCGGATCACGGCGTCCTGCTCGGCCTGGATCGTGGCCACGATGTCGCGCATCGCCGTGCCGCGCGGCGCGGAGAGCGCGGCCAGCAGCGCCGGATCGGCCGCGGTGTCCGGGGCATCGGTGTGGCCCCCGGCGAAGACGTCGTCGTGGATTTCGGTGACCCGCTCGTCCGGGGCGATACCGGCGAGGGCGAAATGCCGCCTGCGCGTCACGCCCATCGGATTCGCCAGGGTTGCGCAGTAGAACGGTTGGGCCGCGGGCGCGCGCCAGTCCAGCAAGGCGGTGGTGCCGTCGTCGTCACCCTCGGACAGGCCGATCCGGCCGACGTAGAGCGGCGGCCCGTCGTGCCCGTCCAGCCGTCCGAAGCACAGCCCGGAGCGGGCCGCCCGGAGCTGTGCGGCCCGCTCCGACCAGCGGTGGACCGCGACGTCGCGCTCCCACCGCGCGCTCAGCTCACCGCCTGCGCGCGCCGACAGCACCGCGACCGACCGACCGGAGACCACGTCCAGCTCGGCGGCGAGCAGCCGGTGCAGCTCCTGAACGTGACGGGTCTCGGCGCCGAGTTCGTCGGCCAAGGACCGGTATTCCACAGGATCCCCATTCGTGTGGTACGATTGAATTGAATAGAGTAATGACTCCGATTCCGGAAATCCCTTCAGTGTAACGCCAATCAATTCTGCTGCGCCAATTGTTTTTGGCGACCGCGTGCTGTGCATGCCACGATCGCGCGTGACACGCCCTCGTGCTCGATTGGCGGCCGGTCTGGCGGCCGCGCTGTTGGTGGTCGTGGCGTGCGCCGAAGAGGCGCCGCCCGCCCCGATCGTGGGGCCGCCCGTTCTCGACGGCGGATGGCAGCTCACCCTGCCCGTGCCGGGCGCGAAGGGCGACGCGCAGATCGTCAAGCCCGCCGCGGTCGTGCCGCCGTGGCTGACCACCGACCCGGCGGGCGGGCTGGTCTTCTGGGCGCCGGTGCGCGGCGTGACCACGAAGCACTCCGAGCACGCCCGCACCGAGCTGGACCGACTGGACACGTTCGCGGCGGGGAGGAGCGGCGCGCGCACGCTGACGGCATCGGTGACCGTGACCCAGCTGCCCGCCGCGGTGCCGGAGGTGATCGTCGGGCAGATCCACGGCGCGGACGACATCAGCTCCGTGCCGTTCGTGATGCTGTTCTATGCAAGCGGCACCGTGAAGGCCGTCGTGAAGCGGGAGCAGACGGGCGACGCGCACGTCAACGTCCCGCTGCTCACCGACGTCGGCCTCGGCGCCCGGTTCGACTACACGATCACCGATGGCGGCAACGGCGCCATCAGCGTCAGCGCCACCGCGAACGGGCACACCGGCAGCGGCAGCGTGCCGGTGCCCGCCGCGTTCTCCGGCGCGACCGTGCGCTTTCAGGCAGGCGCCTACCAGCAGGCCCCGTCGTCCGACTCGGCGGCGGACACCGAGGGCGCCCGGGTGACCTTCTCGGCGATCAACGTGGGCCCGCCCGCCCGTCCATGATCACCTGTTCGGCGTGAAAAGCGGCCATATCCGGCCGCTTCTGCACCGAGCCGGTGACCACGGCGGCGAGGCGGCGGGGCTCGGTCAGCCCGGGATCGGGATGCGCGTGCAGTCGGCGCGCAGCGCGGCGCCCAGGGTGCTGAGCGCCGCGTCGGCATCGGCGAGCAGCCCGGCGAGCACCGGGAAGTCGTGCCACATCCCCTCGACACGCTGGTAGGTCACCGCCACCCCGGCGGCGCGGGCGCGGGCCACCAGCCGGTCTGCGTCGTCCACCAGCAGCTCGCCCGCGCCCGCGAACACGTGCAGCGGCGGCAGGCCGGTCAGGTCGGCTTCCAGCGGGCGCAGGTCCGCGGCGTCGACCGGCCCGCCATACGCGTTGGCCGCGAGCGCCAGCCACGCAGGCTTGAGCATCACGTCCGACGCGGCGTTCGCGGTGATGGCGGGCGCGGCACAGGTGAGGTCGAGCCACGGCGAGATCAGCCCGACAGACCCGGGCAGCTCCTCGCCCGCCGCGCGCAGCCGCAGCAGCAACGTCATCGCCAGGCCGCCGCCCCCGGAATCACCGACGACCGCGATGCGTTGTGCCTCATGTCCCGCGTCTCGAAGGGCGCGGAACGCGGCGTGCGCGTCCTCGGCTCCGGCCGGGTACGGGTGCTCGGGCGCGAGCCGGTAGTCCGGCGCATGCACCGGGGCGCCGGTGGCGCGGCTCAGGTGGGCCAACAGCCCGCGGTAGGCGCGCGCCGAGGCCACCTGGTAGCCGCCGCCGTGCAGGTACAGCATTCGGTGCTCGCCGAATGCGCCCGCCGCCACCACGGTGGTGGGCACCCCGGCGAGCAGTCCACGCGCCGTGCGCACGCCGCGCGGCAGCGGGCTCACGGCGCCGGAGACGTCCAGCAGGCGGCGTCGCAGTGCGAGCGGACGGCGCGGATCGAGAAGGGGAGCGATGCTGAATCGGGTGACGAGCCGGGCGGCAGGCGGTGACAGACGCACACCAGACGGTAACCGACCGGCCGCCGAGGCGGCAGAGCGCCATGAGCGGGCACCAATGGCGCCTCGACGGTGACGCAACGTACGACGAGCGGAGCCACACGGGCGGTGAGCGGGCGTGCCCTCTTGCGATCAGGTGATGTCTTGGGGCACCCTGCCTCCACAGACCAGCGCTGACACGGACCCGTTTTGACCCTCCTTCGGCGGGCCGGGTACCCTTGTGTCTTGCGCTCGACCGCGGTCGGGCCGATCTGCGTGCCCGATGCCGTTCTGCGGCGCCCGGGTCCGTGGGCCCCATGGGCTCCCCGCGAGGTCCCCCGATCTCCGCGCTCAACCGATGGGGTGCGACACGCCCGACCTCGGGTGTGGGCGGCCACCCGGTCGTCAGCACGACACGCCAGCACGACACGCCAGCACCACGAAGCACAGCACGCCGACGGGAAGAAGTAGACGGTTCATGCCCACGATCCAGCAGCTGGTCCGCAAGGGCCGTCAGGACAAGGCCACGAAGACGAAGACGGCCGCGCTCAAGGGAAGCCCCCAGCGCCGCGGCGTGTGCACGCGCGTGTACACGACCACGCCGAAGAAGCCGAACTCCGCGCTGCGCAAGGTCGCCCGCGTCAAGCTCTCCAGCCAAATGGAGATCACGGCGTACATCCCTGGTGAGGGGCACAACCTCCAGGAGCACTCGATCGTGCTGGTCCGCGGCGGCCGTGTGAAGGACCTGCCGGGCGTGCGCTACAAGATCGTGCGCGGCTCGTTGGACACGCAGGGCGTGAAGAACCGCAAGCAGGCGCGTTCGCGTTACGGCGCGAAGAAGGAAAAGGGCTGATCCGGTGATGCACATAAAGAACGCCCGCTACGGACTGGCCCGCTGCTTGGAGGGGAAGAAGTAATGCCGCGCAAGGGACCCGCACCGAGGCGGCCGCTGGTTTCGGACCCGGTGTACAGCTCGCCGCTGGTCACCCAGCTGGTGAACAAGGTGCTGAAGGACGGCAAGCGCAGCCTCGCGGAGCGCATCGTCTACGCGGCACTGGAGGGCACCCGGGACAAAACCGGCACCGACCCCGTCGTCACGCTCAAGCGCGCGCTGGACAACGTGAAGCCCGCGCTCGAGGTGCGCAGCCGCCGGGTCGGTGGCGCCACCTATCAGGTGCCGGTCGAGGTCCGTGCGGTTCGGCAGACCACCCTCGGCCTGCGTTGGCTGGTGTCCTACGCCTCGCAGCGCCGCGAGAAGACCATGGTCGAGCGGCTCATGAACGAGCTGCTCGACGCGAGCAACGGCCTCGGCGCCGCCGTGAAGCGGCGCGAGGACATGCACAAGATGGCGGAGTCCAACAAGGCCTTCGCCCACTACCGCTGGTGACCGACCGATCGTCGGGCGCCAATTCGAGGGAGAGCTGAAGTAGTGGCACGCGACGTGCTCACGGACCTCGCGCGGGTCCGCAACATCGGCATCATGGCGCACATCGATGCGGGCAAGACCACCACCACCGAGCGGATCCTGTTCTACACCGGGATCAACTACAAGATCGGTGAGGTGCACGACGGCGCCGCCACCATGGACTGGATGGAGGAGGAGCAGAAGCGCGGCATCACGATCACGTCGGCCGCGACGACCTGCTTCTGGAAGGACCACCAGATCAACATCATCGACACCCCGGGTCACGTCGACTTCACCGTCGAGGTGGAGCGCAACCTGCGGGTGCTCGACGGCGCCGTCGCGGTCTTCGACGGCAAAGAGGGCGTGGAGCCGCAGTCCGAGCAGGTCTGGCGGCAGGCCACCAAGTACGACGTCCCGCGCATCTGCTTCGTCAACAAGATGGACAAGCTGGGCGCGGATTTCTACTACACCGTGTCCACGATCCGGGAGCGCCTCGGTGCCACCCCGCTGCCCATCCAGCTGCCCATCGGCGCGGAGAACGACTTCATCGGGGTCGTCGACCTGGTCGAGATGCGTGCGCTGACCTGGCGCGGTGAGGTCCAGAAGGGCGAGGACTACACGGTCGAGGAGATCCCGGCCGACATGGCCGACCGCGTGGAGGAGTACCGCACCGCGCTGGTCGAGGCCGTCGCCGAGACCGACGACGACCTGATGGAGGCCTATCTCGGCGGCGAGGAGCTCACCGTCGAGCAGCTCAAGCACGGCATCCGGCGGATCGTCAAGGACCGCATCGCCTACCCCGTCCTGTGCGGGTCGGCGTTCAAGAACAAGGGCGTGCAGCCCATGCTCGACGCGGTCATCGACTACCTGCCCGCGCCGAGCGACCTGCCGCCCGTCGAGGGCACGCTGCAGGACGGGGAGACCCCGGCCTTCCGCAAGCCCGAGAAGGACGAGCCGTTCTCCGCGCTCGCGTTCAAGATCGCCGCGCACCCGTTCTTCGGCAAGCTCACCTACATCCGGGTCTACTCGGGTCGGGTGGCCGCGGGCACCCAGGTCATCAACTCGACCAAGGACCGCAAGGAGCGCATCGGGAAGATCTTCCAGATGCACGCCAACAAGGAGAACCCGGTCGATGAGGCCATGGTCGGCCACATCTACGCGGTCATCGGCCTGAAGGACACCACCACCGGCGAGACGCTGTGCGACCCGAACGCGCCGATCGTGCTCGAGTCCATGACGTTCCCGGACCCGGTCATCCAGGTGGCGGTCGAGCCGAGGACCAAGGCCGACCAGGAGAAGCTGTCCACGGCGATCCAGCGGCTCGCCGAGGAGGACCCGACGTTCCAGGTCTCCCTCGACGACGAGACCGGCCAGACGATCCTCGCGGGCATGGGCGAGCTCCACCTCGAGGTGCTCGTCAACCGGATGAAGAGCGACTACAAGGTCGAGGCCAACATCGGCAAGCCGCAGGTGGCCTACCGCGAGACGATCACGAAGACGGTCGACAAGCACGAGTACACCCACAAGAAGCAGACGGGTGGCTCGGGCCAGTTCGCCCGCGTGGTCATCAAGCTGGAGCCGCTCGACACGGCCGACGGCGCGCTGTACGAGTTCGAGAACAAGGTCACCCAGGGCCGCGTGCCGCGGGAGTACATCCCGTCGGTCGACGCCGGCGCCCAGGACGCCATGCAGTACGGCGTGCTGGCGGGCTACCCGCTCACGGGGATCAAGGTCACGCTGCTCGACGGTGCCTACCACGAGGTCGACTCGTCCGAGATGGCGTTCAAGATCGCCGGTTCGATGGCGCTCAAGGAGGCCGCGCGCAAGGCAGGCCCGGTGCTCCTGGAGCCGATGATGGCCGTCGAGGTCACCACGCCCGAGGACTACATGGGCGACGTGATCGGCGACCTCAACTCCCGCCGCGGCCAGATCCAGGCCATGGAGGAGCGGGCGGGCGCCCGCGTCGTCAAGGCGCTGGTGCCGCTGTCGGAGATGTTCGGCTACGTCGGCGACCTGCGGTCGCGGACCCAGGGCCGGGCCAACTACACGATGGTCTTCGACTCCTACGCAGAGGTCCCGACCAACGTGGCCAAGGAGATCATCGCCAAGGCCACCGGCGAATAACGAGCCGAGCAAGTCCCCCCACAACCTGCCGTCAGCACGGCGGAGAAGTTCACCACCAGAAGGAGCCCACCAGTGGCGAAGGCGAAGTTCGAGCGGACCAAGCCGCACGTCAACATCGGCACGATCGGTCACATCGACCACGGCAAGACCACGCTGACGGCGGCCATCACCAAGGTCCTGCATGACAAGTTCCCGCAGCTGAACGCGGTGTCGGCGTTCGACCAGATCGACAAGGCACCCGAGGAGCGGCAGCGCGGCATCACGATCTCGATCGCGCACGTCGAGTACCAGACCGAGAAGCGCCACTACGCGCACGTCGACTGCCCCGGGCACGCCGACTACATCAAGAACATGATCACCGGTGCGGCGCAGATGGACGGCGCCATCCTGGTGGTCGCGGCCACCGACGGCCCCATGCCGCAGACGCGTGAGCACGTGCTGCTCGCCCGTCAGGTCGGGGTGCCCTACATCGTCGTGGCGCTCAACAAGGCCGACATGGTCGACGACGAGGAGATCCTCGAGCTCGTCGAGCTGGAGGTCCGGGAGCTGCTGTCCTCGCAGGAGTACCCGGGCGACGACCTGCCGATCGTGCGTGTCTCCGCGCTCAAGGCCCTCGAGGGCGACGCGGAGTGGAGCGACAAGCTCATGGAGCTCATGGACGCGGTCGACGAGTCGATCCCCGAGCCCGTGCGCGACGTCGAGAAGCCGTTCCTCATGCCCGTCGAGGACGTCTTCACGATCTCCGGCCGCGGCACCGTGGTCACCGGCCGCATCGAGCGCGGCATCGTCAAGGTGAACGAGGAGGTGGAGATCGTCGGCATCCGGCCCCAGTCGTTCAAGACCGTCACGACCTCCATCGAGATGTTCAAGAAGTTCCTGGACGAGGGTCGCGCGGGCGACAACGCGGCGCTGCTGCTCCGCGGTGTGAAGCGCGAGCAGGTCGAGCGCGGCATGGTCGTCACCAAGCCGGGTTCCACCACCCCGCACACGGAGTTCGAGGGGCAGGTCTACATCCTGTCCAAGGACGAGGGCGGCCGCCACACGCCGTTCTTCAACAACTACCGTCCGCAGTTCTACTTCCGGACCACGGACGTGACGGGCGTCGTGACCCTGCCCAGCGGCACCGAGATGGTCATGCCGGGCGACAACACCACCATGGACGTCAAGCTGATCCAGCCGATCGCCATGGAGGAGGGCCTGCAGTTCGCCATCCGTGAGGGTGGTCGCACCGTGGGCGCCGGTCAGGTCACGAAGATCGTCAAGTAGCACCACCCCGGTCAAGGTTGCCGCACGTCGGTGTGGCATCCTTGACGGGTTGCGCGTCGGGCTCGGCAAGCGCTGCTAGCTTGTCGAGCCTTGGCGCGGGGCCCCCGAGCACAGCGACCCCCCGGGGTCTGCGGGTGATCCGGGGACCGGTCCGGGTTCGGAGCGCGACACGCCCGACCTCGGGGACCGGACGCCGCCGTCGGTGAGACCTCTCAGGGGCTCCCGTGCGCGCAGCACCCGGACACACGTACGAAGCGGCAGGAAGAAGAGGGACACCGACGACCATGGCGGGACAGAAGATCCGCATCAGGCTGAAGGCCTATGACCACGAGGCCATCGACGCCTCCGCGCGCAAGATCGTGGAGACGGTCACGCGCACGGGCGCTCGGGTCGTCGGGCCGGTGCCGCTGCCGACGGAGAAGAACGTGTACTGCGTCATCCGCTCGCCACACAAGTACAAGGACTCGCGCGAGCACTTCGAGATGCGCACGCACAAGCGGCTCATCGACATCCTCGACCCGACGCCCAAGACGGTCGACGCGCTCATGCGCATCGACCTGCCTGCCAGCGTCGACGTGAACATCCAGTAGGGCAGTAGAACGCGATGACGACCGAGAGGCAGATCACCGGGATCCTGGGCACCAAGCTCGGGATGACCCAGGTCTTCGACGAAAACAACCGGATCGTGCCGGTCACCGTGGTCCAGGCGGGCCCCAACGTGGTGACGCAGGTACGCACGGCCGAGAAGGACGGCTACGTCGCCCTCCAGCTCGCCTACGGGGCCATCGACCCTCGCAAGGTCAACAAGCCCGAGACCGGCCACTTCAGCAAGGCGGGCGTCACCCCGCGGCGGCACCTGGTCGAGCTGCGCACGTCCGACGCGGCCGAGTACGAGATCGGCCAGGAGATCACCGCCGAGGTGTTCGAGGCGGGCGCGAAGGTCGACGTCGTCGGCACCACCAAGGGCAAGGGCACCGCGGGCGTCATGAAGCGCCACGGCTTCCACGGCCTCGGCGCGAGCCATGGCACCCAGCGCAAGCACCGCTCGCCGGGCTCCATCGGCGGCTGCGCAACCCCGGGCCGCGTGTTCAAGGGTCTGCGGATGGCGGGCCGGATGGGCAACGCGCGGGTCACCACGCAGAACCTCATCGTGCACCGCGTCGACGCGGAGCGCGGTCTCCTGCTGATCAAGGGCGCGGTCCCCGGCCCCCGCGGCGGGCTCCTGTTCGTCAAGAGCGCAGCGAAGGGCGGTGTGACGGCATGACCAGCACGGTGACGGTCGAGCTTCCCCCGCACGTGTTCGACACCCACGCGAGCATCCCGCTGATGCACCAGGTGGTCGTGGCCCAGCTGGCCGCGGCGCGCCAGGGCACGCACGACACGAAGACCCGCGGCGAGGTCCGGGGCGGCGGCAGGAAGCCCTACCGCCAGAAGGGCACCGGCCGGGCCCGCCAGGGCTCGACGAGGGCCCCGCAGTACACGGGCGGCGGTGTCGCGCACGGCCCCACGCCGCGCGACTACACGCAGCGCACCCCGAAGAAGATGAAGGCCGCCGCACTGCGCGGCGCGTTGTCGGACCGGGCGCGCGCGGGCGTGGTCTTCGTGGTCGACACGCTCTCGCCGGGCGACGCCCCGTCCACGAAGACGGCGCGCGCCGCCCTCGCCGGGGTGGCAGGCGGGGTCAAGACGCTCGTCGTCCTCACCGGCGACGACCGCGTCGCGCACCTCTCGTTGCGCAACCTCCCCAACGTGCACCTGCTCACACCGGGCCAGCTCAACACCTACGACGTGCTCGACAACGAGTGCGTGGTGTTCACCGAGGCGGCACTGGCCGAGTTCCTCGACGGGCCGATCGGCACCCCGAAGGGCGCCACGCCCGCGAGCGAGACCGTGACCTTCGGGAAGGCCGCCGCGGCCAAGAGCGCCGCGAAGGACGCCGACGAGGACGAGCACCCGTACGGGCCGGACAGCCACGCGCCGCTGGCCGACGGGTCGCAGCCCGAGGGCTTCCCGGTGAAGGGCAACGCGGACTCGATGCTCTACCACGTGCCGGGCAGCTCGTTCTACGCCCGCACCGTGGCGGAGGTCTGGTTCGCCACCGCCGAGGCGGCCGAGGCGGCCGGGTTCGAGCTGCCGCCGTCGCAGCGCGCTGCCGCTGCCGTCGACAAGCAGGCTGAGCAGGTTTCAGCGGAGATCGAGGAGGAGACCAGGTGATCCCCGATCCGCGCGACATCTTGCTCGCGCCGGTGGTCTCGGAGAAGAGCTACGGCCTCGCCGAAGAGCGCCAGTACACCTTCATCGTCCGCCCGGACGCGAACAAGACCCAGATCAAGATCGCCGTGGAAAAGGTGTTCGGCGTCAAGGTGCTCAGCGTGAACACCCTGAACCGCCCCGGGAAGCGCAAGCGCTCCCGCACCGGCTACGGCAAGCGCAAGGACACCAAGCGCGCCATCGTCACGATCTCCGCGGAGAGCCGGACGATCGACGTGTTCGGCGGCCGGGCGAGCTGAGGGGCGTCAGGAGACAAGCATGGGCATCCGCAAGTACAAGCCGACGACGCCGGGCCGCCGAGGCAGCAGCGTCGCCGACTTCGCCGAGATCACCCGGTCGCACCCGGAGAAGTCGCTCGTCCGCCCGCTGCACGGCAAGGGCGGGCGCAACGCGCACGGTCGGATCACCACCCGGCACCAGGGCGGCGGGCACAAGCGCGCCTACCGGGTGATCGACTTCCGGCGCAACGACAAGGACGGCATCCCGGCCAAGGTCGCGCACATCGAGTACGACCCCAACCGCACGAGCCGCATCGCGCTGCTGCACTACGTCGACGGCGAGAAGCGCTACATCATCGCCCCCGACCGGCTCAGGCAGGGCGACACGGTGGAGGCAGGCCCGAAGTCCGACATCAAGGTCGGCAACAACCTGCCGCTGCGCAACATCCCCACCGGCACCGTGATCCACGCGATCGAGCTCCGCCCCGGTGGCGGGGCCAAGATCGCGCGGTCGGCGGGCGCGCGCGTCCAGCTGGTGGCCAAGGACGGGCCGTACGCGCAGCTGCGCATGCCGTCCGGAGAGATCCGCAACGTCGACGTCCGCTGCCGCGCGACCGTCGGCGAGGTCGGCAACTCCGAGCACTCCAACATCAACTGGGGCAAGGCGGGCCGCATGCGGTGGAAGGGCAAGCGCCCCACCGTGCGCGGTGTCGCGATGAACCCGGTGGACCACCCCCACGGCGGTGGTGAGGGCAAGACCTCCGGTGGTCGTCACCCGGTCAACCCCGCGGGCAAGCCCGAGGGCCGCACCCGCCGCACCAAGCCGTCCGACAAGATGATCGTCCGCCGGCGTCGTACCGGCAAGAAGCGCTGAGCAGGGAGGTCAAGCCAATGCCGCGCAGCCTGAAGAAGGGCCCGTTCGTGGACGACCACCTGCTCAAGAAGGTGGACGCCCTCAACGAGTCGGGCAAGAAGACCGTGATCCGCACGTGGTCACGCCGCTCCACCATCATCCCCGACATGATCGGCCACACGATCGCGGTGCACGACGGCCGCAAGCACGTGCCGGTGTTCGTGTCGGACTCGATGGTGGGTCACAAGCTGGGGGAGTTCGCGCCCACGCGCACCTTCCGTGGCCACATCAGGGACGACCGCAAAGCGCGTAGGCGGTGAGCGAGCTTGCGAGCGAACAATTACGCAGAGCGCGCGACGAGACGCGCCGGCGGCGAGCGTAGAGGAGCATCACATGGCTGATACGAGCCAGGCCGCTGCCGACGCGCCCGCCCGGGCGCGTGCGGTGGCGAGGTACGTGCACATGTCGCCGACGAAGGTCCGGCGCGTCACCGCACTGGTGAAGGGCCGTCCGGTCGCCGAGGCGCTGGACATCCTGCGGTACGCGCCGCAGGCCGCGGCCACACCGGTCTACAAGGTGATCGCAAGCGCCGCGGCCAACGCGGAGAACAACCACGCCATGGACCGCGACTCGCTCGTGGTGGCCGTGGCGATCGCGGACGAGGGCCCGACGCTCAAGCGCATCCGGCCGCGCGCGCAGGGCCGCGCCTACCGGATCCGGAAGCGGACGAGCCACATCACCGTCGAGGTGGAGCAGGTGGAGCAGAAGAAGACCACTGCGCGCCGCGGCGGCGGAAAGGGAAGGGCCCGCTGATGGGGCAGAAGATCAACCCGCACGGGTTCCGGCTCGGCATCACCACCGACTGGAAGTCGCGCTGGTACGCCGACAAGCAGTACGCGGAGTACGTCAAGGAGGACGTCGAGATCCGCCGCATGCTCTCCAAGGGCATGGAGCGGGCAGGCATCTCCAAGGTCGAGATCGAGCGCACGCGCGACCGCGTCCGGGTGGACATCCACACGGCGCGTCCCGGCATCGTCATCGGCCGCCGCGGCGCCGAGGCCGAGCGCATCCGGGGCAACCTGGAGAAGCTCACCAAGAAGCAGGTGCAGCTGAACATCCTCGAGGTCAAGAACGCCGAGTCGGACGCGCAGCTCGTCGCGCAGGGCGTGGCCGAGCAGCTGTCCAACCGCGTGGCGTTCCGGCGCGCGATGCGCAAGGCCATCCAGTCGGCCATGCGTAGCCCGCAGGTCAAGGGCATCCGGGTGCAGTGCTCCGGCCGTCTCGGCGGCGCGGAGATGTCGCGCTCGGAGTTCTACCGCGAGGGTCGGGTGCCGCTGCACACGCTGCGCGCCGACATCGACTACGGCCTGTTCGAGGCCCGCACCACGTTCGGCCGCATCGGCGTCAAGGTGTGGATCTACAAGGGCGATGTCGTCGGCGGCCGCCGCGAGGGTGTGCCCGCCGCCGCTCCGTCGTCCGAGCGCGGCCCCCGCCGCGAGCGCCCGCAGCGGCGTCGCTCCGGGGCGTCGGGCACCACCGGCACGAGCACCGAGGCAGGCCGCGCCGCCGCCGAGCAGGCCGCGGGCGGGAGCACCGCCACCGCGGTCGCCGACGCCCCGACCGACGCCGGGGAGGCGTAGTCATGCTCATCCCCCGCAAGGTCAAGCACCGCAAGCAGCACCGACCGCACCGCACCGGCGCGGCGTCGGGCGGCACCCAGGTGACCTTCGGCGAGTTCGGCATCCAGGCGCTGGAGCCCGCCTACATCACCAACCGGCAGATCGAGTCCGCGCGTATCGCCATCAACCGGCACATCCGCCGTGGCGGCAAGGTGTGGATCAACATCTTCCCGGACCGGCCGCTCACCAAGAAGCCCGCCGAGACCCGCATGGGCTCCGGCAAGGGCTCACCCGAGTTCTGGGTGGCGAACGTCAAGCCCGGTCGCGTGCTGTTCGAGATGAGCTACCCGAACGAGACGACGGCCCGCGAGGCGCTGCGCCGCGCGATGCACAAGCTGCCGATGAAGTGCCGGATCGTCACCCGTGAGGGAGGGGAGATCTGATGGCCACCTCGACCACCGCCGCCGAGCTGCGCGAGCTCACGAACGAGGAGCTCGTGCTGCGCGTGCGGGAGGCCAAGGAGGAGCTGTTCAACCTCCGCTTCCAGATGGCCACCGGGCAGCTGGACAACAACCGGCGGCTGCGGACCGTCCGGCACGACATCGCGCGGATCTACACGATCATGCGCGAGCGCGAGCTGGGTCTCTCGGTCGCCCCTGACGAGAACGACGAGGGCGTGGCATGAGCGAACCCACTGTGCAGCCGAATTCGGCTGCGCCGACGGCGAAGCCGCGCGGGGAGCGCAAGGTCCGTGAGGGCATGGTCGTGTCGGACAAGATGGACAAGACCATCGTGGTCTCGCTCGAGGACCGCGTGAAGCACCCGCTGTACGGCAAGGTCATCCGGCGCACGAGCAAGGTCAAGGCGCACGACGAGCAGAACGCGGCGGGCATCGGCGACCGCGTCCGGCTGATGGAGACCCGGCCGCTGTCGGCCACCAAGCGCTGGCGGCTCGTGGAGATCCTGGAGAAGGCGAAGTGATCCAGCAGGAGTCACGGCTGCGGGTCGCCGACAACACCGGTGCGAAGGAGATCCTCTGCATCCGGGTGCTCGGCGGCTCCGGCCGTCGGTACGCAGGGATCGGCGACGTCATCGTCGCCACGGTCAAGGACGCGATCCCGGCGGCGGGCGTGAAGCGCGGTGACGTCGTCAAGGCGGTCATCGTGCGCACGGTCAAGGAGCGGCGCCGTCCCGACGGCAGCTACATCCGATTCGACGAGAACGCCGCCGTCCTCATCAAGCCGGACGGCGAGCCGCGGGGGACCCGCATCTTCGGACCGGTCGGTCGCGAGCTGCGCGACAAGAAGTTCATGAAGATCATTTCCCTCGCCCCAGAGGTGCTGTAGATGAAGGTGAAGAAGGGCGACACCGTGCTGGTGATCGCCGGCAAGGACAAGGGCGCGAAGGGCAAGGTCATCCAGGCCTACCCGGACCGCGACCGCGTGCTGGTCGAGGGCGTCAACCGGATCAAGAAGCACACCCGGATCACGCAGAACCAGCGGGGCAGCCAGTCGGGCGGGATCATCACCACCGAGGCGCCGATCCACGTGTCCAACGTGATGGTGTGCGACTCCGACGGCAAGCCCACTCGCATCGCCAAGAAGCTCGTCGAGGGCGAGGACGGCAAGTCGCGGCGGGTACGGATCTCCAAGCGCAATGGGAAGGAGATCTGATGACCACCGCTGAGAAGGTGCAGCCGCGGCTCAAGCAGCGTTACCGCGACGAGATCCGCGACCAGTTACAGGAGCAGTTCTCCTACGGCAACGTCATGCAGATTCCCGGCGTCGTGAAGGTCGTCGTCAACATGGGGGTCGGCGAGGCCGCCCGCGACGCGAAGCTCATCGACGGCGCGGTCCGCGACCTGGCCACCATCACCGGCCAGAAGCCGCAGGTCCGCCGGGCCACCCGGTCCATCGCCCAGTTCAAGCTGCGCGAGGGCATGCCGATCGGCGCGAAGGTCACGTTGCGGGGCGACCGCATGTGGGAGTTCCTCGACCGGCTGCTGACGATCGCCCTGCCCCGTATCCGCGACTTCCGTGGCCTGTCGGGCACGCAGTTCGACGGCCGGGGCAACTACACGTTCGGGCTCAACGAGCAGTCGATGTTCCACGAGATCGACCCGGACACGATCGACCGGCCGCGCGGCATGGACATCACCGTCGTCACCACGGCCACGACCGACGAGGAAGGCCGGGCGCTGCTGCGCAGGCTGGGCTTCCCGTTCAAGGAGGCCTCTCAGTGATGGGCGCGCAAAGCAAGGTCCTCGCTGTCGGCTCAACCCGCGGCTTGGACGGGGAGGAATAATGGCCAAGAAGGCTCTGATCATCAAGGCGGCGCGCAAGCCGAAGTTCAAGGTGCGCGGCTACACCCGCTGCTCGAAGTGCGGCCGTCCGCGCGCCGTGCTGCGCAAGTTCGGCCTGTGCCGCATCTGCGTGCGCCAGATGGCGCACGCGGGCGAGCTTCCCGGCGTCAGCAAGAGCAGCTGGTAACCACCCCTGATCGCCGCAGGCCCTCGCGGGGAACCACGGCGGGAAAGCAGTAACCCCATGACGATGACCGATCCGATCGCAGACATGCTCACGCGTCTGCGCAACGCCAACTCGGCCTACCACGACCGCGTGGTCATGCCGCACAGCAAGCTCAAGGTGGCGATCGCGGAGATCCTCCAGAAGGAGGGCTACATCGCAGGCCACGTGACCGAGGACGCCGAGGTCGGCAAGTCGCTGGTCGTCGAGCTCAAGTACGGCCGCAACCGGGAGCGCAGCATCGCGGGCCTGCGTCGGGTGTCCAAGCCCGGCCTGCGGGTGTACGCGAAGTCGACCACCCTGCCCCGGGTGCTGGGCGGCCTCGGCATCGCGATCATCTCCACGTCCAGCGGCCTGCAGACCGACCGGCAGGCCAAGAAGAACGGCGTGGGCGGGGAAGTCCTCGCCTACGTCTGGTGAGGGGGTAGGAACCATGTCCCGCATCGGGAAGCTGCCCATCACCGTGCCGTCCGGAGTGGACGTACAGATCGACGGCCGCACGGTGACCGTCAAGGGGCCCAAGGGCACCCTGTCGCACACCGTGATCGAGCCGATCACCGTGGAGCGTGAGGAGTCCGGCGCCGTCGTGGTGAAGCGGCCCGACGACGAGCGCCGCAGCAAGGCCTACCACGGCCTGTCGCGCAGCCTGCTGAACAACATCGTCGTCGGCGTCACCAGCGGCTACGAGAAGCGGCTCGAGATCCACGGCGTCGGCTACCGCGTCGTGCTCAAGAACGGCGCGCTGGAGTTCGCGCTCGGGTTCAGCCACCCCGTGGTGATCCCCGCGCCGGACGGCATCACGTTCGCCGTCGAGACGCCCACGCGGTTCTCGGTCTCCGGCATCGACAAGCAACTGGTCGGCGAGACCGCGGCCAACATCCGCAAGCTGCGCAAGCCCGACCCGTACAAGGGCAAGGGCGTTCGCTACGCGGGTGAGGTCATCCGCCGCAAGGTCGGAAAGACGGGTAAGTGATGGCTGACACCATTTCCGCCAATGCCAAGAAGCGCCTGGGATCGCAGATCTCGCGCAAGCGCCGCACCGCGGTCACCAAGCGGCACGCGCGCCTGCGCAAGAAGGTCCGGGGCACGCCCGAGCGGCCACGCCTGGCCGTCAAGCGCAGCTCGCGGCACATCGTCGTCCAGCTGATCGACGACCTGGCGGGCCACACCCTGGCGTCGGCGTCCTCGCTGGAGGCCGACGTCCGCGAGGTCGACGGCGACAAGAAGGCGCGCGCGGCCGCAGTCGGCAAGCTCGTGGCCGAGCGCGCCCGTGCGGCGGGCGTCACCGCCGTGGTGTTCGACCGGGGTGGCTTCGACTACCACGGCCGGATCGCGGCGCTCGCCGACGCCGCCCGCGAGGGCGGCCTGGAGTTCTGATGGTTTTCAACAGGAGGACCTGCTTGCAGGGTCCGAGCATGGACACGGAAGGGATCGTCTGATGCCGGGACGCACACGGCGTGACGGCGGGGGCCCGAACTCAGGGTCCGGCGGCGAGCGCTCCGGCGACCGCCGCGACCGCCGGGACGGAGGCCGTGGCGGGGCGGCCCAGGACAAGACCCCGTACATCGAGCGCCTGGTCACGATCAACCGCGTGGCCAAGGTCGTGAAGGGCGGTCGGCGCTTCAGCTTCACCGCCCTGATGATCGTCGGCGACGGCGACGGCCTCGTCGGCGTCGGCTACGGCAAGGCCAAGGAGGTGCCCGCGGCGATCGCCAAGGGTGTGGAGGAGGCGAAGAAGAACTTCTTCCGCGTCCCCCGCATCGGCGGCACGATCGTGCACCGCGTGCAGGGCGAGGCCGCGGCGGGCGTGGTGATGCTGCGCCCGGCGAGCGCCGGTACCGGTGTCATCGCCGGTGGCCCCGTGCGCGCCGTGCTGGAGTGCGCGGGCATCCACGACATCCTCTCCAAGAGCCTCGGCAGCGACAACGCGATCAACGTCGTGCACGCCACGATCGCCGCGTTGAAGCAGATCCAGCGGCCGGAGGAAGTGGCGGCCCGCCGCGGCCTGCCGCTCGAGGACGTCGCTCCGGCCTCGATGCTGCGCGACCGGGCGATCGCGGCGGCGGCGGCGAGGTCGTGATGGCCAAGCAGCGCACAAAATCCGCCGAGCCGGTGGACCCGCACGCCCAGCAGCAGCCCACCAGCGACCTGACGCTCGTCGTCACCCAGGTCCGCAGCGGCATCGGTTGCCAGCAGAACCAGCGGCTCACGCTGCGCGCGCTGGGCCTGCGCAAGATTCGTCAATCGGTGGAGCGCCCGGACACGCCGCAGATCCGCGGCATGATCCGCACGGTGCGGCACCTTGTCTCGGTGGAGGAGGTCAAGCCGTGAGCGAGATCATTCGGCTGCACGACCTGCGTCCGGCCAAGGGCGCCAAGACCCCCAAGATCCGCGTGGGTCGGGGCGAGGGCGGCAAGCGCGGCAAGACCGCCGGTCGCGGCACCAAGGGCACGAAGGCCCGCAAGACCGTCTCGCCCGCCTTCGAGGGCGGCCAGATGCCGCTGCACATGCGGCTGCCGAAGCTGAAGGGCTTCCGCAACCGGTTCCGCGTCGAGTACCAGGTCGTGAACGTCGGCGACCTCGGACGGCTCTTCCCGGACGGCGGCGAGATCGGCCCGGTGGAGATCGCCGGGGCGGGCGCCGTGCGGCGCAAGAAGCCGGTCAAGGTGCTCGGCGAGGGCTCGCTGTCGGTGGCGCTGCAGGTGAGCGCCCACCGCTTCTCGGAGAGCGCCGTCGAGAAGATCACTGCCGCGGGCGGCTCCGTCAACCAGCTGTAACCTCGAGCTGTGCGGTGCGGGCAGGCGTACGCCTGCCCGCACCCCCGCTGTTACGCCTCGAGTGGGCCCGGGCGTCCGGGCATGAGACACAGGAGGATCAGGCAGTGCTCAGCGCATTCCGGTCGGCTCTGACCACGCCGGACCTGCGAAGGAAGATCCTCTTTACACTCGGGATCCTCGCGGTCTATCGCATCGGGGCGGGCATCCCGTCGCCGGGCGTGTCGTACCCGAACGTGCAGAAGTGCATCGCTCAGGTCGAAGGCGGCGCCAACGCAGGCGTCTACTCCCTGATCAACCTGTTCTCCGGCGGAGCGCTGCTCCAGCTCTCGGTGTTCGCGCTGGGCATCATGCCCTACATCACGTCGAGCATCATCATCCAGCTGCTCACCGTCGTCATTCCGCGGTTCGAGCAGCTGAAGAAAGAAGGCCAGTCGGGTCAGAACAAGCTGACCCAGTACACGCGCTACCTCACGATCGCGCTGGCCGTGCTGCAGGGCACGGGCATCATCGCCCTCGCCGACCGCGGCCAGCTCTTCGGCGACTGCGACCAGCCCGTCATCCCGGACTCCAACGTCTGGACCCTCTCGATCACGGTGCTGGTCATGACCGCTGGCACCGGCGTCATCATGTGGCTCGGCGAGCAGATCACCGAGCGGGGCATCGGCAACGGCATGTCCCTGCTGATCTTCACCGGCATCGCGGCGCGGATCCCCGCCGAGGGCAGGCAGATCATGTCCAACGGCGGCCTGGTGTTCGCGGGTGTCTGCGTGTTCGGGCTGGCCATCATCGCGAGCGTCGTGTTCGTCGAGCAGGGCCAGCGGCGCATCCCCGTGCAGTACGCCAAGCGCATGGTGGGCAGGCGGATGTACGGCGGCACGTCCACGTACCTGCCGCTCAAGGTCAACCAAGCGGGCGTCATCCCGGTGATCTTCGGGTCGTCGCTGCTCTACCTCCCGGACCTCATCTCCCGGCTGGTCGGCACACAGGGCGGGGCGTTCCAGCAGTTCGTCCAGACGTACGTGGTGGACCAGTCCAACCCGCTGCACATCGCGCTCTACGTCCTCCTGATCATCTTCTTCACGTACTTCTACGTCGGCATCACCTTCAACCCGGAGGAGCGCGCCGACGAGATGAAGAAGTTCGGCGGCTTCATCCCGGGTATCCGGCCCGGCCGTCCGACCGCCGAGTACCTGCAGTACGTGCTCTCCCGGATCACCCTCCCCGGCTCGCTCTACCTGGGCATCATCGCCGTGCTGCCGAACTTCTTCCTGGGCATCACGGGGAGCGGCCAGAACCAGAACTTCCCGTTCGGCGGCACCGCGGTGCTGATCATGGTGGGTGTGGGGCTCGACACGGTCAAGCAGATCGAGAGCCAGCTCATGCAGCGCCGTTACGACGGATTCCTGCGCTAACGTCGGCTGATTCGTATCGTCGGCGTTGGACCAGTGGAGGATCGTGTGCGCATCGTTTTGGTAGGGCCGCCGGGGGCGGGCAAGGGCACCCAGGCCGAGCGGCTGGCCGCGCGGCTGGACGTGCCGCACATCTCCACCGGCGACCTCTTCCGCGCCAACCTGTCGCAGCAGACCCCGCTGGGTGTCGAGGCCAAGCGCTACATGGACGCGGGCGATCTCGTGCCCGACTCCGTGACGGTGGAGATGGTGCGCACCCGTCTCGCCGACGACGACGCCTCCAAGGGTTTCCTGCTCGACGGCTTCCCCCGCACGATCAGCCAGGCCGAGTCGCTGGCAGGCATTCTCGCCGACCGCGGCGAGGACCTCGACGCCGTCGTCGAGCTCCAGGTGCCCGAGGACGAGCTCGTCGAGCGCCTACTGGCCAGGGGCCGTTCGGACGACACCGAGGACGTGATCCGGCGTCGTCAGCAGGTCTACCGCGACGAGACGTCGCCGCTGCTCGCCTTCTACCGCGAGAAGCTGGTCTCGGTCGATGCCCTCGGCTCGGTCGACGAGATTACCGACCGCGTCGCCGAAGTGCTGCGGGCGCGGTGACCCGCGGCGGGGTCCGCGGCCTTGTCGCCCGGTGGCGCGGTCGGGACATCGAGCTCAAGAGCCCCGACGAGCTCGACGCGATGCGCGCGGCCGGGGCACTGGTGGCGCGGACCCTCGCCGAGGTGACCATGCTGGCGAAGTCCGGCGTAAGCACGGCCGAGCTCGACGCGCTCGCCGAGCAGACCATCCGCGACGGTGGCGCCGAGCCGTCGTTCAAGGGCTATCACGGGTACCCGGCGTCGATCTGCGCATCGGTGAACGAGGAGATCGTGCACGGCATCCCGTCGGCGTCGCGGGTGCTCGCCGACGGCGACCTGATCTCGGTCGACTGCGGGGCGGTGCTCGACGGCTGGCACGGCGACGCGGCCGTCACGATCCCCGTCGGCGCCGTGTCGGAGGCCGACCTGCTCCTCTCGGCCGCATGCGAGGCGGCGCTCTCGGCGGGGATCGCCGCCGCGGTGGCCGACGGGCGGCTCTCCGACATCTCGTACGCGGTGCAGTCGTCGATCGCGGAGGCCGCCGCGCGCAACCGGGCCGACTACGGCATCGTCGCGGAGTACGGCGGCCACGGGATCGGCACGGCCATGCACATGGACCCGTTCCTGCCCAACCACGGCGACCCCGGCCACGGCCCGCGCCTGCGCCCCGGCATGGCGCTCGCCATCGAGCCGATGATCACCGCAGGCGACCCGGCGACCGTCGAGCTGGAAGACGGCTGGACGGTCGTCACGGCCGACGGCGCGCGGGCCGTGCACTGGGAGCACTCGGTGGCGATCACCGAGGGCGGCCCCCGGGTGCTCACCCTGCCCTGACTACAGCGCCTTGATGATGTCCTCGACGCTATCCTTCGCGTCGCCGAAAAGCATCTGGGTGTTGTCGCGGTAGAAGAGCGGGTTGGGGACACCCGCGTAGCCCGCGGCCATCGACCGCTTGAACACGATGACGTGGCCCGCCTCCCAGACCTTGAGGACCGGCATGCCCGCGATGGGGGAGCTGGGGTCCTCCATGGCCGCCGGGTTGACGGTGTCGTTCGCGCCGATGACCAGCACGACGTCGGTGTCGGGGAAGTCGTCGTTGATCTCGTCCATCTCCATGACGATGTCGTAGGGCACCTTGGCTTCGGCCAGGAGGACGTTCATGTGGCCGGGGAGACGGCCTGCCACGGGGTGGATGCCGAAGCGGACGTCGATGCCCTTGTCGCGCAGACGGCGGGTGAGTTCGGCGACCGGGTACTGGGCCTGTGCGACGGCCATGCCGTAGCCGGGGGCGATGATGACGCTCGATGCCCCGACGAGCAGCTCGGCCGCGGCGTCGGCGGTGATCTCGCGGTGTTCGCCGTAGTCCTTCTCGCTGCCGGAGGGCGCCACGATGCCGAAGCCGCCCGCGATGACCGAGATGAACGAGCGGTTCATCGCCTTGCACATGATGTAGGACAGGTAGGCACCGGACGAGCCGACGAGCGCGCCGGTGATGATCAGCAGGTCGTTGCCGAGCAGGAAGCCGGAGGCCGCCGCGGCCCAACCGGAGTAGCTGTTGAGCATGGACACGACGACGGGCATGTCGCCGCCGCCGATCGAGGCGACGAGGTGCACGCCCAGCGCCAGCGCGATGACGGTGACCGCGATGAGCACGCCGAGGGTCGGGGCGATGACGAACCACACCGTGAGCGCGGCGAACGCGACGAGCGCGCCCAGGTTGAGCACGTTCTTGCCGGGCAGCACCAGCGGCGCCGACTTGAGCCGCGCGGAGAGCTTGCCCCACGCGATGATCGAGCCGGTGAAGGTGACCGCGCCGATGAACACGCCGATGACCACCTCGGCGTGGTGGATGCCCAGCAGGTCGGGCTCGAAGCCGCTCCCGCCTTGGGCCTCGACCTCGAGGTAGCCGTTCCAGCCCACGAGCACCGCGGCGAGACCGACGAAGCTGTGGAACAGCGCGATCAGCTCGGGCATGCCCGTCATGGGCACCCGGGCGGCGCGGAACAGGCCGATCGCTGCGCCGATGGCCATGGCGGCGATCAACAGCCCCAGCTGAAGACCGTTGAACCCGCCCGTCAGCGCCAGCACGAGCGTGGCGACGAGGGCGATCGCCATGCCCGCGATGCCGAACGTGTTGCCTGCGCGGGCCGTGTCGTGCCGGGACAGCCCGGCGAGGGCGAGGATGAACAGCAGCGCGGCGACGATGTAGGCCGCGCTGGCGGCGGACTGTGCGGTCATGAGATCAGCCCTGTCGTCAGCTGCGCCGGAACATGCCCAGCATGCGGTGGGTCACGGCGAAACCGCCGAAGACGTTGATGGTGGCCAGCAGGGTGCCCGGCGGTCGCCACGATCGTGATCGCGAGGGAGTGCTGCCCGATCTGGAGCAGCGCGCCGACGAGGATGATGCCGGAGATCGCGTTGGTGACCGACATCAGCGGGGTGTGCAGCGCATGGTGCACGTTCCCGATGACGTAGTAGCCGATCACGATGGCCAGCGCGAACACGACCAGGTGCCCGATCAGGGCCGGGGGCGATATCGCCGTGATCAGGAACAGGATGACGGCGGCCGCGCCGACGATGCCGAACCGGCGGCCGGGCGACGCGGGCGGCTTCTCCTCCTTCTTCTTGACTTCGGCCGGGGCGCTCGTCGCGGGGGCCGGGGTGGCCGAGACCGAGACCGGCGGCGGGGGCCAGGTCTTCTCACCGTCGCGCACCACCGTCATCGAGCGCTGGACGACGTCGTCGAAGTCCAGCACCAACCGACCGTCTTTGTCCGGGGTGAGCAACTTCATCAGGTTGACCAGGTTGGTGCCGTAGAGCTGGCTCGCCTGCGCGGGCAGCCGACCCGCGAGGTCGGTGTAGCCGATGATCGTGACACCGCCCGGTGTGACGATCTTCTCGTCGGCCACGGCGCCCTCGACGTTGCCGCCGTTGACGGCGGCCATGTCCACGATGACCGAGCCGGGCTCCATCGAGGCGACCATCTCGCCGGTGATGAGCCGAGGCGCAGGCCTGCCGGGGATCAGCGCGGTGGTGATGACGATGTCGACGTTCTTGCACTGCTCGGCGTAGAGCTTGGTCTCACGCTCCTTGTAGTCCTCGTCCATCTCCTTGGCGTAGCCGGTGGAGCTGACCTCCACCTCGGCTGACTCGACGGCCAGGTACTCCCCACCGAGTGAGCGCACCTGATCGGCCACCTCAGGGCGCGGGTCGGTGGCCCGCACGATCGCGCCGAGGGAACCCGCCGCGCCGATCGCCGCCAGCCCGGCTACGCCCGCGCCGACCACCAGCACCTTGGCGGGCGGCACCTTGCCTGCCGCGGTGATCTGCCCGGTGAAGAACCGGCCGAACTCGTGCGCGGCCTCGATGACGGCCCGGTAGCCCGCGATGTTGGCCATCGAGCTCAGCACGTCCAGCGACTGCGCCCGCGAGATGCGGGGGACCGCGTCCATCGACAGCGCCGTGATCGGCCTGCGCGCAAGCATCTCGACGACGTCAGGCTTCAGCGCGGGCTGCAGCAGCGCGATCAACGTGGCCCCGGGCTTCATCTGGTCCAGCTCGGCCTCGGACGGCGCGTTGATCCCGAACACGACATCGGCCTGCCAGGCGTCGCCGACGGTCGCGCCCGCGTCGACGAAGCTCTCGTCCGGGAAGTCGGCCCGCTCCCCGGCCTGCGGTGCGACCACCACCTCGTAGCCCAGCTTCTGCAGCTGGCCCACCGTGATCGGGGTCGCCGCGACACGGGTCTCACCGGGCTTGGACTCTCGCACCACACCGATAAGCACGGCCAGACACTAGGCTGCAACACCACGGACGTGCCACCGGTCGTGCTCCGCGTCGCAAGATCGCCGGAACCGGACCATTTCGGGTATAGGCGCACGGAACGGTCCGGTTCCGGCGATCACAGAGCCGGGTTTCCCGAAACGGGCCCGCGCGACCGGGGCCGGGCGACATGCTCAGGCCGTGTTCGAGGAGCTCGTGGCGCGCCAAGCCGGGGTGGTGTCCCTTGCGCAGGCCGCGGCACACGGCTACTCCGGCGACCGCGTGCGCCGACGGGTGCGGGAGGGGCGCTGGCGGCGGCTGCATCCGGGTGTTGTGCTGGTCGGCGGTCACCGGCTGACCGACGAGGCGCGGGTGCGGGCAGCGTGGCTCTGGGCGGGCGGATGCGAGTCCAGCGGAAGGGGCGCCACCATCAGCGGGCCCTCCGCCGCGTACTGGCACGGGATGCTCGCCCGCGCGCCGACAGTCGTTGATGTGGCCGCACCGTCGCGGGCGAGGGCGCGGTCCCGGCCGGGCGTGCGGATCTGCATGCGTGTTCTGCCTGCTGAGGACATCGCTGTCGTGCGCGGCCTGCGCGTCACGGGTCGTGGGCTGGCGGCGTTGGAGACCGCCATCGTCCGACCGGACGGCTCGGCGCTTCTCGACCGCGCGCTGCAACGCCATGTGCCGTTCGCCGACGTCTACGTGGCCTACTGCCGATCAATCGGGAGACGCGGCTCGGAAGACATGAGCCACCTGCTCATCGCGGCGGCCGACCGAGCCGACTCCGCGGCCGAGCGGATCGCGGTCGGCCTCCTGCGGGCCGCAGGCGTGACCGGGTGGGTGCTGGGTCATCCGTTCGGTCCGTACGCGATCGACGTCGCATTCCCGGGCGCGCGCGTGGCCGTCGAGATCGACGGGTGGGCGTGGCACGTCGACCAGGACCGGTTCGTCGGCGACCGGCGCAAGCAGAACGCGCTTGTGCGGGCGGGGTGGACGGTGCTGCGGTTCACCTGGCACGACCTGACCGGTGCGCCGCGCTCCGTAGTCGCGCA
Organism: uncultured Actinomycetota bacterium; assembly: GCA_963739465.1. Lineage (GTDB taxonomy): Bacteria > Actinomycetota > Actinomycetes > Mycobacteriales > Pseudonocardiaceae > Pseudonocardia. The sequence goes on from CAVUAS010000013.1 coordinate 35,679, forward strand.
GATCGTCGCCGCGGTGGAGCGGGCAGCGTGATCACCAGAATCGTGCAGAAGCGGACGTCGGCGCACGGAATCCACCGATTCCGGCGATCACGGGATCGGGGTATGGGACGGGTCGGGCGGGGGTGGGGGCCGCGTGCGGGCCCCCGGTGTGAACACGTACACTGGGTCGACGGCGCGTCTGCCTGCGCCGGGTCCGTCGTGCCTCCCTGAAGCCCACGGTTCCGCGCGGTGGCGTGCCCGGGAGCACACACACACCGTCACGGAACGCGGAGGACATGGCCAAGAAGGACGGGGCGATCGAGGTCGAGGGCCGGGTCGTCGAACCCCTGCCGAACGCGATGTTTCGCGTGGAGCTGGAAAACGGGCACAAGGTCCTTGCCCACATCAGCGGCAAGATGCGGCAGCACTACATCCGAATCCTCCCTGAGGACCGGGTGGTGGTGGAGCTGTCGCCGTACGACCTCACCCGCGGCCGCATCGTCTACCGCTACAAGTAGGACAGGGATCATGAAGGTCCAGCCGAGCGTCAAGAAGATCTGCGACAAGTGCAAGGTGATCCGCCGCCACGGGCGGGTCATGGTGATCTGCGAGAACCTGCGCCACAAGCAGCGCCAGGGCTGATCACCGACTGAGACGGCGCCGACGCGCCTCCCGCGCCGCACGGGCGCGGGCCACCCCCGGAACCAGGCCGGGGCCCGAGCACGATCACCGGGACGGACGTCGGCCAGACCTGGCAACAACAGGAGAGAACGCACCGCATGGCACGTCTTGTCGGCGTCGACCTCCCCCGCGACAAGCGGATGGAGATCGCGCTCACCTACATCTACGGGGTCGGGCGCACCCGGTCCCTGGAGATCCTCGCCGCCACGGGCATCGACCGCGACCTGCGCTCGAAGGACCTGACCGACGAGGATCTCGCCGCGCTCCGCGACTACATCGAGAGCAACCTGCGCGTCGAGGGCGACCTGCGCCGCGAGGTGCAGGCCGACATCCGCCGCAAGATCGAGATCGGCTGCTACCAAGGGATCCGGCACCGCAGGGGCCTGCCCGTCCGCGGCCAGCGCACCAAGACCAACGCGCGCGGCCGCAAGGGTCCGAAGAAGACGGTGGCCGGAAAGAAGAAGGCAGGGAAGAAGTAACACATGCCTCCTCGCAGTCGTCAGCAGGCCGGGCCGAAGAAGGTCCGCCGCAAGGAAAAGAAGAACGTCGCCGCGGGCCACGCCCACATCAAGAGCACGTTCAACAACACCATCGTCTCGATCACCGACCCGACGGGCGCCGTGATCGCGTGGGCGTCCGCGGGCCACGTCGGCTTCAAGGGCTCCCGCAAGTCCACGCCGTTCGCCGCGCAGATGGCCGCGGAGAGCGCGGCCCGCAAGGCCGCCGAGCACGGCATGAAGAAGGTCGACGTGTTCGTCAAGGGCCCCGGCTCCGGCCGGGAGACCGCGATCCGCTCGCTGCAGGCCGCGGGCCTCGAGGTGGGCACGATCTCCGACGTCACGCCGCAGCCGCACAACGGCTGCCGTCCGCCCAAGCGGCGCCGGGTCTAGGGGGTACTACACACATGGCTCGTTACACCGGCCCCATGACCCGCAAGTCCCGCCGACTGAAGGTCGACCTCGTCGGCGGCGACCAGGCGTTCGAGCGCCGTCCCTACCCGCCCGGCCAGCACGGCCGGATCCGGATCAAGGAGACCGAGTACCTCCTGCAGAGCCAGGAGAAGCAGAAGGCCCGTTTCGCGTACGGCGTGCTGGAGAAGCAGTTCCGCCGCTACTACGAGGAGGCCAACCGCCGGGAGGGCAAGACCGGCGACAACCTGCTGCAGATCCTCGAGACCCGCCTCGACAACGTCGTTTACCGCGCGGGCCTTGCCCGCACCCGGCGGATGGCCCGCCAGCTGGTGAACCACGGTCACTTCCTCGTCAACGGCGTGCGGGTGAACATCCCGAGCTACCGCGTGGCGAAGTGGGACATCATCGACGTCAAGCCGAAGTCGATGGCCACCGACCCGTTCATCATCGCCAAGGAGCTCGTGGGCGACCGCCCGATCCCGGCGTGGCTGCAGGTCGTCCCCTCGACCCTGCGCATCCTGGTCCACCAGCTGCCCGAGCGCCCGCAGATCGACACGCAGGTCAACGAGCAGCTGATCGTCGAGCTCTACTCCAAGTAGCCCGACACCTCGCACGACGCGGCATCAAATAGCGGTTGCCGCACCTAGGAGGAATACACCCATGCTGATCTCTCAGCGCCCCACCCTGACCGAGGACGCCTCGGGCGACACCCGCTCCCGGTTCGTCATCGAGCCGCTGGAGCCGGGCTTCGGCTACACGCTGGGCAACTCGCTCCGGCGCACACTGCTCTCGTCCATTCCGGGGGCGGCGGTCACCAGCATCCGCATCGACGGCGTGCTGCACGAGTTCACCACCGTGCCCGGGGTCAAGGAGGATGTCACCGACATCATCCTGAACCTCAAGGAGCTGGTCGTCAGCTCCGAGGAGGACGAGCCGGTCACGATGTACCTGCGCAAGCAGGGCCCCGGGCCGGTCACGGCGGGCGACATCGTGCCGCCCGCGGGCGTCACCGTGCACAACCCGGACCTGCACATCGCCACGCTCAACGACAAGGGCCGCCTCGAGGTGGAGCTGGTCGTCGAGCGGGGCCGCGGCTACGTCCCGGCCATGCAGAACAAGGCCACCGGCGCCGAGATCGGCCGCATCCCGGTCGACTCGATCTACTCGCCGGTGCTGAAGGTGACCTACAAGGTCGAGGCCACCCGTGTCGAGCAGCGCACCGACTTCGACAAGCTGGTGCTCGACGTCGAGACCAAGCCTTCGATCACCCCGCGCGACGCGCTGGCGTCCGCGGGCAAGACGCTGGTGGAGCTGTTCGGGCTGGCCCGGGAGCTCAACATCGACGCCGAGGGCATCGAAATCGGCCCGTCGCCGCAGGAGGCCGACACCATCGCGGCCTTCGCGATGCCGATCGAGGAGCTCGACCTCACGGTCCGCTCCTACAACTGCCTGAAGCGCGAGGGCATCCACACCGTGGGTGAGCTGGTGGGCCGGTCCGAGGCCGACCTGCTCGACATCCGCAACTTCGGCGCCAAGTCGATCGACGAGGTCAAGATGAAGCTCGTCGGCCTCGGTCTGGCGCTGAAGGACAGCCCGCCCGGATTCGACCCGTCGGCTGCGGCCGTCGAGTACGGCGCCGACGGGTTCGACCCCGACCACTTCGGGGACGACGGCCAGGACTACGCAGAAACGGAGCAGTTGTAGCGATGCCTCAGCCCACCAAGGGCCCCCGTCTGGGCGGGTCGCCCGCGCACCAGCGGCTGATCCTGGCCAACCTGGCGACGCAGCTGTTCGAGCACCAGCGGATCACCACGACCGAGGCGAAGGCCCGGCGGCTGCGGCCCTACGCCGAGCGGCTGATCACCAAGGCGAAGGTCGGCGACCTGCACAACATCCGGCAGATCGCCAAGGTGATCCGCGACAAGGACATCGTCTACAAGCTCGTCCACGAGATCGGCCCGTTCTTCGCCGATCGCGAGGGTGGCTACACGCGCATCACGAAGACGCTGCCGCGCAAGGGCGACAACGCCCCGATGGCCGTGATCGAGCTGGTGGCGCAGAAGACGGTGACGTCGGAGGCCGACCGCGCGCGGCGCGTGGCGGCGTCCCAGCAGGCGACCGAGGCGCCTGCCCCGGTCGAGGAGGAGACCGCCGAGGCTTCGGTGACCGACGAGGCCACCGAGGTCGAGGAGGTCGAGGAGTCGGCCTCCACCGACGATGCGCCGTACGGCGAGGGCAGCCACGCCCCGCTGGACGACCCGGACGAGGCCCCCGCGGGCTTCGAGATCAAGGGCAACGCCGACTCGATGCTCTACCACGTTCCCGGCACGCCGTTCTACGACCGCACGGTGGCCGAGGTGTGGTTCGCCACCCCGGAGGCCGCCGAGGCCGCCGGGTTCTCGTTGCCGCCGTCGCAGCGTGACGACGACGAGGCCGAGTCCTGACCGACCCGCGCTCCGCGATCGAGCCCGCCGTCCCCACGGACGGCGGGCTCGATGCTGTTCCGGCCCCGTACCCGGGGGCGGGGCTGCCGTCGCCCGCGCCGACGGCCCGGTTCCGGCTCGACATCGCCTACGACGGCACCGATTTCTCCGGCTGGGCGCCGCAGCCCGGTCGCCGCACGGTGGCGGGCGTGCTCACCGACGCGCTCGTCATGACGATGCGCACGCCGGTCGTGCTGACCGTCGCGGGGCGCACCGACGCCGGGGTGCACGCCACGGGTCAGGTTGCGCACGCCGACCTGCCCGCCGACGTCGACCCGGCCTGGCTGGTGCGGCGCCTCGCCCGGCTGCTGCCCGTCGACCTGCGAGCGCGCGCGGTCACCCTCGTGCCGCCCGGGTTCGACGCCCGGTTCTCCGCGCTGCGCCGCCACTACCGCTACCGGGTCGCGACCGCGGCGTTCGGGGCCGAGCCGCTGCGCGCGCGGGACACCCTCGCCTGGCCGCACGCCTTGGACGTCGACGCCGTCAACGCCGCGTCCGCGCTCCTGCTCGGCGAGCACGACTTCGCGGCGTTCTGCAAGCGCCGCGAGGGCGCGACGACCGTGCGCGAGCTGCAGTGCCTGTCCTGGGCGCGCGGGCCGGACGACGTCGTCACGGCCGCGGTGACGGCCGACGCGTTCTGCCACTCCATGGTGCGCAGCCTGGTGGGGGCGCTCTTGGACGTCGGGCGGGGGCGGCGTGGCGTGGACTTCCCCGCCGGGCTGCTGCAGCGGGGCGTGCGCGTGTCGGAGGTGTCGGTGGCGCCCGCGCATGGCCTCACGCTGGTGGGCGTGGACTACCCGCCCGCCGCGGAGCTCGCCGTCCGGGCCGACGCGACCCGGCGGCTCCGGGTCTAGCCCGAGTTTCCCGGCTAGCATGATCGCTGCCGGTGTTTTCCCTGGCCAGGAGCTAAGTTGATGTTGTTGTGTGCTATGACCTAAGTTCGGGGTGCCCAGCGGTGTAGATCGAAGATCTCGGCGAGGTGGTCCTGGGTGGGGTTGGTCTCGGTGAGCATGCGGCGGGCCTTGGGTCGCCCGCCGGTGGAGGGGTAGATCAGCACCGTCTCCTGGATACCGGCGAGGGTGTCGAGCAGTTCACGCACGGATAGGTGCAGGCCGTGTTGGTGGGCGTGGCGGCGCATGAGGTGGGCGATCTGCAGGGCGAGCACGCAGGTGAACACGTGCACCCGGATGTTGTGCTCGGTCCAGTGGTGCATCGGGGAGAACGACACCACGTGCGGGTCTTTGAGTTGGCGGAAGCCGAACTCGGCCTCGGACTGGGAGCGGTAGCCGGCGACCACGTCCGCGGTTGGCCACTGGTCGCGGTCGGTCGTCAGGACGCGTTTGCCGAAGACCTCGGCTTCCAGGTCGGTGCGGGCTTGATCGTCGAGGTCGAAGGCGAGCCGGTGCTCGGCGGGGGTGGCGCCGGTCAGCTGCCAGGTGATGACCCGACGCACCCAGGGGTCGTTGACGATCTGGGTGATCTCGGCGGTGACCTTGTCGTGGGGTCGGCGGGTGTGGCCCCGTGCCAGGGTGTCGGCCAGCGCGGAGAGCTTCGCGGTGGCCTTGGCCAGGGTCTGGTCGAAGCCGCGGGACTGGGCGGTGTGCAGGGTCGGGGAGTGGGTGAGCACGACGCGGCGGTCGGCGCCGTAGACCGGGCGGCGTTGTTCCAGTGCGGTCACGCCGGGGAACCGGTCGGGGTCCACGGGGTGCCGGTCGGCGGCGGGGCGGGCCAGCAGGTCCGGGCAGTCAGACGGCGGGATCGACCCGACGAACCCGAGACCGGTCGCGCTCAGGTGCGCGAGGTTGGCCAGCGAGTTCTGCCCGGCATCGAACACCACCGTCATCTGCGGGGTTGTCGCGCTCACGCTGGGCGTGGGGTTATCGGGGTTATCGGGGTTGTCGGGGTTGTCGGGGTTGTCGGTGAGCGCCGCGGCCAACGCGGTATGCCGCGCCACCAGCAGGTCGATCATGGTGGCGAACTGGGTGACGTCGGGCCGGTTGCCGGGGTAGGCGTGGGAGACCAGCGGGATCCCACCGTCGCGGGTGATCACCAGGCCGAGCCCGACCAGGCGTAGGTCGGCTCGTTTCTGCTTGGCCTTGCCGCGCTGCGCGATGGGTGCCTTGTCGTTGGTGGTATCGATGTAGGTGGCGAAGTTGGTCATGTCCAGGGCCAGCGCGGAGATGTCCAGCTCGAAGGTCTCGATCATGGCCAGGGCGAGACGGTGCTCGATGCGGGCCAGTTGCTCGGGGCTGACCCCGTGCATCGCGTCCCAGAACTTGCGGTGGTCCAGCACCCCGGCACCGATCTTGGTGAACCGGTCGGCGGCGGTGCCGCGCACCACTTCTCGAACCCGCGCTTGGAGCACGGGTCCACCAGGCGGCCCAGCGCGGCCAGCGCCAGGTAGGTGCCCACCGAGGCGCCCGCGTCGGCCCGGCGTGCCCCGACCACCTCATCGATCACCGCGACCACGCCGAGACGCTCCAGCATCCCCCACGCGGCGGCGACGTCCCCGAACGCCAGGTGCCGGGTCCGCTCGGGCCGCAGCGCGGCCTCGCGTTCGTCGAACGCGGCGGCGATGTCGGCGGCCGACCCGAGGTAGCGCTCGGAGACCATCCTGGGTTTACCCTGCACCCAGGCCATCTCCCGCACGTACCAGTACGGCCTGCCGCTGATCACCTTCTTGTAGAGACTCGCCACTCTTTAGGTCATAGGCCAAAGCAAGATCAAACACCAGCTGCCGCGCCGAGAACGCCCAGCTCAACTCACCTGGAGCCAGTTCCCAACACACTCAAGATCGAACTAACCGGGAAACTGGGGCTAGGCCGTGTCCCGTGGATCAGCAGCCGCGGTCTTCGCGCCCAGATGGCCCCTCGCTGCGTTGTCGGACGTCTCGAGTACACCCGGTACGAGAGCCGTCCTCCGCCTTGCGAGGAGCCATCTGGATCACGAATCCCATCGGCCGTGATCCACGGGACACGGCCTAGTGTCCCCCGCCGGAAGTCCACCACCGCATTTCCGGCGGGGGACACTGGTGTCGGGCACGTTTCCGATCCGGACATCCCTCTGTACCGGGGCGCCCGCCACGGGGAGAGTGACCGGGTGAGCACCGAAACCGACGCGCCGATCTACGGCGACAAGATCGTTGCCGTCGAGCCGGGCGGCAGCGAGCGGGTAGCCGACGTCGACCGGCACGGCCGACCGCGGAACCTCTTCTGGACGTGGACCTCGCCCAACATGGAGTTCGCGACGGTCTTCGTCGGCGTGCTCGCGGTGGAGGTGTTCGGCCTGACGTTCGGGCAGGCCGTCGCCGCGATCCTGCTCGGCAACGTGCTGGCGGGCGCGGCGCATGGTGTGCTGTCGGCCCGCGGGCCGATGGCCGGGGTGCCGCAGATGGTGCTGGGGCGCCTCGCGTTCGGCTACCGCGGCAACATCCTTCCGTCCGGCCTGATGACCATCACCTCCGGCTTCGGGTGGTTCGCGGTCAACAGCGTCAGCGCGTCGTTCGCGCTCAGCTCACTGACCGGCGCGTCCCCGGTGCTGTGGCTGGTGGTCGTCGTGCTCGTGCAGGTCGCGATCGCCTACCTGGGACACAACCTGGTGCACGCGTTCGAGCGCTGGACGTTCCCGGTGCTGACGGTGGTGTTCCTGGTCGGCGCGGTGATCGTGCTGGCGCACTCCGACCCGGGCTTCGTGCCCGCGGGTGGCGGCACCGGTGGGCTCGGCGGGTTCCTGCTGACCGTCGGCGCGGTGTTCGGCTATACGGCGGGCTGGACGCCGTACGCCGCCGACTACACCCGCTACCTGCCCGAGACGGTCTCGCGCTGGGCCACGGGGCTCGCGGCGGGCGTCGGGAACGGGCTGGCGTGCACCGTGCTGATGATCGTCGGGGCGGCGTCGGTGAGCGCGGCGGCCGGGGCGGGCGTCACGTCGGACAACCCCACCACGGCCTACGTCGGGGTGCTGCCCGGTTGGCTGGCGGCGCTCACGCTGATCGCGATCGCCATCGGGGCCGTCGCGGCGAACGTGCTCAACATCTACTCGGGGGCGATGGCGTTCCTGTCGATGGGCATCCCGGTGCACATGCGGCGGGCGCGCGCGTACGTGGCGCTGGCGTTCGGGGTGGTCGGGTTCCTCATCGCGCTCGTGGCGCTCGGCGATGCGGCGGAAAGCTACGAGAACTTCCTGCTGGTGATCGTCTACTGGATCGGGCCGTGGCTCGGCGTCATGTTCGCCGACCAGTGGCTGCGCCGCGACCGCATCCCGCTCGACCTGCTCTACGACCGCTCGTACCGCAACCCGGCAGGCGTGATCGCGATGGTGGCGGGCATCGTCATCTCGGTGGTGCTGTTCTCCAACCAGACGCTGTTCACCGGCCTCGTGCCGCGGATCGCGCCGGAGATCGGGGACATCACCTTCCTCGTGGGGATCGTGCTCGCGGCGGGCTTGTACGTGGTGCTGGCGCGCCGCAGGATCGCGGTGTGACGCGCCGACGTACTTCTTGCCGCGGAGACGGCATGGACAGAGAACTGCTGGAGACGGCGTTGGAGGAGGCCCGGGCGGGCCTGGCCGAGGGTGGGATCCCGATCGGGGCCGCGCTGTTCGCCGCGGACGGCACGCTGCTCGGCCGCGGTCACAACCGCCGGGTCCAGGACGACGACCCCTCCATGCACGCCGAGACGGCGGCGTTCCGGGCGGCGGGCCGGCAGCGCGACTACCGCAAGACGATCATGGTGACCACGCTGTCGCCGTGCTGGTACTGCTCCGGGTTGGTGCGGCAGTTCGGGATCGGGGCGGTGCTCGTCGGCGAGGCGCGCACGTTCTCCGGCGGGCACGACTGGTTGGCCGAGCACGGCGTCGGGGTCACGGTGGTGGACGACGAGCGGTGCGTGGCGCTCATGACCGACTTCATCGCCGCGCGGCCGGAGCTGTGGTTCGAAGACATCGGGGAGCCCACATGATTCCCACCGTGGATCTGCGTGCGCCGGACGCGGCCGCCGTGGACGAGGCGCTGCAGAAGGCCGGGTTCCTCCTCGTCACGGGGCACGGGGTGGACCCGGCGCTGCGAGCCGGGCTGCGGGCGGCGGCGCGGCGGTTCTTCGCCCTGCCGTCGCCGGTCAAACAGCGCTACGCGGCACGGATCGGCGGGCGGGGCTGGCTCGCGCCGGGTGTCGAGTCCAATGGCAACGCCGACGTCTTCGGCGGTGGGGAGGCCGCCCCGTTCCCGCCGGATCTCAAGGAGTCGTTCGCGATCGGGCCCGCGACGCCGACCGGTGACCCGGCCGTCGACGCCGTGTGGTTCCCGTCCAACGTGTGGCCGTCGGAGGTGCCGGAGCTGCGCCCAGCCGCGGAGCGCTACCTGGCCGCGATGACGGACGTGTCGCGCGACCTGCTCGGCCTGTGCGCCACCGCGTTGGGCTTGGCCGGCGACCCGCTCGGGGCGCTGGCGCGGCATCCCACCTGGACGTTCAACATCAACCGATACCCGCCGTTGACCGAGGTCGGCACGCCGCTCCCGGGGCAGTTCCGGATCGGTCCGCACACCGACTTCGGCACGGTCACCGTGCTCGACCGCGAGCCGGGCGCGGGTGGGCTGCAGGTGGACATCGAGGGCCGGGGCTGGGTGGACGCGCCGTACGACCCGGAAGAGTTCACCGTCAACATCGGCGACCTGCTCGCGCACTGGACGGGGCTGCGGTGGCGGTCGGGGCGGCACCGCGTGCTGCCGCCGCAGGCCGGGGCGCCGCACGAGGAGCTCGTGTCGCTGGTGTTCTTCTTCGAGCTCGACCACGACGCGCTGGTCACGCCGCTCGCGCCGCCGGTGGGGCGCCGCGCGGACCTGCCTGCCGTCGTGTCAGCGCCGTTCCTGCGGGAACGGTTGGACGCGATCACCGTCGGTTAGCGGGCCCCGGGTGTTGCAGCAGGGTGACACTCCTGCTGTTGAGTGGCAGCAGTGTCACCCTGCTGCAGCCAGTTCCAGAGCGACAGCGCGCACCGGTGCCCCGTCCGCCCCGACGAGCTTGATCGGGAGACAGGAGACGAACGGGTCGGGCCAGTCGACCAGTTCGAGGTTGCGGAAGTTCTCCCCGATGACGCCGCCCGCATCGGCGACAAGGAGGTGCGCGGCCAGGTTCTTGTCGGGGATCGGGTCGATACTGGGCGCGTCGACGCAGAAGGTGCGCACGCCGCGGTCGAGCATGCGGCGCACCGTGTCGGGGAGCAGGAAGGGGTGGTCGAAGTAGGCGGGTGTGCCGTAGTGGCGGGCCCAGCCGGTGTGGATCAGCACGATGGGATGCAGCGGGGTGTCCCCGATCCGATCGACGGTGATCGGCGCGTTCGGCGGGGTGCCGCGCAGGTCGAGCACGGTCGCCGGGCCGGCGCACAGGGCCGGGTCCAGGGCGTCGACGGGCAGACCGTCGGCGCGCACGTGGTAGGGCGCGTCGACGTGGGTGCCGGTCTGGCTGCCGAGATGGAGGGCGAGGAGGTTGTAGCCGTCGCGGGGGAGCGTCGCGTGCCGGGTGAGCCGGGGCGCGGGGTCGCCCGGGTAGACCTGGGTGTCCGGTCCGAGCGGCACGGTGAGATCGACGATTCGGCGCACGCGCATGGCCTCAGTTTCGCCGATCGCCCACGGCGGGCGGGGCCTGCGGGTTAGCGTCGGGTGTGCCCCGCACGAGCGCGCTCCGGGCTCCGGCAACCCGCGACCAGGCCGACGCCTACCGCTTCGGCCTGCGCCGGATGGAGGCGGCGTTGGTACGCGGCGATCCGGTGCCGCTGCACGAACAGATCCGGTCACAGCGGCGCGCGGCGCTGGCCGGGGTGGTGCTGGGGCTGCTCGGCCTGTGCGGGGCGGCCGTGTGGGCGGTGCTCGTACCAAGCCCCGATTGGCGGCACGAGGCCGTCGTCATCGGTGCGCCGTCGGGGGCGATGTACGCGGTCGCGCACGACCCGGACCGGCTGGTCCCAGTGGCCGATCTGCCCGCCGCGCGGCTGGTGCTCGCCGCGCTACGCTCCGGTGGCTCCGCGGGCGGCGAACCCGGCACGGCGACCGCCACCGTCGTGCCGGACGAGTCGCTGGCCACGGCGCCCCGCACCCCCGCCGCGGCGGTGCCCGGGGCGGTGGCCGTCACGCCCGAGGCGACGATCCGGGCGAGCTGGGCGGTGTGCGATGCGGTCGACGCCGAGGGCGCACTGATCGGCACCACGGTGGTCGGCGACGCCGCGGCGCGGCCGCCGGTCCGCGCGGGCGACGGGGTGCTCCTGGCCGGTCCCGGCGACACCACGTGGCTGGTCGCGGGCGGGCTGCGGCACCGGGTCGACGACGGCGACGGGGCCGTGCGCGCCGTGTTCCGGCTCGCGGGGCGGCTGCCGCGGGCCGCCACCGGCGCGCTGGTGTCCGTGCTGCCGGAAGGGCCTGCGCTGGCCACACCGATCGTCTCGAACCGCGGCGATCCGGCGCCCCCGGGCCTGCCGGGCCGGGTCGGCGACGTCCTCACCGCAGGCGCGGGCGATGGGCAGCAGTACTTCGCCGTGCTCGACGGCGGGCTGCAGGAGGTGCCGCGGGCGGTGGCCGACCTGCTCGTCGTCGCCTCCGACGCGCGTGAGGTGCGGTCGGTGGGGGCCGACGTGCTGGGCGGGGCCACGTTCGTCGACACGCTGGCGATCGCGGGCTGGCCCACCGGCCCGGTGCGGGTCGTCGAGCCGGACGAGGCGCCGGTCACGTGCTGGACGTGGACCCCGGATCGGCCCGATGGCGGCGTGTGGTTCGGCCGCGACCTGCCGCTGGCCGCGGGCGCGGCGCCGGTCACGCTCGCGCAGGCCGACGGGCCGGGCGGGAAGGTCGATGCCGTGGCCGTCGGGGCGGGCGGCGGGGTGCGCGCCACCGGGCCCGGTCGCGCCGCGGGCGCCGGGCCGCTGTGGTTGGTCTCGGCCGCAGGCGTCGGGTACGGGGTTGCGGACGACCCCACCGCCGCCGCCCTCGGCATCGTCACCACCGCCGTCGCGCCCGCGCCGGAGGCCGCGCTGCGGCTCCTGCCATCGGGCCGACCCCTGGACCTCGCCGACGCGGGCCGCGTCATCGACGCGTCCCCCGGCTGAGGTTCGCAGAAGCCCGCCCGCTGCGCCCGTCCGCCGTCCGCCCGCCGCGCCCGTCCGCCCGCCGCGCCCGTCCGCCCGCCGCGCCCGTCCGCCCGCCGCGCCCGTCCGCCCGCCGCGCCCGCCCGCCCGCCGCGCCCGCCCGCCCGGCCGCACGCGCGGCCGCCCCATTGCGCGGCCGCCCCATTGCGCGGCCGCCCCATTGCGCGGCCGCCCCATTGCGCGGCCGCCCCATTGCGCGGCCGCCCCATTGCGCGGCCGCCGCATTGGGCGGCGCGCCGCGCCCCGGGCCCCGGGCCCCGGGCCCCGGGCCCCGATAGCAGGGTCAGCCGCCGGACCCACGTCGCGCCCGTCGCGACTTCGCACCCTTTCGCGCACTTCGCACCCCGCGGCGGGGTGCGGAGTGGACGTACGGGGTGCGAAGAGGCGCCGGTCCGGGGGGATCGTGGCGCTACGCCAATTCGGCCGGAGTGCGGCCGGAGACCGGAACCGGCGGACGCGGGCGCAGCCCGCACCCGACGAGCGCGGCCGTGACCAGTGTGACGGCGACGCCTGCGCCGAGCGCCAGCCGGATGCCCTCCAGCTGACCGGCCTGGGTCGCGGCGACGGCGCCGAGGACCGGGATGCCGACGGTGATGGCGACCTGCTGGATCATCGACGTGAGCCCGGTGGCCAAGCCCTGCTCGCCGTCCGGCAGGCCCGAGGTGGCCGTGACGGTGAAGGCCACGATCGCCGCGACGTGGCCGAAGAACCCGACGAAGAGCGACGGAACCACAATGGCCAGCGCCGCCGGATCGGGGCTGACCGCGAGCAGCGGGACGGTGGCGAGGCCCTGGACCGCCATCGCCGTCACAAGGACCCGACGCCGACCGGCCCGCCCGACGATCCGTCCGGCGACCACGCCCGCCGCAACGGACGCGAGGCCCGGGACGCCGAACACCAAGCCGGTGGCCAACGGCGTCAGATGCAGGACCTCCTGGAGGTAGAGCGTCATCAGGAAGATCAGCGCGACGTTGAGGATCGAGAAGTCGTGGACCGGTTTTCCTGGATCGCCACTGCGTACCGGGGACATTTGCGGTGCCCGTTGACGTGAGGCCTGACCTTCGGCGGACCTGGCCGGGACTTCTGCCGGTTCCAGAATGCGACGGACAAGCCCACGCTTTTCAGCATCTCGATTCAAGCCTCTATGAGGGGAGCATCATGACCACCATCGAGCGAAATGTCCTGACGACTGCTACGACACCCGGACCGGCAAAGGATCCACCACCAGCGGCGGCGACGTGGGGCAACGCCGCCCCGCTTGCGCTGGCAGCCTTCGCAGTGACCACCTTCATGCTCAGCATGATCAACGCGGGCCTGGTCAGCAAGGAAACCGAGCCGGTTGTTTTCGGCGTCGCGCTCATGTTCGGCGGCGCGACCCAGCTGATCGCCGGGATGATCGTATTGCGCCAAGGTAACACCTTCGGCGGGGTGCTTTTCAGTGGCTTCGGCGCATTCTGGCTGTCCCTGTTCGCCATCGCCGAGTTCTTCCTGAAGGACATTCCGAAGGCCGAGACCGGCCATGCGCTCGGACTGTTTGTGTTCGCGTTCGGCATCTTTATCGTCTGGATGTTCGCCGCCTCCTTCCGTACCAACGTGGTCGTGGTGGTGGCGCTGGCGGACCTCGTCGTCGTCTTCGCCGTGCTGGGTGCCGGGCTGTATGCGGGCGACGCCGGGCTCGTGAAGGCAGGCGGATGGCTGGGCCTGGCCGCAGCGGCACTCGCCGCCTACCTGTCGTTCGCCGAGATGTGCGTAGCAACCTACGGCCGCGAGATCTTCCCGATCGGCCACCTGGCCAAGAAGTAGAACAACGGGCCGGCGCTCGACGGCGAACCGACAGCAAGGCACTTGCGGTCGCGGCGCGGGAAGCAGTGACCGACGGCGGCGTCCAGTCGGCGGCGGCCGGGGCCTCGCGCACGGCGGTGATCAGGTCGGCGACCTCGATCCCGACTGGACCCGCAGACCGACCAGCCCGAACGGCCGTCCCCGACCCTCGGGGGCGGCCGTTCCCGTCGTGCCGGGAGTCGGCGTGATCTTTCCGCCGGCGATAAGATCGACTCGGCGGGCCGCCAGCTCCCCCGGTGACGCTCAGCGGTCGCGTTCGGTGGCCTCGTCCAGCTCGCGCTCGACGTCGGCAAGGTTCCAGCGGCGGGCGCCGTCGGGAAGCGTAAGCCGCGCGGTGATCCGGCCCTCGGATGCCCAGCGCTGAACGGTGCGCTTGGAAACCCGCAAGCGGACGGTCGGCTCCGGGGTCATGAGGAGTGCCGGCTCGTCGTCCGCCATGGTGATCATCGTATGGCGCACTAGGACGGCGCGGCGACTTGTAGATCAACGTCGTGCGCACGTCCTGGCAGGCTTGAGGCCGTGATGGCCCGGCGGCGCGGCCGGAAGCGGGCCCCGGCCGTCTGCCCACGCGGGCACGGCCGGTGGCGCCCGGAGTACACCGAGTCGCGCCAACATGACCGACATGTCACCTACCGCTGCGCGATGCGGGTGGGCGGGCAGCGCTGCGGGCTGGTCGTGGTCGACCCGCCCTACGGCGGCTGCGCTACCTTCGTCGACAACTCCTGACGTCGGGCGGGGTGCTCCCGCACCTCGGCCCGACCGGTCGCCGGTCCGGCCCATCCCCTCCGGGGCCGGGTCGGCGACAACCCACACGGTCGGCGGGTCAGTGCCCGCCGGTGCGGGCGCTCAAGCGCGCCCCGGAGGCGGCGGTCTGTCGCCGCGGGTGGGTCAGCGTGGCGATCCGGCGGAGCTGCCCACCGGACAGCGGCGGCGATCGGTGTAGGCCCGCCTCGACGTGCTCGGCCGTCACGGCCAGCGGGGCATCGTCGCGCAGCAGCCGCTCGTCGCCGAGGGCGGCCGGCCGCAGGTAGCGCAGGACCTCCGCGACGGCGGAGCGTCGGGTGATCTCGTCGAGGCGGGTCTGGGCGGCGATGAGATGCCCGGTGATTCCGGGCCCGGCGGCGGTGGTAGTGGTCAACCGTTGGAGTGTCGCCGTGCGCGTCCGGCTACGGCGGCGCAGCAGGCCGCGAGTGCGGCGGTGGCCGTTATCGGCACCAGGGGGTCGGATGGGGCGGGTGTCGGGTGTGCTGGCGTGCCGGGCAACGCGGCGGTCGCCGCAGGTCGGGTCTCGGGCGTCAGCACGTCGGGCACCGCGGTGAGCGCGGCGACCGGATCGATGACGCCCCGCCCGAGTTGGAGGGTGGACCGTGCGCCCGCGGGCCGTCGGGCCGTCGCCAGGATGCGGTCGACGATCTGGGTGGCCGTCAGCTTCGGGAAACGCTCCCGCAGCAGCGCGGCCAGCCCGGCGACCCAGGGTGCTGCGAAGCTCGTGCCGTCGACGTCGGTGCCGGTTGTTCCGCCGTCGACGGCGAGAGAGCGCAGGTCGCTGCCCGGGGCGGCGACGTCCACCCAGGTGCCGGGCACGGTGAACGCGGCGGGCGCGTCGTCGGGGCCGACCGCGCCGACGGTGAGGATGTCGTCGCCGTACCAGCCGGGCAGCGCCACCTGGTCGACGGGTTCCTGTCCGGCGCCTGCGCAGGAGCCGACGCCCGCGTTGCCTGCGGCGGCCACGACGACGACGTCCGAGCGGGCCGCGAGCCGCAACGCCGCTTGGATCGACGCGCCCTGCGTGGCCGCCTGTCGGGCGCGTAGGCAGACCGCCTCGGAGATGTTGATCACGGTGGCGCCGGAGCGGACCGCGAGCACGATCGCCTCCGCCAGGGTGCGGACGTCCCCCGCGGGGCGTGGGGCGCCGTCGGGCCCCGCGACCTCGAACGAGGGGCTCGACTGGCGGATGGCGAGCACCTGCGCGGCGGGCGCGATGCCTTCGACGCCGCCGTCGTCGCGGCCGCCGTCGGAGGCGGCGATGATCCCGGCGACGGCCGTGCCGTGGCCGTCGCAGTCGACGAGGCCGGTGCCGCCGGTCAGATAGTCCCCTCCGCCGCGCAGCCGGTTGCCAAGGCGCGGGTGCGGGGCGACGCCCGTGTCGATCACGGCGACGACCTGGCCCGCACCCGTCGCGAGCCGGTGGGCCGCAGCGAGCTGCAGCCGCTTGGCACCGGACTCGGTCGGGGACGGCGCGGTGTCGGCCGCGGCAGGCGTGCACCGCTCGGGTGCCCGCAGACCGGGGGCGGGCCCGGGCCGGGCGCCGGATGGGACGGCCGCCCGCAACGGTGGTGGCGGAGGCACCGCGACCGAGGCCGCATCGGCGCCCGGCCGCGTCGCCGCGGCATCGCGGGCGCCTGCCCGCGAGCCGGGCCCATTGGCCTGCGGAGCCGCGGGGTCGGGTGACGGAGTGCCCGCGACCGCGGCGGTGACGGCCGTGGCCGCTGTCGGGATCGGCGCCGACGGTGGGGCGGCCGCGCCGACGAACAGAGCCGCCGCGACCGCCGCGACGGGCCGCGCCCCCATCCGGGCGGCCCGCATCACCGAGCACCGCACGAGTCGGTGGGCGCCACCGCGGGCCGCGCCCCGGTCACCACCCGCGCACCAGCTGGAACAGATCCATCGCCGCGAACGCCAACGGCACGGCCGCGGCGACGAGGACGCCCTCGGTCAGGTCGACCGTGCGCCGCAGGACAGGGGAGATCTCGGGGCGCAATCCATGCGCCGCGGCGTCGACCGCGGCGATCCCCGCTCCCGCCCCCACCATCAGCACCGCGCAGGCCACCAGGCTCGGCGGCGAGCCCGGGCCTGCCACCGCGGCGGCCAGGCCGATGCCCGTGCCGATGCCCGCCGCCAGCGCGGCGCGGGCGGGTCCGGTGTCGGTGTAGCCACGGGCGCGCAGAAGCAAGACCGCCGCCGTGACGCCTGCGAACACCGGCCCGGCCCACCCGCCTGCGAACGCCGCGACCAGGGCGCCCGCCGCGGCGATCACCGCTGCCGCCCCGGCCAGCCCGGCGAGGTAGCCGCGGGCGAGGTCGGCGCGCTCGGCGAGCTCGGCCGCGGGCAGCGGCGCATCGTCGTCGGTCAGTTCGGCCTCGTCGGCCGGCACGACCGGTCGGGGCAGGCCCGCGAGCCGGACCGCGGCACGGGGCAGCAGCGGTGCGGCGACCACCGCCAGCGTGGCCGTGCCGATCGCGACGGCCTGCGGCGCGGCGCCGAACCACACCGTGATCACGGCTGTGGCGCCGACGACGGCGACCACGCCCGCCGCCACGAGCGTCGGCGCCACTACACGCAGCAGCAACTGGGCGGCAGCCGCGGCGAGCCCGGCCGCGACCGCGGCCGCCATCAGCGGCCCGGGACCCGGCGCACCGGGCACCGCGGCCCAGCCCGCCGCCGCGGCCAGGGCGACCCCGGCGAGTGCGGTGCCGCGCGGGAGCGAGTGGGCGAGCGCCGGGTCGTCGCGGTGGGCGAGCCGCCCCGCGCCCGCCACCGCGAGCACCGCGCCAACCGCCGCGACCAGCGCCGAGGGCGCCGAGCCCGGCCCACCCGCGCCGAGCAGCACGGCCGCGGCCGCCGCAACGGCGAGCACGGCGGCCGCCTCGAACCGGTGCCCTCGTGTGGCCACGGCCGCAGCCCGCGCGGCGACCGCGTCCACCGGATCGTCGAAGACCGGCGCCGCGGGTACGGGGGTAGCCGGGCCGAGGCGCAGCAACTCGCCCTCGAGCACACCGAGCTCACCGAGGGTGGCGGCGGCAGGCAGCGGGCCGCCCACGATGCCCGACAGCCGCCACGGCCGCGGCGGGGCCGCCGTCCCCGGCTCGTTGACCAGCTCCAACACCATCGGCACCAGCTCCGCGACCGGCACGTCCGCAGGCAGCGCGACGTCCACCCGATGCCGTGGCGCCAGCACGGTGAGCCTGCAGAAGGGTTGCTCGGCCACCCTCGCGCCTCCTTTTTCCAAACGCCCACGAAATGTCGGGGGCGCTGCCTAGCATCGCCGCCGGGGCCCCTCCCGCGGGGCCGTTTGGAGAAACTCATGGGCACGGTCGAGGTCGTGCGGGCACACCGCGAGCTGCCGCCGTCACCGGACGGCGAGGTGGCGCTCCAAGCACCGCCGGAGCCGGAGAAGCTGGTTGCCGGTGGCGTACTCATGCGCCTTCTGCCGCTGGTGATGCTGGTGGGATCGCTGGGCTTCGTCGTCGTGCTCGGTGTCCGCAATCCCACCTCGTGGCTCTTCGGCGGCATGTTCGCGATCTCGACGCTCGGCATGATGGCCACCGGTGGTGGGCGCAGCGGTGCCGCGCGGGCGTCCACCATCGACGAGGGCCGCCGCGACTACCTGCGCTACCTCGACCAGATGCGCCGTACCGTTCGGGCGGCCGCCGCGGCGCAGCGCGCGTCGGCGGAGGTCGTGCACCCCGAGCCGGAGGCGTGGGCTGCGGTCGTCGCGGGCGGCAGGCTCTGGGAGCGCGGCACCGCCGAGGCCGATTTCGGGCACGTGCGCATCGGCCTGGGCGCCCAACGCCTGGCCACCCGCCTGATCCCGCCCGAGACGGGGCCGCCCGACGGGCTGGAGCCGGTCACCGCACTCGCGTTGCGCCGGTTCCTCATCGCGCACACGGTGGTGCCCGATCTCCCGGTCGTCCTGTCGCTGCGCGAGACCGCCACGATCTGGCTCGAGCCCGACGGCGCCGCCGCCCGCGCGCTGGCTCGGGCGGTCGTCGCGCAGTTCGTGCTGTGGCACAGCCCGGCCGACGCGCGGGTCGCGGTGGTCGCCGCGCCTGCGGCGCTGGCCGACTGGGAGTGGGCCAAGTGGCTGCCGCACAACGCCCATCCGCGGCTGCGCGACGGCGCGGGCCCGCTGCGGATGTTCACGCCGGAGGTCGACACGCTGCGCCGGTGGTGGGCGGCCGAGCAGGCACCGGGGCCGCACCTGCTCGTCATCGTCGACGGGGTGGCCGACGGGATGGGGCCGTGGGTGGGGGTCCCGAGCGTCACGGTGTTGCGGGTCGGGGCGCCGGTCGGGCGGCGGCCCGCGCCGTCGGTGGTGCGCCTGCGGGTCACGACCGACGGTTTGGAACGGGTCGTGCCCGACGCGGAGCCGCTGGAGGTCGGCGTGCCCGACGGGCTGGCGCCTGCCCAGGCCGCGGCCATGGCCCGGCGGCTGGCGCGCTACCGGCCCGCGGGCGTCTCCGAGGATGCCGCCGCGCGGGCCGCCCCCGGGTTGCCGAGGCTCTTGGGGCTGCGGCCGGGCCCGGCGGGGATCGACGCGCTGCGCGCGCGGTGGCGGTGCGCCGAGGCCGATCGGCTGCGGGTGCCGATCGGCGTCGATGAGCGCGGGGCCACGGTCGTGCTGGATCTGAAGGAGTCCGCCCAGGGCGGCAGCGGGCCACATGGGCTCTGCATCGGGGCCACCGGGTCGGGGAAGAGCGAGCTCCTGCGCACCCTCGTCGTCGGGCTGGCCGCCACCCATGCGCCGGAGGCGCTGAACTTCGTGCTCGTCGACTTCAAGGGCGGCGCGACGTTCCTCGGCCTCGCGGGCATGCCGCACGTGTCGGCTGTGATCACCAACCTCGCCGACGAGCTCACGCTGGTCGACCGGATGGCCGACGCGCTGGCGGGCGAGATCATGCGCCGCCAGGAGATCCTGCGGGCGGCGGGCAACCTGGTGAGCGTCACCGATTACGCCGCCGCCCGGCGGGCCCGTCCGGAGCTGCCGCCGCTCCCGGCGCTGGTCGTCGTGGTCGACGAGTTCTCCGAGCTGCTCGCCCAGCGCCCGGAGCTGATCGACCTGATGGTCACGATCGGCCGCCTCGGCCGCTCGCTCGGCCTGCACCTGCTCCTGGCCTCCCAGCGGCTGGACGAGGGACGGCTGCGCGGCCTGGAGTCGCACCTGTCCTACCGGATCGCGCTGCGCACGTTCTCGGCGTCGGAGTCACGGGCCGTGCTCGGCGTGCCGGACGCGCACCACCTGCCGCCCACGCCGGGTTCGGCATTCCTCGCCGCGGGCAGCGACGAACTCGTGCGATTCCGCGGTGCCTACGTCTCCGGCGCGACCGGTTCGGTCATCGCCGCGGGCGGCCTCGGGCGGCCGAGGGCGTACCCGTTCGTGGTCGGGCCGGTGCCGCAGGCCGCCCCGCCCGCCGCTGCGCCCGGCCCCGTGGACGAGGCGCCCACCGTCCTGGAGACGATCATCACCGCGCTGGCCGGGCGGGGGGCGCCCGCGCACCGCGTCTGGCTGCCGCCCCTTTGCGCGCCACCCCCGTTGGACGAGGTGCTCGGGCAGCGGCCGGAACGGGGCACGCTGCAGGTGGCCGTCGGCCTGATCGACCGGCCCTACCTGCAGCGGCGCGATCCGCTCGGCGTCGATCTCTCGGGCGCGTCGGGCCATCTCGCCGTAGTGGGCGGCCCACGGGCGGGCAAGTCGAGCGGGCTCGCGTCGGTCGTCCTCGGGCTCGCGCTCACCCACACCCCGGCGCAGATGGGCGTGCACGTGCTCGATTTCGGCGGCGGTGCGCTGCGGCCGCTCGCCGGGTTGCCGCACGTGGGCACGGTCGCCGACCGGCAGGAGGTGGATCTCGTGCGCCGCACCGTCGCGGAGCTGGGCGCCGCGCTGGGCCGTCGGGAGCGCCTGTTCCGCGAGGCCGGGGTCACCTCCGTGGAGGCGTTTCGGGCGCGCCGCGCCACGGGCGAGTTCGCCGATGAACCCGCCACCGATCTGCTGCTCGTCGTCGACGGCTACCTCACCCTGCGCACGGACTTCGAGGACCTGGAGGCCAGGCTGCCGCCGCTGGCGGCTCAGGGGCTGGCCTACGGGGTGCATCTCGCCGTGTCGGCCACGCGGTGGTCGGAGCTTCGGCCCGCGCTCAAGGACCTCCTCGGCACCCGGCTGGAGCTGCGGCTGGGCGAGCCCGCCGAGTCGGAGGTCGACCGTCGGCGCGCCGCCACCGTGCCGCCCCGCCCCGGCCACGGCCTCGTCGCCGACGGCGCTCCGCTGGTGCTCGCCGCCCCGTGCGGCGCCGCCGGCGCCGATATGGCGGCGCTCGTCGCCCGGGCCGCTGCGACCTGGAGCGGCCCGGCGTTCGCGCCGGTGCGGCTCCTGCCGTCGCGCATCGATCTGGCCGACCTCCCGCCCGGCCCCGGCATCCCGCTCGGCGTGGACGAGGACCGGCTCGCGCGCGTGGAGCTCGACCCGGCCGCCGAGCCGCACCTCGTGTGCTTCGCCGACGCCGAGAGCGGCAAGACCACACTGCTGCGGCTGGTCGCGCACGGCATCGCCGATCGGCACCCGCCGGAGCAGGCACGCATGATCGTCATCGACCCGCGCCGGGGGCTGCTCGGCGCGGTGCCCGAGGCCCACCTGATCGGCTACGCCAGCACCCCGGAGCAGGCGGCCGCGGCGGCCCGCACACTGGCGGAGTCGCTGCGCAACCGGCTTCCCGGCCCCGAGGTCACCCCGCGGGCGCTGCGGGAGCGCAGCTGGTGGCGAGGACCCGAGGTCTACTTGTTGATCGACGACTACGACCTCGTCGCGCCCCCGGGCGCGGCGCTGCATCCGCTGCTGCCGATCGTGGAGTTCCTGCCGCAGGCGAAGGACGTCGGGCTGCACGTCTTCGTCGCGCGCCGGTGCGGCGGGGCCGGGCGAGCGCTGTTCGACCCGCTCCTGGGCAGGCTCCGAGAGCTCGGCGCGCCGGGTCTGGTGCTCAACGGCAGCCCGGACGAGGGCGCGCTGGTGGAGACGGTCAAGGCGGGCCCGCAGCCGCCGGGCCGCGGCATGTTGGTCGATCGGCGGCGCGGCGCCCGGCGCGTGCAACTGGCATGGCCGGGCGAGGGGCCCGGGTGATCGGTCCGCGGGTCGCGGTGGCCCCCGGCAGGCACGCCGTGCGGGTGGCGAGCACCACCGGCGGCACACCGCGGCTGCTCGCCGAGCTGCCCGCCCACCTCGACGCCGACCTCGACAGCGATCCCTGCGCCCCGGACACGCGGGCCGATCCGGCCCGCGACAACCGCGTGCGGAGCTGCCGAGCGGTGCTCCAGCGGATCGTCGGGCCGGACGTCGCCGAGGTCGTCGTCGTTCATCCGCCGGGGCGCCCACCGGCGTCGGTGCGGGCGTGGCTCGACGCCGCGACGACGGTCGCGCCTCGGTTCCGGCGGGTCGCCGCGCCGGTCGCGGCGGCGACGGGCACACCCGCTCGGGCCGTGCTCGACGTCGGGCGCTCGGGCGCCGAGGCCGTCCTGCTCGAGGCGGGTCGGATCGTCGCGCGCCGATCGTCCGCGGTCGGCGGCGACCGGCTCGACCTCGCCGTCCGGGCGCTCCTGCCCGGGGCATCGCCGCCGGACGCCCGGCGGGTACGCGAGGCGCTCTCGCTGCTACCCGAGACCCGCCACGGGTCCTTGCGGGTCGACGCGGAGCAGGTGCGGGCCGCGCTCACCCCGCTGCTCGACGAGGCCGTCGCCGCGCTGGCCACGGTCGTCGCGGTCCCGGGGGAGCCGGTCCCGGTGCTGCTCACGGGCGGCGTGGCGCGCTGTCCGCTGCTCGCCGAACGCGTCGACGCCGCGGGGTTCGCCGCCGAGGTGCGGGTGGCCCCGAGCCCCGACCTGGCCGCCGTGCTCCGCGCGTTGACCCTGGGCCCGCCGCCGCCCGCCAAGCAGGCGAGCGCGGCCGAGCAGGCACCGCCCCGGTACCTGCCCGCCCTTCCGCCGGTCGGCCGCGTCCGACGGTGGGGGAGCGCAGCGCTCACCGCGGTCCTGGTCGGTGGGGTCGCGGGGGCGGGCACGGCGGTCGCGGTGCCGATCGCCGCCCCGCTGGTCGCCGCGCCGGCCGCCGGCGTCCTGGTCCAGTACGGCTACCGTCTCGACGTCCCCGCCGGATGGGAGCACACCGGGGGCCTGCCCGAGCGGCGGCGCAGCCTGCTCACCCGCGTCGGGGCGCCGCAGGGCACCGATCTCATCGCCGTGGAGCGCTCCGCGCTGGGCTACGACGCCGTCGCCGAGCCCGACCGGGCCGGAGCCGAGCTGCGGGCCGCGTTCGACCGGTCCGTCGCGGCGGGCGGGCGGCTGTCCGATTACGGAGCGGCCGAGGTCGGCGGGCGTTCCGTCACGACGTACCGGCAGCAGGAACGCGACGGCGCCGTCGTCGAGTGGTACGTCGTGCTCGACGGCGACGCCCAACTGTCCGTCGGGTGCAGGCACACGCCGGCGGGCACGGACGCGGTGCGGGCGGCGTGCGCGGTCGTCGTGAGGTCAATCCGGCGCGCATGATTTGCACCTGCAAACCGTTCTCCCGAAACGCCACGCGGCGACCTCCGAGGGTGCCACGGTCTCCTCGACGCCCCCGGAATCCCCGGGCGCGCGAGCAGGAAGGGGACGCAGGCATGGCAGTCGACGGCTTCGGCACCACCACCGAGGAGATGGCCAGAGCGGCGCAGCACGTCGCGGCGGTCAACCAGGCCGTGCAGGGCGAGCTCACCGCTCTGCGCGGCCGGTTGGAGCCGCTCGCGGGGGCCTGGGTCGGCCGGGCGGCGGCCCAGTTCGCCCAGCTGATGGCCCGCTGGGACAACGACGCCCGTTCGCTCAACCAGGCCCTCGGCGGGATCGGGCAGGCGATCGAGGGGTCGCGCGCCACCTACCAGCGGCAAGAGGACGACCAGGCCGCCGCGATGACGTCGATCAGCAACGCGCTGGGCTGAGGAGGAGACGATGAGCATGGGATCGGAGATCAAGGTTACGTTCGGTGCGCTCGCGGCGGCCCAGTCCGACGTGTCGGGCACCGCGGCGCGCATCACGTCCCAGCTGGAGGACCTGCGCCGCTTCCTGGCGCCGATGGTCGCGACCTGGCAGGGCGCGGCAGCCCAGGACTACCAGGTCCGGCAGAAGCAGTGGGATACGGCCGCGGCCGACCTCACCGCCGTGCTGGGCCAGATCGGTGTGGCGCTCGGCGCCGCGAACGACAGCTACCAGCAGGCGGAGAGCGCCAACGCGGCGCGGTGGAGGTGATCTGCCACACGCCGGGCGCGGTACCCGCCTGCGAGGTGGGGGGCGTTTTGACCCTGCTTCGGACCGGCGGGTACCCTCGTTCTTCGACGTGCAGTGGGTGAAGCTTGCGCGGCCCGGTCACCGGGCGTCCCCGCCGCACCCGCGCACCAGAAGCCGTTCGAGCGCACGCCTGCGGGTGGCGTTCGGGCACACGACAGCAACGAGGTAGGTCCGTGTCCACGTACAGCCCGAAGCCTGGCGACATCACCCACGCCTGGCACGTGATCGACGCGACCGACGTCGTGCTCGGCAGGCTCGCGGCCCAGGCCGCCACGCTGCTGCGTGGCAAGCACAAGCCGATGTATGCGCCGCACATGGACACCGGCGACTTCGTCGTGATCGTCAACGCCGAGAAGGTGGCGGTCACGGGCAACAAGCGCACCGACAAGTTCGTCTACCGCCACTCCGGCTACCCGGGCGGTCTGCGCCAGCGCTCGGTCGGCGAGATGATCGAGAAGCACCCCGACCGGCTGCTCGAGAAGGCGATCAAGGGCATGCTGCCGAAGAACCGCCTCGGGCGGGCGATGGGCAAGAAGCTCAAGGTCTACGCGGGCCCGGAGCACCCCCACGCCGCGCAGAAGCCCACCCCGTACGAGATCCACCAGGTCGCACAGTGACCGAGGCGACCGCACCGGCAGTGACAATTCCTGAAGGGGACCAGCCCGTGAGCACGCCCGAGCCCGAGACCCCTGCCGTTGAGGACGAGGTGGTCGTCGAGATCGAGCCCGATCTCGATGCCGATGTCGAGATCGAGGGCCTCGACGCCGTCGCGCCCATCCCCGCCGTCTTCTCCGACCGGCCGATCCAGACCGTCGGCAGGCGCAAGGAAGCGATCGTGCGTGTTCGCCTCATGCCCGGCACCGGCCAGTTCACGCTCAACGGCCGCACCCTGGAGCAGTACTTCCCCAACAAGCTTCACCAGCAGCTCATCCGTGAGCCCCTGGTCACGGTGGACAAGACCGAGCGCTTCGACATCTTCGCCAACCTCGGTGGCGGCGGCACCTCGGGCCAGGCGGGCGCGCTGCGTCTCGCGATCGCCCGGGCGCTGATCGAGGCCGACCCCGACGACCGTCCGCCGCTCAAGCGCGCCGGGTTCCTCACGCGCGACCCGCGCGTCATCGAGCGCAAGAAGTACGGCCTGAAGAAGGCCCGCAAGGCGCCTCAGTACAGCAAGCGCTGACCGTGGGCGCGCGGCGTCTGTTCGGCACCGACGGCGTGCGCGGGCTCGCGAACGGCGAGGTACTCACCCCCGAGCTGGCCGTCGCGCTCGCCGCGTCGGCTGCGCACGTCCTGGCCGACCGCGACCGGTCGCACCGCCCGGTCGCGGTCGTGGGCCGCGACCCGCGGGCCAGCGGTGAGATGCTGGAAGCCGCGGTCGTCGCCGGGCTCACCGCGGCAGGCGCCGATGCCCTCCGGGTCGGGGTGCTGCCCACACCCGCCGTGGCGTACTTGGTCGGGGCGCTCGACGCCGATCTCGGGGTGATGATCTCCGCGTCGCACAACGCCATGCCGGACAACGGGATCAAGCTCTTCGCCGCAGGCGGGCACAAGCTGCCGGACGCCGTGGAGCACGAGGTCGAGGAAAGGCTCGACGTCGTCGGCGCCCGCCCGACCGGCGCGGGCATCGGCCGGGTCCGCGACCTGCCCGACGACGCGCGCGCCCGCTACGGCGACCACCTGCTCATCGCCACTCCCGCGCCGCTCGGTGGGCTCCGTGTGGTGGTCGACTGCGCGCACGGCGCCGCGTCGGCCGTCGCGCCGGAGGTCTACCGGCGGGCGGGCGCCGAGGTCATCGCGCTCGCCGCGGAGCCCGACGGGCTCAACATCAACGACGGGGTCGGCTCCACCCACCTCGGCCCCGTGCGCCGGGCGGTCCTGGAGCACGGCGCCGATCTGGGAATCGCGCACGACGGCGACGCCGACCGCTGCCTCGCCGTCGACGCGTCCGGCGCCGACGTCGACGGCGACCACATCATGGCCATCCTCGCGCTCGCCATGCGGGATGCGAACGAGCTCGTCGGCAACACGCTCGTCGCCACCGTCATGAGCAACCTCGGCCTGCACCTGGCCATGCGGGACGCGGGGATCACCACGCGCACCACCGCGGTCGGCGACCGCTATGTGCTGGAGGAGCTGCGCGCGGGCGGCTACGCGCTCGGCGGCGAGCAGTCCGGCCACGTCGTCCTGCCCGCCCACGCCACCACCGGCGACGGGCTGCTCACGGCGCTGCGGCTGATGGCCCGGATGGCGGTCACCCGGAAGACGCTGGCGGAGCTCGCGTCGGTCGTCACGGTGCTGCCGCAGGTGCTGGAGAACGTCCGGGTGGTGGACAAGGAGGCGGTCGCGGCGTCGGACGACGTGCGCGCCGCCGTCGCCGACGCCGAGCGCGAGCTGGGCGACACCGGGCGGGTGCTGCTGCGGCCGTCGGGCACCGAACAGTTGGTGCGGGTGATGGTCGAGGCGGCGACCGCCGAGCAGGCGAAGGCCACGGCCGTGCGGCTCGCCGAGGTGGTGGCCGCGGCTCGTTAGCGCGCCCGGACGACGCGGGGCGGTCCCCCCGCGGCTCTGGATGGCGGCACGCCGTCGACCCCGGCGGACGCACCCGCGGCACGGCGCCGCTGCACTCAGGGCGCGGGCGGGTCGGGCAGTTGGGCGATGCGCACGCCGTGCGCGTCGTCGGCCCGAGCGCCCGCGGTGTCGCCGAGGCGCGGTCCGTAGCCGCCGGAGGTCGCGGCCTGCAGCGCAGCGGCCAGAGCGCTCGCCAACGCCGGGCGCGCGGGATCGGTGTCCGGCAACCGCCGCGCCAGCTCGTCGGCCTGTTGCGCGGTCGCGTCGAGCTCGCGGCGCAATGCGTCGATCCGCACCGCCCAGGCCTGGCCGTCGGGGTCGAGCCAGTCGAGCGTCACCGCGGAGGCAAGGTGTGCCGCCCGCACCGCCGTGTCGCGGAGCAGTTCCGTGGCGGCGATGCACCACTGGCGGCTCGGGTCCGCGGTCGTCACCGTCCATCTCCGACGCGCCGCAGGGCGTGCTCGGCCGCCCGGTCGGCCGCTTCGGCTGTGATGGCCGCGGCGCGGAGCGCCACCTCGATCTCGGCCAGCTCCCGCCGGGCCCGGGTCACCGCTGTGTCGACCGGCTCCGCGGCCGGGCCCGGTGCGCGGCCCAACCTCGCCAGGGCATCGGCCATCTCGGCGGCGGCGACGGCGTGGCCGCGCAACCGATCGGGTCGCAGGTGCATGGCCCGATCGTCCCTCAGTGGGTGCGCGTCATGGGCCCGATTGCCGAAACTCGCCCGATCGACCGGAGTCGGCGGCGCGCCGAACGGTCGGACTCACCGTGTCGGGACGCGCGACTCACCGTGTCGGGACGCGCGACTCACCGTGTCGGGACGCGCGACTCACCGTGTCGAGACGGGCGACTCACCGTGTCGGGACGCGCGACTCACCGTGTCGAGACGGGCGACTCACCGTGTCGAGACGGGCGACTCACCGTGTCGAGACGGGCGACTCACCGTGTCGAGACGCGGGACTCACCGGGGCGGGGGGCCGAGCTCACCGTGCCGGGGATCTTGCCGTCGACCAGCGGGTCCACCCGGTCCTCGTCGCACAGGTGCCGCATGAGGAACGCCGTGACGAGCGCGCGGGTGAGCCGCCGGACCTTGGCGTTCGGGTCGCCCGCCAGCAGCAGGTCGCTCCAGTGCCGCCCCTCCAGGAACCCGGTGTGGGTCGCCTTCGGCAGCGTGCGCAGGATGACCGGCCCCCCTGCGGCGAGCGCGATCTGCTCGGCATGCCCCGCGGGCGGGGCGACCTGGTCCTTCCCCGCCGCCAGGTGCAGCACCGGCACCGTGAGCTTCCGGGCCGCCTCGAGCGCGGACGGGTGCGTCTGCGCGACCGCGAGCGTGACCACCGCCGCCACCCGCTCGAACCCCGCCGCCGCGACGAGCGCCGCCCCACCCCCGATGCCGTGCCCGGCGAACGCGGTGCGCCGGGAGTCCACGCTGATCCGCCCGTCCCCGAGCCGCACGCCGATGCACACCTCCAGCGCGCTGCGCAGATCGGCGGCGAAGCCCGCGTGGCTCGGGAGCGGCCCGCGGTGGCTCGACGGCGCCGCCGTCACGAAGCCCCACGACGCCAGATGGCGCAGCAGGTCGGCGTAGCGGGCGGGCGGCTGCAGCCAATCGTGACCGAACGCGACCGCGGGCAGCCCGAGCCCCTCCTCCGGCGCGTAGATGACGCCCGGGATGCCGGACATCCCGAGATCCCCGCGCAGCACGGTGAGCGGCCCCGGCCGGGACAGCTCGTCGAGGCCCTGCTTCGCGTTGCGCATCGCCGCAGGTCGGGGCGTTGATCGGGGCCGCGTCACAGCGCAGACCGTAGTACGGCTGACCATGCCCCGCCCAGTCGCCCGTAACGGCACCGTCATCCGCGGCGATGGCCTCACCGTCCGGACAACCATCAGGAGCCGCCGATGATCACCCTTTCCGGGATCGGGCGGTTCCTCGCGTCGAGCGCCGTCGGGCTGGTCGTCCTCACCGCCGCGTGCTCGGATGTCGTGGCCAAGGACAACGTCGCAAAGACGATCATGGACCAGCTGCAGAAGCAGAGCATCGACGCCCAGAACGTGACGTGTCCGACGGACTTGCAGGCCATCATCGGGCAGACCGTGCGCTGCTCGTTCACGGTCGACGGGCAGCCGGTCGACGCGATCGCCACGGTCACGTCCGTCGACGGCAGCAACGTCATGTACGACATCACCACCGAGGCCCGCCCGATCGCCAAGGACCTGCTCGCCCGCAAGATCACCGAGCAGGTCGCCCAGCAGGCCCGGCTGCCGGTGGACTCGGCGGCCTGCGACACCGATCTGCAGCCCATGGTCAACGCCGTGGCCAGGTGCACGCTCGTCAGCGCGGACAAGCCGATGAACGTCACGGTCACGGTCACCAAGGTCAGCGGCGGCCTCATCAAGTACTCGATCAAACGGGCCTGAGTACGGTCGGGCGGCGTGGACGCCGTTTACACCGCGCACGAGATCCGGGAGGCCGAGGGCCGCCTGATGGCCCAGCTGCCCGAGGGCATCCTGATGCGACGGGCCGCGTTCGGGCTCGCGCGGCACGCCCGGCGGATGCTCGGGCGCACCGCGGGGCGGCGGGTCGGGCTGCTCGTTGGGGCGGGCAACAACGGCGGCGACGCGCTCTGGGCGGGCGTGGAGCTGCGCCGCCGGGGCGCGGGCGTCGCGGCCGTGCTGCTCGACCCGGAGCGCGCCCACCCCGGCGGGCTCGCCGCCTTCACCAGAGCGGGCGGACGCACCTACGACCCGGACGCCGCCGGGCTCGCCGCGCTGACCGACGCCGCCCTCGTGATCGACGGCATCATCGGAATCTCCGGGCACGGTGGGCTGCGCGCGCCCGCGGCGGCGCTCGTCGCGGCGGTGGAGCGGGCCGGGGTGCCGGTGCTGGCCGTCGATCTGCCCAGCGGCGTCGACACCGACACCGGCGCGGTCGACGGGGCGGCGGTCACGGCCACCGCGACCGTCACGTTCGGCGCCCGCAAACCCGTCCACGTGCTCGCCACGCCCCGGTGTGGGCCGGTGCACGTCGTCGACATCGGGCTCGGCCCCTACCTGCCAACGCCGTACGCCCACGTCCTCACCGCGGGCGACGTGGCGGAGCGGTGGCCGCGGCCGGGGCCGTCGGACGACAAGTACACCCAGGGCGTGGTCGGCGTTGCGGCGGGTTCGGACGCCTACCCCGGCGCGGCCGTCCTCGCCACGGGCGCGGCGGTGCTCGCCACCAGCGGCATGGTCCGCTTCGCGGGCTCGGCGGCGCACGCCGTGCTGGCGCGCTGGCCCGAGGTGGTCACGGCGCCGAGCGTGGCGGCGGCAGGCCGCACGCAGGCGTGGGCGGTCGGGCCCGGCATCGGCACCGACGACGCGGGCCGCGAGGTGCTCGCCGCCGTCCTCGCCGACGACGTGCCGGTGGTGATCGACGCGGACGGCATCACCCTCCTGGCGCACCACGACGAGCTGCGGTCGGCGCTGGCCGGGCGGCCCGCGGTGCTCACCCCGCACGCGGGGGAGTTCGCGCGGATCGCGGGCGAGGTCGGCACCGACCGGATCGCCGCCACCCGCCGCGCCGCCGCCGAGCTCGGCGTCACCGTGCTGCTCAAGGGCAACGCCACCGTCGTGGCCGACCCGGACGGGCGGACGCTGGTGCACCCGTCGACGGGCTCGTGGGCCGCGACGGCGGGCTCCGGCGACGTCCTCACCGGCCTCACCGGCGCGCTGCTCGCCGCCGGCCTCGAACCGTGGTGGGCCGCCGGGTGCGCGGCGTTCGTGCACGCCCGCGCGGCCGACCTCGCGGCCGACGGCGTGCCCACCCCGTCGTCGCGCCTACAGGCCGCAATCCCGGCCGCCCTGCGCTCGCTTCCTTGACTAAGTCGCGGACTAAGTCCGGTATACATTACGAGCATGACCGAGTTCGGCGTGCACGAGGCGAAGACGCACCTCTCAAAGCTGCTGGAGCGGGCGCTGGCGGGCGAAGAGATCGTGATTACCCGTTCCGGTGAGCCGGTGGCGCGGCTTGTTCCGGTGCAGCGGAAGCGCAAACCCAACTTCGGCTACGCCCGCGGCACCTTCACCGTGCCGGACGACTTCGATGAGATCCCTGAAGGGTTCGAGGATTACGTCTGATGCGGCTACTGCTTGACACCACTGCCGTGCTCGATCTCGCGCTCGGTTCGACGATGCTGCGTCGTGAGGTCGTTGCGCAACTGGCCGATGACGCGACCACGTTGGTGATCTCGACGGTGTCCCACTGGGAGATCGCGATCAAGTGGCGACAGGGCAGGCTGCCCATTCCCGACCATCCGCGGCCGTGGACGGTGCGAATGCTCCGGGAGTTCGGCGCCGAAGTGCTACCCGTCACGCTCGATCACGCTTCCCAGGTGGCCGATCTCCCGGACCACCACCGCGACCCCTTCGACCGCCTGCTCATCGCCCAGGCCCAGGTCGAGGGCATGCCGATCGTCACGGCCGAACGGTCGTTCGGCGCCTACGACGTCGAGGTCATCCCCGCCCGATAGGCGGATGAGAGGATGCGGGGGTGCACCGCCCTCGCGCCGAGGCGCTCGTCGATCTCGCCGCCGTCCGGCACAACGTCGACGTGCTGCGCGCAGCCGCCCCCGACACCGCGCTGATGGCCGTGGTCAAGGCCGACGGCTACGGGCACGGCGCGGTCCCCGTCGCCGAGGCGGCGCTGGCGGCCGGGGCCACCTGGCTGGGCGTCTGCACGATCGAGGAGGCACTGGAGCTGCGGGCCGCGGGTCTCGCCGCCCGGGTGCTGTCCTGGCTGCACCTGCCCGACGACGACTTCGCGCCCGCCGTCGCCGCCGACATCGACCTGTCCGTCGCCTCCCGCGCCCACCTCGCCGCCGTGCTGGCGGGCGCCCGACAGGCGGGGCGGCCCGCCCGGCTGCACCTCAAGGTCGACACCGGGCTCACCCGCAACGGCGCACAGCCGGGCGACTGGCCCGACCTGCTCGACGCCGCCGCCAAGGCCGAGGCCGACGGCACCGCGCAGGTCGTCGCCGTCTGGTCGCACCTGGCGCACGCCGACGCGCCGCACCACCCCACGCTCGACCGCCAGGCCGCCCGCCTGGACGCCGCCTGGCAGGCCGCCCGCGACCGCGGGCTGGACCCCCTCCGCCACCTGGCCAACTCCGCCGCCACCCTCACCCGCCCCGACCTGCACTACGACCTCGTCCGCCCGGGCATCGCCGTCTACGGGCTGGACCCGCTCGGCAGGCCCGTGCCCGAGAGCCCGCTGCGCCCCGCGATGACGCTGCGGGCCCGCGTCGCGCTGGCCAAGCGGGTGCCGCCGGGCGAGGGGGTGTCCTACGGCCACATCTGGACCACTCCGCGGGAGACGACGCTGGCCCTCGTCCCCATCGGGTACGCCGACGGCG
Organism: uncultured Actinomycetota bacterium; assembly: GCA_963739465.1. Lineage (GTDB taxonomy): Bacteria > Actinomycetota > Actinomycetes > Mycobacteriales > Pseudonocardiaceae > Pseudonocardia. Next base: position 67,746 of record CAVUAS010000013.1, read on the forward strand.
TGCCGCGTGCCCTCGGACAGCGCGGCCGCATGCGCGTGCTGCTGGGCGGCGTGCTGCGCCCGGTGGTGGGGCGGGTGTGCATGGACCAGATCATGGTGGACTGCGGCGACGACGACGTCCGTGCCGGTGCCGAGGTGGTGCTCTTCGGGTCCGGCGGCCCCACCGCCCAGGACTGGGCCGACGAGCTCGACACGATCCACTACGAGGTGGTCACCGGTGTGCACGGCGCGCGGGTCACCCGCACCCACATCGGGGCCGCCCCGTGAAGCAGCCCGGCTGGGGCGTGCTCGCGGGCGCGCTCGGGGCGGCGGCCACCGGCGTCGTCGTCGGGGTGGCGGCGCGGCAGCACGCCAAGATCGCGGCCGACCGACGCAGGCTCGTCACCCAGCTCTCCGATACCAGCGAGGGCGTCCGGGGCGAGCCGTCCTCGGTCGTCGCCGACGACGGCGTGCGGCTCTCGTGCGAGGAGATCGAGCCCGCCGACAAGCCCGCGCTCACCGTCGTGCTCGTGCACGGGTTCGCGCTCGACCGCCGCACCTGGCAGTTCCAGCGGCCCTTCCTCGCCGCCCTCACCGACCCCCGCGTGCGCGTGGTGCTCTACGACCAGCGCAGCCACGGCCGCTCCGAGCGCGCCCCCCGGGAGAGCTGCACGATCGAGCAGCTCGGCCACGACCTCGACGCGGTCATCCGCGCGCTCGCCCCCGAGGGGCCGCTGGTGCTCGTCGGGCACTCCATGGGCGGAATGACGATCATGGCGTTGGCCGACCTGCACCCGGAGCTGGTCAAGGACCGGGTGGCGGGTGTGGCGTTCCTGGCCACGTCGGCGGGGGAGGTGGGCAGCTCGGGCCTTTCCGGCACGTGGCTGTCGCGGCGCAACCCGTTGACCCGCGGCGTCGGCCTGCTCGCCGCGTTGCAGCCGTCGCTGGTGGAGGGGGTGCGGAAGGCCGCGGGCGACGTCGTCTGGGCGGTCACCCGCAGGCTCGCCTACGGCGACCGCAGCGTCGCCCCCGGGCTGGTGGACCTCGCCGACACCATGATCAGCACCAATGCGGTGGACGCGCTCACCGACTTCGTCGACACGATCGGCAGCCACGACCGGCTCGCCGCCCTCCCCGCGCTCGCCACCTGCGAGGTGCTGGTGGCCGCGGGCGACGCCGACCGGGTGATCCCGTTCAGCCACAGCGAGGTGATCGCGGCCGAGCTGCCCGCCGCGCGGCTGTTGCGCTTCGACGGCGTCGGCCACCTGCCGATGCTGGAGCAGGCGGACGCGATGAACGAGGCGCTCGCGGACCTCTTGCGGCGTTGCGCCGCCCGCGGCCGCGGGCCCCTGCGCAGGCTGAGGAGGAGAGCATGACCGCCCGGACGAGCGGGGTGCCGCTGAACACCGCGATCGAGCTGCCGACCGCGGCCGACACCGAGGCGCTCGGCGAACGCCTGGCCGACGGACTGGGCCCGGGCGACCTCGTCGTGCTCACCGGACCGCTGGGCGCCGGCAAGACCGTGCTGGTGCGCGGCCTGGCCCGGGGCCTCGGCGTGAACGGGGCCGTCACGTCACCGACGTTCGTCATCGCCCGCGAGCACCGTCCCGGGCCGAGCGGCGGGGTGTCACTGGTGCACGTCGACGCGTACCGGCTCGGTGGCGCGGCCGAGCTGGACGACCTCGATCTGGACACCGACCTCGCCGAGGCCGTGGTCGCCGTGGAGTGGGGCGAGGGCGTGGCCGAGCGGCTCGCCGAGCGGCACCTGCTGGTGCGCCTCGACCGGCGCCCCGACGACGTCCGCACCGCCGTCGTGACGCGCAGCTGACCGGCTCATGATCGCCGCGACCCGCACCTCGCGGCGGTCGCGACCGGCGTGGTGTGCGGCTCGACGCGATCACCCTGGCGCCGGGGGCCGCGGCCGGACCGCCGGGTAAGCTCGCAAAGCCGTGCACGTACTCGCCCTGGACACCGCCACGCCCGCCGTCACCGCAGGCGTCGTCGAGCTGACCGCCGACGGTTGCCTCCAGCGCTCGGTCCGGGTCGCGCACGACGCCCGCAAGCACGCCGAGCTGCTCATGCCCGGGATCGTCGCCGCCTGCGACGAAGCCGGGATCGCGCTCAGCGACCTCGCCGCGGTCGTCACCGGCGTCGGTCCGGGCCCGTTCACCGGGCTGCGGGTCGGCATGGTCACCGCGGCCGCGCTGGGCGACGCGCTCGGGATCCCCGTGCACGGCGTCTGCTCGCTGGACGCGATCGCCTACGGGCTCGGCGCGGTCGTCGTCGTGACGGACGCCCGTCGGCGCGAGGTCTACTGGGCCGCCTACGCCGAGGACGGCCACCGCACGCACGGCCCGCACGTCGACGCGCCCGCCGTCCTCCGTGAACGCATGCCGCAAGTGCGCGCCGCGGCGGGCGCGAGCGCCGGGGTCACCGGCCTGCCCGTGGTCGGTCCGGCCGCGCCGACGCCCGCGGGCCTGGTCGCCGTGGCCGCGCCCGCGCTCCGGGACGGCGTCGTGCCGGGCCCGCTGGAGCCGCTCTACCTACGCCGCCCCGACGCGCAGGAACCCGGCGCTCGCAAGCGGGTGACGGTGTGACCACCACCGTCGCGCTCGGCCCGCTGCTGCCGTCGGATGCCCCGCGCTGCGCCGAGCTGGAGCAGATCCTGTTCCCCGGCGACGACCCGTGGAGCGAGCGAGCGTTCCGCGAGGAGCTGCGCGCGGGCTACCACTACGTCGCCGCCCGGATGAACGAGACCCTCGTCGGGTACGCCGGGCTGGCGCTGGCCGGGACCGAGGCCGAGGTGCACACGATCGGCGTCGACCCCGCCCACCAGGGCCGTGGCATCGGTCGCGCGCTGCTGCGGGCGCTGCTGGAGGTCGCAGAGGCGGCGCACGCCACCGTCTTCCTGGAGGTGCGCACGGACAACGCGGCCGCGCACACCCTCTACGCCGCGGAAGGGTTCACGGTGGTCGGGCTGCGCAGGCGCTACTACGCCCCGAGCGGGGCCGACGCGCACACCATGCGGAGGGACCCCCGTTGATCGTTCTCGGCATCGAGACGTCCTGCGACGAGACCGGCGTCGGCATCGTCTCGGGCGTCGGTCGCACCACGGAGCTCCTGGCCAACGAGGTCGCGTCGTCGGTCGACGAGCACGCCCGCTTCGGCGGCGTGGTGCCCGAGGTCGCCTCCCGCGCGCACCTGTCGGCCATGGTGCCCGCGGTGCACCGGGCGATGGCGACGGCAGGCGTCACCGCCCGCGACATCGACGCCGTCGCCGTGACCGCGGGCCCCGGCCTGTCCGGCGCGCTGCTCGTCGGCCTCGCCGCGGCCAAGGCCTACGCCACGGCGTGGGACGTGCCGCTCTACGGCGTCAACCACCTCGCGGCGCACGTCGCCGTCGACACCCTGCAGAACGGCCCGCTCCCGCCCTGCCTCGCACTGCTCGTCTCCGGCGGGCATTCCAGCCTGCTCGACGTGCCCGACGTCGCGGGCCCGGTCACGCCGCTCGGCGCCACGATCGACGACGCCGCGGGCGAGGCGTTCGACAAGGTCGCCCGCCTGCTCGGCCTACCGTTCCCGGGCGGCCCGCACATCGACCGCGTCGCCCGCGACGGCGACCCGGCCGCGGTCGCGTTCCCGCGCGGGCTCACCGGCCCGCGGGACGCCCCGTTCGACTTCTCCTTCTCCGGTCTCAAGACCGCGGTCGCCCGGCACGTCGAGGCGCTCGAACGGGCGGGCACGGCGGTGCCGGTGGCCGACGTCGCCGCGAGCTTCCAGGAAGCCGTGGTCGACGTGCTCACCGCGAAGGCCGTGCGCGCCGCCCGCGAGCGGGGCATGGACGTGTTGCTGCTCGGCGGCGGGGTGGCGGCCAACTCGCGGCTGCGGGCCCTGGCCCAGGAGCGCTGTGCCGCCGCCGGGCTCACCCTGCGCGTGCCTCGCCCCGGCTTGTGCACGGACAACGGCGCGATGGTCGCCGCGCTGGGCGCGCACCTCGTCGCCGCCGGGGCGAAGCCCAGCCCGTTGGACCTGCCCGCAGACTCGTCGCTGCCGGTCACCCAGGTGTTGCTGAGCTGACCGGCCCCACAGATGTCAGCAGTGTCACCCTGCGGACGTTCAGTGTCTGGAGTGTCACCCCGCTGACACCGGGGGCGGGCGGGGCTCACCCTTTTGCGCGGGCCCGGTGCGCACGTACGCGGGCCTTCACCCCGCACTTCTCGGCCGCGCACCAGCGCCGCCGCCCGCCCGGGTCGAGGTAGGCCAGCCGGCACTCGTCGTCGGCACAGCCCCGCAGCGGGGCGTCCGGCAGCTGCTCGACGGCCTGACGGGCGAGCCGCGCCAGGGCGGCCGCGAGCGTGGACGGCGGCGCGGCTGCAGGTCGACCGTTCCGCACGACCGCCCGTAGCGGCTCGTCGGCCTCCAACCACGGCTGCAGCGGCCCCACGTCCGGAATGCGCTCGTCGAGCACCGCCAGCACCGCCGGCCGCAGGGTCTCCCGGAACGCCCTGGCCTGTACGACGTCGGCGTCGGTCAGCGGCGCGACCGGCGTGAGCCGCTCGTGGTCGAGCCAGGCGCGCAGGGCCTCGAGATCGCCCAGCCGCTCGATCGGCACGGCCCCGTAGGCGTGGCCGCGGGTGGCCAGCAGGTTCAGCCACGCCGCGCCCGCGTCGTAGCGGTGTTCTGTGGTCACGGTCGCAGTGTAACACCTTGACTTGTTACAAGCGTGCCGCTCACCCTGTAACGCATGAACCTGTTACAGCGCTCGCTGAGCCCGGCGTTCGTCCTGCTCTGGAGCTCCGGCTACCTGGCGGCCGCGATCGCGACGCGGGCGACGCCCCCGTTCGCCCTGACCATCTGGCGGTTCCTCCTCGCGGCGCTGCTCCTCGCCGTCCTCGCCACGGTGACGCGGGCGCCGTGGCCGCGGGGCCGACGGGCGTGGCGCGACCTCGTCGTCACCGGCGTGCTGTTGCAGGGCGTGCAGTTCGGCGCGGCCTACGGTGCGCTGTCGCTGGGGGTGCCCGCCGGGCTGGGCGCGCTCGTGCTCTGCCTCTCCCCGGCGCTGGTCGCGGCGGCGTCCGGCCCCGTGTTGGGCGAGCGGCTGGGCGCGGCGGGCTGGTGGGGCTCGGGCCTCGCGCTCGTCGGCGCGCTCGTGGCGGGCGCCCACCACGTCGTCGCGGGCGGCGGCTCGGTCGCGGGGCTCGGCCTCCTCGGGCTCGGGGTGGTCGGGTTCGCGGGCGGCACGCTGTACCAGAAGCGCACGGGCGCGACGATGGATCTGCGCACCGGCACCGCCGTCCAACTGCTCGCCGGGGCCGTCGCCGTCCTCCCCGTGGCCCTGGTGACCGAACACGGCCTCCCGCTGCCCGCGACCGGGTCCGGGTGCGCGGCGTTCGTGTGGATCGTCGTGATGAACTCGATCGCGGGAGCGGTGCTGCTGTTCGTGCTGCTGCGCCGCGGCACCGGCGCCGGGGTGAGCGGGCTGCTCTACCTCGTGCCGCCGGTCACGGCGGTGCTCGCCGTACCGGTGCTCGGCCAGCCGCTGGAGCCGCTCACCGTCGTCGGGATGGCCATCACGCTCGCGGGCGTCGTGCTCGTGAACCGGCGGGGCCGCCCTCAGCGGCGCGACGCCGCCGACAGCGCGGCCACCTCCGCGTCGGTCAGCGTGAGCGCCAACGTCGGGAGCAGCTCGGCCAGCTGGTCGACCGACCGCGCGCTGGCCAACGGCGCCGCCACCGTCGGTTGGGCGGCGAGCCAGGCGAGCGCGACGGCCGCCACCGGGACACCGTGGGTCGCGGCCACGTCGTCCAGCGCTGCGAGCACCGCAAGCCCGCGCTCGTCGAGGTAGGCCGCGGCGGCTTCCGCCCGGGGGCTGTCCACCGTGGATCCCGGCCGGTACTTGCCGGTGAGGAAGCCCCGGGCCAGCCCGAAGTACGGCACACAGGACAGGCCGTGCTCGGCGAGCACCGGCAGCAGCGTGGCCTCGAACTCGGCGCGCTCCATGAGGTTGTAGTGCGGCTGCAGCGCGACGTAGGCGGCCAGGCCCTCCCGCTCCGAGATCGCCAGCGCCGAGGCCAGGCGGTCGGGCCGGAAGTTGGACGCCCCGATCGCGCGCACCTTGCCCGCGCGCACGAGCCCGTCGAACGCGGAGAGGGTCTCCTCCTGGGGCGTCTCCGGGTCGTCCTTGTGGGCCCAGTAGAGGTCGATGCGGTCGGTCTGCAGGCGGCGGAGGGAGTCCTCGACGGCGGCGGTGATGGTGGCCGCCGAGAGCCCCGGCCGGGTGGCCAGCGATCCGACCTTCGTCGCGAGGACGACGTCGTCGCGACGGCCCCGGGCGGCGAACCACTCGCCGATGATCGCCTCAGACGCCCCGACGAAGCTCTGCCTGCCGTAGGTGTCGGCGGTGTCGACGAAGTTGCCGCCCGCCTCGACGTACGCGTCGAGCACCGCGAACGCGGTGTCCCGGTCGGCGGTCCAGCCGAAGGTGTTGGCGCCGAGGCCGAGGCGGAACACATCGAGGTCGGAGGCACCGATCTTCGCCATGACCCGAAGCTACCCCGGCGTTGAGGCGTTGGCACTCTCGTGGGTAGAGTGCCAATCGTACGGGCGTTCCGACACCGCGACGGCGGGATGCCCCGTTCACCCAGAAGCACATCGCACCCCTAGAACGGGAGGTCATCGACGTGGCGACCATCAAGCCGCTCGAGGACAAGATCGTCGTCCAGGCGAGCGAGGCGGAGACCACCACGGCTTCCGGCATCGTCATCCCGGACACCGCCAAGGAGAAGCCCCAGGAGGGCAAGGTCCTTGCCGTCGGCCCCGGCCGCATCGACGACAACGGCAACCGCGTTCCGCTCGACGTGGCCGTCGGCGACGTCGTCATCTACTCGAAGTACGGCGGCACCGAGGTCAAGTACAACGGCGAGGAGTACCTGATCCTTTCCGCCCGCGACGTCCTCGCGGTCGTCAACTGACGTCCGCCGTGAATCCGCCGTCCCGGCCGGTCCGGGGCGGCGGTCGCGCGTAAGGAGAGAGGCAGGGTATGCCGAAGCAGATCAGCTTCGACGAAACCGCCCGCCGCGCACTGGAGCGCGGGGTGAACCAGTTGGCCGACGCGGTCAAGATCACCCTCGGTCCGCGCGGGCGGAACGTCGTGCTGGACAAGAAGTTCGGTGGTCCCGCCGTCACCAACGACGGTGTCACCATCGCGCGTGAGATCGAGCTCGAGGATCCCTTCGAGAACCTCGGGGCCCAGCTCGCCAAGACCGTTGCCACCAAGACGAACGACGTCGCGGGCGACGGCACCACCACCGCCACCGTGCTCGCCCAGGCCATGGTGGCCGCGGGCCTGCGCAACGTGGCGGCGGGCGCCAACCCCACGGCGCTGGGCCGGGGCATCGCCGCGGCGGCCGAGAAGGTCGCTGAAGTACTTCGAGAACGGGCCATCCCGGTCGACGACAAGGACCACATTGCCCAGGTCGCCACGATCGCCTCGCGCGAGCAGGAGATCGGCGACCTGATCAGCGAGGCCCTCAAGACCGTCGGCAAGGACGGTGTGATCACCATCGAGGAGAGCTCCACGCTCTCCACCGAGCTGGAGATCACCGAGGGCCTGCAGTTCGACAAGGGCTACCTGTCGCCGTACTTCGTCACCGACGCGGAGTCCATGGAGGCTGTGCTGGAGGACCCCTACGTCCTGCTGCACCGGGAGAAGATCTCGGCGATCGCCGACCTGCTCCCGCTCCTGGAGAAGGTGCTCGCCGACGGCAAGCCGCTGCTGATCGTGGCAGAGGACGTCGAGGGCGAGGCGCTGTCCACGCTGGTGGTCAACTCGATCCGCAAGACGCTGCGGGTCGTGGCGGTCAAGTCCCCGTTCTTCGGCGACCGGCGCAAGGCGTTCATGGACGACCTCGCGATCGCCACCGGCGGCACCGTGATCAACGCCGAGGTCGGGCTCAAGCTGGCCGAGGCCGGGGTGGACCTGCTCGGCAAGGTCCGCCGCGCGGTGGTCACGAAGGACAACACCACGCTGGTCGAGGGCGCGGGCTCCAAGGACGCCGTCGAGGGCCGCATCGCGCAGCTCAAGCGCGAGGTCGAGGAGTCCGACTCCGACTGGGACCGCGAGAAGCTGCAGGAACGGCTGGCCAAGCTGTCCGGCGGCGTCGCCGTGATCAAGGTCGGGGCGGCCACCGAAATCGCGCTCAAGGAGCGCAAGCACCGCATCGAGGACGCGGTGTCGGCAACGCGGGCCGCGGTCGAGGAGGGCGTCATCCCCGGTGGCGGAGCCGCGCTCATCCACGCGGCGGCGGCGCTCGCCGACGGTCTCGGGCTCAAGGGTGACGAGGCCACCGGTGTGGCGGTCGTCCGCAAGGCGCTCACCACGCCCACCTACTGGATCGCCGCGAACGGCGGTCTGGAGGGCGCGGTCGTCACCAGCAAGGTCGCCGACCTGGAGTGGGGCCACGGCTTCAACGCCGCCACGATGGCCTACGGCGACCTCATGGCCGATGGCGTCATCGACCCCGTCAAGGTCACGCGCAGCGCCGTGGTGAACGCCGCGTCGATCGCGCGGATGGTGCTGACGACCGAGAGCGCGATCGTCGACAAGCCAGAGCCGCCTGCTCCGCCCCCCGCCGGTGGGCACGGCCACGGGCACGGCCATTAGCTCGTCGCAACGCCGCGAAGGCCACCTCTCCGGAAGGGCAGGTGGCCTTCGCGTTTCTCAGCTCCGCACCGGGGCGGACAGCTTCAGGGTGCGGGTGCGGCCGCGGATGATGTCGTCGCGTTCGGACTCCGACAGGCCGCCCCAGACGCCGTAGGGCTCGTGCGCGGCGAGCGCGTGGCGCCTGCACTCCTCGATCACCGGGCAACGGCGGCACACCTCTTTGGCCCGGCTCTCGCGGAGCACGCGGGCCGGACCCCGCTCGTTCTCCGGGTGGAAGAAGAAGCCGCTGTCCATCCCGCGGCACACGCCGCGCATCTGCCAGTTCCAGACCTCGGTCACCGGGGTCGGGAGTCGCCGCGTATCGGCCATGTCGCCACCCGCCTTGTCGTCGCTGGGCTACAGCGAGGTCTACCCAGCGTAGAACCGCGCCATACCCTGTTCAAGCCGGAATCTTGGAAGATCGTGGCGCGTGCAGTTGCCTGGTTTGGTGCCGACACCCACGATGGTGCGGTGGAGCCCGACGTCGTGCCTCGTTGGCCCGAGCGCGCGGGCGAACCGCACCTCTCCGTGGCCGCAGTGGCCCGGATGCTCGGCATCGCCCCCGCGACGCTGCGGACCTGGGACCGCCGCTACGGCATCGGCCCCTCGGCGCACGCGCCCGGACGGCACCGACGCTACTCCCCGGAGGACGTCGCGCGGCTGGAAACGATGCGGCATGCACTCGTTCGGGGTGTCGCGCCCGCCGAGGCGGCGCGCTACGCCATGGCGACGGCGGGCGGGCTGCCCGTCAGCGACGACGTTCGGCCGCGGGCGGGCGGCACGATGTTGCGCCTGCCCGGGGCGAGCCCCTATGCGCGTGGGCTCGGCCGGGCCGCGCTCGCGCTGGACTTCCCGGCGGCGCGCACGGTGCTCGCCGAGGCCATCGACGCGCTCGGCGTCGTGGCCACATGGGACGACGTGGCGCGGCCGGTGCTGCGCGCCGTGGCGCGGCGGTGGGCGGTGACCGGGGCGGACGTGGAGGTGGAGCACCTGCTCAGCCAGAGCGTCACCGCCGTCTTCTCCGCCCACGACGGCGCCCGCGCCCAGGAGCCGGACGGCAGGCCCGTCCTGCTCGCCGCGATGCCGCACGAACAGCACGTGCTGCCGTTGACGGTGCTCGGGGCCGCGCTCGGCGACGTGGGCGTGCCCGTGCGGCCGCTGGGCGGCGACCTGCCCGCCCCGGCGCTCTTCGCAGCCCTGCGGCGCACCGCGCCCGCTGCGGTCGTGCTGTGGTCACTGGCCCCGGAGACCGCCGACGTGGCCCTGCTGGACGCCCTGCCCGAAACGCGGCCTCGGGCCCGGATGTACGTGGCGGGGCCCGGCTGGGCCGACGCTCACCTGCCCGGGCGGGTGCAGCTGCTGTCGACGCTCGTCGAGGCCGTCGACGCCCTCGTCGTCGCCACGCGGTGAGGTCGGCGGCTCGGGAGGCCGCGTTCGGGGCGACGCCGGACCGCATACCCCGTGGGGCGCGTGCCGCCGAGGAGCGGTGGCTGGTCGCCGTCGCGCTGGGCGGGCAGGGCCACTACGCCGCCGCGGCCACGGAGCTTGCGCGCCTGGCCGCGGACCCCGCCGTTCCGCTCCGGCTCGCCGCGCACGCGGCCGTCACGCGCGGGGCCCATCTGCGCCAGCTGGGCGGCCACGCCGCGGCCCGCGGACATGACGCCCGCGGCCTCCGGCTGGCCACCGCGGCCCTCCGCGCGGACTCCGATCCCGCCTGCGCCACACCGGCTGGCGCCGTACCCGCCGGCGCCATGCCCGCCGGGGTCGTGCCCGCCGGGGTCGTGCCCGCCGGGGTCGTGCCCGCCGGGGTCGTGCCCGCCGGGGTCGTGCCCGCCGGGGTCGTGCCCGCCGGCGCCGTGCCCGCCGGCGCCGTGCCCGCCGGCGCCGTGCCCGCCGGCGCCGTGCCCGCCGGCGCCATGCCCGCCGGCGCCGTGCCCGCCGGCGCCGTGCCCGCCGGCGCCATACCCGCCGGAGTCGTGCCCGCCGATGTCGTACCCTCCTGCGCTCGAACCGACGCGGGATCGACGGGCCGCGACCCGCTGGCGCGGCGGTCACCCGGCGGATGGGTGGGGGGTCGACCACCCGCCGGATCGGTGGGGGGTGCGCCGCTCAGCAGCGGGCGCGCCGTGGATGACGGGCTCGACGCGGCCGCCGCACGGCTCGATGCGCTCGTCGGCCTGGCCGCCGACGCGGTGGGGCTGGGCGACCCGGCGACCGCGCAGCGGCTGCTCGCCGTCGCGGCGCCCGCGCAGGCCACCCACCCCTCCTGGCGCCCCGCCGCCAGGGCGGGCTGGGTGCGCGCTGAGCTGGCCCTCGTCTGCGACCGTGCCACGGACGCCGTCGCGCCCGCCGAGGCCGCGCTGGCGGCCGCGCGCCGCGGTGGATCGCTGCGGCACGTGCTCAAGTCCCGGATCGTGCTCGCGGTCGCCCGCGCCGCCGCAGGCGCTCTGGCGCCGACCGCCGCCGTCACCGAGTTGGACGCCGTCGCCGAGGAGTGCGCCCACGCGGGGCTGCTGCCGCTGTGCTGGCCCGCGGGCCTCGCCGCGCTCGACCTGGCGGAAAATCCGCAGATACGGATCAACGATCAGGTTGCCTCGTCGGCGGGATCTGCGCCCGGCGGTCGGTCGGACGGTGCGACGCGCCGACGACACGCCGTACTGGCCGCGCTGAACGTCATCGAGCAGCGTTCTGACGCCGTTGGCAAGCGCCAGATGGGGGAGTCCGTGTGGATTCCGCAACCAGCGACGCTAATGTAATTACTCCATTCGGTCTCATGTCACCCACATGTCTTGTGCCACCCGGCGCAATACTCCCGAATGGAGGGCACAAGTTGGCCCTGATCGTGTCAAGGTGAGTCGGGCACCCGCCGATGCTGGGGGTGAACATCACCCGGCTGCAGGAAGCTGCAGGAAGGAATCGTCGTGACGACGGTACTCATCTGCGACGATCGTCGCAGCGTCCGCGAGGGCCTCACCCGCGTGATGTCCGCGGTGCCCGGGGTGCACCGCATCGATTGCGTCGCCCACGGGGACGAATTGCTGGCCCGGTTCTCCCGGCAGCCGGTCGACGTCGTCCTGGTCGGCACCCAGCGCGCGGTGCCGACGGGGGTGGAGGCCACGCGGCGGCTGGTCGCCGCCCATCCCCAGGCGAACGTCATCGTGTTCGGTGCCCCCGATGACGCGGGCAGCATCGCGGCCGCGATCGCGGGCGGTGCCCGCGGTTACCTGCGCTGGGACGCCTCGCGGCCCGAGCTGGTCGCGGCGCTCGCCCACACACTGGCCAGCACCGCCGTGCCGACGCCGCGGGCTCCCACCGACCCCGGGGTACAGCTCACCGAGCGTGAGCTGCAGGTGCTGCGCGGCATGAGCCAGGGCAAGAGCAACGGCCAGATCGGCCGCGAGCTCTACCTCTCCGAGGACACCGTGAAGACCCATGCGCGGCGGCTGTTCCGCAAGCTCGGCGTGCGCGACCGCGCCCAGGCCGTCGCGCACGGCTTCCGTCGCGGCCTCGTCTCCTAGGGCAGCGCCCCACCACGGCGTCCGACACCCTCGCGGGTCGCGAAGGTGTCGGGCGCCTGTTGGCGCGCCGCCGTTCGGGTGGCGGCCGAGGCCCTTTCACAACGCTGCGCGGTCCGGCGCGTCCTTAGGTAGGTGAAGGCTCCCGGAGGGCGTGCCCCGTCGCCCGCCATGCGCGGCCCCTTCGCTACCGTGGAGGTTCAAGAGGCACGGCCCGCGCACGCTACGTGATCGGCCTCACGATCGGATGTCTGACCAGAATGCTTCGTAACGCTCGCGCAACGGCTCACGATGAGTGAGACGACGGACGTTCCCGACGAGCTGGTCGCCCGCGCCATGACGGGTGAGACGGCTGCGGTCGGGCGCGTACTCGCCATCATCCGGCCGCTGGTCGTGCGCTATTGCCGCGCTCGGCTCGGCCGAATGGACCGTTCGTCGGTCTCGGCCGATGACGTAGCGCAGGAGGTGTGTCTGGCCGTGCTCACGGCCCTTCCCGGATACCGGGTGCAGGGTCGTCCGTTCCTCGCGTTCGTGTACGGGATCGCGTCACACAAGGTGATCGACGCGCACCGCGCCGCCACGCGCAACCGGGCAGAGCCGGTCGCGGACGTCCCCGACGCGATCGAGGTGGCGGACGGCCCGGAGCAGCGCGCGTTGCGGATCGAGCTCACCGGCGAGATGGCCCGGATCCTCGATCAGCTTCCGGACAAACAGCGGGAGATACTGCTGTTGCGGGTCGTGGTCGGGCTGTCCGCGGAGGAGACGGCCGACGCCGTCGGATCTACCCCAGGAGCGGTTCGGGTGGCACAACACCGGGCGTTGGCCCGGCTTCGCAAGTCGATGCCAGAGGAGGAGGTGGTCTGAATGCCGGACAACAACGGTCACGGCAACGGCTCCTTCATCCACGGCACCCCCCTGGACGAGCCCGTGGACCTCGCCGCGGTCCAAGCCGACGACGAGCTGATCAACGCGCTGGCCGCGGGCATGGGCGTGCCGAGCGCGGGCCGGGCGTTCCATGCCGATGACCAGGTCGTCGCGCTGCTGTCGTCCTGGCGAGCCGACGTGGTGGCCGAGCCGATCCCCGACCTGATCGACCTCGAGACGGCGGTCGCGGCGGTCAAGGCGGGCACCGCCGTCCGCCCGGCCGGTCCGCTCCGCGCGGGTCCGCCACCTCGTCCCCGTCGCGGCTGCGGCCGCGTTCCTCGTGCTGGTCGGCGGCGGTGTGACGATCGGCTCCGCCACGGCGCAGCCCGACAGCGCGCTCTGGCCGATGTCCAAGGTGCTCTTCAGCGAGCGCGCGGAGTCGGTCGAGGCCGCCGTGCGGGCGTCCGACAAGATCGAGAACGCCAAGCAGGCCCTCACGGAGGGCAAGCCCGAGCAGGCCTCCGCCGATCTTGCGCAGGCGCAGCAAGACCTCTCGAAGGTGCGCCCACAGGAGGGCAAGGACGAGCTCGTCGGCGTCAAGGACTTCCTCACGGCGAAGGTGGCCGAGACGCCGTCGGGCACGAAGGTCGACCCGGCGTCGCCGCTCAAGGCCGACCGGGGCCGTCCGATCCCCGCGGGTGCGGCGATGTCGCAGCAGCCCACCACGGCGGGCACCCTTTCGCCCGACCCGACTTCGGGCGAGGCGAACGATCCCGCGCCCACGATGTCCACGCGGCCCTCGCACCCGTCGCGGCCGCCGACGCGGCAACGGCCCCCCGCCACCACGGACGCGCCGGTCGCGCCCGAGCTGAGCACGGGCGAGGCCGGGGCCGCCACCACCAGCGCACCCGTCACGGCCACTCGAGAGGGCAAGCCGGACACCACCAGCACGACGACCACCAACAGCGGGATGGGTTCCACTCGCAGGTCGCCCGGCGGTGGCGGGTCGAGCGAGGAATCGGCGCCGCGTACGACGAGCTGACGCCGCGGGTCAGGAGTCGGAGAGCACCGCGTCGGCGTAGCCGCGGCAGTATTCCCACGTCACGTAATGGGCGGGGTCGGGATCGAACGCGGGCTCGTGCGGGCGCATCTGACCCTCGTCGAGCAGCTGCTGCAGGCTGGCCCGCAGCAGGCTCCATTCGTGGTAGTGCTGCTCGCCGCAATCCGCACAGTCGACCACGATGCCCCGCACGCCGCGCGTCTCCAGAAGAGCCTGGTAGACCGCGAGATCGGCGAGATCGGCCACCACCTCGTCGCGCTCCTCGACGCTCAACGCCTCGGGCTCACTGAGCTCCGGGGCGTCGATCGAGAACGCGGGGTCGTGCGGATCCCCGGCGAACGGGTCCGGCGGCAGCGCATCGGGTGACACACCGTCAACTCTACCCCGCCATGGGAACGCATCCTCGGCGGTGGCGCGACCCGGAGTCGGGCCGCGGATACGATGAGGCGATGTTCGGGGCCTTGGCCGAGATGCTGGGAACGATGCGATGACGAGCGAGACCGCCGGGCTGCCGCCGAAGTTCGCGATGCTGGGCCTCACCTTCGACGACGTGCTGCTGCTGCCCGCCGAGTCCGACGTGGTACCCAGCAGCGCCGACACCAGCACCCAGGTCACCCGCCGCGTGCGGGTGCGGGTGCCGCTGGTGTCGTCGCCGATGGACACCGTCACCGAGTCGCGGATGGCCATCGCGATGGCCCGCGCGGGCGGCCTGGGGGTGCTGCACCGCAACCTGTCGCCCGCCGAGCAGGCCGCGCAGGTCGAGGTGGTCAAGCGGTCGGAGGCCGGGATGGTCACCGACCCGGTCACCTGCTCGCCCGACGACACCCTCGCCGACGTCGACGCGCTCTGCGCCCGCTTCCGCATCTCCGGCGTGCCGGTCACCGCCCCCGACGGCAGGCTCGTCGGGATCATCACCAACCGGGACATGCGGTTCGAGGTGAACCACAGCCGTCCCGTCCATGAGGTGATGACCCACTCGCCGCTCATCACGGCGCGGGTCGGGGTGTCGGCCGAGGCGGCGCTCGGCCTACTGCGCAGGCACAAGCTGGAGAAGCTCCCCGTGATCGACGGCGACGGCATCCTCCGCGGCCTGATCACGATCAAGGACTTCAACAAGACCGAGAAATACCCGCTCGCCACGAAGGACCCCGACGGACGGCTGGTCGTGGCGGCCGCCGTCGGCGTCGGGGAGGACGGCTACGCGCGCGCGATGCAGCTCGTGGACGCGGGCGTCGACGTCCTCATGGTCGACACCGCGCACGGCCACTCCCGCCGCGTGCTGGAGACGGTGGCCAAGCTGCGGGCCGAGGTGGGGCACACGGTCGACGTCGTCGGCGGCAACGTCGCCACCCGGGCCGGGGCCACCGCGCTCGTGGAGGCCGGGGCGGACGCGGTGAAGGTCGGTGTGGGGCCGGGCTCGATCTGCACCACGCGGGTGGTCGCCGGGGTCGGCGCGCCGCAGATCACCGCGATCTACGAGGCCGCGCAGGCCTGCGCCGCCGCCGGGGTGCCGGTGATCGGCGACGGCGGCATCCAGTACTCGGGCGACATCGCCAAGGCGATCGCCGCGGGCGCGTCCTCGGTGATGCTCGGCAGCCTGCTCGCGGGCACCTTCGAGTCACCCGGTGAGGTGATTCTCGTCGGCGGCAAGCAGTACAAGACCTACCGGGGCATGGGGTCGCTGGGCGCCATGCGCACCCGCGGCGATGCGCGCAGCTACTCCAAGGACCGCTACGGCCAGGACGACGTGCTCTCCGAGGACAAGCTCGTCCCCGAGGGGATCGAGGGCCGCATCCCGTTCCGGGGGCCGCTCGCGCAGGTCGCGCACCAGCTCGTCGGCGGGCTGCGCTCGGGGATGGGGTACGCCGGGGCACAGACGATCCCGGCGCTGCAGCAGGCCCAGCTCGTGCGGATCACCGCGGCGGGCCTTGCGGAGAGCCATCCGCACGACATCACCATGACGGTGGAGGCGCCGAACTACGTGTCCCGGTAGCCGGGGCTACCCTGATCGCCCGTGCGAGACCTCGTGGAGATCGGGATGGGCCGGGAGGCCCGGCGCAGCTACGACCTCGAGCAGGTCGAGATCGTGCCGTCACGGCGCACCCGCAGCTCGCAGGAGGTGTCCACCGCCTGGCAGCTCGACGCCTACCCGTTCACGATCCCGCTGGTCACCCATCCGTCCGACGCCGTGGTGTCGCCCGCGAGCGCCGTCCGGATCGGGCAGCTGGGCGGTCTGGCCGTGCTCAACGCCGAGGGGCTGTGGGCCCGGCACGCCGACGCCGACGGGGCGCTGGCCCGGGTGGTCTCCGCCGCTTCGGATGATCCGTCCGCCGCCGTGGCGCTCCTGCAGGAGCTGCACGCCGTCCCGATCGACACCGCGTTGCTCGCCGAGGCCCTCAAGCGCGTGCGGGAGGCCGGCGTCACCGTGGCGGCCCGGGTGAGCCCGCAGCGGGCCCGCGAGCTGACCCCCGACCTGCTCGCCGCCGGGGTCGAGGTGCTCGTCGTCCAGGGCACGATCATCTCCGCCGAGCACGTGTCCCGCGGCGAGCCGCTCAACCTCAAGGACTTCATCGCCTCGCTCGACGTGCCGGTCGTCGCGGGCGGCTGCGGTGACTACCGCACGGCCATGCACCTCATGCGCACCGGCGCCGCGGGCGTCATCGTCGGGTACGGGCAGTCGAGCGCCACGACCACCGACGAGGTGCTCGGCATCGGCGTGCCCATGGCCACCGCGATCGTCGACGCGGCAGGCGCCCGCCGCGACTACCTCGACGAGACCGGCGGCCGCTACGTGCACGTCATCGCCGACGGCGGCATCCGCACCTCCGGCGACGTCGCGAAGGCCATCGCCTGCGGGGCGGACGCCGTGATGCTGGGCGAGCAGCTCGCCGTCGCCTCCGACGCGCCCGCCTCCGGCGCGTACTGGACGTCGGCGGTGGCGCACCCGTCGCTGCCGCGCTCGGAGGTGGTGGCGGTGCCCGCCGAAGCAGGCGACCTGGAGCGGGTGCTCTACGGGCCCGCGAGCAGCGCGTACGGCGAGGTCAACCTGTTCGGCGCGCTGCGGCGGGCGATGGCCAAGACCGGCTACTCGGACCTGAAGGAGTTCCAGCGCGTCGGCCTGTCGGTGCGGGTCTGACCTCCGTCATAACGGCTTGGCGACGAACTGTGACGGTGGTAACAAACATCACCTTCCGGTCGACCTGGACGGCGTGACCCCGGAGCAGTGGACGCGACTCACCCCGCAACAGCAGGCCGCGCACATCGCCCAATACGGACCGCCTCCCGCCAACTGGGGCGCAGCCCCGACGCCGCCGCAGCAGCAGGTCGTGGTGATCCAGAAGCGGCGCCGCATCTGGCCCTGGGTGCTGTTGGCCCTCGTGCTCGTGCCGGTGCTGTTCTTCGTGGCGTGCACGGCGTTCGTCGGCACCGCCGTCAACAGCGTGGATCAGGCCCGCAAAGGCGGCACCGTGAAGATCGGGGACACCTTCACCTACGCCTCCGGGCTTGCCCTGTCGGTATCGGCGCCGAAGCCCTACAAGTCGTCCAACCCGTACATCATCGACAAGGGCGAGGCCGGTTACGAGGTGACGGTGACCATCCGCAACGGCACCAACAAGCCCGTCGGCGCCACGCTCGTCACGATGAACGTCACCGTCAACAACGCCCCGGCCGAACGGATCTATGACGGCGCGGACCTGCCGACCCAGGACATCGCGGTGGGCCAGCAGTTGCAGGTGCCGGTTCGGTTCAAGGTCAAGAAGGGTGCGACGGGGGCGTTGCAGGTGGCGGTCACGGACACGTTCAACGAACCCGTGTTCTTCAACGGCGCCCTCTGATCGGACGGCCCCTTCCGCTCGTCAGCAGCGCTCGTCGACCTTGGCCGCACCGAAGTCGATGGCCGTGTCGGTAGTGATCCTGGTTCCCGGTCGCACGTTCTGGCTGCACACCTTCCAGTCCCGGTCGAGGATCTGGCGCCGACCGGCGCCGGTCGCGTCATGGGACTTCGTGAAGAAGATCGCGTTGTCGGTGAGGGTCTGGATCGCATCTTGCGCGTCCTGGAGATTCGCGCCGACCAGGTTCGGCATCGTCCAGCTCGCGGCCCCTTCGACCGACGGTGTGCTCGTCGGGCTCGGCGCGAGGGTCGGGGCGGCAGGCGGTGGCGGCACCGTCGCCGCCGGGGTCTCGTTGCCGTTGGCGGGGCCGGGCGTGGCGTCGTGCGCGAACGGGCGCGCGATCACGCCGATGACGATGGACAGCAGCACCACGGCGCCGAAGATCCACGGCCAGACGCGTCGTGCCTTCGGCTGCTGTGGGCGCATGGCCTCCCTCCCGGCGTGGTCGCATGTTACGTCCGGGCATGGCAATCGGTCTCTTGACAGCCGTGTACCCTCATGCTTCCAACGTAAACTATTTCTGCTGGGTGTTGTGGCCGCTCCACGTTCCCGCCCGCGCTGCACCGGGCTGAGCGATGGCCGCGATCCTGGCCGATGGCGCACGGCAGGAGGCCCGCATGGACTACGAGATCTTCCCGTTGGGGGACGTGCAGCTCAGCACGGGCCAGACGCTGCGCGACGCGCGGCTCGCGTACAAGACCTACGGCACGCTGAACGAGGACCGGTCCAACGCGATCGTCTACCCGACCTGGTACTCCGGGCAGCACTACGACAACGAATGGCTCATCGGCGAGGGCATGGCCCTCGACCCGGCGAAGTACTTCATCATCGTGCCGAACATGCTGGGCAACGGGCTGTCGTCCTCGCCGAGCAACACGCCGCCGCCGCACAACGGGCCCCGCTTCCCGAACGTCACGTTCCTCGACCAGGTTCGACAGCAGCACCGGCTCGTGACCGAGAAGTTCGGGATCGAGACCCTCGAGCTCGTCACGGGCTGGTCGATGGGCGCGGGCCAGACCTACCAATGGGCGGTCTGCTACCCGGAGATGGTGCAGCGGATCCTGCCGTTCTGCGGTTCGTCGAAGACCGCGGAGCACAACATCGTGTTCCTCGAGGGCGTCAAGCACGCCATCATCACCGATGTCGCGTGGCGGGACGGGCTCTACGACGCGCAGCCGGTCAAGGGCCTCCGCGCGGTCGGGCGGGTGTACGCGGGGTGGGGCCTGTCGCAGGCCTTCTACTGGCAGCAGCTCTACAAGAAGGACCCTTTCGACTACGCGAGCCTCGAGGACTTCCTCATCGGCTTCTGGGAGGGGTTCTTCCTGGCCAAGGACGCCAACAACCTGCTGACGATGCTCTGGACGTGGCAACAGGGCGACATCGGTAAGACGCCCGGGTTCGACGGCGACCAGGTCAAGGCCCTCGCCGGGATCCGCGCGAAGGCGATCGTGATGCCTGCCGAGAAGGACCTGTACTTCCCGCCCGAGGACGAGGAGTTCGCGGTCTCGCACATGCCGAACGCGCAACTGCGGGTCATCCCGGGCGTCTGGGGTCACTTCGCAGGCGGTGGCGTGAATCCCGCGGACACGAAGTTCATCGACGAGGCGCTCAAGGAACTGCTCGAGAGCTAGTGTCCCGCGCCGGAAGTTCGCCACATATCTCGACGGCCCAGCCGCACGTCAGCGGCGTTGCTGGTCCGGCCGAGTACACCCGGTACGAGGCGCGGACCAGCGCCTTGCCGACGTACACCTGGATCCGCCGATATACGCAACGAACTTCCGGCGCAGGACACTAGGGGGTCAACGATGTCGACACATGCCGTGGGCGAGACGCCCGTCGAAACCCCGCCGCCCGCCGCGCCCCAGGGGTACGTCCCGGAGGCGGGCGTGGGAACGCCGCTCTCGGTCGGAACCTTCGGCTTCTCCGTGCTCATGCTCGGGATCCCGAACGCCGGGCTCATCCCCGCCGCTGCCGTCACCGCGTTCGCCGCGGTCGCGTTCGGCACCGGCGCGTTCGGCCTGGGCATCGGCGGGATCATGGAGCTGCGGGCGAACAACGTCTTCGGCGGCAGCTTCGCGCTGTTCTACTCGGCGTTCCTGCTGACCACGGCGATACTGCTGCGGTTCTTAGCCGCGGAGATGGGTCCCGCGTTCGCCCCGGCTTTCGGCACGTGGCTGCTGCTCTGGTTCGTCTTCACCGTGCTGCTGTCGTACGCCGCGTGGCACATCAACATGCCTGCGTTCCTCGCGTTCGCGCTGCTGGCCCTGGGCTACCTGCTGTTCGGCATCGCCAACTTCAGCGGTGCGTCCGCCGCGGCGGCGCTCGGCGTCGCGGGCGGCTGGGTCCTCATCCTCGACGGCATCGTCGCGCTGTACCTGGGGTGGGCGCTCGCGGTGAACCCGGTGGTCGGCGACCGCCTCCCGCTCTGGCCGTACCCCTATGGCCAGCGGGCGGCCCTGCGATAGCGCGCGGTCAGCGGGATCCCGTCACCAGGTCGTGCACGAACGCGAGCTTCGCCAGCACGGGCTCGGACAGCACGAAGGGATACAGGTCGTCCTTTCCCATCGACCGGTTCACCGCGTTGAGCGCATAGGTCAGGGGCAGCCACGTGTCGACGATCTCGGCGAACCCGCCCGGGTCCTCCCGGGGCGCCGCGGCCAGCGGCGCGCCGGGGGTCGTCGCGGCCTCGGGGCCGCGTACGAGCATGCCGTAGGCCGCGGCGGTCTGGAGGGTGTCGCGGATGTGCAGGTAGTGCGCGAACGACTCGGCCCAGTCCTCCCACGGGTGCGCCGTGGCGTACGCGCTCACGTAGCGCTCCGCCCACCCGGCCCGGGCGGGCGCGGAGTGGTGGCGTTGCAGGGCCTCGGCGTAGTCGGCGCGTTCGTCGCCGAACACCGCACGGAACCGGTCGGGGTCGGGCTCGACCAGCACCGTCCAGTACCAGTGCCCGGTCCCGTGCCGCAGGTGCCCGAGCATCGTGCGGTACGGCTCGTCGAGCTGTACGCGCAGGGACTCGCGGTGCGCGTCGTCGCCCTCGGCCATGTCGAGCGTGACAACGCCGTCGGCGTGGCCGGTGGTGACGGGCTCCTCCGCCGACGACAGCAGGTCGAACACCACGCCGTCGGTGGGGAGGCCGAGGTCGTCGAGCTGGTAGACCAGCCTGCGCTTGGCCGCCTCGGTGTCGGCGAACGCGGCCATCGCGGCGGTGTCGGCGGCGAGGCCCGCGGGCGGCGATCGGTCCAGCAGGGCGGCGAGGTCGGCCCAGCCCTCGTGGACGGCGCCGTCGGGGGCGGGCATCTCGTCGTGCGCTCGGCCGGGGTAGGTGCCGACCGGCGCGCCTGCTCGCCCGTCCATGCACGCAGGTTGCCACGTCGCGGAGCCACCCTCATACCGTCAACCTGGTTGACGAAACTCGGACCGACGGGCAGACTAGATTCCGTCAACCACATTGACGAAAGAGGTCGACATGCCCGTCTTGCCCGCACCCGACACCCCCACCCACGAGCTGGGCGGCGCCCGGTTCACGTCGCTGGCCACCCCGACGAGCGGGTCGACCGACACCAGCGTCTGGGTCGTCGAGATCGACGCGGGCACGCCCGCGACACCCCACGAGCTCACCCGCGAGGAGGTGTTCGTCGTCCTCGCGGGACGCGCGGCCGTCCGGATCGGCGACCGCGACCAGGAGGCGAGCCCGGGCGACGCGATCGTCGTGCCTGCCGGTGTGCCGTTCGGTCTCGCGCCTGCGGGCGACGAGCCGTTGCGCGCGCTGTGCTGCCTGCCCGTCGGCGGCCAGGCCCGGATGCCGGGCGGGGAGCCGTTCACGCCACCCTGGGCTCTGTGAACACCCTGTGAGCACCCCCTTGGCCCGCCTGCTCGCGATGGCCTACCGGCTGCTCGTCGACGACCTGCACCGAGAGCTCGCCGCCCGGGGCTGGACCGACGTGCGCCCGGCGTTCGGGTTCCTGCTGCTCGCGCTGCGCGGCGGACCGGTCTCGCTGCGCGAGCTCGTGGCGACGCTGGGCACCAGCAAACAGGCCGTGTCCAAACTGGCCGACGCGATGGTCGAGGCCGGGCTGGTCGAGCGCGTCGCGGACCGACGGGACGCGCGGGCCAAGGACCTGCGGCTCACCGCCCGCGGCGACGCCCTGCTCGTCGAGGTCGAGGAGATCTACGGCGAGCTGGAGGCCGGGTGGGCCGCCGTGCTCGGCGCGGACGGGGTCGCTCCGCTGTGCCGGGACCTGGAGGCGGTGATCCGGGCGGCGCACGGCGGGACGCTGCCCCCGGTGCGCCCGACGACCTGAGGCGCGCCCAATCCGAAGAGCGCCCGCTCCGTGCGACGATGGTCCGGTGACCACCCCGGCCGAGGCTCTGCAGCGCCTTCGCGACGCCGCGGCCTCCGGCGCGCTGGATTTGTTCTGCACACGCCACGCCGTGCGGGTGCTCACCGTCTTCGGTAGCGCAGGCCGAGGGGAGGAGCGTGCGCGCGATCTCGACGTCGGGGTCCTGACCGAGCGGGGGGCGGCGTTCGACGCGGTGGCGGCGGTCGCGGATCTCGTCGAGCTGACGGGAACGGACGCCGTTGACGTTGCGCACCTCAACCGGGGCGGACCGGTACTGCGGGAGCGCGCGCTGGTCGGCTCCGTCGCGCTGTACGAGAGCGAGCCGGGCGCACTCGCCGACGCGCAGGCCATCGCCATCGCCGAGCGGATCGAGACCGACCCGATGCGCAGGCTGAACCTGCGCCTCCTCGCCTCGTGACGCCGCCTGCGCTCGACTGGCGCAGCGTCGAACGCAAGCTGACGCGTATTCGCCTCCTGGTCGACCAGCTGAAGACGCTCGGCCCGTTCGACGGACAGCGCTTCGCGGACGACCCGATCGCGGGACTCGCCGCCGAGCGGCTGCTCACCTTGCTCGTCGAGCTGGCCTTCAGCGCGAACAGCCACGTCTCGGCGGCGGTGCTGGGGCGGGCGCCCGACACCTATCGCGAGTCATTCGTGCTCGCGGCCCAGGCAGGCATGATCGACGAGAAGCTCGCCGCCGCTCTCGCGCCCGCGGCCGGACTGCGCAACGT
The DNA here is from genome assembly GCA_963739465.1 of uncultured Actinomycetota bacterium. Taxonomy (GTDB): domain Bacteria; phylum Actinomycetota; class Actinomycetes; order Mycobacteriales; family Pseudonocardiaceae; genus Pseudonocardia. The sequence continues at coordinate 90,828 of CAVUAS010000013.1, forward strand.
GCTCGTCCACGCGTACATGGACGTGGATCACGATCGCGTCGCCGACGCGACCCGCCTGGCACCGGAGCAGTTCGCCGAGTACGTGCGGCAGGCGTCCCGGTGGTTCGTCGAGCGCTCCGGTGCTGTCTGATCGCGCCGACTTCCCGCGTCGATATCCTGGGGCCCGTGCAGGTGCCCACGGTGCTCGTCGTCGACTACGGCGCCCAATACGCCCAGCTGATCGCGCGCCGCGTGCGCGAGGCGCAGGTGTACTCCGAGATCGTGCCCGGCGACACGTCGGTCGAGGACATCGTCGCGCGCAAGCCCGCCGCGGTGATCCTCTCCGGCGGACCCGCCAGCGTGTACGCCGAGGGCGCGCCGCGCATCGACCCGGCCCTGTTCACGGCGGGCGTCCCGGTGCTGGGCCTGTGCTACGGCTTCCAGGCCATGGCGCTGGCGCTGGGCGGCGAGGTGGCGCACGACGGCACCCGCGAGTACGGCCGCACCGAGCTGCGGGTCGACGGCGGCTTGCTGCACGACGGGCTCCCGCCGCGGCACCCCGTCTGGATGAGCCACGGCGACTCGGTCGTCCGCGCGCCGGAGGGGTTCGCCGTCACCGCGGCGTCCGAGCGCGCGGCCGTCGCGGCGTTCGAGGACCACGATAGAAGACTCGCGGGCGTCCAGTACCACCCCGAGGTCGGCCACTCGCCGCACGGCCAGCAGGTGTTGGAGCGCTTCCTGCACGAGGTCGCGGCGATCCCGGCGGGCTGGACCACCGCGTCGATCATCGACGAGACGGTCGAGGCCGTCCGCGCGCAGATCGGCGACGGGCGGGCGATCTGCGGCCTGTCCGGCGGCGTCGACTCCGCGGTGGCCGCCGCCCTCGTCCAGCGGGCCATCGGCGACCGACTGACCTGTGTCTTCGTCGACCACGGCCTGCTGCGGGCGGCCGAGCGGGCACAGGTGGAGCGCGACTTCGTGGCCGCGACGGGCGCGCGCCTGCACACCGTCGACGCCGCCGACCGCTTCCTCGACGCGCTCGCGGGCGTCACCGACCCGGAGACCAAACGCAAGATCATCGGACGGGAGTTCATCCGGGTGTTCGAGGCCGCGACGGCCGAGGTCGCCGAGGAAGAGCACGTCGGATTCCTGGTGCAGGGCACCCTCTACCCGGACGTCGTCGAGTCCGGCGGCGGCTCCGGCGCCGCCACGATCAAGAGCCACCACAACGTCGGCGGCCTGCCGGAGGACATCGAGTTCGCGCTGGTCGAGCCGCTGCGGGCGCTGTTCAAGGACGAGGTGCGCAAGGTCGGCGCCCAGCTCGGGCTGCCCGGCGTGATCGTCTCCCGCCAGCCGTTCCCCGGTCCGGGGCTGGCGATCCGGATCATCGGGGAAGTCACCCGCGACCGCCTCGACACCCTGCGTGCCGCCGACGCCATCGCCCGCGACGAGCTCACCGCCGCGGGCCTCGACGGACAGATCTGGCAGTGCCCGGTCGTGCTGCTGGCCGACGTCCGCAGCGTCGGCGTGCAGGGCGACGGCCGCACCTACGGCCACCCGGTCGTGCTGCGGCCGGTGTCCTCGGAGGACGCGATGACCGCCGACTGGACCCGCCTGCCCTACGACGTCCTCGAACGCATCTCCACCCGGATCACCAACGAGGTGGCCGAGGTCAACCGGGTCGTGCTGGACGTCACGTCGAAGCCGCCGGGGACGATCGAGTGGGAATAGCCCTCGTGAGTGGAAACAAGTGCTGTAGCAACTGTTTCCACTCACGACCGCACGGGGCCGCCGCATGACCGTCGACATCGCGCCGGATCGGCCCGGGGCCCTCGCGGAGGCGCTGCGCACCGGGCGGTTCGCGGTGACGGCGGAGGTTGCGCCGCCGCGCGGCGCCGACGCCACGGGCCTGCGGGAGACCGCCCGGCTCCTGCGCGGCTGGGTGGACGCGGCCAACGTCACCGACAACCAGGGCGCCCGGGTGCGGATGTCCAGCCTGGCGGGCAGCGTCGTGTTGCTCGCCGAGGGGCTCGCGCCGGTCATGCAGATGACCTGCCGGGACCGCAACCGGATCGCGCTGCAGTCCGACCTGCTCGCCGCGGGCGCGCTCGGCGTGCCCAACGTTCTGCTGATGACCGGCGACCGTCCCGAGCGCGGCGATCACCCCGACGCCATCGGCGTCTTCGACCTCGACTCCGACACCCTCACCGCCGCCGCACGCGCGCTGCGCGATGACGCCACGCTGCTGTCCGGGCACGTCGTGGGTTCGCCGCCGCAGTACCTGATCGGGGCCGTCGATCCCGGCGCGGGCGAGCCGGAGCGGCTGGCCCGCAAGGTGGCGGCAGGCGCGGAGTTCGTGCAGACCCAGTTCGTGTTCGACGTCCCGGCGTTCGCGGCCTGGCTGCGTCGGGTGGGCGACCTCGGCCTCACCCGGCGGTGCGGCGTTCTGGCGGGCGTCGGGCCGATCCGCTCCCTGCGGGCGTTGGACGTGATGGCGGCGCTGCCCGGGGTCACGGTGCCCGCGGCGCTGTCGCGACGGCTGCACGGGGTGCCCGCCCACCGGCTGGCCGCGGAGGGGATGGCCGTCTGCGCCGAGACCGTCGCGGCGCTGCGGGAGCTGCCCGACCTCGCCGGGGTGCACATCATGGCGGTGGCCTACGAGCGGGGCGTGCCGGAGATCCTCGCCGCCGCCGGGCTGGGCCGCGCGGCCTGAGCTGAGGGGGAGCCGGGTCGCGCCGGCCTGGGCGCTCGGGCCACGCAGCGGCACCGCGCACCCCATGAGAGCACTGCGCACCCCATCGGTGGGGTGCGCGGTTGGGTGGTGGGGTGCGTGGTCGGGTGGTGGGGTGCGCGGTCGGGTGGTGGGGTGCGTGGTCGGGTGGTGGGGTGCGCAGTCGGAGGTACGCAAAGGGGAGCGGTGCCGATCCCCCCGGCTCGGCACCGCTCCCGTATCGCGGCGGGCCCGTCCGCTCCCCAGCTTCAGGCCCGCAGGTCTTTCATCGTCGGCGCAGGCTCCCCAGCAGGAGGAGCGCCCCGACCACGGCCGCCGCGCCCGCGAGCAGCCAGCGCGGATCGAAGTTGATCACCGGCAGCTGTCCGGTGAACGCCGCCACCGCCATGCCCAGGGTCAGCAGCCCGACCACCAGGGCCACCGGGTCCGGTCCCCGCCGCCGCCGCGCCACGACCTCGGTCTGCGCGGTGTCTTGCTCAGCCACGGTGCACCTCCACGTCGCCTGCGCCCGCGTGGACGTCGATCGTCAGCAGTCGACCCGAGCGCAGGCCGTCGGCGCCGAGATCGTCGGTCACTGCCAGCTTCGCCCCGGGCCCGTTGTCCGTCCGGCCGTCGAACCGGACATCGCCCAGCCCGGCCTCGCCCGTGAACGTCACGTCGGCATTGGCGGGCAGCAGCACCTTGGCGTCGCCCGCGCCGACCTCGACCGACGTCCGCACGTCGCCGGAGCCGGAGAGGTCGAGGCCGCGCAGGTCGAGCGTCACGTCGCCTGCGCCGCGCCGGTAGTCCGCCTGCAGTTGAGCCACGGTCGTCGGCGCGACCCGCAGGTCGCCGAATCCGTCAGGCGGGCCGAACCGGTGGAACGGCATGGACAGCGCGCCCCAGATCAGGATCGAGACCAGCACTGCGAAGGGGATGAGCCCCCGTCCGGCCCGCAGGAACGACCCGACGACCAGGCCAAGGCCGAGCACCGCGGCCACCACTCCCAGCACGATCGGGAAGGTGGAGAACCCGGCCGCGCCCATGCCCAGGAGCACCACACCCGTGCCCGCCGCGGCGAGCAGGGCCACGCCCAGCGTCACGAGCGTCACCGGAAGGCGGCGCCGCGGCGGCGGGGGCGGGGTGGCCGGACCGGGCTCGGGCAGGTCCCACGCGAACGGCGCGGCACCCAGCGGGTCCCAGGACGGCGGCTGCTGCTCGTCGGCGGGGCCGTCTTTGGCGACGCCCTTGACCAGCGACACCCCGCCGGTGGCCTGCTCGGGCCGCGGCGGCCAGGACTGGCCGGGCGGTTGCGCGCCGATCACGCCGCGGTCGGCGCGGCTGCGGTGCAGCAGGTACAGCAGCACGAACGCCGCGATCAGCGGCAGGACGAACCCGCCGCGGCCGCCGAAGATCGACCCCACCGACGCGATGGTGGCGATCACCAGGCCGACGACGAGGATCCCGCGCTTGCGGCTCTCCGGCACCGCCGGGTCGGCGGGCGTGTCGGGCAGGACGAGCCATCCGGCGATGTAGAGCGCGGCCCCGATCCCGAAGAACGCGGCCACCACGAACCCGACGCGCACGAGCACCGGGTCGATGTCATACCGGCGCGCGATCGCTGCCGCGACGCCTGCGATCTGCCGGTCGTCCCGGGGGCGTGCGGGCCGGGTCTCCCACATCTCCCGGAGCGTGCCGTGCACGTCTGTCGTGTTCATGGGAGCCAGCTTTGCTCGGTCGGCGGGTCGGTTCCATCAGGGACGTCCCCGAGAATCCCCCGAGCTTCCCCCGATGTCACCCGGGCCCCAGGGTGTCACGATGGATGGCATGACCACCCCGACGACCCGGCCCGCGCGCCCGATCACTGGGCCGACCCCGCCGCTCGTGCGCCTGCGCAGCGGTCGGTTCGTGGCGGGCGTGGCGGGTGGCGTGGCGGCGCACCTGGGCGTGCCGGTGCTGTGGGTGCGGGCCGCGTTCGTCGTGCTCGCGGGCCTGTCCGGGGCCGGGGTGCTCGCCTACGGCCTGCTGTGGATCTTCGTGCCCCAGGAGACCGCCGATGTCACTCGGGACGTGCCCCGGGCCGAGCGCCAGCAGGCGGTCGGGCTCGCGGCGCTGGGGATCGCCGTGGGGATCGCGGGCAGCGCGGCGGGCAACTCGTTCATCGGATGGATCGTCGGACCGCTGGGCGTGGCCGCGATCGGCGCGGCCGTCGTGTGGCGGGAGGCCGACCAGACCCAGCGCCGCCGCTGGACCGAGGGCGCCCGCACCGGGCTGTCGGGCTGGTCGGCGCTGTGGCGGGTCGTCGCGGGCGCCGTGTTCGTCGCGGGCGGGATCGCGGTGTTCCTGTTCGGCAACCTGCAGCTCGGCCAGATCCAGTTCGCGCTGCTCGCGGTCGTGGCCACGCTCGTCGGCGTCGCGGTGATCACCGTGCCGTGGTGGCTCAAGCTGGTGCGCGACCTGGGCGAGGAGCGCCGCGAGCGCATCGTCGAGGCCGAGCGCACGGAGATCGCCGCGCACCTGCACGACTCCGTGCTGCAGACGCTCGCGCTGATCCAACGCCAGTCCGATCAGCCGCGCGAGGTGCTGCGGCTGGCCCGCGGGCAGGAGCGCGAGCTGCGGCACTGGCTCTACGGGCCGGGCGGGTACGGCCGCCGTTCCGTGGAGAGCAGCGGGCTGGCGGCGGCGATCACGGCGGCTGCCGCGGAGGTGGAGGACACCTACGCGATCGACGTGCGGCCCGTCGTCGTCGGCGACCGCCCCTTGGACGACGACCTGCGCGCCCTCGTCCTCGCCGCCCGCGAGGCCATGGTCAACGCGGCCAAGCACGCCGACGTCGACGAGGTCAGCGTGTACGTCGAGGTCGAGGAGGACGGCGTGCACGTCTTCGTCCGCGACCGGGGCGTCGGCTTCGACCCCGAGGCGGTGCCCGAGGACCGGCACGGCCTCGCCGACTCCGTGCGCGCCCGCGTCACCCGCCACGGCGGTACCGTCCGGCTGCGCAGCACCCTCGGCGAGGGCACCGAGGTCCACCTGTCCATGCCCGTGCCCACTCCGCAGGAGGCCACCTCATGAGCGAGCCGGTTCGGGTCTTCCTCGTCGACGACCATGCGCTCTTCCGCTCCGGTGTGCGCGCCGAGCTCGACCGCGGCGTCCCCGACGTCACGGTGGTGGGCGAGGCGGGCTCGGTCGACGAGGCGGTGGCGGCGATCCGGCACCTCAAGCCGGACGTGGTCCTCCTCGACGTCCACATGCCCGACGGCGGCGGCGCCGAGGTGCTGCGCCGGGTGCGCCCGGAGCAGCCCGACGTGGTGTTCCTCGCGCTGTCGGTGTCCGACGCGGCGGAGGACGTCATCGCCGTCATCCGGGCAGGCGCGCGCGGCTACGTCACCAAGACGATCTCCGGGCGCGAGCTGGCCGACGCCGTGCACCGGGTGCGGTCGGGCGACGCGGTGTTCTCGCCGCGGCTGGCCGGGTTCGTGCTCGACGTGTTCTCCGACCGGCCCGGCGCCGCGCCGCCCGGTGATCCCGAGCTGGACCTGCTCACCCGCCGCGAACGCGATGTGCTGCGCCTGCTCGCCCGCGGGTACGCCTACAAGGAGATCGCGTCCGAGCTGTTCATCTCCGTCAAGACGGTGGAGACGCACGTGTCAAGCGTGCTGCGCAAGACCCAGTTGTCCAACCGCTACGAGCTGTCGCGCTGGGCGTCGGACCGGCGGCTCGTCTAGCGCTCAGCCGCCGACGAGCCCGGTCACCGTGTTCGCGGCGGACTTCACCGCTGAGGTGGGCGCCGACGTGCTGGTGGGCCGCGTGCTCGTGGAGGGGGTGCTCGTGGCCGTCTCGCGGCTCGACGTCGGCGGGGCGGTCAGCGCGCTCTTCAGCGGGGTCGTGATCGGGGTCGTGATCGGGGCTGCCACGGCGTCGACCCGGCGCCCGAGCCCGGTGACCGTGTCGCCGACCGTGTCCGTCACCCCTTCGAGCGGGGTGTCCTTGCCGACGTCGCGCACGGTGCCCCCGACGTCCTTCGTCGTCTTCTCGACGATGCCCCCGTTGGTCTTGCTGCTGCCGCTGCTGCTCCGGGCGGAGGTGGCGGGGGAGCTGGACGGGCGCGCCGACGACCCGCCGCCCGCGGCCGGGCGGGCGGCTGTGGTGGGGGCGGGCGGTGCGGGTGCGGCGGCCCGGGGAGCGGCGGCCTGGTTGGCGGCCGCGTCGGGGAACGCGGTCGGGAAGGCCAGGGGCAGCCACGACGTCGGCGCCGCCTGACCCGCGTCGAGCGCGGCTGCCGAAGCCGGGGCCGCGGCGGACTCGTCCTGGCCGGGGTAGGTGCCGGTCGAGCTCGGCGGGGCCACCGGGGCGTTCATGGCGGAGGTGAGCCCGAAGACCGAACCTGCGGCGAGCAGCGCGCCCGCCGCGATCGCACCGCGACGCAGCAGCGGGTGCCGGGCGGGCAGGGCGGCCAGGATGTCGCCCACGGCAGGCGCCTGCTCTGCGGGGAGGCCCGCGGAGCTGCGCCCCTCGCGGCGCAGGAGCGCGCCGACCGGGATCGGATCGGCGCCGTCGTCGTCGGCGGGCTCGGGGGCAGGCGCGCATCGGCGCATCAGCTCCGCGACCGTGACGACGGGGCCCGGCCTCCCCCGGGACACGATCTGGGCCACGCCCACAACCTCCAGTGACGCTCACGCAACAGGGACGACCGACTGTCTACCGGATGCCCCGGTGGGGGCTCAATCGCAGGGACATGCCACCCGGTCGGCCGGGATCCACTCGTCCGATCGGACCGACCGCTCACCCGATCGTGACGACCTGGAAAACCTCCGCGACATGCCCCTCGGGAAGCCGGAAGCGAGCCGCTGTCGCGGCGCCGAAGCTTCGGATCCGCTGCTCCAGCTCGGTCCAGCGGCCGGTTTGCGAGGCGTGGGCGCGCAGCGCCGCGATCTTGCGATCGAACGTCGATGTGATGTCCACCACATGCTCGGCGCGTTCCGGCGGCGCGCCCATCAGCCAGAGTTCGCGCACGCTCCACGCGCCGAGGCCCTCCTCGGCGACGAGCTCCGGATGGGCGAACGGGTTGCGTGCATCGGGGTAGACGGCGGCCAGCGTGGCCTCGCCGACCGCGCGGTGGTCCGGATGCGAGACGCCCAGCCGGTCCCAGAAGATCTCCGGCGACGGCGCGACCACCCGCTGCGGCCGGACGCGACGGATCTCGCGGCTGATGTCGCGGCGCAGCTCGAGGCTCGGGGTCACCCGCCCGTCGGGGTAGCGGAGGAACGTGAGGTCCTGCACCCCCAGCTCGGCCGCCGCGGCCTTCTGCTCAGCCTCGCGCAGGGGGCCCATCTGCGCGCGCGGGGTGTCGTCGAAGCCGCCCGCGTCGCCCGACGTGCAGATGCAGTAGGCGACGTGCGCGCCCTCGGCCACCCAGCCTGCGATGGTGCCCGCCGCGGCGAAGTCGACGTCGTCCGGATGGGCGACGACGACCAGTACACGCTCGGGGGAATCGGATCCCTCGGTCACGGGATTCCGCGGAACTGCTTGCGGGTGGTGTCGAGTGACTGCTTCGCGGCGAGGCCCGCGCCGCCGCCGAGGATCAGACCGAGGATGTCGGGGGTGAGCCCGCCGGTAGTGAGCAGCAGGCCGAGCAACGCGACGGCGGCCGTGCCGCCCGCGACCTTCCAGCGGCCCGCCACGTACTCGCTCGTGGTGCCACCGGAGATGCCCCGCTTGCGCGCCGCGTTGTTCAGCATCACCAGGTAGCCGACGTGTCCCAGCGCAACGAGCAGTCCCACAAGGGCGATGACCGCAGCCACGATGCCCACCACTGCTTCCATGGCTCCACTGTGCCACGGACCGGCGTAAACAGCCCGTGACCCCGGCCCGCGAACCGGACGCGATGCGTGGTCGACCGGGTTCCGGCGGGTGTCGTCATCCACCAGCTGGGGCGAACTGTGGCAACCAGGCTCGGAGGCCGGTCCAGTATTCCGGCCCGTGACCGCCGAACGGACGCAACAGCCAGAGGCTGTACGGGCCATCGTGGCTCACCGTTTGGCGTACTGATCGTCGGTATCGCCCTCGTGTACGCCACCGTCCAGCAGGGCGGCTTCGCAGCGGACCAGGCGGCGGTCATGTAAGTACTCGTCGGTCTCGCGGCGGCGATGGCGCTCGCGGGGCGGCGCGCCGTGTCGCGGCCGGTTGTGGTCGCGGTCGGCCTGCTCGTGGCGCTCGCGGTGTGGACGGCGGTCCGGGCGGCCGGGCTGGGCGACGGCTTCCTCGGCGGTGTCGGCGGCGTCGGCGGTGTCGGGGGCGGCGTCGTCGGCGGTGGCGGCATCGGCGGTGGCGTAGGTGGCGGCGTAGGTGGCGGCGTCGGCGGTGGCTTGGTGGTGGTGGTGGTGGTGGTGGTGGTGGTGGTGGTGGTGGCGGCGTCGTCGGCGGTGGCGGTGGCTTTGGTGGTGGTGGCGGCGTCGGCGGGGGCCTCTCCGACGGCCGCGGCGGCGGCCTCGCCGCCGCGGTCTGGGCCCGGCTGCCGATCCTCGCGATCGCCGCGGCGGCGCTGGCCGTCGCGGCCCTGCAGGCGCGGGCCCGAACGGTGCTCGCCGCGGTGGTGGTCGCCGCGGGCCTTTCCGTCGCGGCGACCGGCTGGGTCGGCGTGGCGTGGCACATCGAGCCGCTGGCCCTCGTCTCGTCGGGGCTGTGGCGGGCGTCCTCGACGCTCACCTACGCGAACGCCTCGGCGGCGTTCCTGGTGACGGCCCTGTTCGTGCCGCCCGGCCACGGCCGGGCGGCTCGGCCCGTGCCGCGCCCGGCTGGTGACGGCGGCGATGCTGGTCGGGCTACCTGGGCCGGTTCGTGGTTGCCGAGTACACCCACGACGAGTTCCTGCAGACCGCCGCCGAGACCGGCGTCGTCGGGGCGGGCCTCGCCGTCGCGGTGTTCGCCTGCCTGGGCACGGCCGCGTTCCGGCGCAGGCACACCGCGGGCGGCCCGTTCGCCGCCGCGATCCTCGCCGCGTTCGCGGTGCACAGCACGTTCGACTTCCTCTGGCACATCCCGGTGCTGCCGCTCGTCGTCGTCGCCGCGGTGGTGCCGCTTCTCGATCAGCCATCCCGACACCAAGAAGAAGAGGTCACGCGATGAAGCTCGGCAACCGGATGCCGGTCGACGTGGGGGTAGTCCTCGTCGCAGGCTTGACCATGGCCCTCGCAGGCTGCACGCCGGGGCGATGACGCTCGCCGCGCGGAGCACCCCGGTGACAGCGGCCAACCCGCCCCGGCCCGTCAGCGCCCACAGTGCGCCGTCGGTCGAGACGGTCGCCGAGCACAGCGTCCCGGTCAGCGCGCACAGCGTGCCGGTGGTGCGCTGTGTGGACATCCCCACGCCGGGCAGGACCGCCGGCGCGACCAGCGTGCCGCGCTGCGTCGTCTTCAACACCGGACGCACCGCGCGGTCGGCGAGTACAGCGTTCCCGTCGCCGCCTCCAGCGCCCCGCGGTGCGTCGAGATCGGCACCCCGACCACGACCATGCGGCGGTGCTGACGCGCTAGCGACCGCCGAGGCGCCCGCGGCCCAGCCGCAGCAGGATCATGCCGAGCTCACGGCCCTCGCTGCCGAGATCGCGGAAGCGGTCCAGCACCGCCATCTCGCGGTTGTAGACGATGCGCGGCCCACCGGCCGCCATCCGCGCTCGGCCGATCTTCTGCGACACCTCGGTGCGCCGTTGGATCAATCGCAGGATGTCCGCGTCGAGATGGTCGATCTCCTCGCGCAGCGCGGGGATCTCGTCGGCCGACGGGATCTGGGTTTCCGGGGTTGTCACGCTCATGTCTCCTCCTGGTGGCAGACCCCGCGGCATGAGAAAACCCCGGGGTCCTTGGACTCCGGGGCAACGCGCGCGGCTGGTCAGCAGGCCACGGGCACCGGTGTCCGGTACCCGTAGAAAAATCGCCGCCGATTCAGCACGCGATCAGTGTGCCACAACCCGGGGCTGTCGGGGAGCGGCGGTACCCTGCCTTTGCGATGAGCGCCCTTTTCGAACTCCCGGTCAACGGTCCCGTGAAGCCCGCCACGAAGCGTGGGGCGGCGCTGCTGGAAGGGCTCAACCCCCGCCAACGACAGGCCGTCACGCACGCGGGGTCGCCGCTGCTGATCGTCGCGGGCGCGGGGTCGGGCAAGACGCGCGTGCTCACCCACCGCATCGCGTGGCTGCTGGCGGAGCGGCACGTGCACCCCGGCGAGATCATGTCGATCACGTTCACCAACAAGGCCGCGGCCGAGATGAAGGCCAGGGTCGACGCGTTGGTCGGCCGCCGCGCCGCCGCGATGTGGGTGTCCACGTTCCACTCGATGTGCGTGCGCATCCTGCGTCGCGAGGCCAAGCACCTCGGGGTGCGCAGCGCGTTCTCCGTCTACGACGCCGACGACACGCGCCGCCTCGTCGGCCTCGTCGTCCGGGATCTCGACCTGGATCCGAAGAAGTTCAACGCCCGCCCGGTCGCCGCGCAGATCTCGAACCTCAAGAACGAGCTGCTCACGCCGGACGACGCGGCCGCCCGCGCCACACTGGAGTACGAGCGCAAGGTCGCCGAGATCTATGCGGTCTACCAGGCCCGCCTGCGCACGGCCAACGCGTTCGACTTCGACGATCTGATCATGGAGACGGTGGCCCTCCTGCAGCGGCTGCCCGCCGTCGCGGAGTACTACCGGCGCCGGTTCCGGCATGTGCTCGTCGACGAGTACCAGGACACCAACCACGCCCAGTACGTGCTGGTCCGCGAGCTGGTGGCGGGGTGGGCGGGAGACGACACAGCGCCGAGGGGGGTGGCGCCTGCCGAGCTGTGCGTCGTGGGCGACTCCGATCAGTCGATCTACGCCTTCCGCGGCGCCAGCATCCGCAACATCGTCGAGTTCGAGCAGGATTTCCCCGACGCCGTCACGATCATGCTGGAGCAGAACTACCGCTCCACCCAGCGGATCCTGTCGGCGGCCAACGCGGTGATCGCGCGCAACCCCGACCGGCGGGACAAGCGCCTGTGGTCCGACCAGGGCGACGGCGAGAAGGTGATCGGCTACGTCGCCGACAACGAGCACGACGAGGCCGCGTTCGTCGCCGGGGAGATCGACCGGCTGGTCGATTCGGGCGAAATCCGCAACTCCGACGTGGCCGTGTTCTACCGCACCAACAGCCAGTCGCGCGTGTTCGAGGACGTGTTCCTGCGGGTGGGGCTGCCGTACAAGGTGGTCGGCGGCGTGCGGTTCTACGAGCGGCGCGAGGTGCGCGATGCGCTCGCCTACCTGCGGGTGCTGTCCAACCCGGAGGACACGGTCAGCCTGCGGCGCATCCTCAACGTGCCCAAGCGCGGCATCGGCGACAAGGCGGAGGAGCTCGTCGCGAGTTACGCGGAGCGCGAGCGGATATCGTTCGCCGCGGCGCTGCGGCGGGCCGAGCGCATCCCGGGGATGGCCACCCGGTCGCAGCGGTGCATCGCCGCGTTCGTCGACATCCTCACCGGGCTCGAAGAGCTGGTCGAGGGCGGCGCCGAGACCGCCGAGCTCCTCGAGGCCGTCTACGCGCGCACCGGCTACACCGCCGAGCTGGAGGCCAGCGAGGATCCGCAGGACGCGTCGCGGCTGGACAACCTGGCCGAGCTGGTGACGGTCGCGCGGGAGTTCGCGGGCGACGCGGCGGTGGCCGATCTCGCGGTCGCGCCCGAATTGGAGCCGGAGCCGGGGGTGCCCGAGCCGGGCTCGCTGGCCGCGTTCCTGGAGCGGGTGGCGCTCGTCGCCGACGCCGACTCGGTGCCCGACAACGACGCGGGCATGGTCACCCTGATGACCCTGCACACGGCCAAGGGCCTGGAGTTCCCGGTGGTGTTCCTCACCGGCTGGGAGGACGGCGTGTTCCCGCACATGCGGGCGATGGGCGACCCGAAGGAGCTGGCCGAGGAACGGCGGCTGGCCTACGTCGGGATCACCCGCGCGCAGACGCGGCTTTACCTGTCCCGGGCGCTGATGCGTTCGGCGTTCGGGCAGCCCAGCGCCAACCCGGCGTCCCGGTTCCTCGCCGAGGTGCCCGACGACCTGGTCGAATGGCGGCGGGTGGCGCCGGAGCGGTCGGCGCCGGTCGGCCGGTTCGGGTTCGGCCGCCGTCCCACGGCGACCGACCGCGGGAGCTGGAAGGTCCCCGAGCGCTCGCTGGCCCCGGCGCTGCACCTGGAGGTGGGCGACCGGGTCAACCACGACAAGTACGGCCTCGGCACCGTGGTCGCGTCCGACGGCGCGGGCGTGCGCGCCACCGTCACGATCGACTTCGGCAGCGCGGGCACCGTACGGCTGATGCTCATCGGCGGCGTGCCGATGCAGAAGATCTAAGTCAGGCGGAGGGCCGCCGCCCGGGCCGTGAGTCGCCGTTTTCGCAGGGTGAGTCCGGCATTTCGACACGGTGAGTTGGGATTTTCGATCCACGATCAGCCGACAACGCGTGCGGCCGGCCAGACGAGTCGGTCGCCGATCTGCTCGGCGGTGAGGTGCAGGTCGTGGCGCTGGCGGTGGCGGGCTGCTCCTGCTGGTGGCGGGCTCGACGCTCGTGCCGATGCTCCGCTAGCCCACCCGGATCCCGTGCGACGCGAGCCAGGGGAGCGGGTTGATCTTGGTGCCGTCCGGGGCCCACACCTCGAAGTGCAGGTGCGGTCCGGTCGACTCGCCCCGGTTGCCGATCTCGGCGATCCGCTCGCCTGCCCGCACCTGCTCGCCGACCTTCACGAACATCCGGTTCACGTGCCCGTACACGGAATGTGTGCCGTCGGGGTGGCGCAGCACGACCCAGAGCCCGAAGCCGGATGCGGGCCCGGCGTCCTCGACGACGCCGTCGGAGAACGCGTAGATCGGCGTGCCGATGGCGTTGGCGATGTCGATGCCGTAGTGCACGACTCCCCACCGTGCGCCGAAGCCCGATGTGAACGTGCCGATCGCAGGCCGTACGAAGACCTCGTTGCCGACGACGTGCGCGTCCTCGGCCCCGCTCGCCTCCGCCGCGTCGATGAGCGCGGCGTTGCGGGCCAGCCGTGCCCCCATGTCGGTGGCCTTGGCCAGGCTCCGCACGTCCACCGCGGACGCGGGGTCGAGCGCGTTCGCGAACGAGAGGGTGTTGGGGGGCAGCTGGTCGCCGCCGATCGCGGGCACCTCGGGCGTCGCGGCCGTGGTCTGCGCGACGGGGAGCAACGCGCTCACGGTCTGCGGGGCCCCGTCCGGGAGGAACGGGGCGAGGAGGGTCTGCCCTGCGGCGACGACAGCGCCCGCGGCGACGGCGGCAACGGTGGCCCGGCCGCGCGCAGACGCGGCGGGTGGCGCCGGAAGACGATGCACGGCGTGCAGTCGCGTCGTGCGATCGGGGTCGTCTTCCTGGGCGCCGCGTGGGGAGCGGTGGCGCGCCAAGACCTGCCCTTCTCGATGTGGCAGCCCGCGTCGAGGCGTTCACCGCGCGGCCGGACTGGGGATTCCGCCCGGGTCGATCGGGGTCGACCCGTTGCCGTCGGTGATCGTCAGTGAATCGGGCTTCGGCAACGTAGCGACCCCCGCGCACCGGATCAAATCCGGGTCCGGCGTGTCGTTCAGGAGGCCGGATCGATCACCGCGGCGAGCGCCGGTCGGTCGTCGCGCTGCCACGGAGCGTGACGGCGGGACAGCGCCTCGACCACCCACCGCACGACCCGGCCGTCGATCGGGAGCGCCAGGTGGCCCACGTCGCGCAGCTCCAACTGGGCGACGTCGAGGTCCGGGTGCTGCAGACGCGCGTTGCGCTGGGGCACCACCATCTGGTCCATCCGGCTCCACACGACCAGGAACCGCGTGGTGCAGCCGGGCGCGGGCCGCTCCAGCTCGGCGAGCGGCGGCGAGCCGGGGCGCAGCTGGCGGCCCAGCGCGGTGGGGATGAGGTGGGCGCCGAGGGTGCCCGCGTGCGGGCTGCCCAGCGTGACGAGCGTGTCGACGTGCGCCGAGCCGCCCATCCGCTGGACGTAGTAGCGGGCGATGACGCCGCCGAGCGAATGCCCGACGATGTGCACCTTGTCCGCGCCGGTCGCCTCGCACAGCCGCTCGACGTGGCCCGAGAGCTCGTGCGCCGCGTGCCGCAGGTCGCCGGTGAACAGGCTGTAGTTGACGGCGTGCACGACCCCGAATCCGCGGCGGCGCAGGGCGCGGCGGAACACGGTGAACACGGAGCGGTTGTCCATGATGCCGTGGATGAGCAGGATCGGGGTGCCCGCGGCCTCCGGGTCGGTGACCACGAGGCTGCGCCGCAGCGGGGTGAGCGGATCGGTGCGGTAACCGGCCACGGGTCGCAGCTGCTCGCGCAGCGCACCGCCGGGGTAGACGGCGATGTGCGCGGCGAGCCAGGCGCCTTCCTTGATCAGGCCCCAGAGCCCGGCGCGCGTGCCGAACGTGCGCAGCGCGTACCGACAGGCACCCGCGAGCTCGATCGACCCGTCCATGTGTAAACGGTAGGTGACATCCGCGTTTTGCGCCGGTTCCGACGCTGGTCTGTGATGTGCAGGCCCGGCAGGCCGCGACGTGCCGTTCGTCCCAGCGCCGTTCGGCGAACGGTCGCACTTGCCGCGGCGTTCGTGTGACGTTCGCGCTGGACCGTACGTGCCACCACGCTCGACCCTCCCGCCCGTGACACCCGGATCGGAGGGCCGAGGAGTGGGCGCGGGGAGCGAGCGGGAATGGCTCGACCTGATGGCGGAGCTGATGGCCACCGCGGGGGCCCGGTGGCCCGCCGAGCAGATCGCGCTCATGCTCACCGAGACCTTCGCGGCGCCGGGCTGCGCCTTCGACGTGCGGTCGGCGGATGAGCCCTTCTCCGGGGGACTGTGGCCCGAGGAGCGCTGGCGCGACCGCCTCGACGAGCTCGTCCACTTCGCCATCCACGACGCCGCGACGCGCCATCCCCTCCTCCGGTACTACCTGGCGACGGGCGACGGGCACGCCATGCAGACCGCCGATGTGCCCGCCCGGTTCGCGGGCCCGCGGGTCATCGCCACATGGAACGAGCTGGGCCGCCACTGGGGTGGCGTGCAGAGCCAGCTGGCCCTGCCGCTGGTGATGGCGCCGCACGCCCGCCGTGCGTTCGTGGTCGGTCGGGCCGACCCGTTCACGACGCAGGAGATGCGCCTCGCGGGCACACTGCGGCGACTGCTCGCAGGCCTCGACCGGCAGCTCGAGGTGATCGCTCGCTGGTCGGACCAAGCCACGCCGACCGCGGGCGACGCCGCGGAGGCGATCCGGCTCACGCCCCGCGAGCTCACCGTGTTGACCCTGCTCGCGGACGGGTTGACCGCGGGCGCCATCGGACGGCGGCTGCTCATCGCCGAGCGCACGGTGCAGAAGCACCTGGAGCGCTGCTACACGAAGCTCGGGGTGGCCGACCGCCTCGCCGCCGTGCTGCGCGCGCAGCACCTCGGCCTCCTGCCCGCGGCCGAACCACGGCGCGCCTGACCGACTGCCAGACCACTGTGGAGGCCGCGGGTGGCCCTCCTGATACCGCGCGATGCCTACGTAAATGACGCCATGGGCGGTGCACTCGCCTGCCGCTTCACTGGAAATCGAGGGAATGCGGGTCAACCGAGCCGCACCCGACCAAGAGGGGGAAATACTCATCATGACTGTGATCGACCCGACCATCTCGCCGCTGGATGTTCCCGCGGCCGACAAGGCCCGGATGTGGGCCGAGGACCGCCTCGCCCTGCTGAAGGCCGCCACGGAGCGGCGGCTCATCGAGCGGGCGACGGGACCCGGCAACGGGGTGCAGGGGATCGGCGAGCCGCAGGTCGGCGCCTACGTGGCGTTCGACATCGCCTGCACATCGCCCATCCAGTTCACCGGGCTGCCGCCGTATGCGCCCAGCAAGATCATCGCCGGTGGCGAGGACGCGTTCATCGTCGCGTTCCTGTTCGTCAACCCGAC
The DNA here is from genome assembly GCA_963739465.1 of uncultured Actinomycetota bacterium. GTDB lineage: Bacteria > Actinomycetota > Actinomycetes > Mycobacteriales > Pseudonocardiaceae > Pseudonocardia. The sequence continues at coordinate 107,464 of CAVUAS010000013.1, forward strand.
GGTGGACGTGGCCAGCGGGTTCGCGGTCCCGCCGACCACGCAGCTGGCCAACCGGAACTTCCGGGTGAAGCTGGAGGAGATGAACATCTCCGACGTGACCGTGGGCACGAACGCCGTGAACGGCCTGCAGACCGGCGTCTTCGGCGCCCCCGCGGCCTCATTCAGCACCTTCGTGTTCCAGCTGAGCCCGGGTGACCCCGGTCCGAACCCGAAGCTGTTCGAGGCCAACGTGGTCGTCGACATCGACGGTGCCGTGCAGCCGTACGCGGCGTTCGCCACGAACTTCCTCGACATCGACGACGACCCCGGGTTCCTCTTCGTGCCGCCGACGCCTCCGGGCTTCCGGCACGAGACGCCCAACCGCTACCTCGTCTACTCGAAGTAGCCACTCCGACGCCGCCGGCCCGGTGCCCCCGGGCCGGCGGCTCGCCGTTGCGACGTGGGGTGACAGCAGTCACCAGACCAGGTCAGGGCAGGTGCCTCCGCGGTGGCTAGTGTCCTTGCACGAGACGCGGCGCAGCGGAGTGGAGAGCCAGTGGACCTGTACGAGTATCAGGCGAAGGACCTCTTCGCCGCCCACGGAGTGCCGGTGTTGCCGGGCCGCACCGTGGAGGATGCGGAGTCGGCGGCGGCCGTCGCAAGCGAGCTGGGCACGGCGGTGGTGGTCAAGGCCCAGGTGAAGACGGGCGGGCGCGGCAAGGCGGGCGGGGTGAAGCTCGCGAGGACCCCCGAGGAGGCCCGGGAGAGGGCCGCCGCGATCCTCGGCATGGACATCAAGGGTCACACGGTGTACCGGGTGCTGGTCACCGAGGCCAGCGAGATCGCCGAGGAGTACTACTTCTCGTTCCTGCTCGACCGTTCGAACCGCAGGTTCCTGGCCATGTGCTCGGTCGAGGGCGGCGTGGAGATCGAGCAGCTGGCCGTCGAGCGGCCCGAGGCGCTCGCGCGCGTCGCCGTCGACCCGATCGCGGGCGTCGACCGGGCCAAGGCCGCCGAGATCGTGGCCGCCGGAAAGCTCCCGGCCGCGGTCGCCGACAAGGCCGCCGACGTGATCGTCAAGCTGTGGGAGACGTTCGTCGGCGAGGACGCCACGCTCGTCGAGGTCAACCCGCTGGTGCGCGACCCGCAGGGCAACGTCATCGCGCTCGACGGCAAGGTCACGCTCGACGACAACGCGGGCTTCCGCCACCCCGGCCACGCCGCGCTGGTCGATCAAGCGCGCCGAGGACCCGCTGGAGGCCAAGGCGAAGGCCAAGCACCTCAACTACGTCAAGCTCGACGGCGAGGTCGGCATCATCGGCAACGGGGCGGGCCTGGTGATGTCCACCCTGGACGTCGTCGCGTACGCGGGCGAGCGCCACGGCGGCGTCAAGCCCGCCAACTTCCTCGATATCGGCGGCGGCGCGTCGGCCGAGATCATGGCGGCCGGGCTGGACGTCGTCCTGCACGACCCGGCGGTCAAGAGCGTGTTCGTGAACGTCTTCGGCGGCATCACCGCGTGCGACGCGGTGGCCACCGGCATCGTCGAGGCGCTGAAGATCCTCGGCGCCGAGGCGAGCAAGCCGCTGGTCGTCCGGCTGGACGGCAACAACGTGGCCGAGGGTCGGCGGATCCTCGACGAGGCGAACCACCCGCTGGTCACGCAGGTGGACACGATGGACAACGCGGCCGACAAGGCCGCCGAGCTGGCTGAGTCGGCTCGAGTGGCAGGGGCGTGAGATGGCGATCTTCTTGGGCGACACCAGCAAGATCATCGTGCAGGGCATCACCGGCTCGGAGGGCACGAAGCACTCGACGAAGATGCTGGCCGCGGGCACGAACATCGTCGGAGGGGTGAACGCGCGCAAGGCGGGCACCACGGTGACGATCGGCGGGCGCGACCTCACCGTCTTCGGGCGCGTCGAAGAGGCGATCAAGGAGACCGGCGCGGACGTGTCGGTGGTCTTCGTTCCGCCCGCGTTCGCGAAGGACGCCGTGATCGAGGCGATCGACGCCGAGATCGGGCTCTGCGTCGTCATCACCGAGGGCATCCCGGTGCACGACTCGGCCTACTTCTGGGCGCACGCCTGCGCGAAGGGCAACAAGACAACGGATCATCGGCCCGAACTGCCCGGGCATCATCAGCCCCGGCAAGTCCAACGCGGGCATCATCCCGGCCGACATCACCGGCCCCGGGACGATCGGGCTGGTGTCCAAGTCGGGCACGCTGACCTACCAGATGATGTACGAGCTGCGCGACATCGGCTTCTCGACCGCGATCGGCATCGGCGGCGACCCGGTCGTGGGCACCACGCACATCGACGCGCTGGCCGCGTTCGAGGCCGACCCGGAGACCGCCGCGGTCGTCATGATCGGCGAGATCGGCGGCGACGCCGAGGAGCGGGCCGCCGAGTTCATCCAGGCCAACATGACGAAGCCGGTCGTCGGCTACGTGGCCGGGTTCACCGCCCCGGAGGGCAAGACGATGGGGCACGCGGGCGCGATCGTCTCCGGCTCCGCGGGCACCGCGCAGGCCAAGAAGGAGGCCCTCGAAGCGGCAGGCGTCAAGGTCGGCAAGACCCCCAGCGGGACCGCCGCGCTGATGCGCGAGTTGATCACTACAAGTTAGTTACGAAGGGGCGGCTTCTCGGCGTGTCGCACGTGTGGGTTAGCGTCTCTCCGCCACGTGGAGGGAGACCCACATGACGCAGCGACCGCAGGAGCCTGCCGAGGTCCCGAGCGACGCCCCGGTGTCGCCGGGAAGACCAGCCCGTGTGCCCGCGCTCGCTTCGGCCGCTTTGGCCGTGGTGTTCGCCCTGCTCGGGTTCATGGGGGCGGTCCCGGCGACCGACCTCGCCGGAGCGCTCGTGCTCGGCGGCGGGCTGTTGGCGGGCGCCGCCGCCCTGCCACGGGCCGGGCGGGTGCTGGCGCCCGCCGCCGTCGCCGCGAGCGTGGGCGTGGTGGGGCTGCTGCAGGCCGTCGTGGTGAGCCGCGGCGGCGGTGGGCTGCTGATCGCGGCCTCGGCGGTGGCCGTCCTCACGTGGGTCGCGACGGTGGTGGCGGCGCTGATGGACGCCGGGGTCTTCGGATCCCGCGCCCCGCGCGCGGCCGTCGCGTCCGCGCCGCAGGCCACCCCCGCACCGGCGCCCGCATGGGCGCCCGTCGAGGGCTGGCAGCCGAACGCGTACCCCGCCGATCCGACCATGACGTACGTGGGCAGGCAGCCGACGGGCCAGCAGGCGTTCGGCCCGTCGGTCGGCGGTCAGGCGGGCGGTGGTCAGCCCGTGCCCGCGGGGGCGCCGGATCCGACGGCGGTGTTCGGCCAGCCTGGGCAGGCGGGCGTGCCGGACTCGACGGCGGTGTTCGGCCAGCCTGGGCAGGCGGGCGTGCCCGACTCGACGGCGGTGTTCGCCCGGTCTGCGCAGGTCGGCGAGCCGGAGCCGACCGCGGTGTTCAGCGGCGTGAGCCAGCCCGGCGCGCCGGAGCCCGCGGCGGCGCTCGGCCAGCAGCCGCCGGTGGGTGGGCCGGAGCCCACCGCCGTGTTCGGCCAGCCCCCGCAGGGGCCCACCGCCGGGCTGTCCCCGCAGAGCGGCGCGCCCGAGTCCACCCCCGCACATCCCGGCGCCGCCGCACCGGTCTACGGCCTTTCCGGCGGGCAGCCGCCGACCGGCACCCACCGCGCCCCGACCCAGGACGGCGGGCCGCTGTCCGGCACGCTGCCCACTCGGGACGGATTCTCCGCGACGGGCCCGCGTTCGGTTGCGGAGGCGACTCCGTTCGGCGCCGAGGCCCAGCCTCCCGGCAGCCGGCCTGACGTGCCGCTGTTCGGTGCGCCGGGCGTCGGGCAGCCTGCGCAGGAGGCGTCCCCGTTCGGGACCACCGCCGCATCGCCGGAGGCGCCCGCGTTCGGTCTCGCGGGCACGGGCCAGGCCACGTCCAGCGCGCATCACGAGCCGGTGCAGGACGCGTCGGGCATCGACCGTGCACCCGGCGGCGACCGGCCGCTGTTCGGCGTGTCCGGGGTGGGGCAGTCGTCGAGCGCGCATCACGAGCCGGTGCAGGACGCGTCGGCGTACGACCGTGCGCATCCCCGGCCGGTGTACGGCGCCGCGTCGAACGAACGTGGCCATGACGCGGGCGCCGGACGGCCGCCGACGGGCGCGCATCGTGCGCCCACTCAGGACGGCGTGCCGTTGTTCGGCGCGCCGCCGCCCGCGGGACAGCCGGGCCGAAACGGCGCCCACCCGGCGCCCGGCGGACCGGTCTACGGCCTGTCCGCGGGCGCGGCGCGGTCGGGCCGCGGCCCGAACTCCCCGACCCGCCAGGGCGGGTCCGACCCGCAGGGGCACGGCCTGTTCGGCGCGAGCACGTCCAATTCCGCGCCGATGGGCGCGCACCGGACTCCGGCGGAGGCCGGGTCGCCGTCGAACGGCAGAACCGAGCCCGATGCGGGTCGGGGCGAGTCGAGTCCGCATCGCGCTCCCACCTCCGGTGCCGATGCCTCGGCGCCGTCGTACGGCCCGAACGGCGCTTCCCGCGGCGGAGGCGGGGAGGTGACGACGAACGGGGCGTCCCGCGAGGGCGCGGTGCCGTCGCAACGGGCAGGCACCGAGGCTTCCGGGCCGTCGTACCAGCAGGCGGTGGGCCGAGCCCGCAGGCGTGCGGCGGGCGGCGAGGGTTCGTCGTCGCCGTTCGGCCCGCCGAGCTCCGGCGCCGCGACGGGCGGGGACACGCCGCACCCGGCATATGGCCAGTCCGGATCCGCGGGCCGCGAGGCACCGGGCGCGCGCTCTGCCGAACAGCGCCCGGCCGATCAGGGCAACGGCGATGCCGACCCCAGCCCCGAGACCACGGCCTTCCCCGTCCAGCATGCGCCGACCGGCGATCCGGCACCGGCGTGGGGGCAGGCCCCGCCCGCGGGTCAGGACGCCACGATGGTGGCGGCACCGGGCTGGTTGGGCGCCGCGCAGTCGGGTTCCGACACCGCGGGCCCGCCCCGGCGCGCGGCCCGCGACGGTAGGCACGGCACCCCGGACGAAGGCCGCCACGGCCAGCCGGACCCCGGTCGCCCGGATGCGCCGAGGGGGTACCCCAAGCCCGAGCGCTGACGTCCGCGGCCGCCGCGTGCGCCGCGCGCCGGGCACCCGATCGGCCGGGATGTACATTTCCGCGCGGCGTGCCTGCCCGGCCCGGACGCGGCACGCTGCGACCCTGGAAGGGTGAGCGCTGTCGACGATCGGACGCCTTCCGCGCCGGGCGTCTCCCCGGTCGAGGGGCTGGACCGGCTCCGAGTGCTGCTGGCCTCCGCCATGGGCACGGTTCTGGTCAGCTACGCGGTGCTGGTGCCCGCGGTCGCGGTCGTCGTGCTGAGCGCCGGCGGCGGGCTGTCGGCCGATGGCGCGTTCGCCGCCACGATCCCGCTGTGGCTGGCCGCGCACCAGATCCCGCTCGCGCTCGGGGGCCAGCCGCTCAGCGTACTGCCGCTCGTGCCGACGGTGGCGGTGGTCGTGATCGCGCAGCTCGGGGCGCGCTGGGCGGCGGCCAAGCTCGGCGGGCGGTTCCGGATGGACGCGGGCCCCGTGCTGGCGTCGATCGCGGGTGCCCACGCGGCCATCGCGGTGTTGGGCAGCGCCCTGCTTCCCCGGGCGACGGAGGTGGCGGCGGCGCCGTGGGCCGCGATGGTCGGCGGTGGGCTGGTCGCCGGGACCGGCGCGGTGATCGGCGTGCTCCGCGCCTGCGGCCTTCCGCCCGAGTGGGCGCAGCGCATCCCGGGCTGGGCCCGGGTGGGGGCGCGCGGCGCGGCGGGCACGGTCGTGGCGCTGCTCGGCGCGGGCGCGTTGATGGTGCTGGTGGCGCTGGCGGTGGGCGCCCGGTCGGTTGCGGAGGCCTACGGCACCGTGGCGCCGGACTTCGGGGCGGGGTTGGGCGTCACGTTGCTCGCCCTCGCCTACCTGCCCAACGCCATCGTCGGCGGCATGAGCTGGGTTCTGGGGCCGGGCGTGGCGGCGGGGTCGGCCGCGGCGTCGCCGTTCGCGGCGTTCCCGGGGGTCCCCTCCGACTTCCCGCTGCTGGCCGCGCTTCCCTCCACGACGCCGCCCGAGTGGGCGCTCGCCGTCCTGCTGCTCCCCGTCGGCATCGGAGTGGCGGCCGGACTGAGCCTTCGCCGAGCGCTGCCGGTGTCCGGGCGGCTGCCCGCGGCAGCCACCACGACGGTGCTCACCGCGGCCGCGGTGGGATTGCTCGCCGAGCTGGCAGGCGGGCGGCTGGCGGCCGGGGCGTTCGATCCGGTTCAGGTGCCCGTCGGGTTGGTCGTGCCCGCCGCGCTGCTGCTGGTGGGCGTGCCGACGCTGGTGGTGGCCAGCGTCCAGGGGCGCAGTGAGGCGAGCGACGACGGCGACGAGAGCGACGACGGCCCCCCGCCCGCCGCGGCGAGCACCCCCGTGCGGGAAGGTCGACGGCGTCTGCGCCTTGGCGCGGCACGACCCGCACACGAGGCCGCGGAGGACGTGCCGCCGCCGCGGCGCATGACGGTGGCGGAGCTCGTCGCCCAGAAGGAACAGCAGCGGGCCGCGGCGGCCGCTGAGGGCGGCCACGAGGCAAACGCACCCGCCGACGGCGATGACGCCGAACACGGGGATGCGGCCGCTGACCGCGCAGTCGACGACGAGGCCGTCGCGGGCGAGCACTCCGACGTCGAGCGGCACGCCGCCGATCCTGCCGACCGCGCGCGGCGACGAAGCCGCCGACGACGCGGCCGACGCGGACGAGCGCCCCGACGAAGCCGCCGACGACGCGGCCGACGCGGACGAGCGCCCCGATGAAGCCGCGACGACGCGGCCGACGACGCGGCCGACGAGCGCCGACGACGAACGGCAGCCCGCCGACCCGGCCGACGGCGCAGGCGACGACGCGGCCGCCGACGAAGCCGAGGCCGAGGGGGTGCCGAGCGGCGGCGAGGAGCCCGAGGACGACGGCGAGGACCCAGCGGGCGACGACGAGCACCCGGCCGCGCGACCGTCGTCCCGAAGGCCGCCCCGGGCCGACTAGGCTGGCGGGGTCCCACGCATCACCGCCGAGGAGCCGCGCTTGCCTGCGTCCTACCGGGTCGAGCTTCCGGTGCCCGCGCGGATCGTGGTGCTCGTGTCGGGGTCGGGCACCCTGCTGCAGGCGCTGCTCGACGCCGCGGCGGATCCGGAGTACCCGGCGCGCGTGGTGGGCGTGGGCGCCGACCGGCCCGGCATCGAAGGCCTCGCCCGCGCCGAGCGGGCCGGCGTACCCACCTTCCACCTGCGGCTCGCCGATTTCGCCGACCGCGCCGCCTGGGACGCCGCCCTCGCCAAGGCCGTCGCCGAGCACCGACCCGATCTCGTCGTCAGCGCGGGCTTCATGAAGATCCTCGGGCCCGCGTTCCGCGAGGCGATCAGCGCGCCGCTGCTCAACACCCATCCCGCGTTGCTGCCCGCGTTCCCCGGCACGCACGCCCCGGCCGACGCGCTGGCATACGGGGTGAAGGTCACGGGCGCCACCGTCCATCTCGTCGACGACGGTGTCGACACCGGCCCGGTGCTCGCCCAGGCCCCCGTGCCGGTCGAGCCGGGCGACGACGTCGACCGCCTGCACGAGCGCATCAAGACCGAGGAGCGCCGGTTGCTCGTCACGACCGTCGCCGCGCTGGCCCACCACGGGGCCACCGTCAACGGACGAGAGGTGACCATCCCGTGAGCGAAGAGCGCAGGCCCGTCAAGCGCGCCCTCGTCAGCGCCTACGACAAGAGCGGCCTGCTCGAGCTGGCCACCGGGCTCCACGCGCTGGGTGTCGAGGTGGTCTCCACCGGCTCGACCGCCCAGTTCATCGCCGACGCGGGCGTGCCCGTCACATCGGTGGAGGAGCTCACCGGCTTCCCCGAGTGCCTCGACGGGCGGGTCAAGACGCTGCACCCGCGCGTGCACGCCGGGCTGCTCGCCGACACCCGCAAGCCCCAGCACCTCGCGCAGCTCGCCGAGCTGGGCATCGCCCCGTTCGAGCTGCTCGTGAGCAACCTCTACCCGTTCACGGCCACGGTCGCCTCGGGCGCGACCCCCGACGAATGCGTCGAGCAGATCGACGTCGGCGGCCCCGCCATGGTCCGGGCGTCGGCGAAGAACCACGACAGCGTGGCGGTCGTCGTCGACCCGAGCCGCTACGACTGGGTGCTGGAGAGCGTCAAGGAAGGCGGGTTCACCCCGGCCGACCGGCGCGCGCTTGCCGTCGCCGCGTTCCGCCACACCGCGACCTACGACGTGGCCGTCGCCTCCTATCTGGGCAGCGTGGTCGCCCCCGACGGCGACCCGTTCCCCGGCTGGGTCGGCGCCACCTGGGACCGCCACGCCACCCTCCGCTACGGCGAGAACCCCCACCAAGCGGCCGCCCTGTACGCCTCCGGGGCGCCGGGCCTCGCCGTCGCGGAGCAGCTGTCGGGCAAGGAGATGTCCTACAACAACTACGTCGACGCCGACGCCGCCTGGCGGGCCGCGCACGACCACGGCGACGTGCCGTGCGTCGCGGTGATCAAACACGCGAACCCGTGTGGGATCGCGATCGGCAAGGACGTGGCGGAAGCCCACCGCAAGGCGCACGCGACCGACCCCACCAGCGCGTTCGGCGGAGTGATCGCGGTGAACGGCGAGGTGAGCGTGGCGCTGGCCGAGCAGGTCGCGGAGATCTTCACCGAGGTCATCGTCGCGCCCGCATACGCCGAGGGGGCGACGGCGGTGCTCGCGGAGCGCCGCAACCTGCGGGTGCTGCGGCTGCCGATCGCGCCGCCGCGCCGCGGTGCTGAGCTGCGGCCGGTCTCGGGCGGCCTGCTCCTGCAGCAACGCGACAGCCTCGACGCCCCCGGCGACGACCCGGCCACCTGGACGCTCGCCACCGGCGACCCCGTCGACGACGACGTCCTCGCCGACCTCGCCTTCGCCTGGCGGGCCTGCCGGTCGGTGAAGTCGAACGCGATCCTGCTGGCCACCGACGGGGCCGCGGTCGGCGTCGGGATGGGCCAGGTCAACCGGGTGGACGCCGCCCGGCTCGCGGTCGCGCGGGCGGGCGACCGCGCCCGCGGTTCGGTGGCCGCATCCGACGCCTACTTCCCGTTCCCCGACGGGCTGCAGGTGCTGCTCGACGCCGGGGTGCGCGCCGTCGTGCAGCCCGGCGGCTCGGTGCGCGACCCGCTCTCGGTCGAGGCCGCCGCGGCCGCCGGGATCCCGATGTACCTCACGGGCACGCGCCACTTCGCGCACTGATGGACGGTGGAGCGCGGGACTGGGACGCCGCGGGCGACCGTCTGGCCGCCCGGGCCTTGCGCGCCGGACAGCCGACCGCCTGGTTCGATGAGCTGTACGCCGCGGGGGCGCGCGACGAGATCGACATGCCGTGGAACCGGTCCAGCCCTGCTCCGTTCCTGACGGACTGGCTGTCGAGGCCGGGCGCGGGACGGTCGGCGGTGGTGGTGGGCTGCGGGCTCGGGGCCGACGCGGAGTTCGTCGCGTCCCGCGGCTTCGCGACGACGGCGTTCGACATCTCGGAGACGGCGATCCGTACCGCTCAGGCGCGGTACCCGACGTCACCGGTGCGCTACCGCACCGCGGACCTGTTCGGATTGCCCGCCGGGTGGCGGCAGGCCTTCGACCTGGTGGTGGAGATCATCACGGTGCAGGCGCTGCCGGTGTCGCTGCGGGGCGAGGCCGTCGCCGCGGTGGCGAGCCTCGTCGCGCCCGGGGGCACGCTGCTGGTCGCCGAAGATGTCCGCGCCGAGGGCGCGGCGCTGTCGGACACGCCGCCGTGGCCCTTCACCCGTGCGGAGATCGCGTCGTTCGCCGACCACGGGCTCGCCGCGGTGACGATCGAACGGCTCGACCACCGTGGGCCGCGATGGCGAGCCGAGTTCGTCCGCGCTTGAGGGTGGAGGCGTGAGCCGCTAAACTTCGAACGAAGGTTCGATCGTCGTCTCCCCGCGACGCCTGCCAGGGGAGGGGTGTGTCGTGGGCTCGAGCGACGCGGCGGCGGCCAAGCTGGAGCACGCGCGTGGGCTGCTGCGGCGGGCGGAGGATCGCGCGGACCGGGCTCGTCCGGCACCGGAGGTGGACGGCCGTGTGCTGCCGGTCGTCGCGCCGCTGGCCCGGCTGCTGCCCGCGGGCGGCTTGCGCCGGGGCACCACGGTGGCCGTCGCGGCGGGCCCGGCGGGCACATCGCTGCTGTGGGCCCTGCTCGCCGAGGCCTCCGCGGACGGAGCGTGGGTGGGCGTCGTCGGGCGGCCCGACCTGGGGTTGGTCGCCGCCGCCGAGGCGGGGATGCGGCTGGAGCGCCTGGCGCTGGTGCCCGCTTCCGGGCCTGAGCTGCTGGCCGTCACGTCTGCGTTGCTCGACGGCCTCGACGTCGTCGTCATGGCCGCCACGCATCCGGTGCCCGCGGGAGAGCGGCAGCGACTCGCGGCCCGGGCCCGGCAGCGGGGTGCGGTGCTCTGCGCCCTGGGGCCGTGGCCCGGCGCCGATGTGCGGCTGAGCTGCACCGATGCCCGTTGGAGCGGGGTGGGGTCGGGGCGCGATGGCGGGGGCGGGCGGCTGGGGGAGCGGCAGGTCACGGTCCGGGTGCTGGGCCGGGGGCTGGCCCCGGCGGGTCGGGAGGAGCGGCTGCTGATGCCTGCGCGCCCCACGGCTCCCGCGGCCGGGCTGCCTGCTACCACCGGGCTCCCCGCTGCGGCGGGGTTGCCTGCTGTCACCGGGCTGCCCGCCCCGGCCGGGCTGCCTGCCGCGACCATGTCCCCCGTGGCCGCTGGGCTTTCCGAGGCCGGGGAGGGCCGGGCGGCGCCGGGCTCGGCCCCCGCGCTTCCCGCGGCTGCCCCCGTCAGGTTGGCCGGATGAGCGGCCGTCGGGCCCGGGGCCGGGTCCGGGGGCGGGGCGGGCGGCCGTGAGGGTGCTCGCGCTGTGGTCGCCCGACTGGCCGGTCACCGCAGCCGCCCGGGCCGCGCGCGTCCCACCGCATCAGCCCGCGGCGGTGTTCCTCGCGGGGCGGGTGCTGGCCTGCTCGGCGGTGGCCCGCGCACAGGGCGTGCGCCGCGGGCTGCGCCGCCGGGAGGCCCAGGCCCGCTGCCCCGACCTGGCCGTGCTCGCCCCCGACCCGGACCGCGACGCACGGGCGTTCGAGCCCGTGGTCGTGGCGGTCGAGGAGCTGGCGCCGGGGGTGGAGATCGTGCGACCCGGCCTGGTGGCGCTCCCCGCCCGCGGTCCGGTGGGCTGGTTCGGCGGGGAGCTGGCGGCGGCGGAGCGCCTGGTCGACCAGGTCGCCGCCCGCACCGGCGCGGAGGTACAGGCGGGGTTCGCCGACGGCCTGTTCGCCGCCGTGCTGGCCGCCCGCCGCGCGGTGGCCGTCGCGCCGGGCGACACCCCCGCCTTCCTCGCCGCGCTCGGCGTCGAGGAGCTCGACCGCGAGCCCGACATCGACCGCTCCGCCCTCGTCGATCTCCTCCGCCGCCTCGGGCTGCGGAGCCTGGGCGCGTTCGCCGCGCTCGACGCGGCGGACGTCGCGTCCCGGTTCGGGGCCGACGCCGTGCTCTGCCACCGCCTCGCCCGCGGGCTGGACCCTCGCCCGCCGTTGCGGCGGCGGCCGCCGGAGGAGCTCACCGTCGAGGCCGAGCTCGACCCGCCCGTCGACCGCGTCGACGCCGCCGCGTTCGCCGCCCGCGGCCTGGCCGAGCGGCTGCACACCACCCTCGCGGGCCATGGGCTGGCGTGCACCCGGCTCGGGGTGGCCGCCCGAACGGCCGCGGGCGAGGAGCTGTACCGGATCTGGCGGTGCGCCGAGCCGCTCACCCCCGCCGCCACGGTCGATCGGGTCCGCTGGCAGCTCGACGCCTGGTTGAGCACCCGGCGTGCCGCCCCGCAAGACGGGGCGGTGGTGCACCTGCGGCTGGTGCCGGAGGAGACCGTCGCGGCCGGGGCGCTGCAACGCGGGCTGTGGGGCGAGACCGGGGAGGCCGACGAGCGCGCCGGTCGCGCACTGGTGCGGGTGCAAGCGCTGCTGGGACCCGAGTCGGTGGTGACGGCGGTGCTCGGCGGCGGCCGCGACCCGGCCGAGCGCGTCCGGCTGGTCCCCTGGGGTGACGACCGCGCCGAGCCCGAGACGACGCCCCAGCCGCCGCTGCTCGCCCCGCCGCAGTCCGGCGCGTCGCAGTCCGGCGCGTCGCAGACCGGCGTCCGCGCACCCGGAGCCCAGTCGGCCGTACCGACGGCCTGCGCTCGCGCATCCGAGCCCGCAGGCCCAGCGCGCCGCGCAGGCGGCCCGGCCGCCCTGTTCCCGGATCTCACCGGCGCCGCCCCGGCCGGTTGGCCGGTGGACGTGCTGCGCCGCACCGGGCGGGTCTCGGCGGTGGAGCTGCTGCAGCAGGGCCAGCCGCCCGGCCCGCGCTCCCGCAGGCGACGGCCGCCCGTCCACCGCTCGCCCCGCCCGTCGCCGGTACGGGAGCCGCCGCCGTCGTGGCCCGGCCGCTTGCCCGCCCCGTCCCCGGCCACGGTGCCGCCCGAGCCGCTGCCCGCGCTCGTCCACGACGCCGCGGGCGAAGCGGTCCACCTCGGCCGTCCCGACGTGCTTTCCGCGCCACCCGCCCTGGTCACGGTCGACGGCCGGGCGCCCGCCGCCGTCGTCGGATGGGCGGGACCGTGGCCGGTGTGGGCCCGCTGGTGGACCCCGGAGACTCTGACGTCGGGACCGACCGCCCGGATGCAGGTCGTCCTCGACGACGAGACGGCGCTGCTGCTCGTCGCCCGCGAGGGGCGGTGGTGGGTGCAGGGGATCTACGACTGACGTGGACGCTCAAGGCGACGTCCATTCGACAACGGAGGAAGTGGCTTGGTTGGGGTAGAAGGCGCTAGTGCGGTGTCCACAAACGTCCACCGGGTCGCTCGCGCGCCCAGACGGCGCCTCGCGGCGTTGCCGCCCTCGCAAAGACGCCCGGTATGAGCTTCGGGCGGCGCCTTGCGAGCCGCCGCCTGGATCACGCGATCAACCCGGCAACGTTCGTGGACACCGCACTAGGGACAACAGCGAACGGCCGGGCGCTTCGGTCCCGGAAGCACCCGGCCGTTCCTGGAGGGGTTGTCAGGCCACCGGCGGCGGCGGCTCGGCGGCGCCGGTCATGATGGCTACCGATCCTCACTGCGGAGGTGAGTCAGGCCACCGGCGGCGGCGGCTCCGCGGCGCCCGTCATGATCGCGACGGCCTCCGACATCGTGTGCGACTGCGGCGTGATCACCGTCGCCCGCCTGCCGAGCCGCTGGATGTGGATGCGGTCGGCGACCTCGAAGACGTGCGGCATGTTGTGGCTGATCAGGATGACCGGGAGGCCCCGGTCGCGGACGTCCCGGATCAGCTGCAGCACTCGGTTGCCCTCCTTGACGCCCAGCGCGGCCGTCGGCTCGTCGAGGATGACGACCTTGCTGCCGAACGCCGCCGAGCGGGCCACCGCCACGGCCTGGCGCTGCCCACCGGACAGGCTCTCCACGGCCTGCCCGATGTTCTGCAGCGTCGCCACGCCCAGCTCGCTCATGTGGCGGGCGGCCTCGGCCTTCATGTGCTTCTTGTCGAGGGTCCGGAACACCGTGCCGAGGAAGCCGGGCTTGCGCTCCTCGCGGCCGAGGAACAGGTTGTCGGCGATGTCGAGGCCAGGCGACACGGCCAGCGTCTGGTACACCGTCTCGATGCCCGCCCGCCGGGCGTCCATCGGGTTGCGGAAGTGCACTACCTCGCCGTCGAGCAGGATCTCGCCCTCATCGGGGATGAGCGCCCCGCACAGCGCCTTGATCAGGCTGGTCTTGCCCGCCCCGTTGTCGCCGATGACGGCGAGGATCTCGCCGGGGTAGAGCTCGAGGTCGCCGCTGGCGATCGCGGTGACCTTCCCGTACCGCTTGACCAGGCCCTTCGCCTGCAGCACGGGCTCGCGCACCGCCGTGGGCTGCGGGTCCTTCTCCAGTGCTGCGCTGCTCATGCCTTCACCTTCCGGATCCACTGGTCGAGGGCCACGGCGATGAGCACGAGCAGGCCGATCGCGGTGCCCTGCCAGACGACGTCGACGCCCGCGAGCTGCAGCCCGTTCTGGAACACCCCGACGATCAACGCGCCGACCAGGGAGCCGAGCACCAGACCGCGGCCACCGAACAGGCTCGTGCCGCCCAGCACAACGGCGGTGATGGAGTTGAGGTTGTACTCGGTGCCCACGTTCGGGCTGGCGGAGGCCAGGCGACCCATGAGGATCCAGGCGCCGATCGCGTAGATCAGACCCGCGACCAGGTACACCGACAGCAGCACCCGGTGGGTGTTGATACCGGACAGCCGTGCGGCCTCCAGGTCGTCGCCCGTGGCGTAGACGTGCTTGCCCCATGCGGTGCTGCCCAGCGCGTACCAGAAGAACGCGAACAGCACCAGCATGATGATCGTGCCCCAGGTGAGGCTGAAGCCCGCGACCCGGAACGCGTTGTTCCCCGTCGCCGTCATGATCGACGGCATGTCCGAGCCGCGGATCGTCTCGCTGCGCGACACCACCGCGGTCAGCGAGAAGAAGATCGACAGCGTGGCCAAGGTGACGATGAACGGGGGCAGGTTGACCCGGGTGACCAGCCAGCCGTTGAACGCGCCCATCGCCGTGCCGAGGACGAGGCCGATGATGAGGGCCGGTAAGCCGGGGACGCCGAGCTTGGTGGCCATGTTGGCCATGAGGATCGAGGAGAAGACCGTGATGGCGCCCGCCGAGAGGTCGATGCCCGCGGTGAGGATGACCAGGGTCTGGCCCAGCGCCAGCGTGGCGATCACCGTGACCTGCTGCAGCACCAGGCCGAGGTTCGCCGCCGACAGGAACCGGCCGTTGACGATCGCGAACGCGATGATCGCCACGACGAGCACGGCCAGCGGGCCGAGGATCGGGTTGGCGTGCAGGACGTGCTGGATGCGGTTGAGCGCCGACTCGGACCGCTGGTCCTCGAAGCCTGCAGGCGGGCTCGGAGGGGCGGTGGCCGTGCCGCCCGAGGTGTCAGTGGCCATGCGTAAAACTCCTTCGTCAGTCGCGTTCGGGCGGCTGGGGTGAGGGGTCTGTGACCGGCCTCACCCCAGCCTGCTCTGCTACCGGACATTTAGTCCAGCGATCAGCCCCAGCAGTTCGCGAGACCGAAGGTGGTGTCCTTGGAGTCGACCCCGGACTGCGGCTGGTCCGTGATGAGGGTGACGCCGGTGTCGACGAAGGTCTTGCCCGCGGTCGCCTGGGGCTTGGTGCCGTCCTTCGCGAAGGCCGCGACGGCCGCCACGCCCTCCTGCGCCATCTTCAGCGGATACTGCTGCGACGTGGCGCCGAGCTGGCCCGCCTTGACCGCCTGGACGCCGGGGCAGCCGCCGTCGACCGACACGATCGTGACCGACTTGTCCTTGCCCGCGGCCTTCAGCGCCTGGTAAGCGCCTGCCGCGGCGGGTTCGTTGATCGTGTAGACGAGGTTGATCCCCGGATCCTTCTGCAGCAGGTTCTCCATCGCGGTGCGGCCGCCGTCCTCGGCACCGTTGGTGCTGTCGTGGCCGACGATCCGCGGGTCCGTCTCGTCGCCGATCTGGGTCTTGTCGGCGAGGTCGATCCCGAAGCCCTGCAGGAAGCCCTGGTCACGTGCCACGTCGACCGAAGGGTGGTTGGGGCTCAGGTCCAGCATGGCGATCTTGGCCTGGGCGGCCGCCGGGCCGAGCTTGCCCTTCGCCCACTCGCCGATCAGCACGCCCGCCTGGAAGTTGTCGGTGGCGAACGTGGCGTCGACCGCGTTGGGCGGGTCGGTCGGGGTGTCCAGCGCCACGACCAGCATGCCCGCCTGCTTGGCCTTGTCGATCTCGGGGACGATGGCCTTCGAGTCGCTGGGCGTGATCAGGATGCCCTTGGCGCCTGCCGAGATGAGGTTCTCGATCGCCTTGACCTGCGACTCGTTGTCGCCGTCCGCCTTGCCCGCGAACGACTGCAGCGTTAGGCCCGCCTGGTCGGCGGCCTGCTGCGCGCCCTCCTTCATCTTGACGAAGAAGGGGTTGGTGTCGGTCTTGGTGATCAGGCCGACGATCGGCTTCTCGCCGCCGCCGGAGCTCCCGCCCGAGCTGCCGCCGGAGCTGCCACCACAACCCGCGAGGGCCAGCGTGGCGGCAGCGCCGAGGCTGACGAGGGCGGTGGTCCGGCGCGAGGAGGACCAAGAGAGGTTCATGGGCGACCCTTTCGTCTTCTTTGACAGTTCACGCCGTGTGTCGACAACGTTGTCAACAGACAATGCAGGCTTGCTGGCGCTTTGACAAGCCCTCATTTGTAATGATCTGTAACATCTTGACAACGGTAGGAGGCTGGTTGACAACGTTGACGCCTCTCAATCACGATGTGCGCACCCCGCGGCAGCGCCGCCCGGGTCGGCGTCGGAGGCTCCCTTGGGCTCAACACAGGACGGACGGCGTCCCACGATGCGCGATGTCGCCGCGCGGGCGCAGGTCAGCTTCAAGACCGTCTCCCGGGTCGTCAACGAGGAGGGTGGCGTCTCCCCTCTGCTGGAGCGACGGGTGCGGCAGGCCATCGAGGATCTCGACTTTCGTCCGAACGCGGGCGCTCGGATCCTGCGCCGTTCCGATCACAGGACGGCCACGATCGGATTGCTGCTCGAAGACGTGGCCAACCCGTTCTCCGCCGCCATCCAGCGCGCGGTGGAGGACGTCGCCCTGCCGCGGGGCGTATTCGTGCTTTCGGCCAGCCTCGACGAGGACGCGGGCCGCGAGCGGGCGCTCGCCCGACAGTTCGGCGCGCGGCACGTCGACGGGCTGCTGCTCGCGCCCGCCGGGGACGACCAGTCGCACCTGGCGGGGGAGCTGCGCCGGGGCACGGCGATCGTGTGCGTCGACCGGGAAGCGGGCAACCTGCCGGTCGACTCGGTGCTCGCCACCAACGCCGTCGGCGCCGCGGAGGGGGTGCGGCATGTCGCGGCGGCGGGCCACCGGCGCATCGCCTTTCTGGGCGACCGGCGCACGATCCCGACCGCGGTGCAGCGGCTCGCGGGCTACCGTGACGCGCTCACCGCTTGCGGGCTCCCGGCCGACCCCGCCCTGATCGTGCAGGACATCCGGGACGCCGGGGGCTCGGACGGGGCCGTCACCGCGTTGCTGTCGCGGCAAGACCCCCCGACGGCGCTGTTCACCGCCCAGAACATGATCACGATAGGCGCGGTGCGGGCGTTGCGGCGCCTCGGCCTCGAGCACCGGGTGGCGCTGGTCGGTTTCGACGACTTCCTGCTGGCCGAGCTGCTCTCGCCGGGCGTCACGGTGGTGGCGCAGGACCCCACGGTGATGGGCCGGACCGCGGCCGAGCTGCTCTTCGAACGCATCGGCGGCAGCGCCCGTCCGCCCGAGGTGCGGCTGGTGCCGACCACCCTGATCCGCCGGGGCTCCGGCGAGCTCCCGCCCCCGTGAGACGCGCCCAGGGGATGTCAGCAGGGTGACACTGCAGACGTTCAGTGTCTGCAGTGTCACCCCGCTGACGCGCGGGTGGGCCGCGACCCTGGCCTGAGGGGCGAACATGTGTTCGACTTGACGGGTGGGCTGGAACAACCCGGACGTCCCGTGGAGCACCTTGGAGGCGGTGCTCTCCGGGCGTAACGGCGTCTCGCTTTCCGGTGGCCCGGAGGCCGATGGCGGCGACAGCCCGGCCTGGTCGCGCAAGCGCGACCGCTACCAGCCCCCGCCGCTCACCGACCCGGGCGAGCGGGTGCCCTACGCCGAGCTGCACTGCCACTCCAACTTCAGCTTCCTCGACGGCGCGAGCCCGCCCGAGGAGCTCGTCGAGGAGGCCAAGCGGCTCGGGCTGGACGCGCTGGCGCTCACCGACCACGACGGCATGTACGGCGTGGTCCGCTTCGCCGAGGCCGCGGCCGAGCTGGACGTCGCCACGGTGTTCGGCACCGAGCTCTCGCTGGGCCTGTCCGCCCCGCAGAACGGCGTGGCCGACCCCGAGGGCACCCACCTGCTGCTGCTCGCCCGCGACCCCGAGGGCTACCGGGCGCTCTGCCGCACGGTCAGCGCCGCCCAGCTGCGCGGCGAGGAGAAGGGGCGCCCGGTCTACGACCTCGAGGAGCTGGTCGCGCTCACCGCGGGCCACGTCCTCGCGCTCACCGGCTGCCGCAAGGGCGCGGTCCGCCAGGCCCTTGCGAACGGCGGCGATCCCGCGCGGGAGTTGCAAAGGCTGCGCGAGTGGTTCGGGCCCGAGAACGTGGCCGTCGAGCTCACCCACGCGGGCCTGCCCGCCGACACCGAGCGCAACGACGCCTTGGCCGCGCTGGCCGCCGACGCGGGGCTGCCCACCGTCGTCACGACCGCGGCGCACTACGCCACCCCGGCGCGGTTTCCGCTGGCCACGGCGCTGGCCGCGGTGCGCGCCCGGCGCAGCCTCGACGACGCCGACGGCTGGCTCCCCCCGGCGGGCACCGCCCACCTGCGCTCCGGCGCCGAGCTCACCACCCGCTTCGAGCACCGCCACCCGGGCGCGGTGGCGCGCGCGGCGGCGTTCGGGCGCGAGTGCGCGTTCTCGATCCGGCTGGTGGCCCCGAACCTGCCGCCGTTCCCGGTGCCGCCGGGGGAGACCGAGGTGACGTGGCTGCGCGAGCTCACCTGGCGCGGCGTGGCGCGGCGCTATGGCAGCCACGCGGAGTACCCCGAGGCCGTCCACATGATCAACCACGAGCTGGCGATCATCGAGGAGAAGGGCTTCCCGGGCTACTTCCTGATCGTCCACGACATCGTCGAGTTCTGCCGCCGCGCCGACATCCTCTGCCAGGGCCGCGGCTCGGCCGCCAACTCCGCGGTCTGCTTCGCGCTGGGCATCACCAACGTCGACGCGGTGGCGATGGGCCTGCTGTTCGAGCGCTTCCTGTCCCCGGCCCGCGAGGGCTACCCCGACATCGACCTCGACATCGAGTCCGGCCGTCGGGAGGAGGTGATCCAGTACGTCTACCAGACCTACGGGCGGGGATGCGCCGCGCAGGTCGCCAACGTGATCACCTACCGGCCGCGCTCGGCCGTCCGCGACGTCGCCAAGGCCCTGGGCTTCTCGCCCGGCCAACAGGACGCGTGGAGCAAGCGGATCGAGCGCTGGAACGGCGCGCCCGCCGTCGAGGGGATGCCCCCCCAGGTCGGCGCGCTGGCCACCCAGCTGCTGGGCTTCCCCCGCCACCTGGGCATCCACTCCGGCGGCATGGTGATCTGCGACCGTCCGGTGTCGGAGGTCGTGCCCGTCGAGTGGGCGCGGATGGAGGGCCGCTCGGTCGTCCAGTGGGACAAGGACGACTGCGCCTACGCGGGCCTGGTCAAGTTCGACCTGCTCGGCCTGGGCATGCTCACCGCGCTGCACCTGATGATCGACCTCGTCGCCGAGCACACCGGCGAGCAGATCGAGCTGCACGAGCTGCAGGCCACCGACCCGAAGGTCTACGAGATGCTGCAGAAAGCCGATTCGGTCGGGGTGTTCCAGGTGGAGTCGCGTGCCCAGATGGCCACGCTGCCCCGGCTGAAGCCACGCGAGTTCTACGACCTGGTCGTCGAGGTCGCGCTGATCCGGCCCGGCCCGATCCAGGGCGGCTCGGTGCACCCCTACATCCGCCGCCGCAACAAGCTGGAGGACTGGGACTACGACCACCCGCTGCTCGAAGGCGCGTTGAAGAAGACGCTCGGGGTGCCGCTGTTCCAGGAGCAGCTCATGCAGATCGCGGTGGACGTCGCCGGGTTCTCCGCGGCCGACGCCGACGAACTGCGCCGCGCGATGGGCTCCAAGCGCTCGGCCGAGAAGATGGAACGCCTGCGCGAGCGGTTCTTCAGCGGCATGGCCGCCAACGACATCACCGGCGACGTGGCCCAGAAGATCTTCGATAAGATGCTGGCGTTCGCCAACTTCGGCTTCCCGGAGAGCCACTCGATCAGCTTCGCGTCGCTCGTCTACTACAGCGCGTGGTTCAAGCTCTACCACCCGGCGGCGTTCTGCGCGGCGCTGCTGAACGCCCAGCCGATGGGGTTCTACTCGCCGCAGTCGCTGGTGGCCGACGCACGGCGGCACGGGGTGGTCGCGATCGGCCCGGACGTCAACCACGGACGGGCCGAGGCGATCTTGTTCCGCGACGGGCGCAGCAAAGGCGGCCTGGCCATAAGGCTGGGGCTGGCCGAGGTCCGCACGATCGGGCTGGACCTGGCCGAGGCGATCGACGCCGAGCGCGAGCGCGGCGGCCCGTTCTCGGGCCTCGCCGATCTCGCCGGTCGGGTGCGGCTCACGTCGGCACAGGCCGAGGCGCTGGCCACTGCGGGCGCGTTCGGCTGCTTCGGGATCGACCGGCGCGCGGCGCTCTGGGCGGCAGGCGTGGTGGCGTCGGTGCGCGCGGAGCACCTGCCGGGCACGGCCGTCGGCCTCGACGCGCCACCGCTGCCGGGGCTCACCCCCGCGGAGCTGACGGTGGCCGACGTCTGGGCGACCGGTGTCTCCCCGGACAGCCACCCCATTCAGCACCTGCGCACCCAGCTCGACGGCCTGGGCGCGATCCGCATCGACCTGCTCGGCGCCCTCGACCCGCCCAGCGACCCGGAGGCCCAGCCGCCGCGCGTGCTCGTCGGCGGGCTGGTCACCCACCGGCAGCGCCCGGCCACGGCGGGCGGGGTGACGTTCCTGAACCTGGAGGACGAGAGCGGCATGCTCAACGTCACGTGCTCGGAGGGGCTGTGGGCGCGCTACCGCCCGGTGGCGCTGGGCAGCGCGGCCCTGCTCGTGCGGGGACGGCTGGAGCGCAGCCCCGAGGGCGTGCTCAACCTGGTGGCCGACCGGCTGCAGAAGCTGGCCCTGGCCGTCCCCGTGAAGTCCCGCGACTTCCGCTGAGCCGGTCGTGAGTGGAAAACATCGCTATAGCCGTGATTTTCACTCACGAGGGGTCAGCGCACCATGGCGTTGCCCATCGGCAGGGCGCGGCCGCCGAGGTCCTGGTTGATGCCGTCGTACAGGATGTAGGCGAAGACCAGGCAGAACAGGAACGTCGCGATGCCCGCGATCGGGAACAGCCCGGCGTTGCTCGTGCTCACGCCGAAGAACGCGAGCGCGAACGTGATGTCGACGAGCACGAAGCCCACCGTGAACATCAGCGGCAGTCGCAGCGTCGACAGCGTGAGCAGCACGAACACCAGCAGGAACGACAGCAGGTAGGTGGCGCGCACCTGGCCGCTCGCATCCCCGTCCACGGCCCACCAGCCGCTGGTGAGCCCGATCAGCAGGAACCCGAAGCTCAGCCAGAACGCCGAGAACACGCCGAAGATCGCCGCGACCGTGTTCTGCGCCAGCCTGCCCGCCCACACCGCCGCGATCAGCAGGAACAGGCCCGCCGACAGCGACACGATCGGGATCATGCCGCCGCCGAACTTGGCGGTGTCGAGGTAGCCGACGAACCAGAGGCCCAGCGTGATCCCCGCCGGCAGGAAGGTCATCAGGCCGAGCAGTGCCGGGTTGCCCGCCGGTACGACCGGCGCTGCTGCGGCGACCTCGGCTTCTGCGCTTTCCACACTCATGGTTGGCTCCTCGATGAGACGTCATGGGCGCCGGTCAGTGTGCGCAAACCGTTCGCGGAGCGAAGCTGTCCGATCGGGCAGACCGTTCCCCTACCGGTTGGCGGCCGTTCCCCCTCCCGGCCTATCCGAACGAGGCCGCTCGTCGCCGAAGACGGGGTGCGAGGATGGGTCCGTGACGGCGACGGTGATGGACGGCAAGGCCGCTCTGGCCGAGATCCTCGTGGACCTGACGGCCCGGGTCGAGAAGCTGACGGCGGCAGGCGTGACCCCCGGCCTGGGCACTGTGCTCGTCGGCGACGACCCCGGCTCGCGGGCCTACGTGCGCGGCAAGCACCGCGACTGCGCCAAGGTCGGGATCGCGTCGATCCAGCGCGAGCTGCCCGTCGACGCCACCCAGGGCGACGTCGAGCGCGTGATCGACGAGCTCAACGCCGACCCGGCGTGCACGGGCTTCATCGTCCAGCTGCCGCTGCCGAAGGGGCTCGACGAGGGGGCGACGCTGGAGCGGGTCGACCCGGCCAAGGACGCCGACGGGCTGCACCCGATGAGCCTCGGGCGGCTGGTGCTCGGCGAGGAGGCGCCGCTGCCGTGCACCCCGCGCGGGATTGTCGACTTGTGCAGGCGCTACGGCGTCGAACTGAACGGCGCGCGGGTCACGGTGGTGGGCCGCGGCATCACGGTCGGGCGCCCGCTCGGCCTGCTGCTCACCCGGCGCAGCGAGAACTCGACGGTCACGCTCTGCCACACCGGCACCCGCGACCTCGAGGCCGAGGTGCGGCGCGCCGACGTCGTCGTCGCCGCGGCCGGGGTCGCCGGGCTGATCACCGCGGACATGGTCGCGCCCGGCGCCACCGTGCTCGACGTCGGCGTCACGCGCACGGCGCTGGGGTTGGTCGGCGACGTCGCGCCGGAGGTGGTGGAGGTGGCGGGCCTGCTCGCCCCGATGCCCGGCGGCGTGGGCCCGATGACGCGGGCGATGCTGCTGACGAACGTGGTGGAAGCCGCCGAGCGGATGCTCGGATAGTGAAGACAGGTGGCGGCCTGCGGTCGCGGCTACCGACGTTCCTGCCCATGGCGCTGGTGGCCGTGATCGCGCTGGTCGGGATGGGCCTCGTGCTCACCCAGCACTGGCGTCGGGGCGCGGTGTTGCTCGGCGTTGCGCTGCTCGTGGCGGCGGTGCTGCGGCTCGCCGTGCCCGCCGAGCGGGTGGGGCTGCTGGCGATCCGCGGCAAGGCCGTCGACGTGCTGTGCTACTCCGGTCTCGGCGTGGCGATGGTGTTGCTGGCGGCCACGATCACCCGCGGCTCGCTGACCTTGGGCTGAGCTCGTGAGTGGAAACAGTGGCTCTAGCCACTGTTTCCACTCACGAGCGGTGGTAGAGGGTGCGCACCAGGTCCTCGATCGACGGCTCGACCACGGCCACGTCCCGCAGCGCGGCCCGCGCGGCGACGGCGGCGATCACCGCGGCGGCCGTCGTGTCCGCGGGGGAGAACGCGAGGCGCTGCCGCAGGCCGCCCGCCTCGACGGTCACGTCGTGCACCCCGGGCAGGCCGGTCAGGGCCGCGGCGGGCGCGGCCAGGTCCACCACCACCTCGCGCGCGCCACCGAAGCGGGCGCGGAGCGCCGCGAGGTCGTCGTCCACCAGCACGCGCCCGTGGTCAATCACGACGACGCGGCGGCACAGCCGCTCGACGTCGGGCAGGTCATGCGTGGTGAGCAGCAGCGTGACGGCGCCGCGGCCGACCAGGTCGGCGAGGAACGCCCGCAGCCGCTCCTTGCTCGCCAGGTCCAGCCCGATCGTCGGCTCGTCGAGCACCAGCAGCTCCGGACGGTGCAGCAGGGCCGCCGTCACCTCGCCGCGCATGCGCTGCCCGAGCGAGAGCTGGCGCACCGGCGTGGCGAGGAACGCGGCCATGTCGAGCAGCTCGACGCACTCGTCGAGGCGCTCCCGGTAGGACACCCGGTGGATCGCGCCGTGCAGGGCGAAGCTCTCGCGCAGCGGCAGGTCCCACCACAGCTGGCTGCGCTGCCCGAACACGACGCCGATGCGCCGGGCCAGCTCGCGCCGCTCCCGCACCGGGTCCAACCCGCACACCCGCGCCCGGCCCGCCGTTGGCACGAGCACCCCGGTGAGCATCTTGATCGTGGTGGACTTGCCCGCCCCGTTCGGCCCGAGGAAGCCGACCGCCTCGCCCGCCGTGACGGCCAGCGTCACGCCCTCGACGGCCGCCACCCGCTTGCGCCGTCCCACCACGAACGTCCTGCTCAGCCCCTCGGTCTCGACGATCATGACCCTGTTCCCTGGTAGCGGCGCACGCCGGTGCGCCAGACGAGTGCGGCGACCCCGGCCATGGCCGCCGCGACGAGCGGGGAGCAGTAACGCAGGGCATCGGGGAAACCGAGCGGATCGGGCCGCCCGGTGAGCGCCAGCGCCGGGAAGTAGGCGACGAACGCGCCGGGCACGACGAAGCACATGATCCGCCGCAGCCACGGCCCGTAGACGGTGATCGGGTAGGAGGTGGCGAAGTCGGAGCCGTACGTCACCGAGTTGGCCACCTCCCGCCCGTCGACCAGCCAGAACGACACGCAGTTCGCCGCGATCCACACGGCCCCGAACAGCACCGCCCCGGACAGCGGCGCGACGACGGCGACGGCCACCCGCAGCGGCGTCCACTCCACGTCGCGCAGCGCGAAGGCCAGCACGACCAGGCCGGAGACGACCCGGCCGACCCGGCGCAGCTGGACGTCGGCCGAGAGCAGCTGCGGGAGCGCGCCGAGCGGCCGCAGGAGCATCACGTCGAACTCGCCGGTGCGGATGTACTCGGGCAGCACCTCGACCTGCCCGACGGCGAGGTCGGCCAGCCCGAACGCGGTGGCGGCCAGCCCGTAGATCAGCACGACCTCGCTCGCCGAGAACCCGCCCAGCGTCGTGACCTGGGTGAAGATGACGAGGATCGCCAGCAGCTCGATGCCCTGGCTGAGCGCCTGTGCGACGAGGTCCAGCGCGAACGACACCGGGTAGGCCAGCTGGCTGCGGATGCGGGACGCGACGATCCGGGCGTAGACCTGTTTACCCACCCTGCACCACCAGCCGCCGGGTGCCGCGGGCGAGCACGGCCCGGCCGAGCACGAACAGCACCGCGGCCCAGACGAGCTGGCGGGCGAGGACGTCGAGCGGGTCGCCGCGCTCCAGGAAGACGTCGATGGGCATCTGGAACAGCGCCGGGAACGGCGTCCACGCGAGCACCGCCTGCGCCCACGCGGGAAACCAGGCCAGCGGCAGGACCAGCCCGCAGAGCAGCCCGCCTGCAGTGCCCCACACCGCGAGCACCCCGCGCGCGTCGAGCAGCCAGAACGCGCTGAGGTTGAGCAGGAACCGGATGCCGAAGCTGACGGCGGTGCCCAGCGCCATCGACACGACGAACAGCGCCCAGGTGGCGGCGTGCTCCGGCCAGCGGAACGGGAAGAACACCGCGCCGAACGCCATCGGCGGCAGCAGGCGCATGACCACGGCGTGGCCCGCGCGGCCGAAGTCGCCCGCGAGCAGCGCCGCCTGCAGGTCCCACGGCCTGCCGAGGTCGACGACGATGTCGCCGGTGCGCACCCGCCCCGCCAGCTCGCGGTCGCTCCACAGGTTGACGACGTTGAGCAGGCCCTGGCCGAGCCACACGTACGTGACGGCCGCCGCGACGTCGTACCCGGCGACCGAACCGCGCTGCGCCAGCACCGCGACCAGCACCGATGCGCGAAGGAGCCCGAAGACGGTGTTGGTGGCGAGGCCCGCGAGCGCGGCCTGGCGGTAGGTGGCGTAACGCTGGAACCCGGCCCGGATGAGCTGCGGGTACGGCGAGAGCACGCCGTACGACGCTACGGCACTCGGCAACCGGTTTACGTCGCGGAAGCCTCCTTCCCGACGTCGGCAGGGGCCGTGGATCGGGTGCGCAGCAGCTCGAGGAGCTGCGGAAGCCGCCGGTCGCGCAGCTCGGGGCGGAGCCTGCCTGCCCGGGTGAGCGTGGCGAGCCCGTGCAAGGCACTCCACGCGACCTCCGTCAGCACCTCGGGATCGCGCTGGTCGGCCTCCGTGGCGAAGGCCGTGCGCAGCTCGGCGAACGCGGCGTGGAGCGGAGTCGGTGCCTGCGGCGTGCCGAACGGAAGATCGGACGCGAGGGTGAACATGGCGTCGTACAACGTAGGCTGGTTCTCGGCGAAGTCCAGGTAGGCCTGGGCCACGGCGTCCAATCCCCGAACGGCGGCCGACCGCAGCGCGCTCGCCAACTCGGCAAATCCTTCCACCGCGACGGCGTCGATGATCGCGCTCTTGTCGGCGAAGTGGTTGTAGAGCACCGGTTGGCTGTACTCGATCTTGTCGGCCAGGCGGCGGGTGGTGACCGCGTCCCATCCCTCGGTCTCGGCAAGCTCGCGGGCGGAGTCGATGATCAATTGGCGGCGCTGCGCGAGTTCGCGCTCGCGACGCTGCCGAGACGGTGTGGACACCCACGACATCCTAGCGTCGCTAGACGTACAAGCATAGCTAGTGTTAGCCTCGCTAGTGTACCTAGCAGCGCTAGAAAGGAGTGTCCGTTGAAAATCCTCGCCACCGGCATCGCCGTTCTGATCGGCCTCTTCATCATCTACATCGGTCTGGAGTTCCTCCTGGCCCCGCAGGTCGCCGCGGCCGGGTTCGGCGTTCCGACCTGGCCGCAACGGGAGGGAACGGCGTTCCTGGCCGTCAAGGGCGTCCGCGACATCGCGACCGGCCTGGTCGTCTTCGCGCTGTTGCTCTCCGGGCATCGACGCGCCCTGGGGTGGGCGATGCTCGCCTTCGCCTTCATTCCCGCAGGCGACATGGTGATCGTGCTGAGCCAGGGCGGGGCGCCCGCGACGGCGCTCGGGATCCACGGTCTGACCGCCGCCGTCGTGCTGGTCGGTGCGGGCTTGCTCCTGCGCGAGCGCCCGACACCGGCGAGCGTCCCCGAACCCGTCCGCGCCGCATCCGGAACCACGTCATGAACCTGGTCAGCCACCTGCTGGCCGTGGTCGCGGTGCTGGCCGCCGGGATCATCTACGGGACCGACGTGCTGGGGGCGCTGGTCATGCGTCCGACGTGGGAGAAGGTCGACGACCGCGCCCTCGTGCTGGTGAACGGTCACATGCACTACTACGGGGACCGGCGGTTCCCGGTACCCGGGATCCTCAGCGTCGTCGCAACGACGTTGGCCGGGTGCGCCGCGGCGCTCAGCGGCCGCTTCTTGCCCGCCGCGGCCGCACTCGTGGCGGTCGCCGCGCTGGTGGCGTGGCTCGCGATCTACAGGCGGGTCAACGCCCCGGTCAACCGCGTGCTCACGGCCGCCGCCCAGGAGGGCCGCGTGCCGCAGGACGCGCGCGCCCTGCAGACCCGCTGGGACAGCGTCATCACGTGGCGGGCGGTGCTGCAGGACACGGCGGTCGCGGCCCTGTGCGCGGTGCTCGCGTTGCCGTAAGGGAGCCGCCGGCCGGTCTACTGGAGGGGCGTCGGGTCACTGGCCCATGGCGTGGATCTTCTCAATGCGATGCTGATGCTGATGCTGACGCGGGTCTGATCACGGCCCCCGTACCAGGGGTAGGGGGCGCCGAGGTACTTCTGCGCCAACGCCTCGATCTGATCGGCTGCGGCCTCGGTCGTGGTGGCGGTGACGCGGCCGCGGACGGTGATGTATCGCGTCGGTGCGGCTGGGTCAGACACCGCCACGGCGACGCGTGGGTCTCGTTCGATGTTGCGCAGTTTCTGGTATCCGGCCACCGAGTTGATCAGGATGTGTTCGCCGTCGGTGTCGACCCAGGTCTGGGTCAGCTGCGGTGAGCCGTCGGGCATCAGCGTCGTGATGTAGCAGGTGCTGGGGGCGCGCAGCAGCGCCATCAGCTCGGTGACCAGGGTCGGGTTCTGGCTCTCGGTCATGTTCGGGTGCTCCTCGCTCGTCGATGTGATGTCGCATTGGTGTCGGCCGCCCCCGGTCACCAGGTCGCCACGTCGGGGTTCTCCCACGGGACGGGCGGGCGTCCGGGGGCGATCTGCTGCCAGACGTCGAGCGCGGAGGTGCCGGGGGCGGGCATGTCGACCCGGGGTGCAGGCGTGCCGTGGGCGGTGATGCCATGATCGAAGCCCCCGGGGACCAGGGTGTTGTGGACCCGGCCGACCACCGATCCGCAGCGGAACGAGTGCCGGGTGCCGGGCGGGATGTAGATGTAGGTGCCGGGGGATGCGGTGATCTCCTGGTCGTCGTCGCCGAGGGTGAACACCAGGTCTCCTTCGAGAACGAAGAAGGCCTCCTCGGCGTCGTTGTGGACGTGGGGCGGCGCGACGATTCCTTGCGGGAACAGCTCGTCGAAGGTCGTCGAGCGGCCGTCGGTGGTGTCGCTGGTGGCCAGCAGTCGCCAGTAGGTTCCGAAGTTCCAGTACGCCGGGGCGTCACCGGGCAGGTAGGCGTAGCCGGACTTGAGGCGGTCGAGGTCGTGGTGGTCGTCGGGCATGGTCGTCCTTCCGTAGCTCGGGGTGTTTCGGGCAAGCGGTTCAGGTCTGCTGGCGGTCCCGGTGGGCGGCGACGAGGTAGTCGTGCAGTCCTGCCGGATGGGCGTCGGGGTAGCGGTCGTTGTCGGTGGTCGGGAACGGCGCCAGCGTGAGCATCGAGAGGAGGTACCACTGCATGAGTACCGACCAGGGGTCGTCCGCGTTGGCGGTGATCTGTCGCAGGTCCTCGACGCTCCCCAGGACGTTGCGGCTCAGGGGGGTGCCGGAGATGCGTTCGGTCTCGTCGATGATCGTGTTGAAGGTGGTCTCGGCCCCTGAGAGGGAGCGCACGCCGGAAACGTCGGCGGGGTCGGTGGCCAAGCGGGCGGTGAAACGTGCCGTGTCCTCGACCGTGGTGAGGTTGAAGGGCTCGTCGCCGGTACCCCACACCATGGCAGTACGCGCGTTGAGGTCGACGATGCCTGCGGTGTTCGGGTCGAGCATCCTGTCCATGAAACCGCCGTTGAGCACGTGCACGACTTCCAGCGGCAGCGCGTCGATGGCCGTGGCGGCGCGGCGGCGAATGTCGAACTGCGGGGCGCCCTCGGGGGCGGAGAACAGGTCGATCGCGAAGTCCGAGGGCAGGAACCGCCGGGCGCCGTTGCGGGTGGCCGCCTCGGCGAGGGCGATCTGACCGTCGATGATGATGTCGGGGCCGCCCTGCAATGCCGAGACGACGACATCGACGTCCAGAGTGGCCGCCTCGAGCGAGACCGGGTCGGTCACGTCGCCGGGAACGACCTCGGCGCCTCGGCTCACCAGCGCGTCCACCACTTCGGCCTTCGCGGTGCCGGGAGGCGCCGTGGCGCGCAGCAGCAGGCGCACGGCGACGTCGGGCTGGTCGAGCAGGTGGCTGGCGATGCGGTTGCCGAGCATGCCGGTAGCGCCGGCGAGGAGCACCGTCGTGGTCATGGGAGATCCCTCCGTTGTCTGGCCGAGCTAATATGAAACTGAACTGTACGGTATCGATACGAAACTGTTCAGTCTGATAAGGTTGAGCCATGCTTCCGCCGACGCGCTCCCCCGGACGGCCTGTCAACGCCGCGATCGGCGAGGAGCTGCTGCGTGCGACCCAGGACCTGCTCATCGAGATGGGTTTCGACGGACTGACCATGGACGCCGTCGCCCGCCGGTCCGGCGCGAGCAAGGCCACGCTCTACCGGCGCTGGCCCAGCAAGACCGCGCTCGTCGTCGCCGCGGCGGCGGCGCTGTTCACGGCGCCGGATGTGCCGGACACCGGCGACCTGCGCGAGGACCTGATGAGCTGCGGACGGGCGTACCTCCACCACGATGTCCGCGCCGCCCAGGTGCTCGCGGCGGTGCTCACTGCGTCCCGGCACGACGCGGCGCTGCGGGACGCGTCGAGGGATGCGCTGGGCGCGCCCTACAGCGGACTCTTCGAGAGTGTGTTGTCGCGGGCCGTAGAGCGCGGATTGGTGCACGAGGGGGCTGATGTCGAGACGCTGGCCGAGGTTTTCCCGGCGATCGCCTACCAGCGCGTCGCTGCGAGGGGGCTGATGCTCGTCGAGGAGGACGTCGTGCGCGTCGTCGACGGCGTTCTGCTGCCCGCGCTGAGTGCATCGCGGTCAGCCATCGGCCCCGGTCGAAGCCGCCGCTGACCTCCTCGGACTCCTCGGTGAAGGGACGTCCACAGTCGGTGACCAATCGTGCGCAACGCAGGCCGCCGCCAATGCGGAAAGTGGTCTACATCAGAGGCGTGCCAGCGTGGCGTTGAAGGTGGGGCTCGGGCGCATGACGGCGTCGGTCTTGGCCTTGTCGACCAGGTAGTAGCCGCCCAGGTCCACCGGCTCGCCCTGCACCGCGGCCAGCTCGCCGACGATGGTTTCCTCGGCGTCGGCCAGCGCGGCCGCGAGCGGGGCGAACCGCGCCGCCAGCTCGGCGTCGTCGCTCTGCGCGGCGAGGGCCTGCGCCCAGTAGAGCGTGAGGTAGAAGTGGCTGCCCCGGTTGTCCAGCTCGCCGACCCGCCGCGACGGCGACTTCCCGTTCTCCAACAGCTGCCCGGTGGCCGCGTCGAGCGTCTTTCCGAGGACGGCCGCGCGCGGGTTGTCGGTGGCGTCGGCGAGGAACTCGAGCGAGACGGCCAGCGCGAGGAACTCGCCCAGGGAGTCCCACCGCAGGTGGTTCTCCTTCACCAGCTGCTGGACGTGCTTGGGCGCCGAGCCGCCGGCGCCGGTCTCGAACAGCCCGCCGCCGTTCATCAGCGGGACGATCGAGAGCATCTTCGCGCTGGTGCCCAGCTCCAGGATGGGGAAGAGGTCGGTGAGGTAGTCGCGCAGCACGTTGCCGGTAACGGAGATCGTGTCCTCCCCGCGCTTGGCCCGCTCCAGCGTGTAGCGGGTGGCCTCGGCGACCGGCAGGATCTCGATGGTCAGCCCGTCGGTGTCCAGCTCGGCGAGCTGGGCGCGCACCTTGGCGAGCACCTGCGCGTCGTGCCCGCGGGTCTCGTCCAGCCAGAAGACGGCGGGTGCTCCGGTGGCGCGGGCCCGGCCGACCGCGAGCTCCACCCAGTTGCGGATCGGCGCGTCCTTGGTCTGGCAGGCGCGCCAGACATCGCCCGCCGCCACGTCGTGCGAGAGCTTCACGTCGTCACCGTCGACCACGCGGATCACGCCGTCGGCGGGCACCAGGAACGTCTTGTCGTGGCTGCCGTACTCCTCGGCCTTCTGCGCCATCAGCCCGACGTTGGGCGTGGTGCCCATCGTGGTGGGGTCGAACGCGCCGTGCTCGCGGCAGAAGTCGACGGTCTCGGCGTAGAGCGGGGCGTACGAGGAGTCCGGGATGACGAACTTGGTGTCCTGCTGCTTGCCCGCGGCGTTCCACATCTGCCCCGACGCGCGGATCGCGGCGGGCATCGACGCGTCGACGATCACGTCGGACGGCACGTGCAGGTTGGTGATGCCGCGGTCGGAGTCGACCATCGCCAGCGCGGGGCCCGACTCGTAGGTCGCGGTGATCGCCTTCTCGATGGCCTCGCGCTTGTCGTCGGGAAGCTTGCCGATCGCGGTGAGGATGCTGGCCAGCCCGTCGTTGGGGTTCGCGCCGACGGCGGCGAGGTCGTCGCCGAACTGCGCGAACACGTCGGCGAAGTAGGCGATCACGGCCCGTCCGAACAGGATCGGGTCGCTCACCTTCATCATCGTGGCCTTGAGGTGCACCGAGAACAGCACGCCGCGCTCCTTGGCGTCGGCCACCTCTGCGGCGAGGAACGCGTCGAGCGCGGCGCGGCGCATCACCGCCGCGTCGACGATCTCGCCGTCAAGGACCGGCAGCTCCGGCTTGAGCACGGTGACAGCGCCGTCCGCCGCCACGTGCTCGATGCGCAGGGTGGTGGCCGCGGGCACGGTGAAGGACGTCTCGGAGTGGCGGAAGTCGTCGTCGGACATCGTCGTGACGTGCGAGGCCGACTCCGGTGACCACGCGCCCATCGAGTGCGGGTGGCTGCGGGCGAACTGCTTGACGCTCGCGGGAGCGCGGCGATCGGAGTTGCCCTCGCGCAGCACCGGGTTGACCGCGCTGCCCTTGACCGCGTCGTACGCCGCGCGGGCGGCCTTCTCCTCCTCGGTCTGCGGGTTCTCCGGGTAGTCGGGCACCGCGTAGCCCGCCGCCTGCAGCTCCGCGACCGCGGCCTTGAGCTGCGGGGTCGACGCGCTGATGTTCGGCAGCTTGATGATGTTGGCCTCGGGGGTGGTGGCCAGGGCGCCGAGCTCGGCCAGCGCATCGGGCACCAGGCCGAACGCGGCGCGGATGCGCCCGGACAGCGAGATGTCGCGGGTCTCGACCTCGACGCCTGCCGCGGCCGCGAACGCCTCGATCACCGGCAGGAACGAGTGCGTCGCCAGCGCGGGTGCCTCGTCGGTGTACGTGTAGATGACCTTCATCTCGCCGCCTTCTCGCCTCGTGGACCCTGCTCGGAAGACACGCTATCTCGCACCCCTTGCCGCTGCGGGCGGACTATCCTGCGGTCACACTGTTCCGGGGAGTGACATTGGCCAAGCGGCGGTACTTCATCCTCAAAGAGACGGGGGGCGGCAAGCTCCGCGTCGACTTCCGCAGCTGGCCGCTCGTCATCGTCATCGGTCTGCTGCTCGCGCTCCTGTCGATCCTCGACCGCGGCGGGCTCGGCGAGGGCACCGCCGTCGTGCAGGGCAAGGCGTGCTCCTTCACCGTGAACGGCGACGCGGTCAACGTGCGCACCGGCGCCACCGCGGCGTCGCCGTCGGTGCAGAAGCTCGAGCGGGGACAGACCGTGGTGGCCACCCCGACCATCACCAACGGGTTCCGCCAGATGGCGGATGGCACGTGGGTCGTCGACGGGCTGTTGACCCCGGTTCCGGGCAGTGTCTGCACCTGATGGGACGCTGGTGTCGTAACCGTCGGTGAGCGTGGGGAGGGCCGCCCGTGGAAGCCGTGACGCCGACGCGGGTCATCGGGGGTCGCTACGTCGTGCTCACCGAGCTCGGGCGCGGCGGCATGGGGATCGTCTGGCGGGC
Organism: uncultured Actinomycetota bacterium; assembly: GCA_963739465.1. Lineage (GTDB taxonomy): Bacteria > Actinomycetota > Actinomycetes > Mycobacteriales > Pseudonocardiaceae > Pseudonocardia. Next base: position 140,101 of record CAVUAS010000013.1, read on the forward strand.
CGAGGACCGCATGATGGGGCGGCACGTCGCGGTCAAGGAGCTGCACCTCCCCGACGGGCTCGGCCCCGACGACCGGCGGCTCTTCCGCGAACGGCTGCTGCGTGAGGCCCGCACCGCGGGGCGGCTGAACGACCCCGCGATCGTCACCGTGTACGACGTCGTCAGCGACGGGGGCGTCGACCACATCGTCATGGAGCTCATCGAGGCGCCGACGCTGGCCGACGTCGTGGCGCGCTCCGGGCCCTTGTCGGAGGCGACCGCCCTCGAGGTGACGCGGCGGCTGCTCGGCGCGCTGCGCACCGCCCACGAGCGCGGCGTCGTGCACCGCGACGTCAAGCCGTCCAATGTCATGCTCGGCGCCGACGGTCGGGTCACCCTCACCGACTTCGGCATCGCCCAGGCCGCCGACGACCCACGGCTCACCACCACCGGCTCGTTCGTCGGCTCGCCCGGCTACATGGCGCCGGAGCGGCTCGACGGCGGCCACGCCGACCCGGCCTCGGACCTGTGGAGCCTCGGCGCCACGCTCTGGTACGCCGTGCAGGGGCGCGGCCCGTTCGCCCGGGACACGACGGCGGCCACGATCGCCGCCGTGATCAACGCCGAGGTGCCCACCACACGCACCCGTGGGCCGCTGGGCGCGGTCATCGCCGGGTTGCTGCAGCGCGACCCCCGGGCCCGGCTCACCGGCGTGCAGGCCGCCGCGCTGCTCTCGGGAGAGCCGCCCACACCGCCCACCGGCCTGGCGGGCACCCCCACCCGCACGGTCACCGTTCCCGGCCACCGCGCCGCGCCCGCCCGCCGTCGGTGGCCCGCGCTCGTGGCGGTTGCGGTGCTGGGCCTGGTGGTGGGCCTCGCCGCGGGGGTGCTGTGGCCGCGCGCGGCCGCCGGGCCGTTGGTGTTCACCTACGGCGAGGGCGGGGACATCCCCGACGTGCCGTCGCTTACCACCAGCTGCCTGCAGGGTCAGCTGGCCGTCGGGCGCCGGTACACCACCACCGCGTCGTGCGACGACCCGCACGACGTCGAGATCTTCGACTCGCTCGACCTGTTCGACACCCAGCTCAACGAGCCCTACCCCGGCCGCGACGTCGTCGCCGCCGGGGCCGGGCCTGCCTGCGCGCTCGCCTTCGGCACGGGGCGGATCGTCGGGGCGGACAAGGCGCGGCTGCGGGTGGCCGCGCTCGTGCCGTCGGCCGCCGCGTTCGCGTACCGCTCCTCGCCGACGTCGTCGTTCGGCACCCGGTCGATCCTGTGCGCGCTGTATGCCGCCGACGGCACACAGCTCACCGGCACACGGATCGCCAAACCCGCCTGACCCCGGTGAGTCGCGCATCTCGACACGGCGAGTCCGGCTTTCCGGCACGGTGAGTCGCGCATTCCTGCACGGTGAGTCGCGCATCTCGACACGACGAGATGGCCGATCCAGCACGCCACGAGTGGGGCGACCGCGGCTACACCGGTGGGCGTGGGCGTCGACCGCAATCCGTGCGCGGCCGTCATGGCGGCGTGGCAAGGTGCGTGCCGTGCATCGCAACGTCGAACTCGTCGTCGCCGATCTGACCGCCCGTGGAGCCGATCCCGCGCGGGTCGCACGCCTGCAGGTGCTGCCCGACGCGGTGACCACCGCTCCGGCGGCGGCCGCCGCATTGGGCATCGCGGTGGGGCAGATCGCCAACTCGCTGCTGTTCGACGCGGACGGCGCGCCGCTGCTCGTGATGACCTCCGGCGCGCACCGGGTCGACACCGGGAAGGTCGCCGCGATCATCGGCGCCGAGCGGGTGCGGCGCGCCACACCCGAGTTCGTGCGGGCCGCGACCGGCCAGACCATCGGCGGCGTCGCGCCCGTCGGGCACCCGGCGCCCATCCGCACGCTGGTCGACCGCGCGCTCGCGGAGTTCGACGAGATCTGGGCGGCGGGCGGCATTCCGCATTCGGTGTTCCCCAGCACGTTCGCCGAGCTGGTCAAGGTCACCGGTGGCGAGGTGGCGGACGTCGCGTGATCCAGACGGCGAGAGTCACCGATGTGTAGATCCAAGGACGAAGGCGTGACTCTCGACGCGCTCACAGGCCGCTGGTGTCGACGATCGTGACCGTGTTGTCCGTTGAGTCGGCGAGGTAGAGGTGACGTCCGTCGTGGCTGGCCGCGCCGGAGGTGGGCCGCAGGCCGGTCGGGATGCTCTCGGTCACGGTGTTGGTGCTCGTGTCGACCACCGAGAGACCGCCGCCGAAGAGGTACGCGTGCTGCCCGTCGGGAGGCACGATCATGAAGCCGCTCATCGGGATCCTGCTCACCAGGGTGTCCGAACTCGTGTCGAGCACGGTCACCGCGCCGATCTGCGGGCTCGCCACGTAGGCGTGCCGTCCGTCGGGCGCGACCGTGAGGGCCTGCGGATACCGGCCTGCGCCCGGATACTCGCCCACCGGGGTCGTGGTCGTCACGGCGCCGGTGTCGGTGTCGAGGACCGAGACCGAGTTGGAGGCGTCGTTCGTGACGTAGACGGACCGGCCGTCGGGTGTGATCGCGACGGCGGTCGGATTGCCGCCGACCGGAGCTGTCCGGGTGACCGTTGCCGTCGCGGTGTCGATCACCGCCACGGCTCCGGGATCGCTGTCCTCGGCGACGTAGGCCGTGCGCCCGTCCGGGCTCACCGCCACGCCGAGCGGACCCGGGCCTGCCCGGATCGTCGCGATGACGGCATTCGCCGCGGTGGCGATGACCGACACCGTGCCCGACGTCGGGTCGGTGGCGTAGAGGTGCGCCCCGTCCGGGCTGATGGCCAGGCCGGACACGCCGTCCCGGGTCGGGATCTTCCCCGTGACCGCGCCCGTAGCAGTGTCGATCACCGACACGACGCAGCACCGGCCCGCGACGTAGACGTGCCGGTCGTCTGGGCTGACGGCCATCGCGACCGGGTCGGCCACATGAGCGACGGCAACCTCGGTGAGCGTCGGCGCCCTGTGGGTGATCAGGAACGCGGCGAGCAGGAGGTTGAGGGCGGCGAGAACCGCCATGACGGCCTCGCCGCGGACCGTGCGGCGCCGACGGAAGGCGGCCGGGGGAACTTCGACCGCGCGGCGGCGGGCCTCGTTGCGCGCGCTCTGCGCGCACCACGGGCAGGTCGCGTGGTGCGGCGGATACAGGTGGCGCTCGACGGAGGTGCACGTGCGCAGGTCCGCGGCGCATCGGGCGAGCGCGTCGTGCCATTCCCGGCCCGTCGGCCGCGCGTCCGGGTCGGCCGCCCCGAGGACGAACGCACGGGTGAAGAGCTCCCGGACCTCCTCGGGCAGCAGGTCGAATGGCATCGCCGTGGGCCCCGGGCGCAGGAGCGGGTCGCCTGCGTAGGCGAAGCGGCCCTGCCGGGCCAGCTGATGGCGCCGCGGCTTCTCGTCAGCGCCGTGCCACACCCCGTCGAAGGGGTGCACGCCCTCCATGACGAGCTGGAAGATGTGCACCGCGAGCGCGAACAGGTCCGAGCTCGCGCGCCGGGGCGTGGTCGCGATGTCGACGTCGAGCAGCTCGGGTGCGGTGAACTCCGCCCGTCCGACCCCGCACAGGAACGGCGGCCCGGAAAGCGGGTTCGGGACCTGCATCGAGTCGCAGTCCACCAGGGTCACGCGGGTGTCGCTGCGCACCAGGATGTTGCGCTCGTTGAAGTCGCCGACCACGTAATCGCTTCTGTGCAGGACGTCCGTGGCCAGCGCGAGGTTCGCGCCGGTTCGCACCAGGTGGCGCCACGTGAAGCCGCGGACCCAGCCCGGTGTGGACGGGCCGGGGTTCTGCCGGTCCGACGGGTTGGACAGCACGTGCAACTCGACGACGTCCGCGAGCCGCAGCCGGGGCATGACGTGCCCGACGAACCGGTTGCCGTCGAGCACGACGTCCGACGGCCAGGCGAGCATCGCGTGGCCGGAGGTCTCCCGCCAGCCGGTGGGCCGGTGGGCGACCATCGCGCGCAGTCGCTCCTCGAGGTCCGACGCGCGGGTGAGCTCGGCCTCGTGGAAGCGCTTCAACACCCGATCGGAGGCGCCCCGCACCACATGGATGGTGCCCTGCCCGCCCTGCGACAGCGGCGGCCCGATCTCCAGATCGCTGAGCTTCACGGGACCCACACCGCAGGGCGAGCGCTCAGGCACGTCGTCGCGGGTGCCGTCCCGGATCGGTCGCGGACGGCCAGCACGAGCGTCTTGTCGTCACCACTCTGGTCCTCGATCTCGTCGAGGAATGCGGTGACGGCCTCCGGCGTGGCATCCGGTCGGCGCGCGTACGCCCAGGCCTCCCGGAAGAACGGTGCGAAGGGCCGGTGCGCCGGTACGTCGTCGAGCACCTGGTAGCGCAGGCCGTCGGTGGTCAGGGCAAGTGCGTCCACTGCCTCGGCGCTGACGCAGAACGTGCGGAGGTGGTCCGACAGCGCACCCGGGGTGGTGAGGAAGACCGTCTCGTTGACGTGCTCGGGGCGCTCCCCGACGGCCACCACCTCGACCGCGTCGCCCGCCCCGTGCACCGCGATTCCGTCGCCGACCTGTCCGACCGCGACGCACGCGCCCGCGACGACGACGACACTCAGTGTCGTAGCGAGCAGGTCGGCGGCGACGCCCAGCCCGTCCGCCGCGTCGTCGACGGCGGACAGCGCCATGTGGAACAAATGCTCGACGGCGGGGTCGTCCTGCGCGGCCGTCAGTACCGCCTCGACCGCCGTGAACGCGCCGAACGCCGAGGTGCCCGGCCGCGAGCCCGCCCCGTCGGCCGTGACCGCGACGACCAGGGCGTCGTCGACGTGCCAGCCGAACGCGTCGTCGCAGCCCCGGCCCTGCCGACGGTGCAGGGACCCGGGGACCGAGCCGCCGAGGAGCCGCCAGGCCGCAGCTACCACGTAGCCCATCCGGCGGGCGACGGGAGCGGCACCTGCTCGGCGGCTTCCGTCGCCGCGACCGTCGCGTCCGTCGACCCGAAGGCGCTGGACTGGCTGACGACGCTCATGCTGGTGGACAGCCAGGCGAAGAGCTCCTCGAAGCGGAGACCGGTCAGCGCCAGCGGTTCACGCACCGCCGAGAGCTGCGCCAGCGTCTCGAGGTCCGCCTCGCCTGCCCCCACCACGAACACGGCGATCTCCTTCGCCGCCTCGGCCTCGCGCACCCGCTCGCACGCGCGGGCGAACCGCTGCTCGTCGGTGGGCATGCCGTCGGTGATGACGAAGAGCCACGGGCGGAAGTACTCCAGGCCCGCTTCCTTGTACTCGCTCTTCCGGGCGGCGAGCAGGTCGAGACCGGTGTCGAGCGCCTCGCCCAGCGGGGTGGCGCCCTGCGCCGCGAACGTGGTCGGTGTGAGGTCGCGGCCCTCGTGGAACGGCACGGCGACCTCGACGGCGCCCCCGAATGTGATCACCGTGACGTCGGTGCGCTTGCGGGCGAGCGGGTCCTCCGCGATCGACGCGCAGAACGCGGTGAACCCGGCGTTCAGGTGCTCGATGCGCTCGCCCTTCATCGAGTACGACGTGTCGAGGAGAAGGGCGCATGCGACCCGCGGATCCGGGTTGTCCTGCTTGATGGGCGGATTGAATGCTCCCACGCGCGCGCACCTTCTCATCGCTCAACGGTCGTCGTGACCTGCGCAGACGAGGCTATGCGTCGACGTCATCGCTGCCAACCAGGCCGGCGCGGCTCCGCGGTCGTAGCCGAGTCGTAACCGTCGCGCAGCGCTCATCCCCCCTTCACGCGGCCCGCACCGGTACGGTTTGAGGCGCCGCCTCGGAAGCGTCGCCCCGAGGAGCGGTCGGCGGTGTCCCCCGATCGTCGACCACGTCGTGCGGTCCCGGGCTCCCCACCCGTGGACGCCGGACGTTCCCCGACCGGAGGTCCTGCTATGCCCCAGCACCGTGCCCGAAAGACCTACTCCCGGTGGCGATGGCTCCCGGCGGTGGCCGCGCTCGTCCTCGTCGGGTCGTCCGCCCTCGTGCTCACGACGGTGTACGGCGCCCCACCACCGCCCGACGGCGCATGTCCCACCCTGCGGGTCGTGACGGCACGGTCGTTCGCGCCGGTTCTGGACGCCGTCGCCCCGGCGGCGTGCGGTCCTCTCCAGGTCACCGTCGCCGACGGGCGCGGCGCCGCGGCGCGGGCGGCCGCGCTCGACGCCGACCTGTGGGTGCCCGACGACGCGGCGTGGCGCGGCGCCCCCGACCGATTCGCGCCCGCCGACGCGCCCACCGCGGGCGCCGTCGTCGCCACGAGTCCCCTCTACTTCGTCACCGATGCCGACACCGCCGCGCGGATCGGCAAGGCGGGCGGTGGCTGGGGCGCGCTTGCCGGGCTCGTCACCGCGCAGGGGTCGCGGGTCCGGCTCGTCGCCCACGCTCCCGGTGACAACGGCGACGGCCTGCTCGCCCTCGGCGCCGTCGGCGAGGCGGTGTGGCTGGCCGACGGCATGGACGCCTCGGCGGAAGCGCTGTCCGTCGCGTTCCCGCGCACGCGCATCGTGGCGGCCGACGCCCCGGCGCTCCCCGGTCGCCCGGGCGAGGTCGGGCTGGTCTCCGAGCGGGAGCTGCGCGGCGCCCCGACCGCGGGCCGCACCGTGATCGCCCCGACCGACCACACGGCGCAGCTGCGCTACAGCTGGTTCCCGTCCGCCGCGGCGGCCGCCGACCCGGCCCGGGCGAAGGCGCTCGACGCCCTCCGGGCCGCGCTCGGCGCTTCCGCGGCCGACCGCCCGCTCGCCGAGGCCGGGCTGCGCAGACCCGACCGCGACGGGCCGCCGGGCCCGTCCGACGGCGACCTGCCGCCCGTGGCCGCCCCGCCGGTCGACGTGCTCGGCCCGCACCACGTCGACCACGTCCTCGCCACGGCCTACGCCGAGGACCGGCGCGCGGACGTCCTGGTGGCCGTCGACGTCTCCGGCTCGATGCGGGCGCTGGTGCCCCGTACCTCGGAGCCGCGGATCGCGCTGGTCCGGCGCAGCGTCACGGCGCTGGCGCGGCTGCTGCCCGACGACGCCCGGCTGTCGCTCTGGGAGTTCGGGACCCACCTGGATGGCGACCGGGACTACCGCGTCCTGCGTGAGCGCGCCGACCTCCGCGGCGGCGGCCGGGACGCGGTCGACCGCGCCATCACCGCGCTCACCCCGACCGCCACCGGAACCGGGCTGCACGACACGATCCTCGCCGCGTACCGGTCCGCCCAGGCGGCCCACCGCGACGGCACGCCGTCCAACGCCGTCGTGTTCACCGACGGCCGCAACGAGGCCGACAACCCCACCCTCTCGCTCGCCGGGCTCCGGGACGCGCTGGCCGCCGCCGCGGACCCGCGCAGGCCCGTCAACCTCGCGGTCATCACGTTCGGCGGCGAGCCGGATGCCGCGGCTCTGCAGAAGGCGCTCGAACCGGTGCAGGGTTACGTCGACCGCCTCAACACGGCCGAGGAAGTCGGCGCCGCGTTCATCCACCTCGCCGCGGGCGGGCTGCACGGGTGACCGCGCACCCGGCCCCGAGCGTCCGGTCGGTCTGGCCCGGGCCTGCCGAGCTCGCCCCGCCCCGGCTGCGGGCGGCGGCCTGGGCGATCGACCTCGTCATCGTCGCCGGGCTGGCGGTCGCCCTCGCCGTCGCCGCTTCCTGGTTCGTACGCGACGTGCTCCAGCTGAGCGACGTGTGGAGCGCGACGGCGCCCTGGCCCCGGAAGGTCGTCGTGTCGGCCGTGGCCGCCGCGGTCGTCGCGCTCGGCTACCTCGGCCTCGGGCAGGCCGGGTCGGCGCGGACGCTCGGCAAGCGGCTGGTCGGCCTGCGCGCCGTGCAGATGGTGCGGATGCCCGACGGCGGGCTGCGGCTGATCGAGCTGCGCATCGCGGTGGCCGTGCTGCGCCAGCTCGCCCACGCCGTGGATGCGCCCTTGCTCTGGGGTTTCCTGCGTCCGATCTGGGACCGCTACCACCGGACGGTGGCCGACCAGCTCACCGGCGTGTTCGTCGTCGTGGACCGCGACGAGCGCTGCTTCGAGCACGAGCGCTACCTCGACCGGAGCGCGGTCGATCAGCGGGAGTGGTGGCTGTGCAAGCAGCCCGACGACGAGATCTGGCGGGCTGGGTCGAGGTCACGGGCGGTGGTGTGACAAGCGACGTTTGACCGGCCTCGTTCGTGGGGACGCCTTCGTGCGGTGGGCGGTCCGACAGCGGACGTCTGCCCGGCCGCGGCGGTTGAACCACCAGCCGCTGCGGTTTCGTCGAGCGCTTCATCCTGCGGTCACTCGCGCGGGGGCGTAGGTTCGGGGACGTGGTCGCGGTGGACGCGTGACCACGGGCCCAACCCGGTCGCCCTCATCTGTACGTCTCGAGGACGGCCATGCCTTCATTCGCCGCCGTTGCCCGCGAGGCCGAATCCGGCGTCGGTCCCACCACACCGAGCGAGTACGCCGCCGAGATGCCCCGGCTGCGCGAGTTCGCGTCTCTGCCGGAGGACGACCCGCGCCGGGCGGGCCTGCGTGAGCATCTGGTGCTCGCTTTCCTGCCGGTCGTCGAGCACCTGGCGCGACGGCACGCGCGCGGCGGCGGCGCCACCCGTGAGGAGCTCAGCCAGGTCGGCACCGTCGCGCTGATCACCGCCATCGACCGCTGGGATCCGGAGCTGGCCAACGGCGAGTTCCTCGGCTACCTCATCCCCTGCGTGCGCGGCGAGATGCTGCGCTGGTTCCGCGACCGGACCTGGTCGGTGCGGGTGCCGCGCAGGCTCAAGGACCTCAGCGCCGCGGTCGCCAAGGTGGCCGAGCCGCTGGCGCAGGAGCTCGGCCGCGCGCCGCGACCCAGCGAGCTGGCGGCGCGGCTCGGGGTCGCGGTCGAGGAGGTCATCGACGCGCTCGACGCCCGGGCCAACCAGACCGCGGGGGCGCTCGACGCCGTCGATCCCGTCCTCGGCATCCCGCTCGTCGAGCGGTTCGGCGAGGCCGACGCGAACCTGGACAAGGTCGAGTACCGCCATGCCCTGCGGCCGCTGCTCGACGCGCTGCCCGAGCGGGAGCGCGCGATCCTCACGATGCGCTTCTTCGGCGAGATGACCCAGACCCAGATCGCCCAGCGGATCGGCATCTCCCAGATGCACGTGTCCCGCGTGCTGGCGCGCACGCTCCGGCACCTGCGCGCCGAGCTGACCGCCGAAGCCGACGGATGAGCCGGACGGGCCCCGCGCTCTTACGATCGTCGGTGACGGTGAGGAGGCCCGATGGACGAGTTCGGCGGCGGATCGCCCGACCAGGAAACCTGGTCGGCGGTCGAGCACCTGGTGCGCCTGTTCCGCTTGCGCAGCACCGACGAGCCCGCACTCGTCTCGGCCGTGTGCGACGAGGCGGTGCGGCTGGTCGATCCCGCGCGGCACGCAGGCGTAATCCTCGCCGTCGGCCGCCGTCACCTCGAGGTCGTCGCCGCCACCGGCCCGGTCGTGCAACAGCTCGACGAGCTCCAGCAGCAGGAAGGCGCGGGGCCGTGCCTGGACGCCGCGCGGTCCCAGGAGGTCATCCGGCTCGAGGACGTGTCCACGGAACGCCGCTGGCCGCCGTTCACGACGCAGGCCGTTGTCGCGGGCGTCGGGTCGATGCTCTGCCTGCCGCTGCACGTCGACTCGACCACCTTCGGCACGCTCAGCCTCTACGCCGACTCGCCCCGCGCCTTCAAGGACGTCACCGAGTCCGTGGCGCGGGTGCTCGCCGTCCTCGCCGCCATCACCCTCTCGGAGTCCCGCGGGCGATCCAACCTGCAGCGGGCCCTGGAAAGCCGCGACCTGATCGGGCAGGCGAAGGGGATCATCATGCACGCCCGCCGGGTGACCGCGGACGAGGCCTTCGCGCTGCTGGTCCGTCGGTCGCAGGAGACCAACACCAAGCTCGTCGAGGTCGCGGAGGCCATCGTCGCGACGGGCGTCGTCTGACTAGGCCGTGTCCTGTGGATCAGCAGCCGCGGTCTTCGCGCTCAGATGGCCCCTCGCTGCGTTGTCGGCGCGGTACGAGAGCCGTCCTCCGCCTTGCGCGGAGCCATCTGGATCACGAATCCCATCGGCCGTGATCCACGGGACACGGCCTAGGCCTTCTCCTGCATGCTGCTGCGCGCCGGGTTGCCCTGCTCCTCGGCCTTCGGGTCCATCAGGTCCGACTTGGCCCGCACACCCTCCTCGATCCGGGCCCCGACGCCCGCGTCGATGTTGCGCCAGTAGGTGAACGCGCGCTGCAGCACCGGCTCGGTGACGCCGTTCAGCAGGTGCCCGACGACGTTGTCGACGAGCCGGTCGCGGGCAGCGTCGTCCAAGACCTCGCGCACCAGCGTGCCCGCCTGACCCCAGTCGTCGTCCTCGGCGTGGTCGACGTAGGCGGTGCGCATGATGTCGCCGTCGGCGGACCAGGTCGGGACGCGGCCGTAGCGCTCGGTGTCGGCGGCGGGACCGCCCTTCGAGTTGGGTGCGTACACCGGGTCGGTCACGCCCTGGATGCGCATCGCCCCGTCCTTGCTGTACGAGCGCACGGGACACTGCGGCGCGTTCACCGGGATCTGCTGGTAGTTCGCGCCGAGGCGGTGACGGTGCGCGTCGGCGTAGGAGAAGAGGCGGGCCAGCAGCATCCGGTCGGGGCTGGGCCCGATGCCGGGCACCAGGTTGTTGGGCTGGAACGCCAGCTGCTCGATCTCGGTGTGGTTGTCGGTGGCGTTGCGGTCCAACGTCATCCGGCCGACCTCGATCAGCGGGTAGTCGCCGTGCGGCCACACCTTGGTGAGGTCGAACGGGTTGAACCGGTAATCCTTGGCCTCCTCGTACGGCATGACCTGCACGTACAGCGTCCAGCTCGGGTACTCGCCGTCGCGGATGTGCTCGAACAGGTCGCGCGTGTGGTAGTCGGTGTCGACGGCGGCCATCTGGTCGGCCTCGTCCTGGGTGAAGAACTGCGGGCCCTGGTCGGTCTTGAAGGTGTACTTCACCCAGAATTCCTCGCCCGCCTCGTTGATCCACATGTAGGCGTGGGAGGTGTAGCCGTTCATGTGCCGCCAGGTGCGGGGGATGCCCCGGTCGCCCATCAGCCACGTCACCTGGTGGGCCGACTCGGGCGAGAGCGTCCAGAAGTCCCACTGCATGTCGTGGTCGCGCAGGTTGTTGTCGGCCCGTCGCTTCTGGGAGCGGATGAAGTGCTGGAACTTCATCGGGTCCTTCATGAAGAAGACCGGCGTGTTGTTGCCGACCATGTCGTAGTTGCCCTCGGGCGTGTAGAACTTCAGCGCGAAGCCGCGTGGGTCGCGCCACGTGTCGGGGCTGCCCCGCTCGCCCGCGACGGTGGAGAAGCGGGCAACCATCTCGGTGCGCGTTCCGGGCTGGAAGAGCGCGGCCTTGGTGTAGGCGCTGACGTCGTTCGTCACCTCGAAGTGCCCGTACGCCCCGCTGCCCTTGGCGTGCGGCTGGCGCTCCGGGATCCGCTCGCGGTTGAACTGCGCCATCTGCTCGATGAGGTAGCTGTCCTGCAGCAGGATCGGGCCGCCGGGGCCGACAGTGAGGGAGTGCTCGTCGCTCTCGACGGGCACACCGGCGTCAGTGGTGGTGGCAAGACGGTGTTCGGTCGTCGACATGTCCTTCGGCCTACCCCGCGCCGACGGTCCTCATGCCCGGTCGTCGGGCCGAATTCGCAACAAGTCAGCGCGGCTTCCACACGAAGCGCCGCACCGCCCGCATGCCCGCGCGGTCGACGGCCGATTTGACCAGACCGAACAGTGCGCCCTGCAGGACGGCGGCCATCAGGACCTCGCGGGTCGTGTAGTCCTCGTCGGTGGCGTTGGGCGGGGTCGGGGCGTCGGAGATCCGCTTCCACACCTGTCCGAAGACGATGTTGGCGACCACCCCGCCCAGAATGCTGAAGGCCATCCCGATCGGCTTGTAGGCGATCATTGCCGCCTTGTCGACGGCGGCGTCGGACAAACCGGTTGAACTGGTAGACGTCATGCTTGATTGCTACCCGCCCGCCGGTCGCGCCACACGGCAGACTGAGCGGCGTGGGCGGATCGACTTTGGTCGCGTGGCTCGACGGCGTGGTCGCGCAGCACGGCGCGGAGGTCGCGCTGGTGGAGAGCGGGAGCAGCCGGACGCTGACGTTCGACGGTCTGCGCGCGGCCGCCGGGGCGCTGGCGGGCGACCTCGCGGAGTGGGGTGTCGGCCGTGGCGACGTGGTGGCGTTGTGGCTGCCCAACGTGCTGGAGTACCTGGTCGCCGAGTTCGCGCTCGCCGGGCTGGGCGCCGCCGCGCTCGGCGTGAACACCCGCTACGGCGAGCACGAGGTGGCGCATTTGCTGGAGCGGGCCCGGCCGGTCGGGGTGGTCGTGCCCCACCGGTTCCTGGACCTGGACTTCGTCGGCAGGCTGCGGCGCCCGGGCCCATGGGTGGGCGTCGTCGGGGCGCCCGCGGGCGCCGACCTCACCGGGTTCGACGTCGGCGGCGGCGTACACCGGATCGGAGACACCGGGGACGGCGGGCCGCTGCCGGACCGGGGCCGCGCGGACGATCCCGTCGCCTACTTCACCACCTCCGGCTCGACCGGTGCCCCCAAGCTCGCGGGCCATCCGCAGCGGGCCGTCGTCGAGCACGCGGTGAACGTCGCGCGGGCGTTCGACATGCGGCCCGGTGACGCCGTGCACCTCGCCCTGCCGCTGTGCGGGGTGTTCGGGTTCAGCACCGCGCTCGGCATGCTCGCGGCGGGCGGCACGTGCGTGCTGGAGCCGGTGTTCGATCCCGACCGGATGGCGCGCGACATCCTCGCGCACCGCGTGACCCACCTGGTCGGTGGTGACGACCTGCTCGGCCGTCTGATGACGAGCTGGCAGGCCGATCCGGTCGCGTGGCCCGCCTGCCGACAGGGCGTGATCGCCGACTTCGGAGGCCGGGCGGAGGACGTCGCGCGGTGGGCCGAGGAGGCGGTCGGTGTCGCGCTGGCCGGGGTCTACGGCTCGTCGGAGCTCTTCGCGCTGATCGCGACGTGGCCCGTCGATCTGCCGTTCGCCGAGCGCGTGCGGGCGGGTGGCGTGCCGGTGTCGCCGGGGATCGAGGTGCGGGCCGTCGACCCGGAGACCGGCGCCGTCTGCGCGGCGGGCGACCCGGGCGAGCTGCAGTTCCGTGGCTACCCGGTGACGTCGGGCTACCTCGGCGGCCCCGCGGTCCCGCTCGACGAGGAGGGGTGGTTCGCCTCCGGCGACCTCGGCTCGACCACGGCGGTGGGCGCCTTCCACTACCGGTGTCGGGCGGGCGACGCGCTGCGGCTGCACGGGTTCCTCGTCGAGCCCGCGGAGATCGAGTCGTTCCTCATGGAGCAGAACGGCGTCGATATCGCCAAGGTCGTCGGCGCCCCGAGCCTCGACGGGACCGTCGCGGTCGCGTTCGTGACCCTGCGGCCGGGCGCGTCCGTGACGGCGGCGGACCTGCACGACCGCTGCCGTGACGCGCTCGCGGCCTTCAAGGTGCCCGCCCGGATCGAGGTGCTCGACGCGCTCCCGGTGACGACGGGCACGAACGGCACGAAGATCCGCGCGAACGAGCTGCGCGAGCGGGCGGCCGAACTGCTGGGCGGCGCCGCCCCGTAAGCGGGCGGCCCGTTCTCGCAGCGGCGACGCCGGGCAACGCCGAGGCGCCCGACCGGTAGGTCAGTCGGGTGGTCGGCGGATCATCCGCGACCGGGCGGCGGCGTGCCCGCCAGCGCGGCGCCCACCTGCTCGGCCAGTGTCACGGCGACCTGCCGCTGTTCCAGGTCCGGATGGCGGATGGCGTTCGTCGAAGTGAGCAGGAAGCGGCCGAGGGCGGCGCCGCCTGCGGTGACCGGCAGCTCGATCTCGTCGAGGGTGGGCAGGCCGTCGTGCTCGACGTCGACGGGATGCCCGCGCCAGGTGATCGTGCCGTCGGGGAGGAGGAGCGGCCGGTCGCGGCGGGAGGTGGGCGCGGGGTCGAAGCGGCAGGCGTCGAGCCGCAGGACGTCGCCGATCTGGCGGGCGACCAGCTCGACGAGCCCCGACTGCGGCAACTCCGCCGACGCCGCCAGCCGGGCGGTCGACACCAGACCGGCGAGATAGCCCTCGCGGGCGCCCGCGCGGTTCTGCTGCCGCCGCCCCCACAGCGCGAGCTCGGTGACGGCGAGACCGATCACGGTGAGCAGCACGGCGGTCACGACGTCGTCCTTGGCGAAGATCGCGAACTGGAAGTAGGGCTGTGTCAGGAAGAAGTCGAACGACGCGGCGCCCACGAGCGCGGCGACCACGCCCGCGGACCGGTGTCCCGTCGCCGCCACGGCCACCACCAGCAGCACCAGGACGAGCGCCGCGTTGCTGCCGGTCACGACGCCGCGCAGCGTCGTCAGGAGCGCGGCGACCAGCACCGGGCCCAGCACCGCGACCACCAGGGCGGGCGTGCGAGAAACCATGACTCCAGCACCGCACCGCCGTGACCGTGCGTCAAGCGATCCTCACGCAATCTTGACGGGGCGGCCCCCCGCCTTGGCGCGGCTAGGCTGAGCGCGGCCGCGGGAGGGCGTCGGCCTTCGACGAAGGTGCTGCCTCGGCCGGATTGACGAGAGGCAGTGTCGGATCGGTCGGACGGAGGCGCGATGGAGTACCTGGTCACGATGACGACCCACGTTCCTGCGGGGACGCCGGAGGCGGCGGTCGACGAGATCCGAAGCCGGGAGGCCGGGCGTGCCCGGGAGCTCGCCGCGGAGGGGCATCTGCTGCGCCTATGGCGCCCGCCGCTGCAGCCCGGCGAATGGCGGACGCTGGGCCTGTTCGCGGCCGCCGACCGCGCCCAGTTGGAGAAGGTGCTCGCCTCGATGCCGCTGCGCGTGTGGCGCACCGACGACGTCACGCCGCTCTCGCCGCACCCGAACGACCCGGTTCTCCACTGAGAGGGGACGGCCTGGTCAGGACAGACTGAGCGCGTCCTCCAGGGCCCGGCGCATGACGGTCGGATCGGCGTCCACGCCGGTCCAGTGCCGAATGCTGATCACGCCCTGCGCCACGAGCATGCCCAGGCCGTCCAGGACGACGTGGCCGCGCTCGACGGCGTCGCGGATCAGCGCCGTTCGGGGCGGGTTCGGGATGACGTCCGCGACGACCACGTCGGCGGGCAGGCTCGCGAGGTCGACGGCGAGACGGGCATCGGGATCCCCCAGCCCGATCGACGTCGCGTTCACGACGACGGCCACGTCGGCGGGCAGCTGAACGGGGCCGTCCCACGCCAGTAGGTCGGCCGCTGCGGGTGTGCGGGACCGCAGGAGCGACACCAGCTCCTGCCCGCGCACGGGGTCGCGGTTGACGACCGTGACGTGCGTGGCCCCCGCCAGCGCCGCCTCGACCGCGATCGCGCGGGCCGCGCCGCCCGCCCCGAACAGCGCGACGGCCCGGCCGTTCGGGTCGGCGACCGTGCGCAGCGCCGACAGGAAGCCCTGGCCGTCGGTGTTCTCGCCGACCAGCTCGCCGTCGCGGCGCACGACGCAGTTCACCGCGCCGATGATCTCAGCGGACGCCGCGAGCCGGTCGAGATACTCGATCACGGCCACCTTGTGCGGGAGGGAGCAGTTGAACCCCGCCCAGCCCATCGCCACCGCCCCGCGCACCCCGTTCCCGAGCTGGTCCGCGGCCACCTCGCAGTTGAGGTAGCGCGCGTCGACGCCGTGGTGGCGGTAGGCGGCTTCGATCATCGCCACGGTCGGGTTGTCGCCTGCCGGGGTCGAGAACGAACCGGTGATCGTGCTGAGGAACGGGCCGGACATCCAGGGCTCCCCTCGGGCGGGCGCCCGGCGGTGGGCGCGCAGGCAGGCTAACCGCCGTGTTGACGTTCGAGTGACGCCCGGCGGATCCGCGACATAGTGTGGCGGGCATGGCAGCGCTTCCCGCCGAGCTCCCGCCGTCCGATTCCGCGATCCGTCGAGCACTGCGCCGTGTGCGCGACGGCGCCGCCCTCGACGTCACCGAGGCCGCCGTCCTGCTCGCCGCGCGCGGCGACCAGATGGGCGAACTGCTCACCGCCGCCGCGCGCGTCCGCGACGCCGGGCTCGTCGACGCGGGCAGGCCGGGCGTCGTCACGTACTCGCGCAAGGTCTTCATCCCGCTCACCCGCCTCTGCCGCGACCGGTGCCACTACTGCACGTTCGCCACGGTGCCGCACCGCCTGCCCGCCGCGTTCCTGGAGCGCGATGAGGTGCTGGAGATCGCCCGCGCGGGCGCGGCGCAGGGCTGCAAGGAGGCGCTGTTCACCCTCGGCGACCGGCCGGAGGAGCGCTGGCCCGCGGCCCGCGAATGGCTGGAGGCCCGCGGCTACCACTCCACGTTGGAGTACGTCCGCGCCTGCGCGATCGCGGTGCTCGAGGAGACCGGGCTGCTGCCCCACCTCAACCCCGGCGTCATGAGCTGGGAGGAGCTGACCCGGCTCAAGCCCGTCGCGCCGTCGATGGGGATGATGCTGGAGACCACGGCGACGCGGCTGTGGAGTGAGCCCGGCGGCCCGCACTACGGCAGTCCCGACAAGGAGCCCGCCGTCCGGCTGCGCACGCTCACCGACGCGGGCCGGGTTGGGGTGCCGTTCACCACGGGGATCCTCATCGGGATCGGGGAGAACCGGACCGAGCGCGCCGAGTCGCTCTTCGCGATCCGGGCGGCGGCGCGGGCGCACGGGCACATCCAGGAGGTGATCGTCCAGAACTTCCGGGCCAAGCCCGACACCGCGATGGCGAACGACCCCGACGCCGACCTCGACGATCTCGCCGCCACCATCGCCACGCGAGGCTCGTGCTCGGGCCGAAGATGCGGCTGCAGGCGCCGCCCAACCTCGTCGGCGACGAGTTCGCGCTCATGCTCCGCGCGGGGATCGACGACTGGGGCGGGGTCTCGCCGGTCACGGCCGACCACGTCAACCCGGAGCGGCCCTGGCCCGCCATCGACGAGCTCGCCGCCCGCTCCGCCGAGGCCGGGTTCACGCTGCGGGAGCGCCTCACGGCGTATCCGCGCTACGTGCTCGCCGGGTCGCCGTGGATCGACGCGCGGCTGCACGCGCACGTCGCGGCGCTGGCCGACCCTTCTGGTCTGGCCGACGAGAACGCGCGGCCGGTCGGGCGGCCGTGGCAGGAGCCCGACGGCGGGTTCGCCTCCACCGGCCGGATCGACCTGCACACGGCCATCGACACGGAGGGCCGCACGGAGGACCGCCGCGGTGATTTCGCGTCCGTCTACGGCGACTGGGACGCGCTGCGCGAGGAGCTGGCCGGGCTGCAGGCGCGCCCCCCGAACGTCAGCAGGGTGACATTGCGGACATTGAACGTCCGCAGGGTCACACCGCTGACACGGGACCGGAGCGCTTGGACGCCGACGTCCGCGCGGGCCTCGCTTTGGCCGCGTCCGACCCGGCGGCGCTGCTCGACCCCGCCCACCACGACGCGGCACTGGCGCTGATCCTCGCCGAGGGTCCGGCGTTGGAGGAGCTGGCCCGGCTCGCCGACGACGTGCGCCGCGACGTGGTCGGCGACGAGGTCACCTACGTCGTCAACCGCAACATCAACTTCTCGAACGTCTGCTACGTGGGCTGCCGGTTCTGCGCGTTCGCCCAGCGGGAGCGCGACGCCGACGCCTACCGGCTCTCGCTCGACGAGGTCGCCGCCCGCGCGGTGGAGGCGGCCCGGGCGGGCGCCACCGAGGTGTGCATGCAGGGCGGCATCGACCCGCAGCTGCCGGTCACGTTCTACGCCGAGCTCGTGCGCGCGGTGCGGGCCGCCGTCCCGGGGATGCACGTGCACGCGTTCTCCCCCATGGAGATCGTGTCGGCGGCGGCCAAGGCGGGCGTCTCGATCCGGGAGTGGCTCGACCGAGCTGAAGGCGGCCGGGCTGGGCTCGATCCCGGGCACCGCCGCGGAGATCCTCGACGACGAGGTGCGCTGGGTGCTCACGAAGGGCAAGCTGCCCGCGGCGCAGTGGGTCGAGGTCGTGCGGACCGCGCACGAGCTGGGCATCCCGTCGTCGTCGACGATGATGTACGGGCACGTCGACGAGCCCCGGCCACTGGCTCGGCCACCTGCGCACCCTCGCCGCGCTGCAGGACGAGACCGGCGGGTTCACCGAGTTCGTGCCGCTGCCGTTCGTGCACCACAACGCGCCGATCTACCTGGCGGGCCTCGCGCGGCCGGGCCCCACCGAGCGCGACAACCGCGCCGTGCACGCGTTCGCCCGGCTGGCGTTGCACGGCCGGATCGACCACGTGCAGGTGTCGTGGGTGAAGCTGGGCGACCGCCTGTCCGCCGACGTGCTGCGCGGCGGCGCCGACGACATGGGCGGCACCCTGATGGAGGAGACGATCAGCCGGATGGCGGGCTCGGAGAACGGCAGCGCACGCACCGTGGCCGAGCTGACGGCGATCGCGCAGGCGGCGGGCCGCCCGGTGCGCCAGCGCACGACGACCTACCAGGGCGCCCCGACCCGGCTTGCCCCGCCCGCGCTGCCGCTGACGGTGGCCTGACCTCCCGGTCCTCGCCCATGATCGCCGCTTCGGTGCCGAAGCGGCCGGATCTGGCCGGTTTGCGCGCCGAACTGGTGATCACCGGTCGGGTCGGGCGCCCTGGACCGGACGGCGCGGTGGACCCCTCGACCGCCGCGCCGCCCGGTCAGGAATCTGGGCGCCGCGTAGCTGGTCGGCACGCACCCACGTGGCGTGGAACCCGAGCGGCACGCGCTGGGGCAGCAGCACCCGCGCCACCGGTCCCGCGGCGATGTCGGACGCGTCGAGGATCTCGACCTCGGAGCGCCCGTCGCGCTCGTCGGTGACGAAGCTGACCAGGTAGCCGTCGTCGTCGCCGCGGCTTCCGTCGCGCGGGGCGAACGGGGCCTCGCTGCCGAACCGGCCCGGCCCGAACCGGTACTCCTGCCGCTCGCCGGTGACCCGGTCGTAGCGCAGCAGGCCGTCGAACAGCACGGTCTCGGCGTCCGCGATGTGGACGGTGTAGGCGTAGCGGGCCTCCGCGCCCCACCCGCGGCTGTCGATCGACGGGAACTCGGTGTTGGCGTCGTCGAGCTGGGTCTCGGTGGTGGTGCCGGTGGCGAGGTCGAACACGTAGCGGTGCAGCCGCGCGTCCAGCCGCAGGTAGCCCAGCAGCCGTCCGAGTGGGCCGGGGCGCGTCGGCACCGGCTCGGGCCGGGTGACCCGGCAGACGTCCATCGTGATCGTCTGCCCGTCCTCCCAGGCGCCCACGACGTGGTAGATGTAGCAGGGCTCGGCGGTGAACCACCGCACCTCGCTGCCCCGGCGCGGCAGCACCGCGAACCGGGCGGGCATGCTCCCGTCGAACGTGATCTTGTGACGGCCCTGGCGCGCGGCGGCCGTGTCCTGCACGAGCGGCAG
Source organism: uncultured Actinomycetota bacterium (assembly GCA_963739465.1). Taxonomy (GTDB): domain Bacteria; phylum Actinomycetota; class Actinomycetes; order Mycobacteriales; family Pseudonocardiaceae; genus Pseudonocardia. The sequence goes on from CAVUAS010000013.1 coordinate 159,462, forward strand.
GTCCATGAGCACCGACCAGTTCTCGGTGATCGCCATGTCGTGCGGCAGCCGGGGGCCGGGCAGGTCGATCGGCACCTCGTGCTCGACCCGGCCGGACGCGCCGACCACGCCGTAGCGCAGGAGCGGGTGGCGGGCGCCGTAGTCGAACCACATGAGCTCGCCGGTGCGCTCGTCGGCCTTGGGGTGGGCCATGACGTCGCCGCGGAGGGTGTCGAGGAAGGTCTCGGCGCCGATCGTCGTCAGCGAGAGCGGGTCGAGCGCCATCGGCTGCCCGCTCAGGTACCAGGTGGCGAGGACCTTGCCGTCGTGGTGGATCAAATCGGTGTTGGCGCTGTCCTTGAGCGGCAGGCCGCGCGCCGTGCCCGCGGGGTTGCCCACCGGGCTCTCCATGACCCCGGTCCAGAGGGCGCTGCCCGCGGCCTCCTCCCGCGTGAACGCCTTCGTCCGCACGTAGCGGTTGCGGTAGCGCGCCCGGCCGTTCTCGAAGGCCATCGCGTGAACCATGCCGTCGCCGTCGAACCAGTGGTAACGACCCGGCGCTGCGTAACGTCGGTTGGGTCCATTTCGGAGATACACACCGTTGAGATCGCGCGGGATCTCGCCGATGACATCGAGGTGGTCGGCGGTGATCTCGTCGCGGACCGGAGCGAACAGGCCGAGGAGGTAGGGGTTCTGCTCCGGGTCGTGCTCGGGGTGCGCGAGCTGGAAGGCCACCGCCTCGGTCACGAAGGACACGCTACGATCGTCGAAGCCAGGGGTCAAGGAACGCGATGCCACTCAGCACGATCGGGCGAGCGCTCGCCGAGCTCGCCGACTCCTGGACGCTGCTCATCCTCCAGCAGGCGTTCCTCGGCGTGCACCGGTTCGCGGGGTGGCGCGACGCGCTGGGGATTTCGGATTCGGTGCTGGCCGGGCGGCTGCGGGCGATGACGGCGGCGGGGCTGCTCGAGGCCCATCCGTACCGCGACGGCGGCCGCACCCGCTCGGAGTACCGGCTGACGCCGCGCGGGCTGGACCTGTGGTCGCTGCTCGTGGCGATCTGGTGGTGGGAGCGCACGTGGGTGCCGCGCGAGGTGCCGCTGCCGGAGCTGTGGCACGGGGAGCACACCTGCCCCGTCACGCTCGTGTGCGGGGGGTGTCGACGGGAGGTGACGGCCCGGGACACGACCACCGAGCGGCTGCTCCCATCGTTCGCGGGCACACTGCCGCGGCTGCATCCGCGCCGGAGCCGGGGGGCGCTGCCCGCCGATCCACTGTCGACGTTCCCGGGCGCGTCCGAGGTGATCGGCGACCGGTGGGGCACGGTGGTGATCGCGGGCGCGCTGCTCGGGGTGCGGTCGTTCGCGGACTTCGAGCGGGAGCTTCAGGTCTCGCCGGACGTACTGAGCGATCGCCTGCGCCGCTTCGTCGCCATGGGCGTGCTCACCGCGGACGAGGGCGGCTACCGGCTCACCGACAAGGGCCGGGCCACATTCGGAATCATGGCGTTGGTGGTGGCGTGGGCGGAGCGGTGGCTCGGGCCGGAGGGGCATCCGTCGGCCCTGCGGATCCGGCACCGGGCGTGCGGCGCGGTGCTCGACCCGCGGCTGGCCTGCGTGACCTGCGGCGACCTGCTGGAGCGGACGACGGTGCGCTTCGCGCGCTGAGCTGGGCGCGGCGTTCGCGCCGACCGACTGCAGCATGCTGCGATGCGGCCGGCCGCGCGGGCGCCGGGTGTGCGATGCGGCGGGGCGCGCGGCCGCCGGGTGCGATGCGGCCGGGCGCATGCGGCCTATCCGCACGGACGGACGCGTGGCCGCCGGGCGTGCGATGCGGCCGGGTGCATGCGGCCTATCCGCGCAGGCTCCACTGCGCGCCGGACGGGCCGTCGCGGACCTCGACGCCCGCGGCGGCGAGCCGGTCGCGCAGGGCGTCGGCGGTAGCGAAGTCGCGGGCCGTGCGCGCAGCGGTTCGCCGTTCGAGCAGCGCGTCGACGAGCGGGGCGATGCGCGCGGCCGGGTCGGCGAGCCCCTCCCGGGCGGCCGTCCCCAGCTCCACCACCATGCCGCGCAGCGCGCGGCGGGCGTGGTCGCCGTCGTCGGACTGCAGGGTGTCGGCCGTCCAGTCGGCGATCGCCTGCTCCAGGTCGAGCACGGCCGCGACCGCGCCGTCGGCGTCGCGTGCGGTCATCGCGACGTCGAACGCGGCCCGCGCCCGGTCGGCCGCCGCGCGGAGGGACGCGGCCGGCCGGTGGGCGAGCCCGCCCGCGCCGGGTCCGGCCGCTCCAGCCGCACCAGCCGCACCAGCCGCGCTGGCTGCACCAGGCGCTCCGGCCGCTCCGGCCGCTCCGGCCGCTCCGGCTGCACCAGGCGCTCCGGCTGCACCAGGCGCTCCGGCCGCTCCGGCTGCACCAGCCGCACCAGGCGCTCCGGCTGCACCAGGCGCTCCGGCCGCTCCGGCTGCACCAGGCGCTCCGGCTGCACCAGGCGCTCCGGCCGCTCCGCCCGCTCCGGCTGCACCAGCCGCGCTGGCTGCACCAGCCGTGCTGGCGGCGCCCGGCGCCCCCGCGTCGACGCCGCGCACGCAGGCTCCCGGCCCCGTCCCGCGATCGTCCCCCGCCGTCCGCGCGGGAAGGGCGAGGTCCTCGATCGGCAGGAGCGTGCCGGTGGGCAGGACCCGCGACTGCCCGTCGTGGCGGACGGTCACCGCGCCGTTGCCCAGCACGCTCGCCATGCCGGTGGCGAGGTCGAAGATCAGCGCCGTGTGCTCGTCGACCCCGATCACGTGCGCGCCGTCCGGCAGCGTGCCCTCCAGGAACCGCAGGCGCCGCTCGCCCAGGTAGCAGAACCGGGTGGAGTGCGTGCCGCCCTCGGTGTTGTCGTAGTGCGGGATCAGGGCCGCGCGCAGGCCGGTGAGCCGCTCCAGCAGGTTCATCCCCTGCGCCCATGCCGGGTCGGCACCGCTCTTGTAGATCTCGTAGACCGGCACGGTGACCGCGCCGATCGTCAGCGCGGCCGCGCTTGCGAACGTCACGGTGCCGCCGGACGTTGCGACCGCCGCCAGCGCGTCGTCGAACCCGGTCCCCGCCCAGACGCGCAGGGCGTACGTCGGGCTGCCCGGCCCGGCGAACACCGAGCGGGCCATGCGGACGGCGGTGAGCGCCCGGTCGAGCGCGGCGCCGTCGAGCCGGGTGCGCCAGACCAGCGGCGTGACCGTCCGGCCGACGTTGCGCCCGAAGTACGCCACGGCCTTGTCGGTGATGTCGTCGGCGTTCTCCTGGAAGCCGTACGGGGTGTCGAGCAGCAGCGCCGCGCCCGCGCCCGCGGCGCGCAGGGTGGCGCGGTGCACCTCGACCATGGTCGGCGCGGTCTCGCCCGATCCCATGATCACCAGGCGGCCGGTCACCCCAGCCGTCCGATGAGCGCAGCCACTTCGGCGGGGTGCTGGGCGTGCAGGTCGTGGTCGCCGCCCGGGAACGCGACGAGCTCGGCGTGCGGCAACGCCCCCGCGGCCTCGGCCGCCGCCGCGTTGGCCTCGCCCGCCATCAGCAGCAGCGCCGGACAGCCGACCCGCGCGTACAGCTCCCGCGGCCGGTGCGCGAGCATGCTGGCGACGATCGCGCGGTGGCGTTCGCGCGTGAGCCACGGCGTGACCGTGCCGTCGACGTGCACCGCCACGTTGCCCACCGTGGCCTCGACGGCCTCGTCCGACCAGCCCGGGTGGCCCGCGCGCAGGCGGGCACGCAGCGCCTCGGCGGTGAGCCCGGCGAAGCGTGGGGGAGCGAGCACGGCCCAGGCGTCGTCGAGGCTGGTGAACCGGTCGGACAGCTGCAGCCACCCGCCGTCGACCAGCGAGATCCCGTGCAGCGGCTGCTCGACCGCGAGCTGGAGCACCACGTTGCCGCCCCACGACTTGCCCGCGACCACCGGCGCGCTCCAGCCCAGGTCGTCGCACACCGCGGCGAGGTCGTGGGCGGCGGCGCGGGTGGCGTCCGGCTCGACGTCGGGCACCTGGGCGGAGGCGCCGTGCCCGCGCAGGTCGACCGCCACCACCCGGCGACCGGCGAGGTGGCGGGCGACCGCGTCCCAGAGCCGCGCGTTGGACGAGAGCCCGTGCACGAGGAGCACCGGCGGGCCCTGGTCGCCGGGGAACGACCGGGCCGCGAGCCCCGGCCCGACCGTGATCACTTCCACGAACGGCCAGCCTATGGCCGCCCGGCCGAAATCGCCTGGGCGCGGCTGGGAGAATCGGGCCATGACTACCGAGGCCCGCTCGTCGGGGCCGAGCACCGACGCAGATCGCCGCCCGCGGGTGCTCTCGGGCATCCAGCCCACCGCGGACTCGTTCCACCTCGGCAACTACCTCGGTGCGGTGCGGCAGTGGGTGGCCCTGCAGGACGACCACGACGCGTTCTACTTCGTCCCGGATCTGCACGCGCTTACGGTCGAGCACGACCCGAAGACGCTCGCCGCGCGCACCCGCAACGGCGTCGCCCAGCTGCTCGCGCTGGGGCTGGACCCGGCGCGGTGCACGGTGTTCGTCCAGTCGCACGTGCCCGAGCACGCGGAGCTGCAGTGGGTGCTGGGCTGCATCACGGGCTTCGGCGAGGCGAGCCGCATGACGCAGTTCAAGGACAAGTCGGCCAAGCAGCAGGCCGACCGCGTGTCGGTGGGCCTGTTCACCTACCCGATCCTGCAGGCCGCGGACATCCTGCTCTACCACGCCGACCGCGTGCCCGTCGGCGAGGACCAGCGCCAGCACGTCGAGCTCACCCGCGATCTCGCGCAGCGGTTCAACCACCGCTTCGGCAAGGCGTTCACGGTGCCCGAGCCCTACATCCTCCCGGGTGCGAACAAGATCCAGGACTTGCAGGATCCGTCGGCGAAGATGAGCAAATCCACGTCGACGCCCGCCGGGATCGTCAACCTGCTCGACGACCCGAAGGTCAACGCCAAGAAGATCCGCTCGGCCGTCACCGACACCGAGCGCGAGATCCGCTACGACCCCGAGCACAAGGCCGGGGTCTCCAACCTGTTGACGATCTACGCGGCGCTCGCCGATCGCAAGGTCAGCGAGCTGGAGGGGGAGTACGCAGGCAGGGGGTACGGGGATCTGAAGAAGGACCTCGCGGAGATCGTCGCCGAGTTCACCACGCCGCTGGCCGAGCGCGTGCGCGGCTATCTCGAGGACCCGGCCGAGCTCGACCGCGTCCTCGCCGCGGGCGCGGCACGGGCGCGCGAGGTGGCCGGTGCGACGCTCAAGTCCGTCTACGATCGGGTGGGATTCCTTCCGCCTGCGTCGTGACCGTGTCAAACCCGGCGCGGCCGGGAAGAATCCCTTCGTGGCCGAGGAGAAGTCGAAGTTCGAGCAGCTGCGCGAGCGGCACGAGTGGCTGGATCATCTCGTGCGGGCGGGCGCCCGGTACACCGATCGGCACGGTGACCACTACGCCGCTGCGGTGACCTACTTCAGCGTGCTGTCGCTCGTCCCGCTCCTCATGATCGCCTTCGCGATCGCGGGTTTCGTGCTGCAAACCCGGCCCGACCTGCTCGCGGAACTCCAGGCCTCGATCACCAAGGCCGTGCCGGGTTCGCTCGGCGAGACCTTGAACAGCGTGGTCGACACGGCGATCCGCTCCGCGGCCGCGGTCGGCTTCTTCGGCCTGCTCGCCGCGCTCTACTCCGGGATCGGCTGGATGACGAACCTGCGCGACGCCCTCTCCGAGCAATGGGGCCGCGTGCCCGAGCCGCCTCCGCTGGTCCGGCGGCTGCTGGTCGACCTCCTGTCGCTGCTCGGGCTGGGGGTCGCGCTGGTCGTGTCGTTCGCGGTGACGGGCTTGGCGACGGGCTTCGCCGGGACGGTGCTCGCCCTTCTCGGCCTGTCCGAGCAGGCGTGGGCGCAGGTGCTGCTCGGGGTGCTGGGTTTCGTGCTCAGCATCGCCGCCAACTGGCTGATCTTCCTGTGGGTGATCGCTCGACTGCCCCGGGAGGACGTGGCTTTGCGCAGCGCCGTGCGGGCCGCCCTGCTCGGCGCCGTGGGCTTCGAGGTGATCAAGCAGGTCATGACGATCTATCTGGGAGTGGTCACGAACTCACCCAGCGGCGCGGTGTTCGGCTCGTTCCTCGGCCTGCTCGTCTTCGCGTACTTCGTGTCGCGCTTCGTGCTGTTCGTGACGGCGTGGGCGGCCACGTCGCGGGAGAACGAGAGCGAGGCGCCGGTCGAGGTGCCGGGGCCCGCCGTGATCCGGTCGGAGGTGGTGGTCGGGTCCCGGCCGAGTGGGGGCGCCGCGGCCGGGCTCCTGGGTGCGGGCGCGGTGGCGGGTGTGCTGGGTGGCCTGCTCCTGCGCCGCCGCTGAGCCCCAACACGGTGAGTCTCGCGTCTCGCCACGGTGAGTCGGGCGCCTCGCCACGGTGAGTCCCGCGTCTCGCCACGGTGAGTCGGGCGCCTCGACGCGGTGAGTCGGCGATTCCGCCACGGTGAGTCCCCGATTCCACCACGACGAATCACGGACTTCGGCCCGCGCCTGCCCCCCTCGTCCGCCGACCGGCCTCAGCGGCGAGCTCGGCGCCGCGCCAGCAGCACCACGGCCACGCCGACCAGCACCACCGCCACGGCGCCCGCCCCTGCCCAGATCGGCCAGTCCGATCCGACGGGCGCGTGCGCGGGCGTGGACGACGACGGCGCGGCGCCCGGCGCCGCGGTCGGCGGCGCGGTCGGCGGCGCGGGCGGCCCGTCCACCAGCGTTCCCACCCCCGTCGCCGACGGCGGCGTCGCGAAACCCATGTCCAGCAGTGCGGCGGCCTGCGCGGCCATCGACACGGGATGCTGCTCACCGCGCATGAGCGCCACCACCAGCCGACGGTTGCCGCGTTGCGCGGTCGCAACGAGCGTGTGCCGCGCCGCGTCCGTGAACCCCGACTTCGCCGCGATCGCCCCCTTGTACGACGGCACGAACCGGTCGTTGTTGCCGAGCATGAAGCCGGGCTTGTCGCCGTAGCCGGGGAACGGGACCATGCGCGTCTCGATCGTGCTCGCGAACAGCGGCTTGGCCATCGCGGCGCGGAAGAGCACCGCGAGGTCGTAGGCGGAGCTGGACATGCCGGGCCCGTCGAGGCCCGAGGGCGTGGCGGGACGGGTGTCGAGCGCCCCGTGCTGCTGGGCCATGGCGGACATCGCGCTGAGCGTGGCGGCGTCGCCGCCCATCGCGCGGGCGAGCGCCTCGGCCGCGTCGTTGCCGGAGGGGAGCAGGAGCCCCGCCATGAGCTGGCGCACCGTGTAGCGGCCGCCCGGCCCGATGCCCGCCTTGCTGCCGTCCACCCGCAGGTCCGCGGCGGTGCCCTGGACGACCGAGTCCGGGCTGAGCCGGTCGACGACGACCAGTGAGGTGAGGATCTTCAACGTCGACGCGGGCCGTTCGCGGGCGTGTGGGGCGCGCGCGGCCAGCACGGCGCCGGAGTCGAGGTCGGCGAGGACGTAAGACGCGGCGGTGACGGTGGCGGGCGCCTTCGGCCCCACGTCCGCGCAGGACCCGAGCTCGGCCCCGCCGACGGGCTCGCCGGGCCACGGCAACGGCGCAGGCGTCGCGGTCTCCTCCCGCGCCGCGGGCGGCGGCGGCGCCTGCTGGCCCGGACACCCGGCGGCGGTGGCTTGGCCGGGAAGCGACGTCGTGGCGAGCGGGAGCGCGGCGGACACAAGTGCCGTCGCGACGGACGCGGGCGCGCCGGTTGCGGGTGCCGTCGCGGCGAGCGCGGACGCGGGTGCAGTCGCGGCGGACACGAGGCCGACCAGCAGCGCCACGACGACCCCGATCACCCGCACGCTCGCGAGTCTCGCATCCCGCCGCGCGCCACGGCTCGTTCCGTCAAAGATCGGCGGAACGGCCGCGGTAGCGCACCGTCACATGTGGTCCATTCCGCCCATTCCGCCCGCGACGGGCATCACCACGAACGGCTTCATCATCTCGTTGTCCTCGTGCTCGAGGATGTGGCAGTGGTAGACGTAGCGGCCCGGGATGTCGAACCGGATCGCCACCGACACCAGCTCGCCCGGGTCGATCCGGATCGTGTCCTTCCAGCCGCCGGTCTCGTACGGCTCGAACGCGCGTCCCGCGATGATCTCCCCGTCCTGATCACGTGCGGGCACGAGAGGCGCACCGTCGGCGGTGCTGTGGGTCGCCTGCGAGTAGCCGTCGATGGCGTAGGCCGTCCCCGTCGCGCCGAGCGGCTGGAACGTCGACTGGTGGATGTGGATCGGGTGCGTGTCCCCGGTGGTGTTGAGGAAGCGCCACACCTGCCACTGCTTGAGCGTCGGGCGGACGCCGATCATGTCGTAGAACGACGAGCTGACCGCGCGGTAGCGCTGGGGCGCCTGCTCGTTCGGCAGCTGGAGCTCGATGACGCCGTCTGCGTCGGGCGTGATGTCGGTGAGCTGGAGATGTCCCGCCGGGTCGGACTCGGACAGCAGCACGATCTGGTGCTCGTGGTCCTCCGGCAGGGCGAAGGTCGCAGGCGCGTCCGGCTCGGCCGGTGCGGGCGGCTCGCCGTGCACGAGCCGCCGGAAGGCCGGGTTGAGCGGCTCAGTGCGCACGGTCTCCCACACCTCCGCGGACGGCAGGCAGAACCCGGACGCGGCGTCGACGTCGAGCCGCATCACCTCCGGGAACGGCAGCCGGTCCGCGTTGCTCGGCGTGCCGATCGCGGATGGGTCCACGGCTTCGCCGCCGAACGGCGCAGGTGCGGAGTTGAGGATCGTGATCTGCTCGCCGTGCAGATCGGTGAGGTCGAGCAGCAGGTCGATGCGTTCGGCGGGGGCGAGGACGACGCCCGCGACGGGATCGACGGGCGCGGCGCGCCAGAGCAGGCCGCCGTCCGTGCCGATGATCAGGACGCGCTGCGCGTCGAGCAGGGTCTGGTCGTCGCGGCGCAGATGCAGGCGGTAGGTGCGTGAGTCCGAGCCGTTGAGCAGCCGCAGTCGCACGATGCCCGCCCCGATGCACATGCGCGGCCACACCTTCCCGCCGACGAGCGTGAGCGGGCCGAAGAACTCGCGGGTCGGGTCGGCGCCGGAGGTGGTCTTGTGCAGGAAGCGCAGCTCGCCGTCGACGTCCGGGTCGGTCAGGTTGCGGTCGGCGATCATCAGGACGGCCTCGCCGTCCTCCGGGGCCACGGGCAGGCCGAGCGCGCGCTCCCGCTCGTCGCGAACAACGTAGGCACCCGCGAGGCCTGCGTACACGTGCAGGCCGGTGGCGCCCATCGCGTGGTCGTGGTACCAGAGCAGGGCACCGACCTTGTCCAGCCCGAGGTCGGCGTTGTCGGCGGTGTTGTCGTAGCGGGTCAGCTGCCTGCCGTCCGCTGCGCTCATGTGGTCGGGCCAGCCGTCGGAGTCCGGGATCGTGTGGCCACCGTGCAGGTGGGTGACGAGGAATCCGACCGGCGCGGTGTCGGTCGGACGAGCGGTGCCGCCGTCGATGCCCGGGCGGTTCTGGGTCGAGTCCTCGCCGTCGTCGGCCGCCGAGTCGATCTCGGTGTAGGCGAAGGGCAGGGGACCGGGCGGGCCGATCCGGTTGCGCCAGGTCACTTCGACCGGGCGGCCTGCGTGCACCTGCAGCACCGGACCCGGTGACGTGACCGGTCCGCCCGCGAAGCCGTAGCCCCATGCGGCAACCCGGACGTCGGGGTGGATGTCGGCGGCGGTGCTGTCGGCCACCATCTCCACCTCGTCGTGAACCGGGTGTACGGCGGGCGGGACGAGCTCAGCGGCGAATGCCGAGGGCAGTGCAACGGTGTCGGATGCGCTCTGCATCGAAGGTGCTCCCATCGTCGGGTCGAGGGGAGGAGCGCGCCGACGACGCTGGTGATACGGCTGCGCGTCGACGGCCGGAACGCCTACGTCGCGCGGCTCGGCGTCAGGACTTCGTGTACGGCTGCCCATCGGCGGCCGGGGCCGACACCTTCCCCACCAGCCCGGCCACGGCGAAGAGCGTGGCCAGGTAGGGCAGCATGAGCAGGAAGTTGGACGGGATCGGCACCGGTGTGCCCGCCACTGACAGGAGGCTCTGCAGGGCGTCGGCGAACCCGAAGAGCAGGGCCGCGCCGATCGCGCCACGCGGGCTCCACTTCCCGAAGATCACCGCCGCGAGCGCGATGAACCCCTTGCCTGACGAGATGTCCTTCGTGAACCCGCCGATCGCGCCGATCGTGAGGAACGCGCCCCCGAGCCCGGCCACCACCCCGCCCAGGATCACGTTGCGGTACCGCGATCCGCAGCACCCTGATCCCGACGGTGTCGGCCGCCCTGGGGTGCTCGCCCACGGCCCGCGTCCGCAGCCCCCACCGGGTGCGGAACAGCGCCACGTCGATCACGATGATCAACACATAGGTCAGGTAGACGATGATGTTGACGTTGAAGAACACCGGCCCGATCACGGGGATGTCCGACAGCAGCGGGATCGCGATCGGGGAGAAGAAGCCGGGTTCGTTGTAGGTCGACGCGTCCTGCGCCATCAGCGCGTCGAACCCGAACCCGGTGATCCCGAGCGCGAACGCGTTGAGCACCACCCCGAGCACGACCTGGTTGACCAGGAACCGGATCGCGAACACGGCCAGCAGCGCGCCCATCAGGCCGCCCGCGACCAGCGCCGACACCACGCCGACCCCGAGGCTGTGCGACACCGACGCCCCGAGCGCGCCCGCGAACGCCCCGGCCAGGAACTGCCCCTCGATCGCGACGTTGATCACGCCGGTGCGCTCGCACAGGATCCCGGCCAGTGCGCCCAGCACGAGCGGCGTGGCCAGCAGGATCGTGTTCTGCAGCAGGCCGGGCACGTTGAGCGGGTTGCCGGGGGTCCCGGTGCTCGCCCAGCACAGGAACGCCACGACGAAGCACAGCAGCACCGCCGCGATGACCCACCGCATCTGCGGCCGGGAGAACCCGCGCACGGCGTGCCAGGCGCCGAGCGCGACCGCGATCAGGCCGAGCACGACCGACGTCGGCGTGGCGGGGATCGTGATGTCGGGCAGCGGAATCGCGTCGGAGACGGTGCGCAGCCCGAAGTCCGCGTCGCCGGGGTTGGCGCCGAACCCCCAGGCGAAGATGCAGATCAGCCCGGCCGCGATGATCGCCCCGCCGGAGATCAGCCGCGTCCGCAGCGGCACCCGCACGTCGACGACATGGCGGACGACGACCAGCTCCTCCTCGGTGACCGTCATCCGTTCCACCCCTTCGCCAGCTGGGTGACGCCGCCGCCGCGCGACGCGCGCAACCGGAAGATGGCCCGGATCAGCGCGGGCGCGGCGATGAACAGCACGATCACCGACTGGATGACCTGCACGATCTCCGTCGGGGTGCCGGTCTCGGCCTGCATCCGCACCGCGCCCGCCCGCAGGGCGCCGAACAGGATCCCGGCGAGCACTGTGCCGCCGGGGTTCGCCCGGCCGAGCAGCGCGACGGTGATCGCGTCGAAGCCGATGTTGGCGTCGACGTCGCCGGTGAGCGCCGCGTTGTTGCCGCCCAGGATCTGCGCCGAGCCCGCGAGCCCGGACAGCGCGCCCGCGATGAGCATGACGGTGACGTAGCTGCCCGGCACGTTCATCCCGGCCGTGCGCGCGGCGAACTGGTTGGCGCCGACGGCGCGCAGCCGGAAGCCGAGCGTCGAGCGCGTCAGCAGCCACCAGCACGCCAACGCGGCCAGCAACGCGACGATCAGGCTCCCGTTGACCGAGAGCCCCGACCCGAACAGCCGGGGGAAGCGGGCGGTCGCCTCGACCGGGATCGAGATCGCCTGGTTGGATCCGGCCGCCTGGAAGCCGGGCACCGAGAGCAGGTAGTAGAGCAGGTAGAGGGCGATGTAGTTCAGCATGATCGTCGAGATGACCTCGTGCGCGCCCGTGCGCGCCTTGAGCCAGCCCGCGATCCCGCCCCAGATCGCCCCGCCCACAATCCCGGCGATCATGGCCACCAGCAGGTGCAGCAGCACCGGCATATGCCACGTGAATCCGACGTACCCGGCACAGATCGCGCCCGCGATCAGCTGCCCCTGCCCGCCGATGTTGAACAGGCCCGCCCGGAACGCCACCCCGACCGACAGGCCGCCCAGGATCAGCGGCGCCGCGTTGAACAGGGTGTCGGAGATCGGCCCGAGGATCGGAACGTTGCTCTCCCCGGTGAACGAGCCGAAGTCGAGCACCGAGCCCTCGAACAGGGCGAGGTAGGCGCTCGACACGGCGTGCCAGGCCGCGGCGAACGTGTCCCACGGGTAGGCGAAGAAGTAGCCCATCGCGGTGCGGGTCGCCTCGTCGACGATGATGATCAGCACCGCCCCGACGACCATCGCGCACACGAACGCCAGCACCGTGATCACGACGGTGCCGCCCGCGCGGACCGCCTCGATCGCCCGCCCGACCGGCGACGTGCGCTCCTGGGTGGTCGTCACTCGGAACTCCCGGCCATCAGCAACCCGATCTCCTCGGCGCTCGCGCCCCCTTCGACCTCGCCCGCGATCTTCCCGCGGTACATCACGCCGATGCGGTCGGCCAGACCGAGCACCTCGTCGAGCTCGGTGGAGACCAGCACGACGGCCGCGCCCCGGTCGCGCTCGGCCACGATCCGCCGGTGCACGAACTCCATCGACCCGACGTCGAGCCCGCGCGTGGGCTGGGCGACGATCAACAGCTTCAGCGGCCGGGACAGCTCGCGGGCCAGCACCACCTTCTGCTGGTTGCCGCCCGAGAGCGTGTTCGCCGCGGCCGTGGTCGACGGCGTGCGCACGTCGAACTCGTCCACCCGCTCGGTGGCGTTGCGCGCGATGGCGGCCAGGTTCATCGCGGGCCCGGACGCGAACGGCGGCTGGTCGTAGAGGTCCAGCACGAGGTTCTCGGCGACGGAGAAGCCGCCGACCAGCCCGTCGTGCAGCCGGTCCTCCGGCACGTAGCCGACGCCGAGGTCGAGCACCGCGCCGGTGGACAGCGTGGTGACGTCCGCCCCGGCGATCGTGATCTTGCCCGACGCCGGGATCGTCAGCCCGACCAGCGCCTCGGTCATCTCGGTCTGCCCGTTGCCCTGCACCCCGGCCAGCGCGTAGATCTCGCCCCCGCGGACCTGGAACGACACGTCGTCGACGAGTACCGCACCCGCCTCGTCGAGCACGGTGAGGCCGTCCACGTCGAGGACCACGTCGGCGGGTTTGGCGGCGTCCTTGTCGACGGTGAGCTGCACCGGCCGTCCGACCATGAGCGACGCGAGCTCGGTCGTCGACGCCGTGGGCAACGCGCTGCCGACGACCTTGCCGCGCCGGATCACCGTGATCCGGTCGGCGACCTCGCGCACCTCCCGCAGCTTGTGCGTGATGAAGACGATCGATGTGCCGCCGTCGCGGAGGGCGCGCATGACGCGGATGAGGTCGTCGGTCTCGTGCGGGGTGAGCACGGCGGTGGGCTCGTCGAGGATGAGCACGCGGGCGTCGCGGCTGAGCGCCTTGATGATCTCGACGCGCTGCTGCACACCCACCGGCAGGTCCGCGACCAGCGCGTCCGGCGGCACGTCGAGCCGGTAGCGGCGGGAGATCTCCTCGACGTCGCGACGGGCGCGGCGGCGGTCGAGGAAGCCGATGCGCCCGGTCTCCTCGTGGCCGAGCATCACGTTCTCGGCCACCGTGAACACCGGGATGAGCATGAAGTGCTGGTGCACCATGCCGATGCCCGCGGCCATGGCGTCGCCGGGGTCGCGGAACGCGACGGCCTTGTCGTCGACCAGGATCTCGCCCTCGTCGGGCGCGTAGAGCCCGTAGAGGACGTTCATCAGGGTGCTCTTGCCTGCGCCATTCTCGCCCAGCAGCGCGTGGATCTCGCCGGGTTCGACGACGAGGTCGATGGCGTCGTTGGCGGTGAGCGTGCCGAAGCGTTTCGTGATGCCGCGGAGCTCGAGCTTCACCGCTTCCTCCAGTCCCGCCCCTCCCGCCCCTTTCGCGCCGCGGGAGCCGTCGACCCGCGGTGGGCCGACGGCTCCCGGGTGCCGATCAGGTGCTCTTGGGCTGGCTCGGCGACTTCACCGTGATCTTGCCACTGATGATGTCGGCCTTGACCTGGTCGAGCTCCTTCTTCAGGTCCGCGGGGACCTTGGAGTCGAACTGGTTGAACGGGGCGAGGCCGGTGCCGTCGTTCTTGAGGTCACCGATGTAGTTGCCGGTGGGGAACGTGCCGCCCGCGGCCGCCGTCACGTACGTCTGCACGGCGCCGGACAGGTTCTTCGTCACGCTGGAGATGAAGTACTGGCAGAACTGGGAGGCGGAGACGCACCCGTCGGTGTCGACCCAGATCAGGTTGACCTTGCCGCCCGCGGCCTGGGCCGCCGCGCCCGCGCCGAGGCCCGCGCCGCCCGCGACCGGGAAGATGACGTCGGCGCCCTGCTGGATGAACGTCTGGCTGATCTGCAGGCCCTTGTTCTGGTCGGTGAACGAGCCCGCGAACGTGCCGCCCTTCTGGTCGGCCTCGTTCCAGCCCAGCACCTGGACGTTCTTGCCCTTCTGCTGGTTGTAGTACTGCACGCCCTCGTAGAACCCGTCCATGTAGATCGAGACGGGCGGGATGTTGAGGCCGCCCCACGTCGCGACCTTGCCGCTCTGCGACATGCCGGCGGCCAGGTAGCCGCCGAGGAACGCGCCCTGTGCGGTGTTGAACTGGATGCCGTAGACGTTGGATCCGCTGGAGGCGGCGTCCACCTCGGCGAACTTCAGCGACGGGTTCTTCCCCGCCACTTCCTTGACGTTGTCCGACATCAGGCCGCCGACGGCGATCGTGGTGTCGCACTTCTTGTTCGCCTCGGCCGTGAGGTTGGGCGTGTAGTCGTTGGCCGTGTTGGACGGCACGTACGAGATCTTGATGTTCGGGTTGGCCTGGGACGCGGCCTGCATGCCCGCCCAGGACGACTGGTTGAACGACTTGTCGTCGACACCGCCGGTGTCGAGCACCATGCAGGCGTTGAACGCCGTGCCGCCGGGGGCGGCGCTGGCGCCGCCGGACCCGGAACCGCTGTCAGCAGGCCTGCTGCCGCACCCGGCGAGCAGCAGCGCGCTCGCGACGGCGCACACGCCGATCGTCACGCCACGTGATCCGGCCAAGACCGCTTCTCCTTATCAGGGATGACTCGGGGAACCGAAACGCTAACCCGGCGGGCGGATCGCGGTGGGTCCGGCGAGCGGTTGTCATCTGATCGTTGTGCTATACCCGGCCCGTGGGTGAGGTGGACTGGGACGGCCTGCGGGCGGCCGCCGTCGCTGCGGCCGGGTCCGCGTACGCGCCGTACTCGCGGCTCTCCGTGGGGGCGGCCGCGCTGTGCGACGACGGGCGGGTGGTCACCGGCTGTAACGTCGAGAACGCCTCGTACGGGCTGGGGCTGTGCGCCGAATGCACCATGGCCGGGCAGCTGCGGCTCACCGGGGGCGGGCGGATCGTGGCGGTGGCATGCCGCTCGGGCGACGGCGCGCTGCTGCTCCCGTGTGGGCGGTGCAGGCAGGTGCTCTACGAGCTCGGCGGACCGACGTGCCTGGTGGACAGCGCACGGGGCCCGGTCCCGCTGGCGGAGCTGTTGCCCGAGGCGTTCGGCCCGTCCGACCTCCCCCGGTGAGTCCCGCGTTTCACCACGGTGAGTCCCGCGTTTCGCCCCGGTGAGTCGTGCATTTCGCCTCGGTGAGTCCTGCGTTTGGGCCCGGTGAGTCGTGCATTTCGACACGGTGAGTTCGGCGGACGCGCGGGCGTGTCGTCGCCGGCCCCGAGCGGACTAGCGTCGCGGCCGTGAGCAAGGAACCGGTGGGCATGAGCGCCGTCGACGTGATCGTCACCAAGCGCGACGGTGGACGGCTGACCGACGAGCAGATCGACTGGGTGGTCGCCGCCTACACCCGCGGCGACGTCGCCGACGAGCAGATGTCTGCACTGGCCATGGCGATCCTGCTGAACGGCATGGACGCGGCCGAGACCAGCCGCTGGACCCAGGCGATGATCGACTCGGGCGAGGTGCTGGCGCTGGGTGACGTCGGGCGCCCGCTGGTCGACAAGCATTCCACCGGTGGGGTCGGCGACAAGATCACCCTTCCGCTCGCGCCGCTCGTGGCGGCGTGCGGGGCGGCGGTGCCGCAGCTGTCCGGGCGCGGGCTCGGACACACCGGCGGCACGCTGGACAAGCTCGAATCCATCCCGGGCTGGCGCGCCGCGCTCACCGTGGACGAGATCGCGGCGCAGCTGGCCGACGTCGGCGCCGTGATCTGCGCGACGACCCCCACCCTCGCACCCGCCGACCGCAAGCTGTACGCGTTGCGCGACGTCACAGGTACCGTCGAGGCCATCCCGCTGATCGCCAGCTCGATCATGAGCAAGAAGATCGCGGAGGGGACCGGCGGGCTGGTGCTGGACGTGAAGGTCGGCTCCGGCGCGTTCATGAAGTCTTGTCGTCGGGCGCGGGAGCTGGCCGAGACGATGGTGCGCCTCGGCACCGACCACGGCCTCGCCACGACGGCGCTGCTCACGGACATGTCCGTGCCGTTGGGGCGGGCGGTGGGGAACGCGCTGGAGGTCGCCGAGTCGGTGGAGGTGCTGCGCGGCGGGGGACCGGCCGATGTGGTCGAGCTGACCGTCGCGCTTGCCCGGGAGATGCTGGCGTTGGCAGGCGTTGACGCCGATCCGGGCGCGGTGCTCGCGTCCGGGGCCGCGTACCCGGTGTGGGAGCGAATGATCGCCGCGCAGGGTGGCGACCCGGCGGCGCCGCTGCCCGTCGCGTCTCATGTGGAGCCGGTGGTGGCCGACCGCGGCGGAGTGGTCGGGTTCGACGCTCTGGCGGTCGGGACGGCGGCCTGGCGCCTCGGGGCGGGACGGGCCCGCAAGGAGCACCCCGTGCAGGCGGGGGCGGGGGTGCGCCTGCTCGTCGATGACGGCGCCGAGGTCGAGGCGGGTCAGCCCCTGCTGGAGCTGCACACCGACACCCCGGCCGCGGTGGAAGGCGCGCGTGCCGCGCTCGCGGGCGGCGTGACGGTCGGCGACGAAGGCGTGCCCAGCCGCTCCCTGTTGCTCGACACGATCCGCTCGTCCCGACGCTGAGCCCCTCAACGGTGAGTCTTGCGTTTCGACACGGCGAGTCGCGATTTCGAGCACGGCGAGTGTTGGCTCTGGGCACGGCCCGAAGGCGGCCAGCGGTGGCAGATTTGTCCGCGGTGCGGCAAAGTCTCACCTGTGTCCGATGTGCCCGAATCCGCGCGGGACGCCGTCGAGAGCAAACCGGTTCGGCTGCTCGGACGAGCCGGGCTGCTCGCGTACGGCGGTGTCCACCTCGTGCTCGCCGCGGTGATCGTGCAGGTCCCGTTCGGTGAGCAGGAGCGTGCAGACAAGAAGGGGGCGCTCGAGGAGATCGCGGAGTCGCCCCCGGGTCTCGTCCTGCTGTGGATTGTGACGGTCGGATTGGTCGCGCTCATCCTCTGGCAGCTCGGCGAGGCGATCTGGGGGCACCGCACCGTCCACGGCGGCAGACGCGTCCTGCGGGTCGCGATCAACCTGGCAGAGGCGCTGCTCTTCGGGGTTCTGGCCTGGTCGGCCGGGTCGGTCGCCGCGCACGGCGGGTCGTCCGCGCCGTCGAAGTCCTTCGCCGAGGTTGTGTTCGGCCTGCCCGGCGGTCCGGTGCTGATCGGACTCGCCGGAATGGGGCTTCTGCTCGGTGCGGGTCTTGCGGTGTACCGCGGCGTCACACGGGGGTTCCTGCGGGAACTTGATCTCAGCGGCGCGAGCCCGAAGCAGGCGCGGTGGGCGATACGCCTCGGCCGGATCGGCTGGGCCGCTCTGGGACTCGTGTACGGGCTTCCCGGAGTGATGCTCGTCGTCGCGGCGACGACGTACGACCCGAAGACTCCGACCACATTGGACTCCGGGCTTCGCGCGGTGGCCGCAGAGCCCTACGGCGCGCCGTTGATCGTCGCGCTTTCGGTGGGCCTCGTGGCGTTCGGTGTCTACTGCATCTTCGACGCGCGCTACCGCAAGGCCTGATCGGTTACGTGGCGACCCACAGCCTCCGGTAGTAGGCGATTCGCTCGGCGTCCGGCGCGACTCCGTACGCGGAGTAGACGATCCCGTCGTAGCCCGGACCGTAGTTCCACTCCGTGCTCCACGCGGCGACGGCGAGGTCGGCCCACCGGTCGGCGACGCCGAGTGCGCCGAGGTCGACGTGCGCGGCGAACGTGCCGTCGTCCAGCAAGAGGGTGTTCGGGGCGCAGGCGTCGCCATGGCAGACGACCGGATGGTCGATCGACGGTGGCTCGCCGAGTTCGCGTGCGCTCCGGTGGTTGCGCGCGCGAGCCGACGCTCGACGGACCAGTCGAAGGGGCACTCGGCAACGGGCAGGTTGTCGTGCAGCACGCGGAGTCCCTGCCCGATCGCGGCCGCGGCGGTCGCGGGCCGGACGATCCACTGTGGATCGACGGCCGAGCGGCCGGGCACGGCGGCGGTGAGCAGCCAACGGCCGTCCGGGTCGGCGCCCTGGTCGATCACGGTCGGCACGACGATCCACCGGCGGGCCCAGGCCAGGCGCTCCGCCTCCGCCGAGAGATCGATCTCCGGTGTTCCGGTGGCGATCCACTTGACGTACTGCGCTCCGGCCCCGTCGCCGAGACGAAAGGTCAGCCCACCCAGCTCGTTGCGCCAGACCGGCGTGATCGCGCGGCCACCCGCGAGCCGCCCGACCGGGGCGGGTACCGGCACCGGACCCTTCGGGATCGCGGAGAGAGCTGGGGGGCCGCTCACCGGATCACTTGTGGGTCGGGCCGATGCGTGCCGGAATCGCCCACGCGCAGTGGAGGAAACGCCGACTTACCGTGCCGAAAACGCCGACTCACCGTGTCGAGATGCGCGACTCACCGCGGGGGTGGGGGGCGGGCTCAGTCGTCGGGGTCGTCGGTCACCGTGTCGGCGGCGCTCGCGCCGTTCGACGACTTCACCGTGACCTTCCGGCTCCGCCGCGCGGTGGGCCGCGGCGGGGGCGGGGGCGCCTGCACCTGCGCCCCGCGGCCCAGGATGAGCTCCGCGAACGTGGCCATGGCCTCGTCCAGCTGCCCGGCGTTGCGCCGCTCCGACTCCTCGTGCGCCCTGGTGACCAACTTGCTGATCGACGCCGTGTCGGGTCGCTCGACCAGCGCGGAGTCGAGCTTGGTGAACTTCTCGTCCAGCCGGGTGCCGAGCCCGTCCTCCAGCGTGTCGAGCCGCGAGGTTACGCCGTCGAGCCGGGCGACGAGTGCCTCGATCCGCTGGGTGAGGTCGGCGGGGTCGACCGCGGGCCGCTCCGCGAGGTCCTCCAGCCGCCGGTGCAGGCCGACGCTGGTGTCGCCGAGCAGGTTGCGCAGGCCCTCGCCGGTCTCGTCGAACCCGCGCAGCGCGGCCGCGAGCTGCTCACGCACCTGCCGCTCGACGCCGTCGATGCGCTCCTTGATCGGGGTGCCCACCGACGACGGCATGGCGTCGAGGCGCATCTCGTGCCGGTCGAGCCGGTTGTCCAGGTCGTCGAGGCGCTTGTGCAGGCCGCCGAGCCGGTCGTCGAGGCCGTCCATCCGCCCGGAGATGCCCTCCATGCGCCCGGCCATGCCGTCGAGGCGCCCGTCCAGCTGAGCGAAGGGCTTGGCCAGCTTGTCGGGCAGCGACTCCACCGCCCGGATCAACGACGCGAGCACGCCGTCCTGCGCGTCGAGCTTCGCGACGGTCTCGTCGAGCCGCTCGGCGAGGACGCTCACCTCGGTGCGGTCGGGCAGCTCGGTGAGCCGCTTGCGCATGTTGCCCAGCGCGTCGAGCGCGGCCAGCCGGGCGTGGATCTCGTCGAGCGAGTCGAAGATCTGCTGCTGCTCGCTGTCGCGGATCTCGGCGGCGCGCATGAGCATGCCGCGCATGCGGTCGAACGAAAGAGTCGATTCATTGCTCATGGCGCGGGGAGCTTCCTGAGAGCAGGGAACGGGTGCACTGAGAGTAGCGAGCCCTGTGGATCACTCGGACGCCGGCCGGTGTTCTAGCGTGGTGACGTGCCTGTCGCCCTGAGTGCCGAGACCATCCGCGACGCCCCGAAGGTGCTCCTCCATGATCACCTCGACGGTGGGCTGCGGGCCCGGTCCGTCATCGAGCTGGCCGACGAGGTCGGCTACGGCGCGTTGCCGACCGACGACCCCGAGGAGCTGGCCGCATGGTTCCTCGGCGCGGCGCACTCGGGGTCGCTGGTGCGCTACCTGGAGACCTTCGGGCACACGGTCGGCGTGCTGCAGACCGCCGACGCGCTGGTCCGGGTGGCGTCCGAGTGCGCGCAGGACCTGGCCGCCGACGGGGTCGTCTACGCCGAGGTGCGCTTCGCCCCCGAGCTGCACGTCGACGAGGGCCTCGCGCTGGAGGACGTCGTCGAGGCCGTGCTCGAGGGCTTCCGGGTCGGCACGGCCGCTGCGGCGGCGCACGGGCGGCGGGTGCGCGTCGGCTGTCTGCTGACCGCCATGCGGCACGCCGCGCGGTCCCGGGAGATCGCGGAGCTGGCCATCCGCTACCGCGACGTCGGCGTCGTCGGCTTCGACATCGCGGGCGCCGAGGCGGGCTTCCCGCCCACCCGCCACCTCGACGCCTTCGAGTACCTGCGCCAGCAGAACGCGCACTTCACGATCCACGCGGGCGAGGCGTTCGGGCTGCCGTCCATCTGGGAGGCGTTGCAGTGGTGCGGGGCCGACCGGCTCGGGCACGGGGTGCGGATCGTCGACGACATCACCGTGGCCGACGACGGCACCGCCAAGCTCGGCCGCCTGGCCGCCTACGTGCGCGACAAGCGGATCCCCCTCGAAATGTGCCCCACCTCCAACGTCCACACCGGCGCCGCGCCGTCGCTGGCCGAGCACCCGATCGGCCTGCTCGCCGCTTTGCGTTTCCGGGTCACGGTCAACACCGACAACCGGCTGATGTCGGGCGTCACGCTCTCCGACGAGTTCGCCGGGCTCGCCGCGACCTTCGGCTATGGCTGGGCCGACGTGCAGTGGTTCACCGTCAACGCCATGAAGTCGGCGTTCATCGGGTTCGACGAGCGGCTCGCCCTGATCAACGACGTGATCAAGCCCGGGTACGCGGCGCTCGTCCGATCGTGAGCGTCAGCGCCGGTTCAGCCGCTCCTCCAGGCCGTCCAGAAGCCCGCGCAGCGTCGCCGACTCCGCATCGAACGGCGGGCTCGGCGCAAGCCGGGTCGGGTCCGGCTTGACGATGAACGACACCAGCCACCCGAGCGGCTGCGACGGGGCGAGCGCCTCGCGCGGCCCGTCGTCGCCCGCCCACTCGCCGACGTCCAGCAGCAGCTCCGTGGCCAGCTCGAGCCGGGCCGGGTCGACCGAGGTCGGACCCTCCGCCAGGTCCTGGTCCAGCTCGGTGAGGACGTAGCGGTTCATGTCCTCGACCACGATCAGGAGCTCGCTCTCTGCCCGCGCGACGACGTCCGGCCATGTCGAGGCGGCCGCAAGATCGTGACCTTCGGCGCCGTCACCCGCGATCCAGCGGGTCAGCGCACGCTCACTGCCGAACACGTCGATCTCGGCGTCCGCGCCGAGGAACACCGGCTTGCCGTCGATGAAGCAGCGCAGGGTGACGCCGTCGCCCGCGTCGGTCGTGATCCGTATGGGATCGATGCCGACGTCCTTCCAGAACCCCGACGCGCCGTCCTCCTCCTCGGGGTCGTCCTCGTCGTCGGCGGCGGTGTCGGCGACCGAGAGGTCGTCGGCCGCATCGTCGTCGGTGTTCTCGAGGACGGCGGCCTCCTTCTCGGCCGCGGCGAGCGCGGTCGCGTCCACCTCCGGGGTGTCGATCATGTCGTCAATCGCGTCGATGACCTCGTCCCAGCGCTCGGCGATCGTCTCGACGAGCTGGTTCCACAGCCGCGCCCCCTCCCGCCCGGTGAACGGCAGCGTGCCCTGGTGCAGCAGGCCGAAGGCGGGGGCGGAATCCAGGACCTCGGAGACGACGTCCAGGTCGCAGACGTCGGCGATCGAGCGCACCATCTCGACGATCTCGGCCAGCTCGCCGATCGTCCAGGTGTCGACGTCTTCGGCGGCGATCTCCGGCACCGAGACGATGTCGTAGCGCTGCGTCTCCTCCGGCGTCAGCTCGGCGACGGTCAGGTCCGGCACCAGCGACCACGCCGGGTGGTCGATCAGGTCGTGCTCGGGCGCCGTGCGGACGAACGCGGCGAGCCGCGCCACGTTCGGGAAGGCGAAGAGCGCGTCGTCGTCGCCGAGGAAGGCCTCCCACTCCTCGCCGTCCTCGCGCCATTTCGGGGCCCACAGCGTGACGAGGTCGCCCTCGGTGAGGGAGAGCTGGATGGGGACGATGTCGCTGGCCACCAGCGGAGAGTAGCCGCCTTCGCCCCGCGCCAGGTCAGCGCCCGATGGGGTGCCAGACCGTTGTGAGCTCGGTCCAGGCGCGCAGCCGGGCCAGGTCGCCGGTGGCTCCGGGGGGCAGCACGCGCTTGACGGTGTCGGCCGCCGCCCGCTCCAGGTCGACGGCCAGGTCCTCCGGCGCCCCGGCGAGGTCCAGCCCGTCCACGTCGGCGTGCGCGGCCAGCCAGGGCCCCAGCTCGGCGACCCGCCCGGTGAGCAGGTTGACCACGCCGCCGGGCACGTCGGACGTCGCGAGCACCTCGGCCAGTTCGACGGCAGGTAGCGGCCGCTCCGTGGACGCCACCACCACCGCGGTGCAGCCCGTGGCGAGCACCGGGGCCAGCACGTCCACCAGCCCGGCGAGCGACGATCCGGCGGGCGCGAGCACCCCGACCACGCCCGTCGGCACCGGCGTGGAGAAGTTGACGAACGGCCCCGCGACCGGGTTCACCGACCCCAGCACGGTGGCGATCTTGTCGGTCCAGCCCGCGTACCAGACCCAACGGTCGATGGCGGTGTCGACGACCGCGCCCGCGCGTTTGCGGCCTATCCCCTCCGCCGCGACGACGTCGTCCACGAAGCCCTCGCGACGCGCCTGCAGCATCTCCGCGACCCGGTAGAGCACCTGCCCGCGGTTGTACGCCGTGGCGCCCGACCAGCCCGGCAACGCCGCCCGGGCCGCGCTCACCGCGTCGCGCAGATCCTTGCGCGACGCCAGCGCGGCGTGCGCGAGCAGCTTGCCCTTGGCGTCGGTGACCGGGTAGCTGCGCCCGGACTCCGAGCGCGGGAACGCGCCGCCGACGTAGAGCTTGTAGGTCTTGGCGACGCCCAGACGGCCGTCCACCGGCGGGGAGAGGCTCACGACGTCGAGCGTAGTCCCGCTACTTGCGCCTGCCGGCATACTGCGCCCGAGCAGCCCGGGGGGCCGCTCCCCGATCGTCCCCCGTGGAAGGACACCCATGCCCGTTCAGACGAGCGAATCCGAGCGCATCGCCGCATTGCAGGCCGAGCTGGCCGCGGAGCGCTTCCGCGCCGAAAAGGCCGAGCGTGCGCTGGCCGACGGGGGGGTCGGCGGGTTCGGCGTCCGCGCCGAGCGGCTCCTGCGGCTGGCCGAGAACGAGGCGCGGGAGATGCGCGCCGCCGCGGCCGCCGACGTCGCCGCGATGATCGCCAAGGCGCAGGCCCTGGCCGAGACCCACCGGCACGAGGTCGAGCAGCAGCTCATCGAGCGCTCCACCGCGCTCGACCGGCAGGCTCGCGAGCGCACGGCCGCCACCGCGGCGCGCGAGCAGGAGATGACCGCGCAGCTGGAGGCCCGGCGCGCGGAGGGGGAGCGGCTGCGCAACGCCGCGCTGAGCGAGGCCGACCGGATCCGCCGCGACGCCCAGGCCGACGCCGCCCGCATGCGCGAGGCCGCCGAGATCGAGGGTCGGACGATGCGCGAGGCGGCCTCCACCGAGGCCGACCGGCTCGGCGTGATCCAACAGCGCGCCCACGAGCACCTCGTCCGCCTCGACCGCACGCTCGGTGAGGCCCTCGCCACTCTCTAGCGCTACGTTTCTCACCGACGGGCGATTCACCGGAGGTGGCGATGGCGGGCGTACAACCGTCGGACGCGGAGGTGAGGGCGGCCGTCCTGCGCACGGGCTACGTCTACACCGATCCCGTCAACGACGCCCGCGTCCCCGGCATCCACGCGGTCGACCCCGACCGTGTGCGCGACGTCCCGCCGCCCACCTGGGGGCTCGAGCCCACCCCGCGTGACCAGGCCGCGATCGACGCGGGCAACGCCTGATGATCGACCTGAACGACTACGCGCACACCGCTGCGCAGCACGGTTGGGGTGCGGGCTGGCCGTCGTGCTCGGCCGCGCGGCTCGCCGGGCTGGCGGTGGCGACGGCGCCGCGCTCCGGGGTCGGGGTGTCGGTGCACCGGCGCATCGCCCGGCTGGTCGCGCTGCTGCTCGCCGAGACCGAGCGCCGCGGCTACCTCCTGCGCCCCGGCCAGTGCTGGGGCTACGCCTGCCGGGCGATCGCGGGCACGGCCGTGGCGAGCAATCACAGCTGGGGCCTTGCCGTCGACATCAACTCGTTGGCCAACCCCTACCAGTTCCCCCGCCGCACCGACATGCCTACGTGGATGCCGCTGCTGTGGAACCGCTACGGCTTCGCCTGGGGCGGCAACTATAGCGACAACGGCCGTCTCGGCAAGGCCGACTCGATGCACTACGAGTTCATGGGCACCCCCACGGACGCGGACCAGATGACCGCGCTGGCGTTGTACGAGCTCACCGGGGAGTTCATCCCGGTCGCTGGCTCCGGCTCGAGCAGAAAGGACGACCCCGTGGCCGTCATCCCCCTCACCGTCGCCGCCGACAACACGTTCCGGTCGGCCGTCATGGCGGAGGCGGGTGGCGACTCGATCGTGGTCGCGCGCGCCTGGATCACCCTCGGCTCGACGTGGGGGAACACGTCCTTCACCGTCAGCGCCCTCGACGGCGGCGGCCGGGTCCTCCTGCAGCAGCGCTTCGACGTGCCCAACAACAACACCCGGGTGGTCGAGCTGCCGGGCGGGAGCAAGCTCGCGACCGTCGAGGGGAGGACCGATGCGAAGGCGATCCCGGCCGCGGCACTGGTGAGCCTCAACCGCTGACATCTCGAAGGCGTGGCCCGTTGATCGCCGCGAACGGCACATGAAGCCGGTCGAGACGACCGTGGAGTGCCTCTCACGCCGATCTTCGAACGTCGAGGGAACCGCGCTCGCGTTGGTACCGTCCATTCTCGCGTGGACCTTCGTTCCCCGTTCCGGGGCTCCGTGGCCGTCGCCGCGGGGGTGCTCAGCCGCGCCGTGCTGCAGGGGCCGCGGTTTCGCCGCCTCTTCCCCGACGTCTACGTGCGCGCCGACGTCGAAGTGGATCTCGCCGTGCGGTCGCTGGCGGCCGCCGTGCTCGGCGGCGACCGCGGTGTGCTGGGCGGCTACTCGGCCGCCGAGCTCCTGGGGGCGTCCTGCGGGCCGCTCGATGCGCCTGCCGAGCTCATCGTGCACGGGCGACGACGAGCCCCGCCGGGCCTGGTGGTCCGGGTTGAGGACGTGTCTGCCGTCGAGCGGTGGTGTGTGCGCGCGACGGCGGTCACCTCGCCCGTGCGCACAGTGCTGGATCTTGCCTGCCGCGGCTCGCTCGTCGAGGCTGTCGTCGCCGTGGACGCGCTCGCCCACCGGTTCGGCTTCCCGCCCCGTGACGTGATCCGGTGCGCCTACGACCACCCCGGCAGGCGCGGCGCGACCCGCCTTCCGCAGGTGGTGAAGCTCGCGCATCCCGGGGCGGAGTCGCCCATGGAGACGCGCATTCGGCTCGCGATCGTGCTCGCGGGACTGCCCGTGCCGCTGCTGCAGGTGCCGGTCGGCCCGTACCGGTTGGACCTGGCCTACCCCGACATCCTGCTCGCCGTCGAGTACGACGGGCGTGAGCACCTCGACCAGCGGCGCGCGCTGCGCGACCTCGACCGACAGGCCTACCTCACCGCGGCAGGATGGCGGATCCTGCGATTCCCGAAGAAGGTGGTGCTCTACGAGCCTGCGCTGATCCCGTGGACGGTTCGGCGGGCGATGATCGCCGCCGGCGGCACATCACACCGGTCTCGAGCGTCGTGATGTGCCACTCGGAGCGATCTTCAGGCGGCGAGGTAGGCGGCCAGGCCCGCGCGGCCGCCCTCCCGGCCGAAGCCGGACTCGCCCATGCCACCGAACGGGCTGGTCGGGTCGAACCGGTTGAACGTGTTGGTCCAGACCACCCCGGCCCGCAGCCGCCGAGCGGTCCACAGCGCCTTGGCGCCCTTGTCCGTCCACACCCCGGCGGACAGGCCGTAGGGGGTGTTGTTCGCCTTCGCGAGGGCCTCGGCGGGCGTGCGGAACGTCAGCACCGACAGCACCGGCCCGAAGATCTCCTCGCGGGCCACCCGCATCGTCTGCTCGACGCCTGCGAAGACCGTCGGCGGGAAGAACAGGCCCCGCTCGGGCAGCGGGCACGGGCTGGTCCAGCGCCGCGCGCCCTCCGCGTCGCCCGCCGCCGCGAGGTCGACGATCTTGTCCAGCTGGGCCCGGGAGTTGATCGCCCCGACGTCGGTGTTCTTGTCCAGCGGGTCGCCCACCCGCAGCGTGGCGATGCGGGTGCGCAGAAGCTCCATCAGCTCGTCGGCCACCGACTCCTGCACGAGCAGCCGCGAGCCCGCGCAGCACACGTGGCCCTGGTTGAAGAAGATCCCCTCGACGACGCCCTCGACGGCCTGGTCCAGCGCCGCGTCGGCGTACACGATGTTGGCCGCCTTGCCGCCCAGCTCGAGCGTGAGCCGCTTGCCGGTGCCCGCGAGCGTGCGCTGGATCTGCTTGCCGACGGCGGTGGACCCGGTGAAGGCCACCTTGTCCACATCGGCGTGGGCCACCACGGCGGCGCCGACGTCCCCGGCGCCGGGCAGCACGTTGAGCACGCCGTCGGGCAGCCCGGCCTCGGCGGCGATCTCGGCGAGCACGAGCGCGGTGAGCGGGGTGGTCTCGGCGGGCTTGAGGACGATCGTGTTGCCCGTCGCGAGCGCGGGCGCCACCTTCCAGGCCGCCATGAGCAGCGGGAAGTTCCACGGGATCACCGCGCCGACCACACCCAGCGGCTTCGGCGAGGGGCCCAGCCCGGCGTACTCCAGCTTGTCGGCCCAGCCCGCGTGGTGGAACAGGTGCGCCGCCGCCGTCGGCACGTCCACGTCGCGCGACTCGCGGATCGGCTTGCCGTTGTCCAGCGTCTCCAGCACGGCGAGCTCGCGAGCGCGCTCGGCGACGATCCGCGCGATGCGGAACAGGTACTTGGCCCGTTCGGCGCCGGGCATCGACCCCCACGTGTTCTCGTAGGCGCGGCGGGCGGCGGCGACCGCGCGGTCCACGTCGTCCGACGACGCCGTGCTCACCTCGGCCAGCACCTCCTCGGTGGCCGGGTTCAACGTCTTGAGCGCCTCGCCACCGCCGTCGACGAACTTGCCGCCCACGAACGGACGGTAGGTGGGCTGCACGTTGGCCAGCGCCGCGGACTCGGGGGCGGGCGCGTAGGTCCAGGTGGTCATCAGGCGCTCCCGATGTAGCGGGCGCTCGCGTAGTGGCCCTCGGTCTGGGCGCGGCGCTGGCGCAGCAGGTCGTTCAGCAGGGAGGAGGCGCCGAAGCGGAAGAGCTCGGGGGTGAGCCATTCCGGGCCCGCCACCTCGTTGACGGCCACGAGATGGCGCACCGCGTCCTTGGCCGTGCGGATGCCGCCCGCCGCCTTGACGCCGCGGCGTTCGCCGGTGGTGCGGTGCCAGTCGCGCACGGCCTGCAGCATCACCTGCACGACGGGCAGGGTGGCGGCCGGGGAGATCTTGCCGGTGGACGTCTTGATCACGTCGGCGCCCGCGAGGAGCGCGAGCCAGGAGGCGCGGCGGACGTCGTCGTAGCCCGCCAGCTCGCCGGTTTCCAGGATGACCTTGAGGTGGGCGCGGCCGCAGGCCTCTTTCACGGCGACGATCTCGTCGTACACCTGCCCGTACCGGCCGGTGAGGAAGGCGCCGCGGTCGATCACCATGTCGATCTCGGCAGCGCCCGCGTCGACGGCGAGCGCGGTGTCGGCCAGCTTGACCGGCAGCGACGACCGGCCCGACGGGAACGCCGTGGCCACCGCAGCGACGACCACGCCGGAACCGCGCAGCCGCTCCACCGCCACCCCCGCGAGGTCGGGGTAGACGCAGACGGCGGCCACCGGCGGGACCTCGGGATGGTCGGGGTCGGGCCGCATGGCCTGCGCGCACAGCGACCGGACCCGGCCGGGCGTGTCGGCGCCCTCGAGCGTGGTCAGGTCGATCATGGAGACGGCCATGTCGATGGCCTGCAGCTTGGCTTCCTTCTTGATCGAGCGCGTGGCGAGCACGGCCGAGCGGCGCTCCAGCCCTACCTCGTCGACGGCGGGCAGCCCGGAGAGGAACCGCCGCAGCGCCGATTCGTCGCGCACCGCGTCGGCCAGCGGCGCCGGGACGGTGATGGTCACGCCCCGAGTCTAAGTCCGCAGGCCGGGGGAGCAGGTCAGGTGGAGTTGTGCAGCCGGACGACGCCGACGCTGACGTCCTCCAGTCCGCCCCGGTCGAAGTCGCGCCGCAGCTGGTCGGCTTTGATCGTGGCGGTCAGCCCGTCGAACGGGCCGTGGGCGTCGACCTCGCCGGTTTGCGGGTCGACGGCGAGCACGACGTAGCCGTCGCACTGCGTGAGCTTCTCGGCGGCGGCGACGAGCGTCGCGTCGTCAGAAGTCGGGTAGTCCGGCACCGGATCACCTCCTGGTCACTAGTACAGCGTTGCCGGCGGCTTCGGCGTGACAGTGTTCTTCCCAGACCACCCGTTCGGGTCAGGGTGAAAATCAAGGGCCATCACCGAAGGTGCCGAGGTCGAGACGGTGAGCGCATGGATCGGAGGACACGGTCGGTCAACGCGACGCTCCTGACACTCTTCGTGATCACGGCGGCGAGCGGCGGGCTGGCGTTCGCGCTCGGCGCGGCTCCACTCGCGACAGTCGTGGTCGCGGCGCACGGGGTGTCGGGTTTCGGCCTGCTCGTACTCGTCCCGGCGAAGGCCCGAATCGTCCGCCACGGCCTCCGCAGGCGGGGAACGTCACGCAAGGTGATCAGCTGGACATTGTCCGTGCTGGTCGTGAGCGCGATCGCGGGCGGGCTCCTGCACGCGGTGCGCGGGTTCGTCCCGGTGCTCGGGCTGCTGCCGATGCAGATCCATGTCGGCGCCGCGCTCGCCGCGGCCGTCCTGCTGGCGGCGCACGTGCTGCCGCACCGGCGCCGGCGCTGGCCGCTCGTGCGCCGGGTGGACCTCGACCGGCGCACGGCCCTGCGGGCGGCGACGGTGGCCGTGGGCGGGCTGGCGCTGTGGACGGTCGCGCCGGGCCGGGAACGGCGGTTCACCGGCTCGCACCAGGTGGCCGCGCTCCCCGTCACGCAGTGGCTCTTCG
Organism: uncultured Actinomycetota bacterium; assembly: GCA_963739465.1. Classification (GTDB taxonomy): domain Bacteria; phylum Actinomycetota; class Actinomycetes; order Mycobacteriales; family Pseudonocardiaceae; genus Pseudonocardia. The sequence goes on from CAVUAS010000013.1 coordinate 188,864, forward strand.
ATCCGGTGCTCGCGCTGGACCCGACGGCCTGGCGGCTGCGGCTCCCGGGGCGCGCGCTGGATCTCGACGAGCTCGCCGCCCTGCCGCAGACCACGGTCCGAGCGCTGATCGACTGCACGGGCGGCTGGTGGGCCGAACAGGAGTGGCGCGGGGTGCGGCTCGCGGAGCTGGGGCTGCCGCCCTCGGCGGCGCTCGACGTCGTGTCGGCGACCGGCTACCGGCGCCGTCTGCCCGCGTCGGACGCGGCGGCCGTGCTCTTGGCGACGCACGCGGGCGGCGTCCCGTTGGCCGACGGGCACGGCGGGCCCGCCCGGCTCGTCGTGCCGGGGCGGCGAGGGTTCTGGTGGGTCAAGTGGGTGGTCGCGATCGCGCCGACGGACGAGCCGTGGTGGTGGCAACCACCGCTACCCCTGCAGTGACCGCCACATCACGTGCAGCCCGACGTAGCCCTGGGACGGGTGGTGGAACGCCTCCGGCACCGTCGTCAGCACCGTGAACCCCAGGGAGCGCCACAGCCGCACGGCGCCGGTGTTCGTCTCGACGACGGCGTTGAACTGCATCGCGCGATACCCGTCGGCGCGGGCGCGGTCGAGCACGGCAGCGCCGAGCGCCCGACCCACGCCCCGGCCCGCGTGCGCGGGGTCGACCATGAAGCTCGCGTTGGCCACGTGCGCACCGGGGCCCTGTTGGTTGGGCACGATCTTGGCGGTGCCGAGCACCGTGTCCCCGTCGACCGCGACCAGGGCGACGGCCCGCATCCAGAACGCGCGGGCCGCGTCCTCGTCGAGGTCGCGCGGCAGGGTGTAGGTCTCGCCCGCGCGGACGATCGCGCGCAGGAAGGTCCAGATGGCCTGCCAGTCGGCGGCGGTCGCGTCGCGGATGTCCACGGACCGTCAGCCTGCCCCACGGGCGCGTTCGTCCCACACGGCGTGTCGAGAAGCGCGACTCACCCGGGAGGGGGGCCAGGATCACCCTTATGTGGCTGCGTCGCACACGAGGACCGGAGGCCGGGTCGGCGCCGTCGCGCACGTCCACCACGAACGCGGGCTGGCACTGCGCCCAACCCGGGGTCGGCGCCACGCTCGCCCCGCGTGGGAACGCGTTCTCGTGGCTGCGGCCCGGCCCGCTGTTCGCGTCGCGCAACGACATCCTCGCCCGCTGGTTCGGCGACCCCACGAACGAACAGCGCCGCGAGTGGCTGCGCCGCCTCGACGGCTACGCACAGGCGTCCGGGGCGCCGCTCCCGCCGCGCGACCGGGTCGTCACCCGCTTCGCCGACCGCGCGGAGATCGCCGTCGCGCTGCTCGGCGATCCGGGAGAGGGCGACGCGTCGCAGTACGTCGTGGTGCCGGTGCTGGAGAAGGTGGCATCGGACACCGACTTCGCCGTGATCGTCTCCGACGTGATCTACCCCGCGGGCGGCGTGCGCTCCTACGCCGACCGCTTCTACCGGCCCTACACCGACTACCCGGCCCCGATTTACGGCCTGCCCGGCAACCACGACTGGTACGACGGCCTCACCGGCTTCATGACCAACTTCTGCGGCGCGCCGCCGGACGCGGGCGCCCCGGCGGTCGGCGGCGGGCTCCTGCGGCGGCTGCTGTGGCGGCGGCCGCCGACGGCGACCGCGCGTGACGTCTCCGACATGCGCGCGCTCCGCGACGACCCCGCCCAGCAGACCGGCGGCCAGCCGGGCCCGTACTGCGCGATCGACGCCGGGCCCGTCCGGCTGGTGCTGATCGACACGGGGATCCTCGGCGGCATCGACCGTGATCAGGCCGCGTGGCTGCGTGCGGTCTCGCGAGGGGACCGGCCGAAGATCCTGCTCACCGGCAAGCCGCTCTACACCTACGCCGAGTTGCAGGACTTCCCGGTCGAGGGCAGCGACGCGGGCATCGACGCGATCATCACCGACCCGGACCACCACTACATCGCGGCCATCGGCGGCGACGACCACAACTACCAGCGCTACGCCGTCCACGTGCCGGGTGGCCGCACGATCCAGTACATCGTGGCGGGCGGGTCGGGGGCCTACCTTTCGGCCACGCACCAGATCCCGAACGTCGACGGGCTGCGGCCCTCGGCCAACGAGGAGGAGTTCCGCTGCTACCCGCTGCGCGGCGACTCCCTAGCGCACTTCTCCCGCCGCTACGACCGCCTCCTCGGGCTGGGCCTCGGGTCGCTCGCGATCTCGCCGGAAGCCGCGACGAAGATCATGGCCGAGCGCATCGGCATCGCCCCGCCGCGGCCGACCCCGACGACCCGACGGCCCGCGAGCGGTGGGCGGCGAAGCGGGTCTTCCCGCTGCCCGCGCGCGGCGTGCCCGCGGCGCACAACCTCATGTCGCTGCTGTTCGACTCCAACGCCATCCCGCAGTTCAAGAGCTTCCTGCGGCTGGATGCGTCGGCGTCCGAGGTCGTGATCAGCTGCTGGGCCGCGACGGGCTGTCGGGAGCACGAGCTCGACCCGGTGTGCGAGGACCGGGTGCGCGCCACCCGTCAGCCCGACGGCACCTGGACCTGGAAGAGCGAGACTCCCGGGCGGCCCCGACCCTGACGCGCGGTCGTGAGCGGAAACAGCGGCTATAGCAACTCTTTCCACTCACGACCCCGCTAGCCTGCGGTCTCATGGACGTCCGGGTCGTCGACCATCCCCTCGCCCGCGCGCGCTTGTCGACCATGCGCGACGCCCGCACCGACAACGCCGCCTTCCGGGCCGCCCTGCGCGACCTCACCCTCATGCTGATCTACGAGGCCACCCGCGACGCCCCCGAGGTGACGGCGCCGCTGCACACCCCCGTCGCCCGCACCCTCGGTTACCGGCTGGCCAACCCGCCGCTCCTCGTGCCGGTGCTGCGGGCCGGGCTGGGCATGGTCGACGCCGCGCAGGCGCTCATGCCGGAGGCCCAGACCGGGTTCGTCGGCATCGCCCGCAACGAGGAGACCCACCAGCCGATGCCGTACATGGAGTCGCTGCCGGAGTCGCTCGCCGGGCGGCCCGTGTTCGCGCTCGACCCCATGCTCGCCACCGGGGGCTCGATGAAATACGCGATCGGCCTCCTCGCCGAGCGCGGGGCGAGCGATGTCACCGCGATCTGCGTGCTCGCCGCCCCGGAGGGCATCGCCCGCCTCCGCGAGAGCGGCCTGCCGGTGCGCGTCGTCACCGCGGCCATCGACGAGCGGCTCAATGACTCGGCGTACATCGTGCCCGGCCTCGGCGACGCGGGCGACCGCCTGTTCGGCGCGGTCTGACTAACGCCAGCCCGCCAACACCGCCCGGACGGCGTCCTCGCAGCGGTCGTCGGCGCCCGGCGGCAGGAACCCCCGCAGCTGCAGCGCCGCCCAGCCGTGCACGGTCGTCCACAGGGTGAGCGATACGAGGGCGGTGTCGGTGTCCGGGCGCAGCGCCTTCTCCTCGACGGCCCGCTCGACCGCCGCCCGCAGCGGTCCGAGCGCGGTGCCCGCGACCGTCCGGCGCGCGGCCTCGGCCGACAGCAGCGTGGGCCCGGAGAACATGAGGGCGAACTGGTGCGGGTCGTCGAGCGCGCTCTCGCGGTAGGCGAGGGCGGTGCGCACGAGGTCGTCGAGGGCGTCCGTGCCCGACCGCAGCGTGCCGATCCGGCGTTCGAGCTGCTCGAACGCCTCGTCGAACAGCGCCGTGAGCAGCCCGTTCTTGCCGCCGAACAGGGCGTAGACGGCGGTGGTCGAGGTGTCGCAGTCGCGGGCGAGGACGCGGAGGCTCAGCGCATCGGGTCCGCCGTTCGAAACGAGCGCCCCCGCCCGCTCCAGGAGGCGGGCGCGCAGCTTCTCGTCATGGACCTTCGGACGAGCCATGCCGGCAGGTTAACCCGGCCCCTATGGCCACGATCGGGTCAGTCGGGCATGACCGTGGCGGCGAGGGTGGCGGCGAGCTCCGCGCAGGCCGCCCGGGCCGCGGCGTCCGGTTGGCCGCGCACTTCGACCGGCGCCGCCACCCGCTGCCAGCCCAGCCCGTTCGCGATCGTCTCGACGGCGGCGATCGCCCCGGCCGTGTCCAGGTTGCCGTGCACGTACAGGCCGTAGGGGAGACCGCGGGTGTCGTCCAGGATCGGGTAGTAGACGACGTCGAAGAAGTGCTTCAGCGCCCCCGACATATAACCGATGTTGGCGGGGGTGCCGAGCAGCACGGCGTGGGCGGCCAGCACGTCGGCGGGCCCGGCGGACAGGGCGGCACGGCGCACCACCTCCACGCCGGTGATCTCCGGGTCGCGCGCGCCGGTCACCGCCGCGTCGAGCAGCTCCGCCATCGCGGGCGAGGGCGTGTGGTGCACGATCAGGAGTCGGGCCACGCGGCCATGCTGCCGGCCTGGTGCGCTGCCGGAATTGCAGCAGGGTGACCCTGCTGTCGTTGAGTGGCAGCAGGGTCACCCTGCTGCAGCGTCCGGCCCGCCCAGCAGCGCCGCCGATTCCGCCCGCAGCGCCGCCATCCGGTCGGCCGCGCGGGCCCGGGCCGCAGCGACGTCGTCGTCCGGCGCTTCGACGACCTCCAGGTACGCCTTGAGCTTCGGCTCGGTGCCCGACGGCCGCACCACCAGCCGTTCCCCGGCGCGGCGCAGCACCAGGACATCGGGGGCGGGGCGATCGGCCGTCCACCCGGCGGGCGGGGCAGCGCGCAGCCGTTCGACGACGGCGTCGCGCTCCGCGGGCGCCATCCGCGCCGACACCCCGGCCGTGGCGTGGACGCCGTGCCGGCGGCCGAGGGCGTCGAGCCGGTCGGGCAGGCCTCGGCCGTCGGCCTTCAGTGACGCGGCGAGGTCGCAGGCGACGACGGCCGCGGCGATGCCGTCCTTGTCGCGCACGGCGTCGGGGTCGACGCAGTAGCCCAGCGCCTCCTCGTACCCGTACACGAGGCCGGGGCCGCCGCGGACGATCCACTTGAACCCGGTGAGCGTCTCGGCGTAGCGCGCCCCGTACGCCGCGGCGACCGCGCGGAGCATCGACGACGAGACGACGGTCGTCGCCACCAGCGGATCGGTGTAGCGGCCGCTGCGCAAGAGGTGGTCGCCGAGCAGCACGCCGGTCTCGTCGCCGGTGAGCATCCGCCACGGGCCCGGCACGGCCAGGGCGCAGCGGTCGGCGTCCGGGTCGAGTGCGACCGCGAGGTCGGCGCCCACGTCGGCGGCCAGCGTGAGCAGCAGGTCGGTAGCGCCGGGCTCCTCGGGGTTGGGGAACGCGACGGTCGGGAACGCGGGGTCGGGCGCGGCCTGCGCCTGCACGACGTGGACGTCGGTGAACCCGGCCCTGCGCAGCGCGTGCACGGCCGTCTCGCCGCCGACGCCGTGCATCGGGGTGAGCGCGATCCGCAGGTCGCGGGCGGTGCCGCGGGGGAGCCTGCCGACCCGGTCGAGGTAGGCCTCGGTCACGTCGGACGTCGTCGCCGTGCGCGCCCTGGGGATCGACCGGGCGGGCGGTGCCGCGGTGATCGCCGCCTCGATCTCGGCGTCGGACGGCGGCGCGAGCTGGGCGCCGTCGGCGAGGTAGACCTTGTAGCCGTTGTCGGCGGGCGGATTGTGTGACGCCGTGATCTGGACGCCCGCCACCGCGCCCAGGTGCCGCACGGCGAACGCGAGCACCGGCGTCGGCAGCGGCGACGGCAGCACGTGCACGGTGAACCCGGCGCCCGCGAACACCTCGGCGGCGGCGTCGGCGAACGCGGCCGAGCCGTGGCGGGCGTCGCGGCCGACGACGACGGCGCCCCGCTGCCCGTCTCCCGCGAGCCAGGCGGCGAGCCCGGCGGTCGCGCGGCGCACGACGGCGACGTTCATCCCCGACGGCCCGGCCCGCACCGGCCCGCGCAGCCCCGCCGTGCCGAAGCGCAGCGGGCCCGCCATGCGGGCGGCGAGCTCGTCGGCGGCGCCCGGGGTGCCCGCCATCGCGCCCGCGAGCACGCGGGTGAGCTCGTCGCGGGTGGCGGGATCGGGGTCGTCGGCGATCCAGCGCGTGGCGGCGTCGCGCAGGGCCGGGGTCAGCACGGTCGTGAGTGGAAATAGTGGCTGGAGCAACGTTTTCCACTCACGACACCAGCTCCCGCAGCAGCGCGCCCATCCGGCCCGCCGACGCGGCGCCCGCCGCGAGCACCTCCTGGTGGTCGAGCGGCGCGCCGGTGATCCCGGCGGCGAGGTTGGTCACCAGCGACAGCCCGAACACCTCGAGGCCCTCGGCGCGCGCCGCGATGGCCTCCAGCACGGTCGACATGCCGACGAGGTCGGCGCCCAGCCCGCGCAGCATGCGGATCTCCGCGGGGGTCTCGAAGTGCGGCCCGGGCAAGCCCGCGTAGACGCCCTCGGTGAGGGTCGGGTCGATCGCGCGGGCGCGGGCGCGCAGGGCGGGGGAGTAGAGGTCCGTGAGGTCGACGAACCGGGCGCCGACGAGCGGGGAGGCCGCCGTCAGGTTGAGCTGGTCGGCGATCACCACGGGCTCGCCGACCGCGAGCCCCTCCCGGATGCCGCCCGCTGCGTTGGTGAGCACGACCCTGCGACAGCCCGCCGCCGCGGCCATCCGCACCCCGTGCGCCACCGGCCCGACACCGTGCCCCTCGTACAGATGGGTGCGGCCCAGCAGCACCAGCACCCGCCGCTCGCCGACGCGCACCGAGCGGACGGTGCCGCCGTGGCCCTCGACCGTCGGCGGCCGGAAGCCCGGCAGGTCGGCCATCGCGAGCTCGTGCGCCGGTTCCCCGATGACGTCGGCTGCGGGCCGCCAGCCCGACCCCAGCACCACGGCGACGTCGTGCCGGGCGACCCCGGTCCGTTCGGCGATGGCGGCGGCGGCCTCCGACGGGAGAGCAGCGGCGGGGGAGCTCATGCGCCGACCCTATGCCGCGGTGGAGAACCCGCCCGCGAGCGTCTGGAACAGCTCCGCCGACGCCGAGCCCGCGGCGGTGCGCGGCACGGTCAGCGTGATCACCCACACCGAACCGGTGCCGGGCACGATCCGCCGCCACGAGGTGCGCGTGTCGGTGCGATAGGAGAGCGACACGGTGTTGCCCGCCGACGGTGTCGGCGCTTCCACGATCTCCGCGCCGGGCACGGTCTCGGCGTCGGTGGCCTTCGCGGCGCGCGCCACCGTCAGCTCCTCCGTGCCGTTGTCGCTGATGAACGCCACATACGGCAGGCCGTTGGGGGACGGCTGCGGGCGGCGCGCCCAGCCCGTCGGAACGGGGACGGTGAAGCCGAGCGGGTCGTGATCGAGCGTCGTGGGGTCGCTCGCCGTCGTGACGTTCTGCAGCGTGAACGGCGACTGCCCGCCGACCGTCCGGGTGACCGCCCAGCCCCCCACCGTGCCCGCCAGCACGACCGCGGCACCGGCGATCACGAGACCGGTGGACGTCCACCGGGTCGACGCGCGCTGCTCCGTCCGGGGCCGCGGCGGTCGGCCCGGCAGCGGCCCCGGGTCGGCGGCGAGCGGGGCGGCGTGCCGGGGCGCGGCCGCCGGGATGCGGGTGGAGGAGGTGGTGGACTGGCGCGGCGGCGGCGCGGGCGGGCGCGCGGGTCGCGTGATCGCGGCGGCCTCCATCGTCGGCGCGTCCGGCGAGCCGGGGTAGAGCGGGTCGTCCGGGTCGTCGATCAGCGGGCGCAGCCGCTGGCGCACTTCTTCGAGCGGCATCCGGCGCGCCGGGTCCTTGACCATCAGCGCGGCGATGACGTCCACCACCGGGCCCGAGCCCCGCGGCCGCGGCACCTCACCGTCGACGACCTCGGTGATCGTCGAGACGGGGTCACCGTGCACGTCGTAGGGCGGACGACCCTCGACCGCGGCGAACAGGGTGGCGCCGAGCCCCCACAGGTCGGCCGCCGGTGTGACGGGCTGGCCCGCCGCCACCTCCGGCGCGATGTAGGCGGGCGAGCCGAGGACGAGGCCGACGCTTGTCATGGGCGCGTCGGCGGCGTTGCGCGCGATGCCGAAATCGGTGAGCTTGACGCGGCCGTCGTCGGCGATGAGGACGTTGCCCGGCTTGACGTCGCGGTGGGTGATGCCGCTGCGGTGCGCTGCCCGCAGGCCGCCCGCCGTGGCGAACCCGACGACCGCGGCCTGGCCCGCCGTGAGCGCGCCGTTCTCGCCGATCATCATCGCGAGGTTGCGCGAGGGCACCAGCTCCAGGACGACCACCGGCTGCCCGTCGTCGACGACGACGTCGAACACCGTGATGACGTTGGGATGCGACAGCCCGCCCAGCGCCCGCGCCTCCCGCATGATGCGTTCGCGCAGATCCCGCGCCTCCTGCTCGGGGACGCCCGGCGGGACCTTCAGCTCCTTGATCGCCACCCGGCGTTGCAGCACGTCGTCGTAGCCCGACCAGACGGTGCCCATCGCACCACTGCCGAGCTCCGAGGACAGCCGGTAGCGCCCCCCGACGCGGCGCTCCTGGTCGTTCTCGGTGCTCGGCACCCGCCCATTCTGACGAGCGCGCGGTCACGGACGGTGGGCAGCCCCCCATCCGTGACGTGGGGTTCGCGGTATCGCGGCCGGGGAATCCGTCCTCATGACAGGTATGACGATCTCTTGCGTGCTGCGCCCAGCGGCGGATTCCTCCGTTCGCCGCAGGACCGCCCGCCCGCCTGTCGGTTGGCCGGGGTCCGTCCGCAGCAGACGGGCGACCCCTCGGCGCGGAGATCCGGTAGAGACCGAATTGGAGTTGGTACACCGCCGTCCGGGTGAGCACCATGGGGAGATGCACGACAGGATCGCGTCCGGTTCGCCGGGCCCTGCGCCGGCGGGTGCTCGATGACCGTGCTGGACGAGCACCGAGACATCCTGCCCGTTGGCGCGCCGGACATGGGCGCGGGCACCGGGCCTGCCTGGCTTGACACCTGGCTCGCCGCGCATGTGGGCGAGCTCGTCGGCTGGCGGCGCTCGCTGCACGCGGTACCCGAGCTCGGTCGGGCCGAGCGGCGCACCACCTCGTACGTCGCGGCCGCGCTGATGGCGGCCGGGCTCGAGCCCCGCACCCTGCCCGGCGGCACCGGGCTCGTCTGCGACGTCGGGTTCGGCGAGCGCTGCGTCGCGCTGCGCGCCGACCTCGACGCGCTCCCCCTGCAGGAGGACACCGGCCTGCCGTTCGCGTCGACCGTCGAGGGCGTCATGCACGCGTGCGGGCACGACGCGCACACCGCCATGCTGATCGGCGCCGGGCTGGCGCTCGCCGCGGCGCCCACCCTGCCCGGCCGCGTGCGGCTGATCTTCCAGCCCGCCGAGGAGATCCAGCCCGGTGGGGCGATCGACATGGTCGCCGACGGGGCGATGGAGGGCGTCGAGCGGATCTTCGCGCTGCACTGCGACCCGCACCTGCACGTCGGGCGGTTGGGCACGCGGGTCGGGCCGATCACGTCGGCGTGCGATGTGCTGGAGGTCCGGCTCACCTCGCCGGGCGGGCACACGTCGCGGCCGCACCTCACGGCCGATCTGGTCGAGGCCATCGGGCTGCTGATCACCCAGCTGCCGCTGCTGCTCACCCGGCAGGTGGACCCGCGGTCGGGCACCGTGCTCGTGTGGGGCGCCGTGCACGCAGGCCAGGCGGCCAACGCGATCCCCCAGCACGGCGTGCTGCGCGGCACCCTGCGCACGGCCGACCACGCCACGTGGGAGGAGCTGGAGGACAAGGTCCGCGCGCTCGTGGCGGCGATCCTCGCGCCGCTCGGGGTGGGCTACACCCTGGATCACGTCCGGGGCGTGCCGCCGGTGGTGAACGAGGCCGTCAGCTCGGGGATGTTGGCCGAGGCGGCGCTCGCGATCGGAGGGCCGGAGGCGTCGGCGAGCACCGAGCAGTCGAGCGGGGGCGAGGACTTCGCCTGGTACCTGGAGCACGTGCCGGGCGCCATGGCGCGGCTGGGCGTGTGGTCGGGCACCGGGCCGAAGCGCGACATCCACGGGCCGACGTTCGACCTCGACGAGCGCGCCCTCCCCATCGGTGTGCGCGTGCTCACCCGGGCCGCGCTGTCCGCCCTGGCGCACCGCCCCTGAAGCTGAGTCCCGCGTTCCGCCACGGTGAGTCGCGCGTTCCGCCACGGTGAGTCGCGCGTTCCGCCACGGCGAGTCGCGCGTTCCGCCACGGCGCATCCTGCGTTGCGAGGGCGGGCGGCGATTCCCGCGGTTGTCCACATCGGCGCCGGTTATCCACAGGTCGGCGGAATTGCCCCCGGGCCGTCGCGTCGGCCTGCATCGTGGCAGGCATGCCGCTACCCCTCCCCGGTCTTCACGGTGCCTACCGACGCACGGATCTCGTCGAGCAGTGCGGCCGTCGAAGACTCGAGGCCGCGTTGCGCGGCGGCGAGGTCGTTCCGCTGTGGACCGGCATCGTGGTGGAGACGGGGCGACTGCTCGACCCGCTCACCCGGGCTGCGGCCGCGCAGCTGACGGCGGGCCCACGGGCCGCGCTCTGCGGCACGACCGCAGCGCAGCTGCACGGCTGCGGCTGCGTCGCCTCGCCGCGCACACACATCCTCATGCCGTACGGGCGCGCCATCCGCGGCCGTGGCGGGCTCGTCGTCCACCACGGCCGCGGCATCCCGGACGACATCGAGGAGATCGCCGGGCTGCGTGTCCTCAGGCTGGACCGCGTGATCGCCGACTTGCTCTGCATCCTGCCGTGGCGCCACCGCGCGTCCGACGCGTTGGCCGTCCTCGACCAGGCTCTGCGACAGGCGGGCGACGCCAACGAGACGTTCCGCAAGGCGGTCGCGGCCCGGCTCGAACAGCGGTCGGACATCCGCGGCACGGTGCGGGCGCGAGGTCTGCTCGACCTCGGCTCCGAGCGGGCCGAGTCGCCGCCGGAGAGCTGGCTGCGGTTGCGGCTCGTCGAGAACGGATTCCCGCTCCCCGAGGTCAACTGGGTCATCACCACCCCGGACGGCCGCGAGATCGTCCGGCTCGATCTCGCCTGGCCGTCGTTACGCATCTGCGTGGAGTACGACGGATGGGAGTCTCACGCCGGTCGCGAGGCCGCGGACGCCGCCCGAGCGGCAGCGCTGCGCCGCCACGGCTGGATCGTCCTGCGCGTCAACGCCGACGACCTGCGCAGCATCGATCGGTTCATGTCAGCCCTGCGCGCGGCGTTCCGCGAACGCGGCTACACCTGGTGAGCGGGCTGGCCGTGTGCAGAGGAGGCCGACGCGCCGTGCCGAAACGCACGACTCACCCCGCACCGGGGCCGGAAACGGTGTGGCGGATCGGCACACTCGGTGTGGCAAGTCGCGCGACTCACCCGTCAGACGGACTTGCGGCTCGGGCGGCTGCGGAGGGCCGCCACGTAGTCGTCGGGTGCGCCCGCCTGCTCGGCCGCGTCGGCGAGCACCCCGAGATAGCGGGCGCTGGGCTCGCCGCCCTCGTAGGCGTCCAGCACGTAGATATACGCCAGTACATCGCCGTCGAGGGTGTGCACCCGCACCCGGAGCTTCTTGTGCAGCCCCAGCTCGCCACCCTCCCAGCGGTCGAGGCGGGCGGTGTCGTGCTCGGGCACGTCGTAGAGCACGACGAAGACCTGCTCGCCCTCCTCCTCGACCACCGTGGACAGCGCGCCCTCCCAGGCGAAGTCCTCGCCGCCGAACGTCAGTCGCCACCCTTGCAGCCACCCCGTCCCGGCCATGGGGGAGAACGGAGCGCGCTCCTTCATCTGGGCCGGGTCCATGTTCGACCCATACGCGGCGTACAGCGGCACCGCACCAGAGTAGAGCCCCGCCTGCCGCGTACCGTGATCGGGGAACACGGCGAGCGACGAGGGGAAGGCTACGTTCGGTGACCCGCATCGTGATCATGGGCGGCGGCCCCGCGGGCTACGAGGCGGCGCTGGTCGCGGCGCAGCACGGCGGCGACGTCACCGTGGTCGAACGCGACGGCATGGGCGGCGCCTGCGTGCTCGACGACTGCGTCCCCTCCAAGACGTTGATCGCCTCCGCCGGGGTGCGGGTCGAGCTCGGCCGGGCGCCGGACCTGGGCCTCACCGCCGATCGGGACGCGATGGGCGTCGATCTGCCCCGGGTCAACGCGCGCGTCGCGAGCCTCGCGATGGCCCAGTCGGCCGACGTGCGCGCCCGCGTCGAGCGCGAGGGCGTGCGGATCATCCGGGGCACCGCCGCGTTCGCCGACGAGCCGAGCGCACGCGGGCTGCACGCCGTCGAGGCCCGCACGGCCGACGGCGGCAGCGAGATCCTCCCGGCCGACGTCGTCCTCGTCGCCACCGGCGCCACCCCCCGCGTCCTGGACGACGCCAAGCCCGACGGCGAGCGCATCCTCACCTGGCGTCAGCTCTACGGCCTCACCGAGCTGCCCGAGCACCTGGTGGTCGTCGGATCGGGGGTGACGGGGGCGGAGTTCGTGTCGGCGTACGTCGAGATGGGCGCCCGGGTCACGCTCGTGTCCAGCCGCGACCGGGTGCTCCCCGGCGAGGACGCCGACGCCGCCGCGGTGCTGCAGGACGTGTTCGCCGAGCGCGGCGTGGAGATCCTGGCGCAGGCGCGGGCGGAGTCGGTGCGCCGCGACGGAGACGGCGTGGTCGTCACGCTCGCCGACGGGCGGACGGTCTCCGGGTCGCATGCGCTGATGACGGTCGGGTCGGTGCCCAACACCGTCGACCTTGCGCTCGAGAAGGTCGGCATCACGACCGGGCGGGGCGGGTTCATCGCGGTGGACCGGGTGTCGCGCACGTCCGTGCCGGGCGTCTACGCGGCGGGCGACTGCACCGGTGTCCTCATGCTCGCCTCCGTCGCCGCGATGCAGGGGCGGATCGCGATGTGGCATGCGCTGGGCGAGGGCGTCACCCCGATCAAGCTCAAGACCGTCTCCGCCGCGGTGTTCACCCGTCCGGAGATCGCGACGGTCGGCATCAGCCAGCGCGCGATCGACGCCGGTGAGGTGCCCGCGCGCACGATCATGCTGCCGCTCTCGACGAATCCGCGCGCGAAGATGCAGGGCCTGCGGCGGGGGTTCGTGAAGCTGTTCTGCCGCCCGGCCACCGGGGTCATCGTCGGCGGCGTGGTGGTGGCGCCGGTCGCCAGCGAGCTGATCCTGCCGATCGCGCTGGCCGTGCAGAACGGGCTCACGGTGGCCGACCTGGCCTACACGTTCTCGGTGTACCCGTCGCTGTCGGGCTCGATCACCGAGGCGGGCAGGCAGCTGATGCGCCACGGCGATCTGGACTGATGCGACCTGAATCCGGGTCTGCCTCCGGGGCATCCCTGATCCCGCACCGCCGCAGGCGCGCCGACGATCGAGGGCATGAGCATCGTGCCCGCCCGGTCGAAGGTTCCCGTCGTGCCCGTGGTCGCGGGGGCGGTCGTCGCGCAGTTCGCCGACGACGCCGTCCGCCTCCTGCTGCCCCTTCCGCTGTTCGGGGCGCTGTCCGGCCTGATCGCGATCGCGCTCACCGCGGGCGCCGCGCGGGTGGCCACCCGTGGCCGGACCGGACCGGTCGTGGCCCGCACCGGCCTGGCCCTCGGCGCGGCGTCGGCGGTGCTCGGTCTGCTCGTCGGCGGGCTCGGCCTGGTGGCGATCCTGCTCGCGGGCATCACCGTGGTCGCCGGGGTGCCGGCGCGGTGGTCGGGCGCCCTAGTCCTTGATCTCGCAGAGCACCGTGCCCTGCGAGACGGAGCTGCCGGCTGTCGCCGAGAGCCCGGTGACCGTGCCCGCCTTGTGCGCGGTGACCGGGTTCTCCATTTTCATCGCCTCCAACACGACGACGAGGTCGCCTTCGGCCACCGTGTCGCCGTCGGACACCGCGACCTTGACGACCGTGCCCTGCATCGGGGCCTTCACCGCGTCGCCCGACGCCGCCGCGTGCGCGCCGTGGCGCTGCCGGGCGACGCTTCGCCGCGGCCGCGGGTTCCGCGCCGCCGCCGAGCGCGAGCCCGGCGGGCAGCGACACCTCCAGCCGCCGCCCTCCGACCTCGACGACGACGGACTGCCGCTCCGGCGCGTCCTCGGCCTCGGCCCCGCCCTCGAACGGCTTGACCGTGTTCTTCCACTCGGTCTCGATCCACCGGGTGTGCACGGTGAACTCGTCGGTCGGCGAACGCCGGGTCGTCGACGACCAGCCGGTGGAACGGCAGCACCGTGGCCGTGCCCTCCACCTGGAACTCGGCCAGAGCGCGGCGCGAGCGCTCCAGCGCCTGCTCGCCGGTCGATGCCGGTGACGATCAGCTTGGCCAGCAGCGAGTCGAACTGCCCGCCGATCACCGAGCCCGTCTCGACGCCCGCGTCGACGCGCACCCCGGGGCCCGACGGCAGCGTGAGCGCGGTGATCGTGCCCGGCGACGGGAAGAACTTCCGCCCGGCGTCCTCGCCGTTGATCCGGAACTCGATGGAGTGCCCGCGCGGCGTCGGATCCTCGGTGAACGGGAGCGGCTCGCCCTCGGCGATGCGGAACTGCTCGCGCACGAGGTCCACTCCGGACGTCTCCTCCGAGACCGGGTGCTCCACCTGCAGCCGGGTGTTGACCTCGAGGAACGAGATCAGCCCGTCCTGGCCGACGAGGAACTCGACCGTGCCCGCCCCGTGGTAGCCCGCCTCGCCGGCAGATCGCCTTGGCGGACTCGTGGATCGTGGTGCGCTGCTCGTCGGACAGGAACGGCGCGGGCGCCTCCTCGACGAGCTTCTGGAAGCGCCGCTGCAAGGAGCAGTCGCGGGTGCCGACGACGACCACGCCGCCGTGCGTATCGGCCAGCACCTGGGCCTCGACGTGGCGGGGCTTGTCCAGGTAGCGCTCGACGAAGCACTCGCCGCGCCCGAACGCCGACGACCGCCTCCCGCACGGCCGACTCGTACAGCCCCGGGATCTCCTTCGCCTCGCGCGCGACCTTGAGTCCGCGGCCGCCGCCGCCGAACGCCGCCTTGATCGCAATCGGGAGGCCGTGCTCCTGCGGCGAACGCGACGACCTCGTCCGGACCCGGACACCGGCTCGCTCGTGCCGGGGACGAGCGGAGCGCCTGCCCGCACCGCGATGTGCCGGGCGGTGACCTTGTCGCCGAGGTCGCGGATGGCCTGCGGGGTCGGCCCGATCCAGGTGAGTCCCGCGTCGATGACGGCCTGGGCGAAGTCGGCGTTCTCGGACAGGAAGCCGTAGCCGGGATGGACGCCGTCGGCGCCCGAGCGTTGTGCGACGTCGATCAGCTTGTCGATGGCGAGATAGGACTCGGCCGCGGTCGACCCCCCCAGCGCAAAGGCTTCGTCGGCGAGCCGCACGAACGGGGCGTCGCGGTCAGGGTCGGCGTAGGCCGCGACGCTGGTCAGCCCCGCGTCGCGACAGGCGCGGATGACGCGGACCGCGATCTCACCACGGTTCGCGACGAGGATCTTGCTCAGGCGCGGCACGGATCGGCCTCCTGGGGGTACCGGCACAAGTTCCCCGGCAGTCTAGGCACGTGTCGGACGTGTCCGAGTGTGGGATAGCCGACCCTCACCCGCCGGTGAGGCGCCGGGTCACCGCTCGGCGCAGGCGCCCGAGGCGGCGGGGACGGGGTGCTCCGGCGCCGTCGTAGCGCCAGAGCGCCTCGCGTTCGCGGAGCTCGGCGGCGGCGTCGGGGGTCAGCTCGGGGCGCAGGCCGCGGGCGAGGTCCCAGCCGTCGCGGAGCCCGCCGCCGGGTTCGTGGCCCGCGTGGTGTGCGGCGAACGCCGCCGACCAGCGCGGACCCAGTGACGCGGCCAGCACCGGCCAGTGCTTCGCCGCCTCGCCTGCCCGCTTGCGCAGCAGCGCCCGCCGGGTCGCGGCGAGCCGGGCGGGGTCGAAGCCGGGCGGGTCCGGCGCGCCTGCGACGAGGGCGGCGACGAGCGCGGCCTGCCGCTCGGCCAGCCCTCCGCCCATCGCAACGGCCTCCGCGCCCGGGCCGCGTTCCGCGACCGTGCCCAAATCGCCATCTCGTCGTGTCGAAACGCGAGACTCACCGCGGGGGGCGGGGCTTGCCCTCATCGGGTCACCTGATCGATCGCGGCCAGCTCGGCGGTCAGGACGGCGGCGGCCGGGTAGCGACCGTCGCGCTCCAGCAACACCGGCACCCCCGGCGCGCGCTCGACCAGGTGCGCGAGCAGCCCGAGCACGGCGGCGGGGACGGGGTCGGTGTGCGTGTCGTGGTAGAGCCCGCCACCGGGGAGCCCGGCCTCGTCGTGGCGCACGCCGCCGCCCGCGACGTGCACGTAGCCGATCCGGTCCGCGGGCACGAGGTCGAGGATCCGGTCGAGCACCGCCCGCGGGTCTCGGTCGCGGTTGACCGCATTGGCGTAGACGTTGGCGACGTCCAGCAGGAGCAGCGCGCCCGTCCGGTCGACCAGCGCGGCCAGGAACTCCGGCTCGGCCAGCTCGTCGTCCGGCCAGTCGAACAGCGCGGCGATGACCTCCAGCGCGACCGGCACCGCCAGCTCGGCCTGCAGCTGCGCGACGTGCGCAGCCAGCACGTCGAGCGCCTCGCGGGTGCGCGGCACCGGCAGCAGGTGCCCGACCTCGCGCCCCCCGGCGCGCACGAACGCGATGTGCTCGCTGACCAGCGGCGCGCCCAGCGCCTCGGCACACGCGGCGAGGTGACCGACCCGCGCGGGGTCGAGCGGCTCGGCGCCGCCCAGCGAGAGCCGGATGCCGTGCGGGATCACCGGAACCCCCCGCTCCCGCAGGTCCACCACCCCTCGAGGTGGACCTGCGGGGGCGACCGACTCGGCGATGACCTCGCAGAACCCCAGGTCGGGCGCGGTGGCGACCCAGCCCGCGATCTCGGGACGCCAGCCCACCCCGACGCCGTCGACGACGAAGGGGCGACCCGCCGCGCCGGTCCCCCCGGCCGACGCGGTCGGGCCACCCGTGGCGGGCGGCGCGGCGCTGGGCGAGCTGCTCACCTCAGCCGCCGCACCCGCCGCCACCGCCGCAGCCGCCAACCCCGCAGCTGCTGCCGCCACCGCATGACGAGCCGCCCGAGTCACCCCCGCTCGACCAGCTCGACCCCCCATCGCCTGCGCTCATCCGCTGCACGGCGAGCTCGCCCGCGATCGCCGGGTCCGACGCCCACACCGCCGTCATCCCGAAGAGGCCGATCCCGAGCGCGGCGCCCACCGGTCCGTACAGCGCCCAGTCGGGCCGCTGCTTGGGCGCGAGCGCGTGGTTCTCGTCGCGCAGGGCGGCGAGCGTGCGGTCACCGCGCCGGGTGCGACGGGGCGCCGACGACAGCAGGACGACCGCCACGATCGCCACGACGAGCAACGCCACGACCAGCCCCCCGACCGGCTTGGCGTTGGCGACGCCCGCGAGCAGCCGCACTAGGCCCAGCCCGGCCACGGCGACCATCCACCAGCCGGTGCCGCGGACCCGGCGCCGCTGGGCGTCGGAGAGCAGCAGGCCCGAGTCCACCAGCCGCTTCTCGATCGCGCCGAGCGCGGCGGCGACGCGGGTGTTGTTCGCGACCCACTTGCGGTGCGTGGACGTGGCGACCGCGGCGTGCACGGCGCGCTCCAGCTCGTCGGGTCCGGGGTCAGTGCGCGGGACGGCCTGCACGTTGCCCCGCTCCGACCAGATCGCGCCGCGCAGCCGCAGCGCCGTGAGCGCGGACACCAGCGCCAGCTCGGCGCCCCCGTTGAGGTAGGCGACATCGTGCGGACGGGTGCGGATCGCGATGACGGGCTCCGCCGAGCCCGCCCGCGTGACCGCGCGCCGGGCCCGGGTGGATGCGATCAGCACGATCACGGCGAGCGCGACGTAGAAGAGCAGGAAGGCAGGGCCGCTGATGCCCCAGGTGTCGCCCATCCGAACCACCTCCCGGTCATACGTCCTGTCGGACAGATCACAGTCTGTCGGCGGCGCTGTGACCGGGGAACGTTCTTCACACAGTCTTGAGGTTCAGCCTGACCTGGCTCTTGATCCGGCCGAGCATGGCCGCCATCCCGCGCAGCCGCAGCGGGCTGACGGCCTGCCCGAGCCCCAGCGCGACGTAGAAGTCGTCGGGCACGGCGAGCACGTCCGCGGCGGGCTGCCCGTCGAGGCCGGTGCTCATGATCGAGGCGAAACCCCTGGTCGTCGGGGCCTCCGGGGGGGCGGAGAAGAACAGGTGCACGGTGTGGTCGTCCGCGTCCTCGACCTCCACGGCGAGGAACAGCGGCGACTGGCACTCGTGGACCTGCTCCATCGTGTCGGCCGCGTCGGCGTACCGCTCGGGCAGCTCCGGCAGCTCGCGCGACAGCTCCAGCAGCAGCTCCAGCCGCTGCTTCGGCCCGACGTCCGCGAAGTCGTCGACGAGCTCGCGCGAGCGGCGCGGGCAGCGTCACGCCGATCCCCGCGCTGTGCCTCGTTCCGTGCCCTGCGCGATCGGCACCCGCACGGTGTTGCCCCACTCGGTCCAGCTGCCGTCGTAGTTGCGGACGTGGCCGAAGCCGAGCAGGTGGGTGAGCACGAACCAGGTGTGGCTGGAGCGCTCGCCGATGCGGCAGTAGGCGATGACGTCGTCGTCGGGCGAGAGGCCCTGCTCGGTGAGGTAGATGGCCTCGAGGTCGGCACGCGGCTTGAACGTGGCGTCCTCGGCGGCGGCCCGGGCCCACGGCACGCTGGCCGCGCCCGGGATGTGGCCGCCGCGCACGGCGCCCTCCTGCGGGTAGTCGGGCATGTGCAGCAGCTCGCCGGAGTACTCCCCGGGCGAGCGGACGTCGACGAGCGGCTTGCCGAGGTGGGCCAGGACGTCCTCGCGGAAGGCCCGGATCGTGGTGTCGTCGCGCTCGACGACCGGGTACTCGACGGCCTCCGGCTTGGGCGCCTCGGTGGTCAGCTCCCGGCCCTCCGCCTGCCACTTGGCCCGGCCGCCGTCGAGGATCCGCACGTCGGGGTGGCCGAACAGGGAGAACACCCACAGCGCGTAGCACGCCCACCAGTTGTTCTTGTCGCCGTAGAAGACGACGGTGGTGTCGCGGCCGATGCCGCGCTCGCCGCAGATCTCGGCCAAGCGGGCGCCGTCGACGTAGTCGCGGGTGACGGGGTCGTTGAGCTCGGTGTGCCAGTCAACCTTCACCGCGCCCGGGATGTGGCCGGTGTCGTAGAGCAGCACGTCCTCATCGGACTCGACGACGACCAGGCCGGGATCCCCGAGGTGCTCGGCGAGCCAGGCCGTGGTGACCAGGCGCTCGGGGTGGGCGTAGTCGGCGAGTTTCGGGTCGTTGTCCTGCGCGGCGGTCATGCGGGCCAGCCTAGTCGCGCCGCCACAGGTCCGTGACGCTCACACCGACCGCCGTGAGCAGCCGTCGCAGCAGCGGGAGGCTGATCCCGATGACGTTGGAAGGGTCGCCGTCGATGCCCTCCACGAACCATCCGCCGAGCCCGTCGAGGGTGAACGCGCCTGCGACGGACAGTGGCTCGTCGGTGGCGAGGTAGGCCTCCAGCTCGGCGTCGGACGGGCGGGCGAACCGCACCCTGGTGACGGCGTGGCCCTCGGCGACGGAGTTGATCGCGCCGTCGGCCATGCGCAGCACGGTATGGCCGGTCACCAGCTCGCCGGTGCGGCCCGCCATGGCCTGCCAGCGCTTGCGGGCGGTGTCGGGGTCGCCCGGTTTGCCCTGCAGTTCGCCGTCGAGCAGGAGCATGGAGTCGCAGCCGACGACCACGGCGTCCGGGTGGGCGTCGGCGATCCGCCGGGCCACCGTGGTGGCCTTCGCCCCGGCCAGCGCGGTGACCCTGGTTCCGGGACCCGCGTCCGCGGTGGCGGCGAGGAGGGCGGGCTCGTCGATGTCGGCGACCTCGACGAGCGGGTCGAGCCCGGCAGCCTGCAGCACACCGAGCCGGGCGGGGGAGGCGGAGGCGAGCACGAGGGGCACGGGCCGATCCTGCCGAACCCGTCCACGTCGGTTGCGCCGACACCGACCGATGAGTCCGCCGCGTCGTCGCGGTCAGGAAGGTAGGCAGCGCTGACGAGAAGGGAACGCCATGTCCGACACCCCCACCATCGCGACCCACGTGGTCGGCGAGGGCGCCGACGCGATCACGTACGACGTCCGGGGCGACCTGGCCGTCGCGACGCCCGAGCGGCCGCTGCTGATGCTCATCGCGTCACCGATGGACGCGTCGGGCTTCGGCACGCTCGCGAGCCACTTCACCGACCGCCCCGTCGTCACCTACGACCCACGGGGCGCGGGCCGCAACCCGACCGACACGGCGCCGATGACGCCCGAGCAGCACGCCGCGGACCTGCATCGGGTCATCCGGGCGCTCGGCGTGGGCCCGGTTGACGTGTTCGCCAGCAGCGGCGGCGCGGTCAACGCGCTCCGGCTGGTCGAGGCCCACCCCGACGACGTGCGTCGCCTCGTGGCGCACGAACCGCCGACGGCGGCGCTGCTTCCCGACCGGGATCGGGTGCTCGCGGCGTGCGCCGACATCGTGGCCACGTACCGGAGCGCGGGCATCGGCCCGGCGATGGCCGGGTTCATCGCACTGGTGATGTACGACGGCGAGCTGCCGATCGACTACCCCGACCGGCCCGCGCCGGATCCCGCCCAATTCGGCCTGTCCAGCGAGGACGACGGGAACCGCACCGATGCGCTGATGCGCAACTTCCCGTCGTGCAACCAGTACGAGCCCGACGTCGGCGCCCTCCGCGCGTTGGGCGACCGGCTGATCGTCGTCGTCGGCAAGAACTCCGGCGAGACGATGGCGGCGCGCGGGGGTCGGTCGGTGGCCGCCGCGGTGGGCATTCCGGCCGCCGAGTTCGCGGGTGACCACGGCGGGTTCCTCGGCGGTGAGTACGGCCAGATGGGCGAGCCGGACGCCTTCGCCGCCGATCTGCGCGCCGCGCTCGCCTGACGGCCGAGCGCCCCGCGACCGGGGGGCGCGGGGCGCTCGGGGCTTGGCCGTGCGAGGGGTGCGGCCGAGCCCTCGCCGGGCCGGAAGTCGGGTCTCACCGTGCCGGAATGCACGACTCACCGTGCCGGAATGCACGACTCACCGTGTCGGGATGCGGGACTCACCGTGCCGGAATGCGGGACTCGCCGTGTCGGGATGCGGGACTCACCGTTCGGGGGTTCCGCGGGCCCAGCGCGCCACGACCAGCACCAGCGCGAGCAGCACGAGCGCGACGAGGGCCGTGATCACCGGATCGCGTCCTCGCGGACCATCACCATGCGCGAGACGCGCGGGCGGGCCGGGCGGCGGCGCGGCCGCAGCTCGCCCGCCAGCGTCACCAGGATCAGCAGAGCCACGACCACCAGCACCAGGATCTTGATCGTCGTGATGTCCATCGTGGCCCTCCTTCGTGGTCCGTGGCGGAAGTGTGCTGGCCGCCACAGACCCCGGGCCAGCTTCTTGAGCTGGATTTGAGCGAGTTAGTGCACCAGCCCGTGCCGGTAGGCATACCCGACGGCCTGGGCCCGGTCGCGCAGCCCGGCCTTCGCGAACAGGTGGTTGACGTGCGTCTTCACGGTCGTCTCGCTCACCACCAGCCGTCGGGCGATCTCGGTGTTGGACAGCCCGGACGCGATGAGCCCCAGCACCTCCGCCTCCCGCGCGGTGAGCCCATCCGGGAGCGTGGCCGGTCGCGGCGCGGGCTCGGCGGCGAGCAGGCGGGCGAGCGCGGCCGAGTCCACTGTGGTGTGCCCGTCCGCCGCCGAGCGCAGGGCCCGGCCGATGGCCTCGGCGTCGGCGTCCTTCGAGAGCCAGCCCGCCGCACCCGCGCGCAGCGCCTCGATGACCGACGCGTCGTCGGCGTACGTCGTGAGGACGACGACCGCCGTCGCCGGATGCTCCGCGCGCACCCGCCGGGTCGCTTCGACGCCGTCGCACACGGGCATGCGCAGGTCGGTGAGCAGCACGTCCGGGGCGAGCTCGGCGACGAGCGCCACCGCCCGCTCGCCGTCGGGCGCGGCCCCGACCACCTCGATGCCCGGCAACAAGCCGAGCAGGGTGACCAGGCCTTCGCGGACGATCGTCTGGTCGTCGGCGAGGACTACCTTCAGCGGCGCAGGCGCAGCAGTACCCGCCATCCGTCCTCCACTGGTCCCGCAGACAGGTCCGCCCCGGCCAGCGCGGCGCGCTCGGCCATCCCGACCAGACCGTAGCCTCCCGTCGACGATGGCGGGGGCGCGCCCGCGCGGTCGCGGACCTCCAGCTCGGTGGCCCCGTCGCGATGGGTCAGCCGCACCGAGACCGGAGCGCCCGCCGCGTGCCGTCGCGCGTTCGTCAGGGCCTCCTGCGCGGTGCGCAGCACCGTCTCCTGCGCCGTTGCCGAAAGGTGGTCGGGAGCGCCGTCGATCTCCAGGGTGGCGTCGGGAATGTCGGCGACGAGCGCGCGCAGCCCGTCGGCCAGGTCGACCGGCGCCGTGCGCAGGGCCGACACCGCGCGGCGCGCCTCGGCCAGCCCCTCGGACGCCAGGTGCTGGGCGCGTTCGATCTGGGCGAGGGTGTCGGCGGGGGCGCCGTCGCGCAGCAGCATGAGACGTGCCCCCTGCAACTGGACGGCGAGGGCGGAGAGGGAGTGCGCGAGGACGTCGTGCACGTCGCGGGCAATCCGGGTGCGCTCGGCGAGCGCCGCCGCGCGGGCGTGCTCCTCCTGCACCCGCGCCGCGTTCACCAGCTGGAGCTCGCGCTGCTCGGCGCGCCGCAGGCTCTCCCGGCGACCCATCCCGAGCAGGAGCACCCCGGCCAGCCCGAGCAGCGCGAGCGCGATCGCCGTCGGGTGGGCGGCGCCCAACACGAACGCCACCCCGACGGCCGTGCCGACGAGCACGCCCACCGCCGCCGTGCCGGGCAGCCGGGTGCCCGCCGCGACCACGGCGAAGAAGCAGAAGCCCAGCATCGACGACCAGCCGCCGCCCGCGGCCAGGAACCCGACCCCGGCCGCGGCCAGCACGACGATGGCGGTCGGGTCCATGAAGCGTGGCCGCACCGGACGTAGTGCGACGACGACCCACGCCAGCCCGCCCAGCACGGCCGCGACCGCCGACGGCAACGGATAGGCGGGCGGCGGCTCGCTGAGGTAGGCGCTGAGCAGGATGACCGGCAGCCAGACGAGGCTGCTGGCCAGCCGCAGCGGACCGTTCACCGGGCGAGTGTGGACTGTGCGCCCGCCCGCCGTCGATCCCCGGCCGGACGGATCGGGCGCCCGTCGCGGGCGACTCGCGCGTTGAAGACGGCGTATTGGGCGGCGAGGCTGATCCCGAAGGACATGGCGAGTGTCGCCTCCAGCGCCGGGCCCGCGCTGGTGTGCAGGAACGGCAGCGCGACGGCCAGTCGCACGCCGATCGTGAGCAGCCAGAGCCCGACCGACAGCCACCCTCCGCGCTGGTACAGGTAACCGTCGCGGAGGGTGAGCCGGATGGCCGAGCCGCGCACCACGCCGAGCCCGGCCGTCAGCAGGACATCGGCCCCGACCACGACGACTGCGAGCGCCGTCCACCCCACGTGCCCGGCCTGGCCGACCCCCACGACGACCCGGATGAGCGGCAGGAGCAGCGACCGTCGCGCGGGCACCCATCGGCCCGCGAACTGCCGCGCGATCACCCAGACGACGAGCGCGGCCGGGACGACGTACGAGGCGATGTCCATGCGTCCGAAGCGTGCCCGGCCGCGGCGGGTGTGGGCGTCGGTCTCCGGGCCGGTCTCGGGTGGAAGCGCGGCTCCACCCGGGGGGTGGAGATCAGCCGGGCCAGGCGGACGCGCGCCACGCGTCCGGACCGACGCGCAGCGGGCGGCGCAGGTGGGCCGCCCGGTCGACCCACCGGCTCGGCGGGCGCGTCGGGTCGGCGGCTGGTGGGCTCGCCCCGAGCGCCGCCAGCACGACGGCGAGCGCGGCCACCTCCACGTCGTCGGGCGTGCCCCGCACGACCCGGAACACCGGCTCGGTCACAGCGGGATGTTCCCGTGCTTGCGCGCAGGCCCTGCCTCGCGCTTGGTGGCGAGCGTCCGCAACTCACGGGCGACGTAATTGCGCGTATCCGAGGGTTCGATCACGCCGTCGATGTAGCCGCGGTCGGCCGCGATGTAGGGGTTGGCGAAGTGGTCCTCGTACTCCTCCTGAAGTTCGAGGCGGCGGGCGGCGAGCTCGTCGCCGGTGAGCGCGGCGAGCTCCTTGCGGTAGAGGATGCTCACCGCTCCCGCCGACCCGGTGACGGCGATCTGCGCCGTGGGCCAGGCGACGTTGACGTCCGCGCCGAGGTGCTTGGACCCCATCACGACGTACGCGCCGCCGTAGGCTTTGCGCGTGATCACCGTGACCTTCGGGACGGTGGCCTCGGCGTAGGCGTAGATCAGCTTCGCGCCGCGGCGGATGATCCCGTTCCACTCCTGCTCGGTGCCCGGCAGGAAGCCCGGCACGTCGACGAACGTCAGCACGGGCACGTTGAACGTGTCGCACGTGCGCACGAAGCGGGCGGCCTTCTCCGAGGCGTCGATGTCGAGGCAGCCCGCGAACTGCGTGGGCTGGTTGGCCACCACGCCGACCGACCGGCCCGCGATGCGCCCGAAGCCGACCACGATGTTCGGCGCGAACAGGGCATGGACCTCGAGGAACTCGCCGTCGTCGAGCACCCGTTGGATCACGCCGTGCATGTCGTACGGGGTGTGCGGCGAGTCCGGGATGATCGTGTCCAGCTCGGGGACGGAGTCCTTCCAGGACTCGGCGGGGAAGACGGGCGGGTCGGACAGGTTGTTGGACGGCAGGAACGACAGCAGCTCCTTGACGTAGGAGATCGCGTCCTCCTCGTTGCTGGCCAGGCAGTGCGCCACCCCCGAGCGGGCGTTGTGCGCCCGGCCGCCGCCGAGGTCCTCCATCTCGACGTCCTCGCCGGTCACCGTCTTGATCACATCCGGCCCGGTGATGAACATGTGGCTGGTGTGGTCGACCATCACGATGAAGTCGGTGAGGGCGGGAGAGTACACCGCACCGCCCGCCGACGAGCCCATGACCAGCGAGATCTGCGGGATCACGCCGGAGCTGCGCACGTTGCGCGCGAAGATCTCGCCGTAGAGGCCGAGCGCGACGACACCCTCCTGGATGCGTGCGCCGCCCCCGTCGTTGATCCCGATCACCGGGCAGCCGACCTTGGCGGCGACGTCCATGACCTTGACGATCTTCTCGCCGTACACCGCGCCGAGCGCGCCGCCGAAGACGGTGGCGTCCTGGCTGAACACAGCGACCTGCCTGCCGTCGATCGTGCCGGTGCCGGTGACGACGCCGTCGCCGTACGGGCGCCGCTCCTGCATCCCGAAGTTGATGGAGCGGTGCCGGGTGAGCGCGTCGAGCTCGACGAACGAGCCGGGGTCGAGCAGCATCTCCAGGCGCTCGCGGGCGGTGTGGCGACCCTTTTCGTGCTGGCGCTCGACCGCCTTCGGGTCGGTCTCCAACTCCGCTCTGCGCCTGCGCAGGTCGGCCAGCTTGCCTGCGGTGGTGTGCAGCTCGGGCCCATCGGTCTTGGCATCGGTCTCCGGCGCGGCGGTCATGCCGCGGAGCCTAAACCCGCCGGTGACGGCATGAAGGCGGTCTCCGTCACGTCGGTCGGCGACGCTGCGTGCCCACTGGTCGCGGGCAACCCCGTTGGTCACCACAGGATCACGCCGACGGCGGTAGCGTTCGCGCGCATGAACCGGACCGCCCGGCCGCTCGACCACGACGCCGTCCGCGCCGCGCTCGTCGGACTGTGGGCGCGGGTCGACATCGTCGAACGCACCGGCTCCACCAACGCCGATCTGCTCGCCGCGGCGACCGCGGGCGCCCCGGATCGGACCGTGCTCGTCGCCGAACACCAGGAGGCCGGGCGCGGGCGGCTCGCGCGGAGCTGGGTCTCGCCGCCGGGTTCCGGGCTCACCGTGAGCGTGCTGCTGCGGCCCGTCGGCGTCTCCGCGTCGCGGCTGGGCTGGCTGACCCTGCTCGCGGGCCTCGCCACCTACGACGCCGTGCGCGCGCTCACCACCACGGTGCCGTGCGGCCTCAAGTGGCCCAACGACCTGCTGCTGGGGCCCGCGCAGCGCAAGGTCGCGGGCATTCTCGCGGAGGTGGCCGACGCGCAGCGGCCCGCCGTGGTCGTCGGGATCGGGCTGAACGTGGCCGCTGCGCCCGCCGACCAGCCGGGGGCGACCTCGCTCGCCGCCGAGGGCGTCGAGGTCGGGCCGACCGAGATGCTCATCGCGGTGCTCACGGCGCTGGCCCGGCGCGAGGCGGTGTGGCGTGCCGGGCGCGGCGACCCCGACACCACCCGGGTGCGCTCCGACTACCGGGCGGCCTGCCTGTCGCTCGGCGTGCCGGTGCGGGTGGAGCTGCCGGGTGGGGCGATCCACACCGGCATCGCCGAGGACGTCGACCCCGACGGCAGGCTGCTCCTGCTCGATCCGGCGGGATACCGTCGCGCGGTTGCGGCGGGCGACGTGGTGCACCTGCGTTCGGTCGGGCCGACCCCGACCTAAGGTGGGTGGATGGCCTATCCGGACGAGCTGCTGGTGCACGGAGAAGAGATCGTCATGCACCGGCATCCGCACTGGAAGATGCTGGTCGTGCCCGTGCTGGTGCTGCTCCTCGTGGTCGGGTTGGGCAGCTATCTCGCGGCGTTGATCGGTGCGCAGTCCTGGTCACCGTGGGCGCGGATCGTGCTGGGCGTCATCGGTCTCGGGCTGATCGTCCGGTTCACCCTGGCGCCGGTGATCCGGTGGCGCACCACGCATTTCGTCGTCA
This sequence comes from uncultured Actinomycetota bacterium, assembly GCA_963739465.1. GTDB lineage: Bacteria > Actinomycetota > Actinomycetes > Mycobacteriales > Pseudonocardiaceae > Pseudonocardia. Next base: position 215,500 of record CAVUAS010000013.1, read on the forward strand.
CGAACCGCCGTGTGCTCGTGCGCGAGGGCCTGTTCACCCGGCGCGGCCTGGACATCCCGCTCCGGCGCATCACCAGCGTCCAGTTCCGCCACACGCTGTTCGAGCGGCTGTTCGGCGTCGGCACGCTTGTCATGGAGTCGGCGTCGGACGAGCCGCTGGAGTTCCACGACGTGCCGGGCGTCGAAGAGGTGCACGCGCTGCTCTACAAGGAGGTCGCGGAGGAGACCTGACGTCAGTCCCGGGCGCCGAACATGCCGGTGAACGTGCTGTAGTACACCAGCACGTCGCCGCGGTGCATGCGGGCGCGCAGCTTCACCAGGCCCAGCCCGGGGCGGCTGCGTGAGCGGCGGGCCTCCACCACCTCCATCGAGGCCCGCAGCTCGTCGCCCGCGAACACGGGGGCGGGCCAGACGAGCTCCTCGCCGCCGGGTGAGCCGAGCGAGGTGGTCTTGTTGAGCACCTCGTCGACGTAGAGGCGCATCCACAGCGCGGCGGTGAACCAGCCCGAGGCCGCCAGCCCGCCGAACCACGAGGCCTTCGCGGCCTCCTCGTCGACGTGGAACGGCTGGGGATCGAACCGCCGCGCGAACGCCACCATCTCGTCGCGGTCGACCACGGCGGTGCCGAGCTCGAACACCCGGCCCGGCGTGAAGTCCTCGAACGCCAGTGCGGTCACGTGAGCGCGGCCAGCCCGGCCTCGGCGACCTCCTGGTCCTGGGTGTAGTGCCCACCGCTCACGCCGATCGCGCCGACGATCGCGTCGCCGACGGTGATCGGGTAGCCGCCTCCGAAGATCACCAGGCGGTTGATGCCGCCCACCGCGCCAGAGGCGAGCGGGGCGTCGTCCTTGATGAAGTCATGCCAGCCGTGGGTCGGCATGCCGAAGCCGACGGCCGTATACGCCTTGTCCTGCGCCACCTGCGTGGACAGAAGAGCGGCGCCGTCCATGCGGGAGAACGCCTTGAGGTTGCCGCCGGTGTCGGCGACCGCGATGCACATCGGCACGCCGATCTCGGTCGCCTTGGCCTCGGCGGCGGCGATCACGCGGTGGGCGGCCTCGGTGGTGATGGTCGGGACGGAGACGGTGTCGGCCATGAGGACCTCCGGACTGGGTCGGCGGTGACTTCTGACATCTTCACGCTGAGCGAAGGTCCCTCAGGGGAATTGAGTCGACAAGACTCACGTTAGAGGGGATGCGAGGCCGGGCGGGACCGGCCCGGATCAGCAAGGAGCAGCAATGAGCAACCTCACCCTGTGGAGCAGGCGCGACCCCTTCGCCGAGTTCGACACGATCGTGCGGCGCGCGTTCGGTCCGGTCACGGTGCCTGCCGGATTCACCCCCAGCGCAGAGATCGCCCGCGACGGCGACGACGCGATCGTCCGGCTGGAGCTGCCGGGTGTCGACGTCGAGAAGGACGTCACCGTCGAGATCAAGGACAACGCCCTCGTCGTCCGCGGCGAGCGCCGGGACGAGCGCGCCGAGCAGCGCGACGGCCGCAGCCTCCGCGAGGTCCGCTACGGCGCCTTCCGCCGCAGCTTCGGCCTTCCGGCGCACGTCACCGCCGACGCGGTGGCCGCGACCTACGACGCGGGCGTCCTGACCGTCCGCGTGACCGGCGCCTACGCGGGCACCACCGCGCGGCAGATCCCGGTCAAGGCCGCCCCCGCGGCCGTCTCGGCCCCCGAGCCGGCCGAGGCTCCGACCGAGGCCTGATCGCAGGCGTCTTGCGGCCCGGATCCCCGAGCGGGGTCCGGGCCGCAAGCGCCTGCGCGGACGTTCATTCGGCCGAACGGGTCTTTGCAGGCCGACGCGCTGCGGGCCGTGGGACCCCGCGTTACCGTGCCCGCGGGGCAGCAACCATCCGTCGCAAGTGCACGCGGGGGTGAGCGCATCGCATGTCGACCGCAGCGTCGCTGACCCCTGCGGACTCCACCCCGCTCCACTCTGAGCACGTGCTCCGGCGCGTCGCCCGGCGGCTCATCTTGATCCTCGGGCTGATGGTGGGGTTCCTTCTGCTCGGATTCGCCACGGGGGTGGCGCACGCCGACGGCAACCCGGTCACGAAGGTCACGACGGCCGCGGCGAAAACGGTCAAGTCGGCCACGGAGAAGACCGGGAAATCCGGCGACAGCGCGAGCTCCGCCACGTCGTCGCGTACGTCGTCCGAGTCAGGGTCGTCCAAGTCCTCCTCGACGACTTCCTCGACGTCCACGGCGAAGTCCTCGTCCAAGTCCTCGTCCAAGTCCTCGTCCAAGTCCTCCTCGAAATCGTCGTCCACGTCCTCCGCAGCGTCTGCGGCCTCGACGAAGGCTGACGCGAAGTCCCCGGCGATCGACTCGGCGAAGTCGTCGGCATCGGCCGACGCGAAGGTGCCCGCAAAGTCGACGGCGACGGGCGCGGTGCAGACCGCCGCGAAGACCGCGGCGACCACCTCGGTGAAGGTTGCCGCGAAGTCTCCGGCGACGGGCGCGGTGCAGACCGCCGCGAAGACCACAGCGACCGCCTCGGCGAAGGTTGCCGCGAAGTCTCCGGCGACGGGCGCGGTGCAGACCGCCGCGAAGACCACAGCGACCGCCTCGGCGAAGGTTGCCGCGAAGTCTCCGGCGACGGGCGCGGTGCAGACCGCCGCGAAGACCACAGCGACCACCTCGGCGAAGGTTGCCGCGAAGTCTCCGGCGACGGGCGCGGTGCAGACCGCCGCGAAGACCACAGCGACCACCTCGGCGAAGGTTGCCGCGAAGTCTCCGGCGACGGGCGCGGTGCAGACCGCCGCGAAGACCACAGCGACCGCCGCGGCGAAGGTTCCCGCGAATTCGGCTGCCCAGGCCCCCGCCGCGTCCACGGCGGCGACCCCCGCGCAATCGCAGGCCGCGGCGTCATCATCGCGGACCTCGGTGACGACCGGCTTGCGGGCCGCGGTGCCGGTGTCGGTGAAGTCGCCGCCCGAGCCGTCGGTGCAGGTCCCCGCGGTGCGGGCGACCGTGGCGAAGGTGCCTGCCGTGCAGACGTCAGTGATGAAGGCGCCGATAAGGCAGACGCCGGTGGCGAAGGCGGCGGTAGTCCCGGTGGCGCAGATCCCCGCAGCGTTCGCCGCCCCGAACGCGGTGCCCCTCGTTGATCCGGCCGCCGCCGCAGCTGTGCCCGCTCCCAGAGCCCCCGCTGTCACGACCTTGCTGGCCTCTGCGCCGCGGGCATTGGCACCCGCTCTGTTCGGGCCCACCCAACCGGTCGTCGCTGCCCGCCCGGTGTTGTCGTCTGCTCGTCAACCGGTCGCGCTCGTGGGCGCAGGGGGCAAGCCGGGCGGGCCGCCCGAACCGCCGCTCGCGTCGCCGGTTGCAGCCCTTGTTCCGGTTGTCCGCCCGGCCCTGGCCTCGGTCCGCACGGTCGCCGATGCCGCGAAGGTCCCAACGATCCTGCCCTCCGCAACGCCTCCGACCGGAGCGCCCGCTGACGTCGTCGGGCGCCTGGCCACGCCGGTGGTGCGGACGGTGGCGGGTGTGGCGGCGCCGGTGGTGCGAACGGTCGCGGGTGAGGCTGCGCCGGTCGTGTCCAGCGTGGCGGGGCCGGTGCTCCGGACCGTGGCCGACGTGGCCGAGCCGGTCGTTGGCGCCGTTTCCGGCGTAGCTGTGCCGCTGGTTGGGCCGGTCGCGGACGTCGCCACGTCGACGCTGGTGCCAATCGTCGCGCCCGCCGTGACGGTGGTGACCTCGACGACCGCGCCTGCCCTGACGGCGTTGGCGCCGGTCGTCGAGCCTGCCGCGACCGTCTTGGCGTCGACCGCGCTGACCCCGACCGCGCTGAACCCGACCGCAGGACCCGACAGCGCTGACCCCGACCGCGCAGGACCGCGCTGGCCCCGACCGGCGCCGAGGCCCCGACCGCGCAGGACCCGACAGCGCTGACCTCGACGGCGCAGGCCCCGACCGCGCCATCGCCGTCGGCGCTAGGCGCGTTCGCGATCGCGGTCGCCACACTCACACCGCCGCCTGCCGTCGACGCGTTCGCGCCGCCCCCCGTGGCCGCAGCGGCGATCGTTGCCGAAAGTCTCTTCAGCGACCCCAGCGCCATGGATCCCGTGTTCCTCGGCCTTCCGGTCGGGTCGAACGCCCTCGCCGCAGCAAGCCGGTTCGGAACCGGTCGTGCGGTCGCGCCCGGCTCGGACAGCCCTGGGCCCGGCCAGAAGGGCCTGCCCGGCCCATCCCCGACAACTCCGGCAGGCGCGGGCGGCACGGCGGCCGCCTTCTCGGGCGCAGACCACTTCGCCGCCGTTCTCGGTGAGCTCCTCGCCGGGCTGCTCCTCGGTGCCGCACTGTGCTGTGCGGGCCGCGCCAGGGGGCTGACCTGGTGGTTCCCCGAGGTCGTGGTGGGTCCCGGCTGACCAAGCCATAGACCCGACCTCCGATGGGGTGAACGCCGCCGTAGGCGGCTAGCGCTGATTTCTCGCTGATCCCCCTGACCCGGCGCGCTCGCCGGTGCCCGGACGACGACCCGGGCGCGGTGCGGCGTGCGGGAAAACCGTCTCGGACCGGGGTGGCCGTCGTTGCCCCGAACGTCGCCCTGGTCCGGGGCGGCCCCCAACCCCCTCGGACACCGGCGATCTCCCGTGAGACGGAGAGGGACTCGCGACATGAGGCCGCCGGCTCGGGCAGGCGCGTCCGTTGATGCGGCCTGCCTGGGAAAACCGTCCCGGACCGGGGTGGCCGACGTTGCCCCGAACGCCGCACTGGTCCGGGGCGGCCCACCCAGACACCGGCGGCCTCCCGTGAGACGGAGGGACTCGCGACACGAGGCCGTCGGCCCGGGCAGGCCGCATCCGTGCGGCCTGCCCGGGGAACCCGTGGGATCAGCGGCCGATGACGGCGCGGGCGGCGTCGTGCAGCACACCGTTGGTGGTGAGGGCGTCGCCGCCCGCCCAGGTCGCGGCGCCGGTGAGATCGGTGAGCCTGCCGCCCGCCTCCGCGACGATGGGTGCGAGCGCGGCCAGGTCCCACGGGTTCGCCACCGGGTCGACCGCCACGTCCAACACCCCCTCGGCCACGAGGACGTGCTGCCAGAAGTCACCGAACGCGCGCGTCTCCCACACCGCGTCGACGAGCGCGAGCCACCGGTCCATCCGGCCCTGTTGCGCGAACACGCGCAGGTCCGTTGTGGACAGATAGGCGTCGCCGAGCGCCGCGACCCGGGAGACCGCGATCCGGCGAGGCGCCGCGCTCGGCGCGTCCGATGTCCACGCGCCCTGCCCGGCCGCGCCCCACCACCGCCGTCCCAGCGCGGGCGCGCTCACGACACCGACCGTCGCCGCGCCCTCGACCGTCAACGCGATCAACGTGCCCCACGCAGGCATGCCGCGGGAGAAGTTCTTCGTGCCGTCGATCGGGTCGAGCACCCAGCCGCGCCCGGCGTCCGCGACGTCGCCGCCGCCCTCCTCGCCGAGCACCGCGTCGCCCGGCCGCTCGACGCCGATCAGCGCGCGCAGCACCTCCTCGGCGGCGGTGTCGGCGTCGGTGACCGGGCTGCGGTCCGGCTTGGTCGACACGCGGAGGTCGGTGGCCCGGAACCGGGGGAGCGTGACCGCGTCGGCTGCGTCGGCCAGCCGCAACGCGAGCGCGAGATCATCCGCGGAGTCCATGGGCACACCCTGCCGCACTGTCCACACCGGGAGCACAGACGACCCGGCATAAGCTGCGGACGTGACAACGGTCCTGCTCGCCGAGGACGACGCCGCCATCGCCGAGCCACTCTCGCGGGCATTGCAGCGCGAGGGTTACGAGGTGGCGGTGGCCGACGACGGCCTGATTGCGCTGGAGCACGTCCGAGGGGGCGGGGTGGACCTGCTCGTGCTCGATCTCGGCCTGCCCGGCATGGACGGCCTGGAGGTCTGCCGCCGGATCCGGCTCGAGGTGCCCGACCTCCCCGTCCTCATGCTCACCGCCCGCACCGACGAGGTCGACTTCGTCGTCGGCCTCGACGCGGGCGCCGACGACTACGTCGGCAAGCCCTTCCGCCTCGCCGAGCTGCTGGCCAGGGTGCGCGCCCTGCTGCGGCGGTTGACCCCGGAGACCGTCGAGGTCGGCGGCGTGCGCATGGAGCTGTCGGGACGGCGCGTGCTCGTCGACGGTGCCGAGGTCGGCCTGGCCAACAAGGAGTTCGAGCTGCTGCGGGTGCTGCTGCTGCGCGCCGGGCAGGTCGTCACCCGTGACGAGATCCTGCGCGAGGTCTGGAACGACCCGGACCTCAAGACGTCCAAGACACTCGACATGCACATGTCCTGGCTGCGCCGCAAGATCGGCGGCGAGCACCGGATCGCCACTGTGCGCGGCGTCGGCTTCCGCTTCAACCACGACTAGGCCCCAGCCGTGCGCCGCCGGATCCTGCAGTCCACGCTCCTCGTCGTGACGATCACGGCGCTGGTGCTCGGCGCGCCGCTCGCGATCACCACGTGGCGGCTGGTGGAGGACATCACCCGCGGCGACCTCACCTCGCTCCTCGAACGCGTGGAAGCCCGCCTGGAGGATGAGGGCACCACGATCCCGGACTCGGAGCTGCAGCTCGCCGTGCCGTCGAACGGACAGCTGGTGTTGCAGCAGCCGGGCCAGCCGATGCGGCGGATCGGTGTGGACGTCGGCGAGAACCCGGTGAGCGAGTCGCTGCCGTTCGGGATCGGCGGCGTGATCACGCTGGAGGAGCCGCGCTCGGCGATGCTCACCCAGCAGATCCAGGCCACGCTGGTGGTGCTGTTGCTGGTGCTGGTGTCGGTTGCGGCGGGCACGGTGGTCGCCACGGTCACGGCGCGACGGCTGGCCGAGCCGCTCTCCGGGGTGGCCGACCGCGCGGCCCGGCTCGGCGCGGGCGATTTCCGCGCCGCCCCGCGCAGGCACGGCATCCCCGAGCTCGACCGGGTCTCCGACGTGCTCGACACGTCCGCCGCCGCCCTCTCCGAGCTGGTCCAGCGTGAGCGGGAGCTGGTCGGTGATGTCTCCCACCAGCTGCGCAGCCGGATCACCGCTCTGCAGTTGCGGCTCGACGAGCTGGCGGGCCACCCCGATCCCGATGCCCGCCGCGAGGCGGTGGCCGCGCTGGAGCAGACCGAGAAGCTCTCCGCGGTGCTCGATGACCTCCTGGAGGCCGCGCGGGTCGCACGGGCCGCGGGCGCCGAGCTGCTGGACCTGCACGAGGTGCTGGTGCCCGTCGTCGAGGAGTGGCGGCCCACCCTGCGCGCCGAGGGGCGTTCGCTCAAGGTCCGCCTGCCGGACGGGCTGCTGGCCCGGGTCACACCCGCGCGGATCCGTGAGGCCGTCGGCGCGCTCGTGGACAACGCGCTCCGGCACGGGGAGGGCACCGTCACGCTCACGGCGCGCGCGGTGGAGGGCAGCCTGGTCGTCGAGGTCGCCGACGGCGGGGCCGGGGTGCCGGAGGACCTGGTGCCGCACGTCTTCGACCGGGGCGTGTCCGGCGGCTCGTCCACCGGGCTCGGGCTGGCGCTGGCCCGCGCCCTCGTCGAGGCCGACGGCGGGCGGCTGGAGCTCTCGCGCATGCGCCCCGCGCTGTTCACGATCTTCCTGCCCGCGGCGCGGGCCGACGACGTGATGGGCGCCCCGCGGCCTTCCCGCGGGCCCCGGTAGCTACACCGAGGGCACCTGGCGGCGCACGTCCTTGTGCGGGAACACGAACCGCCGGAACGCCCACCACCGGAACGCCATCCCGACGAGCGTGCCGACGATCTGGCCGCTGACGAAGTCGGCCATCTCCTGGGTGAAGAGCGACACTCCGGGCACCTTAAGGTCCAGCACATACCGCGAGACCGCCAACGGCGCCGAGTAGACGGCCACGCCGACGCCGCTGATCAGGAAGAACAGCAGGGCCTCGTGGTGTCGCTCGCGGCCGCCACGGGTGCGAAACGACCACTCGCGGTTGAGCACGTACGACACGATCGTCGCCACGAGCACGGCGATGATCTTCGCGGTGAGCGGCTTCGTCTCCAGCACGCCTGCCTTGAGGGTGAGGAAGACAGCGGTGTCGATGACCCAGGTGGTGCCGCCGACGATCGCGAACTTGACCAGCTCACGGTGCCGGATCGCCACGCTGCGGTAGGGCTGCGGGATGGCGCCAAGCACCGTCTCGACCACGCTCACTCCATTGATCGTGCCAGACCGGGACCGAACCGGCCGCGCCGGTAGGCTCCCCGCACCGTGGACGCACCTGGATCCGAGGCGGGGCTGCCCGTCGTCGGCATGATCGGCGCGGGGCAGCTGGCCCGCATGACGCACCAGGCTGCGATCGCGCTCGGACAGTCTCTGCGGGTGCTCGCGGCCGGGCCGGGCGACCCGGCGGCGCAGGTCACCCCGGACGTCCGGCCCGGCGCAGCGACCGACCTCGCGGCGCTGCGGGCGTTCGCGCGCGGCTGCGCGGCCGTCACCCTCGACCACGAGCAGGTGCCGCAGGAGCATCTGCGGGCGCTCGTGGCGGACGGCGTCGCCGTGCACCCCGGGCCGGACGCGCTCCGGCACGCGCAGGACAAGCTCGTGATGCGTCGACGGATGGCCGAGCTCGGCATCGCCGTGCCGCCGTTCGCCGAGATCGCCGCGCCGGACGATCTCGCCGCGTTCGTCGCCGCGCACGGGTCCGCGGTGCTGAAGGCCGTCCGCGGCGGCTACGACGGCCGCGGCGTGTGGCTCGACGCCGCTCCCGAACAGGTTGCTGAACTCCTGGCCGCGGGCACCCCACTGCTGGCCGAGGAGCGCGTGTCGATGCGCCGGGAACTGGCGGCGCTGGTGGCGCGCTCGCCGTTCGGGCAGGCCGCGGCGTGGCCGATCGTGGAGACCGTGCAGGCCGACGGCCAGTGCGTCGAGGTGCTCGCCCCCGCCCCCGGGCTGGCCGAGGAGGCCGCCGCGGCCGCACAGGAGCTGGCGCTGCGGATCGCCGACGCGCTGGGCGTGACCGGGCTGCTCGCCGTGGAGCTGTTCGAGCTGACGACCGGCGAGGTCGTCGTCAACGAGCTGGCCATGCGGCCGCACAACTCGGGGCACTGGACGATCGAGGGCGCGCGCACGTCGCAGTTCGAGCAGCACCTGCGCGCGGTGCTGGACTACCCGCTGGGGGCGACGACGCCGACCGCGCCCGCCGTCGTGATGGCGAACGTGCTGGGCGCGGCGCGGCCGGTCGCCATGAGCACCGACGAGCGGCTGCACCACCTGTTCGCCCGGTTCCCCGACGTCAAGGTGCACCTCTACGGGAAGGCCGAGCGGCCCGCCCGGAAGGTGGGGCACGTCACGGCGTTGGGCACGGAGATGGGCGAGGTGCGGCGGCGGGCGGCGCTGGCGGCGCGGTGGCTGTCCGAGGCGGTGTGGGCGGACGGTTGGTCCGAGCACGCGGGCGCAGCGGTGTGGCAGCAGGGTGACACTCCGGACGTTCAGTGTCCGCAGGGTGACATTCCTGACGCTCAGTGGCAGCAGGGTGACATTCCTGCCACGGGGGCGGCGCAGAAGGGGGTGCGCGGTGTCCGGTGAGGCGCGCGTCGGCGTGATCATGGGTAGCGACTCGGACTGGCCGGTGATGCAGGCCGCCGCCGAGGCACTCGCCGAGTTCGACGTCGGGTGCGAGGTGGGCGTGTACTCCGCGCACCGCACGCCGCAGCGCATGCTCGACTACGCCACCGGCGCCGCGGGTCGGGGCCTGCAGGTGATCATCGCAGGGGCGGGCGGAGCGGCGCACCTGCCCGGGATGGTCGCCGCGGCCACGCCGCTGCCCGTGGTCGGCGTGCCGGTGCCGCTCGCGCGCCTCGACGGGCTGGACTCGCTGCTGTCGATCGTGCAGATGCCCGCGGGCGTGCCGGTGGCCACGGTGGCGGTCGGCGGGGCCCGCAACGCCGGTCTGCTCGCCGTGCGGATCCTCGCCGCGACCGACCCCGCGCTGCGCGACCGGATGGCCGCCTTCCAGGCCGAGCTCGCGGGCTCCGTGATGGCCAAGGACGAGGCGCTGAAAAGCATGTGGCGCGACGGCTCCGCGCGGTCGTAGGGTGGCGCTACACAGGAGAGGAGGTGGTCCAGCGTTGAATAGCCCATGGACTTGTGAGGTGGCTGTCCGCTAGCACCACGGGACATTCTCCGACGGTTGTGGATGCCGGATGTGGTGACGGCAAATCCCCGACAGTCACCCGTGATCCCCGGGCCCGAGCCCGTCCAGCTCGGCGTGCGCACTTGCTGCGGCCCGGGGATCACGCATGTCCGGGGTCAGGGGGCCGTGGTCCGCTCCAGCCTGCCGATGGCGGCCTCCAGCCGGTCGGCGACGTTCGTCAGTCCGGGGTCGCCGGGCAGGAGGGGTGCCACCGAGCGGAACCGGGCGACCAGCCCGGGCACCCCGTCGGCGGGCGCGCCCGCCGCGAGCCACTCCCGCAGCGCGACGTTGTGCGCCGCCGCCACGCTCGCCCCGACCACCGCGGCCCGCAGGTCCGCGTCGAGTCCGGCGTCGCCGCGGCCGGTCGCGCCGCCCGCGGCGCCCGCGCCCCCGACCCCGCCTGCACCGCCATCGCCCGCCCTACCCCCGTCGACCGCGTGCCGGTCGATCGCGTGCCCGCCGGCCGCGTGCCCGCCGGCCGCGCCCCCACCCGCCTCCTCCCCGGCCAAGCGCTCCCGCAGGTGGCGGGTGAACAGCCGCCGGTAGTGGTCCACGCTCGCCGACTCCCGGTCGCGCAGCGCGGGTACCCGGTGGGTCAGCGCGAAGCGGCGCACGGACAGTTGGGGATCCTCGGTGTACAGGTCGAAGACCGTCTCGGCCGCCCGCAGCACCAGGCTCGTGGTCGGCTCGTCGGGGTGCGCGGTCGCGAACACCTCGGCCACCCGCGCGAGCGCCGCCTCGTGGTCGGGCGAGATCGCGTCCTCCTTGGACGGGAAGTACCGGAAGAACGTCCGCCGCCCGACGCCCGCGGCCACGGCGATGTCGTCGATCGTCGTCTCGTCGTAGCCGCGCTCGGTGAAGAGCCGCACGGCGGCGGCGACCAGGTCACGCCGGACCTCGGCCCGGCCTTCGGTCGACCGGCCCCTGCGCGCGCGCTTTCATGGCACGAAGGGTAACATCACACTTGTTTCGTGGCACTAAGTGCCGTTAAGCTCGTCGACATGAACCCTGATTTCGACGCCTACCGGCTCAGCGATGAGCACGAGGCACTTCGCGAGGCCGTGCGGGATCTCGCGGAGAAGGAGGTCGCGCCGTACGCGGCCGAGGTGGACGAGCAGGGCCGCTACCCGGTCGAGGCGCGCGACGCGCTGGTCAAGGCGGGCTTCCACGCCGTGATCATCCCCGAGGAGTACGGCGGCCAAGGCGCCGACAAGCTCGCGAGCGTCATCGTGATCGAGGAGGTGGCGCGGGTCTGCGCCTCGTCGTCGCTGATCCCGACGGTCAACGGGCTCGGGCTCACCCCGATCCTGCTCTCGGCCTCCGACGACCTGAAGCGCCAGGTGCTGCCGTCCATCGCGGCGGGCGAGCAGATGATCAGCTATGCGCTGAGCGAGCGCGAGGCGGGCTCCGACGCCGCCTCGATGCGCACCCGGGCCCGCCGCGACGGCGACACCTGGGTGCTCAACGGCACCAAGTGCTGGATCACCAACGCGGGCGAGTCGCGCTGGTACACCGTCATGGCGGTCACCGACCCGGAGAAGAAGGCCAACGGCATCTCGGCGTTCGTGGTGCACGCCGACGACCCTGGCTTCGAGGTGGGCCCCAAGGAGCGCAAGCTCGGCATCAACGGCGTGCCGACCCGCGAGATCTACTTCCAGGACTGCACGATCCCCGCCGACCGGATCATCGGCGCGGAGGGCACCGGCTTCAAGACCGCGCTCGCCACGCTCGACCACACCCGTCCGACGATCGGGGCGCAGGCCGTCGGGATCGCGCAGGGTGCGCTGGACATCGCGCTCGCGTACGTGAAGGAGCGCAAGCAGTTCGGCAAGCACCTCGCCGAGTTCCAGGGCCTGCAGTTCATGCTCGCCGACATGGCGATGAAGGTGGAGGCGGCGCGCCAGCTCGTCTACGTCGCGGTGTCGCGGGCCGAGCGCGGCGAGCCCAACCTCGGGTTCATCTCCTCGGCCGCGAAGTGCCTGGCGTCGGACACGGCGATGCAGGTCACCACGGACGCCGTGCAGCTGCTCGGCGGGGCGGGCTACACCAAGGACTTCCCGGTCGAGCGCATGATGCGGGACGCGAAGATCACCCAGATCTACGAGGGCACCAACCAGATCCAGCGCGTGGTGATGGCGCGCTCGCTCCTCCGTCGCTCGTGAGTGGAAACAGGTGCTACAGTAGCCACTGTTTCCACTCACGAGTCAGTTCACGCACGGCACCCCTGCCGCGGTGATCGGCGACTCCAGCGGGGTCGGGGGCGGCGGCGTGGTGGCGGGCGCGGGCACCAGGGTGCGGTCGAAGTCGCCGCCGAGCACCACCTGGAGGTGCCCGGGCGAGACGCCCTCGTCGACCTCCGCCGTCGCGATCCCGCCCAGGTGCGCGGCGAGCTGCTCGGCCGCGTCGCCGTCCGCGCCGGTGTAGTTGACCACCGACTCGTCGACGTTCCCGGCGGTGTCCAGCGTGCCCCGCAGGAAGCCCTGCCCGCGCAGCAACGCCACGACCTGCCCGCCGAGGCCGTCGGCGGTCGAGCCGTTGCGGACGTCGACCACGTAGCGCGACGGGATCACGGTGTACGGCCCGGGCTTCGGGCGGGCGGCCCGCCGCGCCGCCTCCGCCGCGGCGGCGTCCTGCGCCTCGACCCGCTGCTCGACGAAGTCGCGCACGGCCGAGGGGTCGACGAGCACGACGTCGCCGCGGCTGTTCGTCTCCTGCCCCGCCGTCGGGATGGTGACGAACGCGATGTCGCCCTTCGCGATCTCGGCCGCCTCCTGGGCGAAGGTGAGCAGGTCCCAGCCGGAGTCGATCACCACGGACTGCTGGGCGACCGCGAGCAGCGCCCCCAGCGCGGACGGGTTGGTCAACGTGCCCGCGGAGAGCAGCTTGTCGGCGGTGGAGGCGAGGAACACCTGCTGGCGGCGGATCCGCGACAGGTCGCCCTGCGGCAGGCCGTGGCGCTGGCGGACGAACGCGAGCGCGGCCGCCCCGGAGATCGTCTGCACGCCCGCGGGGAACCGCGCGCCGGACAGCCCGTCGTGCGTGGGCGCGGCGAGGCACACGGTGACGCCGCCGACGGCCTTCGTCAGCGTCGCGAAGCCCACGAGGTTGACCTCGGCGTAGTGGTCGATCGTGAGCCCGGTGAGGTCCTCGACCGCGCCGATCAGCGCGGTGCGCCCCCGCGCGGACGCCTCCGCGGAGATCTCCCGGCGGTCCTGCGCGCCGTCGGCCACCAGCTCCTGCTCGGCGAGCGCCTTCACGGCCGGGTATGCGGCGTTGATCTTGTCGCTGCGGTAGCCGGGGATGTCGACGTAGGAGTCGCGCGGAATGGAGAACGCCACCGCGGCGCCGCCGCCCGCGGGCACGTGCAGCACGATGATCGTGTCGGAGTTGAGCACGCCGGTGTCGGGGCCGCCGTGCAGCTCGTCGAGCACCGACTGGGGCAGCGGGTTGCCCTGCGCGTCCTCCCGGCTGTCGACCCCGACGAGCAGGATGTTCTGCGCGCCGCCGCCGCTGCGGCCCATGATGACGTCGGTCGTGACGATGCCCGCGGTGACGTTGCGGTAGAGCGCCCACGCCCCGCCCGTGACCACGAGCACGACAGCGGACGCGACCGCCGTGCCGATCCGCACCCGTCGGGCGATCGTGTGCCACGACGCCGTGCGCGGAATCGACTGTGGACGGGCATGACCGAGGGTGCGCACCGCTCCACCTCCGCTCCGATCCCGGGCCGACGTCTAGGGTGCACCATCGGGCAAGCCCCGGCCTACCGTCGGGCGCGCGTGTCGCGGGTGAGCCCGACCGTTACTTTCGGTGAGCAAGGAGAGGCGTCGTCGGTGCCCGAGAAGCTGTCGCTGCTGCTGCCCGTTTGGGCGGGTGACCGGCCTGACTACCTCGCCGCGGCGTTCACGTCGAGCGTCCAGGAGCAGACGCGGCCACCCGACCAGGTCGTCATCGTCCGTGACGGACCGGTCACTCCTGCGCTCGCCGCGACGATCGCCGAGCTGGCCGCGACGAGCCCGGTGCCGGTCGAGGTCGTCACGCTGAAGCAGAACATCGGCCTCGGCCCCGCGCTCGACGTCGGGCTCGCCGCCTGCACGCACGACGTCGTCGCCCGCATGGACGCCGACGACCTCTCGCTCCCGCACCGCTTCGCCGTCCAGATGCCGCTCATCGAGGCGGGGCACGACCTGGTCGGCGCGGGGCTGGTCGAGTTCGGCGCGGACGCACAGGACATCGTCGGCACGCGCACGCCGCCCACCGACGCCGCCGCCATCGCCGCGCGGGCCCGGTTCGCCGACCCGTTCAACCACCCGACCGTCGTCTACCGCCGGGAGGTGGTGCGCGCCGTCGGCGGCTACACCGACTTCGCGCTCATGGAGGACTACCTGCTCTGGGCGAAGATGCTCGTCGCCGGGGCTCGGGTGGCAAACGTCGCGGAGCCGCTGGTGCGCTACCGAGTGGGTGCGGGCGCGTACGCCCGGCGCGGGGGGCTCGGGCAGCTGCGGGCCGAGCTGCGGCTGCAGTGGCGGTTCCGGCGGATCGGGTTCACGACGTGGGCGCAGTTCCTGCGCAACGTCGTCGTGCGCGGTGCGTACCGGCTCGTCCCCGAAGGGGTGCGCCGGGCTTTGTATCGAAAGGTCATCGCCACCTACCGGGGGTGATCCTGAGCTGGCACGATCGCGCGGTATGGCCGACCCCGCCGCGGCGCCCCGACCCGTCGAGCCCTGGCCGGTCGCGCCGCCCCCGGACGGCCCGCTGTCGTGGGAAGGCCACGAGCTGCTCGAGGACGACCGGCCCGCCGACGCGGTCGAGGTGCTGCGGCGCGCCGTGGCGGCGGGCGAGCCCGGATCACCCGACCTGCTGGCCCGCGCGTACCTCGACAGCGGCGACTGGGTGGGCTGCATCGAATGGCTCGGGCCCTACGTCGCGCAGGGGCACACCGAGTTCGCCGGGCGGCTCGGGGTGGCCTACGTCGAGCACGGCGACTACGACATCGCCGAGGACACCCTGCGCCTCGCCATGGATCACGGCGAGATGGTGGCGGCCAACGACCTCGCCATCCTCCTGCGCGACACCGACCGCCTGGCCGAGGCCCTGCACGTCCTCCGGCACGCGGCCGAAGCGGGCGACGAGCAGGCGCCGGCCAACCTCGTGGCGCTCTACCTGGAGGCGGGCGACCTCCCGGCCGCCGCCGAAACCGCCGACAAGTACGCCGACGACGCGCGGCCGGACACGATCGTGGCGCTCGGCGACGTGCGGGCCGCCGAGAGCCGCCCCGAGGCCGCCGAGAAGGCCTACCGACGGGCGATCGAGCTGGGCGGGGTGCGGGCGCACACCGCGTACGGCCAGTTCCTGCTGACCGCCTACGGCGACGCCGCGGGCGCCGAGGAGCAGTTTCGCCTGGCCTGGCGGCACAACGAGCCCGGCTGGCCGTACACGCTCGGCCGCTTCCTCATCGACGACGGGCGCCCCGAAGACGCCCGCGACTTCCTGGAGGCCGCCGCGGGCTGGGGCGACCGGGACGCGTCCGACCTGCTGAACGAGATCGACGGCGTGGACCCGGCCGACGACGGAACGTGAATCACTCGCCCTTGGTCTCGGAGGTCTTCCCACCTCCGTGACCGTGCCCATGGCCGTGCCCATGACCGTGGCCCGGCATCGGCGCGGTGCCCCGCAACGGGATGTCCCCGGCCCGCAGCGGCACGTCGTGGTAGCGACCCTCGTGGGCCAGGATCGGCCGCTGGTCGCCCGCGATCTCCGGGTACTTGGCCTCCAGCTTCCGGCGCTCGTCCCACGTGCGGCGCATCCGGTCGACGTACTCGGCGCTGCCGTTGTAGACCCCACGCCACGTCTGCGGCATCTGGTCCTTCGCGAGGCCCGCGTCGGCCTGCCCGCCCAGCGAGAAGCCCGCGGGCACCTTCTGGGTCGCCCCGCCGCACACCGGGCACTCGGGCGTCGCCTTGTCGTTCATCGCGGCGAGGTGCTCGAAGCGCACCCCGCAGCCGCACCGGAACACGTAGATCGGCACCGCCAAGTCACCAGTTCTCGACGGACTTGGTGAGGATGTCGGCGATGTCGTCCTCGCTCGGCGTCTTCGGGCAGGTGGCGAGCAGCCGCTGCTGCTTCATGGTGCCCGGCACCAGGTCCGGCACGTCCGCCTCGGTGTAGCCGACGCCGCCGATGCCGTTGGGGATGTCGATGTCGCGCATGAGGTGCACCAGCACCGACGGCAGCTGCTCGCGCGGGTCGCCCTGCTTGTCCGCGCGCGGGTCCATCAGCTCCGCCGCCCGCAGGTGCCGCTCCGGCGCGCTCTCGAAGGAGAACCGGAACGCCTCCGGCGCGGTGAGCGACACCGACTGGCCGTGCGGCACCATCGGCTCGTCCTGCGGGTAGCCCGACGGCCGGTAGTCGCGCACCATGCCCGCGATCGGGTAGGCGTTGGCGTGCGGGATGTGCACGCCGGAGTTGCCGAAGCCCATGCCCGCGAACGTCGCGGCCATCATCATGTCCGCGCGCGCTTCGAGGTCGTCCGCGCCGCGCTGCACGGCGGTGCGGAACGACTTGGCGAGCAGGCTCATCGCCTTCTCGCACCACAGGTCCGACACCGGGTTCGAGCCGCAGTACGTCACCCGCTCCTCGGGCTTCTTGCGGTCGAAGCTCGAGTACCACTTGGCCGTGTAGCTCTCCACTGCGTGGCAGGTGATGTCCATGCCCGCCGACGCGGTCACCTCGGGCGGCAGCGTCATCGTCAGCAGCGGGTCGATCACGGCCAGGGTCGGGCGCAGCCGCCAGTGGCTGATGCCGGTCTTGACCTTCATCGAGAGGATGTCCAGCACGCACATCGCGGTGGACTCGGAGCCGGTGCCCGCCGTCGTCGGCACGGCGATGAGCGGCTTGAGCTGGCCCGGTGGCACCTTGGCGTTGCCGATCGGCTTGTTGATGTAGTCCATCAGCTCGCCGGGGTGGCTGGTGAGCAGGTTGATCGCCTTGGCCGTGTCGATGGCCGAGCCGCCGCCGACGGCCACGAAGCCGTCCCACGGCCCCTGTGCCCTGGCGTACTCGGTGGCCTTGTTCATGGAGTCGTCGGTCGGCTCGACGTGCACGCCGTCGAACACCTCGGACTCGATCTCGTAGCGCCTGAGGGTGTCGGCGATGCGCTGCGGCGCGCCGAGCGCGTTCACCCCCGGGTCGGTGACGATCAGAACGCGCTTCACGCCGTACCCGGTGAGCTCGAAGCCGATCTCGTCGATCGCCCCCGCCCCGAACTTCAGCGGCGGCGCACCCCAGGTGAAGATCGTTTCTTCGGTGAGCTCGGGTACCTCGAAAGACGTCATGTGTAGGACCCCTCCGGTGCCGTGCGCAGCTCGTGGATCTGCTGCCCGTCGTGGCCGAACACCATGGTGGCGTTCGTCTGCTCCTGGATCCCGCGCAGCTTCTCGACCGAGGCGAACCACGATTCCAGGTTGTTGACGATGGCCGCGGGCGCGGCGGGTGGCCCGTAGCTGTCGCCCATGTAGACCGCGTCCGACGTGAAGATCATCGTGCCGGTGTCGGGCAGGTCGACCTGCATCGACATGCAGCCGATGGTGTGGCCGGGGGTCTGGATGAGCTTCACGCCGGGCAGGAAGTCGACGTCGCCGTCGACCGTCTCCCAGTCGATGCCCAGGTAGTCGGCCTTGAGGTGGGCCCCGTTGAAGTCGCCGTCGAAGTTCAGCGCGAACTCCTTCTCCGGCGCCGAGCACACCATCTTCGCGTTGGTGTTCTTGAACATCTGCGCGTTGCCCGCGTGGTCGAAGTGCAGGTGCGAGAGCACGACGTAGTCGATCTCGTCGAGGCCGACGCCCATGGTCTTGAGCCGGGCGTCGAGGTACTCGTCGTCGCTGACCTTGTCGTAGGGGAAGAACTCCTGCAGCCCGGTCTCCTTCCACCGGGTCTCCCAGTCGCTCGGGCAGCTCGTATCCCACAGGAGCTTGCCCTCGTCGGTCTCGACGAGGACGCAGTGCGTGGGCACGTCCACCCAGTCGATCTGCGCGTTCTTCTCGGAGCGCGGCTTGATGCTCACCCCGGGCTTGAGCAGCAGCCAGGTCAGATCGGCGGTCATCGCTCCGCACGGAATGACGGTGAGCTTGTTCGCAGTGGCCACGGTGGTCCCTTCGACGCCGGAGGGTCGCGTTCTACGGGCGCGATCATCAGCCACATTTGCATGTGGCATTTCACCCGTCAACGCCTGCCGGGCCCCCTATGCTCGGCGGGCGTGGGGGCGCTGCGCGGCTACGGCGACGAGCTGGCCGTCGTCACGGTCGAACGACGGGGGGCGCGGACCGTCGGGCCGGACGGCGCGGCCACCGAGCTGCGGTTCACCGAGGAGCTGGGCCGTCCGGCCGTCGTCAACCGGGCCGTGGCCGGGCTGCCCGGGGACATCGGGTGGGTCGCCGTCGTCGACCCGGGGGTCGCGTGGGCGCCCGGCGCGCTGGAGCGTCTCCGCGCCGCCGCCACACCCCGCGCCGGGTTGCTCGGCCCGCTCCTGCGCGACCCAACCCGACGGCAGATCCCCTCCTGTGGCCCCCATCCGGCGCTCGGGGCGCTGCTGCGCGGCCGGGTGCTCGCCCAGCCCGCTGCCCGCGGTCCGACCGGATGGCTCGACGGCCGCTGTGTGCTGATCCGCCGCCTCGCCTGGGACTCCGTCGACGGCTACGACTCCCGCTACGTCGGCACCGGAACCCACCCCGAACCCGCCGACGTCGACCTCGGCGACCGCCTCCTGCGGGCGGGCTGGCTCGTCGTCGGCGTGCCCGACGCGGAGGTGGTCGTTCACCCGGTCGAGCGGCAGGGCATCCTGGACGTCCGCGGCCCGGAGAGCCGCGGCGAGGGCTTGCGCCGGTACGTCCGCGACCGATACCGCGCGCCCGCCCGGACCCTGATGGCGCTGGCCCGCCGGGGCTAGGCCCTGTGAGAGGACGTGCGCGTGCTGGACGACGTCGAGGCCGTGGTGCTGGTCGGAGGGAAGGGCACACGGCTGCGGCCGCTGACGCTGTCGGCGCCCAAGCCGATGCTGCCCACGGCCGGGGTGCCGTTCCTGGCCCACCTGCTCTCGCGCATCCGGGCGGCCGGGGTGCGCCGGGTCGTGCTGGGCACGTCCTACATGGCCGAGACCTTCGCCAAGGAGTTCGGCGACGGCGAGGCGCTCGGCCTCGAGCTCATCTACGTCGTGGAGGACCACCCGCTGGGCACCGGCGGCGGAATCCGCAACGTCGCCAAGCACCTCTCCTCCGAGGACGTGCTCGTCTTCAACGGCGACGTGCTGTGCGGCACCGACCTCGGCGCGGTGGTCGCCACCCACCGCGCCACCGCGGCGGACGTCACCCTGCACCTCGTGCGCGTGCCCGACCCGCGCGCGTACGGCTGCGTGCCCACCGACGCCACCGGCCAGGTCCTGGAGTTCCTGGAGAAGACCGAGGACCCGCCCACCGACCAGATCAACGCGGGCTGCTACGTCTTCCGCCGCTCCGTGATCGACTCCATCCCCGAGGGCCGTCCGGTGTCCGTGGAGCGCGAGACGTTCCCGGGGCTGCTGGCCGCGGGCGTGCGGGTGTCCGGGCACGTCGACAACGCCTACTGGCGCGACATGGGCACCCCGGCCGACCTCGTCCACGGCGCGGCCGACCTCGTGCGCGGCGTCGCCCCGTCCGCGGCCCTGCCCGGGCCGACCGGCGAGGCGCTCGTCCTCGAGGGCGCCGACATAGCGGCCGATGCCCTCGTGTTCGGCGGGTCGACGGTCGGCCGCGGCGTCACGATCGGGGCGGGCGCGCGGGTGGACGGCTCGATGCTGTTCGACGGCGCGGTGGTGGCGCCGGGCGCGGTCGTGGAGCAGTCGATCGTCGGGGCGGCGGTGCACATCGAGGAAGGCGCCACGCTGCGCGACACGGTGGTCGGTGACCGCGCGGTCGTCGGCGCGCACTGCGAGCTGCGGCGCGGGATGCGGGTGTGGCCCGACATCGTGCTACCGCCCCACGCCGTGCGCTTCTCCCCGGATGTCTAGCCTCGTGAGTGGAAATAGTGGTCATAGCCACTGTTTCCACTCACGAGAGTGGCGGCCGGGTTTCGTCGTCGACGTCGCCGGGGTGCTGGGGGTCGTCCGCCGCGGTCGCGGTGACCCGACCTACCAGACGACGCCGGGCGGGGCGGTCTGGCGCACCGGCACCACCCCGGACGGCCCGGCGACGACCGTCGTGCACCGCCGCGCGGACGGCACCGTCGTCATGCAGGCCTGGGGGCCGGGTGCCGCGTGGTCGCTCGACGGGCTCCCCGCCCTGCTCGGTGCCGACGACCGGCCGGAGGAGTTCGTCGCGCACCACCCGCTCGTCGCCGACGCCCACCGACGCAGGGCGGGCCTGCGCTTCGGCGCCACCCGCCGCGTGTGGGACCAACTGTTCCCGGCGGTGCTGGAGCAGAAGGTCACCGGCACCGAGGCGCGGCGGTCGTGGCGGGAGCTCGTGCGCCGCTACGGCGATCCCGCCCCCGGCCCCGCCCCCGACGGCATGCGCGTGCCGCCGACGCCCGCGCAGATCCGCCAGGTGCCCGACTGGGAGTGGCACAAGGCGGGCGTCGACCACGCCCGGCGGCGCGCGATCCTGGCCGCCGCGGCGGTCGCGCACCGGCTGGAACGGGCGGTCGAGCTGGGCGGCGGCGAGGGCCGCGCGCTGCTGCGGCTCGTGCCCGGCATCGGCGTGTGGACCGCCGCCGAGGTGGCCCAGCGCGCGTGGGGGGACGTCGACGCCGTGAGCTTCGGCGACTTCCACATCCCCACCGTCGTCGGCTGGGCCCTCGCTGGCAGGCCGCTGGACGACGTCGGGCTGGCCGAGGTGCTCGCCCCCTACGCGCCGCAGCGGCAGCGTGCCGTGCGGTATGTGGAGTCGTCGGGCTTCCGCCGCCCGCGGTTCGGCCCGCGCTTCTCCCCGCGCGACTACCGCGCGATGTGACGCAACGTAGGCTCGCGAAGGTGAGGATCACCGTGCTCGTCGGGGGCGTCGGCGGGGCCCGTTTCCTGCTCGGGGTGCGCGCGTTGCCCGACGTCGAGATCACGGCCGTGGTCAACGTCGGCGACGACATCTGGCTGCACGGCCTGCGCATCTGCCCCGACCTCGACACCTGCATGTACACCCTCGGCGGCGGCATCGACCCCGAGCGCGGCTGGGGCCGGGCGGGCGAGACCTGGGCGGTGCGCGACGAGCTGGCCGCGTACGGCGCCGACCCCGACTGGTTCGGCCTCGGCGACCGCGACACCGCCACCCACCTCATCCGCACCCGCATGCTGCGCGCGGGCTACCCGCTCTCCGACGTCACGGCCGCGCTGTGCCACCGCTGGCAGCCCGGCGTCACCCTGCTGCCCGCCTCCGACGACCGCGTCGAGACCCACGTCGTCGTCGACGACCCGGCAAGTGGCCCCATGGCTCGTAGGGCCATCCACTTCCAGGAGTGGTGGATCCGGCACAAGGGCGAGCTGCCCGCGCACCGGTTCGCCTCCGTCGGGGCCGAGCAGGCGAGCGTGCTGCCTGCGGCCCGCGACGCCATCCTCGGCGCCGACGCGGTGCTGTTCGCGCCGTCCAACCCCGTCGTGTCGGTCGGGGCGATCCTCGACGTGCCCGGCGTGCGGGACGCGCTGCGGGACACACCTGCACGGGTGGTGGGGCTCTCGCCGATCGTGGGCGGGCGCCCGCTGCGCGGCATGGCCGACGCCTGCCTGGACGCGATCGGCGTCGAGACCTCCGCCGAGGGCGTCGGGCGGCACTTCGGCGCGCGCACCGACGGTGGGCTGCTCGACGGCTGGCTCGTGCACACCGGCGACGCCGCCGACGTGCCCGGGGTCGACGTGCGGGCGGTGCCGCTGCTCATGACCGACGAGGCGGCGACGGCGGAGATGGCTCGCGCCGCGCTGGACGTGGCCGGTGTCTGACCGCGCAGGCGCCGCCGCGCGCGCCCCCGAGTGTGCAGCAGGGTGACACTCCTGACGTTGAGTGGCAGGAGTGTCACCCTGCTGACACGCCGACCGGTCGACCACGCCGCCCCGGGAGCGATCAGCGTTCTCCCCGTCCCCGGCCTGCCCGAGTTCCGCCCGGGCGACGACCTCGCGGGCGCACTCGCCGCCGCCGCGCCCTGGCTGGCCGACGGCGATGTCGTGGTCGTCACGTCCAAGGTGTTCTCCAAGGTCGAGGGCCGCCTCGTGGCCGCCCCGACCGATCCGGAGGAGCGCGACCGCCTGCGTCGCGAGCTCGTCGACGCCGAGACCGAGCGGGTGATCGCCCGCCGGGGTCGCACGCTGATCGTCGCGGGCAAGCTCGGCATCGTGCAGGCCGCCGCAGGGGTCGACGGCTCCAACGTGGCGGCCGACGAGCTCGCCCTCCTGCCCGCCGACCCCGACGCCTGCGCCGCCCGGCTGCGCGCCGACCTGCGCGGGCTCCTGGGCGTGGATGTCGGCGTCGTGGTCACCGACACGATGGGCCGCGCGTGGCGGATCGGGCAGACCGACGTCGCGATCGGCGCGGCGGGCGTGGCCGTCGTGCACCGCTACGGCGGCATGGTCGACGGGCAGGGCAACGAGCTGCTGGTCACCGAGGTCGCGGTCGCCGACGAGATCGCGGGGGCGGCCGACCTGGTCAAGGGCAAGCTCGGCGGCCTCCCGGTCGCGGTGGTGCGTGGCCTGCGCCCCGCCGACGACGGCTCCACCGCCCGCGCTCTCGTCCGCCCCCTCGACGAGGACCTCTTCCGACTGGGCACCGAGGAGGCGCTCGCCCAAGGCCGCCGCGAGGCCGTGCTGCTGCGGCGCTCGGTCCGCGCGTTCGCCGACGAACCGGTCGACCTCGCCGCGCTGCGCCGCGCGGTCGGGGTGGCCCTCACCGCGCCCGCGCCGCACCACAGCACGCCGATCCGGTTCGCCCTCGTGCGCGAGCGCCGCACCGCGCTGCTGGACGCCATGGCCCGCCGCTGGCGGGAGCACCTGGAAGCCGACGGACGGCCGGCCGACGAGGTGCAGCGCCGGATGCGTCGCGGCGACCTCCTTCGCCGCGCCCCCGAGCTCGTCCTCGCCTTCCGCACCGGCGAGGGCATGCACACCTACCCCGACGACGCCCGTCGCCAGGGCGAACGCACGATGTTCACGGTGGCCGGGGGAGCGGCGGTGCAGTCGCTGCTGGTCGCGCTGGCCGCCGAGGGACTGGGGTCGTGCTGGGTCGGTTCGACGATCTTCGCGGCCGACGTCGTGCGCCGCGTGCTCGACCTGCCGCCGGACTGGCAGCCGCTCGGGGCCGTGGCCGTCGGCGTGCCCGCCGAGCCGTCGCCCGCGCGCGGCCCACGCCCGGACGGGCTGCTGGAGTGGTAGCCCCCGCGGTCGCGGCGGCCGAGCTGGCCGCATGGGAGCCCGGCGACGAGGCCCAGCTCGCCCTCAAGCACGCCTTCCTCGCCTTCCTCGACGCCCGCCCCGACGACGCCTGCACGCGCGAGTGCGTGCCCGGCCACCTGACGGCGTCGGCGCTCGTGCTCGACGCGACCGGCGAGCGCACGCTGCTCACGTTGCACCGACGCTTTTTCCGGTGGGTGCAGCTGGGTGGGCACTGCGAGCCCGCCGACGTGAGCCTTCGCGCCGCCGCGCTGCGGGAGGCGACCGAGGAGTCGGGCATCGACGGCCTGACGATCTCGCCGGAGCCACTGCACCTGGACGTCCATCCCGTGCTGTGCTCGCTCGGCGTGCCGAGCCGCCACCTCGACGTCCGCTACCTCGTGCGCGCCCCCGCTGGCGCCGAGCCGCGGATCAGCGAGGAGTCGGCCGACCTGCGCTGGTGGCCGGTGGACGCCCTGCCGAGCGACGAGCCCACGCTGGCCACGATGGTCAGCGCCGCCAGAAGAACAGCTCGCTGTAGCCCGTAGCGGCCAGATACGGATCGCCGCCGATCCCGCCGAACACCAGCGCGCCCACGGAGAACAGCGCCGACGACACCCCCGGCACCCCCAGGATCAACACGAACAGCGCGATCGGCGCCCACGGCCGGACCCGTGCGGCCATGCGGCGCGCCGAGTACGGCAGGAACGGCTCGAGCACGCCGAAGCCGTCGAGGCCGGGCACGGGCAGGATGTTCAGGACGAACGCCAGCACCTGGATCAGCGCCAGGGCGGACAGGCCGATGGCGAGCCCGTCGGACATCGGCACGAACGCGACCGCCGCCGTCAGAAGGACACCGATGATCAGGTTGGCCGCGGGGCCTGCCAACGAGACGAGGCTGCGCACGAATCGTGACCGAATTGCGCCGTGGTCGATCCACACCGCGCCGCCGGGCAGTGGGATGCCGCCGAGCAGCAGGAAGAACACCGGCAGCACGAGGGACAGGCCGAGGTCGGCGTAGCGGCGGATGTCCAGGGTGAGGTAGCCCTTGGCGCGCACCGAGCGGTCGCCGCCGCGGTAGGCCGTGTAGGCGTGCCCGAACTCGTGCAGGCACAGCGACACCGCCCACCCGGCGAGCACAAGAAGCACGATCCCGGTCGTCAGGACCGGACGGGAGGTCGCCGAAGCGGCGAGGTAACCACCCACGAGGGTTACGGCCAGGAGGCCCAGGAACCACGGACTGACACGGCTGGACACCTCGCGCACCTCCCCATTGTGCTGATCGGGCGATCGACCGGGTGGACCGGATCACCCGGATGGCAGCTTCGGCTTGCCAAGACCCTGCCTACAGGGCTGTACTTACAGGGCTGTCATTCTCTGCGGACAGCCATTCGCCGCGGGTGTGGGGAGGTGGGCGAGTGCAGGTGATCACCGACGCGATGACCCTGGTCGACACGATGGACGGCATGCCCGTGGGGGGGCAGGTCGACACCTTCGTCGTCATCGAGGGAGGCCAGGAGGTCGTCGAGGAGCCGGACTGGCAGGAGCGCGCGCTCTGCGCCCAGACCGACCCCGAGGCGTTCTTCCCGGAGAAGGGTGGCTCCACCCGGGAGGCCAAGCGGATCTGCTCGGGCTGCGAGGTGCGGGCCGAGTGCCTGGACTACGCCCTCGCCCACGACGAGCGCTTCGGCATCTGGGGCGGGCTGTCGGAGCGGGAGCGCCGCCGCCTGCGTCGTCCCGCGGTCTGACCGCGGGCCTACACCGGTCCACCGTCGACCGCGTCAGGTCGATTCTGGTGAGTCGCCGGAATCGCACGGCCACTACGCGGGGCCACCGTCGACGGCGTCGGGCTCGATGTTGAGGTACTCGGCCACCTGCTCCACCAGCACTTCGTGCAGCAGGTCGGCCAGGTCGGCACCGCCGCGGGCGCGGTTTTCCAGCGGCCGCCGGTAGAGCACGATGCGGGCGCGGGACGGCTCGCCGTCCGGCCCGAGGCCCGCGGGCACGAGCTGGGCGAGCGGCACCCCGATGTCGGCGAGCACCCCCGCGCCCCAGACGACGTCGTCTGGCGAGGTCTCCACGACCTCGGGCACCTCGTCGACGGCCAGGTCGAGATCGGCCAGCTCCGAGCCCCAGCGCAGCTCGATCGGCTCCAGCGCTTCCAGCACCATCGCGTCGAACTTCTCCGCGCGGGTGCGGGTGGCGGGCAGCGACGTCGGGTAGAGCAGCCCGCGCAGCCCGCGGCCCCGTCGGTCCCGGCGGCGGGGGGAGCGGCGCAGGGCCGAACGCGCGGTCGTCACATGCCCATCGTAGGGCGCGCGTGCGATCCGGGACCCGGCCCTGCGCGTCGCGCCAGGACACGCCGCGCGTTGCCGCCGAAAAGGCCGCCGGTAGGCGTCGACCGAGCGCGCGCGGCCCGGCCAACCGCCCGCGCGTCGCGGCGCGGAAAGCGGCGCGTCGCGCGCTAGGGTCGGGCCGTGCTCAGCGTACGGAGGTGTTCGCGAACGGGGTGCACCGAGCTCGCGGTGGCCACGCTGACCTACGTCTACGCCGATTCGACCGCGGTTGTCGGGCCGCTCGCCACCCAGGCCGAGCCGCATTCCTACGACCTGTGCACCGGCCACGCGCACCGGCTCACCGCCCCCCGCGGCTGGGAGGTGGTGCGGTTCGAGGGCGAGTTCGCGCCGCCCCAGCCCACTGCAGACGACCTCACCGCGCTCGCCGAGGCCGTGCGGGAAGCGGGCCGGGTGGACCGCCCCGTCGAGCCCGTCCCCACCACGGGCACCGGCCGCCGCGGCCACCTGCGCGTCCTTCCCGGCCCGCCCGCCGACTGACCCGGCCCGGTCCGCGCCTCCACCATCAGGCCGCGTCGTAGCCGTACAGCCAGTCGACGTCCGGTGAGAGGCCGAAACTCTCCGCCATCGCCGCGTCGCGAGCCTGCTGTTGCGGTCCGTCCGGCAGGTGGAAGCGCTCGCCGTTGGCCCGTGAGATCGCCTGCACGCGCGCCGTCCGTCCGCGCCGCGCCGACTCGTACCGGGCCAGCGCCGCGGGGATGTCCTCGCTGTGCGTGAGGCACGCGGCGAGCGTGGCGGCGTCCTCGATGGCCTGGGCCGCCCCTTGCGCCCCATAGGGCAGCATCGGGTGGCAGGCGTCGCCGAGCAGGCTCACCACGCCTTTGCTCCACAGGGGGAACGGGTCGCGGTCGAACAACGCCCACTTCAGCGGCGCGTCGAGCGCCGCGATGATCTCCGTCACGACCGGGTGCCAGCCTGCGAAGGCGGCATGGAGCTGAGTGACTTCGCCATGGTCGGTCCAGGACTCGCGGGTCCACGAGCCCTCCTCCACGACGCAGACGACGTTGAGGTAGCGGCCCGCTGAGACGAAGTAGTGCACCAGGTGCGCGCCGGGCCCGAGCCGGACCGTGCAGCGGCGGTCGGGCGCCAGCTCGGGTGCCCGCTCGGCGGGTACCAGCCCCCGGTAGGCCACATGCCCGGTGAACCGCGGTCGCTCCTCGCCGAAGAGCGCCTGGCGCACCACGGAGTGGATGCCGTCCGCCCCGACCACCAGGTCGGCAGCCTCCCAGGACCCGTCCGCGAAGCACATCTTGGCGGGGCCGCCGCTGTGCGCCACGCCGACACACCGCCGTCTCACCTCCACGCGATCGGCAGGCACTGCTGCCGCCAGCACGGCCATGAGGTCGGCCCGATGGGCGTGCAGGTACGGGGCGCCGTACGAGCGTTCGATGGCGTCGCCGAGCGGGGTCGCCGAGAGCAGCCTGTCGTCGTTCCAGCGCCGGAACTCGAACGTCGTCGGCCGCACCGCCACGCGTCCGACCTCCGGGAGCACGCCGAGCCTGCGCAGGATCCGCGTGCAGTTCGGGGCAAGCTGGATCCCCGCCCCGACCGCGGAGCGCGGACCGGCCTGCTCGTAGACGCGGACGTCCCAGCCCGCCTGCAGTAGCGCGATCGCCGCCGCCAGGCCACCGATCCCGCCACCGACGACCGCCGCCGAGGAAGGCTGGATCATCGCGTCACCCGCCGCAGGACAGCTGCGTGAAGAGCGTCATGCGGTCGTTCTATCGGCGTCCCGGCCACCGCCACATCCGTAGCCGTCACCGAGATAACCGGCAGCGGCCGTGCCCGATAGGGTCCTTTGCCGTGACCGACCTGTCCGGCATCGTGAAGGCCTACGACGTGCGCGGCGTCGTCGGCGAGGAGCTCGACGACGCGGTCGTGCGGGACATCGGCGCGGCGCTCGCCCGCCTGCTTCGCGCGGAGGACCCGACCACGCGGGCGGTCGCCGTCGGCTACGACATGCGCGACAGCTCCCCGACGCTCGCGGCCGCGTTCGCCGAGGGCGTGACGGGCCAGGGCCTCGACGTCGTCTCCATCGGCCTGGCCAGCACCGACATGCTCTATTTCGCCTCCGGCGTCCTGGGCCTGCCGGGCGCGATGTTCACCGCGAGCCACAACCCCGCCCGTTACAACGGCATCAAGCTGTGCCGCGCGGGCGCCGCGCCCATCGGCCAGGACACCGGCCTCGCGGCGATCCGGGCGGCCGTCGAGCACGGTGTGCCCGCCGGGCCGGGCGGCGGCCGCGTCACCGAGCGCGACCTCCTCGCCGACTACGCCGCCTACCTGCGCGGCCTGGTCGACCTCACGAGCATCCGGCCGCTCAAGGTCGTCGTCGACGCGGGCAACGGCATGGGCGGCTACACCGTGCCCGCCGTGCTCCCGGATCTCGACGTCGTGCCGCTCTACTTCGAGCTCGACGGCACCTTCCCCAACCACGAGGCCAACCCGCTGGACCCGGCGAACCTGGTGGACCTGCAGAAGCGGGTCGTCGACGAGGGCGCCGACCTCGGCCTCGCCTTCGACGGCGACGCGGACCGCTGCTTCGCCGTCGACGAGCGCGGCGAGCCGGTGAGCCCGAGCGCGATCACCGCGCTGGTCGCCGTCCGCGAGCTGGCCAAGGCCCCCGGCAGCGCCGTCATCCACAACCTGATCACCTCCCGCGCGGTGCCCGAGATCGTCGACGAGCACGGCGGACGGCCGGTGCGCACCCGGGTCGGGCACTCGTTCATCAAGCAGACGATGGCCGAGACCGACGCCGTGTTCGGCGGCGAGCACTCCGCGCACTACTACTTCCGCGACTTCTGGCGCGCCGACTCCGGCATGCTGGCCGCGCTGCACCTGCTGGCCGCGCTCGGATCGCAGGACGCGCCGCTCTCGCAGCTCATGACCGACTACGGCCGCTACGCCGCCTCCGGCGAGATCAACTCGACGGTAACCGACCAGGCGGCGGCCACGGCTGCCGTGCGCGCCGCGTTCGCCGACCGCGCCGAGTTCGACGTGCTGGACGGCCTCACCGCGACCCTGCGCGACGGGTCGTGGTTCAACCTGCGCGCGTCCAACACCGAGCCACTGCTGCGGCTCAACGTCGAGGCCACCGACGAGCCCGCGATGGCCGCGCTGCGCGACGAAGTGCTTGCCATCGTTCGGGCGTGAGGGCCACCGACAGCGGCCGAGAACTGGCAGAGTCTAGTCACGTCCCCCGACGAAGGAGGCCCCGTGGCCGCGCAGCTCGACCCGCAGCTGATGGACATCCTGGCCTGCCCCGCGGAGGACCACGGGCCGCTGCGCCTCGAGACGGATGCGGACGTCCTCACCTGCACCGTCTGCGGCCGCCGCTACCCGGTGGAGGACGGCATCCCGGTGCTGCTGATCGACCGTGCGATCAGCGACGGACCATGACCGGGCTCGACGACATCCTCCTGGGTGACGCGCGGGCCCTCGCGGCCCTGGACACGGGGGGTGTGTTGCGGTCGGCGGCCACCGCGGGCGCCCAGGTGCGCTCCACCGCGCATGCCGCCCAGGAGGCGCGGGTCGGGGAGCTGGCCGGGCATCGTCCCCGCGCGCTCGTGCTGCTGCGCCGGGCCGGCGCGGCAACGCCTGCGTTCGTCATGCTCGCCGCGCTGCTGGGCCCGATGTGCCCGGTGCCGGTCGTGTTGTCGGAGGCCGTGCCGAGCTGGATCGGCCCGCTGGACGTCGTGGTGGCGCACACCGCCGACGCGTCCGACGCCGACCTGGCGGACTCCGTCGGCCAGGCGGTGGGCCGGGGCGCGGAGGTCGTGCTGTCCGCGCCCGGCGACGGGCCCGTCGCGTCCGCGGGCGCGGGCCGGGTGCACCTCGTCGAGCCGCGCATCCCGGTGCCGCCGGGGCTGGACCTGCCGCGCGCCCTCGCCGTCGGGCTCACCGTGATCTCGGCGTTGGAGCTGCTGCCTGCCCCGTTGTCCGCGGGCCTCGACGAGCTCGCCGACACCCTCGACGGCGAGGCCGAGCGCGACGCACCCGGCAACGAGGCGTTCATGAACCCGGCGAAGTCGCTCGCGCTGCGCCTCGCCGAGCACACGCCGCTGCTGTGGGGCACCGATCCGCTCGCCGCGGCCGTCGCCGAGCACGCCGCTGCGGCATTGGCGACGCACGCCGGGATCGTGGCGTACGCAGCCGACATCGCACAGGCCGCCACCGCCACCGCGCTGGTCCGCCGCCTCGACGCGGGCGCCGACCGCGACATCTTCCACGACCCCTTTGCCGACGGCCCCGCGACCGAGGCCCCGCCGCCCCGGCTGGTGCTGATCGGCACGGCCGAGGAGGACCCGCTGCACGTCGCGCTGCGGCGCTTCGGGCGCGACCGTTCGTCGGCCGATCTGCTGCACCCCGTCGACGAGGTCGCCCGCGGTGTCCGGAACGCGCCGCTGCTGCGCGCGGGCCTCGCCGCCACCCGCTTCGACCTGGCCGCTGTGTACCTGGGGCTGGCCACCCGCACGATCACGCCCGCCTGAGCGAAGCCTGCGAAGCGAGCATCGACACCCGAGCCAACCGGAGGATCGTGGAGCTGCTGACCAACCCCGTTCGCGCCTACGCGTGGGGGTCGCGCACCGTCATCGCCGAGCTGCTGGGACGGCCGGTGCCGTCGCCGCATCCGGAGGCCGAGCTGTGGCTGGGGGCGCACCCCGGCGACCCGTCGCACCTGGCCACGGGGAAGTCGCTGGTCGAGGCGATCTCGGCGGACCCGGAGGGCCAGCTCGGCCTCGACCGCGCCGACCGCTGGAACGAGACGCTGCCGTTCCTGCTCAAGGTGCTCGCCGCCGATCAGCCGCTGTCCCTGCAGGCGCACCCGAGCCTCGCACAGGCGCGGGCAGGCTTCGCCGCCGAGGACGCCGCCGGGCTGCCCCGCGACGCGCCCGACCGCAACTACCGCGACGCCAACCACAAGCCGGAGCTGATCTGCGCGCTCACCCCGTTCGCCGCGCTCGTCGGCTTCCGGGCGCCGGCCGACACCGTCGAGCTGCTGCACGCGCTCGCCGTGCCCGCGATCGCGGCGCACGTCGAGCTGCTGGCCGCGCAGCCGGACGCGGACGGGCTGCGTGCGCTCTTCACCACCTGGATCACGCTGCCGCAGAGCAGGCTCGACGAGCTGGTGCCCGCGGTCGCCGACGGCGCCGTGCGGCTCGCCCGGGAGGGCCGGTGGCAGGACGTCGCGCGCTCGGTCCTCGAGCTGGCCGAGCGCTACCCCGGCGACGCGGGCGTGCTCGCCGCGCTGCTGCTCAACCGGGTGACGCTCGCGCCCGGCGAGGCGCTGTACCTGCCCGCGGGCAACCTGCACGCGTACCTGTCCGGGGCGGGCGTCGAGCTGATGGCCAACTCCGACAACGTGCTCCGCGGCGGCCTCACCCCCAAGCACGTCGACGTGCCGGAGCTGCTGCGCGTCCTCGACTTCCACGCGGGCCCGCCGCCCGTCCTCACCGGCGTGCCCGACGGCGATTGGGTGCGCTACGGCACTCCCGCCGAGGAGTTCCTGCTGCGCCGGTGCGCGGCCACGTCCGATCGCGTCGCGGTGCCCGAGGGCGGGCCGCGGATCCTGCTCTGCACGGAGGGCGAGGCCGTCGTCGCGGCGGGCGGCGCCGAGCTCGCGCTGACCAAGGGCGCGGCGGTGTGGCTGGCCGCGTCCGACACGGGTGCCGTGGTCGAGCTGCGCACACCGTCGGCACAGCTCTTCCTCGCGGGCGACGGTTTGTCCTGATCGCCTCGGTTAGGGTTCGGCCATGTCGACGGGTGGGGGAACGCGCGCGATCATCGCGGCGCTGGCGGCCAACGCGGGCATCGCGGTCGCGAAGTTCATCGGCTTCCTGGTCACCGGCTCGTCGTCGATGCTGGCTGAGGCGGTGCACTCGGTCGCCGACACCGCCAACCAGGGCCTGCTGCTGCTCGGGGGCAAGCGCGCGGCCCGCGCCGCCACTCCCGAGCACCCGTTCGGCTACGGGCGCGACCGGTTCTTCTACGCGTTCGTCGTCGCCCTGCTGCTGTTCACACTCGGGTCGGTGTTCGCGCTCTACGAGGGCATCGAGAAGCTCGGCCATCCCGGCGAGCTGACCTCGCCGATCGTCGCGATCGTCATCCTGTTCGTGGCGATCGCCCTGGAGGGCTTCTCGTTCCGCACCGCGATCCAGGAGTCGCGCGGCCTCAAGGGGCGGCTGTCCTGGTGGCAGTTCATCCGCCAGGCCACCACCCCCGAGCTGCCGGTCGTGCTGCTGGAGGACTTCGGCGCGCTCATCGGGCTGGCGCTCGCCCTGCTGGGCGTGGGGCTCACGCTGCTCACCGGCGACCCGGTGTTCGACGCGCTGGGCACGATCGGCATCGGCCTCCTGCTGGGCGTCATCGCGATCGTGCTCATCGTCGAGATGAAGAGCCTGCTGATCGGCGAGGGCGCCCGGCCGCCGGTGCTCGCGGCGATCGTCGGCGGGCTCGAGGGCGGTGCCGTGCGGAACGTGATCCACCTGCGTACGCAGTACCTCGGGCCGGAGGAGTTGCTGGTCGCGGCCAAGATCGCGTTGACGCCGGGCCTGCCCATGGAGGACGTCGCCCGCGCGATCGACGAGGCGGAGGCCCGGATCCGCGCGGCCGTGCCCGAGGCGCGGATGATCTACCTGGAGCCCGATCTGGAGCGCACGGTCACCCCGTCGTGAGCCGCACGTCCGCGCGGTCGGCGGTGCGGTCGGCCGCGAAGTGCGCCCGCTCCTGCGCGGCCCAGCGCGCCCAGTACGGCGCGTACGTGGACCCGTCCCGGTCCATCGCGCGCCGGTAGCGCACGTCCTCGGGGGCGTCCAGCCAGACCAGGAGGCCCGGTGCGGCGCCCGCGCCAACGCCCTCGACGACGAGCAGGGGCGGCACCCCGAGGTCGCGGCGCTCGCCGTAGGTGCCGTGCGCCCAGTCCCAGCGGTGGTACCCGGCCGGGCGCCCGGCGGCGAGCGGCGCCACGACCTCGGCCCGCAGCCGGGCCACGCCCGCGGCCAGTCCGTCCCAGCCCGGGTAGAGCTCGTCCATGCGCACCACCGGAGCATCCCCGAGTGCCGTGGCCAGCGCGGCGGCGAACCGCGTCTTCCCCGCGCCCGACGGCCCGTCGACGCACACCAGCCGGGTGGTGCCGCAGCGGGCTGGGGTGGCCCGAACCCGGGCGACGATCGCCGCGATCACTCTTGGGATCACGCGGGCACGGGCAGGCTGCGCAGCACCACGGTCGTGCCGGAAGCGGTGCCGTCGATCACGCACTCCGCGACGCACGCCTTCATGATCGGGATGCCGTGCCTGCGATGGGCGCGCCGTCGCGGCGCGGCGCGCCAGACCCCGCGGTCCCGCACAGTGAGCTCGACCCGGCGTTCGTTGTCGTCGGCCGTCACGATCTCCGCGCGCACCTCGACCACGCCGGGCCTGCCCGCGACGCCGGGCCGCACCCCGTAGCCGTGCTCGATGGCGTTGCTCACCGCTTCGCTGACGGCGAGCACGAGGTCGTCCTGTTGCGCGCGCGGCCAACCGTGTGCGGCGAGCCAGGCCGTCAGGCGCGTGCGCGCCGCGGCCGCGCTGGCCGGATCGGCGGGCAGCGCCAGGAGGAACCGGCGCTCCGCGGTGACCGGCAGGCGACGCACATCGTCATGCTCGCCGGACGTGACCACAGCGGGAGTGTGCTCCCGATGGACCACGCCCGCATGCGCTGGCGGCCGAGTGAGCGATCACCCGAAAGCGTCATTTTGCGGACTCGAACGCCGCACCTGCGTCGCCCAGAACGACACGTCGGGTGTCAGCGGCCGACTGTTGACAGCCACCGGCTATTCTCGGGAAGAAGGAGGGTGCCGTGAGCGTGGAGCCGTTGGCCAGCCTGGATCGCAGCACGTTGCGGGAGCGGTCGCTGGACGCCCTGCGGGCGGCGATCACGTCGGGGAACTACCGGCCCGGGGACCACCTCCGCGAGACGGAGCTCGCCGCCAACCTCGGCGTGAGTCGGGGGACGGTCCGGGAGGCCTTGCGCCACCTGCAGCAGGAGGGGCTGGTCACCGCGGGGAACCGCGGGATGTTGCGGGTCAGCACGGTCTCGCCGAAGGAGGTCCGCGAGCTGTTCCGGGTCCGCGCGGCGCTGGAGGGGCTGGCCGTCGCCGAGATCATCGCCTCGCCCCGGCGGGACGCGGCGGTGGCCACCCTGCGCACGGCGTTGGCCCGGCTCGCCGATACCGACGCGGCGGATTTCGCGGCCCGCCTTTCCGCTGACCTCGGCTTTCATCTGCTGCTGTGCACGCTGTCGGGCAACTCGATGCTCGTGGAGACCTGGCGCCACCTCGAGGGGCGCATCCGTGTCACGATCATGAACGGCGAGTCGGACCAGGCGCCGTCGATGATGTCGGGCGACCGGCACGCCCCCATCGTCGACGCCATCGCCTGCGGCGATGTGGCCGCGGCGACCCAGGTGGTCGAGCAGCACATGGCGGCCGCGGCCCGGCAGTACGCCCCGGAGGACTGACCGTCTGCGCCATCCGGGTGGCGCACGCCTGCCCACATTGACATGACCTTGGTGCGACCTCACCATTCTCGCCAACAACCGACTGTTAACAGTCAACTGTTGGAGGAAAACATGACGGCACATCCCCCACCGGCGCGGGACCCCCACCTCGAAGAGGTCGCGCACTGGCACCCGATCGAGGGCACGCCCGAGAAGAAGAGGGTCGCGATCGGCTGCTCCATCGGCGCCACGATCGAGACCTACGACTTCATCGGCTTCGGCACCGCCGCGGCGCTCTACTTCAACCACGCCTTCTTCCCGGCCACCGACCCGCTCTCGGGCACTCTTCTGTCGTTCGCGACGCTGGGCATCGGCTTCGCCGTCCGTCCGCTGGGCGGCATCATCGGCGGTTACCTCGGCGACCGGATCGGCCGCAAGCCCGTCCTCGTCGGCTCGCTGCTGCTCATGGGCATCGCGACGGTGCTGATCGGCTGCCTGCCCACCTACCAGCAGGTCGGCGCGTGGGCGGGGATCCTGCTCGTCGCGGTGCGCGTCGTGCAGGGCCTCGCGTTCGGCGCCGAATGGGGCGGCGCGATCCTCATGTGCTTCGAGCACGCGCCGTGGCGCAAGAAGGGCCTCTACACCGGCATCACGCAGGCGGGCTTCCCGGTCGGGCTGCTGCTGGCCAACCTGGCGTTCCTGGTCAGTGTGCCGCTGGGTGAGCAGTGGGCGTGGCGGGTGCCGTTCCTGCTGTCGGCCGTGCTGATCGTCGTCGGCATCCTGATCCGACTGAAGATCGAGGAGTCGCCCGAGTTCGAGGAGCTCAAGTCCGAGGGCGAGGTGTCGAAGAACCCGCTCGTCGAGGTGCTGCGCGACGACTGGCGCAACATCGTGCGCGCGTTCTGCCTGCGCATCGCGGAGACCGCGGGCTACGCCGTGTCGGTCACCTTCATCCTGTCCTACCTGTCGAGCCAGAAGCTCGCCGACCGCTCGACCACGCTGACCGCCCTGATGATCGCCGCGGCCCTGGGCATCCTCGCCACCACCTTCTGGGGCGCGCTGACCGACCGCATCGGCCGCCGCCCGGTCTACCTGCTCGGCACCGCGCTCACCGTCGTCTGGGGTGTGCCGCTGTTCCTCGTGGTCAACACCGGCACCGCGATCGCGATCATCGTCGCGTTCGTCGTCAGCTACACGGTCTGCCAGAACTCGCTCGCGGGCGTGCAAGGTGCCTGGTTCGCGGAGCTGTTCGCCGCCAAGACCCGCACGACGGGCGCCTCGCTGGCCTACCAGCTCTCCGCCGTCGTCTCCGGCTTCACCCCGCTGATCGCCACCGCCCTGTTCGCGGGCGTCGGCTGGATCGGCCCGGCGCTGCTGTTCTCCGGCTACGGCCTGCTCGGCCTGATCGCCGCCCTCGTCACCCGCGAGACCTGGGGACGCGCCGAGCGCGCCGAGGTCGCCGCCCTCGAGGCCGCCCTCGCCGCCCCGTCCGCGCCCGCGCCCAACCAGAAGGAAAACGCATGACCACCCGCATCGACGCGATCCGGGCCGCCGCCCACCGCATCCGCCGACACGCGCTCGACATGGGCGAGGTCCAGGGCCAGGGCTACATCGGCCAGGCGCTCGGCGTGGCCGACGTGCTCGCCGTCGTCTACACCGACCGGCTGCGCTTCCGGCCCGAGGACCCGCACTGGCCCGACCGCGACCGGTTTCTGCTCTCCATCGGCCACTACGCCATCGCCCTCTACGCCGCGCTGGCCGAGGCCGGGACGATCCCGGTCGCCGAGCTCGCCACCTACGGCTCCGACGGCTCCCGGCTCCCCATGTCCGGCATGGCGTCCTACACGCCGGGCATGGAGATCTCCGGCGGCTCGCTGGGCCACGGCCTCGCGGTGGCCACCGGCATGGCGCTCGGCCTGCGCCACCAGGGCAACCCCGCCCGCGTCTACAACCTGCTCTCCGACGGCGAGCTCGACGAGGGCTCGACCTGGGAGGCCGTGCTGCAGGCCGCCCACCACGGCCTGGACAACCTCACCGCGATCGTCGACGTCAACGCGCTGCAGGCCGACGGCCCTACGGCAGGCGTGCTGCGCACCGAGCCCGTGACCGACAAGTGGCGCGCGTTCGGCTGGCACGCGATCCGCGTCGACGGCAACGACGTGCCCGCGCTCGTCGACGCGTTCGACGCGCTCGCCGAGCACCGCGGCTCGCCCGCCGTGCTCATCTGCGACACTCGCATCGGCCGCGGCGTGCCGCTCCTGGAGACCCGCGAGAAGGCGCACTTCATGCGCGTGGCCGAGCACGAGTGGGCGATCGCCCGCGACCAGCTGGAGGAAGTCCTGTGACCACCGCCCGCCTCACCACCTCCGCGATGATCGCGTCGTTCGCCGACGCAGGCCAGCGCACCACCAGCGTCCCCTTCGGCCACGCCCTCGCGCGGCTGGCCGAGGAGCGCCCCGAGATCGTCGGGCTCTCCGCCGACCTCGCCAAGTACACCGACATGCACGTCTTCTCGGGCGCCCACCCGGACCGCTTCTTCCAGATGGGCATGGCCGAGCAGGCCATGCTCGGCGCGGCCGCCGGGCTGGCCGAGGTCGGGCTGGTGCCGTTCGCGTCCACCTACTCGGTGTTCGCGACGCGCCGGGCCTACGACTTCCTCTGCCTCGACATCGCCGAGCCCGGCCTGAACGTCAACGTCGTCGGCGCGCTGCCCGGCCTCACCACCGGCTACGGGCCCAGCCACCAGGCCACCGAGGACCTCGCGATCCTGCGCGCCTGCCCGGGGCTGACGATCGTCGACCCGTGTGACGCCGTCGACATCGAGCAGGCCGTCCCGCAGCTCGCCGCGCACCCGGGCCCGACCTACCTGCGGCTGCTGCGCGGCAACGTGCCCACCGTGCTCGACGAGTACGACTACCGGTTCGAGCTCGGCAAGGCCGCCGAGCTGCGGACCGGCCGCGACGTCGTACTGATCTCCACCGGGCTGATGACGATGCGGGCGCTGCAGGCCGCCGAACGGCTCGCGGCCGACCGGGTCGACGTCGCGGTGTTGCACGTGCCCACGATCAAGCCCCTCGACCGGGACGCGATCCTGCGGGCCGCCGCACCCGGCAGGCTCGTCGTGACCTGCGAGAACCACACGGTCGTCGGCGGGCTCGCCGAGTCGGTCGCGGCCACCCTCGCCTTCGCCGGGGTCGGCGCCCGCGTCGTGCCGATCGCCCTGCCCGACGAGTTCCTCGCCGCGGGCGCCCTGCCCACCCTGCACGACCGGTACGGCCTGTCCACCGACGCCGTCGTCGCCCGCATCCAGTCCGAGCTGTAGGAGAAGCCATGTCGTACACCGCCATCGTCACCGGCGCGGGATCACAACGCGGCATCGGCCGTGCCACCGCCCACGCCCTCGCTACCGCGGGCTGGGCCGTCGCCGTGCTCGACCTCGATGAGGCCGCCGCCAAGGACGCCGCGCACGAGGTCGGGCAGCGCCACGGCGTGCCGACCGTCGGCGTCGGCTGCGACGTCACCGACGAGGCCTCCGTCGAGGCCGCGCTCGCCGCGCTCGACGCCGCGGTGCCGCCGGTCGGCGCCCTGGTCAACAACGCGGGCATCACCTCGCCCACCCGATTCCTCGACGTCACCGACGGCGAGTGGGATCGGATCTTCGCGGTCAACGTCCGCGGGGCCTACAACGTCACCCGCCGCGTCGCGCCCGGTCTTGTCGAGCGCGGCTTCGGCCGGATCGTGTTCCTGTCCTCGGTGTCGGCCGAGCGCGGCGGCGGCGTGTTCGGCGGCGTCGCCTACTCCGCTGCGAAGGCCGCCCAGCTCGGGTTCGCCCGGGCCCTGGCCCGTGAGCTGGGTCCGCACGGCGTCACCGTGAACTCCGTCGCGCCCGGCCTCATCGGCACCGACATCACCGGGGGCGCGCTGGAGGGCGAGCGCAAGACCGAGCTGCTCGCGGGCACGCCGGTCGGGCGCATCGGCGAAGTCGCCGACGTCGCCGACCTCATCGCCTACCTCTGCCGTCCGGAGACCGGCTACATCACCGGTGCCACCTACGACGTCAACGGCGGCTCGCACATCCACTGACGGGTGTTCCTGAACAACTCGCTGATCGTGGAGTGAGGGCGCCCGTCAGCCCGCCAGTCCGCGCGGCGCGGCGGGCGCGGCCGTGCCCGACACCGTGAGGTGCATCGGGAGCATCCCGCTCGCCACGGCGGAGCCCAGCAGCGTGGCGCCGACCAGTATCGCGGCGGTGATGGCCCAGAGCTGCCAGATCTGGGTGGTCTCCAACGGCCTGCTCAGCGTGGTCGTGAGCGCGGGCAGGCGCGACGGCGCCGGGTCGACCGGGGCGTCCACCGGCGGCGCGGCGCGGCGCCAGCGGATCAGCCACACCAGGCCCCGGCACATCACGTAGAGGTAGACGGCGTAGCCCGCGTCGTCGAACCCCCAGCTCGGGGCGGCGGCCAGGGTGAGCACCGCCGAGGCCGCGCCCGCGGTGAACGGGGCGGTGGGCAGGCTGTCGGGCTGCCGGTAGGCCGCCGTGTAGGTGGGGATGGCGGCGATCGCGTCGGTGACGATCGTGAGGACGAGCGCCTGGCGGCCCGTCGAGGTCACCAGCGCCGCAAGGGCCAGCGCCGCCCCGATGGCACACACGATGTCGACTCTGCGCTGCCACGACACCTCATCCGGCGGTGGGGCGAAGCGGCGGGCGCGCACCGCGCCGACCGCCACCGCGGTGGACACGGCGGCCACCGGGGCCAGCAGCAGCGCCCCGACCGTGGCGCCCAGCTCCAGCTGCGCGGCGAACCCGACCCACCCGAGCGCCGCCCAGATCGTCCAGGACGCCATGCTGGAACCCCACCGGCCCTGCCAGGTGCCGACGATGTTGTCGATGTTCGCAGCGACGAGCACGACCATGCCGACGATCGGCAGCACCAGCGCGATCCATCCGAGGCCCTGCTCGGCCAGCCACGGGGCGACCATGGCGTCAGCCGCACCGGAAGGCGGGCGACCCGAGCCTGTTGCCGGTGAGCGACCCGTTGACGGCTCCGTTGACGGCTCCGTTGACGGCGGCGGCGAGCGCGCCGACGCGGCTCTCGGCGCGTGGGGCGCGGCGGCCCGCGGCGTGCGCCAGCTCGTCCAGGCAGGCCACGAGGGCGGATGGGTCGCGGCCGGGCATCACGAGGATCCGGCTCGGATCGCCGTGCGGCAGCCGCCAGCGCGCCCGCACCTGTTCGGGCGGGCGGGGGAGCACCACGGTCATCGCGTGCGGATGCCGCCATGCGCGTATCCCCGCGCGGCGCAGGCGCTCGGTGGCCATTGCAGCGAGGTCGCGGCACGCCTCGGCGCGGGCGGCGAGCGCCCGGTCGGACAGCGTGTGCAGCACCCACCACAGCCGGATGACCGAATGCCCGGAACGACAGCCCTCCGCCGTGACGTCGGCGTCATGGGTGTACGGCAGCATCTGCGACGTGCTGGTGCCCGGCCGCACCAAGAGAACCGAGCACGGGGCGAGGGTGCCGAGGAACTTGTGCCCGGAGAGTGACAGGCTGTCCGGACGCCCCGACACGTCCATTCGCACCGCGGGCGGCGGTGCGGGGCTGAGCGCCAGCGGCACACCGGCCAACGCGCCGTCGGTGTGCACCCAGAGCCGGGTGACCCCACCTGCACGCAGGGCGGCCCGGCAGGCCGTGAGGTCGTCGACGGCCTCCATGGTGGTGGTGCCCGCGGTGGCGACGAGGATGGCGGCCCGGTCCGGGTCGGCGGCGGCCCGCAGCCCGGCCGGGTCGATCGACCCGTCGCGGCAGGCGTGGACGATCATGTGCGGCAGCCGCAGCTCGGCGGCGATCTTCGCGACGCACGTGTGCGCGCCCGACGACGAGTACAGCACCGGCACCTCGCCGAACTGGCTGACGGCCATCGTGACCGCGTGCCGGATCGCCGCCGTCGAACCCGAGCCCACGTACCCCCACCAGCCCGGCGGCGCCTTGAAGATCCCCAACATCCGCTCCACGACCTGGCGCTCCAGCTCGTCGACGTTGCGGGTCTCGGCGCCCGCCCGCCGCGGGTCGCCCAGCTGGATGGCGGGCATGCCCAGCACCGGCAGGATCGGGCCGAAATCGATGTCGGTGGCCAGTGGGAAACCGAGCGAGAAGGGGTCGCGCAGCCGCGGCACGAGCTGGGCCAGCGCCGCGGGCAGCCCCGCCATCGCCTGCACCGCGGGCGGCAGGCCCGCCCGGCGGTTGGCGAGCACACGGGCAACCGGCCCGGAGGCGGCGGAGGTATCCGGAGGTTGAGAGGGTGCGGACATCGCTGCGCCTTCCGTTGCGGACGAGGGGAGGTCACGCGCGGTGTTTGCGCGAGACCGTGCGGTCGCGATTGTCGGGTGCCGTCGCGCACGTCCGTGGCGTTATCGAATTTGCCGATAAACACCGGTGCGGACGTGCGATGATTAGTTGAAACTATCGAAGAAGGGAGTAGTGCCGTGGACCGGTCGGTCGGCAGCGAGGCCCAGAAGCGGCTGGGCGAGCAACTCGAGCGACTTCGCGCGCGGGCAGGCCTCACCCAGCATGCGTTGGCCGAGCGGCTCGGCGTGCGCCAGGCGTTCGTCTCGGAGTATGAGAATGGCCACCGGCGTCTGGACGTGCTGGAGCTGCGCGCCGTCGCCGACGCGCTCGGGCGGCCTGCCGCGGCGGTGGTGGCTCAGCTCGACGCCCTCCACGCGGTGCTGGCCGCGCTGGGCGATGACGCTCTCTGATCCCGGATCCTCATCGTGTCGCCCCTTTCCGGGATTCCCCGCGAACCCCGACAAAGAGGATCGGCCGCAGGGTGATCGGCAACACTCCCCCTGGCGGGCACCCTCACATTGCTCTGTGGAACGGTTTGCTTACCCTCGGGATACTTGACAGAACGCCGGTAGTCGCCTACGGCTAGTCACGAACCGGCCGGAGGCCCGCCGGGTGCGAAGGTCTTGGGGTCGACCGGCCGGAATTGGCCGTCGATGCTCACCACGCCGCCTGCGTACACCGCGGCGTACCCGGCGAACGGTGTTGGCGTGGTGTCGTCGGGCACAGCGGTCACCTCGAAGGGTCGACCGTCTGGCCGGGTGACGACCTGCTCCGTCGCGCCCGCCACGTTCACGACCGAGAGAACCGGCGTGAACCGGCAGTAGCGCCGAACCGTGGAGGCCTCCACCTCCAACACCAGCTGCTCATTCGGCTGTAGGGAGACGCTGTGATCGGCGAAATACGGCCGCTCCTTGCCGTCGGGTGTCTGATAGGTGGCCGTCGGGTCGACCTGGTCGAGATCAAAGCTGAGCCGGAGCGACTCGTCGTTGCCTGCAGGCGGGGAGTAGAAGTAGGTACCGCTTGCCGGTGCGGCGCACTGTGCGCGGATACGCATATCGGTGATCCGCACCTGCTGGGTGCTGTTCCCCCGCAGCACGAGCTTGAAGTTCGTCACGCCGGGGTCGATGGCTCCGCGGCTGCGGAACCAGTCGTCGTACGCGCCGGTCCGGCTGGAGTCGCCGGTGGCAATGACGGCGTTGAGCGCTGCGAGATCGGCCGCGCTCGGCCGAAACGCCTGAGGAAAGACGAAACTGCCGCCGCGCAGTCCCCAATTGTGTTCCAGAACGACGGAATCGATCTTTACAAGATCTCCGGATCGGAGCTTCGACGGTGGCGCGCCAGGGTCCTGCGAGGGTGGTGCGGAGTTTCCGCCGAGGCCGGTGACGTGCTGGACCAAGGCGATGACGACGGCCGTGAGCACGGCAGTCGCCACCGACCCGGCCCACAGAACAGGCCGTCGAAGACGCCGGAGAAATGATCGCGGCGCATCGTCGGACGGCTGCTCCGGGGAATCCGGTGGTGACGTCATGTGAGAGGGGAGCGGCGGACGGGGCTATTTGATACGAAAGAGCGGTGGTCGTACGAGTGCGATTCGGCCGACTGGACGTGGACGCGAGCGGCAATTCGCTCAGTCGGGCGGCTCGCGGCGGACGCCGATCTCGTCGAGGTGGTCGAGGAGGTCGGCGGGATCGGCGTAGACCCGGTACGCGCCCGCCCGTTCGAGTTCCTCGCGGCCGTAGCCGCCGGACAGCAGCCCGACGCCGAGCGCTCCGGCCCGGCGGGCGGCCAGCAGGTCCCAGATGCTGTCGCCGACGACGATCGCGTGCCCGATCTCCACGTGGATCAGGTCCGCGGCGGCGAGGAACAGATCGGGGTCGGGCTTGGCGTGCCGGACCTGGTCGCGGGTGACGAGCGGGGTGTCGTCGGGCAGCCCCAGCAGCGTCAGTGCGGGCCGCGCGGAGAGGGCGAGCCCGCTGGTGGCGATGGCCCACGGCACCCGCTCGTCGGTGAGGACGGCGAGCAGCTCGCGGGCGCCCGGCAGCGCGCGCACGCTGTCCCGGCGCCTGCCGAAGGCCTCGGCGTGGGCGAGACCGAGCTCCTGCGCCTGCGCGGGCGACAGCGCCCCGTGCGTCTCGCGCAGCAGGGCGTTGACGAACAGGCCCCCGCTCATGCCGATCCGGCGGTGGATCTTCCAGACCGCCAGGTCGACGCCGAACGCCGTGAGCGCCTCCTGCCAGGCCAAGACGTGCTGGTAGACGCTGTCGATCAGCGTGCCGTCCAGGTCGAACAGCAGCGCGGGTGGGGTGGTCATGGGCGCACGGTAGTGGCGTCAGCCCGAGTAGGCGCCGTACACCGCGACGACCCGCCCGGCCTTGACGAGCAGCCGTTGCGGTGGCACCGCGACGACCGCCTCGGCCGGATGCCGCGCGTCCACGAGCACGAGATCCGCCGCGGCGCCGACGCACACCCGGATGCTCGACGCGATCCGCGACGGCGACGCCGATGCGGCCGCCCGGCTCGCCCGCGAGCACGTTCGAGGCGTCCGGGCCGCGACGATAAGCTTTCTCGGCGCGGCCGACGGCTGATCAATCCCGCGCCGGACCAGCCCCCTGACCCGAGACCTACCGCGCCAGGGTCATCAGGGCGTCTGCCGCAGGCACCACGTAGTAGGCGCCGGTGAGCGGGCGGGCATAGCGGGTGAGCTCGTCGCGAGGGCCGTCCAGCC
The DNA here is from genome assembly GCA_963739465.1 of uncultured Actinomycetota bacterium. Classification (GTDB taxonomy): domain Bacteria; phylum Actinomycetota; class Actinomycetes; order Mycobacteriales; family Pseudonocardiaceae; genus Pseudonocardia. The sequence goes on from CAVUAS010000013.1 coordinate 258,885, forward strand.
CGGCCATGCTGTCGAGCATCGCCGCGAGCGGACCCTGCTCGGCGCAGAAGCCGACGAACACCGTGCCGTGCGCGCCCGGGCTGCCGTAGGGCGTGTTGCGCCGGAAGATGTGCCCGTAGGTGTCCTGGTCGGTGCGGGCGACGTGCGAGGTGTCCGGCTTGTCGTCCAACTCGACGCTGTCGGCCTTCGTCCGCCCGATCGCCTTCTCCTGGGCCGCGGTGTCCAACGCGACCCACGCCGCGGTCTCGTGCTCCCACTTCTGCAGGAGCAACACCGACGCGCCGGCACCGGGCGCGCCGTCCGCCACGAACACCAACGCGGGCGCCGCCACCAACGTCGGGTTCTCGGTGCCGTCGATGAAGCCGGTCAGGTCGCGGTCGCGGTGGTAGGACCAGCCCACCGTCTCCTCGGCGACGACGGCCACGTCCGACAGCGCGGCGGTGGCCTCGAGCACCGCGTCGAAGACGAGGTCGTGCGGGCCCCCGAGCCACAGCACCAGGTCATGCTGGGTAGCGGGCATGGCGAACCCGTCGGGCCCGACGATCGGCGCGTCGAAGTCGCTGACGCCTGCCGGGGCAGCGGACGGCGCCGCCGCGGCCCAGAGCCGTGGACGGAACCCGACGACGAGGTTGACCCCGCTCACCGTGCCCCGCGCCGCCGCCACACCGGCCGCAGCGGTGGCAAGGTCGGCGGGGTCTGTGCCGTCTCGACGGTCGAGCTCGAGGTAGGCGTGCGAGAGGGAGCCGAGCGCGAGGATGCCGTTCTGCGGGTAGGGCACAGTGCTCCTTCCGGGCGTGCGGCGTGACCGTACAACGCGGGTGTATCAGAACGGGCCCGCGGCATCTCCTGCCGACAGGCCGCGAGGGCGCGGCCTGTCGGGGGGCGGGAGCTGGGAGGCGCCGACCATGGCCGGATCGAGTCCGGGAAGGCGCAGCACGCTGCCCAACCCGCTGGCGGGTCGGATCTGGATGTCCACCGCGGTCACGGTGACCGGCGCGGCGTGGCCGCTCGTGCCGGGCACCCGGATCCGACTGATCTTCGGCGACGGCACCCTGGCCGTCGATGCGGGCTGCAACATGCTGAGCTTCCCGCTCACCGTCATGGGTGACCGGCTCGTCACCGGGGAGGCCCTCTCCACCCTGATCGGCTGCAGCCCGGAGCGCGAGGCGCAGGACGAATGGGTCGCCGAGATCCTGGGCAACGGGGATCCGGGCTGGGTCGTGGCCGACCGCACCCTCACTCTGACCGCGGGCGACGTCCGAATCGTGTTCGAGGCCGTGGCGCCCTGGGGCCGCACCTACGCGGCCGTCGCGGTGCGCGACACTGGGATCGGGCCCGCTCCCGTCGTCGCGGACACCACGATCCGGCTCACGTTCACCGCGCCCGACCGGCTCAGCGCCCACGCGGGCTGCAACGTCCTGGGGTTCCGGGTGGCCGTCGACGACGCCCGGCTGATCATCGACGACCCGGTTGCCTCCACCCGCATGACCTGCACCGAAGACCGCGAGGCGCAGGACCGCTGGCTGACCACCCTCCTCACCGACGACCCGGCCTACAGCCTCTGCGGCGACACGCTCACCCTCACCCGCTCGGGCACCACGATCGTGCTCGAGGCGGTCCCGTGACGTCGGTGGGGAACGAGAACGTCGAGTTGGTCGGCGCCACCACGGCGCCGCTGCCGGTGGCGGGCACCGGCGCCCGCACGACCATGCGGCTCGACACGGTGATGCGCGACAAGGTGCGGGCAGGCTTCGCGCCCGCCGCCGGCAGGCCCGACCGCGTATTCCTCAGCCTGGAGAACATCCGGGGCGCCGCGGACGGCGGCCTGCTGCAGGTCTACGTGGGCCTTCCGCAGGGTGCCGACCCGGCCGCTCATCCCGAGCTGCGGGCGGGCAGCGTCGGCCTGTTCGGGGTCGACGCGACGAGCCGCCCCGACGGCGGTGCGCAGGGCATGACCGCCGTCCTGGAGATCACCCGGATCGTGGAGGGCCTGCATCTCGCCGACGCCTTGTCGGAGGACCTCGCGGTCACGATCGTGCCGCTGCGACCGCTGCCGCAGGACACGGACCTGTCGATCGGCCGCGTCAGCGTCTACCGCCAGGGCCGGTAATAGCCTAGTGTGATGACCGAATTTCATATCTGGTCATTGGTCACCCGGGGGGTGCGACCATGAGCCGAGAGGCGCGGATTCTCGATGCCGCGGGCGAGCTCCTGCTCGCCTTCGGCTACCGCAGGGTCACTGTCGACGACGTCGCCCGCCGGGCGGGCATCGGCAAGGGCACGATCTACCTGCACTGGTCGAGCAAGCTGGAGCTGTTCGCGACCGTGCTCATGCGCGAGGCGGCCGCGCTCACCGAGGCGCAGGTCGTCCGGCTGCGGGCCGACCCGGCCGAGGTACAGCTGCACCGCACGATGCGCAGCCTGTTCCTGCTGGTGATGCGGCGGCCGCTGGCGCGCGCGTTCTACACCGGCGACACCGAGCTGCTGGGGGCGCTCAGCTTCGACTCGAAGATCATCCAGCAGGTGCGCAGGGAGGAGGAGGCGCTCGGGCCGCCGTACCACGCCGCGCTGCACGCGCACGGTCTGCTGGCCGACGACCCCGCCGACGACCCCGCCTTCCCGTACCGCCTATCGGCCACCGTCGCGGGGTTCTTCGTGCTGGACCGGATGTTGCCCGCCGACATCGACGTCGAGGCCAAGGCCGACGCGCTCGCCGTCACCGTGCGCCGGTCGTTCGAACCTGCGTCGCCCGCGTCGCCCGCGCAGCTCGCCGCCGCCGCGCCCGCCGTGATCGAGCTGTTCGAGCGGCTCAGCACCGGCATCACCCAGAACCTGCCCGCCGAGGAGCCATGACCAGCGCCGTCACCGATCTCCCACCCACCGCCGAGGACGAGCCCACCCTGCTCGCCTGGCTGGCCACGATGCGCGACGAGCACCCCGTCTGGCGCGACCGCTACGGCATCTGGCACGTGTTCCGGCACGCCGACGTCGAGGCGATCCTGCGTGATCCGGCCACCTTCTCGTCCGACACCAGCAGGCTGGTGCCCGCGGCCGCCCCGACGCGGCGCGGCATGCTCACCCAGTTCGACCCGCCGGAGCACCGTGCGCTGCGCCGCCTCGTGAGCGCCACGTTCACGCCGCGGATGGTCGCCGGGCTGGAGCCCCGCATCCGCGCGCTCACCGGCGAGCTGCTCGACCGGGCGGGGGAGCGCTTCGACCTCGTCGACGCCCTCGCCTTTCCGCTGCCGGTCATCGTCATTGCCGAGCTGCTCGGGCTGCCCCCGGACGACCGGCCGCTGTTCCGCTCCTGGGCCGACAGCCTGTTCAGCCAGCAGGTCGGCGACCCGACCGACCCGGAGGTCATGAAGCACTTCACCGCCGCGATCAGCGAGATCACCGCCTACTTCGTCGAGATCTGCGCGGCCCGGCGCGGCCACCGGCACGGTGATCTGATCTCCGCCCTGGTCAACACGGAGGTGGACGGCCGGGTCCTCGACGACGAGGAGGCCGCGAACTTCTCGATGCTGCTGCTGCTCGCGGGCCACATCACCACCACCGTGCTGCTCGGCAACGCCGTGCGCACGTTCGACGAGCACCCGGGCGTCTGGGACGAGCTGCGCGCCGACCGGGCCCTCATCCCGGGCGCGATCGAGGAGGTACTGCGGTTCCGCTCGCCGTTCATGCAGGTAGGGCGCTCGACGGTGCGGGCGGTCGAGGTCGCAGGCGTCGAGATCCCCGCCGACGTGATCGTCCTGCCCTGGCTCCTGGCCGCCAACCGGGACCCGCGCGCACACCGCGATCCGGACCGCTTCGACATCCGCCGCGGGCTCGGCGGCGGCGCGCAGCTGGCGTTCGGACACGGCGTGCACTTCTGCCTCGGCGCGCCGCTGGCCCGGCTGGAGGGCCGCGTCGCGCTGGAGGAGCTCACCCGCCGCTACCAGCGGCTGGGCGTCGACCACACCGTCGCCGTGCGCCACTTCCCCCAGGGCATCCTGGGCACCCGGGAGCTTCCGGTGGTCGCCACCGGGTGAAGCGGGGCATCGTGCCGGGGCGTAGCAGAGACGGTCGGCGTCGACCCCAGGCAGCTGCGACGGGTGGCGGTCGCGAGCACGATCGGCACGACAGTCGAGTGGTACGACTTCTTCATCTTCTCCACGGCCGTGCCGCTCGTGTTCAACACCCAGTTCTTCCCGACGCTCTCGCCCGCGTCCGGCACGTTCGCGGGCTTCGCGACGCTCGGTGTCGGGATCGTCGCCCGGCCGGTCGGCGGGGTCTTCGCGCCGGTGCTGCTGGTGGTGATGCGGCTCCCCCGACCGTTGCCGCGCCATGAGCACCAGCGACGCCACGAGCATCGCTTTGCGCCCGACCAAATCCCCGAAGTGTCCCCACAGTGCTCGGCCTGAGCTGCGGGCGCAGTCGGCGTTCTTCGCCGAGCTGTTCGAGCCGCGCTATCGCTACAGCGGCGCGTCGTTCGCCTACGCCGTGGGCGCCGTCGTCGGCGGCGGTTTCGCCCCGCTCATCGCCACGGCGCTGCAGACGGCGACCGGCGCGTCGTGGCCGGTGTCGGCGTACATGTTGCTGGTGGGGCTGGTGAGCCTCGCGGCTGTGCTCGCCCTCCGCGAGACCCGAACCTCAGCCGCCGAGGATCTCTTCCAGCGTCTCGATGAGGTCCCGGCAGTCGACGCGGAAGCGCTGGTTGCGCAATTCACGGGCGTGCCGGTAGACGAGTGGTCCGAGGCTCTCGGGGAGCTCATGCTCACCGGGCATTCGGGTCTCATCGACGAGGATCGGGACGACGAGGATGTCGCGGTCGCGCAGACCCGCTTCGATCTCCCGCCGGACGTAGTCCCTCGGCTGGTCCAGACGGCGGTTGCCCCGCCCATCGACCGCCGCGAGCCAGTCCTTGCCGATCACGACGAGCAACACCCGGCTGTGGGCGAGCCGCCGATCGACCTCCTCCGTGAAGTCGAGCCCGGGCGCGATGGCCTCGACGTCCATGAAGATCTGCGGCTCACCGAACCGATCGGCGAGCCGATCGAAGAGCCGCCCGGCCAGCGCGGGTTGATCGCTGCGGCGGTAGGAGATGAAGACGCCGGTGCGTTCCGGGCGCAGCGTGCCGGAGCCACCCGGCCTGACCGTCGCCCTACGGATATGGCCGGTGAGCTCCTCGGCCGCCCGCCGCAGGTCATGGGCGAGGTCGCGCAGCATCGGGAGGCCGTCGTCGTCGGCGAGCGCCCGCACCTCGGCCAGCCACGCGGCGGCGCGGGCGGCCCGGTCGCCTGTCGACGCCGCCCCGGCGACCACGGACTCGGCGGCCGAGCCTGCGGCCAACCACGTGGTGAGCGGGTCCTCCGCGGCGGGCGCCCCCGGCTGCTGGGGGGACGGGTCATACAACCGCCGCAGCGCTTGGTAGGGCCGTAGCGAGCCGAGGACCGGCGGCTGTGTCGCCCGGGCCTGCGCCACGAGCACGGATTCGAGCACGGCAGGCAGCCAGACGGCTTCTGCTGCGTGGGGGCCGACCGGGGTCAGCAGGGGGTGCGGGAAGGGCAGCCACTCGCCGTCGTCGAGGATCTCGGCGGGGCGCGCGGCCGGGTCGCGCGGGAGCCGGATTCGCCCGATGATCCGGCCGAGCAACCACCCCGCGACCATCGCCAGCCGCTCGGCGTCGCCCATCGGCAGTGCGGCGGGCAACGGCCGGGCTCGCCGCCATCGCCAGAACCTCGCCGGGTCATCCTGCGCTGCCCATTCCTCGGCCGCGTGCGGGAGGACGGCGTCGAAGGCGAGTGGCGACGACGGCGGGTAGGAGCCGAAGACGTCGATCCGGCTGGCGCTCTCGCCGTCGCCGAGCGCCGCGTCGAGGTGGCGCCCGCTCACCGTGTCGATCATGGGGTCGCCGTCCAGCGCCGCTCGCAGCCGCACGGCTGTGCCCAGCCCGCGGAGCGGCACTGTGGAGAACGCGTAGCGGTACCGGGTGGCGGCGCCAGGGTGGAGACGCTGCAGCGCGCCCGCGTGTACCGCGACCAGCGGGCGGGCGAGGCGAAGCACGTCGTCGAACGCGGCGACGACCGCCTGCTCCTGCGGGCCGCCGCCGCGGACGTGCTCGCGCAGCGTGGTCCGGGCGAACCGGTCGAACGGCTCCCCGCGGCGTGCGACGTAGAGGCGGGCCCGGTCGAGCAGGTCGGCAGCCCGCACGCCCAGGAGGTACGCGGCCCGCATGGGCGCGGTAGGCGGTTCGGTGGGCAGGACCGGGCTCTGCCAGTCGGTCGTCCGCACGAGCAGGCCGAGTGGCGGCCGCTCACCACCGGAGGTCGGCCAGTGGCCCGCTATGATCCGCCGGACGGCCTCGCCGTAGGGGTCGGGCTCGGGCAGCGTCGCCCGCACGTCGGCGTCGAACTGGGCCGGGAACTGCGCCGGACGGGTGATCACGATCTCGGTCGGGGAGGGCTCGTATGCGGCGGGCGGGCTGGGGTCGCCGTCACTGGGCCACATCCGCGTGGCCGCTTCGTCCTCGGCGAGAGACTCCTGCGCCTCGCCCAGCGCGCCGATCAGCGGTCGCAGCACGCCCTCGACGGCGTCGCGGGCGAGGGCGCCCACGAGGTCGGCCACCGCGGCGTAAACATGCGCACGTGCCTGTTCGCGGTAGCCGTCGTGCAGTTGTTGGGCCAGCGCCTCGCCGGACGGCCCGGCGGAGCTCGCGAGGGCAGGCCCGAGCCCTTCCGGCAGGGCGGTGACGTCGGTTTCTCGCCAGTCGGCGGCGAGCAGGTCGGCGTGCGCCGCGAGGCCGCCCAGGTGGCTGCCGAGCCAGCCGAGGAGCTCGAACGCGTGGGGCAGGCCCGCCCGCGGTACGGCCTCCCGGAGCTCTCGCTCGATGCGGGCGAGCAACTCGCGATGCCAACGGCTCGCCCAGGCCACCGGGGCATTCACACAGGCTGCCCTGGCGGCCGTCTCCTCGCCGGTGATCGCGGTTCTGTGGAGCTCTTGCAGCGCCACCTCGGGCAGCGTCTCGGCCATGTGCACCAGGCCGCTCAGGTGGACGTCGACGATGGCCGCCGCGGCGGCGTCGGCCTCCTCCCAGTGGTAGACCGCGCCCAGCCAGTCGGCGACCTCGGTCTCGGCCGCAGGGAGCCCGACCCGCCAGCACGTCGCCGCCCATTCGGCGGACAGCCGCTCCTCGATCTGCTGAGCGCTCGGCCCGGGATGGCCCGGCTGCAGGTGCCCGGAAAGCAGCCGGTCGATCGCGGCCCTGGCGAGCCGCTGGGCGGCGTACTCGGGGTAGCCATCGCGGCCCATGGCGAGGCTCGCGTGGCCGAACGAGCCCCACGGCAACGAGTCCCGCGCGCAGCCCCAGCCGAACGCGTCGCGGTCGCCGCCGGGTCCTCCATCGCGGAGGTCGGCGATGAAGCGGGCGGTCGCGGTCGGGCTCGCCAGCAGGCCCGCCAGCCCGCGGCCAAGACCGCGGTACACCGCGTCCGGCCCGCCGTCGCCGAGACGGGCGCGCGGCAGCCCGACGAGCCGTCCGACCGGGAACAGACGGGCGAATGGTCGTTGGCCCCCGCGCACGCCGAGCGCGTCCAGGGTGGCCGCGTCGGTCTCGGCCGCGCTGCCCGTCTGGGCGGCCACGACCTCCCCGAACAGCGCCAGCGCATTGGGCGCCATGCCCGCCTGCGCGGTCGGCGGCAGGGCGTCAAACGTGTTCGGGGTGATCAGGAACAGGGCGATGAACGCCGGATCGACACCGGGTTCGGCGGCGAGCAGCCTGCAGACGTCCAGCACCATTCCGGCGCCCGCCCCGCCCGCCATCGAGGCGACGACGAATACGATCGGCGGCTCGTTGTCGAAGGCGTCGAGTCCCGGCTCGGTCCTCCGGTGCAGGTCGGTCGGCGCATCGGGGCCGTGCACGTCCTCCCACGCGGCGCGCAGCCCGTCGCGAAGGCCTGCTGCCCCGGCCAGGGTGAGGATGCGTCCCACGGCCCTCGCTTGCCCGGCGGCCTCGAAGGTGCGGAAGGGCACCTGCTCGGGCGTCAGTGGGGCCCAGCTCGCGAGAAGGTCGAGGCGGCGCGCGTCGGCGAGCGGCGCCCGGGCCCGCTCGGCGGCGACGCCATAGCGGTTCGCGCCGATGCCGACGTAGCGGCCGCCGTGGTCCGCACCGCGCGCGGGCACGTCGACGTGGACGACCTGCCCACCCCATGGCATGTGGGGCCCGTCGCGGGCGGCCAGGTCCGACCGGAGCTGCTCGGCCAGCCATCCGACCACCGCGCCGCCCGCGCCACCACAGCCGACCACGAGGAAACGTCTCATCGGCAGCGGCTCCGGGGTGACTGGGCCGGGCATAACGGGCAGCGCGACCCGTCAAATCTACCGGCGCAGGCAACCCGTCAGCGGTCGAGCCTGCGTCCAGGCCGGCCTCGCTCGTGAGCTCCTGCAGTGTCGCGTGGTCGGCGATCACCGCGCATCCTCGGAACTGCTTCACCTATCGGGCAGGTCGAAGAGACCGATCAGGGGACCAGCACGAGCTTCCCGCGGACGTGCCCGGTGAGGCTGAGGGCGTACGCCTCACCGGCGCGGTCGAACGGGAACGTCTGGACCTTGATGAGGAGCTTGTTCTCCGCGAGCAGGTCGGCCACCTGGGGGAGCGCCTCCATCGCCCGGCTGTCCGCGCCACCGCCGGTGACACGGGCACCGGCCGCGGCCGCGCCGAAGTTGGCGATGGTCACGACCGCAGACGGCGTCGGCACCAGCTTGACGAGCTCCTCGACGGGGGTCTTCCCGGCGACGTCGAACACGGCGTCCACCGGTCCGCCCGCGGCGTCCCGCACCCGGTCGGCCACGCCGTCGCCGTAGCGCACCGGGACGGCGCCCAGCTCGCGCAGGAAGTCCTGGTTGCCCTCGCCCGCCGACGCGATCACCCGCGCGCCCAGCGCCTGGGCCATCTGCACGGCGACCGCGCCGACCCCGCCCGCGCCGCCGTCGACGAACACCGTGTCGCCCGCCTTGACGCCCAGCAGCCGCAGGCCGCGCTCGGACGTCTCGCCCGCGACGCCCGCCGCGGCCGCCACCGCCCAGTCGACGGAGGCGGGCTTGGCCGCCCACGCGTCCAGTACCGCGTACTCGGCCTGGGTGCCGGTGCCGTTGCCGAACACGTCCTCGCCTACCGCGACGCCGGTGACGCCCTCGCCGACCTCGTCGACCACGCCCGCAGCGTCGTAGCCGGGAAAGCCTGGCCCGTCCGGCTCCGCACCCCCCGTGAGCGCGCCGGACAGCACCTTCCAGTCCAGCGGGTTCACGCTCGCCGCGCGCACCGCGATCCGGATCTGGCCCGGCCCGGCGTGCGGGTCGGGCGCCTCGGCCCATTCCAACTTCTCCGGGCCGCCGTAGTGGTGAAACTGAATAGTCCATCAGTTCCCCCTGGCGGGGGCGCCCGTGCCGGGCTGAAAATCTGGCCTGTGGCTGCCCGTGACGTCGTGGTCGCTTGGCGCCTCGCCTGAGGCCGTTGAATAGTCTGACGCTGGGAGCTGCTGTGAGGGGCCTCTGCATTGTTGCCTCGAGCACGAGAGTTCGCCTCTGTTCCTTGCCCCGCTGGCTCCCCGGGCAGCCACGCCTTGTCCGTTCGTGAAGAGCGCGTGGTGGAGGTGAGGACATGGAAACGACCGATGAACCCCTCGAGCTGGTCGAGCGGGTGGCCGCGCTTGATCTCGGCAAGGCCGCCCTGATGGCCTGCGTGCGGGTACCGCACGAGGACCGGCCGGGCCGTCGGCGCCAGGAGATCCGCGAGTACGCCACCCTGTCGCGGTCGCTGCTGGAGCTGGCAGATTGGTTGCACTGCGAGCGGGTGGAACTGGTCGCGATGGAGGCCACCAGCGACTACTGGAAACCCGTCTTCTACCTGCTGGAGGCCGAGGGGTTCACCTGCTGGCTGCTGAATGCCAAGCACGTGAAGAACGTGCCTGGCCGACCCAAAACGGACAAGATCGACTCGGTCTGGCTGGCCAAGGTGGTCGAGCGGGGCATGTGCTCACCGAGCCTGGTGCACCCCAAACCGATCCGGCAACTGCGCGACCTGACCCGTTATCGCCGCTCGCTGATTCGGGAACGGACCCGGGAGAAGCAGCGGGTCGAGAAGTTGCTCGAGGACGCCCAGATCAAGCTCTCCAGCGTGATCAGCGACGTGTTCGGGGTGTCGGGCCGACAGATGCTCGCGGCGATGATCGCCGGTCAACGTAGTCCCAAGGTGCTGGCGCAGATGGCCCGCGGCAGCATGCGCTCCAAGACCGCCGTGTTGGAGGAGGCGTTGACTGGTCACTTCGAGGACCACCACGGCTTCCTGCTGCAGGCGATGCTGGAGCACGTCGACGCACTGACCGCACAGATCGACGCGGTCAGTGTCCGGATCGAGGCGGTGATCGGCCCTTTCTCCCCGCACGTGGAGCGGCTGGATGAGATCACCGGGGTCGGCCTCACCGCCGCCCAGGAACTGATCGCCGAGATCGGTGTCGACGCCACCCGGTTCCCCAGCGCCGCGCACCTGGTGTCATGGGCGAAGTTCGCCCCGATCGACCGCAACTCCGCCGGCCGCAAACGTGGCGGGTCCACCGGGAAGGGCAACTCGTGGCTGGCCGGCACCCTTGGGGAGATCGTGGCATCGCTGTCGCGGACCGACACGTTCCTCGGCGAACGCTATCGGCGACTGGCCCGCCGGATCGGCAAGAGCCGGGCCATCGTCGCGGTCGGCAACTCGGTCCTGACCATCATCTGGCACCTGCTCGACGAGCCCGACGCCCGCTACCAGGACCTCGGCGCCGACTTCTACCAGACGAAACTCAACACGCATCGTCGAGAGCGTGATCTCATCCGCCAGCTCGAACACCTCACCGGCAAGAAAGTCACCCTGGCAACATCCACCCCGGCCGCCTGACCGCAGGCTGGCCACTCGAGTTAGCCCAACCAGACAAACCGGGTCCGCCGCCGGTCACCGGGTACACGAGCATGCCCGTCCCCGACTTGATTTTCGAGTTAGCCTGCATGCGCCCGGCAACCGGGCCCGGTGCGGTGCTATTCCCCCGGGTGCGGTGCTATTCCCCCGGCTATTCCCGGCCGGTGAAGGCGGCGAGCTTTTGGCGGCCCCGATCGACCTCCCGGACGGCCGCCTGCTCGACGGAGTGCAGGAGCGCCTCGACGTCGGCGCCGGTGCGGTCCGGGCGGTCGTTCCACTGGACGAGGTCGCGCAACTGCTGTGCGCGGACCGGGGGCGCCGGGCACCAGCGCACCGGGTCGTTCGCGCCGCGGTGGATCGTGTGCCAGGTCAGGTCGAACGTGCGCTGCACGAGCTGGGTGTCGGCGCTCGCCACGCCACCCCCGGCGTGCAGGATCGCGCCCACCAGACAGGCGCGGTCCACCGGGATGGGCCCCATGCGCCGGGCCGCCATGAAGTCGACCGAGCGCGGCTTGCCCTGCGCGTCGTGGCTGATGAACCACGCGTCCTTGACCCAGCCCGCCGCGATGACGTCCCGGGCCGCCGCGACCAGATCTCGGATCTGGGTGAGCTCCGCCAGCCGGGCGCCGAGGAGGTCCTGCTCGACCAATCGGCGCCGTGCCCGTCGCCGTTCCCGCCATCCGACGGGGCGGACTTCCGTGGTGCGCGGCGGCCCGCCGCGCGCGACCAATGATGAGACCCTCACGCTTTGCTCCCTCCCCGCGGGCGCAATTACCGCAAACGGGACAAATGCGATGCCGAATGCCGCGATCTGGCCCTGCCATCGTAGCCCGGCTCGGGGTCGTGCTCGCTCAGTTCTCGGCGGGGTGCCGAACCACGACCACGGGGCATGCCGAATGCGAGACGCAGTGCTGGGTGACCGAGCCGAGCAGCATCCCGACGAAGCCTCCGTGCCCGCTGGCGCCCAGGACGAGCAGGCCCGCCTGCTGCGAGGCGTCGATCAGCACCTGCGCCGGATGACCGCTGACCAGTTCGGGCGTCACCGACACCCGGGGGTCTTTCCCTAAGACCTCCTCGATCGTACCGTCGAGGGTCCTCTTCGCGTCCTCGGAGAAGTCCACGCCCGAGAAATCGTGGGATCGGCCGTAGGTCGCGGGTATCTGCCACGCTGTGCCGAAGTCGATCGGAAAATGCCATGCCGTGATGGCCTGCAGCGGGGCGTTCGTGAGTTCAGCCTGCTGAGCCGCCCACCGCAACGCGTACTTGCTGTCTTCGGACCCGTCGACGCCCACCACGATCGGGGGCCGACCGTCAGGCTCGTTCATCCCGCGTCCTTCCTGCTAGTGGTGGAGGCCGCCGGAGGTGCCCATCTCCTCGAGCGCCGCCTTGGCCGCCGCCATCTCCTCCTTCGTGATCGGCGGCGGCGGGCTCGCGAGCAGCCAGGCCAGGAAGATCAGGCCGAGCAGCAACATCATCCCGCCCACCCAGAGCGCGAGGTTGATCCCGGCCGCCTTCTCAATGTCGGCCGTGCTCGGCGCCAAGCCGGGAATGATCACCAGCACCCCGAAGATGACGAACAGGACGCCGATGAACGTGCGGAGGTCGAACAGCTTCGCCAAGCGCCAGTTGCGGGCTTCCTCGGGGTCGAGGTCGTATTTCTTGGCCACGTGTCCTCCCTCAGTTCACGAGCTCAATGTAGACGTACGCGACGACGCACAAGGCCAGGGACAGCGCGCCGAGCGCGACCGGGCTCCTCACAAGGGCCGCGATGCCATGGTGCTCCGTGGTGGTGACGGCGATGGTCTGGCGTCCGTAGACCAGGCCTTCCAACTCCTCGTCGGTCTTCGGCTCGCTGAACCGGGTCGCGATCACCATCGCCAGACCGCCGACCAGGAACGAGATGATGGCCGCCCACTGGTTCTCGCCGAGGTCGCTGCGGAACGGAATCACGCCGGCCTGGTAGAGGAGGAAGATCCCGAACGAGGTGATCGTGCCGACGAGCATCCCCCAGAAGCCAGAGCTGCGGCCCGCCTTCTTCCAGAACATGCCGACGATGAACGCCAGGAAGATCGGCACGTTGAAGAACGAGAAGAGCGTCTGGATGTAGTTGTTGATGTTGCTGTAGCCCGCGGCGAGGAACGCCGTGCCGATGCCGACGAAGACCCCGGCGATGGTGGTGTAACGGCCCACCTGCAGGTAGTAGTGGTCCGGACGGCCGGGCCGGATGTAGTTCTGCCAGATGTCGTAGGTCCACACCGCGTTGAACGACGAGATGTTGGCCGCCATGCCCGCCATGAACGCGGCCAGCAGCCCGGTGATGGCCACGCCGAGCACACCCGTGGGCAGGTACTTGTTCATCAGCCCGGGGATGGCGTCGTTGTACGGGAGCCCGCCGGACTCACCGATCCCCGGAAGCAGCAGCACCGCGGCCATGCCGGGGATGACGATGGCGAACGGAATGATGATCTTCGGGAACGAACCGATGATCGGGGTCAGCCGGGCGGCGTTGTCGTCCTTGGCCGACATGGCCCGCTGCACCTCGGCGAAGTTGGTCGTCCAGTACCCGAACGACAGGCAGAACGAGAGGCCGAACACCAGCCCGACCCAGTCGCCGATCGGGTTGTCGCCACCGAACCCGAGACCCGCCCAGGGATGGGTGAAGTTCGGCCCGTTGACCGACAGCTTCTGGAAGAGCCCGCCGATGCCGCCGACCTCATTCAGCGCCACGATCACGATCGGGATCAGCCCGGCGCAGATCACGAAGAACTGCATCACCTCGTTGTAGATCGCGCTGGTCAGCCCGCCGAGCAGGATGTAGGAGAGCACGAACAACGCCGACACCACGATCGCGATCGGCAGCGGGATCCCCAGCAGCACATCCAGCACCGCGGCCAGCGCGTAGAGGTTCACCCCGGCGATCAGGATCGACGCCAGCACGAAGATGATCGCGTTGACCAGGTGCGTCTTCTGGTCGAAGCGGCGCACCAGGTACTCCGGCACGCTGCGGATCTTGGAGCCGTAGTAGAACGGCATCATCACGACGCCGAGGAAGATCATCGCGGGGACGGCGCCGATCCAGTAGTAGTGCACGATCGAGATCCCGTACTGCGCGCCGCTGGCCGCCATGCCGAGGATCTCGATCGCGCCGAGGTTGGCGCTGATGAACGCGATTCCGGTGACCCACGCGGGCAGCGACCGGCCGGACAGGAAGAAGTCCGCCGACGTCGTGACCAGGCGTTTCAGCGCAAAGCCGATGCCGATGACGAAGCTGAAGTAGATCACCAGCAGGGCGATGTCCAACCCGCTGAGTTGGAGCGTGAGTGTTGCGGCGGCGAGGTTCATACGAGCACCATCCCTCTCAGCTCGGGTATCCGCCTTGCTGCACGAGCACCGGCGCATTGCCCTGATAGAGCTTCGCCACCTGCGCGGCGTTGTCCTTGGTGACGAGGCTCGGGCCGGTGTAGATCGGCCCGAACGGGTGCTGGCCGAACCGCGCCTGGAACGCCGCTGTCTGCACCGCGTCGTAGCCCTGCAGGAACGGCTGCTGGTCGACCGCGAACTGCGACTGGCCGTTCTGCACGGCCGTCAGGTTGGTCGTCGAGACGTCGAACGAGCCAAGCTTGATCTTGCCGAACGCGTTCATGCTCTGCAGCGCCCCGCCTGCCGCGCTGAAGCCGTTGATGCCGGTGGCCAGCACGCCGTCGATGCTCGGGTCCTGCGTCAGTGCGGTCATGACTTGCTGCTGTGCCTCATGCAGCTGCGCGCCGTTGACGTGTAGCACCGTGACCGTGCCGCCGGTCGCGGCGAGCTGCTTGCTGAACCCGTCGCACCGGTTGACCAGCGCCACGTTCTGCTCCTCGTGGATGATGCACAGCCCGTGCTTGACGCCCGCCGAGGCCATCGCGGTGCCCGCCTCCTGGCCCGCCAGGGTCTCGTCCTGGCCGACGTAGGTGAGGCCGCGGACGGCGGCGAGCTGGTCGAGGCCGATGTTCATCACGACGACGGGCAGCCCGGAGCTCGTGACCCGCCTGATCGGCGCGACGAGCACCGCCGGGTCGGGGATGGTCACCACCATCGCCGCGGGCCCCTGCGCGGCCGCATCGTTGATCAGCTTCGCCTGCGCGTTCGGGTCGGTCGTGTCGGGCGAGCTGTACTGCAGGTCGACGTTGTAGTCGGCCGCCGCCTGCTCGGCGCCCTTGCGGACCAGCGCCCAGAACGGGTCGAAGCCCTGCCCGTGCGTGACCATCGCGACCGAGACTCGCGACTGGTTGTTGGCGTTGCCCAGCGCCTGGTAGAGCTTCTGCACCTGGGCCGCGTTGTCCTTCGTCACCAAGCTCGGCCCAGTGTAGATCGGCCGGAACGGGTGCTGGCCGAACCGCGCCTGGAACGCCGCCGTCTGCACCGCGTCGTAGCCCTGCAGGAACGGCTGCTGGTCGACGACGAACAGGGCCTCGCCGCTCTGCACCGCCGCGAGGTCGTTCGGGTTATCGACCGAGACGTCGAATGTGCCGAGCTTGATCCGCCCGCCCGCGTTCAGCCCCTTCACCGCGGCACTCGCGGCGCCGAACCCCTGGATGCCGGTGGCCAGCACGCTGTCGACCGCGGGGTCCTGTGTCAGCGCCGCCGCGATTGCGGCCTGTGCGCCCGGCTGGTCGGAGCCGTCGACCTGCAGCACCCGCGAGGTGCCGCCCGCCTTGGTCAGTTGGCCACCGAAGCCTGTGCACCGGTCGGTCAGCGCGGTGTTCTGCGCCTCGTGGATGACGCAGAGCGCGTGCCGTGCCCCTGCCGCGGCCATGACGGTGCCCGCCTCCTGGCCCGCCAGCTGGTCGTTCTGGCCGACGAAGGTGAGCGCCCCGACCTGGTCCAGCTGATTGAGCCCGACGTTCGCCACGATCACGGGGATTCCCCCGGCACTGGCCTGCTTGATCGGCGCCGTGAGCGTCGCCGGGTCGGGGATCGTCACCACCATGGCCGCGGGCTTCTGCCCCGCCGCATCGGTGATCAACTTCGCCTGGGCCTGCGGATCCGTGGTCGGGGGCGAGCTGTAGCGCAGGTCGACGTTGAAGTCCGCCGCCGCCTGCTGGGCGCCCTTCTGCACCTGCGCCCAGAACGGGTCCGCCGCCTGCCCGTGGGTGACCATGGCGATGCTCACCCGGTTGGCGCTCGGGTTCGCCACCGGGTTGGTCGTCGGCGTCGACCCGCAGGCGGCCAGGGCGAACCCCGCCACAACCGCCAGGAACGGCACCGGTAAACGCGTGCTCCGCATCACGACGCCTCCCACCTTCCGCGCCACCGGCCCGGAACGAGATGGGCCGCACCGCCAGACGGCCCCGGACATTCGCAGGCCGAATCGAGGGCGTCAACATCGGTGGACGTCCAAACGGGATCCTGTTCAGATGACCATTTCCGCTGCTCGTGTACCGTTGGTGGGCGTAAGGGGCTTACGTGGCCCACTCGGTCGGAGGCCGACGAACATGTCAGTTGTCAACGGCCACGACCGTCCGGGATCGCAGGCGGCCCTGCGCAGCTCCAACCGGCTGCGGGTGCTCCAGCTGCTCACTGAGCACGGGGAGGTCGCGCAGGCCGGGCTGGCGCGGGGCACCGGCCTCGCGGCCGCCACGGTGTCGAACATCGTGCGGGAGCTGCTGGCGGGCGGGCTAGTGCAGGTCTCCGAGGTGGGTCGCCGCAAGGTCGTTCGGCTCACCCGCGCCACCGGCCTGCTGCTCGGCGTCGACTACGGGCACCGCCACCTCACCGTGGCGATCGCCGATCGGGCGCACGAGATCCTCGCCGAGCGCCGCGTCGAGCTCGAGCCGAACCTCCCCGCGGTCGACGGCATGTACCAGGCCGAGAAGCTCTTCCGTGAGCTGCTGGACGAGCTCGGCGAGCAGCCGACCGCGATCGTCGGAGCCGGGATGGGGCTGCCCGCGCCGATCGACCTGCGCACGGGGAAAGTCGGGGCGCCGTCGATCATGCCGGGCTGGGTCGGGGTCGACGCCGTGCGGCTAGCCTCGGAGCGGCTCGGCATGGCCGTCGTCGTCGACAACGACGCCAACCTGGGCGCGGTGGCGGAGCTGTACTGGGGTGCCGCGCGCGGGCTTTCCGACATCGCCTACGTGAAGCTCTCCGAGGGGGTCGGGGCGGGCCTCGTCCTCGGCGGTCAGGTGGTGCGCGGCCGCGACGGCACCGCGGGCGAGATCGGGCACATCACCACCGACGAGTTCGGACAGGTCTGCCGCTGCGGCAACCGGGGCTGCGTGGAGACCGTCGTCGCAGCGCGCCGCGTCGTCGAGCTGCTCGAACCCATGCTCGGCCAGCAGCTCACGATCGCCGACGTCGTCCGCACGGCCCGCGAAGGCAACAACTCGTGTGTCCGGGTGCTGGCCGACACCGGCCGTCAGGCGGGCATCGCCATCGCCAACCTGTGCAACGTGTTCAACCCGGAGCTCATCCTCATCGGAGGTGAGCTCGCCGTGGCAGGCGAGTTTCTGCTCGCGCCGATGCGGGAGATGGTGCGGCGCTGCGGAATCCCGAGCGCCACAGCCGATCTGCCGATCGTTCTGGCCGAGCTGGGGCCCCGGGCCCCCGTGATGGGCGCCGTGGCCGTCGCACTCCGTGCGTCGGCCGCTTCGCTGGCCGATGCAAGTTTCATTGCATGAACAGTTATTAGCAGACGCCGGCGTTCTATCTTTAAGACTTGTGGATAGCGCCCCGATCCGCGTACTGTGACCTGCGTCGCAGCGATCGGGGGTCGGGCAGATCATGCCTACGAGTCCGTCAGGTCAACTCACCGGTCCCGTGCTTGTTGACGTCGAGGAACTCGTGCTCGACGGCGCACCGCGTTCGCAGCTCGACGACAACTACGCACGCACGCTGGCGCGCGCCCGCAGGCCACTGCCCGCGATCATCGTGCATGCGCCCACCCGGCGCGTGATCGACGGCAGGCACCGGGTCCGGGCCGCAATCCTGCGGGGCGAGCGGCAGATCGCAGCGCGGCTGTGCTTCGACGACGCATCGGAGATCTTCGCGATGGCCGTCGCGGCCAATGCCGATCACGGTCATCGGATCTCGACCGACGACCGCAAGCGCCACGCCGCCACGCTGCTGGCCGAACACCCCGATTGGTCGACCCGGCGGGTCGCGGTGGCGTCCGGCCTCGCGCCGGGCACCGTCGGCAGGCTGCGCGGCACCGCCTCCCCGACCGAGGTCAGGATCGGCCGCAACGGGCGCCGCCGGGCCGTGGACACCGGCCGCGGCCGTCGGATCGCGGGCGACATCCTGGCCGCCGAGCCGGGGATCTCGCTGCGCGAGGCGGCGCGCAAGGCCGGGGTCTCGCCGAGCACCGTCCGCGACGTGCGCAACCGGATGCGCCAGCCCGGCGACCGGCCGGCACCCCGGGCCATCGGGGGCGGCCGGGCCTCTGGCCGACCCGCGGCGCCGCATGCCGTCGGGCACCTCCTGGTGGCCAAGCTCTGCATGGACCCGGCGCTGCGCTACACGACCGCCGGCCGCAGGCTCCTGGCCGGGCTCCTCGCCGCGAGCGCGATCGAGGACACCGACCTGGCCGAGCTCGCGCGCAGCCTGCCCGCCCACTGCGTTGCGCTCATCGCCGCGGCCGCGGGCGACTGCGCGCAGACGTGGCAGGCGCTGGCCGACACGGTGCGCAGGCAGCAGGTGTTCCCGGAAGCCCTGGCCGAACGGCGGGAGCGGGTCGGCCGCTCGCGGTGATCCCGCGGCGATGCCGCATGCTGAACGCGTGGGGCGCACGACCGGCAGCAGCTACGACGCGTTCCTGTCGTACGCACCCACCCAGATCCTCTACGGCCTCCGGCCCGGGCATCGCCTTCACACCGGACGGCAGTGCGCTGCTCGTGGCACGCCCGGGGAGGACGGACGGCCGGGATCGGGCACGCTCGACGTCTACGACCTCGCGCCCGATCGGCTCGTCGCGGTGGCGTGCGCGACGGCCGGGCGCGACCTGACGCCCGACGAGTGGCGCCAGTTCGTCAACGACGCCGTGCCCGACGACCTGCGCTGCGCGCGGCCCTAGTCGAGGAACTTCTCGACCACTGCGTTGAACGCCGCCGGGTTCTCCAGGAACGGGAAGTGCGAGCTCGCCACCTCGACCGGGAACACGTGCAGCTCCGCGCCGGTGATCTGCTCGGCGATGTAGCGCTGCGAGCTGGGCGCGACGTGGCTGCCGTCGCAGCCGATCACCAGGGTGGGCACGTCGATGCGCGGCAGCACGTCCCGCCAGTCCTGCGCGCAGTGGTCCCACAGCAGCGGCACGCTCGCGTACGGCGGGATGGCCCCCAGCTCGCCGTCTACGAAGGCCAGCAACTCGGGGTCGGTGTCGCCGGAAACATGCTGTGTACGAAGTCGGCCGTGGCCTTCGCCGACTCCGGACCCGCGACGGCCGCGCCGAGGCCGAGCAGCACGCCCACGTCGAAGATCGCGCCGCTGTCGGCCGGGAGGCGCAGGAGCAGGTCGAACGCGCCGAGCCCGGCGGCGTCCACGACCGGGCCGGGCCGCAGCAGCGGGACCGCGCGGGTGGCGAGCGCGGCGTGGCGGTGCGACACCCACGCCTCCGCGACGGTCGCAACCCGCGGCCCGACGCCCGCCGCGCACGTGAAGCGCCCGGCGGCCAGCTCGTCCGCAGCGGCCACCATCTGCCCGGCGAGTGGAGTGGCGGCGGCGTCGGGGCCGCCGAACCGGACGACCGCCGCGGTCGTCCCCGCCACGGTGGCGAGCCCGGCCCGGCGGGCGCCGAGCACCGCGTGGCGCAGCGCGACCTCGGCGTCGATCACCATGAGCAGCCCGAGCAGGTCCCCGTGCCAGCGCAACGGCACGCAATGCCGGGCCCGCATGCCGATCTCGGGCTTGGCCGGGATCCGGGCCGGCCGGGTCCAGCGCGCCACGTCCTGCGCGAGCACGTGGCGGGTCGCGGCCGCGCCCGCGACCCGGTTGAGCATCGCCTCGACGCGGACGGGGTCCTCGTCGCCGAAGTGCCTGCTGGAGTAGAGCATGACGACGGCGGAGTCGTTCACCACGACCGACCGCCCCAGCTCGTCGACGAGCCGGTCGACCATGTGCCGCACCTCGGCCGACACGCGCGGACCCTACCGGCGCGGGCCCGTCAGGCGGTGGATCCGGACGTCGTGCTGCCGGGTCGGGAGCGTCTCGACCGCGGCCCAGCGCTCCCGCGCCGCCGCGAGGAAGGCGGGTGCGAGCGGGCGCCCGGGGTCGGCGACCCACACCTCGCCGTCCTCGACCAGGCGGGGGAGCAGCGCCGTGAGCTCGTCGACGTTGCGCTGGCCGTAGAGCACGTCGGCGGCCAGCGCAAGGTCCCACGGCGCCCCCGCGAGCAGCGGCGCGGGCTCGGCCCACGCGCACACCGCGGTCTCCACGGCGACGCCGTTCTGCGCGGCGTTCGCGCCCGCGAAGGCGAGCGCGTCGGCGGAGCGGTCGGTGGCCAGCACGCGGGCGCCTGCGAGCGCGGCCGCGAGCGACGGGAGCCCGAGGCCGCACCCCAGCTCCAGCACCGCCCGGCCGGTCCAGGCGCGGGCGGACACGGCGTGGGCCAGCTCGACGCCGCTCTCCCACACCTCGGCCCAGTACGGCGGGTAGGCCTGGTCGGCGGCGACGTCCTCGTCGTCCAGCAGCGCGGTCGGCTCGCGGGGGTGCACGAACCGGACCCGGCCGCCGTGCAGGTCGAGCGCGCCGACGGCGAGGTCGAGACGGGGGTCGGCGGTCATCGCTCGGCCGCGTCCCGCACGCCGCGGTAGTACCGACGCCCTGCGTCGAGGAGCTCGGCGTAGTCGGCGAGGCGGCGCTCCCGGTGCTCGGGCGGGAAGGAGCCGTGCTCGACGAGCAGCCGCTGTAGACCGTCGATGAGGCCGAGGCACCAGTCCGCGGCGCAGGCGCGGGCGACCCGGGCGCCGTCCACGTCGACGTAGACCGGCGTGGTGTGGGCCAGCCCGCTCGGCGCGAGCCCGGTGGCGGGGCCTCGGGCGACGGCCGCCACCCACGTCGGCCCGTCGATGTCGACGGTGCACTCCAGCCGTCCATCGCCGGTCTCGGCGAGCACGCCGTCCGGCCCGACGATCGTGAGCCGGTCGGCGCCGGTCACCGTCGCGATGACGGCAGGCCGGTCGCCCCTTCCGGCGTCGATCACCGCGCCGGGCCCGCGGCCCGCGACCGTGAACGTCAGCCACGGCCCGTTCGTGACGACGGTGCGGCCGTCGCGGATCGCGTCCTTGAACGCCTCGACCGACAGCGGCCTGCCGCCCAGATGCGCGTAGACCCGCGCCCACCCCGGCGGGTTGGACGCGACCCCGGGGCCGTCGGCGAAGGAGAGGAACACGTCGGTGCCCGCGGTCGCCGTGAGCCGCAGCCCGCACGACAGCAGCCGGTGGTAGAGGTGGACGGCGGCCTCGTCGTCGAACGGGGACAGCACGTCGATGGCGTCGACGAGCCCGAGGGCAGCGTCGACCACAAGCTCCCGCGCCTCGACCGAGCGCGGGTTGGCGAAGAACGCCTCGCTGGAGCCGTCGTCGTCGAACGGGGCGAACACCGGGTGCGGGTAGCCGACCGTGGCCGACAGGCTCCGCAGCTCGGCGCACGCGGCCTGGTTCGGCGGCCAGTCCTCGGGGCGGTCGGACCGCTCGTGGCCCGCGTAGTAGCGGCTCGGCGGCGCGTCCGGGCCGAGCGCGTGGACGTGCCCGAGCAGGTCGTTGCGGTACTCGACGCCCGCGCGGGCCACGATCTGCCCGTCCGACCAGGGCAGGTCGACGCCCGCGAACTCCTCCAGCAGCTCCCGGTCGTAGACGAGCGAGGTCTGGCAGTTGCCCGCCACGAGGTTGGCCAGGTGCAGGCCTTCGCCGCGCTGCATGCGGGCCACGTCGGCAGGCGTGCACACGAGGTCGCCGCTGTAGTTCATGTGGATGTGCAGGTCGCCGCCGTACCAGCCGTCGGCTGCCGGGTCGAACCGGCGCGGCGGCTCGGCCTCGACAAGAGCCTCCCCGGCCGGGGTGACCTCCCGCTCGACGACGCCGTACTCGAGGCCGCGCGCGCAGGTGACGGTGAGCGCTGTGGCCGGGGCGGTGAGCGTGACGTCCTCGGCGTGGAAGAACGGCCGCCCCCGCACGTCCCACTTGCGCAGCACGCCGTCGGGGAACCACGCGCCGCCGGTGGCGTCGGTGACCGACCACCGTGCGCAGCTCGGCGCCCGCAGCCGCAGCCGGGCCCCGGCGGTCAGGCGGAGCGCCGCGGCGAGCGACACGGGCACGCCGTCGACGGTCACCGGCACGTCGGGCCCGTCGACGTCGAGGGTCGCGATGCCCGTCCCGTGCGCCGCCACGGTGAGCGCCTCGCCCGCGACGACGGCGGCCACCTCGCGGTCGACCGCGGCGTCGACGACCACGTCCAGCGGGGTCGGGGCTCCCGCGACGACCGGCCGGGCCGGGCCGCAGCGGACCTCGACCCCGTCGTCGGTGACCCGCACGACGACGATCCCCGCGGGCGGCTCGGGCCCGACGGCGTCCCGCACGGCCTGCGGCCAGTCACCGGTGCGCCCGTACGCCGCGAAGACGTCGCCGAGGCGGGCGAACCGGGCCCAGCGGAACATCTCGATACGGTCGTCGCCCCAGTCCCAGTCCCGGTCGGCCTGGAGGCCGCGGTAGCGCGCCAGCATCGCGATGACGGCGGGCGGCAGGTCCAGCACTTCCGCGTCGCCGCAGCACATTGGCGCGACCCTACGCGCCGTCCGAAGTCGCCTTCGCCGACCCAGCGAAACGCGGTCGGCGGGCGCACCGTCCCGCGCACGGCGGGGAAAGGATGTGTCATGCCGCAGCAGCGCGAGCCGCTCACCTCGGACCAGCGCAACTCGTTCATCGCTGCGTTGCTCGGCTGGATGATGGACGCGTTCGACTACTTCCTCGTCGTGCTCGTCTACGCCGAGATCGCGAAGGACTTCGGCGTCTCGCTCACGCAGATGGCGTTCCTCACGACCGCGACGCTGGTCATGCGCCCGGTCGGCGCCGTGATCTTCGGGGTGTGGGCCGACCGGGCAGGCCGCCGGATCCCGCTGCTCGTCGACGTGTCCTTCTACTCGCTCGTCGGGTTCCTCTGCGCGTTCGCCCCGAACTTCACGGTGCTGCTGGTGCTGCGCCTGCTCTACGGGATCGGCATGGGCGGCGAGTGGGGCCTCGGCGCCGCGCTCGCGATGGATGAAGATCCCGCCGGGGCGGCGCGGCTTCTTCTCGGGCGTGCTGCAGCAGGGCTACTCGCTGGGCTACCTGCTGGCCTCGCTCGCGTCCCTGGTCGTGCTGTCCGGGCTGGGTCTTTCGTGGCGGTGGCTGTTCGCTTTGTCGATCATCCCGGCGTTGATCAGCCTGCTCATCCGCACGCGGGTGCGCGAGTCCGAGGTGTGGCAGGAGACCCGCGAGAAGATGCGGATGACCCGGTCGTCGTTCCGCGACGTGCTGCTCAACCCGGCCGTGCTGCGCCGCTTCGGCTACCTCATCCTGCTCATGACCGCGTTCAACTGGATGAGCCACGGCACCCAGGACATCTACCCGACGTTCCTCAAGGCCACCGACGACGGCGGCGCCGGTCTTTCGACGGCCCTCGCCACCTGGATCGCCGTGCTCTACAACGTGGGTGCGACGACCGGCGGCGTCGTGTTCGGGTCGCTGTCGGAGCGGCTGGGCAGACGGCGCACGATCATCTTCGCCGCGGTGCTCGCGCTGCCGATCGTGCCGATCTTCGCGCTCTCCACGACCGCGGGCTGGCTCGCGCTCGGGTCGTTCTTCATGCAGGTGTGCGTGCAGGGCGCATGGGGCGTCATCCCCGCGCACCTGACCGAGATGTCACCGGACACGATCCGTGGCTTCTACCCCGGCGTGACCTACCAGCTCGGCAACCTGCTCGCGGCGCTCAACCTGCCGATCCAGCAGGCCCTGGCCGCGGAGCACGGCTACCCGTTCGCGTTGGTGGTGACGGTCGTGCCGGTGTTCCTGGCGGTGATCGTGTTCACCGCGCTCGGGAAGGAGGCCAAGGGCATCGCGTTCGGCGGGCGGCTGGGCACCGATCGCGTCGGCGCGCTCGGGTAGGAGTCGGGGAGGTCGCACGAGGCCCCGCTCGGTGCGGGGGAGCGACCATTGCCTGTACACATGCCACGCTTTGTAACCCGGTCACTACGATCGGACAACGCCCCCGGCTACCGTCCGCGTATAGAGGATGACCGTCCGGCGCTTATCGGACAGCATCCACGGATCGGCACCCTACAGTGAGCGTGTCACTCCCCAGCGTGACCTCGACTCCCGAAGCGCAGTCAGGAGGTGCCGGTCGTGCCGACCCAGACGCCCGCGCGCATCAGCATCGACACCAAAGACCCGGAAGAGGCCCACGGCTACCTGCAGACGACCTACGTCGAACATTCGGTGCGGCTGTCGGGCAACCGGGACGCCTTCCGGTTCCGCCACCACATCACCGACGGCGGCAGCTTCTTCGTCGCCCGGTACGAGCACTCCATGAACTGCCGCGTCGACACCGACCCGTTCGGCTATCTCCTGGTCGGGCAGATGATCGGCGGACGGCTGCGGCTGCAGGCGGGCCACGACGAGCTCGCCCCTGCCGTCGGGGAGCTCTTCGTGCTCGACCCGGCCCGACCGATGCGCATCCAGTGGGACGACTTCCGCGCCGGGCTGGTCAAGCTGGACCTCGACGTCGTCCAGCGGGTGGCCGCCGAGGTGAGCGGGAAGCCCGCGGGTCAGGTGCGGTTCGGCCTGGCGCGAGCGGCGTCGCCGGACCGGGTCCGGCACTGGCGGGAGCTGGTGCGCTACGTCACCCGCGACTTCTGCACCAACGAGCTCGCCTACGGCAGTCCGCTGATCTACGCGCAGACCATGCGGCTGCTGGCCGCCACACTGCTCGAGACCTTCCCGAACACGACGACGACCACCGACCCGGCCCGTCCCGGGAGCGCAGACGCCGGCGCGGTGCGGCGGGCCGTCGCGTTCATCGACGATCATGCGGGCGAGCCGATCGGGCTCACGGAGATCGCCGCGGCGGCGCGGGCAGGCACGCGCACCGTGCAGGAGGCGTTCCGCAGGCACCTCGACACCACACCGATGGCCTATCTGCGAAGGGTGCGCCTCGAACGGGTCCACCGCGAGCTGCAGGCCGCCGACCCGGCCGCGGGTAGCACTGTCGCCGAGATCGCGGCCCGCTGGGGGTTCGCGCACCACGGCCGCTTCGCCGCGCTCTACCAGGGCTGCTACGGCCAGGCGCCGAGCGCCACGTTGCGCCGCTAGCCGCTGTCCGCGGCCCAGACCGGCGGGGGTTCGGCCGGTCGGCCGTCGTCGAGCCTGGCGTGTTGGCCCGCGGGCAGCACCTGGTCGCGTTGGTGCAGCGCGAGGCTCCGGGCGTAGCGGCGGGCGATGTCGGGCACCACGTCGTCGCCGCCTGCGACCCCGAACACCGTGCCCGCGTAGTCGAGCGGGCCCATGAGGGCGCGGATGCGCTCCCGGTCCGAGGGCGCCACGAGCTCGGCGGGATCGCCGCCCGCGAACCAGCCCATCGGCACCGCCGTCCCGGCGGGCACGACCGTGTTGACGAAGACGACCGCGTGGAACTCCAGCTGCGCCCCGACCTCGAGGTGCGCGCCGTTGAACACCACCGCGCCGGTCGCGATCCGGGTGTCGCCCTCGATCACGCACCCGGTGAGCGAGGCGTGTGGGCCGACGACGACGTGGTCGCCGAGCCGGGTGGGGTGCTGCGGCACACCGCGGACCACCGCGTTCTCCATGATGACGCAGTGCGCCCCGATCTCCACCGGCCCGCCCTCCGCGGTGATGACCGCGCCGAACAGCACGCGGCTGTGCGGGCCGACCGTGACGTCGCCGCACAGCACCGCCGTGGGGGCGATGTAGGCGGAGTCGGCGACCTGCGGGCTCTTGTGGCGATGGCGCACGAACACCGCATCGCGGCCCACGGTTCGAGGTGGTGGCGCGTAGTGGTCAGCGGTCATGCCCGGGCACGGTACGCCGCCGGCCGGCGCTAGTGATACGGCTTGTGCGGAATCGGGGCGTCGTTGGTCTGCTGCTCGAAGTCCACCCAGATCGCGTCGTCCTCGATCTTGCAGGCGTAGATGGGGATCGCGGTCACCGCGGGGATGCCGATCGGCTCGCCGGTGTGCAGATCGAAGCGGGAGTTGTGCGCCGGGCAGATGAGCGTGTCGTCGTCCTGCAGGTAGCCCTCGTTGAGCGGCTGCTGCTGGTGCGTGCAGGTGTTGTGGCAGGCGACGGCCTCCTCTTCGGAGAGCCGCACCACGCAAATCGGCTCCCCGCCGAGCTGGACGACCATCATGTCGCCCTCTTCGAGCTGGTCGGTGTCCGCGACCGCTTCCCACGCCATGGCGTTCCTCCTCAGTTTTTCGCGCGTCGGCGCCCGGGTTGGGTGCCGCGGACCTCGATCCAGCCTGCCCGCACCCGCGACGGCAGGGCCGGCTGCGGATGGTGGGCCGGGCCGCGGACGATGTGGCCGTCGCGCACGTCGAACTGCGACTCGTGCAGCGGGCAGGTGACGACGCAGTCGACCACGGGGCCGCGGGAGAGCAGGGCGCCCGCGTGGCTGCACAGGTCGTCGATGGCGTAGACGGCCTCGCCGTCGCGGTAGAGCAGCACCTTGCGGCCCTCGACGTCGACGCCCTTCGGCTCGCGGTCGGGCAGCTCGTCGAACGCCACGGTCTTCACCCAGCGCGTGGGCCCGGTGTGGCTCGCCACCCGGTTGACCATCGCCCCGCGGCCCTGCACGAGGTGCCCGCCGACGAAGCCCGCGGCCGTGGTGACGGCCATGCTCGCCATGCCGAGCGTGCGCGCCGAACCGCGGTGGCCGGACAGGCGCGCGGCCAGCGAAGCGCCCTGCAGCGCCGTGGCCGCGCCGTTGAGCAGGCCGTGGAAGAGGCCGACGCGGCTGTCCTCGCCGTCGCTGACCGTCCAGTCCGCGACCCCGGTGACGGCCGTGGCCACCGCCGCCGCGAGGCCCGCAGCGCTGAGCGTGCCCGCCGCGTCCAGTTTCCCGTTCGTGGCGGTGTCGTCACCGACCATGTCGAGCAGCAGCGAACCCGACCAGAAGCCGATCGGGAGGTCGGACAGCGCGGGGTGCAGCGCGTGCCCGGCCCACCGCCCGCCGTGCAGCAGCTCCACGGCGAGGTTGCCGCGGAACCGGTCGTAGACGGGCTGCACGACGCCCGAGACGCTGTCGTTGAGGTCCGCGAGCCATGGCCACCTGCCGACGGCGGCGAAGAACTCCTGATGCCAGGTGGTCATCCGGGAGGGCCCGCTCGGGGTCGGCGTGGACACGAGCGGATCCCACCACGGGCCCCGAGCACTGAGAAGATCTCGGCTCAGGTTGAGACAGATCAGGCCGTGAGGACCTCGGTGACGAAGGCGTCGACGCTCTCACGCCCCACCGCGCGCGACGCCGAGACCCGGTGGTGGCCGTCCTGCACGAAGTGGTGTCCCGCCACGCGGTAGAGGGTGACCGGCGGCAGCGGCTCCCCGTTGCGCAGCGCCCGGTCGATCGCCGTCCAGCGCCGCTCGTCGATCGTGGGCCCGGGCCGGAAGCCGCGGTCGAACTCGTGGGCGCGCCCGACGCTGCCGACGATCGTGTCCAGGTCGACGGCCTGCAGCCCCAGGTCGTGGCGCGCGGTAGCGCCCAGCCCGGCGACGACGTCGGCGAACAACGACAGCCGGGTCTGCTCGCCGCAGATCAGGCGCAGCCTGGCCGCGAGCCGCGACCAGCGGCCCTGACGGCGCATCCGGCGGAAGTCGCACTCGGCGTCGGCGGCGACGTATCCGGTGTCGTAGGCGAGTACTGCCATGTCATTGATGTTCGGGGTAAGTGGTCGCCGCGCGCCTCCGAGTTTCGCGTCGTCCTCCCGGCGGGCCCCTTACCTCGTAGAATCCGCACGAACCGGAGGTGGCCGCCGATGTCCACGCTTGCGCCGAACAGCCTCGCGGAGACCAGACAGCTGCTGGGGGCGTGGCTGTCGGCGGTCGCGGACGTCGTCCGTGGCGTGAACGCGGCCGAGCCGCTCGACGTGATGCTCGGCCGGATCGCCGAGCAGGCCTGTCGCCTCATCGGTTTCGACGTCTGCGCGGTGATGTTGGTCAACGCGTCCGGGCACTGGCTGCTCGCGCGGGGCTGGCACGGCCTTTCCCCCGAGTACGTCGCGCGGCTCAACCGGGAGCACGCGCTGATCGTGCGCCCCGACAGTCCGGACGCCGACACGGTGGCCGCGCACGCGTTCCGGGAGGGGATCACGATCGCGGTCCCGGACATCACCCGCGGCGAGGCGTACAGATCGTCGCGGCGTCGGGCGGCGAGCGAGGGCTTCCGCGCGCTGCTGGCCGCGCCGCTGGCGAACACGGCCCCGCGCGGTGTGCTGGTCGCCTACTCCCGAGAGCCGCGGGAGTTCGGCGCGGCCGAGGTCGAGCTCATCGAGCTGCTCGCCCAGCACGCGACGCTCGCGCTGGAGACCGCCGAGCTGCGCTCCGCGCAGGAGCGCACGATCGCCGAGCTGGAGGCCAAGCGCGAGGTGCTGGAGTCGGCCGAGGCCCAGCACCGGCGGCTGATGCAGCTGTTGCTCAACGAGGCCGGGCTGCAGCGGCTGGCGGAGCTGCTCGCCGAGGCGCTGCACGCCTCGATCACCATCGAGGACGCCGACGACACCGTCCTCGCCGTCGCCCCAGCCGACACGGCCACCCCCGCGCCCGACCCGGCCGCCCGCAGGCGCCGCCCGGTGCGCAGCGCGTTGGAGTCGCTGCGGACGCGCTACGAGGTCGTCTCGATCCGGACGTGCGGCAGCGGGGGCATGCCCGCGTGGGTGGCGCCGGTCGTGGTCGGCGGCCAGCTCGTCGGCAGGCTCTGGGGCACCGGGATCTCCGCCGTTCCGAACGCGGCGCAGCGCCGGGTGATCGAGCGGTTCGCCCTGGTCGTCGCGGTGGAGCTGCTGAAGCAGCGGGACCGGGCGGACACCGCCAACCGGCTGGCGGGCGACCTCGTGGACGAGCTGCTGCGCACCGAGGCGAGCCACTTCTCGGGCACCGTGCTCGAACGGGCCGCGGCGCTGGGCCACGACCTCGGCGGGCCGCAGGCGCTCGCCGTCGTCGCCGTCAACGGGGACGCGGAAAAGCTCGCCGACGCCGTGCGCGCCGCGCTCGATACGCCTCGGCCGCTGGTCGGCGCACGCGACGGCCTCGTGGTGCTGATCCTGGCCGCCGAGCCCGACCCGACGCCGACCGTGAGCCGGGTGCACGAGCTGGTGGCCGCCCGGGCAGGCGTCCAGAGGGTGGCGACGGTGCTGGGACCACCCGTCACCGACCTGGGCTTCGCCGACGCGTTCTCGGTCGCCGCCGCGGCGGTCGAGCTGTGCCCCGACAGGGGCACCGACGGCGTGCTCGACCTGCGACAGCTCGGACTCGCCGCCTACCTGCTGCGCACGGGCACCACGGACGCGCTGCGGTCGTTCGCCGACACGCTGGTGCGACCGCTGGAGGAGCACGACGCCCGGAAGAAGTCCCAGCTGTGCGAAACCGTGCGCACCTGGCTCACCGTCGGCGCCTCCGTCCCCGCCGCGGCGAAGGCGCTCATCGTGCACCCGAACACCGTGGCCTACCGGCTCACCCGCGTCGAGCAGCTGATCCGCCGCGACCTGCGCACGATCGCCACCCGGATGGAGCTGCAACTGGCGTTCACGGTGCGTGACGTCCAAGGCGCGCGCCGGATTCCTTGAGGGATCCACCCGGAGAACACGGCCGATCTTTGGGCCGTTTCCCATAGAAGGCAGCGTTCGCGCGTTCCAGGATCGTGGTGTCCGGCCACACCGTGGTGGTTGGGCGGGAGGGAGCGCCGTGTCCCAGCAGGCCAGCGACCCGGCCCCGCCGGTGGCGGTCGTCACCGGAGCGAACCGCGGCATCGGCCGAGCCATCGCCGTCGGTTACGCCAAGGCGGGCTATGCGATCGCGGCCACCGCGCGGGACACGGCCACCCTCGCCGACACCGTCGCCGAGATCGAGGGCGGGGACGGCGTCGCGCTCGCCCTTCCCTGCGACGTCGCCGACGAGGCCTCGGTCGAGACCATGGCCAAGAGCGTGTTGGAGCGCTTCGGCGCCGTGCACACCGTGGTCGCCAACGCGGGCATCGGCGGCCCGACCGCCCCGATGCACGAGATCGAGCTCGCCGCGTGGCGGGAGTGCCTGGCCACCGACCTCGACGGCGTGTTCCTCACCTTCCGCGCGTTCATCCCGTCGCTGATCGCGGGCGGCGCGGGCAGCCTCATCGCGATCTCGTCGATGACCGGCAAGCGCCCGCTCTACGGGCGCACCCCTTACGCGGCGTCGAAGATGGCCGTGATCGGCCTGGTCCGCACGCTCGCGCTGGAGCTGGGCCCGCACGGGATCCGGGTGAACTCCGTCTGCCCGGGCGCGGTCGACGGCCCGCGGCTCGTCGACGTGCTGCGCAACCAGGCGGCGGCCCGCGGCATCACGGAGGAGGAGGCGCGCGCCGCGTTCACCAGCGCGTCGCCGCTGGGCCGGGTCGTCCGCGCCGAGGAGATCGCCCGGGCCTGCACGTTCCTGTCGTCCGACGCCGCGGCGTCCATCACCGGCGAGGACCTCAACGTCAACGCCGGTGCCGCCATGTACTGACCACACCCTCAACGAGAGGAGACGTCTGTGACCACCACCGCACCGACGATCGAGACCGTGCGTGCATTGGCGGCCAAGTACAACAACTGGGGCAAGTGGGGCCCCGACGACCAGAAGGGCACGCTCAACTACGTCACGCCCGAGCGCGTCAAGGCGGCGGCGCAGCTGGTGCGCAAGGGCAAGGTGTTCTCGCTGGCGCTGCCGCTGGACGGCGACGGCCCGCAGACCGGCTCGTTCGGCCGCTACAACCCGCTGCACCACATGATCGTGGACGGCGGTGACATCGACGCGGGCGAGCAGGACCACCTCGACGAGGTGCGCTACACCGACGACGCGGCCTACATCATCCTGCAGTCCTCGACCCAGTGGGACTCGCTGGCGCACATCTTCCACGACGGCAAGATGTACAACGGCTACGGCACCAACCAGGTCACCAGCAAGGGCGCCAAGAAGAACTCGATCACCAACGCCAAGGACGCCATGGTCGGGCGGGGCGTGTTGCTCGACGTCGCCAGGCACAAGGGCAAGCCGTGGCTCGACATCTCCGAGTCGATCTCGGGCGACGACCTCGCCGCGTGCGCCGAGGCGCAGGGTGTGGACGTCGGCGAGGGCGATTTCGTGCTCGTGCGCACCGGGCAGATCGCCATGTGCCGCGACGCGGGCAGCTGGGGCGACTACGCGGGCGGGCCTGCGCCGGGCTTCGGCGTGAGCGCCGCGGACTTCTTCTGCCCGCGCAATGTGGCCGCCGCGATCACCGACACGTGGGGCACCGAGCGGCTGCCCAACGAGACGCCGGACTGCTTCCAGCCGCTGCACATCATCATGCTGGTCAACGCGGGCATCCACCTCGGCGAGATGTGGGACCTTGACGCGCTGGCCGAGGACTGCGCCGAGGACGGCGTCTACGAGTTCCAGCTGATCGCCCCGCCGCTGACGATCACAGGCTCGGTCGGCTCGCCGGTCAACCCGCAAGCGATCAAGTAATGAAGCCCGCCCCGTTCCGCTACCAGCGAACCACCACCGTCGAAGAGGCCGTCGCCGCGCTCGCCGCCCTTCCTGGCCGAGCCCGCGTGCTGGCGGGCGGCCAGTCGCTGGTCGCCGAGCTCTGCGCGCGGACGACCAGCGCCGATGTCCTCGTCGACATCGGAGCAGTGGCCGAGCTGGACCACGTCGCCATCGACGCCGAGGTGGTGCGGATCGGGGCGCTGCGGCGCCTCGCGGCGCTGGAGGCCGACGCCGAGCTGGCGGCGGCGCTGCCCGCGCTCGTCGAATGCGCCGGGCGGATCGCGCACCCGGCGGTGCGCAACCGGGGCACGGTCGGGGGCAACGTCGCCTACGCCGACCCCGCCTCGGGTGTGCCGCCGGTGCTGCTCGCCCACGACGGCGAGGTGGTCCTCTCCGGCCCGTCAGGGGCGCGCACGGTGGCGGCCACCGCCTTCTTCACCGGGCACCGCACGACGGCGTGCGGGCCCGACGAGCTGGTCACCGAGCTGCGGTTCCGCCGCCCCGGCCCGCGCGCGGGCGCGGCGTTCTACGAGGTCTCGCGCCGGGCGCGCGGCTGGGGCCTGGCCGGGGCGTGCGCGGTCGTCGCGCTCGATGAGGGCGGCCGGATCGCCTGGCTGCGGATCGGCCTGCTGGGGCTCGCGCCCATCGCTGTGCGCGCCGAGCGGGCCGAGGAGCTGGCGGTCGGCAGCGCACCGGAGGCCGAGGCGATCGCCGCGGTGGCCGAGGCCGCCGTCGCCGACCTCACCGAGATCCCCGGCGACGTGCACGCGTCCCCCACCCTGCGCCGCAGCCTCGGCCGGGTGGCCGTGCGGCGTGCCCTGACCGACGCCGTACGCCGAGCTGCAGGGAGCTGACATGGACACGGAAGCCACCGACTTCGCGGTCGTCGCGCTGACCGTCAACGGCGTCGGGCATCGCGTCGGGGTCGAGCCGCGCAGGCTGCTCGTCGACCTGTTGCGCGATGACCTCGGGCTCACCGGCACCAACGTCGGATGTGGCCAGGGCGTGTGCGGGTCGTGCACCGTGCTCGTCGACGGCGCGACCGCGCGCTCGTGCCTCATGCTCGCCGTGCAGGCCGACGGCGCCGACGTGGTCACGGTGGAGGGGATGGCCACGGCGAGTGGCGTGCACCCCGTCCAGCAGGCGTTCCTGGACGCGCAGGCCCAGCAGTGCGGGTTCTGCACGCCCGGCTTCCTCGCCACCACGGTGGAGCTGCTCGAGCGCAACGCCAAGCCGACGGAGGCCGAGATCCGCACCGCGCTGGCGGGCAACACCTGCCGCTGCACGGGCTACGAGCACATCGTCGACGCGGTGGTGCGCGCGAGCCAGAACCCGGCCGAGGCGGCGTCATGACCAGCACAGTCGAGCACAGCACCCAGTGGGTCGGCGCCGAGCTGCCCCGCAAGGAGGACCCGGCGCTCGTGCGCGGGTCGATCGCCTACGTCGACGACCTACGGCTGCCGGGCATGCTGCACGCCGCGGTGCTGCGCTCGCCGCACGCCCACGCCCGGATCGTGTCGATCGACACGACGGCGGCGCGGTCCCTGCCGGGCGTGCACGCCGTGCTCACCGGCCCGGAGTCGCTGGCGGTCATCGGCCCGCTCGCCCGGTTCTGCGCCGAGGAGGTGGTGGAGCACGCGATCGCGGTCGAGAAGGTGCGCTATCACGGCGAGGCCGTGGTCGCCGTGGCCGCGGAGTCCCGCTACATCGCCGAGGACGCGCTGGCGCTCATCGGAGTCGAGTACGAGCCGCTACCCGTCCTCGCCGACGCCGAGCACGCCATGGCCGAGGGTGCCGCACTCGTGCACGAGAACCTCGGCTCGAACGTCGTCTACCAGCACGCCTTCACCTTCGGTGACGTGGACGCCGATTTTGCCGCCGCCGACCGGATCGTGCGCCGCGAGCTGCGCTGGCCGCGCGCCACCGCCGCGCCGCTGGAGACCAACGGCGCCATCGTCAGGTTCGACCCCGCGAACGGGCGGATGGACGTCTGGTCGAACACCAACCTGCTCAACTTCGGCGCCTGGGTCATGTCGGCCACCCTCGGCGTGGCCCCGCACATGCTCAACTTCTACCCGCTGTCGGTGGGCGGCTCGTTCGGCTCGAAGCACTTCCTGGCCAAGCAAATCGGCATCGCGGGCGCGCTCGCCAAGGTCACGGGCAGGCCGGTGAAGTTCATGGAGGACCGCGCCGACAACCTCCTGGCCTCCGACGCGCAGGCCCCCGAGCGGTCGCACGTCGCCGAGCTGGCCCTGGCCGCCGACGGCACGTTCCGCAGCCTGCGGATCAAGGTCGTCGACGACTACGGCGCCTACTTCATGCTGGCCATCGCGGGCAACACCAACCCGTTGTCGCAGATCGTGGGCCCGTACCGGATCGGCAGCGTCACCTACGACGTCACCGCGGTGCTCACCAACAAGAACCAGCAGGGCGTGCTGCGCGGCGCGGGCTCCGACGTCACCAACTGGGTGCTGGAACGGCTGGTCGACGCCGCGGCCGACGAGCTCGGCGTGGACCCGGTCGAGCTGCGGCGGCGCAACTTCATCCAGCCCGACGCGTTCCCCTACAAGATCCCCACCGGGAACTTCTACGACTCCGGTGACTACCCGGCGGTGCTGCGGCGCGCGTTGGAGCTGGCCGACGTCGACCGGTGGCGCGCCGAGCAGGAGCGCGGCCGCGCCGAGGGCCGCCACATCGGCATCGGGATCGCCTGCGCCCAGCAGCGCAGCACCTACTACGCCAGCGAGTTCTGGTTCCACAACATCGGCGCTCCCGCCCCGTTCACGACGACGGCCGAGAGCGTGCGGATGCGCATCGGCCCCACCGGCGGGATCACCGCCACGCTGTTCGCGCCGTTCTGGGGCAACTCCCAGGAGACGGTGACGGCCCAGCTCATCGCGGCGGAGCTGGGCGTCGACCCGGCGGAGGTGGCCATCGACCTCGCGCCCACCATGCACGGCCTGCCCTCGGCGGGCCCCGGCGGCAGCCGGATGACCGTGATGCTCTCGGGCGCGGTGGCGGGCGCCGCCCACAAGCTCAGGGACAAGATCTTCGCGATCGCCGCGCACCAGCTCGAGGCCTCGGTCGACGACCTTCAGCTGCGCGACGCCGTGGTGTCGGTCCGCGGGACGGAGACGAGCATGACGCTCGCCGACGTGGGGATGGCCGCCTACTGGCAGAAGGCGAGCCTGCCCGACGGGATGGAGTCCGGCCTGGAGGCGAGCTTCACCTACGACCCTCCGTTCTTCACCCTGCCCAACGCCGACCGCACCGACCTCGGGGCGTTCTACCCGATCGTCGGGCACGGCTGCCACGTCGTGGTCGTCGAGGTGGATCCCGAGACGGGGCAGGTGGAGTTCCTGCGCTACGTCGCGGTGCACGACCACGGCACGGTCGTGAACCCGCGCTCGCTGGAGGGGCAGATCCGCGGCGGGATCGCGCAGGGCATCGGGGTGGCCCTCTACGAGCGGGTCGCCTACGACGCGGAGGGCCGGAACCTCACCGCGAGCTATGACGAGTACGTGGTGCCCGGCGCCCCGGACGTGCCGCGGATCGAGGTGGCGTTCCTCCAGACGCCCTCGCCGTGGACCGCGCACGGAGTGAAAGGCGGCGGCGAGGGCGGTCGGATGATCGCCCCGCCCGCGGTGACGAGGGCCGTGGAGGACGCCCTGCGCCCCTTCGGCGCGCGGATCGACGAGCTGCCGATCTCGATGGAGACTGTCATCCGGGCATGTATGAGGGAGGAAGCGTGACCGAACGAGTACTCGACCCGCAGGTGCAAGCCCTGCTCGACCAGCTCGCCGCGCTGGGGCAGCCGCCGTTCGAGGAGATGACGGTGCCGCAGGCGCGGCAGGCCGCGCTGGCGTTCGCGGACCTGCAGGGCCCCGGCCCGGAGGTCGCGTCGGTGGCGCACCGCTTCATCCCGGGCCCGACCGCCGACCTGCCTGCGCGGATCTACACGCCCGAGGGCGAGGGCCCGTTCCCGGCGATCGTGTACTACCACGGCAGCGGCTGGGTGATCCTCAACATCGAGGTGATCGACTCGACGATGCGCTCGCTCGCCAACGACACCGGCTGCGTCGTCGTCGCCGTGAACTACCAGAAGGCGCCCGAGCACAAGTTCCCGGTGCCGTTCAACGACTGCTGGGCGGGCCTGTGTTGGGTGGTCGAGCACGCCGAGGAGCTTTCCGTCGATCCGGCCCGCATCGCGGTCGGCGGCGACAGCGCGGGCGGCAACCTCGCCGCCGCCGTGGCGCTCAAGGCGCGCAACGAGGGCGGCCCCGCGATCGCGTTCCAGCTGCTGATCTACCCGGCGGTCGAACACAGCGTGGACACGCCGTCGGCGATCCAGAACGCCGAGGGCTACCTGCTCCAGCGCGGCTCGATGCGTTGGTACTGGGGCCACTACCTGGACGGCGCCACCGACACACCCGACTGGCGGGCCTCGCCGCTGCGCGCGGCGAGCCACGCCGACCTGCCGCCCGCGTTCATCGTCACCGCGGAGTTCGACCCGCTGCGCGACGACGGCCGCCGCTACGCCGACAAGCTCCGCGCCGACGGGGGCAAGGTCACCTACACCAACTACGACGGCATGATCCACGGGTTCTACTGGATGCAGGCCGTGGTGGACCGCGCCCGCGACCTGCACGCCGACATCGCCCGCGAGGTCCGCGCCGCGCTGCACGGTAGCTGACGAGATCGACGTGAGCGGGCTTCCGCGGCCGGAAAACCCCGCTCACGTCGATCTCGCGCGGTGCTCGGGTCCAGCTCCGCCACGATGCGGTCCGGCTCGCCGTAGAGCTCGCGCTTCGTGTAGCGGTACACACGCCAGCCCAGGTCGACCAGTCGGGTAGTGCGGGCGATATCGCGCAGCACCCTGGCGGGCTCGGTGTGCGGCTCGCCCTCGTACTCGATCCCGATCCTCGGCTCGGGCCACGCCAGGTCGAGCCAGAACGCGGTGCGTGTGGCGACGTCCTGCACCACCCATTTGCACTTCCGGTCGAGGCAGCCCGGCGGTCGCGATCAGCAAACGCAGGCGGGTCTCCATCGGCGACCCCGCATACGGGCTGCCCATGTCGATCACGCGGGGGATCCGGGCGACGCCGCGACGGCCGCGGTAGCGGTCGTAGAGCTCCAGCAGCCGGTCGGGGTGGAAGCGGTGCCGGTTCGCGAGCCGGTCCACCGCGACCACGGCCTGGGCATGGTCCGGCCTGCGCGCGAGATCGAACGCGGTGCGCAGCGGGGTGGTGCACGCGACGTCGTGGACGCTGGTGACCTCGTCGGCGAGCAGCCGGTCGCGGTGGACCATCAGGCCCGGGTGGGAGCGCATGCCCTGGCCGGGGACGGTGACCTCGGCAGGCGCGTCGGGGCGGGGTGCGCAGCCCGCGCCCAGCAGCGCGGCCCCCGGGCACGGCCTAGACGAGGGTCCGCGGGGAGCAGCCGCAGGAACCGGGGGCCGCGCAGCCGATCGCGGGTGAGGAGCCCGGCCTCGACCGCGCGCGATCCGCGGAACGCCACAGGCCACCGCGGCACAGTCACATGAGAAGCATGGCGGGCCGGAGCCGGGCGCGTGGCGAAACGGGAAATCCGACCGCGAGATCGACGTGAGCGGGGTTTCGCCGCCGCAAAACCCCGCTCACGTCGATCTCGTCGGGACTCGCGGGGATAGCACTACCGGTAGGTGAGCAGAGCCCGTTGAGGTCCGGTGAAGTGCGCGTGGTCGTTGAACGACAGCAGGTTCGGGCCCCGCGCGCCGACGGTGACGAGGCTGATCGCGCCGTTCACCGAGACCCGGTTCAGCGCGATGCCGGTGGCGGCGGGCGCACCGAGCAGGCCCGCGACGAGCGCGCCGATCACCCCGCCGGAGCTGACGACGACCGCGTCCCGGCCTTTCGCCAGCCGGTCGGTCACGTCCTGCAGAGCGGCCAGGGCGTCGCCCGCGAACCCGGCCCAGCCGCCGTCGCGGCTCCACGCTTCGAGCGCCTCGTCGAGGAGGCGCTGGAACACCCGCGAGTCCTTCAGCGCGGGCTCGATCCGGGACGGCTCGACGTAGCGGTGCAGCAGCGTGAGGTGGTCGAACTCGTCCCAGCGCTTGTCGGTGCCGCACGGGCCCGGGTACCCGGCCGCGGCCATGAGCAGGCTCGCCGTGTGCTGCTGGCGCCGCAGGGTGCCCGCGACCACCTCGGGGTCGCGCAGCCCGCGCCGGGCGAGCTCCGCCCCGACGAGCTCGGACTGCTCCCGCCCGGCGGCGGACAGTGCGTCGTAGTCGGCGGTGCCGAACGACGCCTGCCCGTGCCGGACGATCGCGACGAGCGGCACGTCTCAGCTGCGCACGTAGCGGCCGGGCGCCGGGTCGAGGACCGGATGGGCCTTGCTGCCGAGCGAGCGCGGGGCGCGCTTCTGCTCGCCCCCGTACGGCTTGAGCCACTCGGCCCAGGCCTCCCACCAGCTGCCCTGGTGCTTGGTCGCCCCGGCGAGCCACTTCTGCGGGTCGGGCCCGGGCGGGCCGCCGGTCCAGTAGTGCGCCTTCGGGTTGCCGGGCGGGTTGACCAGGCTCGCGATGTGCCCGGAGTAGCTCAGCACGAACGTGTTCTCGCCGCCGAGCAGCTGTGTGGTGCGGTAGCAGCCCAGCCACGGCGTGAGGTGGTCGACGAGCGCGCCGGTGACGAACGTCGGCACCTTGATCGCCTCGAGCTGCATCGGCGTGCCGAGCACGGAGAAGCCGCTGGGCTTGGTGAACAGGTTGCCCTCGAAGATGTCGAGGAACTCGCCGTGCAGCGCGCCGGGCAGGTTGGTGCCGTCGGCGTTCCAGGCCAGGATGTCGAACGCCGGGGGCTTGTCGCCCATGAGGTAGTTGTTGACCCAGTAGTTGAAGACCAGGTCGTCGGGGCGCATCCAGGTGAACGCGGCCCCCATCTGCCTGCTGGTGATGATGCCGGAGCGGCGCGACCGGGCCTTCGCGAACTTCAGCAGGCCGGGGCCCTGGAAGGCGGAGATCGGGGCGCGCTCGCTGAAGTCGAGCAGCGTGACCGCGTACGACATGCTGTGCACGCGGTCGTCGCCGGTCGCGGCGAGGTGGTTGAGCAGGGTGGTGGTGATGATGCCGCCCGCGCAGAAGCCCATCACGTTGACGTCGTCGCTGCCGGAGATCTCGCGCGCGGTGTCGATGGCCGCCAGCGCCCGCGCGGCGTAGGTGTCGAGGTCCCAATCGCCCTGCTCGGCGGTCGGGTTGCGCCAGCTGAGCAGGAATATCTGGATGCCCTGGCTGGTCGCGTACTCGATGAGGCTGCGTCCCGGGCGCAGGTCGAGGAAGTAGAAGCGGCCGATCGGCGGCGGGATGAGGACCAGCGGCCGCTGGTACACCCGCTCGGTGGTGGGCTGGTACTGCAGGAGCTCACCCACCTCGTCGCGGTGCACGACCGCGCCGGGGGCGAGCGCGAGGTCCTTGCCCACCGCGAACGCGTCCCGCTCGACCATCGAGGGCATGCCGCCGTTGTTGCGCAGGTCGTCGACGAAGTTGCGGACACCACGGGCGAGGCTCATGCCGCCGGTGTCGAACGCGCGCTTGATCGCGGCCGGGTTGGTCGCGAAGTAGTTGGTGGGCGCGAGCGCGCTGGTGAGGATCGTGGCGGCGAACCGGGCCTGCTCGGCGCGGCGGTCGGCTTTTGCGCCTTCGCCCAGCTCGTCGACGACGTTGCTCACGGCCTGCGCGGTGGCCAGATAGCCCCGCTCGATCCGCGAAAAGATCGGGTTGCCCGACCACGCGGGGTCGGAGAAGCGCCGGTCGCCCTTCCTCGCGGCGACCTCCGAACGGCCGAAGGCGACGCGTACGAGTTCGCCGCCGAGCTTCGCCGCCTCGCGGGTGACCGTGCGACCTTGTCCGAACGCGGCGGCCAAACCACCGATCGTCTCGCCGACGGATGGGAGGCCGACCACCTCGCCGCCCTCCGGCACCTCGGCTTGTGTGTCGACCTGCGTCTCTGTGGTGCTCACCACGTGGCTCCTCCCGACGCCTCATTGCGTGCCACCGACAATAGGCGACGTCAAGAGCTGGATACTGTGTTCTTCGTCCCTGCGGCCCATCTCCTCCGGACCCGCCGCGGCGGCGCGGCGACGATCGCGTGCAGCGCGTTGGCCGCACGGTCGACCTCGTCGAGGGTGTTGTAGAGGTAGAAGCTGAGCCTGCAGCTGGCGGGCGGGCTCAGGCCGAGGGCGTGGTGGGCGAGGGTGGCGCAGTGGCAGCCCGCGCGGGACTCGACCCCGGCCAGGTTGAGCTCGTCGGCGAGCCGCGTCGGGTCGTGGCCCGCGACGTTGAACGCGACCAGCGACGTGCGCCGGGCCGGATCACGCGGACCGTAGATGGTGATGCCGGGCACGTCGGCGAGCCGGGTCAGTGCGTGCCCGGTGAGGATGCGGTTCCAGTCCGCGACGTGCTGCATCGCGATGCCGACCGCACGCCGGTCGATGGGCTCGGCCGTCCCGAACCAGCGTTTGCGAGTGGGGTTGAGCGCGAGGTCGAGCAGGAGCCGGAGGGCCTGCGCGGAGACGATCGTGCCGAGGATGTCGGGCGTGCCCGCGGCGAACTTCCAGGGCAGCGCGTTGTAGGCCACCCGGTCCGGGAACACCTGCCCTTCGGCGATCATGTCGCCGCCGTAGAGGAACGGGGCCGCGCCCGCCAAGAGGTGCTCCTTCGCGACGAGCACGCCGACGCCGAACGGGGCCAGCATCTTGTGGAAGGAGAACGACAGGTAGTCGACGCCGAGGCGGACGAAGTCCACCGGGTTGCCGGGCACGAGCTGCGCCCCGTCCACGAGCAGCAGCGAGCGCCGCTCACCCCACGGCTGCGGGTAGCCGCTGCCCGCGGCCAGCGCGGTGATCCGGTCGATCGGGTTCTTGGTGCCGAGGAAGTTGGACGCGCCGGTGCAACAGATCAGCTTCGTGCGCTCGTCGACCAGCCGGGCGAGGTGATCCAGATCGAGGAGGCCGCTGACCGGGTCGAAGCGCGCCAACCGCAGCTGGACCCGCCGACCCAGCCGCGGCAGGATCTCCCGGCACAGCGCGTGCCAGGGCACGTAGTTGGAGTTGTGCTCCATCATCGTGGTGACGATGTTGTCGCCGTCGCGGAACTCCGTCAGCAGCGAGTACATCACCGCGTTGTGCGCTTCGGTGGTGTTGCGCGTGATCACGATGTTGGAGCGGCCGGGGGCGCCCACGAACCGGGCGATGTCGTCGTAGGCGGCCTCGAACCGCGCGGTCGTGCGCATCGAGGCGGTGGACTGCCCGCGGTGCACGTTCTCGTAGTCCGGCGCCAGCGCGCCGAAGAGCTCGATCAGCTCGCGGGGCGGTTGGGTGCTCGCCGCGTTGTTGGTGACCACCCGACCGGCGCGCGGAAACAGGAAGTGCCGTCGGATGGCCCACACGTCGAGGGCCCGGCCGGTCAGCTGGATGGCCATGGGGCTTCTCCTCGGATCAAGTGCACTGCCAGCTGCACGTTGTCGATCACCCCTGGGGTTCACGACATGCCGATCCCACGGTCCTTAGCTATCGTTCGCCAACCGTCGGTTTGGGGAGGTCGGGCCATGGCCGTGCTGGTCCCGCGCGAGACACCGAAGACGTGGAAGCTGCAGGAGGTGCTGGTCACCGAGCCGGGCACCATCAAACGCGCGATCGGCGCCGCGGCCATCGGCAACATCACCGAGTGGTACGACTTCGGCGTCTACGCCTATTTCGAGCCGACGATCCGCAAGGTGTTCTTCGCGGGCCTCGACGAGACCGTCGGCACGATCGCGACGTTCGGGCTGTTCGCGGTGGCGTTCCTGATCCGCCCGATCGGCGGGCTGTTCTTCGGGCCGCTCGCCGACCGCATCGGCCGCAACAAGGTGCTGGCCACCACGATGGTGCTGATGGCGCTGGGCACGTTCGCCATCGGGTGCATCCCCAGCGAGGCCGCCATCGGTGTCTGGGCGCCGATCCTGCTCCTGGTGGCCCGCCTGGTGCAGGGGTTCTCCACCGGCGGCGAGTACGGCAACGCGATGACGTTCATCGCCGAGTACGCCCCGGACCGGCGCCGCGGGTTCCTCGGTAGCTGGCTGGAGTTCGGCACGTTCGCGGGCTACCTGCTCGGCGCCATCGTGGTCACCGTCGCCGACGCCACCCTCACCGAGGACCAGCTCCTGTCCTGGGGCTGGCGGATCCCGTTCTTCGTGGCGCTCCCGCTCGGCTTCATCGGGGTCTACCTGCGGACGCGGCTGGCCGACACGCCCGCGTTCGCCGCGCTGGAGCGCGAGGCCGAGGAGCGCGAGAAGGAGCTCCGGCACCCGCACGAGACCCGCACACTGCTCAGGCTGTGGCCGTACATGCTCGTCTGCATGGGCCTGGTGCTGGTCTGGAACGTCACCAACTACATGCTGACGTCCTACATGCCGACCTACGTCACCACCACCATGCCCAAACTGGAGGGGCTGAACACCGACACCTCGACCACGTCGCAGGTCGTGCAGATCGTCGTGATCCTGGTCGCGATGGTGACGATCCCGTTCCTCGGCAAGCTGTCCGACCGGATCGGCCGCAAGCCGATCGCCTGGGTCGGGGCCATCGGGCTGATCGTGCTGGCGTTCCCGATGATCCTCTTGGTCCGCGCCGCGACCCCGGTCACGATCTTCATCGGGCTGATGATCATGGGGTTCCTGCTCATCTGCTTCAGCGCGACGATGCCGTCCACCCTGCCGTCGCTGTTCCCGACCGAGGTGCGCGGCGGCGGGCTCTCGATCGCGTTCAACGTGTCGGTCTCGCTGTTCGCGGGCACCACGTCGTTCGTGGTCGGCACGCTGGTTGGTGTGAGCGGCGACCTGAACTGGCCCGCCTACTACCTGATCATCGCCGGGGTCATCGGCGCGGTGTCGCTGTGGTTCCTGCAGGAGCCGAACGGGCGCCGCATGTGGGGCTCGCCGCCGTCGGCCGTGT
Organism: uncultured Actinomycetota bacterium; assembly: GCA_963739465.1. GTDB lineage: Bacteria > Actinomycetota > Actinomycetes > Mycobacteriales > Pseudonocardiaceae > Pseudonocardia. The sequence goes on from CAVUAS010000013.1 coordinate 301,494, forward strand.
CGCGCGACGAGGCCGTCCGGCTGATCGAGCGCCAAGGGCAGGTGGCCTGACACTGCCGCGCGCGCGTCGGCGACACTGCGGGTATGGGTCGTATGACGCGCAGATTTCGCGGCGCGATGCGCCGGGAGGCACACGACCTGCTGCGCGGCGGGCCGCCGACGGCGGACCTGCTGCGCCCCGTCGGGCCTGCCGTGCCGTCGGACGCGCATGTGCAGCAGGTGCTCGACGTGTGCATGCGGGTGGGTGAGGTGCTGCTGGGCAGCGGCGAGCCCGCGGAGGAGACGTCCGAGACGATGCTGCGCATGGCGGCGGCGTTGGGGCTGCCGACGGTGGACGTCGACGTCACGTTCAACTCGATCACCATGTGCTGCCACCGGGGCATGGTCGCCGCACCGCTGACGACCATGCGGCTGGTCCGCTACCGCACCACCGACCTCACCCGGCTGGCCGCGGTGACCCGCATCGTCCGGCGTGTGGAGCGCGAGGGGCTCGGCGTGCGCGCCGCCGAGGCCGTGCTGGCCGAGGCCGTCACGGCCAACCACCCGTACCCGCGCTGGGTGGCCACCGCGGGCTGGGCCGGGCAGGCGGCCGCGGTCGCCCTGCTGCTCGGGGGGCCGCCCGTCATCGCGGCCACGGCGTTCGCGGTCACCGCGCTCATCGACCGGCTGGGCCGCCTGCTCGGCCGCTTCGGCGTCGCGCCGTTCTTCCTGCAACTGATCGGGGGCATGGTCGCCACGGTCTCGACGCTCGCGTTGTTCGGTGTGGGCGCGCTGCCCGCGGGCACCCAGCCGTCGCTGGTGATCGCGGCGGGTATCACGGTGCTGCTGTCGGGGCTGTCGGTGGTCGGCAGCGTGCAGGACGCGATCTCCGGCTACTACGTCACCGCAGCGGGCCGGGCCGCCGAGGTCGGGCTGCTGTCCGCGGGCCTGCTCGCCGGGGTGGTGTTGGGGCTGAAGCTGGGCGTCGCGTTCTCGCTCACCCTGGACCCGGCCGCGCCGGTGTCCGCGGACGTCACCCAGTTCGGGATCTCGACGTTCGCCGCGGCGACGGCCGCGGGCATGTACGCCCTGGCCACGTACGCGCCACTGCGGTCGCTCGCCGCGGCCGGGTTGGCGGGCGGGATCGGGTGGGCGGTGTACGGGGCGCTCACGCTGTTCGCGCATTTCGGGCCGGTGGTGTCCACCGGGGTGGCGGCCACGTTCGTCGGGGTCGCCACCGGGGCCGCGCGGCGCGGCTCCGGCGTGCACTCGCACGTCATCGTGCTGGCCGGGATCATCCCGCTGCTGCCGGGGCTCACCGCCTACCGCGGCTTCTACCAGCTGGCCGTCCAGGGCGTGGTCGACGGCCTCGTGACCGTGCTGCTCGCGCTGGCCATCGGGCTCGCGCTCGCTGCGGGCGTGGCGCTGGGCAACTTCTTCGCCCGGCCGCGCAGCGCCCGGCCGGTGGTGGAGTCGGACTAGGCCGTGGCCATCTGGGCGCGAAGACCGCGGCTGCTGATCCACGGGACACGGCCTAGGCCCGTGCCGGTCGGGCCAGCCACATCCCGGCCGCGACGAGCGCCGCCGCGAGGAACAGCGCGGCCGTCAGCGGCTCGCCGAGCAGCGCGACGGCGCCCGCGGCGGTGAGGATGGGGATCACCACGGCGTAGATGCCCAGCCACAGCGCGGGCACCAGGTGCGCCCGCCGCACGAGGGTGCGCTCGCCGCGCGCCAGCGCGACCGCGGCCAGCACGAGCGTGCCCGCCGCGAAGCGCGTCGCACCGACCAGCCCGGCGTCGAGCAGGCCGCGCGCGACGACGAATCGGGTGATCAGCGAGTTCGCGGCGAAGGAGAACACCACGAACGGCAGCAGTAGCGCCAGCGAGCGCCGCCCGCTCACCCCGTCGGTGCCGCGGTGCGGGGATGCGAGATGCGGTGCACCGTCCAGCCCAGCGCCGCGAGGCTGACGACGGCGACGATCGCCGTGCCGATCAGCGACCGCTGGCTGTCCCACGCGGTGTGCAGGGCGACGGCCAGCACGAACGCGCCCAGGAAGCCGCCGACCCGGCGGCCCGTCCAGCCCGCCTCGGCCGCGGCGTACAGGGCGGTGGCGGAGATGCCGGTCCACGTCATGTGTCCGGCGGGGCTCATGATGCCGCGCAGCAGCAGGACGTCGACGGTGTCGGTGATGCTGCCCTTCGACTGGATCAGCGTGACGAACGCGTAGCCCATCGTCTCCAGCGCGGCGAACCCGGCGCCCGCCGCGACGCCGATGAGCAGGCCGTCGGCCTGCTTGCGGTAGCGGGCGAAGAAGATCAGCGCGACCAGCGGGATGATCAGCTTGCTGGTCTCCTCGATCAGCCGACGCCGATCATCGGCAGGAAACCCATGTCGCGCTGGGCGTCGAACTCCAGCGTGCCTGCCACGACCGTGCCGATGATCCCGCCGAGGAACGCGGCCGACGCGACGACCGGGAGGCCGACGTCGTAGTTCAGCCTTCGCCCGTAGACGAAGGTGAGGAACGCGGCGGGCACGATCGCGGCGCCGAGCAGTATGGCGGACGGGACGAAGTTCGGGTTCTGCGTCGCGACCAAGGTGCGTTCGACCGCGATGAAGAGCGCAACTCCGACGACGAGAACGGCGATCCAGGCGTGGCGGCGCGCCCCCGTCGGGGCCTGCGCGGGGGCGTACGTCATGGTCCTGTATGTACCTTGCGGAAGGTCGTCAGGCAAAGGCCCCGATCCCGGTGATGTCGCGGCCCACGATGAGCGTCTGCATCGTCTCGGTGCCCTCGAACGTGTGGATGGCCTCGATGTCGACCATGTGCCGCATCACGTGGTTCTCCTGCAGGATCCCGTTGCCGCCGAGCAGGTCGCGGGCGTCGGCGAGGATCTCCCGGGCCTTGCGGGTGTTGTTCATCTTCGCGAGGCCCGCCACGGTGGGGCTGAGCTTGCCCGCGTCGGCGAGGCGCCCGATCTGCATGCAGTAGAGCTGCATGCCGGTGAGCTCGGCGAGCATGTGCACCAGGCGCTGCTGCACGATCTGGAACGACGCCAGCGGCTTGCCGAACTGGGTGCGCTGCTTGGCGTAGGTGAGCGCGGCGTCGTAGCCCGCCGTCGCATGCCCCAGCGCCATCCACGCGGAGGTGGAGCGGGTGGTGGCCAGCACGCGGCCGGTGTCGCGGAAGCTGCGGGCCTCGGCCAGCCGGTTGTCGTCGGGCACCCGCACGCCGTGCAGCGCGATGTCGGCCTGCCAGACCGCGCGCAGCGACAGCTTGCCGGGGATCACCGTCGCCTCGTAGCCCTCCGCGGGCGTCTCCACGACGAAGCCCTTGACCTGGCCGTCGTCGGTGTCGCGGGCCCACACGACGACGAGGTCGGCGATCGTCGCATTGCCGATCCAGCGCTTGGCCCCGTCGAGCACCCAGTGGTCGCCGTCGCGGCGGGCGGTGGTGGCGAGGGCGATCGAGTCCGAGCCGTGGTCGGGCTCGGTCAGGGCGAAGGCGCCGATCTTGGCCATCGACGACATGGACGGCAGCCAGCGGGCCTTCTGCTCCTCCGAGCCGCACATCGCGATCGACTGCATGGCCAGGCCGGCGTGCACGCCGAGGAAGGTGCCCAGGCTCCCGTCGCCGCGGTGCAGCTCCATGTGCACCAGCCCGCACGCCATCGGGCTCATCTCGGCCGCGCCGTAGCCCTTGATGCTCTCGCCGACGATCCCGAGCTCCGGCAGCCGCCGGATCAGCGGCCAGGCGAGCTCGGCCCGCTCCCAGTAGTCGGCGGCGACGGGCAGCACCTCTGCGTCGACGAACCGGCGGGTCGTGCGGAAGTGGTCCCACTGCTCGTCGGTGAACTGCTCGCGCACGAGGAAGAAGTCGGTGCCCAGCGCGGTGCCGAGGTCTGTGCCGATGCTGCTGGTCATGCGCGGGGACGCTACGCCGATCAGGCGAGGAGGGCGCGGGCCTCGTCCCACATGCGCGTGACGACGCGGCCCGCGGGTTCGGTCGTGGCCAGTGCCGCGCCCTGGCCCGCCCAGTGGTTGGCCCGGTCGATGCCGTGGGTGTCGCCGCGCCTGAAGCGGGCCACCAGCTGCCGCTGGGTGGGGTACCGGGCGGGCCGCGGCGCCTCCAGGTCCGCCCAGGCCCGCACGTAGGGGGTGGGGGCGGCCCGGCCGAGGCGGCCGGAGTAGGCGCGGGTCGGGATGGTCTGCTCCGGGCGCAGGCCGTCGAGGCTCGCCGACCAGGCCGGGTCGATCCCGGCCTCGGGCGTGCGCAGCAAGGCCGTGCCGACCGCCACCGCCGACGCGCCGAGCGCCAGCGCGGCGGCGACCCCGCGGCCGTCGGCGATCCCGCCCGTGGCGATCACGGGCACCTCGAGGTGGTCGACGAAGTGCGGCACGAGCGCGATGAGGCCGACGGCCGTGCGCTCGGCCGTGTCCGGGTCGACGACGCCGCGGTGCCCGCCTGCCTCCATGCCCTGCGCGATCACCGCGTCGGCGCCCGCCTCCTGCGCGGCCAGAGCGTCGTCGAGGGTGGTGGCGGTGGCGAACCAGGCGATGCCGCGCTCGTGCAGCCGCGCCACGTAGTCGGCGTCGAACAGGCCCATGATCGACGAGACGGCGGTGGGCGCCGCCTCCAGCATCGCCGCACATTGCGCGGTGTAGGCCGGGGCCTCGCCACCGGCCGGTCCGGGCGCACCGAAGCGGTGCAGGAACGCCGTGGCCGCCGCGGTGCCGCCCGGGTCGTCGACGGGCGCGTCGGGCACCCACACGTTGAGCTGGAACGGGCCCGCGGAACCGGCGCGGAACCGCGCGACCCATGCGGCGATCTTGTCAGGGTGGTCGAGGAGGACCCCGCAGGCGCCCATGCCGCCCGCCTCGGCGACGGCGATCGCCAGCTCCGGCGAGCTGGCGCCCGCCATCGGGGCCTCCAGGATCGGCAGCCGCAGCCCGTACCGCTGGCAGAACTCCGTGATGCGTCGTTGCACGGGCTCATCTTCACCCGGTGAGGCGGTCCACCTCCGCCAGGAGGGTGGAGACCTGGCTCACCACGCTGAAGTTCTCGCGGACGTAGGCCTCGGCCACGGAGCCCTTGGCGTGCTTCCAGTCCTCGTCGATCGCCCGGTCGACGGCGGCGGCGAGCGACGCGGCCAGCTCCGCCCGGTCGTCGGTCTCCGGCACGAGCACGCCGACGTCGGGCGTGACGAAGTCGCGCGGGCCGCCGGAGTCGGCGCCGATCACCGGGGTGCCGCAGGCCATGCACTCGATGAACACCAGGCCGAACGGCTCGCGGTAGGAGGGGAAGCAGCCGACGTCGGCGCAGTTGAACAGCGTGGTCAGCTCGTCCTGCGGGCGCGGGCCGAGGAAGTAGGTGCGGCGCAGGCCGAGCTCGGCGGCGAGGTCGTGCATCTGCACCTGGGCCTCCAGCGGCCCCGAGCCGATGACCAGCGTGAGGATCTTCTTGTCCGCCCGCCGCTCGTAGGTCGCGGCCGCGTGCAGGAGGGCGTCGAGCCGCTTCCAGTCGGCGAACTTGCCGCAGAACGCGACCACCGCGTCGAACCCCTCCGGCGGCGCCACCGGCTCGGGGGCCCGGCCGCTGCCCTCCGGCGGCTGCGTGGTGAAGCCCGCCAGCACCTTCGCGCGGTCGGCGTAGACGTCCGGCAGCACCCGGAAGACGTCCTGGTTGTAGCCGTTGTGGGAGAGGATCACCCGGTCCCGGGGGAACTCCGGGAACACGCCGACCAGCGCCTCGATCTGCTCCGCCGAGATCGCCGCCGCGACGTCGACGCCGTGCTCGGGATCGGCGTAGTCGAAGATCTTCTCGTTCTGCATGTACGGCAGGAAGCGCAGCGGGAACTCGGCCGGGTTGTCGCCGCGCTTCTCATTGTTGTACATCTTCAGCTCGGTGCCGTGGGCGAACGCGAGCAGCGGCATCGTGCCCCGTCCGGCTGCGGCGCGGCGGCGGATCACGTCGCGCAGCACCACGGTGTTCATGAAGCAGTGGTGGGCGATGGCGAGGCCGAACCGGTCGTCGGTGCCCGCCTCGATCTCGTCGATCCAGCCCGCGACCTCGTCGGTGAGCCGCTTGCGGTACGCGGCGACCTCGTCCTCGCTCATGCTGTGCCAGCGGTAGCTCGACACCGGGGAGACCGATTCGCAGATCGGGATGTCGTGCTCGAGCGCGAACACGTGCACGTCCTCGTCGCGGAAGCGCTGGCGCCGCGACGGGTACATCGAGTAGCAGCGCACGCCCGGCAGCGCGTTGTAGGCGTGCTGGTGCGCCTCGTGCAGGATCCCCGATCCCGGCGCGAACTCCCCGCCCCGCTGCCAGTTGTTGGTGCCGAGCTGAAAGATCAGCCGGTCGCCCATCGTCGCCTCCTCCGCCTCGGTTCCGCGGAGCAGCGTAGGGGCCGCTCGCTCCGGTTGGTCGGGCGGTTAGGTCAAGGCGAGCAGCACCCGCGTGCCGAACCAGAGGCACACCAACGCCAGGCCGAACCAGAGCGCCGCCCAGACGATGCGCGGAATCCACGTCTTGTCCGCCAAGGAGTGGGCATCCCCCGCGTCGGCGCCGTCCGCGATCGTGTCGCGCATGCCGCCGATCAACATGAGCCACACCAGGCCGACGCCCACGGCGGCCTGGACCGTCGGGTTGCCTGCGACCGCGGCCCAGAACACGCCCACCAACGCGAGTCCGGTGATCACCGCGGCCAGCGCATTGGTCCGCGTGAGGAGCAGTGCGGCCAGCAATACGATCGCCACCCACAGCACGCCCCACGAATTGCCGTGGGCAATCACGTAAGCGCCGCCCAAGCCGAGCAGCGGCGGGGTTGCATATCCCGCAAACCCGATTAACAGCGTGCTGACCCCGAGCCCGCGTATGCCGGTGACCCTGGTGAGGCCGTCCATTCGGCCCGGCTTGTCGGTCAGCGTGAACGACACCACACCGCGGCCGCTCGCCAGCGCCATCGCCATGTGGCCGCCCTCGTGCGCGACGGTGACCAAAGAGGCTCCCAGGCCACCGGTGAACGCGACCAGCACCAACACCACGAAGCCGATCGCGAACGCTACCGGCTGCCCGACCACCGGGATGCTTTGTGGCAATCTTCCCCCATCGAGCATGCCTTACCGCATCGGCAAGAATGAGCGCCGAGCATTGTAGGGTTTTTACCCCGACGAGTCGATGGGAGCGCGGGCCGCTTGACGCGAATTCCGCGTCAGTGGCCGGGAACCGGGTCAGGGGCCATCTGGACGGGCACGACGGCGCCCACCGGCGTCGGTGCGGGGTCCGGACCGTCGGTGAGCAGGGAGATCCCGCCGAGCACCACGGCCAGCAGCCCGGCCGCGGCGAGGGCGTGGCCCACCCGGCGCTTGCGCACCCGTGGCCGCTGCGCGAGCGCGTCGGCCACGTCGGCCGCGCTCGGGCGGGCGGCCGGGTCCGGGTCGGTCATCGCGTACAGCAGCGCGGCCAGGTCCCGGGGCAGCCCGGGCGGCACGACCGGCCTGCGGTAGAGGCGCGCGGTCGCGGACTCGACCATCGCGCCGGGGTACTCGCGCCGCCCGGTGCGGGCCTCGATGAGGACGAGGCCGAGGGCGTAGACGTCGGCCGGGGGCCCGACGGTCTCGCCCCGCACCTGCTCGGGCGCGAGGTAGGCGGCCGTGCCCGCCACCGCGCCGGTCGCGGTGGCGACCGTGCCGTCCAGGGCGCGGGCGATCCCGAAGTCGGCCAGGCGGGGCTCCCGGCCGTGGTCGAGCAGGATGTTCGCGGGCTTCACGTCGCGGTGCACGAAGCCGCGCGCGTGGACGTGGGCGAGCGCCCCCGCCAACGCGGCGGCCAGCGTCCGGATCTCGCCGACCTGCAGCGGCCCGCGCTCCATGCGCGACGCCAGCGTGGGCCCCTCGACCAGCTCGGTGACGACGTACGTGCGCCCGTCGGGGCCGGGCTCGGTGCCGCCGTCGTGCAGGGTGACCAGCCCGGGATGGTGCAGCCGGGCCAGCGCCTCCAGCTCCCGTTGCTGCTGGAGGCGTACGGCGACGCCGTTGGGCCGGTAGAGCTTGACCGCGACACGGGCGTTGGTGCGCAGATCGCGGCCTGCGTGGACGACGGCGGCTGCGCCTGCGCCGAGGGTCCGGCCGAGCGTGTAGCGGCCTGCGATGGGTGTGCCGCCTGCGGGGAGCTGTGCGTTCACAGCAGCCCTGTTCCCGATCTGCGGCCCGCTTATTCCGGCTCGTTGCCCGCGGGTCCGCCGACCAGGTACGGCGTGTCGATCCCCTCGTACATCAGATGGGCGACGAGCCCGTCCGCGGCGTGCTGCAGCTGGTGGCAGTGATCCATCCAGATGCCGGGGTTGTCGGCGACGAACGCGACGTCGAAGGACTCGCCGTTGCCGACGGTCAGCGAGTCGAACCACCACGGGCTCCCGGTCGCGGGCACACCGTCGCGGGCCAGCACGACGGCGTGGTGGCCGTGCAGGTGCATGGGGTGCAGCTCGCCGCTGGAGTTGGTGATGCGCATGGTGACGACGTCGCCCTCGCGCACCACGAACATCGGCACGTCCGGGTAGAGGTGACCGTTGACCGTCCACCACAGCCCGGGCCGGCCGCCGAGGAAGCCGAAGCTCCGCCCGATCGCGTAGTCGAACCGACGGGTGGGTGCCTTCGGGTCGAAGCCGAGCGGGGCGGGCATGCCGTAAGTCAGCGGATCGACGGTGGTGGCGGGAGCGGGGGTCGGGGGCGGCGGGGTGCCGAGCACGACGGCCGCGTTGCCACCGATCTCGACGCGCACGCCGCGCCCCGGCGGTGGGGCGAGCACCTCCAGGTCGGCCCGCCCGCCCGCGGTGACCTCGACGGACGTGTCCCGCAGCGGGGTGGGCCCGTGCACCTCGCGGCCGTCGACCGCGACCAGCCGGAAGTCCGCCCCGGTGGGCCACACCCGCATCGGGCCGCTGTCGGTGTTCACCACCCGCACCCGTACCGGGGTGCCGGGCGCCGCGGTGACCGGCACGTCGCCCGCGCGGCCGTTGACGGTGCGGCGGCCGTCGTAGAGGTGCACGAGCGCGACCGCGTCCACCCCGACGGGAGTGCGCGGCGTGATGACCAGCGCGCCGAACAGCCCGCGCTCCACCTGCTCGTGGGTGATCTGGTGGGAGTGGTACCAGAACGTGCCCGCGTGGTCGGCGCGGAACCGGTAGACGAACTCGCCCCCGGGCGCCACCGCGTCCTGGGTGACGCCCGCGGTGCCGTCCACGGCGCCGGGCACGTCGACCCCGTGCCAGTGCAGCACCACGCCCGCGGGCACCGACTCGTTCACCAGCCGCACTTCGACGAGCTGACCCTCCACCGCGGTGATCTGCGGGCCCGGGGTGGTGCCGCCCAGCGTGTAGCCGTCGATCTCCTGGCCGGAGGCGAGGCGCGTCTTCTGCTTGCGCGCGACCAGCGTGACCTTGACGTCCGCGGGCCCGGTCGACGGCTCGGTGAACGTCGCGACGCTGCGGCCGGGCGACATCATGCCGGGCATCCCGCCCATCGCCACGGCCGCGGCGGGCGCCGGGCCACCACCGGTGTCGACGTAGCCCATGTCCATCACGGAGTAACGCGACGGCAGCAGGCTCGACCACCACAGCCACGCAGGCACGCCGAGCACCATCACGGCGGCCACGACGGCGACGAGGGTGCGGATGCGAGGCCGCCGCCGGGCCGCCACCGGGACTCAGCCCGCGGCAGAGGCGGCGGTTCGGTCGCCGACCGGGGCGACGCCGCGCCCGGCCATCGCGGCCATCACCACGACCCCGAACATCAGCAGCGCGTTGGCGCCGTGGAGCACGCCGAGGACGGGCAAACCCAGGCCGAGCTCGGCGAACAGGATCTGCAGGACGGTGAGGCCGAGCGCCACGCCCGCCCACATGACCCCGCGCGGCACCTTCGCGAAGAACGACAGCACGAAGAGGATGAGGACCAGGGCCGGGAAGACGATCTGGCCGTTGATCCCGTGCAACGCGAACCCGCCGTCGCCCGCGAAGGTCGACGCCTCGCTCTCCATCGTGGCCTTGTCCAAGACCCCGCCGCCCTGGACCCAGGCGCCGAGCCCGAAGATGGCGTAGGCGATGGCGGCGGCCTGGATCACGATTTCGGCCGCGATCACGAACGCGAGGACGCGGTATGCCGTTCTCATCTCGATCCCCCCTGAGAGTTGTTCAACGCACAGATGCCGGGCTCGCGGGCTGAACTCGGCGTCTGAAGTCGGATTGTTACCGGTCAGGCCGGGTGAAGGTGGGGGCGCAGCATCCCGATGAGCTCGCGCTGCGCCGGGCTGAGCGCGCCGTCGCGGGTGTGCACGTGCCGGTCGGGATCGCCCGCGCAGGAGACGGTGAGCTCGTACTCCAGCGCGTCGTACATCGGGCCGGACGGGGCCGGCGGCTGCTCCGCCAGCACCTGCCCGACCAGCCCGCGGATGCGGTCGGCATCCGCGGGGGGCAGGTCGGCCAGCCGCAGTGTGGCCGCCATGTCCCGCCCCGCGATGCCGCCCGACTGCACGAGCCCCACGGCGACGACCGACGCGTTCAGAGCACCTTCACCGTGCGCCATGCCTCGGTCACTGCCTTCGTCGCGTCGCCGTCGGCCCCCCCGATCGCCGTGGCCGCGCGGATGGTGGCCTGTGCGAACGCGCTGAACCGGGAGTTCGGGCGCAGTCTCGCATCGTTCATCGCGGCGTACCAGATGCGGCCTGCCGTTTCCCACGCGAAGCCGCCGATGGCCGTGGCCGCGAGGTAGAACGCCCGGTTCGGGATGCCGGAGTTGGTGTGGACGCCGCCGTTGTCGCGGTTGGTGGTGACGAAGCCGCTCATGTCCGTGGGCTGCTTGTCGTACTGGTTCGCGGTGCCCGGTGCCTTCATCGAGCGCAGCGCGGGCGCGAGCTCCGGCCCGACGACGTCCGCGCCGATGAGCCAGTCGGCCTGGTCGGCGGTCTGCTGCAGCGCGTACTGCTTGACCAGCGAGCCGAACACGTCCGAGAGCGACTCGTTCAACGCCCCGGACTGGCCGCTGTAGGCGAGGTTGGCGGTGTACTGGGTGACGCCGTGGGTGAGCTCGTGCCCGATGACGTCGAGGCTCTTGGTGAAGTCCGAGAACATCGTCCCGTCGCCGTCGCCGAACCACATGTGGCCCTCGCCGTCCCAGAACGCGTTGTTGTACCCGGTGTCGAAATGCACCATGCCGTGGATCGGCATGCCCTGGTCGTCGATCGAGTCGCGGTGCAGCACCTCCCAGTAGAACGTGTAGGTGGCGCCGAAGTTGTCGTAGGCCTGGTTGACCGCGGCGTCCTTGGCCGCGGGCTGGCCCTCGGCCCGCACGACCGGGCCCGGGGTCTGGTCGGAGTTGTTGTGCTGGTTGTGGATGAACCGCTGCGGCACGCCGGTGCCCGCGTGGGCCCGCGTCGGGGCGGCGAGCGTGCGCGCGGCGTTCTCGGCGCGCCGCACGCGGATGGCCGCGTCGATGGCGAGCGAGTCGAGCGCGGACCGGCGCAGCTCCGCGTTCTTGGTGGTCCGGGCGATCTCGTGCAGCAGGTCGGGGGGCACGAAACAAGCGAGTCGGGACATTGTTCCTCCGTAGGGCGGCGATACAGGCAAGGAGGCAGCGCCCGTGGCCGCTGATACTTTACGGCCGTGACCAGCGAGACAATCGAGTTCCAGGCCGAGGCGCGCCAACTGCTCCAGCTGATGATCCACTCGATCTACTCGACGAAGGACGTCTTCCTCCGCGAGCTCATCTCCAACGCCTCCGACGCGCTGGACAAGCTGCGGCTGGCCTCGTTCACCGACAAGGACCTCGACGTCGACACCGCCGACCTGCACATCGCGCTGCAGACCGACGCCGCCGAGCGCACGCTGACCGTCCGCGACAACGGCATCGGGATGAGCCGCGACGAGGTCGTCTCGCTCATCGGCACGATCGCGAAGTCCGGCACCGCCGAGATGCTCGCGCAGCTGCGCGAGGCGCGGGAGTCGGGTGGCGCGGACGCGGCCGAGCTGATCGGGCAGTTCGGCGTCGGCTTCTACGCGAGCTTCATGGTCGCCGACCGGGTCGAGCTGATCACCCGCAAGGCGGGCAGCGCCACCGGCGTGCGGTGGGAGTCGCACGGCGAGGGCACCTACACGGTCGAGGACGCGCCGGACGCCCCGCAGGGCACCGCGGTCACGCTGCACCTCAAGCCCGAGGACACCGACGACGCGCTGCACGACTACACCAACCCGGACACCGTCCGCGCGATCGTCAAGCGCTACTCGGACTTCATCACCTGGCCCATCCGGATGGGCGATGACGTGCTGAACTCTCGTAAGGCGCTGTGGGCGCGGCCACAGAAGGACGTGTCCGACGAGGAGTACGCCGAGTTCTACCGGCACGTGAGCCACGACTGGCGCGAGCCGCTCACCACGATCCGGCTCGCGGCCGAGGGCACCTTCGAGTACCAGGCCCTGCTGTTCCTGCCCACCCACGCGCCGATGGACCTGTTCCTGCGCGAGGGCAGGCGCGGGGTGCAGCTCTACGTGCGGCGCGTGTTCATCATGGACGACTGCGAGGCGCTCGTCCCGGAGTACCTGCGCTTCATCAAGGGCGTCGTCGACGCCGCCGACCTCTCGCTCAACATCTCCCGGGAGATCCTCCAGCAGGACCGGCAGATCCAGCTGATCCGCAAGCGGCTGGTCAAGAAGGTGCTCTCGACGGTGAAGACGCTGCTCACCGACGAGCCGGAGAAGTACGCCACGTTCTGGTCGGAGATGGGGCGCGCGGTCAAGGAAGGCCTGCTGTCCGACTACGACAACCGCGACGCCATCCTGGAGATCTGCTCCTTCCCGTCCACGCACGACGCCGAGCAGCCCACCACCCTGCGCGACTACCTCGCCCGCATGCCCGAGGGCCAGGACGCGATCTACTACGGCACCGGCCCGTCCCGCTCCGCACTGGAGCACTCCCCGCACCTGGAGGCGTTCCGCGCCAAGGGCTACGAGGTGCTGCTGCTCACCGACCCGGTCGACGAGGTGTGGGTCGACGCGGTGCCCGCGTTCGAGGGGAAGTCGTTCGTCTCGGTCGCCAAGGGCGAGGTCGACCTCGGCGGTGACGATGTCGATGACGCCGCCAAGCAGGGCTTCGCCGAGCTGCTCACGTGGATGGGCACCGTACTGGCCGAGGACGTCAAGGAGGTGCGGCTGTCGCACCGGCTCACCGACTCGGCGGCGTGCCTGGTCGGCGAGGCGGGCGACCTCACGCCCACGCTGGAGAAGATGTACCGGGCGATGGGGCAGGAGCCGCCGAAGGTCAAGCGGATCCTGGAGCTCAACCCGCGGCACGGGCTGGTCAGCGGGCTGCGCGCGGCGCACGCCGCCAAGCCGGACGACACTGCGCTCGCCGATTCAGGGCTGGGCGACACCGCCCGCCTGCTCTACGGGATGGCGCTGCTCGCCGAGGGCGGTGAGCTGGCCGAGCCCGCCGCGTTCGTGGCGCTCCTGTCCCGGCAGCTGGAGCAGACCCTCCCGGCGCCGGACTGAGACTTTCGCGCTGACTCTTCCGTGCGCTCCCGCGCGGCCGGCACGATGCGGCGGTGAGCGAGCGGGTGCGGTGGGCTGGCATCGTCCGCGATCCCGTGCACGGTCCCCTGCCGGGGCTGCTGTTCCTGCTCACCGCCGTCACCGGGGTGATCGACGCGGTGAGCCTGCTGGCGTTGGGCCGGGTGTTCGTCGCCAACATCACAGGCACCATCGTGGCGCTCGGGCTGTCGCTGGCGGCCGCCCCCGGCGTCGTGCGCGAGACGGCGGTCGTCGCGCTCGTGGTGTTCGTGCTCGGGGCGTACAGCGGCGGGAAGATGATCGCCCGGTTCGGTGGCCACCGCGGTCGGCTGCTGGCGGTGGCGGTGGCGGTGGAGCTGATCTTCGTGCTGGCCGCGATCCCGGTGGCGGTCCCGCTGGTCGTGTCGGTCACCCCGGTGACGTCGGTGAGCGCGGTCGTCGGGGCGGCGCTGCTGGCGTTCGGCATGGGGATCCAGAACGCCGCGGTCCGGCGGCTGAAGGTTCCGGACATCACCACGACGGTCGTCACGATGGCGGTCACCGGGTTGGCCGCCGACGAGCGCGGCGGCGGCCGCCAGTCCATCGTGCGCCGGGGAACGGCGGTTCTGGTGCTGCTCGCGGGCGCGGCCCTCGGCGCGCTGCTCGTGCTGAGGGCGGGGTCCGCCTGGGCGCTCGTCGCCGCGGTGCTCATGATCGTCGTCGTGCTGGTGGTGGCCGTGCTGACCAGCCGCGTGCCCCAGGCCTGGCACGCGCCCCGGTAGCCCGCCGCCCCGCACCGCGCACCCCACCGCGGCACCGCGCACCCCACCGCGGCACCGCGCACCCCACCGACGGGGTGCGAGGACGGCCGAAGGGGTGCGAGGTCGGTCGAAGGGGTGCGCCGTCGGCCCCGGGGGCTCGTCCTCGCCGCTGGCCCAGGCTCGTCCTCGCCGCCGTGCGCCCCGTCCTTGCCCGCGGTGGGCGCGTCCGCGAGGCTCCTCCCGTGGACCTCGTCGGGCGGCGGCGCGAGCTTGACGCGCTCGCGGGCTGGCTGGCCGCGGCCCGCGGCGGACGCGGGCGGCTCGTGCTGTGCGCGGGCGAGCCGGGGATCGGCAAGACGCGCCTGGCGCAGGAGCTGGCGGGCCTGGCGGCGGCGCAGGGGGTCGCGGTGGCGTGGGGCCGCTGCGTCGAGGTCGAGGGCGCGCCCGCGTACTGGCCGTGGCGGTTGGTGCTGCGCGCGCTCGGGGCGAACGCCGGTCTCGACGGCGGACCCGGGTCGCCCGAGGAGCGGTTCCGGCTGTTCGACGGCGTGGCCGAGGCCCTGCGCGCGGCCGCGCACCCGGCCCTGCTGGTCGTGCTCGACGACGTGCACCGCGCCGACGAGCCGTCGCTGCTCGTCCTGCGTCACCTCGCCGACCGCCTCGCCGACGCCCCGCTGCTCGTCCTGGCCACGTTCCGCGACACCGAGCCCGCCTGCGCGCTGCGCACGGCGCTGCCCGAGCTGCTGGGGGCGGGCGCGGTCGAGCGGCTGGACCTGCGCGGCTTCGACCTCGACGACGTGCGCGCGCAGCTCACCCAGGCCACCGGTGCGGCCACCGAGGCGGTCTGCGTGCTCGACGTCACCGGCGGCAACCCGCTGTTCGTCCGCGAGGTGGCCCGCGCGATTGCCGACGGGATGTGGCGGCCCGACCGGCCGCCCGCGACCGTGCGCGACGTCGTCGCGGCCCGGCTGGAGCGGGTGTCGGAACCCTGCCGTGCGCTGGTGCGGGCCGCGGCGATCGTCGGGCGGGACTTCTCGCTGGGGCTTGTCGCGGCGACGCTCGAGGTGGCCGCCCACGACTGCCTGCCCGCCGTTGACGAGGCGGTGGCCAGGGGTTTGATCGAGAAGCTCGGCGGCGACTACCGGTTCGGCCACGCGCTCACCCGGGACGCGGTCGCGGCGTCGCTCACCACCGCGGAGAAGGCGACCCTGCACCGTCGCGTCGCGGAGGCGATCGAGGCACGCTTCGCCGACGACCTGGCCGAGCACCTGCCCGACCTCGCGCGGCACTGGGCGGAGCTCGCGCCGTTCGGCGAGGGCGAGGCAGCGCGGCGGTGGGCGCTGCGGGCCGCGGAGGACGCCGTGGACCGGCTCGCCTACGAGGAGGGTGTGCGGCTCTACCGCGCGGCGCTGGCCGTGGCCGACCCGGTGTGGCCCGCGGCGGAGCGCTGCCGTGCGCTCGTCGCGCTGGGGCGGGCGGCGTCGCTGTCCGGCGACCTGCCCGGCTGCGTCGATGCGGCGCGCGAGGCGGCGCGCTGCGCGGACACCCCGGAGCTCGCGGCCGAGGCGGCGCTCGTGCTGGAGGCGGTGCCCGACCCGGCGGTGAACGCGCTGGCCATCCAGCTGTGCGAGGCGGCGCTGGCCGGCCTCGGCGACCGCGGGCCCGCCCGGCTGCGGGCGCGCCTGCTCGCCCAGCGCAGCCACCTGGCGTTCTACGACGGCGAGCAGGATCGGGTGGTCGCGCTCTCGGCGGCGGCGCTCGCCGAGGCCCGCGCCGCGGCCGACGACGACGCGCTGGTCAGCGCCCTGCGCGCGCGGCAGGAGGCCTGCCCCGGGCCGTCCGGCCGGGCGGAGCGGCTGCAGCTGGGTGCCGAGATGGTGACGCTTGCCGAGCGGCTCGGCAGCCCGCGTACGGCGATGTGGGGTCGGCTCTGGCGGGTCGAGGCGCTCGTCGAGGGCGCGCGGCTCGCCGAGGCGGGCGACGAGCTGGGCGCGCTGGGCGTCGCCGTCGAGCGGGTCGGCGGCCCGGTCAGCGCGTGGCACCGCGACCGGGTCGCCGCGTGCCTCGCGCAGGCCCAGGGCCGCTACGCCGACGCCGCGGCGATCGGTGCGCGGGGCTTCGCGCGGATGCGGCCGATCGAGCCCGCACCCGCGAGGGGCGCCTACTTCGCCCTGCAGTGCGCGCTGGCCGAGCACGTCGGCGTGCTACCGGAGGCGGAGATGTTCCTACAGCCGTTCGACCCACCGCCGCGCTTCCGCACGATGCTGCGGCTGAGCCGGGCCGTGCTGCTGCTCGCCGCGGGCCGCCGCGCCGAGGCCGACGCGTCCTACCGGCAGGCGGGCCCGCTCGGCACCTGGTCGCTGCCCGCGTTCTTCGTGCTGCCCGGCTACGTCTACGCCGCGCTCGTCACGGCCGAGCTCGGCCGGATCGCCGACCTGGCAGGCGTGCTGGAGCACCTCGCGCCCTTCCGCGACGAGCACGCGATCGGCAACGGCGTGGCCTACCTCGGCCCGGTCGCGCTCACGCTGGGCCGGGGTTCCCTCGCGCTCGGCCGCCTCGACGAGGGCGTCGACCACCTGGAGGCCGCCGTCACCCTCGCCGCGACGGCGGGGGCGCCCGGGTTCGTGGCCGAGGCCCGCTACCACCTCGCCACCGCCCTGCTCGCCCGCGGCGACCCCGGCGACCGGGACCGCGCGCGCACCGCGGCCACGGAATGCGCGGGCCTGGTCGCGGCGCTCGGCATGGCCGCCTACACCGAACGGGCCGCGGGGCTGACCGCCCAGCTGGCCGACGACCCGGTGCTCAGCCCGCGGGAGGAGGAGGTCGCCGCGCTCGTGGCCGAAGGCCTCACCAACCGGCAGATCGCGCAGCGGCTCGTGATCTCCGAGCGCACCGCGCAGAACCACGTCCAGCACATCCTCACCAAGCTGGGCTTCGCCACCCGCGGCCAGATCGCTGCGTGGCGGGTGAGTACCCGATGAGTATTCCGGCGGATGCCCGGCTCACGGCCGGTTCCTAGCGTTGTCCGTGTCAGTAAAGGACAACCAGGAGGACACCATGCAGTGGATCGCCATCGGCACCCCGCCGTTCACCGACATCACGACGTTCGACGCCATGTGCGCCAGCCACGGCGCGGAGCCCGACGGGCTGGAGGCGCGCTGGGTCGGCCGCATCGGCGACCAGCTCCGCGTGATCATGGTCTGGACGACGCGGGAGCAGGCGGAGCGCTTCTTCGCCGAGGTCCTCCTGCCCGGGCTCGCAGCGACGCTCGGCCCGGACAAGCGCCCGGAGCTCGTCGGGTTCGCGGCCGAGCGCACCTACCGGCGCGAGCTCGTCAGCCCGTGATCCGCTTCTCGGCCTGCGCCCACGACTTGGTCATCTCCTCGAGCGGCTCCAGCATCTGCTCCATGACGGCGAGCTGCTGCTCGTAGGCGTCGAGGTTGGCGCGCATCGTGGCGATCCCGCTGCGCTGGGCCCGGATCGCGCCCGCGATCGCGGCGATCTGCCCGGCGGCCAGGCCGCCGGGCATCGGCACGGTGGGCATCCCCATCATCTTCGCGGTCGCCCCCGGCATCTGGCCCGCGGCCGCGCCGAGGCGCTCCAGCGTGCTCCAGAGCTGGTTGAGCAGGTCTTGCGGCGGGTTCGGTCGCTCGTCACGCGGCATGCGCAAGGCTAGCCCGTGCTCGCCCGCACCTGCAGCGCCTGCCTCCGAGCCGTCGAAGCGCACCCGGCCTAGGCCGTGTCCCGTGGATCAGCAGCCGCGGTCTTCGCGCCCAGATGGCCCCTCGCTGCGTTGTCGGACGTCTCGAGTACTCCCGGTACGAGAGCCGTCCTCCGCCTTGCGCGGAGCCATCTGGATCACGAATCCCATCGGCCGTGATCCACGGGACACGGCCTAGCGCTCGGGGTGATGGCGTAGCGTCAGCCCCATCAGGCCGCCCACCGGGATGGGCAGCCAGTAGTTGACCAGCCGCCAGGCCAGCACACCCACCAGCGCGAGGTGGGCGGGCACGCCTGCGGCGACGAGCGACGAGCCGAGCACGCCCTCGACGACACCGACGCCGCCGGGCGTGATGGGCAGCAACCCCAGCACGTTCGCCACGGCGTAGGCGATGAACAGCACAAGCGGATCGACGGTATGGCCAAGGGCGGCCAGGACGACCCAGAGCACCGTGGCGTCGAGCAGCCAGTTCGCCGCGCCCCACGCGATCGCGGCGATCAGCCGGGGCGGGTCGGCGGCCAGCGCACGCAAGTGATCGCTTTCCCGGCGCAGCGCCGCGGCCGTGCGGTCGGCGTCCATGCGGGGCACCCAGCGGGCCAGCCGGTCGATCAGCCGCCGCAGCCCGGGCCCGTCCCGGGCCACAGCGGCGATCAGTGCGAACGCCGCGGCCACCAGCGCGATGCCTGCGGCGGCCGCAAGGATCTGCTTCGGATCGACGCCGTGCACGGGCAGGGAAATGATCAGCGTCGCCCCGAGCATCACGTAGAGCAACAGGGCCGAGCCGGTGCCCTCGATCGTCGCCAGGAACACCGCGTCCGGGTGGGTGACCCCCGCCGCGGTCAGCAGCCGCAACCGCAGCGCGCCGCCGGTGGCCGCGGCCGCGGGCAGCACCCGGCTGAGCCCGTAGACGGCGAGGTCGATGCGCAGGAGCGTGCCGAGTCGCGGCCGCTGCGCCCGCCCGAGGAGCGAGACCGTCAGCCCGGAGAAGCAGGCCAGCGACGCCAGCTCCAGCGCGGCAGCGCCGAGCATCACCGCGGGCGCGATGCCCGCCACGCCCGCCATGGCCGTGCGGACGGCGGGCAACAGCGCAGGCAGGCCGTACGCCGCCACGAGCACGACCGCGAGGAGCACGGCCCGCCGCAGCCACCGGGCCCGGTGGGTGGGTGCCCGCTCCGTGGTCACACCATGCAGCGTCGGTGGTTGCCGCACGGTATGTCCAGCAGGCAAATCCGCGCGACCGGCGGGCGCTCGCTCGCTACCGTCGCCGTCCATGCTCACCGGTCAGGCCGCCGACTTCCCCCGCTGGTACCAGGACGTGCTCGCCACGGCCGAGCTGGCCGAGAACGGGCCGGCGCGTGGCTCCATGGTGATCCTCCCGTACGGCTACGCGATCTGGGAGCACATGCAGGCCGATCTCGACCGCCGGATCAAGGCAACGGGCGCGGAGAACGCGTACTTCCCCTTGCTCATCCCCGAGCACTACCTGGCCCGGGAAGCCACGCACGTCGCGGGGTTCAGCCCCGAGCTCGCGGTGGTGACGCATGGCGGCGGCAAGCCGCTGGAGGAGCCCCTCGTCGTGCGGCCCACCAGCGAGACCGTCATCGGCGAGTACATGGCGAAGTGGGTGCAGAGCTACCGGGACCTGCCGTTGTTGCTCAACCAGTGGGCCAATGCCGTGCGGTGGGAGCTGCGGCCGCGGCTGTTCCTGCGCACCAGCGAGTTCCTCTGGCAGGAGGGGCACACCGCGCACCGGACCCGCGCCGACGCGGCCGCCTACGCCCGCCGCATCCACTTGGAGGTCTACCGCGACTTCCTGGTCGAACGGCTGGCCGTGCCCGTGCTGGTCGGGCTGAAGACCGAGCGGGAGCGGTTCGCGGGCGCGGTCAACACCCTGACCTGCGAGGCCATGATGGGCGACGGCAAGGCCCTGCAGATGGCCACCAGCCACGAGCTGGGGCAGAACTTCGCGCGCGCGTTCGGCATCGACTTCCTGGGCCCGGACGGCGAACGGGCACTCGCGTGGACGACGTCGTGGGGCACGTCCACGCGGGTGGTCGGCGGGCTGATCATGGCGCACGGCGACGACGCGGGCCTGCGGATGCCGCCCGCGGTCGCGCCCGCGCAGGTCGTGGTGCTTCCCGTGCGCGAGGACGCCGAGCTCGTGCGGGTCGCCGACGAGCTCGCCGAGGAGCTGCGGGTCGACGGGGTGCGGGTGCGCGTCGACGCGCGCGCGGGCCGGTCGTTCGGGCGTCGGGTCACCGAGTGGGAGATCAAGGGCGCACCGCTGCGCGTCGAGCTCGGGCCGCGGGACCTCGCCGACGGAAGGGTCACGCTGGCCCGCCGGGACACCGGGGAGAAGACGGCCACGCCGCTCGCCTCGCTCGCAGGCGGTGTGCGGGAGCTGCTCGCGACCGTGCAGGCCGACATGCTGGCCGCCGCGACCCGCCGCCGCGACGACCGTACGCACGACGTCGCCACGCTCGCCGACGCGGCCGAGGCCGCGCGCACCGGGTTCGCCCGCCTCCCGTGGGCGGCGCTCGGCGTCGCGGGGGAGACCCGACTCGCCCAGGACGGGATCACCGTCCGCGGCCTGCAGCGGCCCGACGGCTCGCTGCCCGACGACCCGGACGAGCCGGACCTCGTCGCCGTGGTGGCCCGTGCCTACTGAGCGCGCCCCGGGAGTGGCAGCAGGGTGACACTGCAGTCGTTCAGTGACTGCAGTGTCACCCTGCTGCCACTCCGGCGGCGCACCTGACCGCGTACTCTCCGGCCGCATGGCGAGCGATGCCGACCGGGTGTGGGTGGACACCATGCCCGCGGCATACGACCGGTGGCTCGTCCCGTCGGTGTTTCATCCGTTCGCCCTCGACCTGGCACAGCGGGCGGCGGCGCGGCCCGTCGGCGAGGCGCTGGAGCTGGCCGCGGGCACCGGGGTGCTGACCCGTGAGTTGCTCGCCGTCGCCGGGGCCGTCACGGCCACCGACCTGAACGCCGCCATGGTCGAGCTGGGCACCCGCCGGGTTCCGGTGGCGCGGTGGCGGCAGGCCGACGCCACCCGGCTGCCGTTCGACGATGCCGCGTTCGACCTCGTGGCCTGCCAGTTCGGCGTGATGTTCTTCCCGGACCGGCCCGCGGCGTTCGCCGAGGCGGGCCGCGTGCTCGCGCCCGGCGGCCGGGTGCTGGTGAACACGTGGGCCGCGCTCGACACCCACGTCTTCCAGGCCGCGCTCGTCACCGCGCTGGAGCGGGTGTTCCCCGACGATCCGCCGACGTTCATGGCCGCGGTGCCGCACGGCTACGCCGATGTGGACGTCCTGACCGCCGACGTGGCGGCGGGCGGGCTGCGCTGCGGGTCGGTCGAGGCGGTGACGCTCGACGGCTGCGCCGCCTCCGCCGCCGATCTCGCCGCGGGCTACTGCGCGGGCACCCCGCTGCGGGCCGAGATCGCGGCCCGCAGCGACCTCGCGACGGCGACCGTCGCCGTCGCGGACGAGATGACCGCGCTGCTGGGCGCAGGCCCCGTTACCGGCGCCATGACGGCCTACGTGGTGGAGGCCGTGCGGCCCTGAGGCGTCAGCGCAGCACCCAGGAGTACCAGTCGCGGCTGGACGGGCTGAGGTAGTGGGTGGGGGCGACCTTCTCCGTGGGGAACAGGGCAAACCCGGTCGGGGCGCCGATCGGGTTGTCGTGGAAGTAGGCGCCGGTGACCCAGCCCGGGTTGATGTCGAGCTCCATGCCGCGCACGACGCCCGCGTCGGCGAGGATCCGGCCCAGCGTGCAGACCGACAACGCCGGTCCGCCGACGTACACCTCGGCGCCGCCCGCCGTGACGCCGAACCCGGAGCGGTGGATGTACGCGGCCTGGCCGATGGTGCTGCCCCACTCTTTCGTTCCGCCGGTGGCGCAGGTGGGGTTGACCCGGCCGCCGTCGACGAGCATCTGCAGGTTCTGCCGGACGCTCGCCACCTGGGGGCCCATGCGCTCCTCGCCGTTCCAGGTGCCCACGTCGGCCGTGCCGTCGGTGCGCACGACGAGGCTGGCTGCGCCGTCGCGGAGCGGGGCGACGGTGCGGCCCTCGCTGAAGTAGCCGTTGTGGCTGGGGTCGTTCAGCCGGAAGCCGCCGTTGAACGCCGCCGCGACCACCCGCTGCTCGGCCGGGGTGAGCCCGAACGACGCCTTCCACGTGCCGCCCGGGTCGCGGGTGCCGGGGTGCAGCTGGCCGCGCACCTGCGTGGGGTCCATGCGGAGCACGCCGACGACGTAGGAGGTGTGCCGGTCGTCGGGGCGCAGCGCGGCCACCTGGACGGCCGGTCGTCCGTGCGCGGTGACCACGGTCTGCCAGCGCCCCTCGCCGGGCAGCGGCGGCCCGCCCGCGACCGGGGCGAGCGGGGCGTCCCCGCCGCCGAACGTCCGTCCGGGTGCGGGCTTTTCGGCGCCGCTCGCCGTCGGGATCCCGCCTGCCGGAGCGCCCCCGACCACGGGTTGGTCGGCGGCATACCGCACGCCTTCCAACCAGGTGACGAGCCCGCCGAGGCCGTTGTCGCGGGCCCATTCGGCGAGCTTCGCGGGCGCCGGGTCGTTGCCCGGCGCGGAGAGCGCCTGCTCGACGGCCAGGCCCAGCGAGCTCAGCACCAGCACGAGCACGACGATCCCCACTCGCAGCACGGTGCGCCGCCCGCGCGGGGCGGGGGCGATGGGCTGCGTGTCGTCGACCGTCACCACGGCGCCCAGGCTAGGGGGCAGGGGGGCCCTTGACCGATCCGCGCGTATCGCTTTGCTCGCGGCGCAGCGCGCGGTACTCCCGCACGACGAGGGCGATCACCACGACGTCCACGACCGCGAGCACCGGCAGGAGCAGCGACCCGGTCTGGGTCGCCCGGTAGAGCTCGTAGACCACGAACAACCCGAGCACGACGATGGCCACCGGGTAGGCGGGCAGCCAGTGCCGCAGCAGCGCGACGACCAGCGCCACCTTGAGGAGGCCGTGCAGCAGCAGGTACACGACCGCGAACGTGCGGTTGCCCGAGGCGAACTCCGCGGTGCCCGCGACGAAGTGGCGGGTGAGCGAGCCGTCCGGCGGGCCGAGCAGGTCCCGCGTGACGACGGCCGCGATCACCTTCTGCACCTCGGTCTGCGACACGAGCAGCAGCGCGATGCCGCCGATCAGCTCGATCAGCCCGTCGATGCCCTTGACCGCCATCGCGATCCGGAACAGCAGCTCGGTACGGGTGCGGACCACGGCGTGGAGGCTAGCGCTGCGGGAACTGTCGGTGCCGCGTGCTTTCATGGGCCTATGGCGTTCGTGCGTGGCCACTGGCGGGCCCTGGGCTGGGTGCGCTCGCACCGGCGCAGCCCCGATCGCCCGTCCGAGGGCCAGCTGGCCCTGCCTCCGGCGGCGCCGCCGGTGGTCATCCCGGCCCAGCGGGGCCCGGTCGATCTGCCTGCGGGGGCGCGTCGCTGACCGTCCCGGGCGAGGCGATCAGGTCGTCGAGGAAGTCGCGCAGTACGTGGAGTTCGGCCGTGTCGCGGCGGGCGAGGAGGGCGTCGGTGTACGCCCCGTGGTCGCTGTAGTGGGCGGCGAGGCGGGCCACGCCCTCGGGCACCGGCGTCACCACCACCTTGCGACGGTCGGCCGGGTCCCGCTCGCGGTGCACGAAGCCGCCGCGCTCCAGCCGGTCGAGCACACCGGTCACCGTGCCGGTCGTGAGCCCGGTCAGCTCGGCGAGCCTTCCGGGCGTCAGCGGGCCGTCGAGGCGGAGCAGCCCGAGGAACTGTGAGTCGCTCGGGCCCAGGCCGACCTGTCGGGCCACCTCGTTGCTGTGCAGCACCACGCCCGCGATGAACCGCAGCAGCAGGTCGGTGATCTCGGTGCGCAGCGCGTCGTCGTCCACGGAAGCTCCTTGACATTATCTCGCCAAGACAAGATACTCGTTCATACGAGATACTTGTCTCGACGAGTGAAGTCTAGCGGGGGATGGCCATGAAGAAGGCAGTGGTGATCGGGGCGGGCGTGGCGGGGCCGGTGGTGGCGATGGCGCTGCAGAAGGCCGGGATCCACGCGGAGGTGTTCGAGGGGCACCCGACCGGCGCCGACGAGGTCGGGTCGTGGCTCACGCTGCAGGCCAACGGGATCGACGCGCTGCGGGCGGTGGAGGCGCACAAACTCGTGGCCGAGCTGGGGTACCCGACGCGGTCGATGCGCTTCCTCAACGCCAAGGGAAAGGTGCTGGGCCGCATGAGCAACGGCCCGGTGCTGTCTGACGGCACCGGCAGCCAGATGCTGCGCCGCAGCGACCTGTACGCGGGTCTGCGGGACGAGGCCGTCGCGCGCGGGGCGTCGGTGCGGTACGGGAAGCGCCTGGTCGGGGCGCAGTCGGACGGCGGACGGGTGGCCGTGACGTTTGCCGACGGCACCACCGCCGAGGGCGACGTGCTGATCGGCTGTGACGGCATCCGCTCCCGGACAAGGGAGATCATCGACCCGGACGCCGCGCCGGTGCGCTACGTGCCCGTGCTCAACATCGGCGGCTACGTCCGGGACTTCCCGCTGGACACGCCGGTCGACGAGTTCCAGATGATGTTCGGCACGCGCTGCTTCTTCGGCTGGACGGCAGCGCCCGACGGCAGCGCGGGCTGGTTCGCGAACCCGCCGCACCCGCGCGAACCCGCGCTCGGCGAGCTGGAGGCGATGACCGACGCGGACTGGCGCACCTGGCTGCTGGAGCTGTTGGGCACCGACCAGGGGCCGATGCGGGAGCTGATCGCCGCGGCCCCGGGACCGTTGACCGGCTGGGCGACCTACGACATGCCGCGGGTCCGGCGCTGGCACCGGGACAACATGATCATCATTGGCGACGCGGCGCACGCGACCTCGCCCGCTGCGGGCCAAGGGGCCGCCATGGCGTTGGAGGACGCGGTGGTGCTGGCCCAGTGCCTGCGCGACGTGCCGGACGTGGCCGCGGCGTTCACCACGTTCGAGGGCCTGCGCCGGGACCGGGTCGAGCGGGTGGTGAAGGCGGGGGCGCGATCGAGCAACGCGAAGGCGGCCGGGCCGGTCGGCCGGGTGATCCGCGACGCGCTTCTGCCGATCATCTTCCGGCGGGCGGAGAAGAGCGTCGGGTCGTCGCTGACGTGGATGCACGGCCACCACATCGAATGGGACGCGCCTGCGGCTGCGTAGACGTCAGAACGACGGGCGCACCACGCCCACCGGCTCGGTGCCGCCGAGCACCGGGTCGGGGGTGGGGGCGTCGACGCCGAGGGCGCGCAGCAGCGCCGCGACCAGCGCGGGCAGTGCGCGCGGGGAGCCGTCGAGGATCTTGACGGCCAACGCGCGCCCGTCCGGCAGCGCCGCGGCGAAGCCCCCCTCGGCGCCGTTCTTCGCCATCAACCCGGGCACGGCGAGCCCGAGCCGGGTGACCAGCGTGCCGGTGCCGCCGACGTACCACGGGTGCTCGCGCATGGCCGTCGCGACCCGGTGCTCGGCGGTGCCCGCAGGCGCGGTCGCGATCCGGGCGTAGGCGCGGGCCACACCCGTGACCGTGGCCGAGAACGCGGGTGCGCCGCACCCGTCGACGACGACGGGGAGCGGCTCGTCGCCGGTGAGCTCGGCGATCGCCGCCTGCACCTGGGCCTGTAGCGGGTGCGCCGGATCACGGTAGGACGCCGGGTCCCAGCCGTTGACGACGCAGGTGGCGAGCATTGCCGCGTGCTTGCCCGAGCACATGTGGGCGATCGGTTCGCTACCGCGGCCTACGCGGCGCCAGGCGAACGCGGCGTCCGGCTCGTTCGGGAGCGTCGGCGGGGTCTGCAGGTGCGCCGGGGCGAGCCCGGCCTTCTCGAGGATCGCGTGCACGCCCTCGACGTGGTCGGGCTCGCCCTCGTGGCTCGCGCAGGCCAGCGCGAGCCACGGCCCGTCGAGCTCCAGCCCGGCCCGCAGCATCGCGACGGCCTGCAGGGGCTTGAGCGACGAGCGCGGGAGGAACGTCGCGTCCGGGTGGCCGACGCAGACCCGCGCGGCCCCGTCGGCGCCGAGCGCGACCGCGTGCCCCGCGTGCAGCGCCTCCACCATCCCGCCCCGGTCCACCCGGGCGAGCACCTCGGCCCCGTCCTCGATCACCCGCGGGACGCTACCGCCCCGCGGTCAGGGGTGGAGGAGGAACGGGGCGCCTTGGTCGTCCACGCAGGGGGCGCCGCCGCGTGGGCGGAACTCCCCGGCCTCCCCGCCCGCGGCCCGGACGTCGGCGAGGGCGGCGGCCACGTCGGGCACCCGGAACGTCGGCACCACCCGCGCCTGCGCCGCCCCGCCGACAAGCCCGGTCATGGGGGCGGTGAACTCGCCCTCCGGGCTGCGGGGGTGCCAGTAGCCCGGCTCGCTCCCGGGCTGGAAGCCCCAGCCCAGCACGGTGCCGTAGAACGCGCGCGCCCGCCCCTCGTCGGGCACCCGCAGCTCCACGTAGGCCAGCGGCCCGGCCAGCGGCGGCGTGCCCGGCCCGGTGTGCAGCGCGAACGGAATGCCCTGGTCGTCGACGCAGTCCAGGGTGCGCCCATGCGGCTCGTCGCGCGGCTCGGCGGCCGTGCCCCCTGCGGCCCGGACGAGCGTGACGGCCGCATCGACGTCCGGCACCTCGTAGGCGCACATCAGCGTCGCGCTCGGCGCGGCGGCGGTGCCGAGCGGGCCGAGGTCGCCGAGGACGTCGCCGAAGAACCGGCGGGTGCGGTCCGGGTCCGGCGTCCACAGCGACGCGTAGACCACGTCGCCCGGCCGGGCCAGGGGCACTCCGCGGGCCACGATCCACCGGTGCCCTTCGGCGTCCACGACCACGCCGCCGCGGCCGTAGGGCTCATCGGTGACCGGCCGGTCCAACCTGGCACCGGCCGCCACCGCGGCGGCGACGACGCCGTCCGGATCGGGGGTCTCCAGCCGCAGCGACAGGCTCGGCCCGCCCCGGCGCACCGGCGCCAGCAGCCCGTCCTCCGGCCACTCCTCGGTGATCATCACGACGCTGTCGCCCAGCGCGACCTCGACGTGCCCGATCCGGCCGTCCGGCGTCACCATGGGCTCGGTGCGCCGGGTGGCGCCGAACGCGGCGACGCAGAACTCGACGGCCCTGCGGGCGTCGACGACGGTGAGGCGTGGCGTGATCGTGCGCAGCCGCGTGCGTGTGCTCCGCGTATCGAGTGTGCTGGTCATGGGCTCCTCCAGAGGGTTGAGCAGTGCGCGCTCCAGACGGGCGCGCAGGGCGGCCGCGAACGCCGGGTCGGGATCGACGGGCCCGTCGCCCACCCGCAGTGCGTCGAGCGGATCGGGCTGCGGATAAGTCACTGGGTCCTCCCCTCGTAGGTCCGGCGGAACGCGGCGCGGGCGCGCACG
The DNA here is from genome assembly GCA_963739465.1 of uncultured Actinomycetota bacterium. Lineage (GTDB taxonomy): Bacteria > Actinomycetota > Actinomycetes > Mycobacteriales > Pseudonocardiaceae > Pseudonocardia. Next base: position 328,859 of record CAVUAS010000013.1, read on the forward strand.
AGCAACGCCTCGGTGGCATGCAGGGTGCGACCGAGGACCCGTGCCACCTCGCCGACGGACAGGCCGTCGAGGTAGCGCAGGGTCAGCACGGCGCGATGCAGGCCCGACTGCTCGGCCAGCACCTCCTGCGCCAGCAGCGCGTCCAGGTGCGCGTCCCAGGGATCGGACACGTCCTCGTCGGCGACGGCGGCAAGCCCGCGGGCCTCCCGCTCGGCGGCCCTGAAGTGGTCGACGAGCTTGTGCCGGGCGATGCCGACCAGCCAGCCCGTGCTGGGCACCGGCGGTGGCTCGCGCCGACACGCCGCGACGGCGGCGAGGAACGTCTCGGCCGTCAGGTCCTCGGCGAGGGCCCGACGCCCGCAGCGCGCCAGCAGGTAGCCGTAGACCTGGGGGAGCGCCGCGTCGTACAGCTCGAGCAGCGCGGCTCCCGGGTCGGGTCGGACCTTCCCGCTGGCGTGCACATCCCTCCATCGGTCGGCGACGACGACCTCCGACGGTCGTTCACCCGATCGTCGCAAGAAAGTCCCGGAAGATCGCCAGCCACCGGGGCGCCGCGTCCAGCTGCGGGCCGTGGCCCGCGCCGTCGATGATCTCGGTGCGCACCGACCCGCCCGCCCGCCGCGGCGTAGCGCTCCAATACGGCGCGGATCTGCGTCACCATCGGCTGCGGCGGGTAGACCTCCGCGCCCGGCCAGCCCGGCACCGCTCCCGAAGCACCAAGGGTCCCCAGCTCCAGCGGCGACCCGTCGGCCACCACCAGGTCCGCGCCGCCGTGCGTCCACAGCACCGGCGGCTTGGGGTCGAGGTCGACGATCTCGGCCCAGCGGCAGTACCGCGGTGAGAGCGCGTTGAGGATGCCCGACGTGCCGGGCGCGAACCCCGGCCAATGCTCGGAGGCGGTGGCGTCGCCGGGGTAGTTCGCGTCGCCGAGCCGGGTCTTCAGGATCTCGGCGACGTAGAGGTCCTCGCGCGGCTCGACGTACCCGGGCGCGACGTAGAACGCCCGGAACACGCTGCGCGGGGAGAACGGGCTGTCGGCGGAGGTGTCGCCCGCCCGCAGCCGCTCGACCACCTCGGGGTTGATCCCCCCGCCGCCGGACCCGGCGCCGTCGGGGAAGCAGAGGGCGCCGTCGGCGTGGGTGCCACCGTAGCCGTAGGGCGAGACGGGGTCGAGGAACGTGAGCGACGCCGCCGGCCGGTCCTGCGCGTACCGGGCGATCGCCGCGCCGCCGGTCGACCAGCCGACGAGGTGCGGCGGCGCCTGCACACCGATCGCGCGCAGAAGGGCGGCGGTGTCGTCGGCCCAGTCGGCGAGCCCGCGGGTGGCGTCGAGCGGCGCGGGGTCGGAGTCGCCGAAGCCGCGCATGTCCGGGGCGATCACCCGGTAGCGCGACGGCAGCTCGGGCATGAGGTGCTCGAAGAAGCGCGACGTCGAGAGGTTGCCGTGCACGAACACGACCGGCTCGCCGTCGGCCGGACCCGCCTCGAGCACGCGCATCCGGATTCGGTCGGTGTCGACGAGGGCCGAGCGCACGCCCGGAAGAAGATCCACGGTCGTCAGCCTGTCCCGGGCGCGGGCGCGGAGCAAGCACCGACGGTGATCGACGACCGTCCGTCGGGGTGTTGTCACCCGCTGCATCCGGATGGCACTCTCGCTCTCCGTCCACGTCGGGGGAGTGGGGGAAAAGTGCGCCGCACCGTGATGTCCGCGCTCGCCACCGTGGTCGCGCTCGGGCTCGCGGTGCTCGGTGCGCCCGGGGCACAGGCCGCGCCCACCCCCGACGACCAGCCGCCGCCCGTGGCGTGGGGACCGTGCACCAGCCCGCGCCTGCACGCGAAGGCGGAGTGCGGGTTCGTGACCGCCCCGCTGGACTACGCCCGACCCGACGGCGAAATGATCAAGATCGCGGTGTCGCGGGTGAAGCACACGGTCGCCGCCGCCAAGGCGCAGGGGCCGATGCTGGTCAACCCGGGTGGGCCGGGTGGGTCGGGGCTCGCGCTCTCGCTGCTCGGCGCGACGGTGCCCGGGCACGCGGGCGACGCCTACGACTGGATCGGCTTCGACCCCCGCGGTGTCGGCGCCAGCACGCCCGCGCTGTCCTGCATCCCCGACTACGGCGGCTACAACCGTCCCGAGTACGACCCGACGAAGGCGCCCGGCGTGATCTCGGCGTGGCAGGCCCGGGCCGAGCGCTACGCGGCGGCGTGCGCGACCAAGGGCGGCGCGCTGCTCAGCCATCTGACCACCGAGGACGCCGCCAGGGACCTGGACACGATCCGCAAGGCCGTGGGCGCCAAGCAGATCAACTTCTACGGCTTTTCCTACGGCACCTACCTCGGCCAGGTCTACGCCTCGCTCTACCCGCAGAACCTGCGGCGCGCGGTGTTCGACGGCGTGGTCGACCACCGCGGCGTGTGGTACGAGGACAACCTCGACCAGGACGTCGCATTCGAGAAGACGATCAAGGTGTACTTCGACTGGATCGCGAAGAACGACGCGGTCTATCACCTCGGCAACTCCGGCGACGACGTCGAGCGGCTGTACTACGCCGAGCGCGACCAGCTCCGCGCTGAACCCGCAGGCGGCAAGATCGGCCCCTCGGAGTGGACCGACATCTTCCTGCAGGCCGGGTACTACGTCTCCGGCTGGGAGAAGATCGCCTCGACGTTCGCGAAGTGGGTGCACAACCGCGATGCCGCCGCCGTGAAGGCGCTCTACGACGACACGGCCTCCGTGGACGACGACAACGGCTACGCGATCTACTTGGGCGTCCAGTGCACCGACACGCCGTGGCCGCGGCCGTTCGCCCAGGTGCTCGCGCACAACGTGCGGGTGGCGCGCACAGCGCCCTTCGAGACCTGGGGCAACGCCTGGTACAACGCCCCGTGCCAGACGTGGAAGGCGCCCGCGCGCACCCCGGTGGCGATCTCGGGCGCGGCCGCGCCGCCGATCCTGCTGATCAGCGAGACCCTCGACGCCGCCACGCCGTACTCGGGTGCGCTGGAGGCCCGCAGGCTGTTCGGCCGCTCGGTGCTCGTCGAGGGCGTCGGCGGCACGACCCACGCGGGCTCGCTGTCCGGCGTGGCGTGCACGGACGACACCATCGCCGCCTATCTGGCGACGGGCGCGCTGCCCGCGCGGGTGGCGGGCGACCGGTCGGACAAGCAGTGCCCGGCGGTGCCGCAGCCCACACCGAAGGCGCCCTGATCAGGACGCGCGGTCGCGCAGCGCAACCAGAAATGCGCGCAGGTCCGCCGGGCCCGCCAAGGCGATGGCGTGCACCCGCTGCAGGTCGAGGTCCGCACAGGCGTGCACGATGAGGTTGCGGAAACCTGCCGCCGCACGGAGCCGGGCCGCAGATGCGCGGCCACCCGGTCGAGATGCCTGAGGACCGACGCGGCGCGCTCGGCCAACAGCTCGCGATCGACGCCGGTCATCTCAAAGCTCCGCCAGAACGTCGCCGTGCGCGGCGCGGATCACCGGGCCCGCATCGCACCAGAGGCGCACCGCCTCGAGCTGGAACTCCTCGAACGTGCCCACGGGCCGCTCAAGCAGAACGATGCCATCCCTCGCGGCCCGGAACCGGAGGAGGGCACTCGCCGTCCGTAGGTCGACGACGTCGACCGCGTCGGTGCCGAGGGCCGCGGTCAGGTCCGCGACGAGCGCTGCCAGGTCCGGCCGCCTGTCCGCGAGGACGCCGATGTCCCAGTCGGCGTCCGGCCGCGCTTCTTCGCGGGCCCGCGAGCCGTGCAGCACGGCCAGTGTCAAACTCCCGGCCGCGGGAAGATCGGCCAGTCGGCGAGCCAGCTCGTCGGGGGTCACGCCGCAGAGCCTAGCCCGAGTTTCCCGGCTAGCATGATCGCTGCCGGTGTTTTCCCTGGCCAGGAGCTAAGTTGATGTTGTTGTGTGCTATGACCTAAGTTCGGGGTGCCCAGCGGTGTAGATCGAAGATCTCGGCGAGGTGGTCCTGGGTGGGGTTGGTCTCGGTGAGTATGCGGCGGGCCTTGGGTCGCCCGCCGGTGGAGGGGTAGATCAGCACCGTCTCCTGGATACCGGCGAGGGTGTCGAGCAGTTCACGCACGGATAGGTGCAGGCCGTGTTGGTGGGCGTGGCGGCGCATGAGGTGGGCGATCTGCAGGGCGAGCACGCAGGTGAACACGTGCACCCGGATGTTGTGCTCGGTCCAGTGGTGCATCGGGGAGAACGACACCACGTGCGGGTCTTTGAGTTGGCGGAAGCCGAACTCGGCCTCGGACTGGGAGCGGTAGCCGGCGACCACGTCCGCGGTTGGCCACTGGTCGCGGTCGGTCATCAGGACGCGTTTGCCGAAGACCTCGGCTTCCAGGTCGGTGCGGGCTTGATCGTCGAGGTCGAAGGCGAGCCGGTGCTCGGCGGGGGTGGCGCCGGTCAGCTGCCAGGTGATGACCCGACGCACCCAGGGGTCGTTGACGATCTGGGTGATCTCGGCGGTGACCTTGTCGTGGGGTCGGCGGGTGTGGCCCCGTGCCAGGGTGTCGGCCAGCGCGGAGAGCTTCGCGGTGGCCTTGGCCAGGGTCTGGTCGAAGCCGCGGGACTGGGCGGTGTGCAGGGTCGGGGAGTGGGTGAGCACGACGCGGCGGTCGGCGCCGTAGACCGGGCGGCGTTGTTCCAGTGCGGTCACGCCGGGGAACCGGTCGGGGTCCACGGGGTGCCGGTCGGCGGCGGGGCGGGCCAGCAGGTCCGGGCAGTCAGACGGCGGGATCGACCCGACGAACCCGAGACCGGTCGCGCTCAGGTGCGCGAGGTTGGCCAGCGAGTTCTGCCCGGCATCGAACACCACCGTCATCTGCGGGGTTGTCGCGCTCACGCTGGGCGTGGGGTTATCGGGGTTATCGGGGTTGTCGGGGTTGTCGGGGTTGTCGGTGAGCGCCGCGGCCAACGCGGTATGCCGCGCCACCAGCAGGTCGATCATGGTGGCGAACTGGGTGACGTCGGGCCGGTTGCCGGGGTAGGCGTGGGAGACCAGCGGGATCCCACCGTCGCGGGTGATCACCAGGCCGAGCCCGACCAGGCGTAGGTCGGCTCGTTTCTGCTTGGCCTTGCCGCGCTGCGCGATGGGTGCCTTGTCGTTGGTGGTATCGATGTAGGTGGCGAAGTTGGTCATGTCCAGGGCCAGCGCGGAGATGTCCAGCTCGAAGGTCTCGATCATGGCCAGGGCGAGACGGTGCTCGATGCGGGCCAGTTGCTCGGGGCTGACCCCGTGCATCGCGTCCCAGAACTTGCGGTGGTCCAGCACCCCGGCACCGATCTTGGTGAACCGGTCGGCGGCGGTGCCGCGCACCACTTCTCGAACCCGCGCTTGGAGCACGGGTCCACCAGGCGGCCCAGCGCGGCCAGCGCCAGGTAGGTGCCCACCGAGGCGCCCGCGTCGGCCCGGCGTGCCCCGACCACCTCATCGATCACCGCGACCACGCCGAGACGCTCCAGCATCCCCCACGCGGCGGCGACGTCCCCGAACGCCAGGTGCCGGGTCCGCTCGGGCCGCAGCGCGGCCTCGCGTTCGTCGAACGCGGCGGCGATGTCGGCGGCCGACCCGAGGTAGCGCTCGGAGACCATCCTGGGTTTACCCTGCACCCAGGCCATCTCCCGCACGTACCAGTACGGCCTGCCGCTGATCACCTTCTTGTAGAGACTCGCCACTCTTTAGGTCATAGGCCAAAGCAAGATCAAACACCAGCTGCCGCGCCGAGAACGCCCAGCTCAACTCACCTGGAGCCAGTTCCCAACACACTCAAGATCGAACTAACCGGGAAACTGGGGCTAGGCCGCCGGCCCGACGAAGGCGGCGAACCGCGCGAGCACCCAGGCGACGTCGCCGAGGAACCACACGCCGTTCGGGTCCGGGTGCTCCTCCACGGTGGCGCGGGGGAGGTGCGCGGCGAGCCAGCGGCCGTGGCCCGGGTCGTGCTACGGGCAGTCGACGCGCGAGAGCAGCAGCACGGGCGCCATCACCCGGGCGAGCAGGGCGCGCACGTCGCCGTCCATGATCGCCCCGTGCACCAGCCCGGCCGTGCGGGGGCTCGCGGCCCGCCGCCCCGCCGCGTCCCACCAGGCGCCGAACCGGGCGTCGTCGGCCACGGCGGGCGCAATCCAGGTGAGCACGTCCACCGGAGGTCGGGCGCCGGGCCGAGCACCGCCAGCACGCCACGACCATGACCGCAGCGAAACCGCAGCCACGCGCCGCGACCCTGGCGTCATCGATCCGGAAGGGAGAAATCATGCTGGTCAGCGGCATCAACCACCTCGCGGTCGGCACCGAGGACGTCGACCGCTTCTGCGCGTTCTACACCGAGGTGTTCGGCGCGACCGTCGTCTTCGCGGAGACGACGCCCGCGTTCTGCCACGCGATCCTGTCGGTGGGCGCGACGGCGTGCTGCACCCGGTCGAGGTCGCGGGCAACCCGCACGGCCGCGCGTCGGCGGCCATGCTCGGCCGCGGCCACCTCGACCACTTCGCGCCGAACGTGCGCTCGCGGGCGGCGTTCGACGAACTGCGCCGCCGCGTGTGCGACCTGGGCGTGAGCGGCGGCGCGGTCACCGACCTCGGCCCGAAGCTGTCCTTCTGGTTCACCGACCGGACGGCACGCACGTCGAGGTGGACTGGGTGCGCGACCCGTCGCCCGCGGGGTTCCACGCCCCGGTGCCGGTCGAGGACGTCGCGACGCCCGCCTGACCGTCGTGCTCAGGCCACGTCGCCGTCGTCGTCCCACGTCATGCCGTGCTCGGCCAGCCAGCCGCGCCACGCGAGCGGCCACTTCGCGAGCCGCTCGCCCGGATCGGTGCCGACATCCGGCACCGGGGCGGCCACGGCGTCGGCCAACAGCGCGTGGACGGCCGCGCGCGCGGTGGCCTGACGGCCGATCTCGCGCGCGGGCGCGTCGATGAGCTGCTCGATCTGCTGACGGGCGTGCCGCAGCACGCGTGCCGTGGCCGCGTCCGGTCCGCACTCGGCGAGGACCCCCACCAGCCTGCCTGCCTGCCGGTACCGACCCTCATCGATCAGCGCGATGATCTCGGTGGCCCAGCTCCGCCTTTCCGACGCGCGATGGCGCGTGGCGATAGCGTGCACGTTTTGTACCCCCCTGCCCCGAACCAAGAGAGGCACCGGCACGCGCCGGTGATACGGGGTCAGACCGCGTGGCCCGCGCCGGACTCCTGGGTGAGGCGGGCGATGGAGGCCAGCGGGATCGGCGCCCAGGTCGGGCGGCTGCGGGTCTCGTACAACAGCTCGTAGACCGCCTTGTCCAGCTCGAACGCCCGCATGAGCTGCCGCTGGTCGCGGGGGTCGGTGCCGGAACGCACGGCGTAGCCCTCGCAGAAGGCGTTGCGGTTGCGCTCGGCCCATTCGTTGGCGCGCCAGACGAGCTGCGAGTCGTGGTTGGCGTCGTCGAACGCCGCGGGCTCGCGGGCCAGGATCTGGTGGAAGGCCGCGTAGTCGAACGAGCGCAGCATGCCTGCCACGTCGCGCAGCGCCGAGTCCGGCCGCACCCGCTCGGCCAGCGGCGCGGCGGGCTCGCCCTCGAAGTCGATCAGCAGCCAGCCGCGCGGGGTGCGCAGGGTCTGGCCGAGGTGCAGGTCGCCGTGCACGCGCTGGGTCGGCATCCCGGCGCCGAGGGCCGCTACCGCGTCGTAGGTGTCGCGGATCGCGCCGACGTACGGGGCGAGTGCGGGCACCTCCGCCACGGTGCCGCCCAGCCGCTCGTGCCAGATGGCGGCGAGCTCGCGGGCGTCGCGCGAGGTCTCGCCCAGTGCCCGGCGGAGCTCGTCGTGGACGACGGCGACGGTCTCGCCCAGCCGGGAGGCCTCGCCCGCGAAGTCGCCGCCGACCTCGTCGGCGCGCAGGTCGGCCTCGGCCAGCAGGTCGCGCACGCTCGCCAGGGCCATGGACCAGCCGTCGGCCGAGTTGGCCGCGAAGTCCTGGAGCATCGCGAGCGTGAGCGGTTCGCCGTCGAGCACGCCCTCGATCGCGCCCTGCAACGCCGCGACCTCCCGGCTGTCCGCCGACCGCAGCGCCCGGTGCACTTCCAGGTCGGGGTTAAGGCCGGGCAGGACGCGGCGGAACAGCTTGAGGATCGAGCGCTCGCCCCACGACACCGACGTGTTCGACTGCTCGACCCCCAGTACCCGCCCCGCGACGCCTTCGGCGATCTTCGCGCCCGGCTCGGGGATGAACCGCAGACCGCCGATCGTGGCGCCCTCGCGGATGGCGTCCAACAGCCATTTGGTGACCCGCAGGTCCCACAGCCCGTCGTAGGCCATCAGCCCGTCGATCGCGCCGAAGGTGACGTGCTCGAGCTCGCCGCGGGGGACGGCGCTGCGGCCGACGAGCAGCTGGTAGAGCTGCTCGCCGTCGGCGAACGAGACCCGTAGCAGGACATGGTCGAGGAGCGGATCGCCGTCGGTGACGAGCGGCGTGACGGCGGCCACCGCCACCGAGCGGATCGGCCTGCCCTTCGCGGCGAACCAACGCTGGCGCGTCAGCCACACCGGCAGCAGGACGGGGAGCTCCTCGACCAGTCGATTCACGAATTGTCCTCCGGCGGGGTGATCGAGAACCAGTAGAACCCGTGGCCGGGCAATGTCAAGAGGTACGGCAGCTCGCCGATCTTCGGGAACGGCACCCCGCCGGTCAGCTCGTGTGGGTGGCGGCCCCGCCACGCCGACAGGTCCAGCTCCACCGGCTGCGGGAAGCGGGACATGTTGTTGACGCAGAGGACGGTGGAGCCGCCGTGACTGCGCACGTACGCCAGCACCGACGGGTTGGAGCCGCCCAGCTCGTGGTAGACGCCAAACCCGAACGCCGAGTGCCGCTTGCGGACCTCGATCATGTGCCGGTTCCAGTGCAGGAGCGACGTGGTGGAGTTGAGCTGCGCCTCGACGTTCACCGCCTGGTAGCCGTACAGCGGGTCCATGATCGGCGGCAGGTAGATCCGGCCGGGGTCGCTGGTGGTGAAGCCCGCGTTGCGGTCCGGCGTCCACTGCATCGGGCTGCGGACGGCGTCGCGGTCGCCCAGCCAGATGTTGTCGCCCATGCCGATCTCGTCACCGTAGTACAAAACGGGCGAGCCGGGCAGCGACAGCAGCAGCGCCGTGAACAGCTCGAGCTGGTTGCGGTCGTTCTCCAGCAGCGGCGCCAGGCGGCGGCGGATGCCGATGTTGGCCTTCATCCGCGGGTCCTTGGCGTACTCCGCGTACATGTAGTCGCGCTCTTCGTCGGTGACCATCTCGAGCGTCAGCTCGTCGTGGTTGCGCAGGAAGATCCCCCACTGCGCGCCGGACGGGATCGCGGGCGTCTGTGCCAGGATCTCCGAGATCGGGAAGCGGTTCTCCCGCCGCACCGCCATGAAGATGCGCGGCATGAGCGGGAAGTGGAACGCCATGTGGCACTCGTCGCCGCCGACCTCGGGATCGCCGAAGTACTCCACGACGTCCGAGGGCCACTGGTTGGCCTCGGCGAGCATCACGCGTCCCGGGTACTCGTCTTCGAGCACTTTCCGGCAGCGTCGCAGGAACGCGTGGGTCTCGGGGAGGTTCTCGCAGTTCGTGCCGTCGCGGGCGTAGAGATAGGGCACGGCGTCCAGCCGGAACCCATCGATGCCAAGGTCCAGCCAGAAGCGCAGGACGTCGAGCATCGCCTCCTGCACGGCCGGGCAGTCGTAGTTGAGGTCGGGCTGGTGGGAGAAGAACCGGTGCCAGTAGAACTGGCCGCGCACCGGGTCGTAGGTCCAGTTGGACTGCTCGGTGTCGACGAAGATGATGCGCGCCTCGGGGTAGCGGGAGTCGTCGTCCTCCCACATGTAGAAGTCGCCGTAGGGCCCGTCGGGGTGGCGGCGGGACTCCTCGAACCACGGGTGGGCGTCGGAGGTGTGGTTCATGACGAGGTCGGTGATCACGCGGATGCCGCGCTTGTGCGCCTCGTCGAGCAGCGTGACGAAGTCCTCGACGGTGCCGAACTCCGGCAGCACGGTGCGGAAGTCGCGGATGTCGTAGCCGCCGTCGCGCAGCGGGGAGTCGTAGAACGGCGGCAGCCACAGGCAGTCGACGCCCAGCCACTGCATGTAGTCCAGCTTCTCGGTCAAGCCTCGGAGGTCGCCCGTGCCGTCGCGGTTGGAGTCGTTGAAGGCCCGGACGAGCACCTCGTAGAAGACCGCGCGCTTGTACCAGTCGCGGTCGATCTCCAGGGTGCGTGCGTGGCTGAAGTCGTCGGCGCTGACCTCTTCCACGGGGTCTTTGGGACTGGTGGCGGGAGTACCCGCAGTGGTGTCGGTCGACATCGGCGAATCGCGTTCCTACCGGGCGATGGGGACGGGCGGAGGGCGCACCCCACCAGTCCTACCTTGCTCTACGCATGAGCGCAGGACGTGGTGGAGGGGACGGCGGAAGCGTAAGTCCCCCGCGTGACGTGCGACACGCGGGGTGGATGCTCCCGCCGACCCGCCGATGATCACCGTATGCGGTCTGACCGGCGCGGATAGGCACTTCATGGCCGACGCGGGTCGATTTTGGACGGGTGGTGGGCCGGGCGGCCGCCGTCACGCGCTGATCATGGGTCGCCGGTCGGGGTCGCGGGTGGTCGCTCGATCGGTCGACGCGCCGTCGGCCGCCCCTCGAACTTGATCGATAACGCTGTTCAGCGGTTCTGATCCGTCCGCCTCGCGCGGGTGAAAACGGACGCCGCGCCGTCCCCGGTGGGTCGGCGCGGCGTTCGGGTTCGTTCGGCGTCGCTCAGAACTGGACGACCTGGGCGACCCCGCACAGCTCGTGCAGGTGGTAGGTCTGCAGCACACCGGAGGCGCCCGCCGGGCCGACGAACGCGCTCGACCGGTCGACGGTCTCGAACCCGAAGGTCGAGAACTCGGTCGAGCTGCCGTTCTCGCCGCGGACCCGCGGCACGACGAGGGTGAACGTGCGCACGAACGCGTCGACCACGAACTCCAGCGTGACCGTGACGAGCTCGCCGACCGTCGTCTGGACGCGCGTGATCTCGTCGCCGCTGAAGTTCAGGGTGCGGTCCGCGTCGCGGTAGGCGAACTGCGGCTTGCCCGCGAAGCTCGACACCGAATAGCTGATGACGATGGGGCCTGCGATGTCGAACTGCGTGGCGTCGACCAGCGTGATGGTGGCGTCTTGAGTCATGGGTGTTCCCCTCCGATTGCGGTGATGACGGAGGGAAGAAGCCCGGGCGCCGGGCGGAAATACCACAATTCACCCACGCGGAGGCGGGATCCGGCGGTCAGATCCGGATGACGGGTACGGCGGAACGCGACGATCGTACTGGCGGTGCTACCGGATTACGGCGCGATGCGGAAGATGTGGGCCACGTGGTGCCAAGGCTCCAGCCGCACGTAGTTGTACTGCCCCCACTGCCACGTGCCGCCGGTGATCTCGTCGTGCACCGTGAAGCTGTCGCCCCAGTTCAGGCCGAGCGCGGGCAGATCGAGGGCGGTGGTGCCCTCCTGCGCGTTCCACGGGTCGAGCGTGATCACCACGAGCACGGTGTCGCCGGTGGCCGGGTCGGTCTTGGAGTAGGCGATGATCTGGTCGTTGTTGACCTGGTGGAACGCGATGTTGCGCAGCTGCTGCAGCGCCGGGTGCGCGCGGCGGATCTCGTTGAGCCGCGTGATGTAGGGCTCCAGCGAGTTGCCCGTGGCCGCGGCGGCCGCGAAGTCGCGCGGACGCAGCTCGTACTTCTCCGAGTTCATGTACTCCTCGGAGCCCGCCTTGACGGCCTCGCCCTCGTACAGCTCGAAGCCCGAGTAGACGCCCCAGGTGGGTGCCATCGTGGACGCCAGCGCCGCCCGGATCGCGAACATGCCGCGCCCGCCGTGTTGCAGGGACTCGTGGAGGATGTCCGGGGTGTTGACGAACAGGTTCGGCCGGGCCTCGTCGCAGCGCTCGGCGTGCATGAGCGCGAACTCCGTGAGCTCCGCCTTGGCCGTGCGCCAGGTGAAGTAGGTGTAGCTCTGGGTGAAGCCGATGCGGGCCAGCCCGAACAGCCGCGCGGGGCGCGTGAACGCCTCGGCGAGGAACAGCACGTCCGGGTAGCGGGCCTTGACCTGCCAGATCAGCCAATGCCAGAAGTTCGGCGGCTTGGTGTGCGGGTTGTCGACGCGGAAGATCCGCACCCCGTGCTCGACCCACAGCAGCACGACCCGCAGCGCCTCGTTGTAGATGCCCTCGGGGTCGTTGTCGAAGTTGACCGGGAAGATGTCCTGGTACTTCTTCGGCGGGTTCTCCGCGTAGGCGATGGTGCCGTCGGGGCGCACCGTGAACCACTCCGGGTGCTCCTTGACCCACGGGTGGTCGGGCGCGCACTGCAGCGCGAAGTCGAGCGCGACCTCCATGCCCAGGTCCTGCGTCCGGGCGACGAACGCGTCGAAGTCGTCCATCGTGCCCAGCTCGGGGTCGATCGCGTCGTGCCCGCCCGCCTCCGACCCGATTGCCCACGGCGAGCCGACGTCGCCGGGCCCGGCGTGCACAGAGTTGTTGCGGCCCTTGCGGTGCGCGGTGCCGACGGGGTGGATCGGGGGCAGGTAGACAACGTCGAAGCCCATCGCCGCCACCCGGTCGAGCTCCTTGGCTGCGGTGACGAACGTGCCGTGCACCGCGCGGCCGGTCTCGTCGCGGCCGCCCGTGGAACGGGGGAAGAACTCGTACCAGGAGCCGAACTGGGCGCGGACCCGGTCGACGTAGACCTGCAGCGACCGGCCGCGCGTGATCAGCTCACGGACCGGGCGCTCCGTCATGATCGCCTGCACAGCCGGGAACAGCGCGGGCGCGACCCGGGCGCGCAGCGGCATGGCGGTGTCGCGCAGGGCGTTGGCCGCGCCGAAGAGCAGGTCGCGCTGCGGGCGCTCGGCGGGGCGGCGCCCCACGCGCTGCAGCAGCCGCGCGCCGATCTCCAGGTCGTTGGCGAGCTCCTCGGGGGTCTGCCCGGCGTCGAGCTTCTTGGTGACGGCGTTGCGCCACGTGGCCCAGGGGTCGCTCCACGCGTCGACCCGGAACGTCCAGAGCCCCGGCTCGTCGGCGGCCACGACGGCCTCGAAGCGGTCGGTGCCCAGCCCCGTCTGCTCCATGCGGACGTGGTGGGCGGCGCCGCGGCTGCCGACCTTGCGCCACACGACGTTGGCGGCGACGGCATCGTGTCCCTCGCGCCAGACCGTGGCCCCGATCGGGATGACCTCGCCGACGACGGCCTTGGCCGGATGGCGCCCGTCACCCACGGTCGGCGTGACGTCGTCGATACCCAGCCGACCGGTCATCGGCGCACCCCCGTCTGACACATCCGTCGCGTGAGTCACAAACGTACCTACCCGGCCTTGCCCCGATCGGAACGGGTCTCCGCAGATCTTCGCCCGGATTCGGCACCGTCAAGCGTGCCCGCCATGCCGTGGCGAGTCCAGTCCCGACGCGCGGCATCTGGACCGATCACGCCATCGATTCATCTACCCTTTCCTCCCGTGAGAGCTCTTCGCCGTTTCACCGTCCGGGCGCAGCTGCCGCCCGCGCTCGCGCCGCTGCAGACGCTGGCCACCAACCTGCGGTGGAGCTGGCACCCGCCGACGCTGGACCTGTTCGCCACGCTCGACCCCGAGGCATGGGAGCGCGCGGGCCACGATCCGGTGCGGCTGCTGGGGGAGATCCCCACGGCCAAGCTCGCCGAGCTGGCCGCCGACGCCGAGACCGTCGTGACCATCCGCGAGCTCGCCGACGACCTCGCCGAGTACCTCGCCGAACCGCGCTGGTATCAGGGCGAGCGCGAGGACGACCCGACGCTGCCCGCGGCGATCGGCTACTTCTCGATGGAGTTCGGCGTCTCCGAGGTGCTGCCCAACTACTCGGGCGGTCTCGGTGTGCTCGCGGGCGATCACCTCAAGGCGTCGTCGGACCTCGGCCTGCCGCTGATCGGGGTCGGTCTGCTGTACCGGTCGGGCTACTTCCGGCAGTCGCTGTCGCTGGACGGCTGGCAGCTGGAGACCTACCCGATGCTCGACCCGCAGGGCCTGCCGCTGCAACTGCTCGTCGACGAGGCGGGCGAGCAGGTGCTCGTCGAGATCGCGATGCCCGCAGGCAAGACGCTCAAGGCGCGGGTCTGGCAGGCCGCGGTCGGGCGCGTGCCGCTGCTGCTGCTCGACTCCGACATCGAGGAGAACGACCCGGACCTGAGCGGCGTCACCGACCGGCTCTACGGCGGCGACCAGGACCAGCGCATCCGGCAGGAGATCCTCGTCGGGATCGGCGGGGTGCGGGCCGTCCGCGCTTACTGCGCGATCACCGGCCACCCGCAGCCCGAGGTCTTCCACACCAACGAGGGCCACGCGGGCTACCTGGGCCTGGAGCGGATCCGGGAGCTGTGCGCGAGCCCGGGCCTTGCGTTTGACGAGGCGCTGGCCACGGTGCGCGCGGGCACCGTGTTCACCACGCACACGCCGGTGCCCGCGGGCATCGACCGCTTCCCGGTCGACATGGTGCGCCACTACTTCCACCAGGACCTGCTGCCCGGTGTGCCGACCGGCCGGGTCCTCGCGCTCGGCGCCGAGGACAACCCGAACATGTTCAACATGGCGCACATGGGCCTGCGCCTGGCCCAGCGCGCCAACGGCGTGTCCAAGCTGCACGGCGCGGTGTCGCGCGGCATGTTCGGCGGGCTCTGGGAGGGCTTCGACGCCGACGAGGTGCCGATCGGCTCGGTCACCAACGGCGTGCACGGCACCACGTGGGAAGCCCGCGAGGTCGCCGCGCTGCTGGGCGAGCCCGACCACCCCCGTGCGGAGGTCGGCGACGCCGAGCTCTGGTCACTGCGCAACGGCCTGCGGGCCCGGCTGGTGGGGGAGGTGCGTCGCCGGGTGCGGGAGGCGTGGCTGCAGCGCGGCGCCTCGCAGCCCGAGCTGGGCTGGACCGAGCACGTGTTCGACCCGAACGTGCTCACCGTCGGGTTCGCCCGCCGCGTGCCGACCTACAAGCGGCTCACGCTCATGCTGCGCGACAAGGACCGCCTGCGCGACCTGCTGCTGGATCCGGAGCGGCCCGTGCAGCTCGTCGTCGCGGGCAAGTCCCACCCCGCCGACGACGGCGGCAAGGCGCTCATCCAGGAGATCGTCGGCTTCGCCGACGACCCGGAGGTGCGGCACCGGATCGTGTTCCTCCCCGACTACGACATGTCGATGGCCCGCTACCTCTACTGGGGCTGCGACGTCTGGCTGAACAACCCGCTGCGGCCGCTGGAGGCGTGCGGGACGTCGGGGATGAAGTCGGCGCTCAACGGCGGGCTCAACCTGTCGATCCGCGACGGCTGGTGGGACGAGCTGTACGACGGCCGCAACGGCTGGGCGATCCCCACCGCCGACGGCGTCGCCGACCCGACGCGGCGCGACGACCTGGAGGCCAACGCGCTCTACGAGCTGCTCGCCACCCAGGTGGCGCCCCCGTTCTACGAGCGCACCGAAGGCGTGCCGCAGCGGTGGGTGGCGCTGGTGCGCCACACGCTCGGCGCGCTGCGCCCGCAGGTGCAGGCCACGCGGATGGTGCGCGAGTACGCGGACGGGCTGTACGCGCCCGCGGCGCGGGCGGCGGCGGCGGTCGCGGCCGACGGGTACGCGGGAGCGAAGGAGATCGCCGAGTTCCGGGCGCGGCTGGCTACGTCGTGGACGCGCGTCGAGGTGACCGGCGTCGACGCGTCGGGGCTGCCGGACATCCCGGTCGTGGGAGCGCTGATGACGGTACGGGCGGCCGTGCGGCTCGCCGGGCTGGATCCGGCGGACGTGGTGGTGCAGGCCGTCGTCGGGCAGGTGGACGAGACCGACGACATGCGGGGCGCGCGGTCGGTGCCGATGGAGCACATCGGGCAGGCCGACGGGCCGGGGGAGGAGCGGTTCGAGGCCGTCGTCGAGCTGCCGTTCGCGGGGCTCACCGGCTACACGGTCCGCGTGCTGCCCAACCATCCGCTGCTCGCCTCGAACGCGGAGCTGGGCAAGGTCGTGTTGGCCTGACGGTGCTGTGAGTGGAAACGAGTGCTTGGGCACTCGTTTCCACTCACAGCCGGGTCAGGCCTGCTCGTAGCTGTTCGGCGACCAGAGAACGCCGCCGTCGCCGTTGTAGAGCACGACGTTGCGGTCGTCCTGGATCTTGACGTAGGCGTTCTGGCCGGACGTGTTGCTGGCCCACGCCACGCCGCCGTCGGTCTTGTAGAGCACCAGGTTGCCGTCCCCCTGCATGTCCAGGCGGGCGCCGGGAGCGTCGTGGATGCCCAGGTCCCAGACCGCCCCTTGCTCGGCGCCGACCGCGACGTTGCCGTCGGGCAGCACGCCGAACGTGAAGCGGCCGTTCGCGGACGTGATGCGCTCGTCGCCGGAAAGGCTCTGGTTCACCGCGAGCGTGTCGCTCATGTCATCCCCCTCGGAGAGTTCCGCCGGACGCTCACCGAGCCACGTTCAGGCCCGACCGCTCCGGCGCCCCGGAGGATAGGGGCCCGCGCCCCGACTCCGACGAGGGGCTCAGCCGCAGCCGCAGCCCCCGCCGCAGCAGCTGCCCCCGCCGCGGCCTGCGGGCACCGGTGCTGCGCCGCGGCCGCCTCCGAGGCCGCTGACGGCGACCGTGGGGAGCAGCTTGACGGTGTCGGCGTGGCCCGCCGGGCACGTGGCGGGCTCGCCGGAAGCGCTCATCGGGCGCGTGACCTCGAAGGTCTCCGCGCATTCGCGGCAGCGGAAGTCGTAGCGCGGCATCTGGCGAGGATACCCTGGGGCCTGCGCCCGACTCGGCGCGGCGAAACGGCCAACTCGCCGTGGCGAGATGCGCGACTCACCGTCAGGGGGTGCGCAGGAGCAGCAGCGACCGCGCGGGCAGGAGCAGCGTCGCGCCGCCGTCGCGCGGGGTCGGGTCGGCGGGCGTGCCGTCGGGGCAGGTGCTGTCCAGCTCCGGAACGAAGGGACCGTCGGGCGGCAGCACGTACTCCACCGCGTCGGTGCCCGCGTGCAGCACCAGCAGCCACTCGCCGCGCAACAGCCCGAGCGTGCGCAGGTCGCCGTCGTGCCAGTCGTGACCGGCGATCCGCCGCCCCGCCGGGTGCCACCACAGCACCTCGCCGTCGCGGTAGAAGCGGTCGCGGTGCAGGTCGGTCGAACGGCGGCGAATGGCGGTCAGCCGGGCCACGAACGCCGTGAGCGACTCCGCCTCCGGCAGCGCCGCCCAGTCCACCCATGATGCGCCGTCGCGCGCAGTAGGCGTTGTTGTTGCCGCCCTGCGTGCGCCACCGCTCGTCGCCGCCCAGCAGCATCGGCGTGCCCGTCGACAGCAGCAGGGTGCCCAGCAGCGCACGGGCCGTGCCGAGCCGGGCGGCCACCACGTCCGCCGACGCCGTCTCGCCCTCCACCCCGAAGTTCTGTGAGCGGTTGTCGTCGGTGCCGTCGCGGTTGTCCTCGCCGTTGGCCTCGTTGTGCTTGCGCTCGTAGGAGACGAGATCGCGCAGCGTGAACCCGTCGTGGGCGGTGACGAAGTTGACCGACGCCCACGGCCGCCGTCCGGACCTGGCGTACAGGTCGGAGCTGCCGGTCAGCCGTGACGCGACCTCGCCGATGCCGCCGTGGCCGCGCCAGAAGTCCCGCACGGCGTCGCGGAAGCGCCCGTTCCACTCCGACCACGCCACCCCGAAGCCGCCGACCCGGTACCCCTCGCCGGTCGCGTCCCACGGCTCGGCGATGAGCTTCACCCGGCTGAGCACGGGGTCCACGGCGATCGCGGTGAGCATCGGCGACTGCGGGTCGAACGAGCGGGAGTGCGGGCGGCCGAGCACGCTCGCGAGGTCGATGCGGAACCCGTCGACCCCGTAGACGGTGACCCAGTGCCGCATCGCGTCGCAGACCAGCCGGATCACCGTCGGGGAACCGGAGTCGAGCGTGTTGCCGCAGCCGGTGATGTCGGCGTCGTGCCCGTTGCCGCCCAGCGAGTAGTAGGACGGGGCGTCGAGGCCGCGGTAGCAGATCGTGGTGCCGCCGACGCCGCCCTCCGCGGTGTGGTTGGGCACCAGGTCGAGGATCACCTCGATGCCCCCGGCGTGCAGGGCCGCCACCATCGCGGCGAACTCGGTGGTCTCCGCGCCCGGCACGCTCGCGTATCCCGCGTGCGGGGCGAGAAAGCCCAGCGTGGCGTAGCCCCAGTAGTTGGTCACCCCGCGCTGCAGCAGCGGCGGCTCGTCCGCGATCGAGGTGACGGGCAGCAGCTCGACCGCGGTCACGCCGATCCGCTTCAGGTGCTCGATCACGGCCGGGTGCGCCATGCCGAGGTACGTGCCGCGGTGCTCGGCGGGCACGTCCGGGTGCAGCTTCGTCCAGCCGCGCACGTGCACCTCGAGGATCACCGACTCCGACCAGGGAAGGTCGGGGAGCGGCTCGGCCACGGGCACATCCGGCGGGGTGACCACCGACAGCGGCACGTGCCCGAGCGAGTCCACGGTGCTGTCGACGCCGATCATGGGGTCGTCCACCCACCCACGGGCCGCCTCAAGGTCCGTGACGCGCCCGACGATCTGCCGCGCGTACGGATCCACCAGGATCTTGGCCGGGTTGGCGCGCACGCCCGCCCACGGCCGGTAGGGCCCGTGCACCCGGTAGCCGTAGCGCTGGCCTGCGCCGACGCCCGGGATGTGGCCGTGCCAGACCCCGAAGGTCTGCTCGGTCAGCGCGACCCGGCGCTCGTGGAGATCGCCGTCGTCCCCGTCGACGAGACAGACCTCGACGGCGTCGGCGCTCGTAGAGGCGACCGCGAACCGGACCCCTCCGTCCTCGACATGGGCACCCAGGGGGAAGACCGACACGATCGGCCAGGATAGAGGGCGTGGCCGCACCAGACGCTCGCCCCGACCTGACCGACGTGGTGATCCGCATGGCAGGCGTCGGGGTGCGGCGCGGCCGCTCGACGCTGCTCGCCGACGTCGACTGGGCCGTCGAGCTGGACGAACGGTGGGTCGTGCTGGGCCCCAACGGCGCGGGCAAGACCACGTTGCTGCGCCTCGCGGGGGCGGAGATGCACCCGACGGTGGGCACGGTCGAGGTGCTCGGCGAACGGCTCGGCCGGGTCAACCTCGTGGAGCTGCGCACCCGGATCGGGCTGTCGTCGGCGAACCTGGGCCTGCGCGTACCGGGCGACGAGATCGTGGCCGACGTCGTCGTCAGCGCGGGGTACGGGGTGCTCGGCCGCTTCCGGGAGCGCTACGAGGCCACCGACACCGACCGGGCGGGCAGGCTGCTCGACGCGCTGGGCATGCACGGGCTCACCGCCCGCACGTTCGGCACGCTGTCCGAAGGCGAGCGCAAGCGCACGCTGATCGCCCGCGCGCTGATGACCGACCCCGAGCTGCTGCTGCTCGACGAGCCCGCCGCGGGTCTCGACCTCGGCGGCCGCGAGGAGCTGGTGAGCCGCCTCTCTGGCCTGGCGCTCGACCCGGACGCGCCCGCGTCGGTGCTGGTCACCCACCACGTCGAGGAGATCCCGGTGGGGTACACGCACGGGCTGCTGCTGCGCGAGGGCCGGGTCGTCGCGTCCGGGCTGCTCGACGACGTGCTCACCGACGAGGCGCTGTCCGAGACGTTCGGGCTGCCGCTGGCCGTCGCCAAGCGCCGCGGCCGCTACACGGCGTGGGCCCGTTAGGGTGACTCTCATGGCGGAGTTCGTGCGGCTCGAGGTCGAGGGCGGGATCGGGGTCATCCGGCTGGACCGACCCCCGATGAACGCGATCAGCAGGCAGGTGCAGGAGGAGCTGGTCGGGGCGGCGGCCGAGGCCGCGACCCGGGCCGACGTGCGCGCCGTGGTGGTCTACGGCGGTGAGAAGGTGCTGGCGGCGGGCGCGGACGTCAAGGAGATGGCGGCCATGTCCTACGCCGAGATGGCCCCCCTCGCGCGGCGGGTGTCGGCCGGGTTCGGGGCCATGGCGACCATCCCGAAGCCCACGGTGGCCGCGATCACCGGTTACGCGCTGGGCGGTGGACTGGAGCTGGCGCTGGGCTGCGACCGGCGCATCGCGGGCGACAACGCCAAGCTCGGCCAGCCCGAGATCCTGCTCGGCGTCATCCCGGGCGGCGGCGGCACCCAGCGGCTCGCCCGGCTGATCGGCCCGTCACGGGCGAAGGACCTCATCCTGACCGGCCGGATGATGGCGGTCGACGAGGCGCTCGCCATCGGCCTCGTCGACGAGGTGGTACCCGCCGACGCGGTGTTCTCCCGGGCGATGGAGTACGCGGGGCAGTTCGCGCGCGGCCCGGCCGCCGCCTACGCCGCGGCGAAGCGGGCCATCGACGGCGGGCTGGACACCGACCTGCGCAGCGGCCTCGACCTGGAGTCCGACGTGTTCGCGGCCCTCTTCGCCACCGACGACCAGCGCATCGGCATGACCTCGTTCCTCGAGAACGGCCCGGGCAAGGCGCAGTTCACGGGCCACTAGCCCATGATCACCGATTTGGCGCGTTTCCGTGCCAAATCCGGCCGGGTTTGCACCGAACCGATGATCATGGCCGGGACGGGCTCAGCGGTGCCTGCGCAGGATGCCGTAGCGCGGGCGCTCCACCGGCCGGTTGCGCAGCTCCTCGCAGAGCAAGCAGGGCTCCCCGTCCGGCTCGGTCATCGGGGCCGCGGCGACGAGGTGGCCGCAGAGCGCGTTGTACCGCCCACTCTCCAGGGCGGTGGCCAGCTGGGTGTCGTGGACGGCGTGGGCCCGGCTGTCCTGTGTGCAGGTGACGATGACCGTCTGGACGCGCGACGGTTCGCGTTCCCCCGACTCGATCATCCCGCTCATCGCCTCACGGTGTGTCGAAACTGCGCGTAGTTGCGTGACCATCGTGCGTCAACGCCGGGTCCCGTGCAACAGTCCGGCCGCCGCTCGTGTCCAAGCGCACCGGATCGGGCGATTCGGGATGCGCGCCCTACCCTGCCTTTCCGTGAGTACGGATCCGCTGCCCCGCCCGCACGCCACGGCGGCGGAGGTGGAGGCCGCTCGGCACGACCGCAAGCTCGCCAACGTGCTCTACCACGACTGGGAGGCGGCAAGCTACGACGACAAGTGGTCCATCTCCTACGACGAGCGCTGCATCGCCTACGCCGCCGACCGCTTCCGGCACGCCACCGGAGATGCCCGGTGGCCGTACGGCCGCGCGCTGGAGCTGGGCTGCGGCACCGGGTTCTTCCTGCTCAACCTCATGCAGGCGGGCCTGAGCGCACGCGGGAGCGTCACCGACCTCGCGCCCGGCATGGTCGCGGCCGCGCTGCGCAACGCCGAGCGCCTCGGCCTCGACGTCGACGGGCGGGTGGCCGACGCCGAGCAGATCCCCTACGACGACGCGACGTTCGACGTCGTCGTCGGCCACGCCGTCCTGCACCACATCCCCGACCTGGACGCGGCGTTCCGTGAGGTGCTGCGGGTGCTCAAGCCGGGCGGCCGGTTCGTGTTCGCGGGCGAACCGACCCGGATCGGCGACCGCTACGCCCGCTTCCTCGGCGGCCTCACCTGGAAGGCCACCGCCGCGGTCACCCGCCTGCCCGCGCTGGCGTCGTGGCGGCGCCCGCAGGCGGCGCTCGACGAGTCGTCGCGGGCGGCGGCGCTGGAGGCGATCGTCGACGTCCACACGTTCGACCCCGCCGCCCTGGAGGCGCTGGCCCGGGACGCGGGCGCGGCCAACGTGCGGGTGGTCACCGAGGAGTTCACGGCCGCGATGCTCGGGTGGCCGGTCCGGACGTTCGAGGCCGCGGTGCCCCCCGGGCGGCTCGGCCTGGGCTGGGCGATGTTCGCCTACCGCAGCTGGCTGGGGCTGTCCTGGCTGGACGCACACGTCCTGGCCCGGGTGGTGCCGCGGGCGTGGTTCTACAACGCGGTGGTGACGGGCACGCGGCCCGCGTAGTCCTACGGAGTCGCTCCGGTACCCGGCGCGCGAGGATGGCCGCGTGAGCGACGTGTGGATCGGCGCCGTCGACCGGCCGCTGGAGCCGCTGTGGCGCGGCCTGCTCGTCTACCGCGGCCTCACCCTGGTCAGCGCGATCGCCGTGGCGCTCTACCGGCTCCCGGACTACGCGCATCCGGTCGGGGTCGCCGTCGTGCTCGGCGTGATGACCGCGTGGACCGCCACCACGGCCTATCTCTACCTGGTCGCCCCCGCCCGCCGCATCGCCGCGGCGGTGGACCTCGCGGTCACGGTCGCGGTGATGGCGACGACGCCGTGGCTGCAAACCCCCGCCCAGATCGCCGCGGACGCGCCGGTGATGGGCTCGATCTGGACGCCGGGCGCCGCGGTGGCGTGCGCGCTCGCGTTCGGTGTGCGCGGCGGCCTGGTGGGCGGGCCGGCGCTGGCCGCAGCCGACCTCGCCGTGTCCGCGCAGGTGGCGACCGAGCTGAACGACATCGAGCTGATCCTGCTGGTCAGCCTGACGGTCGGGTTCGCCTCGACGGTGCTGCGCCGCTCGGCCGAGCGCACCCGGCGCGCGATCGCGTCCGAGGCGGCGATGCGCGAGCGGGAGCGGCTGGCCCGCGCGGTGCACGACGGGGTGCTGCAGGTGCTCGGCTTCGTCCGCCGCCGAGGCGCCGAGCTGGGCGGCCCGGCCGGGGAGCTGGGAGCGCTCGCCGGGGAGCAGGAGTACGCCCTGCGCACGCTGCTCACCACGGGCCCGGCCGCGGCCGACGCCGACGGCAGGCGCGACCTGGCCGCGGCCCTGCGGGTGCTGGGTACGTCGCGGATGTCGGTGGCGACGCCCGCGCATCCCGTCGAGCTGCCCGCGCATACCGTCGACGAGCTCGTGGCGGCGGTGCGGGCGGCGCTGGCCAACGTCGACGTGCACGTCGGCGCGGACGCGCCCGCCTGGGTGCTGCTGGAGGGCGTCGACGGCGCCGTGGAGATCAGCGTGCGGGACGAGGGTCCCGGCATCCCGGACGGGCGGCTCGCGGAGGCCGCCGCCGACGGTCGGTTGGGGGTGGCGCGGTCGCTGCGCGGTCGCGTCGCCGACCTCGGAGGAACGATCATGTGCGACACCGGCCCGGACCGGGGCACCGAGTGGATCATCAGGTTGGAGCGGTCATGAGCGAGATCACGGTGATGGTCGTGGACGACCACCCGATCTGGCGCGAGGGCGTGGCGCGCGACCTCACCGAGCGGGGCCTCTCGGTCGTCGCCACGGCTCCGGACGCCGCCGCCGCCGTCCGCATCGCGCACGCCACCCGTCCGCAGGTGGTGCTCATGGACCTCGACCTGGGCGCGACCTCGGGCGTCACCGCCATCGCGGCATCCTCGCCCGGCATCCGGACACGCGGATCCTGGTGCTGTCGGCCAGCGGCGAGCACGCCGACGTCCTCGCCGCCGTCAAGGCCGGGGCCAGCGGCTACCTGGTGAAGTCCGCGGGCGCGGAGGAGCTGGTCGCGGCCGTGCGGCGCACCGCGGACGGCTTCCCGGTGTTCACGCCGGGCCTGGCCGGGCTGGCGCTGGGGGAGTACCGGCGGATCGCCGAGGAGCCCGCCGCGCCCGCGCTCACCGACCGCGAGACCGACGTGCTGCGGCTCGTGGCCAAGGGGATGACGGCGAGGCAGATCGGCGCGCGGCTGGGGCTCTCGCACCGCACGGTGGAGACGCACGTGCAGAAGACCCTGCGCAAGCTGCAGCTGCACAACCGCTCGCAGCTGGTGCGAAAAAGGCTTGTGAGTGGATAACGTTGTTCTAGCCACTATTTCCACTCACGAGCCAGTTCCGCTGCCGTGGGGAGGGCGGGCTGGGCGCCCGGCCGGGAGACGGCCAGCGCGCCCGCCGCGCAGGCATAGCGCAGCGCGTCCTCGTCGGAGCGCCCGGCCAGCAGCGCGACGGTGAGCGCGGCGGTGAAGCAGTCGCCCGCGCCCGTGCCGTCGACGACCGTGGTGGGCGGCGGCACCGCGCGCGCCACCACCGTGCCGCCGCGGCGCAGCTCGGCCCCGTCGCCGCCGAGCGTGACGGCCACTGCCCGGGCCGCATCGAGGCCGTCGATCGCGGCGAACTCGGCCCGGTTGACCACGACCAGGTCGGCCCGCCGCAGCACCTCCGGCGCCACCGGCCGGGCGGGCGCGGCGTTGAGCACGAACATCCCCGTGGCCCGGGCCGCCGCGGCGGCGACCGCGAGGTCGGGCACCTCCAGCACGGTCAGCACGGCGTCGGCCTGCCCCAGCTCGCCCGTCGCGACCACGTCGTTGGCTCCCGCGGCGACGACGATCGTGGTCTCGCCGTCGTCGTCGACCGTCACGAGGGCATGCCCGGTGGGCAGCTCGGGGTGCGCGGTGACGCCTGTGAGGTCGACGCCCTCGGCGCGCAGCAGGGCCAGCGCTTCGTCCGCGGCGGGGTCGGCGCCCACCGCGGCGACGAGCGCCACGTCCGCCCCGAGGCGCCGCGCCGCGAGCGCCTGGTTGGCCCCCTTGCCGCCGGGCACCCGACGCAGCTCGTGCGCGGCGAGCGTCTCGCCCGGCTGCGGCAGCCGCGGCACGCGCGCGACCAGATCGAGGTTGACGCTCCCGACGACGACGATGCGAGCCACGGCGGGAAGATAACGGTCGTGACCACCATGTGGGGCGCCCCCTTGCGCGATCGTTGGCGGGGCGGCCGCGACCCCCGCCAGGCGCGTTTCCTCACCCTCGCCTCGCTGCGGTGGGTGATCCGCCACCGGGCCTATACGCCGTGGTACCTCGTGCGCTACGCCCGGCTGCTGCGCTTCCGCCTGGCCAACCCGCACGTCGTGCTGCGCGGCATGGTGTTTCTCGGCAAACGGGTGGAACTGCACGCCCGGCCGGGATTCGGGCGGCTGGAGGTCGGCGCTTTCGTGCACATCGGCGACGGCAACTCCATCCGCTGCCACGAGGGCTCGTTGCGGATCGGCGACAAGGTCGTCTTCGGCAAGGACAACACCGTCAACTGCTATCTCGACGTCGAGATCGGCGCCGCCACGATCGTCGCCGACTGGGTGTACATCACCGACTTCGACCACCGCATCGACGACGTCCACGTGCCGATCAAGGACCAGGGCATCGTCAAGACGCCGGTGCGGATCGGGCCGGACTGCTGGCTCGGCGCGAAGGTCTCGGTGCTGCGCGGCACCCGGATCGGGCGCGGGTCGGTGCTGGGCGCGCACGCCGTGGCCCGCGGCGACATCCCCGAGTACTCGATCGCGGTCGGGGCGCCCGCGCGGGTGGTGCGCGACCGCATGGCCGACTACCGGGCCGCCGCTGCGCAACGGGCCGCGCTGGTCGACATCGCGCGCAAGACGGCGGCCGCCGTCCAGGCCCGCCTCGGCGCTTCTGAATCGATGTGACCTGCATCAATTCGTCTAACGGAGCGGCCTTCGGGCGCGTTCTACACAGTGTAGTACGCGATCACCCCGAGAGGAGTTCACCCATGACCGACGAGACAGTGCGCCGCTTGCAGGCACTCGACGAGGAGTACACCGCCGCGGTGAACTACGCCATCGCGGAGGACCGTATGGACCTGGTCCAGCGCCTCGCCGACGAGTACCCCGACGCCGCCGCCGAGATCCTGGAGGAGGCCGCCTGACGCGTGTGCCCACGCGCCCCGGCGGGCCCCCACCCCGACACCCACCCCCACCCCACGTGGCAGCAGGGTGACATTCCGGACGTTGAGTGCCCGGAAAGTCACCCTGCTGACATTCCGGGGCGCGCTCCACCCGGGTGGCCGAAGACGTTGCCCGTCGGGATCTTCGGCCTCCCCAGCTCCCTTCGGCCGCCGCACGGCGCCGCGGTGTAGACGGCGGCGGTTTCCTCGGCGATGCGCGGCCAGGTGAAGTCCGTGGCCAGCCGGGCCCGCGCCGCGCGCGCCCGCCGGGCCGCCGCCCGCGGGTCGGCGAGCACCCGCCCGACCGCCGTGGCCAGCGCCGCCACGTCGGCGGGCGGGAACGACACGCCCGTCTCGCCGTCGATCACCAGCTCCGCCAGCCCACCCGCCGTCGACGCGACGAGCGGCGTCCCGGCCGCCGCCGTCTCCAGCGCGACGATCCCGAACGGCTCGTAGCGGCTGGGCAGCACTACGGCGTCGGCCGCCGCGAGGGTGGCGGCGAGCTCGTCGTCGGGCAGATGGCCGAGGAACGTCACGCTGCGCCGCACGCGGTGCGTCCGCGCGGCCTCGACGAGCATCGCCGCCGCCGTGCCCGTCCCCGCGACGAGGAGCCGGGCGCCCGGGTGGACGCGGCGGATCCGGGGGAGCGCCGCGATGAGGTCCTGGATCCCCTTCTCGTACTCCAGCCGCCCGAACGAGAACAGCAGCGGCGCCCCGTGGCGCCGCCGCACCGCCGCCACCCGCGCCCGGCCGACGTGCCACTCCCGCGGCGTGATCCCGTTGTGCGCCACCGTGATCCGCGCGGGGTCCAGCTCGAACAGCTCGGCCACCTCGGCCCGCATCGCCGCCGAGCAGGTGATCAACGCGTCGGCCCGGTTGGCCAGCCACCACTCCACCGAGTGCACTTGGCGGGACAGCGGCGTCGACAGCCAGCCCGCGTAGCGCCCGGCCTCGGTGGCGTGGAACGTCGCGACGAGCGGCACGTCGAGGGCGTCGGCCAGGCTGACCGCCGGGTGCGCCACCAGCCAGTCGTGGGCGTGGACGACGTCGGGGCGCCATCCGCCGAGCCGGGTCAATCCGGCCCGCAGCAGCGCGTGGCCCAGCCCCAGCGTCCACGCCACCAGGTCGCGCTCGAACTCAAGGTGCGCGGGGTCCTCGGCCACGGCCAGCACCCGCACCCCGTCGACGACCGTGTCGAGCGTCGGGTGCGTCACCGCGTCGGTGCCCGTCGGCCGACGGGCGAGCACGACGACCTCGTGGCCTGCCGCAGCGAGCGCGGTCGCCAGCGCGTGCGCGTGCCTGCCGAGCCCGCCGACCACGACGGGCGGGTACTCCCAGGTGAGCATCAGCACCCGCATCGCGGCAGGCTAGCGCGGCGCCCGCGAACGCCCGCCGGGTCCTCGCGCGCCCAGGAGACGGCTCGCGGCGTTGCCGCCCTCGCGAATACCCCGGTACGAGCTTCGAGCGGCGCCTTGCGAGCGGCCGTCAGATCACGCGATCACCCCGGCGGTGTTCGCGGCCGCCGCGCTAGCGTGATCGCCGTGGCCCGCCCCCTCGTGCCCGCGTCGGACGCGTTCCGGGCCTTCTGGACCGAGCGACACCTCGCCACCCTGGTCACGCTGCGCGGCGACGGCCGTCCGCATGCCGTGCCCGTCGGCGTCACGCTCGACCTCGACGCCGGGATCGCCCGCGTGATCTGCAGCGCGGGCACGCAGAAGGCGCGCAACGTCGCCGAGCGCGGCGTCGCCGTCGTCTCGCAGGTCGACGGGCGGCGCTGGTCCACCCTCGAAGGCGACGCCGTCGTCGTCACCGACCGGGCCGCCGTGGCCGACGCCGAGGCCCGCTACGCCGTCCGCTACCGCCCGCCCCGGCCCAACCCGCGTCGAGTGGTCATCGAGATCACCGTGCAGCGCGTCCTGGGCTCGGTTTAGTGGGTCGCGCCACCGACGTTGAGCAGCACACAGCCCGCGATGACCAGCGCGATGCCGGCGGCGCCGACGAGCGTGATCCGCTCGCCGTAGATCAGCGTCGCGAGCACGGCCACGCCGACCGTGCCCACACCCGCCCACACCGCGTAGGCCGTCGACACGGCCACCGTGCGCAACGCCAGCGCGAGCAGCACGAACGACACCGCGTAACCGACCGTCACCAGCACGGCGGGCCACAGCCGCCAGCCCGCCGACAGGGCCCGCAGCGCCAGCGTGCCCGCCACCTCCGCCGCGATGGCGCACAGCAGTAACAGCCACCCCACGCGCGCAGCCTAGCTAGATTGCAGCAGGGTGACACCGCTGCGACTCAACAGCCGCGGTGTCACCCTGCTGCAACGGCCGCGCGATACTGCTGACGTGCGCGATCTCGCCCTGCGGTTCCTCGGCCACTCGACGGTGCGGGTCGAGCTGGGCGGGCGCGTCGTGCTCACCGATCCGCTGCTGACCGGCCGGGTCGGGCCGCTGCGCCGGGTCGGGGCCCCGCCCACCCGGGCCGACTGGGCCGACGCCGATCTCGTGCTCGTCTCCCACTTGCACGGCGACCACCTGCACCTGCCCTCGCTGCGCCTCCTCCCGTCGTCCGCCCGCATCGTGGTGCCCCGCGGCGCCGGCGCCTGGCTGTCCGCCAAAGGCGTCCGCGGCGTCGAGGAGCTGGCGCCCGGCGAGGAGTTCGTCGACGGCGACCTGCGCGTGCTCGGCGTGCCCGCGGCGCACAGCGGCCACCGCTTCGGCCCGCGCTCGACGGCCGGGCCGCAGGCGCGCGCGATGGGCCACGTCCTGGAGGCGGGCGGCACCCGGGTCTACGCGTCGGGCGACACCGACCTGTTCGACGGCATGGCCGGGCTCGGGCCGCTCGACGTCGCGCTGCTGCCGGTGTGGGGCTGGGGGCCGACGCTCGGGCCCGGCCATCTCGACCCGGCGCGCGCGGCGCTCGCCGTCGACCGGTTGCGGCCGCGGGCCGTCGTGCCGGTCCACTGGGGGTCGTTCGCGGTCGCCGGGCTCACCGCGGTGCCCGGCGGCCCCGGCGCCCGGATGCGCCGCCTCCTGGTGCATCCGCCGCGGGTGTTCGCCGCCACGGTCGCCGCGGGGCCGTCGGGCGCGCACGTCGCCGTCACCGAGCCGGGCGCCCCGGTGCGCCTCCCTTCGACGATCGACGGGCCCCCGTGAGCCTGTTCGCCCTCGACTGGACCGATCCCGTCACGATCGGCTATCCGGCGCTCGGCGTGGGCGTCCTGCTGGGCTCGATCGTGCCCGTGGTGCCGACGGGCGCTGTGGTCGGCGCGGCCGCCGCCATCGCCATGACGACCGGCCGCCTCTGGCTGCCGTGGGTGATCCTCTTGGCCACCGTGGCCGCGCTGGCGGGCGACCTCATCACGTTCGCGGTGGGCCGCGCGGGCAGCGGGCTGGCGCTGCGGCTGGTCGCGCGGGGTCAGACACCGGAGCGCCTCGCCGCCATGCGGGAGCGGTTCGCCGCCAACGGCGGCAGGCTGGTCGTCGTCGGGCGGCTGCTGCCCGCGGGCCGCATCCCGGTGCTGCTCGCCGCGGCCGCGCTCGCCTACCCGTGGCGTCGGCTGGTGCCCGCCGCCGTCGTCGGCTGCCTGCTCTGGGCGGCGGCGTACGCGGTGCTGGGCGTCGTCAGCGGGGGGATCTTCGACGATCCGGTGGTCGCGGCGTTGCTCGCCACCGTGCTCGTGCTCGTCGTCGCGGCCGTCTCGGCGCTGGTCGGGCGCCGCCGGAGACAGCGCACGTGAGAGGGCGGATGGTCCGCGGCGGCCGGGTCGTCGCCCGCGTGCTGCTGGTCTGGCTGGTCTCGGTGCTCGCGCTGCGGCTGCTCGACGCCTGGCTCCCCGGGTTCGCGATGCCCGAATGGTGGCAGCCCCCCGCCGTCGCGCTCGCGTTCGGTGTGCTCTCGGCCGTGGCATGGCCGCTGATCGTGCGGGTGACGCTGCCGGTGGCCGTCTACACGCTCGGCATCGGCTCGTTCCTGGTGATGGGTGCGGCGCTGCTCGCCGTGTCCTTCGTCGTCCCGGGCGTCGTCATCGCGGATCTCGGCACCGCGGTGTTCGTGGCGGTGGCGATGTCCGCGGTCGCCGCGCTCGTGTCGAGCCTCCTCGGCCTCGACGAGGACGAGATCTTCTTCCGCCGCGCCGCGCGCCGCAGCCCCGACGGCACTCCCGACGACCGGCCGCCCGGCGTGCTGTTCCTGCAGGTCGACGGCCTGGGCTTCGACACCGTGCGGCGCGCGGTCCGCGACGGTGACATGCCCACGTTCGCAGGCTGGCTCGCCCGCGGCAGCCACGTGCTCACCGACTGGCACTGTGACTGGAGCTCGCAGACCGGCGCGAGCGTGTGCGGCATCCTGCACGGCCGCAACGACGACATCCTCGGCTTCCGCTGGTACGAGAAGGACCGCGACCACGTGATGGCCTGCGCGCACCCCGAGGACGCGGCCGAGATCGAGCGCCGCCACGCCGACGGCCGCGGCCTCCTCGCGGTCGACGGCGCCTCGCGGGGCAACCTCTTCACCGGCGACGCGCCGCACGTGAGCCTCACGATGAGCGCGGTGCCGCTGCTCGCGGGCAAGGGGCGCCGCGGCCTGCGCCGGGGCCGCTTCGGGGCGGGCTACTACGCGTACTTCGCCAACCCCTACAACGCCGTCCGCACCCTGGGCAGCGGGATCGCCGACATCGTCCGCGAGATCACCGCGGCGGTCCGCCAGCGCCGGGCGGGCGTGCGACCGCGCATCGACCGCGGCGGGCTCTATCCGTTCGCCCGCGCGGGCACCAACGTGATAGCCCGCGACGTCGTCGTGTCGGCGGTCATCGAGGACATGCTCGCGGGCCGCGCCCTGCGTCTACGCCGACTTCCTCGGCTACGACGAGGTCGCCCACCACTCGGGCATCGAGCGCTTCGACGCGCTCGCGGTGCTGCGCGAGATCGACCGGCAGATCGGCCGCCTCTACCGGGCCACGGAGCTCGCGCCGCGCCGCTACCTGCTCGTCGCGCTGTCCGACCACGGGCAGACCCAGGGCGAGGCGTTCACCCACCGGTTCGGCGAGGCGGTGGAGGAGGTGGTCGGGCGGCTCTGCGGCGGCACGCCCGCAGGCCCGTCGGTCCGCCGCGAGGCGCGAAGGCCCACGGAGACCTGGCAGTTCGGCGCGGTGTTCGCCGAGGCGACGTGCGGCGGCGGCCCGGTCGCGCGGCGGCTGCGCGCCCGGGCCGGGCGTACCCGCCGCAACCTTCCGCGCACCCAGACCGGCGAGCCCGGCCTGGTCACGCGGGTGGCGCCGGGCGTGGTGGCCGTCTCGTCCGGGCACGTGGCGATGGTGTCGTTCGTTGAGCACCCCGGCCGGGTCGACCTGGAGACGCTCGAGGCGGAGTTCCCGGACCTGCTGCCCGCGCTGGTCGACCACCCCGGCGTCGGGTTCGCGCTGGTGCGCACCGCCGAGCACGGCCCGGTCGTGTTCGGCCGCGACGGCGTGCACCGGCTCGCGACGGGTGCGGTGCTCGGCGAGGACCCGCTCGCCCCCTACGGCCCGCACGCCGCCGACCTGGTGCGCCGGGTCGACGGCTTCCCGCACTGCCCCGACGTCATGATCAACAGCCGGTCCGACCCGATGTCCGACGACGCGTCCCCGTTCGAGGTGCACGTCGGGTCGCACGGCGGGATGGGCGGGCCGCAGTCGCGCGGCTTCCTGCTCTACCCGACCGTGCTCCCCGCGCCGGACGCGATCGTCGGCGCGGAGGCGTTGCACCGTGTGTTCCGGGGCTGGCTGACGTTCCTCGGCCACCCAGAGGCCCAGCAGCGAGATTACCGCGAGCCCGTTCCCCTTCAGCCGTCGGACACGACCGGCTCGGTGGCCGCTTCGCCCGCGTCCTGATCGAACGCTGTCGCCACCCGTGCGGCGGGCAGCGCCATCTGGACGCCGATGAAGAAGATCCCGATGCTGAACAGCGCCACCACCAGCAGGTCGATCCACTCGGGCAGAACGTCGAGGCCGTCGCCGTACCGGCCGAGGAGTGAGATGACCGTGAGGCCGCCGAACCACGGCAGCACCCAGGCGATCGCTGTCGGGTCCAGCGGGGGCTTGTCCGCCTGACGTTGGAACACCCGCCACAGCGCGAAGGCGAGGTAGCCGACGAGCACGGCGAGCAGCAGCTTCGAGTCGGTGTCCCAACCGGACCAGTAGATAATCAGGTTCGCCGCGACGAAGGCCAGCACCGACAGGACGGTGGCGGCGGGCAGCCGGTAGGGCCGCGGCCGGTGCGGGTCCGCCCGCCGCAGCGCGACGAGCGTGATCGGCGCGAACCCGTACATGATCGCGGTGAGCGACGTAATCAGCCCGACGAGGCCCTGCCAGCTCGGGAACGGCAGGAAGCAGAGCAGCCCCACCACGAACGCCAGCAGCACCGACGTCCACGGCACCCCGCGCGCGGAGACCGCGGCTAGGGATCTCGGGGCGAATCCTGCCCGCCCCAGCGCATAGGACAGCCGCGCCGACGTGGCAATGTATACCATCCCGGTGCTCGCGGGAGAGATGAACGGGCGATGGCAGAGGTGCGGCGGCGAGCAGGCCCGGCCCGAGTGCTGCCGCGAACGTGGCATACGGACCGAAGTTGCCCTCGCCGATAGGGTCAGCCCAGCCGTTCACCAGGTTCTTCGGGTCGAGTGCACCGACGAAGGCGACCTCGAGGACGAGGTAGATCACCGCGCCTATGAGCACGGCTCCCGATCACGGCGCGAGGCATGTCCCGCTGGGGGTTGCGTGCCTCGCCGCCCATCTGCACGGCCTGCTCAAAGCCCAGCAGCGCGAAGACCACGCCGAGCGGCAACGCCGCGAAGATCCCGTGCCAGCCGTAGGGCGCGAAGCCGCCGCCCGCGCCGAAGTTGCTCGGGCCGTGGAAGGAGACGGCGAGGAGCACGACGAGGGTGAGCAGCGGTATGGCGGTTTTCCAGATCACCGTAGCGTGGTTGACTTCGCCAGCCAGTCGACGGCCCTCAGGTTGAGGAGCGTGAAGACGAGCAGCAGCGCAGCGGCGAGTACAAGTCCGCGGCCAACCAGCGCGCCGTTCTCATCAAGCAGACCGGGCCAGCTGTTGTCGAGGTAGGAGAGCGCCGCCTCGACCTCGATCGGCGCGATCGTGACTGGAGTGTCCCCGATTTTATTGACACCGATTTAGGCTGCCAGGTCGGTGAGTTTCCTGAATCCTAGCTCGTATTCGTTGGGTGTCAAGTAGGCGAGTGTCGAGTGTCGCCGCCGGCGATTGTAGTAACCCTCGATCCACAGGAATGTGTGTTGCCGAACCTCGGCGAGATCATTCCATGGCCGGGTGTGGATGAGCTCCTTCTTGTAGGTTGCGAAGAACGACTCGGCGACCGCGTTATCGAAGCAGGTCGCGCGCCGTCCCATCGACCGGACAACACCGTTCTCGGTGCAGAAATCGGCGAATTCCCGAGAGGTGTACTGGCAGCCGCGGTCACTGTGGAAGATCACACCGTTCGGCGGGCGACGGGTCACCAGCGCGGCCGCGAGCGCCTCGACGATCAGGCTGGTGCGCAGGTGGTCGGCCACGGCGTAGCCCACGACCTTGCGCGAGTACAGGTCGATCACGGTCGCGGTGTAGACCCAGCCGTCGACGGTCTGCACGTAGGTGATGTCCCCGCACCAGCGGGTGTCGGGTTGCTCGGCGGTGAAGTCCTGCCCGATCAGGTCCGGGGCATCGATGGGCCGCAGACCTGCGACGGTGGTCTTCTTCCAGGCCCGGGGGTGACGTCCCTGCAGGCCCGCGGCCTGCATCAGCCGCCAGACTCGCTTGCGGGCGACACGCACGCCGCGCACGACCAGCTCAGCCCAGACCCGCCGCACACCGGGGTGACCGTGCAGCTCGGCGTGGATCTGTCGGATCGTGGCGGTGAGCTCGGCGTCGCAGCGCTCGCGCTCGCTGGGCCCGCCGGCGAGCCATCGGTAGTAGCCCTGGCGGGCCACGCCGAGTTGGGCGCACATGAACGTGACCGGGTACTGCTTGTCGGTCGCCCAGTCCGCGATCGCCGCGTATTTCACGGCTGTTCCTTCGCGAACCAGGTCGCCACTTTTTTTGCGAAATCCCGCTCCATCCGCAGGACCGCGTTCTCCTTGCGGAGTCGTTCCAGCTCGGCCCGTTCGGGCTCGGACAGATCCGAGTCGGGAACCCGGCCGGCTTCTCGTGCTTTCTTCACCCATTTACCCAACGTCATCTCGTGGACGCCGATACTCTTCGCTACTTCGGCGATGGTCCGGCCCGAATCGAGGACGAGGCTAACGGCCTGATCCTTGTATTCCTGGGTGAAGTGACGGCGTGTCGCCACGCGATTTCCTCCGCTGCGTTCAGCGGCAGTCTACGACCGAGTGTCTACAAGATCGGGAACGGTCCAGACGGCCTGCAGCCAGGCCACCCAAGCCGCCCCGAAGCCTGCAAGCGAACCGAACGCCAGACGGGTCACCCGGGCAGTGCCGCCAGACAGCGGGTAGGTCGCGCCGAGCTCGGCGTGCACGAGCGCCAGCAGCACGATGATCAGGCTCGCGAACAGCCAGGAGACCGTCGATGCGGGCCCCGCTGCCTTGGCTGCAGTGAGGGAGATCAGCAGCCACCCCGAGCCGATGATCGAGCCGAGCGAGATGCTTGTCAGCGACACCAGCCCGATGCTGCGCCGCAGGCCTGCCGACGTGACAACGGTTGCACTGCCACGGCGTGGAGGGTCGGGGCGGGGGACCGGTGTCTTGGCCGCGTGGGAGCGTTCTTCCCGGATGGCGATCAGTGCGCGCCCGATCGCGGCGACCAGCATGTTCACGTCTGTGGCGAAGGTGATGTGCTCGACGCGAACGGCCTGGAGTCGGGCTAACTGAACGAGTTCATCGGGCAGTAGGCCGCTCGGCGGGGGTGGCGCGTTGTCGACAAGCACGGGTATGACGCGGACACCTTTCTTGAGCGCGGTCGCGATCTCGAGGGCAACCAGGTCACCAGGTTCCTGAATGCGCGGAGGCCCGGGCGTCTCGCGCGAATCCAGCCAGCGCTGCCCGACCAACGCAAGGAGTACGTCACAGGAGCTGACCGCCTTCTCGATTACCGTCGAGAAGTCAAGCCCGGGCTCGATGGAGTCCACGTCCATAAAGATGTTGCGCTTGCCGAACCGGCTGGCCAGTCGGTCGAACAACCGGCCAGCGATGTGCGGGGTATCCGCGCGGCGGTAGCTGATGAAGATCCGCCCGGAAGGCCGACTCTTCCTTGCCACGTGGACTCCGCTCTCATCGCGCGTTTAGCCGAAGGATAGAGCGAGCGCGTGCCACGTTCGTATCGGCACCGCGAGTAGAGTCAATTGTCCGTTTGATTCTTTCGTCAGTGCAGCAACGGGTCGCGCGGCAGCCCGAGGATGCGCTCGGCCACCTGGTTGCGCGCGATCTCCGAGGTGCCGCCCGCGATCGTCAGGCACCGCGCCCACAGGTACGAGCGCGCGATCAGCTCGTTGCGCCCGGTGACCGCCGCGGCGCCCGCGAGCCGCATCGCGAGGCCCGTGAGCCGCTGGGCGTGTTCGCTGGAGAACAGCTTCGACAGGTTGCCCTCCGGGCCCGGGTCGCTGCCGCCGACCGCTCGCGCCGCCTGCCGCAGCAGCAGGAGCCGCATCGCCAGCTCGTCGACGATCATCGCGGCCACCTCGTGTTCCGCGACGTGCGGGTCGGGCGCCGCCGCGGCCAGGGGGAGCAGGTGCTTCGCGCGCACGGGCAACACGCCCGCGCCGCCGCCGCCGATCGACACACGCTCGTTGCCCAGCGTGGCCCGCGCAACCCGCCAACCCTGCCCGACCTCGCCGACCACGCAGTCGTCCGGCACGAACACGTCGTCGAAGAACACCTCGTTGAACAGCGCCTCGCCGGTCAGCTCGCGCAACGGGCGCACCTCGACACCCGGGCAGGCGAGGTCGATCGCCATCATCGTGACGCCCGCGTGCTTGGGCACGGTGGGGTCGGTGCGCACGGTGGCGAAGCCCCAGTCCGACTGGTGCGCCCCGGTGGTCCACACCTTCTGCCCGGTCACCCGCCACCCGCCGTCGACCCGCACCCCGCGGGTGGCGATCGCGGCGGCGTCCGACCCGGCCCCGGGCTCGGAGAACAGCTGGCACCACGTGATCTCGCCGCGCAGCGTCGGCCCGACCCAGCGCTCCGCCTGCTCGGGGGTGCCGTGCTGGGAGATCGTCTGGATGTTCCAGCCGGTGATGCCGAGGCTCGGCACGTCGACGCCGCGCAGCTCCTGCTCGATCACGAGCTGCTCGGCGGCGGACGCGTCGCGGCCCCACGGCGGCGGCCAGTGCGGCACGAGATAGCCGGACCCGACCAGGCGCGCGCGGCGGGCCGCGGCGTCCAGGCCGTCGAGGGAGGCGACGAACGCCCGTGCCTCGGCCCGGTACCGCTCGGCCTCCTCGGGCAGGTCGAGATCGGGCGTGCGGGCCACCCCGTCGCGCACGAGTCGCGCCGTGTCCGCCGCGGCGTCGCCCGCGAGATCCACGAACGCGGCGAGCGTGACGGCCCGGCGCAGGTAGAGGTGACAGTCGTGCTCCCAGGTGAAGCCGATGCCGCCGTGCAGCTGGATGGCCATCTCCGCCGCGCGCACCCCGGCGGGCACCGCGCGCGCCGCCGCGACGGCCGCCGCCAGCTCGGCGGCGCGGGTGCCTGCCGCGGCGCGCTGGGCGTCCCACGCGGACGCGGTGGCCAGCTCGGCGTCGAGCAGCAGGTTGGCGCAGTGGTGCTTGACGGCCTGGAACGTGCCGACCGTGCGGCCGAACTGCTCGCGCTGCTTGACGTAGCCGACGGCCATCTCCAGGCACGCGCCCGCCGACCCGGCGGCCTCGGCGGCGGCCAGGGCGCGCGCGAGCCGTCGCGCCACCGCCGCGGCGCCGGGTATCCGGGTGCCCTCCTCGGCGGTGACGGTGGCGGCGCGCCGGGTCGGGTCGAGCAGCCGCTCGCCCACTGTGGCCGCGAACCGCTCGCTGACCAGCACGTCGTCGCCGACGACGAGCAGCACGACGTCCGCGAGGCCGCCGCCGAGCACGAGGTCGTCGCGCACCTGTCCGGCGGACTCGACCCCCGCGAGCCCGACCGCGCCGATCCGCGACCCGTCCACGAGACCCGGGAGCAGCGCGGCCTGCAACGCGGGCGGCCCCGCCTCGACGAGGATCGCCGACGCGAGCACGGTGGGCAGGAACGGCCCGGGCGCGACCACCCGCCCCAGCTCCTCCAGCACCACGGCCAGCTCGGGAAGGCCCGCGCCCTCGCCGCCGTGCTCCTCGGGGACGTGCAACCCGAGCCAACCCAGCCCGGCGATCTCCTTCCAGACCCCGGGCACCGGCTCGGCGGGCGCGTCCAACAACGCCCGCGCGGCGGCGGGTTGGCCCGCGAGGAAGGAGCGGGCGACCTCGGCCAGCGCTCGATGGTCGTCGGTGATCGGCAGCGGCACGGCGCTACTTCCCGGTCCAGACCGGCGCGCGCTTCTCGGCGAACGCGAGGGCGCCTTCCCGGGCGTCGGCCGAGGTCATGACCGGGCCCATGATCTCCTGCTGGCGGGTCCAGCGCTCCTCGGCGGGCCAGTCGCCGCCGTCGCGGACGATCTTCTTCGTGGCCCGCACGGCGAGCGGCCCGCTCTGGGTGATCTTGCGAGCCAGCTCGAGCGCGCCCGCGAGCGACTCGCCGGGGTCGGTGAGCCGGTTGACCAGGCCCCAGGCGTGGGCGTCCTCGGCGGAGAAGAACTCCCCGGTGAGCGCGTACTCCATGGCGATCGCGCGGGGGATGCGCTGGGGCAGCCGGAACAACCCGCCCGCTCCCGCGACCAGCGACCGCTTCGTCTCCGGCAGACCGAACTTGGCGTCCCGCGCGGCCACGATGAGGTCGCAGGCCAGCGCGATCTCGCAGCCGCCCGCCAGCGCGTAGCCCTCCACGGCCGCGATCACCGGCTTGTCCGGCGGCGCCGTCGTGATGCCCGCGAACCCGCGGCCCTCGACGGTCGGCACTTCGCCCTGCAGGAACGCCTTGAGGTCCATTCCCGAACAGAAGGAACCCCCCGCGCCGGTGAGCACGCCGACCGAGAGATCCGGGTCAGCGTCCAGCTCGTCGACCGCCGCCGCCAGGCCACGCGCGAGCGCGCCGTTGACGGCGTTGCGGGCCTGCGGCCGGTTCAGAGTGATCACCAGGATCGCGCCGTCGCGCTCGGTGAGAACTTCGGTGTCGGTCACGGAACCTCCCGTTGGTCGCGGGACCAAACCTATCCTCAGATCCCGGCCCGCCCCGGAACCTGCAGCAGGGTGACCCTCCTGCAACTCAACGTCAGGAGGGTCACCCGGCTGCAATGGGGGCGGGCGTCAGTTGCCGCCGCCGAACAGCCCGCCGCGGCCGCCGAACGGGTTCTGGCTCTCGCCGCCGGTGCCGGTGGTGGCCGCCTTGTCGGGCTGGGTGCCCAGCGTGACCTGCACGGTCTTCGGGGCGCCCCCGCTCTCGACGGTGAGCGTCACCTGCGCGCCCGGCGCGTAGGAGCCGATGCGGGCGATGAGGTCGGCGAAGTTCTCGACCTTGGCGTCGCCGACCTTCGTGACGACGTCACCCGCGACCAGCCCGGCCTGCTGCGCGGGCGAGCCCGCCTGCACCCCGCCGATCTGGGCGCCGCTGCCGCCTGTCGAGCTGCCGCCGGTCTGCTGCACGCTGCCTGTGACGCCGAGCACCGGTTTGGTGGCGGTGCCATTTTGCATGATCTCCTGCGCCACGCGGGTGGCCTGGTCGATCGGGATCGCGAAGCCCAGCCCGACGCTGCCGCCCTGGCCCTGGGTGGAGCTGGCGGTGGCGATGGCCGAGTTGATGCCGACGACCTGCCCGTCCAGGTTCACCAGCGGGCCGCCCGAGTTGCCGGGGTTGATCGGCGCGTCGGTCTGCATGCCGTTGTAGACGACCGTGGAGCCGTCCTCGCCCTGCACGGCCACCGTGCGGTTGAACGCGCTCACGATGCCGTTGGTGACGGTGCCGGTGAGGCCCTGCGGCGAGCCGATCGCCACCACCTGCTGGCCCACCTGCAGGTCCGCGCTCTTGCCGAGGGTGGCGGGCGTCAGCCCGGACACGCCCTGGATCTTGATCACGGCGAGGTCGTAGCTCGGCGAGGTGCCGACGAGGGTGGCCTGGTGCTCGCTGCCGTCGGCGAGCGTGACGGTGATGGGGCCCTGTGCGCCCGCGACCACGTGGTTGTTGGTGAGCACGTTGCCGTCGGCGCTGAGGATGACGCCGCTGCCCTCGCCGGTGCCGCGGCCGAGGTTCACCGAGATGTCGACGGTGCTGGGCGTCGCCTTCGCCGCGGCGGCCGCGATGCTGCCGGACGCGGCGGCCGTGCTGCCCGACGCGGGCCCGGACTGCGTGAGCTGCGGGACGATGCCGCCGTCGTGGGCGAGGAACGCGTACGTGCCCGCCCCGGCCGCCCCGCCGCCGACGAGGCCCGCGATCAGGGCCGCGACGACGATGCCGGTGCGACCGCGCGGCTTGTCCGGCTTCTCCAGGAGCGCGGTGCCGCCCCCGCTCGGGGGGATGTAGGGGTTCTGGGCCGTCGCGCCTGGCCCGGGGGTGCCCCACGGCGACCAGGACGGCTGGCCCGGCGCGAACGGCGCGCGCGGCGGCGCGGACTGGTTCGCGGCGTAGGCCGCGTCGGGGGCGGGGGCCCCGGCGTAGGACGGAACGGGGTGCTGGTCGGTGGGGGAGGCGGCGGGGGCCTCGTCCCGGCCCTGCTCCCTCTGCTCGTCGCTCATGGGATAAGCGTGCCTCCCGAGTCTGGGAGCTCCCTGAGGGCACCCTGGGAATCGGCCGGGAACGCGCGCCCCCCGTCCCCGGTGCGCGCGTGCCCGGCCCGCTCTCAGCGTACGAGCTCGACGACCGTCGCGTTGGCTGTGCCGCCGCCTTCGCACATCGTCTGCAGGCCGTAGCGGATGTCGTGGGCGCGCATGTGGTGCACCAGACGGGTCATCAGCACCGTGCCCGACGCGCCCAGCGGATGCCCGACGGCGATCGCGCCGCCCAGCGGGTTGAGCCGGGACTCGACCCCGCTGTCGTTGCCGCCGATCTCGGCCAGCCACGCCAGCGGCACGGACGCGAACGCCTCGTTCACCTCGAACGCGCCGATGTCGCCCACCGACAGCCCGGAGCGCTTCAGCACCCGCGCCGTGGCCGGAATCGGCCCGGTGAGCATCTCGAGGGGGTCGGCGCCGCTCACCGCGCCCGAGTGGTAGCGCGCGATCGGCGTGAGGCCCAGCTCGGCCGCCCGCTCGGGTGTGGCCATGAGCACCGCGGACGCCCCGTCGGAGATCTGCGACGCGTTGCCCGCGTGGATCACGCCGTCCGCTCGGAAGGAGGGCTTGAGCGTGGCGAGCGTCTCGGGCGTGGTGCTGCGGCGCAGGCCCTCGTCGGCCGCGAACCCGGGCGCGCCCGGGACGGGGACGAGCTGGTTGACGAAGTCGCCGCGGTCGGTGGCCGCCGCGGCCAGCTCGTGCGAACGGCTCGCGTACTCGTCGAGGGTGCGGCGCGACAGGCCCCACCGGCGGGCGATGCGCTCCGCGCCGACGCCCTGGTTGAAGTCGCCGCCGGGGAACTCGCCGCTGGTCAGATCGGCCTGGTAGCGCTCGCGCACGAGCGAGCCGTACTGACTGCCGAGGTCGCGGCCCGAGCCGAGCGGAACCCGCGTCATCGACTCGACCCCGCCCGCCACCACCAGGTCGTACTGCCCGCTCATGAGCATGCCCGCCGCGAAGTCGAACGAGCTCTGGCTCGACCCGCACGCCCGGTTGATCGTCACGCCGGGCACCGTCTCCGGCCAGCCCGCGGCGAGCACGGCGTAGCGCCCGATCTGCGCGGCCTGGTCGCCCACCTGGTTGACGCAGCCCCACAGCACGTCGTCGATGAGCTCGGGGTCCACCCCTGTGCGCTCCACCAGCGCCGTGAGCACCGCCGCGGACAGGTCCACCGGGTGTACGTCGGCCAGCGAGCCCCGGCGCTTGCCGATCGGAGTGCGGACAGCGTCGACGATGACGGCCTCGGGCACGGCGCCTCCTCGGTGCGTTCCTGGCCCCGACGGTAAGCCGGGGCCGTTCGGGATGGAATACGGCGACCCCGCTGTTGTGCCGAACATGACGCGCGCGCTCACCGACCTGCAGACCGAATGGGACGCCTGGCACGCGGCCCGGGAGAAGGAGCTGGCAGCGCCGCACGGCTGGCTGTCGCTGCGCTCATTGGCGTGGCTCACGCCCGAGCCCTCGCCCGTCGAGGGGGTGACCGGGCTGTGGAGCGCCACCGAGGACGGCGTGGTCCTCACCGCCACCCCCGTCGACGAGCTCGTCGTGCGGTCGGTGCGCGAGCCGCGGCTCGTCGACGGCACCGTCACACTGCATCCCGTCGACGGCAAGCCGGGCACCCTCATCGAGCACGGTGACATGGTGATCGAGGTGGTGCGCCGCACCGACACGCACGCGCTGCGCCTGCGCGACCCCGCGGCGCGCACGCGCACGGCGTTCACCGGCGTGCCCGCGTTCCCCGTGGACGAGCGGTGGGTGCTCGCCGCGACCTACCAGCCCTACGTCGAGCCGCGCACCATCACGGTCGGCGCGGTCGTCGAGGGGCTGTCGCACTTCCCGACCGCGGTCGGTGACGTCACCTTCGCCGTCGACGGGCAGGAGCAGCGCCTGGTCGCGCTCGCGGGGCCGGAGGGCGCACTGGCGCTGCACTTCCGGGACGCGACCTCGGGCGTGAGCACCTACGCGGGCGGGCGCATCCTGAAGACCGCGGCGCCGAGCGCCGACGGCGAGCTGACGCTGGACCTCAACCGGGTGGTCAACCTGCCCTGCGCGTTCACCGACTACGCCACTTGCCCGCTGCCGCCCGCGGGCAACACGCTCACCGTGGCCGTCGAGGCGGGCGAGCGCCTGCCCCGCCGCACTTAGGTCCAGGCACCGCCGGACATGGCGGCCGAACGCGAGCGGAACCCGACCGTGCCCGCGACGATGTCGCGGCGCACCTCGGCCTTGTTGCGCCCGGTGGCCAGCACGGTGGGGCCCAGCTGCCGCGCGATCTGCTTGAGCACCGACACGGTGAAGCGCGGGTCCTTGAGGTAGTCCTCGACGGCCGCCGGGGTCGGCAGCGTGTTGATGCGCTCGACGGCGGAGATCACGTCCACCCCGTGATCGCGAGCGGGCACCGGGGTGGCCGGGGCGCGACGCCGGGCGCTGGGCGCCAGGTGGCGAACCTCCAGCCGGGCCTTGCCCGCTGCCACCGCGGCCAGGTCCTCGGGGGAGAGGGTGGCCAGCGCGCGCCTCAGGGCGATTTCGGTGAGCTCGGTCATGCTGCGATGCCTTCCAGCTTGTGCGACAGCTCGGAGACCAGGTCGCGCAGCTCGCGCGTGGCGGCGCGGCCGGTGCCGCCGAGGATCACCGGCACGCCGTGCTCGGGAGCGGGACCGTAGACGGACTTGCTGTCGCGGATCGTGGTCGAGAACGTCGGCACCCGGCGGGCCTCGATGCGGCTGATGACGCTGCGCTGCGCCTCGATCGGCTCGCCCTCGTGGCTCTGCACCATCGTGAACACCACCGCCGCGGGCGGCCGGGCGATCTGGCCTTGGCCGTGATCGTTGAACTCGTCGGTGAAGTCGCGGATCTTCAGACCGAGCGAGTCGATGCCGTTGGTGGACAGGTAGTCCGGCTTCGTCGGGATGAGCAGCATGTCCGCGGCCGCCACGGCGTTCTTGGCGATCAGCCCGAAGTTGGGCGCGCAGTCGATGAGGACGACGTCGTACTCGGCCAGCGACTTGTGCGTGAGCGCCGTGCGCAGCCTGCTGTGCAGCGTGGCGAAGTGCGCGGGCTCGCCGAGCAGCTGCGCCGCCAGCGCGGTCTCCACGTCGGCGAGGTCGCGGTGCGCGGCGATGAGGTCGAGGTGCCCGGCCCCGCGGCGCAGCTTGCCGAGCACCCGGGGCGGGGACGACAGCAGCGCGGTGGGGTCCTCCATGGCGTCACCGGTGCCGAGACCGTCGTACCAGTGCTTGATCGTCTTGCTCGGCAGCAGCTCGTCGGTCCACTCGTTCTGGGTGAAGAACGAGACGGTGAGGCTGGCCTGCGAGTCGAGATCGATCAGCAGCACCTTCTGGCCCCGCGCGGCGAGACCCGCGCCCAGGTTGGCGGTGAGGGTGGTCTTGCCGACCCCACCCTTGTGGTTGATGATCGCGACGACCTTCACCCTGCTCCCTCCGCACGCCCCCGGCGGGGTGAAACCCTGCCACAGCCCCGATACGCGGCGACGAACAGGTCGGGCTTTGGCGTTTCCGCTGGTCAGAGGGTTTCCCCCGACCGATGCGCCGAGGCGGGACCAGGATCGATACCGCCGTTCGGCCGTCGAGTGACCCCTTTTCGGGTGATGCGTAGTCAGGCCGATGTGGGGATGGACAGCGTGTGATCAAGTACTACGTCGGCGAGCCGCGCCGCTGTGGTGTCGCCGACGACGTGGCCCATGCCCGGGATCGGGACCAATCGGGCACGGCCGAGGGCGGCGGCGAGCGCGGCGGCCGCGGGCGGCGGGTTGACCGGATCGGTGGGCGCCTCGACCACCAGCGTGGGCACCGTGACGGACGCCAGCTCGGCGCCGCGCGCGGGCACGGGGAGGTGGGTGTGCGCCGTGACGGGCTCCTCGGTGCCCGCGTGGGCCATCGCGCGCTCGTGCCGGGCCCGGCACGCGGCCGCGTCGAACGGCAGCGCGGTGCCGTGCAGCAGCCGGTCGTGTGCCAGCCGCCAGGCCAGCTCGCCCTCGCGGTCGCGGGGGTCGTCCAGCTCGGCCCACAGCCGCCGCAACGCGACGGGCGGCCCGGGCAAGGCAGGCGCG
This sequence comes from uncultured Actinomycetota bacterium, assembly GCA_963739465.1. Taxonomy (GTDB): domain Bacteria; phylum Actinomycetota; class Actinomycetes; order Mycobacteriales; family Pseudonocardiaceae; genus Pseudonocardia. The sequence continues at coordinate 372,347 of CAVUAS010000013.1, forward strand.
CCAGGTGTGGGGAGCGGCCGGGTGGCCACCACGGTGGCGGAGGCGAGGCGGTGGGCGTGGTCGAGCAGCAAGAGCTGGGCGACCAGCCCGCCCATGCCCCAGCCGAGCACGTGGGCGCGCGCGACGTCGTAGGCGTCGAGCACGGCCAGCGCGTCGGCGGCCAGCGCGGCGACCCCGTAGGCCACCTCGCCCGCGTCCGCGCTCGTGCGGGAACGGCCGGTCTCGCGGTGGTCGTAGCAGATCACCGGGTGGTGGGCGGCCAACGCCGCGACGAGCGGCTCCGGCCACAGCGCGAGGGACGCGCCCGCATCGGCCACCAGGAACACCGGATCGGTCGCCGGGCCCGGGACCGTCTGCGCCCACAGGGTGACGCCGGGTGCGGCGTGGACGAAACGAGGCACCCGTACAGCGTGCCACCCGCCCGCCGGGGCCCGGACCTGCCGGGCCCCGCGGCGGGACGGACGGCTACTTGAGTGCGTCGAGCAGGGCCTGCCGCTGCCGGTCGCCCAGGCCTGCCGCCCGGCGCGAGGCGTCGATGCCGGTCTGCTGAAGCAGAGCGTTGACCTTGGCGGGCCCGTAGCCGGGGAGGCTCTTCAGCAGGTCGGCGACCTTGGTCTTCCCGACGATCTGGTCGGACTTCGCCCGGCTCAGCACCGAAGGGATGGTCTCCTTGCCCGCGGCGATCGCGTCGCGCAGCTCCTTGCGGGCGGTGCGGGCGGCCGCGGCCTTCTTGAGAGCCTCGGCGCGCTGCTCGGGGGTGAGCGTGGGCAGTGCCATGGTGCTTCTCCTCTCCATGCGCGGGTGTTCGCGCAGGTCATCTTCGTGCCCAAGGGTGGCAGAGACCTCCGACAACACGCGGGCACCCCCCGGTTTCCACGCCGGGGGGCGCCTCGGGTCGTTCGGAAATCAGTGCGCCACGGGCTCCGGGGTCCGCGGGGCGGGCACCGTTGCGAGCGTCGTGTCCTGCGGTTCCGCGTCCTCGTGCTCGTCGATCATCGTCGTCTCGTCGAACGGCAGCTCACCGGCGAGCACGCGGTCGGCGTGGCCCTTGTCGAGCTCGCCGACCCACTGGCCGATCACGAGCGTCGCAACAGCGTTGCCCGCGAAGTTGGTGACCGCGCGCGCCTCGGACATGAACCGGTCGATGCCGACGATCAGGCCCACGCCGTCGACGAGGTCGGGACGGTGCGAGGCGAGGCCGCCCGCGAGGGTGGCGAGGCCCGCGCCGCTCACGCCCGCCGCGCCCTTCGAGGCGATGATCATGAAGACCAGCAGCCCGATCTGCTCGCCGATCGCGAGCGGCTTGCCCATGGCGTCGGCCACGAACAGGGAGGCCATCGTCAGGTAGATCGCGGTGCCGTCGAGGTTGAAGGAGTAGCCGGTGGGCACGGTGATCCCGACGACCGGGCGCGAGACTCCCACGTGCTCCATCTTCGCGATCAGCCGCGGCAGCGCCGACTCCGACGACGACGTGGACACGATCAGCAGGAACTCCCGGCCTAGGTAGCGCAGCAGGCGCAGGATGTTGAGGCCGGTGACCAGCCGCAGGACCAGCCCGAGCACGATGAGCACGAACAGCGCGCAGGTGATGTAGAAGCCCAGCATGACCGAGGCGAGGGCGCCGAGCGCGGCCCAGCCCGCGCCGCCGACCACGGCCGCGATCGCGCCGAACGCGCCGATCGGCGCCACCCACATGATCATGGCCAGCACGCGGAACACCAGCTTCTCGGCGTATCCGACGGCGCGCAGCACCGGTTCGGCGGTGCGGCCCATCGCCTGCAGCGCGAAGCCCACGAGCAGGGCGACGAACAGCGTCGACAGCACGTTGTCGCCGACCAGCGGGGAGAACAGCGTGGTCGGGATGATCCCGAGCAGGAAGTCCCCCTCGGCCTTGGCCGCCGGGACCTGGTAATGGGCGAGCCCCGTGATGTGCAGCCCCGCACCCGGCTGGATGATGTTGCCGACCAGCAGCCCGATCGCCAGCGCGATCGTCGACATCGCCAGGAAGTAGCCCAGCGCGATGGCGCCGACCTTGCCCACCTGCGCGGCCTTGCGGATCTTGCCGATGCCCAGCACGATCGTGCAGAAGATGATCGGCGAGATCATCATCTTGATCAGGGCGATGAACGCCGTGCCCAGCGGTTGGACGGCCTTGCCCACCGAGGGCGCGACCAGTCCGACGATGATGCCGAGTACGACGGCGGCGATCACCGACAGGTACAGGTAGTGGGTGCGATCCGGCTTCGACGCCGATGTAGAGGCAGGTGGCATGCGCCTGAGGATGCGGCCCCGTGTGGTGGTGCTCACGGTTTCGTACATTTCGTAGGGTGACCCGCGTGCGCGCATGGAGCCTCGCACGGCAGCTGTTCGTGCTGCAGGCGCTCGTGGTGGCCGTCGTGCTCGCGGGCGTCGGCGTCGCGGCCTACCTGCAGGTCGACCAGCGCGAGCGCGACACCACGGGCGAGCAGATGCTCGCCGTCGCCCGCACGTTGGCCGACACACCCGAGGTCCGCGAGGCGGTGGCGGGCCCCGACCCGTCGGCGGCGCTACAGCCGCTGGCCGAGCAGGTGCGCCGTGACACGGGCACCGACTTCGTCGTCGTGATGAGCGTCGAGGGCATCCGGTTCACCCACCCCGATCCCGCCGAGATCGGCAAGCACTTCCTCGGCACGATCGCGCCCGCCGCCCGCGGCGCGGCGGTCACCGAGACCTACGCGGGCACGCTGGGCCCCTCGGTGCGCGCGGTCGTGCCCGTGCGCGACGGCGGCCGGGTGGTCGCGCTGGTCGCTGTCGGGCGCACGGTCGAGGCGGTGAGCCGCGAGCTCACCCCGCAGCTCGCCGTCGTGCTGGTGGCCGTTGCGGTGGCGCTCGCCCTGGCCGCGACAGGGTCGTTCCTGGTCAGCCGCTGGCTGCGGCGCACCACCCGCGACCTCGGGCCCGCCGAGCTCGCCCGGCGCAACGAGTACTACGACGCCGTGCTGCACGCCGTCCGCGAGGGCATGCTGCTGCTCGACCGGGATGGGCGGGTGCAGCTGGTCAACGACGAGGCGCGGCGGCTGCTGGACCTGCCCGACGAGCCGCTCGGCGAGCCCGTGGACGCGTTGGGGCTGCCCCCCGCGCTCGGCGAGGCGCTCGCGTCCGGCGAGGTCCGCGCGGACGAGATCCACCTCACGGCCGAGCGCATCGTCGTGGTCAACCAGCAGCAGGCGCGGTGGGACGGGCGGCGGCTGGGCACGGTCGTCACCCTGCGCGACCACACCGAGCTGCGGGCGCTGGTCAGCGAGCTGGCCACCGTGCGCGGGTTCGCCGACTCACTCAACGCCCAGGCCCACGAGGCCGCCAACCAGCTGCACACCGTGATCTCGCTGATCGAGCTGGGCCGCGCCGACGAGGCGTTGGAGTTCGCGACCGCCGAGCTCACCGTCGCCCAGCACCTCACTGACGCCGTGCTGGCCGCGATCGGGGTGCCGGAGCTCGCCGCGCTCGTCGTCGCGAAGGTGGCCGAGGCGGGCGAGCAGGGCGTGGACCTGCTCCTTGCGGCCGACAGCTGCCTGCCCGACGGGCTCGGCGACGCCCGCGACCTCGTCACGATCGTCGGCAACCTCATCGACAACGCGATCGACGCCGCCCGGGCCGCGCCCGCCCCCCGCTGGGTGTCGCTCGGTGGGCGCGTCGCGGGCGACCACGCCGTGCTGCGGGTCGCCGACAGCGGGCCCGGCCTCGACCCGGCGACCGCCGAGCGTGCGTTCACGCGGGGCTGGAGCACGAAGGAGGCCCGCGACGGGCGCCCACGCGGGCTGGGGCTCGCGCTCGTCGGGCGGGCGGTGCGCCGGTCGGGCGGCACGGTCGGCGTCGAGCGCGGCGACCCGGGCGCGGTGTTCGTGGTGACCCTGCCGGTGCGGGAGCGGGTGTGATCCGCACGCTGGTCGTCGAGGACGACCCGGTGGCCGCGGCGGCGCACGCGGAGTACGTCGGGCGCGTGCGCGGCTTCGAGGTGGTGGCCGGGGCGGCCACCGGGGCCGACGCGCTCCGGGTGCTCGCGCGCGGCGGCGTCGACCTCGTGCTGCTGGACGTCCACCTGCCTGACACCAACGGCCTGGAGGTGCTGCGCCGGATGCGCGCCGCAGGCCACACCACCGACGTGATCATGGTGACGCAGGCGCGGGACCTGTCCGTCGTCCGCGCGGCGATCGCGTTCGGCGCGACGCAGTACCTGGTGAAGCCGTTCACGTCCGGCGCGGTGCGCGCCAAGCTGGAGGGCTACCTGGCGTTCCGCGACCGGCTGGCGGCCGGGCGACCGATCGCCCAGGACGACGTCGACGGCCTGTTCGACGCCCTGCGCGCGCCCGTCGGTGCGGACGCGCTGCCCAAGACCGTCAGCCGGGAGACGCTCGACGCCGTCGTCACCGCTCTGCGCCCCGGCACCGGCATGACGGCGCAGGAGGTCGGGGCGGCGCTGGGCCTGTCCCGGGTCACCGCGCGCCGGTACCTGGAGCACCTGGTCGACTCCGGGCTGGCCGTGCGCGAGCCCCGGTACGGCGGCACCGGGCGCCCGCAGCTGGAGTACCGCGCCGTCCCTTGATCACCGGAGTACCCACCCCGTGATCACCCTGCCACCACCCTGTGATCGCCAGTTCGGTGCAGATCCGGCCGGTTTTGGCCGGTTATTGCACCGAACCGGTGATCATGGCGCGCCGAACGCTAGGCCCCGCAGGCCAGCTGTGCGGGCGCGGCGGTGGGGGCCACGGTCGGCGTCGGTGTGCCGGTGGCGCGGCGCGACGAGGTCGGCGCGGGCGTCGGGGTGGGTGTCGGGGGCGGGGCGGGTGCGGTGGCGGCGAACGCGTTGCGCACGACCTCGTGCATGTAGTCGACGTCGACGCGGCTGGTGTTGAACCGGCCGTCGGGCTCGTTGGGGTCGGGCAGGCTGGGGTCGAACGAGATGCTCTGCAGTGTGAGCGGCTTGTCGCCCGCCAGCGCGACGAGCGCGCCGAGCACTTCCTGCGGGATGTTCGTCGCGACGCTGTTCGTCGTGGCCGCGGCGATGTCCTGGAAGTGCGTGATGACGTCGGTGGGGCTCTTCTGTTGCAGCAGGCTCTGCAGGAGGCATCGCTGGCGACCCATGCGGCTGTAGTCGTCGGAGTCGCGCCGGGAGCGGGCGAACCAGAGCGCCTGGTCGCCGTCGAGGTGCTGCACGCCTGCCGGGACGTAGCCGCTGGGTCGGACGTGGCGGCCGTCGGGGAGGACGCCGCCGATGGGCAGCGGCACCGGCCCGACGTCGACGGTGACGCCGCCCACCGCGTCGATGATCGAGGCGAAGCCCGCCATGTTGACCTCGACGAAGTAGTCGATGTCGACGCCGAGCATGTAGGCGACGGTCTCGTGCAGCAGGTTGAGCCCCGGGTTCGCGGTCGGGATGGGCGGCGCGTCCTGGGGATGGTCAAGGCCCCAGGCGTAGACGGCGTTGAGCAGGTAGTCACCCGACAGCGCGTTGGCCGCGTCGTGGAAGCCCCGCGGGAACTTCGCGGCCATCGCGCTGTCGGGTGGGAACTGGGCGTAGCCGATGTTGCGGGGGAGGGCGAAGATCGTGGTGCGGCCGGACGTGGTGTCGATGCTGGCCAGCATCATCGTGTCGGTGCGCGCGCCGGTGCGGTCGGGACCCGCGTCGCTGCCGACCAGAAGCACGTTGAGGCGCGGTTTGCTGATCGCCTCCGCCACCGACGTGCCGCCGCCGCCACCGAACAGGTTGTTGAGCAGGGAGCGCTGGGAGTTCACCAGCTGCGCGGCGTAGCCGAAGGGGCTGGCGACGAGCAGGCACAGCGCGGCGACGACGACCACGCCGACGACGCGGCGGGCGGGGTCGAGGCTGCGCGGGCGGGCGAGGGCGTAGGTGCGCACGATCTGGGTCATCCACGCCAGCGCGGCGAGCACGAGCCCGACCATCACCACGAGCAGCACACGGCTGGACAGCAGGTTCTGGACGAGCGCGGCTTTGCGGGCGGTGAGCCCGATGAGGACCAGCGCGACGACGGCGAGCAGGAAGACGCCGAGCACGAGCGCGCCCGCGCGCCTGCGTCGGATCATGAGCAGGCCGGTGCCGGGGACGATCGTGCCCACCAGGGTGGCCGCCATCGCGCGGCCGAACGTGCGCTTGCTGTGCCGCGTGACCCTGGTGCGGCGGGTCACGCTGCGGCGGGGGACCGGCGGGGCGGTCGCCACCCGCGTGGGCGCGTCGTCCGCGGGCCTGCGGCTGCGGGCGCCTGCCGTGTCGGGTGTGCGGCGTCCCCGGGCGGCTGCGGCGTCGGGCCTGCTGCGGGTGTCTGTCGTATCGGGTGTGCGTACCCGGGCGGCTGGGGCGTCGGGCCTGCCGCGGGTGCCTGCGGTGTTGGGCGTGCGTCCCTGGGCGGTCGCGTCGGGCCTGCGCGCGCGGGTGCCCGTCCCTTCCGGCCCGCTGCGGCGGGCCGCGGCGGCGTCGGGGATGCGGTTGCGTCCGCTGGGGGGGTCGGGGATGCGGTTGCGTCCGCTGGGGGTGCCGTCCCGGGATGGTGCGGGTCGTCGTCCGCTCGGCTGTGCGGGCGGGGCCGCGCCGTCGGCGCGCGGGGACGGCGACGGCCGTCGCCTCGCGGGCGTCGGCGTGCGTGGCGGAGCCCCGGCGGATCGGGCGGCCGGGTCGTCCGGGGGCACGGGGCGGGCCGGTCGGCCGCCCGTCGGCGCGCCTGACGGGAAACCACCGGTGCCGCGGGGCCGGATCGGCTCGTCGTGGATGTCGGTCGGGGGGCCGTCCAACCCCAACGACGGAGGGCGCGCGGGCTCGACCCGCCGGACGGGCCGCCCGCCGGTCGGGGGGCGCGGCGTGCCGCCGGTGTCGCTGCTGCGCAACTCGGCGCCGGGCCCATGGGGCCGGACGCCGTGGCCCGTGGGCGTGGGCGTGGGCCGCGCCGGGCCGCGGTGCAGGCCGGGTGGGGTGCCGAACGAGCCGTGAGGAGTGCGGTCGCGGTCGTCCACGGGCCTCACCCCCCACCTCCCCGCCGTCGCGTGGCCGCGCGGGCTGCACGATCACGGGACGGTCTCATGGATGAAGACGATACAAACGGCCCTGCGGTTCGCCGATCCGGGACGGATCGTCCGGTTCCTGTCCACACGGGCCCGCGGATCGACCGCGCTCGGTGCTCACATGATCGCCCTGAGTGGCACTCGGCTATCGCCGCGCGTGGGAGGGTCGGGCGGCGGTCCTCGACCGGGCGGTCGGCTCGCTCTGCGCGGTCTCCCGGGCGTCCTGCGTGGTTGTCGAGGCCGAGCGGCCGGCTGTCGCGGTGGATCGGACGGCGGTTGAGGTGGACCGGACGGCGGCCGGGGCGGCTGGGCTGGTCTTCGGGGCGGTCCGGCTGTGCTTCGGGGTGGTGCGGCTGTGCTTCGGCGTGGTGCGGCTGTGCCTCGGGGTGGCCGGAGCGGCGGTCGTGCTCCCCGAGTGGGCCGAGGCGTGCCGGCTGGGTCGCGCGGCGGTGGGCGACGGCATGGCTGATGGCGTGGGCGGCGGCATGGCTGATGGCGTGTGCGGCGTCGGCGTGTGCGGCGTGGTCGGCGGCAGCGTGGTCGGCCTACGCGGCGCGGTCAAGGGCGGCGGCGCGGTCAAGGGCGGCGGCGCGGTTCCGGGCGGCGGCGCGACCCTGGGCGGCCGGGTGGTACGGGACGCCGGTGCGACGTTGGGCGGCGGGGTCGTGCTGGGCGGCGGGCTGGTGTTGGGCGGCGGTGGGGTCGTGCTGGGCGGCCGGGTCGTGCTGGGCGGCGGGCTGGTGTTGGGCGGCGGTGGGGTCGTGTTGCGCGGCGGCGGGGTGGTGCTGGGCGGCGGAGGCGTGGTCGGGCGGGAGACCGCCGCGGGTGTACCGCCGGCGGCCGTCGGCGGGGGTTCGGCGGCGGCGTGTCGGCCGGGCGTGTCGTCGGGCCGCCCGGACCGGTCCCCGTGGGCGTGGTCGTCTCCACGGGCTCGGTCGTCCGCGTGGGCTCGGTCGTCCGCGTGGGCCCGGTCGTCGGTGCGGGCGCCGTCGTCGGTCCGGTCGGTGGGGCCAGGGGCCGCCGCGACGTGGTCGCCGGACTCCTCGCCCGGGAGGCCCGCGCCGCCGCCGGTCGACGCTGCGATGACCTCCCGCACCCGGGCGCCCGCGCGCCCGCCGCTGATCTGCGCGATCTGCAGGTCCGGGGGCGGCTCGGCCGGTGGCGGGCCCGGTGGGACCGGCTCGGCCGACGGAACCCGCGGCGGCCCACCGCCCGGCGTCGGGCCGCTGCCCCGGGTGGGACCGCTGCCCGGGCCGCCTGCCTGCGGCGGGCCCGAGGTGACGGTGGCGGCCCAGGCACCCGCGAACGCGGCCCCCGCGAGCACGACCAGACCCGACAACATCAGCAGCCGGGGGCGCCGCGGCCTACGGGCATGCGCTCCCCGTGGTCCCCGTGCGAGGACCGCGACCACGACCGCGGCGGCCACGATCAACAGCAGCACCGCGAGGGCAACTCCCCACCGCTGCGACATCTCACCTCCCCGGCGATCGCCCCATCGTGCGCCGGATCGCGCGAGCCTGCCGGGTTGACCGCGGGGGCGTCACGCGCTGCACTGTCGCCCGTGCGGAGCGCAGCAGCGGCGATCGTGCTCGCGGGGGGCAGCGGCTCCCGGATCGGCGCTGGCCGCAACAAGGTGTACCTGCCGCTGGGCGACCGGACGGTGCTCGGCTGGTCGCTGCGGGCGTTCGCGGCGTATCCGGCGATCGCGACGGTCGTGCTCGTCACGCGGCCCGAGGACGCCGCGCAGGCCGAGCAGGAGGCCGCCATGCTGGACGGTCCCGTCGAGCTCGTCACGGGTGGTGCGACCCGGCAGGACTCGGAGTGGTGCGGGCTGCGCAGACTGGCCGACCGCATCGCCGCGGGCGCGATCGACACCGTGCTCATCCACGACGGTGCCCGGCCCCTGGTGAGCGCCGCGCTCATCGCCGCGGTGCTCGCGGCCGCCCGGGTCGACGGCGGGGCGGTGCCCGGCCTCCTGCGAGACGACCTCGCCGCCGTCACCCCCGACGGCGCGGGCCTGCGCTGGCCCCCGGAACCGGACGCGCTCGTCGCGGTGCAGACCCCGCAGGGCTTCCGGGCCGGGCCGCTGCTCGCCGCGTATGACCACGCCCGCCGAACGGGCTTCGTCGGCACCGACACGGCTTCGTGCGTACAGCGCTTCACCGACCTGCGTGTGCGCTGGGTGCCGGGCGACGAGCGCAACCTCAAGATCACCTATCCGCATGACCTGACGCACGCCGCGCGCCTTGTGTCGTCTGTCACACGATGAGACGATCAGCCGTCCGCGCGGAGGGGGGCTGGACCCGGATGGCCGATCTCGAACCGCGGAACTTCCTGCAGCCCTGCCTCCTGCTGCTGCTCGCCGAACGGGCCGACCACGGCTACGAGCTCGCCACCCGCCTGCGCCCGCTGCACGACGGCGAAGGCGACTCGGGCGGCGTGTACCGGGCCCTGCGGGGGCTGGAGAAACACGGGCTGGTCCGCTCCGAGTGGCGCACGTCCGACGTCGGGCCCGCACGCCGCACCTACCACATCACCGCCGCCGGGCTGACCCTCCTGGCTCACCAGGTGGGCGAGCTGCAGCACGTCCACGAGGTGTTGCACCACTTCTTGGACCGCTACACCGAGGTGGCCGCCCCGAGCAGGCGCGACCCGCTCCCCGCCCGCCGCGTGGCGGGCGCCCAAGCGCACGCCCAGGCGCGCCGGGCCTAGCCGTGCCTAACCGGCCCGCGTGGCCCGCAGCCAGCCGTACCAGGCCTCCAGGCCGTCGCCGCGGGTCGCCGACACCTCCAGCACCTCGGCCCCGGGCCGGACCCGCCGCACGGCCTCGACGCACGCCGCCACGTCGAAATCGACGTACGGCAACAAGTCGATCTTGTTGAGCAGCACGAGGTCCGCGATGCGGAACATGTGCGGGTACTTGAGCGGCTTGTCCGCGCCCTCGGTGACCGACATGACGACCACCCGCGCGGCCTCGCCGAGGTCGAACAGCGCGGGGCACACCAGGTTGCCGACGTTCTCCACGACCATCACCGAGCCCGGCGCGGGCGCGAGCGTGGCCATCGCGCGGGCCAGCATCGGCGCGTCCAGGTGGCAGCCCGCTCCGGTGTTGACCTGTACGACCCGGGCGCCGGTCGCGCCGATCCGCTCCGCGTCGAGCAGCGTCTCCTGGTCGCCCTCGACGACCGTCATCCCCAGCTCGGCGCCCACGTCGGTGAGCGTCCGCACCAGCAGCGTCGTCTTGCCCGAGCCCGGCGAGCTCATGAGGTTGATGGCGAGCACGCCCTGCTCGGCCAGCGCGCGGCGGTTGGCGGCGGCGAGCGCGTCGTTGGCGCCGAGGATGTCCTGTTCGAGATCGACGACCCGGCCGTGCTCGTGGTCGTGCTCGTGGTCATGCCCGTGGCCGTGTCCGTGCGCCGCGCCCAGCTCGGTCACCCGAACGTCCGTGCCGCCGCAGCCGCATGTCGCGCACATCAGCAGGACACCTCCACCTCTCGTATCCGCAGCTCGCGGCCGCCCTCGACGGCGATGTCGGCGCTGCCGCAGTCACACAGCGGCAGCATGTCGCCGGTCTCGAACGCGCTGCCGCACGTGCGGCACCGGGCGTGCCCGCACGGCTCGTCGATCTCCACCAGCGCGCCCTCGCACGTGGTGCCCGCGGCCACCATCTCGAAGCAGAACCGGACGGCGTCGGGCACCAGCCCCGAGAGCTTGCCGACCTCGAGCCGCACCCGGCGGATCGGCGCGTCGCCCATCCGCCGGGTGACGGCGTCGACAACGCTCTGGGTGATCGAGAGTTCGTGCATTACCGATCGCCGAACGCCCCGTCGCGCCCGGTCACGAAGTCGAGCGACGCCTTCGCGGTCTTCTCCTCCACCCGTTCGAGCGCGAACCCCAGATGCACCAGCACCCAGTCGCCCGGGGCAAGCCCGTCCAGCAGCCCGATGTTGATCATTCGGTTGGTGCCCTCGACGGCGACGACGGCGAGGTCCTCGTGCTCGCAGAGCTCGATGACCTCACCGGGGATGCCGAGGCACATCGGCTACATCCGGCTCAGGTCGCGGTAGCGCTGGACTCCGCGCGACCGCATTGTCAGCACCGCCCCGATTGCGACCGCGGCGACCAGCACCAACAGCATTGCCTTCATCCCGGTATCCCTTCCGGTAGTTGTGTCACGAGCGTGGTCACGGTGTCGACGGCGCCCCCGACGGCGGCCGCGACGGCGGGCGACAGGCCCATGCCCTCGTCGAGCGAGGCGGGTTCACAGCCCACCACCAGCACCCGGCCCACCGGCCGCGCGATCCCCATCGCGGAGGCCAGGCCGTCGAGCTGCGCGAGCACGGCCGCCGGGTCCATGCCGTGCGCGTCGAACGCGGCCCCTTCGTGGGGCGTGTCGAGGTCGTGCTCCAGGACGTACAGCGTGCCCGGGTCGCTGCCGCGGCCCACGGCGTCGACGAGCACGAGCACGTCGTAGCCGTCGAGGAGCTGGTAGGCCAGGTGCATGCCGCGGATGCCGGTGTCGACCAGCTCGACGCCCTCGGGCAGCTCGCGGTCGCGCAGCCGGGCGATCACCTCGACGCCGAAGCCGTCGTCGGAGAGGAACGTGTTGCCGATCCCGGCCACGAGGACTTTCACAGCGCCTCCAGCTCGTCGGGCCGGAAGTAGCGGAACCGCCCGTGCGCGATCTGCAGCTCGGCGGCCGGGTCGCCGTCCACCGACACCGCGACGTGCACACCGCCGTCCACATCGTGCACCACCGCGTGCACGGTGGCCGAGGCGCCGTCGAGGAACCGGTCCTGGACGTCGCCGCCGGGCCCGGGTCGCAGCAGCACACGGCTGCCCTTGGCGACCGGCGTGCTGCCGACCAGCACCGAGTCGGTGTCCGGGTCGACGGTGTCGTCCTGGCCCGGGTCCCACCACGGCAGCCGCTCGGGGGGTCGCTCGGCCGGGCTGTCGGCGCCCACGGGCCGCAGCGACCGGATCGCCCCGTGCAGCCGCTCCAGGATCTCCGGCGGCATCGCGTCGACGGCGTCGATGATCTCGGCGGCGCGGGGGTCGGTGGCGCGCGCCTCGGCCTTCTCGTCGTCGGTCAGCGTGAGCGTGCGCAGGGTGAGGATCTCATCGTTCTCCAGCCCGTCGAACAGGTTGATCGTGCTTTCCGGCGCGAGCTGCGGGTGGTCGTGCAGGATGATCGGCGACGACAGCAGCAGGTCGGACCGGTCGGCGGGCCCCGCGAGCACCGGCCAGGTGTGCTCGGACGTGCAGTCCTCGACGAAGGGCTGGGCCCACCGCGGCGGGTCGGTCATCGAGACCCACGCGCCGGGCTCGGCGGCGAGCACGGTGTGCGCGGCGATCAACGACGTGCGCAGCACCTCCTCGCGCGGCGCCCCCGGCGGGCAGACGCCATCGTTGATCACGTCCAGGCGCAGCCGGTGGACGAGGTAGGGGCCGGGCAGATCGATCGCCGATACCAGAATCCGTCCGCGCAGCGGCCAGCATTCGCGCCGGAACGGCCCGTCGTCCTCGGCGGACGCGGGCAGCTCGACCGGGATGGTCTGCTCGCCCGCGAGAAGGTCGTCGAGCGCGACGGTCGCGTCGACCTGCCGCGGCACGCCCTCCTCGAACGGGAAGTACTGCGGGTCGTCGACCAGCGGGGTGCGCGCCTGCAGCTGCAGGAACCGCAGCCGGATCCGCAGCACGCAGCCCGGCTTGGGCTCCAGCAGCACCTCGGTGCGGCTGCGGGTGGGCTCGGTGCCGTCGTTCGCCGGGGTGAGCACGCCGAACTGCCAGCGCAGCCGGTTCTTCTGCGCCGACGCCCGGTACGGGTAGAGCAGGTACCCCTCGAACAGCACGGCATCGGCGACGGCGCCGACCTCGTCGAGGGGGTTCACGGGGCTTCCTTCAACAGCCGCTCGAACGTCTCGTCCCATGAGGTGATCACGTGCTTCGACCGGTAGGCGGCCAGGGCGTCAAGGGTGGCCGTGGACAGCCGCACGTAGGTGGAACCGGGGTAGTGGTCGTCCATGGCCGCGCGCCAGGTCGCCACCGGCAGCCGGAACGGGGCCTCCTCGCTCCACGGCACCGGCCCGACCTGCACACCGGTCTCGCCCTGGTAGTAGACGGTGCCCGCGAACAGCAGGAGCAGCGGGATCTCGCCGTCGGCGAGACCGTGGCAGAACTTGGTGGCGGCGATGTCCAGGTCGTAGGTGAGCGGCACGGTGATGGTGGCGGTGATCTCGTCGGTGAACCCGCCGACGGTGGTGGCGACGGTGGCGAGCTGCAGCGGGTTGAGCGTCTCGCCCCAGCGGGCGGGCTCGCCGAACAGGTCCACCAGCCGCGCCTGCTCCTCCGGCGCGTACTTTCGCTGCCGCGGCTCGATCCGGATCTGGGTGCGCAGCGCGATCGAGTGCACGCGGCGGCCCGTGTCGTCGCGGATACGCAGGTCGAAGAGCAGCGATGGCCCGGCCGCGAAGGGCTCGGGCCGCGCTCCCGTGCACGCGAACCGCAGCATGGGTTAGGAGCCTAGTGGCCGGGCCTCGGCCTGCACCGACGCGAAGTACCCGTCGATCGCCGCCCATGCCTCGCTGCCGCCGTCGAAGCCGCGCCAGTGCAGCTTGACCAAGCCGACGAGCCGGTAGCAGGCGTCGATCGGCACGAGCAGGCACGGGTGCCCGCGCCGCACGAGCAAGGCCTCGACGTCGGGTTCCAGCTGCTGCGCGAGGCGCCCGGCCCCGATGCCGGTGCGCCACGAATCCAGCGAGAGCTCGCTCTCCGTGGCCCCCGCAGGGCTGGGGTAGCAGGCGATGATCCGGTCCTGGGCCGTGTTGTGCAGGAAGAACGCGATGCTGACGGGGATGGCGAGTGCGTCCCACTGGGCGTCGGTGACCGTGAACTCCGGGTCGACGAGATAGCGGTCGGGCACCCTGCGGTAGCTGCCGCCGCCCGCGCCGGGGTTGTCGAACAGGAACCCGCACGGCCCGCAGGCGCAGATCATCCGCCGCTCCGCGACCTGCACGAGGTGCGGATGCTGCGGCGGTACCGGCGTGGCGCACAGCTCGCACTTCTCCTGCGCCTGCTCCCGGTGGCCTGGCTCCCGCAGGAACCGGCGCAAGGGGGACAGCGACGTCACTTGCGCATCCCGATCTGCAGGAGCGCGGGACCCGCCGGGGCCATGTCGAAGACGACGCCCGCGACGTCGGGCGCCAGCTCGCCGACCGCGCCCGCCACGACGTCCTTCACCGTGTCGGAGCCGCAGCCGCCGCCTTCGAGGAGGACGTGCACGGCGCCGTCGGCGTCGATCTCGCCGAGGGTGATGCCCGAGCCGTGCGAGCCCAGGCGGCGTCGGGCCGTCGACAGGGCGTGGTCCAGCCGTTCGGCGAGCGGCACCGGGTGCAGGTCGTGCAGCGCCAGCAGCCCCGCCACCAGCGGGTCGGCCGACAGCCGGTGCACCATCGCGTCGCCCGCGCCCGCGCGGATGACCGACACCACCTGCTCGAGGCCCGCGCCGTAGAAGCGCATCAGCACCCGTACGAGCTCCTCCGCGGCGGCAGCGATGCCGGGCCCGCCGGACTCGGCGATGCCGTCGAGGAGCTCCTCGATGCGGTTCGCGAGCCCGGCGGCGTCCAGATCCGTGCTCGCCACGTCAGACCGTGTTGAGCAGGCCGGGCGACGTGATCATGTGCAGTGGTTTGCCGTCGCCCTTGTAGATGTGCACGCCGCACGGCAGGCACGGGTCGAAGCTGCGCACCGCGCGCATGATGTCGATGCCCTTGAAGTTCTCGTTGCGGCTCTCCTCGAAGATCGGGGTGTTCTGCACGGCGTCCTCGTACGGGCCGGGGGTGCCGTAGCTGTCGCGCACGCTGCCGTTCCACGGCGTGGGCGGGTACGGGTGGTAGTTCGCGATCTTCCCGCCGCGGATGACCATGTGGTGGGAGAGCACGCCGCGCACGGCCTCGGTGAAGCCGACGCTGATCGCCTCGTCGGGCACGGTGAACTTCTCCCAGGTCTTCGAGTTGCCCCCGCGGACCTCGGCGAGCGCCTTCTCGATGAAGTGCAGCGCGCACCCGGCGGCGTAGGCTTGGAAGTAGGTGCGGGCGCGGTTGCGCTCGATCGCGTTGGACAGCGGCTGGCCCTTCTTGTCGACCGGGCACTTCCACTCGTAGCTCGCCTCGGGCCGCAGGATCGTCTTCGGCAGGTTGATCTGGACGGAGCTGCCGGTGGCCTTGACGAACCCGATGTCGACGAGCCCGGCCAGCGCGGTGGCCCACAGGCGGGCGAGCGGGCCGCCGCCGGTGTCGAGCGCGAGGTGGTCCGTGCCGTCGAACCAGCGCGGCGACATCGTCCACGAGTACTTGTCGTCGAAGTCGCGCTTCTGCGGCGCGGGGATCGTGTGCTGGTTCCACGGGTGGCGCCGGTCGACCTTGTTGCCCAACGGATCCGTGTGGGCGAACATCTCCTGGTCTTCCCAGTCGCGGTAGAACGAGTGCCCGAGCAGGATCCGCAGGCCGAGGTTGATCTCGACGAGGTCGTTGGTGACGAGCTTGCCGTCCACGACCACGCCGGGCGTCACGAACATCTTGCGGCCCCAGCCCGTCATCGTGCGGTACTGGAAGTCGCAGTGGTCGGGGTCGTTGAACGCGCCCCAGCAGCCCAGCAGCACCCGGCGCCGCCCGACCTCCTCGTAGCCGGGGAGGGCCTCGTACATGAAGTCGAAGAGGTCGTCGTGCATCGGCAGACAGCGCTTCATGAACTCCACGTAGCGCATGAGCCGGGTGTAGTAGTCCGTGAACAGCTGGATCGTCGCCACGGTGCCGACGCCGCCGGGGTAGAGCGTGGAGGGGTGCACGTGGCGCCCCTCCATGAGGCAGAACATCTCGCGCGTGTACCGGCTGACCTGCAGCGCCTCGCGGTAGAAGTCGCCGGAGAACGGGTTGAGGGCCCGCATGATGTCGCCGATGGTCTTGTAGCCGTGGTCGGCGGCGTGCGCGGCCTCGGTGCGGTTGGCTATCTCCAGGACGCCCGGGTTGGTCTCCGCGATCATCTTCTCGCAGAAGTCCACGCCGACCAGGTTCTCCTGGAAGATGTTGTGGTCGAACATGAACTCGGCGGCCTCGCCGAGGTTGATGATCCACTCCCCGAGGTGCGGCGGGCGCACCCCGTAGGCCATGTTCTGGTTGTAGACCGAGCAGGTGGCGTGGTTGTCGCCGCAGATCCCGCAGATCCGGCTCGTGATGAAGTGGGCGTCGCGCGGGTCCTTGCCCTTCATGAAGATCGAGTAACCGCGGAAGATCGACGACGTCGAGTGGCACTCGACGACCTTCTTCTGCGAGAAATCGATCTTCGTGTAGATCCCGAGGCTGCCGACGATGCGGGTGATCGGGTCCCACGCCATCTCGGTGAGGCCGGACTTGTCGGCCGAGACGTCCGCGGGCTTGGGCTGGGTGGTCGTCATGCTGGCCTCACCACACCTTCTGGTAGCCGGTGGTCAGCTCGGTGCCCCGCTTGCGCCACTTTGGCTCCGCATCGAGCTTCTTTTCGGTGATCTTGCGGAGGCGTCGGATGACGCCGCCCAGCGCTTTGCTGCCCGCGCCCGACACGAGCGAGCCGGGAGGCGCGTCCATGAACGGTTGGAACTTGTCCGGGAAGCCCGGCATCGTGCAGCCGATGCAGATGCCGCCGACGTTGGGGCAGCCGCCCACGCCGTTGATCCAGCCGCGTTTGGGCACGTTGCACTTGACGACCGGACCCCAGCAGCCGAGCTTGACCAGGCACTCCGGGGTGCCGTACTCGTTGGCGAACTGGCCCTGCTCGTAGTAGCCGCCGCGGTCGCAGCCCTCGTGCACGGTCTGGCCGAAGAGCCACTTGGGGCGCAGCGCCTCGTCGAGCGGGATCATCGGCGCGGTGCCCGCGGCCTGGTAGAGCAGGTAGAGGATGGTCTCGGAGAGGTTGTCCGGGTGGGTCGGGCAGCCGGGCACGCAGACGATCGGGATGCCCGCCTTGGACTTCCACGACCAGCCGAGGTAGTCCGGCACCCCCATCGCCCCGGTCGGGTTGCCCGCCATGGCGTGGATGCCGCCGTAAGTGGCGCAGGTGCCGACGGCGAGGATCGCCAGCGCCTTGGGTGCCAGGCGGTCGAGCCACTCGCTCGTGGTCATCGGCTGGCCGGTCTCGGGGTTGTTCCCGAACCCGCACCAGTACCCCTCGGGCTTGATCTTCTCGTTCGGGATCGAGCCCTCGACGACCAGCACGAACGGCTCCAGCTCGCCGCGCTCGGCCTTGAAGAACCACTCGATGAAGTCGTTGTTGCTGCCCACCGGGCCGTTGTCGAAGTCGATCAGCGGCCAGTGCACGGCGACTTTCGGCAGCCCCGGCAGCGCCCCCAGCGCGATCTCCTCGATGCTCGGCTGGGTGGCCGCGGTGAGGGCGACCGAGTCGCCGTCGCAGCTCAGCCCGCCATTGATCCACAGGATGTGAACGACGGGTTCCTCGGTCGGTGCAGACATGGGGCAGCTCCTCGGCTTCCCTTGGCTGTGGTGCCGATCACTCTGGCGCTATGGGCCGGGCGGAGTAAGTGGGCGCAACACTTACCGGCCCCGGTGCGCCTGCCGGTCATTCGGCCTAGTGTGGCGCGGACCACCGGCTGCGGAAGCGGGGCACATGAGCACACGGTTGGCGACGGAGGCGGGCGAGATCGTCCGTCGTCGCTACACCGTGACCGGGGTCGTACAGGGCGTCGGGTTCCGGCCCTTCGTCCACCGCATCGCCGCTGAGCTGGGGCTTTCCGGTCTCGTCGGCAACGCGGCGGGCGAGGTGTTCATCGAGGTGCAGGGCGGCCCCGCCGCCGTGGCGGCGTTCGCCGAGCGGCTCGTCGCGCAGGCTCCGCCGCTCGCCCGGATCGCGGCGGTTGTCGAGGAGGCCCGCGCCCCGGAGGCCGGTTCGGGCTTCACGATCGTGCCCAGCCGCGACGGCGCGGGCGTCACACCGATTCCGCCGGACGTCGCACTGTGCGGCGACTGTCTGCGCGAGCTGTTCGATCCCGCCGACCGCCGGTTCCGCCACGCGTTCATCACGTGCACCAACTGCGGACCGCGGTTCACGATCATCACGGGCCTGCCCTACGACCGTCCCGCCACAACGATGGCGGGCTTCCCGATGTGCGCGGCCTGCGCGGCCGAGTACGCGAACCCGGCGGACCGCCGCTTCCACGCCCAGCCGGTGTGCTGCCCCGACTGCGGGCCCACCCTCACCTTCCGCCCGGCGCACGCCGCGCCGCCGCGCGCGCAGGTCCCGGGATGTCAGGAATGTCACCCTGCGGACACTGAGCGTCCGGAATGTCACCCTGCTGCCACGCAACGTCCTGCACGGTCGCAAGGAGCGCTGGAGGCGGCGCGGGCGGCGCTCCACGCCGGTGAGGTCGTCGCGATCAAGGGGATCGGCGGCTACCACCTGGCCTGCGACGCCACGTCCGAGGCGGCCGTCGCCACCGTGCGGGCGCGCAAGGCCCGGGGCGGCAAGCCGTTCGCCGTGATGGTGCGCGACCTCGCCGCCGCGCGGGTGTTGGCCGAGATCGACGACGCCGAGGCCGCGGTGCTCACCGCGCCCGCCCGGCCGGTCGTGCTGCTGCGCCGCCGCCCCGGGGGGCCGCTCGCCGACCCCGTCGCCCCGGACAACCCCTGGCTGGGGATTTTGCTGCCCTACACCCCCGTGCATCACCTGCTGCTGGAGACGGGCGGCCCGCTCGTCATGACCAGCGCGAACCGCTCGGACGAGCCCATCTGCTTCACGGCCGCCGACGCCGCGGAACGGCTGCCCGCGCTCGCCGACGCCGTGCTCGACAACGACCGCCCGATCCACGTGCCCTGCGACGACTCGGTCGTGCGCGTGGTGGACGGGCACGAGCTGCCGATCCGCCGCTCCCGCGGGTTCGCGCCGCTGCCGATCGACCTCGGCGTGCGGGGACGGGCCGTGCTGGCGGTGGG
The DNA here is from genome assembly GCA_963739465.1 of uncultured Actinomycetota bacterium. Taxonomy (GTDB): domain Bacteria; phylum Actinomycetota; class Actinomycetes; order Mycobacteriales; family Pseudonocardiaceae; genus Pseudonocardia. The sequence goes on from CAVUAS010000013.1 coordinate 391,375, forward strand.
CGGCGAGCTGAAGAACACGTTCTGCCTCACCGACGACGGGGGGCTGGCGCACTGCTCGGCGCACGTCGGCGACATGGGCACGCTGGAGACGCTGCGGGCCTTCGAGCGCGCGACCGGGCAGCTCACGGCCCTGCGCGGCGCGCCGACCCGGCTCGTCGCCGACCTCCATCCGGCCTACCTCACCCGCTCGTGGGCTGAGCGGAACGCCGGGGAGCGGCCGGTGGACCTCGTGCAGCACCACCATGCGCACGTGGTCGCCCTGCTCGCCGAGCACGGACGGCTGCGGGAGCCGATCGTCGGCGTGGCCTTCGACGGCACCGGCTACGGGACCGACGCCACCGTCTGGGGCGGCGAGATCCTGCTCCTCGGCCCGGACAGCCACCGCTACACCCGCGCCGCACACCTGGCCCCGGTGCCGCAGCCCGGCGGCGACGCGGCCGTCCGACATCCCCGACGGATGGCCCTGGCGCACCTGCACGCCGCGGGGATCGCGTGGGACGCCGACCTGCCGCCGGTCGCCGCGTGCACGGACGCGGAGCGGCGGCTCCTGGCGTCGCAGCTGGCCACGGGCACGGCCTGCGTGCCGACCACGAGCATGGGCCGCCTCTTCGACGCCGTCGCCAGCCTGCTGGGCATCCGCCACGAGTCCCGCTACGAGGCCGAGGCCGCGATGGCCCTGGAACACGCCGCCAGCGGGGCGGCCCAACGTCAGGAATGTCACCCTGCGGACACTGAACGTCCGGAATGTCACCCTGCTGCCACGGGGTGGGGGTTCGCGCTCGGCCCCGACGGTGTGCTCGACCCCGCGCCGGTGCTGCGCGCGCTGGTCGACGGCCTGCGGGCCGGGGTCGACGCGGGGGTGCTCGCGGGGGCGTTCCACGTCGCCGTGGCCGACGCTGTCGCCGCAGTGGTCGGGCGGGTCGCGGGGCCGGTACGGCTGGTCGGGCTCACCGGCGGCGTGTTCCAGAATGTCCTCCTGCTGCGCCTCACCCGCGAACGGCTCACCCGGGAGGGGTTCACGGTGTTGACCCACCGCACCGTCCCGCCGAACGATGGGGGCCTGGCCCTGGGGCAGGCTGCGGTGTCGGTGTTGAGCGCGCTCGACGAGGAGGGCCCGGATCATGGATGAGGCCGTGGACTATTCCATGGACGAGTCGCTGGCCGCCGACCTCGCGAGCACCGCGCTGGCCGCGGCCCGTCGCTTCCACGCGGGCGCCACGATGTGGTGCCTCGCGCCGTCCTGGGAGCCGCACGCCCAGCACGTCGCGGTGGAGTTCGTGCACCCGGTGATCGTCGGCAAGCGCGCGCTGCCCGCGGTCGCGCTCACCGGGCCGGACCTCGTCGCCACCGCCCGGATCTCGGTGCGGCCGGGCGACCTGCTCGTCGCCGTCGCGTCGGCGGCCGACCCGGACGTCCGCTCGCTCATGCGCCGGGCCCCGGCCTGGGGTGCCACGTCGATCTGGATCGGCAGCGGCCCCCGGCCCGAAGCGGGCGCCGCCGACCACGTGCTGTGGCTCGACGACCCCGACCCGCTCGTGCCCGCCACCGGCCGGTTCGTGCTGCTCTACCACCTGCTGTGGGAGCTCACGCACGTCTGCTTCGAGCATCCGGGCCTGCTCACCGAGCCGACGGAATGCACGGACGAGGTGTGCATCACCTGTTCCGACGAGGGGCGGCTCGGCGAGGTCGTCGGGCCGGGCCGGGTGCGCACCGCGTCCGGGGTCGAGGACGTGATGACGATGCTGGTCGACCCGGTGGCGCCGGGCGACCTCCTGCTCGTCCACGCGGGCACGGCGATCGGAAGGGTCCCGGTGTGACCAACTTCCTCTACCCCTTCCTCGACGCCGAGGAGCGCGACCAGGACGCCCTCCTGCGCGACCTCGCCGCGTCGGCCACCGCCAAGGCCGCGGAGAGCGCGGCGTTGCGCGCGTCCACCGTGAACGCCAACCGCGAGCAGATCGGGGCGGCCGCCGCCGAGATGGCCCGCCGCTTCGCCGCGGGCGGGCGGATGTTCGCTTTCGGCAACGGCGGCAGCTCCACCGACGTCGCCACGCTCGTCGCCCTCTTCGCCCGGCCGCCTTCCCCTTACGCCCACCCGCCCGCCCGTCCGCCGCTGCCCGCCTGGTCGCTCGCCGCCGACCAGGCGATCCTCACCGCGCTGGGCAACGACGTCGGCTTCGACCTCGTCTTCGCCCGCCAGCTCATCGCCCGCGCGGGGGCGGGCGACATCGCCGTCGCCATGTCCACCAGCGGCAGCTCACGCGACCTCATGGCCGGGTTCCGCGAGGCCCGCGCGCGCGGGATGTACACGGTCGGCTTCGCAGGCTACGACGGCGGCGAGTTCGCGACGTCGTCCGATGTGGACGTCTGCTTCACCGTCCACAGCCAGAGCGTCCACCGGATCCAGGAGGCGCAGGCCCTCGTGGGCCACACGCTCTGGGCCGCCGTTCACGACCAGCTGGGAGAGTCATGACGCCCGTCGGACCGATCTTCTCCGAAGAGGAGGTCATCGGCCGGATCGACGCGTTCCGCCGCCGTCGGCCCCGGCTGAAGGACGAGATCGTCACGCTCGCGCACGGGGCGGGCGGCAAGTCGTCGGCCGCGCTGGTCGACGCCGTGTTCATGGAGGCATTCGGCAACGAGCTGGGCGACGGTGCCGTGCTCACCGCGCCGGGCGGACGGCTCGCGATGTCCACCGACTCCTTCGTCGTGCAGCCCCTGCGCTTCCCCGGTGGCTCGATCGGCCACCTCGCCGTCCACGGCACCGTGAACGACCTCGCGATGGCGGGCGCCGTGCCGCGCTGGCTCTCCGCCGCGTTCGTGCTTGAAGAGGGCTTCTCCATCGCCGACCTGCGGGCGATCGTCGCCGACATGGCGAGCGCCGCAGAGGCCGCGGGCGTGCGGGTGGTCACCGGCGACACGAAGGTCGTGCCCCGCGGCGCCGCCGACGGCCTCTTCGTGACGACGGCGGGCGTCGGCATCATCCCCGAGGGCCGGGAGTTCGCGCCGGTGCAACCCGGCGACCGGGTGCTGCTGTCGGGCACCATGGGTGACCACGGCATGGCCGTGATGCTCGCCCGCGGCGACCTGGCCATCGAAGCCGACATCGCCTCCGACACCGCCGCCGTGAGCGACCTGGTCGAGGCGCTGTGGCGGGCCGCGCCGTCGCTGCGGTTCCTGCGCGACCCCACCCGCGGCGGCGTCGGCACGGTCTGCCAACGAGCTGGCCCAGGAGACCGGGCTCGGCGTGGTGCTGGACGAGCCGTCGCTCCCGGTCGCGCCGATGGTCAACGGCGCCTGCGAGATGCTCGGCATCGACCCCCTCTACGTCGCCAACGAGGGCAAGGTGCTCGCCGTCGTCGCACCCGAGGAGGCCGCCGCCGGGCTCGCTGCGCTGCGGGCCCATCCGCTGGGCACGGGCGCCGTCGACATCGGCGAAATCGTCGCGGAGCCCGCGGCCACCGTCGTGCTGCGCACGGCGTTCGGCGGCACGCGGATCGTGGACATGCTCGTCGGCGACCCCCTGCCCCGGATCTGTTAGGAGAAACGCCATGTGCCTGGGGATACCGGGGCGGATCGTGGAGATCACCGACGCCGCCAACTGCCTGGCCAAGGTGGACGTCAGCGGCGTGCAGCGCACGATCAGCGTCAAGCTGCTCGAACGCGAGCTGCCCGAGCCCGACGAGTGGGTGCTCGTGCACGTCGGCTTCGCCATGGCCAAGATCGACGAGAAGGAGGCGCTGCTCACGCTGGCCGCCGTGCAGAAGCTCGGCACCGCCTACACCGACGAGATGGACGCCTTCCGGGGGACCGTATGAAATTCGTCGACGAGTTCCGCGACCCCGCCGCCGCCCGCGCCCTCCTCGGCGCCATCGGGCGGCTGGTCGAGGACGACCGGCACTACAAGTTCATGGAGGTGTGCGGCGGCCACACGCACACGATCTACCGGCACGGCATCGAGCACCTCCTGCCGCCGCAGGTCGAGCTGGTCCACGGGCCCGGCTGCCCGGTCTGCGTGATCCCGATGGGCCGCGTGGACGACGCGATGTGGCTCGCCGAGCAACCCGACGTGATCTTCACGTGCTTCGGCGACATGATGCGCGTGCCCGGCTCCAACGGGTCGCTGCTGGACGCCAAGGCGCGCGGCGCGGACGTCCGGTTCGTGTACTCGCCGCTCGACGCGCTGAAGCTCGCCGTGAACCACCCCGACAAGCAGGTGGTGTTCTTCGCGCTCGGCTTCGAGACCACCGCGCCGTCCACGGCGGTGACGCTCGCCCGCGCCCGCGAGCTGGGCCGGCTGAACTTCAGCGTGTTCTGCAACCACGTCACGATCGTGCCGCCGATCAAGGCCATCCTCGAGTCGCCCGACCTGCGCCTCGACGGTTTCCTCGGCCCCGGCCACGTCTCGACCGTGGTGGGCAACCGGCCCTACCGGTTCGTGCCGGAGGTCTACGGCAAGCCGCTCGTGGTGGCCGGGTTCGAGCCGCTGGACATCCTCGCCTCCGTCGCGATGCTGCTCACCCAGCTGCGCGAGGGCCGCTGCGAGGTGGAGAACCAGTACTCGCGGGTGGTCGCCGAGGAGGGCAACCCCGCCGCGCTCGCCCTCATGGCGCAGGTGTTCGCGCTGCGCCCGCACTTCGAATGGCGGGGGCTGGGGTTCATCGCGCAGAGCGCGCTCAAGCTGTCGGACGCCTACGCCGAATTCGACGCCGAGCTGCGCTGGTCGATGCCCGGTGTGCGGGTGGCCGACCCCAAGGCGTGCCAGTGCGGCGAGGTGCTCAAGGGCGTGCTCAAGCCATGGGAGTGCAAGGTGTTCGGCACGGCGTGCACGCCGGAGACGCCGATCGGCACCTGCATGGTGTCGCCCGAGGGCGCGTGCGCGGCGTACTACAACTTCGGGCGGATGCACCGGGAGGCGGCGCAGCTTGTCGGTCGCGGTTAGCGAGGGGGCAGCCCTCTTCGCCGCATACGCCGATGCCCCCAACGCGCTGGGCTACTGCGGGCCGCCGGAGGGGATCGGCACGACCGAGGCCGAGATCCGGGCGTCGGCGCGCCGGTTCTCCGGCGTGTGGCCCTACCTGCAGGTGCTCGCCCGGCTCACCGGCACGGAAGACCCGCTGGACGCCCGCCTGGTGGAGGCCTACTGGTTGGGCCGCGACCTGGGTGTCGACCGCGACGCGTTCGGCCGGGACTTGCTCGCCGTGCTCGGCCCGCGCGCGGGCGCGTACTGGACGCACCTGACGCCCGACCTGCTCGCCGAGGCCGCCCCCGACCACGGGTTCCACGTGTTCGGGGTCTACCCGTGGTCGCGGCTCCTTGCCGCGGGCCCGCAGCCGCTGTTCGTCCTGGACAGCTGCCGCATCCGGTGGGGCACGGTGGTCGGCCTCGACCCGCTTACGGTCTCCTCGCTCCGGTTGACCTGGGACGGCGCCGTGCTCGGCCTGGGCAAACCCACGGAGGGCGCGGTCGACGGCGACGGTGTGGCGCTGGGCGATGTCGTGGCGGTGCACTGGGACCGCCTCGTCGACGTGCTCACGCCGGACCAGGCCGCGACACTGGCGGCGAGCACGGCAGCCCGGCTGGCCGCGACGAACGCGCGCTTGGCCGTGGCAGCAGGGTGACACTGCGGACGTTCAGTGGCTGCAGGGTGACATTCCTGACGTTGGGGGCCCGCGTTCACCCGGCCAGCACCCGGTTGAGCGCGGGCGCCACGTCCCGGTGGGTCGCGACCGGCGCGAACCGCCCGTGGCCCAGCCGAGCCAGGTCGACGCCGAGCGGGGTGTCGTGCTCGCCGTCGGTCTGCAGCAGCACGGAAAGCTCGGGGAAGCGGCGGGCGACCGGCCGCGGGTCCGGCCCGGCGTTGTGCACCGCGTCGGTGAGCAGCACGGCGCTGCGTCGCCGGGCGGCCGAGCGGGCCAGTTCGGCCTGCGCGACGGTCAGCGCGAAGTGCACGTTCGTCAGCCCACGGGCGGGCACGCGCAGCAGGAGGTCCAGCAGCCGTGCGGCGGGCACCTGCTCCTCGAGCGGGGTGAGCAGCGCGGCGTCGGACCAGAACGCGACAACGGCGAGCTGGTCGTCGACCAGGTCGGCCGAGAGCGCCGCGACGGTGGCCGCGGCCATCCGCACCTTCTCGCCGCGCATCGACCCGGACACGTCCACGATGAGCACGACGGCCCGCCGCGAGCGCATCCGCTCGCGCACGATGATGTCGGTGTCCTCGGGCACCGGCCGTTCGGTGAGCACCTCGATGGTGCGGTCGAGGTCGATGTCGTCGGAGCGGTACCGGTAGGGCACGCTCGCGGTCTTCCCGCTGCCGCGTTCGGCCCGGGGGTCACGGGGACGGCGCCGCAGCGACAGCCGCCGCGCGATCCGCTGGGCCATCGCCGCCACCTCACGGTCGGGCGCGCGGTCCTCCAGCAGGTCGCCCACCGGCCGCAGGCTCGCCCTCTGGTGGGTGACGAGCACGCCCTGCCCACCCGCGGGCTGGGCGAGGTCGCCCGTGCCGCGGCCGCCGAGATCGACGTCGACGACCAGCGGCGTCCCCGCCCCGTGCTGGTAGAGCGCAGGTGCCTCGGTGAGCTGCTTCGGCCGTCGGCGCAGCGGGGCAAGCCCGCGCGGAGGATCCGCTGCGGGCAGCGCGATGGCGTTGTCGACGTCTAGCCGGTGGGCTCCCGGCGCCGCGCGCCGGGGACCGAGAAAAAATGGTTCTCCCAGATCTCGGTGATCACCCCCTCCGGGGTCGCGTCGCTCGCCTCGTCCACGCCGATGCGGGCCGACAACGCCAGCAGCGCCGCGTCGAGCACCACCCGCTCGTGATCGGGATAGGACCCGAGCTTGGTGAGCTCCAGCGCGATCGCGGTCAGGTCGATGGCCCCGCGCACCGACGAGCCGCGCCGCAGCTCGGGGTGGGTGCGCGTGGCCCGGGTGATCGCGACGGCGTCCGCGATGAGCCGGTCGTGCGTGCATCCCGTGCGGACCGCGACGATGTCCGCCTCCTCGTTGGCGTTCTGGTAGCCGACCGCGAGCCTGCACCAACGGTCGTACACCGAGTCGGAGATCCGGGCCGTCCCCACGTTGTCGAACGGGTTCATCGAGGCCAGCACGCGGAACGTCGCGACCGCGGTGATCGTGCCGACGCGCGGCACCGTGACCGCGCGCTCGGCCATCGCACCGAGCAGCACGTTGAGCGTGTCCTCCGGGGCCCGGTTCAGCTCCTCGATGTAGAGGAACCCGCCCTCGCGCATCGCCTCCACCAGCGGGCCGGGCACGAAGTTCTCGCTGCTGTAGTCCTCACGCAGCACCCTGGCCGGGTTGTGGTGGCCGACCATCCGCGCGGGCGTCAGCTCGGCGTTGCCCTCCACCAGCACGAACGGCACGTCCCAGTTGGCGGTGATCGCGCGCAGCATGGTCGACTTCGACGTGCCCGGCGGCCCCTCCAGGAGGATGTCGCGGCCCGCCGAGACCGCCGCGAGCACGAGGTCGAGCTCGCGGCGGCGGCCGACGACGTCACGGGCGATCGCGTCCCGGCGTTCCGCGCTCGCTGTCGGAGTGGCCATCTACTTCTGGAGGAAGCCCGCGTCGACCGGCAGGCAGGTGCCGGTGACGTAGCGGGCCTCGTCGGAGGCGAGCCACAGCACGGCGTTGGAGATGTCCACCGCCTCGACCAGCTCGACGGGCAGCAGGTTCATGATGTTGGCGCCGCCCGCGTCCTCGGCGAGGAACTGCGCCATGTAGTCGTTGACGATCATCGGCGTGTTCACCCCGGTGGGGTGCACGGTGTTGACCCGGATCGAGTGCGGCGCGAGCTCGATGGCCAGCGTGCGCATGAGCCCGACGACGCCGTGCTTGGCCGCGTCGTAGTGCGCGATGCCCGCCATTCCCTTGATGCCCGCGGTGGAGCTGGTGATGATGATCGACCCGCCGTTGCCCGCGTTGATCATCGCCGGGATCGCGGCCTTGAGCGTCTTCCAGACGCCGGTGAGGTTGACCGCGATCATCTCCTCCCAGGCGTCCTCTTCCAGCGACCACGCGTTCTCGGCGAACGTGGCGATGCCCGCGTTGGCGCTGACGATGTCGAGGCGGCCGAGCTCGGCGACGCCCTCGTCGACGATCGCCCGCACCGCCGCGGTGTCGCGGACGTCGGCCTCGCGGGCGATGATCCGCCGGTCGAGGTCCTCGACCTGCTTCGCGGTCTCCTTGAGGTCCTCCGGCGCCGCCATCGGGTAGCCCACCGTGGGGAGCTGCTTGCAGACGTCGAACGCGATGATGTCGGCGCCCTCCTGCGCCAGCCGCACCGCGTGCGAGCGACCCTGCCCGCGCGCCGCACCCGAGATCAGGGCCACCTTGCCTTCGAGCCGTCCGGCCATGTCGTTCTCCTAACCTGCGTTGTTGGCGTTGAATCCGGCGGCGACGGCCAGGGTCTCGCCGGTGATGTAGCGCGCCTCGTTCGAGCACAGGAACGCCATCGCGTTCGAGATGTCGATCGGCTCCACCCAGGGGATCGGGATGGGGTTGAGCGACTGGAACGCGGGCTTCGCGTCCTCGAGCGTCGGGTTCTCCATGTCGGGCAGGAACAGCTTGTACGCGGCGTCGTTCTGGATCATGTCGGTGGCCACGTTGGTCGGGCAGATCACGTTGACGGTGATCCCGTGCGGCGCCACCTCGATCGCCGCCGACTTGGCCAGCCCGATCACGCCCCACTTCGCCGCGACGTAGTGCCCGATGTTGGCGAAGCCCAGCTTCCCCGCCATCGACGACGTCGCCACGATCCGCCCGAAGTTCTGCTCGATCATCGTCGGCAGCACCGCGCGCATCGCGTGGAAGACCCCGGTGAGGTTGGTGTCGATCATGTCCTGCCAGGTCGTGTCGTCCAGCTCGGCGACGGTGCCGAAGGAGAAGATCCCGGCGTTGGCCAGCAGGAAGTCCACGCGGCCCAGCTCGGTCTTGGCCCGGTCGACGAACGCCTGCACCTGGGCGAGGTCGCGCACGTCGCCGACGTCGCCGACGCAGCGGCGGTCCAGCTCCTCGACGAGCTTGACGGTCTCGGCGAGGTCGGCGGAGCGGGCCATGGGGTAGGGCACCGAGTCGATCTGCGCGGCGATGTCGCAGAAGGCCACGTCGGCGCCCTCGCTCGCGAACTTCAGCGCGTGCGAGCGGCCTTGGCCGCGGGCCCCGCCGGTGATCAGCACGACCTTGCCGTCGAACCTTCCCATAGCTCCTCCTTGAGCGGGGTGTTAGCGGGCCAGCGCCCCCCGTCGACGGCGAGGCAGTGGCCGGTGACGTGCCGGGCGGAATCGCTGAGCAGCCAGATCAGTGCGCCCGTGACGTCGGACGGGGGGATGACCTCCACCAGCAACTGGTCGTGCAGCCAGCGCTTGTGGACGTCGTCGGGGGTGAGGCCGAGCTCGTCGGCGAGCCCGTCGAGCATCGGCGAGGCGACCGCGCCCGGCAGGAGCGCGTTGACGGTGACGCCGTCGCCCGCCAGCTCGATCGCCATCGCCCGCGTGAGGCCGACGACGCCGTGCTTGGCCGCGACGTAGTGGGCGAACTCGGGGACGGCCCGCGCCCCGGCGGTGGAGGCGATGTGCACGATGCGGCCGCGCGGAGAGCGCCGCAACAGGGGAGCCGCGGCCTTCGTCATCCGCCAGACCCCCGAGAGGTTGGTGTCGACGACGGCGCACCACTGCGCCTCCGACAGCTTCCAGAACGGCGCGCTGGTGACGATGGCGGCGTTGTTCGACCCGGCGGCCGCCGCGTTCCCCGAGCCGCGCTCGACCGGGCGGGGCATCGCGGCGGCGCTGCGCAGCAATCCGCATGCCGAGCAGGCCGTCGGCGTGCTCTTCGTCGTCGTGGCCGCGGAGACGCCGCCGACGCCCGCCGAGCTGCGCACCGTCGACGCGTTCGCCGAGCTGCTCGCGCTGACGATCGCCGACCGGTCACGGATCAACGCGCTCGAACACCGGCTGGCGGCGATCGCGACGCTGGCGGCCTGCCGGTGATCGCGGTGAGGCTGGCGTTCCCGGGGTTCGATCACCGAGAACGTCCGGCTCGCGCGGATCACGGGGCGAACGCGCGCAGGGTGTGCTCCAGCTCGTCAAGGGGCCGCCCCGGCGGCAGGACCAGCACCGGCACGTCGGCGCCCGCGGCGAACCAGCGCTCCAGGCCCCCGTCGTCGGTGAGCAGCAGCTCGTCGATCAGCACCTGCGCGGCGGGTGGGATCGTCGGCGGCACACCACGGCCGTTGGCCGCCACCACCGCGTCCACGGCCGCGCCGAAGCCCTGCTCCCGCAGCGTGGCCGCGTACAGCGGGCCCATGCTGGTCAGGTAGAACACCACCCACCACGCGGCCACCTCGGGCCGCATGGCCGTCGGGATGGCGGGCGTCACCCGCGGCCGCGGCCGCCCTGCCCCCGCGGCGCCTTCCTCCAGCACGCAGATGCCCTGCTTCAGCCCGGACAGCGGCATGAGGAACGGACACCAGGCGTCCGCGACCTCCCCGGCCAGGCGCACCGCGGCGGGCCCGAGCGCGGCCAGGTGCAGCGGCACCGGCGCCGCGGGCGGAGCGGCCAGCCGCAAGCCGCGGCCGCCCGCCGACGTGGTCATCCGCTCGCCCGCCAGCAGTTCGCGCACCTGCCGGGCCACCGCGCCGAGCCGCCGCACCGGCGCCCGGAACGGCACGTCGTGCAGGCCCTCGGCGAGCTGCGGGCTGCCCGCGCCGAGGCCGAGCGCGAACCGGCCGCCGGACACCTCCGCGAGCCCCGCCGCCAGCATCGCGATGCTCGCGGGGCTGCGACCCCACACGTTGAGCACGCCGGTGCCCAGCTCGATCCGCGACGTGCGCGTCGCGATCTCGGCGAGCAGCACGCCCGCGTCGAGGCCCCAGCCCTCGGCCACGTTAAACGCGGTGTAGCCGAGCTCCTCGGCCAGGGTGGCGAGGCGCAGCACGACCTCGCGGCGGGTCTCCATCGGGGTGACGCCGATCGCCGCCGGTCGCGTGCTCATGAAACGGCTCCTCTTCTGGCCAGAACGACCTTGGTGATCTCGGGAACGACCTCGGTGGCGGGTGTGGGTGCGAAGCCCGCCAGCGCCAGCCGCACGCCCAGCTCGGCGCCGGTGAACGACCACGCGTCCGGCCGCCAGGCCAGGTACTGCAGGAACCACAACGCGGTGGTGGTCGGGCCGGAGGCGTCGTCGTCGAGCATGAAGTCGTGGACGACCAGCAGCCCGCCGGGGCGCAGGCTCCGGTGCGCCGCGGCCAGCGCCGCATCGACCTCGGCCGCGGTCAGCGCGCTGACCAGGTACGACATCAGCACGACGTCCTGCTGGCCGGGCCACCGCGCGTGGGTGACGTCGCCGGGGACGAGCGCGATGCGCTCGGTGAGGCCCGCCGCGTCCCGGTAGCTCCGGGCGACGTCGAGCACCTGCGGGAAGTCCAGCAGGGAAGCCCGCAGGCCGGGGTGGCGTTCGCAGAACGCGATCGCGAACGCCCCGCTGCCCGCGCCGACGTCCAGCAGCGTGCGCGCGTCCGCGAGCGGCAGTCGCTCGGCGAGGCGGCGCGCGACCTGCAGCGAGCCGGTGTGCTGGGCGACCGTGAACGTCCTCGCCTCGTCGCGGCGGCCCATCAGGTCGTCGAACCCGGAGAAGGCGACGCCCTTGCCCGTGATCCCGGCGTCCAGATGGGTCAGCGCGGGGTAGATCTGCCTGCCGATCTGCAAGCGGTAGTACTCGCCGATGTCGCCGGGGGCGCCGCGCACCAGGTGCCGCTGGGCGGCCGGGGCATTGCGGAACCCCTCGTCGTCCGCAATGAGCAGGCCGAGCGCAACCAGCGCCCTCAGCAGGGTGATGAGCCGGTGCGCGGCCACCCCGGTGGCCCCCGCGAGGTCCGCTGCCGTCCGCGGCCCGTCGGCGAGCAGCGAGAACAGACGTATTTCGAGCGCGGCGAAGAGCGTCTTGGACGCCATGAAGCCGTACGCGATGTCGGCCAGGTCGCGCCGCCGGGTGGCGAGCATCTGTCCCCCTTCGACTGTTCCGCACTACTGTCGACGGTTCGACTTGCATTCCGATTGCAGGGACGGCGTGGAGTTCCGGATCCTCGGCCCGCTCGAGGTCGTCGACCGCGGAGAACAGGTCCCGGTCGGTGGCCCGAAGCCACGTGCCCTGCTCGCCGCGCTGCTGCTGGCAGGCGGAGCGGTGATGTCGACCGACCGCCTGGTCACGGCGGTGTGGGGAGCCGACCCGCCACGGGACGCCGTCGGCGCGCTGCGGGCCTACGTGTCGCGGCTGCGCGCGGTGTTGCCGGACCGGCTGCGGTGGCGGGCGCCGGGCTACGCGCTCGACGTCGCCGACGGCGAGCTCGACGCCGCCGAGTTCCGCCGCCTCGTGGGGCTGGCGGGCGAGCGCGCCGTGGTGGGCGACCACCGGGCGGCGGCCGATCTGTTCGACACCGCGCTCGGCCTGTGGCGCGGGGAGGCGCTGGCCGAGTTCGACCCCGTCGACATCGACGTGGACGGCCAGCTCGCGCGCCTGGCCGACCTGCGCCTTGCGGCGGTCGAGGCGCGGGCGGCGGCCCTGCTCGCGCTGGGGCGGGGCCGAGCGGTGATCGCCGAGCTGGAGGCGCTGGTCGACCAGCACCCTGATCGCGAGACCCTGGCCGCCCTGCTCATGCACGCCCTCTACGCCGACGGACGACAGGCCGATGCGCTGGCCGTCTACCGGGCGTTGCGCCGTCGCCTCGTCGACGAGCTGGGCGTCGAACCGTCCGACGCCACCCGTGCGCTGCACCGCCGGGTGCTGGAGCAGGACCCGACGCTCGCGCCGAGCGACCGCGCCCGGCCCACCAACCTGCCGCGTCGGGGCACCACGCTCGTCGGGCGGGACCCGGCGATCGGCGCGGTCGCCGCCGCGCTGGGGGCGGCCCCGCTGGTCACGCTCGTCGGCGTCGGCGGCGTCGGGAAGACCCGGCTCGCGGTCGAGGTGGCGGGCCGCGAGCTCGACCGGCACGCCGACGGCGCCTGGCTCGCCGAGCTGGCCCCCTTGGCCGACGGCGGCTCCGTGGCGCACGCCGTCGCGGCGGCGCTGCGGGTGCAGCAGCGGCACGGCGCGACGATCGAGCAGACGGTCGTCGAGTATCTCGCCACCCGCTCACTGCTGCTCGTGCTCGACAACTGCGAGCACGTCCTGGACGCCGCCGCCCGCCTGGCACAGCGCATCGTCGCGCAGTGCCCCGGCGTTGTCGTGCTCGCCACGAGCCGGGAGCCGCTCGGCGTCGACGGCGAGCAGGTGTGGCCGGTGCCTGCGCTGCCGCTCCCGGACGCCACGGCGTTGTTCGTGCTGCGCGCGCGGGCCACCCGACCCGACTTCGACCCCGACGTGCCCGCGGTCACCGAGATCTGCCGCCGGGTCGACGGGCTGCCGCTCGGGATCGAGCTGGCCGCCGCGCGCACGCGGGCGATGAGCGCGGCAGAGATCGCCAAGCGGCTTGACGACGGCCACCTGCTCGCTCGCGGCGTCCGCACCGCGCAGCCCCGCCACCAGAGCCTCGCCGCCGCGATCGATTGGTCCTACCGGCTGCTCGCGCCCGCCGAGCAGCGGCTCTTCGCGCGGATGTCGGTGTTCGCGGGCGGCGCCGATCTCGACGCGGTGCACGCCGTGTGCGGCGAGCCCGGCTCCTCGCCGGCCGCGTCGCTCGATCATGTGGCCGCCCTCGTGGACAAGTCGATGGTCGTGGCGGTCGCCCACCGGGGCGCCACCCGCTACCACATGCTGGAGACCCTGCGGGCCTACGCGCGGGAGCGGCTCGAGGACGCCGAGGAGATCCGTCGCACGCATGCCGTGTATTTCGTGCGCCTCGCCGAGGCGGCCGCGCGGGGTGTGCAGGGCGTCGACGAGCGCGCCTGCATCGAGGCGACGCTGCCGAACGCGGACAACCTCCGGGCCGCGTTCGAGTACCTCCACGCCGAGCGCGAGGCGGACCTCGCCATGCGCCTGGTCGCGGCGCTGCCCGAGGTGATGCACGTCCGTGGCCGGTACGAGGCAGACTGGTGGGCCGAGCGCGCCCTCGACCTCGTCGACCCGAGCCATCCGTTGTTCGCGGCCGCCGTCGGTACCGCCGCCCGCGGCGCCTGGGGTGTCGGCGACTTCCGGCGGGCGTCCCGGCTCGCCGCCCGGGCCGAAGGGGTCGTCCTCGGTCCGGGGACCGGCCGGTCCGGCCATCCCGCCGACGTCGCCGCCGACGTCGCGCTCTACCGCGGGGACGTCGCCGCCGCCGAGGCGCACTACACGGCGCAGGTCGCCCGCGCCCGCGAAAGCGACGACCGGATCCGGCTGGTGTGGACCCTCTATTACGTCGCGATCTGCCGCGCCGTACGCCGCGTGCCCGAGCAGGGGCTGGCGGCCGCGCAGGAATGTCTGCAGGTGGCCCGGGAAACCGGCAATCCGACCGCGCTGTCGATGGGCCACTACGCGCTGGGGCTGGTGCTCAAGAAGTGCGACCCGCAGCAGGCGCTCGCGCTGCTGGACGAGGCCGCACGGCTCGCCGCGTCCGTGCAGAACTACTGGTGGGAGGGCATCGCGCTGATGGAGGCGGCCTCGACGAGGGCGGTGCACGGCGACCCCGCCGAGGCCGCGGCCGCGCTTGTCGCCGTGCTCGACCACTGGGACCGGGTCGGCGACTGGTCCCAGCAGTGGCTCAACCTGCGCTACGTCGTGCGGCTGCTGGCGCGCCTTGGCGCGGACCGGGATGCCGCCGTGCTGCACCACTGCCTGGTGTCGGCGGGCAAGCCGTCGCCGCTCACGACGGTCGCGCCGGGCGGGCTGGCGCTGTCGGGGGCCGAGGCCGTCACGCTGGCCCGCGAGAGCCTGTCGCGCTACCGATAAGGCCCACCTGGGGCGGCCGGATCCGCGCGCCCGACATTTGTCGCCGACAACAGGCACCATGGGGACATGCCCGATGACCCGTTCGGTGATGCGTTCGGCCCGCTTGGCCCGCTGGTCGGCCGTTTGCTGGGCGACCTCGGTTCGCTCGACCTCGGCGACCTGCGCCCGCCGCCGGGCGCCCGGGGCACGCATGGCCTCAACCGGTTCGGCCGCGACCTCACCGCCGACGCCCGCGCGGGCCTGCTCGACCCGGTCATCGGCCGCGACGACGAGATCGACCAGGTCGTCGAGGTGCTCGCCCGGCGCACCAAGAACAACCCCGTGTTGCTGGGCGACCCGGGCGTCGGCAAGACCGCGATCGTCGAGGGCATCGCCCGGCGCATCGCCGACGGCGACGTCCCGGCGGCGCTGCGCGAGGTCCGGCTGGTCGCGCTCGACCTCGCGGGCATGGTCGCGGGCACCAAGTACCGCGGCGAGTTCGAGGAGCGGCTCACCGGGCTGATCCGCGAGATCACCGCGGCCGGGCCGTCGCTGATCGTGTTCGTCGACGAGCTGCACCAGGTGGTCGGGGCGGGCAGCGCCGAGGGCGCGCCGATGGACGCGGGCACCATGCTGAAGCCCGCGCTCGCCCGCGGTGAGCTGCGGCTGATCGGCGCCACCACGATGGAGGAGTACCGCCGCCACATCGAGAAGGACGCCGCGCTGGAGCGCCGGTTCGAGCCGGTAAATGTGCCCGAGCCGACGGTCGAGCAGACCGTGGAGATCCTGCGCGGGCTCCGGGAGCGCTACGAGACCCACCACGGCGTCACGATCACCGACGCGGCGCTGCAGGCGGCGGCGGAGCTGGCCGACCGCTACGTCCGCGACCGCTTCCTGCCCGACAAGGCCATCGACCTGGTCGACCGGGCCGCCGCCCGCGCGGGGCTGCGCGCGCCGGACGGGGGCGTGTCCCCGGAGGTCGAGCAGCTCACCCGCGCCCGCGACGTGGCCGTCGACGCGGAGGACTACGAGCGCGCGATGGTGCTCACCCGCGAGCTGGAGAAGCTCCAAGGCGCCCCTTCGATGAGCAAGAAGCCGCGGATCACCGCGGACGACATCGCGCAGATCGTGGCGCGGCGCACCGGGATCCCGGTCGCCGAGCTGGGCGCGGTCGAGCGCGACCGGCTGCTGCGCCTGGAGGAGCTGCTGCACCGGCGCATCATCGGGCAGGACGAGGCGGTCGAGGCCGTCGCGGACGCGGTGCGCAGCGGCCGGGCCGGGCTCGGGCACCCCGGGCGGCCGGTCGGGTCGTTCCTGTTCCTCGGGCCCACCGGCGTGGGCAAGACCGAGCTGGGCCGGGCGCTGGCCGAGGCGCTGTTCGGCGCGCCCGACAAGCTCGTGCGGCTCGATCTCTCCGAGTACACCGACCGTTCGGCCGTCACCCGCATGATCGGCGCCCCGCCCGGCCACATCGGCTACGACGACGCGGGCCAGCTCACCGAAGCCGTGCGGCGCGACCCCTACACGGTCGTGCTGCTGGACGAGATCGAGAAGGCGCACCCCGAGGTCGCCGCGCTCCTGCTGCAGGTGCTCGACGCCGGGCGGCTCACCGACGCGCATGGCCGCACGGTCGACTTCCGGCACGCCATCGTGATCATGACGAGCAACGTGGGCGCCGACCGGATCCTGGCCGCCGAGGAGCTCGAGGACGTGCGCGAGGCCGTCCTCACCGAAGCCCGTTCACGGCTGCGGCCCGAGCTGGTGGGCCGGGTCGACGAGGTCGTGCTGTTCGCCCGCCTCACCCGGGCCGAGCTGCGGCGCATCGTGGGCCTGCTGCTCGAGGAGACCCGTGAGCGGCTGCGCGCCCGCGGCGTCGATCTGGTGGTGGACGACGCGGCCGCCGACCTGCTGGCCGGGCTGGACTCACGTCCCGAGCTTGGGGCCCGGCCGCTGCGGCGCACGGTCGGCCGCGAGGTGGAGCGCCGCCTGGCCCGGATGCTCCTCTCCGGCGAGATCGGCCCGGGCGCCACAGTGCGGGTGAGCGCGGTCGACGGTGAGCTGGTCGTGAGTGGATAACACTGTTCGAACAACGTTATCCACTCACGACCCTGGGTAGACGCGGCTGCCCCACACGGCCTGCGCGCCCGTGTCGCCGATCCGGTAGACCGTGACCGCCGCGCCGACGGCGAGCAGCGCCGTCACCACGGCCAGGCCCAGCGCGAGCACCCGCTGCCGCCCGGCCACGGCGAGCGCGGCGGTGGTGCCGGTCGCCTCCTTCACCACCGTGCGATCGGCGCGGCGGTGCAGCAGCACGAACGCCGCCACCGCGATTATCAGCGGCGCCATCCAGAGCTTGAGGTAGTCGCCTGCGGCGGCGTGCAGCTCGATCGCTTCGCTGCGCGGCAGGGCGTGCTCCAGGCCCTCGCCGGTCTGCTCGGCGATGACCGTGCACACCGTGGCCAGCACCGACGTCAGCACGACGAGCGAGCCGTAGCGACGCCGCGCCGCGGGCCACAGCACGACGACCAGCGCGCCGAGGACGGCGAGGGGCACCAGCACGACCGTCGCGTGCACGACGAGCGGGTGCAGCGGCAGGCCACCGAACAACGAAGGCATGGGCGTGATTCTCGGGGCTTGCGCTAAAGAGGACGCTGAGCGGGCAAAGACTCTTAGTCAGAGCTATTCTGGCCTGGTGAGCACCGCCGACGAGCTGATGGGCCTCGCGGCGGGCCTGCGCCGGGTGGTCCGCAGGCGCCTGCGGGCCGAGCTGCCCGGGCCCGCGCTCCGGGGCGCGCAGGTCGAGCTGCTCCAGCTCGTGGAGGCCGAACCGGGGGTGGGTGTCGCCACGGCCGCCCGCAGCTTGCACCTCGCGGGCAACACCGTGAGCACGCTGGTCAACCAGCTGGTCGCGGCCGGGATGGTGCACCGCGCGGTCGACCCGGCCGACCGGCGCGCCGCCCACCTCACGCTCACCGACGCCGCGCGCGGTCGCCTCACCCGGTGGCGGTCGGCACGCCGCGTGCTCGTCGCCGACGCGTTGGCCCGGCTGCCTGCCGGCGACGTCGCCGCGCTGGAGGCCGCCCTGCCCGCGCTGAAGAACCTCATCCGGGAGCTGTCAGAGTGAACAACACCACGGCCGTGCGCTGCGTCGGGCTGCGTCAGGCCTTCGGGGAGACCGTCGCGGTCGACGGGCTGGACCTGGAGGTCGCGACGGGCGAGGTCTTCGGCCTGCTCGGGCCCAACGGCGCCGGGAAGACCACCACGATCCGGCTCATCACCACCCTGCTGCCCGCTCCGCCCGGCACGATCACGGTGCTCGGGCTGGACGTCGCGCGACGCCGGATGGGGGTGCGGCGCCTGCTCGGCTACCTGCCCCAGCAGCTGTCCGCCGACGCCACGCTCACCGGCCGGGAGAACGTGGCGCTCTTCGCCCGCCTCTACGACGTGCCACGCCGGGAACGGGCCGCCCAGGTGCAGGCCGTGCTCGACGCCGTCGACCTCGCCGACGTCGCCGACCGGCTCGCGAAGACCTACTCCGGCGGCCTGGTCCGCCGCCTGGAGCTGGCGCAGGCCCTGGTCAGCGCGCCGCGGGTGTTGATCCTCGACGAGCCGACCGTCGGGCTCGACCCGGTCGCGCGCGAGGGCGTGTGGGCGCGCATCCACGAGATCCGCCGGGCCACCGGCATGACCGTGCTCGTCACCACGCACGCCATGCAGGAGGCCGACGAGCACTGCGACCGGATCGCGCTCATGCACCGCGGCCGGATCCGCGCGCTCGGCACACCGGCCGACCTGAAGGGCGCGATCGGGCCCGACGCCACGCTCGACGACGTCTTCCGCCGCCACACCGGCGACACCCTCGCCGCCGCCGAGAAGGGAGACATGCGCGATGTCCGTGCTGCCCGCCGCACCGCCGGTCGCCTCGGCTGAGCCGGGGCCTTTGCGTGCCGTCGCCACGACGGTCTCAAGGGTCGGGACGATGTGCCTCGTCGAGCTGCAGAAGCTGCGCCACGACCGCACCGAGCTGGTCACCCGCGCGGTCCAGCCCGCGCTGTGGCTGCTCGTCTTCGGCAACGTGTTCACCCGGCTGCACGCGATCCCGACCGGCGACGTGCCCTACCTCGACTACCTCGCCCCCGGCATCCTCGCCCAGTCCGCGCTGTTCATCGCGATCTTCTACGGCATCCAGATCATCTGGGAGCGCGACGCGGGCGTGCTGGCGAAGCTCCTGGTCACGCCGACGCCGCGGGTCGCGCTGGTCGCGGCGAAGGCGTTCGCGGCGGGCATCCGGGCCGTCGCGCAGGCCGTCATCGTGCTGGTGCTGGCGTTGCTCCTGGGCGTCGGGCTGTCGGCCAACCCCCTGCACTGGCTGGGCGTGATCGTGGCGATGTTGCTCGGCGCGGCGTTCTTCTGCTGCCTGTCGATCTCGATCGCCGGGCTGGTGCTGTCCCGCGACCGGCTGATGGGCATCGGCCAGGCGATCACGATGCCGCTGTTCTTCGCCTCCAACGCGCTCTACCCGGTGGAGCTGATGCCCGGGTGGCTGCAAGTCGTCAATCGCGTCAACCCGCTGAGCTACGAGGTGGACGCGCTCCGCGGGCTGCTCATCGGCACGCCCGCACGGCTCGTACTGGACTTCGTGGTGCTGGTCGGGTCGGCCGCGCTGATGATCGCCGGGGCGTCGGCGCTGCTGCCGCGGCTGGTGCGCGGCTGACCCGACGCGTAGGTTCGGGACGGTGGCAGCTCCATCGTCGAAGCCGTTCGCCTCGTCCGCCGACCTCGCTGCCAAGGAGCAGACCCTCGAGGTGCTCGCCGACGGCGTTTACGCCCTCACGGCCGAGGGCGACCCCAACGTCGGGGCCGTCGAGGGCGAGGACTTCCTCGTCTGCTTCGAGGCGATGGCCACGCCCGTCGCCGCGCGGAAATGGCTCGCCCGGCTGCGCGGGCACACCGACAAACCCGTGCGCTACCTCGTCTTGTCGCACTACCACGCCGTTCGGGTGCTCGGTGCCAGCGCGTTCGACGCCGACGTGATCGTCGCGCACGAGAAGACCCGCGAGCTGGTCGCCGAGCGCGGCAAGCAGGACTGGGCGTCGGAGTTCGCGCGCATGCCGCGCCTCGCCGAGCAGGCCGACTCCGTGCCCGGCCTCACCTGGCCCACGCTCACCTTCTCCGACCGGCTCACGATTGACCTCGGCGGCGACCGCGGCGACCTCGTGTTGCAGTACTGCGGGCGCGGGCACACCGAGGGCGACATCGTCGGCTGGCTGCCGCGCCAGAGGGCGCTCTTCGCGGGCGATCTCGTCGAGGCCGAGGCCGCGCTCTACACCGGCGACGCGTTCCACCGCGAGTGGGCCTCGTCCACACTGGACGAGATTGCCGCGATCGGCGCCGAGGCGCTGATCGGCGGGCGGGGCGCGGTCAGCCGGGGGCGGGCGGCCGTCGACGCGGCGATCGCGCAGACCCGCCATTTCCTCGACGTCATGATCCGCGAGGTCGGCGCCGCGCAGGCCCGCGGCGGCACACTGAAGGACGCGTTCGACGCCTGCCACGCCGCCCTGCACGAGCAGTACGGCCGGTGGCCGATCTTCGAGCACTGCCTGCCGTTCGACGTGTCGCGGCTGTGGGACGAGCTGTCCGGGATCGAGCGGCCGGTGATCTGGACGGCCGAGCGGGACCGGGAGGTCTGGGCGCAGCTCCAGACATGACGCGGTGGCCGCACGATCCCGTGCTCGTCGTCGGGGCCGGGCCGGTCGGGCAGACGACGGCGCTGCTGCTCGCCCGCTGGGGCGTGCCTTCGGTCGTGCTGGACCGCCGGCCCCACCGGGACCTCGTCGGCTCCAAGGCCATCTGCCAACAGCGCGACGTGCTCGACATCTGGGCGTCGGTCGGCGCGGGCGAGCAGATCGCCGCCGAGGGCGTCACCTGGACGACGGCGCGCACGTTCCACCGCGACCGCGAGCTGTTCGCGCACACGTTCGCCGACGCGGGCGCCTCGCCGTTCCCGCCGTTTGTCAACCTGTCGCAGTTGCGCACCGAGGAGATCCTCGACGCGCGCATCGCCGCCGAGCCGCTGATCGACGTGCGCTGGGGCTGCGAGGTCGCCGATCTCGCCGAGCACCCGGCCCCGTTCACCGTGCTCTGCACCGGTGCCGCCGGGACGTTGCGCCGCACCCTCGGCGTCACGTTCGACGGGGTGTCTTTCGACGACCGCTTCCTCATCTGTGACATCCGCACCGACCTCCCCGGCTGGGCGACCGAGCGGCGGTTCTTCTTCGACCCCGTGTGGAACCCGGGCCGCCAGGTGCTCGTGCACCCCTGCCCCGACTCGACGTTCCGCATCGACTGGCAGGTGCCGTCGGACTACGACCTCGACGCCGAGGTCGCGTCCGGCGCGCTCGACCGGCGCATCCGGGCGATCATCGGGGAGCGCGCGTACGAGATCGTCTGGATGTCGGTGTACCGGTTCCACTCCCGGATCGCCGACCGGCTCCGGGTGGGCCGGGTGCTGCTCGCGGGCGACGCGGCGCACCTCGTGTCGCCGTTCGGCGCGCGCGGGCTCAACTCCGGGGTGGCCGACGCGGAGAACGCCGCATGGAAGATCGCGCACGTCGGCTACGGCTGGGCGCCCGAAGAGCTCCTGGCGAGCTACCACGCCGAGCGGCACGCCGCCGCCGTCGAGAACGTCGCGGTGACGACGGCGACGATGGACTTCCTCGTCCCGCCCGACGCCGAGCGCGCGGCAGTGCGGGCCGACGTGTTGGCCCGCGCCGCCGACGACCCCACCGCCCATGCGCTCGTCAACTCCGGCAGGCTCGCCGAGCCGTTCTGGTACACCGAATCCCCGCTGACCACCCCGGACGCGACCCGTCCCTTCGGCGGCCGTCCACCCCGCGGCGGGGTGCCGCCGCCCGGCCCGGGTGTGCTCGTCCCGGACGTGCCGTGCGCGCGCCCCCCGTGGCAGCAGGGTGACACTCCGGACGTTCAGTGGCAGCAGGGTGACATTCCTGTCACGCGGTTGCGCGACCTCGCCCGCGACCGGTTTCTCGTCCTGCTCGCCTGCGAGTCCGACCATCCCGTCGCGGCCGCCGCCGCCCGGGCCGTCGCCGCACCGGTCCGGGTGGCGACGATGGCCGCGCTCGACCCGACCGGCGCGCTCACCGCCGCCCTCGGCGCCCACCCTCGCGAGGCGTGGGTGCTGCGCCCGGACGCGCACGTCGCCGCCGTCGTCCCGGCCGCCGATCTCGAGACGGCGCTGCGCCGCGCCCTCGGCCATCCACCGGAAGGAGAACGACCGTGTCGTACTACCGCCGCTGCGGCGACATCCCCCCGAAGCGCCACACCCAGCACCGCCGCCCCGACGGGCGCCTCTACGCCGAGGAGCTGATGGGGGAGGAGGGGTTCTTCTCCGACTCCTCGCTGCTCTACCACCTGGGCCTGCCCTCGGCGGTGGTCGACGCCACCCCGTGGGAGCTGCCCGACCAGGCCACCACCGAGAACCGCCCGCTGCTGCCGCGGCACCTCAAGCTGCACGAGCTCTTCCCCGGCGAGGACTGGAAGGCGCTCGACGCCGTCACCGGGCGGCGGCTGGTGCTGGGCAACGGCGACGTGCGGATCGCCTACGTGGTCGCGGGCGAGGCGAGCCCGCTCTACCGCAACGCGATCGGCGACGAGTGCGTGTACGTCGAGGCGGGCACCGCCACCGTCGAGACCGTCTTCGGCGCGCTCGCCGCGCGCACGGGCGACTACGTGCTGCTGCCTCGGGCCACCGCGCATCGCTGGGTTCCCGAGGGCGAGGATCCACTGCGGCTCTACGTGATCGAGGCGAACTCACACATCGCCCCGCCGAAGCGCTACCTCTCCCGGTTCGGGCAGTTCCTGGAGCATTCCCCGTACTGCGAACGCGACCTGCACGGTCCCGCGGAACCGTTGTTCGTCGAGGGCGAGGACGTGGAGCTGCTGGTCAAGCACCGGGGCGCGCGGGGCATCACCGGCACCCGCTACGTATTGCCGACCCACCCGTTCGACGTGGTCGGCTGGGACGGCTGCCTCTACCCGTACACGTTCAACGTGGCCGACTTCGAGCCGATCACCGGCCGGGTGCACCAGCCGCCGCCGGTGCACCAGGTGTTCGAGGGCAACAACTTCGTGGTGTGCAACTTCGTGCCGCGCAAGGTCGACTACCACCCGCTCGCGATCCCGGTGCCCTACTACCACTCCAATGTGGACTCCGATGAGGTGATGTTCTACTGCGGCGGGAACTACGAGGCGCGCAGGGGCTCGGGCATCGGCCAGGGCTCGATCAGCCTGCACCCCGGCGGGCACACCCACGGCCCGCAGCCCGGCGCGGTCGAGCGGGCGTTGGGCGCGGAGTTCTTCGACGAGCTCGCCGTCATGGTCGACACGTTCCGCCCGCTGGAGATCGGCGAGGGCGGCCGGGCGAGCGAGGACCCCGGCTACGCGTGGACCTGGTCGGGGCGGGGCCCGACCCCTTGATCCGGTTCGCGTGGCTGGTGGGGGTGGTGCTGCTCGCCGGGTGCACCACCGCGGGCACCCCGACGCCCGCCCCGCCCGCCGCCGCACCGTCGCCGTCCGCCGCGCCCGCCCCGCCCACCGCCGCACCGTCGCCGTCCGCCGCGCCCGCGCAGGATCCGCTGGCGTTCTTCCGCGCCCAAGAGGAGTCCTGCAGGCAGTACGCCAACCAACAGGGCATCGCCGCGGTGGAGCCCGAGCGGTTCCGCGACGCGAAAGTCGTGCGCGACCTCGGCGACGGTGCCACCGAGATCGAGGACGGCCACGGCAGCCGGCTCGTCGTCGTCCCCGCCCGGCAGATCGTGCTGCCCGCCTCCGGCCGCCCGACCGACGTCATGCCCCCGCCGTACGGCTTCACCTGCTCGGAGAAGGTTTTTGTCGGCGCGGCCGCCGACTGACCGGCGGGGTTGCCCTTTAGCCTGGCGGCGTGACCAGCCCCGGACGCGGCGGTGTGATCGGTGTCGGCCTGACGTGGGCCGCCCGCTGGAGTGCCCGCGCGCTGCTCGTTGCGGCCGGGATATGGCTGTTGGGCTTCCTCGTCGGGCAGCTGTGGACGGTCGTGTTCCCCACGCTGCTCGCCGTCGTGCTGGCCACGGTGTTGTGGCCGCCCGTGGCGTGGCTGCGCCGCCACCGCTTCCCGGCCGCGCTCGCGTCTGCCGTCGTCGTGGTCGTCGGGATCATCGTGATCTCGGTGCTGGTGGCGCTCGTCGGCTCGGCGGTGTCGGGTGCCATGCCGCAGATCGTCCGCAGCGTCATCACGGGTGTCCAAACCGTGCGCGACTGGGTCGCGGGGCCGCCGCTCAACCTCGCCCAGAGCCAGCTCAACGCGCTCGTCCAGCAGGTGACGACGCGCATCCAGGAGAGCGTGTCGACGATCGCGTCCGGCGTGCTCGCGGGCGTCGGCTCGATCGCGTCCGGCGTGATCACCGTCGTGCTGGTGCTCATCCTCACGTTCCTGTTCGTCAAGGACGGCCCGAAGTTCCTGCCGTGGGTGCGGAACGTCGCGGGGTCGAGCGCGGGCGAGCACCTCGCGGAGGTGCTCCGGCGGGTGTGGGTCACGGTCGGGTCGTTCATCCGGCAGCAGGCCGTCGTCAGCCTCGTCGACGCGGTGCTCATCGGCCTCGGCCTGGTCATCGTCGGGGTGCCGCTCGCGCTCCCGCTGGCGGTGCTCACGTTCCTCGGCGGCTTCATCCCGATCATCGGGGCGTTCGTGGCGGGCGCGGTCGCGGTGCTCGTCGCCCTGGTGAACAACGGGTTCGCGGCCGGCGTGACCGTGCTGGTGATCGTGGTGGTCGTACAGCAGATCGAGGGCAACGTGCTGCAGCCCGTCCTGCAGTCGCGCGGGCTCGGGCTGCACGCGGCGGTCGTGCTGCTCGCCATCACCGCGGGCAGCACGCTCTATGGCATCGCGGGCGCGTTCCTCGCCGTTCCGGTGACGGCGGCCGCCGCGGTGGTGCTGCGCTATCTGGGCGAGCAGATCGACGTCCGAACGGTGAGTTCGGACGAGCCCGAGTCCACTTCGGCGCCTGATCCGGAGCTAGGCTCCGCGTCATGAGTGCGCTCGAGGACATCCTGTCGCAGATCCCGCTGGGCCAGCTGGCGAGCCAGCTCGGCGTGAACGAGCAGGAGGCGGAGCAGGCCACCCGCACGGCGCTGCCCGCCCTGTTGGGCGGCATCCAGGCCAACACCGAGGACCCGGGCGGCGCATCGTCGTTCGCCAACGCCGTGCAGCAGCACGACCCGTCGCTGGTCGAGGGCGGCGTGGACCTGAACCAGGTCGACCCCGCGGACGGGCAGAAGATCGTCAACCACGTCTTCGGCGCCCAGCAGAACCAGGTGGTCCAGCAGCTCGGCGGCGTGGGCGGCGGCTCGGGGCTGATCCAGAAACTGCTGCCGATCCTCGCCCCGATCGTGATGGCCTACCTGGCCAAGCAGCTCACCGGCGCCACCTCGAACGTCGGCGCGGACGGCGGCCTCGGCGGCCTGCTGGGCGGCCTGCTCGGCGGG
Organism: uncultured Actinomycetota bacterium; assembly: GCA_963739465.1. Classification (GTDB taxonomy): domain Bacteria; phylum Actinomycetota; class Actinomycetes; order Mycobacteriales; family Pseudonocardiaceae; genus Pseudonocardia. The sequence continues at coordinate 416,767 of CAVUAS010000013.1, forward strand.
ATGATGGGTGGCGGCGGCGCCCCGGCGCAGCAGCAGAGCGGGCCCGACCTCGGCTCGATCCTCGGCGGCCTGCTGGGCGGCGGCACCCGCCACTAGAGCACCCCGCGGCTACACCACCACGCGCATCGGGCGGCCGCGGGCGTCGCGCTCGTCGCCGAGCACCTCGGCCGCCCCGCGCGCCCACCGCGCCGCCGTCCACGCGACGGCGAGCGCGTCGAGCACATCGTCGAGGCGGGCGCCCGCGGGCAGGTCGCCCAGCGCCACCGCCGGGTCCACCCAGCGGGCGAGCGCCGCGATCCGTTGCCCGGCGCCGCGGGCGGACTTCTTCGGCGCGAAGTCGGTCGTCGGTGAGAGCGTGCGCAGCGCGAGCTCGGGGTGCACCTCGACCACCCGGTCGGGCAGCGCGACGGCGTCCCACTCGGCGATCTTCGGCGTGATGTGGAAGGCCTGCAGGCTGATCGCGCGGCCGGTGAGCTTGCGCGCCACCGCGCACGCCTGCGCGTAGTCCGGCGCGGCGAGCACCTCGCGCGGCGGCGCCGGGAACACCGAGGAGCGGGCGCGGCCCAGCCGGGCTGCGGTCAGCACGTCGCAGGCGCGGCGGGCGGGGCCGGCGGGGAGCCCGAGCGGGATGTCGACCCCGACGGCCGCGCAGTGCCGCGTCGCCGCGAGCACCGCCGTCGCGTCCGGCTGCACCGACCACCGCACTCCTTCGGGGGACACGACGGCGATCACCCAGCCGCCCGGCACGCCGTCCACCCCCGCGATAGGGCAGGATTGCCTGCCGTGCGCGTCCACATCGGGTCCGACCACGCAGGCTTCGAGCTGAAGTCCCACCTCATCGGCCATCTGGCCAGTCTGGGGCACGACGTCGTGGACGTCGGCCCGGCCACGTACAACGCCGGTGACGACTACCCGCCCTACTGCATCGCCACCGGCCTCGCGGTGCTCGCCGAGCCGGGCACCCTGGGCATCGTCATCGGCGGCTCGGGCAACGGCGAGCAGATCGCCGCCAACAAGGTGCCCGGCATCCGGGCGGCGCTGGCGTGGAACATCGAGACCGCGAAGCTCGCCCGTCAGCACAACAACGCCCAGGTCGTGGCGATCGGGGCGCGGCAGCACTCGCTGGAGGACGCCGCGGAGTTCGCCGCGGCATTTGTCGCCGAGCCGTTCAGCGAGGACCCGCGCCACCAGCGGCGCATCGACATCGTCGCCGAGTACGAGAAGACGCACGAGCCGCCCGCGCTGTCGGATGCCTGAGGGACACACCCTGCATCGGCTGGCGCGGCGGCACCGCACGCGCTTCGCCGGTAAGGAGGTGTCGGTGACGAGCCCGCAGGGCCGGTTCGCCACGAGCGCGGAGATCGTGGACGGGCGGGTGCTGCGCCGCGCGGAGGCGCACGGCAAGCACCTGTTCCACCACTACGGCCCCGACCTCGTGGTGCATGTCCACCTCGGCCTGTACGGGAAGTTCTCCGACGTCGCGCTGCCGCTCGATCCGCCGCGCGGGCTCGTCCGCATGCGGCTGGTGGGGCCGACGCACTACGGCGACCTGCGCGGTCCCGCCGCATGTGAGCTGATCACCGACGCCGAGGCCGCGGCCATCCACGCCCGGCTGGGGGCGGACCCGCTGCGCCCCGACGCCGACCCCGACCGCGCCTGGACCCGGATCTTCCGCTCTCGCGCACCGCTGGCCACCCTGCTGATGGACCAGACGGTGATCGCGGGCGTCGGCAACGTCTACCGGGCCGAGGTGCTGTTCCGGCACGGGCTCGACCCGCTCCTGCCGGGCCGCGGACTGCGGCCGGAGCAGTGGGATGCGGTGTGGGGCGATCTCGTGGTGCTCATGCGCGACGGGGTGCGCCGCGGCAAGATCGAGACGCTGCGGGCCGAGCACGCCCCGCCGCCGTGCGGTCCCGGTGAGCGGTGTGCGCGCAAGGTCTACGTCTACCGGCGGGCGGGGGAGCCGTGCGTCGTCTGCGGCACGTCCGTGGCCCGCGAGACCCACCTCGCGCGCAACCTCTTCTGGTGCCCGGCCTGTCAGCCCGCCGCGGCCTGAACCGGCTACCAGTCGCCCCCGCCGCCGCCGCCCCAGTCGCCGCCACCGTCACCGCCGAAGTCCGCGCCGCCGAAGTCGCCGCCGTCCTGGTCGCCGCCCCAGTCGCCGCCCGACGGGTCGCCCTGGTCGAGTGCGCCCTGGTCGCCCCAGCTGTCGGCGGCGAGCCCGTCGGCGTACCCGTCGGCGTAGGCCACGCCGGACATCCCGGAGAACAGCGAGCTGAACAGCAGCGCCGACCCGACGCCCCAGGCCCCGCCGATCAGCGCGGAGTGCCACCACGGCTCGGAGTACCAGCCCCGCGGCACCGGGCGTCCGGCCACCGTGCCACCGGGGTAGTAGTGCCGGTTGCGGCCCGACGGGTTCGGGGAGGCGCTGTAGGGGTGCCCGTCCACGTCGACGGTGCGGTCCTCACTCACCGTGCCCGCTTGCCCCTGCCCGGGCAGCGGCGGCAGCTCCGGCCCCGGGTCGAGGCCCATGGTGGTGCGGGCGGCGCGCACGTAGTAGAGGCCCTCGTAGGCGGTCTCGGTGACCTGCCGCGCCTGCGCGACGCTCTGTACCTGGTCCATCTGCGCGCCCGCGGCGGTGTAGCGCTCCGCGGCGTCGGCCAGCGCCTGCTTCGACGCCGGGTCGGTACCGGTGAGCGCGAGCACCTGGCCGCCGAGCCGCTCGACCCAGCGGCGGGCGTCGGCGCGGGCGTCGTCCAGCTCGCGGGCCCTGACCACCGACCGCTGCCGGATCAACCACACCGCGCCCGCGATCACGACCAACAGGACGATCAGCGTCGCGACTGTCATGCGCCGAGTGTGCCCCTTCGCGGGCCGCCAGTGCCGGGTCCACGCCGGCTGGCACGGCCGGCGTGGACCCGAGGCCGGTCAAGGGAGGGGTTCTGACCGGCCGGGAACGGACATACTCCCGGATTTCCCGCGTCGCCGTTCCCCGGCAATCCACTCGCCCGTCGCTTTCCGATTGTTACCGGTGGGTCGGCGCGCCGCCGCCTGCGCAAAAATGACAGAGCTGTGATTTACCGTGGGGGCATGGAGACGACGAACACCGGTTGGTGGAGCTGTCCCGGCTGCGGCGTCGACGCGGAGCTGCCGGAGACGGGTCCCGTGGGCTACGAGGTGCCGTGCCCGGATTGCGCGGAGGCGATGGTGCTCTGGCGCGAAGGTGCGCTCGCGGCGGCCTAGTCACCCGAGGAAGCGGGCCATGAACACGTCGTCGACGTACCGGCCGTCGAGCAGGAACTCCGCGCGGAGCACCCCCTCTTCGACGAACCCGCACCGGGCGTAGAGCCGTCGCGCCACGGCGTTGGCGCCGAGCACCCGCAGCGACACCTTGCGCGCTCCGCGGCGCGCCGCCTCCGCGACGGCCGCCTCGACCAGCGCGCGGCCGATGCCCTGTCCCGCGGCGCCGGGGTCGACGGCCAGGCCGTTGATCTCCAGCACGTGGGCGTGCGACGGCACCGGCAGGGCGTTGCGGAGCCTCGCGTAGCCGACGACGGCGCCGCCCCGCGCGGCGACGAGCGTGTTGGCGGGGTCTTCCTCCGCGTGAAAGAAGGGCCTGGCCTCCGTCGGCAGGCCCGCGGGGCTGGTGGCCGTTGTCCAGGCCGCCGCGTCGATGGCCGCGAGCGTCGTCGCGTCCTCCGGCCGCGCAGCCCGGATCTCGATCACAAGACAGGTTAACGTGGGCGGGGTGCGTGATTTCCGCTTCTCGTACAACGTCTTCGGCCTCGGCACGCGGACGGAGTTCCTCGACGTCTGCCGCAGCGGCGAGCGGGCGGGCTATGACACCGTGTTCGCCGCGGACCACCTCGGGAACCCGGCGCCCTTCCCCACGCTCGTCGCGGCGGCGGCCGCCACCGAGCGGCTGCGCGTGGGCACTCTCGTCCTCAACGCGCCGTTCTGGAACCCGAGCCTGCTGGCCCGCGAGATCGCCACCACCGACGTGCTCACCGACGGCAGGCTGGAGGTCGGCCTCGGCGCCGGGCACATGAAGTGGGAGTTCGACGAGGCCGGTATCGGCTGGCAGCCGTTCGGGGCCCGGGTCGACGGGTTGCGAACGATGATCGATCGGCTGCGCGCCGAGTTCGCGGCCGACGGCTACCCGCAGCAGCAGCCGCTGCGGGAGCAGTTCGGCCTCGCCGCGCTGCGGCCGGTGCAGCGCACCGGGTTCGGCGGCCACGGCCCGCCGCTGATCGTCGGCGGCACCGGCGAGCGGGTACTGCGGGTGGCGGGCGAGTACGCCGACATCGTCGGCGTCGCGGGTGCGCTCCAACTGAAGGGCCTGCCGCCGGGCACGATGCGGATCGCCACCGACGTCGAGACCGACGAACGGGTGCGCTTCGCCCGCGCGTGCGTGGGCGATCGCGACGTCGAGTGGCACATCCTGGTCCAGGCCGTCGTGCCCGCCGCCGACCGCGAGGCCGCCGCCTCCGGGCTGGCGGAGCGCTTCGGGAACGTCATGTCGGCCGCGGAGATCCTCGCCACGCCGTTCGTCCTCCTCGGCACCGTCGCGGAGATGGCGGACCAGCTGCGGCGCAACCGTGATCGCTACGGCTTCAGCTATTACACGGTCCACGGCCCGTTCCGGGAGGCGTTCGCGCCCGTGATCGAAAGGCTCCGCTAGCTATGTACCAACAGCGGATCGATGCGCTGGAGGCCGTCTGGGCGCGGTGGGCCGAGGTCGGCGCCTGCCTCACCGACGCCGAATGGTCGACGCCGTCCCGATGCGCCGGATGGGACGTGGCCGCGCTCTTCGCGCACGTCGGCGTGTTCCCACACGCGGTGCTCGACCCGCCGCAGGCCGACGGCGGCGATCCCGTCACCGCCGCCGACATCCTGCGCGGGTTCAACGCGACGAGCGGGGTCGCCTCCACGATGGCCGACCAGGTCGCGGAGCACGCCGTGGCGCTCGCCGCCCAGGTGGGCAGGGCTGGCCTGGTCGCGTTCTTCGCCGAGGGGGACCGCGCGGGATCGCCGCGCTCCGCGACCGGGCCGCCGACGGCCGCGTGCCCTGGCCCTCTTCCGGAGCGGTGACGACCTGGGCCGAGGCGGCGCGCATCGCGCTGTTGGAGGCCGTTGTCCATCTGCTCGACGTCATCGACGCGCTCGGCCGGGCTCCGGATCTGCCCGCCGAAGCATTGCGCGACACCGCCCACCTGCTCGCCGACCTCGCCGACCCGGTCGCGTTCGTCGAAGGAGCCACCGGCCGAGCGGGATCGCCCTTGCCGGTCCTGCGGTAAACGACTAACGTACAACCACGTGGTTGTACGTGGCGCGGACGACCTGTTCCACGCGCTGGCCGACGCCACCCGACGGGACATCGTCGCGGCGGTGCTGGCCGAAGAGCGGTCGGTTTCGGAGCTGGGCCGCCGCTACCCGATGAGTTTCGCCGCCGTGCAGAAGCACGTGGCGGTCCTCGAACGCGCGGGGCTGGTGGTCAAGCGCAGGCACGGCCGCGAGCAGCGGGTACGCGGCGTCCCCGAGGCCCTCCGCGAGGTGCACGGCCTGCTCGACCAGCTCGAAATGATCTGGCGGGCGCGTATCGACCGCATCGATGAGATCCTCGATTCTCCGGAGGAAGGTTCCCCGTGACCGTCACCAGCGTCGTCAAGGACCCCGACCACCGCACGATGACCATCACCGCCGAGTTCGGCGCCCCCGTCGAGCGCGTGTGGCAGATCTGGGCCGACCCCCGCCAGCTGGAGCGGTGGTGGGGCCCGCCGACCTACCCCGCCACCGTGGTCGACCACGATCTCTCCGCGGGCGGCGCGGTCAACTACTTCATGACCGGTCCGGACGGCGACAAGTTCGCGGGCTGGTGGCGGGTGAGCGCCGTCGTGCCCCCGCATCGTCTGGAGTTCGAGGACGGCTTCGCCGACGGCGAGGGGCGCCCGAACCCGGACATGCCGGTCACCGTCGTCTGCGTCACCCTCGCCGACCGCGACGGCGGCGGCACCCGTATGGAGATCACCTCGACGTTCGCGACGGTCGAGGCGATGGACCAGCTCCTGGCCATGGGCATGGACGAAGGCATGAAGGCGGCCATGGGCCAGATTGACGACATCCTGGCGAGCTAAGGACGCGCGACGAAATAGAGTAGGTTTTCGTGCCCGGCGGATCTACCGTTGTGCTATGGCGAGTGAGGGGCAGCCCGAGGAGTCGGTGGCTCGGCGCTATGCGGCGCTGCGTCCGTATCTGGACGAGCGGCAGCGCCGCCTGCTGCTCGGCGCCGAGGCGGCGGAGCTGGGCCGGGGCGGGATCAAGGCGGTTGCTCTGGCGACCGGGGTGCACCCGGACACGGTGGCCAAGGGGGTGCGGGAACTCGAGGGCGGTGTCGAGCCCGCCGGGCGGGTGCGGGCGCCCGGCGGCGGCCGCAAGCCGGCCACCGAGAACGACCCCGGGCTCGCGCCGGCCTTACGCACGCTGGTCGATCCGCAGACCCGCGGGGATCCGACCTCGCCGCTGGTGTGGACGACGAAGTCGACCCGTAACCTGGCCGACGCGCTGGCCGGCGGCGGGCATCCGGTGTCGGACCGGACGGTCGCGCGGATGCTGCGCGCGCAGGGGTTCAGCCTGCAGGCCAACGCCAAGGTCACCGAGGGCCGCCAGCACGTCGACCGGGACGCCCAGTTCGGCTACCTCAACGCCGCCGTCGTCGAGCACCTGGCGGTCGGGGCGCCGGTGGTCAGTGTGGACACCAAGAAGAAGGAACTGGTGGGCGAGTTCCACAACGGCGGCCGCGAGTACCAACCCCAGGGTTCACCGGTGCGCGTCAACGTGCACGACTTCCCGGACAAGGAGCTGGGCAAGGCCATCCCGTACGGCATCTACGACGTCGCCGCGAACACCGGCTGGGTGTCGGTCGGCGCCGACCACGACACCGCCGCGTTCGCCGTGGAAACCCTGCGCCGCTGGTGGAACACCGTGGGCCGGCACCGCTACCCGCACGCCGACCGGCTACTGATCTGCGCCGACGGCGGCGGCTCCAACGGCTACCGGGTCCGGGCGTGGAAGATCGAACTCGCCCGCCTGGCCGCCGAGACCGGCCTGACGATCACCGTCTGCCACCTCCCACCGGGAACCAGCAAATGGAACAAGATCGAACACAGGTTGTTCTCCCAGATCACCCTGAACTGGCGCGGTCGGCCGCTGACCAGCCACCAGATCATGGTTGACCTGATCGGCGCCACCAGCACCACCACCGGGCTGACCGTCCGCGCCGAACTCGACACCGGCACCTACCCCACCGGCATCAAGTACACCAAGAAGCAGGTCGACGCCCTCCCCATCACCCGTCACGACTTCCACAGCGAGTGGAACTACACCGTCGCGCCCGCACCAGCCGACACGCCGACATCGACCGCGACTATTTCTTCGCGGGTCCTAAGAGCGCCCGGCGATGAGGGCCCCGACCCGCGGCGCCCAGGCGGCCACATCGCGGCGTTGCCCTTGCGCCCGAGTGCCCCGGCACGAGGGCGCGGGGGCGCCTTGCGCTGCGGCCACCTGGACGCCGCGGGCTGGCGGAGCCCTCATTCGCCGGACCCTCTAAGCGGCCACCTCCGCGAACTGCGTGCGGTAGAGCTCGGCGTAGCGGCCGCCCCTGACCAGCAGCTCCAGGTGGGTGCCGCGCTCGATGATGCGCCCGTCCTCGACGACGAGGATCTGGTCGGCCGCCCGGATCGTCGACAGCCGGTGGGCGATGACGATCGCAGTGCGCCCGGCCAGCGCCTCGCCCAACGCCTCCTGGACGGCGGCCTCGGACGTGGAGTCGAGGTGCGCGGTGGCTTCGTCCAGCACGACGACGCGGGGCCGGGCGAGCAGCAGCCGCGCGATCGTCAGCCGCTGGCGCTCGCCGCCGGAGAGGCGGTAGCCGCGTTCGCCGACCACCGTGTCCAGCCCGTCGGGCAGCGACGCGACGAGATCGGCCAGCCGGGCGCGGCGCAGCGCGTCCCACAGCTCCGTCTCGTCGGCGTCGGGCCGGGCGAGCAGGAGGTTGGCACGCAGCGACTCGTGGAACAGGTGCCCGTCCTGCGTGACGAGCCCGAGCGCGCCGCGGATCGTGTCGAACGCGAGGTCGCGGACGTCGACGCCGCCGATGCGGACCGCGCCCGCGTCGACGTCGTAGAGGCGGGGGAGCAGCGAGGCGATCGTCGACTTGCCCGCGCCCGACGAGCCGACCAGCGCGACCATCTGCCCCGGCTCGGCCCGGAATGACACGTCGTGCAACACCTCCACACCGCCGCGGGTGTCCAGGCGCGCCACGTCCTCCAGCGAAGCGAGCGACACGCGGTCGGCCGCGGGGTAGGCGAACCGCACCGCGTCGAGCTCCACCGAGAGGGCGCCCTCGGGCAGCGGCCGGGGGGTCGCGGGCTCGGCGATCAGCGGCGGGAGGTCCAGCACCTCGAAGACACGCTCGAAGCTCACCAGCGCGCTCATCACCTCGATGCGGGCCGAGGCCAGCGACGTCAGCGGCGCGTAGAGGCGGGTGAGCAGCAGCGCGAGCGCGACGACGTCGCCCGGGTCGAGCGAGCCCGCCAGCGCGAACCAGCCACCCAGCCCGTACACGAGCGCCAACGCCAGCGCCGAGACGAGCGTCAGCGCCGACACGAAGACCCACTGCACCATCGCGCTGCGCACGCCGATGTCGCGCACCCGGGCGGCGCGGGCGACGAACTCGCGGGTCTCGTCCGCAGGCCGCCCGAACAGCTTGACGAGCGTGGCGCCGGGCGCGGAGAACCGCTCGGTCATCTGGTTGCCCATGGCCGCGTTGTGGTCGGCGGCCTCCCGGTTGAGCGTGGCGAGGCGGCGGCCCATCCGCTTGGCGGGCAGCACGAAGATCGGCAGCAGGACCAGCGCGAGCACCGTGACCTGCCACGACAGGCCGAGCATGACGACGAGCGTCAGCGCCAGCGTGACGACGTTGCCCACCACGCCCGACAGGGTGTCCGAGAACGCCCGCTGGGCCCCGATCACGTCGTTGTTGAGGCGGCTGACCAGCGCGCCCGTCCGCGTGCGGGTGAAGAACGCCACCGGCTGACGCTGCACGTGGTCGAACACAGCGGCGCGCAGGTCGAGGATCAGGCCTTCGCCGAGCGTCGACGAGAGCCACCGCTGGACGATCCCCACTCCCGCTTCCGCGACCGCGATGCCCGCGATGGCGAGTGCGAGCCCGATCACCACCGACGCGGGGCCGCCGCCGACAACCGCGTCGACCACGTGGCCCGCCAGCACCGGCGTCGCCACCGCCAGCCCGGCGCCGAGCACGCTCAGCCCGACGAACGCGACGATCCGCCGCCGATGTGGCTGGGCAAACCGGCCGATCCGGGCCAGCGTGGCCCGCGAGAACGTTCGCCGCTCGTCGGTGCCGTGCGCCGCCTGGTACATCTGATGCCAGGCGACCATCTCCATGCTCATGTGCGCACGCTAGAACCTGGAGTCTGCTTCAGGTCAAGTTCACACGGCGTGGGGCGGTCCCACCACGGTGACGCCGACGTCGGCCAAGGCCGCCGCCGCGCGCTCCTGCTCGTCATCGGTCATCGCGCCCGACGGCGGAATCGCCGCGTCTGCGGCAGCGGTGCCGGTCTCGAAGAGGCGCTCGAAGCCCGCAGGTGTGGTGAGGACCAGGAATCGGGCCGTCGCCGACGTGACCGTGAACGCGTGCTTGCGCGCGCGGGGCAACCAGACGAGCTCGCCCGCCCCCCGCGTGAACGGCGGCTCGTCGTCGAACCAAGAGCGGATCTCGCCGTCGACGACGAAGAACGCCTCGTCCTCGCGCGAGTGGATGTGCACGGCTGAGCCGTGCCCCCTCGGTGCCCAGCTCTCGCTCACCCCACCGTCGGACTCCCGCTCGTAGACGCCATCGCCGCCGATCTGCATGCGGTACTTGTGCGCGGGGTTCACCTTCAGCGTCGCCTCGGCGTGACCGGACGTGCCCGTGGGAGTCTCGTATCCCAGGCGCCGGACCAGCGCGTCCGAGGAGCGCCCGATCGTGCAGTCAATCAGCTTGTAGACGAGCGTCCCGGTCTGGACCCGACCGACCGACGACCAGCGGAACCGCATGGTGGCCGTGCCGCCGGTGTGCTGGTAGCAGGCCCCGGCCGACGAGCTCGCCGTACTTCGGCACGGCGCTGGTGGAACTGGCCCGACCGACCGCCTCCGCCGCGCCCTCGGCGCCGGAGGGCCCCTCCGCGCCTGCGGGCACGGCTGCGCCGACGTACGTCCCGATCGCCGAGGTGGCCAGGTACCCATTCGGGCAGCTGCTGACGCCGCCGGGTCCTCCCTGGCTGCGGCGTCCGACGCGGCCCCGACGGCCACCGCCCCGCATACCGCCGTCGCCGCAAGCACTGCGGCGAGCCGCGCCCGGCCGCCGGCCCCGAACAGCGCCGCTCGGATCGGGCTTCGCCGGACGTTCGCCGACTGCTTGCCCAGCACTCGTGTGATTCCCCGGATTTGCCTGGTCTCGCTCATCGTGTTGCTCGCCCGTTGAGCTGTCGTTCAGATCCGTATCCGTTACACACGGGAAGATTGGCGGGCGGGTTCGGACATGCGCGCCGAGGAGGCGCACAACGCGCCCACGACTGCTCCACGATGCTGGTGCGCTGGTCGCGTTGCAGCGCCATCAGCGGCGAGTCGACGAGCGTCGCCGATCCCGCACCGCCGGAACCCCACCCGGCCGTCGTCACGCACGCCGACGGCGCGATGCGGCTCGTATCGCGCAGCCCAAGAACAGGCATGAGGCTCGGGACGGCTCGCCTGGCGCGATCTGAGCGGGACCAACGGCGCCAGCAGATAGGCACTGCGGCGGGATCAGCATGACCAGCAACAGCCGCCGAGTGATCGCCGCGTAGGTGAACGCCCGTTGCTTCCGCGGCCCGTCGGCGCTTCGGCGCGCTTGCACCTACACGTCCAGCGTGGGCCCGCAACGGTGCAGAGATCCGCCGAATGGGCTCCCAGGCTGCGGGCCAGGGCGACGCGCAAAGTCGTTCTTGCTGGTCAGCGGCTGCTTAACTGACTCGCGGCTGGTCGGGCCTGGTGAGCGTGCGGCCTGGTGTGCTGGTTGATCAGCCGCATCCGGGTGTGACGTTGAGTAGTCGGCGGCCGACCTGGACGAGGTTCGACCTGAGGTGGACGGACCGGGAATCGGTCACCGTTGGTGATGATCACAGAGTGGTCGCGGTCGGCGTGTCCACGGGAAATGGGCAACAGAGCCCCGTAGGACGAGGACTTCCTAAAGATCTTCGTCTTATCGGTGGCCCCGTTGCACGTGCAGTCTGTCCTTCCCGCCCAGTCCGCCGCGCCGGTGGCGTCAACCCCGCCGGCGCGGGCTGCGGTGGAGGTTCTGGTTGAGCAGGCTGCGGTGCTGGCACAGGCCGGTGCGGGCGGGTTGCTGGGGTGTTTCGCAGCGATCGACGATCCGCGCGACCGGCGCGGGATCCGACACTCGCTGCCGACGATCCTGGGTTTGTGCACCGCAGCGGCGACATCGGGGCAGGTGTTGTTGGCCGACATCACCGCCTGGATCAGCGCCGCAAACCAGGAAGTGTTGGCCGCGTTCGGGTGCCGCCGAGACAGCACGGGCCGTTTCACCCCGCCGCACCCGGACACCGTGGATCGGTTGTTGGCGCTGCTGAAGGCCCAACAGGTGGCCGATGAGGCCGGCACGTGGCTGGCCGAGCGGGCCGGGGTTGGCCCGGTGGGCGCGCCGATCGCCGGCCCGGGCTGGTTACCGGCGATCGCGGTGGACGGAAAGGCGGTGCGCGGCGCGGTCGACCAGGACGGACAGGTGCCCTACCTGTTGGCCGCGGCCACCCACGACCGGTCGGTCGTGCTGGCCGAACGGCTGATCGGGGCCAAGACCAACGAGGTGCCCGAGTTCGCGCCGCTGCTGCGCGGCCTGGCCAAGCGGATCGGCGGGGTCAGCGGGTGCGTGTTCACCATGGACGCCGCGCACACCGTCCGCTCCCACGCCACGCTGATCACCTCGCAGTTGTACGCGCACTACGTGATGATCGTGAAGCAGAACACGCGCAAGCTCCACGACAAGATCGACGCCCTGGACTGGGCGAACGCCCCGATCGCCCACGAAACCCTCGATGTCGGGCACGGCCGGCGCGACAAGCGCACCATCCGGGTCCTGGACGCCCCCGAAGACCTCGGGTTCCCCGGTGCGGCGCAGGTGTTCCTCATCGAGCGCTACACCACCCGCACCATCCGCAAACGCCCCAAAGGCTCCCGCCGCTACAAGAAGATGCAGGTCCGCAGCGCGGTGGCCGTCCTCGGCGTGACCAGCCTCTCGGCCCGCGAGGCCGCACCCGAGCACCTGGCCGGCTACATCCGCGGACAGTGGACCATCGAAAACAAGATCCACTGGGTGCGTGATGTCACGTTCCGTGAAGATGCCTCGCAGGTCCGGAAAGGCCTCAGATTTCGAGTGATGACGACGCTCCGTAACTTGACGATCGGTCTCCTCCGACAAGCCGGCTACACCCGCATCGCCGCCACCCTACGGAAGATCCGTAACGACCCGCTCCTCCTACTCACCATCCTCGGCCTGCAGCAACGCCCCGAAACCCGCTCATGACCAGCAGAAACGACTTTGCGCCTCGCCCTGGCCCACCAGAGGCGATGGTCATCAAACCTGTTTGAGACGACGGTCTCCATCGGTGGTCACGGCTTCGCCCGAAGCCTAGAAACTGGAATAGATCAACAAATCCAGGCGCTGAGACGTCTTCGCAGGTCACAGCTCCGGCGAATGCGTCGATCGGATCAGCCTAGTGTCGAACTCGTAGGGAAGAACCTAAGCAAATGGTTCATGAACGTGCGGCTGCATTCCGATGTGCGCCGATATCAGTAAGATCTGTCGGTCAGGCCCGGTAACTCATGTCGGCGGGCGGGGTTTCGAGTCGGAATTCCGGTGCGACACCGCCGAGCCCACCGCTTCCCCGCAACTGGATTTACAACGACCGAGTTCGTCGAGGCGGTTGTTCGTGAAAGCGGTAGACGTCCCGCTCGTGACAATGATCGAATCCCGTGGATGCGATGTTCGCGTGTCAGCGCTCAGAACGCTTCCGGCATCCGTTATCCGCACGCATGTTCTGCGGTAATGCTGCTATGGCGCACGGATTCGTCGTCACCGCCGGGGAATGACCGACTCGAAGAAACAAGAGGAGTATCATGGCACAAGGTACGAATTCGCCGTCGACAGCGGCGCGCCGCGGCGGCACCGAGAAGTCGGCCGTCAATGGAGACGCTTCACGGGACGAGCAGGGTCCGCGGCGGGAGCAGGGCGTGACCGGCCGTCCGGGTGAGCCCGGCGAAGCGGGACCACGTGGCGAGCAGGGGCCGTCCGGCGACAAGGGCCCGTCCGGCGAGAAGGGTGAGCCCGGCGACAAGGGTCAGCGCGGCGACAACGGTGAGCGCGGCGAGCAAGGGGCTGCTGGCGAGCAGGGCCTGCCCGGTGAACGGGGCGAGCAGGGGCTCGATGGCGAACAAGGGCCGGTTGGCGCGCAGGGACCGGTTGGCGCACAGGGTCCCGCTGGCGAGGCGGGACCGGCTGGGCCGCCCGGGCCGCAGGGCAAGCCGGGACCGCAGGGGCTGCCGGGGCCGCGGGGCCAGCAGGGTTGGGCGCCCGAGCCCGGCGTCGCGCCGCAGCAGGTGGCCACGTGGGCCGAGCAGACCACCGCTCAGGCCGCGCCTGCGATCGAGTCCGGCCTCGCGATGATGTTCTGGCCGACGAAGCTGTTCGCCTCGACGTTCACGAACGCGCTCAAGGCGCAGCAGCAGCTCTGGGCCGCCATGGCAGGTGCTGCCAACGGCAACCGCAAGTGGAGCAGAGACTGATCGGCTAACGCTGTCAGCGGAGGGCGCTCTCCCACACCGGGAGGGCGCCCTTCGGCACGTCCGGGGCACGTATCCGCACGATGCGCGGGTCACCTCGTCGACTCTAGCCCGAGTTTCCCGGCTAGCATGATCGCTGCCGGTGTTTTCCCTGGCCAGGAGCTAAGTTGATGTTGTTGTGTGCTATGACCTAAGTTCGGGGTGCCCAGCGGTGTAGATCGAAGATCTCGGCGAGGTGGTCCTGGGTGGGGTTGGTCTCGGTGAGTATGCGGCGGGCCTTGGGTCGCCCGCCGGTGGAGGGGTAGATCAGCACCGTCTCCTGGATACCGGCGAGGGTGTCGAGCAGTTCACGCACGGATAGGTGCAGGCCGTGTTGGTGGGCGTGGCGGCGCATGAGGTGGGCGATCTGCAGGGCGAGCACGCAGGTGAACACGTGCACCCGGATGTTGTGCTCGGTCCAGTGGTGCATCGGGGAGAACGACACCACGTGCGGGTCTTTGAGTTGGCGGAAGCCGAACTCGGCCTCGGACTGGGAGCGGTAGCCGGCGACCACGTCCGCGGTTGGCCACTGGTCGCGGTCGGTCGTCAGGACGCGTTTGCCGAAGACCTCGGCTTCCAGGTCGGTGCGGGCTTGATCGTCGAGGTCGAAGGCGAGCCGGTGCTCGGCGGGGGTGGCGCCGGTCAGCTGCCAGGTGATGACCCGACGCACCCAGGGGTCGTTGACGATCTGGGTGATCTCGGCGGTGACCTTGTCGTGGGGTCGGCGGGTGTGGCCCCGTGCCAGGGTGTCGGCCAGCGCGGAGAGCTTCGCGGTGGCCTTGGCCAGGGTCTGGTCGAAGCCGCGGGACTGGGCGGTGTGCAGGGTCGGGGAGTGGGTGAGCACGACGCGGCGGTCGGCGCCGTAGACCGGGCGGCGTTGTTCCAGTGCGGTCACGCCGGGGAACCGGTCGGGGTCCACGGGGTGCCGGTCGGCGGCGGGGCGGGCCAGCAGGTCCGGGCAGTCAGACGGCGGGATCGACCCGACGAACCCGAGACCGGTCGCGCTCAGGTGCGCGAGGTTGGCCAGCGAGTTCTGCCCGGCATCGAACACCACCGTCATCTGCGGGGTTGTCGCGCTCACGCTGGGCGTGGGGTTATCGGGGTTATCGGGGTTGTCGGGGTTGTCGGGGTTGTCGGTGAGCGCCGCGGCCAACGCGGTATGCCGCGCCACCAGCAGGTCGATCATGGTGGCGAACTGGGTGACGTCGGGCCGGTTGCCGGGGTGGGCGTGGGAGACCAGCGGGATCCCACCGTCGCGGGTGATCACCAGGCCGAGCCCGACCAGGCGTAGGTCGGCTCGTTTCTGCTTGGCCTTGCCGCGCTGCGCGATGGGTGCCTTGTCGTTGGTGGTATCGATGTAGGTGGCGAAGTTGGTCATGTCCAGGGCCAGCGCGGAGATGTCCAGCTCGAAGGTCTCGATCATGGCCAGGGCGAGACGGTGCTCGATGCGGGCCAGTTGCTCGGGGCTGACCCCGTGCATCGCGTCCCAGAACTTGCGGTGGTCCAGCACCCCGGCACCGATCTTGGTGAACCGGTCGGCGGCGGTGCCGCGCACCACTTCTCGAACCCGCGCTTGGAGCACGGGTCCACCAGGCGGCCCAGCGCGGCCAGCGCCAGGTAGGTGCCCGCCGAGGCGCCCGCGTCGGCCCGGCGTGCCCCGACCACCTCATCGATCACCGCGACCACGCCGAGACGCTCCAGCATCCCCCACGCGGCGGCGACGTCCCCGAACGCCAGGTGCCGGGTCCGCTCGGGCCGCAGCGCGGCCTCGCGTTCGTCGAACGCGGCGGCGATGTCGGCGGCCGACCCGAGGTAGCGCTCGGAGACCATCCTGGGTTTGCCCTGCACCCAGGCCATCTCCCGCACGTACCAGTACGGCCTGCCGCTGATCACCTTCTTGTAGAGACTCGCCACTCTTTAGGTCATAGGCCAAAGCAAGATCAAACACCAGCTGCCGCGCCGAGAACGCCCAGCTCAACTCACCTGGAGCCAGTTCCCAACACACTCAAGATCGAACTAACCGGGAAACTGGGGCTAGCCAGGACATCCTCGGGCGAGGGTTGTTTCGCCGCAGCACGGCGACTTCGTGACGCAGCACGAGGATCTCGACGTCTTTCGCTGCATCGGAGCGGGCGAGCAGCGCCAGCCAGCTCAGCACCCGAGCGAATATCAGGCAGGCGAGTCGGAAGGCCACAGCTGGCGATCATCCTGGTCTGGCCGTGGCGTGCGACGTGAGGGTGGTTGACTGCGAACACGCTGATCAGAGGCCATGACTCGGTTCTCGGCACCCACAGGTGCTGCTCAGAGACGGTGACAAGGTTCTCGGCACTCACACGCAGACCGTGGCCGAATGTCCTGCGTGCGCCCGCTGATCGGCGGACAGCGCGGCGGCGTTATCATGGCGTCGTCCGCATTGCCCCGTTGTCCTGCGACGTGCGCCGCCCGGTCGTCTTCTACCGCGGAGAATGGAGATGCGCATCGACGTCGAAGCCGATCTCCGGATGGGGTGTGTCTGCTCCATGTCTGCTCCGGCTCGGAGCGAGCGCGAGCGGCGCGCGCCGAAATGGAGACCCGGTACCGGTGGGCGAATCCGGACGACTGCGATGTGATCGTCGCGCTCGGTGGCGACGGCTTCCTACTGCACGTTATGCATAGCCATCGCCGGCTAGTGTCTCGTGATTCGGTGCCCTTCATTTCGCGTTGTTGTCGACGAGTTTCTTGATACTGGCCTGGACGATGCGGACCTTGGCAAGGATCTCGTCGGCGGTGGCGGTCCAGACGAATGGTTTCGGGTTGGCGTTCCAGTGGTTGATGTAGTCGCGTATCTGATTGATCAGAACCTTGACGGAGCTGAAGGTGCCACGGCGGATCGACTGGCGAGTGATGTTGCCGAACCAGATTTCGACCTGATTCAGCCACGACGAGCCGACCGGGGTGAAATGAAAGGTGACGTTCGGGTTCTTCGCCAGCCAGGATTTGACGTCGTCGGTGCCGTGCGTAGACAGGTTGTCCAGCACGACGTGGACCTCCTTGTCCGCATGCGGCTTGACTGCCTTCTTGAGGAACGCCAGGAACTCGGCGCCGTCGCGGGTAGGGGCGCAATGCCCCAACACCTCACCGGTTCCCACGTTCAAGGCCGCGAACAGGTTGGTGGTGCCGTGGCGTACGTAGTCGGCGGTGCGCTGCTCGGTAACACCGAACGTGATCGGCAGCACCGGCTGCGTGCGGTCCAACGCCTGGATCTGCGTCTTCTCATCGATCGAGAGCACCACCGCACCGCCCGGCGGGTCGAGGTAGAGCCCGACAACGTCGGCGACCTTCTCGGCGAACGCCGGGTCGCGGCTGACTTTGAAGGTGCCGTGGCGGTGCGGTTTCAGTCCGTTGTCCCGCCACAGCTTGGCCACGTAGTGGTGCGACACGTACGTGCCCTCGGTCCGCAAAACGTAGTCGGACATCTCCCGGCTCGACCAGTGCGACAACCCGGTCTCAGACGGTGGACTCGTCCGGGTCAACGCGAGGATCCGGGCGCGGATCCGTGGACTCATCTGCTCTCTCGCCGCACCACGCTTTCGACCCGAAAGACCGGCGGCACCTTCGTCAGCGAACCGACCGACCCAAAGATCCACCGTCGGCAGCGACACACCCGCAAGTTCCGCCACCTCCTGCCTCGATCGACGCTCCGAACGCCACAACACAATCCGCGCCCTCGTCGCGACAACCGCCGAAACATCCGGGCTGCTAATCATCGTCCGCAACTCAGTTCGCTGATCATCAGTCAGATCCACTCGGAAATTGTATCGCCACTCGGGCCTGAAATCAATAAATCAGAATCACGAGACACTAGAGCGACCGATCT
Source organism: uncultured Actinomycetota bacterium (assembly GCA_963739465.1). GTDB lineage: Bacteria > Actinomycetota > Actinomycetes > Mycobacteriales > Pseudonocardiaceae > Pseudonocardia. The sequence goes on from CAVUAS010000013.1 coordinate 434,555, forward strand.
TCGGTATGAATCGCGGGACGGTGGGCTTCCTGCTGAATCAGTTCCGACCCGACGGCCTCCTCGAGCGCATCGCCGCAGCAACCCGGATCGACGTGCACCCCCTCGCAGTACGAGCTGTCGCGACCGGTGGTGATGTAGTAAATGCGCTGGCGTTTAACGAGGTGGCAGTAATGCGCGACTCGGCACAGTCGGTGAACATTCGGGTGTGTATCGATGGTGTGGAGCGCCTGGGCAACTTCGTCGGCGACGGGATCATCATTGCGACCGCTGCGGGCAGCACGGCGTACAACTTCTCCGCGCATGGTCCAATCCTTCCGCTCGGCTCGAGGTTGCTCGCCCTCACGCCGGTGAGTCCGTTTCGGCCGCGGCGGTGGCGGGGAGCGCTCCTCCCGCATAGGAGACGTAATGAAATAACTAATCCAAAGCGTTGGGGAATCAGGCCTTTGCCGTCCGGCGTGTCATCGCGAGACGTACACATTCCGACGATATTGTTTCAGGCGTGGTCGATGACGACAAGTTTCGGCGGATGCAGTCAAGACTGGCGGATCTGTTGCCTCGCCTGAATGAACGTGATCGGCGTTTGGCGTTGGCGACCGAGGCGAAGTCGTGGGGTCGTGGTGGTATTTCCGCGGTGTATCGAGCCACGGGTGCGTCGCGGTCCACGATTCGCCGCGGTATCACCGAGTTGGATGGCGACGACCAGGTCGATTCTCATCGAGTGCGCCAGCCGGGCGGTGGCCGCAAGAAGGCCGAGCTGACCAACCCCGAACTGCTGGAAAATTTGGATTCACTCATCGCGCCGGAAACCCGCGGGGATCCCGAGTCGCCGCTGCGGTGGACCACGAAGTCGACCCGGCACCTGGCCCGGGAGCTGACCGCGATGGGCACCGCGATCAGCCACTCGGCGGTGGCGGCGATCCTGCGCTCGGGCGGGTACAGCCTGCAGGGCACCCGCAAGACCCTCGAAGGCGCCCAGCACCCCGACCGGGACGCCCAGTTCCGCTACCTCAACACCCTGGCCCGCCGGTACCTGGACGCCGGCGACCCGGTGATCAGCGTGGACACCAAGAAACGCGAGCTGGTCGGACGCTTCACGCAGGCCGGCAAGGAGTGGCAACCGGTCGGCGTGCCCGAGCAGGTGTCCACCTACGACTTCCCCCACCTGGCCGAGGGTAAGGCCATCCCCTACGGCGTCTACGACCTGGCCGACGACAGCGGCTGGGTGTCGGTCGGCGTCGACCACGACACGTCGGTCTTCGCGGTCGCGACCATCGAACAATGGTGGCTGCAGAGGGGCCTACAGAAATACCCGAACGCGCGGCAACTGCTCATCACCGCCGACGGCGGCGGATCCAACGGACACCGCCCGTGGCTGTGGAAATACGAACTTGCCCGACTCGCTCAAGCCACCGGACTCGACATCACCGTCTGCCACTACCCACCGGGCACCAGCAAATGGAACAAGATCGAGCACCGGCTCTTTTCCAGAATCACCGCGAATTGGCGTGGTCGTCCCCTGGAAACCTACCAGACCATCGTCAGCCTCATCGCCAACACCGCCACGACAACCGGGCTCACCGTCCGCGCCGACCTCGATCTCAACGAATACCCCACAAAGATCAAACTCACGAAACAGCAGAAGGCGGCAATCCCGATCAGGAGACACGAGTTCCACGGAGATTGGAATTACACGATCGGACGGGCAGGTGGATAAGTAACTTCATTACGGCTTCATAGCGCGCAGATCGTGCTCGAGAATCTCGACCCGCTCAAGCGGCCGGCCGCCGCCACAGCGGACTTCCGTGAACTCGGTCAGGTCGAGTCCGTGATAATTTAGCAGGACCTCTCCGCCGCCGTCCAACTGCTGTTCGATCCCGGCCACTCCCTGGAAGAGCGGATCATTGCGGAGCAGTTTCTGTCCTGAACACGCGACAGCTGACCGGGTCCGTTAACCGGCAGTGCGACGACCACAACGCCGACATCGCCCGTATGCTGCTCGATCAGACCCGAATCGACGAAGGGCGATGGGTGATCTATCCCGGTCGTTGTTGATCTCCGCGCGTGGATTCGTGAGGTCGCGGGCCGCAAGGTGCGTCGTCGTCATGGGCGGCGTCGACCACGTCCCCGCCACGGTGACCGGGATCGACACCACCGCCCACCGGGTGGTCATACGGCCCCGAACCCGGACCAATAGGCGATGCGGACACCGCCCTCCTCCTCTCCCGCGGGCCAGCACGGCCTCCGCAAGGCGCAGCTGTGTGGGCATCTGAGTGCGGAGCGCGACCGACTCTCAACCGGCACGGATTCGGCGTCAGAGCGTCTGCGCGATACCGCCGTGACTTGAACATGCTCCTTGGCGGTGCTTACTGAAGCTATACGCACCGTCCCCGCACTTGTACGTCGCCCCGACAGGGGCCGACGAGCCCGCAGCTGGCCGCGGGACACACACGTGGTCGACGTTGATGTAGTGGGTGGCCTCGTCGCATGACGGCGCCGGTGGAGGTGCAAGGACGGCAGGCGGCGGGGCGGCGACAACCGGGACGGGAGCCACAACCGGGGCGGGAGCCACAACCGGGGCGGGAGCCACAACCGGGGCAGGTACCTGAGCCGCGGGTGGAGCCGGTGTGACGGTAGATGTATCGCGTGTCGTGGTGGTGGCTGTCGGCGGGTCGGGTGTGGTGGCGGCCCCGACCACTAGCCCGAGTTTCCTAGATAAGTCGATCTAGGGGTGTGCGTTCCCAGGTCAGCCACTATGTTGATCTTCGAGAGTGTATTACCTAACCGGTGGGGCCCAGCGGGCGAGGTCGAAGAGGTCGAACAGTTGCTGCTGGAGGTCGGTCCGGTCGGTGATCATGTGTCGGGCCTTGGGGCGGCCGCGTTGGCCGGGGTAGAGCAGCACGGTCTGCTGGATGTTGGCCAGTTGGGCGAGTAGCTCGCGGACTGACAGGTGCAGGCCGGCCTGGTGGGCGATGCGACGCATCAGGTGGGCGATCATCAGCGCGAGGACGCAGTAGAGGGCGTGTACGCGGATGTTGTGCTCGGTCCAGTGGCGCATCGGGCTGAAGGAGACCAGGTGGGGGTCCTTGAGCTGGCGGAAGCCGAACTCGGCGTCGGATTGGGAGCGGTAGCCGGCGATGACTTCGGTGGTGGTCCAGGTGTGCCGGTCGGTGATGAGGACGCGTTTGCCGAACAGGCGTTCTTCCAGGGCGGTGCGGGCCTGGTCGTCGACGTGCCAGGTCAGCCGAAAGGTGGACGGGCGGTCGCCGGTGACAGTGGTGGTGAGCAGGTCGCGGACCCACCGCTTGTTGGTGATCTTGCCGATGGCGGTGGCGAGTTGTTCGTGGGTGCGCCGGCCCCGGCCGGAGGCCAGTACTTGGCTGATCTTGTCGAGCTCGCGTTCGGCCTTGGCCAGTGTCTGGTCGAGGCCGCGGGCCTGGCCGGCGTGTAGCTCGGCGGAGTGGGTCAGCACGCCGCGGTGGCTGCGGCCCAGCGCATCGATGGTGCCGACCTCGACCGCGTGTAGCCCGTCGAAGGCGTCGATGCGCTGGTAGTCGCTGATCGGGATGGCCAGCAGTTCGTCACGGTCGGACGGGGGCAGTGACCCGACATAGCCCAGCCCGGCTTCGGTCAGGTGCTCGAAGTTTGGTTCGGAGTTCTGCCCGGCGTCGAACACCACGGTCAACTCGGCCGACCCGGAAAACCCCGCAGGCCCCGACGGCCCGGGCGGGTCGGCCGAGCCGGCCCGGGACAGGTCGCGGTGCCGGGCGGCCAGCTCGTCGATCATGCCGGCGAACTGGGTGACGTCGGGCCGGTCACCGGGATAGGCGTGCGAGAGCAGCGGCACGCCACCGTCGCGGGTCAGCACCAGCCCGAGTCCCACCAGTCGCAGGTCTGATCGCTTCTGCTTGGCCTTGCCGCGCTGCGCGATCGGCGCCCGGCCGTTGGTGGAGTCGATGTAGGTGGCGAAGTTGGTCATGTCCAACGCCATCGACGAAGTGTCCAGCCCGAACATGGTGATGGCCCGGGCGGCGATCCGCCGCTCGATCTCGGCCAGCGCGTCGATGTCCACCGCGTGCATGGCGTCCCAGAACCGGCGGTGGTCCAACGCCGCCGCGGCCACCGGGACCAGGCGATCGCCAGCCGTGCCCGCCCACCAGTCAGCGAAGGCCAGCTTGGAGCGGGGAGCCACCACCCGGTTCATCGCCGCCAACGCGAGGTAGGCGCCCACCGAAGCGCCCGCGTCCGCCCGGCGGCCACCGCTCACCCGATCAATGATGCCGACCACTTCCAGCTTCTCGATCACCGCCCAGGTCGCGGCCAGATCCCCGAACGCCAGATGCCGGGTCCGCGACGGCATGCTCACCGCCCCGTCCATCGCCGCCTCGATGTCCGCGGCAGTGCCCAGGTACTTCTGGCTCACGATCCGCGGCTTGCCGTCCACCCGCGCCGAGGTCGCCAGGTAGTAGTACGTCTTCCCACCGACCCGTTTACTGATCACCGACGCCACGAATTTAGGTAATACGGATCTGGAGGGATGGTCAAGCACCCTCGCGGCGTGTTACCCCAGCTCAGCGGACAGACGTCCCAGACCGCCGAGCACCAAGATCGACTTATCCCGGAAACTCGGGCTAGGGCGACGAGGACGAACAATGGCGCCATAACCAGTGCGGCGACGGTGCGGCGACGGTTAGTAGCGGTGCTCTTACGCAGGCGTCGGAACGCCACGATGGCCGGGATGATCATGACGAGGCAAAGGACGAATCCGAACCCCGCAGTCGCAGGGACCACCGCGAATACGGCGCCCAGGATGACGAGCACGAACGTGACGGCGCCCAGACGATTACGGGGAGATGGGGACGGGTCGGGCGGTGGTGGCTGAGGCGGATGCAGCGGCTGTACCGGCAGACTCATGCAGGGCCCCCAGCCACGACGTGGTCGAACGTTGGGGCAGGCATGGACGATTCTCCGATCAACGGCGCCGCGCGTACGACACTTCACATATCGCCTCGCACCCGCCGTGTTGTTACGAAAAGTCTAGGTTGTTCGCACATTTGCATGTACCGCTGAGCGCCTAAATGATGTAGGCGGGCACTCGACGATCCGTGCGGCATCTTGATCAAGCAGCTGCCCGTGTTCGCCGCCGTGCCGAGGTGCCCGATCCGTGCGAACAGGTCTCGAGCGCTGCGGTAGCGGTCCAGGGCAGGCCCAGGGCTCCGCTCGACCGGCGCCACGTCAGCCCTGACCGCGAACTCGCCGCCCTGATCAACCACCACCCGCACGATCTGCCCGAGCACCCCAATCCACTCGGCAACGCAGGCCACCGACGCTGTATGACCCTGGGTCGGTGTGGTGATGACCCTACGGCTGCGCACCACGCCGACCCGATCCCATCTCGGCGAGCGGGAAGGCGACGGGTTCCTCGCCCGCGAGCAACTGATCCCCGCCGAGGTGATCCGCCTGCGTGACGGCACGCCGCCCGTTGCCGTCCGCCGCTGACGGATATCGAGCAGGGCCGCTCGCATCGCATGTGCGCGACAAGCCTGCGCCACCCTGCAGTCGGCGTTCGCAAGCTAGCGGAACACCGCCACGCCAATGGCGGGCGCGCTGGTGGAAGGCCACAAAACCGGCCACCGCACAGTTATCGTCACCCGGACCCAAACCGGACCCAAACCTGGACCATCGAGCGACCATTCAGCAACAAACAAGACCCAGTACAGCCGCCGCTGCGCCCAGTCCGAAATCGCCGAACGGTTGCCCGACCTTCCACTCATCGGTGGTCCGTCAACAACACCGCGTGAGTATAGCGGTACGCCGACGTGGCAGATCGATGGCAACAGGCCCGGGGGTGGCCGAGAGCGGAGCGGGGACGAGCGAAGGTGGTGTGAACCCCACCCGGTGTCCTGGTGACCCGGGATCAGCTCTTGTTGGTACGGGTTCCGTCGCCGTTGTCCGCGGCCTTTTGCGACTTCTTGATCGCGCGCTTCTCTTTGATGGACTTGTCAGATTTCTTGCTGGCGGTTTGTCGCGGCGATTTGTCAGACACGGCGCTGGCTCCTTTGTCGGGACGAGGCGTTCAATGCTGGTGAGGGCAGCCGGGCGTCACTCCGCCTGTCGGCTCAAGCGGTCGCCCCTTGATCGCCGACGCCGCGCCGAGGACGCTTTTTCAGGCCCCGCGCCGGAAGTGTCTTCCGCCTCGGCGGCCGCCGCCAGCGCGTCCTGCGCCGCGTCGGGTGCGGTGTCCGGCGGCACGACGCGCAGCGTGAGAGTTCGCCGCGCGGTGAGCACGTCCACGGTCGCGGCGCGCTGCCAGTGGTAGCCGCCGAGCCGGATCACAGCCCCTTCGAAGCGGATCTTCCGCGGCGCCGCGTCCCAGTCGCCCAGGTGGTAGCTCAACCGTTCGATCGGCCCGATCTGCGGCACGAGCACCGAGAACAGGTCCGGCAGTTCGGCGGCCAGATCTTTCGAGTGGGGCCACCACCCGCCATCGACCTGGCCCGTGGGGATCGTGGTGTCGGCCTTCAGCCGAAGGCGGTCAGCGGCGTCAGAAGCGTCGCGTCCCGGGTCGGCGGTGGCCTGCGATGTCGTGTTCTGAACAGCGGGCGCCGACGTCACGTCGCAGACCCCGTCCCCCGGACGGCGAGAACGTCCGGCGTGGGCTTTCATCGAGGACGATGCGGGCCCGATCGCCCACATGCGAGATGCTCCCCGACCGGACGAACACTACCCCCGCGAGGCTCCCACGGGCTCACCGGATCGTGAGGCTCTAAGCTCGGCGTTTAACCTCGCTGTGCCGTGCTTGGCCGTTCTGTGCAGGTCGTTCGGCGTGTCGTCGGGACATGGCACGGCCACCGCTTGATCCTCTTCGGGTTCCTCTCACAGAGCTCGAAGCGAAAGACGGTGGCCGTGGTGGTCAGTGTGCCGCATAGCGGGATGATGGCCCAGGACATGGCCGTGTCGCGGCGGGGTGATCTGCCTGCGTTCCGCAGCTGAGGTGAGCGTCTAGTACGCGGATTGCGGCGTTGACCTGCAGGAATGCAGGACGGCGCGCGTCGCACGTGTGTTACTAGGCGACGGCGTTGTGCCTGGTCAGCACTCTGCGGTGCTGATCTCGATGATCTTCTTGGGGAGAGGGAGATCGAGCCGGGCGTAGAGGTCGATCTGCGGCTTGGTGGGGTCGGTGCGCTGGCGGAAGGTCCCGGTAGGGCCGGTGAAGAGGTTGTCCCGGGACTCGTGGAACTTGAGGTGGCGGTCCCCCACCTGAGCCCTGCCGTGCGGTAGGTACTCGGGTGAACCGCCAAGAACACCACGAAGATAGGGGACCGCCGTGCGCAAGAACTACCAGAACCAGGAGATCGACACGAGCCGGCCCGCCGTGCCCGACACGGTGAGCGTGGCGCTGGCCGAGCTGGCCGGCGAGATGCGCGAGGGCCTGCTGGCCCTCGCGGTCGGGACCGGGCTGCAGGTGATGGCCGCGATCATGGAAGCCGACGTGAGCGCAGCGTGCGGGCCCAAGGGCCGCCACGACCCGGAGCGGACCGCGACCCGCCACGGCCATGGCCCGGGGTCGGTGAGCCTGGGCGGGCGCCGGATCCCGGTGGCCCGGCCGCGGATGCGCGCGGTCGACGGCTCCGGTGAGCTGCCCGTGGCGGCCTACGAGCTGTTCTCCGACACCGAGATCCTCGGGCGGATGGCGCTGGACCGGATGCTGGCCGGGCTCTCCACGCGCCGCTATGGCGTCGGGCTGGAGCCGGTCGGGGCGCGTGCCGAGCAGGCCGCGACCGCCACGTCCAAGTCGGCGGTGTCGCGCCGGTTTGTCGCCCAGACCCAGACCGCCCTGGCCGAGCTGCTGGCCGCGGACCTGTCGCAGCTGGATCTGGTGGCGTTCATGGTCGACGGTGTGCACTTCGGCGAGCACACCTGCGTGGTCGCTCTCGGGGTCGACATCGACGGCATCAAGCATCCGTTGTCGCTGGTGGAGGGCTCGACCGAGAACGCCACCCTGGTCACCGAGCTGATCGTGGGTTTGCGCGAGCGCGGGCTGGATGTCACCACGCCCATCCTGGCGGTGCTGGACGGGTCGAAGGCGCTGCGCCGCGCGGTGCTCGACGTGTTCGACCGGCCGGTGATCGGTCGCTGCCAACTCCACAAGATCCGCAACGTCGAAGATCATCTCCCGGAGAAGCTGCGCACCACGGTGGCCTCCCGGATGCGCCGGGCCTATCACGCCGACTCCGCCCTGGCCGCGGAGGCCGAGCTGTGCGCGCTGGCCGCCGAGCTCGAACGTACCCATCCCGGCGCCGCGGCGAGCCTGCGTGAGGGCATGGCCGAGACCCTGACCGTGCTGCGCCTGAACGTGCCGCCCACGCTCGCGCGCACCCTCCGCTCGACCAACGCCGTAGTTATCTTGAGTCGCCGTCAGGGTGTCCTCGACGTCGTTGACGAGTGTCGTAGGTCCCGGGTTCTGCCTGGTGGACGTGGTTATCTCCCGCCGTCCAGCACGTGGATCGCCGGGAGGTTCGATGTTCGTTCAGCAGGTGGTGCTACCCGTTTCGCGGCGTGAGTCGTGGACGTTGCTCGGTGCGGACGGGGTCCCGGTCGAGCCGGTCGAGCGTTACCTCGCGTTCCTCACCGACGTCGACCGCTCGCCGAACACGGTCAAGGCCTACGCGCACGATCTGAAGGACTGGTTCGTGTTCCTCAGCGGCCGCGGGCTGGACTGGCGCGAGGTCCGGCTGGAGGACGTGGGCGAGTTCGTGGCTTGGCTGCGGCTGCCCCCGCTCGCGCGGGGCGGGCGGGTCGCGGTGCTGCCCTCGGTGCAGGCGCACTGCGGGGCGGCGACGGTGAACCGGAAGCTGTCGGCGGTCAGCGCGTTCTACCAGCACGCCGCCCGCCACGGCGTCGACCTCGGCGAGCTGCTGACCAGCTGGCAGCCGGCCGGGCGGCGGGGGACGTCGTGGCGTCCGTTCCTGCATCACATCAGCAAGTCCCAGCCCGCGGCGCGGCGGGTGATCGGGGTGAAGGTGCCGCGCAAGCACCCGCGGATCCTGACCGCCGTCGAGATGCAGGCGATCCTGGATGCCTGTGACCGGTTGCGGGACCGGTTGTTGTTTGCGGTGCTGCACGACACCGGGATGTTCTCCGGGGATCGGCCCTGCGGTGGAGGTCTTACTCCTCGCGTTTGCGCAGCTCAGAGGCTGATGATCAGAGGCTATCGAGCGCAACAGGTGTGGTGCAAGTGGGTCGGTGGAGGTTCACCTGTTGCGGTGTCCGGTGTTGAGGCGGGTCATCAGTTCGCGGTTGGTGGCGCGGGCGGCGGCGAGGTCCTCGTCGCGTTCGGCGAGTTTCAGGCGCAGGTCGATGGCCTGTTGTTCGAGGTGGGTGATCTGCTGGTTCAGGGCGTCGACGTCGGCCGGGGTGCCCAGCCCGGACTCGCGCCAGGCGTGCTCACCGAGTGCTTCGGAGAGGCGCTTCTCGAGGTGCTGGACGCGAGCGTGCAGCCGGGCGGCGCGTTCGTGGGCGGCGAGCAGGTCGGCCTGCAGCGAGGCTCGGGTGACCGCCGTGCCGGTGTCTTCGCCGGCGGGTGGTTCGGCGGCCAGGGCGTGGATCTTCTCGAGCAGGTCGCGGTGGCGGTAGAGGAAGCTGCGGTCCACCGCGGCGGCGCGGGCGATCGTGGACACCCCGATCTCGGCGCCTGCAGCGACGGCATTGTCGAGCGCGGTGATAACGCGCTGGCGGCGGCGGAGGGTGTCGGCACGGCGCCCGTCGGCCATCGCCTGGGCCCGTGTGCTCGGCGACGTGGTGGTGCTCGTCGTCCTCACGCGGTGGCTTCCGAGGTAGTGGTGGTCAGGGGCGCGGGCCCGGCGCCGCGGACGGTGGGGATGCCGAGGGGGACGGCATGGGCGGCGCGGTGACGGCGTACCACCGCGACGGCCTCGTCGATCTCGGCTCGCTGGGTCTGGTCGAGCTCGGCGACATCGCCCTTGATCCGGTTGATCAGTCGCCGGATCCTCGTGATCTCCTGCTGGCTGGGTGTGGCGTCGGTGCGGGCCCACTCGTCGACCCCGGCGATGGTGGCGGCCAGCCGTTCCCGGGTGCGCAGCAGATCATCGAGATAGGCCTGCAGGTCGGGCAGATGCGCGACGGTGGTCCGGTAGTGGTCGCACCCGACGCAGCGGAACCGGACGGGACAGGCGCCGCCGCCGGCTTGCACGTTGGACGGTTCGCTGCAGGTGCCGTAAGGGACCGCGACCTCCCCGATCGCGTAGCGGGCGTGCTCGGACTCCAGCAGGGCTTGGGCGTCGCGCCAGATCCGGTTGCCATGCCGGTCGAAGCTCAGCGCCGTCACCGTGTCCACGGCGGCGCGGCGACGGTCTTCCCCGACCCGCTCTGGCGACATCAGATATCAGAAGTCTCCGAATACCTGCCTTCAGCGGTCCATCCGGCGGCTTACTTCGGCGGCGTATCCCGTCCAGTCGCCGCTGCTGGCGCGTTGCCAGGCGACGGCAACAGTGATGTGGATGCCGAGCAGGCGGGCGAGGATGGCGGCGGGCAGTTCGGTGGCGAGGTGGAACAGTGCCGTCGAGCGAGACTGCCCGGATCGAATGCCGAGCTTGCGGAGCCGTTCGGCGAGCCCGAACGCGCTGATGGGACGGCCGGGCTGCCCGCCGGGGAACAGCCAGTGCGAGGTGCCTTTGTCGCCGACGACGGCCTTGCCGCGGCGGGCGGCGACGACTTGGAGGAGGAGACCGGCGAGCGGTTCGGGCAGCTCGATCGGTTCGCGTCCCAGCCGGAGCCGTACTTGGTTGTCGTGTTGTTCGACGTGCTCGACGGTCAGACGGCTGAGGGCGGCCGGCCATTGGGCGTAGAGCAGCACGAGCAGCCCGGCGACGCGGTCCTCGGGCTTGACGGTGTCGTCGTGCAGCAGCCAGCGGGCCTGTTCCCAGCGGGTTTCGGTGTCGATGACACCGGATGGGCCGCTCCACCTGGTGGCCGGGAAGTCGAGTCGGGTCAGCCTCTGCTTCTTGGCCCAGCGCACGAAGTTCCCGGCATCGGTGCGATAGCTGCGTTTGGCAGTGGTCAGCCAGGTATCCAGGTCGCCTTGCCGTGCCGTGCCGTGCGTCAGCCCGTGATCGGTGAGCCAGTCCAGCAGGTCGATGGCCGCATTGATGACCCGCTGCGCGGCAACGACCTGTTCGTGCGTGGTGTCAGCGCCGCCCAGGCGGCCACGCAACCGCCGCACGACATGCCAGATGGCGTAGCGGTGCAGCATCTGCTGCTCGTCGGCGTCACGACGGCCGGCGACGACGCCGGTGATCCACCGCTCCAGCCGGGCCATCTGCTCATCGCGCGGCGGCAACGTATCGGTGGCGACGAGGATGCTGCGCAGGTGCTCGACCGTCTTTCCGGCGGGCAGCGCATCAAGCGAGGCGTGGGTGAGCGGTTGCCCGGCCAGGTCCCGCAGGATCGCTGGGGCGGCGCTCCTGTCGAGCCACGCAGCAACCGTGCGGTGCCGCTTGGCCTCGGCGAGGACATCGTGGAGGCCCTGCAGCTCGGGGCGGATCTCGCCGTCGTCGTTGCTGAGCAGCTCGCGCAGCCGTTGCTGCGCGCCGCAACGGGCGCATCGACCGGCGTGGATGCGGCCTGGTTGACCGCAGCCCGGGCAGCTGCGCCAGAAACCGGTGTCGGGGCGGGTGCAGGTTGCGCAGAGCGGTTCGTCGAGGGTGCCGCCGCGCAGGGGTGCGTCCTGGCCGCAGCCACTGCAGTGGATCCACCGCTGCTTGCAGGCCTGGCACCACGGTTTGCCGGTTGTCTGGGAGACCACGCACGGTGCTTGCCTGCCGCAGATATCGCAGGTCAGGGTCCTCCACGGCACACAGCTGCCGCAGAGCGGCCCGTCGGCGGTGCGCAGGCTGACGGGACGGCGGCGGCCGCAGTCGAGGCATGTCTCGTGGTTGGTGGGGTCGGTGATCAAGCAGTTCGGACACAGCGGTTGGCCGTGCTCGTCGCGGGTGGCCGCTTCGCGGATGGCGCCGCAGCGGGAGCAGGGTTGGGCGCGGGACATGGCCACACAGTTGCGGCAGAGCCATTGCCCGTCGATCCTGCGGTGCAGGCGGATCACCCGTTCGCAGCGGGGGCAGGCCGGCCGCACGATTGCCTGCGCCCCGGCATCGCAGAGACGGTCGATCAGCCGCAGCACACCCGGTGCGCAGGCCTGCGCACCGCCACCGGTGAGCAGGTTCGGCGTGTCCTCGATGATCCAGGCCAGTCGCCGCAGCCTGGATGGCCGGGAGAACAAGCCACGAGTCACTGTGGTGACGGTGTCCGCCGACAACGATGGGTCGAGCTTGGTGATCACCTCGGTGAGGACCACCGCCGGGTCGCGGTCCTCGTCATCGGGGCACTGGCCGCAGCGCGGTCGCCCTCGCCGATCGACGGTGGCGACCTTGCGTTCCTGCCCGCAGCAGGCGCATCGCCTCGATTGCGGGCCGCAGACGCTGCAGTACCAGTCTCGGCCGCGGCGTTGCAGGGTGCGCAGGGGTTTGCCGCATTCGGCGCAGACCGGCGGCGAAATCGTCGTCGCGCCAGCTGCGCGCAGCGCGATGAGCAGATCCCCGATCCCTCGGGGTGCTGGCGAGCGACCGTCGACCAGCAGCGTTGGCCTGTCGTGCAGGGCTTGGGCCAGTCCGCGACGCTTGGCTCGTCCTCCCGCGACGCCGGTCACCGTGGTCTGGATGGTCGCGCGGTCCAGCGCGGGCTCCCGCGCGGCGACGAGGTCGACGATGACACCGATCGAGTCGGCGATCACCTCCGGCGCCATCGCAGCGGGCATGGCTCACCGATCGACGGGGGTGATTCGGGCCCGTTTCGGGCGAAGGCCGCCGACCCCGGCCGCGCCTTCGCCGGCGGCCTTGGATTTGCGGATCGGGGTGGCCCCGGCGATCGGTTCGATCAGCTCATCCATCGTGCAGTCGAGGATGTCCAGCAGCGCCATCAGCGCCTTCAGGCTCAACCGTTCGGGCCGTTCGGCGACGAGCCGGTAGACCTGGCTGGACGACAGGTGGATGCCGCGCTGGGCCAGCGGTTCGATCAGGTCGGTGGTGGCGAACATGCCCTTCTCCGCCATGACGTGCCGCAGCCGCCACTGGTAGTCAAGTTTGCCCGCCATTCACGACTCCTTCCGACCCGGAGCCGGCGTGTCGAACGCCGGGGTCAACGCCTTGCGCAGCGCGGTGTTCATGAAGTCACCGGACACGTGTGTAGATCGCCGTCGACGTATCGCACCGATGCCCAACGGCCTCCTGGATGAACCGACGGTCGACACCGTTCTCGGTAAGGTGGGTGACCCACGAGTGCCTCAGCGAGTGGGGCGAGAGCGTTCGCGGCAGGCCCAGCGCGTCGCGGTAGGCGACGAACCGGGCGTTGATCTCCGACGGTTTGACCCGCCCGCCGCGTTCGGTGACCCACATCGCCGGATGATCGTCGCAACCGAACCGGGGGCGGATGTTGTCCACGTAGTCGGCCACCGCCTCGACCGCCCACCCCATCACCGAGGGCACGTTCCGTCGCCGCGGAGGCTGCCCGCGTACCGCCTTGCCGTAGCGGACGTGCAGCATGCCGTACCGGCCGAACTCCGGCGCCGCCGGGTTCCGTCCCCAATCGACGATGTCCAGCTTGGACGTCTCGGTGCGGCGCAGCCCCCACGCATAGGCGACCTTGAACAACGTGGCGTCCCGGTAGGCGGCCAGCGCTCCCTTGCGCTTCACCCGCACCGCGCGTTCGACCTGGTCATCGGCGTAGTCGAGGAACCGCTGCAACTCCTCCCGCATGAACGGCCGGGCCTCCGGATCACCCTCGTACTCGTTCAGGTGGGCGATGGTGTTCCACTCGTGGCAGATCGGCACCGGATGCATCCCCGGCCCGAACTCCTCCTCGCATGCGGCAGCCCAGCCATAGCGGGCGTCGCACAGATACTCGCTGAACAGGCGAAGATCCGTCTGATAGCCGCGGATCGTCGCCGGGCTCAGGCGCTTCTCGCTGGTCAGCGACTGCGTCCACTCGTCCACGTGCGCCGGTCCCCAGTTCCACGGGTACTCGTTGGTGAACGCGACGAACTGGCGCACCAGCCGCTCCCGCGGCACCATCGTGGTCTCCTGCAGCCCCCGCGCCGTCTGTTGGGCCCGCCAGCCGCGCAGCATCGCCTCCACTATGGCGTCCTCCGGCCGCAGCTGCAGCACACCCGAGACGAGCTCCAGGCGCGCCGCGCCAGCCAGATCACCCCGTCCCACCGGGCCTCCAAACCAAGATCACAGGGACCGTTTGGAGCAGGGATCATGCACCTGACGGGATCGATGGGCAACCGATGCAGGTCACGCGGCGTGTCGCGGCCGCTCAGCACCGGCATTGCCGCACCACTCCCAGCAGGCGACCTGCAGATTATCGCCCGCTTGATGCAATTCCCGAGGGTTGTAGTACCGGCGTGTGACATTGAGATTTCGATGATCAAGTAATTCGGCCAGGACGTCGATCGGCACGCCGGCGTCGGCATGGCGCTGGGCGTAAGAGTGCCGCCAGGCATAGGGCACGATCCTGGTCGTGTCGAACTCGGCGCCGTCTCGGGTGCGCAGCGCCGGCAGCGCATCGGCCCACTCGCGGTGCCGGTTGTCCAGCATGTCGATGCTGATCGCCGTGTTCCCGTCGGGGTTGCGGCGGGGTGTGGGCAGCAGTTTCAGTTGGGCGGCCGGGGTGTGGGGGAAGCGTGCCCGGACCCGGTCGCGCTGGTCGATGATCACTGCGGCGGTGGTCTCGCTGATCGGCAGCCGCCGGCCCAGCCGGTCGGCTTTGATGTTGTCATAAACCAACACGGCGCCGCCGTCTTTGTCGCGGTCCAGGCAGTCCAGTGGCAGGCCGAGGATGTCTTCGGGTCGGCGCCCGGTGTCGATGCCGAGCTGGGTGGCGGTCCTGACCTCGGCCGGCTGCAGGGTGTCGAGGTTGGCGCACAGCGTGGCCATGATCTCCGGTGGCAGGTCACGGCCGGGCTCGCCGCGTTCGGGATCGGCGGGGATATCGCCGCGCTCGATGGCGAAGTCTCCGGCCAACCCGGCCGCGGGGCCGCCGGGTCGGGTCAGGCCCAGGGCGCGGATCCCGGCCAAGACCTCTCGCACGTCGCGGCAGATGCCGTTGCGGCGGTAGCGGCTGATCTGGCCGGTCGACTCCAGGTAGGCCAGCCGGTTGAGGAAGCCCTCGACGTCGCGGCGGCCCAGGACCGCCGGGATGAGTCCGCGATCCGGTCTGCAGCCCAGGTACTCCGACAGCAGCCCCAGCCCGTTGATCTTGCCTCGGACCCGGGCGGCGCCGCCGCCGCGGTGCCGCGGCAACTGTTCGGCCGCCCACCGCTTGGCGGCCGGGGCCAGCCACGGCTGGGCGATCCCGGTAAACGACAGGTAGCCGCGATGGCCGAACAGCGCCAGGTCCCAGGTGTCCTTGCCCTGCTCGCTGACGGTGTCGGCCAACGCCCGGCGAACGTGACGGGCCAACGCGTTGCGCAAGGATCTGACCTGTCGGGTGGGAAGACCGCCGGTCTCGCAGACCGCGATCGAGCCGACCTGCTGGCGGCGCAGCGCATCGCACAGCACCCGCAGATCCACATCGGTGATCTTCGCTCCGCCGCGGACGCGTTGCTGCATCCCGAACAGCACCTCGACAACCACCAACGGCGGCAGCGCCCGCAAGTTCACCTGTCCGGGCTCGGCCACACCCGACTCCCTGGCCTGCCACCACCGCCGATCCAGGCCGGGGTCGCTCTGCTGGGCCGCTCGCCAGCGCTGATAGTGGGTATTGCAGTAGCCGCGAGCGCCGTCGGCCGTCCGGGTGCACGCCGCCACCAGGCAGGTCCCCGCCGGCGGCAACGCCTGGACTCGCGGATCGGCCAGGAACTGCTCCAGTGACATCGGCGGCCGCCGCCGGCGGAGCTGTCGGACGTGCGGCTCGCACAACACCGCCTGGCGCACCGTCGGCGAGCACCGGCATCCCGGCACCGCGCACTGATCCGCGGGGGTGGGCAACGCCGGCAACTCCGCGGTGGCCGCGATTGCGGCCGCGGTCAGCCCCAACCGGGTCAGCCTGGTGAAGCATCGGTAGCACACACCGGGCAGGCCACTATGGACGGTGGCGGCGCAGCCGCCGACCCGGCACACCTGCCGACCGAGCAGCCGATGCTGAGCGGGCAGGGACAACACCCGAACCGGCGGATCCCATCCGGCCTCGACCAGGAACGCTGGGTCCAGCATCGTGGCCAGACGCGCGGCCGCGCCCCCGAGCACCGTCTCGTCCAACACCCACCCGAACTCGCACGCATCCTGGGTGGCCGGGACCGCAACGGCTTCCGCGGCGGTGATCACCGCAGCACCCCGGCCTGCTCACGGGGGCTGGGCACCGCATCCACTGCGGCCCGCAGCCGGGCCGGATCGGGGTGGATATACACCTGAGAAGATGAGACCGAAGCGTGCCCGAGCAGGTCAGCCGCCACGTCGATCCCACATCCGGCATCGAGCACGTTGCTGGCGCAGGCATGTCGCAGCTGGTGCGGGCGGACCGGGCGGTCCAACCCGGCGCGGCGCGATGCCGCCGCGAGCAGCTCGCCGATCGCGTCCGGGCGCATCGGCGCGCCGACCGGACCACGGAACAGGTTCACGAACACGAAGTCGCTCACTGCGGCCTGCGGCACAGTCATGCGCTCGAACTCGTAGGTATCAAACGCCTGCACCGTCAGGAAATCCAGCGGCACGCTGCGCTGACGGCGGGACTTGGCCCACGCCCCGTTCGGGTTGTTCTCCCGGCGCAGGACGTGCAGATGCGCCCGGGCGACCTCGCACCCCAGCGCACGCGAGCTGGCGAGCAGATGCACATCGCCGCGGCGCAACCCGCACAGCTCCCCGCGGCGCAGCCCGGCCCGGGCCATCAGCAACACGATCAGCCGGTCCCGCGCCGAGCGGCACGCCCGCAGCAACGCGACGATCTCGCCGTCACTGGCTCGATCGACGGCCGTTTCCGGTTCCCGCAGGCGATGCCGCGCCCGCAGCCGCCACGCCATCCGGCCCTCCTCGCCGCGGGCGGCCGCGGGCAGGTCCCGGTCGTCGGCGACCTCATACAGCAGCGACACCAGCCCGGCCCGCGCCTGCCCGGTCGCGACGGCGTGCACCACCATGCCCCGCACCGCGCTCAACACGCCGTTGATCCGCGATGGCGACCGCGCCGGTTCGCTGCCCGGGCCCGTGAACAGCACCGCCGAACCCGCCCCGCCAGCGGCCGCGGCAGCCGAGGCGAGCGGGCCGGCGTGGGCCAGCCAGGTCATGAACAGGCCCAGCTGCCCCACCCCGGCCTGCCACGACCGGCCCGACCGCGCGCACCAGCGCAAGAACAACGCCACCGCATGCGCATACGCCTTCGTCGTGGACTCCGCGCCATCACGACCGAATCGCTGCTGGCGCAGGAAGCCATCCGCGACGGCCACCACCTGCAGATCCTCATCCAGCACCGTCCAGTACCGCTGCCCGGACGGCAACCTCACCGGGAATGCCCGCACTCGTTTTCCTCGCTCTCAGCTGGGTCGTGAACGACTACCAGCCACGAGCACCACACACGCGGAGAACCGCAGCCCCACCGGCAAGATCACCCGGATCGAGCGACAACCTGCAACAGGTCAGGGATCCCGGGAGAAGGGATGCGCATCGGGGAGGCGTTGGGTCTGCGCCACGAGGACTGGGCTGCGGCCGAGCGCACGGTCACGGTGGTGGCGCGGGTCAACGACAACGGGGCCCGCGCCAAGTCGGTGCAGCCAAGGTCGATCCCGGTCGCCGCCGGACTGGTCCGGCTCTACGCCGACTACCTGCACGGCGAGTACGGCGACCTGGACAGCGACTACGTCTTCGTCAACCTCTGGGCCGGACTGCTCGGCCACCCGTTGACCTACGCCGCGGTCTATGACCTGGTCGGCCGGCTGCGCCGACGGACCGGGATCGACTTCGACCCGCACTGGTGCCGCCACACCTACGTTATCTCCCCTGGCCTCAACCTGGTGAGGGACGTGGGGCACGGGGGTGGCCGGGCACGTGCCTCACGAGTATCCGGAACTCGTTTGTGCAGGTGGCTACCTTCGCCACGTGACCGAGTTGATCAACGTCGGGTTCCGGGCCGAGCGGGCGGTGTCGCCGCGCGACGGCGGCGTGTGGTGGGTGGTGCTCGACGCTGAGCTGGTGGTGCACCGGGAGGCGAGCGCGTTCCTGGCCTGCTTGCAGGGTGCGGACCGTTCACCGCACACGATCCGGGCCTATGCGGGGCGCGCGGCGCTGTTCCTGGGCTGGTGCGCCGGGCAGGGGGTGGACTGGCGAGGAGTCGAGCTGGCGCAGCTGGCCCGGTTCAAGCACTGGCTCGAGGTGGGCCCGGCCCGGACGGGACGGACCCGGTCGGGGTCGACGGTCACCGCGATCCTGACGCGCAGCAGCCGCCACCGCTGGCGCACCCGCGCGCGCTGCTCAAGCGGCTGCGCCGAGTTGAGGGGCAGGTGCGGGGGCTTGCGCGGATGGTCGAGTCCGACACCTACTGCATCGACGTCCTGACCCAGGTCTCCGCCGCGACCAAGGCCCTGCAGGCCGTCGCGCTGGAGTTGCTGGAGGACCACCTCGCGCACTGTGTGGCCGACGCGGCCCGGGAGGGCGGCGCGGTGGCGCAGGAGAAGGTCGAGGAGGCCTCGGCTGCCATCGCCCGGCTGGTCCGGTCCTGACCGCCCACGACATCGGGGAGGAGCCGTCATGAGCACCGCACCAACACAAACGACCTATGGGGTCGCGGGCATGACCTGTGACCAGTGCGTCGCCGCTGTCCGCGCGCAGATCGGCGCCCTCGCACCCGTGACCGGAGTGACGGTGGATCTCGTCCCGGGCGGGACGTCGCGCGTCACGGTCACCGCCACCGCCGCGGTGCCCGCCGACCAGATGCGGGCGGCCGTCGACGAAGCCGGATACACGCTGGTGGAGGACCCACGATGAGCGAACAGCCAACCCGCGCCGCCGCGGCCGCCGCGTCGACGGTCGACCTGCAGGTCGGCGGCATGACCTGCGCGTCCTGCGCGGCGCGGATCGAGAAGAAGCTCAACCGCATGCCGGGCGTATCGGCCTCGGTCAACTACGCCACCGGCAACGCGCACGTCGAGCTCCCGGTCGGCACCGACGTCGACGACGCGATCGCGACCGTCGAGGCCACCGGCTACCGGGCGTGGCTCCCGCAGCCGCCGGACGCGCCGACCGCCGAAACGGCGTCGGATCCCGAGGACCCCGAGGTCGGGTCGCTGCGGCAGCGGCTGATGCTCAGCGCCGCACTCACGCTCCCGGTGCTGGTGCTGGCCATGGTCCCCTTCCTGCAGTTCACCTACTGGCAGTGGCTGTCGCTCACGCTGGCGGCGCCCGTCGTGGTGTGGGGGGCGTGGCCGTTCCACCGCGCGGCGTGGACCAACGCCCGCCACGGCGCGGCGACGATGGACACCCTGATCAGCATCGGCGTCTCCGCGGCGTTCGCGTGGTCGCTGTATGCCCTGTTCTTCGGCGGCGCGGGCATGCCGGGCACCCGGATGAGCTTCGAGCTGATCCCGCAACCGGGCGCGGGCGGCATGGACATCTACCTCGAGGTGGCCTCCGCCGTCACGGTGTTCCTGCTGGCCGGGCGCTACCTGGAGGCGCGGGCGAAGAAACGGTCGGGAGCCGCGCTGCGGGCGCTGATGGAGCTGGGCGCCAAGGACGTGGCCGTCCTGCGCGACGGCCACGAGCGCCGGATCCCGATCGGCGATCTCGCGGTGGGCGACACCTTCGTCGTCCGGCCGGGGGAGAAGATCGCCACCGACGGGCGCGTCGTCGAGGGCTCCTCCGCGGTGGACGCGAGCCTGCTGACCGGCGAGTCGGTGCCGGTCGAGGTCGGTCCCGGCGACGACGTGGTCGGTGCCACCGTCAACGCGGGCGGCAGGCTCGTCGTGGTGGCG
Organism: uncultured Actinomycetota bacterium; assembly: GCA_963739465.1. Lineage (GTDB taxonomy): Bacteria > Actinomycetota > Actinomycetes > Mycobacteriales > Pseudonocardiaceae > Pseudonocardia. The sequence goes on from CAVUAS010000013.1 coordinate 454,581, forward strand.
AGCCGAGTCGGCGCGGACACCCAGCTCGCCCAGATCGGGCGGCTGGTGCAGGCGGCCCAGTCGGGGAAAGCGCCGGTGCAGCGGCTGGCCGATCGCGTCTCGGCCGTGTTCGTCCCGGTCGTCCTCGCGCTCGCGCTGGCCACCCTCGCGTTCTGGCTGGTCACCGGGGCAGGCGTGGAGGCCGCGTTCACCGCCGCGGTCGCCGTGCTGATCATCGCCTGCCCGTGCGCGCTCGGGCTCGCCACCCCGACTGCGCTGCTGGTAGGCACCGGACGGGGCGCGCAACTGGGCATCCTGATCAAGGGCCCGCAGATCCTGGAGTCCACCCGCCGGGTCGACACGGTGCTGCTGGACAAGACCGGCACCGTGACCACCGGGCGGATGAGCCTGATCGAGGTCGTGCCTGCCGACGGCGTCGGCGCCGAGGAGATGCTGCGGCTGGCCGGGGCGGTCGAGGACGCGTCCGAGCACCCCGTCGCCGCCGCGGTCGCCGCCGCGGCCCGCGGCCGGATCGGCGATCTGCCGCCGGTCGAGGAGTTCAGCGCCACCCACGGGCTCGGGGTGGCAGGTGTGGTCGACGGGCACGCCGTCGTCGCCGGGCGGGGGTCGTGGCTGGCCGAGCATTGGGCGCTGCGCCTGGACGACCGGCTGGAAGACGCCCGCCAGCGCGCTGAGCAGGCGGGCCGCACGGTGATCGCGGTCGGCTGGGACGGCGCCGTACGCGGGGTCCTGATCGTCGCCGACACCGTCAAGCCGACCAGCGCCGCCGCGATCGCACAGTTGGCCGGGCTCGGCCTGCGCGCGGTGCTGCTGACCGGGGACAACGAACGCGCCGCCCACGCGGTCGCGGCCCAGGTCGGCATCGCCGAGGTGATCGCGGAGGTGCTGCCCGGGCAGAAGGTCGAGGTCGTGCGTCGTCTGCAGGGCGAGGGACGGGTGGTGGCGATGGTGGGCGATGGGGTCAACGACGCCGCCGCGCTGGCCCAGGCCGACCTGGGCATCGCCATGGGCACCGGCGCCGACGTCGCCATCCACGCCAGCGACCTCACGCTCGTTCGCGGCGACCTGCGGGTGGCCGCGGACGCGATCCGGCTGTCCCGCCGCACCCTGCAGGTGATCAAGACCAACCTGTTCTGGGCGTTCGCCTACAACGTGGCCGCCATCCCGCTGGCGATGGCCGGGCTGCTCAACCCGCTCATCGCCGGTGCCGCGATGGCGTTCTCGTCGGTGTTCGTGGTCATCAACAGCCTGCGCCTGCGCCGCTTCCACACCGCCACGTCCGGCCCGGACCGCAACGCGGACACCGGCCAACAGCACCCCACCCACCGCGTCCACGCGGACGCGGCCCCCGTCAGGAGGCTTCGATGACCACCACCGCCAACGCCGAGACCGCGGTACTCGAAGTCGCGGGCGTCCTGTGGGCGAGCGAGAAGGCCGTGGTCGAAGCCGTCCTCGGCCACCGCCCCGGCGTGCTCACCGTGCAGGCCAACCCGGTCGCCCAAACCGCGACCATCACCTACGACCCCATCCGGACCTCGGTCGCCGACCTGGCTGGCTGGATCCGCGACTGCGGCTACCACTGCCAAGGCCGCTCGGTGCCCCAGCACGTGTGCGACCCGATGCTCGAACCCGGCGCCGGGCACCACCGGCAACCCGAGACCGGGCCCGCGGCGTCCCCGCAGGAGATGATGGGTCACGGCGGGCACGGCGGGATGTCGATGGCGGCGATGGTCGCCGACATGCGCAACCGGTTCCTCGTGGCCGCGGTGCTGTCGGTGCCGGTGCTGCTGTGGTCCCCGATCGGGCGTGAGGTGCTCGGCTTCGGGGTGCCCGCACCGTTCGGGCTGCGCGACGACGTGTTCGCCCTGATCCTCAGCCTGCCGGTGGTCTTCTACTCGGCGTGGATCTTCTTCGACGGCGCCTACCGGGCGCTGCGGGCCCGCACGCTGGACATGATGGTGCTGGTCGCCGTCGCGGTCGGCGCTGGCTGGGGGTACTCGCTGGTGGTCACCCTCACCGGCGGCGGGGAGGTGTTCTACGAGGCCGCCACGGTGCTCACCGCGTTCGTGCTGCTCGGGCACTGGTTCGAGATGCGCGCCCGCGGCGGCGCCAACGACGCCGTCCGCACCCTGCTCGACCTCGCCCCACCGAAGGCGGTGGTGCTGCGCGACGGGCGCGAGGTCGAGGTGCCCACCGCCGAGCTCGCGTCCGGTGACCTGCTGCTGGTGCGGCCGGGGACGAAGATCCCGGTCGACGGCGTGGTCGAGGACGGCGAGTCCGAGATCGACGAATCCATGGTCACCGGGGAGAGCCTGCCGGTGCGCAAGGCGCCGGGCAGCGCGGTGATCGGTGCAACCATCAACGCCGACGGGGTGCTGCAGGTGCGCGCCACCACGGTCGGCGCGGACAGCGCGCTGGCCCAGATCGTCGCACTGGTGCAACAGGCCCAGAACTCCAAGGCGCCCGGGCAGCGGCTGGCCGACCGGGCCGCGTTCTGGCTGGTGTTCGTCGCCCTCCTCGGCGGTCTGGCGACCTTCGCGGCGTGGGCGATCTTCTCCGACGAGCCGTTGACGATGGCGCTGCTGTTCGCGATCACGGTGGTGGTGGTCACCTGCCCAGACGCGCTCGGGCTGGCCACCCCGACCGCGATCATGGTCGGGACCGGGATGGGTGCCCGGCGTGGGGTGCTGTTCAAGAACGCCGCCGCGTTGGAGACCTCGGCCCGGATCGACACCGTCGTGATGGACAAGACCGGCACGCTGACCCGGGGCGAGCCCGAAATCACCGATGTCGTCGCCGTCGGGATCGCCGAGGCCGACCTGCTCGCGCTGGCCGCGGCGGTGGAGCGCGCATCGGAGCATCCGCTCGCCCGGGCGATCGTCACCCACGCCGCCACCGCCGGGGTCGGCCGCCGCAACGCCGAACGATTCGAGAACCTCCCGGGGCACGGCGCGGTCGCCACCGTCGAGGGCAGGCGGGTCGCGGTGGGCAACCGCCGTTTGCTCGACCGTGACGGCGTCGACCCCGGCGAGCTGACCGACCTGCGGGAGCGGCTGGCCGGGGCCGGACGCACCACCGTCCTGGTCGCGGTCGGCGGCCACCCGGCCGGGGTGATCGCGCTGGCCGACGCGCCCCGGCCCACGGCGACGGCGGCCGTGGCGGCATTGCACGACCTGAACGTCAAGGTCGTCATGCTGACCGGGGACAACGAGGCCACCGCCCGCCGGGTGGCCGACCAGCTCGGCATCGACCAGGTCATCGCCGAGGTGCTGCCCGCCGACAAGGCCGCGCAGATCGCCCGCCTGCAGGACGCAGGCCATCGGGTGGCGATGGTCGGCGACGGCGTCAACGACGCTCCCGCGCTCGCCCAGGCCGACCTGGGCATCGCGATCGGTGCGGGCACCGACGTCGCCATCGAGACCGCCGACATCGTGCTCATGCGCTCCGACCCCCTCGACGTGCCGACCGCGCTGCGGATCGGGCGGGGCACCCTGCGCAAGATGCGCCAGAACCTGGGCTGGGCCATCGGCTACAACGCCGTCGCCCTCCCCATCGCCGCCGGGGTGTTCGCACCCGCCTTCGGTCTCGTGCTGCGCCCGGAGATCGCCGCCCTGTCGATGTCCGGCTCCAGCCTGCTGGTCGCGGTCAACGCGCTGCTGCTCAAGCGGCTGCGCCTGCCCGACCCGGCGACCGTGGACCAGCCCGACGCAGCTGCGGCTGGACACCGCGTCGCGGCCTGACACCGTCCCCGGAGCCGGTTGGCCCCGGGGGACGGTGCGTCGCCGACACTCCGGCGAACCAGGCCGATGATCACGATCGCCGAGGCGACGGCATAGATCGGCAGCGGAACCCGCTCCACGGTGTGGCCTCCCGTCCGCAGCGACCATCAGCGTCCCTTTCTCTCGACGCCGGTGCGGAGGGCCGTAGGCCATCGGACAGAAGGTCGAAGAGACTCACCTTCGGCGGCTCCCCGACATCTCGGCGCCGGCGGAGTGAGCCGGTGACGCTGTCGGCGATGTTGGCGGCGACGTTGTCAGTGACGCCGAGCTCTGGCGCTGGACCTGGTCCTCACGGCGGCTCGTCCGTCGTGCCATCTGGAACAGGATTCGCCGCCGAAGACGCCCAACCGGCGCGAGCAGGTGCCCCACCGCACGATCACGCCGACGAACTCGAAAGGTCGGGGTTGCCGCGACCTGGGCCATGATCGCCTTCTGGGTGACGTAGATGGCTGCCTCGTTCTCGGCGCTCAGGCTGTGACCACCCACCCGGAATGCAGCCAGGGTTTCGGGCTGCCCGAGGAAGTCCCCGCATAGCAGCAGCCGTAGCCACAGGTCGAGGTCCATGGCCCAGCGACGGTCGGCGTGCCATCCCCCGACGGAGAAGTAATCAGCTCGCCGGAACAACACGCCACCGGGCTCGCCGATCGGATTCGCTCCACTGCGGATCACCTTCCGCGCGACCTCGATACCGGATCAGGGCGACGCGCAAAGTCGTTCTTGCTGGTCAGCGGCTGCTTAACTGACTCGCGGCTGGTCGGGCCTGGTGAGCGTGCGGCCTGGTGTGCTGGTTGATCAGCCGCATCCGGGTGTGACGTTGAGTAGTCGGCGGCCGACCTGGACGAGGTTCGACCTGAGGTGGACGGACCGGGAATCGGTCACCGTTGGTGATGATCACAGAGTGGTCGCGGTCGGCGTGTCCACGGGAAATGGGCAACAGAGCCCCGTAGGACGAGGACTTCCTAAAGATCTTCGTCTTATCGGTGGCCCCGTTGCACGTGCAGTCTGTCCTTCCCGCCCAGTCCGCCGCGCCGGTGGCGTCAACCCCGCCGGCGCAGGCTGCGGTGGAGGTTCTGGTTGAGCAGGCTGCGGTGCTGGCACAGGCCGGTGCGGGCGGGTTGCTGGGGTGTTTCGCAGCGATCGACGATCCGCGCGACCGGCGCGGGATCCGACACTCGCTGCCGACGATCCTGGGTTTGTGCACCGCAGCGGCGACATCGGGGCAGGTGTTGTTGGCCGACATCACCGCCTGGATCAGCGCCGCAAACCAGGAAGTGTTGGCCGCGTTCGGATGCCGCCGAGACAGCACGGGCCGTTTCACCCCGCCGCACCCGGACACCGTGGATCGGCTGTTGGCGCTGCTGAAGGCCCAACAGGTGGCCGATGAGGCCGGCACGTGGCTGGCCGAGCGGGCCGGGGTTGGCCCGGTGGGCGCGCCGATCGCCGGCCCGGGCTGGTTGCCGGCGATCGCGGTGGACGGAAAGGCGGTGCGCGGCGCGGTCGACCAGGACGGACAGGTGCCCTACCTGTTGGCCGCGGCCACCCACGACCGGTCGGTCGTGCTGGCCGAACGGCTGATCGGGGCCAAGACCAACGAGGTGCCCGAGTTCGCGCCGCTGCTGCGCGGCCTGGCCAAGCGGATCGGCGGGGTCAGCGGGTGCGTGTTCACCATGGACGCCGCGCACACCGTCCGCTCCCACGCCACGCTGATCACCTCGCAGTTGTACGCGCACTACGTGATGATCGTGAAGCAGAACACGCGCAAGCTCCACGACAAGATCGACGCCCTGGACTGGGCGAACGCCCCGATCGCCCACGAAACCCTCGATGTCGGGCACGGCCGGCGCGACAAGCGCACCATCCGGGTCCTGGACGCCCCCGAAGACCTCGGGTTCCCCGGTGCGGCGCAGGTGTTCCTCATCGAGCGCTACACCACCCGCACCATCCGCAAACGCCCCAAAGGCTCCCGCCGCTACAAGAAGATGCAGGTCCGCAGCGCGGTGGCCGTCCTCGGCGTGACCAGCCTCTCGGCCCGCGAGGCCGCACCCGAGCACCTGGCCGGCTACATCCGCGGACAGTGGACCATCGAAAACAAGATCCACTGGGTGCGTGATGTCACGTTCCGTGAAGATGCCTCACAAGTCCGGAAAGGCCTCAGATTTCGAGTGATGGCGACGCTCCGTAACTTGACGATCGGTCTCCTCCGACAAGCCGGCTACACCCGCATCGCCGCCACCCTACGGAAGATCCGTAACGACCCGCTCCTCCTACTCACCATCCTCGGCCTGCAGCAACGCCCCGAAACCCGCTCATGACCAGCAGAAACGACTTTGCGCCTCGCCCTGATACCGGATCGCACGCCGGTCAATCCCCTCAACCCCCGGCGCGGGACCAACACCCGACTGGATTCATCGATCATGTGTCGACGTGCGGCGACGACCGCCAGCCCGGAGTCGGCATTCATCGCGGCCACCTGGAGCTCCAGGCAGCGCGGGTGGAGAAGATCGTCCGCGCACACCAGCTTGACCAGCGGCGCACGGCACAGCTGCACCGCTGTGCGCCAGTTCTCCGGCTGCGGGAGGGTCGACGGATTGGTCACCAGGCGTAGGCGCGGGTCGGCGAACGACGAGGCGATCCGGAACGTGTCGTCGATGCTGGCGTTGTCCAGCACAACGAGTTCGAAGTCGCGATAGGTCTGGTCAAGGACGCTACGCAGGGTCTCGGCGAGGTACTGCTCGCCGCAGTACACCGGGACACACACAGATACGGGCGGTACTGCACTCACTTGATCGCCTCCTGAGGCGAAGATCGATAATCGGGAAGGGCGCAACGCAAAGCGCGGCAGGTCAGCACGGGACACCAGACGACCTATGGCCGAATCGGACGACGGTCAGGCGAGGGCCGAGCGGCCCGCGTCATCGCCGGGCCGCGAGTCAGCTCGCCGCGCAGCACGCCGCCGCGCAGCACGAGCGGGCATCTGATGGACGCCCTGATCGCGTCGACGGCGACGTCGTAGGCCGGGACGGTGTCAGCGGCGGGCGGCGTGGGTCGGCTCGAACGACCGAGGTCCGAGCGATGAGGTCGAGCAGAACGACCAGGCCGTAGGTGCGCCGCTTGTCGTCACGTCACGTGGCAGCTCGCCTGTCAGGGCGGGCCGCGGACAGCCGGCTGGACGGCGCCGTCATCGGCGCTGGACGCTTAGCAGGCGGCGGCCAGGCGCAGGGAGGGCGGTGGCCCCCGTCGTGCAGCCCTGATCGCCCAGCCGCACCAGCGCAGCATCGAGCCCAGGCGGCGAGGCCGAACGGGTGTGCCTGCGGGCCGAGGCGCAGTCGTGGGGGCGGGGCGGCTCATCAACGGGCGGCAGACCCGGCCGACGAGCAGCCGCAGCAGGTGCGCGACCGTGGTGACCGCGAGCAGGACGACCGCGGGGATCGCGATCTGCAGCACGGCGGAGGGGAACTCGGAGCTCAGGATGTGCAGGGGATCGGTGTGGTCGTGCGGAAGCGACACCGAGGGCGGCGTCGGGGTAACCAGGTGAAGAAGGGGACCGGTCATGACCGCCGCGCACGCCGCGGACAACGCCGGTACCGCCCGGGTGCGCCGCCACCAACACAGCGCCAATACCACCGTGGCGGTAAGGACGAGCAAGGCGGTGTGGATCGGATGTTCGCCGGACCGAACGTCCACCGCCACCGCGCTCGCCACAGCCGCCACGGCGCCGACAACCAGCGCGGGCGACGAAACCGACGCTCGCACCTGATCGACCTCCCAGCCTGCGCCGCGGCCGCAGCATGGCGGGCAGGTGGCGCTCTGCGAGCGCACACTCCTCGCGGTTGGTGGTCACTCTATCGTCTGCCGCTTCTTCGCCCGAGGACTCCCGACGAATATCACGAACAGGCACCTGGTCGCCAGCTGCACGGGCGCTGTGCCGGACGTCGGCAGGTGCCGATCGATCGTCAGCCGCTGCGCCGGCTCCGCGACAGATGGCGGCGCAGACGCAACGGGCCCTGCTCGTCGACGGCGTCGATGTGCAGCGCGAGCCGGTCGCCTTCGGCGTGCAGTGTGCAACTTCCCCACGGATCGAACGTCAGGATCATGTGGTCGGCAGTCTGCGTCACACGCAACGTCACTTCGCCGGTGGCGAAGGGGTCGGCGCCGCCGTGCATGCGCACCTGATGGCCCTGCGGGCCTGCCATCGCGGCAGCATGGTTGCCGAGCTGGGCCAGGTAGCGACTCGCCCGTGACGTCGTCAGCGTCGCCTGTGTGGTCGGCATCGCGCTCACGCCCTGGTCACGGCGACCGACCAGGCCCGGATGCCCTCCGGCTCGATCGTCACGTCGATTCTGGCCGGGTGATCACCTCGATCCGCCAGCCCGCAGCGAACGCGCTGTGGATCTCCGCACGGCTGATGCGGTGCGGTCCCCACTCGCCGGGTTGGTCATCGGAGAAGCAGAGCATGAAGTTACCCGGCACCCGGCGTCGTCGCGGCCGCGAGGCTCGCGACATAGGCGCGGCGGTCGTCGGGGTCGAAAATGTGGAACAGTCCGCAGTCCAGGACGGTGTCGAAGGTCTCGCCGAGATCGCCGAGTCGGCGCGCGTCGAGCTGCAGGAAGCGGGCGGACAGCCCGCAGTCGCGGGCCTTGTGGCGCGCGGTCTCCAACGCGGTAGCGGCGAGATCCACGCCGGTCGCGTCCAGCCCGAGCCCGGCGCACATCAGCGTGTGCTCACCCGTGCCGCACCCGGCGTCCAGCACCCGCCACGCGGGCAGCCCGGATCCCGCCGAGATGCGCATCAACCTGTTCGTCCGCCGTCGGGACGGCAACCTGTACTACCGGGACGGCGCCGGCTGGTCCTGGATCGACACAATCGGTCAACAGATGCGCCGTATGCCACCAGAAGGGCGCCCGTCACGGCGCACAGCGCAGTTTGGGCGCGGACTGCCAGACACCGACGCCGGACGCGACGAGGAGTGCCGATCAGATGGAGCCCTCGACAAGCACGAGAGGTCGCGCCCGAGCGCGTCGAGCCGGCCGTCGGGGTCGAGGTCGGCGGTGGCGAACTCGGCCAGCGGGTCCCCGCGCCGCAACGCCCGATCCGCGTCGAGCAGCGCGACGACCGGCGCGGGGTCGCCCGCGGCGCGCTCGCGGGCCCGGTCGACGCGGCCGGCGAACCGCGCGGCCTTCAGCTCGCCGTCGCCGACGGCGAGGACGCAGCCCGGCCCGGGTCACGCAGTTGATCCCACCGGACACGGTGCGCAGCCGGGAAATGGAGGTGCCCAGGGAGCGGACCGCGTGGGGCGGCGGCGGTGCAGCGACTTCCAGCGCGGCTGCCTCGGCTGGGACGCGGCCACCGGCGCGGTGACGGCGCGGGCGGGATAGCGGCGTCGCGGTTCACGCCGTCTGCGGCAGCAGGCATGGCACGTGGCGGAGCTTTCCGCTGCGCGGGTTGGCCTGGGGGGGCCTCCGCGGCCAGCGCGAGCGTCGGCGGTATCGGGCGTGCGGGTGCAGCGTCAAGCCGGGATTCCCGTCTCCGGTGGAAGCGCCCGACCTGCTCACAGCCATCCCTTCCGCCTGAACATGGCGTAGAGGGTCCCGGCGATGAGCGCGATGAGGACCACGCTGGACACGACGCCCCAGGTCTGGCCGAAGCCGGGGTAGGGGACGTTCTGGCCGTAGAAGCCGGTCACCGCTGTCGGGATGGCGATGATCGCCGCCCATCCGGTCAGCTTCTTCATGATCTCGTTGAGCCGGTTGCCCTGGATCGTGAGGCGGGTCTCGAGGATGGTGGTGACCAGGTCGCGCAGGCTCTCGGTCCACTCGGTGGCGCGTAGCACGTGGTCGTATACGTCCTGGTAGTAGTGCGTCATCTCCTCGTCGAGCAGGTGGATGTCGCGGCGCATCAGCGAGTTGACGACCTCGCGCATCGGCAGCACGACGCGGCGCAGCAGCACGAGGCTCTTGCGGAGCTGGAAGCTGCGCCGCTGCACCTCGATACCGGGCCCGGCCTCGGCGAACAGGTCCTCCTGGAGTTGCTCGATCTGGTCGTCGAGGGACTGCACAGCGGCGAAGTGGCTGTCGACGATGTCGTCGAGCAGCCCGTGCAGCAGGTAGCTGACGCCGTGCACGACCAGGTCGGGGCTGTCGTCCCACCGCTTGACCAGGCCGTCGACGTCGAAGCCGTCGTCCTTGCGGACGGTGATGAGGGCCTGCGGAGTAATGAAGGCGGCGAGCTCGCTGCTGACCAGCTCGGCCGTCGTGGCGTCGAGCCGCACGGCGTAAGCGGAGAGGAACAGGTGATCGGGGTAGCGGTCCAGTTTGGGCCGCTCGTGGCGCTGGATGGCGTCCTCGACCGCGAGCGGGTGCAGTCCGAACTCGTCGGTCAGGACGGACAGGTCGGCGGCGTCGGGGTCGTGCAGGTCGAGCCAGACCGTCACCCCCTCCTGCGGGAGGAGCTCACTGATGTCGGCGATGGCGAAGCCCTCCACCTCCAGTGAGCCGTGGCGGTAGAGCCGTGTGCGGGTTTCCCCTCGTGTCGGCTGCCGAGCGCACAGCGAGGCTGCTGCGTATCCACGAGGGGTCATGCCGACAGTGTGTCGGCGTCGGTGCGGCGACCGCGCCGCGGCTGGCCGAGTACCAGGCACAGGACGGCGAGGAGCGGGGTGGCGACGCTCCACCAGGTCGTTACGGCGAGCGGGAGCGTGCGGACACACTCGTGCTGACCACACGGGGCAGGCGCAGCGGCCGAGCACGCTCCACACCGCTGTACTACGCAGCTTGAGTTGCTCGTCGAGGTCAAACGCGAAACGTCGCGAGGGTTTGTCGGACACGTTGCGCATCGGGCACAAGCTATCCGGCGGTTAGATAGTTGTGCACTTCGTACATCTGCACCTCAGGCGGCGCCATGCCGACCTCCTGAGCTATTGGCCCGATCTGGTTATCGGCGAAGTGCTGGAATTGCTCAGCGGATTGCCAGACGTCGACGACTCGAATGCCGCCATCGGACTTCATCACCCAGTGGAAGAGGCCGCCCGGACCGCCGGCCCCGCCCGGATGGAAGCCCATCTTGGCGATCACCTGGTCGTATTGGTCCAGGGTCGCATCCGGGAAGTTGAGCTCTACTGCAATCGCCACTTGACCCGCCTCCAGTCTGTCCCCGGTCGGTGCTCAGTGCCGGCCGATGTGGGCCGCTTTGGTCACGGACCCACCTCAGCACTCGGCAGTCATGTGATCTGCGTTACCGCGGACGACCCGCCGTTGAGCATGTCGTGTAGTCGGATGACGGTATGCCGATCGGCGCGGCAACACGGTCTGCCGGACTGACAGCCACGCCCGCGGGTCCTGAACCCTGCACGTCGTGCGACCTGCAAGTCGTCGTACAGGGGCTGCCGAGCACGTCGCCGCACCGGCCCGGGTAGGGGCGGCAGTGGTGGCGGCCTGCGGATAGGTGGGTGCAACATAGCTGGGGCAGTGGGTGATGGCCGATCCTAATTGGCTGAACGCCAGTCGCGGGGATGCCGACCAGCCGAGGGCACAGGACGGGATTCCACGCCGTGGTGCTGTGGGCGCTCGAGGTGGCTGTGCACCGCTTCCCAGCCTGCGAAGCCGCAGGGAACGTTCACGTCGGCGGCGACCCGACGGCGCGCTCGAACGCGTTCCACCGGGCCGACCCGCAGGTTGAGGGGAAGGGTGTCGTCGAGAAGCAGCGCCGGCGTGGCGATGGTCGGCGGGTCATCGTCGATTTCCGCCGGTGTGTCAGTCGGGTCCGGTGGGGAAGCCTGCGCGCCTGTGCGCCGCAGTCGGTGGCGCCCTCTCGCCACTGCCGCTGCGGCGACATGGCGGAAGCTGCGCCACATCGTGACGTCGTAGGTCAGTGCGAGCCCTCCGCCGAGGAGGAATGGTGCGCCGCAGGCCATCATTGGCCCGGCCAGCATCAGGCTCGATGTCAACGGGCTCGCCGAGACGGCGATGCTGCGGGCGACGGTCGTCAGGCTCGCGGCCGCCGTCCGTTCGGCCGGTGCGACGACCGCGGCCGTGAACGCTTGCCGGGCCGGAACGTCGATCTTCGAGAGGGCTTGGCGGGTCCAGAGTGCGGTGGCGGCCCAGCCGAAGGTCGGCGACCACGGCACGCACAGCAGCAACAGGTTCGCCGCGGCGTGCGGGACGAGCATCGTGCCCAGGAGGCCGTAGCGGGCGACGAGGGCGGGGGCGACGGCTTGGCTGAGGGCGGGTAGGAGGTTGGCGCCGAAGAACAGGATGCCGAGTTGGGCGTCGGTGGCTCCGAATCGTTGCTGAAACCACAGTGCGAGAATGGCCTGCACGGCGAGGCCGCCCGCGAAGGCGTCGACGGCGAACAGACAGGCCAGCTTGCACATCAACGGTGAGGGGCGCCGGCCCTCGCGCGCGGATCGTTGCGGGGCTTGCGCGTCCAGCTCGTCCGCGGCACGTTCGGCGTCCGGACTCAGTCTTCGAAAGAGGCCGATGATGACGGCGCTGAGCGCCGCGTAGAGGACGAAGGCGGCGTCGCCGGGTTCTATCGTCGTGAGCAGTCCGAGCGCGGCTGCGCCGAGGCCGCCGAGGGCGCCGGCCAGCAGTGCGGACATGCTGTAGCGGGCGAAGACGGCCGTGTGGTGTTGGGCGGGGCAGGTCTGGGCCAGGATTGCCTGTTCGACGCCGCTGAAGGGCGAGTTGTCGTTGGTCGAGGGCGAGATCGTTCCGATGAATGCCGCCACGAGCAGCACCGGGTAGGACTCATAGACAGCGAAGACCAACCCGGCGAGGCCCATCAGCCCGGCGGTGACCAACAGGGACCGCCGTCGGCCGAATCGGTCGGCGAAGACGCCCATCGCGACCGAGGCAGTCACCGACCCGAGTGCAGCCACACCCAGCAACAGGCCGATCCCTGGGGCCGATACTCCGTCCTCGGACAGCGTGCCCGCCAGAAGGATGCTGGTGCAGCCGTAGCCGAACGTCCGCAGGGCGCGCGCACGGATCACGATGCGGGCGTCCCGACTGAGCCATGCCGGTCCGCGGAGACGCGCCAGCAGTCGACCGGTGGCTACTTTCCGTTCAGTCATTGTTAACGGAGAGTACGCGTGCTGTGGCCGGCCGGAGCGGGGCGGGTGCGCTGTCGCCCGATCTGGCTTGGTGGTCTTCTAACAGTCGGATGCGTGGAGGGCGAACGCGATGCGTCTGCTGCCCTGGGCGGTCGGCCTCGCCGTGGTCGCGGTCGCGGTGTTGGCCCGCAAGTGGATCGCCGCGCGGGTGGCGGACCGGGCGGGGGTCGTCGTCGACGACCGCGATCCGGAGCCGAACCCGGGTGGCAGGCTGTGGGTGCCCGAAACGCTGCGCACGCCTGTTGATCTGCCCGTTCGTTGCAGGTCATGGCCCAGCATGATCAGCCGGTGGCGCTGATGCTGATCTATCGGATGTTCACCAAGCTGTTGAGTTGGATACTGCTATGCGCTCGTACCGACACCAGCAAGGACGTCGAGTGAAGGTGTCGCTCGCCGGAGATCAAGCATGCGGTCGGTGAGTTCGGTTCGGGGGTTGAACGAGATAACAGTCCCGGCGTGTCGTGGCCGGCAGGACCGTCGGCGAGCTATCGTGCCTCGAACATGGGTTCGACATCCGGAAGCTGGGTCGCATGAGCACACATGCCGTGAACACCACCACGTCCACTACGACGCCGACGCCCGGGCCGCGCCCGACCCCGCCGCGTCCGATCCCGCCGCGCCCGAAACCCGCCCGGATCAGCGTGGCGCGGCAGGTGAAACAGCAACGACGCGGCTACGCCACTGCCGTGCTGCGCACCCTGGCCCGCACCCACCAGGGACGACCGGCCACCCAGATCCACGCCACGCTGCGCAGCAGCCTGGCACCCTTGGGTGTGCGCGTGACCCCGGCCACGCTGCGCGAGCTCGCCGCCGACATCGCGGCCGGCCGCCCCGTCGAGCTGCCGTGACCGGCAACCGGCCCGGAGCGGCGACATGGCACACGTCCCGGCACGGGAGCAGGTGAGCATGGTCTGCTGCGGCAGGCGTTGGGTCGGGGTCGATCGCGCGCAGTGCTGCCGGCGCACTGCGGGATGCGGTCACGTCTTCGACGACGTCGCGCTGTGGGACCGTCACCGGCGCCGCGGACGCTGCCTCGATCCGCGATCACTGGGCCTGATCCCCACCATCGACGGCACCTGGCTGCGCGTCCTCGAACCCTCCTCCCCCTGAAACCCACCCTGAGACCATCCACCCCGCGCGCCCGGCAGGTCCCATGAGGCGAACCGGCAGGGCCCGTGGCGGTGCGGGGCATGCCAGGCCGAGGCGATGTCGACTGTCAGTCGGGGACTTTGTGGAGATCGGCGCATCCGCGGTGCGGGAGCCGTCCCGTCGCCGGGCGACGGTGACCGATGATCACGGCGTGATGATCTTCTGCTGCGCCTGCTGAACCCGTCACCGTCAGCAAGCGCCCGGCACATGGGTTGCAGGACCAGGCCGAGCACCTGCTGGAAGATCAGATACAACAGCCGCAGTGTCACGGCGGCGATCATGGCCGACGGTCTGAGGGCGCCGATCACTGCTGGTCAACGACCTGTGCCACGTTCTGGAACCCCACAGGGTGCTGCAGCAGCTCCACGCGCATGCTCACCCCCTTCGTTGGGTGCCGTTATCCGTCGGCCGCCGCGTCACCGGCCCCCGGTCTGGCCGGCAGGTTGGGTGCACTTCCCCCGGCGGGGAGGAATCGGGTCACGACGGTGATACGTCGTCGTTGGCCCTGTCTTCCTCGATGAGGTAGCAGATCTGCTCGGATCGGCAGCGGGCCGCGTCCGGGGTGGCGCCGGGTGGGAGGCGGGCGCGGAGTTCGTCGCGCAGCGTGCTCAGCTCCCCAATTCGATTCTCCAACGCGCGGATGTGGGTGTTGAGCAGCTCGGTCACGTAGCTGCACGGCGGCCCCTCATGATCGCGGATGCGCAGCACTTCGCCGATCTCGGCCAGGGACAGGCCCAGTGCCTGGGCGGAGCGCACGAACCGCAGCCGGGTGACCGCGTCCTCGTTGTAGGCGCGATACCCGCCCGGGGTGCGGTATGGGGTCGGGAGGAGCCCGACGTGCTCGTAGAACCGGATGGTTCGCACCGGTATTGCGGTTCGGGCGGCGAGCTGGCCGATGCGCACCCGCTCAGGCTAGCCATACCGACCGTTGACCCTCCACTAGGATGGAGGGTTGGTATTTTCCCCGGGGCTGGGTACGTCGGCGGTGCTGGATCACCCTGCTGTCGCGGCGGGGTAAGAGCCCCAACTGCTGCTGATACTGATCGGCGTGACGCGCGTGCTAGTCATCGGTGCTGACATCAGGGCGGCCGAGGCGTGGAGGCTGACGGCTCCTTGACCTCCGCGGCAACCGCAATCCCGGCGATACGGATGTGCGTCTGCAGACCTGGCGAGTCGCGACACCCCCGTCGGCGGTGTTCCTCGATTTCATACAGCAGCGCACTCAACGCCTGCTCGGTCAGCCCTCGAGGCAGCTGATGAACCGCTGCATGTGCTTGATCGAGCGCGGCCAGCAACGCCGCGGCCACGGCTCCCTGCCGGAGCGCGACTACCGCCTGGTCTACGGCGAGCGTGGCGCGACGCAGTTCATCAATCACGACGGACGCTCCGACTTCGGATGCGCGATCTTCGCTGCCTCGGCCGCAGGGGCTGTGGGCCATGCAACATGACGGGAGGTGCTGCCTTTCACATGCCGTCACCAGAACCGCTGCGGAGGGGTCCAACGGCTCTGGTAAGGAGCCCGGCGTCCGCCCGAGAGGGCATCAGCGGACAGGCCTCCCCTATGCTCGGGTCGTCACCCTCCCCGCCGTCCGACGCGAGCGGCGATTAGCCGTACAAACGACTGTAAACCTTTCATCTAAGTGGAGGGTCAAGCCGCTGTCGTCGTCGATCATCGATGTTGTACGCGCCGTTTCCCGACGATCGGCGCCGGGACACGTCCGCCCGAACGTCCCCCAAAGCAGAAGCCTGGCCAGGGAGGCCGGTATCCACTGGGGCCACGATCGGGCTCGTGCCGGTGGCGTGGTTGCCATCATCGGGCGTCGGAGTCGGGTCGGTCGGAGGGCGCGTGTGGTCTGACAGGTGTGGGGTGCCAGAACTCGAGGCATGGCCGCTGACCAGCGGTAATCGGCGGTTGGGCATGATCCCAACGTGTCGCTGCGGTTGCTCTACTTGATCTTCTGGCAGGTGCTCGGGCTGGTCCTGCTGATGGGCCGCGCCTCCTCCACCAAGGACGTCGAGCTCCTCGTGCTGCGGCACGAGGTCGCTGTCCTCCGACGAGCCAACCCAAGACCGCGCATGGACTGGGCGGACCGAGCCGTGTTCGCCGCCCTCGTGCGGCGGTTGCCCCGCGCACTGCGTTGGCATCGCCTGGTCACCCCGAACACGATCCTGCGCTGGCATCGCCGCCTCGTCCGCCGGAGATGGACCTACCCGAACCGGACCGGACGACCACCGATCGACGACGTCCTCGCCGCCTTGGTGGTGCGGATGGCGCGGGAGAACCCGCGCTGGGGATACCTGCGGCTCCAGGGCGAGTTACTCAAACTCGGCCGTCGTGTCGGCGCCTCGACGATCCGGCGGATCCTGCAGCGCCACCGCGTCCCACCAGCGCCGTTGCGGCACACCGACACCAGCTGGCGGCAGTTTCCTGCGCACGCCGCCGCGCGGCAGAAGGCCGGCTACAAGGGGTTCCTGGTCGAACTGCTCGCGATCGAGTGCGATGAGCGCGAGGACCGGCGCAAGGCCCGGCTGGTCCGCGAGGCCGGGTTCCCCCGCCCGAAACGGATCGACGACTTCGACTTCACCGCCAACCCGCTGATCGACGCCGGGCTGATCCACACCCTGACCAAAGGCGCCTGGATCCGCGCCGGGCAACCATTGTGTCTGACCGGAAAATAAGTCGGGGACGGGCGGACGGGACCACCGGCTCGGCTGGGCCTTGAGGCTGAGTCGGGGACGGGTGAGCGGGACCACCGTTGGGGTGACCCGGCCGGGACGTGTGTCAGGCGGTGGGTTCGAGGGTGACGCGAAAGCCCAGGGCGGTGAGCCCGCTGATGTGGTTTTGGATCTTGCGGGTGGTATCGATGCGGTGGGTGTGGTACTCGGGGCCCAGATCGTAGAAGCGTGCGGTCGGGTCGGACAGCAGGTGCCAGACGATGACCAGGATTGAGCGCGCGACCGCGACGAGAGCTTTGAGCTTGCCGCGACGTTTGACCAGACGTCGGTAGCGCTCGCCGAGGAAGGTGTTCGTCTTGGCCGCGGCGGCGGCTTCACCGAGCACACCTTTGAGATAGGGGTTGCCCTTACCGGCGGCCCCGCCCCGGCGCGTGGCACCGGACTGAATGGTGCGGGGGCACAGTTTGGCCCAGGACACCAGATGCCCCGCCGTGGGGAAACGACTCATTTCGAGCCCGATTTCGGCGATGATGACCTGCGCCGCCAACGGGCCGATACCGGCGATCTCATCGAGGCGTTGCGAGGCGGACAGCCCGTTGCCGCCACGGTGAGCAAGGGGGCCGTTGGCCGGCACAGAAGCCTCGGTAGGCGCCTCGGTGCGGGCCTCGGTGCGGGCCTGGCATGGGTCGCCCGAGCCGGGTGCGGGGACTGCACCGCCAGCGGGCTGGTCGCCGGCCCGGGCGGCGAGCAGGGTCTGCAGGAGGAGCTCGGCGCGGGTGGTCAGCTGGTCGATCGCGGCGGACAACCCGTCGATCTGATCGAGGAGCATGCGGGCGATTTCGGCGTGGTGCTCGTCGAACCGGCCGCTCAACGCCTCGACCAGGGCAGCACGTTTGGTTTTCATCCTGCCCCGCGCCAGCTCGGCCAGCCGCCGTGGATCGCGGTCCCCGGCGATGAGCGCCTCGAGCATGTCGCGCACCGAGCGGGTGTCCAACTTGCTGGCCACCGACGACACCTTGATCAAAGCGTCTTCCAGCAGCTTCTCCAGCCGCTGCCAGTGCCGGGTGCGTTCCCGGGTCAGGTCCACCCGCAGCCGGGTGTAATCGCGCAACTGTCGAATCTCCGCGGGCGGCACGAACGACGGTCGCAACAGGCCCTTCTCGGTGAGCTTGGCCAACCACACCGCATCGAGCTTGTCCGTTTTGGGCCGGCCCGGCAGGTTCTTCACATCGCGGGCATTGACCAACTGCACGTCGAGACCACGAGTGGAGTTTGCACTTCTTGATGCCTGATCTTGGTGCGGTCCGACATGGCCTTGACCGACTGATCTCGTCCCTTGCTCGGCGTGTCGGCATGACGTCTGCCCGATCATCTGCCACTGATCACAGTCGCAGATGGAGGAGTCGTGAGAGCATGCCGCCGTGAGCGGGGATACGGAACGGGACCGGGTGCCGCCGGTGCTGCGGGGCAGTCTGATCACGATGCGGCGGCGGTGTGGGAAACCGACCTGTCGGTGCGCCGACGGGACCGCGCTGCACGAGTCTGCGGCGTTGTCGGTGAGTCTGTCCGGGCGGTCGGTGACGGTGAGCCTGCGGACAGCGGAGGTGCCCGCGGTGGCGGCGGCGCTGGCCCGCTACCAGTCCGCCCGCGACGCGCTGGAAGCGCAGGCGAGCGCCGGGGTGGCGGCGCTACGAGATCGGGATCGGGCCCGGCGCCCGTAGCCGGCTGGTCCGCGCTTCTCGGGCTGACCGCCGCCGTGTTCACCGCGCCCGGCTTCGCGGTGTTCACCGACCTGCCGGCCGGCTGGGCGCTCACCCCGGGACGGCGCACCATCACCAGGATGTTGTCCGTCGCTGACCCACAGGGCCGGCGCGCGCACGACGCCTACCACCGGTTCGTCCGGGTCGGGCGGTGGAGCATGACCGCGTTGTGGCGGGTGCTCGCGGTGCACGCCGTCGCCATGTTCGCCCCCGACGCCACGGTGATCCTGGACTGCGACGACACCGTCTACAAGAAGACCGGCCGGGCGATCAACGGCACCGGGACCTCCTGCGCACGCCGCGTCTCCGTCTTCGGCTCTGGTCGTGGA
This sequence comes from uncultured Actinomycetota bacterium, assembly GCA_963739465.1. Lineage (GTDB taxonomy): Bacteria > Actinomycetota > Actinomycetes > Mycobacteriales > Pseudonocardiaceae > Pseudonocardia. Next base: position 473,383 of record CAVUAS010000013.1, read on the forward strand.
ACTCCAGAAGTGAAGACAGGGCGGCGTGCGCCCGTCATCCCCCGACACCACGATCGTCACCGGCGGCCACTCGAGCAGCCGAGGTTCGGGGGCGCTGCGCATCAGATCGGGCAGGCCCCGGGCCTGCCCGCAAGCAACTGCCCGAAGGGGCCGCAGAGGCTCGCAGGTCCAGGGGGGCGCGCAGCGCCCCCGCGCAGCGACGCTGCAGGCGCCCTTGACCTGGGAGGAGCGGCCCCGCACCCTGCGCAGCGCCCCCGAACCGACCCACAGAAACAGCAGAAGTGCCCAAATAGCGCGCCGGTGATCGCTTGGGAGGTCTCCACGTTGCCCGCGACCACGGCAGCGGGGTACACCGGGGCGAGCATGCAGCCGTCGGGGATGATGAGTTGTAGCGGGCGTAGGCAGCCGTCGTTGAGCGGGATGTCGTCTGCGACAAGGGTCCGGAAGACGTAGAGCACAGCAGCGGTGGCCACGGAGGAGGGCGCGTTGAAATTGGTGCCGAGTTGCGGCGAGGTGCCGGTGAAGTCGATCGTGGCAGCGCGAGCCTCGCGGTCGACCGTGATCTTCACGGCGATGCTGGCGCCGGAGTCCATTTCGTAGCGGTATTCGCCGTCGGTGAGGGTATCGATGACGCGGCGGACGGCTTCCTCGGCGTTGTCCTGAACGTGCCGCATATATGACTGGACGACATCGAGACCGAAGTGGTCGATCATCTTGCGGACCTCGTCGTCACCTTTGGCGTTCGCTGCGATCTGAGCGCGCAAGTCGGCGAGGTTGGTGTCCGGGTTGCGGGAGGGGTAGGGCGCCTCGGTGAGCAGCCGCCGTGTTTCGACCTCGCGGAACCGGCCGTTCTCGACCAGCAGCCAATTGTCGAACAGCACGCCTTCCTCATGGACCTCGCGGCTCACGGCCGTTCCAAGATCGTTGATCATGGTGTGAGGCCGAGGATTTGGAAGGGTCGGAGCATGTTGCGGCTGGCCCAGCGGGTGGCTTCGGCAATGTCGTAGCGGCCGGCCAGGTGCAGTGCGCCGATGGAGAGGTTGCGCAGGCCGGCCATGACGCGGGGGCCGGAGCGGGTGTGGGCGGTGGAGTGGTCTTCGCGGTAGACGGTGTCGCGCAGCCAGTGCAGGGACTCCACCCCCCAGTGTCGCGGACCAGCCTGGCGATGTCGGCCGGGGTGGCCTGGTCGGGGTGCAGGTTGGTGATGCCGAGTGCGGCGATCGCGGAGGTCGGGTGGCCGGCCAGGTCGGTGACGTAGCGTTCGATGAGCCAGGCCTGGCCGACGTGGGGGAACGGGAGGTCGGGTGGGGCGGGCAGGGTCTGGATGGTGCGGGTGGTGATCCGGCCGTGTCCGCGGTCGGTCTCGCGGTGGGCGATCGGGGTGTCGGTCCAGGGCAGTGCGTCGAGGGCGGCGAACAGGCCGGGTTGGTTGTGCTTGACGGTGAACACGTACCCTGCGCCGCGTTGGTGCAGGTAGGTGGCGTGCTCGCGCTGGCAGTGCAGCGCGTCGGCGGTCACCACCAGCCGGCTTGGGTCGATGCCGGTGGCGGCCAGTTGGTCGATCAGCGGGGCGAACATGGGGATCTCGTTCGTTTTCGCGCCGACTTCAACTTGGCCGAGTACGAGCTGGTCACCATGGGTGGCCGCGGCCATCAGGTGCACCTGGGCGCCGTCGGCGGCGACCGCGCCGCGTACCGTCTTCCCGTCGACCGCGATCGCGAGCTGTTCCGCGTCGGCTCCATCGGCGGGCCCGGTGTCGGGCGCCCGTGCGGCGGTGGACGCCCCGGTGGTGGCCGTGGCGTGTTGGTGTGCCCGCTCGGCGAGCCAGGAGCCGATCGCCGCATCGACCGCGGCCGCGTCGGCACCGGTCAGGACCCGCCACAGCGTCGTCTTCGACGGCCCCCCGGACGGGGGCGTGGCGTACAGCCAGGCCAGCAGCTCGGCGGGTACGTCAGCGACCCAGCCGGCGATCGCGGTGAACGAGCGCATCCCGGCCAGCACCGCCGCCGCGCACAACGTCAACACCACCGCAACAGGGTGATCCCGCCCCTGCTCACTGCGCCCGTCGGAGATCCCGGCGAACCGTCCCAGCAGCTCAGGACCTTCCACCGCGGCCGCCGCCAGGCGCCCGCGTACGTCCGGATCGGACACGACACCATCGATCGCTGACGCGCACGACTCAGCGATGGCAGGATGCACCAGCAACGAAGCTCCGGTTGGACGCGGTCGGTGAGAGGACGCGCCGTCCTACCGGAGCTTCGTTCGCCTTCCACGCCGACACGCCGAAGATCAGCGATCTTCAGCAAGATCGCGTCAGCGACCACCTAAGACGATCTTGGAACGGCCGTGCCTCGCGGCTGGAGGCGGGCATAGATCCGGGAGTGATACCGCCGATCTCGGCGTGATGGCCGCGGGAGGCGACATAGAACAGAATGTCCCCGCGAGCGCTGTCTGGGTCTGGGCCCCGTGCGCGGACGCGCTCGGTGTCATCCGCTCTGGCCCCGGCGGGCGCCGTGTCGAAGACGGGGGTGATCACGGTGATGTCGGGCAGGTGGGTGCCGCCGTGGTACGGGTCGTTGACCGTATACACGTCGCCGCGCTTCATCCGGCCCGCACGTCGGCGTATCACCTCCTTGACGCTTGTGCCCATCGAGCCGAGGTGCACCGGGATGTGCGGCGCGTTGGCGACGAGATTGCCGATGGGGTCGAAGAGAGCGCAGGAGAAGTCAAGCCGTTCTCGGATGTTCACCGACTGGGCGGTTGCCTCCAGCCGGGTGCCCATCTGTTCGGCGATCGACATGAACAGGTTGTTGAAGATCTCCAACAGCACCGGGTCGACCTCGGTGCCGGCGTCGGTTTCGTCACCTGCGGCGACACGCTCGACGAGCAGGTGCCCGATCGGGGTCAGGGTTGCCCGCCAACCGTCGTCGACGACGGTGGTCGCGTTGGGCTCGGCGATGATCGCCGGCCCGGTCACCGCGTCGCCGGCACGCATCCGTTCGCGCTGGTAGAGAGGTGCGTCCCGCCACACGTCGCGGGCGTAGAGGCGCACCGTGTCGGCGGGCTCGAGGTTGCCCCTCGCGCCTGCGTCCGGTTCCCCAAGGTGAGACAGGTCAGGTGGGCTGGTCAGGCCGATGGCCTCGACCGAGATCGCCTCGACGATCAATGGCCGGTTCATCAGGAACGAGTACGTCGCTGTGTGGCTCGCCTCGAACTCCACGACCATCGCGTCGAGCTCGGTCAACGGGACCGGGATGACCGTGTCCGTGCCGTCGTAGCGCAGCCGCGCGCGCCGGGCGACGTGGATCTGCGCCGCGGGGACCCCCTCATCGAGCAGCTCGGCCCTGGCCGCCTCTTCCAGCGAGTCCGCCAGATCCTGCAGCCGCTGCATCGTCGGGGGCTCGAGCCGTGCCACCACGGACTGCTCCCGCATCGCGGTGGTGTCGGCCAGGCCGATCCCGAGCGCGGACAGCACTCCTGCCATCGGCGGGACCAGCACGGTCCGGATCCCCAGCGAGTCGGCCACCGCGCACGCGTGCTGGCCGCCCGCTCCGCCGAACGTGGTGAGCGCATACCGAGTGACGTCATGTCCCTTCTGGACCGATATCTTCTTCACCGCGTTGGCCATGTTCGCCACCGCGATCCGCACGTAGCCCTCGGCAACCTGCTCGGGTGAGCGATCGTCACCGGTCTGCGCCTGAATCGCGGCGGCCAGCTCGGCGAACCGTTGCCGCACGATCTCGGCATCCAGCGGCTGGGCGCCGTCGGGGCCGAACACAGCGGGGAAATGCGCCGGCTGGATGCGTCCGAGCATCACGTTGGCATCGGTGAGGGCCAGCGGCCCACCACCCCGGTAGCAGACCGGTCCGGGGTTGGCGCCCGCCGAGTCCGGGCCGACCCGGTAGCGGGTGCCGTCGAAGTGCAGGATGGACCCGCCGCCCGCTGCAACCGTGTGGATATCGAGCATCGGTGCGCGGAGCCGGACGCCCGCGACCTGGGTGGTAAACGCTCGCTCGTACTCGCCGGCATAGTGCGAGACGTCGGTGGAGGTGCCGCCCATGTCGAAGCCGATCACGCGGTCCAGTCCGGCCAGCGCGGACATCCGCACCATGCCGACGATGCCGCCGGCCGGGCCGGACAAGATCGCGTCCTTGCCCCGGAAGCGCCCCGCCTCGGCCAGGCCACCGTTGGACTGCATGAACATCAGCCGCACGTGCGGCATCTGCTCGGCGACGTGGTCGACGTAGCGGCGCAGTACCGGGGACAGGTAGGCATCGACCACGGTGGTGTCTCCGCGCGGCACCAGCTTCATCAGCGGGCTGACCTCGCTGGACAGTGAGATCTGGGGGAAACCGATCTGCGCGGCGAGGTTGCCGATCTCCAGCTCGTGCGCCGGGTAGAGATGGCTATGCATGCAGGTCACGGCAACCGAGCGGACCCCGTCCTCGTACGCGCGCCGTAGCCCGTCGGCCAACGGATCGAGGTCCGGTGCGCGCAATATCGTGCCCTCGGCGGTGATCCGCTCGTCGATCTCGATCACCCGCTCGTACAGCATCTCCGGCAGAACAATGTGCCGGTCGAAGATCCGCGGCCGGTTCTGATACGCGATCCGCAGCGCATCGCCGAAGCCCTTCGTGATCACCAGAACGGTTGGCTCGCCCTTGCGTTCCAGCAGCGCGTTCGTCGCGACCGTGGTCCCCATCCGCACCGCCTCGACCCGATCGGCCGGAACCGGATCATCCTCGGCGATGCCGAGCAGCGCACGGATACCGGCTACCGCGGCATCGGGATACTGCGTCGGGTTGTCCGACAGCAGCTTGTGCGTCACCAGTCGCCCCTCGGACCCGCAGGCCACGATGTCAGTGAACGTGCCTCCACGGTCGACCCAGAACTGCCATCCTGCGCCAGTCACCCGGGCCTCCCTTCATCGCGCTGCTCGCGTACTACATTCTGACCGCCGCCGGCACGGCGGACGTGAGTTGGGCGCCGCCGCGACTGGATCAATGGATGCCGATCGTCACGGTCGCGGGTCCGAAGCGGACGCAGCGGTGTTGACCTACGGTCAGCGTCCCGGGTTGACGCTGTCGCGATCCGGTCAGCGGGCTGCCCGGATGGCCGTCTCGCGCCGGAACCCCCGCTCGTAGCGGGGCGACCATCGATCACCGCTGGTCAGCGGCATGTGCAGCATTCTGGAACCCCACAGGGTTCTTGGGTTCTGGGTTCTTGGGTTCTGGGTTCGGCCGGGACCGTCGCGCTCGCCCGCCGGGCCCGCCGCTTCAGGTACAGGCGTAGCGTCAGCAAGGCGGTGACGACCGCTAGCTGAGCGACCAGGACGACCCGGTTGACGTCGACCGCGGGCCGCCACAGCAGCACGCCGTCACGGATCACGAATGCGCTCACCGGGATCGCCTTGAGCCCATCCGCCGCCGGTTCCGCCGCCCCCGTCCGGGCCGCCGTCGCCGCTGCTCGCACCTCCGCTTGAGGTGAAGCGGGCGGCGGGTACGACCGTCACCCCTTCCCTTTTCGATCGGTTCGCCGAAGCCCGGGAGCACGGTCGGTACGTCCGGTGCCCTCGTCGTGAGATCGGTCGGCTTCGTCATCGCAACCCTTTTGCCTGACAGCGTCACGCGGCGCCCGCCAGCGCCGGGCAGGGTCGGAAGTCCCCGGCGGGTCTTCCGGCGCACGCGAGCGGGTCGTGCGCCTCCCGCGCGCCGCCGGGCGACCCGTCATCGTGCATCTATGCCGATGGATGTCCCTGACCGCGCACCCGTTCCGCCGATCGTTGTCGCGTACGACGGGTCCGCAGCCGCCCGCACGGCGCTGTCGTGGGCGACCATCGAGGCTGTCGCTAGCGGCCGTCCGCTGCGGCTGGTCCACGTCATGCGGTGGCCGCTGCACGAGCTCGACAAGCTTCGCGTCCCGTCATCGGTTCACTACGGCGGACAGGCCCGGCAGGCGGCGACCGCGATGGTCGGCGCCGCCGTTGCGCACTGTCGTCAGGTCGCACCCGGACTCGACGTGCACGGAGACGCCCTCACCGGCGAGGCGACCGAGCTCCTTGTGGAGCTCGCTGCGGGCGCGTCGCTGCTCGTGCTCGGCGCGTCTGGACAGACCGAGCACCCCCAGGTGCTCCTGGGTTCCACCGCGGCCGAGCTCACTCGGAGGGTCACGGTGCCCGTGGCCGTCATTCGCGACGTCGCCGAGAACGACCGCGGACACGGCGTCGTCATCGGCGTCGACGGCTCCGCGGCAGGCGACCGCGCGGTCCGCGAGGGCCTTGCCATCGCCGCTCGGCGCCGCCTCCCGGTGGTGGCCGTCCACGCCTGGTCCGACCTGCCGCTCAAGGCGCTGGGGCTCACGCACGCGGACGGCGAAGTGCACCGCAAGGACGCGGTGGCGTTGCTCGCCGACCGGCTCGGCGCGGTACGGAGAACGCATCCCGGGGTGGCGGTCGACGAGGTCGTCGTGCTCGACCGTCCCGTGGGCGCGTTGCTGGAGCGCGCGAGCAGTGCGGCGTTGCTCGTCGTCGGAAAGCACGGACGAGAAGGCGGTGCCGAGACGCCCCTCGGCTCGGTGTGCCACGCGGTCCTGCACTACGCCCCATGCCCCGTCATGATCGTCGGTTGACCCGGAACGGAGACGTCGTCAGATGTGCAGGCCAGCCGCGGCGGTGGCACCGGTCGAGGTTCAGGTGACCGAACCCGACACCGCCGACGTCGTGCACTGCGCGCAGGACCGGATCCGTACCGTTGTGCTTCACGCCCACGTCGCCGTGCTGCACGCACGCGTCCGCATCACCCACCACGCCGATCCGGCCGTCGAGCGGCCGGTGACCGCCCAGGCAACGTCGACGTCAACGGCCGAGTCGTTCGGGCTCGCGTCCGCGCGCGGAGCGACCGGGAAGCGGTCGACCTCCTGCATGACCGCCTCCGGCACCGGCGGGAGAACGACCAGACTCGCAGCGTCGGGGACTGGGAAGACCGTCACGGCCACAGCGCGCCCGCGCACCCGCAGGGCAGTGAGCACCACGAGTGGCGCCACGGCGAAGCGCCTATCCGCTTCACGCCCTACTTCGCCCGCCGTAAACACTCAACCCTGCGGATCGTGCCTGGTCCGGGCGGTGGGCGTGTCGGTCACCGGGTGATGGACCGGTGTGCGGTTTGATCTTCCGGTGCCCGAACCGGAGGGGATGTCGCGTGACGAGTTGATCGTCGTGGTGCGACGCCAGGCCGGGCCGTCACCACGCACTACGCGCCCGCACCCCGTCGAGGTTGATGCGGGTGTCCGCGGGTGGTCAAACGCGCGATCTCCGTCTACGCCGCGAACACCACCCGCGGCCGAATCCGCGCACCCAACCGCAGGACCGCGATCACCATCGACGTCCTCGGCGTGTCACCTTGACCAGGCCGAGCTCGCGCTAGTGCGGTGACCACTTACGTTCACCGGTTTGGCGACACGCCGCGGTGCGTCCCACGTTGAGCGCGGCTGCCGCGCACTGTTGATCTCGACATCCCCCGAGATCACGAGGTGCGCAACCGATGGCAGACCCGGTCAGAGCCAGGCGACTATCCGATCACGAGGGCCAGACACTGACCCAGATCGTGCGTCGTGGACGCGGTAGCTCGATCCGGGTCCGCCGCGCCACCATGATCCTGGCATCGGCGTCGGGGACTCCGGTCGCGGCGATCGCCCGGCTGGTCGCCGCGGACGAGGACACCGTGCGCGAGGTCATCCACGCCTTCAACGCCCGGGGGCTGGCCGCGCTGGACCCTCAGTGGGCGGGCGGCCGTCCCCGCCTGATCACCGATGACGACACCGGGTTCATCGTCACGACGGCCACCACCCGACCGGGCGCGTTGGGCATCCCGTTCACGCACTGGAGCGTGCGCAAACTGGTCGCCTACCTCGCCCGTGACGCCGATCGGCGGATCGTCATCGGCCGGGAGCGGCTGCGCCTGATCCTGCGCGAGCACCACATCAGCTTCCAACGGACCCGGACCTGGAAGGAATCCACCGACCCCGACAAGGACGCCAAACTCGACCGGATCGACTACGTGAGCAGCCACTTCCCGATGCGCTGCTTCGCGTTCGACCAGTTCGGGCCGCTCTCGATCCGGCCCTGCCACGGCTCCACCTGGGCGCCGGAGTCCACGCCCATCCGGCTACGAGCGACGTATCACCGCACGCACGGCATCCGCTACTTCCACGGCTGCTACAGCCTGGGCGATGACCAACTGTGGGGTGTCACCCGGCGCCGCAAAGGCGGGGACCACTCCTTGTCTGCGCTCCAGTCGATCCGGGCGGCCCGCCCCGACGGCGCACCCCTCTACGTGATCATGGACAACCTGTCGGCGAACAAGACCCCCGCCATCCGCGCCTGGGCGGTCCGCAACAAGGTCGAACTGTGTCTGACTCCGACCTCGGCGTCCTGGGCGAACCCGATCGAGGCCCAATTCGGGCCGCTGCGCACTTTCACGATGGGCGCATCCGACCACCCCAACCATCCGGTTCTGGCGCGTCGGTTGCAGGCCGCTGGCGCAACACCCACGCCCGCCACCCCGACATCATCGCCGCACAGCGCCGAGAACGGGCCCGGATCCGCAGCGAACGCCACCAACGCTGGGGCCGACCACGAGCGGCATGACCCGGTGAACGTTCATGGTCAACGCACTAGTGTCCCGCGCCGGAAGTTCGCCACATATCTCGACGGCCCAGCCGCACGTCAGCGGCGTTGCTGGTCCGGCCGAGTACACCCGGTACGAGGCGCGGACCAGCGCCTTGCCGACGTACACCTGGATCCGCCGATATACGCAACGAACTTCCGGCGCAGGACACTAGCTGGGGTCATCGGTGGTGTTTCCGTCGGCGGGCCGGTGGGCGGTGGGCACCGCCCGGTCGGCGGTTACGGTCTGGATCCATACCTGTTTGTTGGCGTCGCGCGCAATGATCTACTCGGCCTGCCCGAACGCTCTGATCTCGGCCATCTCCTCGGGTGTCAGCTCACGTGACTGCTCGCCGCGTTCCACTTTCGCGCTCTGCACCTGGTGCCGGATCTCCTCGACGACCTCGGGGTTGGCCAGGGTCATCACGTCCCCGACGTCGGTGAAGTTGGAGATGCTCGCGATGACTCGCCGCATGATCTTGCCGGAGCGGGTTTTCGGCATGTCCGGAACGATCCACACGTTCTTCGGACGTGCGATCTTGCCGATCTCGCGGTCGATGGCGTGGCTGACCTTCTCCTCGATCTCCTTGCTCGGGGATAGGTTGGGCTTGAGCGCGACGTACATCTCGACGGCCCGCCCCCGTAGCATCGCCGATCCCGGCCCGCTCGGCCTCGGCCCCCGGGCCCGGGTGGGCTGCCGCCCAGGTGCACGTGGGCGGGTCACCGTCGCCGCCGTCGGCACCGGGAGCCGGGTGCCCGCGCCACGGCGGCGACCTGGCGTACCGTCCATCCGGGCTCCCGGCCGGGCGGCCGCCATCGCCGAGCTGAACGGTGAGCGAACGCTCCCCAGCACCGAACCGGTTCGACCGGTGGGCTCAGCCGGTGCGCGGTCGAGGAAAGATCCGTCGCAGAACGCCCCAGCGGTAGCGGCATCGCGCGTTGCGGAAGAGACCAACGGCGACGGCAACGGCCGCGGTCAGGATCGCCGCGCCCAGCAGTCCGCTGCGCGCGAAGGCGAGGCACAGCAGGGACGTCGCCACTGCGCACAGCAGGAGAACGTCGTAGCTGCGCCGCTGCCAGCTCGGCAGCCGAGGGGGCGCGCTCAGCAGGCGCGCCAGCCGGGGACTCTCGCGGGTGAGGTTCGCTTCGATGGCCTCGAGGATCCGATGGTCACGCTCGCTCAGCACGACGTTCTCCTTCCGTCCGCGTCGACACTGCCGCAGCAGGGCCATCGCTCACCAGCGGCGTTCGTACCCCGCGCCGCGGGTCCATCGGACCCCGTCCGCGGGCCCGTGACTCTGCCCCGATGCGGCCCGCCCGTCCGCGCTGACCCGGTGGGACGTCGCGATCGACGGCCGGGCACCCGCTGCGGCCGGAGCCGGTAGGCGCCGCCGGGCGGTGCGGCGTAGGAGATGCCCAGAAAAGCGCAGACTCCGTCGGCGGCGCGCCCGCGGACCCGACCGCGTCGGGCTGTGATCGATCGGCTCCCTCGGGCCCGGCGGCGTCGGTGCGCCCGGGCTCCTGGCCGGTCTGCTCGTCTGGGGCCCGGCGGAACGCGGGAAGGGCCGACGCGCCCCACGGCGAGCAGGCGCTCACCCGACGCGGTAGTAGAGCGACAGGCAGTCATTCGGCGCCACGCACTGACCTGCGTTCCGCAGTTGATGGTGGATCCTGTGACACGTCTGGACGGTATGGGCAGCTCAGCGGCTCGCACCTAGCGTTCCACCGCGGGAACGCCTAGTACACGAATCGACCACGCCAGGTTGATTGACGTGGCTGGATAGCGATACGGTCTGGGACATGTTCCTGCGGGAGGTGAAGCGGGAGAACCGCAACGGCACCCGGGTGTCGTACCTGCAGCTGGTCCACAACGACTGGGACCCCGCGGCCCACACCTCCCGCACCAAGATCCTCTACAGCTTCGGGCGGACCGATCAGGTCGACACCGCCGCGATCGAGCGGCTGATCGTGTCGCTGTCACGACTGCTCGACGCGGCCGCGGCGTTGAGGGCCACCACGGGGTCGGATCTGAGCTTCCTCGGCTCGCGCCCGTGGGGCGGTACCGATGTGCTCGACGGGCTGTGGCGCCGGCTGGGCATCGACACCGCGATGACCAAGCTGCTGGCCAAGCGGCGGGTCAGCTCCCCGTTCGAGCGGGTGCTGTTCGGGCTGGTCGCCAACCGCGCACTCGCCCCGTCATCGAAGCTGGCCGCCGCGGACTGGATCAACCACGACGTCCACATCGACGGCTTGCCTGACACCTCCGACGATGTCTGCTACCGGGCGATGGACTGGCTCCACGACGTCCGCGAACACCTGGAACGCGCGGTGCTCTCCCAGGTCGCGAACCTGCTCAACCTCGAGGTCGACCTGCTGTTCTTCGACACCACCTCCACCTACTTCGAACTGGAAGACCCCGACGAACCCGTGGCCCGCGACGAACACGGCCACCCCCTCCCCGACAACTCCGCCACCCCAGACGACGGCAAGGACGACGGCAAGGACGACGGCGGGGCGAACCGGGTCGGGTTCCGGACCTACGGCAAGTCGAAGGACTCCCGCGACGACCTGCCCCAGATCGTGATCGGGATGGCGGTGACCCGCGACGGGATCCCGGTGCGGGTGTGGTGCTGGCCCGGGAACACCGCTGACTCGAAGCTGATCCGCCAGGTCAAGGACGACATGCGGGACTGGACGCTGTCGCGGATCGTGTGGGTCGCCGACCGCGGGTTCTCCTCCGAGCATAACCGCCGCTACCTGCGCCAAGGCGAGCACGCCTACATCATCGGGGAGAAGCTGCGCTCCGACAGCCCGCAGATCAAGGCCGCCCTGTCACGCCAAGGCCGCTACACCGACATCACCGACAACATGCGGGTCAAGGAGGTGAAGGTGTCCGACACCGAGCGGTTCGTGATCTGCCACAACCCCGACGCCGCGCAGCGCGACGCCCACATCCGCGAGCAGTTGATCGCCCAACTCGAGGAGCTGATCGCCGGGTCGGACAGCCTGCCGGTGATGAAACGCGGCGAGCTGCGCGGGAAGATCTCCACCACACCCGGCCTGAACCGGTACCTGCGGGTCACGCCCGGCGGGCTGCTCCGCGTCGACAAGGCCAAGATCAAAACTGAGGCGAACCTGGACGGGAAGTACCTGCTGCGCTGCTCGGACCCGCACCTCTCGGCCGTCGACATCGCGCTGGGCTACAAGCAGCTCCTCGAGGTCGAGCGCGGCTGGCGGGACATGAAACAGATCCTCGACCTGCGCCCGGTCTATCACCGGCTCGAGGAACGCATCCGCGCCCACGTCGTGCTCTGCTGGCTGGCGCTGCTGCTGATCCGCATCATCGAGACCCGCACCGGCCAGACCTGGCACCACGTGCGGCGCGACCTCGACCGGTTGCATGCTGTCACCTTCACCGGCCCTACCGGGACCTTCCGCCAGCGCACCGACCCCACCAAGCCGCAGATCGACCTCTACGCCCGGCTCGATCTCCCTCTCCCCAAGAAGATCATCGAGATCAGCACCGCAGAGTGCTGACCAGGCACAACGCCGTCGCCTAGTAACACACGTGCGACGCGCGCCGTCCTGCATTCCTGCAGGTCAACGCCGCAATCCGCGTACTAGACACTCACCTCAGCTGCGGAACGCAGCTTCGCGCTGGGCCTCGCTTTGCTCCTGTTCGCCGTCGCGGTCGGGGGGACGGCTGGGGTCCCGCGCCCGATCGCCTACCTGATGGGCCTTTCCGGCCTCACGTACCTGGTGCAGGGCTGGGTGGACGGCGCCGACGGATTCACGCCGGCCGTCGATTTTATGATCGTGCTGGCCTGGGTGCTGAACTTGGCGTGGATGATCTGGCTGGTCGTCGTCGCCTGGCGTGCGCAGGATCCGCAGCCGCGTCGCCGGGTAATGACGGCGTAGGCCGCCACGACGCTTGACCCACTCGATATGACCAGCAGCCGTCCTCCGGGGGTGGTAGCCGAAGCGCTCGAACCCCGGCTCGGGGCAGCGCCGCTGGGAGGCCGGCACCCACTGACCGATCATCCCCGGCTTGCTCGGGTCACTCGGTGCCTGTCCGGTCCGCCTGGCTTTCGTTCTGGACTTCGGGCGGGACGGCGTGGAGCAGGAGATCAAGCCCGTAGAGGAACTGTGCGTCCATGTCGGTGTAGAAGCTGGTGGCCAGCGCGGTGACGTTGGGGTAGCGGCCGGGTGGTAGGGCGGCCAAGCCGGCGCGGACGAGCGCCCGCTCGTGCTCGACCTGTTCTGGGCTCATCAGCGCGTAGGGCGCCTCGAGCAGCGCGTGGCCCAGCGTGTAGTTGAGCAGGGCTTGGTAGCTGGCCGCGGCGGCGGCGTCATCAAGCCCGGCCTCGCGTAGGGCCGCGAGTGCGTTCTCGGTGCCCTGCCAGGTTCCTTCGCCCTGCGGTGGGCGGCGGACCACCACCGGCGTGAGGGCCGGATGCGCGAGCAGGGTGTGGCGCAGGTTGGCGAACACGCCCCGCAGCCGGTCACGAGGCTCGCCGGTTTCGGGGTAGGGGCCGCCGGCGCCGATGACGGTGTCGGCGAGCGCCTCGAGTAGCTCGTCTTTGGTGCGGAAGTACCGGTAGACCGCGGTGTGGTCGACGCCCAGGTGCGCGCCCAGGGCGCGCAGGGACAGCCCGTCGAGACCGGCGTGCTCGACGATCTCGAGGGCGGCGCCGACCAGGCGGCGCCGCGACAGAGTCCCGCGCGTGGATCTGCCGGCGGTCGTACGGCCGGTCTTCGGTGCGCTTCGCTGCGCGGTCATCGCAACAGTCTATCACCGACGTTGTCACCACCGTTGACAACGTCGGTGAATACTGGCAGAGTTGCCCTCGCCACCCAAACGGACCTCGAAGGAACCCCCACCATGACCACCTCGACTGCCACCGCTGCCGGCACGACCGGGAAGACCGCCGGGACCATCGGCCAGCCCTGCGGCGCGGCATGCGCCGAGGCTCGGCCGCGGCTGTGGGTTCGGCTGTCGATCACCCAAGGCAACCTGTGGCAGGTCGGGGGCATCCTCGTCGGCGGCGCACTGATCGCGCTGGCCGCGATCAGCTCCGTGTCGTCGGCCATTCGCCTGACGCTGCTGCTGTTGGGCTGGCTGGCGATCTATGACTGCACCCACTCCATCGGCCACTACCTCGTCGGCCGCGCGGTGGGCATCAGGTTCCGGTTCTACGGCGTGCGCGGCACCGACCACCCCGAGGACTACCCGACAGGGTGCGCCAGCTGATGAGCCTCGCTCCGTTCTGGTCGGTCATCACCGACAAGGACTCCATGGCCGCAGCCACGCCCTGGCGCAAGGCGCTGATGTTCGTCGCCGGTGAGACCTCGACTGCCGTCTGCTCGACCCTCGCCGCCTACGCGGCCGACAGCGCGCACATCCCCGGCGCCCCCACGCTGCTGATCGTCACCATCGCCTGGAACGCCGTCGCTACCGTCGTCACCACGATCAAGCCAAAGGGCGACTACGCCAAGGCACGCCGCGCCCTGCGCACCGCCCGCTGACCCAGCGTGCTCCGCGCGCCTGGACAACACGAGGACACAACAGAGCCCCCCTCACCAACGGCGGGGGCTCTGGAGTGTCCCCGATTTTATTGACACCGATTTAGGCTGCCAGGTCGGTGAGTTTCCTGAATCCTAGCTCGTATTCGTTGGGTGTCAAGTAGGCGAGTGTCGAGTGTCGCCGCCGGCGATTGTAGTAACCCTCGATCCACAGGAATGTGTGTTGCCGAACCTCGGCGAGATCATTCCATGGCCGGGTGTGGATGAGCTCCTTCTTGTAGGTTGCGAAGAACGACTCGGCGACCGCGTTATCGAAGCAGGTCGCGCGCCGTCCCATCGACCGGACAACACCGTTCTCGGTGCAGAAATCGGCGAATTCCCGAGAGGTGTACTGGCAGCCGCGGTCACTGTGGAAGATCACACCGTTCGGCGGGCGACGGGTCACCAGCGCGGCCGCGAGCGCCTCGACGATCAGGCTGGTGCGCAGGTGGTCGGCCACGGCGTAGCCCACGACCTTGCGCGAGTACAGGTCGATCACGGTCGCGGTGTAGACCCAGCCGTCGACGGTCTGCACGTAGGTGATGTCCCCGCACCAGCGGGTGTCGGGTTGCTCGGCGGTGAAGTCCTGCCCGATCAGGTCCGGGGCATCGATGGGCCGCAGACCTGCGACGGTGGTCTTCTTCCAGGCCCGGGGGTGACGTCCCTGCAGGCCCGCGGCCTGCATCAGCCGCCAGACTCGCTTGCGGGCGACACGCACGCCGCGCACGACCAGCTCAGCCCAGACCCGCCGCACACCGGGGTGACCGTGCAGCTCGGCGTGGATCTGTCGGATCGTGGCGGTGAGCTCGGCGTCGCAGCGCTCGCGCTCGCTGGGCCCGCCGGCGAGCCATCGGTAGTAGCCCTGGCGGGCCACGCCGAGTTGGGCGCACATGAACGTGACCGGGTACTGCTTGTCGGTCGCCCAGTCCGCGATCGCCGCGTATTTCACGGCTGTTCCTTCGCGAACCAGGTCGCCACTTTTTTTGCGAAATCCCGCTCCATCCGCAGGACCGCGTTCTCCTTGCGGAGTCGTTCCAGCTCGGCCCGTTCGGGCTCGGACAGATCCGAGTCGGGAACCCGGCCGGCTTCTCGTGCTTTCTTCACCCATTTACCCAACGTCATCTCGTGGACGCCGATACTCTTCGCTACTTCGGCGATGGTCCGGCCCGAATCGAGGACGAGGCTAACGGCCTGATCCTTGTATTCCTGGGTGAAGTGACGGCGTGTCGCCACGCGATTTCCTCCGCTGCGTTCAGCGGCAGTCTACGACCGAGTGTCTACAAGATCGGGGGCCCTCCTGACATTTCTGTGGGTTCTTTTTCATGATCGTCCGGGGAGTGGTGGGCAGAGGCCGCCGCGGGTGAGGTCGGCCATGGCGATCAGTGCTTCGGGGCTGTGGTAGCCGTAGGCGCGGCGGGTGAGTAGCCGTAGGTGGGTGTTGGTGGCTTCGGAGCGGGCGTTGGACAGGCCGTGCTCGACGGCGTTCAAGATCAGGGCCCGGTATCTCTTGATGGTCTTGGCGAGCTTGACGAACGGTTCGAGGCGGCACCGCCTGGCCCAGGCGATCCAGCCGCCCAGCAGGGCTCGGGCGTCCGGCAGCTCGACGGCCTGGAAGATCGCCCGGAGTTGTTCTTTCAGCAGGTAGGCGCGGTAGAGCCCGCCGTTGGCCTTGGCGATCCCGGCGAGCGTGGCGCGCTGGTCTCCGGTCAGGTTGGGTGGGTTTTTCAACAGCGCCCACCGGCTGCCCTTCAGCGCGGTGGCCTCGTCGTGGTGCCCGCCGGCGCGTAGCCGGTTGACCATGGCGCGGCGGACCTGGTCGAGGGCCTCGGTGGCCCAGGCCACGACATGAAACGCGTCCAGGCACACCACCGCGGCGGGCGCGCGTTCGGCGACCACGTCGTGGATCCACTGGGCGCCGTCGGCGGAGACGTGGGTCAGCCGCCCGGCGCGGTCGGCGCCGAGATCGTCGAAGAACCGGTTCAAGGTCTCCTGCGTCCGGTTCTTCCCGGCCCACACCAGCCGGCCCGTGTCGTGATCGACCACGCACAGCAGGTAGCGCCGGCCCTTGCGGTAGCTGATCTCGTCGATCCCGATCCGGCGCAGCCCGGCCAGCCGATCCACGGCGGCGGCCCGGTCGGCCACGACCCGGGTGACGATGTCGGCCACGCTGCGCCAGGCCACCCGCAGCAGCACCGCGACCACCGAGAGGGTGGCGTGACAGACCAGCCAGGCGGCAGTGTCCTCGAACCCGGTGGTGAACCGCGACCCCGGCCGGGCCCAGGGCACCGCGGCGACCACCACCCCGTGCTCGCGACACGACACCCGCAGCGTTCGGGCCTGCAGGAACACCTGGGTGGTGCCCAGGTCCAGGCCCCGCCAGCGGCGCGCGGCCGGGCTGGTGTCATAGCCCGGGCAGCGCCGCTGGCAGCGCGAGCACCGCCGCGCCGCGGACACCTTCGGCCGCACCTGGGCCACGAGCACCTCCTGGCCCCGCCCGTCGGTCTCCAGGTCGACCGACTCGATCACCGTGTGCTCGAGCCCGAGCACCCGCCGCCATACCCTCGTCCTGCGCACGCCGCGTCTCCGTCTTCGGCTCTGGTCGTGGAACTCCAGAAGTGAAGACAGGGCGGCGTGCGCCCGTCATCCCCCGACACCACGATCGTCACCGGCGGCCACTCGAGCAGCCGAGGTTCGGGGGCGCTGCGCATCAGATCGGGCAGGCCCCGGGCCTGCCCGCAAGCAACTGCCCGAAGGGGCCGCAGAGGCTCGCAGGTCCAGGGGGGCGCGCAGCGCCCTCGCGCAGCGACGCTGCAGGCGCCCTTGACCTGGGAGGAGCGGCCCCGCACCCTGCGCAGCGCCCCCGAACCGACCCACAGAAACAGCAGAAGTGCCCTTTCTTCACCCATTTACCCAACGTCATCTCGTGGACGCCGATACTCTTCGCTACTTCGGCGATGGTCCGGCCCGAATCGAGGACGAGGCTAACGGCCTGATCCTTGTATTCCTGGGTGAAGTGACGGCGTGTCGCCACGCGATTTCCTCCGCTGCGTTCAGCGGCAGTCTACGACCGAGTGTCTACAAGATCGGGAACGGTCCACTCTGCTAGTTCTCGCCACCTAGTGTCGCGTGTCGTTTCTCTGTTTACGGTTAGTGGTACGAGACAATTGAGCCATGTCGATTGCGGCACCGCTGGTCTTGCGCGAGGGTGATCGTTCTCGGCTGGAGGCTTTGACCTGGTCGAGTTCGATCCGGGCGGGCGTGGCGTTGCGGGCACGGATTGTGCTGCTCGCTGCCGAGGGACTGCCCAACGCCGAGATTGCCCGGCGGACCGGGACCAGCCGGCCGACGGTGGTGGACTGGCGCGCCCGCTACGTCGCGGGCGGGATCGCGGCGTTGCATGACCAGCCGCGCAGCGGTCGGCCACCCGAGATCGACGAGATCGACGTCGTGGTGGCTACCCTCGCCGACGACGGCCGTCCCCCCGCGAGGTTGGGCGTGACGCACTGGTCGGCCCGGTTGCTGGCCGCGGAGCTGAAGATCTCCTTCGCCACGGTGGCTCGGATCTGGCGCAAGTGGAAGCTGCAACCGTGGCGGACCGAGACGTTCAAGTTCTCCACCGACCCCGAACTCGACGCCAAGATCCGCGATGTCGTCGGGCTGTATATGAACCCGCCGGAGAAGGCTGTGGTGGTCTGTATTGACGAGAAGTCGCAGATCCAAGCCCTAGACCGGACCGCGCCGACACTGCCCATCCGGCTCGGTCTGCCCGAGCGCCAGACCCACGACTACGTCCGCAACGGCACCACCACCCTGTTCGCCGCACTGGAGGTCGCCACCGGCCGGGTCGAGCAACTCTGCCTGCCCCGCCACCGCCACCAGGAGTTCCTGCGGTTCCTCAAACAGGTCGCGAAGGCCTACCCGCGGGTTGGAGTGTCCCCGATTTTATTGACACCGATTTAGGCTGCCAGGTCGGTGAGTTTCCTGAATCCTAGCTCGTATTCGTTGGGTGTCAAGTAGGCGAGTGTCGAGTGTCGCCGCCGGCGATTGTAGTAACCCTCGATCCACAGGAATGTGTGTTGCCGAACCTCGGCGAGATCATTCCATGGCCGGGTGTGGATGAGCTCCTTCTTGTAGGTTGCGAAGAACGACTCGGCGACCGCGTTATCGAAGCAGGTCGCGCGCCGTCCCATCGACCGGACAACACCGTTCTCGGTGCAGAAATCGGCGAATTCCCGAGAGGTGTACTGGCAGCCGCGGTCACTGTGGAAGATCACACCGTTCGGCGGGCGACGGGTCACCAGCGCGGCCGCGAGCGCCTCGACGATCAGGCTGGTGCGCAGGTGGTCGGCCACGGCGTAGCCCACGACCTTGCGCGAGTACAGGTCGATCACGGTCGCGGTGTAGACCAGCCGTCGACGGTCTGCACGTAGGTGATGTCCCCGCACCAGCGGGTGTCGGGTTGCTCGGCGGTGAAGTCCTGCCCGATCAGGTCCGGGGCATCGATGGGCCGCAGACCTGCGACGGTGGTCTTCTTCCAGGCCCGGGGGTGACGTCCCTGCAGGCCCGCGGCCTGCATCAGCCGCCAGACTCGCTTGCGGGCGACACGCACGCCGCGCACGACCAGCTCAGCCCAGACCCGCCGCACACCGGGGTGACCGTGCAGCTCGGCGTGGATCTGTCGGATCGTGGCGGTGAGCTCGGCGTCGCAGCGCTCGCGCTCGCTGGGCCCGCCGGCGAGCCATCGGTAGTAGCCCTGGCGGGCCACGCCGAGTTGGGCGCACATGAACGTGACCGGGTACTGCTTGTCGGTCGCCCAGTCCGCGATCGCCGCGTATTTCACGGCTGTTCCTTCGCGAACCAGGTCGCCACTTTTTTTGCGAAATCCCGCTCCATCCGCAGGACCGCGTTCTCCTTGCGGAGTCGTTCCAGCTCGGCCCGTTCGGGCTCGGACAGATCCGAGTCGGGAACCCGGCCGGCTTCTCGTGCTTTCTTCACCCATTTACCCAACGTCATCTCGTGGACGCCGATACTCTTCGCTACTTCGGCGATGGTCCGGCCCGAATCGAGGACGAGGCTAACGGCCTGATCCTTGTATTCCTGGGTGAAGTGACGGCGTGTCGCCACGCGATTTCCTCCGCTGCGTTCAGCGGCAGTCTACGACCGAGTGTCTACAAGATCGGGAACGGTCCAGGTCAAGCTGCACGTGGTATGCGACAACTACGCCACCCACAAACACCCCGCGGTGAAGGCCTGGCTGGCCCGCAACCCCCGGATCACGCTGCACTTCACCCCGACGTCGGGGTCGTGGCTGAACATGGTCGAGATCTTCTTCGGGATCATCACCCGCCAGGCCATCCGCCGCGGAACCTTCACGTCAGTCGGCGAGCTGATCGAGGCCATCACCGCATTCATCAACGGCTGGAACGACCGCTGCCAACCATTCACGTGGACCAAGGACGCCGAAACCATCATCGCAAAGCCCACCGTAAACCTACTTCCACCACGCGACACTAGGACGCAAGCCACCCCCCCACCCGAGCTGTTAGCCACCACCTTGCAGGCCCAACGGGCTCGAACTGCGCCTGCACGCTCGCGGCGTCGGGCTGGTCGTAGACCGAGTGCAGCAACGCCCGCACCCACGGCCACGAGGATTTCGGAGTGGCCGACATCAGGTTCGCCGCGTAGTGCGTGCGGCACCGCTGCCAGGACGCGCCGGGCAACGCGGCTCCGATCGCGGCGACCAGCCCGGCGTGCGTGTCAGAGGTGACCAGCCGGACCCCGGTCAGGCCGCGCGCGGTCAGGTCGCGGAAGAACGCCAGCCAGCCGGCGCCGTCCTCACCGGAGGTGACCTGGACCTCGAGGATCTCCCGGTGCCCATCGCCGTTGACCCCGGTCGCGACCAGGGCGTGCACGTTGACCACCCGGCCGCCCTCGCGGACCTTCAGCACCAGCGCGTCCGCGGCCACGAACGTGTACGGCCCGGCGTCCAGCGGGCGGGACCGGAACTCGCCGACCTGGGCGTCGAGCTCGGCGGCCATCACCGAGACCTGCGACTTCGACAACCTCGTGATACCCAGGGCGTCGACCAGCTTCTCCATCCGCCGGGTGGACACCCCGAGCAGGTAGCAGGTGGCCACCACCGTGGTCAGGGCGCGTTCGGCGCGGCGGCGGCGCTCGAGTAGCCAGTCCGGGAAGTAGGAGCCCTCGCGCAGCTTCGGGATCGCGACATCGAGGGTGCCGGCCCGGGTGTCGAACTCGCGGTGCGGGTAGCCGTTGCGCACGTTCGTGCGGTCCGGGCTGGTCTCGCCGTAGGGGGCCGCCGCAGACCGCGTCGGCCTCGGCGGACATCAGGGTGTTGATGAACGTGGTCAACATCTGGCGCAGCAGGTCCGGCGACGCGGACCCCAACTGCTCGTGCAGGAACCGGGACGGGTCGATACTGGAGGGAGCGGTCATTGCGTGGTTCTCCTGTCGGACTGTGGTAGGTCTTCAAGAAGATCACGCGGTGGCCGCCCAACTCGTCTACGCCACGCCCCTCACCGGGCCTGCCGCACACCACTCTGGTGGACGCCACTCAGCGGCGACTTGCTGGGCTTCGACGATCAACACCTTGAACATCGGTCATCCTTAACCCGTTCATAGGTGGGGTGGCGACTCACGTTTGCAAGACGGTTCACGGTCACCGTGACCGGTCGTTCGTCCATGCTTGATCACTCCGTCTCGGCGCCGTGGCGGCTCCGGCCGTGGATGGCGGCCCCGGCGAGGTTGTCGGCGACCCGGCGCCCGCCTGCTGGTTTCTGGCCTTCAGCGCGGCGTCCAGCCGGGGATACGCGCGGCGGGCGTTGAGCTCGAAGACCTTCGCGCGCTCGCCCGGGTCCAGGTGGAGCGCGTCGATGTAGCGGCGGGTGTCATCGAAGTAATGCCCGGTCTGCGGGTCGATCCCGCGGACGGCGCCGACCATTTCCGAGCCGAACAGGATGTTGTCGGCGCTGATGACGTCGAAGAGGAGGTTGATGCCCGGCTGGTGGTACACGCAGGTGTCGAAGAAGACGTTGTGCATCAGCGTGTCTTCCAGGGCTGGCCGGTCGAGCATGTCGGCGAGCCCGCGGAAGCGGCCCCAGTGATACGGGACTGGAGTGTCCCGATTTTATTGACACCGATTTAGGCTGCCAGGTCGGCGAGTTTCTGAATCCTAGCTCGTATTCGTTGGGTGTCAAGTAGGCGAGTGTCGAGTGTCGCCGCCGGCGATTGTAGTAACCTCGATCACAGGAATGTGTGTTGCCGAACCTGGGAGATCATTCATGGCCGGGTGTGGATGAGCTCCTTCTTGTAGGTTGCGAAGAACGACTCGGCGACCGCGTTATCGAAGCAGGTCGCGCGCCGTCCCATCGACCGGACAACACCGTTCTCGGTGCAGAAATCGGCGAATTCCCGAGAGGTGTACTGGCAGCCGCGGTCACTGTGGAAGATCACACCGTTCGGCGGGCGACGGGTCACCAGCGCGGCCGCGAGCGCCTCGACGATCAGGCTGGTGCGCAGGTGGTCGGCCACGGCGTAGCCCACGACCTTGCGCGAGTACAGGTCGATCACGGTCGCGGTGTAGACCCAGCGTCGACGGTCTGCACGTAGGTGATGTCCCCGCACCAGCGGGTGTCGGGTTGCTCGGCGGTGAAGTCCTGCCCGATCAGGTCCGGGGCATCGATGGGCCGCAGACCTGCGACGGTGGTCTTCTTCCAGGCCCGGGGGTGACGTCCCTGCAGGCCCGCGGCCTGCATCAGCCGCCAGACTCGCTTGCGGGCGACACGCACGCCGCGCACGACCAGCTCAGCCCAGACCCGCCGCACACCGGGGTGACCGTGCAGCTCGGCGTGGATCTGTCGGATCGTGGCGGTGAGCTCGGCGTCGCAGCGCTCGCGCTCGCTGGGCCCGCCGGCGAGCCATCGGTAGTAGCCCTGGCGGGCCACGCCGAGTTGGGCGCACATGAACGTGACCGGGTACTGCTTGTCGGTCGCCCAGTCCGCGATCGCCGCGTATTTCACGGCTGTTCCTTCGCGAACCAGGTCGCCACTTTTTTTGCGAAATCCCGCTCCATCCGCAGGACCGCGTTCTCCTTGCGGAGTCGTTCCAGCTCGGCCCGTTCGGGCTCGGACAGATCCGAGTCGGGAACCCGGCCGGCTTCTCGTGCTTTCTTCACCCATTTACCCAACGTCATCTCGTGGACGCCGATACTCTTCGCTACTTCGGCGATGGTCCGGCCCGAATCGAGGACGAGGCTAACGGCCTGATCCTTGTATTCCTGGGTGAAGTGACGGCGTGTCGCCACGCGATTTCCTCCGCTGCGTTCAGCGGCAGTCTACGACCGAGTGTCACAAGATCGGAACGGTCAGACCGCCCCGCCGCCGTGGGGGATGATCAGGCGCAGGTCGGGGAAGTCGGTGAACAGGTCGGCTTGGAGCAGTTGCATGAATGCGGTGGTGTCCGCGTTGAGGTAGTGCGATCCGGTGGCGTGGAAGTTGGGGTTGGTCACCGCGGACACGTGCACCATCGCCGGCACGTCGAGCTCGACCAGCGCCTCGTAGAGCGGGTACCAGTTGCGGTCGGTCAGCGGCGGGGAGGTCCAGTGTCCGCCGCTGGGGTCGGGGTTGAGGTTGCAGCCTACGAATCCCAGCTCCAGGACGCTGCGGCGCAGCTCGGCCACCGAGTGACCGATCGGGACACCGGGCGACTGGGGAAGCTGGCAGACGCCGATGAAGTTGTCCGGATAGAGCTCGACCACCCGGGCGATGAGGTCGTTGCAGACTTCTGCCCAGCGGGTGCTGACCGCCTGGTCGCCGATGTGGTGCCCCATTGTCGAGGCGCGGGGAGAGAAGATGGTCAGGTCGATCCGGCGTTCGGTCATCAGGCGCAGCTGGCTGCCTTCGATCGATTCGCGGATCTCGTCGTCGGAGATCGTCGGGTAGGGCGGGGGTGCCTGGTTCGCGTCGAACGCCGCCCGCTGCGCCTCTCGCCAGGAGGTGTGTGCCTGCGGCGCCGTGGTGTAGTGG
Organism: uncultured Actinomycetota bacterium; assembly: GCA_963739465.1. Classification (GTDB taxonomy): domain Bacteria; phylum Actinomycetota; class Actinomycetes; order Mycobacteriales; family Pseudonocardiaceae; genus Pseudonocardia. Next base: position 496,651 of record CAVUAS010000013.1, read on the forward strand.
CCGTGGCAGTCGATGATCATGTCGGCCTCCCGGGCCGGTGGGCGAGCTCGTGCAGTCGGGCCATGACGTGTCTCCGGTAACTCGGTCGGCGATGGCAGGTCAGGTCAGGCGGGGGGACGGTCAGGCTCGGGGGAAGGCGGTGCCGTCGAAGAGCTTGCGGGCGGTACGCACGACCCCCGAGCGGACGACCCGCGCAGGGGTGGCGTTGCCGTCGACGACGACGTCGACGAGCAGGTGACCGGTGGGATGCTCGACGTCGACGCCGGAGCGCTCGGGCGGCCAGTCCGCGGTGAGATCGTGGCCGACGGCGCCGGGCAGCAGCATGCCGGTGACGACGCTGACCGCGGCCAGCACACCGATGGCGGTGTGTGGCTGCACCGGGATGAACGAGCGGGTGCACACCTGGCCGCCCTCCACGGGGGGTGCGAGCAGGACGGTCTTGGGCACCGAGGACCCGGCCACGTCGCCCAGTCTCATCAGCTGACCGGCCTTGCGCCGGAAGGCATCGATCCGCTCGCGCAGGTCTGTGTCGGCCGCCAGCTGCTCGTGCGTCTCGTGGCCGGTCAGCCCGAAGGACTCCGCTCTGGCCACGACCACCGGCATGCCGTTGTCGATGCAGGTGACCTCGATCCCGTCGACGTAGTCGCGCACGTTTCCCGTGGGCAGCAGGCTGCCGGTCGCGGACCCCTCGGTGTCGGTGAAGGCGAGGACGACCGGCGCGGCGGTGCCGGGGACACCGGAGATGGCGACCTCGCCGTGGTACTCGACCCGGCCGTCCGGGGTCGGGAAGGTGGCGACGGCGATGCTGTCGGAGTTGACCATGCGGATCCGCACGGCCGTCTCCCGCGGCCCCGCGGGCACCAGGCCCCGCTCGACCGCGAACGGCCCGACTCCGGCGAGGATGTTGCCGCAGTTCTGCCGATCGCTGACCGTGGCCTCGTCGACGCCGAGCTGCAGGAACAAATAGTCGACGTCGGCATGGGGGTGGTCGGACGGGCCGACGACGGCCACCTTGCCGGTCAGCGAGGTGGCCCCGCCCAGGCCGTCGATCTGACGGGGGTCGGGGGTGCCCATCAGACGCAGCAGCAGGTCGTCGCGGGCGCCGGCCTCCGCCGGCAGGTCACCGGCCTCGAAATACAGCCCGCGGGAGGTGCCGCCGCGCAGCATGGTGCAGCGGACACCGGTGCTGCTGTCGTACCCCGCGGCGTCACTCACCGTCGTTCTCCTTCCGGTACTCGTCGAACGTCATGTAGGAGATGCCGAGGTCGGGCAGCCGCTGACGCAGGCCGTAGCGGTCGAGCCCGAGCTCTCCCTGCACGAAGGCGGCACGGCTGGCCGCCTCCTTGTCGATCCGGGCCCGGGATGCGATCAGGGCCCGCGGGACGTCGGCGCGCGGCAGCACCATGACGCCGTCGTCGTCGGCCACCACCACGTCCCCGGGACGGACGGTCTGGCCACCGAGCACAACCGGGACGTTCACCGCTCCGGCGGTCGCCTTCACCGTGCCTTGGGCACTGACCGCCCGGGACCAGGCCGGGAACTGCATCTCGCGCAGATCCGCGACGTCCCGCACCCCGCAGGCCAGCACGACGCCGCGGACCCCCCGCTGTGCCAGGGCGGTCGCGAACAGCTCACCGAACAGACCATCGGTGCACGGCGAGTTGGTGGCCACCACCAGGACGTCACCCGGCCGGCACTGCTCCACCGCGACGTGGATCATCAGGTTGTCCCCGGGCCAGCACAGCACGGTGACCGCCGTGCCACCGATCCGTGCCCCCGGCCATGCCGGTCGGAACTCCGGGCCGAGGTAGCCGACCCGGCCCAGCGCCTCGTGCACGGTGGCCACGCCGTACCCCCCGAGGATCTGGGCATCCTCGATGTCCGCCCGCGGCGGATCGGTCAGCACCACGGTCCTCATGCCCGCGCCCCCCTGATGACCTGCCGGGACTGCGGACGCTGCGGATCGGGCATGACGGCTCTCCTCGGAATGAGACGGAAGACAATCGGTGCGGGCCGCACCGAGTGCGGCGATGACGCTCTGGGGAGACGGCTGCGTGCCGCCTCCTCGACCCGGTCGGGGTCGCGGTCGACGGCCGCCTGGATGAACTGCTCGAGCTTGATGACGCGACCGCCGGCCGGGCCGGACGCGGTGACAACCGGGACCGATGGCGCACGATCTGCGCCTGCAGCCGCTCGACGAGGCCGACCACCCTCGCCTGCCCGCCGATTCGCGGAGCAAGCCATGCAGCCATGTCGCCAAGCGATCGCGTTGCGGAAAACGGCCCTCGGCGAGGCCTCTGCCGATCGCCACTTGCGGAGGCAAGCTCGCCCGCCGCTGCCGTGATCATGCAACAACCCTATTTCCACCATAGCCCCACTCGTCGATGGGCCCGCCGGATTGACACCTCACCGGGCGCGTCACGCAGGGATGGGCCGGCGGTGGCGTGCCCGCACCTGGCCCATCCGACCGCGTGTCGCCGCACCTCGGCGGCTACTCACCGTGAATGTGGGCTCGGACGGCCGGTTGCGCTTCCACACCGGTCTCCTTCTGGGCGAGCCGGGCCTGCCGGGTGTTGGGTCCGAACAGGGCCAGGGCGATCGCTCCGACCAGCCAACTGCCGGCGATGAAGAAGAAGACGCTCTGGTATCCGAATCCGTTGTAGAGGCCAGCGATGATCAGCGGCCCGGCGGCGTTGGACAGCCTGCCCAGTCCGTAGGAGACCCCGGTGCCCAGCGACCGGGCGCGGGTGTCGAAGATCTCCGGGGAGTAGGCGTAGGCGAGGGCCGTGTAGCCGCGCTCGAAGAAGTTCACGAGGAAGCCGAAGGTGACGATCAGGATCGGGTTGAAGGTGAGCCCGTAGAACAGGCCGCTGATCGGGCCAAGGCGGCCACGACGACCAGCTCGGCGTGGTCGGCGGCCGGGTTGGGGCTGGCACACATGGGGCCACTCTCCGCGCTCGGCTCCCTGATCCGTGCAGGTGGCAGCTTCGACCGGATGATCCGGAACACCGCGACAAGGCAGGCCCGCATGCCCGTGCTCTCCCCGACCGGGCTCGCGTTGATGAGGCCGCCGTTGTCAGCAGCAGCGGGCGCTCGGGTTCGCCTCCCGCTCTTTCATCCTGCGCCGTTCGAAGTCGCGGCGGGACAGTACTGGGGCGTCGCGATGGTGTCGCTGCGCGTGCACGACGTACCGGTCGTAGTCACCCTCGCCGGACGCCTCCCGGAGATACCAGCGGATGCCCTCGATCGCTCGTCTCACCGTCAATGCGTCCGCCTCCCTGTTCCGGCGAGCTCCCGTCGATCCTCCCCGACGCCGCCGAGCAGGCCGCTCGGGGCGGTGATCAGCGACTCGGTGTGGGGCGCCTCCGTGGTCGGCAGCGGCGCGGAGGAGCGCACGGCTCGAATCCACACCCGCATCGCGTCGGCGATGACGATCACGACGAGGAGGGCGAAGAAGGCGGCCAGGACGCCGTCGACGATCGAGTTCGTCACCACGGTCTGCATCGCCTCCAGACTCTTCGCCGGAGCCAGCACCTTGCCCGCGTCGAGAGCCTCCTGGTAACGGGCCCGCTGGGCGAAGAAGCCCAGGGTCGGCGAGTCGGAGAACACCTTCTGCCAGCTCGCCGTCAACGTGACCGCCGCATCCCAGGCGAGCGGGATACCGGTCACCCAAGCCCACTTCACCTTGCCGGTCTTGATCAGCAGCGTCGTGCACACGGTCAAGGCGATGGCCGCGAGCAGCTGGTTGGCGATCCCGAACAACGGGAACAGTTGGTTGATCCCACCGAGCGGGTTCGTGACCCCGGTATAGAGGAAGTAGCCCCACGCTCCGACGACCGCGGCGCTGGTGACCCACACCCCCGGCTTCCAGCTCACGTCGCGCATCGGCCGGTAGAGGTTGCCGATGGTGTCCTGCAGCATGAACCGCCCCACCCGGGTGCCGGCGTCGACCGTGGTGAGGATGAACAGCGCTTCGAACATGATCGCGAAGTGGTACCAGAAGGCGCGCAGCGCTTCGCCGCCGAAGATCTGGGAGAAGATCTGCGACATGCCGACCGCGAGCGTCGGCGCGCCGCCGGTACGCGCGACCAGGGTGGGCTCGTGCACCGCCGCCGCGGCCGCCGTCAGCTGCTCGGGAGTGATGGTGAAGCCGAGGTTGGCCACAGCCTGCGAGGCGGACTGGACGGTGCTGCCGAGCAGCCCGGCGGGCGCGTTGATCGCGTAGTACAGGCCGGGGTCGATGACACACGCGGCGATCAGCGCCATGATTGCGACGAAGGACTCCACCAGCATCCCGCCGTAGCCGATGAGCCGAACCTGGCGTTCCTTCTGGATCATCTTCGGCGTCGTGCCGGAGGCGATCAGCGCGTGGAATCCGGACAATGCGCCGCAGGCGATCGTGATGAACAGGAACGGGAAGAGTGCGCCGGCGAACACCGGACCGTTTCCCTGCAGGGCGAAGGCGGTGACCGGCTCCGCCTGCAGGACCGGAGCGGTCACCAGCACGGCCACCGCGAGCAACGCGATCACGCCGACCTTCATGAACGTGGACAGATAGTCCCGCGGTGCCAGCAGCATCCACACCGGCAGCACGGAGGCGATGAAGCCGTAGATCACCAGGCAGAAGACCAGCGTCTCGGGGCTCAGGGTGAACGCGGCGCTCAACGCGGATCCCTCGATGTACCCGCCGCCGATGATCGCGAGGAGCAACAAGGTCACTCCGATGATGGTGGTCTCGATCACCCTGCCGGGCCGTAGCGTGCGCAGGTAGAAGCCCATGAACAGGGCGATGGGGATCGTCATGGCGACCGAGAAGGTGCCCCAGGGCGAGCCGGCGAGGGCGTTGACGACGACCAGGGCGAGCACCGCCAGCAAAATAATCATGATGCTGAACACCGCGACGAGCGCCGCCACCCCGCCGACCACGCCGATCTCCTCGCGGGCCATCTGGCCCAGGCTCTTGCCGTTGCGGCGCATCGAGAAGAACAGCGTGACCATGTCCTGCACGGCCCCGGCGAAGACGGCGCCGACGATGATCCAGATCGTGCCCGGTAGGTAGCCCATTTGGGCGGCGAGCACGGGGCCGACCAGCGGTCCGGCGCCGGCGATGGCGGCGAAGTGATGGCCGAAGAGAACACGCCGGTCGGTCGGGGTGAAGTCGGTGGCGTTGTCGAGCCGTTCGGCAGGCGTCGCCCGAGTGTCATCCACCTTCAACACGCGCCGCGTGATGAAGCGGGCGTAGAACCGGTAGCCGATCAAGTAGGAACCCACAGCGGCTGCCACCAGCCAGACCGCTGAGACGCGCTCGCCCCGCGCCAGCGCCAACACACCCCACGCGACCGCCGCAACGAGGGAGACAGCGCTCCAAACGACAACCTGCTTGGGATCGAGCCGCCGCCAGCCGCTGGTCGATGGCTCCCCGTTCCGCGATGGCATGTCCGACACGGCCATGGGCTTCCTCCTCGAGGCGGTCCACTTCGGCAGGTGCGCGTTGTCTGTCGACAGACGACTGTCAACAGATTTGTAAGCAACGGGATCCGGCGAGAACTCGGGATCTCCCGGGCCGGACCTCCCATTGCAGGGCTTATTGGTGGTCACCGGGGTCTAGGGTGTCAGTCGCCGCTCGACGCGAACGTCTGGAGCAGCGAACCCGTATCGTCCTCGCTGGGTCCACCGAACTCAAGACCCCGACGGACGGTGCTTGGTCTGCCTTCCGTGTGCGGCGATCGTCGCGTCCCGGCTTGTGGTGGAAGTCCCGAGTCCTGAACTGGATCAGCCGCTCCCGGTTGGCCACACGCTGTCCATTGCCCGCGAATTCGGGCGTGGCCGGGTCGATGCCGAACCCGGCGCAGAACCGCTGCCAAAGCCCTTCGCTGCCAACCGCGATCTGCACGAATCCGTCGTCGCAGTGGAACAGGCCGTATGGGGCGATGGACACGTGGTGGTTCCCCTGGGCGCGGCCCACCTCGCCTGCCACCGTCCAGCGGGTCGACTGGAATCCGTGCACCCCGACCGCTGCCGCCAGCAGCGAAGTGCGCACCACGGTGCCCTTGCCGGTGCGGCCCCGCTCGATCAGGGCGGCGAGCACCCCGTAGGCGCCGTACATGCCCGCCAGCAGGTCGGTGATCGGCGTGCCGACCTTCTGCGGGTCGTCCGGGCCGGAACCTGTAATGGACAGGATGACCAGGCGCGGATTCAGCTCATGCGACATGACAACCCCGGTCCGGAAGTTCTCCACCAGCACATCCGCCCGACAGACCAGCTCCAACAGGATCTGGTGGTCGTCATCGTCCTTCAGATTGAGGACGATGGACTCCTTGTTGCGGTTGGCGGAAAGGAAGTAGGTCGACTCCGTGGGGGCGCCGTCGGCCGAGCCTGGGGGGCTGCACGAACGGCGGACCCCGCCCTCGCGTGTCATCGCCTGCGCCCGGCGCCTCGACCTTGATGACCCGCGCGCCGAGATCGCCAAACATCATCGTGGCGTGCGGACCTGCGAGGCCCGGGACAGATCGACCACGAGGGCGCCGGACAACGGGCCTGGAGTGGTGGCGGTCATGGTCGTGTCGGTCATCTGTTGCTCCTCAGCTCCGGCGATGCCCTGGTGTGCCCGATCAAGATCCTCGTCAGAGCGCTACCCACCCGGCGCTGCTTGGCCTGCGTGCTGGTCTCCTCCCCGTCACGCACGCGGGCAATGTGGATGCGGCCAGCGTCCTCAGCCGGTTGTGCTCCCTGCGGCCGCGGGCGCTCCGACGCTGGGCGCTTCATAGGTCGGGTCACGGCGCGGCATGAGCAGCAGCGCGATCATCGAGACCACACAGCAGCCGACTATGTAGATGCTGATCCAGGTGCTGGATCCGGTGCCCTGCAGGATTGCTGCGGCGAGCAGCGGTGCCGGTCCGCCTGCGATGACGGAGGCAAACTGATAACCCAACCCTGCTCCGCTGTAGCGGATGTTCGTGCCGAAGCTCTCGGCGATCAACGCGGCCTGCGGGCCGTACTGCATGTCGTGGAAGATCAGCGACACCACGATCGCGAGCAGCACCAGTCCGGCCATCCGCGTGTTGAGCAACCCGAAGTAGGGGAAGGCGAACAGTCCGGTGCACACGATCCCGATGCCATACATCAACCTCCGCCCGATCCGGTCGGAGATGTGGCCGAACAGCGGCACGCTGATCAACCCGATGGCGGCGGCGATGAGGGTGTCGGTGAGCAACCCGGTGCGGCCGAGCTTCAGCTGTGTGGTGCCGTAGGCCAGGACGAACGTGATGAACAGGTAGAACGGCGCCTGCTCGGACATCCGGACGAAAGCGGAGGTGAGGATCTCCCGCCACTGATGGCGGAACGCGTCGATGACCGGGAGCTTCCGCACCGCCTGCGTCTGCTTCACCTGGGCGAAGGCCGGGCTCTCCAGCACCCGCAACCGCACGTAGAGCCCGACCCCGACCAGCACGATGCTGGCCAGGAACGGCACCCGCCAGCCCCAGGTCTCGAAGTCCGGGCCGGTGGTCGCCGACATCAGCTGGACCATCGCGGTGGACAGCAACAGACCGATCGGGACGCCGAGCTGGGGCCAGCTCGCCATGAGCCCGCGCCGCTTCTTGGAGCCCCACTCCATCGACATGAGTACCGATCCGCCCCACTCGCCGCCGACCGCCACGCCCTGCACGAGCCGCAGCACGGTCAGCAGGATCGGCGCGGCGATGCCGATGGCGGCATAGCCGGGGAGCACCCCGATCAGCGTGCTGCCGATGCCCATCAGCAGCAATGTGGTGATGAGCGTGGCCTTGCGGCCGATACGGTCACCGTAGTGCCCGAAGATCGCGGCGCCGAGTGGCCGCGCCGCGAAGCCCACGAACTGGGTGCCGAAGGAGGCGATCACGCCGGCGTACGGGGTTTCCCCGGGGAAGAAGATGTGCGGAAACACCAGCGCCGCCGCGGTCCCGTAAAGGAAGAAGTCATACCACTCGATCGTCGTCCCGACCGTGCTGGCGAGCACCGCGCGGCGGCGCTGTGACCGCGCCGACGACGGTGCTGGTGATGTTGGGGTGTCCGAGCTCATCGGAGGCTCCGCATCTGATCGAACCCAACCGTGGACGTCGACCGCAGCCGCCCCTGCATCAGCCACTCCGCCGATCCGGACGACGTTACGACCACTCTCGAGAGAGTCAACCTCGGCCCCTCGTCATCGCTGAAAGGGCGGGCTTGGTCAAGTTCGTCGCAAGTGGTGGTGTCCATTCTCGGGTGGGATCAACCGGCATACCTGCACCTCATGACGAACAGGGGACGGACGGGTTCGCGTCCATACTGGTCACGGGGGCCGGGTGATGTGCAGCGTATTGTACGCACACCGCAGGCCGACGAACAGACCCGAGGCCACCTAGATGCGCGCGCAACCGGCGTGGGCGCAGCCTTCTGACCCGATTCGGCGAGTAGTAGGTGAGTTGATCTATGCCTCGATTTGTGGATCTTTCCCGGGTGCATTTCGGGTTCGGGCAGGACGAGGCCCCGAATGACGCCTCGGGTGAGCGGGGTTCCGGGGTGTTCGGGGCCGGTTCGGCCTGGTCAGGACGTTGCGGGGAGTGCGCGGATGCGAGCGAGGACCTCGTTGAGCAGGTGATGTCCCGGTGGTGGGCGCAGGGTGAGCCCGCCGGCGTGGCGGATCAGCCTGGCCGGGACGCGGATCAACCGGTGCCGCAAGGTGGCGATCATGGCTTGGCCGCCGCGGAGGCCGTGCCCGAACAGCCGCGCGCCGGGTCCTGGGGTGGCGGTGAGCTGATGCAGCCAGCCCGCGATGCTGGCCGCGAGCAGCGCACCCCACATCCACGCGGTGTTGACCTGCGGATATCCCGAGGGGAGATGGCGAAGCGCCGCTCCGAGCTTGGCATCGCGGAACACGTTCTCGACCTGGGTGCGGTGCCGGTACCAGTGCTCGACCGCGGCTGCTCGCTCGCCGGTAGAGACGTCGAGGTCGGTCACGATGAACGAATAGCCGTACACCGCGTCGGCGCCGGCGAGCTCGGTGATCGGCAGAGCGCGCTGGTCGGGGTGCAGGGTACGGCGCCGCCGGGCTCGGGGGTCGGCGGAGACCTGCCCGGCGGTCACGTCGAGCCGGACCCGGCGGATCAGCAGCCGGGTGGCCGCGGGCCACCAGTCCGGGCAGTACTCGGCGACCGCGACCTGCGCGCCGTCCATGTCGACCGCGTCGGTCCACGCGTCCTCGGCGACGCCGTCCAGCAGCCGCCACAACGGCGCGATCCGTTTGGCGCCGATGGCGAACTCGACCCCGGCCAACAGCGCCGCGCGGGCCAGCCGGCCGGCGAAGTAGCCGGCGTCGGCACGCAGCCGGATCTTCCCGGCCCGCGCCGGGGCGGGCAGCGCCGCGAGCGCCCGCCCCAGCAACTCGGCGGCATGCGGGCGGGGGTCCTCGTTGCCGGCCATCAAGTCCGCGGCCAGCACCGTCGCCGTCTGCGCCCAGGTGGCCACATGCGGCCGCCCACACCGCTGCCCCTGGTGGTTGAACGCCACCCCACGCTTGTGCCGCCCGTACACCTCCACGTCGGTGGTGTCCAGATCGATGGTCACCTCGGCGCACAGGGCCGCGGCCCGCTGCGCGGGCAGCGCGGCCAACATCGCCGCGCCGATGTCACCGATCCCGGTCTCCACCGCATGCCACTGCCCGTCGGTGAACCTGCGGGCCAGCCCGGCCGCGGTCGTGGAACTCAACCCGGGCACCGGCGCGAGCTGCTGCCCGGCGACATCGTCACGTTGGCGATCCAGCCCGACCAAGAAGTCCTCCCCGGCCAGCTGCGCCGCAGCCATGCCGACCAGCACCTCACCGCCCGAGAAGCCCCGATCCCGCTTCTTGATCGGCCCGATCGCCGCGTCCAACCGGTCGATCACCCCGAGCCGATCGACCAACTCGGTCACCGCGAGCATGCCGGAGAACCCCGTCAACGACCCGTCCGGCGCGCCGATCCGCACCCGCCGCCGCAACCCACGTTGCCGTCGTATCCTGCCCACCAGATAGGTGCCCTCCCGACCCCGACGATATTGGCTCAACAACCTCATCATCGCAGGTCACAGGGCACCTATCCCCAACTCGCCGCACGTGTCGCACCGCTACTCGCGGATTCGGGTCTGATACGGCTGCGACGGCGACGTCGTCTAGCTGGACGCGCTGGCGTTGCGCGAGCACACGGGCCACGCGCCCCAGCCCTGTGCGGCGAGCACCCGCTCGGCCACGGCGATCTGCTGCTCGCGGCTGGCGTGGGCCGCGGAGCCGCTGCCGCCGTACGCGCGCCAGGTGCTGGCGCTGAAGTGCAGGCCGCCGTAGGAGCCGTTGCCGGTGTTCCAGTTGCCGCCGCTCGCACATTGGGCAACCCGGTCCCAGACCGAGGCGGGTGCGGCCGCGGCGTTGCTGGCCAGCGCGATCGGCGTGCCGATGGCGACGGCACCCGCGATGGCCAGACGCAGCAGGCCCCGGCCCGTGAGATATGCAGGTCGAGATGACATACTGTAATAGGGTTGTTCTCCTTGGCGCACCGTCGAGGAATCCTGACCAGATCACACATCCGTGCAATTCAGCCCTCGCCCTGTCCTGCCTTTTCAGCTGAACGGATCGGAACCGCGATGACAGGGCCTGGCGCGACGGTCCGGATGTCGGTCTGCCGTCCGCGGTGGGACGACCGAGCAACGACGGTACGGATGCGACTGGGGAGAACGTCCACCTCGTCGTCAGCTTCGTTGGGGACTTGCACGAGTCCGGTCGGGCCGTGGGCCGGGCAGGCGAGGCCGGTGACCGTGCCGACGACACTGACGACATGGCTAGCCGGCCGCTCGCTCGTGCCGCAGGCCGAGCGACGCCGCGACCGTGGAGTTGGCGTACGGGAACAAGCCGAATTCTTGTACCGCGACCGCCACGACGGATTCCTGCAGCGTGACCGCCAAGGCGATGATCTGGCCGCGGACCGGCACAGCCAACCCGACCCCCGCCTCGACCATCGCCGCGGCCGGCGGCCTCGACGCCGCGGCCGACCTGCTTGAGCGGGCGGAGACGCGCCGCCTGCCCGGCTTTCTTCCTTGCGGTGCGCTCCCTTGCCGCGCTGCGAGCACGGATCGACATCGCCCGCGGGCGACTGGACCTTGCCCGGGACTGGGCCCGCGAGCACGGCGATACCCCCGCCGATGACCTGTCCTAGCTCGCCGAGCGCAACAACCTGACGCTCGCCCGCCTGCTGATCGCCGAGCACCAGGTCGACGAGGCAATCGCGCTGCTGGGTCGGCTCCTCGTCGCGGCCAAAGGCGGCGACCGCGAAGCCAGTGACCGCGAAGGCAGCGTGGACGGGATTCTGATGTTGCGCGCACTTACCCAGCGAGCCGGGGGAGACCTCGACAAGGCCATGGCCACTCGCCAGGGCACTGGGGCGGGCCGTGCTGGCCGGGTACGTCGGCTGTTCCTCGACGGGGGCCACCCCACCCATGCCAGGCAGATGTTGCTCCGGCAAGGCCGAGCGGCGCACGGTGGCGGCCGACCTGGTCCGGCCGCCGACCTCAACGCCATCGGACGGGATGGACTCGGACTGGCTTGACGCATCGGCGCGTGACGAACTTCTTGACTATTCGTGGGGGAGCAAGTGTGGAGCACGCGTCTGACGTCAACGACGCTGAACAGGCCTGAATTGCGTCGAACTGCACCGCCGCGACCTGCGTGAAGTCTGTTTTCCCAGGTCAGCTGGGTTGCCGGGCCTGACTGGGGGTCAAGGGGTCGCAGGTTCAAATCCTGTCGTCCCGACGGCAGATCGGGCGGTGTCTCCTCGCTGGGGAGCGCCGCCCTTTGCCATGTCTGACCTGCGGTAATGCCAGCTGGTGCGATCTTGCGCTAGTGCGCTGACCCGGATAGATCACCGGGTTGGTCAGGCGGCGCGGGGCTGGGGCCGTCCCCAGCGGTGGCCTTTCTCGCTGTGGGCGCGGGCGCGTTCGCGGCGCTGGGCGTCCAGGACCCGCGGGTCGCGGGCGTTGGCGTTGCGCCAGCGCAGGTAGGCGTGCAGTCGGCGGGCCAGGGCGGCGTGGCTGGGGTGGTCGGAGTTGGCCATCGTGAACGTTCGCAGGGGCCCGAACTGCGCCTCGATCGGGTCGGCCCAGCTGGCATTCGTCGGGGTCGGGCACAGCTCGACCTTGTGCGCTGCTGCCCATATCCGGATTGCCGCAGTGGTGTTGCAGGACAGGTTGTCCAGCACGACGTAGATCGGTGCGCCGTCGGGGCGCGCGGCACGGACGCTCTTGAGGGCGGCGAGGGTGTGTGCACCGCCCTTGTGCTCGTGCAGCACACCCCACAGCTGGTCGCGGGCCAGGTCGTAGCAGCCGTGGAAGTAGCGGACGCCGTGGTAGCGGTGGTAGGTCGCCGCCAGCCGGTCCGGGTGCTTCGTGCCGGCCCAGCAGGTGCCGTGACAGGGCCGGATGCTCAGCGGCCCGAACTGGTCGAAGGCGAAGACACGATCGGGAAACCGGGACATCACTTCCTCGATCCGGTCCAGCTTCGCGTCCTTGGCCGGGTCGGTGGACTCTTTCCAGGTCCGGGTGCGCTGAAAGGTGATGTCGTGGGAGTGAAGGATCCGCCGCACCCGTTCCCGGCCGATCCGCACGATCCGGTGCGGCATCTGTGCCGGGTCGGTGCGGCCGTAGCGGCCGCTGAGGTAGTTCGCGAGCTTGCGGATGCTCCAGTGCGTGAACGGCAGACCCAGCTTCCCCGGGCGTCTGCGGGCGATCTCGACCACGAACGCCTCGTCCTGGTCGGTGATCCGCCGGGGGCGCCCGGCGCCCCAGTGAGGCTCCAGCACGGACAGCCCGTGGGCGTTGAACGCGTGGATCACGTCCCGGACTGTGTCCGGGTCTGCGGCCACCAGCCGGGCGATCGCCAGCACCGGTATCCCCGACGACGACCCCAGGATGATCAACCCCCGGCGGTACCGGATGGCGTCGGCACGACCCCGGCGGCGTACCAAGCGCAGCAGGAACTGGCCTTCATCGTCGGTCAATCGACGTGCCCGGACAGGTCTGGACATGACGCACCTCGATCCACCCCGCAAGATCAAGGTGCACCGTCCCAGCCCACGGATCACGCACCGATGACGGCGTGTCGCGGACTTCCACCCGGTGAATCTTCGAGGTCAGCGCACTAGCTGAGTTGTGGATCATATGTTGATCTTGTCGACCGGCCGAGATGCGCGAATCTGGAGCAAATCTGGAGCACGGCGTCCGACGGCGGCGAAATAGGGCCACGTTCTGCTCCAGACTTTCGTGCCTGTTTGACGCGGCTGGACGCTGTTGGGCGTGGTTCGTGTCAGTGCGCGCGTGGCCGTCGTCCAGAGCCGATGATCAATTCGGTCCTCGTCAAGGGGTCGAAGTCGCTTGGCACGTTGCTGGCAGTCAAAGGGTCAGGGGTTCGAATCCCCTCAGCTCCACTCTTGCGGCAGCGGTGCAGGTTGCGGCATTTCGGCAGGTCGGAGCCTGTCCCGCGCGATAATAGTTGATCTCCAGGTGATCGACTATTCATGCGAAGTGCACCGCAACTGGAGCACAACTGGAGCACGGCGTCCGGGGGCACGAAACACGGTCAACGGTCTGCTCCAGTGATCGTGGGCGGTTGGACGTAGTTGGACGCCGCTGGGCACCGTTCGATCCAGGCTGACTTCCTGATCGCATCTGCCGCCCTGTGCCGCGGCGGGATGGTCAAACGGTCAGGGAGGACCATCCGTCGCGCCGCGCTGACAACCCGGGCGGCCGTTGGGGCAACGTTTGGCAGGCGTCGGCCACGAACCAGGCCGATCGCATGTCGGATCCCGGCGTACGCCGGTCGAGTCACCGAAGGTGGCTCCGTCGCGGAGGTATTCATCGAGGAGAGTCCGCCGAGGCGGTCGCGCCGTTTGATCTTGGGAATCTCGGTTTATTGCACGACGGGGAGCGGACGCGAGGGAACTGCCAGGCCGAGGGTGCGGTGCGGTCGATGATCATCGTAATGGCTCTCGAACTCGCCTCGCACGGCTATGGCGTGTCGTTGGTTGACGATCAGGATCCGTCGAGGAGTTCGCGGCGGACGGTGCCGACGAAGCGTTCGGCGATGGCGTTCGCATGCGGTGCCCGCACCGGCGTCGTGATGATCCTGACGTCGATGGCGGTGAAGACGGCATCGAAGGCGGCGGTGAACTTGCTGTCGCGGTCGCGGATCAGAAGCGAAAGCGTCGGTGGGCGTCGTCGAGGTCCACGAGCAGGTTGCGCGCCGGTTTGGTCAGCGACGCTCCGGTGGGGTGGGCGGTGACGCCCAGGATGTGTACCCGGCGTTCGAATTCTCCCGCGGCGCTGGAGGTAATCAATCGTCAGCGGCTGGGAGACCGACACGATCGAGTGCCCCCGCAGGTGACCTCCAGGCACCGTCGCCAAGATGAGCCCGGTGCGTTGGCTAACGCGTGTCGCGCGACCAGCGATCCTGTGAAGGCCCCCCGAGGGGAGCAGTATGGCGAAGCTGACGACGATCCTCGACCAGATCGACGCCGGGACGATGCTGCTGCCGGAGTTCCAGCGTGGCTACGTGTGGAACAGAGACCAGGTTCGCGGCCTCATGCGATCGCTCTACCACGGCTATCCCGTCGGCGCCCTGCTCGTGTGGGAGACCGAGACCACCAACCAAGCGGTCCGCGGCGCGTCCGGCCACACCCGCGGCACCCGATCGCTCCTCCTCGACGGTCAGCAGCGGGTCACTACCCTGTACGGCATCGTGCGGGGTCGACCGCCGGGCTTCTTCGAGGGCGATCCAGACACGTTCCGGGGTCTGCGGTTCAACGTCGACTCCGAAGCCTTCGAGTTCTACGGGCCGATCAAGATGAAGGACGATCCGCGTTGGATCGACGTAACAGTCTTGTTCGTCGACGGGCCGAACGCTACTTACGCCATGCTCGGCGCCAACCCGGACACGCGCGAGTTCCCCCACGCGCTGGGCAGCCCCGACGAGATCGACCGGGTGTGGGACCCACCGACCTACCGACGTCTACGTCAGATCAAGGGCCTCTACGACCCGCAAGACGTGTTCCGGAGCGGAAACGTGGTGATTCCTGGTCGACACCAATCGTCTCCTCCCGCGACCGGGTCTGGCGTCGGTAGCCCTGCGGGCTTATGCCGTGTGCGCGTTTGAACGCGGTGCTGAGCGCGAAGGGGCTGCCGTAGCCGACGGCGCGGGCGACGGATTCGAGCGTGGTGTCGGTGTCGCGGAGCAGGTCGGCGGCCATCGCCAGGCGCCATCCGGCGAGGAAGGTCATGGGTGGCTCGCCCACGAGCTGACTGAACCGCCGTGCGAACGCGGTGCGTGACGCGCCCGCCGCCGCGGCGAGCGTCGCCACCGTCCAGGGGCGGTCGGGGCGCTCGATGAGCAGGCGGACCCCGCGGCCGATCAGGGGATCGTCGCCGGCGCGGTACCACGGCGGCGCGATCACCTCGGCGCGGGAGAACCAGGTGCGCAGGGCGGCGACGAGCAGCAGGTCCAGCAGCCGGTCGAGCACGACGTCTTGCCCCAGCTCGTCCTTGCCGATCTCCTCGGCGAGCGCGGCGAACAGCCCCGATCCGCTGCCGAACCCGGGCAGCACGGCCAGCGGGGGCAACGCCGCGGTCAGTCGCTGCCCGACGGCGCTGCGCATACGGTAGGTGCCCACGAGCAGCTGCGTGGCGCCGGCGTCGGTGTTGCCCCAGGTCCGCACCCCTGAGTAGCCGTGCGCTGCGGTGCGCCACTGCCGTTTGCCGGGATCCAACGCCGTGTCCAGTGACCGCCCGTCCACGCTGACACAGCGCGGCCCGGGTTCGATGACGACCTTGACCGGCGTCGTCGGGTCGTCCCCCAGCAGGTAGGGCGCCGGGCCCGGCGCGATCACGACGTCCGCGGGACGCAGCTCCTGCGGCACCCGGTCCGCGCCCGCCAACCACGCCGCCCCGCGGGTGAGCACGACCAGCGACAGCGGCGCCCCGTCCTCGATCCGCATCGCCCACGGCGGATCCAGCTCCACCCGCAACAGGAAGGCGCCGCGCGCCCGCGGCCCGTCGGCGACCTTGCTGGTCAACGTGCTGCCCCCGCCGACCCCGTCGAGTTGCAGAAGGTCGGAGGCGCCGATGGCGCCGATCAGGGCCTCGTCGCGAACACGCTCGTCGGCGGGAAGCCATTCGCGCAGGAAGAACGGCCCGCGGGACGTTCCTGCGCGCATCAACACGCACGGCACGACACGATCGGTGGCGGTGCTCACCGCTGGTCTGCCCTGTCCGCTTGGGGCAGCCGGTCGAGCACCCGGTCCACCATCACCCCGGCCTGGCCCAGGTAGTTGGCCGGGTCGCACAGCTTGACCAGTGCGTCCCGGTCGAGGTGCTTGCTGATCTCCGGGTGCTCGGCGAGCAGGTCCAGCAGCGGGCGACCGCCGGCCACGGCGTCGCGGCAGATGTCGTAGACCAGGTCGTGGGCGTACTCGCGGCCGATGTAGGGGCCCAGACCCATCATGACGGCTTCGCTCATCACCAACCCGCCGGTGAGGTCGATGTTGCGGCGCATCGCCGCGGCGTCGACCTCGAGTCCTTCGACGATGGCGCGGGCCTGCTTGAGCGCGCCTGCCATCAGGCAGAACGCCTCGGGCAGCACGATCCACTCGATCTCCCACGGGCCGGTGGAGCGTTCGTGGTCGGCGACCATGGCGTCCATCAGGGCGGCGGAGTGCTGGCGCACGACGGAGATCGCGGCGTGGATGTAGCAGCTGGAGATGGGGTTGCGCTTCTGCGGCATCGTGGATGAGGAGCCGCGGCCGTGCGCGTACGGCTCGTAGACCTCGCCGACCTCGGTCTGCATCATCAGCTTGACGTCCATGCTGAGCTTACCGAGGGTGCCGCCGACGAGGCCGAGGAACGCGCCGACCTCGGCGATGTTGTCGCGAATGGTGTGCCAGGCGATCACCGGCTGGGCCAGCCCGAGCTCGGCGCACAGCCCAGCCTGCGTCTCCATGGCTCCGATCTCGAGCGAGGCCAGGGTGCCTGCGGCGCCGGCGAACTCGCCGACCAGCACCCGCTCACGCAGCTGGGTCAGCCGCTCCCGGTGCCGCTCGATCGCCGAGAGCAGGCCTGCCATCTTGTAGCCGAAGGTGATCGGGATGGCCTGCTGCAGGTTGCTGCGGCCGATCATCGGGGTGTCGCGGTGCTTCTTGGCCAGCGTGGCGAGCGCGGCCGAGATTGCGCTGAGCTCGGCGTCGACCAGGTCCAGTGCTTCGCGGATCTGCAGCACGGTGGCGGTGTCGGTGATGTCCTGGGTGGTGGCGCCCCAGTGCACGTATTCGCCGAGGCCGTCGCGGCAGAGCTGGTTGACCTGGGTGACCACGCCGAGGATCGGGTAGCCGATGCGTTCGGTCTGCTCGCGCAGCCGGGGTAGGTCGATCTGGTCGAGGTGGCAGTGGCTGATGATCTCCTCGGCGGCTTCGGCCGGAATCAGCCCGAGCTGGGCCTGCACCTTGGCCAGCGCGGCTTCGATGTCGAGGTACTTCTCGGTGCGGTTCTCGTCGGACCAGACGAGGCGCATCTCGTCGGTGGAGAAGATGCCCTGGAAGATGGCGGAATCGATGATCGTGGACGGCATGGCGGTTCTCCGATCGGACGGGGTTCAGTGGCCTGCGCGGGCCAGGGTGCGGGCGGCCTGTAGGACAACCGGGCGGTCGATCATGCGGCCGTCCAGCCGGGCCGCTCCGGGTGCGGCCCGGTCCGCGGCCAGCACCCGGTGGGCCCACGCGAGGGCCTCGGCATCCGGAGCCAGCGCGGTGTGGATCGGCTCGACCTGCGCCGGGTGGATGCACAGCTTGGCGCCGAAGCCGTGCCGACGCGACCACGCCAGGTCGGCCAGCAGCCGGGCCCGGTCGCCCAGCTGGGGGGTGACCCCGGCGACCGGTGCGGGCAGCCCGGCGATGCGGGACGCGACGGCCAGCCGGCCGGCCGCGTAGCCCAGCCCGTCCGGACGACTGCTCGATGTCGAGGTCCAGGTCCAGTGCGAGGTCCAGGGTGCCGAACACCAGCCGGGTCACCCCGTCGGCCGCGGCGACCGCGGCGGCCTGCTCGACCCCGCGTGCGGTCTCGATCAGGGCCAGCACCCGCAGCGGGCCTGCGGCGGCGCGCACCGCGGCCACCTGCTCGACCGTCTCGGCCTTGGGCAGCATCACCGCCGTCAATCCGGCTTCCGCGATCAGCTGCAGGTCCGCGGCGTGCTCCGGCGACCCGGCGTCGTTGATCCGCAGTACCGCGTGGGCCCGGTCGTTCGGGTCGGCCGTCGCGACCCAGGCGTTGACGGCGGCGCGAGCGCTGGCCTTGGCGTCCGCGGCGACCGCGTCCTCCAGGTCGAGCACGACCGCGTCGGCCCCGCTGGCCAGCGCCTTCGCGAATCGTTCCGGCCGGTTGCCGGGCACGAACAGGTAGGTCCGGGGCGCGGCCATCTCAGATCGCCCCCGCCGTGCGCAGCGCGTGAATCTCGTGCGCGTCGTAGCCCAGCTCGACCAGCACGTCCTCGGTGTGCTCGCCCAGCGCAGGCACCGGATCCATGCGCGGCTCGACGTCCCAGCTACCCGGCGGCAGCAGCGCGGGTACCGGGCCTGCCGGCGTGCCCACCTCGCGCCAGCGGCCGCGGGCGGCCAGCTGCGGGTGCTCCCACACGTCGTGCATGGTGTTCACCCGGGCGTTGGCGATCTTCGCCGCCTCCAGCCGGTCCAACACCTGCGGGGCGCTCAGTGCGGCGAAGGTGTCGACGATGAGCTGCCGCAGCGCGTCCCGCTCGGCCACCCGGTTGGCGTTGCCTGCGAACCGCGGGTCGGTGGCCAGCTCGGGTCGCTGCAGCACGATGTGGCAGAAGTTGACCCACTCGCGCTCGTTCTGCAGGCCCATCATCACCGTGCCGCCGTCGCCGGTGGGGAACGGTCCGTAGGGGTAGATGGTGGCGTGCGCGGCGCCGGTGCGCGGCGGGGGTGGGGCGCCGTCGAAGGCGTAGTACAGCGGGTAGGACGTCCATTCGGTGAGCGACTCCAGCATCGACACGTCGATGTGCTGGCCGCGCCCGGTCCGGTCGCGCTGGATCAGCGCGGCCAGGATGTTGGTGTAGGCGTACATCCCGGCGGCGATGTCGGCGATCGACGGTCCGGCCTTGACCGGCTCGTCCGCGGTCCCGGTGACCGAGAGGAAGCCTGCCTCGCTCTGGATGAGCAGGTCGTAGGCCTTCTTGTCGCGGTAGGGGCCGTCCGCGCCGTAGCCGGAGATGTCGCACACGATGATCTCCGGTTTCATCGTGGACAGCCGGTCGAACCCGAGGCCGAGGCGGGCGGCCGCGCCCGGGCCCAGGTTCTGCACCACGACGTCGGCCTTGTCCAGCACCAGGCGTTCCAGGGCCTTGGCGCCGTCGGGGTCCTTGACGTCGAGGGTCACGCTCTCCTTGGACCGGTTGGTCCACACGAAATGCGATGCCAGGCCGCGGACCCGGGCGTCGTAGCCGCGGGCGAAGTCCCCGCAGCCGGGCCGCTCGACCTTGATCACGCGCGCGCCGAGGTCGGCGAGCTGGCGGGTGGCGAAGGGTCCGGCGATGGCGTGCTCGAGGGTGACGACGGTGAGGCCTGCGAGCGGTTGCATCCTCATGCTCCCTGTCGCAGGGTGGCGGTGGCGTCCATGGTCAGGAAGCCCTCGTGGTCCTGGGCCCAGAGATGCACGCTTCCGTCGCTGCGCGGCTCACCGTTGACCTGGAACGGGTGCAGGTCGAACGTCGGGCGCACCGCCCGGAACCGAAACGCCGCCACCTGGGCGTCGGGAGCGTTGCGGCGCACCAGGTCCAGCAACAGCGTGGCCAGCAGTGGGCCGTGCACGATCAGACCCGGGTAGCCCTCGACCTCGGTGACGTAGCGGCGGTCGTAGTGGATCCGGTGCCCGTTGAAGGTCAGCGCCGAGTAGCGGAACAGCAGCACGTCATCGGGCACGATCTCGCGCTGCCACGCCGCCCCGGTCGGGGCGGGCGTGGGCGGCGGCTCGACCTCGTCCGGGCTGCGCTCGGCCCGGTAGACGATGTCATGGAACTCCACCAGCGCAGGCTCATCGGCACCGTTGCTGCGAACCTCGTGGCGCACGGTGACGAAGACCAGCGGCCCGGTGCGGCCGACCTTGCTGGTGACGTCGTCGATCGTCGAGGTGCGCACGATCTCGTCGCCGACCCGGATCGGGCTGCGGAACTCGAACCGGCCACCGGCCCACATCCGCCGCGGCAGCGCAACCGGGGGCAGGAAGCCGCCGCGGCGGGCGTGCCCGTCCGGGCCGATCTCGCTCTGCTGGTGCACCGGCAGGAAATAGAGCCAATGCCACAGCGGCGGCAGCGGCGTGCCGGCAGGCGCCGACGCGGGCGGGTGATCCAGCGTGGCGGTCAGGGCCCGGACCGGCGTCGGGGTGACGGTGTCGGCCGCGGTCTCGGTGCGGCCGATCCAGGTCGTCAGGTCGATGTCCTCGAGCTGCATTTCCGGACGCCTCCTCGATGAGCGTGTCAGGTGAACTGCACTCAGCCTGACTACGCCGAGCCTGAAGCACCAGCGCGAACTACAACAGGGGCGTGTAGCGCAGCTTCAACCTCTCGGCGGCGGGCTCACTCGGGCTGGTACCCCGCCCCGATCTCGAGCAGGAGCTTGTGGAAGGCGGCCTCGGCGGGGGAGTCGACCCGGTCCCGGCGGTGCCCGACCAGTACCCGGCGGGCGGCGACGCTGGTACCGAGCGGAGATGGCCCGGACGTTGGGCAGCCGGTTGAGCACCGCGGTCCGCGGGGCCAGCGCCACGCCGAAGCCGATACCCACCATCGCTTGGGCTTCCTGATAGTCGTTGGCCCGGAACGAGATCTTCGGCTCGAAGCCCGCCGCGACCGCCGCCCGCTGCAGCACCTCGACCACCGGGTGGTCCAGCCGGACGACCCAATTCTCCTCGGCCAGATCGGCCATGGCCACCCGCCGCCGACGGGCCAGCCGGTGCTCGGCGGACACCAGCAGCACGGTGGGATCGGAGAACAGCTCGGTCAGGTCGAGCTGCGCCGAGTCGAGCCGCCGCCACTCGTAATCCCACAACAGCGACAGGTCAACGGTGCCGTTCTCCAGCCACTCGATGAGCTGGGGCAGACGCTCGCTGCGGATCTCCAGTCGAACCGCCGGGTACAGCTCGCTGAACCGGTGCACGGCCAGCGGCAGGAACGAACTGGCCACGGTGGGGAACGTGCCCAGCGCCAGCCGACCCTGGCGCAGCCCGGCGATCTCGGCCAGATCCGCCTCGGCCGCGGACAGCTGGCGGAGCACCGTGCGGGCGTGCGCCGCGAGCACCAGGCCGGCATCGGTCGGCGACATTCCGCGGGCGTGGCGGCGCAACAGCGGCTGGCCCACCTCGCGTTCCAGCCGACGCAGCTGCTGGGACACCGCCGACGGGGTGTAGACCAGCGCGCCCGCCGCGGCCGTCACCGACCCGAGCTCCACGACCGACAACAGCACCTGCAACCGCTTCACGTCCAGCATCGACGCTCCCGCTCTTGAATGAAGCAATGCTACAGGGCACTGTTCATAGTTGCGATGGTGCTTAACAGGCTTGCCCGTCAATCTGAGACGCAGCTCGTCATGGCTCGCCGTCGCATCGTCAAAGGAGACCCCGCCATGCAGACCAAGACCACGAAAGTACTCAAGCTCCTCTACGTACAGGTCCTGATCGGCCTGGCCCTGGGCATCCTGGTCGGGTTCCTCTTCCCCGCCTTCGGGGCGAACCTCAAGGTGCTCGGCGACCTGTTCGTCAAGGTCGTGAAGATGATGATCGCGCCCATCGTGTTCTGCACGATCGTCACCGGCATCACGTCGCTCACCGATAACAAGAAGATCGGCAAGACGCTCGGAAAGTCGCTGGGGCTGTTCTACGTCCTCACGGTGCTGTCGCTGCTCATCGGCTTGGCCACGATGTTGCTCATCAAGCCCGGCCAGGGCATGCACATCGACCCGACCCACCTCGACCCGGCAGTAGCCGCCAACGCCACCAAGACAGCGCCACCGTCCTCATTCGCCGACTTCGTCCTGCACATCGTCCCGGACACCTTCTTCGGCGCCTTCGCCGAGGGCCAGGTGCTGCCGGTGCTGTTCCTGGCCATCCTGTGCGGCTTCGGCCTCAGCAAGATCGGCAAGGCCGGGCAGACGGTGCTGAACGGCATCAACAGCTTCTCCCACATGCTGTTCGCCGTGTTCGGCTACCTGATGCGGCTGGCGCCGGTCGGCGCCTTCGGTGCGATGGCCTTCACTGTCGGCAAGTACGGCATCAAATCCACCGGCTCGCTCGGCCTCCTGATCGGGACGTTCTACCTGGCGTGCGGATTCTTCGTCATCGTCGTGCTCGGCGTGCTGGCCCGCATGCACGGGCTGAACCTCTACCGGGTGCTGCGCTACTTCCGCGAGGAACTGCTGGTCGTGCTGGGCACCGCCTCCAGCGAGCCGGTGCTGCCCCGGCTGCTGATGAAGCTGGAGCGGCTGGGCTGCAAGCGCGGCGTAGTCGGGCTGGTGCTGCCCACCGGGTACTCGTTCAACCTCGACGGCACGGCCATCTACCTGACCCTGGCCTCGCTGTTCATCGCCCAGGCCTGCGACATCGTGCTGAGCCCGTGGCAGATCCTCGCCATGATCGGTCTCATGCTGCTGACCTCCAAGGGTGCCGCAGGCGTCACCGGCAGCGGCTTCGTTGCGCTGGTCGCCACGCTCGCGGTGTTCCCGACCCTGCCCGTCGCCGGGGTGGCGCTGATCGTCGGCATCGACCGGTTCATGTCCGAGGCCCGAGCGCTGACCAGCACGATGAGCAACATCGTGGCCAGCATCGTGGTCTCGAAATGGGAGAAGGCGGTCGACGAGGACACGCTGCACGCCGAGCTCACCACCGGCTACCGCAAGACCGAGGAAGAGTTGGAGCATGGCGGCGACATCCTCAAGGACGAAACCGTCGAGGACGAGCGGACGGAGCTGCCATCGGAGCCCCGACCGGAATCCAGGCACGAGGTCGTCGCGGCCCGCTGACGACGCAACGCGACAGCCCGCCGCTCGAGGGGCCTACCTCGAGCGGCGGGCTGTCGGCTGTCGGCTGTCGCCTCGTCGGCTGTCGCACGCTCGCGCAGTTGCCTGAGTCCGGATGGTCGCGAGGCGCAGACGGTGCCTAGTCGCATCGGTCGCTGTCGACTCGCAGCCGCACCGGAAAGAGACCCGATGCGCAACACCGATCACTCGCTCCGATGAGCGGTTCCGCGGATGTCCGGGACGGCGCACGGATCCCGGTACGGCGCGTTGGCGGGTGCCTTCGCCACCTCCACCAAGACGACTGCGCCGTGGGCCCCCTGGGTCAACCGGGACGTCGGCACGTTCCCGGTCGCCTTGGCAACTACCAACATGCCGTGCGGTTGAACCTCGACATGCCGGCGGTGCCGGTCGAGTTCGTCGACGACCCCGCCCACGCACCGGAGTGCCCGCTGCGATCACCCGCCACCGAGCACGGGAACGGGGGGTGAGCGGCATGCGGTCGCAGATCACGACAGCGCACGATCGCGGCCAGTCGGGGTTCGGCGGCCCGGCCTGCGTCGGTGCCGTGCCGCAGGCTGTAGGTCAGGCCTGCTTTGACCGCCGCGACGACCGACGGCGACACGGACGTGATCGTGTGCGCGATGTCCAGCGCTCGGTCGAGGGCGGCCGCTCCGTGGTGGATCTCCGTGACGAACCCGTGGCGTTCGGCCTCGGCCGCGTCGAACGGCGCAGCCGTGCACAGCCAGCGGTAGGCGACCGGGTAGCCGACCAGATCGAGCAACTGCTGAGCTGTCCGCCGACCGGGACCAGGCCGAGCGCCGCACCGACGGCGCCAAACCGGGCTCCCGGCGTCGCGACCCGCAGGTCGCAGTTCAGGGCGAGGATGAAGCCCGCGGCGTATGCCGGTCCGTCGACCGCCCTGATGACCGGGGTGAGGATCTGCGAGGGCCTGCTGAACGCGGCGTTGGCGACGGGGTCGGCCGCGGTCGTCGGGTGATCGAGGACTTCCTGCAGGTCGTGGCCGGAGCAGAAGCAGCCGTCGGCGCCGGTGACGACGACGGCGCGGACCGACGGATCGGCGTCGGCCCGGTCGAGCTCGGCCAGCAGGGTCATGGCCATCGTGCCCGCGAACGCGTTGCGCTTGCGCGGGTTGTCGATGGTCAGGATCCGGACCGCGGCGTCGTCGGCGGTGCGGATGGTCGGGGTCACGAGCCGCTCCTCGGTCGCTGGGTGGCAGTCCGGCACAACGCGCTTGGTGGATCCCACATCACACGGCTTGGCCGGACACGGTCACCGCGGGGACGAAGGTGGCCGACAAGCTGACCAACGCGTGCTGTGCCTTTACGGCACCGTAGAGATCTCCTCGCGCCAACGCATGTGCCCTGAGCGCCGTAATGCGTGTATGCGGGACTCTCGATGCGTAGTCGGACGGCCGACCTAGCCGTGACCCGGGGGCAATGTCAAGGTCGGGATCTCGGCGCGGAGCAGGGGGAGTACCTGATCAACTGTCTGCCGGAGGCGTTGCTGGGTCTCGAGGAACCAGTCGATGTATTGGGGATATCGATCGGTGTCGAGGACGTCGCCGTCGTTGTAGTCGGCGATGCGGCGGCCGCGTCGGGTTGGGAGTTCATCCCAGCTGAGCGGGTGGCCGTAGAGGTCCTCGATTCGGTCTTTGTGGCGGCGCAGTGCGGTGTAGACGGCGGCGACGCGGGAAGGGTCAGCGTTGTCGATGTAGAGCTCGCTTCGTAGCTGGTGGTGTCCGAAGACAAGTGTGTAGGTGGCGTCGCCGCGAAGCGGGGAGTGAGGTGCCCCGAACTTCTCGGACTGGAGATCCACTAGGATCATTCAGCGAGAAAGTGAGGGCACATGCCTCGAGATCGACGGAAGTTCTCCCCCGAGTTCAAGGATGAAGCCGTGAAGGCGGTCATCATGAACTCACGTCCGATCGCGCAGATCGCCCGAGAACTCGGTATCAACGAAGGAACTCTCGGGAACTGGGCGGCCGCGTATCGGCGAGAACACGCCGATCAGGGGCTGGAAAGCCAAGAAGCAGTGTAAAGGCCGATAGAAACCCGGTCCGAAAAACGCGGGGCTGCTCAGCCCACCCGCCGCGCCTACGGCTACCACAGCCCCGAAGCACTGATCGCCATGGCCGACCTCACCCGCGGCGGCCTCTGCCCACCACTCCCCGGACGATCATGAAAAAGAACCCACAGAAATGTCAGGAGGGCCAAACTGCGGCCGCTCGGTTTGCCGTCATGGTCAGATAAGCTCGTCGGTGAGGTGGTGCGGCTCCTGCTGGAGGCGTACTACGAACCGATGTTCTCTGACCACTCGCACGGTTTCCGGAAAGGGCGGGGCTGTCACACCGCGCTGCGGAAGGTGCAGGAAACCTGGACCGGTTCCGTGTGGTTCATCGAGGGTGACATCTCCGACTGCTTCGGCAGCACGGACCATGAGATCCTCGTGAGGATCCTGGGCGAGAAAATCCTAGATAATCGGTTTCTCCGGCTGGTACGTAACATGCTCAAGGCCGGGTACATGGAAGACTGGCAATACCACGACTCGCTCAGCGGCACCCCGCAAGGTGGTGTGGTATCGCCCGTGCTCAGTAACATCTACCTGCACAAGCTCGACGAGTTCGTCGAAAGGGAATTGATCCCGCAGCACACCAGGGGAAACAGCCGGAAGGTGAACCGCGAGTATTCGCGGCTCGCACGACGGCGGCAAGCCACAAAGCGGCGCGGGGACCGGGCCGAGGCCCGGGAACTGGCACGCCAGATGCGCAACCTCCCCTACGGCGACCCGACCGACCCCGGCTACCGTCGCCTGCGTTACCTCAGGTACGCAGACGACCACATCCTGGGATTCATCGGGCCGAAGGCCGAAGCCGAACAGATCAGGGCAAAGCTGGCGACGTTCCTGCGTGAGACCCTCGCCCTGGAACTGAACCAGTCCAAGACCCTGATCACTCACGCCCGCACCCGCGCGGCGCGGTTCCTCGGCTATGAGATCACCGTCCAGCACTGCGACACGAAACTCACCAACGGCTGCAGGTCGGCCAACGGAAGGGTCGCGCTGCGGGTACCCCTGGACGTGATCAGGGCCAGGTGCGCCCCGTACCGGCGCCGGGGCAAACCCTGGCACCGGCCACAGCTTCAGAACCTGCACGACTACGACATCGTGCGGATCTACGGGGCCGAATACCGGGGCATCGTGAACTACTACCGGCTCGCCCAGGACGTCTGGCGGTTCGGCGCGCTGCGCTGGAACGCCGAGACGTCCCTGCTGAAACCCTGGCCGCCAAGCACGACTCGTCCGTCTCCAAGACCGCGGCACGCTACAAAGCCAAGGTCGTGACCGGACACGGACTGCGGACCTGCTTTGAGGCTCGGATACAGCGCGCGGGCAAGCCGGAGCTGGTAGCACGATTCGGCGGGATACCCCTCACACGCGACCGGCGCGCGGTCATCCGTGACGGCCCTCCTGACATTTCTGTGGGTTCTTTTTCATGATCGTCCGGGGAGTGGTGGGCAGAGGCCGCCGCGGGTGAGGTCGGCCATGGCGATCAGTGCTTCGGGGCTGTGGTAGCCGTAGGCGCGGCGGGTGAGTAGCCGTAGGTGGGTGTTGGTGGCTTCGGAGCGGGCGTTGGACAGGCCGTGCTCGACGGCGTTCAAGATCAGGGTCCGGTATCTCTTGATGGTCTTGGCGAGCTTGACGAACGGTTCGAGGCGGCACCGCCTGGCCCAGGCGATCCAGCCGCCCAGCAGGGCTCGGGCGTCGCCCAGCTCGACGGCCTGGAAGATCGCCCGGAGTTGTTCTTTCAGCAGGTAGGCGCGGTAGAGCCCGCCGTTGGCCTTGGCGATCCCGGCGAGCGTGGCGCGCTGGTCTCCGGTCAGGTTGGGTGGGTTTTTCAACAGCGCCCACCGGCTGCCCTTCAGCGCGGTGGCCTCGTCGTGGTGCCCGCCGGCGCGTAGCCGGTTGACCATGGCGCGGCGGACCTGGTCGAGGGCCTCGGTGGCCCAGGCCACGACATGAAACGCGTCCAGGCACACCACCGCGGCGGGCGCGCGTTCGGCGACCACGTCGTGGATCCACTGGGCGCCGTCGGCGGAGACGTGGGTCAGCCGCCCGGCGCGGTCGGCGCCGAGATCGTCGAAGAACCGGTTCAAGGTCTCCTGCGTCCGGTTCTTCCCGGCCCACACCAGCCGGCCCGTGTCGTGATCGACCACGCACAGCAGGTAGCGCCGGCCCTTGCGGTAGCTGATCTCGTCGATCCCGATCCGGCGCAGCCCGGCCAGCCGATCCACGGCGGCGGCCCGGTCGGCCACGACCCGGGTGACGATGTCGGCCACGCTGCGCCAGGCCACCCGCAGCAGCACCGCGACCACCGAGAGGGTGGCGTGACAGACCAGCCAGGCGGCAGTGTCCTCGAACCCGGTGGTGAACCGCGACCCCGGCCGGGCCCAGGGCACCGCGGCGACCACCACCCCGTGCTCGCGACACGACACCCGCAGCGTTCGGGCCTGCAGGAACACCTGGGTGGTGCCCACATCCAGGCCCCGCCAGCGGCGCGCGGCCGGGCTGGTGTCATAGCCCGGGCAGCGCCGCTGGCAGCGCGAGCACCGCCGCGCCGCGGACACCTTCGCCCGCACCTGGGCCACGAGCACCTCCTGGCCCCGCCCGTCGGTCTCCAGGTCGACCGACTCGATCACCGTGTGCTCGAGCCCGAGCACCCGCCGCCATACCCTCGTCCTGCGCACGCCGCGTCTCCGTCTTCGGCTCTGGTCGTGGAACTCCAGAAGTGAAGACAGGGCGGCGTGCGCCCGTCATCCCCCGACACCACGATCGTCACCGGCGGCCACTCGAGCAGCCGAGGTTCGGGGGCGCTGCGCATCAGATCGGGCAGGCCCCGGGCCTGCCCGCAAGCAACTGCCCGAAGGGGCCGCAGAGGCTCGCAGGTCCAGGGGGGCGCGCAGCGCCCTCGCGCAGCGACGCTGCAGGCGCCCTTGACCTGGGAGGAGCGGCCCCGCACCCTGCGCAGCGCCCCCGAACCGACCCACAGAAACAGCAGAAGTGCCGTCCAGGTCCATCACGGTAATCCCGGTCAATTCCCGCCCGGCCACCTTCAGCCACGGGAACCCCTCGGGGCGGGCGGCGAGCAGCCCCCACCAGTGCCGCCGGAACACGGTCACCGCCGTGTTGATCCGAGCCAGTTGCAGCTGGCCGACCTCGGCCAAGGCCCGCCACACCGTCGGGTTCGACGGGATCGGGCCGATCACCGGGGCCACATGCCGCAGGCCCTGGAAGTCGCTGGTCGCCTCCCCGCCCAGTAGCTGTGTCACGGCCAGGTCGACCAGCAGTTGGCCGCGGTCATACAGGGGGGTGAACCCGCGGCGGTTCATCGCCGCCGACAGCCCGGCGCGCAGCCCGGTCCGCTCGGCCAGCAGCCGCAGCGGCAGCGCCCCAGCGGACCCGACCAGGCGGTGATCATCACCGACGAGTTCCAGGCGGTCGGCCCATGAACTATCTTGCACGGAAGAGGTGCACCTTCCAGGCCAGTTTACGATCTTCGAGAAATCGCATTCTGCCTGGTCAGGTGCACCTCGCCACGTCTATGCGAAGATCACGCCCGGCGTGTCGTCAAACCCGGTGAAAGACGGAGGCCGGTGCCGACGCGATCGACCCGGAGGTTCTGGACAACCAGGTCCGGCTCTACCGCTCGGCGGTCCGGATCGGGGCCACCCAGACCTCGGCGCGTACCAGCAAGGTGATGCCCAAACACAACGCCCTGGCCCGCCGACTCCGCGACCGGCAAGACGACTACCTGCGCTTCACCACCGACTGGCGCATACCACCGGACAACAACGGTTCCGAACGCGACATCCGCATGATCAAACTCCGGCAGAAGGTGTCCGGCTGCCTACGCACCCTCACCGGAGCCCAACAGTTCTGCGCGATCCGCAGCTACCTGTCCACCGCCGCCAAACACCGCCGCACCTTCCTCGACACCCTCATCATGCTCGCCGAGGGCCAACCCTGGATGCCCGAAACAAGCTGATCACCACCGGCGAGCTGACCAGTTACAAACGATTGAGCCTCCACGTCGGATGGCGTGATCGCTCGTCGGAACAGCTCCTGCTCCGCCCGGCGCCCCACGAAGCCCTTACGGCGGGCCGCGCTGAGCGCTTCCCCGAAGGTCTCCCGCGGAGTGCCCACCACTGCGCCAAGCTTAATACTCAGAATGTCTTGTTTGAAGTCGAAACGTCGACCACTGCAATCCCGACTTATCAGACATGGCGCCGTTTGAGGGACCGCACCCGCGGCGACGCGGCGACCAACCGCTGGCAGGTCGAGCGGATCGGAGAGACCCCAGCGGCCTCATTCTCGAGTACGTGCAGGATGCTCCTATGGATCGTCAAGCCTCGCGTGGAAGATAGTTCGGCGGTATGGGGGCTGGGCCTTCCTCCGGCTTTGATCGTCTTTCACCGCTTGTCGGTGTCAGTCGGGTAGGACCGCCGCATTGCTGCGGCGGTCCCCCCTAAGGAGACGTAATGAAATAACTAATCCAAAGCGTTGGGGAATCAGGCCTTTGCCGTCCGGCGTGTCATCGCGAGACGTACACATTCCGACGATATTGTTTCAGGCGTGGTCGATGACGACAAGTTTCGGCGGATGCAGTCAAGACTGGCGGATCTGTTGCCTCGCCTGAATGAACGTGATCGGCGTTTGGCGTTGGCGACCGAGGCGAAGTCGTGGGGTCGTGGTGGTATTTCCGCGGTGTATCGAGCCACGGGTGCGTCGCGGTCCACGATTCCACGATTCGCCGCGGTATCACCGAGTTGGATGGCGACGACCAGGTCGATTCTCATCGAGTGCGCCAGCCGGGCGGTGGCCGCAAGAAGGCCGAGCTGACCAACCCCGAACTGCTGGAAAATTTGGATTCGCTCATCGCGCCGGAAACCCGCGGGGATCCCGAGTCGCCGCTGCGGTGGACCACGAAGTCGACCCGGCACCTGGCCCGGGAGCTGACCGCGATGGGCACCGCGATCAGCCACTCGGCGGTGGCGGCGATCCTGCGCTCGGGCGGGTACAGCCTGCAGGGCACCCGCAAGACCCTCGAAGGCGCCCAGCACCCCGACCGGGACGCCCAGTTCCGCTACCTCAACACCCTGGCCCGCCGGTACCTGGACGCCGGCGACCCGGTGATCAGCGTGGACACCAAGAAACGCGAGCTGGTCGGACGCTTCACGCAGGCCGGCAAGGAGTGGCAACCGGTCGGCGTGCCCGAGCAGGTGTCCACCTACGACTTCCCCCACCTGGCCGAGGGCAAGGCCATCCCCTACGGCGTCTACGACCTGGCCGACGACAGCGGCTGGGTGTCGGTCGGCGTCGACCACGACACGTCGGTCTTCGCGGTCGCGACCATCGAACAATGGTGGCTGCAGAGGGGCCTACAGAAATATCCGAACGCGCGGCAACTGCTCATCACCGCCGACGGCGGCGGATCCAACGGACACCGCCCGTGGCTGTGGAAATACGAACTTGCCCGACTCGCTCAAGCCACCGGACTCGACATCACCGTCTGCCACTACCCACCGGGCACCAGCAAATGGAACAAGATCGAGCACCGGCTCTTTTCCAGAATCACCGCGAATTGGCGTGGTCGTCCCCTGGAAACCTACCAGACCATCGTCAGCCTCATCGCCAACACCGCCACGACAACCGGGCTCACCGTCCGCGCCGACCTCGATCTCAACGAATACCCCACAAAGATCAAACTCACGAAACAGCAGAAGGCGGCAATCCCGATCAGGAGACACGAGTTCCACGGAGATTGGAATTACACGATCGGACGGGCAGGTGGATAAGTAACTTCATTACGGCTT
>CAVUAS010000014.1:0-95959 GCA_963739465.1 uncultured Actinomycetota bacterium
GCAATGCCAGGGAGATTCGGTAGTTCGCGGCGCGGCGGACCCTCGTGGTGATCTTCGAGTTGTGTACGGAGGGTGATAGCGGTCGGGGGGCGTGGTGGTGGCCCGGCGGTCTGGCCGGGTGCGCCGGGTTCCCGCCCGGGGTGGTGATGTTCTGGTCGAGGGACGCGACGGTGCGGGGGTCAGGCCGCGGTGGTGCCGCAGACGTGCACGTGGGCGGGGGCGGTGCGGGTGGTGATGCCGCGGGGGGCGTGGGGAAACGGCTGTCTGGTTTTGATCTTGTGGTCGCGGTGGCGGTGCCGGTCGGTGGTGACGCGGGCGCTGGCGATCACGGCCAGGGCCGTGTGGTGGGCGGCGGCCCGGGCGGGTGCGGGTAGTGAGGCGGTGGCGGCGCCAGCCCGGACGGTGGTGATCAGGGTGCGGCGGGCGGTGGTGAACGACAGGTGCCGGGCCGCGACGGCCTGACCGGTGCGTGGGCCTTTCCGGAACGGCTGTGCAATGGTGGCGGCCGAGCGGGTGGTGACGCGGACGAGCTCGGTGGCGACGATCCAGGCGGCGTGTTCCTGCCGGATCAGGTTCGGGGTGTGTGAGCGCAGGATCGCCCCGGTCGCCGGGCCGGCGTCGTGGATGGCCGACTTGGCCTCCCGCAGGGCGGTCTCGGATCCGTCCCACCGCCACCGGTAGGCATCGGCGAGTAGATGCGCCGGGTGGGTGGTGTGGTCGAGCAGATCGGTGACCAGGCAGAACAGCTCGGGCGTGGTCTGTCCGTCCAGGGTGACGTAGTACTCGACCACCCGCATGGTCAGGGTGGTCCCGCCGCCGGACAGGAGGGCCAGGTAGGACCCGTCCTCGGCGAACCCGCCGATACGGGGCAGCCGGATGTCGGACTTGACGCGGATCAGGACGTGGCTGCCGGTGGCAAGCATCGCCTTGATCCGCGCCACCCCGGGGAAGTTCCGGTCCATGATCCACAACCGGTCGGGGCCGAACACGTCGGGCTGCTCGGCCAGGGCCCGGTCCAGCAGCGCCTGCTCGGCCTCGGCCTTGTCCCCACCGGCCGGGCCGGTCACCACGGCCAGGGTGGCGCGGGTGAGCGCGTCGGAGATGTGCAAGTGGCGGATCTGCGGGTAGCCGGTCTCGGCCGCCCCGGCGGTGCCGAACACGGCCCGGTTGGCCGCCGTGTCGGGCATCCGGGTCACGGTGCCGTCGATGGAGCCCAGCCGCAGCCCGCCGCCCACCTCCACCGCGAACAGCCCATCGGGGCGGTGCTCGGCCACGACCGCGGCCAGCAACTCCCGCTGCAGCTCCTGCAGCGGTGCCGGGCCGATCGCGGTCCGCCAGGTGGACAGCACCGTGCCCGAGGGCACCGTGTGCGCCCGCTGCCACGGCACCTCGACCAGCTCTCCCAGTAGCGTGGTGAGCACCTCGCGGGCGTCGGCGTCGGGCATCAAGGTCATCAGCAGCACCGCCCGGATCGTGAACGCCACGCTCATCTCCCGCCGCGCCACGGCCTTGATCTTCCCGGTCGGGTGGACCCCCGCGGCGATCCGCTCGATCGTCCCCGGCCCGCAGCGGCGGTCCAGTTCCTGCTCCGCGGCCCCGAGCCGGGCGTGATCACACGGGCGGCCCTCGGCTTGGACCCGCCCATCCCGGCGCAGCAGGGCCGGCGCCACCACCACAACCTTGCACCAGGCCACCAGATCGCCCGCCGTGATCCGTGAAGGCCCCGCGACCACCAGCGCCGATCGGCCTTCACCGCCCGAATCCGCCCGCACGGGCCAGGCCAGCGCCGAGACCGGGACGGCCACCATCACCGCCGCCTGATCTACACCGGGAATCTCCACACCGGGGATCGCGGGCCAGGACGAGACCGGGTAGAAAGACACGCGGAGGCTCCAGGGACGAAGATCGGCTTCATACACCTGATCTTCTACCGGGAGCCTCCACCCATCCCGGCACGCCACGCCGAACACGCCCCGATCACATCGAACCACCCACACCAGAGGTCGCCCGGCTGTCGCAGGAGGGCCTGCCGATCGACCTCACTCAACGTGACCGCGGCGAGCAGCCCCCAGACAGAGGCCGAAACCACTCATCTCCCTGGCATTGCCCGGACGTGGTGGCGCATCTGGTGAACGGCTCCCCGGACAGCGCGGACTCGACCGTACGCCGCCTCAACGGCTTCGATGTGGTGGTCGTCCAACACGAGTACGGGATCTACGGCGGTGCCGATGGGGTCGACGTCCTGCCGATCGTGGATGCGCTGACCGTGCCGGCAATCATCGTGCTGCATACCGTTCTCCAGGACCCGACGGCGGGGCAGCGACGCATCCTGCTGCGACTCCTTGCCGCGGCCGATGTCGTGGTGACGATGACCCACACCGCCAAGAGGCGTCTGGTCGCGAGCTACAACGCCGACCCGGCGCTCGTCGTCGTGATCCCGCTTCGACGCTGCAGCAGGCACACCGATTCGTGGCCATCTCGATGAAGGGTATCGGGTGACGGCGTGCGTCACGCGGACCGACGTGGTCCTGACCGCGGATCCGGCGCGAGTGTTGGCGCGGCTGTTCGTGCCCGGTCACGAGCTTTCCCACGATGGTCGGTCCCGGGTCTCGGGGGTGCTGTCGAGGATTCTCGCGCTACCCGATGACGAGGTCGGATCGATCTTGAAGCGGGTCGGTGACCGCTACGCGGCGCACCACCGTGACCTGGCGGGTGTGCTGATGACGCACTACGAGCAGATCGCGCACCGGATACCCGAGGACGTCGAGCTGTCGGACGAACGCCGCAGTCTGTCGGCGCCTGGTTCACCCACGAGTTCGCGGTCGAGGCGGCTGCGCTGTTCAACCCCTCCGCCGTCGCGCACCCCGACCAGTCGGGCATTGCGACCGGGAGCTGCCGATTCATCCTGAGCTTGCGTGCGGTCGGCGAGGGACATCTCTCGTCGGTGGAGTTCCGCACCGGCGTCCTGGGCCGCGCGGGAGAGCTCCAGATCGATGATCCCGGTGTGCACATCGAGTCCGGACGCAGGCTGGCGACGTCATATGACCGCGAGGTCTTCGCGTCCGCACTCATCGGCCAGGACATCGATCGCGAGTCCGCCGCCTTCGTCGTCGCCCGGCTCCATCCCCGCTTTCGGAGCGACGAGCTCGACGCGGTCCTCGGAGCGCTTGCCGACGAGCGGCTCACCCGCCCCACCGCTACGCGGACCGCCGAGCTCGCCCGGCGCATAGCCGCATGCGCCTACGAGGTCGAGTTCCCGCCGGAGACCACCATCGGTGAACGGGTGCTCTGGCCGCAGAGCCCGTCGGAATCGCGCGGCATCGAGGACGCTCGCTTCGTGCACATCGAGGACGAAGGCGTCTACCGGGCGACCTACACCGCGTTCGACGGCGCGTCGATCACACCACAGCTCATCGAGACCGACGACTTTCGGCATTTTCGGATGTCTCAACTCGCTGGGCCCGCCGCCCAGAACAAAGGAATGGCCCTCTTCCCACGCCGGGTCGATCGCCACTACCTCGCCCTCTCTCGCTGGGACGGGGAAGACAACAGCATTGTCACCTCGCCGGACGGCGTCTGGTGGGGCGAGACCCGCACGCTCCAGACACCGACCCGTCCCTGGGAGCTGGTGCAGATCGGCAACTGTGGGTCTCCCATCGAGACCGAAGCAGGATGGGTCGTCCTCACCCACGGGGTCGGGCCGATGCGCGAATACTCCGTCGGCGCCATACTGCTCGACCGGAACGAGCCGAGCCGGGTCATCGGTGCCCTGCGCTACCCGCTCCTAGCGCCCGACGAGGACACGCGCGACGGCTACGTCCCCAATGTCGTCTACTCCTGCGGCGCGCTCCGGCATGACGATCAGTTGCTGCTGCCCTACGGGGCGAGCGACGCGTCCGTCCGATTCGCCCTGGTGGCGCTGCCGCTGCTCATCGAACGGTTGATCGCCGATGGGCCACCGGAGGCGATGCGGGCGAACAACTCCGCGTAGTCGGCCACCATCCGTGAGGCGGTGAAGCGCTCCTCGACGTCGTCTCGACAATGCCGTCGCGACAGCGATGCGACCTCGCCGACCGCGGCGACCGCGCTCGCGAGGTCGTCGACGAGAAAGCCGGTTCGACCAGGCCGGATGATCTCGGGCATCGACCCGAGCGGGTAGGCGATCACCGGTGTTCCGGTTGCCAACGATTCGACGACGGAGAGCCCGAAGGGTTCGGCGAAGCCGATGAGGTGCAGCAATGCCAGCGCGCCGCCGAGCAGCGCGTCCCGTTCGACCGGCCCGACCGGGCCCACATAGCTGATGTCGGGCGCGCCGAGGTGCGGTTGTACCAACTCCCGGAAGTAGTCCTGGTCCTGGACGATCCCGGCGATCACCAGCGGCAAACCAGCCTGTCGGGCGACCTCGATCGCCCGGTGGGTGCCCTTGTCGGGATGGATGCGGCCCAGGAACAGCAGATAGCTTCCGGTTGCTCCCGGAAGGCGAAAGGGGAGAGGTCGATGCCGTGGTGGATCGTCGCGTCGTAGTTCAGGTCCGGGTGCCGGTCCGCGTCGCTGATCGCCACATAGTGCGCGATGTCGTCAAAGGCGCGGTAGACCGGCAGTATCCGCTGCGATGAGAAGCCATGGACGGTGGTCACCACCGGCGTCGACACCAACCTGCTGTAGGTCAGCGGCATGAAGTCGAACTGGTTGCTCATCACGTCGAACTCGTCCGCCCGCTCGAACGCCGCCGCGTTGTGCAGGCCCTCGTAGACCTTGGCGTCGACGTCGGGATCTTCCTCATAGCCACGCGGGGCCTCGGCGTGGAGCCGGGCCGCCGTGCGGGGAATCGGCGGTGGCAAACAGCGTGACTTCGTGGCCGAGGGCGACCAGCCCCTCGGCGAGGGTCGACGCGATCTGCTCCCACGGTCCGTAACCACGTGGCGGAGTGCGATGAGCGATCGAGGCGAGCACACCGATGCGCAGTGGCCGCGGACCAGCGCTCCACGTCGTAGGTTGAGTCAACGCTGCGGCCTGGGAGGAACCACACACACCGCGCGGGAATGGGGTGCCCAGCCACATGCGCGTGGTCGCCTCGGGGCGCTGGACGGGCTCGCGCGCCCCGGTGAGTGGACGGGCTTGGGTTCTGTCACTGCGCCGCTCGATCACCGGCGCTGGTCGGCGGGTTCTGATCGGGATTGCGTGCGCCGCCGTACATCGCGAGCCAACTGAGGCCGCTCCCATCGTCGATCGCACCGATGACGATGATCGTCACGAATATGATCAACGTCAAAAAGTTGATCATTTTGCCCGGCTCCGATGACGACTGAGCGGGTGCACGTCGATGATCGGTGTGTACGTCCGCGAAGGGCTTGCGTGGGTAGGTACCGACGTCATGCCGGGTGCTCCGGTCCCCCGACTGCAACCGGTCGGGCCTGGGTCTTCGTCGAGGGCGTCGCGGGCTTGGCTACCCGCGCACGGAATGCTCTCGATACCTCGGAGCCTACGCGCTTCATGGTCGGGGCAGCGGATCTCCGAAACGCCGCAGTGGGCGTAAACCCGGCCCGCGGAGGCTTTGGTCTCGGGCCGAATCGCGGAGATCTTGGCTGGGGGGCGGTCGGTCATCCAAAGTGACCTGTCGGGTTCCAGAACTCAGCCATGGCATCTGATCTGCGGTTTCAGGCTGTGGGCTCGAACTGATTGATCGGCCGCCGAGGAATGGAGGAAGATCCGGCCTGGTTCGCGCTCCGTGATCACTACCGCCTCGACTCAATCCATCCGAGCATGTCGAGGGAGAGGATGACCCGCCAACTAGTGTCACGTAATGGTACTAGATTAGCTACGCGCGCTATGCAATAATTCCGCTGTGGAGTTGTCTGAGGAGCAGCGGGCATCGCTCAATGCTATGATCCAGCAAGTTGGCTACGATGGTTCGGTCTCCGCTCGTGCCCGGATGGTGTTGTGGCGGGCCGACGGGTTGTCGGTGACGGAGATCATTGAGTTGTCGGGAGCGTCAAAGCCGACGGTATACAAATGGCTGGACCGATACGAACAGTTCGGAGTCGATGGCTTGACGGATCTGCCGCGCCCGGGGAAGCCGCGAGCGGTGCCCGATAGTGTGCGGGCTCGCATTGTCGCGTTGACGCGGTGCACGCCACCGGCCGAGACGGGACTGAGTCACTGGTCGAGTCGCGAGATGGCGACGTACTTGAAACGGGCAGAGAACATCTCGGTGTCGCACAACTTCATCGCGCAGGTGTGGCGGGACCACGCTTTGCAGCCGCAGCGTCAAGGCACCTTCAAACTGTCGAACGATCCGGACTTCGAGGCCAAGGTGGCCGATGTGGTCGGGCTCTATCTGGATCCCCCTACGGCTGCAGTCGTCCTGTCCATCGACGAGAAGACGCAGGTCCAGGCCCTGGATCGAACGCAGCCGATGTTACCGATCAACGTCGGGAAGACCGAGAAGCGCACCCATGACTACGTCCGGCATGGCACCACGAACCTGTTTGCCGCGCTGGACACGATAACCGGAGAGGTGCTCGGGGAGTGCTACCAGCGGAGGCGCACCGCGGAGTTCCTCAAGTTTATGGACCATGTTGTCGCGCGCTACGGTGACCGCGAGATCCACGTCGTCCTGGACAACCTGTCGACCCACAAAGGCAACGACGTGGACGCCTGGCTCACCAAGCACACCAATGTCACCTTTCACTTCACGCCGACCGGCAGTTCCTGGTTGAACCAGGTGGAAATCTGGTTCAACATCATCACCAGGCAGGCGATCCGGCGCGGCACCTTCACCTCACTTCGTGTACTCATCAAGACTATCGACTCCTACATCGAGAACTGGAACCGCGACGCGAAACCCTTCGAATGGACAGCGACTCCCGGCGAGATCATCGCCAGTGTTCGCATCCTCCACCGCGACTTCAAGAAGCTGTTGGCCAACAACGCCAAGTAACGAGAAACCATTACGCGACACTAGTCGCCAACATCGGGCCGCTCTCGGGACGGCGCACCCATCTGGCGGCCTGCCGCCGGTTTGGGCATATTGCGCCAGCTGACCCGAACTCGTACAACGCGTGTCGTGCACGGGCTGCTGCTGGCCACTACGACGCGAGCGAGGCTGTTCGTCCCGGGCGCCCGCGATCCGACCGGGCGCTCCCTGGCCAGGGCCGATACGGGCTGGGCGTAGACCCACTGGTAGATCGCCTCGTGAGACACCCGGCAAGACCCGTCGGCGGCGTAGCTCGACGGCGTGGTCGTCAAGGCAACTCGCGCTGCGCGCCACCGCCGCCGGCTACGAAGGGTGGGGTTGCTGTTGTGGTCGTTCCCGCAGTGATCGGGGAGGGCTGGAAGCCCTTGAACGTCAGCCACAGTCCCAGCGAGAACTCCCATAGGGCCACGGGGAGCGTCGCGATCGCCGTCCAGGGGGAGATCGGCTCGACGACGCCGAAGAACACCGCGATGGTGGAGGCGGCGAGCAGGGGGGCTCCGATGAGTCCCGTCAGGGGCAGGGCGCGCGGCACGAGGCCTGATCGGTACATCAAGGTGCCCAGCAGGACCGCGCTGATGCACGGCATCAGGGTCTGTCCGAGGAGGAAGGTCCCGTTGTAGGTCGCGACGAGCGACGCGCCGGTGGCGATGAGCGAGGCCGTGTCGCCTCCGCCGCCCGCGCCGAGGTCCTGGCGCAGGTGTACGAGGGAGAGCAGGCTCAGGACTCCGGTGAAGATCATGGCCGCCTCGAGGGTGCGGACGGCGACGAAGCCGAGCGCCATGCCTTCGTTCTGCCGCTTGACCACCGGGAACAGCGTGACCGCGGTGCCGATGCCTGCCAGCGCGACGATCACCTCGAGCAGGGCGCCCCAGAGCACGGCGGTGCTACTGCCGGAGCTGGTGATGAAGTTCCGATCGGTTTTGAGGCTGCCGTAGAGGATCAGGGTGGGGATCGAGATGAATGTGATCAGGTAGAAGATTCCGGCGGTGAGTGCGGTCTTCCGTAGTGGGGTCATCGGGTCTCGTTTCGTTGCTGCGATTCGATCGGTGACTGTCATGGTGGTCTCTTACGTGGGATGTTGATTGAGGCGCCCTTGCTCGCGCCCGTGACCATGGCACCTGCCGGACGGGTTCTGATCTGCGCCGGACATTGGTCGGTAAACCCGTCACAGGCTCGTCAACGCCAAGCATCCCCGGGCGTCCGGACGTAGCGCCTCCAGACGTACCGCCAGGGGATGACCGCGACAATGATGACGACCAGGGAACAGCTGAACAGCACCTCGCGCGTGGCAGCGTTGATGTCGTCGGCGACCAGGTGGGGTACGGCGACCGCCGCGATCCAGATGACCTTCCAGGTCACCTCGAACAGCAGGATCGGCAGCAACTTGGCGGGGTAGCGGAGCCCGAGGAACGCCAGGAGCGACATGGCCGTCAGCAGGCAGGTGACCACTCCTTCGAACACCGGAAGGGATGAGACGTTCTGGACGAGAACCGGCCACTTGACAATCGCCAGTCCCACTCCCATGAACGCGTAGCCGCAACGCATGACGTTCAGACCCGAATCCGCGAGTAGCGGTGCGACACGTGCGGCGAGTTGGGGATAGGTGCCCTGTGACCTGCGATGATGAGGTTGTTGAGCCAATATCGTCGGGGTCGGGAGGGCACCTATCTGGTGGGCAGGATACGACGGCAACGTGGGTTGCGGCGGCGGGTGCGGATCGGCGCGCCGGACGGGTCGTTGACGGGGTTCTCCGGCATGCTCGCGGTGACCGAGTTGGTCGATCGGCTCGGGGTGATCGACCGGTTGGACGCGGCGATCGGGCCGATCAAGAAGCGGGATCGGGGCTTCTCGGGCGGTGAGGTGCTGGTCGGCATGGCTGCGGCGCAGCTGGCCGGGGAGGACTTCTTGGTCGGGCTGGATCGCCAACGTGACGATGTCGCCGGGCAGCAGCTCGCGCCGGTGCCCGGGTTGAGTTCCACGACCGCGGCCGGGCTGGCCCGCAGGTTCACCGACGGGCAGTGGCATGCGGTGGAGACCGGGATCGGTGACATCGGCGCGGCGATGTTGGCCGCGCTGCCCGCGCAGCGGGCCGCGGCCCTGTGCGCCGAGGTGACCATCGATCTGGACACCACCGACGTGGAGGTGTACGGGCGGCACAAGCGTGGGGTGGCGTTCAACCACCAGGGGCAGCGGTGTGGGCGGCCGCATGTGGCCACCTGGGCGCAGACGGCGACGGTGCTGGCCGCGGACTTGATGGCCGGCAACGAGGACCCCCGCCCGCATGCCGCCGAGTTGCTGGGGCGGGCGCTCGCGGCGCTGCCCGCCCCGGCGCGGGCCGGGAAGATCCGGCTGCGTGCCGACGCCGGCTACGTCGCCGGCCGGCTGGCCCGCGCGGCGCTGTTGGCCGGGGTCGAGTTCGCCATCGGCGCCAAACGGATCGCGCCGTTGTGGCGGCTGCTGGACGGCGTCGCCGAGGACGCGTGGACCGACGCGGTCGACATGGACGGCGCGCAGGTCGCGGTCGCCGAGTACTGCCCGGACTGGTGGCCCGCGGCCACCCGGCTGCTGATCCGCCGGGTCCGGCTCGACGTGACCGCCGGGCAGGTCTCCGCCGACCCCCGAGCCCGGCGGCGCCGTACCCTGCACCCCGACCAGCGCGCTCTGCCGATCACCGAGCTCGCCGGCGCCGACGCGGTGTACGGCTATTCGTTCATCGTGACCGACCTCGACGTCTCTACCGGCGAGCGAGCAGCCGCGGTCGAGCACTGGTACCGGCACCGCACCCAGGTCGAGAACGTGTTCCGCGATGCCAAGCTCGGAGCGGCGCTTCGCCATCTCCCCTCGGGATATCCGCAGGTCAACACCGCGTGGATGTGGGGTGCGCTGCTCGCGGCCAGCATCGCGGGCTGGCTGCATCAGCTCACCGCCACCCCAGGACCCGGCGCGCGGCTGTTCGGGCACGGCCTCCGCGGCGGCCAAGCCATGATCGCCACCTTGCGGCACCGGTTGATCCGCGTCCCGGCCAGGCTGATCCGCCACGCCGGCGGGCTCACCCTGCGCCCACCACCGGGACATCACCTGCTCAACGAGGTCCTCGCTCGCATCCGCGCACTCCCCGCAACGTCCTGACCAGGCCGAACCGGCCCCGAACACCCCGGAACCCCGCTCACCCGAGGCGTCATTCGGGGCCTCGTCCTGCCCGAACCCGAAATGCACCCGGGAAAGATCCACAAATCGAGGCATAGATCAACTCACCTACTACTCGCCGAATCGGGTCAGACGGCGCGTAGACAGCTCTTGGTCGATGGCGGTCGCTTCGACAATGCGAACAGCGGGCATGACATTCTCCAGGTCGGGTCGCGCGGTTCGTGGTGAACGGTGGTTTACGGGCCGTCGGGGGCCTTCGCCCGCCCCATCGCCGGTCCGGGTGCAGGGTCAGCAGTGCTGACGAGCGCGCTGCGGCCGGATCTGCCGGCAATTCTCTGGCCGGTCATGCGAGTATCGGCGCCGGGGTGAGCGGGTTTCGGAACCGAGGGGACGGTCGGGGTGTGGAATGGGCGGCGGGTCGCTGCCGACCCTGGTCGAGTCGGACCGGCGAGTAGGCGTCGGTGATCAGGGCGGCGTGGGCGGCGACCCGGATCGCCAAGAGGTCCATGCCGAGTACGGCATCGAAGGCCCCCTCCGGATGCCTTCCCCGCACCAGTAGCGCGACGGCCGCGAAGAGCGTTTCGAGTGTGCTGGGCAAGTGCTGGTCGTGGGAGGTCGTTTTCTATCTGATGGAGGAGATGGTTGGTAGCTGTTCAGCCTGAGTGACAGGTCGGCGGCGTGTCGGCAGCGGTCGCCACCGTTGATCCACTATGGTTTTGATCATGGGGTCGGGCCGGGAAGCACACGATGACGTCGTGTCGTTGCTGGCGGCCAAGGACGCTGAGATCGCGGCGCTGGTGGCGCGGGTGACGGAGCTCGAAGGCCTGGTCGCGGCGCTGCATGCCCAACTCGGTCGAGATTCCTCCAACAGCGGCAAACCACCGTCGTCGGATTCGCCGTTCATCAAGAAGCCCGCCGCCAAGCGCTCGGTACGGACGCGTTCGGGTAAGCCGCGGGGTAAGCAGCCTGGTGCGCCCAGCGCCACGCTGCGTCTGATCGATGATCCCGATGACACGATCACCCACATTCCGCCGGTGTGTGCGGGATGCGGGGAGGGTTTGGTGGACGCGGAGGTCTTCGGTGTGTGTCGCCATCAGGTGGTTGACCTCCCGCCGCCTCCGCCGCGCCCGTATGTCACCGAGCATCGGGTGCAGTCACGAACCTGCGGCGGGTGCGGCACCGTCACCGAGGCGAGCGCACCCGCCGTCGCGTCGGGCCGGGTTCAGTACGGACCCGGGGTCAAGGCTCGGGCAGCGTGGCTGACGTGCGCGCATTTCCTGCCGGTACGTCGCGCGCGGCGGGTGCTCAACGCGTTGCTGGGGTTCGCGGTGTCGCCCGGGTGGGTCGCCGGGCTCCGTGCTCAGGCCGCC
The DNA here is from genome assembly GCA_963739465.1 of uncultured Actinomycetota bacterium. Taxonomy (GTDB): domain Bacteria; phylum Actinomycetota; class Actinomycetes; order Mycobacteriales; family Pseudonocardiaceae; genus Pseudonocardia. The sequence goes on from CAVUAS010000014.1 coordinate 11,494, forward strand.
CGCCTGCTCGAGACCCGGTTCCTGCCGCATGTGCGGGCGTTGATTGCCGCCGCGCCGGTCGCCCACGCCGAGGAGACGACCGCCCGCGCCGAAGGCGCGCTGAGCTACCTGCACGTGGCCTGCACCCGGTTCCTGACCGCGATGCACGTCGGCGACCGCAGCAAGGACACCATCGACGCCGCCGGCATCTGGCCGACGTTCACCGGGGTCCTGGTCCGGGACGGCTACGCCGGCTACGAACACCTCGACACGATCGAACACGCCTGGTGCGGCATTCATCTGGTCCGCGACCTCCGCGCGGTCCACGACCCCGACCCTGCGGGTCAGTCCTGGGCCGAGGCGATGGTGAATACCTTGCTGCTGGCCAATGACACCGCGCACGCCGCCCGCGCCGAGGGCCGCGCGGCCCTCACCGACACCGAACTGTCCACCATCCGTTCCCGCTATGCCGGGGCGATCGCCCGTGGCCGGCAGGAGAACACCCGCGGCAGCGACCCGCTGCACCAGCAGGCCCGCACCCTGCTGCGACGCTTCCAGCGACATCGGGACATGATCCTGCGGTTCACAGTGAACCTGGACGTGAGCTTCACGAACAACACCGCCGAGTTGCCGGCCAGATCAGTGAAGGTTCAGCAGCGGAGCTCCGGAGGTTCCTGGCGCACCCTGCAAGGACTCATCGACTTCGCTGTCGTGCAGTCCTATCTGTCCACCGCGACCAAGTGGGGTCTGGACACCCTTGACGCGATGACGCGCCTGTTCACCACCGGTGCGTGGCTCCCGCCTGCCCTCACCCCCGACATCGCCGCCGCCGCATAATCACGCCACCAAGGCTGAACAGCTACGATGGTTGGGCCCTTGATCAGCACCCACAGCATGATGAGGAATTCGCCGCCGCCTCACGTAGTGATGACGACTTTCCCGCGGGCACGGCCTTCTGCCATGTAGGTGATGGCCGACGCGGTCTGGGCGAGCGGGTAGATCTTGTCGACCACGGGTGTGATCTTTCCGGCGTCGATGAGCGCGGTGAGGACAGGCAGGTCCTGTCCGTTCTCCGAGTTCACGAACGTCCTCAGGTTCTGGTCAGGGCGAGGCGCAAAGTCGTTTCTGCTGGTCATGAGCGGTTTTCGGGGCGTTGCTGCAGGCCGAGGATGGTGAGTAGGAGGAGCGGGTCGTTACGGATCTTCCGTAGGGTGGCGGCGATGCGGGTGTAGCCGGCTTGTCGGAGGAGACCGATCGTCAAGTTACGGAGCGTCGCCATCACTCGAAATCTGAGGCCTTTCCGGACCTGCGAGGCATCTTCACGGAACGTGGCATCACGCACCCAGTGGATCTTGTTTTCGATGGTCCACTGTCCGCGGACGTAGCCGGCCAGGTGCTCGGGTGCGGCCTCGCGGGCCGAGAGGCTGGTCACGCCGAGGACGGCCACCGCGCTGCGGACCTGCATCTTCTTGTAGCGGCGGGAGCCTTTGGGGCGTTTGCGGATGGTGCGGGTGGTGTAGCGCTCGATGAGGAACACCTGCGCCGCACCGGGGAACCCGAGGTCTTCGGGGGCGTCCAGGACCCGGATGGTGCGCTTGTCGCGCCGGCCGTGCCCGACATCGAGGGTTTCGTGGGCGATCGGGGCGTTCGCCCAGTCCAGGGCGTCGATCTTGTCGTAGAGCTTGCGCGTGTTCTGCTTCACGATCATCACGTAGTGCGCGTACAACTGCGAGGTGATCAGCGTGGCGTGGGAGCGGACGGTGTGCGCGGCGTCCATGGTGAACACGCACCCGCTGACCCCGCCGATCCGCTTGGCCAGGCCGCGCAGCAGCGGCGCGAACTCGGGCACCTCGTTGGTCTTGGCCCCGATCAGCCGTTCGGCCAGCACGACCGACCGGTCGTGGGTGGCCGCGGCCAACAGGTAGGGCACCTGTCCGTCCTGGTCGACCGCGCCGCGCACCGCCTTTCCGTCCACCGCGATCGCCGGCAACCAGCCCGGGCCGGCGATCGGCGCGCCCACCGGGCCAACCCCGGCCCGCTCGGCCAGCCACGTGCCGGCCTCATCGGCCACCTGTTGGGCCTTCAGCAGCGCCAACAACCGATCCACGGTGTCCGGGTGCGGCGGGGTGAAACGGCCCGTGGTGTCTCGGCGGCATCCGAACGCGGCCAACACTTCCTGGTTTGCGGCGCTGATCCAGGCGGTGATGTCGGCCAACAACACCTGCCCCGATGTCGCCGCTGCGGTGCACAAACCCAGGATCGTCGGCAGCGAGTGTCGGATCCCGCGCCGGTCGCGCGGATCGTCGATCGCTGCGAAACACCCCAGCAACCCGCCCGCACCGGCCTGTGCCAGCACCGCAGCCTGCTCAACCAGAACCTCCACCGCAGCCCGCGCCGGCGGGGTTGACGCCACCGGCGCGGCGGACTGGGCGGGAAGGACAGACTGCACGTGCAACGGGGCCACCGATAAGACGAAGATCTTTAGGAAGTCCTCGTCCTACGGGGCTCTGTTGCCCATTTCCCGTGGACACGCCGACCGCGACCACTCTGTGATCATCACCAACGGTGACCGATTCCCGGTCCGTCCACCTCAGGTCGAACCTCGTCCAGGTCGGCCGCCGACTACTCAACGTCACACCCGGATGCGGCTGATCAACCAGCACACCAGGCCGCACGCTCACCAGGCCCGACCAGCCGCGAGTCAGTTAAGCAGCCGCTGACCAGCAAGAACGACTTTGCGCGTCGCCCTGGGTTCTGGTTCAGCAACGGGGAAAGCAGGAGCGCGCGGATTTGGCGGTCGGTGCCACCGAGCCACCGACCGCCGCCCTCGCCACCGACGATGACCAGCGTTCCCCGGGAGGTGAGGGCGCGCCGCAGGTGGCTCAGCGGGCGGTTCCCGGCGATGTCGAGGATGACGTCGTAGTCCGGCGGACCGTCGGTGATATCGGCGCGGGTGTAGTCGATGACGTGCTCCGCGCCCAGTGACCGGACCAGATCCATCTTGGCCGTGCTGCAGACCCCGCTGACCTGCGCACCGAACGCTGTGGCGATCTGCACGGCGAACGTGCCGACGCCGCCGGACGCGCCGATGACCAGCACCCTCTGCCCGGGCTGCACCCGAGCGTGGTCCCTGAGGGCCTGCAAGGCGGTGAGGGCCGAAATCGGCACCGCGGCCGCCTGCGTGGCGGACAGGGTCGCAGGCGCGGGCGCGAGCTTGTCCGCGCGGGCGCGGGCGTACTGGGCGAAGCAGCCCTCGCCGATGCCGAACACCTCGTCTCCGGGTTTCAGGGTGCTCACCTGCGCGCCGACCGCCTCGACGCGCCCGGCAACCTCGCGGCCCCGGACGCGGGTCCGGGGACGGCGGATCCCGTAACCTGCCATTCGGATCGCGTAAGGCAGGCCGGTCATCAGGTGCCAGACGCCGCGATCGACACCGGCCGCCTGGACGCGGAGCAGGACCTCGTGGTCCCCGATCTGCGGACGGTCGATCTCCTGCACGCTCAGGACGTCCTCGGCTTGGCCGTACTCGTCCTGCACGATCGCCGTCATCGTCGGCGCCTCGGGCGCGACGGCGCGGAGGCCGGCCCGACCGGTGCGCAGTTGGGGTGCCACAGCCAGCTCCTTACGTTGTAAGTTCTGAGTACTCGTACGAATTGCGGAAGTAAGGGACAGTGCGCGTGTCCCACCCGAACGCCGAGTCTCGGAGCCGCCTGAGCCGGGACCGCGTCGTCGCGGCGGCGATCGCGATGGCCGATGCGAACGGGATCCAGGCGCTGACCATGCGCAAGCTCGGTGTGGAGCTCGGGGTCGAGGCGATGTCGCTGTATCACCACGTCACCAACAAGAGCGATCTGCTCGACGGCATGGTCGACGGTGTCTTCGGCGAGATCGATCTCCCCGTGGGTGCCACGGACTGGCGATCGGCCATGCGCGAGCGGGCGATTTCGGCTCGCGAAGCCATGCTGCGGCACCGGTGGGCGATCGGGTTGATGGAGTCGCGCACCACGCCCGGGCCTGCGACGCTGCGCCACCACGACACCGTGCTCGGAACCCTGCGGGCCGCGGGGTTCTCGATCGTGCTGGCCGCCCACGCCTACTCGGTGCTGGACAGCTACATCTACGGCTTCGCTCTGCAGGCGCCGAGCCTGCCCCTCGACAGCCCCGAGGACACGGCCACAGCTGCGCGGCTGATCATGGCGCGGTTCGTCTCCGGCCAGTACCCGCACCTGACCGAGGTCGGTGTCGAGCATGTCCTGCAGCCCGGTTACAACTACGGTGACGAGTTCGTCTTCGGACTCGATCTCATCCTCGACGGCCTCGAAAGAGCCCGCCACGGCACCTGATCGCGGCCCGCCGTGGGGGTCGTATCGGCTGTCCCCGGGCGGCGGCATTTCGTTCTCCTCGGGCGTCTGGGCAGAGCGTTCGGTGGTTCAGTGGCTCAGGATGCGGGTCGGGAGGCGTCCGCGGAGCCGGTGCAGCTGGGGCATGAGTCCGTAGATGACGATCGGCACGGCGATGGTTGCGAGCACGAACGTGCGAAAACGGGAGTGAGCGTGGCGAGCCAGTCGCCGAGCGCGAGGTTGAGAACAAAGAGGGTGGGAAAGGCGGCCGGCCAGATCATGAGGGCCAGCTGGTGCTTGCTCGGCGGCCCCGGTAGGCCGGGCAGGTGCTTCGGAGCGGGATTCGGGTTGGGCGGGGGTCGGGCGAGATGTTCAGCGGCCCACGTCCCGCTGGCTTGTTGAGGCCAACGAAGTCGGCAAGATCGAGTCAAGGTGTGGTGGCTATCCGGCGAGTCCGGCCTCCTGGGTGAGTTGATCGAGCGCGCGGTTGTAGTCACGGGCGGCGGCGGCGCAGGAGGTTGGGCGCGGGTGGGACCGCAGGCATGACGGCAGATCGGGGCATGACGCTGCGCCCGGCGCGTCTCGAGCTCGTCCCGCTGGCAGGTGCCCTACCGCGTCTTGCCCCAGAGGGCGGCTCGTGGGCTCCGCGTCACGTCGTCCCGGGGGCGGCGGCCGACGGCGGCGCCGGGGAGGAAGCGTCGATTGCGGCGAGATCCTCCGCCACCCGTCGTGGGAGGAGCGGCCAGCGTCCTTCCAGGCCGGTGAGTTGCAGTTCGATGCTCGTCTCGTGGGCGATATGACGGGCGTGGCGCAGGGCGCTCACGCCGTCCGGGGTGAACATTCTGATGTTTGCCAGGTCCACGACCAGGGTGTGGCAGGATGGTACGGGCTGGCTCGCCCGCTCGATCAGACGGATCAGGGTCCGCGTCAGCGCGGATCGCGTGGAGTCGCTCAGCTCGCCCGCGACCAGCAAGGTCAGTCGATCGGCCCCCGACCAGTCCACGCTGAGGCTGATCACACCGGGGTATGGCATTCCGGAACCTCCGATGGGCGATGTGCGCTCAGCTGGCGCTTCATGGGTACTGTGCAGCTGCCTCGCGCGCGTCCGAGATCTTGGTTGGTCCGACTCTTAGCGCGCCACCCTCGACTCTTGGCGCGCGATCCGTTGCGCGGCAGGGCCGTTGGTCCTGCATCGTTTCGCCATCCGGCGGACGGCTGGCAACCAGGACATGGCCAGGGACGTCGACCCCCGGCCTTTCTGGGGCGGACGGGAGGTGTCAACGGCCCTTCTGCGTGCGTGGCGCGCCGGCCGGGTCGACCGGCAGCGGCCGACCGGGGACCCAGGCGGATGGGAACGGCTCGCTGTGGGTGCCGGCGTTGGGCCCAACTCCACGACTGATCATCGGCCGTCCGCTCGAGCTCGCGATGTGATCGGTGGTGCCGAGGCGGGATCGATCGACGTTGTCAGCGAACGGGCGATCTGCTCGCCGAGCTCCTCTGGGCTTGACGGACCTTCAGCCCGGTACCACTTGTAACACCAGTTCGCCGCGCCGAGGCACATGTTCACGTATACGCGGGGTGTCATGCCGATCGGGATGTTCGGATAGGTCTCCAGGTGCCCGCGCACCGCGGTGAGGAAGAGGTCCTCGAAGGCGTGCCTCCGCAGGAGCACCTCGCTCGCGAGCTCGGCGGGCAGCTCGTGCTCCTCCTCGAAGCAGATCTTGAGCAGTGCCTGGTGGCGACACGTGTAGGCGACCCGGGAGGCGATCAGGTCGCGGATGGCGGCGAGTGGGGAGGCGGCGGCCGCAACGGTGTCGCGTCCCATCGCCAGACTCTCGTCGAGCACGTCGGAGTAGATGCGGACGAGCAGCTCCTCCTTGCTGCGGAAGTAGTGGTAGAGGGTCGGCTTCGACAGCCCGACGGCCGCGGCGATCTCGTTCATCGACGTGGCGCGGAAGCCGCGCCTGCTGAAGATCTCCGCGGACTCGGACAGCACTCGCTGCCGCTGAACGTCTGCTCGCGTCGGCAGGGAGCGCCCCGGCGCGGTGTGCGTCATGTCTTTCCCCTCCGCCGACGTCGGCCGCCCACCGTATCCACAGGGGTTGACACGGGGGACGCGTCGCGCGAATGTTCGACCGTCCGGTCGGTCGAGTCAAGGGTGTGGCCCATGGAATGGGAGCTCGACGAGGAGTACGCGCGGTTCCGCGCAACCTGCCGGGACTTCACGGACCGCGAGGTACGCCCGCTGGTCGAGGCGGCCGAGGCCGCGGGCGCGTTCCCCGACGAACTGTGGAAGCGACTGGGCGCGGCGGGCCTGCTGGGTCTGGTCACGCCCGAGGAGCATGGCGGGGCGGGCGGCGGGGCGTTGGCCGTCGCGATCCTGGCCGAGGAGCTGGCGAGGGCCAGCGGAGGCATCGCCGTGACCGCGCTGGTCAGCGCCTACATGGCGGGCCCGCACCTCGTCCGCCACGGCACGGACGGTCAGCAGGCGCGCTGGCTCGCGTCGCTGGCCGCGGGTGAGGCGGTGGCCGCCATCGCCGTCACCGAGCCGGGCACGGGCTCCGACGTCGCGGGCATCACCACCCGGGCGCGACGTACCGAGGAGGGCTGGCTGCTCGACGGCCGCAAGATGTTCATCACCAACGCCGGGCTGGCCGACGTGCTCATCGTCGCGGCCCGCTCGGGGGACGAAGGGCGCGGCGGGATCACGCTGTTCGCGGTCGAGCGGGGCACGCCCGGGCTGGCCCTCGGCAGGCCGCTCCGCAAGATGGGTTGGCACTCTTCCGACACCCGCGAGGTGGTGCTCGACGCCGTCGCCGTGCCCGCGACGGCGGTGGTCGGCGCCGAGGGTGGCGGGTTCCGCCAGATCATGGAGGGCTTCCAGCTCGAGCGGATCGCGCTCGCGGGCATGGGTCTCGGCCACGCCGCCGAGTGTCTCGACCTCGCCAAGGACTACGTCAGCGACCGCCAGGCGTTCGGAGCCCCGCTCGCACACCTGCAGACCGTCCGGCATCGGACCGCCCTCATGGAGATCGAGCTGGAGGCGGCCCGGCTGGTCACCCATCAGGCCGCGGCGCGACTCGACGCCGGGCATCCCGCGGCCGCGGCCTCGGTCGCCAGGGCGAAGTACCTCGCCGCCGTCGCGGCCAATCGTGTGGTCGACGACGCCGTGCAGCTCTTCGGCGGGGCCGGGTTCGTGGAGGAGACGCCGGTGGCGCGCCACTATCGGGACGCCCGGATCCTGCGGATCGGCGGCGGCACGGACGAGATCCAGCTCGAGATCCTCACCCGTGGGATGGCGGCGGGCGCGTGACCGAGACCGAGACGGCGGCCGAGCATGCGGCGCCCACCCCCGCCGACGTCCGCGCCGCCCGCGCCCGCGCCCTGAGCGGCGGCGACCCCGCGCGGTGGCCGGACAAGATGCCCGTGCGGGACCGGCTCGCTGTGCTCTTCGACCCGGGCACCCTCGTCGAGGACGGAGTGCTCGCCTCGGCGGCCGATGCAGCGCTGCCTGCCGATGGGGTGGTCACCGGCGTCGGTCGGGTGGCGGGCCGCCCGGTGGCGGTGATCGCGCACGACTTCACCGTCAAGGCGGGCTCGTGGGGGGCGCTGACCTGCGAGAAACAGATCCGCATCCTGGAGCGCGCCGACCGTGACCTGCTCCCGGTGGTCTATCTCGTGGACTCCGCGGGCGGGCGGCTCACCGACCAGATGGGGTTCTTCCCGGGCGCCCGCGGGGCATCGGCGATCTTCCACCGGCAGATCCGGCTCTCCGGCCGCGTGCCGCAGATCTGTTGTCTGCACGGCCCGTCGGCGGCGGGCGGCGCGTACATGCCCGCCTTCTGTGACTGGGTCGGCATGGTCGCGGGCAACGCCTCGATGTACCTCGCCAGCCCCCGGGTGGCCGAGAAGGTCACCGGCGAGCGCACGACGCTGGAGGAGATGGGCGGCGCGCTGATGCACGCCTCGGTCTCCGGCTGCGGCGACGAGGTCTTCGACACCGACTGGGAGGCCGTCGCCGCCGCCCGACTGCTGCTGTCCTACCTGCCCGACGACTTCCGCTCCCCGCCCCGGCCGTGCGACCCCGCCCCGCCCGAGCGGGTCCTCGGCGACGTGGTGCCGAGCGACCCCAACGCCGCCTACGACGTCCGTGACGTGATCGACGGGCTCGTCGACGCCCGCACGTTCTTCGAGATCAAGGCGCGTTGGGCGCAGGAGATGGTGGTCGGGTTGGCCCGGCTCGACGGGCGGGTGGTCGGCATCGTCGCCAACCAGCCGAGCGTGCGCAGCGGAGCGATCTTCGTCGACTCCGCGGACAAGGCCGCCCGGTTCATCGCGCTGTGCGACGCGTTCGGTATCCCGCTGGTCTTCCTGCAGGACGTGCCGGGGTTCATGGTCGGCGTCGAGGTCGAACGGCAGGGGATCATCCGCCACGGCGCGAAGATGATCGCGGCGATGTCCTCGGCCGAGGTGCCGAAGTTCACCGTCGTGCTGCGCAAGGCCTACGCGGCGGGCTACTACGCGATGTGCGCCCCCGGCTTCGAGCCGCGCGCCACGCTCGCGCTGCCGACCGCGACCATCGGTCCGATGTCCGCCGAGGCTTCGGTGAACGCCGTGTACGCCAACAAGATCGCAGCGATCGCGGACGAGGACGAGCGCGCCGCGTACGTCGCGGCCCGCATCGTCGAGCAGCAGGCCGACATCAACCTGCTGCGGATGGCGGGCGACCTGGTGGTGGACGCCGTCGTCGAGCCTGCGGCGCTGCGCGCCGAGCTCGTCGCGCGCATGATCGACGCCGACCGCTGGACCCGTTCGACCGGCCGTCGCCACCACCTCGTCAGCCCCGTCTAGCCGCCTGCCCGTTAGGAGGACGACGATGTCCGAGACCCAGCACGCCGACCCGCTCGCCCAGCTCATCGCCGAGCCACTGCGGCCGCTGCCGCCGCGTTGGACGGTGCCGGGGCGGGTCGCGGAGCTGGAGCGGGCCCGCGCGTTCGCCACCGCCGACGAGTACTGGGCGTGGGTAGCCGGTCGGCAGCGGTGGTCGCAGCCTTGGCACACGGTGCGGTCGGGCGAGTTGGAGGACTTCCGCTACTTCGAGGGCGGACAGATCAACGTCTGCGACAACTGCGTGGACCGCTGGGCCGAGGACCCGGCGACGGCCGACCGCAGGGCCGTCGTCTGGGAGGGCGAGCCCGGCGACGTGCGGACGCTCACCTACGCCGCCCTCGCCGACGAAGTAACGCGGCTGGCCGCGGGCTTGCTCGAGCTGGGCGTGGCGAAGGGCGACGTCGTCGGTGTCTACATGCCGAACCTGGTGGAGGCGTTCACCGCGATCCAGGCCTGCAACCGGATCGGCGCGATCTACACCGTGCTGTTCTCCGGCTTCGGGGAAGAGGCGGTCGCGTCGCGGCTGCAGGCGGCGCGGGCGTCCGCGGTCGTGGTCGCCGACGCGAGCTACCGGCGGGGCAAGCGGATCCCGCTGCTGGAGAACCTGCGCGCAGCCCGCACGCGGGCCCCGTCGGTGCGCGTCACGGTGGTCGTGGACCGCACCGGCGACGGGGTCGCGCTGCAGGCAGGCGAGCATGCTTACGCCGACGTGCTCGACGCGGGCGCCGCGGGCACCCCCGCGGTGCCGCTCGACCCCAACGAGCCCTCGTTCCTGATCTTCACGAGCGGCACCGAGTCGAAACCCAAGGGCGTGGTGCACAGCGTCGGCGGGTTCCTGCTCGGCACCTGGGCCAACGCGCACTGGCAGGCAGGCTACGAGCACGACGACGTCTACTGGGTGGCCGCCGACGTCGGGTGGCTGACCTTCCCCATCCAGGCCGTGGTGGGCGGCCTGGCCTGCGGCATGACGATCGCCTGCTTCGAGGGCGCGCTGGACACCGCGACCACCGCCCGGTTCTACGAGCTCTGCGAACGGCACGGGGTCACCAAGATCCTCGTCGCGCCCACGGTGGCCCGGATGCTGCGCAAGTTCGGCGACGATCTGGCCGCCGCCCACCCGCTCCCGGCGTTGAAGCTCGTCACGATGCAGGGCGAGCCGCTGGACGCGGACACGTTCACCTGGACCACCGACACGTTCGATGTGGCGGTCGTCAACGCCTACGGGCAGACCGAGACCGGCTCCACCTGGACGTACCCGGTGTACGGGGTGGAGGCGCTCAAGGCGGGCTCGGTCGGCACCGCCGTGCCGGGCCACACGTTCGCCGTGGTGGACGACGACGGTCGGCCCGTCTCGGCAGGCGTCAAGGGGAACCTCGTGCTCACCGCGCCGTTCCCGACGCTGGCCCGCACCGTCTGGGACGATCACGACCGGTACCTGGCGACCTACTTCGCCCGGTTCCCCGGCCGGTACGCCACCCACGACGAGGCCGTCCTGGACGCCGACGGGCACCTGTGGGTGCTCGGCCGCGCCGATGACGTGATCAACGTGGCGGCGCACCGGATCTCGACGATGGAGATCGAGGCGGTCGTCACCGCCCATCCCGCCGTCGTCGAGGCCGCGGTGGTCGGGGTCCCGGACGCGACCAAGGGCACCGTGCCGATCGCGTTCGTGACGCTGGGGCGGGACGTGTCCCGCGACGAGCTGCGTGCCGAGATCGACAAACGGGTGGTCGCCGAGCTCGGTGGGTACGCCCGACTGGACCGGCTCGTCATCACCTCCGCGCTGCCCAAGACGCGCACCGGGAAGACGATGCGGCGCCTGCTGCGCGACCTGGTCGTGCACGGCAGACCGACCGGCGACACGAGCGCGATGGAGGACGCCGCCGCGCTCGACGTCCTCGCCGCAGCCGTGCGGGGGTGAGCGCAGTGCGCGACTACCCCCTGGAGGACCGCACCATCGGTCGGATCCTCGCCGACAAGGCGCGGACCGTCGGCGACCGGCCGTTCCTGCTCTTCGACGGGCGCCGCCGGACCTACGCCGACGCGCACGCCCTGACCAACTCCTACGCGGAGGGCTTCCGGCGGGCGGGCATCGGGCGCGGCGACCACGTGGCGCTCATGCTCGACAACCGGCCCGGAGCTCCTGTGGGCGATTTGGGGGCTCGGCAAGCTCGGCGCGGTTGCGGTGCCGCTGAACACCGCGGCCAAGGGCGACCTGCTGGTCTACCTGCTCGACCAGTCCGACTCCGTGCTGCTGTGCGCCGAGGAGAGCTACCGGGAGCGGGTCGACGGGGCGGTGGCGAAGGTCCCCGCGGTGCGCGGCGTGCTCGGTCCGGACCGGCTCGCCGGCTTCGCCGACCTGCAGGCCGTCGACCCGCCGGAGATGGCCGAGATCCGGCACAGCGACCCGCACCTGATCATGTACACGTCGGGCACGACCGGGCCGTCGAAGGGCGTGGTCTGTCCGCACTCGCAGGGCCACGCCGTGGGACGCCAGATGGCGGCACTGTCCGGCTACGGCCCCGACGACGTGCTCTACACCTGCCTGCCCGTCTTCCACGCCAACGCCCTCTGGTTCACGATCTACGCCGCGCTGTGGGCCGACGCGTCGGTCGCGCTCTACCGCGGTTTCTCCGCCCGCCGCTTCTGGGACGAGATCCGCGAGTCCGACGCGACGGTGTTCAATGCGCTCGGCGCGATGGCCAACATCATCTGGCAGCAGCCGGAGTCGCCGCGCGACCGCGACCACCGCGTGCGCGCCGCGATGATGGTGCCCAGCTCCCGCGACCTCGCCGAACGCTTCGCCCGCCGCTACGGCATCGGCACCACCTCGGTCTACGCGATGACGGAGAACTGTGCGGTCACGGTCTTCGGGCCGGAGGACCCGCCGGAGAAGGCGTCGTCGGCGGGTCGGGTTCGGGACTACATGGAGGTCCAGATCGTCGACGACGAGCGGCGCCCGCTGCCGGTCGGCGAGATCGGCGAGATCTGCATCCGGCCCCGTGAGCGGGGCAGCATCATGCTCGGCTACTACGAGATGGCCGCCGCGACGGTCGCGGCAACCACCGACCTGTGGTTCCACACCGGCGACCGCGGCCGCCTCGACCCAGAGGGCTACCTCTACTTCGCGGACCGCAAGAAGGAGGCGATCCGCCGCCGGGGCGAGAACATCTCCGCCTACGAGGTCGAGACCGTCCTGTGCAACCACCCCGCCGTCGTCGAGGCGGCGGCCGTGCCGGTGCCCTCCGAGCTGGGCGAGGACGAGGTGATGGCCTACGTCGTGCCCGCGCCGGACGCCGACGTGGACTTCGGCGAGCTCGTGCGGTTCTGCGCCGAGCACATGGCCTACTACATGGTCCCGCGCTACCTCGAGGTCATCGATGAGCTGCCCAAGACGCCGAGCGAGAAGATCGAGAAGTACAAGCTGACGGTGTCGGCCCGCGAGCGGCTCAACGCGCTCTGGGACCGGGAGAAGGCGGGCATCGCGGTGCGGCGGTCGTGAACGGGCCGGTGCGGGTCGAGACCGACGGCCGGGTGACCCGCGTGCTGCTCGACCGGGCGGAGGCGCGCAACGCGCTGAGCCCGGCCGTCCTCGCAGGGCTGGATGTCGCCGTCGACGCGGCCCTGACCGCAGGGTGCAGCGTGTTCGTGCTGCGCGGGGCGGGTGGGAGCCTGTCGGCGGGCGCCGACCTGTCCCATCTGCGCACGCTGCTGGGCGACCCCGCTGCCGTCGCGGCCTACATCGCCGCGATCGGGGCGGTTCTGGACCGGATCGAGGCGGCGCCGTTCGTCTCGGTCGCCGTGATCGGCGGGTACGCACTGGCGGGTGGTTGCGAGATCGTGCTGGCCTGCGACCTCGCGGTGGCCGCGGACGACGCCGTGCTCGGCGACCGGCACCTGGAGTACGGACTGCTGCCCGGCGCGGGTGGGTCGGTCCGGCTGCCCCGGGCCCTGCCCGGCCCGCTTGCCCGCCGCCTGCTCTTCACCGGGGAGATGATCGACGGCCGGACCGCGGCGGCGTGGGGCCTGGTCAGCCACAGTGCGCCCGCCGAGCGGCTCGACGAGACCGTCGACGCCCTCGTCGCCCGACTCGCGCGGCACAGCCCGCAGGCGCTCGTGCGGATGAAGGCGATGTACCGGGCGGGCCTGCAGGCGCCGCAGTCCGCCGCGCTCGCCCAGGAGCGTGCGGTGTTGCTCGCCCACCTGGAGGGCCCGACCGTCGCCGAGGGTCTCGCCGCCTTCGTCGACCGCCGTGCCCCCGCGTTCTCCGGACCCGGGTTCGACCTGAAGGAGGCACCGTGACCACTGTGGGAGAGCGCCCTGTCTCGGGGCGCTGGTTCGAGGAGCTCGAGGTCGGGACGGTGGTTCAGCACGTCACCCGCCGCACCGTCACCGAGACCGACAACGTGCTGTTCACGACCATGACGATGAACCCGGCGCCGCTGCACCTCGACGCCGACTACGCGGCAGGAACGGAGTTCGGGCGGCCGCTGGTCAACAGCATGTTCACGGTCGCGCTCGTCGTCGGGCTCTCGGTGCCCGAGCTGACCCTCGGCACGATCGTGGCCCAGCTGGGGATCGACACGGTGAGCTTCCCCGCGCCCGTCTTCCCCGGCGACACGCTGCGCGTCGAGACCGAGGTCGTCGAGGCGCGGCCGTCGCGGTCGCGGCCCGACTGCGGGCTGGTCGTGTTCGAGCACCGCGCGTTCAACCAGCGCGACGCGCTGGTCTGCCGCGCCCGACGGACCGGCTTGATGCACCGGCGTCCCGGCGGTGGCGCGTGATCACCGAGTACCTCGATCGCATCCGGGTGGGCGATCAGCACGTCAGCCGGGCCCGCACCATCACCGAGACCGACCTCGTGACGTTCGCGATGTTCACCGGGGACTGGCACCCGATCCACACCGACGTCGTGTACGCGGCGAAGGACCCCCGGTTCGGCGGCCGCATCGCGCATGGCGCGCTGGTCTTCTCGGTGGCGCTCGGGCTGGTGGAACTCCGACCTGCGGCGATGAAGGCGTTCTACGGTATCGACGCGCTGCGGTTCGTGGCGCCCACCCGGATCGGGGACACATTGCACGTCGAGACCGAGGTGCTGGCCGTCGACCCGCGAGGGGCCGCCGACGGAGTGGTGACCTCCCGCTTCACCGTCCGCAACCAGCACGGCGCCGACGTACTGGTCGCCACGTTGAAGTGCCTCGTCGTGCGGGAGGACGTGGCGTGACCGGGCCACTGGCCGTGCGCAGCCTGCTGTTCGTGCCGGGTGGGCGGCCCGACATGCTCGCCAAGGTCGCCCGCTGCCGTCCCGACGTCGTGGTCATCGATCTGGAGGACGCCGTCGCGCCCGGCGCCAAGGACCGGGCCCGGGAGCATTCGCTCGACGCGCTCCAGGCGCAGCGGCCGGGCGCCGGGGTGGTGCTCCTGCGGGTGAACCCGCCCGGCACGCCGTGGCACGAGGCCGACCTCGCCGCCGCGGCCGGTGGTCCCGTCGACGGCGTGGTGCTGCCCAAGTACGAGCGTGTCGAGCAGTTGCGCGCGGTACAGGCGGCGCTGCCCGACGGCGCGCGGCTTGTGGTCGGCCTGGAGACCGCGCTCGGCGTGGAAGACGCACGGGCGCTGCTGGCCGCAGGGCCCGACGGCGCCTACTTCGGCGCCGAGGACCTCATCGCCGAGCTGGGCGGACGTCGCACGGTCGGCGGCCTCGAGGTGCTATACGCCCGCAGCCGGGTGTGCCTGGCCGCGCATCTGGCCGGGGTGGCGTCGATCGACCAGGCCGTCGTCGCCGTCCGGGACGTGGACGCCTTCCGCGCCGACGCCGCCCAGGCCCGCGACCTCGGCTACCACGGCAAGATCTGCCTGCACCCGCTGCAGGTCGAGGCCGCCCATGCCGCGTTCACGCCGTCTGCGGCGGAGATCGCGCACGCCCGTGAGGTGCTCACGGCGGCGCAGGCCGGGGTCGGGGTCGTCGACGGCGAGATGGTCGACGCAGCACACATCGCGATGGCCCGAGGGGTGCTGGCCCGGGCGGAGGCCGGGGCCAGGTGCTGACCGCCGAGCCCGAGCGTCCACTGCGGACGGTGCTGGTGGCCAACCGCGGCGAGATCGCGGTGCGGGTCATCCGCGCCGCCCGCGACGCCGGGCTGCGCAGCGTCGCCGTCCACGGCCCATTCGACGGCGACGCGATGTATGTTCGGGAGGCCGACGCGGCCGTTGCCCTGCACGGAAGCGACGTGCGGGCCACCTATCTCGACGTGAACGCGCTGGTTGCGGCGGCGCGCACGGCGGGCGCCGACGCCGTCCACCCCGGGTACGGGTTCCTGTCCGAGGACCCGGACTTCGCCCAGGCCGTGCTCGACGCCGGCCTGGTGTGGGTCGGGCCGCCGCCCGCCGTCATCCGCGATCTCGGCGACAAGGTGACCGCGCGGCGGATCGCCCGTCGGGTCGGTGCTCCACTGACGGCGGGCACGGAAGAACCGGTGCGGGACGCGGACGAGG
The DNA here is from genome assembly GCA_963739465.1 of uncultured Actinomycetota bacterium. Classification (GTDB taxonomy): domain Bacteria; phylum Actinomycetota; class Actinomycetes; order Mycobacteriales; family Pseudonocardiaceae; genus Pseudonocardia. Next base: position 27,198 of record CAVUAS010000014.1, read on the forward strand.
TAGTGAAGTTCGCTCGCGCCCACGGCCTGCCGCTCGTGGTCAAGGCGGCGTTCGGCGGGGGAGGGCGCGGGCTCAAGGTCGTCCGGGACGAGGCGGAGATCCCGGAGGCCTTCGCCGCCGCCGCCCGGGAGGCCGAGGCGGCGTTCGGTCGAGGCGAGTGCTTCGTCGAGCGCTTCCTCGACCGGGCCCGCCACGTCGAGGCTCAGGTACTCGCCGACGCGCAGGGCACCGTGCTCGTAGTGGGTCTGCGGGACTGCTCGCTGCAGCGCCGCAACCAGAAGCTCGTCGAGGAGGCCCCCGCCCCGTTCCTGACCGCCGAGCTGGAGGCGGTGGTGCGTGAGTCCGCCGAGCGGATCTGCCGGGAGGTCGGCTATGTCGGTGCGGGCACCGTGGAGTACCTGGTCGGCGCAGACGGCATGCCGTCGTTTCTCGAGGTCAACACGCGACTGCAGGTCGAACACCCGGTCACGGAGGAGACCACTGGAGTCGACCTGGTCGTCGAGCAGTTCCGCATCGCGGGCGGTGCCGCGCTCACCGGCGACGAGGCACAGGCCCGCGGGCACAGCATCGAGTTCCGGCTCACCGCCGAGGACCCGGCGCAGGGTTTCGTTCCCGCGCCAGGGCTGCTCGACCTTTTCCGCCCTCCCTCAGGACCGGGGGTGCGGGTGGACGCGGGCGTGGCCGAAGGCGACGCCGTCGACGGCCGCTTCGACTCGATGTTCGCCAAGCTCGTCATCACCGGTCGCGACCGTGGGGAGGCCCTACGGCGGGCTCGCCGGGCGCTGTCGGAGATCCGGATCGACGGGGTGCCGACCCCCGTGCCGTTCTACCGACTGGTCGTCGACCACCCGGACTTCGTCGGCGACGGCGATTCGTTCGGCGTGCACAACCGCTGGATCGAGGAGAACCTCGCCGCCATCGAAGGTCACGCCGCCGTCGAAGGGCCCCGGCCTGCGGACGATCGGCTGACCGTCCGCGTCGGCAGGCGGCTCATGACCGTGGCCGCCCCGGGGTTGGCCGCCCTCGGAAGCCGTGCCACCACCATCCGGCGCGAGTCCGCGGCGTTGCGGCACGCCGAGTCGGCCATGGTCGAAGGGGCCGCCGTCACCGCGCCCATGCAGGGCACGATCGTGCAGGTCGCCGTCGTCGACGGGCAGACCGTGGCCGCGGGTGACCTGGTCGCGGTACTCGAGGCGATGAAGATGGAGAACAAGGTGCTCGCCCACAGGGCGGGAACCGTGCGGGGCGTGGCGGTCGCGCCCGGTGCATCGGTCAACAGGCGCACGGTGCTATGCGAGGTGATCGCCCGAGACGCCAACGGCGATACCGATGGCGCCCTGTCGCGCTGGGATCAAGACTCCCGATAGAGGCTCACGCTCGCTAGTGTTCTGCGCCGAACCGGCGTCGCCGTGCGGGGGACGTCTGACGTCCGGTCTTTCAGCATCCAGAGGTTGAGATCGACATGCGGTGTCGATGCCGTTTCAGCTCGTACATGGCTCGATCGGCGTTGTCCCATGCGGCGAGGAAACCCTCGTCCGGGTTGTGGGGGGCGTAGCCGACGCAGGCCTCGATCCCGGTACGTCGCAGAGCCTCCTCGAGGCGGGTGACCAGTTGATCGGTCTGGGTGGGCGACGCGCCGACGGCGATGATCCCGAATTCATCCCCGCCGAGGCGGGCCACCACATCCTCGGCCCGCACGCCGGCTGCCAGGACGCGGGCCGCGCGGCGGATGTAGCGATCGCCCGCAGCGTGACCGTGGGTGTCGTTGACGGTCTTGAGTTGGTCCAGGTCGACGACGACGACGCAGGCCTGGTCGCCGAAGCGACGGTAGTGCCGTTCTCTTGCCAGCAGAGATCGCTCCCAGCCGCGGCGGTTGAGCAGCGCGGTCAGGGAGTCCGTCTGGGAGTCCCGGCGGGCGTGCTCGAGCTCTTGAGCGGTGGTGGTAGCGACGGTATCGGCATCCAGCACCGCCGACAGCAGCGCCGACACCAGGTCCAGCACCTGTTGATGATCACGCAGAGAGTCGGGTTGGGTGTGCGGGTCGTAGCCGCAGACTGTGCCGAACAGTTCGCCGTTCGCCCACACGATGGGGGCACCGAGGTACGCGCGGACCGTGATCGGGGCGATCGCCGCGGCAGCGGCGTAGTCCGCGACGTCGGCAACCCGCGGAGCAATTTGTGGGGCCGAGCCGGACACCATGAACCGGCACATCGAGTCGGCGAAGGGGAACTGCGCACCGGCGACGATGTCGTAGGCGGGTGCGTCGATCGCCAACATCAGCTGCTGCCCGTTCATCACCCGCGTGACCGCCCACATGCCCAATGGCGCTACCCGGGTCAGATGCCCGATCGCGAGGGCGCAGGCGCCGTCAAACCGAGGGGTTGACACCCGATGCGGCGCCAACCGTGCGGCTTCGTTCGTGAGACCCACGCCGCGTCCGGAAGTCATTTGGCCCTGGGCTCCCGCCGGTCGATGGCACGCTGCGCCCGGCGTCGTCGTCACTCGGCGTCGCCGACCGGAGCTGCCGGGGTCCAGGGCAGATGACCCGATATTGATAGCGATTACGCTCTGTGCGTGATACCGCCGAGAGGGTGACCGTGCTGGCGGCAGCCTTGCTTCGGCCGGGGCTATCTGGGCCGCACGCCGCTTGTGATCAGCGACACCTACCGCATGCGCAGCGCGGTCGGGCAGCGCCTGACCTCCGCGCTGCCGACGCTGGCCGTGCTGCCCGGGTTCGGATCGGAGACGAGCCTCTTCGCCACGCTCAAGGAGAAGATCGGCAAGGACGATCCCGGGCAGGACGTCGTGCTCGACCGACTGCTGGACCTGCTGCTGGTCGCCGCGCTGCGCGCCTGGTTCTCCCGCCCCGAAGCGACCGCGCCGCTGTGGTATCGGGCTCGTGACGACGTCGTGATCGGCCCGGCCGTTCGCATGCTCATCGACAACCCTTCCCACCCGTGGACGGCGGCGACGCTCGCCGCTGCGGCTGGCGCGTCGCGCACGGCGTTCGCCCGGCGGTTCACGAAGCTGGTGGGCGAGCCACCCATGACCTTCCTCGCCGGCTGGCGCCTGGCCATGGCGGCCGATCTGATGCGCGATACCGACGCAACGCTCGAATCGGTGGCCCGCACTGTGGGCTACGGCAGCCCGTTCGCGCTCAGCACGGCATTCAAGCGAGTGCACGGGGTGAGTCCGCAGGAGTACCGGCGGGCTGCGGCGACCGTCCAGGAGACGGGCGTACTGGCGCGATGATGTTGAGGGGGAAGCGTGCGGGACCGGTCGGCGTAGCCGCGCTCTGCCGCGACTCGGGCTGCATCCTCACCCACCGACCCGGCCCTCCGCCGCTGGCCAGGACGCTCAGGTTGTCGACCGTGACGTAGCGCAACGCCGTGGCCGCCCGAGGTCACTGTTGGTGGCCGCTCACGCCTGCCGATCATCCGGGCCGGCGTCGGCCTGTACATCGTCCTGTTTGGATATTTTCCACGGCGGCCCACTCCCGTCCGGTAACGTTGGCTGACGGCGACACGATCCCACCGTCGCGGAGCAGCTATTGCCCCGTCATAGTGACGATGTGATCACTGCCCGGTTGGCACCACTTTCTCCGGGGCCTGTCATATCGCCCCGAGCGGATCGGGAGTGGAGAACGATGCGCCCAAACCCCGGAAACGCGGGACTGCCTCGGTACCAAGACGAGGTAACGGTGCGCCTCCCCGATGGGGTAGGTCCATCTGCCGTCGCGCAGACGCCGCCCCCTGACGGCGTGACCGTCCTCGTGCCGGGCGCTGTCCTCGCCCCCGCCCCCAAGCCCGAGTTATCCGGGGCAGGCGAGGGGCCGGTCTTCGTCGACGACAGCGGAACCCGGCGGCGGCTGTTGCGCCTGGCAGGCGTGCTGATCGCGCTGCTATCGATCGGGTTCATCGCCATCGTCGGTGTCGCGTTGGCGGTTCCGGACGTCGGCACCTCGGTCGGGTTGGGCAACGTGATGCCGTTCATCGTGCCCGGTGGCGCCGTCCAGCCGCCTGCGAAGACTCTGCCCGCACCAACTGTTCAGGTCGCTCAGCCCAAGCCGAGGCCCAAGCCCGCGATCGTCGTGGCCCCCACGACTGAGCCGGAGCACGTCAACGTCAACCCGACCGTGACATCGGCCCCCGTCACGGCGACCACCGTCACGCAGGCCTCCGTGACCGTCGCCCCGTCCACGCAGGCCCCTGTCACCCAGGCTCCAGCCACCCTTCCCCCCGCAGGCACGCAGACCGGCGGAACGCCGGGCCAGGGTGGGCAGGCCCCGGTCAATGCCAACCCTGCAGGGCCTGACGTCAACCCCGCAGTCGGCAACGCGGGTCAGTAGCCCAACAGCAGACGCAGCAGGCAGTGACACGTCGGCGATCATGCCGAACCGTCGGACGTCGTCGATCACCGCTGGGTCAGCGCCTCTCCGCGGGTCTGGAACCCGACAGGTCGTCTTGGTCGCCGAAACGTGGAGATGACCGTTCCGCGCACCGGACGACGCCGACCGCCATCCCAATGGCCGGTCAGGAACCCGCGAGCTGGTTCCGCACGATCCGCGCGCCCTCGACCAACGCTGTGATCTTGCGCTTGGCGACGATGTGTTTGACGCCGGTCAACGTGCAGTCGGTGTGCACCATGACCCGCTCGGCGGGCACAACGTCGAGCACCTTCCTGATGCCCGCGGCCACCTGCTCGGGTGACTCGACGACCAGCGACTTGCCGTTGATGACGCCGACCCCGAAGTCCATGTGGTCGGGGATCGAGGAGATGGCGGCGATGTCGGTGTCGTCGAAGCCGTGGCTTGCCATCTCGTACTGGATCTGGTCGCAATGCAGGTCCCACAGCCAGGGGAACAGCTTGGCCCCGCGCAGCTCGGTCACCCCGGGCTGGCCCTCCTGCTGGCCGTAGCAGATGTGGATCACCTTGTAGGCGTCGATGCCTTCGAACGCGGTGTTGACGGCCTCGATGACCCAGTCCGCCGGGTCGAAGAAGGTCAGCACCTCGGCGAACTGGACGATGTCGACGCCGCGGCTGGTGATGTCGCGCAGCTCGGCGTTGAGTGCCCGCGCGAGGTCGAGGGACAGCGCCTTGATGTCGCCGTAGTGTTGGTCGGTGATGAGCGCGGCCATCGTGGCCGGTCCGACGGCCGCCTGGATCTTCACCGGCTTGTCGGTCTGCTGCACGGTCGCCTCGACGATCGGCTTGAAGATCGGGCGCCGCCACGCGATGGGCCCGACGCAGGTGGGCTTGTAGACCGGCACCTCTTGGAAGTGGCCCGCTGTGATGGGGTCGCCGTAGGGCACGAACCCTTCGAGCCGGTCGAGGTAGAAGTGGAAGATCTCGCCCTGCTCGTAATCGCTGTCGCTCTCATAGTGCTGGCAGCCGTCGGTCACGACGTCGAGGCCCGCGTCGGTCATGTCCTTGATGGCCAGCGCGACGGCGTTGCGGTAGTTGGAACGGACCTCGAAGCTGGGGAACTCGGGGGAGTGCACCCCGCCGAGCGGGAACACCTTGCCGCGCAGGAACATCGGCCGCGGGTACGAGCCGACGATCGTCGTGGGCAGGAGGACCTGCTCACCGCGGATGTTGACCATGGGGACTCCCTGGGATGCTGGTGTCGGGCCCGCCCAGTCTGGTTTCGGGCGGCCGGTGCGTCTTCGCTTCGCGGAGACGAAGGAACAGGGCCGTTCCGGCCCTCGGGGCTCAGCCCACGGTCGCGGCGAAGGCGGCGATGATCTGTCCGAAGCGTGCGCCCGCGTCCTCCGGCATGTTGTGCCCGGCGTCGTGGATGCGGACGTGCGGTTGGCCCACCGCGCCGGGCGTGAGCTGCTGCAGTACCGCGTCGGCGGCGCCCGCGATGGGGTCCTGCTCGCCGTAGACGGTGAGCAGCGGCAGCGCCGAGGAGGCCAACACGGCTCGGGAGGCGCGTACGGCGTTGGCCGAGGGATCGTCGGGCGTCACCGGGATCAGCGCGGGGAACGCGCGGGCACCCGCCTTGGCGGCCTCCTCGGCATAGGGCGCGTCGTAGGCCGCGACAACCGCGGGGTCGAGCGGGTGGTGACAGGCCCTGGCCACGATCGGGCCCGTGTCGAAGATCGTCGTGGTGGCGGCGAACTCCTGCCACGCGGCCAGCGCCGGGTTCGCGGGCATGTCACCGGTGGGGTAGCCGTGGTTGCTGGCGACGTAGCCCACCGCCAGCCCCGGCACGCCTGTCACCAGCCGGAGCCCGAGCAGGCCTCCCCAGTCGTGCCCGACGACGACCGCGTGCCGCAGGCCCAACCGGGTCAGGAATGCCATCAGCCACTCGACGTGCCCCTCGTACGTGTAGTCCTTCTGGTCATCGGGCTTGTCGGAGCGACCGAAGCCGACGAGGTCGGGCACGACGACCCGCAGACCCGCGTCGGCGAGCGGCCCAACCGTGTCGCGGAACAGGTACGACCACGTCGGCTCGCCATGCAGAAGCAGGACCGGTCGACCCGCGGGGTCGCCCTCGTCGAGGTAGTGCATGCGCAGCGGCCCGAGGCGCGCGTCGTCGATCGTGACGTAGTGCGGGGCGAACGGGTAGCCGGGGAGATCGGCGAACCGGGCGTCCGGGGTGCGCAGGACAGGCATGGCAGCGACGCTAGGAGCGTCGCGCGTCCCGGCCTACCGCGCCGGGAGGCGAAGCTCGCGCCGCCGGTCGTCTCTCGGAGACCAGCGCGCAACGGATCTCGACTTCCCGGGACGTAGGCAAGCGGTAGCGGCGGCGCGAGGGTGGGATCGCCGATGACGCCCACCGGTAGGGCGTCGGTCCCCTTTCCGAGAAGGAGCACGTCGATGGGCCGTTTCGAGGGCAAGGTCGTCATGGTGACCGGCGGGGCACGCGGCCAGGGCCGGTCGCACGCGATGGCCTTCGCGAAGGAGGGCGCCAGCATCGTGATCTCCGACATCGCCCGCCAGGTCGACACGGTGCCGTACGCGATGTCGACCGAGGACGACCTGCGGGAGACCGTGAAAATGGTGGAGGCGCTCGACCAGCGCTGTCTCGCCGTGACGGCCGACTGCCGCGACACCGCCGCGATGAATGCCGCGGTCGAGTCGGCGATCGCCGAGTTCGACCGTATCGACATTCTGTCGATCAACCACGGGCTGCTCTCGCTGTCGCCGGTGGCGGAGATGTCCGACGAGGTCTGGGACGACGTCGTGGGCTCGGATCTCACCGGGGTGTTCAAGGCGAGCCGAGCCGTCGTGCCGCACATGGTGCGGCAGGGCTGGGGCCGGATCGTGGTGACCGCGTCGATGGCGGGCCGGGTGGGCCTGCCGACGCTCGCGCACTACTGCGCGGCGAAGTGGGGCGCGATCGGGTTCGTCAAGTCGCTGGCCCGCGAGGTCGCCAACAACGGGATCACCGTGAACGCCATCTGCCCGACCAACACGAACACCGACATGATTCACAACCCGGCGTTCTACGCGGTCTTCGCCCCTGACATCGAGAGCCCGACCCGCGACCAGGTGGTGCCGGGGTTCGAATCGCTCAACGCCATCCAGGTGCCGTGGATCGAGCCCATCGACGTCTCCAACGCGATCATGTTCTTGGCCTCGGACGACGCGCGGTACATCACCGGCGAGGCGCTGCACGTCAGTGCGGGCTGGAACGCTTTCAACGCGGCCTGAGTGGGGCTGGGACTGTGCCAAGATGGCACAGTCCCCCCATCCGGCTACGTCGCATGATCGGGGGGTTCGGCCCACGACGACGCGGGCGGAGGTCGGCCGATGGCGTGGGAGGCCGTCAGCGACGGTGCGTTGCTGCGCAGGGCGCGCCGGGCGCTCTACGACGGTGCCGACCTGCCGCCCGAGCTGCGCAGCCTGATCCGCCAGTCGTGGCGGCGCAGCCTGATGTCGTCGGTCGAGCCGGACCGGATGGCTTTTCCCTATGCCCCGCCCGACGCGCGCGGCGAGCGGCTGTGCCGGGCCGCGGACCCGGTGCTGGGCCGCTTCGCCTTACAGTTGACGGGTACGCACGTGAGCGTCGTGCTCGCCGATCCCAACGCGCGGGTCGTCGGGCGCTGGGCGGGCGACCGGTCGGCCCTGCGCAGGCTGTCGGCGGTCTCCATCGACGAGGGCTTCGTGCTCGGCGAGGAGGTCGCGGGCACCAACGGCGTCGGGACGGCACTCGAGGAGATGGCTCCCGTCCTCATCTACGGGGCCGAGCATTACGTCGAGCCGTTGCAGCGGTTGGTCTGCGCGGGCGTTCCTGTCCGCAACCCGTTGACGCGACGCATCGAGGGCGTGCTCAACCTCGCGTGTCCGACCGCGGACGCCAACGGCCTTCTCCTGCCCACGCTCTTGGACCTCGTGAGCCAGATCGAGCGGGAGTTCTCCGCCCGCGCCTCCGAGCGCGAGCGGGTGGTGTTCGAGGCGTTCCTGGCCCGTAGCCGTGACACCACGGCGCCCCTGATCGCGCTCGGCGAGCAGTTCGCCATGACGAACGCGGCCGCGGCCACCCTGCTGCAGCCCAGCGACCAGGCGCTTCTGTGGGACCAGGCGGCGGAGGCGTTCGGCGAGGACACGGCGGTCGTGCGGCCGTTCCGGCTGGCGAGCGGGGAGTGCGTGCAGGCGCGCTGCACCCCCGTCCGGGTAGGTTTGCGGGCCGCAGGTGCATTGGTCGAGGTCGTCCAGCGCGCCGTCGAGCGGCCGCATCCGGGCACACCGCGGGGGCGCAGCCGGGCGTCGGAGGAGCTGGAGACGGCGACAGCCGCACTGGACATCGACGCGGCGGGCCGCCTGCGCATCGTCGGCGAGCCCGGCTCCGGCCGGATGGACCTGGCCCGACGGCTGCACGAGCGTCGCCCAGGGGGGCCAGGGCTGCGGGTGGTCGCCTGCACCCTCGCGTGCACCGCGGGCGTCACCGCATGGCTCGGCGAAGTCCGCGAGCTGGTCGGCGGCGCGGACACGGTCGTGCTGAAAGACGTCGACGCCCTCGCCGAGCCGTACGTCGCCGCTCTCGCCGACCTGCTCGAGTCCGACGCGCGGCGTGCACCCGTTGTCGCGATCATGGAGCAGGGCCGCTACGTCCCCGGCGCGGAGCGCTTCGGGGCGGCGGCGGTGCGGGTGCCGCCTCTGCGGGAGCGCCGCGAGGACATCCCTGACCTGGTCTACGCCGCGCTGCGGGCGATCCGGCACCCCTCTCCGCGGGTCGGGCACCGGGCGATGGCCGCCCTCATGGCATACGCGTGGCCGGGCAACCTCGCGCAGCTGCGCGCTGCGGTCGCCGACGCCGCCTACGCGGCGCGAGGTGCCGACGTCGACGTCGCGCACCTGCCGGAGGAGCTGCGCGCCGGTGCGGCGGGTCGGCGCAGGCTGACCCGCATCGAGGAGGTGGAGCGCGACGCGATCGCCGCGGCGATGCTGGAACACCAGGGCAACAAGAACCGGGTGGCCGCCGCGCTGGGCCTCTCCCGGTCGACGCTCTACCGGCGGCTGCGGCGGTTTGGGATCGACGGGGAGCGCACGGTCATCTGACCGGGCCTGTGTGTCAGATCGACACGGTGGCACCCCCGTCGAGCGGACCTACGGTGAGGCGTCCGCCGCTCCGTCGGATCACTTTGCGAGGAGGTCCGCTCCGGTGACCGTGTCCGCGACACTGCCCGCACGACCGCTCCGCCTCGTCCCCGGCGCCGAAGAGGCGTACGCAGCCCTCGCGAAGGCGGTCGCCGCAGGAGCGGCCGAAGCATTCGTTCTGGCCGCCGATGCACTGGTCGGCGGGGCGGTCCGGCTGTGCGACCGCGACGGCACACCGCTGGCCAGCAGCCGCGACCACATCGACGAGGCCGCAATGCGCACCGTGGCACTCGGCCGAGATGCCCGGACGTTCGCCCGACTGGAGATCGCCCGTGTGCCCGGCGGCGCCAGGCATGACCGGCTGCTGTGCGAACTCGCCGACGCCCTGCTCGACCAGGGGGAACGGATCGCTCAAGTCCGTGAGCTGCGGCACCGGCTCTGCCTGCTGACCTGGACGTCCAGCCATCCCGAGATCGCCGGGTCGCTCCCGTGGGCTGAGCGGGCGCGATGTCGGCCGGTCGTCATCGCAGCAGGGCCTGCGGCGCTGCCCGCTCTCCGCGCCGCTGCGGCCAGGGAGCCACTGCTGGCGGGCATCGGACTGGTCGCGGTCGAGAACCTGATCATCGGCGTGTGCGCCGACGACGACCAGGTGGGCCCGGAAGGGCACGCCGTCGCGTGGACCAAGGTCGCCGGGGCGGTTGCGGGGAGGCCGCCGAGCGTCGCCGTCGGCAGGCCTGCTGCCGCCGGTCCCGCCCTGAACGGCAGCTACCAGCAGGCGCGCTCGGTGGCGCGGCTGCAGTCCGAAGGCGGCGGGGTACTCGACCTCCCCGCGGTCGCCGTCGTCGACGAACTGGGCCCGATGGCCGACGTGCTCGACATGGTGTCCGCGGGACAGGTCGTCCCGTTCGTGCGCAGGGTGCTCGGCGGACTGCTCGCCGACACCCGGTTCGGCGGGCATCTCGCCGAAACCGTTTACGCCTACGTGACCACCGGCGGCAGCCCGCAGGAGGCCGGCCGCCTGCTGCACCTGCACGCCTCGTCGGTGAAGTATCGGATGCGCGTCGTGCGGGAAATGCTGGGCGCGCGCCTCGACGACCCCGCTCAGCGGTTCGACATCGAGCTCGCCCTGCGGCTGTACCTCGCCGGACGGGGCATCGACGCCCGCGTCGGGGTCACAGGTCCCTGAGCACCACGATCACCGGCTCGGTCACGACGATCGGCCCGTCCGCCCGTGCGCCGCCCACCCCCGGCCGTCCGACCGGGGCTCGAGCGCAGGCCTGGGCAACGTGGAGATCGTCGCCGAGCTGTCCCTTGATCCCGGCCGCTCGCGCGCCGGCTGGAGTATTAGCGCCTGTTGTGATGGTGGTCGGTGGGCGCGGCGGGACGACGTTCCGGCCGAACGGACGGCTGCGGTTCTGTCGTCTCCGGGCGGCGGATGGAATCTGGCCCCGACGGTCGCCGCTGCTGCCAGGTGGCGTCGGTGTGCAGGCATCCTTGCCGGGTGGCGTCGTTGCAGCAGGTGGCGTTGATCGTTGCGGACTACGACGAGGCGATCGTCTTCTTCGTTGATGCGCTGGACTTCGAACTCGTTGAGGACGCGCCGGCGTTGGCCAATGACGGACGGCCGAAGCGGTGGGTGGTGGTCAGGCCACGCGGCGGTGACACGGGGATTCTGCTGGCCCAGGCTGATGGCCTGGCGCAGCGTGCCGCGGTGGGTCATCAATTCGCGGGTCGTGTCGGCTTGTTCCTGGAGGTGGAGGACTTCGACGCTGCGCATGATCGCATGATCTCGGCGGGAGTGCGGTTCCTGACCGCGCCTCGGCAGGAGTCCTACGGCCGGGTTGCGGTGTTCCTCGACGTGGCGGGCAACAAGTGGGACTTGCTGTCCTCGCCCGGCACGTCGGTAGGCCGACCGGGCGGCTCGGGCGGGACGGGCCCGCCCAGCCCATAACGAGCGTGCGGTTCGGTCTCGGCGAGAGTAAGAATCGTCGACGCCGCGGGCGGCTGATGAGGCCCCCGATCTCGAGCCCGCTACGCACCCGTTCGACTGGCCGGACAAAGGTGTCTTCGCCCGGGTGGCAGGCCGCTAGCCTGCCCGGGTGATCTACCAGACGTATCCCGTCGGATGACCGCGCCGCCTGACCCGCGGAAAGTCGCGATCATCACCGGTGCCTCCCAGGGCATCGGTGCTGGGCTCGCGGCCGGTTATCGTCGGGCCGGATACGCCGTGGTCGGCGTCGCCCGCTCGCTGCCGCCCGCCGACGAGTCGGACTATCACAGCATCCAGGCGGACATCACCGAAGCCGCGACGGCACAGCATGTGGTCGACCAGGCACTCGACCGCTTCGGTCGCGTCGACACCTTGGTCAACAACGCGGGGATCTATATCGGTAAGCCCTTCACCGCTTACACACTCGATGACTACCTCGCGATCACCGCGGTGAACCTGACTGGGTTCTTCCACATGACCCAGCGGACGATCCCGCAGATGATCAGCCGGGGCGCCGGCCACATCGTGAACATCTCCACCAGCCTTGTCGACCATGCCGACAGCACCAGGCCCGCCGCGCTGCCTGCCCTCACCAAGGGCGGGCTTGTGGCCGTGACCCGGTCGTTGGCCATTGAGTACGCGTCACGCGGAGTGCGGGTCAACGCGGTCTCGCTCGGCATCATCCAGACGCCCGGGCACGATGAGTCGTCTTACGCGGAGTTGGGTGGCCTTCACCCTCTTGGGCGTGTGGGTGAGGTCGCCGATGTCGTCGACGGGGTTCTGTATCTCGAGCAGGCTTCGTTCGTCACGGGGGAGACGTTGCACATCGACGGCGGTCAGGCCGCCGGGCACTGACGCGTCACCCGCGACGTGGCCACGGGCGATCACCCAGCGTAAGACGTGCGCCACAATCTGCGCGATGTGTGCCATCACAATCACGACGGGTAACCGCACGTGCAAATGAACCACACAGATGCACTTGCGTACGCGCGATCGATGGGCGACGATGATCCGCATCGGCGACGCACCGTGACCAGTCCACGAGCCCCACGCTCAAGGGCGCTCGGACCGTGTCGGCTTTTCGGACATCTCATCGGCGGGGAGCGGTCATGCTCGACGAGCGGAGGGCGCGGTCTGTGAGCGAGGCCCTGGCGATGATGCCGGTTCTCCGCAATCGGCTGCTGGCCGAGCACGTGCCGGACGCGAGTGGTCACCGGTGCCGGGCCTGCACCACGCCTGGAACCGGTACTCCCGGCACGGCCTGGCCGTGTCGCATCCGCGATGCGGCCGAAGCCGCACAATCGCCTATCCGACCGGCCTGACGGAGCACCGGCCGCCGTTGCGGCGCGAGGATGAACCACGCTCTTGCTTCCCACGGCCCGCCGACCGCGCATCCGCGGACGACGACCGACCAACCCGCGATCAACTACAGACCCTGACCATCCGCGGCAGACGGGGCGCGCGCCACCACCCCGCAGGTCGACCGGCAATGGCGTGGAGATTTCGCGCCGGTTCGGTCCCGGCGCGACTTGGCGTCTTCCCGGCTGGCCGGGCAGGACTCAACCGCGGTCCTGCGCAGGGTGTCGGCACCTACAGGGTTGACGCCGGCTCGTGCGTCGCTGTGTGACGTTCCCGCAACAGAAAGTCATCTCGGTAGCGCTCCACCTCTGTCTCTTTCACCCGACAGAGCGGAGCATGGTCCGGGACGACCGCGGGAGGAGAGCCCGATGTCCGAGCGACCGTCGATCCCCACCGGCTTGCCTCCTCATTTCCTGCCCGGCTACGACGAGCCACCGGCTTCGCGGCCCGGTTTGGGAACGGTGTTCTCCACGCTTGCTGCCGTGCTGGAAATCCTCGACAACCCCGCCTTGACGGCCGAGCACGCAGTGATGTTCGGAGTTGAGGAGTCCGACTTCCGCACGGTCCACCCCAACGTAGCGGCCATGACGTCAGCGCCCCCGGAACGCCACGATCGGCTGCGGAGCCTGCTGCAGCCGTCATTCACCCGCCGCCACATCGATCGGTTGCGACCCCGCATCGTCGAGATCGCGGATCGCCTCGCCGCGGAGTTGCCCCGCCACGCCGATGCCGACGGGGTGGTGGATGTCGTCGAGTACTACGCCCGGCGCTTGCCCTTCGAACTGATGACCGAACTGGTGGGCCTGGAACGCGCAACGGCCGACGCCTTGTATCGGCCGCTGTGGCACTGGCTGGTTGACGACGTCCAAACCGCGGCATCGGTTCGTGTCGTCTCCGAGCAGCCTGAAGCGTGGACGGTGTGGCAGCGGCTCGTTGACGATCGGAGGGCGCGCGCCGCCGCGGGTGATCCCGGGCCGGACGGGGTGCTGAACGTGCTGTTGGCCGCCCAGCGTGAGGGTTACTCGGTCGGCAGACGCGTACTCAACGACGACGAGATCATCGGCACGCTGATGTTCTTGTTCACCGCAGGGGTGGCCAGCACGGCGTCGGCGATCGCCTCCACCATCGTGTACGCCGATGAAACCGGGCAGTGGGCGAACGTCGCGGCACAGGAGGAAGGCGGGAACGGACTGAAAGCCGCCGACGTGTTGACCCGCCGGGCGGTGATCTTCGATCCGCCGTTCCCGACTGTCGGTCGAGTGGCGACGGCCGAGACCGCGGTAGCGGGCTGCCCGGTGCATGCGGGCGACATGGTCATCGCGAATATCATGGGTGCCCAGCGGGACCCTGCGCTGGTCGGCGACGGGAGCGACCCGCCGCCGGAATGGTGGGCGTTGCCGATGTGGGGGCGTGGTCGGTTGCGCTGCTTGGGTGAAGCGCTGGCCATCGCCGAGATGGTGATCGGAATCAGCAGGTTGGCGATCCGTTTCCCGGCCCTTGCCGTCACCGGCCTCGGATCGCGTCCGATTTCAATGGTCCCCGCCTTCCTTCGAGTGGACGTCGTATTGACCGGTACGCAGGCGCTGACCGACCGTGGGACGTAGCTGCGCAGCCGGCCCGGGGAAGCGGCGCTCCGCGCGGCCCGGCGGATGGATCAGGACGGTGGCGGGGCTGCCTGCAGCAACCACGCAATCGCTTCGCTCTCCTCGGTGAAGTATCTCGTGGGAGCCGGGGCTCCGCCGTGGCCGAGGATGAAGGTCGCCAGCAGCCGGTCGACGGGCGTCTCGCCCAGCAGCGCGATCGCGGATGTGGAGCACTTCTCCGCGAAGTGTTCGCGGGCCTTCCTGTCAAGCGCGTTCGTGCGGGCCATATAGACCAGCAGCGGCCGCTGCCGACTGCCATTGAGGTCGTCAACAGCGATCATCGCCTCCTTTGCCATATCTCCGGTGATACGCAGATCGCGCTCCCAGACCAGCCGTACGATGCCGTCTTGGCCCTCCTCGAGACGGAAAGGCCGCTCGCGGTCGTCAATATCACCGGGTGGCATCGTTCGCACCAGCTTGGCCTTTCGCTGAAGCGTCAGCTGAGGTTGGGCTCGCCCTGCCGAGCAGCCAGCGTAGCGGGTCGCAGCGCGGCCACGTACCGCGAATGCAGGGCCTGCCCACGCCGACGATCGCCTACAGCGCCGGACCCGGGCTCAGAGTGCGTTGCGGCCTCTCGGTCGGCGTGCGTTGACGTCGACGATCACCGCAGCGAGTCCCTGTCCCGCAAGGGGTCCATGTGACCCATCGGATCGGTCGCAACAAGCGCGCCGACGAGATCGGCGAGTTTTGCCGCCGCCGACTCCCGGTGGGTGCTGCTTCCCACGAACGCCAGGCGACTGCCCGAGCCTGCAGTGATCGCCCGAGCGATAGGGCAGCGCGGCGCGCCCTGACGAACTTGTCCGCCCACTGCTCGGCGACTGCCCGTGTGGCCCGGACGCGATCCCGTCGTCACGAGCGCGAATTCCGACATCCCGCGTCGTAGGTCGCGACACGTGGGCGCCCCATCGCCGGGCGACCCGCGCCGGCAGCCATCCGCGTACCGTCGCTCTTCGCCAGTCTCGCAGTACGGCACGACCCTCGCTCGCCGAGCGAGACCATCAGGAGACGGTGTCCTGTAGCCACGCCAAGGCGGCAGTTTTCGAGTTGAAGAACCGCGAGGGGACCGGCGGCGGGCTTACGCGAAGACCGAAGTTCGCGATAACTCGGTCTACAGCGGATTCACCCACGATCGCGATCCGCGAGATGCGCGAGCGCTGCCGGAAATGTCTGTGGGCCTCACGGCTGAGGGCCGCGATCCCGGTCATGTCTACCAGGAGCGGGCGCTCCCGATCCTCATTGTGCTCGTTGACCTGGATCATGGCCGCGGCCGCGAGGTCGGCGGTGATAACGATCCCGGAAGACCAGGTCAGCACGACAACGCCCCCCACCGCATCGCGCAGTGAGAAGGCGTTGTCCGCCTCTGGCACGTCGCCCATCGCCGCCGGGGGTCCCATCGCGACGAGCGTAGATCGTCCGGTTCTGGGCGCCAAGCTCACCCCACCCGTCGTGTGCGCAGCTTCCGGGACGAAGGCCCTGGTCGGACCATTCCGGCCATACCACCATGCCTGCCCAGCCGTTTCACGGCGTGGATGCCGTGGCCTGAAACACAAGAAGGGCCTCCGTTTACGCGGGCGATGACGCAGCGGGGATGTGGGGCTGTTGAGGTCGCCGTTGACCGGTCCGACGACGACGTCCGGGCGTGCGGTCGGGCTCGTACTCACACACACGTTCGGGGGGCGGAGCCCGTGCCGTGGTGGGGGGACGCTGTCGCTGTCGGTGCCACGCTGAGCGGACGGTGGGCTCGCTCTCCGGTGGCCTGACCACCGCGAACAGCCTGTCGAGTGTGGTGTGACCGGGTCAGAGAATGCCGGGGTAGGCGCCGCCGTCGATCAGCAGGCTCTGGCCGGTGATGAACCCTGAGCCTGCGGCGCAGAGAAACGCGCACGCCGCGCCGAACTCGGTGGGCTCGCCGAAGCGGCCCGCGGGTATCGACGCGCGGATGTGCTCGGCGATGACCTCGACGGCGACGCCCTGCTGCTGGGCCGCGGCCTCCTGGATCGCCCGCAACCGCGGGGTGTCGAAGGAGCCGGGGAGGAGGAAGTTGATGGTCACGTTGGCGTGCACGACCGTGCGGGCCACACCCGCGAGGAAGCCGGTGAGCCCGGCGCGCGCACCGCTGGACAGGTCCAGCCCGGCAAGCGGCTGCTTCACCGACGCGGAGGTGATGTTGACGATCCGGCCGAACCGGCGCTCGACCATGCCGTCGACGACGAGTTGGACGAGCCGGATCGGGGTGGCCATGTTCGCGCGCACGCCCGCGACGAGCGCCTCCTGGTCGACCTGCCGGAAATCGCGCGGGGGCGGTCCGCCGTTGTTGTTGACCAGGATGTCGACCGTGGGCACGGCCGAGATCAGGCGCTGCGGCCCGTCGGCGGTGTCGAGGTCCGCGGCGACCGGAATGACGGTCGCGCCCGTCTGCTGTCGGATTTGTTCGGCGGTGCGCTCGAGCTTGGCCGCGTCGCGGCCGTTGACGACCACTGTGGCGCCTGCTCGGGCCAGCTCCGTTGCGCAGGCGCGGCCGAGTCCCTGGCTGGACGCACAGACCACCGCCGTTCGTCCGGCGAGCCCCAGGTCCATGGCACCTCCGAGGCCCCTCTGATCGTGCACGACCGGGGGAGTATGACACTGCCGCCCGCAGTTCCCTGCCGTTCTCGAGGGTCGGCTCGGGGTGCGATGAAGGCTGGCACGGCGCGGACGTTCCGGTGGCCGTCCTCAGCGGTCCGGCCGCGGTGCAGGATCCGAGGATGGTCGAGGTGCCGGGCCGTCGGTCCTGTCGGCCACGGCGCACCGCGGTCGTCGTCGCCGTGCATCGTGGGCGCGGGTACCTGGTCTCGCTCGCGGGGGAGGCCGCGTGGGTGCGCAACCTGCGCGCGGCGGGCGGGCAGGCGGTGATCCGGCGGCTTCTACAGTTACGACCGGCTCGAGAATCTGCTCGGCTGCGACATCCACGGCGCGGAGGAGATCGTCCCGCAGTGGCAGCACCTGGGTGTCGGGGACCGGGTACGGCTGGCTCCGGACGTCGCTCTCGCCGTGGCCGCCCTCGATCCGGGCCGGTCGTTGGTGCTGCGCGGAGGCATCCCGATCGGTCGCTCGCCCTCGCCGTTCGACTTCACGTGGACCTTCTGCCTGATCCCGCAAGGCGAGCGGAGCGTGCGCTTGCTCGTGCGGGAGCGCTGGACCTACCTGCGGTGGTGGATCCCGCTGCTGGTCCGGCCGGTCGGGGTGGTGAGCGTGCTGATGCACCATGGGATGCTGCGCGGCATCGCCGAGCGGGCTGAGCGGCAGCGATGACGGCAGGCCTGAACGGTCGCGGTGACCGGACCGCCCGCCGCGTCACCGGCGCCGCCGCGCTGGCGCCTGCAGGCTGCTGCTCGTGACAGCCTGTTCGGGACCGAGCGCGCCGCAGTCTCGGCCACGCGGTGCCGTCGCAAGATCGTGGATGGCGTGACCAGCAGGCCGAGGAGGTGGCGGGTGGGTAGCAGCCGGGTGAGCGCGGCGATCACGGCGCGATCGCTGCAGCGCATCCGCGGGCGTGGCGGGCGTTGCTGACGGACAGCGAGTTGATGGCGCAGGTAGATCTGCTGCGGCGCCACCCGCGGATCATCCCGGACCCTTGACCTCGCGAAGCTGCAGGTCAAGACCATGACCAGACTAATGGGCACCCACAGGACAGATATCGGTGGCGCCCTTCGCTCAGGTAGCCGCGGTCGGGGCGGTCGGCATCTCGCGACCTGGGTCCGGCGCGTCCAGCCAGAGTTGGACGGCGGCCGGGTCTAGCAGCGCCGGGTCAGCCAGGTTGTCGACCATGATCCGTACCGTGCCTGCGATGTCCCGGGTCATGCGGAAGCACTGGTCCCGGGAGCGGCATTCGGTGGGAGCGAGCGCGCGGGCCGTGTCGACGATCAGCGCCACGTGCTCGCGGACGTCGTGCGCGTCGTCCGCGACCGCGTCCGGCGGCAACCCGGCAGCGTCGGCGACGGCCTTCAAGTCCGACAGCTGGGCCGCGGCCCACGCCCACGGATCGGCCGTGAGCTCCTCCCGGAAGACCCGGTCGGACGGCTCGATGCCGTTGAACCGGGGGTGGAAGTGCGCGGCGGAGAACGTCCCGGGCGGACGGTCGAGCCGGTCGAACAAATCGGCCCGCCACACCGGCCGGTCGATGACAAACCGCTGGGCCGCCGATTCGGTCCCGCGGTGGGCCTGCGGCTTGAGCAGCCGCAACTCCAGTCGGGCCCCGTGCTCCAGCACGCCGTTGGTCAGCCCGATCTCGAACCAGTGCCGGACCAGCACCGCCACTCGCGAGTGGACGAAGGAATAGAGCACCTCTGCACCCTGCCATGCTGAGGCCGGGCAACGAGAGACGCCGAACCTTCGGCTTGATACGCGCCCCCGGAGACCCAACAATGGAACGGCCCGAGCCGCCGCAGTGATCCAGGTTCGGCCGCCGCAGGCCTCTGATCAGATCACCTGCGCTCGATCACCCGCCGCCCTGGACCGACCCCGATGCGGCACCGATCGGCGGTCGCTGCTCAGTACCAGTGAGCTCTTCCACCTACCGCCCGGCCGGTGCCGCCGAGGATGGCCAGGATCGCGCCGACGACAAGAAGGATGATGCCGAGCGTCCATAGGATCGACACGTGGAGGAGAAATCCGACAACTAGCAGTATCAGGCCGAGAACGATCATTTTTCCTCCTGGGGAGCGACTGTCCACCCTGTACCCGCCGGGCACGTGGTTCACACATCGGGCGCGTGGGGGGTTGGGGCCTCGCGCACACCGCGGCCGGGGGCTGGGGTCGCACAGATGCTCCGAGATCAGCCACGGCTGACGATCTCAGTGTCGTGGGGTGCAGGGTGCATTTCGCAGGCGTGATCGGGTTGTCGAAGTCGTCGCATCAGGTCGGCCTGGTCTCCAGTCGCGGATAGTTGGGCCGCCACATCGCCTCGTGGACCTGTTGGATCGGGTTGTCCACCGACGCCTGGGCCAGTCCGTCCGCCATCGCCGCCCGCACCACGGCGATCGCCACGGCCGCGGATACCGGGCGCAGTTCACGTACGGGTGGCAGCAGGGGTGCCCCCGGCATGGTGGCGTCGGACAGCGTGGCGACGGCGTCGGCGGCTGCCGCGATCAACCGATCGGTGATCCGTGATGCTCGCGCCACGGTTACCCCCAATCCGAGGCCCGGGAAGACGAGCGCGTTGTTGGCTTGGGCGATTCGGTAGGTGATCCCGCCGTGCTCGACCGGCGCGAATGGGCTGCCCGTCGCGACGAGTGCGGCGCCGTCGGTCCAGGCAAGCAGGTCTGCGGGCATCGCTTCGGCCTTTGAGGTCGGGTTGGACAGCGGCATGATGATCGGCCGTGCGGTGTGGGCGGCCATGTCGCGCACGATCTGCTCGGTGAAGGCACCCGCTTGGGTCGAGCAGCCGATCAGCATCGTGGGCTGCACGTTGCGTACGACGTCGGCGAGTCCGGGTCGTGCGCCCGGCGCCGCCCAGTCCTTCACCTCGTCCCACGGGCGGGCGAAGGGAACCTGGAAGTCGTAGAGTTGCTGGAGCCGGTCGTCGCTCAGAACGCCGTGGCGGTCCAGCGCCCAGAACCGCCGGCTGGCCTCTTCCTGCGGGAGGCCTTCGCGGACCATTTGGTCGCGCATCATGTCCGCGATCCCCAGCCCGGCGGTCCCCGCACCGTGGATCACCACGCGTTGGTCGCGCATCGGTGAGCCGGCGGCGCGGGTCGCGGCGAAGGCCGCGGCCAGCACGACGGCGGCGGTGCCTTGCATGTCGTCGTTGAACGTGCACACCTGTTCGGTGTAGCGATTCAAGATCCGTCGGGCGTTGGCGGCGCCGAAGTCTTCCCAGTGCAGCATGGCGCGCGGGAACAGCTTCTGGCAGGCGGTGACGTACGCGTCGATGAGCTGGTCGTAGCGTTTGTCGCGGACGCGGGCGTGCCGCTCGCCGAGGTACATCTCGTCGTTGAGCAGGCCGAGGTTGTCGGTGCCGACGTCGAGGACCACCGGTAGCACCCGCGAGGGGTGGATGCCCGCCGCGGCGGTGTACACGGCGAGTTTGCCGACGGAGATCTCGATGCCGCCGACGCCTTGGTCGCCGATGCCGAGGATGCCTTCGGAGTCCGTGGCGACCAGCAGGTCGACGTCGTCGGGGCCCAGCCGCGTGTTGCGCAGCGCCAGCTCGACCTCGTCGGGGTGGTCGATGGACAGGTATACGCCCCGCGAACGTCGGAACTCGTTGGAGAACTGCTCGATCGCCAGGCCCACTGTCGGCGTGTAGACGATCGGCAGCATCTCCTCGATGTGTTCGGTCAGCAGCTTGTAGAACAGCACCTCGTTGCGGTTGCGCAGGTTGGTCAGATAGACCCACTTCGCGAGGTCGGAGCCTTGGCGAGTGCACTGCGCGTAGGTGCGGCGCAGCTGGGAGTCCAATGTGGACACGCCCGACGGCAGCAGCCCGGTCAGGCCGAGCTCGCGCCGCTCCTCGGTCGTGAACGCCGTGCCCCGGTTGATCGCAGGCGACGCGAGCACCGCTGCCCCGCGGGCGGAGATACGGACGGTGTACCCGTCGGCGGACTGGATCAGCTCGTAGGTCTCGGCGGGCATTTGGCGCGCTCCCTCGCTGGTTCTTCCTCTTGGGCTTCGTCTCTGTGGGCAAGGGTGGCCGAGAACACCCGCCGTGTCGTAGACGGCGAGTGGGTGGACCCACCGGGCAACACGTGCGATCCCACCATGCACACCACCACGACGCGCACGACGACGATCGGCACGCGGTGACGCGGTGATCTACCCGGCGGGCGCTGGCGCACGCAACGGTGACGGCCGGGCACAGCGTCGGCCCGGCGGTCGGGGCAGAGTTCTCCCACCAGACGGCTCGCCGCTGTGCCATGACTCCCGGGGGCCGGGTGCCAGCCCGTCTGATCAGCGGGTTTCAGGCTGCCGGGTTCATCGGTCGGCGCTGATGCTGATCTATCGACACACGCGACGGAGGATCACCCCGGGAGGTTCGGGGAGTCACCGCGTCCGGCGCTGCCCGCCCATTCGATGAGCGCGGCGGCGGAGATCCGGACGGATCCATCACGATCGCGCAGACAGGGCAGCTCGCCACGAGCGATGAGCGCACCGACGCAGGGGACCGTCAGACCCAACCAACGGGCCGCCTCGGGCAGGGTGAGCGCGGCCCGCCCCTCGATCCGCATCACCGGTCCCACTGTGCCCGCCACGGGGCGAGAGGTCCAGCGCCCACGCACAAGCGCGGAGGGTCTGCGCGACCGGGCCGGGCTGGCGTGCGGCCGTCGATCACGGCGCACGATCCGGCCCGGCGAAGCGCGCGGCAGGCTGACGCGACCCGACACACCGACCTCATCGCCCGGGCGGGCTTTCCGAGCCGCCGCCACCGAGCAGCAGCAGGAACGCGCGGGCGCTGGGTGCCGAGGGTTCCGGTCTCCGATGAACAAGACTGATCGGGTGCCGGGCCGCAGGATCGGCGAGTTGCAGCACGGTGACGTCGGCCGCGCCGGCCGCGGCCGAGCGCGGGACGAGGGCCGCTCCGAAGCCGAGACCGACGAAGCGGACCACGGCTTCGGACGTCGCCAACTCGAACGCGACGCGGCGGACGACGCCCGCGCGGTCGAATGCGGCGTCGACCTGCCGGCGCAATCCCGACTCGGCCCGTATCTCGATGAATGCGGGCTCGGCGGCCAAGGCGGCGAGGTCGATCACGGCCCCTATGGGGTGGTTGTCGCGCGGCACGACGGCGACGAGCGGCTCGTCGGCGAGGACCCGATGGGCGAGGTCGCCGGAGATCTGGTCGGCGAAGAGCCCCACGAAGGCCATGTCGAGTTCGCCTGCACGCACCTGGTCGGCCATGTGGCGGCTGCCGGCGTCGGTGATGACGATCTCAACGCCCGGGTGGCGGTGGTGGAACACGGCGAGGGTGCGCTCCACGAGCGGTGCAGCGTGCCCTGTGCTTCCGATCATCCCGAGGCGAAGCCGTCCGGTGATTACCCCGGCCAGTTCGGCGAGCTCGGCCTCCGCCGCGGCGAGCTCGGCCAGAACAGCCCGCGCGCGGGGAAGGAGAACCTCGCCCGCGGCGGCGAGCCGGACCGAGCGGCTGGTCCGCTCCAGCAGCGGCACGCCCTGCTCCCGTTCCAACCGGGCGATCTGGTAGCTCAGCGCTGACTGCACGACATGGCAACGGGCCGCGGCGCGGGTGAAGCTCAACTCCTCGGCGACCGCGACGAAGTACTCCAGCTGACGTGTGTCCATCAAATTCTTAGATTGATTCCTTCGTAGCAATGTGTTGGACTGATAGATGATAGCGGCCGAAACTCGGAGCATGCCGCAGCTCGCCGGACGACGACTCGCCGTGTTCACCCTGCTCCTGGGCGGACTTACCGCCTTCGGGCCCCTGTCGATGGATCTCTACCTTCCGGCGTTCCCCGCACTCGCTGCGGATCTTGGGGCGAGCCAGGCCGCCGTGCAGCTCACGCTCACCGCCGACGCCGTCGGTCTTGTCATCGGACAACTCGTCCTCGGTCCGATCTCGGACGCCCGCGGCCGCCGCGGCCTGTTGATCGGGTCCACGCTGGTCTGCGCGATCGCCTCGGCGCTGTGCGCGCTCGCCCCTTCCGCGGCGCTGCTGTCGGTGTGGCGATTCGTGCAGGGTGCGTCGGGAGGTGGCGGGATCGTGCTCGCCCGCGCGATCGCGGCCGATGTCGCCGAGGGGGTCGCGGCGGCCCGGCTGTTCTCGCTGTTCATGACCGTGTCGAGCGTCGCGCCGATCGTGGCCCCGGTGCTGGGCGGCGGCCTGCTGGCCGCGACGGGTAGTTGGCGTCCGATGTTCTGGCTGCTGGCCGCGATCAGCGCGGTGCTCGCGGCCGCGACGTGGCGGATGATCCCGGAGACGCTGTCCGCCGAGCGGCGCCACGCGGGCGGGTTGCGCCAGACCGGGCGGGCGTTCGCCGCTCTGGCGCGCGATCGCGTGTTCGTCGGCTACGCGCTCACGGTCGCGTTCGCCTACGCCTCGCTGTTCGGCTACATCTCCGGCTCGTCCTTCGCGCTGCAGGATGTCTATGGCCTCACCGCCACACAGTTCAGCCTCGTCTTCGCGGCCAACGCCGCGGGAATGATCCTGCTCGGACTGATCAACGCGCGGTTGGTGTGGCGGTTCCCGGTGCGTCGCCTGCTGCTCGTCGGGCTCGGCGGGTCGACCGTGGCCGCCGCCCTGCTGTTGGGTGCGGTGCTCTCCGGGTCGGGCCTGGTCGCGATCTTGGCGCCGCTGTTCGTCGTCGTGGCCACACGCGGGCTCGTGGCGTCCAACGCGACCGTGCTCGGCGTCCAGCAGGCGTCCGTTGCGGGGTCTGCGTCGGCAATCCTCGGCGCCTTGATGTTCACCGGCGGGATCCTGGTCACGCCGCTGATGACGCTCGGCGGTGGGGGAACCGCCCTCCCGATGGTGGCGGTCGTCGCAGGCGGCGCGCTGGCAGCGTTGCTGGCCACCGCCGTGCTCACGAGGGTCCGGGTCGTATCACCGGCGGCAGAGCCTTCGTAAGCTCCCGGATCAGCCAGAAGCGCCGTGCCCGCGTCGGTCCGAGCTTGGGTCGGCTGATTGGCACTCGGCGATAGGGCCGCCGTCGGCGATCATGCTGGGGCCGCGTTCCGGCTCAACCGGCAGGTCAACGGCCGTGCGCAGCGCACCCACAGGCGCGGGGACCGGAAGCGCGGCGTTCGCGACAGCGTTCCCGGAGGCAGCTGCGGCGGCGCTCTCGTGAGCGAGGAACGTACCCAACTCGCCGATGGTGCTCATCAGCGGCGCCGGGACCACCACAGTCGAGTTCTGGTCAACGCCGATCTCCACCAAGGTCTGCAAGTTGCGCAGCTGCAACGCCAGAGGATGCTTCAGCATGATGTCCGAGGCGTCGCCGAGGGCCGCCGCCGCGAGCGACTCACCCTCCGCATTGATGATCTTCGCGCACTTTTCCGCTTGGCCTCGGCCTGTCGCGCCATGGCCCGCTTCATGCTGTCGGGCAGCTGGATGTCTTTGAGCTCGACAAGGGTGACCTCGACGCCCCATTCGACGGTCGTGATGTCGAGGATCTCGCGGATATCCTGGTTGATCCGGTCGGTCTCCGACAGCGTCTCGTCGAGCGTGTGCTGGCCGACCACCTTGCGCAGTGTCGTTTGGGCGATTTGGTTGATCGCCGCCCGGACGTTCTCGATGGCCACGACGGACTTCACGACGTCCACCACGCGGAAGTAGGCAACTGCGGACACGTCCACGCTGACGTTGTCCCGCGTGATGATGCCCTGCGACTGAATCGGCATCGTCACCACCCGCAGCGACACCCGATGCAAGACGTCAACGAATGGAATGATCAACCGGAGACCCGGTTCGCGGACTCCGCGAAGCCGTCCGAGGCGGAACAGCACGCCGCGCTCGTACTGCTTGACGATCCGCACCGCCAGGCCCGGCGCGACGAGGACGACGAGCAGAATGATGGCGAGCGAGGTGATGACGGTCATCGGATGCTCCGCGGTGATCAGACGTCGACGGCTCTGCTCCGCCATCGACCCCTCACGACAGTCCACCCACAGCACGCGGCGGCGACAGGGCACAAAGGCCCACGTCTCCACGCGGACGGCGGCGGGAAGGACTTGCAGGAAGCTAGCGGATTGACTCATAGAGGATCACACTCTGACGCTCAACAAGGAGTAACCGATGACATCCTCAGGTGATCGTGTCGTGGTCGGCGTCGACGGATCCGAGCCGTCCCAACAGGCTCTGCGTTGGGGGCTGTTCTTGGCCCAGGCCACCGGCGCCACCATCGACGCCGTCATTGCCTGGATGATCCCCACGTTCGCAGGGGCCGGTGTCTGGCCCCCGGAATGGAATCCCGAGCAGGACGCCGCAGACGCGCTGCACGGCACCGTCACCGAGGTACTCGGCGAGCAGCCCCCGGTCCCGGTCCGGGAAATCGTCACCGAGGGCGGCGCCGCGCAGGTCCTCCTGGAAGCCAGCAAGGGTGCCCGCATCCTCGTTGTCGGCAGCCGTGGGCACGGCGGCTTCGCCGGCCTGCTGCTCGGCTCGGTCAGCACCGCGTGCGCCGAGCACGCGCCAGGCGCAGTCCTCGTCGTCCACGGCGAGACACCACCCCCACCTGCCGGTCAGGCCGCGACGTCCCCGTCGACGTGAGCGACGGGTCGACACACGAGCAGTAGGCCGGGCAGGCCGGCGGTGCTCGTCGTCGTCCCACAATAGCTGGGTGACGGCGAGCAGCACGTTGGCGCATCTGCTCGCAGGCCGTGTGCTGCGCCGTCGACACTCCATCGATACACGGGATCGCCATCCGATCGATGCATATGAGTCGACTGTCGTTGCGGCGTGAGGGTTGCTGCGTAGATTCCCCGCGGTGCGTATCCGCAGCCGTTCGGGCGGCCGCAGCGACCGACTGCACACCGTCACCAGGATCGCGACGTCCTCGTTCGTCGTGGCGACGTGTGCCGCCGCCGGCGCGATGCCGCAGTTGCAGGCGCTCGCGACGACGCACTGCGCACGGGCCGAGCAGCAGGCGGTGCTGGGCGGGACGGCGGCGGCGTTCGACAGCCGTGACGCGGCGGAGGGGAGGGCGGTCGATGTCCGGACGATGTCGGCGACACCGGTCGGTGGTCCGGCCGCGAAGACGGTGAGGATCGACGGCGAGGACTATCCGAACCCGCTGCGATTGAACAACGGCGATTCCGTCACCACGGCAGCGGGATGGGAGGGCACGCGCCGCGCCGAACTGCTGTCCGACTTTCGGCAGAATGTCTACGGTCAGGGTCTGCCGGACTCGCCCACGGAAGACTTTCGGGTCACGGCGACCGACTTTCCCGGCGTCACCCGCAAGATCGTCAAGGTCACCGTCGCCGGCTCGCAGGGGACCGGCAGCTTCGTGGTGACGCTGTTCGTTCCGAAGACCGAAGGCAAGCCGCGGGGGACGTTCCTGATGATCGACCATCGCGGGGCGGTGGGGGACGATCCGGGTCAGTCGTCGGGCTACGCGCCGGTTTCGACGATCGTCAAGGCGGGCTATGCGTTCGCGTCCTTCAGCGTCGCCGACGTCGCTCCCGACGACAGCCGCACCTACCGCAGCAGGATGATCGACCTGTTCCACCCCTCGGATCAGGCGCTGCCGGACAACGCAGGCCGGGCCATCAGCGCTTGGGCGTGGGGAGCCAGCCGGGCCATGGACTACCTGCAGACCGATCCCGACATCGACCCCACCAGGGTGGCGGTCATCGGCCACTCGCGGGGTGGGAAGGCGGCGTTGTGGGCCGGGGCGGAGGACACCCGCTTCGCGGCAGTCGTCGCGAACGACTCGGGGTCGACCGGCGCCGGGCTGGCGCGGCGCGGCGACGGGGGAGTCGGCGCGGAGACCGTCGCAGCCATCAACGCCTCGTTTCCGCACTGGTTCCCGCAGACGTACAAGGCCTTCAATGACCGTGTGAGCACATTGCCGGTCGACCAACATGAGCTGCTGGCGCTCATCGCGCCGCGACGTGTCGTCGTCGGAAGCGCCTCGGGCGATGCGAACGCCGACCCGGAGGGCGAGTTCCTGGCCTACGTCGCCGCCGCACCGGTCTACGAGCTCTACGGGCTGGGCAACACCGGTCTGTCCTCCTCGATGTGGCCACCGCATACGGACCAGGGGTTCCGCGGCCCGGCGATGAGCTACCACCGGCGATCCGGCGGGCACGGTTTGACCGCGGCGGACTGGGACGTGTACCTGAACGGCGATCTGTTCTCGCGATGAGGGTCCGGGGCGCTGCTGGGCCTCGCCTGGGCGTCGAGCCTGCGCGGCCGGATGACGCAGCTCGTCGGGCCCGAGTCGGCCGTCACGTGGACGGCGCGCACGCGGCACCACGTCATGACGACCGGCTTCGGCGAGGCACGTCAAGCTTGGAGGGTCTTGGGCTCGCCGGTGTTGCTGCAGGCAGAGGCCTGACGCCGCCGGGGATGCGTCTGCCTCGGGGGTGCCGCACTACGGAGGAGGACGACGGCGGAGGCGCTGATCAGCAGGCCGAGCACGGTCGTGCCCCGGATGGGTTGACCGAACATCGGGGCCGCCCACAGCGCTGTGGTGGCGGGCGTCAGGTAGAGCAGGGTGCTGGCGCGGGCCGCCCCGTCACGGGTGGTGACGAGGTAGTAGATGCCGTAGCTGCCGATGCCTGCCGCGACCGCCCACGCGACGGCGATCAAGAAGCCTGTGGTCGGTGGGGGTGTCAGGTTGCCCGCGCTGGCGGTGTACGCGGTGAAGAAGCCTGCGGTGAAGAGAGCTTGGACGGCCAGGGTCTGCATCAGCGGCGGTGCAGGCCGAGGCTGCGTGGACCACCGCTGCTGCAGCAACGTCCCGGCGCTCAAGGACAGCATCGCCACCATCGGCAGGAGCAGCGCGGCGACGGTAACTCCGGCGCGTAAGTCCCCGGCCGCGGTCAACGCAACCCCGACGGTCCCCAGCGCCAACCCCGCCAGGTGGCCTGCTCGCAATCGCTGCGCGTTCGACAGGACGACTGCGGTGAGCACGAGGGCAGGTTGCAGTGAGGCGATCAGGGCAGAGGTGCCTGCGGGAACGCCGGCGGCGGCGGCCCAGAAGACGCCCCCCAAGTACAGGCATTGGCACAGCAACGCGAGCACGGCCTGCCGCGCCCACTCCTGGCGATCCAGGCGGGTGACCGCCTGCAGCGACCACGGGAGCAGGACGACGGCGGTCGCCAGGCCCCGCCAAGCCAGCACCGTGTCCGGTCCGGCGTACCAGGCACCCAGTTCGGCGCCGATGAAGCCCGAACTCCACACGACGACCAGGGCGGAGCCGCGCATCGGGGCGCTCACCGTTGTCCTCGACGTACCGATGTGACTGGTGATGGGCATCGACCTATGTAACCATACCGGTTGGTATACTCGCAGTGCACCGACTGAGGAGGCACACCGTGTTGCAGGTGCCCACCACGCTCGACGAGACCACCCCCGCCTCGCTGCGGCCCGTGCTGCAGCCGCTGCCTGCGACGACCAAGGCGGGGACGCGGTTGCTGGAAGCGGCCAGCGATCTGTTCTACGACCGCGGAGTGCGAGCCGTCGGCGTCGACTTGATCGCGGAATCCGCAGGCACGACGAAGAAAACCCTCTACGACAGGTTCGGTTCCAAGGACGCCCTCGTCGCGCTGTACCTGCTACGGCGGGCGCACCGCTGGCGCGAGCATCTGCTGGCTCGGCTCGCCGAGGCCTGCCACGACCCCGACGCCTGCGGTGAGTCGCAGGTGCTGCTGGTCTTCGAGGCGCTGGAGACATGGATGGGAACCCAGCGCCGCGGCTGTGCCTTCGTCAACGCCTACGCCGAACTCGGCGAGAGTGACCACCCCGCCGTGCCCATCATCCGGGCGGAAAAGGCGTGGATGCGCACCCTGTTCGACGCCCTCACCGGCGACGTCGCGTTGGGGGCCCACCTGCACCTGCTCTACGAGGGAACCCTGGTCGTCCTCACCGCAGGCGCCGATCCGCTGGCAGCAGCAGATGCACGTCGCGCGGTCCGGGTCGCAATGGCCGCCGCCACAGCCAGACGCAGTGCGTGAGGTTTCCTCAGCGCGTGGGTACTTCGATGTCGTCGTAGAGGCGGGCCGCGGCCAGCAGGCCGTCGGGGCTCCGCTCGTAGACGCCCAGCCCGGCCTGGGGTGCCACCGGGTCACGGCCCCACTTGACGCAGTTGTACTCGAGCACACAGCGCGCGCCGTCGTCGGTGATCGTGCAGTGCTGCAGGTCGACGCCGCCCCCGGCGCTGAAGCACCGATCGAAGTACGCGCGCAGCTGGTCGGTGCCGCGGTGCAGGTGCGCTTCGACGGGCTCGCGGACATACCCCTGCGAGGTGAAGGTGCCCACGATCGCGTCGGTGTCACCGGCTTGCAGCGCGGCGAGGTAGTGGCCGACGACGTCCCCCGCTTGCGCGTCCGCGGGCGGGAGGATCGGCGGCCGGATATGGCGGCGGTGGTCGACCGGCAGCTGGCTGCAGTACGTGCGGAACACCACCGACCGGTCGTCCGGCGAGTCGGCGACGACCGCGACCGGCCACACCGTCTCGCGGCCGCCGTCGGTCAGATGGGCCAGCAGCTCGACAACGGCTCGGCCGTCGACGCAGGTGGCGGCCACCTTCTCGATGCGGGCGCGCCGCTCGGCCAGCCACACCTGGTTGCGGTGGATGAACTGCCGCAGCTGCCGGTGGCCGCGGACCTCACCGGCACGCGGGTCGTAGACCACCACCTCTCCGGGCCAGGTGTTGCGCAGCGCGTGCAGGTCGCCGTTGTTGAGCGCGTCGAGGTAAACGCCGACGGGATCGGCTTCGCCTTCGGCGCGGGTCTGCCTGCGCGCCAGCTCCACGGCGCCGACGAAGTCCGGGAACCACGGCATGTCAACCCGCCGCGTCCCCGGGTGCGGCTCGTCGGTCCCATCCGTGGAACGGTGCGCGGTCGCCTGCCGCCCAGGCCTCCCGCAGCCCCGGCGTGCTCAGGTCCCAATCCGGGCGACTTTCCCGCGTCGCCGCGCGCAGGTCCCGCCACAGGTCGTCGAGCGAAGGGCGGCCCCAGAACCAGTAGCCGTTGTAGATGCTGTGCACGATCAGCCCGGGCCGCAGCACAAGCGTGTGCGGGATCATCGGGTCGTTGTCCGGGTCGGTGTACTCCTGGATGTCGAGGTCCTTCTGCACGATTCGTCCGGGGTCGGAGAGGAAGGTCCACTGGGCGCCGACCGAGTTGCGGAACTCCTGCAGCGTGTGGTGCTCGTCGGTGGCGATCGTGACGATCTGCGTGTAGGCGACGGCGATCTTCGGCTGGAACGCGGCCAGCTCAAGGTGCTGCTGGTGCTCCTTCGGGCAGTAGTGGCCGCGAGCGAGCGTGAGGATCATCGGGTCGCGGCCCTGCAGCTCGCCGAGCGTGCGCACGACGCCGGTGTGGTCGGGTAGCGAATAGTCGGGGAAGACGGCCCCGGGAACGATGTCGGAGCGCATGCGGAGCACCCTTTCAGGAGACGAACTGCTGGCCACCGTCGATGTCGAACGTCGCGCCCGTGAGCGCCGTGTTGGTCATCAGGTGGACGGCGAGCGCGGCGACGTCGGCGGGCTCGACGACGCGGCCGATCGGGAGCGTCGCGCGCAGCTCGTCACGGCGCGCGTCGAGCCCGTCGCCCAAGAGCGACGCCGACAGCGGGGTGTCGACGAAGCCCGCGGCGATGAGGTTGACCCGCACCGGCGCGAGCTCCAGCGCGAGCGTCGCCGTGAACGGCGGCAGCACCGCGGTGGCCGCCGACATCAGCCCGAGGTCCCGCCTGATCTTCCGTCCGCCGGTGCCGCCCATGAGCACCAGCGTGCCGCCCGGCCGCATCCTCGGGGCGGCGTTCCGTGCGACGTCCAGCGCCATCACCACGTGGTCGCTGAGGGCGTCGCGCACCTGGTCGGCGTTCATCTCCAACAGGGGCACGTAATGCGGGCCGCCCGCCGTGATCAGCACGTGGTCGACGCGGTCCAGCCCGTCGAAGAACTCCTTCAGCGCGGCCCCGTCGGTGGCGTCGATGGCCGCGGTGTGCTGTGCGCCGACATCGGCCGCCGCCTGGCGGAGCCGTTCGGGATCGCGGCCGACGAGCACGACCTCGGCCCCTTCGGACCGGGCTCGGCGCGCGGTCTCCAACCCGATGCCCGCACTGCCACCGATCAGGACGACCGTCTGTCCGGCGAGTTCGTCGGTCATGGCTCTCCTCAGACCGGCTGCGCGTGCGTGGCGACCTCGGTGCGCAGCGCCTTGACGGCGGTGTCGTAGATCCCCGAAAAGCTGGGGAAGGGCTGGATCGTGTCGCTGAGCACCACGAGCGGCACGTGCGCGCGGATGGCCAGCGTCGCCTGCTGCAGCCACTCACCCGCCTCCGGCCCGACCGCGTAGGCGCCGGTCAGCCGCTCCCCGTCGCTGAGCAGGGTCAGGAACCCGGTGGACTCGGCGTAGGCGTGCGTGTAGGTGGCGGTCTTCGGCACCTCCGACAGCGGCGTGGTGGCGCTGTAGCGGTCCTCGACCACGCCGACCGCCGCGGCTTGCGGATCGGTGTAGGTCACCCGGGGGACGGCCTCATAGTTGGCCGGACGCCCGTCGCCCGCGATGTTCTCGGCAACCACGTCGCCCTCGTACTCGCCCACGTGCGTCAGCGGCCAGACACCGGTGACGTCGCCGATCGCCCACAGCCGCTCACCCGCGCGCAGGTGCTCGTCCACCGGGATGCCGCGGGGATCGGGGTCGATGCCGACCGTCTCGAGGCCGATCCCGTGCACCCGCGGCCGCCGTCCGGTCGCCACGAGGAGCCGATCGCCGCGCAGCTCGGTGCCGCCGTCTGGGCCACCGTCGAACGCGAGGACGAACTCCGCGCCGTCGCGGCGGGCAGCGGTGGCCTGCCGCCCGAGCATGAGCTCGATGCCGTCGCGGCGCAGGGCTTCGCCGAGCGCGTCACCGAGCGGCTTGGCCTCGCGGGGGAGCACCCGGTCAGACGCCTCGACGATCACGGCCTGGCCGCCGAAGCGGTGCACGACCTGCGCCAGCTCGACGCCCGCCGACCCACCGCCCAGCACCAGCAGCCGCCGAGGCACCTCCTTCATGCTCGTCGCCTCGCGGGTGCCCCAGACGCCGTCGAGCTCACGCAGGCCGGGGACCGGCGGCACGAACGGGTCCGCGCCGGTCGCCACAACGACGTGGTCCGCGGTGTGCGCCGCGCCGCCGACCTCGACGACGCCGGTGCCCGCCAGCCTGCCTTCGCCGCGCAGCAGGGCGATGCCGCGGTCGGCCAGCCAACGTTCCTGACCGGCGTCGGAGTAGTCCGACACCATGTAGTCCCGGTACGCGAGCGCGGCCGCGACGTCGACGTCCGCCGTCGCCGCGGCCTCCCGGGCGCCGTGCACCGCCTCGCCAGGGCGCAGCAGCGACTTGGACGGGATGCACGCCCAGTAGGAGCACTCGCCGCCGACTAGCTCACGCTCCACGACGGCCACCCGCAGCCCACGCGCGGCGATCGCGGCGGCGCAGTGCTCGCCGGGCGCCCCGCCGCCCAGGACGATGGCGTCGTAGTCGCTCACGTGCCCTCCTCGCTGGCGCTCGTCGGTCGCGTTCGCTGCGCTGCTGTGTTGAATGGTGAGCTCGCAAGCTCGCTCACGTGCCCTCCTCGCTGGCGCTCGTCGGTCGCGTTCGCTGCGCTGCTGTGTTGAATGGTGAGCTCGCAAGCTCGCTCACGTCGGGAGCTCCGTCCCGGCCTGCTCGGCGACCATGTAGGCGGCGTACCAGTCGGGCCAGTTCGCGTCCGCCTCACCGGTGCGCTTCTCGTGCTCGCCATGGGCGACCGAAGCCCGGCGCATCGCCGCGGCCAGGTCCGCGGTGGAGGAGAACGTCGTCTCGGCCGGGTCGGTCCGCCCCGGCAGGCGGGTGGTGACCTCCTGCAACAGCCATGTGTTGCCGTCCGGGTCGTGGAACGTGGCGAACGAGCTGTAGCTGGCGCGTTCGTCCGCGGGGCCGCCGACCCGCTCGCCCGCATCGGCCTCGAACTGCGCGCCCGGCGCCCCGGGGTGGAACACGTCGCTGACCTCGGCGCCGCGGGAGGCGAGCTCGTCGCGGGCGGCCTGGATGTCGGAGACGACCAGGTAGAGGCCCTGCGCGGAGCCGGGTGCAGCGGTGGAGATGTGGGTCCCGAACTGCACCGAGTTCCCGGATCCGGGCGGGGTGAACTGGACGACCCGGAAGCCGTTGTCGAAGGGGAAATCGGCGTCCAGACGCCACCCGAGCCCGGCGTAGAAGTCCTTGGCGCGATCCACATCCGTGACGGGGATGACGACCGCTTCGAACTTCAGATCGACGTTGCCAACGTCCACAGTGCCCACCGCGCCCTCCGCATGATGTCTGTCAAGACTGAGCATTCCGGCCCCGTCAAGACCCACGCGCCGAGGCAACACCCGGGCCGCGTTCGTGGCATCGTGATCCAGGGGGTTCGCTGCCGCCGTATGGCAGGGTGTGTGCGTGACGCACGGGTCGAAGGGCGACGCCCACGTCCCCGAGGCGCTCGTCCCGAGTCTGCACCGCGCCGCTCGTGTCGAGGACGCCGTGCACGAGTTCATCGAGCCACGGCTGCGACAGCGCGGCTGGCGGGACACGATCGTCCCGTACACCGGCTACGGAACACCGTCCTGGGTGCGGGTCATGGCGCGGTTGCTGTTGCGCCGCCCAGAGCAACAACCAGAACGAGTCCACTCGGTTCGTGGCTGGCGCAGCTTCGCGACGCTCCCCGTCACCGACGAGAGGGTCGTCATCGACGTGGGTGACCGGCAGCACGAGGTGCGGACGGATCGCGGCGGCTACATCGACGTCGTCGTGGACGCGAGCCTCGAACCAGGCTGGCGCAGCCTGCGGCTGCATCGAGTGGGTGCCGAGCCGGTGGAGGCGCCCGTGCGCATCCTGGCCCCGGACGTGCGTCTTGCTGTCGTGTCCGACATCGACGACACCATCATGGTGACGGCACTGCCGCGGCCGTTGCTGGCGGCGTGGAACACGTTCGTCCTCGACGAGTATGCGCGCTCACCCGTGCCCGGAATGGCTGTGTTGTACGAGCGACTGGTGACGGCGCACCCGGATGCACCGGTCTTCTACCTGTCGACCGGGGCGTGGAACGTTGCGCCTGCGCTGACCCGCTTCCTGTCGCGCAATCTGTACCCACCTGGGCCGCTGCTGCTCACCGACTGGGGGCCGACGACCGATCGTTGGTTCCGCAGCGGGCAAGCCCATAAGCGGGCGACGCTCGAACGGCTCGCGGGGGAATTCCCGGGCATTCGCTGGTTGCTCGTCGGCGACGACGGGCAGCACGACCAGGAGATCTACGGCAACTTCGGCGCGTCACATCCGGACAATGTCGCCGCGGTGGCAATCCGGCAGCTGTCTCCGACGCAATCGGTGCTTGCCGGTGGCCTGCCGGGTCCCGTAGACGGTTCCGCTTCAGCGGATCGGCACGGGCGGCCGTGGATGTGCGCTCCTGACGGCGCCGGGCTGGCCCGCCGGCTGAGCGAGACCGGTCTGCTGTAGAGCGATGGGTCAGGCCATCCTGCATGCCCGCGCTTGGGTCCGTGGCGAGGTCAAGATGATGGATTCTCGCGCAGCGGGCGGCCATGCCATGGGGCGGCGCGCGACAAGCGTGGGGCGGCACGGCACGCCGCGTATGCCGCAGGCCAGGCCGGCGCCGTGGCGCACGTCGCCCGCCCACGAGCTCGGTGCGGCGGCCTACGCCATCAAGGCCACACGTGCCGCCGCTGCGGACGGCGAGGCTGAGGCTGCGGGCCTGCTCGAGTGCCGGTGGCAGCGCGACCTGCTCCCCGGGGCGATTCGCGAACTCGTGCTCGACGACCAGCGACTGCGGAACGACATCTGCTGGTCGGTCTTCGACTGCCGAGCGGGCGTTGGGTGACGACAACGCGATGACGAACCTTCATGTCGGCAACGGGTGAGCAGGCCGGGCCCAACCGCGGACCTTGCGCCGCTCGGGTGTCGTGAGCTTCCGATCGCTCGTAGTCGAGTTGAGCTCGAGTTGCCTCAACTTGCTACGCCGCGCTGTAGAGGCGCCGCGCTGTGTCGCCGA
Source organism: uncultured Actinomycetota bacterium (assembly GCA_963739465.1). Lineage (GTDB taxonomy): Bacteria > Actinomycetota > Actinomycetes > Mycobacteriales > Pseudonocardiaceae > Pseudonocardia. The sequence continues at coordinate 62,413 of CAVUAS010000014.1, forward strand.
ACAGCAGCCGCCGGTCGTCCTCGGATTACGAGTCGAAGATGGCGTCGTAGGCGGCGTACAAGTCGCCAAAGCCCGACCGCAGCGTCTCGATCGGTAGGTCCGAGCCGAGCATGCAGCGCTCGGCCCCGAACGCCTCGACAACGCCGTGGAGCCAGGGCCGGAGCGTTTCCGTGTCCCACGCGCGGAAGATCGTGCCGATGGCGTCGATGCGCGTTGCCACATTCGGCTCGTCTGCCACCCGTCGCAGCAGCGCCAGGTGGGCGCGGCGCCCGGCGCTGGAGAGCGGGCCCGTTGTGGTCTGCTCCTACCCGCCGTCGCACGGCGTCCGCGTGGCGTTGGTCTAGGCGGCGGCGCGTTCGGCGAGCGGGCGACGGCGCAGGTTCGGGTTCTCTAGCGTTGGGGGCTGGTAGGCCTGGTCGAGGGTGCCGACGTCGGTGCCGGGCGGGACGATGTCGTCGATGCGGTCGAGGATGTCGTCGGCGAGGGCGACGTCCAGGCCCGCGAGCAGGTCGTCGAGGTGGTTCATCGTGCGGGCGCCGAGGAGCGCGCTGGTGACGCCGGGATGGGCGATGGTGAACGCCATCGCGAGGTGGGTCATCGACAGGCCCGCTTCGGCGGCGAGCGGCACGAGCTTCTCGACGACGTCGAGCCGCCGCTCGTCGGTGAGGTGCTGCAACCGGTCGGCGCGGCGCAGGTCGTTCTGCCGGTTCTTGCGCACGCGGCCGGTGAGCAGCCCCTGGGCGAGCGGGCCCCAGACCAGGGTGCCCATGCCGAAGCGCTGGATGGCGGGCAGGACCTCGCGTTCGATGCCCCGGTTGAGGAGGGAGTAGGCGGGCTGCTCGGTGTGGAATCGAGCCAGGCCGCGCCGCTCGGCGACCCACTGGGCCTCGACGATGCCGGATGCGGGGGTCTGGGACGCGCCGATCGCGCGGACCTTGCCGCTGCGGATCAGGTCGGTCAAGGCGGAGAGGGTTTCGTCGATGTCGGTGTCGGGTTCGGGGCGGTGCAGCTGGTAGAGGTCGATGTGGTCGGTCTGCAGGCGGCGCAGCGAGTTCTCCACGGCAGTGACGATCCAGCGCCGGGAGGCGCCCTGCCGGTTGGGGTCCTGCCCGGTTGGGCGGCTGAACTTGGTGGCGAGCACGACGTCGTCTCGGCGCCCCTTCAGCGCCGTGCCGACGACGTCTTCGGAGTCGCCGTAGGCGTCGGCGGTGTCGACGAAGTTGATCCCCGCGTCCAGCGCCTTGTGGATGATGCGGACCGACTCGTCGGGGTCGGGGTTGCCGATCGACGTGGCGAACATCAGCGTGCCGAGTGCGTAGGGGCTGACCTTGATGCCGGTCCGGCCCAGGGTGCGGTATCGCATGAGCTCTCTCCCGATGTGGCGGCCTGGACTCGCCGGGGCAGGTATCTACCTAAGCGGAAATCTATTCCGGTACTATACGGAAGAGCTTTCCGGTTATGCAAGTCGGGTAAGGTCGGCCCGGTTGCGCAGGTGGGGTGGTGTGGTGGCCGAGATCACGGAGGTGCGCGGACCGGCGCCGCGGCGGCGGCGTGCCGACGCGCGGCGCAACATCGACGCCCTGCTCGAGGCGGCGAGGAGCGTGTTCGCCACCTCGGGTGTTGACGCGCCCGCGAAGGAGATCACTGATCTGGCCGGTGTTGGCGTCGGGACGCTGTACCGGCATTTTCCGCAGCGCTCGGACCTGGTCAAGGCCGTGGTGCAGACCGGGATCGACGCTGTTGCCGACGCGGGCCCGGAGCTCAGTGCCGCCCACGGGCCTTTCGAAGCGCTGACCATGTGGATCGACCGGTTCACCGAACTCCTCGGGACCAAGCGCGGGCTGGCGTCGGCGCTGCACTCGGGCGACCCGGCGTTCGCGGGCCTGCCCGGCTACTTCTTGCAGCGGCTCGGCCCCATCCTCGCCGCACTGCTCGACGCCGCGGCCGCCGATGGCGCGATCCGCGGCGACATCGGCGCCGAAGACCTCCTCTACGCCATCGCCCAACTGTGCCAGCCGGTGCCCGGCCGTGGACTCGAGCACAGTCGGCGCATCGTCGCCGTCCTCGTCGACGGCCTGCGCTACGGACGCGACGGTGCCGACCACGCAGGCTTGCGTCGCCTCCGCTAGCGCACCCGCAGGTGGGACCGGCTTCGGGCCAACCGGGGCCCAGCCAGCCGACGACAGCTGGGCTGCCAAGCGGATGAAGAGCCGCGCGAGGCCGCTTCAGAACGTCCAGTACCCACGCGGGGGCTGTTGCAGGTCTCGGGGACTGAGCAGCCTGATCCAGGGTGACCAGGACGGCGACCACGGCAATGGCAACGGCCGCCGCGAGCATTCCCGGGAACACAATGCCGACGAGTGCGGCAAGCGCAGCGATGAGGGCAACGAGAGTGGCCGCCACTACGGTCTTACGGCGAGGCGAGAGCCGCTCGTTGTCGGCGGAATCGGTGCCGGTCTGTCCAGCGATGGTCGACGCCGTCGCCGGGGCCTGCGCATCAGGCTCGATAGCGGTAGTCGCAGTCATGGTTCTCCTCCTTGGGATCGTCCCGGGGAGTGGTCGCCCCGGTGACCTCTACGGTCGACCCAGAGCGCTTCCGGCACCGTCGGGCGATCGACTCATCTGACGGTTGAGGCCCGTGTCGGGTGATCGGAGGCTGCTGCCGGATTCCAGAGGCCACTGGTCCCGACGGACCGGCGATTCCAGGACCGGGTCGCAGGAGCGCTACCGGCCATCCCGGTCGCCTGAAATGGGTTGGTCCCCGGCTTCCTCCGCTCACGACGGCGCCGGGCATCCTCAGCACCACCGCTCCCGTGACAGCGCGGACTGCCGCGCCGACGACGATGCGTTTGACGGCGAGACCCGGCGCGCTGATAACACCGGCGCCCACGGCGACAACGAAGCCACCGGCCCCCACGCCGCTGACCACCGCACCGTCCACGACAACGGCACCGTCCACGACGACGGCACCGTCCAAGACAACGACGCCGTCCAACACAACGGCACCGCCCAAGACGACGGAGTCGCCGCAGACGACGGCGTCACCCGAGACGACAGCATCGTCGGGTCAGACGGCTGCGACGTCCAACCCCACGGTTCAGGCGAGCCGCACGCCCGCCGCCACGGGATGACACGGGACGTGACATGAATATCCGTGGGACGCGGCGGCGCCACGATGAGCTGTCGATGCGGCCGCGATGGCTGGTGATCGCAGCATGCGTCGCGATGTTCGTCGCGATCCTCATCACGAACGGCGTAACGACCTCGCAGATCGGCGTGGACGCCGACGGCGCCGCGCCGAACGGGCGCGACGACGCGGTGCCTGCCGTCGTCAAGAACGGCGGCCCGGTCATCGATACGACGCGCGGCCGCACGGCGTCTCTTGTGCCGCCGTCGAAGACGGTAGCCCTCACCTTCGATGACGGACCCGACCCGCAGTGGACCCCGCAGGCCCTCGCCGTGCTGGCCAAGTACCACGTTCCCGCCACATTCTTCGTGGTCGGCTCCCGGGCCGCCCGCCATCCGGACCTCGTGCGGGCCATCGCGGCGTCGGGATCGGAGATCGGCCTGCACATGTTCACCCACCCTGACCTGGGCGAGGTTTCGGCGCCGCATGGGCCCAGGCGCGGCGAGGTCGGGCGTTGCCGGCGTAGCCTGCCGTTCGCGCACGCGGGACGCCGTTTCCGCGAGTGGGCGCCCACGCGGGAGCAGACGAGGGGCGCGGACCCGACCCAGGGAAGGACGGGATGAGGATGTTCGGCTCCGTCGCCGGTCGCTCGGTCATCGTCACCGGCGGCAGCAGGGGCATCGGGCGCGGCATCGCCAGTGTGTTCGCCACCGCGGGGGCCAAGGTCGTCGTCACCGCCCGCGACCAGTCGGCGTTGGACGACGCGGTCGATGACCTCAAGCGGGCCGGAGGCGAGGTCTCCGCCGTGGTGGCGGACGTCAGCGACCGGGCGCAGTGCGAGCGCATGGCGAGTCTGGCCGTCGAGCGCCACGGTGGCATCGACGTCCTCTGCGCGAACGCGGGCATCTTCCCTTCGGCCCGGATCACCGAGATGACCTCCGAAGGCCTGGACGCGGTACTGGGCACGAACCTCAAGGGCACCGTGTTCGCCGTGCAGGCGTGCCTACCCGCACTGGTCGCTTCCGGCCGCGGTCGCATCGTCGTCACCTCGTCGATCACCGGGCCGATCACGGGGTATCCGGGCTGGTCACACTACGGCGCCAGCAAGGCCGCCCAGCTCGGATTCCTGCGGACGGCGGCGATGGAGCTCGCGCCGGAGAAGGTCACCATCAACGCCGTGCTGCCCGGCAACGTCATGACCGAGGGCCTCGACGATCTGGGGCAGGACTACCTGGACGGGATGACGGCGAGCATCCCCCAACGGAGGCTCGGAAGCACTGCGGACATCGGCCACGCGGCGCTCTTCTTCGCCAGCGACGAGGCGGCCTACATCACCGGCCAGACCCTCGTCGTCGACGGCGGTCAGGTGCTGCCCGAGTCCCTGCAGGCCCTCGACGAGATGTGACCCGCCGAGGGCCTGTTGGGCCGGGTCTCAGCCGGGCTCGTCCACCGCGGGGAGTGCGCCGGAGTGGCAGCCGCCGTCGGCGGGTGGGAGGTCCAGCGCGGGGTTGCCGTCGAAGAACCCGCTCGGCCTGAGCATGAAGCCGACCGTGGTCACCGGCATCACCGGCCAGTCCTCCGGACGCACGATGTGGTGCGCCCCGAGCGTGTACCAGACCACGACGTCGGTGTCCTCCAGCGGCCTGTCCCCCGTCCCGAATGTCGGCAGGCCCGTACTGACCTGCTGTTGGTTGGGATAGTCGCCCGCCGCGAAACGCTGCGTCGGGTCGTGGGCGGTGACCCAGAGCTGGTGTTCGGTGAACCCGGACCGCTGCGCGTACAGCGCGTCGGGCGGGTACATCGGCGGCACGTTCGCGCCCGGCATCAACGCGTAGGCGGTCGGTGTGCCCAGCGCCGACATCCGCTCGGCGCTCTCGATCTTCCAGTACCGCGCCCGCGCCGCATCGACGTCACGGCGCGCCGCCGCCTCGCTCGCCAGCACCGTGCGTCGGACCTCCCACGCGTTGCCGTGCGGGTTGTCGGGCCCGGGTGAGCTGGGCATCGAGTCGATCTCGGCCACGGTGTTCCGCGGACCGTCCACGCACATCTCCAGGCGGACGCAGAAGAAGTGCTGGTGGTGCGGCCCGTAGAGACCGGGGGCGACCAACGTGCCGTGCCGTGGCGTCTCGCCGGGGGCGATCGCGCCAGTGGAGATGACCCCGGTCAGCTTGATCTCGTACTCGATCGTGCCGTCGGTGTAGAGGTACCAGAAGTACCCGTACTCGTAGTTGCCGACGGTGGCGACCGTGGAGATCACGAGTCGACGGCGTCGCCGCACCTGCGTCGCCTCGGTGCGGAAGTCCATGTGCTTCCACCCGATGCCCGCGTCCTCCTCGTGCATGCAGATGGCGTTGGGGATCACCACGGCGCCGCCGTCGTTGTCGTTGACGACGCCGTCGAAGTAGTGGATGTGCCCGACGCAGTCGCAGCCGAGCGTCAGCGAGTTGGCCAGCCATCCGACGCCGTACTCGCCCTGGTCGAACACGTTCTTGAACCGGTGGGTGGGTGCCGGGTCGCCGTAGGGCACGTACATCTCGACCAGCGAGGCCCGGTGCACGATCGGCCTGCCCGCGTAGCCGACCTGGTGCAGCACCAGCCCTTCGCGCGGGGTGAAGCCGATCCGCAGGTGCCACTTCTGCCACGCGACGGCGTGCCCGTCGACGGTGAAGCTCGGACCCTCGGGCTGTGTGATCTCGATCGGCCTGACGTCGTCGCGCACGCGTTCGAACGACGGGACGTTGCCGGACTCGAAGATCCACGGCTCCTCGTAGTTGCCCGGCTGCGTCGGGAACGGGACGATGCCGTGGTCGACGACCTCGATGACTTCGCGCGCGTCCAGGTCCACCACGCAGATCAGGCCTTCCACGGGGCGCGCGTAGCCATTCTCGCCGGGCGCAGAGCGCACGAAGGTCAGCGGACGCGCGATCCGCCTGCCCGAGGGGTCGTCGTCGGGCCCGGTCCAACTCGACGCCCAGGGGTCGACCATCGTCAGGGAGAAGTCGGTGACCCCGCGGCGGCGCATCGCCGCCTGCCATCGGGGATCGGCCTGGACGATCTGCTCACAGGCGATGAACTCCTCGGCCATGATCGGGGCCTGGACACCCTCGACGGCGCGCCACGACACGACCGAGCGCTCGCTCAACGAGACCACGGCCTCGTACGTGGCGCGCTCGCCGCGCTCGTACACCACGATGTGCGCCTCGCGCGGCAACGGAGCGGCGTCCGGGTTCCAGCCCAGGAGGTCCGCCTTCGCGGGTTCGCGCAGCGTGATGAAGACGAAGCGGGCGGACGGGCCGAGGTTGCGTTCCGTGCGCAGCAGTCGGGCGGCGGCGGCGACCTCTTCCGCGGTGAGCGGCTCAAGCGGATGGGATGCGGTCGCGACGCTGGGTTCCTCGACGGCGGTCATGCCTGTGCTCCTGCGGTCTTGTCGGCGGTCGGGTCGGTGGTACTGGTCATCTCGAACTGGCCGATCTGGACGTAGCGGTCCGATGCCGTGCTGCGCAGCACGACAGCCACCACGAGGCCCAGCACGAACACCCCGAGCACCACCCAGGGCAGGACCTCGATGTAGACCGCGTCGGCGGCTCCGGAGAGGTCACCCCGGTTGACTACCAGCAACACGCAGGCCACGACCATCGCGGCGAACCCGAACAGCGGTGCGACCAGCGTCGCCCACCAGTGGAAGTACGCGCGGCCCGACGTCAGGAAGAAGCGGATGATCGCGATCGAGACCAGCGCCTGCACGGCCAGAATGCCCAGCACTCCCAGCAGCGGCGACCAGGTGCCGAGCTTGAGCAGGGCGCCTTCGGTGCTCGGGTCGTACAGCGTGAACGCCAGGGCGTAGATCGCCACGATCGCCGTGACCGTCATCGACGCCGTCGCCGGGCTGCGCCGATGGGAGGTGCGGGCGAGGGCGGCGGGCAGCACGCCCTCCCGGCCCAGCGCGAACAGGTACCGCGCGCCGGTGTTGTAGAAGGACATGGTGCAGGCGAACGAGCCGGTGACGATGAGGATCTCCATCAGCAGCGTCGCCCAAGAGCCGACGTAGCGGTCGGTCAGCGGGTAGAACGCCGAGGCGATCTCGCCTGCGTACTGCGACTTGACCGCCGTCGCCGCGCCGGTCAGCCCCCATCCGGTGACGAAGGCATACGACATGATCGTGTAGAAGACGCCGAGGCCGATCACCGAGCCGTACGTGGCCAGCTTGGCGATCTTGTGCGGGTTGCGGGTCTCCTCGGCGTAGTTCGGCGCCATCTCGAACCCGACCCAGGACCAGAACGCGGCGAACAGCGCGATCCCCGCGGCGCCGCCGCCGAACACCTCGATCGCGGCCGGGTTGTCGAAGATGTTCGCGGGGTTGAACGGCGCCGCCGAAAGACCCTCGGCGCCGCCCACCGCGAAGATGCCGACCGCCATGACGACGAGCACCAGCACCTCGCCGATCAGCAGGACTCCCAGGACCTTCGCCGTCAGCTCGATGTGGAACCACGCGAACAAGCTCACGAGCACCAGGCCGATGATCATGTAGACCCAGGCGGGCAGGTCGATCCCGGTGATGTTGGCGACCGTCGTCGAGGCGAAGTAGCCGGTCACACCGAGCACGGCCGCGGAGAACACGATGTAGCAGAGCGCGATGAGGTACCCCACGCCCAGGCCCACGATGCGTCCCAGCCCCCGGGTGACGAACGTGTAGAAGCCACCGGCTGAGGTCACCCGACGGGCCATCGCGATGTAGCCCACCGAGAAGATCGTCAAGGCGATCGTGGCGACGATGAACGCGGCGGGCGAGGCGTACCCGCCGCCCAGCGTGGCGACCGGGGACGTTGAACAGCATCGCGGCGAGCGGCGCGGCGCCGGTCACGATGCAGAACAGGACCGACGGCAGACCCAGCACGCCGTCCGCGAGCTCACCCGGTGGGCCACCGGTTGGGACGGTCCGGGACGGTGGATTGGTCGGAACGGCGGTCATCACACCTCCACGACGGCGAAGGCCCGGCCGGCACTATGCGTCCGGTGCCCATAAGCAGCCTGAAGACTCGGCTGCCGGATCGCGCCACCCGTATGGGTGCAATCTGCGTACTGAGCGTGACAACCGTGTTAAGCCGTTCGGGTCGATCGTGACGCGAACGGCAGGGCACTCGACGGGGAGGCCCTGCCCGATCTAACGTCCGGCGAACGTGGGCACCGACGCGCGCAGACAGAGGGTTTGGCCGGGAACGCGGGGGGCCGCTCGTCCGCGGCTGCTCGTCGTCCAACCCGATCCGCTGACGGTGCTCGACCGATTCGGCGGCTGGCTCGCCGAGGCCGGGGTCTCGACCGACCTGGTGCGGCCCTTCGCGGGCGACGCGGTGCCCGAGCGCCTGGACGCCGACGGTCTGCTCGTCATGGGCGGTCGCATGAGCGCCTGGGACGACGGCGACCATCGGTGGTTGGCGGACGTGCGACGCCTACTGCGCTACGCGGTGCAGACCGCCCGCCCGACCCTGGGGATCTGTCTCGGCGGCCAACTCCTGGCCCAGGCTTTCGGCGGCACCGTGACCACGGGCGACCAGGGCGTCGAGGCGGGCGTGACATGGATCGGGTGGCGGCCGGAGAGCAGGAACGACGTCCTCTTCTCGGGGCTGCCGACACCGTTCCCGACCGGTTCCCTCCACGGCGACATGGTGGCTCGGCTCCCGGACACGGCCGTGTGGTTGGGGCACTCGCCGATGTATCGCCACCAGGCGTTCCGGCTGGGCCCGTCGGCCTGGGGCGTTCAGTTCCACCCGGAGCTGGCGTTCACCACCTACCGCGCGTGGATCTCCGGGCTGGCCGCGACGAAGGACACCGAAACGCAGCAGCGGCTCTTCGGGGGCGTCGAGGACTTCGAGCGCCTCGACGAAGAGGTCCGCGTCGCCAATCAGGTCCTCGCGACGCGGTTCGCGGACCTGCTCCACGGCCGGGCCGGCAGACGTGATCAGTGCGGCGCGGCTGCCGAATCGATGCCGACGTCCTCGGCGCCCACCTCGGCACCGTCCGGGCCGGACCCGATCGGCCTGCGCGGACTCCGAAGCCACGGTTACCGGTCGTCGGGACGGCGTCGACGGGCTCTGCTCATCAGCTCCCGGCTGATGAGCCCTGCGGCAGTGGCGAGGACGGCCACGTTGAGGACCAGCTGGAGTGAGACGAGGGCCCTTGCCACCTGTCCGACCGGATGGATGTCGCCGTAGCCGACCGTCGCCAGCGTGGTGAGCGCGAAGTAGATGGCGTCGATGCGGGTGGACAGCCCCGGTGAGGCACTCACGGCGTTGTCCGATGGGACCGACGACGGGTCGGCATATCCCGGCAATGATCTCCATGATGCCGTTGACCAGCCAGAAGGCCCCGAGGACGAGGGTGAGAATGACGATGGTCTGCAACGGGGAGCGCAGACAGATCACGCCCACGATGACCGAAAGGACACCGACCACGACCGACACCACGAGCAGCAGCCCCAGGACGACGAGCCAGGAGAGCAGCACCGCGGCGAGGCCGAGAATCCCGTATCGCGCCGTGGAGCGGGACACGGCGATCGGGACGTACACGCTCGAAGCCGACACCAGGACGGCCTGACCGACGCCGGTGACCAGCGCGCCCGGCAACAGGGCGCGCCAGCCGACCCGCCCGGCCAGAAGTATCCGCTGGATGGGCCACCACAGCAGGATCGCGACGACGGCGTGGACCGCGACGCCGACCCAACGCTTCCCAGCAGTATTCCGAGGACCGGGGCGAGGAGGACGAGCACAGCGAACTCGGCGACGAGGGTGGCGGAGGCGAGCATGCCGTGCCCGTACCCCCGGACTCCGAAAGACGGCAGGTCCCACGCCGCGGCGTAGGTCCGTTGAAGCGAGCGGATGAAACCGAACACGGAGACGACCAGCAGCACCACTCCGAGGACGGTCAGCGGCGTGTCGCTTTCCGTCGCGGGCCCCTCGACGAGCTCGGCAAGGGTGGCCGCAGCGCTGCGGGACATTCCCAACCGGCCGCGATGGCCGCCGCGTTCTGCGACCCCGACACCATCGAGGTCAGTACCAGCACCGCAGGCACGAGGGCGCCGAAAGCCTGGGAGGCGAGGGCGAGCGCCCGGTCGTACCCACCGATCGCGATCATTCTTCGTAGCGTCCGGACCGGAACGGTGTTCTCGGAGGGCCCGAGCAGTCGGGCAATCGTCGGTCACTGTCCGGCGGGCGGGCGCCCATCGTCGGACCGGCCATCTCGTCGTAACGGGCCGGGCGGCCCGGCCGGGGCCGCCGAGACGCCAGGGGCTTCATCGAATCCGGCGAACGCGGCGGGGTCGGGACCCAGAGCCGTGCCCAGGTCGTCATCGGCGTCGGCTTCGGTGTCCATCGAGTCGGCGGGATCCGGGAGCGCGGGTCCGCTCGCGAGCAGCTCGGAGATCCAGCGGGTGTTCGGGTCGACGTCGAGCAGCAGGGCCTTGGTGAGCAGGGTGAGGGGAATGGCCAGGACCGCGCCGAGGGGCCCGATCACGAAGGACCAGAAGACCAGCGACAGGAACGTCAGGGTGAGCGAGATGTTCACGGCGTCGCCCACGTACTTGGGTTGGATGACCGACTGGATCACAAAGTTGATCACGATGTAGACGACGATCACGATGACCATCAGCCGCGGCCCGCCCTCGAGCAGCGCCAGCAGGGCAGGCGGCACGAGGCCGATGATGAAGCCGATGTTGGGGATGTAGTTCGTGATGAAGGCGAGCAGGCCCCACAGCAGCGCGAGTGGTACTCCGACGATCCAGAGGAACGCCGCGTCGACCGCGGCGACGATCAGGCCGAAGACCGTGGAGACCAACAGGTAGCTGCGGGTGCCGCTGACGAACCCGCCGAGCGCGGTGACGACCGGCTTTCGTCGGCCGCCGACCTGGGTGAGCCGCCGGGAGAAGTGCACGGCATCCAGTCCCATGAACACGACGACGAACAACAGGAAAAGGAGGTTGGAGAACGCGCCCGCGAGCCCGACCAGCAGGCCGGTGAGCAGGCCCGCGATCTTGCCGAAGGAGATCTGTCCGAGCGCGGCCTGTATCTGCTCGGGTCCGACGCCCAGCGTGGCGAGCCAAGTCTGCAGGTCGGTGACGAGGGCGGCGAACTGGGGCTGGTAGCTCGGCAGGGTTGTGGCGAGCTCGGCGATGGAAAGGGCGAACGCCAGCGCGAGCCCGACGATGATGACGAAGAGCGCGAGCACCGTGAGCGTGACCGCCAGCCACGCCGGGGCGCCACGCCTGCGCAGCATCGCCGTCAACGGATGTACGCCGATGACCAGCACCAGCGCGAGCAGGACGGGAGACAGGATCGACGAGAACTGCTGCAACGCCAGCGTTGACAGCAACAGCCCGATAGACGCGAGTATCACGACCAGGCCGCGCGGCATCGACATCTCGCCCGGTGCCGTGTCGGATGGAACGGTCTCGGTCATGACGTGACTCCCTCGGTTGGGTTGCGCGCAGGACACCGGAATCCCGCAATCCGGCCGACCCGCGATTATCTGTCGTGCCTGGCCCGCGGTCATCGCCTCCGGCGGATGACCTCACTCCTGTGACGTCGGGACGCTGCCCCGGCAGTTGGGCTCTCCGGTCAGATGCCTTCCTGCGCCTCGATCCGTCCCGATCGGATCGCTCTGACGAAGGCCTCGAAGTCGCGATCGTTCTGGTCGGCGTAGCGCAATGAGAAGTCGGTGATCGCCTGGTCGAACATGTCATTGCCGCCCAGGTACTCGGCGATCGCGACCGGGTCCCCGGATCGGGCGTGTGCCCTGTGCCGGTGTCCAGCCGCACATGCGCGCGTAAAGGGTCAGTCCGGCCGGTCTCATCGATTCCACGTCGGTTGAGCCCTTCATGTCGCGCAGCCGGCGCCAGTAGAAAGATACGACGCGCTCTCCGGGCTGCCCGAAGCCGACTTGGCGGGCCGGAACGAAGACTCCACCGACGGGTGCACCTTCGGGTGATGGCCGCTCGCGGGTCCGGGGCCAGCCTGTCGATGTGTCTTCCACCAGAACTGAATCTCCACACGAAGGGGACTGACGATGAAGGCCATCCGCACCAACGAACCAAGCGGCATCCGCGGGCTTGTCTTCGAGGAGGCGCCCGAGCCCAAGCCCATGTTCTGCGAGTTGCTGGTCAAGGTCGCCGCGTGCGGCATCACGCACAACGAACTCGATTGGCCGATCTGGACCTGCCGGGCCGGTCATCAGCGGACCTCGATCATCCCCGGCCACGAGGTCTCGGGGGTCGTCGCCGCGCTGGGATTCGGGACCGCCGGAATCGCCGTCGGCGACGAGGTGTTCGGGCTGACCGACCAGCTCCGTGACGGGGCAGCCGCCGAATATGTCGCTGTCGAAGCCCGCAACGTGGCCCCGAAGCCGCGGACCGTCGACCACGTCCACGCCGCAGCTGTGCCGCGGGCGGGCCTGACGGCGTGGCAGGCCCTGTTCGACCACGGAGGGCTGGTCAAGGGGCAGACAGTGGTCATCCACGGCGCGGGCGGTGCGGTCGGATCGACGGCGGTCCAGCTTGCCCGATGGGCAGGCGCCGAGGTGATCGGCACCGGGCGCAGCCACTCCCGGTCGCTGGTCATGGAGCTGGGCGCCGACCGCTTCATCGCGCTGGACGCCGACCGCCTCGAGGACGCGGCAGGCCAGGCCGACCTGGTGTTCGACACGATCGGCGGCGCGGTGCTCACCCGCTCGCCTGCCCTCCTCAAACCCGAAGGAACGCTGGTCACGGTCAAGGCGGACACGCCGCTGCCCACCGATCGGGATGACATCAGTACGGTCGTGTTCATCCAGGAGTCCAGTCGCGCCCAGCTGACCGAGCTCGCCCGCCTGGTCGACGAGGGGCACCTGCGCCCCCAGGTCGGCGCGGTCTATCCGCTCGCGCAGGCAGTCGAGGCGTACTCCGCGAAGGCCGCGGGCGGCATGCCCGGCAGGATCGTCCTCCAGCCCTGACCCAGACTCTGGCCACCTGCGGTCTGTCCGCATGGCGTTAGCTACAACGGCCCCATCTCCGGCGGCGGCGCACCGCTCGGCGAGGGCAGGCTGCCGATCTCGATGAGGGTGCGCTCGGCCACCCGCAGTGCGGCCAACGCGGCAGGCATCCCGGCGTAGACGGCCGTGTGCAGCAACACCTCGCTGATCTCGCTCGCACTGAGGCCGTTGCGCACCGCGCCGCGCACGTGCACGGCCAGCTCCTCGTGGGCGCGCAGCGCGACCAGCACACCGATCGTGACGAGGCTCCGGGCGCGCCGATCGAGCCCGTCCCGGCTCCACACTTCGCCCCAGCCCGCTCGGGTTCGGTACTCCAGCAGGGGCCTGCCGAACTCGGTGGAGCTCGTGATCGACCGGTCCACGTGCGCGTCCCCGAGCACGGCCCGGCGCGTGGCCGCACCCACGGCGTCGCGCGGGTCGCTCATGTCAGGTCGATGGGATCCGAGGGCAGGAAACGGCCCACCGGGCCGGGGTCGGTGAGCTCGCCGTCGCGGACCACGACTCGGCCGCGGGCGAGCACGGTGCGCGGCCAGCCCGTCACCTGGCGCCCCTCGTAGGGCGTGTAGTCGGTCTGCATGTGCAGTTCGCCGGATCGGACGACGCGGGTCGCGGCCGGGTCGAACAGCACGAGGTCGGCGTCGGCGCCCGGCGCGATCGCGCCCTTGCGCGGGTAGAGCCCGTTCAGCCGGGCCGGGTTGGCCGCCATGACGGCGACGAACCGCTGCGGGGAGATCCGTCCGCTCGCCACGTAGGCGTCCCAGATCACGGGCAGCCGGGTCTCCACCCCGGGCAGGCCGTTGGGCATCGCCCGGACGTCGTGCGCGCGGAGCTCTTTCTGCCCGGTGTCGTAGCAGCAGTGGTCGCTGCCCACCGTGTGCACGTAGCCCATGGCCAGCCTGCTGCCCAACTCGTCCATCGCGGCGCGGTCGCGGATCGGCGGACAGCAGACGTAGCGCTCGGGGTGCTCCCCGGCGTAGCAGCTGTCCTCGAGGGTGAGGTAGTGCGGGCAGGACTCGGAGAACGCGGGCACCCCGCGCTGCCGGGCGGCGATCACCTCGTCGACGGCGGCCGGGATGGTCTGGTGCACGAAGTAGACCGGCGCGCCGGTGCGCTCGGCCGCTCCCAGGACCTCCTGCACCGCCCGGGCCTCCGCCGCCTCGGGGCGGGTGCGGGCCATCCCGGCGGCGCCGATGCGGCCTGCCGCCGCCGCCTCGGCCTGGGCGGCCTCGACGAGCTGGTTGGACTCGGCGTGCACGTAGGTCAGCCCGGACACCTCGTTGAGGGCGCGCATCACCTGCTCGACGGTGTCGATCTCGACCATCAACAGGCCCCGGTAGGTGGTGAAGAGCTTGACCGTGTGCACGCCCTGCTCGACGTAGCGCCGCACCACATCCGCGATGTCCGGCCCCGGCGCGTTGATGCACCCGTGGAACGCGTAGTCGCACCGCGAGTCCTTGGCCATCGCCAGCTTCGCCTCCAGCGCGCTGATCTGCCCCTCCCCGGTGCCCGGGATCGCGAAGTCGATGATCGTCGTGGTGCCGCCCGCCAGCGCGGCCAGGCTGGCCGACTCGAAGCTGTCCAGCGTGACGAACTCGCCCAGCGGCACCGCCACGTGGCAGTGCGGGTCCACGCCGCCCGGCATCACCAGCAGCCCGGTGGCGTCGAGCACCTCGGCCCCGGCGAGATCGGCCGCCGGGTCGAGCACCCCGGTGATCCGGCCGCCCGCCAGCGTTACAGTGGCCGCGCCGCTCCAGGTGTCGGTGACGACCGTCCCGCCGCGGATCACCAGGTCGGGTCGTGCTGTGGTCACGTCAGCCTCCGATGTCAATCGTGTGCCCGCCGCGACACAGGGTGCGCGCCGCGGCGACGGTAGTCCGGATCCGGTCGTGGTCGGCGCCCGCGCTCAGCAGCAGGCCGAGCAGTACCCGGGCCTTGTACGGGTCGAGGGTCCCGGCCGGGATCAGTCCACCCTGCACCAGAACGGTCTCCGAGCCGCCGAACCCACCGTAGGTGTGGGTCAGCACTTCGCCGTCGCCGGTGCGGGAGGCCAGCACCACCGGGATCCGCCCGGCCAGCTCGACGAGCCGGTCGCTCAGCCAGCCGGGCACGTGTCCGCCGCCGGTGCCCGCCACGACCAGGCCGGGCGCCTGCGCTGCCGCGGGCAGCCACCAGCCGTCGTCGTCCAACGCGATCGTCACCAGCGGCGGCCGTACCACCGGGGCGTCCGGGGGCAGCTCCACCACGGTCCGCGGGTAGGGTCGCTCGCGCAGCCGCGGCTCGCCCTCGGCCATCCACCCGAGCGGGCCGACACCCGCCGACCGGAACGCGGCGAGCGACGAGGTGTGCGTCTTGCGCACGGTGCGCGCGGAGTGGATCTCCTCGTTGAACACGACCAGGCAACCCAGCCCGCGCGCCTGCCCGCTGGCCGCGGTGCGCACCGCGTCCAGCAGGTTCCCGGCACCGTCAGCGCTGGTCAGAGCGGCGTGCCGCATCGCGCCGGTGACGACCGTCGGGGCATCCCCGGCGACCAGCAGATCCCAGGCGTAGGCCATCTCCTCGATGGTGTCCGTGCCCTGGGTGACCACGACCCCGGTCGCGCCGCGCTCGACCGCCGCCCGGATCTCGGCGGCCACCGTGCGGGCGATCTCGAACGTCATGTCGTTCGACGGCAGCCTGCGCACGTCCCGGACCTCGATCTCGGCCACGTGTTCCAGCGCCGGGACCGCGGCCACCAAATCAGCGGCGGAAAGGGCGGGCCGGGCCGGCCCGCCGTGCGCGGGTGGGGCCGAGGAGATCGTTCCGCCCAATGAGAGCACGGTGACCCGCGGCAGGCCGTCCAACAACGCCGCCGTCACCGTCGAGCCCGCATTCCCCGACGGGCACTAAACTCGGAACCGTGGACTACCTGGTGAGCGGCGTCGGCGTGCTCGACAAAGCGATGTTCCTGCTCAACCTGGTCGAGTACCACCAACCGATCGGATTCCAGGCGCTCAACGAGGCCGTCGGTTACCCGCGCACGACCACTCACCGACTTGTCTCTGCCCTCGAGATTCACGGCTTCCTCAGCCGGAATGAGAAAGGCCTCCTCATCACCGGCAGCCGTTTCGCCACGGCAAGTCTGTCGCAAATCGCGGCCCCCATCCTCAAGCAGCTGTCGGCCGATACCGGAGAAAGCACCCAACTCTTCGTGCGCCGCGGCAGGCAGCGGCTGGTCGTCCTGTCGGTCGAGTCGACCGAGGAGCTGCGCACCATGGTGCCGGTCGGGGCGCTGCTCACCGCCGAGAAGGGATCGGCAGGCCGGTTGCTGCTCGGCGACGAGGACGCGCTGCGCGCAGGCTGGGTGCAGAGCGTCGGCGAGCGCGCGGCAGGCATCGCCTCGGTCAGCGCCCCGGTGTACGACGGCGGCCAGGTCGTCGCCGCGGTGTGCCTGTCCGGCCCCATCGAGCGCCTCGGCACGTCGCCGGGCACCAAGTACGCCGAGCTCGTGATGACGGCGGCCAAGGAGATCCAGCGGGCCGTGGCCACCTCGCACTACTGAGCGGTCCATCACGCCGGTCCGATGCGGTCCAGCACGGCGTCGCCCATCTCTCGGGTGGAGCGGTTGCCGCCAAGGTCCGCCGGGGTGATCCGGGCGGACAGGGTGGCATCGACCGCGGCGCGGACCAGCTCGGCCGCCTCGGCGCGGCCGATGTGATCGAGCATCATGGCCGCGAGTTGATCGCTCCGAGCGGGTTGGCCACGCCACGGCCCGCGATGTCCGGCGCGCTGCCGTGGATGGGCTCGAAGACGCCGACGCCGGTCTGGGGGTTGACGTTCCCGCTGGCCGCGAGCCCGAGCGTGCCCTGAAGGCCTGCGCCGAGGTCGCTCAGGATGTCCCCGAACAGGTTGGAGGCCACGAGCACGTCGAACCGGTCGGGGGCGCGGACCATCTGGTAGGCGACCGCGTCGACGTGCATGCGCTCCCAGCGGGTGTCCGGGTGCCGGGCCGCGACCTCCGCGGTCACCTCGTCCCACAAGCCCATGGTGTGCGGCAACGCGTTCGACTTCGTCACGCTGGTGAGCAGGCCGCCCTCGGGGACGGCCCGGAAGGCGTACTCGACGGCGCGCTCGATGCCGCGCCGGGTGAAGACCGACGTATGGGTGGCGGTCTCGGCGGCGGTGCCCGCGTAGAGCCGCCCCCCGGTGCCGACGTATTCGCCTTCGGTGTTCTCCCGCACGATCAGCATCGCGAAGCCGGGAGAACCGGCATTCGAGCCCGGGCGGCCCGGCACGCCGCGTACCGGCCGCAGGTTGAGATACAGCTCCAGCTGCTGGCGCAGCGACAGGATCAGCCCCCACGCGCTGACCGCGTCGGGCACCTCCGGCGAGCCGACCGCCCCGAACAGGGTGGCGTCCGCGTCGGCCACCACCGCCGCCGCGTCCGACGGCATCATCCGGCCGTGCTCGCGGTAGTAGGCCGACCCCCACGGCTTCCGGTCGAACTCCAGCCCGAACCCGCAGGCCGCGGCCGCCGCGTCGAGCACCCGCAGCGCCTGGGGGACCACCTCGGCCCCCACCCCGTCGCCGGGGATCACGCAGATGCGGTACGTGTCGGTCATCTTGATCAACTCCTCGCCGGTACCACGGTGAGCGCCGATCCGGCGCTCAGCATCGCTGCGCCCACCCAGGCCGCCGACCAGGACTGGGTGGCCGCGACCAGCGCCCCGAAGCCCGGCGGTATCAGCACCGATCCCACGCAGATCAGCAGCTGGGACCGGCCGTTCACCAGGCCTGCCGGGTGCGCCGGGGCGGCTTCGGTGATCGCGGTGATGTACACCCCGTTCCAGCCGACCGAGGTGAGCCCGATGACCGGGAGCACGACCAGCAGCAGCCAGCTCCCGCCGAACGCGAGCCCGACCAGCCCGGCCGCGCCCAACAGCGAGACCAGACGGAGGATCCGCAGGCGGTTCTCGTGGGCCCGGTCGGACACCCACCCCCAGAACACCCTTCCGACGACGCCGCCCGCCAGCAGCAGGGCCAGCGCCCGGCCCGCGGTGTCCGGGGCGACGCCGCGGTCGGCCACCATGTACAGCACGCAGAAGGCGAAGATCGCCACCTGCACGCCACCCATCAGAAAGCCGTAGCCGTAGGCCACCGGCAGCCGGGCCAGCCGAACGGCGCGCCCCGCGCCCGGGCCGGGGGCGAACGGCACCGCCAGCCCGGCCGACCGGGTCGCCCAGGCGGCGAGCACCAGGCACGCCACGACGGGCACGACCAGCGCCACCCGCCAGCCGTGGGCCAGCGCGAGCGGTGGGATGACCGCCCCGGCCAGCACGCCGCCGATCGGCACCCCGGCCTGCTTCACGCTGATCGCCAGCGCCCGCCAGCGCGGCGATCGCACGTTGGCCAGCAGGTTGGTCGGCGGGTTCACCACCCCGTAGCCGAGGCCCGCGACCACCACTCCGGCCGCGAACACGAGCCCGTTCGGAGCGAGCGCGGCCAGCGCTTCGCCTGCCGCGAGCAGCAGCAGGCAGCCGACGAGCACCGGCGCCGGGCCGCGGGTGTCGGTCAGCCGACCACCCGCCACCGCGCTGAGCGTCGAGCCCAGGTAGATGCCGGACGCGATGGCCCCAACCCCGATCTCGGACAGCGCGAACGTCTGCCGGATCAGCGGCGCGGCCGCGGACAGCCCGACGGCGACGAGGCTGGCGGCCGAGATCGCGGCCAGCGACAACGTCAGCCCGCGCACGGTTCGGCGCCGCGCGGCGGGACCGGCCGCCGATGTCCCGCCCCGCGCCGGTCCAGGGCCGCAATCGGCAGGCTCCGCCGCCACCCGTCAGGCCGACGGCACGTGCCGGCCGTGCCCCGGCTTCGCCACGATCGACCCGCGGTCGTAGACCAGGTGCCCGCGCACATACGTCTGCACCGGCCAGCCGGTGAGCGACTCGCCCTCGTAGAGCGAGTAGCCCGCCGCGCTGTGCAGATCCCCGGCGGCGACCGTCCTGGTCTCGGTCGGGTCGAAGACGACCACGTCGGCGTCCGAGCCGACGGCGAGCTGCCCCTTCTGCGGGTACAGGTCGAACCGGCGGGCGGTGTTCTCGCTCAGCACCCGGGCCAGGTCCTCCAGCGTGGCTCGCCCGGTCAGCACCCCGGAGGTGTGCACGGCGGACAGCGCGGTGCCCATGCCCGGCCCCAGCCCGACCTGCGCGTCCCAGAAGTCGACCTCGGTGCGCGAGCTGTGCGGGTACATCTGGCAGTCGGTGCCGACGCTGGTGAGGGTGCCGTCCAGGATCCCGGTCCAGAGCGCGTCCCGGTCGCGGTCCAGCCGGATCGGCGGCTGGATCTTGCCGACGGCCCCCTTGTCGCGGGCGTCGGCCTCCGGCGCGGTCCAGTACAGGAAGGCGGCCAGGGTCTCGCCGAACACCGGCCAGCCCTTGTCCTTCAGGTCGCGGATCAGGTCGACGCTCTGCCAGGCGCTGGTGTGCACCACGTACACCGGCGTGCCGACCTCGTGCGCGATCAGCGCGGCGGGGTAGATCTGCATCGGCTCCAGGATGTTGGGGCTGGTCTCCAGCCAGCGTTGGAGCAACCCGTTCTGCCCGGACCCGCGCATCCGCTCGGTCAGGAAGTCCCGCACCCACGGGTCCTCGGCGTGGATGGTCGGGAACGCCTTCGCGCCTGCCGCGCCGAGCGCCTCGCAGGCCTGGTAGAAGAAGTCCCAGGAGATGCCGTCGGCGTTCATGCCGAAGCCCTCGGCCTGTGCGCCCTTGTAGCCGAGGAAGAACTTGAACGACCGCAGCCCGAGCTTGACCAGGTCCGCGGCCTCGGTCAGGTGCTCACGGGTGGTCACCACCGCGGTCAGCCGGTAGTCCACCAGCGAGTGCTGGTTGCCGGTGGCGATGGCGGCCTCGGCCACCTCGCCCCGGGACTCCGTGCCGAACAGGGTGGTCGTGATCATCGTCGTGACGCCGCCCGCGGCCGCGTCGGCCGACTCCGACTCGAAGTCGCGCACGAGCTTGTCCGGGCCGACCCCCGGGCCGATCCCGAGGTGCACGTGCGGGTCGATGATCCCCGGCAGCAGGTACTTGCCGCCCGCGTCGACCTCGGTGCCGCCCGTCGGCAGCAGGTGGTCGGCCCCGATCTGGGTGATCACGCCGTCGGTCACGGACAGGCCTCCGCGGACCAGGCCGGTCGGGGTGACGACGATGCCGTTGCGGAGGGTGAGGTCCGCTCCCGCGGGCGCGCTCATGCCGCCCACCCCAGCGCCCGCGACACCGCGGACTCCAGCGGGCCGGGAAGCGTCGTCCGCAGGAACGCGGCGGCCGCGCCCAGCCGGTCCAGGTCGATCCCGGTCCGCACTCCCATCGAGTCGAGCATGAAGATCACGTCCTCCGTTGCGATGTTGCCTGCCGCTCCCGGGGCGAAGGGGCAGCCGCCGATGCCGCCCAGCGCGGCGTCGAACTGCCGGATCCCCTGACCGAGGCCCGCCGCGACGTTGGCCAGCCCCATGCCGTACGTGTTGTGCAGGTGCAGGCCGAACGTGACGTCCGGGTACGCCGCCCGCATCGCGGCCACGACCCGCTCGACGTGCGCCGGATCGGCCTTGCCGAGGGTGTCGGACAGGCTGATCTCGGAGAGCCCCATCCGGGCCAGCGCGCCGACAACGCGGTCGACCTGGCGGAGCGGCGGGACGCCGTCGAACGGGCAGACGAACACGGTGGCGATGGCCCCGGTGACGTGCACCCCTTCGGCGAGCAGCCGTTCCCGCACCGCCGCGACGACGGCCAGCCCCTCGTCGACCGACCGGTTCGTGTTGGCCCTGCTGTGCCCCTCGGTGCAGGAGATCAGCAGGCGCGCGTGCCGGACCCCGGCCGCGAGCGCCCGCTCGGCCCCGCGCAGGTTCGGCACCAACGCGATCGCCTCGCCATCCGCGGCCGGAGGCAACCGGCGGAACAGCTCGTCGGCGTCGGCCATCTGCGGGACCAGCCGCGGGCTGACGAAGGAGCCGACCTCCACCGAGCGGACGCCCGCCGCCCGCAGCCGGTCGTAGAGCTCCAGCTTGGTGTCCGTCGGCACCGTGCGCGGCTGGATCTGCAAGCCGTCGCGAAGCGCCACGTCCGTGATCACGACCGACGCGGGCTGGGCCATGGGCTCACACCACCTTCCTGTCCCGGAGCGCTGCGATCTCGGTGTTGCTCAGCTCGAGCAGGCCTGCCAGCACGTCCGCGGTGTGCTCCCCGAGCTCCGGCCCGAGCCAGCGCACCCGGCCCGGCTGCTGGCCGAGCTTGGGCACGACGCCGGGGAACAGCACCTCCTCGGGCGCCTCGTCGACCGCGACCGGCAGGCCGAGCAGCATGTCGCGGGCCCGGAAGTGCGGGTCGACGGCCATCTCGGCGGCCGAGTAAATGGGCCCGGCCGGTACCTCCGCCGCCACCATGACGGCCATCACCTCGGAAAGCGACCGCGTCGAGGTGAACGCGGAGATCGCGGCGTCGAGCAGCGCGCTGTGCCGGGCCCGGCCGCGGTTGTCCCGGAACCGATCGTCGGCGGCCAGGTCCGGCCTGCCGATCCCGGTCATGAGCCGGTGGAAGAGGGTGTCGGCGTTGCCCCCGATGACCACCCAGTCGCCGTCGCGGCAGGGGTAGGTGTTCGACGGGGCCACGCCGGGGATCTCGTTGCCGCTGCGCTCGCGGACCACACCGTAGGCGGCGTACTCCGGGATGAGCCCTTCCATCACCGAGAACACGGCCTCGTGCAGCGCGACGTCAACCGTCTCGCCCTGCTCGAAGGAGGCGCGTTCGCGTGCCCACAGGCCCATCAAGGTGCCGATCACCGCGTGCAGCCCGGCGAGCTGGTCGCCAAGGCTCACGCCCACCCGGGTAGGGGAGCGGTCCGGGTGGCCGGTGAGGAAGCGCAGGCCACCCAGCGCCTCGGCGACGCCACCGAAGCCTGCCCGGTCGCGGTACGGCCCGGTCTGGCCGTAGCCGGAGATGCGCACCACCACCAGCTTGGGGTTGTCCCGGCGGAGGTGCTCGGGCCCGAGTCCCCAGGACTCGAGCTTGCCCGGCCGGTAGTTCTCGATCACCGCGTCGGCCCGTCCGGCCAGACGGCGGACCAGCTCCTGCCCCTCGGCGGTGTGCAGGTCGATGGTCACCGACTTCTTGTTGCGGGCCAGCGTCCGCCACATCATCGACGTCTCGCCGCGGAACAGCCGCCAGCGGCGCACCTGGTCGCCGACCCCCGGCTGCTCGACCTTGATCACCTCGGCGCCGAACTCGGCGAGCATCCGGCCCGCGGACGGGGCCGCGATGAAGTTGCCGAGCTCCAGGATCCGGACGCCTGCCAGCGGTCCGCAACGCTCGTCCGCGTCGCCGGGCACCGATCCGACCTGCGTCATGTGTCCACCATTTGGAACAATTCGATCCGGATAGTGGAGACCCTAGCCACCACCCGGGCGGCGATCAAGGTTCACGGGAGGCCACGCCGCTCATTCGGCGCGCACCGCTCGTCGCCTGCGCACGATCTGGGAGAACGACACGGCCAGCACCAGCGCCGCGCCGTAGAAGATGTTCTGCACGTAGGACTGGGCGCCGAGCAGCTGCAGCCCGGTGATCCCGGTGACCAGGAAGTACACCGCGATCACCGTGCCCCACGGGTTGAACCGGCCGGGGTTGACGGTGGTCGCGCCGAGGAACGCGGCGGCGAAGGCGGGCAGCAGCAGCTCGAGCCCGGAGGTGGGGCCTGCCGCGCCGGAGGTTCCGGCGTAGAGCACGCCCCCGAACGCGGCGATCACGCCGGACACGGCGAGCGCCCCCCAGCGGACCGCGCCGACCCGCACCCCGCTCAGCCGGGCGACCTCACGGCTGCGCCCGACGACGAGCAGGCGACGGCCCAGCGGCGTGTAGCGGAAGACGTACCAGACGACGAGCGCGATCACGAGCGCGTAGTAGAACTCGAACGGCACCCCGGCGAACCGCCAGATGATCACCGGCCGGACCAGGTCGTTCGAGATGCCGCTCAACGTGTTCGACCCGGTGATCCACAGCACGATGCCGGACACGAACGTGCTCATGCCCAGCGTGACGATCAGGCTGTCGATCTGCACCAGCACCACGAACAGCCCGTTGAGGACGCCGACCACCAGGCCGGCGACGAGCGCGATCAGGATGGCCACGCCGACCGGAAGGCCCTCATTGACGTTGAGGATCGCGATCAGGTTGGCCGACAGGCCCACCACCGAGGCGACCGAGAGGTCGTAGTCGCCTGCCGTGAGCACGATGACCAGGGCGAGCGACACGACGACCAGCACGGCCTGGGAGGCCAGGATCGAGGCGAAGTTCGCCGAGGACAGGAACGTGCCGGGCCGCAGGATGCCGAAGATGACGATGACCACGACCCAGGCGATCGGCAGCGCGAGCGCCTCCAACGACTTCCCGGACAGCACCGACCGGCGCCTGCGGCCTGCGGCCGGGGGCTGCTCGGGCGGTTCGGTCGGCGTCGTCGGGGTGACCTGCTGGTCGGACGTCATGCGCGCACCCTCCACCGTCCCGTCATCCACCGGTGCCGTCCGCGGCCGTCACCGACGTGCCCGCCGAACTGCGGAGGCAGTACTCGGCGATCCGTTCCTTCGTCACGTCCGCGCCGGTGAGAAACCCGACCAGACGACCGCGGGCGATCACGCCGACCCGGTCACAGATGCTCGCCAGCTGCTCGTAGTCCGAGCTGGCGCAGATCGTCGACGTGGTGCCGGTGGCGGCGCGGATCATGGTCCAGATCTGTTGCCGGGCGCCGACGTCGACGCCCTGGGTTGGCTCGTGCAGCAGCAGCACCCTGGGCTCGATCTGCTTCCACTTGGCCATCATCGCCTTCTGCTGGTTGCCCCCGGAGAACGAGCCGTAGTCCAGGTCGGGGCGCGCCGGGCGCACGTCGAACTCGTCCATCAGCATCTGCGCGTTGTCGTCGAGGTCGTGTTGCCGCAGCCTGCCGCGGTGGAAGTAGCGGTCCAGCACCAGCAGGTTGATGTTGTCCGACGCGGTCAGGGTGGGGATGCTTCCGGTGTTCTGGCGGTCGCCGGGGACCAGCGCGATCCCGTGCGTCATCGCCGACTTGGGCGTCATCGCCGCCACGTCCCGCTGCTCGCCGTCCAGCACCAGGGTGCCCGCCTCGGCCGGGATGGCGCCGAAGATCGCGTACACGGAGTCTTCGTAGCCCGAACCGACGAGCCCGGTGAGCCCGAGCACTTCGCCCGCGCGCAGTTCGAAGGAGACGTCGTGCAGCCAGCGGGTACGGAGGCCGCGTACCTCCAGCACCGCGGGCCGGTCGCCGCGCTGCTGCTCGACCGCGGCCATCTCCTGGAGCTCCTGGCCGAGGATCAGGTTCACCAACGCCCGCGGCGAGGTCTGCCCGGTGTCCACCGTGCCTGCCACCCGCCCGTCGCGGAGCACCGTCACCCGGTCGGGTGATCTGGCGGACCTCGGCCAGGTCGTGCGACACGAACAGCACGCTCGACCCCCGTGCGGCGATCTGCCGGACGAGGTCGAACAGCAGCGCCACCTCGTTCTGCGGGAGGAAGACCGTCGGCTCGTCGAGCACCAGCAGCGTGGGCTCGTCGCCGCTGCCGCGGCGCAACCCCTCCAGGGCCCGCACGATGGCCACCAGGGCCCGCTCCACCGGGCGGATCCCGTCGATGGTGGCGTCCGGGTCGACCGTGACGCCGTAGCGGGCGAAGACCTCCCTGGCCTGTGCGCTGCGCCGGGACCAGGACACGAAGAAGCGGTTCGCGGGTTTCGCGATGTCGGCCATGTAGAGGTTCTCGGCCACCGTCAGCGACGAAACCAGGCCGAGGTCCTGGTGCACGAACTCCATGCCCAGCCGCTGCGGCTCGCCCGGCCCCAGCGGCAGCGGCACCTTCCGGCCGTTGACGACGAGCCTGCCCGCGTCCGGCGTGTGGTAGCCGGCCAGGATCTTGATCAGCGTCGACTTGCCCGAGCCGTTCTCCCCGAGGAGCCCGTGCACCTCCCCGGGGAGAACGGTCAGGTCGACCTCGTTCAGCGCCCGGGCACCGCCGAAGGCCTTGGTCAGTCCGTGGGCGCTGAGCAGCGGCCGGTCACCAACCATGCGTGTCTCCTCCGACGGGTGCCCGCGGGTCAGGACGCTGCGGGCAGGCCCCAGAGCTTGAGGAAGCCGTCCGAGAGCGCGCTGCCGTAGCCCTTGCCGACCTCCGGCGGCGTCCCGGCCTCGTTGACGTTGGTCTTGTCCCAGATCCGGATCGGGGTGCGCTCGGGCACCGTCGGCTTGCCGAGCAGGATGCGGAACGCCTGGTCCATCGAGGCGTAGCCGATGCCGACGGTGTCCTCGCCGACGTTCATGGCCACGATGTCGCCGTCCTGGATGTACTTCAGCGCGTACGGCGAGCCGTTGTAGCTGACCACCTTGACCTGGCCGGTCTTGCCGAGGGTCTGCACGGCAGGCACCGCGCCCGCGACCATCGCGTCGTAGAGCGGGTAGACGTAGTTGATCGACGGGTCCGCGGTGAGCGCCGACTGCACCTCGCTCTGCGCCTTGGTGTTCCAGTCCGAAACGGGGATGTTCTTGACCGTGACCTTGCACGCCGAGCACTGCGCGGCGAACTCCTTGCTGATCGTGTCCAGGGTGGCCGGGCTGGGCAGCACGTCGGCGCCCCCGATGAGCAGCACGTTCGCGTTGCCCTTGGAGTCGGCGATGATCCAGTCGGCGGCGGCCTTGCCCGCCACGTTGAACGGCGCGGTGACCAGCGCGGTGACGCCTGCCGCGCACCCCTCGCAGGTCGGCGGGACCGGTGAGGAGTCGTCGTAGAAGTGGGTCACCAGCACCGGGATCCCGGCGGCCTTGGCCTGCTCCAGCTGCGGCTGCAGGGTGCGCGGATCGGGCGCCGTGCTCAGCACGATGATGTCGGGCTTCGCGGTCAGCGCGGCGTTCATACCCTGCACCCACTCCGAGGGCTTGCCCTGGTTGGGGTAGATGGTGAAGTTCATGCCGACCTTCTTGGCGATCCCCTCCATCGTCTCCTGGATGTTCTGGTTGAACGGGTTCGGGACGAGCGGGATGAGGAACATGCTCTTGCCGCGCAGCGTCGACGGGTCGATCGGATCGCCGGGCGCAGCGAAGGTCGGCAGACCCTTGTACTTGGCGACGTTGTCGGTCACCGCTGCGGCGACGGCGTTTCCGCCTCCGGCGCTCGGCGCCGTGGTTCCGCCGCTGGTGTCGCACGCGGACAGCGCAATGACCAGCGTTGCCGCTCCGACGACCCCCAGACGCGTCTGCCACTTCCTGGCGGGACGAATGCTCTCCATTGGGGATCCTCTCGTTTCCGTACGGCCACGTGCCCCAGTCCCGAGGACGTCCAATATTTGGACACCCTTTCACCGCATGGTGGGAAGCTATCGGGAGATCATCAAGGTGACAAGCGCCTCGGCGTCTCAGTTGTGCAACCCCGGGCGGATTCGGCTCCTACGGCTCGCTGATCGACCCGGCGGGCACGAACCCGCCGGTGTGCCGCGGCCCGACCCAGTTGCCGTCCTGAACCAGGACCTGGCCGCGGAGCACCGTCGCCGTCACCCGCCCGGTCAGCTCCCAGCCATCCCAGAGGCTGTAGTCGCAGGCGGAGTGCAGCTCGTCGAGGCGGATCGTGTGGCGGGCCGTCGGGTCGATGAGGACCAGGTCGGCGTCGCTGCCGACGGCGATCACGCCTTTGCGCGGGTACAGCCCGAACAGCCGGGCCGGGGCCTCGGCGGTCAGCTTGACGAACTGTTCGATCGTGAGCCGGTTCTGCGCGACCCCCTCGGAGAACAGCACGTCCATCCTCGTCTCGATGCCGTTGTGGCCGCCGGGCACGTTGTCCACCACCAGGCCGGAGAGCTTGGACGAGCGCGGGATGGTGAAGTCGTCGGAGGCCACCGTGTCCAGGTCCCCGACGCCGATGGCCGACCACAGCGCGTCCTGGTCGGCGGGCGACTTCAGCGGCGGGTAGTTGTGGTAGAGGGTGCCGTCGGGCTTGGCGTAGTCCTCATTGGTGAAGGCCAGGTAGTTGTGCAGCACCTCACCGAAGACCGGCACTCGTCGCGAGCGTGCGTCCGCGATGGCCGCCACCCCGGCGGCCGACGAGACGTGCACGACGTAGAGCGGGCAACCGCTGCGCTCGGCGAGCAGGATCATCCGCCGGATCGCCGCCTCCTCGGCCAGCGGCGGCCGGGCGAGGTGGATGTTGCGTCCCGCCTCGCGGCCCTCGGCGTAGAGCCTGCGGGTGTTGAAGTTGATGATGCAGTCGTCCTCGGCGTGCACCATGACCACGCCACCCGCGCGCTCGGCCGCGTTCATGACGCCCCAGATGACCCCGTCGTCGGAGATCAGGTGCCCGGACGCCGAGCCCTCGGCGAACGTGGTGAACATCTTGAACGAGGCGATCCCGCCGCTGATCACCTCGGGCAGCTCGCTCATGGCCGCGTCGGTCACGTTCTGCGTGAGCATCAGGTGCAGCGCGTAGTCGACGTGCGGCTGCTGATCGCCGAGCTCCTTGATCTTGGCGCCGGCCGCCTCCACCGGGCTGCCCGCCCCGGACTGGAACCCGAAGTCGATGAACGTGGTGGTGCCGCCGTACGCCGCCGCCTCCGATCCGTCGAGGGCCGACTGGGCGCGCATCGCCTCGGTGACCCCGAGGTTGAAATGCACGTGCGCGTCGATGCCGCCGGGGACCACGTACTTCCCGCCTGCGTCCAGGTGCCGCGTGGCGTCCTCGGTCAGCACCCCGGGTGCCGAGAGCAGCACCACCCGGCCGTCCCGGACCCCGACGTCGGCCCGGAACCGTCCGGCCGCGCTCACCACGGTCCCGCCGGTCACCGCGAGATCGAGCATCCCGACTCCTAATAGTGGAATGAATAATCCCGGATAGTGGGCACCCTAGCCGCTCGTGACGACCGTCGGTACCGACGTCGGCGACGTCCCAGGATCCTGGGATGGCTTCCCGCCCTCGCCGCCCGAAGCATGTGGTGGTCGGACACCCCGTCGATCACAGAAGGGCGAGCACATGAAGCTTGCACGGCGAGCCGCGATCGTGATGGCCGTGAGTCTTGTCAGCGCCTGCGGCGTTGGCCTCGACACCGGGGCGCAGGCAGCGCCTGCCGGGCGCGTCTACGTGGGGTGCGGCACGAACTACAACCATTGCGTCGCCTTGCATCGTGCCTACTCAAGGACGGGAATCGGGTGGGCCCCATTCACATAGGCCATCCGGGATGCACTGCGACGCCCGAGACCGGCTGCTCCAACGAGGACTGGTTCTACGTCTACGCTTTGTGGTAAATCGATCCATTGAGAGAGAGTGCCAAATTGCCACCGGAATCCCTGCCGATCGCCATCACGAGCGGATCGAGTCTTGGATGCACCTCGCGGCCGTTGACTTCGGCGGTTCTGACGGCCGGAGCCAGGGTCAGCTGCGTGCCGATCACCTGGTAGCGCCCTTCCTCTGACGAGCTGAGCATGCTGCTCCTGATGGCGTAGCCGTAGGTGCCGTCGCTCTGCAGGAGAAGCAGGCCCTGGCCATTGTCTGATTGCCATTGCCCGAGGAGCTGGGACACGAGGGTCTGAGATTCGACACTGGGCGCCGAGGTGACGACGCTCGCCAGGGCGATCGGCACGTCGGTGGCGGGGGCATGGGCCGCCGCGGCGCCTGCGACGAGAGCGGTGCCCAGAACGGCCGCAACAACGAATGGTCGAATCATCATCGTGACCCCTGATGGGACGGGCCCCTCGACGACCGAGGAGGTGCTCTGGCGTGAAGCGTCGACGTCGTGCGAACGCCGATACCGTCAGAGGAGGCCCGGCGGCGGACGGTGATACATCCCCGACGCCCGCGTCCCCTCATGCGTGGCAGGTGAGCGGACGCCCGCCGTTGTAGGTGACCATGTCGGCCAGGGCAGCGAAGACGTCGATGGGGCCGCCGCGGACGGTATCGCCCAGCTCGGCGTACGCACGATGCAGGTTGCCGACGATGCGCTCGGCGTCGGGCCAGTCGGCGAACCGGCCGAGATCGGTGTCGCGCGCCGCGTCGAGCGGGCTGACGCCTGCCGCTCGGCCCCGCTCGGCGAGGTCGAGGACGAACCGCAGGTAGTCCACTGTGGCCCGGACCGGCTCGTCGCCGGAGAACACCGGCCCGTGCCCGGGCACGACGACAGCGGGCTGAAGCGGCGCCACGACGTTCTCCAGCACCTCGATGGCCCCGGTGACCGACCCCATGAGCAGGAACGGGGTGCCCCCGTTGAACACGAGGTCGCCGCAGAAGAGCACCGAGTGCTGCGGGATCCAGGCGAGCACGTCGTTCGTCGTGTGCGCCGGCGTGCCCACGTGGCGCAGCTCCACCCGCAGGTCGCCCGCGTGCACGGCGATCCGGTCGGTGAAGGTGAGGAACGGCGGGTCGAGGGTGAGATCGCCCCAGTCGCCGTGGTCCCAGAACGGCAGCGGGCGCGGCGGCCCGAACGCGATGGCCTCTTCGCGCGCTTGCTCGTGACCGACGATCGTGGCCTGGGGGAAGAGGCAGTTGCCGAAGGTGTGGTCGCCGTGGTGGTGGGTGTTCACGACGGTGCGGACCGGCGCAGCCGTCACGTCCACGATGGCCTGCAGGTAAGCGCGGGTGCGCCGCTCGGTCGAGCAGGTGTCGATGCTGATGACGCCCTGGGGCCCGACGAGGAATCCGGTGTTGTTGATCCACCATGTGCCGTCGGGCTGGATGTAGGCGTAGACGCCGTCGGCGACCTCTTGCACCTGGGGCCTGCCGGGTTGGGTGATCTCGTCGACGAGGTCGGGACCGGCGCTCATGCCGGGGGTCTCCGCTCGCTCGCGCAGGGGAACGACCGGTCGCGCGGGCAGCACGGCCGCGTCGATCGCGCCGAGCAGGTCCGCCTCCAGGTGCACGCGGTCGCCTGCCTTCAGGTACGGATAGGCATCGGCGCCGTGCACCCGGGAGAGCTCCAGGATGCAGCCCGTGCCGACGGTGCCGCTGCCGATCACGTCACCGGGGCGCACCCGGGTGCCGCGGGAGGCGTAGGCGATCATCTCGCCGAAGGACCAGTACAGGTCGGCGAGGTTGCCGCTGCTGTAGCCGACGCCGTTGACCGCAGCGGACATCGCGATGTCGTAGCTGCGGCCCGCGGCGCGCGCGGCCAGCTCGTCGGTCGTCACCATCCAGGGCCCGAAGCCGTTGGCGCTGTCCTTGCCTTTCGCCGGTCCGAGGTTGAGCGCCATCTCGGCGCCCTGCAGGTCGCGGGCGCTCCAGTCGCAGAACAGCACGAAGCCTGCGATGTGGCCCGGCGCCTCCTCGGGCGTGAGGTCGGCGCCTGCCCTGCCGATGACCGCGGCGATTTCGAGCTCGTAGTCGAACGCCGAGCTCCCCGGCGAGATCGCGACCTCGGCGCGGGGGCCGATGACGGCCGCCGGGTTGCTGAAGTAGAAGACGGGCTGGCGGTACCAGAGCGGGTCGACGGTGAGCCCGATCGCCGCGCTCGCCGTGACGACGTGCTCCTCGAACGCCATGAAGTCCCGGATCGACGGTGGCTCCGGAATCGGCGCCAGCAGCTCGACGGTCGCCGGGTCGACGGCGGGGGATCGGCGGATGGCCTCGTCACCCGCCGCGCGCAGCCCGCGGTCGTCGCCGAGCAGGTCGACGAGCCGTCCAGCTCCCGGGACGGGGAACAGCTCGGATCCGCGCCAAACGCCGACCTGGTGCGCCCCGGCCGGTGTTCTGAAGGTGCTCCAGCGCACGTGTCGCCCCCGTCTACGAGCCGATCTCGGAACGCAGCTGCTCGGCTGCCGCCGTCATGGCTGCGAGCTTGCCGCGAGCGATCTGGCGGGGCAAGGCGAACTGGCCGCAGTCGGTGGTGAGGTGGATGCGCTCCGGGGGCAGGTGGTCGAGCGCTTTGCGGACGCCTGCGACGATCTGCTCGGGGGTCTCCACCACGAGGCGTTTGATGTCGATGACGCCGATGCCGAGCCCTTGTCGCTGGGGAAGCGCGACCACAGCGCGAAGTCGTCGTCGGGAAAGCCGGTCTCGGCGAAGGCGTACTCGACGGCGTCCACCTGCAGCTCCTTGGCCACCAGCTCGTGGAACCCGGCGTACGGCGTGATGCCGACCGGCGCGCCGCTGCCGAGGTGGCAGATGTGGAAGATCCGGAAGGCGTCGACGCCGTCGAGGGCGCGGTTGAGCGTTTCGACGACGAGCGGGTAGTCCTCGGGTGCATGCAGGGTGAAGCCAACGTCGTCGAGCTGGAAGATCTCGACGCCTGCCGCGATCGCGTCCTTGAACTCGGCGTTGTAGGCGTCGGCGAGGTCGCGGTAGAGCGCGGCCTTGTCGTGGTAGTGCCGGTCGGTCAGCCAGGCCCCCAGGTTGGCAGGCCCCATGCCGCTGCAGAACTTCACCGGGCGCGGGCTCACCGCACTGGCAACGCTCCGCAACTGGGCCAGGTGCATCGTGCCGCGCCCGACCGGGCCGGTGACCACGACGTTGTTCCAGGTGGCGCCGAACGCCGCCGCGGAAGCGGCGCCTGCTGTGGCCATGAGCGGGTTGGGCTCGGGAAGCACGGGCGAGCCAGCGTATCGTCGGCCATCCCCTCAGCTCGCCCATGCCGCGGCGGCGAGAGCCGGCCGCCGCACTCGGCGACAGAGATCGGAGAGGTGAACATCGTGGCGGTCAAGAAGCCCGACGAGCTCCGCAGTCACCGGTGGTACGGGGCGTCGGACCTCCGCTCTTTCGGGCATCGGTCGCGCACCGCTCAGATGGGCTATGAGGGTGCCGACTACCGAGGAAAGCCAGTTATCGCGGTCATCAACACGTGGAGCGACATCAACCCGTGCCACACGCATTTCAAGCAGCGTGTGGAGGAGGTGAAACGGGGGATCTGGGAGGCGGGCGGATTCCCCGTGGAGATGCCCGCGATGTCGCTTTCGGAGCCATTCCAGAAGCCGACGACGATGCTCTACCGGAACCTGCTCGCGATGGAGACCGAGGAGCTGCTGCGTTCCTATCCGGCGGACGGCGCGGTGCTCATGGGCGGGTGTGACAAGACCACGCCGGGCCTGTTGATGGGCGCCGAATCGATGGACCTTCCCGCGTTGTTCCTGCCCGCGGGACCGATGCTGCGCGGCCACTGGGGCGGCACGGTCCTGGGTTCGGGTTCGGACACCTGGAAGTACTGGGCGGACCTACGGGCCGGCGTGATCACCGAGCAGGACTGGCAGGAGATCGAAACCGGGATCGCCCGTTCGCCGGGCCACTGCATGACGATGGGCACGGCCTCGACGATGACCAGCGCCGCGGAGGCCCTCGGCGTGACACTGCCCGGCGCGGCGTCCATCCCGGCGGCGGACTCGCGGCACGCGGTGCTGGCGACCCGCACGGGGCGACGGATCGTCGAGATGGTGTGGGCGGATGTCCGGCTGTCCACCGTGCTTACCCGGGCGGCCTTCCGCAATGCGGTCACGACCGTCTTGGCGTTGGGCGGCTCGACCAACGCGATCGTGCACCTGATCGCCATGGCCCGGCGCATCGGTGTCGAGCTCGACCTGACGGACTTCGAGGAGCTGTCCCGCCGTACGCCGTTGCTGGCCAATATCCGCCCGGCCGGGAAGTACCTCATGGAGGACTTCTTCTACGCCGGTGGGCTGCCCGCGATGTTGGCCCAGCTGGGTGATCTGCTCGACACGTCCGCGCCCACCGCCAATGGACAGACCCTGGGCGAGAACATCGCCGGGGCGAAGGTGTTCAACGACGACGTCATCCGTTCCCGCGACCACCCGCTGGTCGCGGGCGACACGCTGGCGATCCTCTACGGCAACCTCGCCCCCGATGGCGCGGTGATCAAACCGCCCGCCGCGGAGACCCGCCTGCACCGGCACAGCGGGCCCGCGGTGGTGTTCGCCGACTACAACGACATGGCCGCGCGCATCGACGATCCCGATCTCGTCATCGACGAGAACTCGGTGATCGTGCTGCAGAACGCCGGACCGCAAGGCGCTCCGGGGATGCCCGAGTGGGGCCAGCTGCCCATCCCCAAGAAGCTCCTCGAGCGCGGGGTGCGCGACATGGTGCGCATCTCCGATGCCCGCATGAGCGGCACCAGCTACGGCGCCTGCGTACTGCATGTCGCGCCGGAGTCGGCCGTCGGTGGGCCGCTCGCGCTGGTGCACGACGGCGACATCATCGAGCTCGACGTCCCGGCCCGGAGCCTCGTGTTGCACGTCGGCGAAGAGGAGCTGGAGCGGCGTCGGGCGGACTGGCAGGCCCCGGCCCCGAAGTACGGCCGCGGCTACGGCGCGCTGTACCTGCGGCACATCACGCAGGCCAACGAGGGCTGCGACTTCGACTTCCTCGAAGCAGGTCCACCCACCCCCGAACCCGAGATCCAC
>CAVUAS010000015.1:0-464376 GCA_963739465.1 uncultured Actinomycetota bacterium
GGGCGTGTGGCCGCAGGTCAGCATCCGTGAGGGCGGTGTCAGGCCCGACACATGATCATGGTACAGTGTTAAGCGGCGGGCATTAGTGTGCCCGTAAGAGCCTTCAGCCTCTGGCTGGAGGCTTTTTTGTGCCCCCGAGATCCTGACCCCGGCGCTCTAGCGACCGGGGTCTTCGTCGTGTCTGGAGGTTCCACAGGTGTCGATCCCCGACCTGCCCATGCTGCTGGCGCTGCTGGCGGCGCTGGTTTTCTTCGGGCTGCTCAGCGTGGTGGCCGCCGTGTTGGTCATCGCGCTGCTGCGCGCGCGGCCGGAGGACATCCCTACCCTTGTCCGAGAAGCCAAGGACGTCTTCGTTTGCCTGGCCGCTCGGATGCCGGGTGCGCGCGATCTAGGGCGTGCGGCTTCGAGCTGGGACACTGCCACTGACGACGGTGGCACGAGCGGTCATGCGCCGCTCCCGGAGAAGCTGTCAATGGACGACGCGGCGGAGGAGGCGTTGTGACCCGCAGGTCTGCACCCCTCCGTGACCCCACGGAGCGAGCCGCGAACGCCGAGCTGTTCCTGTCGCAGCTCGATGTGGTTTTGCGGACGCTCGACGAGCGTGAGCAGGCCGTGATCCGCCTGCGTTTCGGGCTCCTAGACGGGCAGCCGAGGACGCTTGATGAGATCGGCCAGGTATATGGCGTTACCCGCGAAAGAATCCGCCAAATCGAAGCTAAGACGCTGTCCAAGCTCCGGCACTCATCTCAAAGTGACACTTTGCGTTGGCTAATGCGTGAGGATTGGGGCAAGCTCGACCGTATACCGGACCCCGTGCGTGAACGAGTTCTCGGTCGGCCCGCGATACGGCCGCAATACGAGCCCATCTATTGTCGCCGCCATGGACTTGTTGACTGGATTGAACGAAACTCGTTACGGGATCCAAAGATGGTTTGCGCGCAGTGCGATTGTGATCTTCGCCGTTGGACAGGCGGACGGCCGCAACGCTATTGCTCGGATGCCTGCCGTCAGGCTGCCTATCGGAAGCGAAAGCAGGCCGCAACACGTCGCCGCGGTCGCCATCGCACCGGATGAAGGCAGCTGTGAGCCCCTTGCTACGCGCGGATGCGCGCCGAGCCGGTGATCTCCGAACCCCTCTCCTGCCCTATACGTGCCACACCGCTATTCGTTCGGCCTTGCGGCATGCTCGGCGCGGCGGCTCATCTCGGCGGCGATGTCGCGGTCCCGACGGTCGGTCGCATGCTGGTAGCGCATGGCCGCGCGAACCGTGCTGTGGCCCATTCGGTGCATCAGCTCGCGCGTAGTCGCGCCGGCTTCGGCGGCGAGCTGGTTGCCGGTGTGCCGCAGATCGTGGAAGTGGAAGTCGACCGGTAGACCCACCGCGCGCACCGACTCTCTCCAGTGTGTAGCCCGCCGGAAATTGCTGCGCCGCAGCCGTCCACCCAGCTCGCCGAGGAACACAAACGCGGCGTCGTCGTCGACGAACTCGGCGATATGCGCGGTCAAGTCGTGCAGTACGAGGGTCGGAATCGCTACCCGCCGTCGCCCTGCGTCCGACTTCGGGGTGCCGTCGGCATCGAGGGTTCCGTCGTCCCGTTCGGTCAGGGTCCGGGCCACCAGCACACTGCCGGTCACGAGGTCGACATCGGCGCGGGTCACGTTGACGAGCTCGCCCCATCGGAGGCTCGTGAACGCACCGAGCAGGATCAGGGCGCGGAAGCGTGACGGCACGGTGTCTGCGAGTCGGTAGACCTGGGGCACCGACGCGACCGGCCGGGCCGACTCACGTTCCTGGTCGGCTCCCTTGATCCGGCACGGGTTGCGCTTGATCATGCCGTCATCCACAGCGGTGTTGAGGATCGCGCGCAGCAGCCGATAGACCTTGGCTGCACGGTTCCCGCCCATCCCTGCATCGAGCAGGTCTGCCCGCCACCTTCGTGCCGTCGCGGTGGTGATCTCCCCGATGGCCAACGTGCCGAGCGTCGGAGTGATGTGGTTGCGGAAGATCCCCTCGTAGTCATCACGGGTGCGGGGCTTGAGCGTGCGTTCCTTGATCCACCGACGACCGAAGTCGTCGAGCTTGACCTCCGACAGCCAGGGGTCGATCCAGTCGCCCCGCAGCATCTCCGACTCCACAACCGTGAGCCACTGCTCCGCGTCTCGATCGGTGGCGAAGGGATGCGGTGCTGGACGCATCAGCCCGTCGGGTCCGCGGTATCGCACTTGCCATCGTCCCGAGGGCAGCTTGCGAAGCGAGCCGAAACGGCGCCTTCGCCTGGCGGCCATCACGCCACGCCCGTCAGTGAATGCCGGACCCCGCGCTTGGTGATCGGCTCGACCCGTCCGGCTGCGATGAACGCGTCGAGGTCGCCGACGGCCAGGCGCACGTGACGGCCGACGTGGTGGAACGCGATGCGCCGTTCTGCGATCAGTCGCCGGACGAAGCGCTCTGATGTGCTCAGGTAGTCCGCCGCTTCGCCCACCGTTAGCAGTCCAGTGCTCATACCGCCCTCCCGGGTGCGCGGATCGTGCTCTGACGTTGGGCGAGGAGACGCCTGGCGATGGCCGCGGCGAGTTCGCGTTCGCCTTCGTCGCGGTGCCCGTAGTGCACAGGCCACCAGTCATTCACCACCGTCACGGTGTCCAGGTCAGGCGAGATCTCGTTCGCGCCGTGGGTGTCACGGTTGAGGGCGTCGAGGTCGGCACGCAGCCGCCACGCCCGCCGCACCGCGCGGAGGGCGGTGAACGTGGTGGAGTACCGGTGGCACTTGGTCAGGAAATGTCCGCGGAAGCCGAGCATGTGCGCCCACCGGCGCAGGTTGAGCCCGTCATAGGACTCGACGCCGCCGAGCTCCCACGCCGTGGTGATCATGCGGCGGTGATGGTCGGAGATCCGTAGATGCTCGACGTGGGCCACGTCGCGGATCGGGCAGTCGGCGCCTTCGCTGGCGCCCGTTCCCTTCGTGGCGTACTTGGCAATGTAGGCCGCCAACGCAGCGTCGGTGATCTCTCCGGCATCGTCCTCGATCTGCACCCGTGCGGCCGAGGTGACCTCGCGCAGGTCCAGTTGTGACCCCCAGCCCAGCAGGAGCGGGGTCCCGTCTGGCCGGCGTGTGGTCAGGCTGCACGCGCGGACGCTGCATTGATCGCGGCTCGGAGCGCGGCGAGATCAAGCCCGGCCGGGGGACGGTCGGCTGGCCCGTCCGGTCCGTCGAGGCGGATGACGGCGTGGAAGTGCACGAGTCCGCGGCGCTGGTACTCGGCGACTTTGGCGTAGGAGACGCGGGCGTGCTCGCGGAACTCGGCGCCCTTGACCCCAGTGCGGCGGCCAGTGCGCGTCGGAGCGCGATGGTGAACCGTGCCCACAACGCTCCGGCGTGCGCCTGCCACAGCACCGCCGCTTGGTAGTCGTAACTGTCCGGGTCGAGGGCGGTGCCGATGCGTGGGCTCGTCGGGGCGGTGGCGGTCGCCGCAACGGCACGGGATGACGTGTCCGCGCGGGGTGAGAGTGCGGATGTGTACGGATCCGAACGAGGGTGCGGTGAGGGTGAGGAATACTCGCGGGTGCTCGATCACCGATGCGGGCACGTGCTTGGTGTCGTCCCCAGCCATGCCCGCGCGGAGCAGGTGGTACGCGTCGGCGGCTGTAGCGGCGCGAGCAGGCGGGGCAGATCGCGGCGCGGCGATTGCCGCAGGGGGCGAGCACCGTCCCGGCGCGCTCGATCAGCACGGCACCGTCGCGGTCGAGGGTACGGGACGTGCCGCGGAGATGGATGGGGGCGGCGCAGCCGCGCGTGGCTTCAACTTGTCCGCGCCATTCCCGGTAGTCGGCGGCGCGGAGCCTGGCGCTGATCAGGTCATCGGCAATGGTGACGAGTGGCGAGGTCATCGGCGTCCTCCGGTAGTCGTCGAGGTGGACGAGCTGCCCGCTCGGCGTCGTCGCGTCGCGGGTGTTCGGCTCTGGTCGGGCCAGGAGGGCGGGCGTTGCAG
This sequence comes from uncultured Actinomycetota bacterium, assembly GCA_963739465.1. Taxonomy (GTDB): domain Bacteria; phylum Actinomycetota; class Actinomycetes; order Mycobacteriales; family Pseudonocardiaceae; genus Pseudonocardia. The sequence goes on from CAVUAS010000015.1 coordinate 3,991, forward strand.
CCGTTCCCAGCGGGCGATCCGGTCTCGGGTGGCCTTCGGGACCAGGACGGCGGTGCCGACCAGGTGCGCGGCCCCGCAGGTGACGCGGTGGGCGGCGCCGAGGGTCAGCCAGCGACGCCGCAGGAGTTGGTGCACGGCGTCTTCCTCGTAGCGCGGTACCCGGGCGACGTGGTCGTCGGTGTCGGTGCGGGCGTAGACGCGTTCGGCTGTGCCGACGAGCAGGTAGCCGCAGCGGACGGCGTTGGCCGCCACGGTCACCATCAGGTCGACGTCGTTGGACTCGATCCGCGACGGCGGCCGCTGCGCCCGGGATCACGGGCGGGGTGGCCGGGTGGCCGAACAGGTCGAGCTGCCCGGCCCCCGGCCCGTCGTGGCCGGTCACGGGGACCACCACCACGACGAGCGCGCTTCGTAGGCCCACTCGCGGCAGAGCTGGCGGATGCGCCCACAGCTCAACCAGGACGGCGGCGATGACGACCACGGCGAACCAGCCGGGCGAGCACCACAGCCAGGCAGCCCCGACGCCGAGCGGCGAGGAACACCGTGATTTTGAGCCAGGTCGCGACGGCCCAGCCGGTGACGGCCCACATCACGACACCCCCGCAGGAGTCGCGGCCGCGACGAGCGTGCGTGGGCGTGGTGAGCGGCGCGCCAGGCGGCGGCGGTGCGGGCGTCAGCGGCGTCCTCGAGCCGTTCGCGCACGAACCGCACCAGCAGCCGCAGCGCGATCACCAGCAGGGCGAGGATGCCGAGTCCGGCCATCCCGACGTTGGTCGCCTGCTCGACGACCGGGAAGACGGAGCCGAGGGCGGCGAGGGTGCAGGCGCCGACGATCACGGTCATGGCGGCCCGGTACTCCGGGGTTCGGGAGGGGTCGAGGGTGCGCATCACGCCCGCACCCCCAGCGGGGTACCCGCGGTGCCGTCGCCGTCGTCGTCGCCGAGCTCGTCGTCGTCGGCCGTCGCGGCGAGTGGCTGAGGTCGATGACGTCGCCGGGTCGGACCCAGGCGGCGCAGCGGGTGACGAGTTCGTCGATCTCCTCGTCGGCCACGTAGGCAGCGCGGAACCGCACCGGCAGCCGTGAGCCGGTGTCGATGACGAACCCGATACCCGCGTGCGCTTCGTCGCCGGGGATCTCGTCGGCCAGTGCGCCCCGCTCGCGGGCGCCGTCGCCCAGCACCATGTCCACGTGGCTCGCGGCGGTGACGCCCAGGCAGATGCGGGTGGTGAACAGCTCGCGGACGTCAACGATGTCCTTGGACGGCTCCTGCACGTAGCCGATCACGGAGACCAGGCAGGCCCGGCCTTGGGTGAGGATCTCGGCCAGCAGGCGCAAGGCTTCGCGGACGTCGGCCGCGGTCGCCGTAGGCGGTGAGCATGGCCATCTCGTCGACCATCACCAGCTCCAACGGCCACTGCTCGCAGACGGCCAGCTTGCGGGTCCGGGAGACGCGCAGGTGTTCTTGGCGGGCCTTCATGGCGTCCCGGACCTCCGTCAGCAGGTCGAGTGCTTGGCTCATGGTGGTGGCGTAGCGGGCGAACAGGGCTCGGCCGCGGGCGGTTTCGGCACCGCCCTTGAGGTCGATCATCGACACCCGGACGAGTCCGGCCGGGATCATCGGGCCGATCGCGCGCAGCGGCGCCCACAGCAGGGATCCCTTGCCTGCGCCGGAGGCTCCGGCGATGAACACGTGCTTGGCGAGCAGGCCGAGCCGGAACGGGTTGCCGTGCTCGTCATCCCCGACATCGAGTGCGGAGAGGTCGACCTCGCGCGGGTCGCCCGGGATGTCCGGGGCGGGGACGACGTGCCCGAACGGCATCTCGCGTTCCACGACCACGGCGAGGACAGCGGGGCGGACCTTGGAGATGGCGACCCGGTGGGCGAACAGCGCCACCGCGAGGGCGTCGGCCTTCTCGGTCCACACGTGCAGGTCCTGCCCGCGGGCCATCCGCACGTACAGGGTGTCGATCGACCGCGTGCGGGAGCGCACCCGCAGCACCCGGGGCACCATGAGCTGGCCGGTGCGCCGGTTGTCCCGCACCAGGTCGCAGTCCACAAGCACGCCGGTCCAGCGACGGCCGCGGTAGACCGTCCAGCGTCGCCACACCCGTCGCAGCCAGGGGGCGGCCCAGCGGTCGAAGGTGGGCGGGTGCAGCCGCGCCCACACCACCAGGACGAGCGCGATACCGGCCACGGTGGCGGCGACCGGCAGCGGACCCCACCGCCACGAGGCGAGTCCCAGCAAAGCGGGCACGACGAGGAGAGCCGGGGTGGCGGCACAGCCAGGCCAGGGCGCGCCATTCGCCGCCGGTGGCCCGGCGGGTGTGACGGGCCGAGCCGCCACGGGTGTTCATCGTCGAGTACATGTCGGTTCTCCTCTTGGTGGGTTATTTGTTGAAGGCGCCGCGGGCGGAATCCAGCAGCACCGTTAGATGGGCGACGGTGCGGGCGAGCTGGTCATGGGTGTTCTTGAACCCACCTGCCCGGAACGGGATGCCGCGCAGGGTGCGGCGCAGTTCGCGCATGGCTTGGTCGAGGTCTTCCACACAACGGTCGACGGTGCGTGACATCAGTGCTTCCTCCATTCACGGGAGACGAGTTCGGCTTCCCACCGCTTCGCAGCTTTGGACATCACTTCCAGCGCCCGCCCGGACTTCTTCGCTGCGGATTTCATTTCCTCGGGCGTGGGGGTGGCCCAATTCGCCCGAGCCCCGCCCCGCTTTCCACCGGTGTCGGCTTTAGCGGCGAGCTTCTCGGCTTCGGCGATGGCGGCGCCGACCAGTCTGCAGCGCCCGCCAGAACTCCCCGTAGCGCCGCAGAGCGCGGCGGTTGACCGGTTTGACGTTGACCCGGTTGGCGAGGGAGGCCATCGTCAGACGCCCTTCCTGATCGCGACCTGCGCCAGCCGCAGGCCTTCGGCGACCCCGGCCCGCCAGGCACGCTCGGTAGGAACCTCGTCCACGAACCGGCGTGACCACGTCCGGCGTTCGCGCTCGATGCGCCGCATCAACCGGCCCACCCCGCTGGTGGCGGGGTAGCGGCTAGTCGACCGCTTCGTGTTCGTGCTGGTGTTCATCACGCCCTCATTCCCGCGGCGGAGCCGCTGGTTTCATTGCTGTTGTGGTTGGTGCTGGTATCGCCGGTGCCGTGGCATTCGGGGCAGCGGCCTGTTGCGTCGCAGATCTCGCATTCGGGCCCGTCTCCCGCGTTCGGGGACGAGTCCGGATAGGTGCCGTAGCCGTCGCACGGGTCACAAGCACCGGATCCGCTGCATGTTCCGCATCGCATGATGCGTGCCTTCCTTCTGGCCGATTTCTGGCCTGTTTTGGGCATGCCGCTACCGTCAGCGGAATGCACCGCGATTTCCCTGGTGATTTGGTTCGGCCCGCGCTGTGGCGTTGAGCCCGATCAGGTCACGGCTCTCTTCGGCCGTGGTGGGGCGGTCAGGCCGCCCGGACAGTCGTCTCTGTGTCGGCACCGGTGGGGTCAGTGGTTGAGTCGGTGGCGGTGGAGAGGGTTGTGAGGGTGTCGTTGAGCAGGTCGCGCAGGTCCCGCAGCTCGGCCGTGTGGAGGAACAGGGTGACGTCGGTGGCGTGTCGGTAGCCCTCGAACGCCACCGTGGCCCGTCCCTGATCCGGGTAGGTCGTTACCTCCACGGTTGTTTCGGCGCGCACGTGCACGTTGATCGTCAGCCCGAGGCTGGCCCCGTCGCCGTAGTCGGCGTCGTCCTGTGCCCGGGTGCGCATCACTTCTCGCCCCCGCCCGCCTGCCGCGCCGCGATGACGGTATCGGCCGGGACCAGCCCGGTGGCCTTGAACGACACCCCCGACAGCTCCCGGCCGTCGTCGGTGGTCATCTGGTAGGTCGACACGCGCGGGTTGACCAGCTCCACCCGCATGCCCTCCTCGAAGCCCTCGCCGGGGTCGGTCTCCAACGTCACGCGCACCTCCTCGCCCTTCGGGGCCCGCTGCCCAGGCTGCGGGCGCAGCTTCATGAACAGCGCCACCACGAACTGCGTGACACCGTCGCGGTTCACGATGACCGTTCCGTCCTGCTTCGTCTTCGGGCACGGGAGCTCCACCACCGACAGCCGATGCCCGGTCAAGATCACCGGCAGATCCTTGATCGCACTCACTGCTACCTCCTGTGGTCGTCCTTCCTTGTGAGCCCCCTCACCATCTGGACTCATCAGGCAAGTTACACGACGGATCAGACAGTGTCTAGCCGGAGTAGTCATATATAGGACGGATCAGTCAGGTTGCTTCGGACGCTTCCGGCAACCAACATGACTACATGGACTTCTCCGATGTGCTCAGGTCCCGGCGCGTGGCGCTGGGCCTGTCACAGGCGCAGCTCGCGCAACGAGCTGGCGTCAGCCCGCGCCAGTTGGCGCGCTACGAAGCGGGCGAACAACAGCCCGTCCTGTCTGCCGCCGTCACCCTGGCCGAGGCGCTCGGCATCTCCCTCACCCAGCTCGCTGGGCAAGTCAGCTTCGAACTCGACCTGTCCGGCCCGTGGTGGGCCGCCTGGCAGACCTGGAAAGACGGCGTGCCCCGCATCGACACCCACCCGCTGGAGATCCACCAGTCCGGCGAGGTCTTGCAGCTCGACGCCGACCGCGCCGTCCCGGTGGCCGAAGGCAGCTACCGATGGCAAGGCGAGCTACGCCTGTGGGACAACGAGGCACTGATCGGCTGGTACCACTCCACCGACGCCGCCGTGCGCTCGAAAGGCACCCTGTACCTCTCCCTGAACCCGCACGGCGACTGCGCCTGGGGCCGCTGGGTCGGCATGAGCTACGACGGCCTCGTCATCACCGGACTCGGCTCAATCGCCCGCACCGAAGAGCTGGCCGCCCAAGCCATCAAGGAGCACCTCGACAAGGACGGCCAGTGACCCACCGCAGTCGCCTGTGCCACTTCGTCATCGACGTAGACGACCTCGACGCTGGGCGTGATCTTCTGGTCGGCCGCGCTTGATGCCAAGGAAGAACCACTGGGTGAGACCAGCCGCCACGTCTACCGCCGCTTGCGTCTGCCCGACTCGAACGTCCGGATCCTGTTGCAGCACACCGAGGACCCCAAGGCGGGCAAGGAACGCATGCACCTCGACCTCGAAACCGACGACGTTGAGGCCGAGGTCCAGCGACTCGAAACGCTCGGCGCCACACGCTGGGATCACCAGCAAGAACGCGGCTACGACTTCTGGGTCCTCCGCGACCCCTGGGCGAACGAGTTCTGCGTGCTCCAGGTCAACTTCCCTGACCTGCTCGCGCAACGTCCGCCGCGGCCGAGATAGACCCTTTCTGGCCTGGCCTGGCCTGGCCTGGCCTGGTCGGACGCCGCGGTCGGCCGCGCGGTTAAGACCCTCCATACATGATCAAGGCGGCGCCTGCGGCGCCGCGGGGCGCTGTGCCCAATGCAGCCGCAAGCGCTCGCGCGGGGCGTGCGGCCTCCGGCCGGTCCCCGCACGGCGCGCGGCTGCTCGCTACGCCGCCGGAAGAAGCTCATCGCGTCACAGATCAATCGATATCAGGCCCGGCTGATCATAGCTACCAAGCGCCTGACGGAGCCGCCGTTCCGTTCACTCGAAGAGGAACTCGCCATGTTGCACGCCTTGCGCAAAGGCTTTCCATTCGTCCAGTGCCAGCCGAATGTACTCGGCCTCGGGATGCCTACTGTCGCGCAACACAGCACAATCGCCGACCCGTGCCACCTCTAGGCATCCTCCGCTCCCCGCGAAAATGCTCCTCTTGAATTCTGGATCTTCCCCACACTGGGTTGACGCAACACACGCTCTCCCGTCTCGGCTGCCATTGATATGTATAGACGGCGCGAGCGGGCGGATGCGGCACTCGTGCTGATGCTACGACAACACGATCTGTTCGGCGTGCTTGTCGAGGAGCGCCAGGCTGTCGTCTCGCGACTGGACGCGCTCCCACATGTCAGCGATGATCTTTCCATATCGCTGCACGTCAGCCGCCTTCTCCAGGTATGTGGCTCCGGCATGTCCTTCGAGGTAGACGATGTCCTGATCCTCCGCGTCGACAAAGTGGATGATCGCGAACGGGCTGCCGATGCCGCGGTATAAGCCACTCCGAAGCGCCATGATCCGGACCGTCACGTTGTCGTGGGAGAGAACCGTGTCCCGAATGGCGTGAATCTGGTCACGCATCACGCTGGCGCCTCCAACCGGGCGCATCAGCGCCGTCTCGCCGAGGATCATCTGCAGATCCAGGGGATCCGGGTCTCGACTGAGCGCTTCCTGTCGTTGCATCCGCAGTTGCACCATGCGGGCACGGTCCTCGGTCGACGTCGTCGGGGAGAGCTCGCGGATCACCGCGTCCGCATAGGCCTCGGTCTGCAAGAGCCCGTGTACCAGATCACCTTCGTAGCCCTGGAGGGCCGATGCGCCTTGCTCGAGTGCGATGTAGCGGCCGATGTGTTCGGGGAGCTTGTCGTCGTCGAGGTCGTTGTAGTCGTTCCACCAACCCTGGCTTTGCCCCTCGGAGGCGAGCTCCAGCATCTCCTCGTAGACGACCTCGTTCGCGCCTACGCCGTAGAGCCGCAAGAGGTCGCGTACATCGCGCTGTTTGGGCACCCCACGCCCGGTCTCCAACCGGCTGATCTTGGCAGGCGAACACTCAAGCTCTTCGGCAGCTTGTTCGATCGTCTTCTTGGAGACCGCCCTCAGTCGACGCAACTCGGAACCGAGTCTGCGCCGGGTGACAACAGGACTGTGCGCCACGTTGCTCCTTAGCTCCATAGCGAAATGCAGTCTGGCTTCGACGTAGAGCCTAGCTAATCGCCACGAAGTGTCACTTCGGGCCGTCGGTGCGCAACGGCGGCCCTCACAGTCACGGCGACGCGTCCTCGCGACCACGGGTGTTGTGGCGAGCCTTCCGGACGGCACCGATCGCGTGGCCATCACCGTTGTCGAAAGTATCGATCGACGGGGCAGCGGGCACAGCGAGGACTAGATAAGCATTGGCTCAACGCCCGCTCGCGCTCCCACTGGTGGCGACGAGCCTCGGCGATACGGCGCCACGCCGCCGTCCTCGTCTGGGAGTCGATGCTGCCGATCGACACTGCCAAGCCGACCAGGACCGCCAGACCGAGCACAATGATCATGAGGTTCACGGCGCCTCCAGGTCGCGACGGATAGCACGCCGACCGGGTTGCCGGGAGCGGGCGTCGCAGGTGTATCTTGCGCACTACCGCCCCGCATCTGCAATACTGGACCTGGGATTCCCAAACACAACACCTGACTGGACTACAACATCTGGACGGTTCAATGCCAACCGTGCCCTCCTGGCCTCATCGCCACGGCTTCGGTGACGAGGGCAGGGGCCGCTGTCAGCTGCTGGGAGGTGCGCATGCCGTCGTCTGAGGGGCCGACACTCCACCGTCGCAGGCTCGGCGACGAGCTCCGACGACTGCGCGACCGCCGCACCCTGGACGAGGTCGCCTCAGCAACACTCATCAGCACCTCGAAGCTAAGCCGGCTCGAGAACGGGCAGGGTGTGCCCCAGCCCCGCGACATCCGCGACCTCGTCGCCTACTACGAACTGGATACCGACGATGCCGAGCGATTGCGACGCTGGGCAAGCGCTGGCCGCAGCCAGGCGTGGTGGCGTGAGTACTCCGGTTCGTTGCCAGGCGGCGTCGACACGTACCTCGACTACGAATCGGGGGCATCGACGATCCGTGGCTACTTCACGATGACGGTGCCCCCGCTACTACAGACCGAGGCCTACGCCAGACAACTCTATGAGGTTCTGCCGTCGATCGAGTCCGACGAGTCCGCACGACGCCTGGTGGAGGTACGGGGCAGACGTCAGCAGTTGCTCGTGGAGTCAGACGCAGCGCCGTACCTCATCGTGATGCTCGACGAGGCGGTGCTGCGCCGCCCCTTCGGCTCGCCCGACGACGTTTGCGATCAGCTCGATCACTTGATCAGAATCTCCCGCCAGCGCAACGTGTCGCTGCGGATAGTGCCGTTCAGCACCGGTCTGCACGCCGGTCTCCAGGGAATGTTCACGATCCTGCAGTACGCAGACGACCGCGACCGCGATGTCGTAGCCGTTGAGTCGCATACCGGGGAGCGCCTCCTCGAACAGTCGTCCGACGTCCTAGAATATATCCGAATCTTCGACGCGGTCGCCCGGAAGGCGCTCAATCATGACGAATCTCGGGCGTTGATCGCCGAGATCCGAGATCGCACCCACTCCCCGAAAGGCAAACAGTGATCTCGCACACCTACTTTCGCAAGAGCAGCTTCTCCGGTGCCACCGGTTGCGTGGAAGTCCGACGCCTACCCGATGGCCGAATCGCCGTACGCGACAGCAAGAACATCAATCAGCCCCCGCTCCACTTCACACCTGCCGAGTGGAATGCCTTCTTGGCCGGTGTGCGTGCTAGCGAATTCGATCTGGAATAATCACATTGGATGCTCAGGCGTTGCCGCTGGCACTTGGCTGCCGGACGTCGGGCCTATACGCCACGAGAATTTGGCGCGCTCAGATTATCTAAGGCTTTCAATGGGAGTCTCAGTGCGCCACGGACGGTAGAGGAGATGAAGGATCGAACGCGCCCGGTTGGTGAACTTAATTGAGGAAGGTTTGGAAGCGTGCCAACGGTCAGGAGTACCCACGCAAGAGTATTCGTCGGCCACGGCCACGCCCCAGCATGGCGAGATCTGAAGGACCACCTGCAGGATCACCATGGGATTGTGGTTGAGACGTTTGAAACGCGTCCCCGAGCCGGTCTAACGGTCAGTGACGTGCTGACGCAGATTCTTTCGACCAACAATATGGCATTCCTGGTAATGACGAAGGAGGATGAGACGGCGGACGGGGAATGGCGCGCACGGCAGAATGTTGTGCATGAGGCAGGTCTATTTCAGGGCAGGTACGGATTTGGTCGAGCAATTGCGGTAGTCGAAGAAGGGTGTACGACGTTCTCGAATATGGGTGGAGTACAGCAGCTTCAATACACATCCACCATTCGGGAAGTATTTGGAGAGGCGGTAGCTACAATTAGGCGCGAGTTTCCTCACCAGGCTTCCTAGGCTGCTGGAATGGCAGTGCAGTGCAGTGCAGTGCAGTGCAGTGCAGCAGTCTGCCTGAAATCGACGGTGCTCATCATGGCCACCTTCGACTCTGCACGACGTGAGCGAGATGGCGGTGAGACGATGGGTTGCGATACTCACCCTCTAGGTTCGGACGCGATTGCGGCACTTCAATCAAGGGCATGCTTGTGTCGAAATTGAACCGTAGGTGTCAAGGTATGTCAAACCACCACTTGGGGAGAGCTATGTCGAGACTTCGCCGCCAAACTCGATCCTCCGACGGCCCGAGCCGCAGGTGGGGCTGGCTGCGTTCCAGGCCTGCCCGGCAGCGGGACCACGAACTGGAGGCTGCCGAGCAGACCGCCGCACTACGCTGGCAGTGGAGGAAGGCCTGCGAGATGACCCCCCTGGCTCGGATGATCTACACGCCTAGTGGCGTGGCGGTCACAGTTCCAATCATCGCTCACGTCGACCTTGGGCCGCCGATCACCCTGAGAATCCAGATGCGTCCAAATCAAACCATTGCCGACCTTGTCAGCGCAGCTCCATCGATCGCCGCTGCAATGAATGTATCGGGGCTGCACGTGAACATGCTGACCCCGCCTTGGGCGGAGGTCATTATCCTAGCGAACTAAACGGCTTTCGACTCTCGGTGCGTGCGGTCCTTCTTTCCAGGCGTGGTGCACAAAGGCCAGGCCCATAATAGCCGCGACGCGGCAACCGAAGCGAATTATCCAGTCGCGGTCATCGCCAGACAGTACCAATCGTGATAGGGCCGCAGGTCAGACGACACCGGAGGGTGTGTGCCGTCGCTGCCTGCCCTCGTGTCTGCGTTCGGGCCGAAATGGTCCGCATTTGCCGAGCCCGACTCTTATCTAGTCGGAAGTGCGCTACACGCACCGCTTGAATTGTCGGACGGGTCCTGACGTGACTCGGATAAGTCAAATGGGTGCTCTCGCGATTGGCGCACCCCTCGTCCAGCGGGAGCATTTTCTCGCCTCATTGCTGAGTGATGCCCGCACTGAAGACAACCGCTCGCCATCGTCAGCGCCGTCATCCCTGCCGACGCAGCCATCGTACAGTAAGTGCCCCTGACCATTCACAACAGCGCTAATCTCAACCCGCCACCTGAGGAAGACAATCTAGCAACTCTGAGGAATTTCGACGAGCGGCAGTACCGCTACCAGGTATCCCGCTTCGACTGACGTGATCACGGCTGAGCAGCCATGAACATCAATATCTGGCCGAGTATCGTGGCCCTGGGATGTACGGTCGACATGCTTCAACTACCGTCTTCTCTGTGGCTTATGGGGGAACGACGAGCGTGCTCATCGGCTGTGTTGTGCGCACTGCCGTGAGGACGGGGACTGGTCTCCGGTGACGGAGGGCGCTGACCTGCCCGGTCGGTGCCCTTCGCCATGCGCGCGATGATCTTCGCTAGTACTACAGTCGCGGTTTCACCAAGGGTTATCGCTCGTGGCCGAGCGTAGTTGACTCGACCGCCCGGCAGCTACGGAGAGTGGCGACCGTGGGTTGACCCTCGCCGGAATTACACGGATGTACTCCGGTGCGGCCGTGCCGCGTCTAGTGGTTGTGGATCACAGCAACAACGACACGGCCGCGGTGGCCACCATAGAAGACCTCGCCGAGTGCACGGCGAGCGTGGACGCCCAGATCGAGACGGTCCTGCGGGGGGTGATGGCGCAGCGGCGCAGCGTGTTGGTGGCGTTGGACTACGTGACGGTGCTGGGGTCTGGAGTGAAGGCGAACTGCTGGTCGCTGGCCGAAGCGGCCGGCCACGACGGGCAGGGCCGGATGCAGGGCCTGCTCGGGGCGTACCAGTGGGACTGGACACGGTTGCGCGATCAGCTGCCCGGGCTGGCCGCCGCGTGGATCCCCGACTCGCCACAGGATCTGATCGGGCCGGGGATCGCGATCGACGAGACCGCGCAGCTGAAGAAGGGCGAGGCCACCGCGTGCGTGGCACCCCAACACGCCGGGTGCACCGGCACCGTGGAGAACTGCGTGACCACCGTGTTCTCCGCCTACGTCACCGCGAACGGGCAGGTCTGGGTCGACTTCGACGGGTACATGCCCGAACGCTGGGCATCCGATACTCCCCGCCGTCGGGCCGCCGGAATCCCCGACGAGCTGCCGTTCGCCACCAAACCGCAGCTGGCCATGAACCAGCTCGACCGGCAGATGGCGGCCGGGTCACCGGCCGGGTGGGTCGCGTTCGACGAGGTCTACGGCCGCAGTGAACCGCTGCGCAAGAAAGCCGCCGAGCACGGCCTGGCCTATGTGGGGATCATCCCGTGCGACTACCAGATCCGGCTGCCCTCGGGTGCGGCGATCCGGGCCGAGCAGGCCGCCGCGGACGCGGTGTTCGAGCGCCGGTCCTGCGGGAACGGCTCCAAAGGACCCCGCTACAGCGACTGGGCCATGACCGCCACCGCGGTGCAGGGGCAGTACCTGCTGATCCGGCGGCTGCTCTCACGTCCCGACAGCTACACCTTCTACCTGTGCTGGGCCCCACCCGACCACCCAGCCACCATGACCTACTTCATCACCATCGGCGGGCGCCGCTGGCCGGTCGAGACAACCTTCGAGACGGGCAAAGACGTGTTCGGCTGGGACCAAACCCAGGCCCGTACCTGGAACGGGATCTGCCGGCACACCGCCCTGGCCGCCCTCGCCCAACTCCGCGCCGCCGCCATCCGCAACACGATCACCGGCAGCATCACCCTGCCAGCCGACACCGACACCGACGACGGCACGTCGGACACCAGCACCGCGACCGGCCACGACGGCGACGGCGACGGCGACGGCGACGGCGACGGCGACGGCGACGGCGCGGTCAGCGACGCCGACCTGCAGATCCCCCTCGGCGACGCGCCCGTCCCGGTCCGCGCCGCCCAACCCTGCCCACCCGAGATCGGCCCGATCAAGCTGTCCATCGCCGAAACCACCCGGCTGACCGGGCTCGCCGCCTGCCACACCAAAGGGCTGATCACCCGCGCCCGACTCGCCTTTGCGCTGCGCTGGTCACTACGCCGACGACTCCACCAGGCCAGAGCCCGCTGGCACCACTACAGCACCCGACTCCAAACCGTCACCGGAACCGGATAGACACCGCCGACCCGAAAGGAGGTAACTCAATGTAGCCATGCCCTGGCGACAGGGAATCACTCTAAGCGACAGCCCAGTCACGCTGCGAGAAACCGGGACTGTAGTACTAGTCTCAGTCTTAGTCTCATTCGCTGCCGTTCGCGCACGTCCGGAGCGCGCCACGGGGGAGCGGAGCCGCACGACGAGCTGCAGACGGTCGTCGCTGGACGAGGGTTGGCAGACCTCGAAAGCGTATGAGAGCCGGGACAAGGAGACTGCGTTGCCGAATCGGCATGTATAGAGGTCAAGGCGCCGCCTTCGGCGGCGCGCGTGACCGGCTACGCCGGTCCCACCGCCTCGCTCCCTCTACCTTCGGCCCGGTCGCGGTCGGCGGGCCCGGCTACCCGATCCCGCTCCCACCGCGTCGTCGTCCGATCCTGCAAGCGCGACAGTGCACCCGCCGCTGACGCGCTACCAGAAACCCCAGCCCTGCCGGATGCCGGGGGCCCTGATCAGGATCTTGCGGATGGTGCGATCTCATCGCGACCCGCCCAAGGGCCCCGCCAAACTACCCAATACTCCGGTCCAGAGTGCTCGGCGCAACGAAAAGCCGGAGTAGACTGATCAGATCTACTCCGGCTCCCGTACGGGCGGCTAGCACGCCCTCTCGGTACTACCTCACGGACCTTTCCGGTCCCTTCGGTTCAGTCACACACGCGTCCGGACCTCTCCGGTCCCTTCGCTTCAGTCACACACGCATCGGGACCTCTCCGGTCCCTTCGCTTCAGTCACACACGCGTCCGGACCTCTCCGGTCCCTTCGCTTCAGCCACACATGATTTGGGCGCCTGACTCATTCACATTCACAGTCTCAGTGCTTACGTCCGACGATCACAAGGACGATGATGAGCACCAGGACAGTTGCAAGAATCGGGTCCATGTCGCACCCCCTTCCGGGAAGACGTGGCCTGTGGCGCTTCATGCCACCGACGGACGTCCTGTCGGGGGGACGGCTCTGCCCTTCTGGTCACCTCCGGAAGGTCGAGGGGTGCGAACAACTGGATCATAGACGTGAATGACTGATTCGTTCAAGCCGGAACTGCGTATCGGTTTCGATCGACGGCCTCCGGGCCAGCCTTCCGGGAAGACCTCGGCGAAATTTGCTCCCTCTGCCGGTGATCGTCCACGCCGCGCTGGCTGCGTCAAGGGCGGCTGCGCCGTCGCTCCGCGATGCCTGCGGCACCCGTGACGCACCCGACACGACGAGGAGAGCGGCATTTACGAGGGAGCCGGAGGGGAGTAGGCACCTGGGGCGAGCGGACTGGCCGGTCGCGCGGGGCGGCGTCAAGGTCGGGTTGACGGTGGATCGCTGGAGGCCAGACCGACCGCCCGTGTGCCGAATACGCGCCAAAGTTCCCGTCCTTTCGATCATGCGCGCCGCGTCCGTGCAGGTCACAGGCGTGATCCCGACGGGGGCGTGCCTCCCCTTAAAAGGGTTCTGCTCTGGCCTGGACCAACTACCCCTGGTCAGGGATGACATTGATGGTGCCGTCGTCCTTAACGTTGAGGACGCGGCAGCGCCTGTCTGCCCAATGCCAGGGAGATGAGTGGTTTCGGCCTCTGTCTGGGGGCTGCTCGCCGCGGTCACGTTGAGTGAGGTCGATCGGCAGGCCCTCCTGCGACAGCCGGGCGACCTCTGGTGTGGGTGGTTCGATGTGATCGGGGCGTGTTCGGCGTGGCGTGCCGGGATGGGTGGAGGCTCCCGGTAGAAGATCAGGTGTATGAAGCCGATCTTCGTCCCTGGAGCCTCCGCGTGTCTTTCTACCCGGTCTCGTCCTGGCCCGCGATCCCCGGTGTGGAGATTCCCGGTGTAGATCAGGCGGCGGTGATGGTGGCCGTCCCGGTCTCGGCGCTGGCCTGGCCCGTGCGGGCGGATTCGGGCGGTGAAGGCCGATCGGCGCTGGTGGTCGCGGGGCCTTCACGGATCACGGCGGGCGATCTGGTGGCCTGGTGCAAGGTTGTGGTGGTGGCGCCGGCCCTGCTGCGCCGGGATGGGCGGGTCCAAGCCGAGGGCCGCCCGTGTGATCACGCCCGGCTCGGGGCCGCGGAGCAGGAACTGGACCGCCGCTGCGGGCCGGGGACGATCGAGCGGATCGCCGCGGGGGTCCACCCGACCGGGAAGATCAAGGCCGTGGCGCGGCGGGAGATGAGCGTGGCGTTCACGATCCGGGCGGTGCTGCTGATGACCTTGATGCCCGACGCCGACGCCCGCGAGGTGCTCACCACGCTACTGGGAGAGCTGGTCGAGGTGCCGTGGCAGCGGGCGCACACGGTGCCCTCGGGCACGGTGCTGTCCACCTGGCGGACCGCGATCGGCCCGGCACCGCTGCAGGAGCTGCAGCGGGAGTTGCTGGCCGCGGTCGTGGCCGAGCACCGCCCCGATGGGCTGTTCGCGGTGGAGGTGGGCGGCGGGCTGCGGCTGGGCTCCATCGACGGCACCGTGACCCGGATGCCCGACACGGCGGCCAACCGGGCCGTGTTCGGCACCGCCGGGGCGGCCGAGACCGGCTACCCGCAGATCCGCCACTTGCACATCTCCGACGCGCTCACCCGCGCCACCCTGGCCGTGGTGACCGGCCCGGCCGGTGGGGACAAGGCCGAGGCCGAGCAGGCGCTGCTGGACCGGGCCCTGGCCGAGCAGCCCGACGTGTTCGGCCCCGACCGGTTGTGGATCATGGACCGGAACTTCCCCGGGGTGGCGCGGATCAAGGCGATGCTTGCCACCGGCAGCCACGTCCTGATCCGCGTCAAGTCCGACATCCGGCTGCCCCGTATCGGCGGGTTCGCCGAGGACGGGTCCTACCTGGCCCTCCTGTCCGGCGGCGGGACCACCCTGACCATGCGGGTGGTCGAGTACTACGTCACCCTGGACGGACAGACCACGCCCGAGCTGTTCTGCCTGGTCACCGATCTGCTCGACCACACCACCCACCCGGCGCATCTACTCGCCGATGCCTACCGGTGGCGGTGGGACGGATCCGAGACCGCCCTGCGGGAGGCCAAGTCGGCCATCCACGACGCCGGCCCGGCGACCGGGGCGATCCTGCGCTCACACACCCCGAACCTGATCCGGCAGGAACACGCCGCCTGGATCGTCGCCACCGAGCTCGTCCGCGTCACCACCCGCTCGGCCGCCACCATTGCACAGCCGTTCCGGAAAGGCCCACGCACCGGTCAGGCCGTCGCGGCCCGGCACCTGTCGTTCACCACCGCCCGCCGCACCCTGATCACCACCGTCCGGGCTGGCGCCGCCACCGCCTCACTACCCGCACCCGCCCGGGCCGCCGCCCACCACACGGCCCTGGCCGTGATCGCCAGCGCCCGCGTCACCACCGACCGGCACCGCCACCGCGACCACAAGATCAAAACCAGACAGCCGTTTCCCCACGCCCCCCGCGGCATCACCACCCGCACCGCCCCCGCCCACGTGCACGTCTGCGGCACCACCGCGGCCTGACCCCCGCACCGTCGCGTCCCTCGACCAGAACATCACCACCCCGGGCGGGAACCCGGCGCACCCGGCCAGACCGCCGGGCCACCACCACGCCCCCCGACCGCTATCACCCTCCGTACACAACTCGAAGATCACCACGAGGGTCCGCCGCGCCGCGAACTACCGAATCTCCCTGGCATTGCCTGTCTGCCCCTCGGGTAGCTCAACGGACAAGTCATCGTCCATGCCGCGCCGGGTGGGTGACCATCTGAGTGACAACCGCCGTGCGACTCGCTGAACTGTGGCGGACGTTGACGGATCCTGACCAGTGCGGATGACCTCAGGGGCGCAGGTTGCGACCGGCGGTCGGGTGCCTGGCAGGCGACGGATCACGTCGACCATGATGCGCCGCAAAGTGGCCAGGTCTGGGCCCCACCAGTCGTGCCACAAATGTGCCACACCACCGGGGTCACCACGGTCAAGTACGGACACCACAGACCCGCTGTCACCAGTGGAGAAACCCCGAACTGGCACCCGATTCCACCTTTGCAAGGCGGGGGTTAGGGGTTCGATTCCCCTCGTCTCCACCACTCTGACCAGCGGAAACATGCCCCTAGTGATCCACCGATTTGATCAATGGCATCCAGTCCGACGCTCGGATGTCTAAGAGCCTGTTGGTGAACGGTTTCACGCCGCTTGTGGATCTTTCTGCCGCGGCTTCGGCACGGTGCGTTCAGTACCCCAGCGCGGCCGGGGCGGTTCTCCGCTGCGTTGGTGGGCCAACTGCCGGGTCATGATCATGGTGGTGGCCCACAGCACCATGGCCTCGTGGTGCTGGGGCCGCCGCTCGTAGTCGCGGACCAGACGCCGGTGTCGGCTGAGCCAGCCAAACGTGCGCTCTACCACCCACCTGCGGGGAAGCACGATGAACCCGCTGACGGTGTCGGTGCGCTTGACGACGGTGACGGTCAGGGCCAGCACGGCCGCAGCCCAGACGACCAGCCGCCCGGCGTACCCGCCGTCGGCCCACACGAGTGTGATCGTGGAGAACCGTTCCCGCAGCAGCGCCACCAGCCGGTGACCGCCGTCGCGGTCTTGCACACTCGCCGCGGTGACCAAAACGGCCAGCAGCCACCCGTTGCTGTCCACCGCGACGTGCCGCTTGCGGCCCTTGATCTTCTTTCCGCCGTCGAATCCGCTGGTGGCGGCCCCGACCGTGTCCGCGGCCTTGACCGACTGGGAATCGATCACTGCCGCGGTCGGCAGTTCGGCCCGGCCCGCGCCCATCCGCAGCTGCCCCCGTAGCGCGTCGACCAACCGCTGCGGCAACCCCCGCTCGGCCCACCGTTGGAAGAACGCGTACACCGCCTGCCAGGGCGGGAAATCCGCCGGCAACGCGCGCCACTCCACCCCGTACCGGACCAGGTAGCCGATCGCGTCCACCACGACCCGTAACCGGTGCACCATCGGCCGTCCGCCCGGGCCTCGCCGCAACTCGGCCATTACCGCCCGCGCCTGCGGCTCCAACAACTCCCACTCCGCGTCGGTCATGTCCGAGGGATATCGGGGCACCCGCTGCGCGCACACACAGCTGGCAACGGGGCAGTTGGCCTTCTCTGCCGAGACAAGGTAGACAGTCATCCTGAGGGCTTCTGGGCGAGGGGTTCGTGGTGATCTCCATCTGCCCAGAAGCCCTTGTCTGCACCCGGCATGACACGCCGGAGACGCCCATGATCTTTTTCATACGAGCGGCGCCAGCGATCCCTGATCAGTTCGCCAACAGGCTCTAAGTGGATGCGAATCGTCGTCCGTAAGGGCGGTCTGTCAGCGTGGCCGCTCCTTTCCAGGTCGTCGCCTACGTGTGGGTTCCGACCGCTGACAGGCCCGCGAGCTCCGGCTATGAGGGTCGACCATTGACAACGCAGAGGCGCGGGGGCATCCGTCGCCGGCTGCAGTCAGCCGTGTTCGAACTCATCGTCGAACGCCACGGCTACCGGCAACGCCGGAAGCCCACCCGCACCACACCGACTCCGAACCGGCGAGTTGACCCACAGCGCTACAACGACCACCCTGCACACCACGGCCGACGAGCGCTGAGGTGATCCCTATCTCGTGGCAGCAAGTGCTCTCTTCTCGCTGGCAAGCGACATGGGGCGCACCGCTTGTTCTTGCCATAGCGGTCTTCTCGGCCCGTTGTGTTGGGGCAGATCTCATCAGGAGAGGCGCATCTGATGGCTGACTCACGCGGCCCCGCGGGCGCGCCGGAACCCACTGCGGGTTCACCGGCGGCAACCGGGGCGGCGGGCCCGGCGGACTTCGACCCGGTCGCGGTGATCCGGTCGAAGCGTTACCTTTCGGCGCTCATCCTGGCCGGCATCCTGGGCATTCCCATCTCCGTCGTGGCCTACGGCTTCCTGGCCCTGGTCGCCAAGATCCAAAGCTACCTGTTCGACGAGCTGCCGACCCAGGTGAGCGGCGGTCCCGCGCCAGCGTGGTGGCCGCTGCCGTGGCTGGTGCTCTGTGGGCTGTTGACCGCGCTGACGATCCGCTACCTGCCGGGAAATGCCGGTCACTCACCCGCCTTCGGGTTCAAGGCCGGTGGCGGACCCCCGACCGGGCCGGAACTGATCGGCATCATCCTCGCCGCGCTCAGCACACTGTCCCTGGGCGCGGTACTCGGCCCGGAAGCGCCCTTGATCGCGATCGGTGGCGGTCTGGCCGCGCTGGCCGTGCACCTGGTGCAGAAGGACGCACCGCCGATGGCCCTGACGATCATGGCGTCGGCCGGGAGTTTCGCGGCCGTCAGCACGCTGCTCGGCTCGCCCATTCTCGGCGCGTTCCTGATCATGGAGGCGGCCGGGATCGGCGGCGCCATGCTGAGCCTGGTGGCGTTGCCCGGCCTGCTCGCCTCGGGCATCGGCGCGCTGATCTTCGTCGGCCTGGATTCCTTCACCGGCCTGGGCGACTTCTCTCTGGCGTTGACCACGGTTCCGCCCCAGGTGGTGCCCACCATCGCCACCATGGGTTGGGCGCTGGGCATGGGTCTGGTCGGTGCCCTTGTCGGCTGGGTGATCCGCTGGATCGGCCTGTCCGTGCGCCCGATCGTGCACCGGAACCGGGTCCTGGTGACCGCGGGCCTGGGCCTGCTCATCGGGCTGATCGCGATGGGCTATCAGCTGGTCACCGGCAACAGCTTCGGTCAGGTGTTGTTCTCCGGGGAGGATGCCCTCCCCGAGCTGGTCGCGCACGCCGCCGACTATTCGTTCGGCGTCCTGATCATGTTGATCGTGTGCAAGGCGCTGGCCTATGGCCTGTCGCTCAGTGCGTTCCGCGGCGGCCCGGTGTTCCCGTCGATGTTCATCGGCGCAGCCCTCGGCATCGCCGCAAGCGGGTTGCCGGGGATGGAGCTGGCGCCTGCCATCGGGATGGGTATCGGTGCGATGTGCGCCGCGATGCTGCGGCTGCCGTTGACCTCGACACTGCTGGCCATCCTGTTACTGGGCGCGGACGGGCTGTCGGTCACCCCGGAGGTCATCGTCGCTGTGGTTGTGGCGTTCGTCGTCACGAACACGCTTCCCGTCCCCGGGCCCACGGAGCCGACACTTCCACCTGCAGGTGCGCGGCCGGCCACACCACCCCCGGCCCCGGCCACCGCGTAAGTCACCGGCGGTCGGTCGCTCTGCCGCGGTTTGTGCTGCCGAGAAGTTCAGCGTTGATCGCCCGCACCGTAATATTCGGATCCAGCTGGTTCCGAGTCGAAAGCGGTCATCGTACCTCCCGGCATGCTCGGTCTATCTGCAACATCAGGCAACGTAGAACGACGAGGTTCGATCGATCTATTTCGACGTGCTACACGCTCGGTGACGAAAACAACGTCCCACCAGACGCAGATAATGCATTCGAGCGACTGTGCCGTTTGTCTCGTGTTCAATTGCCGTGACAACCTGCTCAGGCGATGGACGTAACCAGTCAGGCCCCCGGCTGACCTGCGGCGTGTCGGTGTCGGGTGTCGGTGTTTGATCATGATTGACTCCCGGTCGTGTCCGAGCCGCCGCCGTCCTATGAGGAGTTGGCGGCGTTGGTGGTCGAGCAGGCCGCCCGGCTGGCCGAGCAGGCGGTGTTGATCGAGGCGTTGCGGGTCGAGCTGGAGGCGTTACGGCGACAGGTGGGCCGGGACTCCTGGAACTCCTCGCAACCGCCGAGCACGGACGGGCCGGCCGCGAAGGCCAAGGCCAGGGCCAGGGCGGGCCGGCAGCAGGCCGAGCCAGCGCCCGGGTCGTCGTCCGGGTCGTCGTCCGGGTCGTCGTCGGAGGGGCAGCTGTCCGAGGGGCAGCCGGCCGCGGGCGGTCCGGGTCGGGGCCGGGCCCGCCGCAAGCAGGGTGGGCAGCCGGGGCATCCCGGCAGCGGTCTGGCCCCGGTGGCCACCCCCGACCGTCGGGAGCCGGTCGAACCGGCAGGCTGCGCGGCCTGCGGCGCAGGCCTGGCCGGTGCACCGGGAACGGTCGGCTCCCGGGTGCAGGTGTTCGACCTGCCAGCCTTTTCCCTGGCGGTCACCGAGTACCAGATGATGCGCCGCCGGTGCGGCTGCGGACACGCCACCACCGCGGACCTCCCGGCCGGGATCCGCGGCGGGCCGGCCTGCTACGGCCCGAACGTGACCGCCGCAGCGACCCTGCTGGCCGGCCAGGACGTGCTCAGCCTCGAGCGCACCGCGGATCTGATGTCCGCGCTGCTCGGGGTGGCGGTGTCCACCGGGTTCATCTCCTCCTGCCTGACCCGCCTGGACGACGCGCTGACCACCGCCGGGTTCGAACAGGCACTCAAACAGGCACTGCTCGAGCAGGACGTATTGGGCACCGACGAAACCCCCGCCCCGCTGACCCACGCCGCCACCGGCGAACCGGACTGCCTCAACCCGCACGTCTACACCGTGCGCACGCTGAAGGCCCACACCGGCGGCGGGCCGGACCTGGCCTGGTACGGCGCGGCCGGTGACCGCACCAAGACCTCGATCAACGCGTTCGGGATCGTGAACAAGTTCCACGGGGTGCTGGTCCGCGACGACTACGGCGGCTACACCAGCTACGACACCGACCTCGCCGGGGTCCAGCAATGCCTGGCCCACATCCTGCGCTACCTCGACGACGCCCACGCCATCGACACCGACGCCCAGGCCTGGGCCCGCCAAGTCGCCGACGCCCTACGCGCGGCGATCCACGAGATCAACACCACCCGCGCCGGCGACCAGGCCACCCCCGACACCGACCTGATTACCCGGCTGCGGCGCCGCTACGACAACGGTGTGGCCGTCGGGATCTCCACGAACCTGTCCCGGCCCTGGCACACGGGCAACCATCCCGGCCTGCAACTGGCCCGACGGCTCAAACGCAAAGCCCACCAGGTGTGGCTGTTCAGCACCCGACTCGACGTCCCCGCCACGAACAACGGCTCGGAATCGGCGATCCGCGGGTTCAAACTCGCCGCCAAAGTCCAAGGCTGCTGGCGCACCCTGGCCACCCTGCAACGCCATTGCCGGATCCGCTCCTACCTCGTCAGCGCCCGCAACCACGGACGCCGACCCATGGACGCCATCCGCGACGCCCTGACCGCCAACCCCTGGATGCCAACCCAGCCAGCATGATCAACCGACCCCTGACTGATTACCGATGGACCACGCACTATTGGGATACTATTGGGATGGCTGAACCGGGTCGCTGGGCTGGCCGGTTCCGTCCGCGTCGCCGCGAAGTTCATTGCGACGCTGGACGCCGCGTTGCGCCGCCGAGGTCAGCAGTTTGATGGCCAAGCCCAGTACCGCCAGGTCGAGCAGCATCTGCAGGGTCACCAGCAGCTTCATCCCGTTCGTCTGCGCGACGATATCTCCGAAGCCGACGGTGGCGAAGACCGTCACGGTGAAATACAGCGCGGTCGTGTTGTCCAACGGAGAGGTGAATGCTGCGGGATCGGTCAGTGAGTTCGACAAATAAATCCTGGAGAAGATCAGCAGGAACAACGGGACCGTCACCGCAAGTGCCTCGATGGCCCGTAGCTTCGGGTATTTCGCTTTGACGATTATCGGTACCTGGATGGCAACTACTACCCCGAAGATTACCAGCTCCAGTATCAGCCAAGGCAGGTCCGAATGTTCGCCGCTGCCCTTGGTCGGGACGAGGTAGTAGACGGCGAACAGCACTGTTGCCGAGATGGTAACCCTGATCAACATGCCGACGACCGGCTTCCACATGCTCCGTCTAGAAGGAGTAGATTGCGGCAATTGCGTCATGATCCCGAACCCTCTCGCGTGGTACCCGGTGCCCACCAAAGTGCGGCGCGCTGCGCAACGCGACCGTGGCCGCGACGACATCCGCCACGATGACCATGATCATCGCTCCGGTACACGCTCGACGACCGCATCATGAACCCGACCCGGCTTGATCCCGCAAAGTAGGCCACCATAGGGGCCGATACCTGGGGCCGAGCGGCGGGCACAGTTCACCGGCCCAGGTCTCAGCGATCGGCTCGGCGGCGATCCCTCAGGCTTGGGGACGGGCGGAGCCTTCAGCCCTCTGCAGTTGCTCCCGGGAGCGGTCCCACCGTGACCTGGTCGTGGCTTCAGGACCGCGGGTAGTGTACGGCCGGTCCCGGCCGTTCGGATCTTCCGGGTGGCGGACTGACCGAGGAGACGCCATGGCTGTCGCACCTGTCGATGTTTTCTTCATCGGTTTCCCGGGCAACAAGTTCAGCGGGCGGATCGCTCCCGCCATCCTGGATCTGGTGGACAGCGGCACGATCCGGGTGATCGATGCGCTGTTCGTCAGCAAGAATTCTGATGGTGTCGTCACGACGCTTGAGGTCTCGGATCTCGACGCCGAGGCCGGGGCTGCTTTCACGGCGGTTACCGTCGTGCAGCCGGGGGCACTGGGCCCGGAGGATGCTGAGGAGATCAGTGATGACCTGCCGCCCAACACCTCAGCGCTGCTGATCGCGATCGAGAACCTGTGGGCGGCCAAGGTCGTGCAGGCATGCCAGGCGGCCGACGCCGTGGTGATCGACCAGATCCGGATCCCCGTCGACGTCGTGCAAGCCGTCCTGACCGACGGCTAGACGCCGGCCCCGGTCATCCACTGAGAGGAACGAACATGGGACTTCTCCGCATGGCCGCGCGTACGGCCGTGGTCGCCGGAACCGCCACCGCGGTGTCCGGGCGCATCGCCCGCAGGCAGGCCCGCAAGTACGACCAGCAGGCAGAGCCGGAGCCACGCCCCTCAGGCCCCGCCACCCGAGGCCGCCCCAGCCCAGGCGGCACCGCCCGAGGACGATCTGACCGCCAAGGTGCAGCAGCTGGCGGCGCTGCACTCTCAGGGTCTGCTCACCGACGAGGAATTCGCCGCGGCGAAGGCCAAGGCGCTGGGGATCTGACCCGCCACGGTCGCAGTGAGGGTGAACGAGGCCGAGCCGTACGCCCGGCTGGCCGCGGTGTACGACGAGATCGTTGTCGACCGCTGCCACCGGGCGTGGGCGTCGTACCTGCACGACTTGTGGACCAGCGACCCGGCGGGGGTCCGCAGGGTGCTGGATCTCGGCTGTGGGACTGGCCTGATGGCGGCCGCGCTCACCGCGTACGGGTATCGGGTGACCGGCGTGGATTCCTCGCCTGCGATGCTCGCGCGCGCCCGCCGTCTCCTCGGCCCCGAGGCCGTGCTCATCCAGCGTGCGATGCCCGGCCTGGGGGTCGACGGTGTCTTCGACGCCGTCATCTCCACCTTCGACGCCTTGAACTACTTGCCCACACCCGAGCTCGGCGCGACCGTGGCCGCCGTGGCCCGCCTGCTGCGGCCCGAGGGCTGGCTGGTCTTCGACCTGCACACCACCGCGATGCTCAACTTCACGATGACGAACCCGGTCGTCGCCGGGACGGCGGACGGGCAGCACTTCACCATCAGCAGCGCCGTGGATCCAACCGCCCGAACATGCGACACCCGCATCTTGGTCATTCGCGCAGCCGACGGCGACACCTTCGCTGAGCAGCACCGCCAGTACTTCCACACTGCCGCCCAGGTCCTCGATGCCCTTCTGGACGCCGGCTTCGCGTTGACCGCCGTCACCGAGGAGTACTCCCACCGGCCGGCCGATGCTTCAACCCTGCGCGCGACCTGGACCGCCCGGCGTGGCTCGGCGTGACAATGCTCGGCGCGGTTGGGGCCCGCGGCCGCTCGGACACGGGCGTTACACGCCCATGGAGTGACGAACCACTCCCGCGGAGAGTGCCGGCACCATCACCTTCATCGTTGCCGGTGCGATCGACGTCAGCACTGTTGATCAGTTCGACCGTGGGCTCTGCGAGTGTGGCTGCCGAGCCAGGGGCGCTCCGCGCGGTCGGTTCGGGCCGCTGTTGGGGTTCATTGACCGGATTCCGCCGGGCGTACCGCTTGCCTGCGAGGATGGCGATGCACGCACGCGGCGTCTGAACGGCGGCAGGACATGGTGCTGTTGCCGAGAGATGCCCGCGCATGCTCGGCGGTCGCGGATCGCTCTCACCCGGTGTGGGTGTTACCAGACGTGGTTCGGGCCTTCACGGTAGGGAGACGGAGTGTGATGGCCCGCGTTGCGGCCGGTAACGGGACTACCTGGGTCGCGGGACGTGGTGTTTCGGAGGAGGATCTGATGGTTCATCGGCATGTCTCGCGCAAGGATCCGGCTGCGGACGCTGCCGTCGCTCCGGCCTACACCCAGCGGTTGGATCTCGAGCCGATCCCGAAGTACCGGATGCCCGAGCGTGGCGCTGCGCCCGAGGCGGTCTACCGGTTGATTCATGACGAGTTGCTGCTGGACGGGAGCTCCCGGCTGAACTTGGCCACGTTCGTGACGACGTGGATGGAGCCCGAGGCTGGTCGCTTGATGGCTGAGGCGTTCGACAAAAACATGATCGACAAGGACGAGTACCCGCAGACGGCCGAGATCGAGCGCCGCTGTGTGAACATGGTCGCTCATCTGTTCAACGCCCCCGAGGATGGGGACGCCGTCGGCGCTTCGACGATCGGGTCGAGCGAGGCGGTCATGCTGGCGGGAATGGCACTGAAGTGGCGGTGGCGAGCACGCCGGGCAGCGGCCGGGGACGCCACCGACCGGCCAAATCTGATCCTGGGTTCCAACGTGCAGGTGGTATGGGAGAAGTTCTGCCGCTATTGGGACGTCGAGGCCCGCTACATCCCGATCCAGCACGG
The DNA here is from genome assembly GCA_963739465.1 of uncultured Actinomycetota bacterium. Lineage (GTDB taxonomy): Bacteria > Actinomycetota > Actinomycetes > Mycobacteriales > Pseudonocardiaceae > Pseudonocardia. The sequence continues at coordinate 28,885 of CAVUAS010000015.1, forward strand.
GCGGTATGTGATCAGCCCGGAGGAGGTGGTGGCCCGGATCGACGAGAACACCATCGGGGTGGTGGCCATCCTGGGCACCACCTACACCGGTGAGTTCGAACCGATCCAGCAGATCCACGACGCCGTGGTCGCGCACAACGAGGCGACCGGCTGACCAGGTGCCGGTGCACGTGGACGCGGCAAGCGGCGGTTTCGTGGCGCCGTTCCTGCATCCCGACCTGCCCTGGGACTTCCGCCTGCCGATGGTCAAGTCGATCAACGTGTCGGGGCACAAGTACGGGCTGGTGTATCCGGGAATGGGTTTCGTGGTGTGGCGCCAAGCGCAGGATCTGCCCGAGGATCTCGTGTTTCACGTGAACTATCTGGGCGGGGACATGCCGACGTTCACGCTGAACTTCTCCCGGCCGGGTAACCAGATCATCGGCCAGTACTACAACTTCCTGCGGCTGGGCCGCTCCGGGTACCGAAAGGTGATGGAGTCGTTGCGCGACCTGGCTATCCACGCCTCGGGGAGGGTCGCGGCGCTGGGACCGTTCGAGTTGATCAGCGACGGCAGCGCCATCCCGGTGTTCTCGTTCCGGCTCGTGAACTCCGCGCCCTACACCGTCTTCGACGTTTCCGAGCGGCTGCGTACCGAGGGTTGGCAGGTACCCGCCTACACCATGCCCGAGGCCGCGACCGACGAGGCGATCATGCGCGTGGTCATCCGTGAGGGCTTCAGCTACGACCTCGCCGACGACCTGATCGGAGCCCTGCGCAGCGCGACGGACTATCTGACCGCCAACCCGCCGCGGATCTCGACCGCATCGCACGGATTCAGCCACACCTGAGCCGTAGGCCTGGTGGAGGCCCGGCGCTGTCGGACCCTCTGCAAGGTCGATCACCTTGCGGCAGCTGAGAGCGATCACATGCCCTGAGCACGAGAGACTGCCCCATCAGGGGTAGCAGGCCAGGACATGAGAGCCACGGAGCCGTGCTCGCGCGCACCCAAGAAGATCATCGAGGTCGGCTGTCCGCAAATGCCTTGACCAGCACAGATACTGCCGTCTGAGTGCCTCCGCGCCCTTTGTGAGCGATCTTGCCCGACAGCCCGCGATCGGTCAGGGTCGCGCGGGACTTGCCCGAGTCGTAGTCGGCGTCGAGGTGCACGGTGATCTTGTCCGGGAGCGGGCCGAGATCGTTCAGGAGGGCGCGGGTGCCCTAAGCTTCGCCCAGCTCACGGTTGTCATCGCCACCGAGCGCGGTGGTTGACTCCTCGGTGCGTTCCGGTAGCAGCAGGAGGGCGCCGACGAGGAAGCACACAGCGCCTACCAGGGTGCCCAGGTTGGCCCGCTCGGCATTACGCAGCTCGCCGGTCGCCGGGATGACGTAGCTGGCGACAGCGGAGACTCCGAAGGCGACGGACCCGAACAGGTTGGCCAGCGTTATCCACCACGCCCATAACCGGGGGCGCCAGGCGACCCAGCCATGGCAGACTTCGAACCAGGCAAGTGCACTGGCCACCAGGAAGCAGATCGAGCCAATGGCGTCAGGCCGCCACACGTGCTGATCTGCGGTCTGTGCGGACAGGTCGACCTGCATGGCGACTGCGGTGCTGACGTTGAAGTAGAGCGTTCCGACGAGTTGCACTGCTGTCGCCCACCAGTCGATCCGCCGCGGTTGGTAGACGAGGAAGCGTCGGTGCTTTGGATTCTGCGCCGGGGGCGCGGCGTCGACCGCCTCCCGGTAGGTAAGGAACGCGGCCGAGGTGAAGAACAGCGAGCCGACAAAGAACGTCACCGTGTCCCAGCGGGCCCCGACAGCGCTGGCATAGCCTGGCATCGCCCCGAGCGCGAACAGCAGCGATCCGACGGCGAATAGGACGGCTATCCACCATCCCCGGGCATGAGGCGCCCACCACGTCGAGCCGTGGGCTGGCGCTTCGGTCAGGTGTTTGCGGTGACGGCGGGACTCCCAACGAACTACCAGTCCGTCCGGGCGTAGGTGATCGACAAAAGTCACGATGGCGCCGCTGCCGACGGTACGGCCGCGGCGATCCTGCCCACGCATAGCACGTCCCATCTCTCGGCACGATCCTCCCAGACGTCCCACGCATTCCAAGCCCTTCCGGCCAGACGACCGCAGTGCGGTGTCCGCGAGCAGGCTGCCGGTGTGGTCTTGCCCGCCCAGCCAGGGCGTGCAGCAGCACGATCCGGTCGGTGTCGAAGGCGCGGTCCAGGGCGAGCAGGGCCTCGTCGCGGCCGAAGAACCCGATGTCCGGGGCGTCGGGCACGTTGATCGGCCGCTCGGGGACCTGCGATGTGTCCGCGTCGGCCGTGCGCAGGGTCAGTGGCTGGGGTTCGTAGACGGTGGGCACCAACCAGTCCTGCAACGCGACGGGGGTCGCGCCGATCTGCCGATGCGGGTCGGCCGCCAGCGCCTTGCGCGCGCCCGACACCGCCGCGCCCAGCGACTGGCCTGCCGCGAGGCGCTGGTAGAGGTCCTCGACGAACCGGGCCGCGGTATCGACGTAGCCGTTGTAGCGCATCGCCACCACGCCCGGCACGCCTTGGTCGGCGACCTCGCTGGCCAGCGACCGTAGGCTCGGATCCGGTCGTGCACGGCAGCCGGTGGGGTCGGGGGTGGCCGGGGCTTCAACGTAGGCGGAGCGGCACGCGTTGAGCACCAGCACTGCCACGTCGGTCTCGACCAGCAGCGCGGCCAGCGTCGGCCCGTCCGCCAGCCGCTGGCGAGAACGAGTCTCCGGGTCCTCGAACAGCAGGTAGTCATGCCGACCCTCGCGGGCCTGCCCGGTCGGGCCGAACGTCAACGCCGACACCGCGACCACGTCGTCGGTCAGCTGGCTCGCGTCCACGAACGCTCCGTGCCCGTCGAAATGTACGATATGAAACGGCCGCCCGGCCTCCTTCGCCGCCCACAACACGTCGGCGAGCTGGGTGAACGTCGGCGGTCGGAGCACCTGCAGATCAAGCCCTGTCAGCTGGTCCACGCCGCCGTCTCCACGCGGCACCTCGGCCCATTCTTCCGGAGGAAGCCACGCAACTCCGCGCCAGGGCCCAGACCCGACCGACCGTGATGACGGTTGGTCAGCGCATCGCCGTTAACGGAACCGTCCCGACCTTGCCGGTGATTCGTGCTCGTCGCATCGATGGTCTACATGGGACACGATGGCACCCACGATGGCATCGAGTTCTGCGTGTTGGCATCCATCAGGGACAGCTCCGACAACTGGCGCGGCGCCTGGACCTGCATAATCCGTGTCCCGCGGTGTCCAGCCATACGTTTGCAAGGCGGGGGTTAGGGGTTCGATTCCCCTCGTCTCCACCACTCTGACCCGCGGCATTCCCCTAGTGATCCACTGATTTGATCAATGGCATCCAGTCCGACGCTCGGATGTCTAAGTGGATGCGAACCGTCGTCGGTAAGGCGATCCGTCAGCCTGGCTGCTCCTTCCAGGTCGTCGTCGGCGCCGTGGAATCGGACGTGCACGCTGCTGCTGCGCTTCGCCTGAACGGGTGAATTAGCATGAGCGGTGCGGATCTGCATGCATCCCACGAACCCCATCGACCCCAACGGCGGGAGAATCCGAGGATGACCAAACCCTCCTCGACGTCCGCGTCGTCAGCGTCCACGTCCCCCACCCCCACCGCCACCGCCACCGCCACCGGCACCGTCCGCATCGCCGACGACACGACGCAGGGCAAGACCACGATCGCGGCGGCGGTCGTCCAGAAGATCGCGGGCATCGCGGCGCGGGAGATCGCCGGGGTCTACGCCATGGGTGGCGGCGTGTCCCGCGCGTTCGGCGCGTTTCGCGAGCGGATCCCCGGCGGGGGCACTGGGGCGTCGAACATCGCCGGCGTGCAGGTCGAGGTCGGTGAGAAGCAGGCCGCCGTCGACCTCGATATCGTCGTCGAGTACGGCGCGTCCATTGTGGATCTGGCGCGGGCCGTGCGTCGCAACGTTATCGCCGCGGTGGAGCGGATGACCGGGCTCGAGGTGATCGAGGTCAACATCGCCGTCCACGACATCCAACTCCCCGGGGCCGAGGACGGAACGGAGGTCCTGGTCGCGCCTGCACGCGCGCGCGTCGAGTGAGCGTCCGCATCCATCCTCGACCGTCGGGCACCGCCGGTTGGCCTGATCAACGGAGACACGCATGAACGTCACAACGACCGGTCTCCTTGCGGGTCTGATCCTGGGCGTCGCCGGCTCGATCGGCGGCTTCGGCCCGTTTCTCATCACGCTGGTCGTGGGCGTCGTCGGGCTGCTGGTCGGCATGGCGATCGAAGGACGGCTGGACGTCACGTCGCTGCTGGGTCGCGGGCGGGACCGATGAGGACGGCCCTGGCCGAGCCCGCCGAACGCGGCCGGTTGGACATCCATCCCGCGGTGCTGCGCAAGATCGTCGAGCATGCGGCGGACGGCGTGCCCGGCACGCTGCGCAACGAGCGCAGGCTGGCGGGCATCGACGTCGGCGAGTTCGGGGCGAGTGCCCGGGTGACGGTCGGCGCGGGCGATCCCGTCCCCGTCGACGTGCGGCTGGAGCTGACACTGCGGTATCCGGCCACCGTCCGCAGCGTGGTCGACGCCGTGCGCACCGCCGTCGCCGAGGACCTCGCCCGGCTGGCGGGTCACCGGATGCGCGCGCTGGCCGTGACCGTCACCGGCCTGCGCGGCGTGGCCGCCCCGGTCCGCGCCCGCGTGCTGTAGTCGGGGACCATGCGTGCCGTGTTGCGCGTCCTCGCCCCCCTGCTGGGCATCGCCGTCGCCGTGGCAGGCGTACTGGTGGTGATCGAGGTGGTGGCGGCGTGGGTGCTGCCGGGGACGGCAAGCGGCCTTCTCGTCCCGTGGCCGGACTGGGTGGCCACGCTCGCGAGCCTGTCGTGGAATGAGAGCCCGGTGCCGGGCATCGCCATCGGCGTCGGTGTGGCAGGCCTGTTGCTGGTCATCGTCGGACTCGCCGCGCGGCGCAGCGACGTGCGCTTGCAGGCGCCGAGGGCGGACATGACGGTCACCACGCCGCCGCGGGTGCTGGCGCGACTCGTCGGCACCCGGGTCCGGGCATCCGACGACGTCCTGTCGGCCTCGGTGACGGCGTCGGCCCGGCGGGTGGCGGTGACCGCCCTGGCGTGGCACGACGCGCCCCCGGACCTCCGGGAGGCGATCGTCGGCCGGGTCGGGGCGCTGCTCGACGAGCTGCCGTTGCGGCGCCGTCCCCGCGTCGCGGTGTCGGTGCGGAAAAAAGAGGGCGTCCAATGAGCGTGGACCTCACCAAGCCCGACCCGGCCACTCCGGACCCGAACGCGCCCCGGACGAGACGGGCCGATGCCCGCCTGCGGCGTCGGTCCCGGTCGGCCGTGGCGCGCTCCGCGGCAGGCGACCGGTGGCTCGTGGTGCTGATCGGCCTCGTTCTGCTGGCCGCAGGGGTCGGGGTGACGCTGCTGTCCTACGGCGTGTTCGGCACCGCGCGGGCGGGGCGCTCGCTGCTCGACCCGATCATGGTCGACACCGTGGCCGCCGATCCGGTGCTGTGGCGCGCCATCGCGATCGCGGGTGGCATCGTGCTGGCCGTGTTGGGCCTGGCGTGGGTGGCGCGGTCGGTGCGCCCCGAGCCGCGACCCGACGTCGTGCTCGACGGCGGCCCGGACACCACGATCCTGGTGAGCTCCGGTGCGGCGGCGGAGGCCGTCGCCGCACCGGCCGGGACGCTGGGGGGTGTCGGGCGGGCCAAGGCGCGTCTGGTCGGCTCCACCGCCGCGCCCGCCCTGCGCGTCACCCTCTGGCTGACCGACGACGCCGACGTCCGTGCCGTGCTGCGGCGCCTGGACGAGGAGGTGCTGGCCACGGCCCGGTCCGCGCTCGACCTGCCTGCGCTGCCCGTGGCGGTGCGGCTGGAGGTGGAGCGCCCGCACCCCGCACCGCGGGTTGCCTGAGGGCGGCGCTCGTTCCTCGTCCCGCCACACCGACGGTCCGGCACCCTCGGGCGCACCCGCACGAGGAGGGCGCACGCGCCATGACAGGCGGTGGGCGTCGGTAGCCACGGGCCCAGATGTCGAAGGTTGGATCAGGCCCGCCTGGTGATGCCCGCCTCTTCGCGGCGTTCGACACGGCCGCGGCAGCGTGATCTCCTCGCTGCATCGCCCGTACCGCACGATCGAGTTCAAGAAGTTCCAGGCCAAGATCGACGCCACGGTTCCCGCGGACCTACATGTACACCTGATCGATGGCATCCGGGACGGCAGCGAGTTCCAGTCAGAGGTATCCAATCGAGACACTGGATCCAACAGTTGCGCCAAGCTAACCTGCGCGTTCCGGTTTGTCGCGGGTGACGCTCGGCGTTTGCAAGGCGGGGGTTAGGGGTTCGATTCCCCTCGTCTCCACCACTCTTACCAGCGTAAACAGCCCAATCGTTGATCAATGGTTGATCATTGGCACCGAGTCTCGATGGTGCGGGGTCTACAGTGGATGAGATGGCCGCCTGCGTTGGGAAGCGGCAATCTACGCCCGCTCGGACCCTCGAACGGCCGCGTTCTGCAGTGCCGGAGCGGGGCTGCCTCTGCAATACATCGGGTCGCGGTCACGGTTCGATCTTCTGCGCCTTGGTAGCCTGCCAGCTTCGACCTGGCGCGCATCCGAGTCCTGAACTGCGCGAGTTACGAGCGCCGTGGTCTTGCTGCGAGCCCGGCCGTCGCTCCGTCGGTGTTGGGTCATGTCAACGTGCCGGGCATGCTGGGGTGTCATGCCTCGTCGGGATCGCGCAGTGCGTGCGTGTCGGTAGCAAGGTTGTTGGCGGAGGTGAGGGTCTCCGGATGGTCGTCGCCCAGGACTGTGCGGCGTCGGGCCAGGGTGTCCTCATCGAGTGCGCGGGCTAGATGATTCGGGTGCGGCTCTTCTGGAGGGACGGTCGAAGCTTGATCCACAACTGTAGGTGATCTCGCCGGGCCATGCCTATGGGCGCCCCTCAAGTGAACTCGGCCCCCTTCTCCAGCGCGACCGGCGTGTCCTCCGCGCGTCTGGGCACGTGTCGTGGTGATCTCAACCTGTTGGTAATCTGCCTACAGGTTGGAGGAAATCCATGTCGCCCGCACGTCGTTCCGGTTCCGATGCCCCTTCCCGGCCCGAGGTGCTGCGCGGGAGCCTGTTCACCCTGCGGCGCCGGTGCGGGACGCCGACCTGTCGCTGCGCGGATGGTGAAGGGCACGCCAGCCCGGCGTTGGCCTACCCGGCGGGTGGGCGGACCAAGACGTTGACGTTGACCGAACAGGAGGCCGTCGAAGTCGCGACGGCGCTGGCCCGGTACGCGCAGGCCAAAGCCGACCTGGACGAGCAGGCCGCGGCCGGGTTGACCGTGCTGCTGGCCCGGGTCGCCGCACGGCGGGCCGCGCGGCGGTGACCGGGCCGGGCCGGCCAGCATCGATGGACGCGTTCGCCGCCTCTCGGGAACTCTTCGAGACGGTGCTGGGTTGGCTTGCGGGCCGGCAGGCGGCCGGGATGGAGCACGGGGAGTTGGAGGCGTGGCTACAGGCGGACGCCCGGGAGGTGTTCCGTCAACTGTTCCAGGACCACCTGGACCTGCGCGCGGTTCGGGAGCAGCGGATCGAGGACGTCGTCGACGCCGATCAGGTCGCCCACCCCAGCGCCGAACCGGGCCACACCCGGGGCCTGGCCACGGTGTTCGGGCAGGTCCGGGTGACCCGGATCGCCTACCGAGCCCGCGGACAGGCCAACCTGCACCCAGCCGACGGGAAACTCAACCTCCCCGACGAGGAGTACTCCCACGGACTCCGTCGTCTCGCGGCGGTCGAAAGCTCACGTGGGTCGTTCGACGGGGCGGTCGAGGCGATCGAACGCGGCACCGGACAACAGGTCGGCAAACGGCAGGTCGAACAACTCGCCCGCCGATCCGCCATCGACTCCGACGGCTTCTACCGCGAGCGGCAACCACCGCCCGGCTCCAGCCGCGACCCACTCATGCTGTCCTGCGACGGCAAGGGCGTCGTGATGCGTCCCGACGCGCTCCGGGCGGCCACCGCCATCGCGGCCGCCAAGACCCGCCCGAAGCTGACGACCCGGCTCTCGAAGGGAGAGAAACGCAACCGGAAACGCATGGCCGAAGTCGGCACCGTGTTCGACGCCAGCCCAGCCCCGCGCACCAGCTCGGACATCCTGCCCGCGAACGACACCGAACGCAGCCCGATCCGCCCCGCACCGGTGACGTCGAACAAGTGGCTGACCGCCAGCGTCGTGGCCGACGCCGCATCCGTGGTCGCCCAGATCTTCGCCGAGGCCGACCGCCGCGACCCCGACCACGCCCGCACCCGGGTCGCCCTCGTCGACGGCAACAACCACCAGATCGACCGGATCACCGCCGAGGCCCACGCACGCACCCTGCAGGTCACCATCGTGATCGACTTCATTCACGTTCTCGAGTACATCTGGAAGGCCGCATGGTGTTTCCACCGCGAGGGCGACCCCGCCGCCGAGGAATGGGTCCGCCACCACGCCCGCGCCGTCCTGGACGGCAAGGCCACCCGCGTCGCCGGGGCGATCCGGCGGGCCGCGACCATCGCCGGGCTCCACGACGCTCAACGAACCGGAGCTGATGCCTGCGCCCTCTACCTGACCAACAAGGCCCGCTACCTGGACTACCCCACCGCGCTGGCCAGCGGCTGGCCGATCGCCACCGGCGTGATCGAGGGCACCTGCCGGCATCTGGTGAAGGACCGGATGGATCTCACCGGCGCCCGATGGAGGCTACCGGGCGCAGAGGCCATCCTCAAACTGCGCGCCATCGCCAGCAACGGCGACTTCGACGACTACTGGCGCTACCACCTCGCCCAGGAACGTCACCGCGTCCACGAGTCCCGCTACGCCCAAGACGTCATCCCACAGGCAGCATGAGGTCCCTCCAGAAGAGCCGCACCCAGATGATTCTCACCCAGAGCGCGAAGGTCGGCCGCGAGCCTGCTGGCGGAGGTGAGGGTGTCGGGGTGGTCGTCGCCCCGGACTCGACGGCTGCAGATGAGGGTGTCTTCCTGGAGTTGTCGAGCGTCCTGACGCTCGCCAAGTGATCCCAGGACCTGGCCGAGCATGCTGGCAGTTCTCAACGTGTGAGGGTGGTCGTCGCCTCGGACTCGGCGGCTGCGGGCGACGGTGTCGCTCAGGAGTTGGCGAGCCCGATGATGGTCACCCAAGGACTCCAGAGTGAGGCCGAGTTCTCCGGTTATGTCGAGTGTGTTGGCGTGGTCCTCGCCTTGCACCCGTCGGCTTCGGGAAAGGGCATCGGTCTGGAGCCGCCGGGCCTGTTGATGGTCACCCAGCGACGACAGCGTCAGGCCGAGCAAGCTGGCAGCGCGCAAGGTGTCGGGGCGCCCGGGTCGTAGTCCAACACGTCCTGCGTTCGCTTGGCCAGCAGCTGGAGGTAGTCGTCCACCGCCATGGCGGTATCTGCTAGCAACGATCCGGCCTGCTCGATCGCCAGCGGCAGATCACCGACCACGTCCGCCACCCGGTCCGCCTCGGTGTCGGTGAGTTCGGGTGCCAGTCGGTGCAGCAGTTCGATCGACTCGTCCCGAGTGAACTTCCGTACACCCAGCGTGGCGGCGATCCCGCGCCAGGCCGGGTTCCGTGAGGTGATCAGCACCTGGCCGGGCCCCTCGGGCAGGAACCGGGACAACGCTCGAGGCTCCTCGGCGTTGTCGAACACCACCAGCCAGCGATCCCGCCGGGCGAGCTCGCCCAGCAGTCGGGCCACCCCCACTCCGGTCGGGGTCGTAGCGGTCGTCAATGCCAGTGCCAGCGCAAGCTCAGCGAGACGCTCCGGGATCAACGCCGGGTCCTCGGCCGGGACCCACCAGGCGATGTCGAACTCGTCGTAGTGGCGGTGGGCGTACTCGATCGCCGCCGTGGTCTTGCCGATCCCACCCATCCCGGTCACTGTCTGTACGACGGTTGGGGCCCCGGAGCGCAGAGCCGTCACCAGTTGGCCCAGCAACTCGGCCCGCCCCGTGAACCCGCGCACTCGCGCCGGGATTGCCCACACCCGGCGACCGACGCCATCAATCGCTGCATCACCTAGCGGCTGGCCGCGGCTCCGGCCGGGGAAGCGCGGTGAGCCCCTGGAGCAGTGTGGTTTCCAACTCTCCCGGACTCGTCACGATTGCGGTGGTGACGCCACTGCTGGCCAGGCGACCCCGAAAGGCGTGCTGGCGCGCCCCATGCTCGAGATCCGCGAACATCGCCGCCGGACCCTCGGTGTCCTCCCCGAGCAGAAACACCAATCGCGGGATGCCCCGCAGTTCGGCCGTCTCGTGCTCCAGTTCGGTGTAGGACACTTCTGGCCGGTCCCGCACCGGCGACCCGTACCGGAACCCGGCGATCAACACGTACACGTCCGCTGCCGCCACCGCGTCTCGGCACAGTTGTGCTGGCTTGTGCTGTCGCGCGGGGAAATAAGCCATGTCCGTTACCGCATCACCACCTCGGATCACCGCGTCCTGAGCCGCCGCGACGAACGAACGCTGAACGGGGAACCGCCGCAACTCCGACGTATGGGACAAGAACACAGCGCCGCGGCGACGGCTCATCGGACATGACCCACAGCATCCCAGTACTCACCCACCGCGAGACGCGAAGTCGCCGGTCGTTCAGGGGCTCCGGTATGCATCCCGGCGGTGGGCCACGGCGACGATGCTCACGCGATGTTGATCGTCATCGATGGCGTAGATCGCCCGATACTCGCCTCGGCGGGTGCTCCAGAGGTTGTCCAGTGGTGCGTCGAGCTGCTTGCCGAGTCGCTCGGGGTTCTCGGCGACGGGTCCGGTGAGGTGTTCGAACATCGCCGTCGCCGCCGAGAGCGACAGCCGGTTCATGCCGCGTCGGGCGGCGGGGGTGAAGACGATCTCGTAGAGATCGTGCCCGGTCACTGCTGGGCGCTTCGACGCCTCAGATCGGCGGCCACGTCGGCGGCCGGTATGACGCGTCCGGCGCGGAGGTCGTCCAGGCCGCTGCGCAGCTCGCGGAGCAGCTCGTTGTCAGACAGGACGTCGATGGTCTCCCGCAGCCGCTCGATCTCCCCAGAGGGGACGACGTCGGCGACGTGCCTGCCGTGGGCGAGCACGGCCACGGTCTCACCACGCTCGGCCCGCTCGACGGCCCGCTCCCACGACCTCGCGTGCTCGCTGGCCGCGTGCAGGCCGTCGGTCGTCACGGAGACCGGCTCCTCGCTCATGGTTCAAGGATACGGCGCGGGCACCAGCCGCAACCAGGATGCTTCGGTGATTCGATCATCCATACTGGACACTATGACACCGGTGATGGCACCGAGTCTGTGTCTTCGGCAGGCAGCAGGAGCAAGATGTCCAACCGCTGCGTCGCGGTGACCTGGGCAGTCCGCGTGGCGGCGCCGCTGGCTTTACGTTTGCAAGGCGGGGGTTAGGGGTTCGACTCCCCTTGCCTCCACCACTCTGACCAGCGGAAACGTCCATTAGAGATGCGTCAATTGGATCAATGGCATCCAGTTGCTTGCTCAAATGTCTACAGTGGATGTACGTGCACATGCCTCGTGTGGGTGGTTTGGCCATGGTTGTGCTCGCGAGGCTCCGGCATGATCGACACCCACGACACGCCTGGTGCCCTCCGACTTCAGCTCACAGGGGATTGGGCTGGCCCCCGGTTGGCGTGGTGCACGATCGACGTGGCGCCATCACGTCCGCTGCCCCGCGACCCGGGCCGCCCGACAGCGGCGGCGGTGACCGCGAACCCCCATCGCCCCGTGGACTGCAGCGACCTGCGCGGCGGCTGCTCGTCGTCCAATGCGGCTAGCGCCTCGAGATCGGCAGGCGACGGGCCGCCCGCGAAGATCGGCCGTTCTCCCGTGCGCCGCTCGGTTGGAGCGGCCACGCTGCGCAGTCGGCGGGCTCGGGGCGGCCACCGCAAGCGACGCTGGGCAAGGCCGACCAGCAGCCCCCTCCAGTGCGCTGTCGTTGTCCGCCGCGGCGGTCGGACGTCGCTCAAGCATCGAGGATATCGGCTCGAACATGTGAGATGTCCAGCCGCACAGCGGAACGGTCACCTCGAAGTGCGGGTGCCTCCCCGCACAACCCGCGGACATGCTGCCCGGGGCGGGGGCCTTTCGCGCGGGCGGTTCGTGGACGCCGCCGAGGAACCTCCGGCGGCTGAACCGCCAGCTGTCAGTTCCCTGCCCGTTCAGTGTCTGCGGCCGATGATCGGGCGAAGACGCGGCGGGTGAGCGCGGCCAGCTCGCGGTTGAACCGCTCGGGCTCCTCCAGGTGCGGCGCGTGACCGACACCCTCATACCATGAGGCCTCGGCTGTGGGGAGGGTGGCCAGCACATGCTCGGCCATTGCCGGCAGCGCGACCGGATCCGCTCGGCCGTGCGTCACCAGTAGGGGTACCTCGAGAGCATGGAGCACGTCGTCGAGGTCGATCTCGCGTGCGGCCAGATTGGCGCGGATCCGCGCAGGTACCACGATGCTCCAGCACAGCGCCGACTCGAGGTCGTCGGCCGCGAGCGGCTTCACCACCAGCCCCTTGAGAAAGGCGCGCATGCCCCGGATGTTCGTGGGCAGGTCGTCGGCCGTGAGGTCCGCGAAGTGATCGAGGAAGCCGGGGCCGATTAGCGTGCCGAAGGCGGCCTGACCCAGCTTGACCCCCCCGCCGACGAAGTCGATCCCGGCAATTCGGTCCTGGCCGTGCGTTCGCACATAGTCGCCGATGACGAAGGCGCCGTACGACCAGCCCACGAGCACAGGCCGGTCGAGGCGCAGCTCGTCGATGATCGCCGCCACGTCGTCGGCCCAGAGCTCGCCGTAGGTGTAATGCTCGGGCTCGAGCGGCGCCTCGGACATGCCGTGGCCGCGGAGATCGAAGGCCACGAGCCGGAACTCGTCGGCGAGCGCGCTCTCGTACTGCTTCGCCCAGCAGAGGTGGTTCTGCGAAAAGCCATGAATGAGCAGGATCGGCGGGCCGTCCGCCCGACCCCACTCGCGCACGTGCAACCGCAGCCCGCCGCCGCCGGGCACCGTGTGAATCTTCATCGTGCCCGTCCACTCCTGCTGGTCGTGTGCAACCGTTGTCATCTCTGGCCTCCTCGTGCCCGTCACGTCGACTGGATCGTGGCCAGGGAGAAGGTGGGGGCGCATCGGGAGGCGGACCTTATGTTCCTCGGCCGGTATGCGTATTTTCCCGATGGCGGGGTGGGGTGCACACGAGCGGCCACCCCAACCGAGGGTGGGCTGCGCGACACTGGCCGAATGGTGGCTCGCGCAAGCGAGGTATTCGTTGGACGCGTACGTGCGCTCAGCGAGTTCGACGGCGCGCTCGACGCGGCGCGGGAGGGAAGCGGCGCAGCCGTCCTGATCGCCGGAGAAGCGGGCATCGGTAAGACCGGGCTCGCGTCCGAGTTGGCGCGACGAGCCCGGGAGGCTGGGTTCGACATCCTGCTCGGGCGCTCGATCGATCTGATCGGCACGGAGTTGCCCTACCAGCCGTTCGTGGAGGCATTAGGCCCACTTTGCAGCCCTCGGCGGGTCGCAGGCTCGCAGCTACAGGTGTTCGAGCAGACGCTGGCGCTGCTCACCGACCGTGCTGATTCCGCACCCGTACTGCTCGTGCTCGAGGATCTGCACTGGGCCGACTCCTCGACGCTCGATCTCGTCGTCTTCCTCGCCCACAACCTCGACGAGCGGCGGGTCCTGGTGCTCGCGACCTACCGCGACGACGAGGCCTCCTCGGCCGCGCGGATGCGCCGTGTCGCGGACGGCGTCCGGCGCTCCGGGGCGGCGCTCGTGCTTGAGCTCGGACCGCTTGAACCCGAGGAGCTGGCGGCGCTGCTCGAGGCCCGTGCCGGTACGCCGCTGCCTGCGGCACTGAGCGACGCGATCGTTGCCCGCTCCGAGGGCAACCCGTTCTTCGCCGAGGAGCTCCTTGCCGCCGCAGGAAATCGGGGCGGAGCGCTCCCGCGGGGCCTACGCGAACTTCTGTTCCAGCGCGTGGCCCCTCTCGACCGGACGACGCAGGGCCTGTTGCGGTTGGCCGCGGCCGCCGGACGCGAGGTGGGCTATCCCCTGTTGCGGGTGGTGGCGGGCCTGCCGGAGCACGATGTGCGCGAGTCGCTGCGTCAGGCCGTCGAGCACGGCGTGCTCGTCGCCGAGCACGCCACCGGCAGCTTCCGGTTCCGCCACGCGCTCTTGGCGCAGGCGATCTACACGACGATCCTGCCCGGTGAGCGGGAGGAGCTGCACGCGCGGCTTGCTGACGAGCTCGCGAGCGTCGGCGCTCCTGCGGCGGAGCTCGCCCCCCATTGGGCGGCTGCCGGTCGCCCCACGGAGGCACTGTCCGCCTCGGTCGAGGCGGCACGTGAGGCTGAGGCGGCCTTCGGCCTGGCGGAGGCGCTCGCGCACCGCGAGCGGGCGCTCGCGCTGTGGGAGGCCGTGCCGGCCGCCGCGCAGCTCGTGGGCCTCGACCTCGCCGAGCTCTGCTCCCGGACTGCCGAACTCGCCAGCCAAACGGGCGCCGCACCGCGCGCGGTCGAGCTCACCCGGCGGGCGATCGAGCTCGTCGGCGGGAGCGACCCGCTGCGCGCCGCGAGCCTGCACGAGAGCCTCGGCGGGTATCTGGACGCAAGCGGCCGCACCGACGACTGCCTGGCCGCGTTCGGGCGCGCGGTCGAGCTCGTGCCCAAGCAGCCGCCCTCGCCGGAGCGCGCCCAGGCGCTCGCGGCCCTCGGTCGCGGGCTGATGCTGGCCTGGCGCTACGACGCGTCGCTGGCGATCAGCGTGCAGGGGCTCGCGGTCGCGCGGGCTGTGCGCGCGCGTCGGGCTGAGCTCGGCGCGCTCATGGTGCTCGGCACCGACCTCTCCTACCTCGGCCGCGGCGAGGAGGGGCTCGCGCACCTCTGGCAGGCCCGCCAACTCGCCGAGGAGAGCCGCGCCTCGGCGCTGTTAGAAGCATATGTCCTGCTCGCCGACGTGCTGACGATGCTGGGTCGGGCCCGCGAGTCAGCCCGGATTGCCGAGTCGGCGCTGGGGGTGATTCGCCCCTACGGCATCGACACAACGGTGCTGGTCGCCAACCACGTCAAGGCGCTGCTCGCGATCGGCGAGTGGGAGGAAGCCGACAAGGTGAGCGCCGCCGCGCTCCGGACGACCACCGCGAATCACCCGCATATCCCCCTCATCCTGCGCGCAGACCTCGAGATCGGCCGCGGCGACTTCGACGGCTCGCGGACGCATCTTGAAGCTGCGCGCCCGACGCTGCGTCACGGGCCCGGCTTGGCGATCTATAGCGGCTCCGTGGCCGAGCTCGCCCTGTGGGAGCGCCGGTGGACGGACGCCGACCAGGCAGTCCAGGACGGCCTGGAGTGGGCGCATTTCCGCGAGGCCGCCCAGATCGGCGTCTTGCTTTGTGCCAAAGGCCTACGGGCACAGGCGGAGCTCGCAGCTCTCGCACGGGCCAGCCGCGATACCGACGCCGTCCGTAAGTGGCTGGCTCGCACACAGAAGCTCATCGCCGCCGCTCGCCGCGCGGCTGCCGAGGCATCAGCGGTCACGCCGAGCGCCGCTGGCTGGCACGCACTGTCCGAGGCTGAGTACCAGCGTCCCCGCGGCGTCACACGGGCTGATTTGTGGTCGGCGGCCGCATCGGTCTGGGACGGGCTCGAACGTCCGCCGCTCTCGTCCTACTGTCGCTGGCGCGAGGCCGAAGCGCTCGTCGCCGCCGGAGCGTCCCGCGCAGCGGCGGGCTGGTCACTCAGGCTGGCGCACACCGTCGCGCTACGGATCGGAGCAAATCCTCTGCTGCGCGAGATCGAGCGGCTCGCTCAACGTGCCAGGCTCGATCTCACGCCACCGGAAATGGAGCCGCGCGAACGAAAGCAGACAACGGGGGCGATCCTCGGCCTGACCCCGCGCGAGGCGGAGGTCCTGACCCTCCTCGCCCGCGGCTACACGGACCGCGAAATCGCAGCGGCGCTCGCTATCAGCGTCAAGACCGCCAGCGTCCACGTCTCGCACATCCTGCGCAAGCTCGGCGCGCCCAACAGGCACGAGGCGGCCGCGATCGCGCACCGCCTCTCCCCGCCACACGGACGGCAACCTGGGTTCGACGTTTGAGTTGTGGCTTCAGCTGGTGATCCGGTCGGCGAGGGTTGGTTTGCCGGGGCCGGACAGTTCCGGGAGGGCGGCGGGGCGCCCGGCTATGGCCATCAGCATTGCCTCGCCCGGCCCTTCGACGGTGGGGCCGTCACCGGTGGTCCAGTCCAGGTCGGTGGCGGCGAGTCGTAGTCCGCGGATGCGCTTGGCGACGCCGATGGGCGGTGCTCCGGGTGCGAACCGCAGCGCCGCCTGCACTCGGTCGGGCGGCACGTCGCGGGGCAGGGCGAGCGCGCGGCGGATGTCCTGGTGGTGGATGAGTCCGTCGGTGAGCGCGATCTGGCCGCCGAATCGTGCGGTCAGCCCGCTCGGCTGCAGGTGCTCTCGCAGGCGGGCCAGCAGGTCGTCGGGGCTGTGGTCCGCGTAGCCGGCCACCCGATCGCATTGACCCGGTCCGCGTTGAACCGGCCCGCGGCGAACCGGCGCACGAGCGCAAGCAGGCCCAGGTCCTCGTAGCTGAACATGTGCGCGACCACGTCGCGGACCCGCCACTGTGTGCACAGCGTCGAGCTATCCCACTGCTCGGGGGTGAGGGGTGGCGAGGAAGTCGGCGAGGTCGGCGCGTTCGTCGCGGGCAAGGCGCATGGTGTCCGGTCCGCTCGTGACGGCTCCGCTCATGCCGGGTCCGTGCTGGCCTGGTGTTTGACCATGCGGGCGTAGCTGTCGAGCAGGGCGGGCCAGCCACCGCCGCTGCGGATGGCACCGTGCACGTTCTGGCCTTCGACGAGGCGCTCGAAGTAGCGGTGTTCGACCTCGACGGTGGTCTGGGTGGGGCCCTCGGCGTGGAAGCGCACCTCGATCTCGCTGGCGTGCGCGGGGTCGGGGTCGAACTGCCAGTTGCCGTTGATCTGCCAGGTGAACACGACGCGCTGCGGCGGCTCCCAGGCCAGCACGCGGCCCCAGTCGCATTCGGTGCCGTCGACGCCGCGTTCGTACCAGCGGCCACCCTCTTGGGATTCCAGGATCACCTCGGCCACGTCGCTCTGTCCGATGTGGTATTGGTGCGGCCACCAGGCGGTGAAGGATGCCGTGAACACCTCGAACGCCTGCTCGACCGGCACGTTCACGGTGGTCTTGCCCTCGATCGGCGGGATAGTCGCTGCGGTCATTGCTGCTCCTGTTCGGGGTGGAGACGGTCGGCGTGGAGGTCGTCGTCGGCGGCCTGGTCGGCGGCCTTGTGAAAGTCGGTCAGGGCCTGATCCCACACCCCTTCCAGCCACGCCCGCAGAGCGCCGACGCCGTGGGGGTTGAGTCGGTAGATGCGGCGGGTGCCCTCGGGTTGGGACACGACCAGGCCGCCGTCGCGCAGCACCTTCAGGTGCTGGGACACGGCAGGACGGCTGATCGGTAGCTGGTCAGCCAGCTCCTGCACCGACGAGGGTCGTCGGGCGAGCAGCTCGAAGATGGCACGACGGGTCGGGTCACCGAGCAGCCCCAACCCAGCATCTCCGTAAGCTGCCACAAACGGTAAGCCTATATGCACATAGTCGGATGCGGTAGCCCGCAGGCCGTCCTGCATCGTCGGCGGCCGGTGGCCCGCCCGCCCGGCGAGCTGGCTGGTCAAGTACGACGGTGCAGAACCAGCCAGGTGAAGTGCTGCTTTGCGCCCCATGGTGTGTGGTGTTGCTCGTCGTCGGCGGTGAGCGGAGCGAAGTAGCGCGCGAACTCGGCGGTCAGCTCGTCGGGGGCGTAGCGCGCAACAGGCAGCCCGGAGCAGTGTGTCGGCCCATCGAGCGCGAACGTGCCGACGATCAGAAATCCGCCGGAGGTGACGGCAGACGCAGCGATGTCGACATAGGTCGCGCGGTCGGCCGGGTCGGTAAGGAAGTGGTACACCGCGCGGTCGTGCCACACACGGTAGGACCGCCTCGGACGCCAGGACAGCACGTCGCCGGTCTGCCACGTCACGGTCGCGGCGCCGCTCGCCTGCCCAGCGCGAATCAGCCGGGCACGAGCACGCTCCAGAGCGTGCGGTGCGGCGTCGAGGACGGTCACGTCGTGAAATCCCCGGGCGAGCAGGGCATCCACCAGCGTGCTGTCACCGGCCCCCACGTCGATGATCGCGTCCTCGCTGCCGACGGACAGCTGGTCGATCAGACGCAGGGACATAACCGGTTCGGCCTGGGTCCAACTGAACTGGCCACTGTCGCGGGTGCGATAGATCTCGTCCCAATGCTCGGTCACACCGCCGACCGGTGCGTCCGCGGCGGACGATGGCTGTGTGGTCACGGCCGCCTACCCGTAGCGGGTGGCGCGGCGAGGCGGCCTGAGGCGATGAAGCTGCCGATGTCAGCGGTGACCCCGACCGAGGTCGACGTGATGTTTCAAGCCGTACCCGACAACCTGTGGTCGAACTGCACCAGCCCGGCCGCGGCGAACAGGTCGGCCACAACAGCTCCTCCGCAATCGCCTGCCGGGCGGGTCACATCCTCGCCAGGCGATGACGACCGCCGATTCGGGTACAACCTGGAGCGTGCGTCGTCCCTGACGTTCACGATGCGGCAGCGCACAGTCTGCCCGTTGGGAAGATCGACGAGAATGTGATCGCCGGGTCGCCAGCCGGTTTCTGGCTCGTCCACGTCGACCAGGATGCCCCCGCACGGTGGCCGGGTCCAGGCATCGGGGATCCGGTCGACGCGGTCGAGGACGACGAGCAGATCGTGCAACACAGACCGGTCCGCCACGGTCAATCCCGGGCGCTTCCGGCCCGTGGAAGGGACCGGGACACGGGGTGCCCGCGATTACCCTCGGAAAGCGTCCGGTTCGTCAACTCGCGGAGGGAGCCGCCATGCTTTCGGACACGTCCCGGCCGGTGATCGAGGCGACGCTGCCCGTTGTGGGCGCCCACATCGGCGAGATCGCGAAACGGTTCTACGGGCATATGTTCGCCCAGCACCCGGAGTTGCTCGACGGCACCTTCAACCGCGGCAACCAGGTTGACGGCTCCCAGCAGCAGGCGCTGGCCGGGTCCGTTGCGGCCTTCGCAGACGCATTGGTCAACACTCCCGGCCACACGCCGGAGAAGCTGATGTCGCGGATCGCGCACAAGCACGCGTCGCTGGGCGTCCGGGCCGAGCAGTACCAGGTTGTCCACGACAACCTCATGTGGGCGATCGGGGACGTGCTCGGCGACGCGGTCACCCCCGAGATCGCGGCCGCCTGGGACGAGGTCTACTGGCTGATGGCCGACGCCCTGATCAACCAGGAGCGCGGGCTCTACAGCGCACGTGGGGTCCGGCCGGAGACGGTCTGGCGCCCGTGGGAGGTCGTGCAGAAGATCCGGGAGACCGAGGACGTCGTGACCTTCGTGGTCAAGCGGGTCGACGACCGAGTGGTGAAGACGTCATTACCCGGTCAGTACGTGACCGTCCTGATGCCGATGCCCGACGGCGTGCGCCAGCCGCGCCAGTACAGCCTCACCCGCACCGATGACGGACGGCACCGTCAGTTCTCCGTCAAGTGGGTGCACGACGAGGGGAAGCCCGACGGCGAGATGTCCTCATTGCTGTTCCGCACGGTCGACGTCGGCGATGTCCTGACGATGTCTCTGCCCTACGGCGACGTCGTACTCGACGACGCGGGACGCCCCGTGGTGTTCGCGAGCGCGGGCGTCGGCATCGCCCCGATGGCCGGGATGCTGTCGCACCTGGTCGCCGCCGAATCCGCACTGGAGATCATGCTGTTGCACGCCGACCTCGATGAGAGCTCGTTCGCGCTGCGCCGTCAGGTCGTCACCGACGTCCTCGCCTTGCGCAACGCCTCGATCCACGTCTGGTACGAGAACGGCACCGGCAGCAACGAGCCGATGACCGGCGTGCACGCCGGGATGATGGATCTGTCCCAGGTGACGCTGCCCGAGGACGCCCTGTACTACCTGTGCGGGCCGATCCCGTTCATGCAGGCGGTGCGGACCGCCTTGATCGATCGCGGCGTCGCTCCCGGTGACATCCAGTACGAGGTGTTCGGTCCTGACCTGTGGCAGGCCGATCTCGACTAGGTTTCGTGGACGGGCTCGCCCTCCCGCTCTAGCGAGATCATCCGTATTCGTGCACGGTGCCCGCACCGCCACGACCAGCTCGGCGTCGAGATACCCCAGCACGACGTTGACGCCGCCCAGCCCGAGCACGAGCCCGGCCCGCCCGAGCGCGACCCCGGCCCGGTCGCGGCCCACCAGGAGCGAGACGGCAGACAGCAGCAGTAGACCGCCGACGAGCGTCTCGCCCAAAGAGGCGACGAGCAGCACCGACCGCAGGGCGACAAGATCGACCGGCGTGTCGGCGAGCACGATCTGCACGTCCGGATAGTCGGCGGCAAGGCGACGAAGACCGCGAGACCGATCAGGGAGAGCAGGCCGAGCAGCGCGGCCGACAGGATCAGCACCAGCCGGTGCACCCACCGCGGGAGCAGCGCACGCTCCACTTGGGCGACCGCGGTGAGGAACGGTCGGGCGGCCCGACCGGGGCGTCCTCGACCACCGGGCGCAGCTGTTGCGCGAGCACCCGCAGGTCCGGACGGTCGGTGTCCTCGAGCGCGGTCACCTCGCGCAGCATCTCGGCGTGCTCGGCAGGCGAGACCGGCCCGTCCACCACGTCCTTGAGGCGAACGATAAAGGTGTACGCCAGCGCCCGCGGTTGCTGCAGCGACGCGCGCCGGGCCAGCAGCACGATCGCCAGCACGGCCAGGAAGAACACGTAGATGATGGGCGCGGCGAGCGGGGTGAAGTAGTCGTTGCGGGCGGCGCGGTCGCCCGCTGCACCCACGGGTTGCTCCAGAGGAGGCTGATGACGCCCCCGACGAGCAGCAGTCCGCCCCAGAGCGCGTGCGACGGTGACACCGAACGACACGGCCAGCAGCCGGACGCTGGCCGCGCCGTCGGCTCGCGGAACCGGTCGGTTCATCCGGCGTCGCGATCGGAGCCCGTGGCGGCGTCCGGCACGGCGTGCAACGCCGTTCACCTCCGGTGCGGCCGATCCCGGACAAACGATCTCAGGTGGACGCCTTGGCCATCCGTCGACCGCACACGATCCGGTCTCGCGGTGCCGCCGCTCATGCGCTGCGACCCCGCCCGACCGGCCGCGGCCGGGGGACAGCCGTCCGGCGATCGGGCGACGGTTCGTGCCCGCGGCCGTGACAGCATGCGCACTTGCCGCGCCCGAAGTGGGCCGTTCGATACCGAGGCGCGGTGGAGGGTGACCCACGGTGAGCGATTTGGAAGCGGCCGCCCGCCGCCCGCGAAGGAGCAGGCGGCTGCGGAACTGGCGGTTGCGCACGAAGCTGGCCGCGGTGCTGGTCGTGCCGCTGCTGGTGGTCGGCACGCTCGGCAGCCTGCGGGTCGCCGCGTCGGCCCAGGACGCCCGCGACCTCGACGCGCTGGTCGGTCAGGTCGTCGCGGGCCAGCAGGTCGCGCGGCTGGTCGACGCGCTGCAGGGCGAGCGGGTGTACGCCGAGACCTACGTCGCGGGCGGCCGCACCGACGGCCGGGGCCCGCTGGACGCCCAGACCCGGCAGGTCGACGCGGCCGCGGCCGCGGTCGTCGCGCTTCCTGCCGCCGCATTCGGGGTGGCCGCCGCGGACCTGGAGGCGGCCGCCCGCGATCGGCTCGCGGACCTGGCGGCGCTGCGGCGCGCGGTCACCGGCTCCGCGTTCCCGCCCGAGCGGGTCGGGGCCGCGTACACGGCCGTCATCGAGGTCTTCCTGGCGCTGGAGAGCGCCGCACTGACCGCGGCGCCCGCGCCGCTGCTGCGGGCGTCGGCCGATGCCGTGACCGTCGCCGAGGCTAAGGAGCAGGTCCGCCGTCAGCACGCCACCGTGGCGGCCGTGCTGGTGGGCGGCGCGGCGACGACCGGGCTGCTGGACGCCGCCCGCTCCGCCGAGACGCAGACGGCGGCCGCGTTCGCCGACCTGGCCACGGCGGCGTCGCCGTCGCTGCGGGACCGTTGGGCGGCCACGGTCGCGGGCGCCGAGGTGGACGCCCGGCAGCGTATCGAGCAGCGCGTGCTCACCGCGATGACCCGCGACGAGCCGCTGCCCACGGCCCAGACCGCCGACTGGGACCGCGCCGCGCGGCGAACCGCCGACCTGATCCGCGACGTCGAGGTCGCGCAGCAACAACAGCTGGCGACCGACGGCGCCGCGCTGGCGGCGAGCGCGCGGGCCGCGGCGGTGCGTGACGGAGTGCTGGTCGCGCTGCTGGTGCTGCTGACGGTGGCGGTGGTGGTCGTCGTGGTCCGGTCGCTGGTCGTGCCGCTGCGCACGCTGCGGACGACGGCGTTCCAGATCGCCCGGTCGCGACTGCCCGCGACGATCGCCGGGATGACACTCGTCGACGGCCGGATCCCGGAGGTGCGCGTCAAACCGATCGGTGTGGACTCCGACGAGGAGATCGGGGAGGTCGCGCGCGCGTTCGACGCCGTGCACGCGGCGGCCGTTCGGCTCGCGGGGGAGCAGGCCCTCCTGCGGCGCAGCGTGAACGACATCTTCACCAACCTCGCGCGGCGCGGCCAGAGCCTGATCGGCAGGCAGCTCGCGGTGCTCGCCCGGCTGGAGCAGCGGGAGCGCGATCCCGATCAGCTCGACGGCCTCTTCGAGATGGAGCACCTCGCGACGCGGATGCGGCGCAACACCGAGAACCTGCTGGTGCTGGCGGGCGAGGCGCAGCCACGGGTCGTGTCGGACACGGAGGTCGGGAAGCTGGTCGCCGCGGCGGTGGCGGAGATCGAGCTGCACCGGATGGTCGTGGTGGGCCCGCTGCCCGACGTCGAGGTGCGCGGCACCGTCGTCGCCGACCTCGGTCACCTGTTCGCCGAGCTCCTGGAGAACGCCACCACGTTCGGGCCCCTCGACTCGACGGTCACGGTGGACGCCCGGCTCTGGTCGGACGGCGCGCTCGCCGTGGAGATCGTCGACGAGGGCGTCGGGATGCCCGCCGACGAACTGGCGAAGGTCAACGCCGAGCTGGCCGAGCCGCCGCTGTTCGACCCCGGCGTCTCGCGCCGGATGGGCCTGTTCGTGGTGGCCAGGCTGGCGCGGCGGCACGGGATCGCGGTGACGCTCCGCGCGCGGCACCGCGGCCGTGGCCTGGTGGCCTGCGTCGGGGTGCCCGCCGACCTGCTGGCCCGCGCGTCGGTCGCGCAAGCAGGCAGCCCGGCGGGCAGGTGAGTCCTATTTCGTGCCCCATCCGACGATCAGCTCGCAGGGAGCCGCGAAGCCGTCGGTCGTGTCGAACCGGGCCAGTTCGTCGGCGATCTCCTGCCAGGCCTGTTCGCGCTCGTCGGGCTTGAGGCCCGCGAGCATCTGATGGAGGGCGCCGAAGGATTCGCGCTCGAAGCGCAGACACTCCCGCGAGGACGACATCCGCAGCGGCGCCGCGACCGTGCGCGAGCCCACGTCGCGGAACCCGGCCCGGCGCAGCGCGTCCTCCAACGCACCGGGCGCGCCGAGGGAGAAGGGTCCGGGTTGGCCGGGCGCGGGCGGGGGGAGCTGGGCGCGCCGCCGGATGATCGACACCGGGACGGCGAAGAAGCCGTTGTGCTCGGCGGTCCCGTAGACGATCGCGGCGACCCGCCCACCCGGGCGCAGCGCCCGGTATTGGCACGCGAGCGCCGCGGCCCGGTCCGGGAAGTAGATCAGCCCGAGACGGGAGATCACGGCGTCGAACGCACCCGCGTCGACGTCGAGCCGCTCGCCGTCCACCTCCCGGGTGTGCACGTTGGTGAGGCCCGCCGCGGCGGCTGACGCGGCCGTGTACGCGAGGATCGCGGAAGAGATGTCGGTGGCGAGCACCCGGCCGTCGGCGCCTGCTCGCCGCGCGGCGGCCAGCGTCTGGCCACCCGCGCCCGCGGCGACGTCGAGCACGGCACTTCCCGTCGTCACGCCCGCGGCGTCGAGCATCAGCGCGGTGGCGGCACCCAGCCAGTCCTCGAGTGTCGGACCCCAGGAGTTCCACGAGGCGGCGGCGTCTTCCCACTGGGCGCGGGTGGTCTCCTTGTAGGAGGCGGGATCGAAGGTCACGGTCACAGGATGCTCCCGGCGGTTGTCGGACGGAACGCCATGTAGGCGCCAGTACCGACGGCGTTTCCGCCAGGAACGGCCACGCGGTTGCGCGGGATCGGTTCTGGCGGAGAACTTCGCGGAGCAGAATCTCCAGGCGTGGCGTTCGTCGGTCGGGCCCGTGCTCTGTCGCGGCTCCTGAACGCGGTCGAGGAGGCCGCGGGCGGGCGGGCACGGCTGGTCCTGGTCGCCGGAGAGGCGGGAATAGGGAAGACCACGCTGGTCAGTGAGGCGGCGGCGCGCAGCGGATGGGCGGTGGGTTGGGGCACCTGCGCCGACGCGGAGCGGGCGCCCGCGTTCTGGGCGTGGTCCACCGCGTTGCGCGGCCTACTGGATGCGGTCGGGTCCGCGGCGACCGACGGGCTTTCCGATGTCGGCGAGCTGGTCAGGGTGCTCCCCGAGCTGTCTGGGCAGGTCGCCGGGGAGCCGTCGGTCGTCGACACCGAGGCGGCGCGGTTGCGGCTGTTCGACGCGGTCGTCCGGTTCCTGGAGCGGATCGCCGGGCACGCGCCCGCGTTCGTCGTGCTGGACGACCTGCAGTGGGCCGATGCGTCGACGCTCGCGCTGCTGCGGTTCGTCGTGCGGCCCTGCCGGCCGGTGGCCCTGGTGATCGTCGGTGCCTACCGGCCCGACGAGCTGACCGAGCCGGTCGCCGAGGCCTTCGTCGAGCTGGCCGCCCGCGGCGACACTGTGCAGCTCTCCGGGCTGTCCGCGGCGGAGGTGGCCGCGCTGGTCACGGACGTCGCGGGCGCCGCGGCCGCCGACCGGTGGGCCGCCGAGGTCCACCGGCGCACCGACGGCCATCCGTTCTTCGCCCGCCAGCTCACCGATCTGCTGGTCGAGTCGGGACCCACGGCAGCGGTGCCTGCGGCCGTGCGGGACGTGGTCGGTCGTCGCGTGCGACAGCTGTCCGCGGAGTGCCGCGCGCTGGTGGAGGTGGCCGCGGTGGCGGGCAACGACCTGATGCCCGACGTGCTGGCCGACGTGTCGGGCCACGATGCGGCCACGGTCAGCCGCCTCGTCGAGGAGGGTGTGCGAGCGGGAGTGCTCATCCGCGACGCCGACGGCACCCACACCCGACTCGCCCACGACCTCTTCCGCGAGACGGTCGCGGCCGGACTGGCCGTCCCGCGACGGCTCCACCCTGCACCAGCACATCGCCGACGCACTCGAACATCGCCTTGCCCGTGGGGCCGCGGTCGCCGACGCCGACCTGGCCCGGCACACGGCGGCGGCCGCTCCGCTTGAGGGCAGCGAGCGGGCCGTGTACTGGGCGCGTCGCGCAGCCCGCGCCGAGTGCGCGCGCCTGGCTTTCGCGGAGGCGGCGGGCCACCTCGCCAGAGCTCGTCGCGCCGTCGAGGACACCGGTGCGGCGGCCGCGGCCGCCGTGCTCGTCGACCTCCTGATCGAGGAGGCAGACGCCCGCGCCCGAACGGGAGATCCGGGCCGGGCGCGGACACTGCTCGACGACGCCCGCGGCCGCGCGTCCGCCTGCGGGGACGCCGAGCGCATCGCCCGGGTGGCACTCGGCGTCCAGCGGCTCGGTGCCCGGTTCGCGATGCCGCGCGACGCCGTGGTCGACGAGTTGGAGTCCGCGCTCGCCGCGCTGTCCGGCAGCCGCACCACTCTGGAGGCCCACCTGACCGCGAGCCTCGCGCGCGAGCTGCACCACTCTGTGCCCGCACAGCGGCCGCGGGCCCGCCCGCTGTCCGAGCAGGCGCTCGCCCTCGCCCGCACTCTCGATGACCCGACCACCGTCGCGGCGTGCCTGCTGGCTCGTCACGACATCCTCTGGACCCCAGGACGGGCGGCGGAGCGGATCGTGATCGCCCGGGAGATCAGCGAGCTCGCCGCCCGCGCAGGCGACCGCGAACGGCACGCCGAAGGTCTTCTGCTGACCGCCAACGCCTTGCTGGAGCAGGGGTCCGCGGCCTTCCGGGCGGCCCTGGCCGAGTTCCTGCGCGCGGCCGACGGCTTCCGCCAGCCGCGCCACGACTACCTCGCCATGACCCGCCGCGGCGCGCTGGCCCTCATCGACGGGCGGCTCGACGAGGCCGAGCACCTGATCGCCGCCGCGAGCGCGCTGGGCGAGCGGATCGGTGAGCCCGACGCGGGCAACGTCCGGATGTCCCAGCTGCTGGGGCTGGTCCGGGCCCGTCGCGATCCCGAGCGGCTCCGCGCGGTCGCCGGGGAGGCGGTCCGGTGGTGGGTGGGCGTGCCGTCGCACGCCCACGCCGTCGCCGCCGGGTTCCTCGCGCTCACCGGCGATCCGGACGATCTCGACGGCGCCCGCCGGGCCCTCTGATTTCCCTGGACGTGCACCGCAGGCTGGGGGCGGTGGTCTGGGAGAACGAGACCGCGCTCGAGCTGGCCGCGCTCGGGGACGCCGCCGCACCCACCGATGCCGCGCTGCGTCGCGACGGCGACCTGTGGTGCGTGCGCTACCACGGCGCGTCCGCGCACCTGCGCGACCTCAAGGGGCTGGCCGACCTGGCGGTTCTGCTGGCCCGCCCGGGTGTCGACGTGCACGTGCTGGAGCTGGCGGCCGCGGGGCCGCACGACCGCGCGGGCGGCGTCGTGCTCGATGCGGCGGGCCGTACTGCTTATCGGCGTAGGCTCGCCGAGCTCGACGACGACCTCGTCGTCGCCCGGCACGACCACGATCTCGGCCGCGCCGAAAGGCTGGACACCGAACGCACCGCGTTGCTGGCCGAGCTGCGCCACGCGACGGGCCTGGGCGGTCGTGCGCGGGCGCTGGGGACGAGCACCAGCGAGCGGGCCCGCAAGGCCGTCACGGCCCGGCTCCGCGAGGCCATCCACCGCATCGCGGACGTCCTGCCCGAGCTCGGCGCGCACCTCGACCGCTCGGTGCTGACCGGCACCACCTGCCGCTACGCGCCGACCGAGCCCGTGACCTGGACCCTGCGTTCGCCCGGCGCGTGATCAGAGCACCATCGACCCGACGTCCAGGTCGGTGGTGAGCACCCCGTACTGCCGCATGAGGTCGGCGTCGCGGCGCAGCCGGACGGCGTCGAGGGTGGCGGGCCAGGTGCCGAGCGCGATCAGCGCCGCCGTGTCCGAATTGATCTTGGTGTAGGTCGGGAGGATCTGCTCCACGACGCTGCGGTCGGCCATGTCGGCCTGGGCCCGCGCGACGGCACGGCGGAACGCGGCCATCGTCCGCGGGTTCTTCCCGACGAAGTCCGCGGTGACCGCGACCCCGCCGATCGGGATGCTCGCGGTGGCTCCCGCGCTCGCGTCGAGCGTGCTGACCGCCCCGAACGCCAGCGCCGCCTGGGTGCTGAAGGGCTCCACGGTGAACGCCGCGTCCACTTTCCCGCTCTGCAGCGCGGCCGCCATCTCGGGGAACGGCACCTCGACGAACGTGACCGAATCGGGGTCGACGCCTGCCGTCTCCAACGCGGAGCGGGCGGTCAGCTCGACGATGTTGCGCCGTGTGTTGACCGCGATCTTCTTCCCGGCGAGGTCGCGCGGGGACCGGATGGCGGAGCCGGGCTTCGTGATGATCAGCAGCGTGTTCGGGCCCGCTTGGTAGCCGCCGTCGACGAACCGGAACGGGCCGCCGCCCTGCGCCTGGGCCAGCAGCACGCTGACGTAGTTGGTGAACGTCATGTCCAGGTCACCCGCGACGAGGCGGGGCAGCGCGGCCGCGCCGCCCTGGACGGTGACGAGGTCGACCGTGAGCCCTTCGGCCGCGAAGTAACCCGCCGCCTGCGCGCGCACCAGGTGGGCGTCGTCGACGATCGGCAGGACCCCGAGCCGCAGGTGCGGGTGCTCCGGGGCGGTGGGCGGCGTCGGGGTGCTCGAGCAGGCGACCAACGCGCACAGGGCGGCGACGACCGTGACGAGCAGTCCGCGAGTGTGCATGTGGCTCCCTCACGCGCGGTGACCTGGGGTTTCGGCACGCTACCGGGTGACGACCCGCGCGCTGCGGCCGGGTGCCATCGGCGGCCAAGCGGGCGGACGGCGGATCACGCGGCGGCGCGGGCGACGGCGCTCGTCGGCGCGAGCAGCCAGTCGACGTCCACCTCCTCGCCACCGACGCTCGCCGAGTCCCAGGCGTCGCTGACCAGCAGCGTGTGCAGGGTTTCGGTGCCGAGCTGCTCCAGGTGCGCGCGCAGGGTGGCGTCGTCGGGCAGGCCGGGCAGCCGGGACTCCAGCCGGGCGCGGGTGCGCCGCAGCCGTTCGAGGAGCGCGGCGAGGTCGGCGTCGCGGTCGGGTGCGTCGAGCGTGCCCGCCCGGATGCCCTGGGCGATGCGGTCCTTGATGGCCATCGGCTGCCCGTCGTCGTCGACGGTCACCATCTGCCGCCACGCCCGGCTCTTGTGGCGGTACTGCAGCATCGACATCAGCGCCTCGTGGCGGACGAAGTCGGCGTCGCGCAGCGGCTTCCCCGACCACCCCGCCAGGCTCCTGGCCAGCGACAGCGCCGAGGCCAGGCCGCTGTTCAGCCCGCGGCCGGGCCAGAAGTGGATCGCGTTGGCCGCGTCGCCGAGCAGGAACCCGAACGTGCCCGGCGTGCTGGGCGTGCGGCCGAAGAGCTGGGCGGTGAAGCGCGCGCGCTGCACCATGTCCAGCCGGAAGCAGGTGACCGCCGTGAGGTTCTCCTCGGCCACGCCGAACAGCCGCAGACCCTCCTGGACCCGCCCCCAGAACGGCGAGTTCCGCAGCAGCGCGGGCAGGAAGAACGTGTCGTGCGTGGAGCAGGAGAACGAGCCGTCCGGGCCGCGCTCCATCAGGCACGGCTGGGCCTGCACGCACTCGGCGAACACCTGGCGCACCGGGTCGATGCCCACGGCCTCGGCGGCCTCGGCGTCGGTCAGGCGCATGTTGAGGAAGCCCTCGCCGCGCAGCGAGTTCAGCAGGAACCGGTTCTGCATCACCGTCAGCAGCACGGCCATGGGGTCGGGCAGGTCGGACTTCACGCGCAGGCCCAGCACCACGTCCTGCACCTGCCGGCCGTCCAGGGAGTACATCGACGTGTCCGCGGCGCCGAAGCGGTCGGCGAAGTGCTCGCGGCTGCGCGAGCGGCTGCCCTCGCAGACGGCGAGCACGTGCCGGTCGGCGAGCGCCGGGTCGGCCGGGTCGAGCCATTCGGGGACCAGCCGGATGCGCTCCGCCTCGTTGGCCAGGGCCAGGAGCTGGTCCTCGATGTAGGCGATCCGGACGTTGCGCGGCGGGAGGTCGTCGACCGAGTCGGGGCCCGTCGGCCACATCTCGCTGTGCGCGTCCCCGTCGAAGAGGCGCTCCTGCACGGCGGCGGGCAGCTTCGTCCACTGGCGGCTCTGCACCGTCACGACCTGCTGTCGACGACTGCTGCCGCGGCCCTTCGCCTTCCACGCGACGCCGTCGTCGGTGCTCGTCCAACGCCCGTCGTGGACGACGATCTCCGCGCGGGCCCCCATCAGGTCGTCCAGCAGCAGCGCGAAGGCGAGGCCGACGGGGCCGCCGCCCGAGACCGTCACGCGCAACACCGACGGCGCGGGCGGCGCCATCAGCATGGTGCGCGGCTCCGCGGGCGCGGCGACCGCTTCCAGGCGGAAGACCTCGTGGCCGATCGCGATCTCGTCGCCGGGGCGCAGGCGCCTGCTGCGCACGCGCTGCCCGTTCACCACCGTGCCGTTGGTGCTGCCGCCGTCGTAGAGCGTCCAGCCGTCGTCCTCCGGGCGCAGCTCGGCGTGGTTGCGCGAGGCCAGCTTGGTGGCGAGGACGACGTGGTTGCCCGAGCCGCGGCCCATCGTCAGCGGCGCCGTGCCCAGCACGAAGCACCGTCCCGTCAGCTCACCGTGGATCCCTACCAGCCGCATGGCCCCGCTCCCTTCGCTCCGCACCGTTCACGGGCCGGGGCCCCGCCGCGGTTCAGTAAGGTGCGCCGATGGCCGAACGCCATCGCGATCTGGATCGCCTGCTGACCTTCGTCGACGCCGTGGTGGCCATCGCCATCACCCTGCTCGTGCTGCCGTTGGCCGAGGCCGGGAGCGAGATCGGCGAGGGCAGCGCGGCCGACCTCCTGCGCGCGCACAGCGACGACCTCTTCGGGTTCGCGCTGAGCTTCGCGGTCATCGCGCGGCTCTGGCTCGGCCAGCACCGGATCATGAGCGGCGTGGTGCGGCAGACCTCGACGTTGATCTGGGCGTTGCTGGCCTGGTCGTTCACGATCGTCTTCCTGCCGTTCCCGACCAGCCTCGTCACGACGACCGACCAGGATGCGGGCGCCAAGATCCTCTACCTCGGCACCATGGCGGTCAGCTCACTGATCCTGGCGCTCGTCGCCTGGGTGATCAGGCACGACGAGAGCGTGCGTGACACCGACGAGGCACCGGACGTCTGGCAGGCGGCGGGCGTCACCGTCGGGTTCCTGGTGGCGCTCGCGATCATGCTGACGTTCCCGGCCACCAGCTACTGGCCGCTGCTGGTGCTCGCCCTGGTCGATCCCGTCACCCGGCTGGTGCGGCGGCGCCCGACCCGGGCGTGAAATCGCCACACGCCGTGGCGAAATGCGGGACTCACCGTGGCGGAACGCGGGACTCACCGGGGGGTTAGCGACCGTCGGACAGGAGGTCCTCGACGATGTCCAGCACCGAGGTGCCGAGCAGCACGACCTGGGCGGGCGTCGGCGCCGCGCGCCCGGCGAGCAGGCCCGTGACGTAGAGGGCCCGCAGCGGGGCGCTGAGGTCGGTCTCGGGCGGGGCGCCGAGCAGGCGTTTCACCGCGCTGTTCGCCGCGTTCAGCACCATGCGGGCCCGGCCGGGTGCGGTGGGCCACCACAGCACGGGCCGGTCGGCGGGCTCGAAGGTGCCGACCTCGACGCGCAGCCCCTCCTCGGCGAGCGCCGCGTGGGCCTTGGCCGAGAGCGCGGCGGCCGCGTCGACGTCCGGATGCGGCGCGGGCCGGGCGAGCTCCACCACCTCGGCCGCGGTGGCCTCGCGGAAGTGCCCGTGCTCGTCGACGACGCGCAGCAGCTCGGCCTCGTGCAGCCCGCCCGCGTTGACGACAAGGACGCCCGCGTGCGCGGCGACGTCGGCCAGCGCGGCGTAGGTGTCGGCGTCGCGGACGAAGGGCACCGGGCCGGGGCGGTCGATGAGCTGCTGGATCGTGCGGTCGCCGTGCGTCGTCTCGAACGGCAGCGTCGAGCGCAGCAGGTCGCGCACGTCCGGCTCCTGGACCGCGAGCGCCTTAAGGCCGTCGGCGTGCAGGCGCACGATGTCGGCGTAGACGTCCGGGTGCTGGCCCTGCACGATGATCAGCTCGGTGAGCAGCCGGAACCCGATCTGCTTGCGTACGAACTGCAGCTCGCCGGACTCCTGGAGGCCTTCCCGCGACGCCGTGAGCGGCAGGTCGCCCGCGTCCACGACGGCGCGGCAGAAGAACGCCCAGCGGGGGATCACGAGGTCGTCGGTGTCGGCGACCAGCATCCCCTTCGAGTAGATGCGATCACCCGTGCGGTAGCCGGGGCGCGCGGTGTAGGGCAGCACGAACGCGAGGCCGACGACGCCCGCGGACTTCGTGTCGAACGGGATGATGCCCATCGCCTCGAAGCCGAACCGCTCGCGGCACCAGTCGAGCTGCTCCTTGGTGGAGAGCGTCCACGGTCGGGGCTGCTGCGACAGCGTGGTCTCGCCGATCCGGACGGGCACGTCGAGGAGCGCGGCGAACTCGCTCGCGAACTGTGTGCACGCGTCGGTGTCGCACCAGCGGTGGCAGCCGTGCCGGGGCCGCAGGCGGACCTCGGTGCCCGGCTCGGGTAGCGGGCGCAGTGCGGGGCCGATGGTGAAGGTCCCGTCGCTCTGCCCGACCCACCGGACCGTGGGCGCGTCGGGTGTGCGCGCGGAACGGGAGATGACCTCGATCGAGTCGGCGACCAGGAAGCAGGACAGCAGGCCGATGCCGAACTGGCCGAGGAACTCGCGGCGGACTGCGGCGACGTCGGCCCGCTTGGAGGTGCTGCCGATGATGGACAGCAGCGAGCGCATGTCCTCCGCGGTGAGGCCGATGCCGTTGTCGCGGACCACGAGCTGCTCGTAGCCGCGGGCGGGCACGATCTCGACCGCCCCCTCGACGGCCCCGACGTCCCCGCCGAGCGCGGCTCTGGCCCGGATGGCGTCGTAGGCGTTCTGCACGAGCTCGCGCAGGTAGACGCGCTCGTTGCGGTAGAGGTGGTGGCTGAGGATCTCGACGAGGCCGCGCAGGTCAACCGTGAACCGCTCGCGCACGGGTCGCCCCCCTTTCCGGCACGGGCGAACCCCGTGACGCTGCCGCCACGGGGCTACCCTTCGTCGCTCCTCAGATCTTGAGGTCCTGCTCGATCCGGGCGAGCTTGAACCGCGCCATGGCGAGGTTGGCCCGGGCGCGGTCGAGCACCAGGTAGAGGAAGAACGTGTTCTGCCGGGCCAGCGGCCGGATGATGTGGTACTGCTTGTCGAGCGTGATCAGGATGTCCTCGATGGACTGCTGCAGGCCGAGGTCGGCCATCGTGCGCAGCTTGGCCTGAACGACGGTGCTGTTGCCCGCCGCGGCGACCTCGAGGTCGAGGTCGATGGGGCTGCCCGCGGTGCCCAGCGCCATGCCGCTGGTGCTGTCGACGAGGGCCACGCCCAACGCGCCATCGATCTGCATCGCCTCTTTGAGGGCGGTGGTGTGGTCGTTCATGGGGTGCTCACCTTCGGGGGGTTCGGTTTCGGGGCCGGCTCCGGTGTCGCGCTTCCGGGGTGACGGTGGCCACGTGACGCCCTCGAACGGGCGAGACGCATGCGCTTCGTCACTCGGCGTGATTATCTCTGGGGTTGCCGCCGCGGGTTCCTCGGACCGCCTCCACCAGGCCATAGCTGCGGACAGTATCAGTGTCCAGCGCGTCATCGGCCGGTCACGTGTGGCGATCGCTACTACACCAGACGGCTGAGAAATAACACTGCGTGATGGTCGGTAGTTGTGATACGTTCAGAATATTCTGAAAGTTGGGGGCGGTGATGCCGGACCTGGACGCGGTGGCGAGGTTCGTCGAGCGGTTCGCCGCGGGGCTAACCGATGCCGGGATGCCCCGGATGCCCGCCCGCGTGTTCGTCGCCCTGCTGGTCACCGATTCCGGGCGGCTGACGGCCGCGGAGCTCGCCGAGCGGCTGCACAGCAGCGCGGGGGCGATCTCCGGCGCGGTCCGCTACCTCACCCAGACGCAGCTGGTCGATCGCGAGCGGGTGCCGGGCTCGCGCAAGGACCACTACCGCGTCCGCGACGACGTCTGGCACGTGGCGACGGTGCGCCGCGACGACTACCTGCGCCGCTGGCAGGGCGCGCTGGCCGAGGGCGTCGCCGCGGTCGGCGCGGACACCCCGGCGGGCGCCCGGCTCGCCGAGACGCAGGAGTTCTTCGCCTTCATGCAGAAGGAGATGCCCGCGCTCGTCGAGCGCTGGCAGGAGTACCGATCACGCGGGGGATGAGGTCATGTCGTACGTCGTGCGCTTTGCCGAGCTGGGCCGGGGGGATGTCGCGGTCGCGGGCGGCAAGGGGGCCAACCTGGGCGAGCTGACGCGGGCCGGGCTGCCGGTGCCGCCCGGCTTCGTGCTCACCACCGCCGCGTACCGGGCGTTCGTCGAGGGCGTCGAGGCCGAGGTTCTCGCGCTCGCGGCGGCCGCCGACGCGGCAGGCATCCGCGCGCTGCTCACGGCCCGGCCGATTCCCGACGCCATGGCCCGGGAGATCACCGAGGCGTGGTCGGCGCTGGGGGAGACGCCGGTCGCCGTGCGGTCCTCGGCCACCGCCGAAGACCTTGAAGGCGCGAGCTTCGCCGGGCAGCAGGACACCTACCTCAACGTCCGCGGGGCCACCCCGCTGCTGGGCGCCGTGCGCGAGTGCTGGGCGTCGCTGTGGACGGAGCGCGCCATGGCCTACCGCGCCCGGCAGGGGATCGACCCGGCCGAGGTCGCGCTGGCCGTCGTCGTGCAGCGGATGGTCGAGGCCGACGCCGCCGGGGTGATGTTCACCGCGAACCCGACCAACGGCCGCCGCGACGAAGTGGTGCTGTCCGCGGCGTGGGGGCTCGGCGAGTCCGTGGTGGGCGGCACCGTCACCACCGACGACGTCGTCGTCGAGAAGGCGGGCCTGCGGGTGTCGGCGCGCACCACGGCCGACAAGGCCGTCATGACCGTGTACGCGGGGGAGCGCACCGCGGAGGTCCCGGTGCCCGCCGAGCGTCGTCGCGAGCCGGTGCTCGACGACAAGGCCGCCGCCGCGCTGGCCGAGCTGGGCGTGCGCATCGAGCAGCACTACGGGGGGCCGCAGGACGTCGAGTGGGCGCTGGCGGACGGCGAGTTCTTCGTGGTGCAGGCCCGGCCGATCACCGCGCTGCCCGAGCCCGAGGCGGCGCCGCCCACCGAGTGGGCCGTGCCGGACCCGAAGGCGTTCTACTTCCGCGCGAGCATCGTCGAGCAGCTGCCCGACCCGCTGTCGCCGCTGTTCGAGGCGATGGTCGACGGGTCGGTCTCGCGGTCGCTGCTCGCACTGATGCGGGACTTCCTGGGAGTCGAGGTCGCGGAGTCCGGCATCGGGCTGCCCACCGTGAACGGCTACGCCTATTACCGCTACTCGCGCGCCGCGCTGTGGCGGATGACGGTCGGCGGCATGAAGGGCATGCGGAAGCTGCCCGCCATGGGGCAGCCGCACTGGCGCGACGTCGCCCACCCCCGCTACGTGGCCGCGGTCGCGGCGTGGCACGACCGGCCGCTCGAGAGCCGCACCGACGCCGAGCTGCTCGACGGCGCGGCAGGAGCTGCTCGACGCGGGCACCAGCTACTACACGGCCGTCCAGGCGATCATCCCGCTCGCCGCCTCCACCGAGGTGCTCTTCACCCGGTTCTACGACGCGCTCGTGCGTCGGGCGGGCGAGCCGCCCGCGTCCGCGTTCCTCGTGGGCTTCGACAGCACGCCGATCCTGGCCGAGAAGTCGCTCTGGGACCTCGCCGAGTGGACCCGCGGCCACCACGAGCTGGCCGCGGCGGTGCGCGCCGATCCGGCGGCGGTGTGGGCGGGCGGGGGCCCGGCGGCCGGGGACGAGTGGCGCGCCCGGTTCCGGGCGCACCTCGACCGCTTCGGCCACGCCACCTACAACCTCGACTTCGTGCACCCGACCCCGGTCGACGACCCGGCCCCGCTCTTCGAGGCTCTGCGGTTCGCCCTCGTCGGCGGCGGTGCGGGCCCGTACGCGCGGCAGAACGCGTCGGCGGCCCGGCGGGAGGCGCTGCGGGAGGCGGTCGAGGCCCGGCTCGACCCGGCGCGGCGGGTGACGTTCAACCGCCTGCTGCGCTGGGCCCAGGGCTACGCGCCGGTGCGCGAGGACGCGCTGGCCGACATCGGGTTGGCATGGCCGCAGATGCGCCGCATGCTCGCCGAGCTGGGTCGCCGCCTGGTCGCCGCGGGCCGGATCGCCGCGCCCGAGGACGTCTACTGGCTGCGTCCCACCGAGCTGCGCGGTGCGCCGGTTCCGGCGGGCGCTGTGGAGGAGCGGAAGGCGTTGTGGCGGGCGCGGCGGCGGGTCACCCCACCACAGGTGCTCCCGCAGCACACGGCCTTCGACCGCTTCGAGGCGTGGTTCCCGGCCTCGGGCGCGCAGGACGGGGCGGTGTTGCGCGGCACCGGGGCCAGTTCGGGCGCGGTCACGGCCACCGCCCGGGTGCTTTCCGGCCCTGCGGACTTCGGCCGGATGCGGCCGGGCGACGTGCTCGTCGCGAGCATCACCACGCCCGCGTGGACGTCGCTGTTCACCATGGCCGCGGCCGTCGTGACCGACGTCGGCGGCCCGCTGTCGCACAGCTCGATCGTGGCGCGGGAGTACGGCATCCCGGCCGTGCTCGGCACCGGCGTGGCCACGCGGCGGATCCCGGACGGCGCCCGCGTACGGGTCGATGGGGACGCGGGCACCGTCACGCTGCTCGACGAGGCCGCCGGATCGGCGCCCGCGCCTGCGGCACCGCCGTCCACGAAGAAGAAGCCGTTGCGGGTGGCGGCCGTCGCGGGTGCGTCGGCGCTGGTTCTCGGGGTGTGGCTGCGGCGGCGGGCTCGCGGTTGACGGGCCGTGGTCGTCCGACGACGATCACGGCGAGAACCCCGAAGGAGTGGCTGCATGATCTTGATCAACGTCAGGTTCCCGGTCCGCGCGGACAAGATGGACGAGTGGCTGGCGCTGGCCGACTCGTACTCTCAGGCCGTGAACGCCGAGGAGGGCTGCATCTCGTTCAGCTTCTCGCGCAGCCTGGACGATCCGAACCTGTTCATCTGCGTCGAGCTCTTCCGCGACGCGGAGGCGGGCGGGGCGCACGTCAAGACCGACCACGCCGTCAAGTTCTTCGGCGCCGCTCCGGACCTGGTGTCGGCGCAGCCGGAGATCCTCTACATCGACTCGCCCGAGGTGAAGGGCTTCGGCCCGATGGGGGAGATCCAGCCCCGGTGACACTCGTGCGCGGAAACGAGCGCTATAGCACTCGTTTCCGCGCACGACCTCAGCCGAACAGGCCCGCCGAGTCGAGGGCCTGCAGGGCGCTGCCAGGATCGGCGTTCGACACGGGGTTGGCCTGCACGTTCGGGGTGCCCACCGGCAGGGAGGGCAGCGACGGCGGCGCGGTCGGCAGGGCGGACGCCGGGTCGGTCGACGGCGTCGCAGCCTCCGGCGTCGTCACGTCCGGTGCGGGCGTCGCGTCCGGCGGCGTCTGGTCGGACGGCACGGTCGTCGAGTTGACCGTCGGCATCTCGAAGTTGAACTTGCCGGGGAGCGTGGCGAGCGCGTCGGAGGCCTTGGTGAACTCGCTCGACGATCCGGCGAGCTGGTTCGTCGCCGCGTTCGTCGGGTTGCCGCCGAGCCCGCTCGCGTCCGGGACGTTCGGGACGGCGAACGCGGGTGCCGCCAGGCCCACGCCGAGGGCGGCGAGGCCCGCGACGGCCAGGGTGGTGCAGACGCCGTTTCGGGCGAGGCTTTCCATTGTGGATCCCTTCGGGCTGGGGTCAATGCGTGATCCGGAGGCCTCAACGAAGCGGCGCAGCCCGGGGTTGTCCTGCTTCACCCGGACCGGTGGCAACTTCCGGCCCAGGTGGGCGTCGGTTCACCGGGTCGGATGAGCACCCGCCACACCGCGGGCGCACCGCCGCCATGGATCATCACCGGAATGGGAAGAGGGGTGCGGGCGGGCGTCGGGATCGGGCTCGGCTCGCTCGCCGTGCCGGTCGGCATCGGCTGGTTCTACGCGCGCGTGCTGCTCGACACGACGATCCGCCCGATGTTCCCGGAGCGGGTCCTGGACGCTGCTGCCGACACGGTCACGCTGGCCGCGAGCGGGCTCGCGCTCCAGCCGGGGACCTGGGGGCTGCGATGGCCCGAGGGGTCCGCCCTGGTCGGGCCGGTGCACTGCGCCGACGACACGCGCGTGGTGCGCCCGTTGCTGGCGGGCCCGCGCCCGCCGGTCGGCGCGCGGGCGATGCTGGACGCGGCCGCGTTCGACCCGGACCCGGCCGCGCGCGGGCTGGTGTTCGCCGAGGTCGATGTGGTCACGCCGGTGGGCCCCTGCCCGGCCTGGTTCGTGCCGGGCGATGACCACAACCGGCGGGACACCTGGGCCGTTCTCGTCCACGGCCGGGGCGGGCCCCGACGCGAGGCCCTGCGGATCCTGCCCGCCCTGCACGCGCTCGGGCTGCCCGCGCTCGTCGTCTCCTACCGCAACGACCCGGAGGCGCCCGCCAGCCCCGACGGCCACTACCACCTCGGCGACACCGAATGGCTCGACGTCGAGGCCGCGGTGGCGCATGCGATCGGCGCGGGCGCGCGGCGGGTCGTGCTCGTCGGCTGGTCGATGGGCGCGGCCATTACCGGGGCACTGCTGTCGCGCTCGGCGCTGGCGTCGCGGGTGGCGGCGCTCGTGTGGGACGCCCCGCTGGTGGACTGGCGGGCCACACTGCGCCAGCAGGCCCGCATCCGGCATCTGCCGCCCGCGTTGACGGCGCTCACCGCGCGGTTCGCCGGGTGGCGGATCGGCATCGACTTCGACCGGTTCAACCTGCTCGTCCACCCGCCGTCGGTCCGCCCGCCCACCCTCATGATCCACACGGCGGGCGACTCCGCGGTCCCGGTGCAGCCCACCCGGGCGCTCGCGGCCGCCGCCCCCGCGCTGAGCTGGCCGATGACCTACGTCGAGGTGCCCGACGCCGAGCACACCGCCGCGTGGAACGCCGACCCGGCCGCCTACGAGGATGCCGTCACCCGCTTCCTGCGCGCGGTGCTGCTCTGACGGGGTGGCACGATGGGTGGCGTGACCGAACAGACCGCGACACTGCGGACCAACGAGGGCGACATCGTCGTCAACCTCTTCCCCGACCACGCGCCGACGACGGTCGAGAACTTCACCGGACTGGCGGCGGGCCGCAAGGAGTACCACAAGCCCAACGCGAGCGGCGGTGACTCCGGCCCGTTCTACGACGGCTCGGTGTTCCACCGCGTCATCTCCGGCTTCATGATCCAGGGTGGCGACCCGACGGGCACCGGCATGGGCGGCCCCGGCTACGAGTTCGGCGACGAGTTCCACCCCGAGCTGCGCTTCGACCGGCCCTACCTGCTGGCGATGGCCAACGCGGGCCCCGGCACCAACGGCTCGCAGTTCTTCATCACCGTCGGCCCCACCCCGCACCTCAACCGCAGGCACACGATCTTCGGTGAGGTGGCCGACGCGGAGTCCCGCGCCGTCGTCGACAAGATCGCGAGCGCCCAGACCGACCGCAACGACCGGCCGCTGTCGGCCGTGGTGATCGAGCGAATCGAGATCAGCTGACCGGGTCGCCGCAGCCCGCCGGGGTGGCGGCGTGCGTCCGCCACCCCGACCGGGCGACCCGGCTGGCCTGCTCGCGGTGCGGGCGACCGGCCTGCCCGGACTGTCTCCGGGAGGCGTCGGTGGGCTACCAGTGCGTCGACTGCGTTGCCGCTTCCGTCCCCACCCGCGCTCCGCGGCGGGCGGCGGGCACCCGGCCGGTCGTCGTGCCCACGCTCGTGGCGCTCAACCTGGCCGTCTTCGCCTGGACGGTCGTCCAGGCACGCAGCCTGCTCGACAACGCCGACGCTCTGCTCTTCCGGCAGTGGGCGCTGGTGCCCGACGCCGTGGCCGACGGCGAGTGGTGGCGGCTCGTCACGGCGGGCTTCCTGCACATCGGGCCGCTGCACATCGCGTTCAACATGTACGCGCTGTGGGTGCTGGGGCGCGACCTCGAGATCGTGCTCGGCCGGGGCCGGTTCCTCGCGCTGTATCTGGTGTCGCTGCTCGGCGGCTCGACCGCCGTTGTGTTGTTCGCCAACCCGCAGCAGTACGTGGCGGGCGCGTCCGGGGCGGTGTTCGGGCTGATGAGCGGCCTGTTCCTGGTGCTGCTGCGGCTGCGGCGGCCCTACGGGCAGGTTGTCGCGATCATCGTGCTCAACCTGGTGATCACGCAGGTGGTGCCGGGGATCTCGATGGCCGGGCACGTCGGCGGGCTGGTGGTCGGCGGGCTGGCCGCGGCCGCGCTCGTGTTCGCCCCGCCGCGGCGGCGCACGCTGGTGCAGAGCGCCGCGCTGCTCCTGCTCACCGCGGTGCTCCTCGCGTTGATCGCGGCGCACCTCGCGGGGATGGCGGGCTAAGGCCGCACGCTCGCGAGGCGGGGGGCGACGTCCTCCGGGTCGGCGGCGAGGTCGAGCCGTCCGAAGACGTACAGGCGCTCCGTGCCGTCGGCGGCGACGGTGTCCAGCTCCAGCAGCGAGCTCTCCCGCCCCAGCCTGCGCACCCGCAGCACCCGCACGTCCTGGACCAGCGGCCACGGGTGGTGGCGGTGGTGCAGCAGGCCACCGACGGTGACGCCGTCGGCGTCGGCCCGCAGCCGTGGCCGGGCCCGGGTGCCGAAGAGGGCAGCGAGCCCCGCGCCCACGGTGGCGACGGCCGCGATCAGCCCGCCCGCCGGGTCCGCCGAGGTCAGCCAGGCCGCCGCCGTCCACGTCGCCGCGGCGGCCGTGAGCACCCAGGCCAGCACGACCAGCCCGGGCGCGGGCGCCCACTCGGCGGTCACGCGTTGTCCACAGGAGTTGTCCACAATGGGGACTACTTACAGTGACGTGATTTCCCTGCTCAGGGCCATCTCAGCGCCATCTCATCGTCATCAGCAGCCCGATCACGATGAGCGCGAAGCCGATGAGGAAGTTCCACGAGCCGAGCGCGTTCATCCACGCGATGTTCGGGCCCGCGAGGTAGTTGACGACGAGCCAGACGAGGCCCAGCAGCATCAGGCCGAGCATCACCGCGATGTAGACGGGATGGGTGGGGCCCGCGACCTTGACCGGTGTCCGGGACCGGCCCTCGCCCGGCGGCGGGGTGTAGACCGTCTTCTTGCGGACCTTGGATTTCGGCATGAGCGTGACCTCGCGTGACGTATCAGGCGTGCTTGCCCCCACGGTATCGTGCCCGCCCCGCAGCGCGGAGGGCCCGACCCCGAGACCACCCGGGCCGTCCTGCCGCGGGCCCCCGGGCCGTGATCGCCGGTTGGGCGCGAATGCGGCCGAATATGGCACGGATTCGCACCGAACCGGTGATCACGCCGTCGACGGGTCGCACTTGCCCCAAGTCGCCACGAGCGCGGCGGCGTCGCGGTCATCCTGCGCCCATGCCTTCCACTGAGGGATTGCTCGCGCTGCCGGCCCGGCAGGACGGACTCATCAGTGACGCCCATGCCTGCAGGCACGGCCTCGCGGAACGGACGCTCCGACGGCGTGTGGCCGAGGGCGGCTGGGTGCGGGTGGGCTGGGGTGGGTGAGGCTGGCTGGGGACGGGCCAGCCAGATGGGTCGGGTGGGCGGGCGTCAGGCGCGGGCGGCCAGCTCGGCCATCTCGCTGGTGAGCGCCTCCACCAAGCCCGGGGCGGCGGGGTGGCCCGCCTCGGCCATCCAGTTGGCCAGCATCCGGTGGCCGCCGTCGGTGAGCACCGACTCGGGGTGGAACTGCACGCCGTGGAGGGGCAGCTCGCGATGCCGCAGCGACATGATCACGCCGCTCTCGGTGCGCCCCGTGACCTCCAGCTCGGCGGGCAAGGTGCCGGGCCGGATCGTGAGCGAGTGGTAGCGGGTGGCGGTGAAGGGGCTGGGCAGCCCGGCGAGCACGCCGGTGCCCGTGTGGTGCACCTGCGACGTCTTGCCGTGCAGCAGCTCCGGCGCCCGCTCGATGACCCCGCCGTAGGCCGCGCCGATGGCTTGGTGGCCCAGGCACACGCCCAGCAACGGCAGCCCGCGCGCGGCGCACGCCCGGATCGCCGCGATGCTCTCGCCCGCCCGCTCGGGGGTGCCGGGGCCGGGGCTGACCAGCACGCCGTCGACCGCGGCGAGCTCGGCGAAGTCGACCTCGTCGTTGCGCCGCACCGTGACGTCCGCGCCCAGCTGGGCCAGGTACTGCACGAGGTTGTAGACGAAGCTGTCGTAGTTGTCGATCACGAGCACGCGCATGGGCTCAGTTGCCGTTCAGGATGTCGTCGAGGCCGTTGTTGGTGCTGTTCCCCCTGGCGACGAGCAGCGTGATCTGTTGGTCGGGGTCGGCCGTGCTGCCCGGCGACGGGTCCTGCTGGACGACCCGACCCGCGAGCTGGCCGTTGCCGCCGGGGATGTCCACCGTCTGCGAGCTGACGTTGGTGAACCCGGCCTGCTTGAGGATCTGCTTGGCCTGGGCGACGGTCTGGCCGCGCACCTCGGGCACCGCGCCGGCCTGGTTGCCCTTCGACACCTGCATCGTGACCTTCGAGCCCGGCTGCGCCTGTGTGCCCGCGGGCGGGTCGGTCGAGAGCACCGTGTCCTTCTGGCCGCCGCCGTCGACGGTGTTGGTGCTCACGTCGAAGCCCTTGTCCTCGAGGGTTTGCTTGGCCTTGTCCTTGTCCTGCCCGGTGACGTCGGGCACGGGGACGCCGGTCGCCTGCACGCCCACCGCGATGTCGACCGGGCTGCCGCCCTTCACCCGCACCCCCGGCCCGGGGCTGGAGTTGACGACCTTCCCGACCTGGGTGGAGTCGCTGATCTGCTGGTTGGTCTGCTTGCCGAGGATGAGGCCCTGGCTCTTGAGCAGTGCGGTGGCGTCGGCGACGCTCATGCCCTCCAGCGCGGGCACGTTGACGAACGCGGGCCCGGAGCCGACCGTGAGGTCGACGGTCGAGCGCTCCGCCGCCTGCGTGCCTTGCGCGGGGCTCGTGCCCAGGACCCTCCCGACCTGGTCGACCGACGACTCCTGCTGGGCCACGTTGCCCACCCGCAGGCCCGCCGCGATGAGTTGGTTGGACGCGTCCTGCTGCGTCTGCCCGACCACGCCCGGCACCGCCACCTGCGACGGTGTGGCGGGCCCGGACAGCAGTTGGTAGGCGACGAACCCGACGAGCCCGAGCACCACGAGCACGCCCACCACGATCGCGACGATCCGCCCGGTGCGCCGTGGCGGCTCCTCGTCGGCGTAGTAGTCGTCGTAGGTGGGCTGCGGAGGCGGGGGCACGCCGCGGCCGTTGATGCGGCGGGTGGCGCCGGTGGGCGGGCCCGCGGCCATCATCGCGGTGCGCTCGTCGGCGCTCATCACCGCGGGCGCGAGCGGGGCCTGCCCGCTGCGCACGCGCACGAGATCGGAGCGCATCTCCGCGGCCGACTGGTAGCGGTTGGCCGGGTTCTTGCTCAACGCCTTGAGCACGACGGCGTCCAGCTGCGGCGGCACGGCCGGGTTGACGTCGGACGGCGACTTCGGGTCTTCCCGCACGTGCTGATAGGCGACGGCGACCGGGGAATCGCCGGTGAACGGGGGCTCCCCGGTGAGCAGCTCGTACAGCACGCAACCCGCCGCGTAGACGTCCGACCGGGCGTCGACGGCCTCGCCGCGCGCCTGCTCGGGCGACAGGTACTGCGCCGTGCCGATGACGGCCGCGGTCTGCGTGACGTTCTGGCCCTCGCCCAGCGCACGGGCGATGCCGAAGTCCATCACCTTCACCGCGCCCGCCCGGTTGATCATGATGTTGGCGGGCTTCACGTCGCGGTGGATGATCTGGTGGCGGTGCGAGAAGTCCAGCGCGGCGCACACGTCGGCCATGACGTCGAGCACCTGCTGCTGGCTCATCGGACCCGTGGTCTTGACGATCTCGCGCAGCGTCTGGCCGTCGACGTACTCCATGACGATGTAGGGCAGCGGCCCGAACTCGCTCTGCACCTCGCCGGTGTCGTACACGGCGACGATCGCGGGGTGGTTGAGGGCGGCCGCGTTCTGCGCCTCGCGCCGGAAGCGCATCTGGAATTGGGGGTCGCGGGCCAGGTCGGCGCGCAGTACCTTCACCGCCACGTCGCGCCCCAGACGGGTGTCGAGCCCGCGGTGGACCTCGGACATGCCTCCGAAGCCGAGAACCTCGCCCAGCTCATAGCGCTCGGACAACAGTCGGGGGGTCGTCATCGCAGCCGATTCCTGGGGTTGAGGGGCGTCGTCGTCGGGGCAGCAGGCTTCATCGGACGCCTCCAAGATCGCTCCAAGAGGCGACTATCCGACCGCCCACGGTACCGGGCGCCATGCCCTGGGGCGCCGGCCCCGCGCCCAGGGTGCGGACGACGTAGACACCGACGACCACGGCGGCGACGATGAGCAGCACGAACAGCACGAGCAGCAACGTGCGCCCGCGCCCCGATCCCGCACGGAGCTCCACCGGCTGGGTAACCGGGGGCGCGGGCCGCCGGGGCGACGCGGGCGAGGGCGGGGTGGCCACCCGCCGCACCGGTGTCGGCGTGGGGGGCGATGGTGTGGGGGTGGGCGGCCCGGTGACCGCCGGGTGGGGCGGCGGTGTGATGGTGAGCACGGAGCGGGCCCGCGTGGGCGTGAACGGCCCTGTGAGCGACCCCGGCGCAGGCAGCCGCTCGCCGTGCCGCACGGCCGCGACGGCCGCCGCGAACTCCCCGCCGGTCGAGTAGCGCCTGGTGGGGTCCTTCACCAGCACCGCCTCGATCAGCTCCCGGGCGTGCGCGGGCACGGAGTCGGGCAGCGGCGGCGGCTGCTCGCGCACCTGCATCATCGCCACCGCCACGGCGCTCTCCGCGCGAAACGGGCGGTGCCCCGCGAGGCACTCGTAGCCGACGATCCCGAGCGAGTAGACGTCGCCTGCGGGCCCGGCCTCGGCCCCGCTGGCCTGCTCGGGCGCGATGTAGTGGGCGGTGCCCATGACCATGCCGGACCGGGTGACCGGCACGGCGTCGGCGGCCTTGGCGATGC
Organism: uncultured Actinomycetota bacterium; assembly: GCA_963739465.1. Taxonomy (GTDB): domain Bacteria; phylum Actinomycetota; class Actinomycetes; order Mycobacteriales; family Pseudonocardiaceae; genus Pseudonocardia. The sequence continues at coordinate 73,381 of CAVUAS010000015.1, forward strand.
CGAAGTCGGTGAGCTTCACCATGCCGTCGGTGCGCACGAGGATGTTGCCCGGCTTGACGTCGCGGTGCACGAAGCCCCGCTCGTGGGCGGCCTGCAGCGCCCACGCGGCCTCCTCGATGATGCGCAGCGTCTCGTCGGTGGGCAGCGGCCCGCGCGCGATGAGCGTGGAGAGCGGCTCGCCGCGCACCAGCTCCATCACCAGCCACGCCGTGCGCCGTCCGGTGGGGCCCTCGTCCTCGCCGTAGTCGTGCACGCCCGCGATGCCCGCGTGGTCGAGCGAGGCGACCGTGCGCGCCTCGATGCGGAACCGGTGGAGGAACTCCGGGTCGTCGGTGAGCTCCGGGCGCAGCACCTTCACCGCGACGCTGCGGCCCAGCCGTGTGTCCTGCGCCTCCCAGACCTCGCCCATCCCCCCGACCGCGATCCGGCGGTCGAGCTGGTAGCGGTCGGCGATGTGCTGACCGGCGGCGAGGACGGTCATCGCGACGCCTTGCCCAGCGCCGCGGCGATGACCGCCCGCCCGATCGGGGCCGCGACGAGGCCGCCGGTGGCCGCGAGGTTGTTCGGGTCGCCGCCGTCTTCGACGAGGACGGCCACCGCGACCTGGGGGTTCTCGGCGGGCGCAAACGCGACGTACCAGACGTGCGGCGCGAGGTTCTTGGGGTCGTCGCCGTGCTCGGCCGTGCCCGTCTTGGCCGCGATCTGCACACCGGTGATCTTGCCGTTGCCCGCGTAGGAGTTCTCGTTGTTCACCATCAGGGCGGTGAGCCGCTGGGCGACGTCGCTCGTGATCGCGCGACCGAGCCGGTCGGGCTGGGTGGTCGCGACCGGCTGGAGGTCCTGGCTCTGGACCTCCTTCATCAGGTACGGCGCCATCACCTGGCCGCCGTTGGCGATCGCGGCGACGATCATGGCGTTCTGCAGGGGGGTGAGAGCGACGTCGCGCTGCCCGATCGCCGACTGCTGCAGCGCCGCGACATCCGGGATCGACCCGATCGTCGACGGGGCGACCGGCAGCGGGATCTCCAGGTCCGCCATGCCGATCTTGAACGCGTCCGACTGCGCGCGGATGGCCTGCACGCCCAGCTGCGCGTCGAGGTCGGCGAACGCGGTGTTGCAGGAGCGTTGCAGCGCGTCGCGCAGGGTGGCCGTGGTGCCGGTGCCGCACGCGTTGCCGTTGTAGTTCTCCAACGTCGTACGGGTGTTCTGCAGCGTGATCCGCGGCGCGGCCGTGAGCGGGCTGTCCTCGGTGAACTTGCCGCTGGACAGCGCGGCGGCCACGTCGACGAGCTTGAACGTCGAGCCCGGCGGGTAGGTGGACTGGATCGCGCGGTTGAGCAGCACCGGCGGCTTGGCCGTCGTGAAGTCGGCCCAGGTCTTCTTCTGCTCGTCGGTGTTGTGGCTGGCCAGCGGGCCGGGGTCGAACGAGGGGGTGGAGGCCATCGCGAGGATGGCCCCGGTGGCGGGCTGCAGGGCCACCACCGCGCCCGCGTAGCGCTCGCGGGTGAGCTGGTCGTAGGCGACCTTCTGCACCGCGGGGTCGATCGTCAGCACCACGTTGCCGCCGCTGGGGTCGCGGCCGGTGACCAGGTCCGACAGCCGCCGTCCGAAGAGCCGGTCGTCGCTGCCGTTGAGCACCGCGTCGGACGCCCGCTCCATGCCGGACGAGCCGTAGATCACCGAGTAGTAGCCGGTGATCGGCGCGTACTCCGGCCCGTCGGGATAGATGCGCAGGTAGCGCAGCCGGTCGCCGGTCGCGGTGCTGCTGGCCAGCACCTGACCTTCGGCGCTGATCTGGCCGCGCTGGCGGGAGTACTCGGCGAGCAGGACGCGCTGGTTGCGCGGGTCGTTGCGGTAGTCGCCCGCCTTGACCACCTGCACGTAGGTGAGGTTGGCGAACAGCAGCAACACCATCGCCATGACAGCGATGGCGATGCGCCGCACCGGCGTGTTCATTTCTGCCGCTCCACCAGCTCGGTGCCTGCCTCCGCGATCGGGACGGCGGGCGCGCGGCGGGGCAGCGGAGCGCGGGCGGCGTTCGACACCCGCAGCAGCAGTGCGACCAGCGCGTAGTTGGCCACCAGCGACGAGCCGCCGTAGGAAAGGAACGGCAGGGTGAGCCCGGTGAGCGGGATGAGCTTCGACGCCCCGCCGACCACCGTGAACAGCTGCAGCGCGATCGCGAACGACAGGCCGGTGGCCAGGAGCTTGCCGAAGCTGTCGCGGACGGCCAACGCGCTGCGCAGCCCCCGCGTGATCAGCACAAGGTAGACGACGAGGATCGACGCCAGCCCGATCAGGCCCAACTCCTCGCCGAGCGAGGACAGCATGAAGTCGCTCTCCGCGTAGGGCACGAGGTCCGGACGGCCCGCGCCCAGCCCGGTGCCGCCGACCCCGCCGGTGCCGAGGCCGAACAGCGCCTGCCCGATCTGGTAGCCCGCCCCGGAGAAGTCGGCGAACGGGTCCAGCCATACCTCCACACGCACCCGGACGTGCGCGAACAGCTGGTAGGCGACGATCGCCCCGCCGACGAACGCCGTGAGGCCGATGACCATCCACGACACCCGCTCGGTCGCCGCGTACAGCATCACGAGCACGATCCCGAAGAACAGCAGCGAGGTGCCGAGGTCGCTCTCCAGCACCAGGACGCCGATCGAGAACGCCCACGCCACCAGCAGCGGGGCGAGGTCGCGGCCGCGGGGGAACTCCATGCCGAGGAACCGACGCCCGGCCGAGGTGAACAGCTCGCGCTTCTGCACCAGGAACGCCGCGAAGAACACGATCAGCAGGATCTTGGCGAACTCGCCCGGCTGGATCGAGAAGATGCCCAGCCGCAGCCAGATCTTCGCCCCGTTGACCTCGGAGATCGACGACGGGAGCAGGCCGGGCAGCGCGAGCAGCACCAGCCCGGCGAAGCCCGCCGTGTAGCCGTAGCGCGACAGGGTGCGGTGGTCGCGCACCACGCCCAGCACGGCGATGAACAGCACCAGGCCGATCGCGGTCCAGGCGATCTGGCGGCCGACCTGCACGGTGGGCGGCTCACCGCCCAGCGCCGCGGCCCGCTCGGCGTTGGCCAGGTCCAGCCGGTGGATCATGACGAGACCCAGGCCGTTGAGCAGCGCGACGCAGGGCAGGATCAGCGGGTCGGCGTACGGCGCGAACCGGCGCACGGCGAGGTGCGCGATGGTGAACAGGGCCAGGTAGGCCAGGCCCACCCAGAGCAGCGACTGCGTGAGCGACTGCTCCTGGTTGGCCTCGACGAGCACGAGCGCGAGCGTGACGAGCACCGCGGCGAACGCCAGGAGCACCAGCTCGATGCCCCGCCCGGTCGGCAGGGCCGGGGCATCGCGGGGCGTGGGCCGGGACCCGTTGGCGCTCGCCGTCATCAGCCCGCCCTGCAAGTCACGCCCGGAATGGCCGTCGCCTGGGGGAGCGGGGTGGTGGTCACGGTGGTGGTCGGCGGGGCCGGGACGGGCCCGGGGGCAGGCGCGGGCGCAGGTGCGGGTGCCGGTGCGGCGGCGGGTGTGGGGGGGACCGAGGTGGCGGAGATGACGGGGCAGGGCTTGAGCATGCGGTCGCGCAGCCGCTGCACGAGGCTCTGGGCGCCGTCGAGGCCGTCGGCGGCGATGATGCCGTCGTCCACGGCGTTGCGGTCGGACTCGGTGAGGTCGTCGACGGTGATGTCGGTGTGCTCGACGACGTCGTGCAGCGGCACCCCGAGCACTTGGCCGCGGACGCCCTGGAAGATCGTGACCTGGGTGCCGTCGACGCCGACGTAGTACTGCTGCATCACCCACAGCCGGGCCAGCCCGCCCGCCGCGGCGAGCACGAGCACCACCGCGGCCGCGGCCGCGATCACGCGCAGGCCGCGCCGGTTGCGGGGCGCTGCGGCCACGGGCGCGGACGCGACGCGGGGCAGGGCGCGGGTCATCGTGGTGGCCGACGCGCGGGCCGCCGCCGAATCGGGCCGCGGGCCCTCGTCCCGGCCGTCGCCGACGGAGCCGCCGACGATGGGGGCGTCGTCGCCGAAGTCGATGTCGACGACGTCCGCGACGATGCAGGTGATGTTGTCGGGCCCGCCGCCGCGCAGCGCCAGCTCGATCATGCGGTCGGCGCACTCGCGCGGGTCGCGGTAGGTGGAGAGCGTCTCGGCGAGGGTCTCGTCGCTGACCACGCCGGACAGGCCGTCGGAGCAGAGCAGGTAGCGGTCGCCGGGCCGGGCCTCCCGCATCGTGAGCGACGGATCGATGTCCTGCCCGGTGATGGCGCGCAGCAGCAGCGAGCGCTGCGGGTGCGTGTGCGCCTCCTCCTCGGTGATGCGGCCCTCGTCGATCAGGGACTGGACGAACGTGTCGTCCTTGGTGATCTGCGAGAGCGCGCCGTCGCGCAGCTGGTAGGCGCGCGAGTCGCCGATGTGGACGAGGCCGAGGCGGCTGCCCGCGAACAGGATCGCGGTGAGCGTGGTGCCCATGCCCTCGAGGTCGGGGGAGTCCGCGACGTGCCGGGTGATCGCGGCGTTGCCCTCGACGGTGGCCTCGCGCAGCTCGGCGAGCAGGTCGTCGCCGGGGTCGTCCTCGTCGAGCGGGGCGAGCGCGGAGATCACCAGCGACGACGCGACTTCGCCCGCCGCGTGCCCCCCCATACCGTCGGCCAGCGCCAGCAGCCGGGGCCCGGCGTAGACGGCGTCCTGGTTGTTCTGCCGGACGAGCCCGCGGTCGCTGCGGGCGGAGTAACGCAGGACCAACGTCATTTTGCGGGGCCCCTCATGATCGGAGCTCGATCACCGTCTTGCCGATGCGGACAGGCACCCCCAGGGGAACTCTGGTGGGCCCGGTGACCTTAGCCCGATCCAGGTAGGTGCCGTTCGTCGACCCGAGATCCTCGACATACCACTCGTCGCCCTGCATCGAGATCCGCGCATGCCGGGTGGAGGCGTAGTCGTCGTCGAGCACCAGTGTGGAGTCGTCCGCGCGGCCGATGAGGATCGGCCGTGCGTCCAGGGTGACCCGAGTGCCCGCCAACGCGCCCGCCGTGACCAGCAACTGGCGCGGCGTGCGGCCCCGCCCGGTGCGCGGAGGACGCCGTCCGCCCGACACGATCGCCCGCAACCCGGACGCCGCGTAGAGGTCCGAACGAACCACCCGCAGTGCGGCCAAAACGAAGAGCCAGAGCAGGGCGAGAAAACCCGCCCTGGTCAGCTGCAGTACCAACTCCGGCACTCGCGGCCGCCGTTCCCGTGCGCGTTCTACTGGGCGCGGAAGACGAGGCTGGAATGCCCCACCCGGATCACGTCGCCATCGCCGAGCTGCCAGGTCTGCACCGGGTTGCCGTTGACGGTGGTGCCGTTGGTGGAGCCGAGGTCCGACAGCGTGGCCGTCTGACCGTCCCAGCTGATCTCCAGGTGCCTGCGCGACACGCCGGTGTCGGGCAGCCGGAACGCGGAGTCCTGCCCGCGGCCGATCACGTGCGTGCCCTGGGTGAGGTCGTAGGTGCGCCCGGAGCCGTCGTCCAGCGAAAGGGTGGCGGTGCGCTGGGCGCCGTGCCCGGCTGGCCGTAGCCCTGCTGGCCGTAGCCCTGCTGGCCGTAGCCCTGCTGCCCGTAGCCGCCTTGCTGGTAGCCGGCGTCGTAGCCCTGGTCGTACTGGCCGCCGTAGCCCGGCTGGCCGTACCCCGGCTGGCCGTAGCCACCCTGGTCGTAGCCCTGCTGGCCGTAGCCGGGCTGGGCGTAGGCCTGCTGGCCGTAGCCCTGGCCCTGGTCGTAGCCCTGCTGGCCGTAGCCCTGCTGGCCGTAGCCCTGGCCCTGGTCGTAACCCTGCTGGCCATAGCCCTGTTGCCCGTAGCCCTGTTGGTCGTAGCCCTGGCCTTGCTCGTAACCCTGCTGGCCGTAGCCGCCCTGCTGCGGGTAGCCGCCTTGCGGCTGCTGCGGGTAGCCGCCCTGCTGGCCGTAGCCGCCCTGGGGCTGCTCGGCTTGCTGCTCGTACCCCCCCTGGCGCTGGTCGTAGTTGGGTGGGGCATACGTCTGCTGCCCGTATCCGGCCTGGGCATTGCGGTCGTAGCCGTACTGCCCGTTCTCCTCGGGATGGCCCGGTTGCTGGCTCATGGGTGCTTCTCCTGCGTCGCGTGCTCGGAGGGCGTCCCGACGGGAAGCGTCGGGATCCACTCGTGAGCGGGTGCGGAACTGTCCCGTGTGCAGCGCATCGGAGCGCTCCAGAAAGACTACGACCTCGCCGTAGGTGTCCCATCCCTGGTCGGCGAGTTGTTCGGCAACCGATGCGGAGAGGTGGTTGACGATCTCCGCTCGGTCCCCGGCCATGCGTTCGAGGTCGGTGGGTCCGAGTAGCACGGTGAAGCGGTTGGGCGCCAGGAGGCGTCCGCCCGCGAGCTGCTCGATGTGATCTTCGGCTTCCCGGAGCAGCGCTTGTACCACTTCCTGGGGAACGACGCTGCCACCGAAGACCCGCGCGAAGGCATCGCCCACCATCCCCTGGAGACGGCGCTCGAACCTGTCGACGCGGCCCAACCGACCTTACCTCCGTTCGCATCGGCGTGTTGCTGGCGATGCCGATCGTATCTGTGCTAGCCCGGCGCGTGGAGTTGCCTGTCGGTCATGATGACCGCTGGGGTGGTCATCCTTGCTTTCCGACGCTCTGCTACCTTCATTTTCGCCAGGGCGAGTGGCGGAATGGCAGACGCGCACGGTTCAGGTCCGTGTGTCCGTAAGGACGTGAGGGTTCAACTCCCTCCTCGCCCACCCCTTCCGACATCTTCCCATCGTAACGATCATCGCGAGCGTTGCACGGCTGGTCGATCCGGGTGGTCGGCGAGCACCAGAAGATCGGCTTCGCCCGCCGGGTCGTGTTCGCGGTCGTGCCGGGCGTGGGCGGGCATGGTCCAGCGGGCGTCCTCGGGCAGGCTTCTCCCCAGCGCTGCCGCGCCCATCCGGAAGTGCACCGTGAGGTCGGCGGGCAGGCCGCGCCCCAATAGCAGCGCGCCGTGCAGCACCACCACCCCGTCGTCGGGGAGGGTGGTGTAGCGGTCGCGGTACGCGCGGTCGGTACGGGTGTTCCACAGCCGCGGCAGCACCCGGCCCGACCCGTCCGGCGCGGCGGGGTCGAGCACCTCCCGGCGCAGCGCGGCGTCGTCGAGCCAGGTCTCCAGCAGCGCGTCGGGGTCGGTGTGGCCCTGCTCGAGGCGCACGGAGGCGGGGCGCAGGTAGTCGGCGGCGTCGACCACGACCGTGGCCCGGCCCCGGGCACGCAGGGCCATGGCGATCTCGGCGGAGAGCTCGCCGGGCCGCGCGGGCGCCGGGCCGTCGAGGACCAGGCGCACCCGGCGGGGTCGGGCGGCGACGAGCTCGACGATCTCCTCGGCGAGCGCCGCCCGGGTGGTGGGGGTGACGAGCACGCTCCGATGCTGCCGCACGGCGGCCCGGCGCGCCCGCCCCGGCCCGACTGCGCACCCCAAGCGAGCACTGCGCACCCCATCGGGTCACCGCGCACCCCACCGATGGGGTGCGCAGTCGGCGCGTGGGGTGCGAGGTGGCGCCGGACAGCGGCCTACTGGCGGTAGCCCTCCACCACGTCGCCGGAGCGCTCCTGCGCGCCGTCGGGGTCGAGGCCCGCGCGGCGGCGGGCGTCGCGCTGGCGCAGGAGGTCCCAGTAGCGGTCCAGCTGCACGCCGAGATCTTCCAGCCGGGCCTGCTCGGTCGCGGACAGCCCCTGCCCGACGTGCGCGCGCTCCAGCCGGTGCTCCTCGGCCACGAGCTCGTCGATGCGGCGGTGGATGTCGCTGTCGATGTCTCTGTCGTCCATCCCGGTCACTCCTGTCCGATCGGTGGATGCGCGGTCTCGTCTGGCCCAGACTGGACCCCGTGGCGGCGGCGCGGCAGGGCGGGTCCTCGATCACCCGGGCGTTGCGGGTGGTCGAGGCGGTCGCCGTCGCCGGGGACGGGGTCACGGCCAAGGCCATCGCGCGCAGGCTCGGCTGTCCGCTGCCCACGGTCTACCGCGCGTTGGGCACGCTCGTCGAGGAGGGCTACCTCGTCCGGCTGCACGACGTCCACGGCTACGGGCTGGGCTACCGCGTCGCCGAGCTGCACCGCAGCCTCACCGAGCAGGTGCGCCCCGAGCCCGCGCTGCGCACCACGCTGCGGGAGGTGCACACCGCGGCGGGCGCGGCGGCGTACCTCGCCGTGTTCCGCGACGTCGACGTCGTCGTCGCGCACGTGGACGACTGCGCCGACCACCCCCGCCCCGAGGAGCTGCGCGTCGGCGAGCCGACCCCGGCGCACGCCACGGCCGCGGGCAAGGTGATGCTCGCGGGCCTGCGCCCGGCGCGGCTGTCGGAACTGCTGGAGCGCACCGGGCTGCCGCGGTTGGCGCCGCGCACGGTCGCCGACCGGCGCGCCCTGGACCGTGAGCTCATGCGGATCCGCTCGGACGGCGCCGCGGTGGAGGTGGAGGAGTACGTGCCGGGCGTCGCCGGGGTGGCCGCACCGGTGCTCGGGCCCGACGGCGAGGTGACCGCGGCGCTGGGCGTGTCGGTCACCCGGGCCGAGTTCACCGCCCGGCGGTGGGAACTGGAGCGGGTGGTGCGCGCCGCGGCCGCGCGCGCGGTGGTGGGCTGACGCCGGGGCGCACTAGCGTGCCGGTCATGAGCCAGCGAGCAGAGCCGCCGTTCCGCGCCGACCACGTCGGGAGCCTGCTGCGCCCGCCCGCCCTGCTGGGGGCCCGGGAGCAGTTCGCCGGGGGCGCGATCAGCCGCAAGGAGCTGCGCAAGGCAGAGGACGCGGCGATCGTCGACGCCATCGCGGCGCAGGAGCGCATCGGCCTCCAGGCGGCCACCGACGGTGAGTTCCGCCGCCGGTCCTGGCACATGGACTTCATCTACCAGCTGGGCGGGATCACGAAGACCGACCAGCAGCTCACCATCTCGATGCACAACAAGACGAGCGAGACCTCGTTCGACACGCCGGGGATGGCGATCACCAGCCGGGTCGAGCTCGAAGAGCCGATCTTCGCCGACGACTTCCGCTTCGTCGCCAAGCACGTGTCGTCGGCCCGCCCCAAGCTGACGATCCCGTCGCCCAGCATGGTCCACTACCGCAGCGGCACGTCGGCGGTCGACCGGGGCGTGTACCCCGATCTCGAGCAGTTCTGGGCGGACCTGTCCACCGCCTACGCCGACGAGGTGCGCGCGCTGTACGACCTCGGCTGTCGCTACCTGCAGCTCGACGACACGTCACTGGCCTACCTCAACGACCCCGCCCAGCGGGCCGCGATGGCCGCCAAGGGCGAGGACGCCGACCACCAGCACCTGCGCTACATCAAGCAGATCAACGCCGCGGTCGCCGACCGGCCGTCCGACCTCGCTGTCACCACCCACATGTGCCGGGGCAACTACCGCTCCTCGTGGGCCGCCGAGGGCGGCTACGACTACGTCGCCGAGGCTCTGTTCGGCGAGCTGGCCGTCGACGGGTTCTTCTGCGAGTTCGACGACGAGCGCTCCGGCGGGTTCGCGCCGCTGCGGTTCGTGCCGCCGGGAAAGCAGGTGGTGCTCGGGCTCGTTACCACGAAGTCCGGGGCGCTCGAGGACGCCGACGTGCTCAAGCGCCGCATCGACGAGGCCGCGAAGTACGTGCCGCTGGAGCAGCTGTGCCTGTCGCCGCAGTGCGGCTTCTCGTCGACCGTCGAGGGCAACGCGCTCACCATCGATGAGCAATGGGCGAAGCTGCGGCTGGTGGTCGAGGTGGCGGCGGAAGTGTGGTCGTGAGTGAATAACACTGTTCCGGCCGCACTTTCCACTCACGACCCCCTGCGGCCCGTGCACGCGGCTGTGCTGGAGCGCGCGGGCGCCGGGTCGCTGCTGGACCTGGGCTGCGGGACGGGGGGAGTTCGCGCGGTACGCCACCGACCGCGGCGCCACCGTGACGGGCGTCGACATCGACAAGGCCGCGGTCGGCGCGGCGGCCGCGCGCGTGCCCGAGGCTGTCTTCCTGGTCGGGGACGCCGCCGACCCGCCGCCGGGGGCGTTCGCCGCCGTCGTGGCGGTGCAGCTGCTGGAGCACGTGGCCAACCCGGTCGCGGTGCTGCGGGCCGCGCCCGCGCCCGTCGTCGTCGCGACGGTGTGGGGACGCGAGTCCGAATGCGACGCCCGCCTCTTCGGCGAGGCCCTCGCGCCGTGGCTGCCGCCGCGGCCACCGCGGCCGGGCCCGCCGCCGCTGACCGCGCCGGACCGGCTGCGGAAGATCGTCGGGCTGGCCGGGCTGGAGGTCGACACGCTCGACGAGATCGCCTGCCCGATCGACCACGCCGACGCCGATGCCCTGGTCGGCGAGCTCTTGGCGTCCGGCATCGGGCGCCACGCCGCGCGCCGGGCAGGCCCCGCCGCCGTCCGGGCGGCGGTGCTCGACCACGTGGCCGACCTGCGCACGGCCGACGGCGGCTACCGGCTGCGCAACGTGGTGCGCGTGCTGGTCGCGCGGCGGCGGTGACGCGGCCGACCCCGCAGCCGCCCGATCTCGACCCCCCGACGCCACTTCGCACCCCGCGCAGCCACTACCGCCCGACCTCGCAGCCTCGGGCCAGACTTCGCACTCCGCGCGGCCACCCTGCCGCCCGATCCCGCGCCCCGTGCTGGAAAGGCGGGCTCACCGTGTTGAAATGCGCGACTCGCCGCGGCGGGATGCGGGACTCGCCGTGTTGAAACGCGGGACTCACCTCAGGCGGCGGGGTGGAGCTGCGCCAAGAGGCCCGCGTGGTCCCAGAGCGTGCGCTGGCCCGCGATCAGCGAGGTGGTGCGGCCTGCCTGGGAGCGGTGCCGCACGGCCACGACCGAGATCGCCAACACCTGCGCCCGCCGTCCCGTCGGGGCCAGGCCGGGGAGGAGCCACGGCAGCTCGCGGTCGTGGGTGAAGCCGACCATGAACTCCTCGGCCAGCCTGCGCTGGTCGACCGTGCGCGACAGGCGACGGAACTCCAGGTCGGCGGGCCGGTGCGGCACCACGTCCTCGGCCAGGTGCCGCCGCAGCGCGTCCGTGCCGGTGCCACCGGTGCCCGGGGGCACGTTGGTGAGCGCGCAGTCGTCGGTGAGACAGGCCAGCGCGGCGTCGACGTCCCCGGCGACGAACACCGCCTCGCGGAACGTGGCCGCCAGCTCCTCCAGCTTCCACATGAGCTGCTGGATCTCCATCGTCACCGCAGCGGATCCTCCCTTCACGCCTGCGAGGCCGCCCGCAGCAGCAGGCGGCCTCGCGGCGGGGTGATCAGCGCGCGGCCGCTGGGTACCGCGCCGCCAGCAGGCTCTTGCAGTACTCGCCGTTCGTCTCGATGCCGACGCGCTGCAGCCGCGCCCGCCGCAGGTGCAGCGGCACCTGCGCCGTGGCGATGCGGTGGCCGTCGGCGTCGATGAGCAGCGGCGCGTCGTCCCCGTGCGGCAGCCCCAGCGCGGCGCGGCGCTGCCGCATCCGGTCCAGGTCGCCCGACGGGGGCAGCTCGCCGAGGTTCATCGCCGCGAGCTCGTCGGGCCCCACCCCGGCGTTGACGAGCGGCCGGGCCACCTTGTCCTGCCCGGCCAACGCGGCCTTCGCGAAGAACTGCAGCCGCAGTTGGTCCAGTTCGGCCACGGCCTCGCCCTGGTCCGAGCCCGCGAACGACTGGACGAACCCGGCCTGCGCCGCCACGCCGCCGTTGATCTCGGCGGAGGCGTGGTGGTCGGCCAGCGTCACGTCCGCGCGCGTCACCCCGGGCACGGCCGAGACGGCGTCGTAGGCGTCCGCGACCATGAGGAAGGAGAAGTTCGGCGCGCAGAAGAAGGTGGGCAACCGCAGCCGTACGGTCGCCACCCCCTCCGCGGACACGGTGCACGACTCGACGAAGTCGAGGCCGGTGATCGGCTCGTCCAGCTCCGGGTCGAGCACCGTGTCCAGGGCACGCCAGACGGCGTCCCGGAGTTCCATCACGCCTGCGAACCCGCCTGCGCCGTGTCGTCGACGAGCTCATGCCCGGGCGCGCCGGTTTCGTCCGCGGTCGTGTCGACCGCGAATTCGGCGGGCACCTCGATGTCGTAGAGCTTCGCGGCGTTCAGGCCGAGGATCTTCTTCTTGGTGGCCGTGGTGAGCTTGCTGTAGTCGGTGAACGCCTCGTCGTCGGGCATCTGCCAGTCGACGAAGCCCTCGATCTGCCACTTCGGCGTCCAGATGTTGTAGTCGCTGCCGAAGGTGAGCTTGTCCTCGCCCACCCAGAACAGCAGCTCACCCAGGACCTTGGCGAAGAACTTCGGCCGGGCGTGCATCAAGCCGCCGATCACCACGGAGAGGCCGGCGTAGACGTTGGGCTCCTGCACGGCCATGAAGCAGAAGTTCTCGATGCGCGGGATGCCCGAGTGCTCGACGATGAAGTTGAGGTCCGGGTGGTCGGTCGCGGCAGCGTCGATGTCGACCGGGTCGAACGCGTCCTTGTCCAGCGGCCAGATCGTCGGGCCCTTGTGGGCGTGGATGTTCTTGATGCCCAGCTCCTGGCATTTGTCCAGGAAGCGGTAGGCCTCAGGGCTGTCAAGGCGCCAGCCGCGCGAGCCCTGGTACCACTCGGCCGTGTAGACCTTGACGCCCTTGAGGTTCCACTTCTTGGCGTCCTCTTCGAGCTGCTTGAGGCCCGCTTCGCCCTCGCGCGGGTCGAATCGACCGTTGACGATGATCCGGTCGGCGTACTTCGGCAGCAGCTCCTTGAGCCCGCCGTTCTTGTCGACGGTGTTGAAGCCCTCGGTGTACCAGTCGTAGAGGTAGGTCGACTGGAAGACCACCTTGTCGACGTAGCCGTCGATGAACATGTCCTGCTCGAAGTCCTCGGGCGAGACCTTGAGGTAGTGCTCGTAATCCCAGTGCGTCTCCGGCGGGGCGAGCTGGTGGTAGCCGTAGAAGCAGTCGATCCAGCCCTTTGCGAACTGTTCGCGTCCCGGCTTCCAGTTCTCCCGGCTGGCGTCCCAAAAATGGCTGTGGGCGTCGACGATGTAGTACTTCTCGCCATCCTTCTCGTACGACATGCGGTGGAAACTCCTCTTCTACGGGACCAGAATGGCGCGGCCGCGGACCCGGCCTGCGTCGAGATCGTGGAGCGCGTCGAGCGCGGAATCGAGCGGGTACTGCTTCGTGTGCAGGGTGACCTTCCCGGCCTGGGCCAGCACCATCAGCTCGGCGAGGTCGTTGTAGGTGCCGACGATGTTGCCGATGATGTTCTTCTCGCCCGCGACGAAGTCGAGCGTGGGGATCTCGACCTTGCCGCCGTAGCCGATGACGTACATCGAGCCCGCGGGCGCGGTCATGGCCCAGGCGTCGTTCTCGGCGCCCTGCTCGGCCACGAAGTCGAAGACGACGTCGCCGCCCTTGCCGTTCGTGAGGTCCTGGACGGCGGCGATGTGGTTGCCGTCGGCCTGCACGGTCTCGTCGGCGCCGATCTGCTTGGCCAGCGCGAGCGCGTCGGGGTTGCGGTCGACGACGATGATGCGCGTGCCGGTGATCGCGGCCAGCGCCTGGATGCCGATGTGGCCGAGGCCGCCCGCGCCCTGCACGACGGCGGTGGTGCCCGGGTACAGCGACGGCACGGCCTTGCGCACCGCGTGGTAGGCGGTGATGCCCGCGTCGGCGAGGGCCGCGACGTCGGCCGGGTTGGTGTCGGGGTTGAGCTTCACGCACGCCCGCGCGGTGGTGCGCAGGTACTCCGCCATGCCGCCGTCGTTGGAGGACAGGCCGGGGAAGAAGGCGTTCTCGCACTGCATGTCCTTGCCTGCGCGGCAGGCGAGGCACAGGCCGCAGGAGGGCTGCGGGTGCAGGATCACGGTGTCGCCGACCGCCACGTTGGTGACGCCGTCGCCGATCGCGTGCACCCAGCCCGAGTTCTCGTGGCCGATCACGTAGGGCAGCGCGGGGTTCATCGCCTCGGCCCAGTCGCCGTTGACGATGTGCAGGTCGGTGCGGCAGACCCCGGCCCCGCCGATCTTCACGATGACGTCGAGCGGGCCCTGGAGCGTGGGCTCCGGGATGTCGTCGATCTTGGGATCCTCGTGGTACGCGTGCACCCGAACGGCCTTCACCGCGATACCTCCTCGACGTCGTTGGCTGCGCTCGATTCCAGTGCGAGGTGCCCACGCTCACAACCGGCTCCATTCCGCATGGAGAGAAAATCAGGCGCTCTGGGTCAGTGCCGCCGCCAGCCCGATCGTCACGGCCATCAGCCCCACCTCGACGGTCGCCCAGCGCAGCACCGGCAGCCGCCGGGTCGCCAGGCGGCGCCGGGCCAGGTAGCCGAGGCCTGCCAGCCCGACGACGCAGACGGACTTCGCGAGCACCAACCGGCCGTACCCGGTGCTCGTCAGCGCCGCGAAGGAGGAGACCCGCAGCACGGCGTTCAGCACCCCGCTCACCACGACGCACGCCAGGCAGGCACCCGCCAGCGTCGAGAAGCGGGGGAGCACGGCGTCAAGCAGGCGGGGTCGGGGCGCGGCCACCACGAGGACGGCGCCGAGCCCGCCGACCCACAGCGCGGCCGCGGCGACGTGCAGCGCCACCGTGACGACGGCGAGCTGGTGGTCGGCCGCCGTGCCCGCGTGGCCGGTCACGGCCGGGGTGAGCGCGCCCAGCAGGGCCGCGACCAGCACGACCCGCTGCGGCACGCGGTCGGGGTCGCGGGTGCGCACTGCCGCGCAGACGAGCACGGCCGCCGCGCAGCCCGCGGTGAGCAGGAGGCCGCGGCCCGCCGCGAGCGTGAACGCGAACGTCCGCAGCTCGGTGGCGCCCAGTCCGCTCATCGGCCGTCCGTAGGCCTCGGCGGCGCGGAACCCGACGCCGAGCAGCACGAGCACCAGCCAGCCGCCCGCAGTGGCGACCGTCGCGCGGTCGACGCCGCGCAGCACGTCCGGCAGCTCCCGGGGCGGTCGGGCGTGCCCGAGCGGGAGCAGCGTCGCGACGAGCGCGAGCCCGACGCAGGCGACGGCCGCGGCGTCACCCGCCGCGCGCGTGACCGTGGCGCCGAGCAGGACCGGCAGCGCCGTGGCGGCCAACCCGCCTGCGAGCACCGCGGCGGCCGAGGCCGTCCCGACGGCGAGGCCGACCCAGCCCGCAGGCCGCCCGATGGCCGCGGCCCGCGTGCCCGCCCCCGGCGCGCTCACCGCCGCCCCCCACCACGGCGGCGGTCGGGCCCCGCCGCCCGGGCGCGAGGCGGCGCCACTCGCCGCACGGCCCGGACGGCGGGCGCGCTCACGGCACGCGGCCCAGCCGCAAGGCGAGCACGACGCCCCCGGCCACGAGCACGACCGCCCCGACGATCCACGGCCAGACCGGCGCGCCCCCGGAGTCCGGCGGCGCGGCCGAGGGCACGGCGTTCGGCGCCGCGCTCGCCGCGGGCACCTGGGCCTGCGGCGAGCCCGGGCCTGCCGTCGTCAGCGTGAACGACGTCTTGCCCGACACCGGGTGCCCGTCCGCGGACACCACCCGGTACCCGATCTGGTACACCCCGGCGGGCCCCAGCGGCAGCGCGCCGACCGTGACCGTCTGGTCGGTCTCGGTGACGTCGCCGCTGTGGTAGTCCTTGCCGTCCGGGCCGATCAGCCTGATCACCGTGAAGCCCGGCTGGACGTCCTCGTTGAACGTGAGCGAGACGCTCGCCGGGGGCGTGGCGACGCTGGCCCCGTCGGCCGGGTTGCTCGCGTCGAGCTGGCTGTGCGCCCACGCGGGCGCGGCGCCGAAGAGCAGCGCCGCCCCGACCGCCAGCACCAGCGCCACCACGCGGCGCATCAGTCCGACTTCCCCGCGCGCCGGGTGCGCAGCAGCGCGCCGCCGCCGAACCCGAGGCCCAGCGCGCCGACGAGCAGGCCCGCGCCGCCCAGCCAGCGGGCGGTGCTGTCGTCCGACGACGGCGGGGCGGCCGGGGCCGCGGTGGCGCTCATCCCGCCGTGCGCGTCGGTGGTCGCCGCGGTCAGCGACACCGAGGGCGCCGGGTGCTCGGGCTCGGACCCGTCCGCGCCCGGCGGGTCGGTCCAGTTGACGACCTTGCCGTTGTCGTAGGTCTGGACGGCGGGCATGCGGATGACGTCGACGTTGTCCGGGAACGGGCCGAGCGAGAGCGGGAAGTCGAGGTACTGCCCCGGCGCGATCTTGGTGCCCGGGTTGGCCTTCCAGGTGACCGAGCCGATCGTCTTGGTGATCGCGTTGCCGTCGTCGTCCTTGAGGGGCGGGTTGAGGGTGATCTCGTTGGGCGTGGCCGTCCAGCCCGCGATGGGGGTGGTGCGCACGGAGCTGAAGGGGTGGTCGGCGGGGAGGGTGACGGTCAGCGCGATGGTGCCCGCCGTGTCGTCCTCGTCGGGCACGCGGAAGGTGACGACGCCGTAGCCGCCCTTCGCGGCGGTGGCGGGGTTCGCGGTGACGTGCGCGAACGCGGGGGCCGCGCCCGCCAGCGCGAGCAGCGCGGTGGTGCCGAGCAGGGTGCCTGCCCGCAGCAGAGTTCGGGACATGGGTGTTCTCCGGTGATGGGTACGGGGTGAATGTGGGGGATCAGGCCCACACCGGAGGACCGCGCCGGACGTCGGCGACGGTGAGCAGCCGCGCGCGGCGCGCCGGCAGGTCGAGCGGGGGTACGGGGCGCGTCGGCAGCGGCCGGTCGGCGGGCGGCGGCGTGAGCCTGCGCGGCGCGACGCGGCGCAGCACGGCCGCCACGGCGAGCACCGCGGCCTCGGCGTACCGCACGGCGACGGCGGTGACCAGCGTGACGAGCAGGTGCAGGACCAGCATCGGGCGGGCGCCGTCGGCGGCCATCGGGTGCAGCGCCGCGAGCACCACGTGGAGCACGAGCTGGCCCGTCGCCAGCACCGCGACCGTGGCCGGGAAGCTCCGGGTGCGCTCGGCCAGCGCCACGAACGCGCCCGCGAGCAACGGCAGGAGGATCACGAGCAGCGAGAGGTCGGGCAGCTCCCCGCCCGCGATGACGTGCCCGGTCGACGTGAGCAGCGCGACCAGCAGCGTCAGCGTGACGCCGCGTAGCCGACCGCTCTCCATGGCCGCTCTCGTTTCCTCGACGGACTCTGCGTCAGAGGACGGTAGCTCAGGTGGTGATACCCAGATGCATGAGGACACCCTGCTCGATGCCGTCGAGCTCGGCGCTGATCGCCTTGAACGCCGTGCGGCGCCGGGCGGTGGGCATCTGTTCGGCCGCGCGGACCGCCGTGGCCAGGTCGGTGACGCGCGGGCGGGCCTCCTCGGCGAACGTGCGGGCGGCCGGGGTGCCGTCGCTCTGCAGGTCGGTGAGCGCCTCGGCGAGGTGGGAGATGCGGGCGTGCAGGCCGCCGCCGGGACCGGTGAACTCCGCGAGCTTGTCGGTGGTGACGCCGAGGCGGCCCGCCCGGTAGTTGTCCCAGGTGCCCCGCACGGCGCCCGCGGCGGCCAGCGCGTAGGGCGCGAGCATGGGTGCGACGGCGGCCCCGATGCCGATCAGCCGCTTCGCGCGGGCCTTGGTCATCGGCTTGCGGGCCATGGGGCCTCCTTTCGCAGTGGGATGAGCTTAGGGGGCGTCGGGGGTCGGCGGGTGCGCAGAAGTGTCGGTGTCGGGCTCTACCCTCGGATGCGTGACCGCCACCGAGCAGCCCGCCCGCTCCTGCGCGGGCGGCGTGGCGCTCGACGCCAAGGACCTCACCCGCTGCCGTCGGCGCATCCATCTCGACCACGATCCCGATGCGGGCGGCCTGCCACGCGCGCTGCCCGATCCGGCGCTCGAGCAGCGGCGGGCGGACGCGGCGCGGCATCGGGCGGGCGTCGCGACGGTCGTCATGCGCGAGACCGGCTGTCTCGTCATCCCGGCGGATGCCGATGCGGAGCGGGTCACCGCGGAGGCCGTCGCGGAGGGGTCGGAGCTGATCTGGGGTGCGCTGCTGCCCGCCGCGCCCGGCACCCGGCGCGCCGCGGCCGATCTGCTGGTGCGCGTGCCGGAGGGCGGGTACGTGCCGGTGGTCGTGGTGCGTCATCGGATCACCGATCCGGGGGAAGGCGCGGTCACGTCGTCGCTGGCGCGGCCGTGGCCGGGGGCGGCGGCCGCCGATGGTGGGCGTCGCGTCCGGTCCCATCCGCGCGATCTGCTGCGGCTCGCCCATCTGCATCGGCTCCTGCGGGCGGCCGGGTGGGCGGCCGCGCCCGCCGCCACGCACGGCGGCTGGGGCGGGGTGATCGGGTTCGACGCGGACGTCGTCGTGTGGCACGACCTGTGGGCAGGCCACTGGCCGGGCGGGCACTCCACCTTCACCGAGTACGAGGCGCGCGTCGCCGACCGCATGGCCGTCGCCACCGCAGCGGCGGAGCGGGCACCCGCGCTGGCGCAGCCGTCGCGGATCACCGAGTGCCGCCATTGCCCGTGGTGGCCCACCTGCGAGGCGGCGCTCACCCGCGTGCAGGACGTGAGCCTGGTCGTGCGCGGCGAGGTGGCGGTGGGGCTGCGGGACGCGGGCATCTCCACCGTGGCGGAGCTGGCGGCGCGGGATCCGCGCGGTGAGCTGCCGGTGCCGGGGGTGCCGGTGGCCGACACGGTGGCACTGGCCCGCGCCTGGCTACGGGATCTGCCCGTCGTGCGCCGGGTGCCGCGGGTGCCGGTGCGCCGCGCCGATGTCGAGGTCGATGTCGACATGGAGAGCTTCGGCGAGTCCGGCGCCTACCTGTGGGGGGCGCTGCTGAACTACCCCGGCGGCGTCCGCGCGGGCGATCCGGCGCCCGGCTACCACGCCTTCGCCACGTGGGATCCGCTGCCGACACCCGACGAGGCGCGTTCGTTCGCGGAGTTCTGGGCCTGGCTGTCCGGGGTGCGGGCGCGGGCCGCCGCGTCCGGGCGCAGCTTCGCGGCCTACTGCTACAACGCGCACGCCGAGAACCGCTGGCTGCTCGCGTCCGCGCAGCGCTTCTGCGGACGGCCGGGCGTTCCGTCGGTCGCGGAGGTAGAGGCGTTCGTCGCGGATCCGGCGTGGGTCGACATCTACGCCGTCGTCGACGAGTGGTTCCTCTGCGCGCACGGCAAGGGCCTCAAGCGCATCGCGCCCGCCGCCGGGTTCGGCTGGCGCGACACCGAGGCGGGTGGGGAGAACTCGATGCGGTGGTATCGCGACGCCGTCGGCTTCGACGGCGCCCACCCCGACCCCGCCCAGCGGCAGCGGCTGTTGGAGTACAACGCCGACGACGTCGCCGCCACCCACGCCCTGCGCGTGTGGATGACTTCCTCGGCGGTCGAGGAGGTGCCGCTGGCCGCGGACCTCTGACCCCGGCCCGCCTGCCCATCCGCCCGGGGTCGCTGCACGTGATCGTCGGTTCGGTGCAAATGCGGCCGGATCTGGCCGCCTTTCGCGCCCAAGCGGCGATCATGCCGGGCGGCGTCGAGCGGCGTCGAGCGGCGTGAGCGGGTTGGCGGGCCGGGCGCCGGTCGGCGGGCGGGGCACATCCGCGACATCATCGGGGGATGGCGCCCCGGACGTATGAGCGGCGCGGAACCCATGGTGCCGCGGCCAGCACCCACCACCTCGCCACCGCCACCGCGATGGCGGTCCTCGCCCGCGGCGGCAACGCGTTCGACGCAGCTGTGGCGGGCGGGTTCGTCCTCCAGGTGGTGGAGCCGCACATGTGCGGGCCGGGCGGCGAGGTGCCCGCCGTGTTCGTCACGGCCGGGGACCCGACGCCGCGGGTGCTGTGCGGGCAGGGGGTCGCGCCGCAGCGGGCCACCACCGCGCTCCTGCGTGACGAGCTGGGCCTGGCCGCGATCCCCGGCACCGGGCTGCTCCCGGCCACCGTGCCCGGTGCGTGGGACGGCTGGCTCACGCTGCTGCGCGACCACGGCACCCTCCCGCTCGCCGACGTCCTCGGACCCGCCCTCGGGTACGCCGCGAACGGCTTCCCGCTGATCCCGCCGGTCCCGTCCGCGATCGCCGCCGTCGAGCACCACTTCCGGGAGCACTGGCCCAGCTCCGCGGCCACCTGGCTGCCCGACGGTCGGGTGCCCACCGCGACCCACCGACTCCCCGACCTCGCCGCGACGTGGCGCAGGCTGCTCGCCGCGGCCGTCGGCCCCACCCGCGAGGCGCAGATCGACGCGGCCCGCGACGCCTGGTACCGCGGGTTCGTCGCCGAGGAGATCGAGCGGTTCGTGGCCGCTTCCCGTGCGCGACGCCACCGGCCGCGACCACGCGGGCCTGCTCACCGCCGACGACCTCGCGGCCTGGTCGGCGAGCTATGAGGACGCGCTGATCGTCGAGGTCGGCGGGGGATGGGCGGTGGCCAAGCCGGGTGCGTGGTCGCAGGGCCCGGTGCTCGCGCAGACCCTCCAGCTCCTCCGGGGCGCCGACCTCGGCTACGCCGACGGCGTGCCGAGCGCGGCTGCCGTGCATCAGGTGACCGAGGCCGCCAAGCTCGCCTTCGCCGACCGGGAGGCGTGGTACGGCGACAGCGCGTCCGTTCCGCTCGACGTCCTGGTCTCCCGTGCGTACGCCGACGAGCGCCGCACCCTGATCGGGGACACGGCGTCGCTGGAGCTCCGTCCGGGCGCGCCGGGTGGGGCGACGCCCCGGCTGCCTGCCGCGACCGCCCCCGGCGGTGCGCGCGGCGACGGCGTCAGCTCGGCGGGTATCGGCGAGCCGACGGCCGCGCAGGCGCCGGGGCAGGGCGAGCCGACGGCGGCCGGTGCGGCCCGGCCGGGCTCAGCGGGCAGCGCCGAGCCTGCGGTCGGGCGGGTGTCGGGGCTGGGCGGCCCGATGGGGGCCGGTGGGGCCGGGCCGGGCTCAGCGGGCAGCGCCGAGCCGACGGTCGGGCGGGTGTCGGGGCTGGGCGAGCCGACGGGGGCCGGTGGGGCCCGGCCGGGCTCAGCGGGCAGCGCCGAGCCTGACGGTGGCCGGTGGGACCCGGCCGGCCTCGGCGGGGGAGCCGACCGTCGGGCCCGGCGGCGTGGTGCGGGGCGACACCGTGCACATCGATGTCGTCGACGCCGCGGGCAACATGGTCTCGGCGACGCCGTCGGGCGGGTGGCTGCAGTCGTCGCCGACGATCCCCGCCCTGGGCTTCTGCCTGGGCACGCGCGGGCAGATGTTCTGGCTCGAGGACGGCCTGGCGTCGTCGCTCCTGCCGGGGCGGCGGCCGCGGACCACGCTGTCGCCGTCGTTCGGCCTGCGCGACGGCGAGCCGGTACTCGCGTTCGGCACGCCCGGCGGCGACCAGCAAGACCAGTGGCAGCTGTGCTTCTGGCTCGCCCACACGGTCGGCGGGCTCGACCTGCAGGCCGCGATCGAGGCGCCGACGTGGCACTCGACCGCGTTCCCGTCGTCGTTCGCGCCGCGCGGGTGGGAGCCGGGCGGCCTCGTGGCCGAGTCCCGGCTGGGCCGGGCGACGCTCGAGGCGCTGCGCGGGCGCGGTCACCACGTCGTCGACGCCGGGCCCTGGGCGCTGGGCAGGCTGTGCGCGGTGGGCCGCGGCGAGTTCCTGCGCGCGGCCGCCGACCCCCGCAGCGGCGTCGGGGGTGCCGCGGCCTTCTGACCCGTGATCGCCGCGAGCCGCACACCAGCGCGCTCGGCGGCCCCGCGGTGTGCGGTTCGCGCCGATCACCGGCAGGCAATTCGGTCGGCGCCCGGTGATCACGCGCAGCGCCTGCTCGTCGCACCGGCGGTGAGCGGTCCGGCAGGATGCGGTGATGCTGATCCTCAGCCGGTCCGACGTCGAGGCGCGGCTCGATCTCGACGCCCTCATCGACGCCCTCGCCCCCGCCATGGCGGACCTCAGCTCGGGCGCCGCCTCGTCGCCCGCCCGCATCGCGGCGCAGGTGCCCGAGCGGGGCGGGTTCCTCGGCGCGATGCCCGGCTACGTCCCGTCGATCCGGGTGCTCATGGCCAAGCTGGTGTCGCTGTTCCCGCAGAACACCGACCTGCCCACCCACCAGGCCCTGATCGCCGCGTTCGACCCCGACACCGGGCAGCCCGTCGCGGTCATGGACGGCACTGCGATCACCGCGATCCGCACAGGCGCATGCTCGGCGCTGTCGGCGCGGCTGCTCGCCCGCCCCGACGCGTCGGTGCTGGCCATCCTGGGCACCGGCGTGCAGGCGCGGTCGCACGCCCGGGCCGTCTGCCGGGTCCGGCCGATCACCGAGGTCCGCATCGCGGGCCGGGACCCGGCCAAGGCGCGGGCGCTGGCCGACGAGCTGGCCGACCTCGCGACCATCGTGCGGGCGGCCGACAGCTACGCCGCGGCGCTGGCGGGCGCGCACATCGTGTGCGCGACCACGCACAGCGTCGAGCCGGTCGTCCGCCGGGAGTGGCTCGACCCGGGCACCCACGTGACGTCCGTCGGCTTCAACGCGGCGGGACGCGAGGTCGACGACGCCACGATCGCCGACGCCCTGATCGTCGTCGAGTCCCGGGCGGCCGCGCTCGCGCCCTACCCGGGCGGCACGAGCGACCTCCGCGAGCCGCTCCGCGACGGGATCATCACCGACGTCCACGCCGAGCTCGGCGAGATCATCGACGGCGCCCGGCCGGGGCGCACGGATCCCGACCAGATCACGCTCTACAAGTCCGTCGGTGTCGCGGTGCAGGACGCGGCCGCGGTCGCCCTCGTGCTGGCGGCGGACGGAGGGTTGAACGTCGATATGTAAGATAAATATGGAATTAGGTTACATAAGGAGGTTGTGTGACGGTCAGCGCGCGGAAGCGGGCCGGGGCGGCGCGCGCGCAGGCGACCCGGGAGCGGGTGGTCACGGCCGCGGGGCCGCTCTTCGTCGCGCGCGGTTACCTCGACACGACCATGGCCGAGCTCGCCGGGGCGGCGGGCGTCGCCGTGCAGACGCTGTACCTCGCGTTCGGCAGCAAGGCCGCGGTGCTGCGGGCGGTGTGGGACGCGGCGGGCCCGGAACGGCCCGCGGGCTGGGCCGAGGCGCTCGCGGCCGCGCCGGACGGGCCCGCGGCGCTGGCCCGGCACGTCGAGGTGACGACGGCCGCCGTCGAGCGCCGCCACCCATTGGACGCCGTCCTGCGCGCCGCGGCCGCCGATCCGGAGCCCGCCGAGCTGCTCGCCGCGGCGCGGGCGGCGGCCCTCGACGTTCACGCCCGCGCGGTCGACGAGCTCGCCGAGCACCCGGGGTTCACCGCGGACATGTCGCTGCAGCGCGCCACCGATGTCGTCGCCACGCTGCTCGCGCCCGAGACGTACGGGCTGCTCGTCGTCCAGCAGGGATGGACGGCGCCGGACTGGGCCGAGTGGGCGCTGCGGCATCTCGCGGCCGACCTGTTCCCGGGCGCCCGAATTGCAGCAGGGTGACACTGCTGCGACTCAACCGGAGGAATGTCACCCTGCTGCAATGCCGTGGTCGCCGTCCGGGCGTGCGGGCAGACTGGGGGCGTGCAGCTCTCCTTCACGGTCATGCCCGCGCCGGGCCCGGTCGGGGCGTTGACGGTCGGGGCGACCGCGGCCGGGCTCGCGCTCGTCGTCTTCGGCGACCATCCCGAGGTGGCCGAGCAGGCCGCGCACCGGCTGGGCCTCGCGGCGGTCGCGCGCGAGCCGGTCGTCGCGGTGGCGCAATTGCGGGAGTACCTGGCGGGTGAGCGGCGGGTGTTCGAGCTGCCGCTGGACTGGTCGCTCACCCGCGGCGCGCAGCGGCAGGTCCTCGCGACGCTCTACGCGACGGTCGGCTACGGCGAGACCGTCACGTACGGCGAGCTGGCCGCCCGCAGCGAGCTGGGCAGCGCGTACACCGCCGCGCGGGGGGTGGGCGCGATCATGGGCAGCAACCCGCTACCGGTCGTCGTGCCCTGCCACCGGGTGATGGCGGCCGACGGCCTCGGCGGATTCGGCGGCGGCCGCGCGACGAAGGAGTGGCTGCTCGCCCTCGAGGGCGTGCTCACCCCGGCGCTCGACTTCGATGCCTAGTGCGGTGGCCACAAACGTCCGCCGGGTCCTCGCGCGCCCAGACGACGGCTCGCGGCGTTGCCGCCCTCGCGAAGACGCCCGGTATGAGCTTCGGGCGGCGCCTTGCGAGCCGCCGCCCAGATCACGCGATCACCCCGGCAACGTTCGTGGCCACCGCACTAGCGGTGTCCACGCACGGTGGACGGTCGTGGACACCGCACTGCCGCACACACCGCGCCCTGGCCCCCCGGCGCGGTGTGTGCGGGGCCCGGTCAGTGCACCTGCCGGGCGTCCTCGAGCGCGGCGGTCACGCGGGACCCCGTGCTCAGCGTGATCTCCGCCGTCGCCTCCGCCCCGGCCGTCACGTGCACGGTCTGCGCCGTCGGGGCGTAGCCGCGCGCCGTGAGCGTGTACGTGCCCGCGGGCAGGTCGGTGAAGGTGAACGTGCCGTCCGCATCCGTGAGCGTGCTCCCGACGATCACCCCGCCCGCGTCCACGAGCGTCGCCGTCGCCTCTTCGACGGGACGGCCGGAGCCCGCCGCCGTGACCGTGCCTGCCAGACGTGAGCGCTGCGGCAGGTCGAGGTTGCGCTCGACCGTGATGCCGACGTCCAGCCACAGGCTCACCGCCGACGGCCGGTGGCCCGCGCTCGTCGCCGTCAGCGTGTAGGCGCCGTCCGGCACGCCCGCGAGCCGGTAGTGACCCGAGCCGTCGGTGACGCCGACCGCCGCGACGTCGCCCTGAGCGTCGATCAGCGTGACGGCCGCACCCGCGACCGCGTCGCCGCCGTGTCGGACGAGGCCGTGCACGCCGGACGTGCCCGCGAGGATGACGTCGTGTCGGGTGGTGGCGTCCGCGCCGACGACCACCAGCGCCGCGTGCGGCTGGTACGCGCCCGCCGCCGCGACGACGAGGTACGTGCCCGGGTTGCGGAGCGCGACCGCGTACCGCCCGTCGCCGTCGGTGGTCGTCCGCGCTTCCTGGCGCCCGGCCGGGTCGGCGACGGTCACCACGACCGTGGGCAGGCCTTTCCCGTCGGCCCGGGTGGCGGTGCCGACCACTCCCGGACCAGGCTCGTCGTCAGCGACGACATGCGACGGGACCAGCGGATCCGGGTCCGAATCGAGCGCGTCGGGCCGCGGGGCCGGGCCGTCGGGGCGCGCGGTGGCGCCGCCGGGCTGCACGCCGGGGCCGTCGGGCCGCGCGATGGCGTCAACGAGTTGCTGCGAGATCGGGCCGTCCGACCACGCCGTGCCGCCGTCCAGGGCCGAAGCCGCCGCCGCGGCGCCGTTCGTGAGCGCGTGCCGCCCGGGCACCGCGGCGGTCGCCAGGTCGGCGGGCACGGCCTCCACCGCGACGGCGGTGGGCACCTCGCCCGTCCGCGCTGCCTCCTCCATCGCGGCTGCCCGCGCGCCCGACATCGTCCGCAGCGGCAGCTCCCGCACGAACAGCACCAGGAAGAACCCGACGGCGATCACGCACGCCGCCACCAGGAACACCAGCGTGATCGAGTTCGAGAAGCCGACGAGGATCGGGTGGGCGAGCCGGGTGTCGATCGTCTGCAGGAACGCCGAGTCGTTGAGCACGTCCCCACTGCCACCTTGGGCCAAGGCGAAGAACGGCGCGTTGACCGGGTTGGCGCGCACGGCCGGATCGGCCATCGCCGCCTGGAACGCCGGGTCGGTCTGCGCGGCCGACGTCAGCGCGGCAGTGATCTTGTCGGGCAGCGTGGAGAACAGGATCGAGAAGAACACCGCGGTGCCGAGCGTGCCGCCGAGCTGCCGGAAGAACGTCGACGACGCGGTGACCACGCCCATGTCCCGCGCGGGCGAGGCGTTCTGCACCGCGAGCACGAGGGTCTGCATGCAGCAGCCGAGGCCGAGGCCGAACATGGCCATGTAGAGGTCGAGCTCCCAGAACGGGATGGCGACGTTGATCCGGAAGTAGAGGATCACCAGCGCGCCGGTCATGAGCAGCGTGCCGACCACCGGGAACACCTTGTACCGGCCGGTGCGCGCGGTCAGCTGGCCGGACGTCACCGAGGCCGTCATGATCCCCGCGACCAGCGGCAGCATCAGGAAGCCGCTCTCGATCGGGGTCGCCCCGCGCACGATCTGCAGGAACTGCGGCAGCACCGCGATGCCGCCGAACATCGCCATGCCGACGATCACGCCGACCAGCGTGACCAGCGAGAACACGCTGTTGCGAAACAGTCGCAGCGGCAGCAGGGCTTCGTCGCCGTACCGGCGCTCGACGAGCCCGAAGAGCACCAGCCCGACGGCGCCGACCACGTAGCAGGCAACGGCGATGGCGGAGCCCCAGCCCCACGCCCTGCCCTGTTCGGCGACGATCAGCAGCGGCACGAGGCCGACGGCGAGCAAGACCGCTCCGGGCCAGTCGATGCGCGGGCGATCGCGGGAGATGTGCGGCACGTTGAGCACCTTGGCCACGACGACCAGCGCGACGGCGCCGATCGGCACGTTCACCAGGAAGATCCAGCGCCAGCCGTCGAGGCCGAGGATGGTGGGCGCGCCCGAGAGCAGGCCGCCGATCACCGGGCCGAGCACGCTCGACGTGCCGAACACGGCGAGGAAAAGGCCCTGGTAGCGGGCGCGCTCGCGGGGCGGGACGATGTCGCCCAGGATCGTCAGCGCCAGCGAGAACAGCCCGCCCGCACCGATGCCCTGCAGCGCGCGAAACGCGGCGAGCTGGTACATCGACTGGGCGAGTGTGCAGGTCACCGAGCCGACGATGAAGATCGAGATCGCGGTCAGGAACAACGGCTTGCGGCCGTAGATGTCGGAGAGCTTGCCGTACAGCGGCGTCGTGATCGTGCTCGTGATGAGGAACGCCGTGGTGGCCCAGGCCTGCTGGGACAGCCCGCCGAGATCGTCGGCGATCGTGCGGATGGCCGTCGAGACGATGGTCTGGTCGAGCGCGGCGAGGAACATGCCGAGCATCAGCCCGACCAGGATCGTGAGGATCTGGCGGTGGGTGAGCTCACCGCCCTCGCGCTCCACGGTGGCTGTGGTCATTGTTGTGCTCCGTGTTCTTGCAGTCCGTCGGCGAACCGGCCCAGCAGTGTGGCCAGTTGGCGGCGGGAGTCTTCGGGCCACCCGGACAACACCGAGGCGACCATGTCGATGCGGTGGCGGCGGCCGTCGACGCACTTCTGCTCGCCCGCCGCGGTGGCGGCCAACAGGTGTGCGCGGCCGTCATCGGGGTCGACGCGGCGCTCCACGAGCCCGGCGTCGACGAGCGCCGCGACCTTGCGGCTCACCGTCGACGGGTCCGTGCCCATCGCCTGCGCGATCTCCCCGACGCGCTGCGGCCCCTTCTCCAGCAGCAGGCCCAGGACGTACGTGGCGCCCATGTCGGCCTGGTGGCGCATCCGCGCGACGATGCGCAGCAGGCGCGCAAGGTCCTGACCGATGAGATCGGCGGTCTCGTCCATCGCTTTACCTTTGCTTTGCTTGTAGCAAGCAACAACTTGTGTGCCTCAACCATGCTCTTCGGCGGGCGGGTCGGCAACTTCGATGCCGGGTGATTCGAACCACCGGGTGGTATCTCTCGGACGTGCCCGACGTCTTCGACCCGCGCGTGTTCGCCCGCGGGGTGCCGCACGACGCGCTGCGCGAGCTGCGCGACCACGACCCGGTGAGCAGGCAGGACGAGCACGAGGTCGGCGTCTGGCCGTCCGGGCCGGGGTTCTGGGCCGTGACGCGCTACGCCGACGTGCGGCACGTGCTGCGGACCCCTGCCGACTTCTCCTCGTCGCTGGGGGCCACCCAGATCCGCGACCCCGACCCGGCCGACCTCCCGTTCATCCGCCGGATGATCCTCAACATGGACCCGCCGGAGCAGGTGCGGCTGCGTACGCTGGTGACGGGCGCGTTCACACGGCGGCGGCTCACCCGGTTCGCCGAGACCGCGCGGGCGCGGGCCGCTGCGCTGCTGCGGGCCGCCGGGCTCCACTGCGACCTGCCCCGGGAGGTCACCGACGAGCTGCCGCTGGCCAACCTGTGCGACCTGTTGGGCGTGCCGGTCGCCGACCGCGCTCTGCTGCTCGAGTGGACGAACCGGTGATCGGCTACCAGGACCCCGAGCACGGCGTCGTCGTCACGGGGCCGGACGGCAAGCCGGTGAACCCGCGCTCGCCCGCGCAGCTCGCCGACATGTTCGCCTACGCCGAGGAGCTGGCCGCGCGCAAACGCCGGGAGCCCGCCGACGACGTCATGACCGCGCTGGTGCGGGCCGAGGTGGGCGGCGAACGGCTCACCGACGCCGAGCTGAAGATGTTCTTCTTCCTGCTCGTGATCGCGGGCAACGACACCGTCCGCAGCGCGCTGCCCGGCGGCGTGCTCCTGCTGCTGCAGCACCCCGAGGAGTACGCGCGGCTGCGGGCGGACCCGGCGCTGCTGCCGTCGGCGATCGAGGAGATGCTGCGGCTGCACCCGCCTGTACTGACGTTCCGCCGCACGGCCACCCGCGACCTCACGCTCGGCGGCCGGGCGATCCGGGCGGGCGACAAGGTCGTCGTCTACCACGTGTCGGCCAACGTCGACGAGCGCCGGTTCCCCGACCCGTTCCGCTTCGACCCCGCGCGGAGCCCCAACGACCATCTCGCGTTCGGGCAGGGGCCGCACCTGTGCCTGGGCGCGGCCTTCGCGCGGCTGCAGATGCAGGCGTTCTTCGGCGAGCTCCTGGCCGTCGGCGAGCTGCGCCTCGACGGCGAGCCCCGGCGCCTCACGTCGAACTTCATCAATGGCCTGACCAGCCTGCCGGTGCGCTGGGCCTGACCCGCCGGTTGTGGGACAGTGGATTCGTGGGAGCCAAGACGGTCGCGGGGGTTGACGGGCGCATGTGGTCGGTGCGCCGCAGCGTCGCGTGGTCGCTGCCCGCCACCGGTGACGACTTCGAGCACGACGTCGACGGCGGTCGCGGCGCCGCGGTGCTGATCCTGTCCTCGCTCTTCCTGTTCTGGGTGATCATCGTCGTGTGGTCGCCCAGCGCGGTGCACGTGCCGTGGTACCTGTGGCTCATCGGCGCCCTCATCGTGGCGTTCTTCCCCATCCGGTGGTGGCTGCGCAGGCCCTGGACGGTCGTCGCCGAGACCGAGGGCAACTACGAACAGCCCGCCGAGCGCTGGACGGGCCTCATCCGCGGCGGCTCCCGCGCCCGCGAGGAGATGCGCATCGTCGTGCGGCGGCTGCGCACCCAGGGCACGCCGGGGCACGCCGACAGTCCGCTGCAGCCGGTGAACTAGTGACGGGGCACTGATGCCGGAGCTGCCCGAGGTCGAGGCGCTCGCGCACCACCTGCGCGAGCACGCCCTCTACCGCCCGGTCGCGCGCGTCGACGTGGCCTCGATGAGTGCCGTCAAGACGTTCGCGCCGCCCGTCCAGGCCCTGCGCGGGCGGGTCGTCACGGGCGCGGCCCGCTACGGGAAGTTCCTCGCCGTCGAGTTCCTCGACCGCCCCGAGGACCCCCTGCACCTGATCACCCACCTGTCCCGCGCGGGCTGGCTGCGCTGGCACGACACCGCCACCGCCACCCCGCCCAAGCCCGGCAAGGGGCCGCTTGAGCTGCGGGTGCACCTCGACGAGGTCGGCGGCCCCGGCTTCGACCTCACCGAGGCGGGCACCCAGAAGCGCCTCGCCGTCTACCTCGTGTCCGACCCACAGCAGGTCCCCGGCATCGCCCGCCTGGGCCCGGACGCGCTCGCCGTCACCCGTGAGGAGTTCGCCGCCCTGCTCGCCGGGCGCACCGAGCGGATCAAGACGCTGATCGTCGACCAGGCGTGGCTCGCGGGGGTCGGCAACGCCTACAGCGACGAGATCCTGCACACCGCCAAGCTGTCGCCCTACGCGGTGGCCGGGCGGCTCAAGCCCGAGCAGGTCGACCTCCTATACGACACCCTCCGCTCGGTGCTCACCGACGCCGTGGAGCGCTCGGTCGGCCAGGGCGCCGCGTCGCTCAAGGGCGAGAAGCGCTCCGGGTTGCGCGTGCACGGCCGCACCGGCCTGCCGTGCCCGGTGTGCGGCGAGACGGTGCGGGAGGTGTCGTTCGCCAACCGGTCGTTCCAGTACTGTCCGGGCTGCCAGACCGGTGGCAAACCCCTCGCCGACCGGCGGCTCTCGCGACTGGTGCGGTAGGAGCTGACGTGAAGGACCTGCTCTCGTCGCCGACGGCGCTCTTGCTGCTCATCGCGCTGGTGTTCGTCACGAGCACGGTGGCCTTCTTCTACTTCCTACGCAGCCGCCGCAACAGTTATGCCACCCCGCTGGAACGCGCCACGTTCGGCACACTGCACACGGTCGCGCTCGCGGCGCCGTCGCTTCGGGAGGGCCTGTCGCCGTCGTCGGCGTCGTTCGCCCTGCCCTATCTGCGCCAGCTGCTCGACACCTGCGCGCTCACCATGACCGACAACCGCGGCAACACCTTGGCCTGGGACGGCGGCGCCGACCAGCACGAGCCCGACGTGCGCTCCCTGGCCGACCAGGTGATCACCACCGGGCGCCAGCAGATGCTGTCGCACTCCGCGATCGTCTGCGAGCGCGGCGACTGCCCGGTGCGCGGCATCGTCGTCGTCCCCCTGGAGAGCGACGGTTCGATCATCGGGACGCTCGGGGCCGTCACCACCTCGACCGCGGGCCCGGTGATCCTGCGGGCCACCGCCGAAGTCGCGCGCTACGTCTCCAGCCAGCTGGAGCTCGCCGAGCTGGAGGAGGCCCGCGCCCGACTCGACCGGGCCGAGGTGCGCGCGCTCCGGGCCCAGATCAGCCCGCACTTCGTCTACAACGCGCTCACGACGATCGCGTCGTTCATCCGCACCGATCCGGTGCGCGCCCGCGAGCTGCTCATCGAGTTCGCCGACTTCACCCGCTACTCGTTCCGCACGGCGGGCGAATACACCACGTTGCAGGACGAGCTCAACAACATCGAGCGCTACGTCCGGCTGGAGAAGGCCCGTTTCGGCGCCCGGCTGAACATCAAGCTGCAGATCGCCCCCGAGGTGCTCTCGGTCGTGTTGCCGTTCCTCGCGCTGCAGCCGCTGGTCGAGAACGCCGTGCGGCACGGGCTCGGGAGCAAGCCCAACGGCGGCACGATCACGATCACGGCCGAGAACGCGGGCAACGAGTGCGTGATCATCGTGGAGGACGACGGCGTCGGCATGGACCCGTCGCGTCTGCACGAGGACCTCGCCGACGCGCACCAGTCCGGGGCGCACGTCGGGCTGGGCAACGTCGACGACCGGATGCGCTCGACGTTCGGCGACGACTTCGGCCTGGTCGTCGACACCAACATCGGGCAGGGCATGAAGATCACGCTGCGGGTGCCGAAGTTCCGGGCGGGCATCCGGGTGTGAGCCCGCGTGGCAGGGCGCCGCGTGGCAGGGCGCCGCGTGGCAGGGCGCCGCGTGGCAGGGCGCCGCGTGGCAGGGCGCCGCGTGGCAGGGCGCCGCGTGGCAGGAATGTCACCCTGCGGACGTTGAGTGTCTGCGGTGTCACCCCGCTGACATCGGGCGGCGGCGGGCGAGCGCTGCGGCGGCCCCACCCCGGCATCGCGGGGGAGTCGGTAGCGTGGCGTCCGTGGATGCCTTGCGACTCCCCCACCGGCTCACGGCCCGGCTTCCGGGCAAGCTCGGCGAGCGGGGCGACCGGCCGGTCGTCTCCCTCGTGCGCCTGCACGGGGTGATCACCGCGATGTCCGGCCCCGTGCCCCGCTCGGTGATCAACGCCGCCGCCGTCGAGAAGACGATGGAGCGGGCGTTCGCGCCCGACGGGCTCGCCGCCGTCGCGCTGCTGGTCAACTCGCCGGGGGGATCGCCGACGCAGTCCGCACTCGTCGCCGACCGGATCCGGCAGCTCGGCGCCGAGGCGGACGTGCCGGTGCTGGCGTTCTGCGAGGACGTCGCGGCGTCCGGCGGCTACTGGCTCGCCTGCGCGGCCGACGAGATCTACGCGCACGCCACGTCGCTCGTCGGGTCGATCGGCGTGATCAGCCAGGGCTTCGGGCTCGACGGCCTCATCGAGCGCTTCGGCGTGCAGCGGCGGCTCTACACGGCGGGCACGTCGAAGTCGCGGCTCGACCCGTTCCTCCCGGAGAAGCCCGAGGACGTGCAGTGGCTGCGCGGGCTGCAGGACGAGCTGCACGAGCTGTTCCGCGGCTGGGTGGCCGACCGGCGCGGCGACCGGCTCAAGGGCGGCGACGAGCTGTTCACCGGGGAGATATGGACCGGGGCGCGGGCGTTGGAGCTCGGCCTCATCGACGGCCTCGGCACCCCTCGCGCGATGCTCACCGAGCGCTTCCCGGACGCCGACCTGGTGCCCATCGAAGCCCGCAAACCCTTGCTCGCCCGGCTCGGCCTCGGCGCGCCTGCCGCGGCCGGCGCCGATCTTGTGCTGGGGATGGCCCAGGCGGCCGACATCCGCGCCACATGGGCGCGGTACGGTTTGTAGCTGGGCGTGATCGGATGAACCCGAAAGGTGCGTGCCCCTGGCACTCACACGGTTTCGGCGTCACCATGGTCGCCGGTGTCGGACGTGATCGCCCCGCGGTCGCCCCGACACCGCGCACCGGACACGCAGGATGAGGAGATCGTGGACAGCAACGACAGCTCCGGCGGCCTGGTCGTCCTCGCCGTAGACGACGAGGAACCCGCGCTCGAAGAACTGGCCTACCTGCTGAAGGAGGACCCCAGGGTCGGGGTCGTCCTGAAGGCGTCGGACGCCACCGACGCCCTGCGCATCCTCAACAGCCGTCAGGGGGTGCGCGAGGCGGCCACGGCGGGCCAGGCGGTCGGCGGGCGCGCGCTCAACCCGATGACGGGCATGCGGGTGGCCGAGCGCAGCGACATCGAGGTCGTCTTCCTCGACATCCGGATGCCGGGGCTCGACGGGCTGGAGCTCGCCCGGGTGTTCTCCTCGATGGCGGTGCCGCCGTCGGTCGTGTTCGTCACCGCGCACGACGACCGGGCCGTCGACGCCTACGAGGTCGGCGCCGTCGACTACCTCCTCAAGCCGCTGCGCTCCGAGCGGCTGGCCGCGTCGCTGGACCGGATCATCGCCAGCCGCGCCGCCGCGACCGCCGAGCCGATGCGCGACGACGCGAACGAGGACGAGGTGATCCCCGTCGAGCTGGCGGGCACCACGAAGCTCGTGCCGCGCTCGGCCGTGCGCTACGTCGAGGCCCAGGGCGACTACGCGCGTCTGCACACCCACGAGGGCAGCCACCTCGTGCGCATCCCGCTGTCGGTGCTGGAGGACCGGTGGCGGGAGGCCGGGTTCGTGCGCATCCACCGGTCGTTCCTCGTGTCGCTGCCGCTCGTCACCGAGTTGCGGTTGTCCGGGTCGGGGTACGTCGTGCGCATAGGCAGCGGTCCGGACTGCGCCGAGCTGCCGGTGAGCCGCCGCCACACCCGCGAGCTGAAGGATCGCCTCGTGCGGGCGACGAAGCAGGCTTGGAGCCAGCGTTGACCGCGACCGAGCGGTCGAGCGGGCCGTGAGCACCGACACCGACGGCGCCCCGCCGTCGGTGCCGCCCGGGTCGGCTGACGACCCGGGCGGATCGGAGACGGCCGAGTCGGGCGCGGCCTGGCTCCAGGCCGAGATCCAACGGCGGATGGCCGCCGCCCGGCGCGGGTCCGGCGGGCGGCACGCCCGGCACGGCGGCCCGGACCCGGCGCCCGCGCGGCCCGAATACCGCGCCCGCCACGCCTCCGACGCTCTTTCCACCGACCCGCCGGATGCGGTCGCCGGCGCCGCCTCCGGGCCGGGCCACGCCGCAGGCCCGACCGGCGCGGCCCCCGGGCCGGCCCACGCCGCCGGCGCGCCCCCCGGGCTGGCCCACGCCGCCGGCGCGCCCGCCGGGCCGGGCCACGCCGCTGGCCCGGCCATCGCTTCCCTCGGCCCGGCCGACCCCACTGCGCCGGGCGCCGACCCGGCCGCAGCATCGGGCGCACTCCCGGGCCCCACCGGCGCGGCCTCCGGTCCGCCCGGCACCGGGTGGGGCGCCGCAGGCGTGAGCGTGTGGACCAGCCCGGAGACCGCCGAACCGCGGGCTCCGTCCGGCGGCTCGGTGGCCGCCGATGTCGTCCCCCTCCCCGCCCGACGCGCCCCTGAACCTGCGGAGCCCGCCGACCCGGCCGCGGACGACACCGGAGGCGTGCCCGACCAACCGGCCCGGGCCTCGCTCGGCACCGTCATCCCCCTCAGAGCTGCGATCGCCGGTCGGACCGAGGCGGCAGCCCGGGCGCTCGCGGATGAGGAGCGGTTCTCGGCGGGTGCAGATGACACGGCGTCCCCGCCGCCGTTACCGCAGCGGTCGTGCGTCCGCGTCGCCGTTACCGTCGCCGTTACCGCAGCGGTCGTCCCGCCGCCGTCACCGCAGCGTCGGCGTCCGCGTCGCCGTCCGCGTCGCCGTCCGCGTCACCGTCCGCGTCACCGTCGGCGTCGCCGTCGGCGTCATTGTCCGCGTCGGCCGCGCCCTCGTCTGCGCCGGACGCGGCTGCTGACGTCGAGACGGAGGCCGCGGCCGGAGAGACCGTCACGCGGGAACCCGCTGCTGAGGCGGCTGGCACTCGCGAACCCGCCGCCCCGGCACCCGGCGCACGGGAAGCTGTCGCTGGGGAGGCCGCCGCCCGGCAAACCGGCAGCGGAGTGGCCGCGGCCGGGGTGGCTCCGGCTGGAGAGGCCGCCCCCGCTGGATCGCCTCCCGTCGAAGGCGCGGCCACCCACCGGGCCGCCCCCGCCGTAGGAACCTCGACCAGAGCAGCCCACGTCGGTGAAGTCGGCGGCGACGCCTCCACCCGAGCAGACCACGCCAGTGGGGCCGCCGCCGGCGGCGGCGCTGCTTCAGATGACGCCGCCGGGCAGGCCACCGTTGCTACCGGAGACACCGCCGCCGGTGAGGGCGTGGCGGCAGACACCGCCGCCGGACGCGCGGCAGCGAGCGACGGAGGCGCTGGCGCTGCTGATGAGGACCTCGCCAATGGGGCGGCCGGAGGTCCTGTCGAGGGGGTCACGGCAGGCGAGACATCGGTTGCCGCTACACGGGTCGTCGCTCCGCGACAAGACGTCGCCGGGGAAGTGGACGAGCCGCCGAGCGCGGATGGCGGAGCCGGTTCGCCGTCGACGCCGGGCGATGTCGGCGGTGCGGGGCGGCCGTCCACCACAGGCGGCGGTGCACCGGCCGACACAAGTGCTGATGCCCGGCAGGTCGCCGACGGCCGCGACGCGGATGCGGGCGGCTCGGCCGCCGAGCGCACGGCCGCACTGCCCGTCCAGGACGACGGCGCCGCGGCAGCGGATCCGGCTGCGAGCGAGACCGCTCCGGACCGGACATCGGCCGCGCCGCCCGAGACACCCGCCGCGACGGTGGGCGAGTCCGCCGTCGAGCAGACCACGCCCAACCGGGTGCCCTCGACATGGTCGGGGTTCGGCCGTGCAGGCAATCCGTGGCGCGGTGCGACGCCGCACGGCCGCGGCGCCGCGGGCGTCAGCGGATTCGGCGGTCCTTCTCTTCCGGACGACCGCGCGGTCCGACGCCCACGTGGGCCCGGCGCGCAGCCCCCGCCCCGGTGAACGCGCCCGGTTCTGCGGCCACAAGTGCGCCCAGCACCCCGGCAGCCAGCAGCGGACCCGCAGGCGGCGCCCCCGCAGGCAACGCGCCGGGATCTGGGGGCCGCGTGCCGCCCGTCGACGCCAGCGAGATCGACGAGGCCGCTCCACCCAACGGAAGGGCTGCCGACACCCGCACGGTCGCAGCGCCTGCCGACGAGTCGTCCACACCAGCGGACCAGGCAAGCGGACCGGCCGACGCGGGCCTGTGGCAGCCACCGCGGCCCGGCGACCCGCCGCCCGCCATCCCGCCGCTCCGTCCCGCCTCTCCGAGAGGCGACGCGGCGGCCCGGCTGCTCGCCGCCCCATCCGCTGTCCCGCCGACAGAGGCCATCCCGACGGTGCCGGGCATGCCCGCCAGGCCCCCGTCCGCCCCGCGGGTGGCCGCCGACGTCAATCGCCGCGGCGGTGCCTACGCCCGCCCGAGCGGCACCCGCCACGACGACTACGACGATGACGACGACGGCCGCCTCTCCGACGACCGCGATGACGACGAGCGGTACGGCGGCTACGACTACGCAGGCATCTACGGCCGCCGCAACCGGAGCTACCGCCGCGACGACGTAGGCGACGAAGACGACGATCGCGACGGCTCCGCGAGCAACGGCTACCGCGGCGCCGGTGCCTACCGCGGCGCCCCTGCCACCGACCGGGCCGCCACCGACCGGGCCGCCACCGACCGGGCCGCCACCGACCGGGCCGCCACCGACCGGGCCGCCACCGACCGGGCCGCCACCGACCGGGCCGCCACCGACCGCGCCGCCACCGACCGCGCCGCCACCGACCGCGCCGCCACCGACCGCGCCGCCGCCAGCTCCTACCGGTCCGGCAGGTTCCGCACTGCCGCAGGCCACGCCGACGACGACCAGGCTGCCGCCGAGCCCGCCGCCGACCCGACCGCACCGCCGACGACCGCACCGCCGCCGACCGTGACGCCGCCGACCCGGACGACGACGGTCGTGACGACTACCGCGACGACGACGATCGCGACGACGATCGCGACGACGACGATCGCGACGACTATGACGACCCCGCTGCACGCGACGATCCCCGCGGCGGCGCCGACAGCGTCATCTGGCGCGCAGCCGCGGGCCCGGCCCTCCCGCCGCTACGACCCGCCGCGCGGGCCGCCGTTGCCGTCGCCCCCGGCAGCGCGCCCCGCGCCACCCCGTCGAGCCCCGCGGCCGCGGCGGCGGAGCGCCCGCAGCCCCGCCAGCCCGAACCCCCCGCCACGGGCAAGCGGGTGCGGGTCGTGCTCGCCGAGCGGAAGGCCGCCGCCCGACCGGTGCGCACCGTCGTCGACCTCCAAGGCGACGGCCCCGTCGGCGAGGCCTTGCGCTCCGGCCTTATCGTCGACCAGATGCACGTCGCACTCCGCTTTGCCCTGCTCGGCGGGCTCACGCTGGGTGTGCTGCCGTTGCTGTTCGACGTCGTGCCCGAGCTCGGCATGTTCTCGATCTTCGGCCTGCGACTGCCGTGGCTTGTTCTCGGCATCCTCGTGTACCCGTTCCTCTGCGGCCTGGGCTGGTGGTTCACCCGCACCGCGGAACGCGTCGAGCAGGACTTCGCCGACCACATCCAGGACAACTAGCCATGACGACCACCGGCATCGTCGTCATCGCCGCCATGGTCGTGGCCGCGGTCGCGTCCGCCGTGATCGGCGCATACGGGGTGCGCGCGCGGCGGAGCACGTCGGACTTCCTCGTCGCCTCCCGCACCGTGCACCCGGCGGCCAACGCGGCGGCGATCTCCGGGGAGTACCTGTCGGCGGCGTCGTTCCTCGGGGTCGCGGGCCTGATCCTGCGCGACGGCGTCGACGCGCTCTGGTATCCCGTCGGGTTCGCCGCGGGCTACCTCGGGCTGGTGTTCTTCGTCGTCGCCCCGCTGCGCCGCTCCGGCGCCTACACCGTGCCCGACTTCGCCGAGGCCCGCCTGCACTCGCCTGCCCTGCGCAAGCTCTGCACGGCGGTCGTCATCGCCATCGGCTGGCTCTACCTGCTGCCGCAGCTGCAGGGCGCCGGGCTCACGCTCACCACCGCCACCGGGCTGCCCTACACGCTGGGTTCGGTGGCGGCGGCCGTGGTCGTCGTCGGCACCGTGCTGGTCGGCGGCATGCGCTCGGTGACGTTCGTGCAGGCGTTCCAGTACTGGCTCAAGTTCTCCGCGCTGGTGATCCCCACCCTCATTGCGCTCGTGTACTTCTTCGGCGACCACCGCACGTTCAACCGCGCCGCCCCGCCGACGCTCACCGAGCACACCACCGTCTGGATCCACACCGACGTCACGCTGCAGGTCAGCACGCCCGTCACCGTCCGCGCCACCGGCCGCGTCGACGGTCGCCAGGTCAGAGACGAGAACCTCGTCTGGCAGCCCGGCTTGCACAGCGTGGCCAACGGCGCGGCGCTCGGCTTCCCGGCGGGCACGGCCACGCCGGTGGTCGCGAACGCACCCGCCGACGATGCCACCTGGCTGCTGCCCAACGCGTCCGGCGGCCCCTACGACCTGCTCGGCACCTACTCGCTGCTGCTCGCCACGTTCCTCGGCACGATGGGTCTCCCGCATGTCCTCGCGCGCTTCTACAGCAACCCCGACGGCCGCGCCGCCCGCCGCACCGCCGTGTTCGTGCTGGCGCTGATCGGGATCTTCTACATGGCCGTGACGGCCGTCGGCGCGATCTCCCGCCTCTACACCCCCCAGCTGCTCATCAGTGGCGAGACCGACGCCGCCGTGCTGCTCCTCCCACAGGCCGTGCTCGGCAACGGGCCGCTCGGCATCGCTCTGGGCGCGATCGTGGCCGCCGGGGCGTGGGCGACGTTCCTGGCGACGTCCTCGGGCCTCATCGTCAGCATCGCGGGCGTGATCGCCACCGACGTCATCGGCTCGGGTCGCGGCGTGGCGTTCCGGTGGGCGACGGTCATCGGCGGTGCCGTGCCGCTCTTCGTCTCGCAGGTCGTCATGAAGATGGAGTTCGCCGAGGCGGTCGCGCTGGTGTTCGCGCTGGCCGCATCGACGTTCTGCCCGCTGCTCGTGCTCGGCATCTGGTGGCGGGGCCTCACGCCGCCCGGCGCGGTGGCGGGGGTGGCCACCGGCGGCGTCATCGCGGGCACGGCGATCGCGCTGTGCCTCGGCGGCTACGAGAACCCCGGCCTGCTCGGCGTGCTCATGGATCGGCCCGCGATCGTGAGTGTGCCCGCGGCGTTCCTGGTGATGGTCGTGGTGAGCCTCGCGACCGGGCACGGGTGCCCGGTCGTCACCGACCAGCTCCTCTTGCGGCTGCACGCCCCGGAGCGGCTCGGCCTGAGCCGCGGGGTGGAACGGCCTCCCCGAGGTCCGGCCGCCTGAGGGCGTTGCTCCCACCCGTCCACCGTCGTTGCTGATAGAGACGGACCGGACACAGAAGGTGGCCTCATGAGCACGACCCAATTCCGAACCCCCGGATCGGCCTACGAACAGGCTCAGGCCAGCCCCGAGTTCCGCGCGCTGCGCAGGCGGCTGCGGCGGTTCGTGTTCCCGATGAGCGCGCTGTTCCTGGGCTGGTACCTCACCTACGTGCTCCTCGCGTCGTACGCCAAGCCGTTCATGGCGACCAAGCTCGCGGGCAACGTCACGGTCGGGCTCGTGCTGGGCCTGCTGCAGTTCGTCAGCACCTTCGTGATCACGACCCTGTACGTGCGCTTCGCGCGCCGGGCCGTCGACCCGGCGGCGGCCGAGATCCGCGCGCGGCTGGGCCACCGGTCGTGAACGTCGTCGGGAATGTCTTCGTCAACGTCGCGATCTTCCTGACCTTCGTGGCGGTCACGCTCGTCGTCGTCTACCGGACGGCCCGCGGCAACCGCACGGCCTCGGACTACTACGCGGCGGGGCGCGCCTTCACCGGCGCGCAGAACGGCGTCGCGATCGCGGGCGACTACCTCTCCGCCGCCTCGTTCCTCGGCATCGCGGGCGCCATCGCGCTGAACGGCTACGACGGCTTCCTCTACTCGATCGGCTTCCTCGTCGCCTGGCTGGTGGCCTTGCTGCTGGTGGCCGAGCTGCTGCGCAACACCGGCAAGTTCACGATCGGCGACGTCCTCGCGTTCCGGATGCGGCAGCGGCCGGTGCGGGCGGCGGCGGCGGTGTCGACGCTGGTGGTGTCGCTGTTCTACCTGCTCGCCCAGATGGCCGGGGCGGGCGGGCTGGTCGCGCTGCTGCTGCAGATCCCCGCCGACGACAAGGTCGGCCAGGGCGTCGTGATCGCGGTCGTCGGGGCGTTGATGATCGTGTACGTGCTGGTCGGCGGCATGAAGGGCACCACATACGTCCAGATCATCAAGGCGGCGCTGCTCCTGCTGGCCGCCGCGGTGCTGACGACCTGGGTGCTGGGCTACGTCGGCTTCGACGTCTCCGGGTTGCTCGGCCAGGCCGCCGCGGCCAGCAGCAAGGGCGACAGGATGCTCGCGCCGGGGCTGCAGTACCTGAACCCGGTCGACTTCGTCTCGCTCGCGCTCGCGCTGGTGCTCGGCACCGCGGGCCTGCCGCACATCCTCATGCGCTTCTACACGGTGCCGACCGCGGCCGAGGCCCGCCCTCGGTCGTGTGGGCGATCTGGCTGATCGGCCTGTTCTACCTGTTCACGCTGGTGCTGGGCTACGGCGCCGCCGCGCTGCTGCCGCCCGGCACGATCACCTCGGCCAACCAGAACAACGCCGCCCCGCTGCTGGCGTATCAGCTCGGCGGCGAGCTGATGTTGGGGCTGGTGTCGGCGATCGCGTTCGCCACGATCCTGGCCGTCGTCGCCGGGCTGACGATCACCGCGTCGGCCTCGTTCGCGCACGACGTCTACGCCACGATCCTCAAGCGGGGCCAGCCTTCCCCGCGGTCGGAGGTGCGGGTGGCCCGGCTCACGGCGCTGGCCGTCGGGATGCTCGCGGTGGCGGGCGGGATCGTGGCCAACGGGCAGAACGTGGCGTTCCTCGTGGCGCTCGCGTTCGCGGTCGCCGCGTCGGCGAACCTGCCGACGATCCTCTACTCGCTGTTCTGGCGCCGTTTCAACACCACCGGCGCGCTGTTCTCGATCTACGGCGGCCTCGCCACGTGCCTCGTGCTGATCGTGTTCTCGCCCGCGGTGTCGGGCAAGCCCACCTCCATGCTCAAGGGTGTGGACTTCCACTGGTTCCCGCTGGACAACCCGGGGATCGTCGCCATCCCGCTGTCGTTCCTGCTCGGCGCCGTGGGCACGTGGATCGGCCGCCGCCCCGTCGACGGGGGCGTCGAGGGGGCACTGCACGCCGCGATGGAGGTGCGCGCGCTCACCGGCGCGGGCGCGGAGCCCTCCACCCGCTGACGGTGAGTCGCGCATTTCGCCACGGTGAGTCGCACATACGGCCACGGTGAGGCGCGCATACGGCGACGGTGAGTCGCACATACGGCCACGGTGAGTCGTGCGTTTCGACACGGCGAGTGCGGGATCCGTGCTCGGTGCCCTGTCCGCCGCCGGGGCGGTCACCGGCTCGGTGCGATGAGGGCGACCGCTCTGCGCGGTACCGCGACCATGTGTCGGACAGGAATGCGGACCGGGCCGCAGTCGGTTGGGGACGACGACGGCTCGCGTAACGGGCGCCATGTCGACGTCGGCACGCCGTGCCGACCTGCCCGACTCGTCGTGCGGAAATGCGGACCGCGCGACTCACCGTGCCGAAATGCGCGACTCACCGTGCCGAAATGCGCGACTCACCGTGCCGAAATGCGCGACTCACCGTGCTGGTACGCGCGACTCACCGGACCTGAATGCACGACTCGCCGTGTCGAAACGCGCGACTCACCGTGGCGGAACGCGCGACTCACCTGGGGGGCGGCTCACCGGGGTCTGACCTGCCCGCGTGCGAGGATGCGTCCATGAACGACGTCCCCGCGATCGGCGTGGCCGACCTCCCCGACGGCGCCGTGCTGCTCGACGTCCGCGAGGACGACGAGTGGACCGCGGGCCACGCGCCCGACGCCCGGCACGTGCCGATGAGCCAGCTCACCGGCAGGCTCGACGAGGTGCCGCCCGCCGAGCCGCTGTACGTGATCTGCCGCTCCGGCGCCCGGTCCGCGCGGGTGGTGGCGTTCCTGTCGCAGCAGGGGGTGTCGGCGGTCAACGTGGCGGGCGGCATGCAGTCGTGGGCCGCCGCCGGGCGCCCGATGGTCGCCGAGCGCGCGGGCGCCACGCCGGACGTCCTGTAGGTCGGGGGGCGCGGTGGAGCACTGCCCGCGTTGCGGCCGCCCGGCCGGGGCCAACGCGTTCTGCCCGCACTGCGGACGCTACCTCGCCCCGCTCACCTGGGTCGCCACCCCGCCGCCGTCGATGGCCCCGCCGCCGCCCGCAGGGCCGTCCCGCTACACCGGGCCGCCGCGCTACCGGTTCATACCGCGCTGGGGGTTCCCGCCGCTGCCGTGGACCGCGCCCGGGCCGCAGCCGCCCCCGGCGTGTGACGCGCTGACGAGCGCCCGCAGCACCCTCGGCAGCCTCATGCCCGCGCTCTGGGCCACGGCCACGGTGGCGGCGGTCGCGGCGGGCGCCGAGCTGTGGCGCTACGTGCTGCTGCTCGCCAGCCGCAACGACGCGCTCCCGGCGGGCCTGGTGGCGGCGTCGGACGCGCTGGTCATGTCGGCGGGCACGGTCGCGCCGATCCTCGCGGTCCTCGCCGGGGTGCTGCTGGTCATCTGGAGCGTGCGCGCCTCCCGGGCCGCGGGGGCGTTCGCGGGGGTGACGCCCGCCCGCTCGGCTCGGATGATCGTCGTGGGCTGGGTGGTGCCCGTCGCCAACCTGTCGGTGCCCGGCTCGGTGCTCGCCGAGATCGAGCACGCCGCGCTGGCCCGGCCGCCAGGGGAGCGGCCCCGGCCGTCGCGGCTGCTCACCGCATGGTGGACGCTGTGGGTGTCGGACCTGGTGGTCTTCGTGATCGTCGCGCTCTGGTCGCT
This sequence comes from uncultured Actinomycetota bacterium, assembly GCA_963739465.1. Taxonomy (GTDB): domain Bacteria; phylum Actinomycetota; class Actinomycetes; order Mycobacteriales; family Pseudonocardiaceae; genus Pseudonocardia. The sequence continues at coordinate 115,842 of CAVUAS010000015.1, forward strand.
GCGCACCAGCGTGCAGGCCCAGGCCGACGGGGTGGTTCTGCACGCCGTGCTCGACCTCCTCGCCGCCGCCACCGCGGGGATCACCGCCGTGCTCGCCGTGCGCCTCACCCGGCTGCTCACCCCGAGCCGCGGCACGCACCGCGAGGTCCTCGTCGCCGTCCGCTGAGCGATCGGTACCGTGCGGCACACCATGGCGAAGAAGACGAAACCCGCCACCCCGGCGGCCGAGAACCCCCGTCGCCCCTGCCCGTGCGGCTCCGGCAAGCGCTGGAAGGCCTGCCACGGCGCGGGCGACGACGTGATCGTCACCCGCCCGTTCGCGGGCCTGGCCGCCGAGTGCGACCTGGTGGCGCTGCGCGAACTGCTGCCCTCCGCGACCGCCCCGCTGCCCCTGGCCGAGCCCCTCGACGTGCCGGTGACGGTCGCGTCCGTGCTGCCCGGCGCGTGCGCCGCGCTCGTGCGCCCCGACGGGGAGATCTGGCTCGGCATGCAGGTGCAGACGCGCTCCGGCGACCTGTCGGTCGACCTCGCCCGCGCGCTGGCCTGGGCGCGGGCGGCGGCGCCCGGTTCGTCGCTGCCGGTGGTCGGACCCGGCACCGGTGAGCTCGCGCGGCTGCAGGACGTGCTCGACCCCGAAGCCACGCTCGACATCACCGTGCACCGCGACTTCGCCTGGTGGCTCGTCCCCGACGACGGCGAGCCGAGCCCCGAGGTCGCCGCCACGCTCGAGCGGGCCAACAAGGTCGTGATGCCCACCGAGCCGGTCGGCGAGCGGGGGGCCTACTGGGTCGACACCGGCACCAAGGCGCACCTGCGCTGGGTGCGTCCCGAAGCGGAGGACGCGCTGGTCGCGGCGCTGGCCCGGCTGCACGCCCGCGGCGAGCTCCCGCTGGGCGCCGATAGCCGCTACGCCGGGTCGTTCCGGGCGCACGGCCTGCTCGTGCCCGTGTGGGACCTCGACCGCGAGCTGCACGCCAAGGAGTGGGCCGGGCCCGTGGCGGAGTTCGCCGCCCGGCTGGACGAGGCCCTCGCCGACCCAGCGCCGCTCACCGACGCCGAGCGCCGCGCCCGCGACGCCCTCGCGGGCAAGCAGGTCACCCTGCGCTGAGCCCGGCCCATGTTGCAGCAGGGTGACACTCCTGCCGTTGAGTGGCAGCGGTGTCACCCTGCTGCAACTCGGGGCGGGCCGGCGCGGCGGGCAAGGCCCATCCGGTGTGATCAGGCGCACTTTTTGGTTACTCAACGGTCACTTACGCTCGACCTTATGGGACTCCTGGACGACAAGGTCGTGATCGTCACCGGCGCGGGTCGCGGCATCGGCCGCGGGGAGGCGCTGGAATGCGCGCAGCAGGGCGCCGCCGTGGTGGTCGCGGAGTTCGACCACGACACGGGCGAGGCCGTCGCGAAGGAGATCGTCGCCGCCGGGGGCCGGGCCGTCGCCGTCGGCGGGGACGTGACCGAAACCGACGTCGCCGACGATCTCGTCTTCACGGCTATCGAAGAGTTCGGCGGCCTGGACGCCGTGGTCAACAACGCGGGCATCATCCGCGACCGGACGATCACCAAGATGTCCGATGACGACTGGGACGCCGTGATCCGCGTCCACCTCCGCGGGCACTTCGTCCCCACCCGCGCGGCTGTGCGGTACTGGCGCGAGACGAAGCGCCCCGGCCACGTCGTCTGCACCGCGTCCACGTCGGGCCTGCTGGGCAACTTCGGCCAGTCCAACTACGGCGCCGCGAAGGCGGGCATCGCCGCGTTCTCCACGATCGTCGCGATGGAAGGGGCGCGCAGCGGGATCACCTGCAACGCGATCGCGCCTGCCGCGCTCACCCGCATGACGCTCGACCTCATGCCACAGGAGCTCAAGGACGAGCGCGAGCGGCGCATCGACGCGGGCGAGTTCGACTTCTTCGCGCCGGAGAACGTCGCGCCGCTCGTCGCGTTCCTCTGCTCGGACGCGGCCGCGTACATCAGCGGCAAGGTGTTCGGCGTGCAGGGCGACAGCATCGAGATCTTCCAGCCGTTCACCTCGGTCGCCGAGATCAGGGCGGGCGGCAGGCGCTGGGAGCCCGAGGACATCCCCGGCCGCATCGACGAGCTGTTCACCGCGGCGCACGTCCAGCCCGGCGCGGAGAACATGATGGCGAGGATGCGCCACCAGATCATCTGATGCCGCTGGCCTCGGCACTCACGGCAGCCAGCCGACCGTGCCGCGCAGCAGGCCGTAGCCGACGAAGGCCACCACGTCGATGAGGGTGTGCGCGCCCACCAGGCTCCACAGCCTGCCCCGCCGCTGCCACACCCGGCCGAACACGCAGCCCATCACGAGGTTGCCCACGAACCCGCCCAGCCCCTGGTAGAGGTGGTAGCTCCCGCGCAGCACGGCGGCGGCCACCAGCGAGCGGTTCTCCGACCAGCCCAGCTGCCGCAGCCGGGTGAGCAGCCAGCCGATCATGACCACTTCCTCGGCCCACGCGTTCGCCGCGGCCGCCGCCACCAGCACGGGCATGCGCCACCAGGTGTCGGTGAGGGTGGTCGGGGCCACGGTCACGCTCACCCCGAGCGCGTGCGCCACCAGGTAGAGGCCCAGCCCGGGGATCCCGATCAGCGCGGCCAGGCCGACCGCGCCCAGCGCGTCGCGGCCGGGCCGCCGGGCGTCCAGGCCCACGGTCGGCAGCGCGATCCCGGAGCGCAGCAGCAGGTACGCCGCCAGCGCGCCCCACCCTGCCAGCTGCAGGACGCCCACCAGCTGGAACGCGAGATCGACGAGGCTCAGCTGCGCGGCGGGGGCGTTGAGCGCCACCTCCTGCTGGTTGAGCGGCGTCGTCTGCAACAGCGCGTTGAGCAGCGACAACGCGCTGCGGAGCGCGGAGAGGCCGAGCGTGACCGTCAGCACGACGAGAATCTCGGTGCCGACGAGCCTGCGCGCCCCCGGGTCGATGATCACCGGGGTGGCCGGGCGTGGCGGCGCCAGCCAGCCCGCGAGCGGCCGGGACATGATCGGACGTTACCGCGCGGCGTACCCTGACCGTGTGCTCCGGCTGCTCTTCTCTCCGCGCTGGATCATGTGGCATCTGCTCACCCTCGGCGCGATGGTCACGTGCGGCCTGCTTGCGGCGTGGCAGTGGGGGCGGGCCGAGTCGGCCACCGGCAGCCTGCTCAACATCGGCTACGGCCTGCAGTGGCCACTCTTCGCCGTGTTCTTCGGCGTGATGTGGTTCCGGATGCTGCGCCTCGAGGTACGGCGCCTGAACGGGGAGCAGCCCGAGGTCGCGCCGCCGCCCGCCGTGCCCGCGCCGCCGGAGCCCGAAGGCCCATCGCCGTTCACCCCTCGGCCCGCCGGGGTCGAACCGATCACCGACGAGACCGATCCCGAGCTCGCGGCGTACAACCGCATGTTGGCCGCATTGGCCGAGCAGGACCGGACCCGCGAGAACAGGACCCGCTGAGTGAGCACCGAGAACTACCTCCGCGCCTACCGGGTCGCCGCCTGGGTCACCGGGATCGGGCTGGTGATCCTGGTGTTCGTGGCGATGCCGCTCAAGTACTTCTTCGGCCACCCGCTGCTGGTCTCCATCGTCGGCATGGCCCACGGCTTCCTCTACATGGCCTACATCGTGGTCACGCTGCTCCTGGCCGAGCGCTGCCGCTGGCGTCCGGTCGACGCGCTGGTGATCCTCGCGTGCGGCACGATCCCGCTGGCCTCGTTCTTCGCCGAGCGCCGTGTCACGGCCCGGGTCCGCGAACACCGCTCCCCGTTCGCCGCCACCGGTTGACGCCTGAGAGTACTCGTGCGAGAGTAGTCGCATGTCGGCGGTGCGCCTGTTCGTGTTGAGTGCGTTGGCCGAGCACGGCCCGATGCACGGTCATCAGATCCGCCATCAGGCGCAGAGCGACCGGGCCGAGACGTGGACCGAGGTCAAGGTGGGCGCGCTCTACGGTGCCCTCAAGCGCCTGGCGAGCGAGGGGCTGATCGCCGAGGTGCGCAGCGAACGGGTGGGCAACCTCCCCGAGCGCACCGTCTACGAGATCACCCCGCGGGGCCGCGAGGCCCTGGCCGCCGTGCACGACGAGGCGCTGTGCACCGTCGTGTTCCGGCCCGATCCGTTCGACCTGGCCCTCGTGCACGCCGGGGCCATGGACGAGCAGGAGCTGGCGCACGTGATCACCGACCGGCGCGATGCGCTCGCCGTGCGGGAGCGGGCGCTGCGCCACCAGGTCGAGTCCGCTGACCAATGGCTCAGCGAGGCCGAACGCGTCGTCATGCGACACGGCTTGGTCCGCCTCGCTACCGAGGTGGCCTGGCACGACGAGCTGCTCGACCGGCTGCCCAAGATCGTCGCCGACTTCCGGAAAGCCTGACCCACAACCGTTTCGTCCATCCGCCGCCCCACGCGGGCGAGAGGAGGCTTCGCCATGCCCTCATCCACCCCCGAGGTCGTGATCATCGGCGCGGGCATCGGCGGCCTGTGCCTGGCCCAGGGCCTGCGCAAGGCCGGGATCCCCGTGCAGGTCTACGAGCGCGACACCCACCCCGGCAGCCGCTGGGAGGGCTACCGCATCGCCATCAACGCCGACGGGGCGGCCGCGCTCCAAGCGTGTCTGCCCGACCCGCTGTGGCGTGCGTTCCTGGCCACCTCCGGGCGCGGTGGCCGGTTCGCCGTGCTCAACTCCCGTCTCGACCCGCTGTTCGAGCGCGCCGAGGACGACGACGCCCGCTTCGCGGTCGACCGCGCGACCCTGCGCAGGCTGCTGCTCGCCGGGCTGGACGACGTCGTGCACTTCGACGCGCGCTTCGACCGCTACCGGGTCGACGGCGAGCGGGTGGTGGCCGCGTTCACCGACGGCCGGACGGCGAGCGGGGATCTCCTGGTCGGCGCGGACGGCACCGGCTCGCCCGTCCGCAGGCAGTACCTGCCGCACGCCCGGGTCGTCGACGCAGGCGTCGGCGGGCTCGCGGTCAAGCTCCACCTGACCGACGTCACGCTGGGCTGGCTGCCCGAACGGCTTCGGACCGGCATGAACCTGATCACCGACGGGGCCGGGGTGGCCCTGTTCACCTCGGTCTACGACCCGCCTGCCGGGGCCCGCGCGGCCCTGGAGGCCGCCACCGGCCCGCAGCCGGAGGTCGACTTCGCCCCGTACGTCCTGGGCGCGCTCAACGCCGAACCCGCGCGCCTGCCCGCCGACCTCGCCCGGCGCGATGCCGACGCCCTGCGCGCCCTCGGCGACGACCTGCTCGCGGGCTGGCACCCGGCATTGCGCCGGATGCTCGCGGAATCGGAGCCCGCGAGCCGCGGCGGGTTGTTGTTCAGCGTCGCCACCGAGACGCCGCCGTGGCCCTCGACCCGGGTCACGCTGCTCGGCGACGCCCTCCACACGATGCCCGCGACCGGCGGGCTCGGCGGCAACGCCGCGCTGCACGACGCCCGCACGCTGGTGGCGGAGCTGGCCGAGCGCCCCTGGCGGGCGGCGGTCCGGGCGTACGAGGCGGAGCTGCGCGCGCACGGCTACGCCGCCGTCCGCGAGGCGCTGACCATCCGCGACCACATGCTCGGCGGCGTCGCGGCCCGGTCGGGCGCGGGCGAAGGATCCCTCGCTGAGTAGCTCCGATGCGCGCGCCCGTGATCGCCGAGTTCGGTGCGTCAGGTGCGTCTGCGCACCTCCCGCCCCGGACGCGGCGATCATGCGGGGCGTGCCCGTTCGCTACAAGTGGAGTTCTCCAGCACCCTCCCGGGCGCTCATCTTGTCCGTCAGCGCGACGCACAGGTCCGCGGGCGTCGCTACGTCGCGACCCCAGGCGAGCCGAACGTCGTGGTCGCCCCGCGGGGTCTCGACGCGCAGCCGGAAGCCGCAGCGGTCGACGCCCAGCGGCCGCGGCCGCGCCTCCCGCAGCGACGGCGGCAGGTGCCGGGCCAGCGCGCGGAACACCTCGGGGTGCTCGTCCTCCAGGTGGGCGAGCCAGGACGTCTCGAACCGGCAGAACGGGTCGGGTCGCGCCGCCGCCAGCTCGACCGGCGAGAGCGGGGCCGTCCCGTCGCCGTCGGCGACGACGATCGAGCCGGGCCGCAACAGCAGCACCGTCAGGCCGTGGCCGACGTCGAGCAGCGCCGGGTCCGGACGCACGTCGGCCACCCGCGCGGCCCAGCGGCGGGCCATCGCCGCCTCCGGCCGGGTGAGCGCCCCGATCACCCACAGCAGCCCGCGCACCCGCTCGCGCAGCGGCACCGGTGCCGGGTCGGCCAGCTCCAGCATCGCGCTCGTGCCCGCCTCGGACCGCGCGAACGCCGCGGCCGCCGTCGACGGCGGGGCGGCGGGGCCGACCTCGGCGAGCACCGGGTCGTCGTCGGCCACGAGCAGCACCGCCGAGCCGTTGGCCCACACGTGGTGCACGGCCGGGCGCGTCACGGGCGAGCGCACGCCGAGCAGCGACGCGGTGCCGCCCCGCGCGACCAGGCTGCGCGCGCGCTCGGCCGCGGACGGGGCAGGGGGACGGCGCAGGCGGGTCGGGCCCACGGGCTCACCTCCAACTAAGGTGAGGCTAACTTAACGAGCGCGGGCCGGGGGTGTCCAGCAGGCTGCTCGGAGTAACACCGTGGTGGCATGGCGCGACCACAGTCCCCGAAATGCGACGATTCGGAAAGGGGTCCCGTGGAGCGCACGCTCGCCGACGTCGTGCTGTCGGTCCTGAGCAAGAAGGCCCCGGACGAGCTGGCGGACTTCTCCGTTGTGGTCGCCGGCTTCGACGCCTCGCCACGGGCCCACCGCCGCGCCCAGCGGGGCGCCGACGAGGACTCCGCCAGCATGATCGCCGCTTCGGGGGAGGTGCTCAGCGGGATCGTGCTGGCCGTCGGGGCCGATATGGCCAAAGACCTGCTCAAGGACGGGCTGGTCAGCGGGGTGAAGAGCGGCTGGGGCCGGTTCCGGCGCCGCCTGCGGAGCAACACGACGCTGCCTGCGCTTTCCGATGACCGGGTCGAGGGCTTCCGGCTGCGCGCCGCCGCCCTGTTCGTCGAGTACGGGGCGCCTGGCGATCGGGCCGGGGAACTGGCCGACGAGCTGATCGAGCAGTGGCCGAGCGCACCCGGGTAGCGCCGCAGCGGCTCTCGCCGTTCGTGCTCCCGACGTCGACGACCACCTACTTCATCCTGCTTGTCACGCTGACCGTCGGGATCAGCGCGATCGGCTTCGCGCAGGTGGTGGTCGACCGAATCGTCGACGTGCAGCCCTGCGTGGTCCAGGCCCGCTCCGGGGACCTCGGCGGCCCGCTGGCCGTCACGCTCGGGTTTCTCGACTGCATGCAGGCCGTGGGCAGGTTGCGCGGCCTGACCGCGGCACTGACCGGTGGCGGGGTTCTGCTGGTGCTGGCGGCGCTGCACTACGTCACACCCGCCTGGGAGATCCGCCGTTATGGCCTACAGCCGTTGGATCCGGCGATTCACCCGGCGGCGGCGCGCGTGATCGAGGGTTGCCTCACCGAGGCCCGCCTGCGCGCGCGGCCGTCATTCCTGCTCGAACCCGCCATGAAGGCAGGCTGGGGTCTTCGGGGCGGGGATCGTCGTGGGGGCGGTGTTGGGCCTGCTGACGGTGTCTACGGGCGACATCCTCGGCAACGGCGTGCTGGGCCTCCTTGTGCTGGGGCTCGGCTTGGGGGCGCTGGTCGTCACGACTGTGGGCACCGGCCTCTGGCGGGCGACGCTGCGCGCCGTCGTCGACGGGGCCCGCCTCCCGTCCGGCGTCGCGCCGGGCGCCGCGCTGATGGCCGGGCTGGTCGTCGGTGATCTCGTCACCCCGAACGCAGACCTACCCCGTGCGTGGACGTCGTTCTCAGTCAACCCGATGCTGACGTTGGTGGCGGCAGCCGTCTGCACCGTGTTCGTCATCGGATTCTGCCGGTGGACCGTCGGCTCTGCCGCGATGTGGCTGCCCGCGGCTCGATCGACCTCGCTCGCCACCACCCTGCGCGGCAACCATGTCGTCGGGATACTCGCCTGCGGCAGCGTGCTGATGATCGTCACGCTCGGGCTCGGCAGCGTAAGCACCGGGCTGCCCTTCGCGCTGGCTCTCGGCTTCATCGGGCCGACGATCTTCGTGCCCGTTCAACTGGGTCTGCTTGCGGCATTGTTCTCGCTGTTCGCGGCGGGTTTGCGGGGACAAGCCGCAGGCCGCCGGGTCTGGCTGGAGGACCCGCAGATGGTGGCGCTCCCGGCGCCCCGCCTCCGCCCGAACGTGGTGCTTGTCGCCGTCATCATCGTCTTCCTGGGCGCGGTGGCGCTGCAGGTGCTCGTCCTGTCCGATGTCGTAGGCGCGATGTCCCCGACGCCTGCCGGTACAGAGCACCTGGTGCAGCTCTTCCTTATCGCGCTGTTCGGGCTCCACGTCATCGTCTTCGTGGTGGTCGCGTTGGTCGCCGACGACCTCACAGGTGGCACGCTTGCGGCGGCGCACGGTGCCGTGGCCGCCTTCTTCGGCGGTTCGGCCGCGGCGACGGCCACGATGTTGGTGCCCAGTCTGCGCTGGTGCGGTACCAATCCGGTGCTCTGCCGACCGGAGGTCATCTGGCGGAACGCGGGCGTGCTGTTCCTGGCCAACGGATCGGCGGCGCTGTGGTGTGTGTTCGCGATCGGCCCGGTGATCGGTGTGGTCGGGGCGCTGCGCCGTGTGGCACGGCGGACGGCGGGCGGGCCCGTGCAACCGCCGACCCGCGGGCGTCGCCGCGGACTCGCCGTCGGTGCAGTGTTCACCATCGCAGTGGTCGCTCCGATGGTGGGCTACGGGCTCTGGTTCGGCCTCTACCCGCCCGGCGACGGGCCGGTCATCGTCGCGCCCGAAGTGCGCGACGCCCCGCCCGCGGGACCGGCCCGCAGCCTCGCGTCGGCCGCCGCCTGTGCCTCGCGGGGGGCCACCAGCGGCAACCCGTTCTCGGCGCTCGGTCCGCAGCAGATCGCCTTCGTCCGCAACCAGAACATGCTGCGCAGCGGCGACCCTGCGTTGCGCAGCTTTGGATTCCTGGCCGACGAGGGCTTTCGGACCGGACGTGCGGACCTCGCCGATTACGGCACCCGGGCCGCTGATTCCTACTGCTTCATCGGAAACCTGGTCGGCTGAACGAGAGAGCTCTCATGGCCGGGGGTGTCCAGAAGGCGCCGGAAGCGACCCGTTAGCGTCAGGTCCGTGACAACGGCGAGCGATGCGAACCCGTGGGCCATCCCGCCTCTGTTCGCCCAGCTCGTCGACGACACGAGCCTGCTGCGGCCGAAGGCGTCCGCGCCCGACGTCGACGTGGTCGTGGCGCGCTACCTGGCCGCCCGCGACGGTCGTTACGGCGGGCTCGTCGGCCAGCTCGTGTGCCCGGTGTCGCGGCTGCCCACGCTGGTCGCCGAGCTGGCCCGCGCGATGCCGACCCGCCCCATCGACCTCTCACTGGTCGTCGACACCGGCCTGGGTGCCGTCCCGAAGGCCCTGTCCACGGTGTTCTCCCGCGCAGGCCTGCTCACCCCGCGCACCGTCGAAACCGCGGCGCCCCCCGACGTCGACGCGATGTGGCTCGACCGGGTGTCGGAGTTCGTGCCGGAGGACGTCGTCGCGGTCGTCGAGCCGCGCCGCCCGCACACCGAGGACACCGGCGGCACCACGGCCTGGCTGGCGGCGGTCCGCCGGGTCGCCGAGCACGGCTGTGCGCCCAAGCTGCGCTGCGGCGGCCCGCGGGCGTCCGACGTGCCCGACAGCGCGGACGTCGAGGAGTTCGTACGGGTCGCCGTCGAGACCGGGCGGCCGTTCACCGTGCTGGGGTTGCGCGAGGTCGTGCACACCCAGGAGCGGCACGGGATCCTCAACCTGCTGCTCGCCGTGGCGCGGGCCCTGGCGGGCGAGGACGTGCGCGGCGCTCTCGAGATGACCGACGGCTCGTTGCTGGCCATCGCGGTCACGGGCCTGTCGGAGCGGGCGGTCAAGGGCGTGCGGGGGCTGGTGTCGCGCTGCGGCGTCGACCTCGACCCGTCGCCCACCGACCAGCTGGCCGCGCTGGGGCTGCTGGCGTGAGCGCCGCGGGGGCGCGCCGCATCGGCTTCCTCGGGCCCTACGCAACGTTCGCCGAGCAGGCGCTGCGCACCTTGCCCGAGGCGGCCGACACCGAGCTCATCCCGTGCGCGGGCAGCCCGGCCGTGCTGGCCGCGGTGCGGGCGGGCACGGTCGACGCCGGCTTCGTGCCGATCGAGAACACCGTCGAAGGCGCGGTGCCTGCGGTGCTGGACGGGCTGGTCGACGACCCGCCGCTGGTGATCGTCCGCGAGGCCGTGCTGGCCGTGCAGTTCGACCTCATGGTGCGGCCGGGCACCCGGCCCGCCGACATCCGCCGGGTCGCGTCGCACTCGCACGGCATCGCCCAGACCCGCGGCTGGATCGCCGAGCACCTCCCGGACGCCGAGGTGCTGCTGGCGACGTCCACCTCCGAGGCCGCGGCCCAGGTGGCGCGCGGCGAGCTGGACGCGGCCGTCGCCTCGCCGCTGGCGGCCCGGCAGCACGGGCTCGAGGTGCTCGCCGCGGACGTCGCGGACAACGCGGGCGCCGTCACCCGGTTCGCCCTGCTCCGCCGCCCCGGGCAGGTGCCCGCGCCGACCGGCGACGACCGCACCACCCTCGCCGCCACCACCCAGAACCGCCCCGGCTCGCTGCTGGGGCTGCTCACCGAGCTCGCGGTGCGCGGCATCGACCTCACCCGCATCGAGTCGCGCCCGATCAAGGACCGGCACGCCGAGTACTGGTTCCACCTCGACTGCCTCGGCCACCTCGCCGAGCCCGCGATGGGCGAGGCACTGGCCGCGCTGCACCGCCGCTGCGACCGCGTGCGGTTCCTCGGCTCCTACCCGCGCGCGGCGAACGGGCGGGCCTCCGGCGAGCCGGGCACCCCGGTGATCGGGCCCTCCGCCGCTGACGAGTTCGCCGCGGCGCAGCGCTGGCTGGAGCGCCTGCGCGCCGGGGCGACGGCGTGACCGCGCACCGGCTCATCTTCGCCCGCCACGCCCGCACCGCCGCCAACGTCGCCAAGGCCCTCGACTCGAAGCCGCCCGGCATGCCGCTGGACGGCGTCGGCCGCGCGCAGGCCGCCGCGCTGGGCCTGCGGCTCGCGGCCGAGCCCGTCACGGCCGTCTACGCCTCGCGGGCACTGCGCGCCCAGCAGACGGCGGCGCCGGTCGCTGCCGCGCATGATCTGCCCGTCGTCGCGCTGGAGGGCGTCCACGAGGTCTCGTGCGGTGACCTGGAGGGCAACGCCGACGCCGTCTCGCGCGCCCGGTTCGCCGAGGTCTACCAGGGCTGGCTGCGCGGCGAGCTGGACGCGCGCCTGCCCGGCGGCGACTCGGCGCTCGATCTGCGCGCCCGGTTCCTCCCGGCCGTCGAATCCGTGCTGGCGGGCGGCACACTCGTCGTCGTGAGCCACGGGGCCGCGATCCCGCTGGCCGTCGGGGCCATGCTCGGCGAGCACACGCTGACCCGGCGGGTCGCCAACACCGGCGTGGTGATCCTTGCAGGCGCGCCCGGCGACTGGGCGCTGGAGCACTGGGACGCGGCCGAGCCGGACGACGGCGACATCACCGTCGACATGATCGGCAACGCGGCGCGGCCGGGCTAGCCCCAGCCCAGCTCGTGCAGGGTGTCCTCGTCGATGCCGAAGTGGTGCGCGATCTCGTGGACGACGGTCACCGCGACCTCGTGCACCACCTCGTCGCGGTCCGCGCAGATGTCGACGATCGCGTCCTGGTAGATCGTGATCCGGTCGGGGAGCACGCCGCCGTAATCGCTGGTCCGCTCGGTGAGCGCGACCCCCTCGTACAGCCCCAGCAGCTCCGGGTCTCGGGCGTTGCGCGCCTCGACCAGGACGACGACGTTGTCCATCGCCGCCAGCAGGTCCGGCGGGACCGTGTCGAGCGCGTCCGCGACGAGACCCTCGAACTCCCCTCGCGTGAGGCGCATCAATAGGCGGAGTCGACGGGGGCGGGGGGCAGCAAGCCGGACGGCACCGGCAGCAGCGGCGGCGAGGGCGGCGGCGGGGACGACGGCGGCGAGGGCGTCGTCGACTTGTCGGCGGGGGGGTCGGCGGGGGCCGAGGTCGAGGGCGGCGCCTCTTCCGTCGTCGTCGCGGCGGCACTCGACGCGGGCGCTCCGGACGTCGGGCTGTCCGACGCGGGCGGGGCGGGCTGGTCGGCGACCGTGACCGCGCCCTTGACCGAGCCGGTGACCGGCGCGAACCCGCTGCGGTCGGGCAGCAGCGCGGCCAGGTTGCAGTTGACCTTCCGCGAGCCCGCCTTCCAGGAGTCCTCGGTGACGTTGTCCCAGTAGACGGTCAGCTTCTTGTCCGTGATCACCTGGTCGCCGCCTGCGTAGTCGCCCGCGATCTTCGCGCAGGTGGGCTGCAGGAAGGCGTCCTGGTCGGTGACCGCGGGGAACGCGCCGTTCCACTTCTGCGCGAGGTCGACGACGCCGACGGTCTCGACGGCGTGCGGGCTGCCGCAGTCGGTGGGGTCGCCGACGCCGCGCCCGTCGATGGCCAGGCAGGTGCCCGGCTGCTGGACGTCGGACTGGTCGCTGTCGGCGACCTTGCCGTTCATCGGGAAGAACGTGCCCGACTGGGAGCTGCGCTGCAGGCCGCACCGCAGCTCGCGGTCGCCCTCGCTCCACTTCGCCGCCGACGGCTTCAACGCCCCGATGCGGTACCGCCCGTCCGGGTCGAGCCTGACCTTGAGGTACGCGGTGACGATCGGGTCGCAGCGCTCCTTGACGAGCTGGCGCCACTGCTGGTCGTTGGGCAGCGTGGGCTGGTCGGTGAGCCGGACGGAGCCCGCCTGCTCGAACAGGTGGGCCTGGCCGCAGTCGACGACGGCGGCGTCGGCGGCGTCGGTCCGCGACCAGTTCAGGCAGGTGCCCGGCTGCGACGGCGGCGCGGGCACCTCGACGACCGGCGCCGGTCCGGCCGGGCCGGGGAGCGCGGCGATCGTGCCGAGCACGGGCACGGTGGCGCCCGCGAACGTGTCCAGGGTGGCCACGGCGAACATCGTGAGGGCCCCGACCAGCACGCCGTACACCAGCCGTCGGTACGGCAGCGTGGCGCGATCCGGGGTCCTCGGCGCTGGGGGAGCGGGCCGTGGAGCGAGGAGGGTGCGTTCCATGACAGCCGTCATCATGCCGTGATCTCGCTCGGGCGACGCACAGGAGGGCGGTGTGGCGCGACCATCGGTCGCCGTTGTGCTGCGAGCGCGCCGGTGCCGTCCGAAGATCGGACGAACGGTACGGTGCGCAAAAATCCTCGAGCGGGGGTGGACATGGCGGGGACGAGGCGGCCGCCGCAAGGCAGCATGCGCTTCCAGGACGAGACCACGCGCCCCCGAGCCCAGGCCGAGCGCAAGGCCCGTGAGCAGGCCGAACCGCGGGACGAGGCGCAGGCCAAGGCGGACGCCGAGCGGTCGCGCCCGCGCCGCAAGCGGATCCTGATCGGGGCCGGGGTGACGGTCGGGCTCGTCGCCGTCATCGCGATCGGCTACGCGATCTCCCAGCCCGACGAGGAGGTCACCGCGCACTGCGTCGACGACAGCGGCGTGGTCGTCGACGACGCCAACTGCGTCACCCCCGCCGCGTCGAGCTCGCACCACTACGGCGGCGGCCTCTACCCGATCTTCATCGGTGCCGGCGGGCGGCAGTACCACTACAACTACGGCGGCAGCGGGTCGGTCGGGCAGCCCGTCTCGGGCGGTACGACGACCGTGCCCCGCGACTCCACGCACGTCACCACCGCGTCCGGGAAGACGGTCTCGGGCGGCAGCTGGGCGTCGTCGGGCGGGTCGGGCGGGTCGGGCTCGTCGAGGGGCACGGTCTCGCGGGGCGGGCTCGGCTCGTCGTCCAGCGGATCGAGCAGCGGGAGCTAGATGGAACGCCACCGGGGGAGCCGCGGCCGGGCTGGGAGAAGATCGTCGAGGGCCAGGGGAAGGTCTACGGCATCCCGGGCCGCGGGCAGGGCGGGGCGCCGCGCCCGTACTGGGACGAGTCGGTGCACTACACGTTCTCGATGGACGAGGTGCTGTCGCTGGAGGCCGACGTCGAGGTCGTGCACTCGATGTGCCTGGCGGCCGTCGAGCACGTCGTCACCGCCGAGCGGTTCCGCGACTTCGCCATCCCCGAATACGCCTGGGAGGCCGTCGCGGCGTCGTGGCGGCGCAGCGACCCACACGTCTACGGCCGGTTCGACCTGCGCTACGACGGCGGCGGGCCGGCCAGGCTGCTGGAGTACAACGCCGACACGCCCACCACGCTGCTGGAGGCCTCGATCCTGCAGTGGCACTGGCTGCAGGACACCCACGAGGGCGACGACCAGTGGACTCGCTGCACGAGAAGCTCGTGGAGCGGTGGGGCGGGAGGGCGCCAATATCGCGATCGTCTCGCCGGGGTCGGAGACGCAGACCGGCGGCGTGTACGGCGAGGAGGGCTACGTCTACCAGCTTTTCGCGCCGCTGCCCGAGTTCGACGGCTACCGGCCCGCGCCGGGCGCGTGGATCGTCGGGGACACCTCGGCGGGCCTCGGCATCCGCAAGACCGTCGGGCTTGTCACCGACGACGGCGCGGCCTTCGTTCCCCACCGCATCCCCTCCGGAGGCACCCCGTGAACCTTGCTTTGGACGGCGCCGTGATCGGCACCGGCATCGGCGCGATCCTGCTGTACGCCGTGCTCGGGGTGCTGCTCATGCTGCTGGGCTTCTTCGCCGTCGACCTCACCACGCCCGGCCCGCTGAACCGGCAGGTCCGGGCGGGCGCGCCGAACGCAGTGCTCGTCACGGCGGCGGGGATGGTGGGGATCGCGTTCATCGTGGTCGTGTCGATCTACTCGTCGACCGGCGCCCTGCTGGACGGGCTGCTCACCACGCTGATCTACGGCGTCGTCGGGGTGGTGGCGCAGGTCCTCGGGGCCCGGCTGCTGGAGTGGGTGACCGGGATCGACATGGGGGCGATGCTGGCCGCCGAGTCCGTCCGCGCCCAGGCCTGGCTGGTCGGGTCCGTGCACGTCGCCCTCGGGCTGGTGGTGGCGGTGGCGATCCTCTGACGGTGAGTCCCCCGATTCGCCACGGTGAGTCGCGCAAACCGCCCCGGCAAGTCGCGCGTGCCCCAGGGTGAGTCGCGCAAACCGCCCCGGCGAGTTGGGCGATTTGTCACGCCGGGCGGTCGGTGTGCGGCCGGCTCACGTCCGCGGACGTAGGCTGACGAGGTGCGGCCCCCGCTTCTCGTCGCCACCGATGTCGACGGGACGCTGCTCGACCCGGCCGACCGGGTGACCCCGCGCACGCTGGCCGTGCTGGGCCGGGTCGCCG
This sequence comes from uncultured Actinomycetota bacterium, assembly GCA_963739465.1. GTDB lineage: Bacteria > Actinomycetota > Actinomycetes > Mycobacteriales > Pseudonocardiaceae > Pseudonocardia. Next base: position 131,195 of record CAVUAS010000015.1, read on the forward strand.
CAGCCGGGGTCGGGCTCGTGCTGGTCACCGGGCGTCCGCCGCGTTGGATCCCGCCTGTCGTGGCGCAGGTGCGGGTGGCCGAGCTCGCCGTGTGTGCCAACGGCGCGGTCGTCTACGACGCCGCCGCCGACCGGGTCGTCTCGGCCCACACCCTCGACGCGGCCACGCTGGCCGACCTCGCCGCCGCCGTCACCGCGGTGCTGCCCTTGGCGGGCCTGGCGGTCGAGCGCGTCCATCCCGTGCCGTCGTTCGTGGCCGAGCCGCATTACCGGCACGCCTGGGTGGGCAGCGACCACGAGATCCGCACGCGGGCCGAGGTGGTCGCCCGGCCCGCCGTGAAACTGCTGGTCCGCGACCCGCGGATGCACAGCGAGGAGATCGTCGCGGCGCTGACCCCGGCCGTCGGATCGGCCGTCGACCTCACGTTCTCCCACCCCGGCGGCCTGGTGGAGATCTCCGCGCCCGGCGTGACGAAGGCGGCCGGGCTCGCGGAGGTCGCGCTGGCCGCGGGCGTGGACGCGGCCGACATCGTCGCCTTCGGCGACATGCCCAACGACCTGGAGATGCTGCGCTGGGCGGGCCACGGCGTCGCGATGGGCAACGCGCACCCCGCGCTGAAGGAGGTCGCCGACGAGGTGACCGCCACCAACGCCGAGGACGGCCTCGCGCTCGTCCTCGAACGATGGTTCTGACCGAAGGAGCAACCGTGACTCCGGACGACGAGAAGTTCCTGCGCCGCGCCATCGCGCTGGCCCGCGCGTCGCGGGAGGCGGGGCAGGCGCCGTACGGGTCGCTGCTGGTCGGGCCGGACGGTCGGGTGCTCGCCGAGGACCACAACACCGTGCTGGCCGACGCCGACATCGCCGCGCATCCCGAGCAGAAGCTGGCCCGGTGGGCCGCGCGCAACCTGGACCACGCCACCGCGGCCGCGACCACCATGTACACGAGCTGCCAGCCGTGCCCGATGTGCACCGGCGCCATCGACCGCAGTGGCCTGGGCCGGGTGGTCTACGCGCTGTCGGCCCGCCAGTTCGCCGAGCGCTACCCCGATTCGGTCGCCCCGTCCGTGCCACAGGACGGCCCCGCGCTGTACGACGAGGCCGTCGCCGTCCTGGACGGTTACGAGCGCTGACCGGCCGCACGCCGTTCACTCCCACCGCCCGCCCCCACCCGACGTGCAGAAACGCCGTACACGCCGTGGCGAAAACCACGACTCGCCGTGCTGAATCGGGAGACTCACCGGGCGGAGGGGGGCGGGCGTGGCGCCGCGTCGGCCCGGCGATCGGCCCGCGCGTAGCATCGGGAGCCGTCCGCTGTACCCGATCGGCCCTTGCGCCGGCACTGGAGGCCCCTGCCCGTGGCCGAGCTCGTCGACCACCGCGTCCCCACGGCCGCGAGCGCTACCACCGTGTCCAGCGCACCGCGCTCCGATGACGTCCCACCGCCGTCCGCCGAGATCCGGGTGCTCGCGGGCGTGCAGCGGCGGGTGCGCGGCCGCGCGGTGGGTGTCGCGCGGGGCATGTCGTTCTTCGGCGAGCACGCGGGCGGCTGGCTCGCGCTCGGCGCCCTCGGGGCCGTCGTCGACCGCGCACGCCGCCGCGAGTGGCTCACCGCCGCGGCCGGGGTCGCGCTCGCGCACGGGGCGTCGATCGGCGTCAAGCGGGTCGTGCGCCGCACCCGTCCGGAGCACCCGAGCGTCGAGGTCCGCGTCGGCACCCCGAGCAGGCTCTCGTTCCCCTCCGCGCACGCCACCTCCACCACCGCCGCGGCCGTGCTCTACGGCCGCCTGCTGCGCCGCCCTCTCGTGCCCGTGCTCGTGCCCCCGATGGCGCTCTCGCGGCTCGTGCTCGGCGTGCACTACCCCAGCGACGTCGTCGCGGGCTCCGCGCTGGGCGCCGTCGTCGCGCTCGCGGTGCGCCGTGCGACGCGACGCCGCCCGACCTCCGAGGGACGCCGATGACCAGCACCGACCTCCCCGCCTCCGAGCCGACCACGCCCGAGGCGACCGCGGCCCAGCCGACCACGCCCAAGCGCACGCCCGTCGCCGTCGCCCGCGGTGTGCTCAAGACGATGCGGCCCAAGCAGTGGGTCAAGAACATCCTGGTGCTCGCCGCGCCGTTCGCGGGCGGCGTGCTGTTCAGCGGCGGGATGGCGCTGCACCTGGTCGTGGCGTTCGTGGCGTTCTCGCTCGCCGCGTCGGGCATCTACCTCGTCAACGACGCCAACGACGTCGCCGCCGACCGGGCCCACCCCACCAAGCGCCGCCGCCCGATCGCCGCCGGTGTCGTGCCGGTCCGGCTGGCGTTCGCGGTGGCCGTGGTGCTCCTCGCGGCCGCGGTCGCGATCAGCATGCTCGCGAGCTGGCAGCTCACGGCCGTGGTGGGCGTGTACGTCGCGGTGCAGCTCGCCTATTGCTTCTGGCTCAAGCACCAGCCCGTGCTCGACATCTGCATCGTCGCGTCCGGCTTCCTCCTCCGCGCGGTCGCGGGCGGCGCGGCCACCGGGATCCCGCTGTCCCAGTGGTTCCTGCTCAGCGCCGGGTTCGGGTCGCTGTTCATGGTGTCGGGCAAGCGCTACGCCGAGATCATCCTCGCCGAGCGCACCGGGGCGAAGATCCGCAAGTCGCTGGAGAGCTACTCAGGGTCCTACCTGCGGTTCGTCTGGGCGCTTTCGGCCACCGTGCTGATCATGACGTACAGCCTGTGGGCCTTCCAGATCCGCGAGGCGCACCACAACACGGTGTGGTCGGCGATCTCCATCGTGCCGTTCGTGGTGGCGGTGCTGCGCTACGCCGTCGACGTCGACTCGGGCAACGGCGGCGAGCCCGAGGAGATCGCGCTCGGCGACCGGGTGCTGCAGGTGCTCGCGATCGCGTGGGTCGCCACGCTCACGTTCGCGGTCTACGTCTGATGATCACGGCGGTCACCCGCCGCCCGCTCCGCGTCACCGGCCTCGGCCTCACCGTCGGCGTTGCCGTCGCCGCGACGGCGGTGTTCCTGCTGGCCAGCCGGGCGTTGATCGACGACGCGTACATCACCATGGCGTACGCCCGCAACCTCGCCTTCCACCTGCACTGGGGCATGATCGCGGACGAGCAGGCCAACAGCGCCACCTCGCCGCTCAACGTCATCGTGCTCGGGGCGATCACGGCCGTCGTGCGGGACGCGGTGGTGGCCGTGGGCGTGCTGTTCGTGGTCGCCGCGGTGCTGGCCGCCCGGTGGCTCGCCGAGCTCGCCGCCGACACGGGCCTGCCCCGGCTGCTGCCGGTCGTCGCGGTGGGGTCGTTGCTGGTCAACCCGCTGCTGTTGTCGACGGTCGGGCTGGAGCCCTACCTCACCGCCGCGCTCTTCGCGGGCCTGCTGCGCTATGGGGTGGCGCGGCGTTCGGTCGCGTTCGGCGTGGTCGCGGGGCTCACCGTGCTGGCGCGGCCGGACACGGCCGTCGTCGTGATCGTGGTCGCGCTGGTGCTGCGTCCGGGGTGGGCGCGGGCGATCGGGGCCGCGCTCGCGGTCACCCTGCCCTGGTACGTGTTCAGCTGGTTCGTGCTCGGCTCGGCGCTGCCCGACACGTTGGTGATGAAGGTCGGCGACTCCTGGTCGGCCTACGGGTTCTGGAACGGGCCGCTGCTCTACCTCGCGGTCTACCCGGCGGCCACGGTGCTGGCCTTTCTCCCCGTGCTCGTCGGGCTCGTGGTGCTCGCCGGGCTGCTGGCCGTCCGGGTGCGCGGCGCGTGGACGCCGTGGCAGCGCGCCGCCGCGGCCGCCGGGCTGGGCGCGGTCGGCCACTACGGCGCCTACTGCCTCCTGCACACCGCGCCCTACCACTGGTACTACGCGCCGTTGATCATCGGGACGACGCTGTGCGCGGCGATCGTCGCCGTCCGCGCCCGGTGGGCCGTGGTGGCGGCGGCCGGGTTGGCGTGCGCGGCGCTGGTCGTCGACCTGCAGCACGGCGTGCCGTGGGCCCGCGCCCCGATCTCGACGAACTGGGCCACCGCCGCCGAGTACGAGCGGATGGGTGCGGACCTGCACCGGATCGTCGGGACGGGCGCGGTCGAGAGCCCCGGCGAGATCGGCACGCTGGCGTACTACTGCGACTGCGCGATCGTCGACGCCTTCTCCGACCGGGGCCGGGTTCTCGGCGCCATCGAGGCGCGCGAGCAGGCCGGGGGGCTCGGCGCCGCGCTCCTGCGGCTCAACTACGCGCACCTGAACCGCGACCAGCAACCCCGGCCCGTCGACTACCGGATGCGCTACCAGGCCCGCATGCCCGCGGTGGGGCCGCAGCAGTGGCCCGTGGACCACTGGGTGGACGGGCCCGGCCGGATCGTGCTGCTTCCCGGCCCCGCCTGATTCCGGCGCCTTGCGTTTAGTGTGGCTCGGTCACCGCCTGATCCGACCACGGAGGCATGAGCGTGGTGAACCTGTGGCTGCAGATGCTCGGTGGGGGTTTGTTGCGCGCCGACCAGATCACCGAAATCACCGTGCATCAGACCCCCGAGATGGCGGGCAAGGCCGCGCATTGGCTCCTGAACGTGACAGACGGCCGTCCCGGTGGGCGGGGGTGACCGCGACGGCTGGCACACCGGTCCGCTGCACCACACGCTCGCGCAGGTGCACACGCCGCCCCGGGATGCCCCCGCGGCCCTCGCCCGACTGCTTGCCCAGCTGGACGCGGCAGGCGCCGCGGGCATCCTGCGCGCCGATACGGCGAAGAGGGGGGGGGGGGTGCGGGGGGGGGGGGGGGGCAGGAGAGGAGGATGAGGGGTGCGCAGCGGGCCGCGAACCGCGCGCACCGTGGTCGCGGGCGAGGTGCGCTTCGGGTTCACCCCGTTTGCGGATGAGCCTGTCGCACCCGATGCGGCGGATCGCTAGCCTTCGCGTCGATCAGACATCGAGATAGGACGCGAGGCTCGCGCGCCAGTCCGGCATCGGCACGCCCGCGGCCGCGGCCTTGGCGGTGTCGAGCACGCTGTTGCGGGGCCGGGGCGCGGCGGCAGGCTTGTCGGCGAAGTACGTTGCCGTGCTGGTGCCCGTCACCGGAAGGTCGGCGCCCGCGAGCCGGAAGACTTCGCGCGCCACGTCGGCCCACGACGCGGGCTCGCCGCCGCCGGTGATGTGGTAGTCGCCGAACGGCGCGCGCTCGCGCAGGAGCGTCACCACGGCAGCGGCGAGGTCGGCGGCGAACGTGAGGCGGCCGATCTGGTCGTCCACCACGCTCGGGGCGATCCCGCGCGCCGCGAGCCCGAGCATCGTGCGCACGAAGTTGCGGCCTTCGCCCACCATCCACGTCGGCCGGAGCAGGTAGCGGCGCGCGACACCCTGCACGGCGAGGTCGCCCGCGGCCTTGGACGCGCCGTAGACGGACAGCGGCGCCACCGGATCGTCCTCCCGATACGGTCGCGGCGACGTCCCGTCGAACACGTACTCGCTGGAGAAGTGCACGAGGACGAACCCGTGCTCCCGGGCGGCGTGGGCAAGTGCCGCCGGGCCCGCGGCGTTGGCCCGCCAGGCGTCGGCCCGGTGCACCTCGGCGCCGTCGACGTCCGTCCAGGCCGCGGCGTTGACGACGACGTCCCAGCCGTCGAGCGGGCCGGGCGCGGTGAGGTCGAACGCCGCGCGGTCCCACCCTGTCGCGTCGGGGAGGGCCGCGGCCAGCGCGCGCCCGACCTGCCCACCCGCCCCGAGGATCAGGGTGCGCACGGCCCACCGCGGCCCGGCCCATCGCGGCCCGGCCCCCCGCCGCCGGGCCCCATCCCGCCCGGCCCCACCCCAGCCGGCCCCACCCCGCCCGGCCCCACCCGGCCCGGCGCCACCCCAGCCTGACTGCGCACCCCATCGGCCGACTGCGCACCCTGTCGGTGGGGTGCGAGGTGGCCACAAGGGGTGCGAGGTGCGGCGGGGCGGGCGCCGCACCCACCCGGCGCTCCACTCATCGGCGCAGCGACGCGAGCGGCGGGTGGCGGCGGTCGGCGTCCGAGCGGATCGCGTCGGCCTCGTCGATCGGCCAGTCGATCGCCAGCTCCGGGTCGAACGCCTGGACCAGTGTGTACCGCGCGCTCGGCGACCAGTGCGCGTTCACGAGGTAGCTGTAGACGACGTCCGTCGTGAGCGTCTGGTAGCTGTTCCCACACCCGCGTGGCACGAAGATCGCGTTGCCGGGGTGCAGCTCGAGGGTCTCGACCCGTCCGAACGTCGGCCCCTCGCGCAGGTCGACGATCGCGGCGAACGCCCGTCCGTGCGCCAGCGACACGTACTTGTCCCACGGCTCCGCGTGGATCCCGCGCGTCACGCCCACCTCGGCGTTGAACGACACGTTGCTCTGCACGATCTCGAACGGCGGAAAGCCCTGCGCCGAGAGCTTGGCGCTCTGGTAGCCCTCTTTGAACCAGCCCCGGCCGTCGTGGTGCAGTTCAAGGTCGATCTTCAGCAGTCCGGGGACCGGCGTGGTCGACACGTGCACGCGCGCAGTCTCTCCCCGCGGTGTCGGAGCGTCGCCCCCGGGTAGGGTGCGCGGCGTGGCCGTACCCGACGGCGGCACCACCTCCGCCGCCTACACCCGTCGCCTCGCGGCCCGCTCCGGCGCCCGTTGGAAGCGCATCCTCGACGTCCAGGCGCCCTACCGGTGGAACCTGCGCCGCCTGCTGGGGGAGCGCCGCACGCTCGACGTCGGCTGCGGCATCGGTCGCAACCTCGCGCACCTTCCGGCGGGCAGCGTCGGCGTCGACCACAACGCCACGTCCGTGCAGGTCTGCCGCGACGCCGGGCTGGCCGCGTTCACCGCCGAGGAGTTCCTCGGGCAGAAGACCCGGCCGCTGTTCGGCGGGCTGCTGGCCGCGCACCTGGTCGAGCACCTCCCCGCGGGCGAGGCCGCCGCCGTGCTCGCGCCGTACGTGCCGTTCCTGGAGCCCGACGCCGTCGTCGTGCTGATCTGCCCCCAGGAGCGCGGCTTCGCCTCCGACCCCACGCACACGGTGTTCGTCGACCAGGCCGCCCTCGCCGGGCTCGCGGCCGAGCTGGGCCTGCGCACCGAGCGGCAGTTCTCGTTCCCGCTGCCGCGCCGGGCCGGGAAGGTGTTCACCTACAACGAGTTCGTCACCGTCGCGCGCCGATGACCGCCGAGGACGTGCACGCTCCCGTCGTGCGCCGGATTCGCCCGGCCGAGCTGCTCGTCGTCCTCCCCGCGCTGAACGAAGAGGAGAGCGTCGGCCGGGTGGTGCGCGAGGTCAAGGCGGCGCAGCCGGAGGCGACCGTGCTGGTCGTCGACGACGGCTCCACCGACGCCACCGCCGCCCGCGCCGCCGCCGCGGGCGCGATGGTGATGCGGATGCCGTTCAACCTCGGCGTCGGCGGCGCGATGCGCGCGGGCTACCGGTACGGCCACGAGCGCGGGTTCGCGGCGGTCGTGCAGGTCGACGCCGACGGTCAGCACGACGCCGCCGAGATCGACCACCTGCTGGCCGTGCCCGACGCCGACGTCGTGATCGGCTCCCGGTTCGCGGGCCGCGGTGACTACGCCGTCCGCGGGCCCCGCCGCTGGGCCATGCGGCTGTTGTCGCGGACGCTGAGCGGCATCGTCGGCACCTCCGTCACCGACCCGACGTCGGGCTTCCGCCTCGTGCACCGCCGCGCGGTCGCCCTGTTCGCCGAGCACTACCCGGAGGAGTACCTGGGCGACACGGTCGAGGCGCTCGTCGTCGCCCACCGCGCGGGGCTCACGATCACCCAGGTGCCGGTCACGATGCGCGCGCGGGAGTGCGGGCGGGCCAGCACGGACCCGGTGCGGTCGGCGGTGTACCTGCTACGGGTGATCGTGGCCGTCGGGCTGGCCATGGTCCGGCGGACGCCGCGTTGATCGCCAACCGGCTCACGATCGTCTCGATCGTCGCGGCCCTCGCGGCCCTCGTGTTGGTGTTCGAGCTCCTACGACGGCGGCGGCTGCGCGAGAAGTACGCGGCGATCTGGGTGGTCATCGCGGTCGGCACGGTGATCGTCGCCGTGTTTCCGCAGATCCTGCGGTGGCTGGCCGACCTGATCGGCATCCAGACGCCGTCCAACCTGCTGTTCTTCGGATCGTTGATCGTGCTGTTCGCGGTGTCGCTGCAGCTCTCGCGCGAGGTGGGGCTGTTGGAGGAGCAGTCGCGGCGCCTCGCCGAGGAGGTCGGCACGCTCAAGATGCGCGTCGACGCGCTAGAGAAGCCGCCGGACGACTGACCAGTACGCCCGGAACACCACGTTCGCGAGCGGCGTGAGCGGTCCGAAGGCGGAGCGGTCGAGGGTGGGCGACAGGTGTGCCATCCACGTGCGGTCCGGCACGACCCGTTCCTCCTGCACGAGCCGCCGCCGTTCGCGCAGGTGGGCGCGGTGGCGCCAGAGCCAGGCGTATCCGGCGGCCTTCCTCCAGCCGGATGCCGTGCCGTAGGCCAGCAGCAGCAGTTCGCACGCCGCCAAGACCGGTGCCAGGAGGAGCAGCGCGCGGCGGGGCCAGACCGTGGCGAGCAGCATCAGCCGGTTGCGCTCCAGCAGGTGCATCTTGAGCGCGTTGCGGGAGAACTCGTAGTGGTGCCGGGCCACGGCGGTGGGGACGCACCGCGCGGCCAGCCCCAGTCGCCACGCCCGCAGCGACAGCTCGCTGTCCTCCAGGTAGGCGAAGTACTCCTCGTCGAAGCCGCCGAGCTGCTTCCAGACGGTGGTCGCGACCAGCAGGCAGGCGCCGCTCGCCCCCGTGACGTCGTACGGCGCGGTGCGGGTCTCCGTGGTGTGGAGCCCGCCCGCCCAGGACAGCCCGATGAGGTGGACGGGGTTGCCGCCGCTGTTGAGCCGCCCGTCGGGGAGCCGGATGCTCGCCATCACCGGACCTACTCCGGGCCGGGCGGCCTCCGCGACCAGCTGGGCGAGCGTGTCGGGCGCGACCACGCAGTCGGAGTTGACGAGCGCGAGGTATTCGGTGTCCAGTGCGGCGGCGCCGAGGTTGCAGCCGCCCGCGAAGCCGGTGTTGCGGCCGGGCTTCAGGACGTCGACGTCGGGCGGGACGTCGTCGGAGCCGTTGTCGACGACGACCAGCCGCACGTCCACGCCGGTCGAGCCGCGCACCGCCGCGACGCACTCGGCCAGGTACGGCTCGTCGCCCCAGGCGAGCACGACGACGCCGAGGGTCGGGATCACGGCTTCCTCCCGGCGATCACGAGTGCGCCGAGGACGAGCCCGGCGGCGGCGAGCTGCCCGATCGTCGCAGCCGTCACCGGAGGGGCCGCGAGCAGGCCGACCGCGAGCAGCGCGACCAGCCCGGCGAGCCAGGCCAGGGCGGCGGCGTGGGTGCGGCGGGCGGCCACGAGCTGGGCCTGCGCGACCTGGGCCACCGTGCCGAGCGCGATCGAGAGGGCCAGCAGGGCCACGATCCACGGGGGCGGGGGTGTTGTCGTGGCGAAGACGAGGGTCGCGACGAACGGCACGGCGGCGGTGGCCAGCGCCACCCAGACGAGCCCGGCGGCGACGACCGCGGCCACGAGCGGGCGCGGCGTGCGCGCGCCGCCTGCGAGGCGGGGGAGGAGCATGGCCTGGATCGTGGGGAACAGCAGCACCGGCGCGCGCACGACCACGGCGACGGTGGTGAACCCGGCGGCGAGCGTCGCGGCGTCGGTGAGGCGGGCGGTCACCAGCACCGGGGCGAGGTTCCACACGCCCTGCCCGGCCAGCAGCAGCGCGGCCGACCAGAGCACGGGCCCGACCGGCGCGGGCCCGCCGCGTGCGCGCGCCCCAGTGTCAGCAGGGTGACATTCCGGACACTGGGTGTCCGGAATGTCACCCTGCTGACATCGGGACGCCGCGCCACGACCGAGTAGCAGCAGCGGCGCGACCCCCGGCGCGAGCGCGAGGACGGCGATCCAGGCCGCCGTGGCGTGCTCGTCCACCACGGTGAGCACGACCGCCCCCGCCAGCCCCACCCCGGCCTCGATCCAGAACGTGGCGGCGTAGCGGCCGTAGCGCTGCAGCCCGGCCAGCGGCCCGCGGACGAGGTAGGAGGCCGCCATGGTGACCGCGCCGACCGCGAGCAGCGCCAGGGTCGCCACACCCCCGTTGAGCAGCGGTGCGGCCAGCCCGAGCAGCACGAGCGCGCCGACCAGCAGCACACCGGTGTGGCGCAGCGCGGCCCGCATCCCGTGCGTCCCGGCGGCCACCGCCCGCGTCGTCTCCAGCTCGACCGCCGCGAACAGCCCCCGGCCGACCGTGTTGATCAGCAGGTAGTACGCGCTGACCGCGGCGAAGCCCGCCGGTTCGAGGTGCCGCGCTGCGATGGCGAGCAGCAGGTAGTTCGACGCGGCGAGCGCCACCTGGCTGCCCGCCACGTGCGCCGCCGTCCCGCCGCGCCGCAACGCCTCTGCTCTCATGGCGTCACCGGCTCGATCTCGTACAGCACGACGTCCGGATTCCGGTAGACCACCCGCAGCCACGGCTGGCCCGCCAGGTCGGTGAGCCCCGGCTGGCGGGCCGCCCAGCTGCGCAGGAAGCCCTGGTCGAGCTGCACGTAGTGGATGCCGAGCGCGGCGACCGCGGCGCGCACCTCCGGATCCCGCAGGTACTGGTTGAACCGCGCCGCGAGCAGGGTGGCGCCGCGGCCGAGCCGCAGGTCGTCGTAGTGGCCCGCCACGGGCTTGACCCCGGTGAGCGGGTACATCCACGCCGACCCGTCGCCCCGGTCGTTCAACACCCGCGCGCCCGGCGGCACGATCTGGGCGATCGCGAGCATCCCCTGGGCCTCCAGCCGCGACACGGCGGGCCCGTCGACGTTGCGCGTCATCCGCTGCTGGTCGCGTTCCAGGTAGAGGGTGCGGGTGCCCAGCACGAACGCCAGCAGCACGACTGCGGCGGTGGCGAGGCCCGCGAACCGTCTCCCGCCGACGAGCCGGGCGGCGAAGCGCTGCACCTCCGCGACCCCGTTGCCGACGACCACCGCCATCGGCAGCGCGGCCAGCCCGACGAGCCGCCAGCTGTCGTCCCACCAGATGCTGGAGACGCTACGGGCGAGCGGGTCCGTGAACGACGCGGTGAGGACGAACAGCGCGCCGAACAGCACGCCCGTCCCGATCAACCACCGCAGCCCGCCCAGGCGCGCCGCGCCGACGAGGCCGAGCAGCAGGATCGTGGCGAGGCGGAGCTGGACGGTGTCGGCGCCGTGCCCGAAGGTCACCAGCTCGCCGACGGCCTGGGCGATCCCGGCTTCGGCGGGTCGATCGAGCTTCTCGGTGTTGCCGCCCGTGGAGAGCGCGGCCGCCACCTGGATGCCGCAGACGGCCGCGGCGACGACCCCCACCGCGACCAGCGTCCCCAGCTCCCGCACGGACCACCGGCCCCACCAGCGCTGGACCAGCATCGGCAGGACGAACACGACCGCGCCGACCAGGATCGCCGGGTGCAGGCACATGTACCCCGCGAGCGCACCGGCCAGCGCGATCGCAGGGCCGAGGCGCAGCCTGCGGTCGTCGAGGAGTTCGCGCACGAGCACGCCGGCGATCGGGGTGAGCGCCACGCCCGCGGCGAACGGCAGCAGCGGGCCCCGCCAGAACAGGTCGTAGAGGGCGGTGGTGGCGACGATCGCGAGCGCCGTTGCCGCGGCCAACACCGGACGGCCGCCGAACCGGTGCACCAGCGCGACCAGCGTCAACGCCGTCATGCCGGGGATCAGCACGGTGTGGGCGTTGAGCACGGTCGGCACGGCCGCGCCGGACATCTGGTACACCGCCGCGGCCACGAGGTGATAGGCGTTGGGGTAGTAGAGGTGGACGTTGCCCTCGAACCAGTTGGTCTGCGACATCCCGAACACGCCGCCGTCGCCGGTCTCGGCGATGTAGCGGATGCCCGCGGCGTGGTAGACGGCGTCCCAGTCCTGCGGGATCGCCGACAGGCTGCCGATGCCGCCGAGCACCGCCGCGATCCCGAAGCCCAGCGCCACCAGCACGGCCACGGCGACGCCCGCGTGCGCGGTGGTGGACCAGTCGGGCCCGGTCGGTGGCCGCTCGGGCGGGGGCCACCGGCGTCGCATCGCGAGCCGCACCGCGAGGCCGACGGCGCCGACCAGGATCGTGGTGATGGCGAACGTCGCCGCCGACCACCCCACCCCCACCGCTGTGGCAGGCGGTGCGGCCAGCCCGGCGAGCGCGTAGGTGAGCAGGGGCGCCGTCGCGGCCAGCGTCCAGCCCCGCAGCCCGGCGAGCGCGCCCAGCAGCGCGCCCGGGAGCAGCAGCGTGGCGGCGTACAGGACGATCACGCCGACCGCGGAGGGCACGTCCGGGGCGGGGATGACGCCTCCTTACTCCGACCGGACACCGATAGTATCCGGGGCTCGCGGCCCGCTGATCGTCGCGAGTCGCACGTGAGGGCGGTTGCGAGCGGCCTGGTGTGCGCCTCGACGCGATCACTGCCGTGCCAGACTGGCCAACTGTGCTGGACGCCGCCGACGGGCCCGCCGCCCTCCCCGCCGCCGGGCCCGCTGCGGCCCGTCCGCCCGCCCCCGCACCGGACACCGCGGCGCCCGATTCGGCCGAGGCTCGCCCCGCCGAGGCCGCCGCGACGTGCCACCGCTCGCGCGGGCTCTTCCGGCGTCGCCGCGCGCGTGACCCACGCCGATCCGGGCCCGCATTCGACGGCCGGACCGCCGGCGACCGGGGCGGCGCTGCCCCCGCCGCGGCGTTGGCCTGCCCGGTTGCGCGGCGCCGCAGGGGTGGCGCTCCCGACCGCGGTCGCGGCGGCCCACGCGTCGCTCTACGGCCGCTGGGAGGTCGACGACGCCGGGATCACGTTCGCCTACGCCCGCTCGGTCGCCACCGGTGCGGGCCCGGTGCTGCAGCCGGGCGCCCCGCCGATCGAGGGCTTCTCGGACCCGGCGTGGCTCGCGCTCCTGGCGTTCGGGCACCGCCTCGGGCTGTTCGACCACGGCACGTGGCTCGGCGTGCCCGACTACGTCGCCTACCCCAAGGCCCTGGCGCTCCTCCTGCTCGCCGTGGTGTTCAGCGCGTTCCTCGCGGCGGCGTCGGCGGTGTCGCGGCACCCCGCCGCCGTTACCGCGGTCGCGGGCTGCGCCTGCGCGCTGATCCCGTCGTTCGTGATCTGGAGCGTGTCCGGACTGGAGAACGCGCTGCTCGCGGCGGCGGTCGCGGTGCAGGTCGCCGTGCTGGTGCGGCGCCGCAGCGCGCTCGCAGGCGTCCTGCCCGCGATCGCGTGCGGCCTGCTCGCCGCACTGGCGGCCCTCACCCGACCCGAAGGCGTGGTGTACGCCGCGACCTATCCGCTCGCCCTGCTAGTCGTCGGCCGCCCCCGTTGGCGCGAGCTGGGGGCGGCGGCGCTGTCGACCGTGGCCTTCGCGGTGCCGTTCGGCGCCTACCTGACGTGGCGGCTCACGACATTCGGCCAATGGCTGCCGACGACGGCGGTTGCCAAGTCGCAGGGGCTGCCGACGGTCGCCGGGTTCGCCAAGGTCGGCAACCTCATCGCCTACGCGGGCTGGCCCGTCGTGCTCGTGGGGGCGGTCGTGGTCGGCGCCGCGCTCACCCAGTCCGCCGGGCGGTTGGACCCGCCCCCGCATCGCAGCAGCGTGACCCTCCTGTCATCCAGTCGCAGCAGTGTCACCCTGCTGCAGCCCGGGAGAGCGCCCACCGGCGTGGGCACCGCCGTCGCGCTCACCCTCATCCCGCTGTCCCTGGCGCTGGTGGCGTTCGGCGTGCTCGTGCCCGACTGGATGGAGCAGTACCGCTTCGCCACCCCGGTCTGGACGCTGGGCCCGTTCGCCGTAGTCCTCGCGGGCGCCGAGGTGCTGGGCGGGCTGCGGTGGCGCGGCCGGGCGCTGGTGGGCGGCGTCGTCGCGGCGGCGGCCGCGCTGTCGGCCGCGGGCTTCGTCACCGACGCCGCGACGTTCCGGGCAGGCCCCACCGCGCCGATGTGCCTGATCGTCACCAACACCGGCCGTGAGTTCAACGGCTACATGGACGCCCTCGGCCTGCGCTCCGCCACGTTCTTCGCCCCCGAGATCGGCGGCGCCGCGCTCACCGGCCGCGCCCTGCTCTTCGACGGCGGCGGCCTCGCCGAGCCGACCATCGCCCGCTTCTGGGCGGCGAAGAACCCGGCGGGCATCCGCGACTACGTCCTCGACGACGTCAAGCCCACCTTCATCCGTGCACACGGCTCGTTCCGGCCGTTCATCGGGCTGGACGCCGACCCCCGGTTCCAGCGCGACTACGTCGAGATCGGCACCTTCACCAACGGCGGCGCCAACTGGGTGCGCCGCGACCTCGTCCCCGACGCCGCGACCCTCGTCCGCCTGCAGGCCCGGGCCGCCACCGCGCTGGCCGCCGACGCCACCCAACGCGCCACTCCGCTCGCGAGCTGCGGCGACCGCCTCCTCGTCGGCCCGACTACCGCCTGATAGGCCGCCACCATCGCCCGGGCCCGCCCCGCCCCCGCACCGGCATTGCGTGGCCGCACCGGCGTTCCTGTGCCCGCACCTGCGTCCCGGCGGTGGCGCGGCCACCGCAATGCCGGTGCGGCCCCGGAACCGTCGGACCCCGCCGCTACCCTCGACGGCTGTGAGCTACGCGGAGTACGACCTCGTCGTCGTCGGATCGGGCTTCTTCGGCCTCACCGTCGCCGAGCGCGCGGCGTCCGAGCTGGACAAGCGCGTCCTGGTGCTGGAACGCCGCGCCCATATCGGCGGCAACGCGTACTCGGAGGCCGAGCCGGAGACGGGGATCGAGATCCACCGCTACGGCGCCCACCTGTTCCACACCTCCAACCAGCGGGTGTGGGAGTACGTCAACCGCTTCACCGATTTCACCGGCTACCAGCACCGGGTGTTCGCCCGCGTCGGCGATCAGGTCTACGCGTTCCCGCTGAACCTCGCGCTGATCAACCAGTTCTTCGGCCGCTCCCACACCCCCGACGAGGCCCGCGCGCTGATCGCCGAGCAGGCGGGCGAGATCGACACGAAGGACGCGGCCAACCTCGAGGAGAAGGCCGTCTCGCTCATCGGGCGGCCGCTGTACGAGGCGTTCGTCAAGGGCTACACGGCCAAGCAGTGGCAGACCGACCCCACCGAGCTCGACGCGTCGATCATCACCCGGCTCCCGGTGCGCTACACGTTCGACAACCGCTACTTCAACGACACCTTCGAGGGCCTCCCGGTCGACGGCTACACGGCCTGGCTCGAGAAGATGGCCGATCACCCCAACATCGAGGTGCGGTTGAACGTCGACTACTTCGACGTCCGCGACCAGATCCCCGCAGGCACTCCCACCGTCTACACCGGCCCGCTCGACCGCTACTTCGAGTACTCCGCGGGCAGGCTGTCGTGGCGCACGTTGGACTTCGAGCAGGAGGTCGTCCCCACCGGCGATTTCCAGGGCGCTCCGGTGATCAACTACAACGACGTCGACGTGCCCTACACCCGCATCCTCGAATTCCGCCACTTCCACCCCGAGCGGGAGTACCCGCAGGACAAGACGGTGATCGTGCGCGAGTTCTCGCGGTTCGCCGAGCCCGGCGACGAGCCGTACTACCCGGTCGGCACCCCGGAGGACCGGGCCAAGCTCAAGCGCTACCGCGAGCTCGCCCGCAAAGAGGCGGCCAACGCCAACGTCCTCTTCGGCGGCAGGCTCGGCACCTACAAGTACCTCGACATGCACATGGCCATCGGCTCGGCGCTCACGACGTTCGACAACCGCATCGCCCCCTACTTCGCCGACGGGAAGGCGTTCGAGGCCGGGGAGGACGCATGACGCAGACCGTGGAGGACCCCGTGGTCACCCCCGCCTCCACCACCGCCACCCTCCTGCAACGGGTGATCCTGCCCCGCGCGGGCGATCCGATGGCGGTGCGCGCGCTGTACGTCGACGAGCACACCGGCATCCGGCTCGCCACCGTCCCCGCCCCGCCCGGCTTCCCGCCGCGCGAGGACACCCCGCTCGCGGGCATCGCCACCACCGGTCGCAGCCTGCGGGTGCTCTCCCGCACGTCGGCGGTCGTGCCGGAGCAGAGCGAGGTGTCGTTCGCGGCCTACTTCAACGCGTTCGCCGCGGGCTACTGGCGCCACTGGAGCACCCTCACCGCGGTGCGGCTGCGTCTCACCCTGCGCGGCGCGGGACGGGTCGACGTCTACCGCACGAAGGCCGACGGCTCCCCGATCCACGTGCGCGGCGTCGTGCTGGAGCGCGCGGGCGAACACAACGTCGATCTCGAGCTGGATCTGCGGCCGTTCGAGGACGGCGGCTGGTACTGGTTCGACCTCACCACCGACGACGGCGACCTCACCCTCGCCGAAGGCGGCTGGTACGCCGACGAGCCGGGCCGGGGCCGCGCGGCCGTCGCGATCGGCATGCCCACGTTCAACCGGCCCGCCGATTGCGTCGCCACCCTCACCGCGATCGGGGAGGACCCGCTCGTCCTCGCCGCGGTCGTTGCGGTGATCCTGCCCGACCAGGGCACCCAGAAGGTGCGCGACGCCGCGGGTTTCGAGCAGGCGGCGGCGGTGCTCGGCGACCGGCTGCGCATCGTCGACCAGCCCAACCTCGGCGGCTCCGGCGGCTACGCCCGCGTCATGTACGAGGCGCTCGGCACCGAATGCGAGCAGATCCTCTACATGGACGACGACATCCTGCTGGAGCCCGATTCCGTGCTGCGGGCCGTCGCGTTCTCGCGCTACTCCCGTGAGCCGATGTTGGTCGGCGGGCAGATGCTGTCGCTGCAGGCGCGGTCGCAGCTTTCGACGATGGGCGAGGTGGTCGATCGGCACACCTTCCTCTGGCGCAACGCCCCCGGCACCGAGCCGCACCACGACCTCGCCGAGCGTCCCCTGCGGCAAGCCCGCTGGCTGCACCGGCGCACCGACGTCGACTACAACGCCTGGTGGATGTGCCTGATCCCGCGGTCGGTCGCCGAGGACGTCGGCATGCCGCTGCCGCTGTTCATCAAGTGGGACGACGCCGAGTACGGCCTCCGCGCCCTGTCCAAGGGCTACCGCACGGCCACGGTGCCGGGCGTCGCGATCTGGCACATGTCGTTCCTGGAGAAGGACGACACGAGCGACTGGCAGGCCTACTTCCACTACCGCAACCGCTACGTCGCCGCCGCGCTGCACGGCCCGGACAACCCGCGCGCGCTGCTGGTCGACACGTTCAAGCGCACCTTGCGGCACCTGCTGCTGCTGGAGTACTCGGCCGTGGCGCTGCAGGAGATGGCGCTGCGCGATTTCCTGGCGGGCCCCGAGGCGCTGTTCCCCTCGCTGCCGGTCGTGCTGGGGGAGATCCGGGCCCTGCGCGCCGAGTACGACGACGGCCGCCCGCTCGACTCGGCCACCCAGGTGCCGCTCTCCACGCTCGACGCGCTCGCCGCCCAGGTGTTCCCGGAGCCGCCCACGAAGAAGGTGGCGATCGCGAAGGGCCTGGCCCGCAGCGTGCTGCACAACCTGCGCGCACCCGATCCGGCGCACCACGACGTGCCGCAGCGCAACGTGCCGTCGCGGCAGGCGCTGTGGTTCGTGCTGTCGCGGCTGGACTCGGCCACGGTGTCCACGCCCGACGGGCGCGGGGTCACGTTCCGCCGTCGCGACCCGGAGATGTTCCGGTCGATGCTCGTGCGCTCGGCCCGGCAGCTGCGTGACGTCGGCCGTGCCTGGCCCGATCTGCGCCGCCGCTACCGCGCCGCGCTGCCCGAGCTGACCAGCCGGGAGGCGTGGGCGCGCGAGGTGTTCGACCGCGTGCGCGAATAACGGCCATCGATCACGTCCACCTCGCACCCCACACGGCGACTGCGCACCCCACCGGTGGGGTGCGAGGTGCCGTGGTGGGGTGCGAGGTCACGCGGTGGGGTGCGCAGTAGGGCCAAGGCTCGGCCCAACCCGGCGCCGGTGGTGCGGGCCGCTCCTACTGCGTCGTCCCGTCGTTGGCGGTCTTCCACTGCGCGAACGGGCGGTCGAGGCGCCAACGGCCCCCGTCGCGGGTGAGCACGCGTTCCTCGCAGCACTCGGGGTTGGACAGCGCCTCGAACAGCGGCACCGACCAGCCCAAGGCCCGACGCGCCAGCAGCCGCATCGCCAGACCGTGCGTGACGACCAGCAGCGCGTCGGCGTCGGGTGGGGCGAGGCGCAGTTCGGTGAGGAAGGCGGCGAGCCGGTCGTCCACGTCCGCGCCGGACTCGCCGCGGGTCAGCCGGTAGAAGAAGTGCCCGAAGTAGTCGCGCTCCTCCTTCTGGCGGCGCTGCTCGTCGATGTCCTGCAGGTTGCCCCAGTCCTGCTCGCGCAGCCGAGGCTCCTGCACGATCCACGCGGGGGAGAGGCCGAGCAGGGCCAGCGTGTGCAGAGTGCGCCGGTAGGGGCTGACGTACACGCCCAAACGGGCGTCCCCGACCAGCTCCTTGATCCGCGGGCCCGCCGCCACCGCCTGCTCCCGGCCGGGGGCGGTCAGCGGCAGCGCGTGGTCGGGGATGCGGGTGTAGGCCGAGTCGTCGACGTTGCCGAGGCACTCCCCGTGCCTCAGCAGGATGACCTTCACGCGGTGCTCATGCCGGGCCGGGCGGAGCGGGCTGGTCGTACAGCCGCTCCCAGTTGGCCCGGCTGGTCAGGCGCCCGTGCTCGGCTCGGTACCGCGCCGCGACCGCTGGGCCCTCCGACCGCAAGCGGGCCAGTGCGCGGGCGCCGCGGCGGGCGAGGTCCAGCGCCTTGGCCCGGTCGCGGGTGCGCATCCGGAAGCCGGTCTCGCCCATGTCCGTGACGACGGCGCGCGAGAACGTCGACACGTGCCACCAGTGCGCGTCGCCCGCGGGCACGAACCCGACCCGGCCCGGCCGGTCGGCCGCCAGGTACACCGCCCGCTTGAGCCAGGTCAGCCGCTCCCGGCCGGGCGGGTTCGGCGCCCGCGTGGTGAGCGCGTCGCGGAAGTCGGGCACCAATTCGGGCAGGTCGCGCATCGGGTGCACGACGGTCTCCGGGTACGCCGCCCGCACCCGGCGGATGTCTGCCGCCGCCGTCGCCGAACCGTCCTCCAGCACCTCAGGCCCGTCGAGGAAGTCCTCCACCGCCTTGATCAGCGTGGCCGCCAGCCCGTAGTGCATCGCGACGAGGTACTGCGACAGCAGCGTGCCCAGCCGCCGCAGGATCGTCCGCGTGGAGAACCCGGTGTGCAGGGCCGCGGTGATGAGGCCGTTGCGCATGTTGAAGTAGCGGTGCCACTCGTCCCAGTCCTTCCACCCGAAGTCGGCGTGCCAGACGGCCGCGCCGGGCAGCGCGACCGTCGGGAAGCCGTGGGCGCGGGCGCGGTAGCCGAACTCGACATCGTCCCACTGGAAGAACAGCGGCAGCGGGTAGCCGACCGCGCGGATGATCGCCGCCGGGACCAGGCACGCCCACCAGCCGTTGTACTCGGTGTCGACGCGCCGCTCCTGCCCGATCGGCAGCAGCCGCTCGTCGGAGCCGAGCAGGTAGGCCTCGTCGAGCGCGTCCGGCATCGGGATGCCGACCTTCAGCTGCTCGGGATCGGCGCGCTCGGCGGAGATATGCAGGTGGGCGGGGTGCAGGAGGTTGAGCATCTGGCCGCCGACGATCGTCGGGTGCATCGTGCACGCCGCGAACGCCGTGAGCCGCAGGAGGATCTCCGGCTCCAGGAGGATGTCGTCGTCGAGCAGCAGGACGTCGTGGTCGTCCTCGGCGGCGCCCGCGGTGGCCTCGAACATGCCGCGGGTGAAGCCGCCCGCCCCGCCGAGGTTGGGCTGGCGGACGTAGCGCAGCCGCCCCTCCAGCGCCGTTGCGATCTCGGCGAACTCCAGGCGGGACTCGCACGGGTCGCTGCCCTGGTCGACCACCCGGACCGTGGCGACCGCGGCCAGCGCCTCCTGGTCGTCTGCCAGGTCGGTGAGCGTCTTCAGGCAGTCGGTCACCCGGTTGTAGGTGCAGATGACGACGTCGGTGGGGGCGGGCGTGCGCACGGGTGTGACCCGCCAGCGCACGTCGGACACCGCGAGCTCACCGGTCTCGGTGGTGAACTCCAGCCACATGCCGCCGCCGTCGACGAACCGGTCGATCGGGCCGACCAGCCGCACCGGTTCGGTGGCGTCCCGGACCTCTGCGGCGGCGACGATGCGCCACACCTTGTTCGTGTCCGACGCCATGAGCCGCACCCGTCCCGCGCCGGATGCGACGAGCTCCACCTCGACGTCCGGTGCGGCCGTCCACCGCTGCCAGTACGTGGCGTGGAAGCGTCCGAAGTAGGTGTTGGTGGTGACGGCGGTGGCGGCGCCGAGCTCCACGCGGTCGCGCTCGCGGCTCGCTGTGCCGCGCTCGATGCGGGCGTAGAGCTCCTCGGGCACGAGCAGGCTCGGGCCGGTGAACAGCCCCCGTTGCGCGACGATCCGGCCCGCGGGCTGGTCGAGATCCGTCGCTTGGGTCGCCGTGTCCGAAAGGCCCAACATGGCTCCCATTCTCATCCCACGGGGTCGAGGCCCGGCACGCGGGCGTGCCCGTCGGACGTCCACCCCATCACGGTGTGCTCGGTGACGACCGGCTGGGGCGTGCTCAGCGCCGTGATCGGGATCCAGCGGTAGAGCCGGACGGCCTCACGGGTGGGATCCCCCGCGAGGTAGGTCGGCAGCCGTTGCTGGGTGACGAGCAGCCGCGGCCCGGCGAACGGGCCGCCGAAGCCGGGCGCGTAGGTGATGCCCGCTGCGGGGTCGGACGTCGGTGGCGCCACCCGCCATGTCGCGCGGCCCGCCGTGCCCAGTGGCAGCGGCTCGGGCACGAGGCAGGGGAACACGAACGCCACCGACCAGTCCAGGATCGCCCGTGTGCCGGGTGGCAGCACCAGCTCCATGGGGGTGAGCCGCGGCGTGCGGGGGAGCGTGACCTCGGCCTTCCCACCGGGGCCCGCGTCGATGACCAGCCGCACGGCCGTCGCCCCCGCCGGGACGGGCACGCGGACGTCGACGGGCGCGGCGCTCGACGTCGTGATCTTTTGGCGCGCGTCGACGCCTGCGAACTGGAGCTCGACGTCGTCGCCGGGGCGCAGCGTGCCGACCGTCGTGACGACGACGAGATCGCCCTGGAGCGGGAACCAGTCGGTGGTCACCGTGTGATCGACGACCAGGCCGGGCAGCGTGGTGCCGCCGATGTCGACGGGCGCGCCTGCCGTGGAGAGCATCCCGGCGGCGGGGTCGGTCTCGACCGACAGCGTGCGCTGCAGGCCGCAGGGGTCGCCGCGGAGGGTGGCGACGGCGTCGGCGGCGAGGGTGTAGCTGTCGCGGTGGCCGAGGCCGCTCCGCGCGAGCCCCAGCAGCTCCAGCGCCAGCGCGAAGACGAGCACTACCACGAGCAGCGGCACCGGGGGTGCGGGGCGTCGCACCAGCCCGACGACGACGGCGACCCCGCCCGCCACCAGCAGCAGCGTCGCGACCGGGATGCCCGCGACCTGGGCGGGCATCGTCGAGAACGGCGGCGTGAACCACCCCGACACGAACGGCCAGCTGTTGAGCCCCGCCACCACCAGCGCGCCGACGGCAACGGCCGCCGCCAGCGCCCCGACCGTCCGCCGCGCCGTGGCCGCCCCGAGGACGAGGACGGCCGCGCCGACGCCCGCGAGGTCGCCGAAATGCTGGGTCCACTTCGTCGGCGTGAACGTCATGACGGCCAACCCGAGCAGCAGCGTCACGACCATCCGGTGCTTCGGACCGCGGCGCACGGCCATCAGCACGGCCGCCGCCGCGAGCAGCGTGACCAGCACGGCAGCCCGGCGGCCGATCGAGCCCTGGAAGCCGTCCGCGAGCAGCACGGTGTAGCGCTGGGCCTCGTCGTACCAGGGCAGGCCGCCGCCGATCAGCGACCGCACCCGGGTGGACTCCAGCACCGCGGCGAGGCTCTGGTCGTACACCATGAGCAGCACGGCCGCCGCGGGCGCCGCGACCAGGGCGGCGACCAGCGGCCATCGGTGCAGGTCGGTGCGGGCGCGCAGGAGCCGCACCACCGGCCGCAGGCCCGCGAGGAACGGGGTGAACGCGACCAGGCCGCCGGGCGTGAGCGCCGTCGTGGCGCCCGCGACGAGGAGGCCCAGCACGAGCGGCAGCAGCCTGCGGGTGGCCACCGCGCGCTCGACGAGGAGCCAGCAGCCCAGCAGGCCCGCCGCGACCCACGGCTCGGGCCGCAGCCCCAGGCACAGCGGCACCCACCAGGTGGCGAACGCGAGCGCCGCGAGCCAGGGCTTGTGGACGCCGAGGCGGGGCAGCGCGCAGCGGGAGAGCAGACCCCAGGTGAGGAGGCCGAGCAGGGTGGCGGGTAGGCGCATCCACAACGTGCTCGCCGACACCTGCGACCACGGCCAGAGCAGGTCGTAGAACCAGCTGAACGGCGACTCGGGGGCGTTGAGCCAACGGTAGACGTTGCCGATGAAGCCGTTCTCGCCGCGGCTGCGGATGATGCCCGCGATGTAGCCGTCGTCGACCGTGACCGCGCCGATGACCCACCAGACGCCCAGCAGGGCGGTCACCGCGAGGTCGACGAGCCGGGGGCGCCACCAGTGCCTGGGGAGCCTTGCGCGGCGGCCGCGTGTCGCGTCGGCGCGGTGGAGTGCCACGAGCATGCCCAGCAGCGCGAGCACGCCGACGACGGCGACGGCGGCCTTGAGCGGCGTGATCGTGGTCTGGAAGCGGGTGTCGGCGGTGAGCTCCAGCGTCACGCCGCTGCGGAGGTCGGAGAAGGCGCCGACGACGGCGGGGCGGACGTCGCCGTCCTTGGCCAGGACGACCGATTGGTCGACGCGGACGGTCGTGGCCCGCGGGTCGGAGGCGACGGTGACCGTGCACGCGCCCGCGGGCAGCGGCACCCGGCCGAGATCGACGCCGTCGCCTGCCACGCTGATGGCATCACCGTCGGCGGTGAGGCGCAGGCCCGAGAGGGGCTCGGCGGCCGGGTCGGGGTGGGGCGGCACGGTCGACAGCAGCAGCGCGCCGGGTGCGGCGGCGCGGGCGGCGGCGCAGTCGAGCGTGGCCATGAGCGCTACGGGCTGGTAGGGCATGAGCGGCAGCGCGGCGGCCCCGTCGGCGGCGCTCCAGCGGTAGTCCACCTCGGGCTGCACGACGGGGGCGAACGGGAACACGACCGCGGCCAGCGTCGTGAGGAGGCCGAGCAGCAGCACCCAGCGCCGCCCGCGAGGCTCGCGCTGCGCGGCGGGCGCGTCCGGCGCGGCCGGGGGCGCCGTCCGGGCGGGGGTGAGCACGCCGTCACCCTAAGCCGCGCCGCTGCGCCGCCCGCCGTTGCCTCGGGTCGCGAGACCGACGTTTCCGGTGATCGAATCCCGCGAACGTCGGTCTCGCGAGGCTGAGGTCCGCCCACCCGAGGTCCGCCCACCCGAGGTCCGCCCGGCCCGGCCGCCCGGGCGCGCACCCCCTTCGGCACCGCCCGTTCGGCGCGGGGAACGGGCGCGCCGGCCCGCCGCACGTCCGTCCCCATCGTGTGCCGCGCGACCCGCGGCAGGATGAACGTCCGTGCCCCCGACCCCCGACTCGGCCCGCGTGACGGCGTCGCCGGACGCCGAGCCACCTCCGCGGTGGCTGCTGCGCAGGCGGGTTCGGCTTGCACGCCGACACCTGGGCCCCGGCCCGTACCTCGACTACGGATGCGGCCACGGCGAGCTGCTCGCCCTCCTCGCCGTCCGCGGGTCGGCGACGGGCTTCGTGGCCGATCCCGCCCTCGCGGACCTCGCCCGCACGGCCGCGCCGGGCTGCCCCGTCCACACGAACCCCGAGGCGCTCCCGACGGCCGTGTTCCGCGGCGTCCTGGCCGTGACGACCACGCCGCCCGACCCCGCCACCCTCGCGACCTGGCATCGCGTGCTCGTTCCGGGCGGGCGGGTGCTGATGGTCGGAGCCACCCCGGAAAGCCCGGACGGCTTCACCCTGCGCTGGACGGGACGGGAACGATGGCTGCGCGGGATTCCCGCGGTCGTCCTGGAGAGCGCATGATCGGGGCATGACGCTGCTGCCACTCGACCCCGACGAGCTGCTCACCACCACCCGCTCGGTCCGCAAGCGCCTCGACCTCGACCGCCCGGTGCCGCTGGAGCTGGTGAAGGAGTGTCTGGAGGTCGCACTGCAGGCCCCGACCGGCAGCAACACGCAGGGCTGGCACTGGATCATCGTCACCGAGCCCGAGCTGCGCGCCCAGATCGGCGAGTACTACCGCCGGTCGTACTACGCGTACCGCGAACAGCGGGGCACGGCACGGGGCAGTGCCGAGAAGCAGGCGGCGACCGAGCGGGTTGTGACCTCGTCCGATTGGCTCGCCGACCACATGGGCGAGGTCCCCGTCCTCGTCATCGCCTCGATC
Organism: uncultured Actinomycetota bacterium; assembly: GCA_963739465.1. Lineage (GTDB taxonomy): Bacteria > Actinomycetota > Actinomycetes > Mycobacteriales > Pseudonocardiaceae > Pseudonocardia. The sequence goes on from CAVUAS010000015.1 coordinate 155,540, forward strand.
TTCGCCAGCGAGGAGCTGCCGGCGGAGAGCCAGGCGGGGCTGTGGGGGTCGCTGTTGCCCGCGGCGTGGAGCTACCAGCTCGCCGCGCGCGCCCGCGGCCTCGGCAGTGCCTGGACCACGCTGCACCTGGTGTACGAGAAGGAGGTCGCCGAGTTGCTCGGCATCCCGCCGCGGGTGCGACAGGGCGTGCTGCTGCCCACCGCGTACTTCAAGGGCGAGACCTTCCGCCCCGCCCACCGTGAGCCGCTGGACACCGTGCTGCACGTCGACCACTGGTAACCGACGACCAGCGCCAACGGCCGCGCCGCCACCCGTTCGGCCCAGCCCGGTCTGACGGCCGGTGAGGCCCGATCCCGAACAGGTGGGTTGCGGGCGTCACCCGCACCGCTGGCGCGAAGCACCTCGTTGCGGTCAGCGTGACGACAGCAGCGCGCGGATCCACCCCATCCGGCGATCAAGCCACCACGGCCGGTGAGCTGCGGACGCTGACCGGGCTGCGGATCGTCGCGGCGCTCTGGGTCGTCGGGTTCCACTTCCACTTCACGGCGCTGCCGGGGGTGGCGGCGGTCAACCGGGTGCTCGGCCCGCTGGTCACGCAGGGCGCGCTGGGCGTCGACCTGTTCTTCGTCGTCTCCGGCTTCGTGATCGCCCACACCCACCTCGACCGGCTCGGCCCCGCGCTGCGTCCGGCCGTCGCCGTGCGATTCGTCTGGGCACGGGTCTGCCGGATGTGGCCGCTGTACCTCGTCGTGCTGCACGTGTTCGGGCTGTGGCTGGTGGCCAAGCTGGCGTGGGGGCACGACGGCGCGATCGCGTTCCAGGCCGTGCAGCCGGTCGTCAGCGTGCGGGAGTGGGTGCGGCAGCTCGCAGGCGTGCAGATCTGGGATCACGCCTTCCTCGACGGGGTGTCGTGGGTGGGGCCGACGTGGTCGCTGTCCGCCGAGTGGCTCGCCTACCTCCTGTTCCCGGTGGCCGCGCTGGGGTTCCACCGCCTCCGCCGCCTGCCCGCGTGGGTGCTGGGCGGCGCGGCGGTGGCCCTCATGGCTCCGATCGCGCACGCGTACCTCGCGACGGGCTCGCCGTACTACCCCTACAGCTGGCTCGTCCGCATCGCCTGCGGGTTCGCCGCCGGGGTGCTCGTCTGCCTGGCCGTTCGTCGGATACCGGTGGACGCGCGGCGTGCGGCGTCGCTCGTCGCCGCGGTCCTGCCGGTGGTGGCCGCGCTCGGCCTCGTGGTCGGCGAGCGGCTCGGGCCGGGCCGGGGTGGTGCGGTGATCGCGCTGTTCCCAGTGCTGGTCGGGGCGCTCGCGCTGGCCGACCGGGGGCCTGCGATGGTGCTGGCCCGGCCGTGGGCCGTGCACGGCGGCCGGATCTCGTACGCGCTCTACCTCGTGCACATCCCGATGTTGGAGGTGTATTGGACGGCCCTGCAGCACGTTCGTGCGCTCGGGCCGCACACGCTGCTCGCGCACGTCGTGGGCCTGGGGGTGCTCGTCGCGACGGTCGGGGTGGCCGCCGTGGCGTACCGGCGTGTCGAGGAGCCCGCGCGGCGGCGACTGCTGGCCCTGCACCGGCCCGCCCGGCACGTGCTGCCCGCCGGGATGCGGGCGGCGGGGATCCAGTTGCGGCCGGTCGGCGGCCCGCGTCGGGCACCGCGCCACGCGCTCGCCCGACACGCGGTCTTCGCGGGCCACCACCGCCCCGTCCACCGGGCGGTCTGATGCCCGCCCGCCGGGAGCGCCCGACTGCCCGGCGGAGGTGCTACCGCCCGCCGGAACCGAGTCGCCCGCGGCCCCGACCGCCCGCAGGAGGGCCGCCGCCCGCCCGCCGGGCGCCCTGATCAGGCTGAGCTGGGGAGCGCAGCCTGCCCTCCCCGCGCGGCACACCCTCGGCCGCGCGGGGAGGGCGCCAGCGCCGCCTGCACGCGTGCTCCGGTCCGTTGCGGCGTGGTCAGGCGGCCCAGTGCGCCGGGCGCGGCACGCGAGCCGGGAGGCGGGTCGCGGCGTCGCCCCGAGTGGCGGCGGCCTGCACCGGCGTGACGAACAGGCTGGTCGAGAGGTCGGCCCCGCGCAGGTCCGCGCCCCGCAGGTCGGCGCCGAGGAGGTCGGCCAGCCGCAGGTCGGCGCCACGAAGATCGGCGCCCAGCAGCAGGGCGCCCCGCAGCGAGGCGCGCCGGAGGTCGGCGTGCCGCCATCGCACGCCGACGAGGTCGGCCCGGCTGTGGTCGCGCGGGCGGCCCTCGCCGGATCGGGGGCCTGCCGGGTGCTCCGTCGCGCCAGGTCGGCGGGTGTCGCGCGTGGCCCGCCGTGCCGGAATCCCGGACTCGCCGTGTCGAGATCCGCGACTCACCGTGTCGAGATCCGCGATTCGCCGTGTCGAAACGGGAGACTCACCGTCGGTGGGGGGCTCGGCTGCGGCCGGGGTTCGGAGCCGCTCGCTCGCGCGGCGCAACAGCTCGCCCACCCGCTCGTGTGCGGCCGCTACGTCGAGTGCGGCGACGTCGCCGAGAAGGCGCGTCCACTCCGCGTCCAGCGCCGGGTCGGGCGCGCGCACGCGCGCCTCGTCGAGGTACCAGAGCAGCTCGTGGACCTGCCGCGCCGCCGCGAACGCCGTGAACATCGGCGCGGCCACATCGGGCGTGCGCCAATCCCGCCCCGCGAACGCCGCCGTCACCCGTTGGCCCGCGCCGAGGCAGTCGAACACCGTGCATCCGGCGAAACCACGGTCGCGCAGGTCGGCGTGGATGGCGCAGCGGAAGTCGGCCTGCAGGTTGCCGCACGGGGTGCCCGCGGGCTTGTCGGTGGCGAAGTCCGCCGATCGGGCGAACGCCGGTGCGACGCAGCACAGCCCCACGCAGCGCGAACAGTCCGCGCGCAGCTCCACCACGGTCCGCCAGGCTAACCCACCGGCCCCTCCGGCGCCGTGATCACCGGTTCGGCGCATACGGCCAGACTTGGCCATATGCGGCCGAACTGACGATCCAGGGGCCGTGGGGGCCGTGGGGCGGTGGGCAGGGATAAGCCGGGCCGGTGAGCGCGGTGCGGCGGGCGACCGGCCTCGTTGCGCGCTGCGACGACCGGCTGCCGTAGCGTTGCGGGCCGTGTCCCGTGCCGTGTGGCTGCCCGCCGCCGTCGGTGCGCTGGTCGGCGCACTGGTGTTCGTCCTCGCCCGCGACGTGCTGATCGACGACTCCTACATCACCCTCGCCTACGCGCGCACCTTCGCCGAGCACGGCGTGTGGGGCCTCCAGCCGCAGCTGCCGGGCAACGCGGCCACGTCGCCGCTGAACGTCCTGCTGCTCGCCGCGATCATCGTCGTCATCGGGCAGCCGGTGCTCGCGGCGGGCGTGCTGCTGGTGGTCGCGCTGGCGGTCACGGGCGCGGCGCTCGGCGCGATCTGTGCGCGGCTGGACTGGAGCCCCTGGTCGGCGGCGGCCGGGGTCGCGCTGGTCGGGGTCAACCCGCTGCTGGTCTCGGTGATCGGCATGGAGACCCACATGGCCATCGCGCTCGTCGCCGTCCTCGCGTGGACGGTGCTCGCGCGGCGGCCCTACCTCGCGGGCGTGGTGTGCGGGCTGCTGTTGCTCACGCGGGCGGACCTGGCCGGGTTCGGGTTGGCCGCAGCCGCTGCGGTCGTCATCACGCTCGGAGTTGTCAGAGCGCTCGCCCTCATCGGGATCGCGGGCCTGGTATCGCTTCCGTGGTCGGTGCTGTCGTGGTTCTGGCTGGGCTCCGCCGTCCCGGACACGATGGTGATCAAGCTCGGCGAAAACATGGGCGGCCGGACGTTCGCCAACGGGCTCTACTACTTCTTCATCGGCTACCCGTTCGCGGTGACGGCCGCGCTCATCCCGGCCGCGGTCGGCGTGCTCGTGCTGCTCGGCGGCTGGCGGCGCGCCGTGGCGCCGGTGCACCTCGTGCTCGGTGTCGGCGGGCTGTTGCACGCGGGCACGTACCTGCTGCTCGACACCGCCCCCTACCAGTGGTACTACGGCCCGGCCATCGGGGCGCTGACGATGCTCGGCGCGGTCGGGGCGCCGCGGGCGACGCTGCGGACCGTGGCGTTGGGGGCGTCGGTGGCGATGGTCGCGCTCACCGCCGTCTACCTCGTCGCCCGCCCCTGGACGCTCACGACGATCTCGGGCAACTGGGCCACCCCCACCGAGTACCGCGCCCTGGCCGAACGGGCGCCCGCGGGAGCGGTGGTGCAGTCGTTCGGCGAGGTGGGGACGGTCGCCTACTACTGCGCCTGCACGGTGACCGACCGCCTCTCCGACCGCGGCTCGTTCGCCGAGATCCTGGCCAAGCAGGAGGCGACGGCCGGGCCGTTCGAGCGGGCGCTGCTCGACCTCAACTACCGCAACTTCCACCCGCCCGCGCCCCTGCGCCCGCAGTACAAGTTCACGTTCACGCCCGACCACTCCGGTGTGCCCGCCACCTCCTGGCGCGGCGACCAGGGCACGATGGTGGTCGTGCCGATCAGATAGGCAGGCGGCGGAAGATCGGCCGCGGCACGTGCCGCAGCGCGCTCATCACGAACCGCAGCGGCGCGGGCGCCCACACCAGCTCCTTGCGGGTGCGTACGGCGTCGACGACCACCGCCGCGACCGCGTCGGGTGTGGTCGACAACGGGGCGGGCGTGAGACCTTCGGTCATCCGCGTGTGCACGAACCCGGGCCGCACCACCGTGACGTGCACCCCGGACGGGCGCAGCGCCTCCGTGAGCCCCGAGTAGAACGCGTCGAGCCCGGCCTTCGTGGAGCCGTAGACGAAGTTGGAGCGCCGCGCCCGCTCCCCGGCCACCGACGAGAACGCCACGATCGACCCGTGCCCTTGTGCCGTCATCCGCTCGCCCAACGCCACCCCGACGGCGACGGCCGCGGTGTAGTTGACCTGGGCCAACTCGACGGCGGTGGGGACGTCGGTCCAGGCCTTCTCGTTGTCGCCGAGCAGCCCGAACGCCACCAGCGCGACGTCGATGTCGCCGCCCGCGAACGCCTTGGCGACCACGTCGGCGTCGGCTTCACGGGCGTCGAACGCGAGCGTCTCGACCCCGCAGCCCCGGGCCTCCAACCGCGCCTTCGCCGCCTCCAGCCGGGGTGACGGCCGCCCGGCCAGCACGACCCGGAGCGGCCGGTCGGACGCGAACGCCTCCACCGTGGCCAGGCCGATCTCCGAGGTGCCGCCGAGCAGCAGGATGCTCTGCGGGTTGCCGACGGCGTCAATCACGGGTTGCTCCGCTCCGATCGATCACGAGGTGAGTTCCAAACGGCGGGACATGTCCGACGCGAACACGTTGTGGGGATCGACGGCGTCGCGCACTTTGCGCCACTCGTCGAACCGCGGGTAGCCGCGGCGGATGGCGGCGGGCGTGGTGCGTGACTCCTTGGCCAGGTAGTGCCGCCCGCCCGCGGCGAGGACGAGCTCGTCCAGCTCGTCGCACAGCGCGCCGAGCCCGGGCCCGATGGGGATGTCGACGCAGAGCGTCCACCCCGGCATCGGGAACGACAGCGGCGCCCGGTTGCCCTCGCCGAACCGTTTCAGCACGTTGAGCGCCGAGACCTGCCGCGCGGCCGTCATCCGCTCCAGCACCTCACGGATCACATCGGCCCGCGAAGGCGGCACCACGAACTGGTACTGCAGGAATCCGCGCGGCCCGTAGCCGCGGTTCCACTCGCCGATGATGTCGAGCGGGTGCAGGAACTGGGTGATGTTCTGGATCGCGCCCATCCTGGTGGGCGACTTGCGGTACCAGAGCTCGCTGAACAGCTTGCCCGTGACCCGGTTGAGCAGGCCCGACGGGAACACGTCCGGCACCGTGAGCAGCTGCGGCGCCTCGAATTTCAACGGCTCGGCGCGCAGCTTCTCCGGCAGGTCGGCCACCGTGGCGTGGTTGGCCCGGGTGAGCAGGCCGCGGCCGAAGTGCGCGCCCGTGGTGACCGCGTCGAACCAGGAGACGGACTCGGCGTACTTCTCGTCGTCGGTGCTCTGGCGGGCCATGAGCTCGTCGAGGTTGTCGATCTGCTCGGTGTCGACCTTGAAGTACGCCGTCTCGACGTGGTGCAGCTGGAGCGTGGCGCGCGCGACCACTCCGGTGAGGCCCATCCCGGCGACCGTGGCCCAGAACAGGTCGTCCTCGGGCGTGAGCTCCTGGACCGCGCCGTCCGCCGTGACCAGCGTGAGTGCCCGCACGTGGTTGCCGAAGCTGCCGACGACGTGATGCGCCTTGCCGTGGATGTCGGCGCCGATCGCCCCGCCGACCGTGACCTGACGGGTGCCCGGCAGCACCGGCAGCCACAGGCCGTGCGGCAGGGCGGCGCGCACCAGCGTGTCGAGGCTGACGCCCGCGTCGACGTCGACGAGCCCGCTCTCCGCGTCGATCGCGTGGAGCTGCACGAGGCCGGTCATCGCGAGCACGGTGCCGCCCGCGTTCTGCGCCGGATCGCCGTAGGAGCGCCCCAAGCCGCGCGCGATGATCCCGCGGGGACCGGCGCCGGTGACGGCCGCGACCACGTCCGCGACCGAGCGCGGAGTGACGACCCGGGCCAGGGACGGCGCGGTGCGGCCCCATCCGTGGAGCAGTTGTGTCGTGGATATCGCAGACATTGCGGGCGAGGCTACCCGGGGCCTCCGACACTATTCTCGGGGTGGTGACCGCCATGCAGCCGGACCCGCCGGGTCTCCGGATCTCCGACGCCGACCGCGAGCGCGCGGCGCGGCGGCTGCACACCGCGCTCGCGGAGGGCCGGATCACCCTCTCGGAGCTGGAGGAGCGGCTCGCCGTCGTCTACGCCGCCCGCTACGAAGCCGACCTGCGTCCGCCGCTGGCCGACCTGCCCGCCGAGACGCCGGTCGCCGTCACCCCGGCGGGGCCGCCGATGGTGCTGAAGGCGGGGATGTCCTCGATCAAGCGCACCGGGGCGTGGCGGGTGCCGCCGCGCATCCGGGTGCTCTCGGGCATGGGGTCGGTGGTGCTCGACTTCTGCGACGCCGAGAACCCGCACCCCGTCGTCGAGGTGGAGCTGGAGCTGGGTGCGGGCTCGGCGAAGCTGCTCGTGCCCGACGACGCCACCGTCAACGTCGACGACCTCGTCCCCGGCATGGGCTCCGTGCGCAGCAACGTGCCGTCCACACCCCAGCCGGGGCATCCGCACTTCGTGGTGCACGGCCGCACGGCGGTGGGCTCGGTGCGGGTGCGGCGGCGCTTCCGCCTGGGCCGCTACTTCTTCTGACGGCAGGCCGCGCAGGCATTGCGGTGGCCGCACGCCCGTCGCGACGGGAGCGCGGGCACGGCGATGCTTGTGCGAGCCGACGTGGCGGCCCGCCGCCCTCCCACCGGCGCGGCGCCCGCTACCCTGCTGCCGTGACCACCGATTCGCCCGCGCGGCTGAGCCTGGTCGCCCAGCTGACGCGGTTCGTGGCGATCGGGGTGCTGTCGGCGTTGGTCGACTACGGCATCTACCAGCTCCTCTACGCCCTGGGCCTGTTCCCGAGCGCGGCGAAGGCGATCAGCTTCATCTGCGGCACCACCACGGCGTACCTGCTCAACCGCCGCTTCACGTTCCGGTCCGCGGGCGGCCGGGCCCGCGTCGCGGCGTTCGCCCTGCTCTACGGCACCACGTTCGCGATCAACGTCGGCACCAACGCGCTGATGCTCGCCGTGCTGCCCGCCATGCCGCTGCGGGTGAGCGCCGCCTGGGTGATCGCCCAGGGCCTGGCCACCGTCATCAACTTCGTGATGCTGCGGACGGTCGTCTTCCGCGAGCCCTGAGCCTGTGCGGCCGAGGCGTCAGGCCCGGTGGAAGCGCTCCAGCCTGCCCTGCCGCACGAGCCGCAGCCACCGCGCGAACTCCCGCGGGCTGCGCTTGGTGACGAGGAAGTACCAAGCGAACCGGGGCACCTCGGCCAGCCCCACCCGGCGCATCCCCGGCTGCGACGTGAGGAAGCCGCGGTTGCGGAAGGTGTAGTAGCGCTTGACGGGGTCGTCGGGGTCGCGGGCGTGCAGGTGGCCGCGGAGCATCGGCTTGTCGTCGCCGTCGGCGCGCGGGTGCAGGTAGACGGCGCCCAGGGCGGTGCCGAACGGCAGCCCGGAGCGCACGAGCCGCCGGTGCATCTCCACCTCGTCGCCGCGGATGAACAGCCGCAGGTCCGGCACGCCGATCACGTCCAGCGTGGACGCCCGGAACAGCGCCCCGTTGAACAGCGCCGCGATCCCGGGGAGCAGCTCGTGGTCGGCGCCGTGCCCGACGTCGGCGGCCAGGGCCGCGCGCGACCGGTGCCAGGTGAGGCCGCGGCGCACGGGGAACGCGAGCCGGTCGGGGTCGTCGGCGTCGGCGACGGTGGGCGAGACGGCCGCCAGCCCGCGCCGATCGGCCAGCTCGACGAGCGTGGCGAGGACGTGGTCGTCGGCCGCGCGGCCGTCGTCGTCGGCGAGCCAGACCCAGCCCGCCCCGAGCGCCATCGCGTGCAGCACGCCGAGCGCGAACCCGCCCGCGCCGCCCAGGTTGCGCCACGACGGCAGCCAGGTGCCCGGAAGGCCGCAGGCCGCGACGACCTCACGTGCGGGCTCGTCCGGCCCGTTGTCCACGACGATGAGGTGCGCGATCGGGTGGGTCTGCTTGGCCAGCGAGGCCAGCGCGTCGACCAGCGAGTCGGTGCGGTGCCGGGTGACGACGACGGCGACGACCGCGCCGGGCGGCAGCGGGCCCGGGCCTGCGGCGCGCGGCTGCGACACCGCTCCGACCGCGTCCGGCGGCGGCCCGCTCACCGCGACTCGAGCTCGGCCAGCACGTCGCGGCCCTTGTAGTGGTGCAGCACCTCGCGCAACGGCCCGTGCTCGCGGATGCGGCCCTGGTCCATCCAGATCGCGGTGTCGCAGAGGTCGGCGAGGAACTCGTCGGAGTGCGAGGCGAAGACCAGCAGCCCGGAGCGTTCGACCAGCTCGTTGAGCCGGGCGCGGGCCTTGGCGAGGAACTCGGCGTCGACCGCGCCGATGCCCTCGTCGAGCAGGAGGATCTCCGGGTCGATGCTGGTGACGACGCCGAGCGCGAGCCGCACCCGCATCCCGGTGGAGTAGGTGCGCAGCGGCATCGACAGGTAGTCGCCGAGCTCGGTGAACGTGGCGATGTCGTCGACGCGGGCCTCCATCTGCTTGCGTGTCATGCCGAGGAAGAGGCCGCGGATGAGGATGTTGTCCAGGCCGGAGATCTCCGGGTCCATGCCGACCGCTAGGTCGAACACCGGCGCGACCTTGCCCAGCACCCGCGCGCGCCCCCGCGTGGGCTCGTAGATGCCCGCCATGAGGCGCAGCAGCGTGGACTTGCCCGCCCCGTTGTGCCCGACGAGCGCCACCCGTTCGCCGGAGCGCAGGGACACGGTGATGTCGCGCAACGCCTCGATGATCGGCACCTTCGACTCGGTGCCGATCCGCCCGCCCGCCCGGCCGAGCACGGCTTTCTTCAGCGAGCGGGTCTTGGCGTCGAAGATCGGGAAGTCGACCCCGGCGCCCTCGATGTCGATGGAGATCACGGCTACACCCAGTAGGCGACGCGCGCCCGGTAGTTGCGCAGGCACACCAGCGCCGCGACACAGCCGACGACCGTGATCGCGCCGACCACGATCCAGTGCCGCGCCACGATCTCCTGACCGAGCAGCGGCTCGCGCAGGATCTCGACGAAATGCAGCACGGGATTCAGTTCGATGTACGCGGCGAGGGGGTTGCTGGCAAGCCGTTCGTAGGACCACACGATCGGGGTCATGAAGAACAGCAGCTGGGTGAGGCTCGCGATGATCGGTGGGATGTCCCGGAACCGGGTGGCGACGATGCCCGCCAGCACCGCGATCCACGCCCCGTTCAGCGCCAGCACGACGAACGCGGGCACCGCCAGCAGCGACGACCAGTGCACCGGCTGCCGGAAGATGATCATCAGGATTGCCCAGACGACGAGGTTGTGCAGGAAGAACAGCGTCTGGCGCCACACGAGCCGGTAGACGTGCAGCGTGAGCGGCGCGGGCAGGAACCGGATCAGCCCCTCGTTGGCGATGAAGACCTCGCTGCCTTCGAGGATGCAGCCGTTGATGAAGTTCCAGATCAGCAGGCCCGTGGCGACGTAGGGCAGGAACGTCTGGATCGGCTCGTGGAACAGCGCGCCGTAGAGGATGCCCATCGCCGTGGCGATGACGCCCATCGTGATGCTGATCCACAGCGGGCCGAGCACCGAGCGGCGGTAGCGCTGCTTGATGTCCTGCCAGCCCAGGTAGCCCCAGAGCGGCCGCTGCCGCCAGCCGCCGCGCAGGTCGTCGAAGGCGCGGCGCCAGCTCCGCGGCCCGGGTTCCGCGGCGACCGGAGGCGGCGCGACCGCAGCGTCACCGGTTGTCATCGCCTGGGCCACGGAGCGAGGGTACCCACGCGGCGCTGGGCACGGGCGGGGCAGGGGTGGGCCGCCGCGCCGTGGCAGGAATGTCACCCTGCAGACACTGGAGGTCAGGAGTGTCACCCCGCTGACACCGGGCGGGCGCGCCTACAGGTACTGGCCCGTGCCCCGGCCGAGCCCACCGTCGGGCTGCGGGCTGCCCGCGCCCGGCGGCAGCCCGCGGCGCATCTGCTCCAGCTGCGCCCGCGCGGCCATCTGCTGGGCGAACAGCGCCGTCTGGATGCCGTGGAACAGCCCCTCCAGCCACCCGACGAGCTGAGCCTGCGCGATCCGCAGCTCCGCGTCGGACGGGGTGGTCTTCTCCGCGAACGGCAGCGACAGCCGGTGCAGCTCCTCGCGCAGCTCCGGCGCGAGCCCGTCCTCCAGCTCCTTGATCGAGTTCTCGTGGATCTCCTTCAGCCGGCTGCGGGAGGCCTCGTCCAGCGGCGCGGCCCGCACCTCCTCGAGCAGCTGCTTGATCATCGTGCCGATCCGCATGACCTTGGCGGGCTGCTCGACCATGCTGCCGACGCCCTGCTCCTCGTCGCCCTCATCGGCCGACTGCGGAACCTTGGCCATGCCCAGCGGACGCCCGTCGGGCCCGACGACCATCACCTGCTGCTCGCCGTTCTCCCCCTGCTCGGGACTCACATCGCCTCCTTCGCTGTTTGGGCCCACCGTAAGCCTCATCGGCCGGGCACGGTCAGCAGCACCTTCCCGATGACGCCACCGTCGTCGAACAGCGCATGCGCGGCGGCGGCGTCGGACATCGGCAGCGTGGCGTGCACAACCGGGCGCACGCGGCCGTCGGCGATCATCGGCCAGACGTGCTCGCGCACCGCCGCGACGATCGCGCCCTTCCCGTGCGGCCCCTCGACCGGCCGCCCCCGCAGGCTCGTCGCGATCACACTGCCCCGCTTGGCCAGCAGTTTGGCGATGTTCAGCTCGGCCTTCGTCCCGCCCTGCAGCCCGATGATCACGAGGCGGCCGTCGAACGCCAACGCGTCGACGTTGGCGGCGAGGCCCTTGGCGCCGAGGTTGTCGAGGATGACGTCGGCCCCGTCGGTGACCTCCTTGAGGATGGCGGGGACGTCGTCGTGGTAGTCGATCGCGATGTCGGCGCCGAGCTCGCGGCAGACGTCCAGCCGGTCCGGCGCGCCCGCGGTGGCCGCGACCCGCGCGCCGAGCGCCTTCGCCACCTGGATCGCGTGCGTGCCGATGCCGCTCGTGCCGCCCTGCACGAGGAACGTCTCGCCCGCCGCGAGCCGGGCCGTCATGACGACGTTCGACCACACGGTGCACGCCACCTCGGGGATCCCGGCCGCCGTGACCAGGTCCACGCCGTCGGGCACGGGCAGCAGCTGCGGCGCGGGTACGACCAGCCGTTCGGCGTATCCGCCGCCCGCGAGCAGCGCGCACACCGCATCGCCGATCCGCCAGCCGTCGACGCCCTCGCCGAGCGCCGCGATGCGCCCCGAGCACTCCAGCCCGATGATGTCCGACGCGCCCGGCGGGGGCGGGTAGTGGCCCTGGCGCTGCATGAGGTCGGCGCGGTTGACCCCCGCCGCCACGACGTCGACGAGCACCTCGCCAGGCCCGGCGACCGGGTCCGCCGCCGTCCCCCAGCGCAGCATGTCGGGGCCGCCGGGGCGTTCCAACGTAATCGCGTGCATGGGCGGACCGTAGTGCGGAAAGGTGCCGCGCGTGGAGCACTGGCCGCTGCGGCACCTCGTCCTGCGCACCCCGCGTCTGGAGCTGCGGCCCGACGACGACGCGGGCCTCGACGAGCTCGTCGCCGCGGCGTACGGCGGCGTGCACCCGCCCGAGGAGATGCCCTTCGCCAGGCCGTGGACCGACGCTGACCCCCGCTTCCTGGGCCGGGGCATGCTGCAGCACTTCTGGGCGGAACGTGCGGCGCTCGCCCCCGAGGACTGGCGGATCCACTTCCTCGTCCGGCTCGACGGGCGGGTGATCGGCACCCAACGGCTCGGCGCGCACGACTTCGCGGTCAGCAGGGAGGTCGGCACCGGATCCTGGATCGGGCAGCGGCACCAGGGGCAGGGGATCGGCACCGAGATGCGGGCGGCGGTCGTGCTGTTCGCCTTCGACCACCTCGGCGCGCGGGTGGCCCGCTCGGCGGCAAACCTCGCGAATCCGGCCTCGCTCGGCGTCTCCCAGAAGCTGGGCTACCGCCGCGACGGCACCGAGACCGTCGTGCGGCGCGGCCGTCGCACCGAAGACGTCCGGTTCGTTATCACGCCGTCGACCCTCGTCCGTCCGAAGTGGACGCTCGCGGTGGCGGGCTACGGCGAGGAGTGCCGCGCGCTGCTCGGCGGGGTCAGCCCAGGTTGACGCCGCGGGCGAACGTGTCGCATTGCGCTGGGTTGCCGGTCTTGTAGCCGGTGGTGAACCACTTCTCGCGCTGCGCGGACGTGCCGTGGGTGAACTGCGAGGAGTTGACGCGCCCGCTGCCGAGGTTGGTCTGGATGAAGTCGTCGCCGATGCGGGAGGCGGTGTCGAGCACGCTCGCGATGTCCTGCTGGGTGATGTCCTCGATCAGCGGCTGGCCGGACGACGTCGGCACGTTGGCGGCGTGGTTGGTCCACACACCGGCGTAGCAGTCGGCCTGCAGCTCCAGGCGGACGGAGCCGGAGGTCGGGCCGCTGTCGCCTGCCTGCACGCGGCTCGTCGTGCCGAGCAGGTCCTGCACGTGGTGGCCGTACTCGTGGGCGATCACGTACGCGCGGGAGAGGTTGCCGCCCTGCGCGCCGAAGCGCTGCTGGAGCTCCTGGTAGAAGGAAAGGTCGATGTAGACGCGCTTGTCGGCGGGGCAGTAGAAGGGTCCGGTGTCGGAGGTGGCGCCGCCGCAGCCGGTGTTGACGCCGCCGTTGAAGAACACCGTGCGCGGCGGGGTGTAGCGCTGGCCGGAGCGGGCGAACGTGTCGCTCCAGTAGTTGTCCAGGGAGTTGACGACGGCGACGACCTCGCAGTCGAGCTGCGTGTTCGCCTGGGAACCGGTGCGGCACGCCGACGCGGCCGTGGACGTGTCGCCGGTCTGGCCGCTCTGCACGCCCTCCAGGCCGCTGGGCAGTGGCAGCGCGCCGCCGCCCGCGCTTCCGCCACCGAGCGCGGAGAGCAGGAAGTAGAGGATCAACCCGATGATCCCGAGCCCGCCTCCGCCGATCGCGACCCGCCCGCCGAGCCCGCCCCCGCCGCCGCCGCCCGACCCGCGAAGGTCGTCGATGTTGGACGTGTCGAGCTGGGCGTTCTCGTCGAACCGCATCGTGGCCTCCCCGGGCGCGCGTAGCGTGATCCCACCACACCGCGCGACCCGGGTCGATCGTGGACACCGCGCCGGCTACCCTGATCGTGAGGGAAGCGTGGCAGAGCGGCCGATTGCACTCGCCTTGAAAGCGAGCGTCCCGAGAGGGACCGGGGGTTCAAATCCCTCCGCTTCCGCGTAGGGAGTGGCGATGCAGACGACGCGGGCGGGGCAGATCGTCGCACCGGGGCGTGTGGCGTTCGTCGAGGCGCCCGTCGAGGCGTTGCGGGACGGCGATCTGCTCGTCCGGACGCGCTACGCGTCGATCTGCGGCTCCGACCTCCACATCATCAACCACGGGGTGGAAACCGACCCGAGTCTGTGGGCGCCCGGCTATCCCGGCCACGAGGGTGTCGGCGAGGTCGTCGAGTCCCGAGCGGTGGGGTTCGGCGCGGGCGACCGGGTGCTGCTCGTGCCGCCGGTGCCGGAGTCGCGCTGCTTCGCCGAGTGGCAACGCGTCCGCGCACGCTCGGCGGTCCGGCTGGACGGCGACCTCCCGCCGCTCGACCAGGTCATGATGGCCCAGCAGTTGGGCACCGTGGTGTTCGCCGCCCGTCAGCACCCCTGGGACGCGGCGGGTCGGACGGCCGTCGTCATCGGCCAGGGATCGGCCGGGATGTTCTGGACGTGGACCCTCAAGCGGGCGGGGGCCGCCCGCGTGATCGTGGCCGACCGCTCGCCCTCTCGGCTCGTCGCCGCTGTCGGGTTCGGCGCCGACGTCGCCGTGGACGCCCGCGATCTCGCCGTTGCCGTCATGGACCTCACCGCGGGGGAGGGCGCGGACTTCGTCGTCGAGGCCGTCGGCCGCCGGGAGACCCTGCTGCAGTCGATCTCGCTCTGCCGTATCGGCGGACAGCTGTACTGGTTCGGGCTCCCGGACACCAACGACCCGGTCCCCATCGACTTCCGGCTGTTCTTCCGGCGCAAGCTCACCGCTTTCTCGACGTACGGCGCGCAGGCCGAGCCGGGGCTGGTCTCGTTCCGCGTGGCGCTGGAGCACATCCGTCGCGGCGAGATCGACGTCCGGCCGTTGCTGTCGCACGTCGTGCCGGTCGAGGAGATCGACCGGGCGCTCGGGCTGGCCGACGCCTGCGCGGACGGCGTGCTCAAGGTGTCCGTGTCGTTCTGACGTCACAGCGCGCCGGGCCGGCCGGTCTTCACGGTATGGATGCTCGCTTGAACTTCTTCGCCCAGCCCGACGCGGCCAAGGTGCTGACCCACCTCGCCGCGGCCAACAAGATCGTCGGGCAGTCGACGCTGCCCGTCGCGACGCAGGACCTGGTCCGGATTCGCGCCAGCCAGATCAACGGCTGCAGCTTCTGCACCGACATGCACACCAAGGAGGCCGCGGAGGCGGGAGAGACCTCGGTGCGCCTGAACCTGGTCGCGACCTGGCGGGAGGCCACGGTATTCACCGACGCCGAGCGCGCCGCCCTGGGGCTGGCCGAGCAGGGCACCCGCATCGCGGACACCGCGGGCGGCGTCACCGACGACGCGTGGGCGCACGCCGCCAAGCACTACGACGACGACCAGCTCACTGCCCTGGTGCTCAACATCTCGCTCATCAACGCCTTCAACCGCGCGAACGTCATGGTTCGCCAGCCCGCGGGCGACTACCGACCCGGCCAGTTCGCGTCACGCTGAGGCGGCGACCGCCGGGAGGAGACCGATGCGCTGGGCGTGGAGCACGGCGCCGAGCCGGTCGGTCACGCCGAGCTTCGTGTAGCTGTGCTGCAAGTGCTTGTGCACCGTGCGCTCGGTGATCATCAGACGGCGGCCGATCGACGCGGCGGTGAGGCCTTCGGCCAGCAGCGCCAGCACGGCCAGCTCCCGGGGGGTGAGCCGGATGTCCCGTGCGGCGTCGGGGCCTGCGGGCCCCGCGCCGCGGGACCAGCGCGCGAAGGCGGCGCGGTGGCGGTCGAGGCTCGCGATGAGGCGGCGGAGCTGGCGTGCCAGGTCCATCTCCGCCGCGGTGAACGGGTCCGGCCGACCGACGACGAACGCCCGCCGCCCGCGCCGCGTCCGCGCAAGCGGCATCGCGAGCTGGTGCTGCACGCCGCCCCACCGCCGTCCGCGCTCGATCCACGCCGCGGTCACGGCGGTCGACACGATCCGGGTCGGCACGTCGGTGACCTGCATGACCCGCCAGTCGCCCGTCGTCAGGAAGTAACGCAGGATCGGGTGCTCGGCGGACGCCTGGCGCGCGCACCAGCGGGCGATGTCGTCCAACTGTCCGGCGAACCGGTCGGCGGGCCAGAGCTCGAGCTCCCGGTCGCAATAGGCGCTGCCCGCCGCGTCGAACGTCTCGACCAGCTGCTGGTTGATCCGCGCGGCCTGCCACGTCTCCGAGTGCTCCGAGACGAGGTCGGCGGCGAGCCTCAGCCATTCCGCCGTGCGCGTCGCGTCCCGCATCGCCACCCCCTCGGCGCCCCAGCCCGTTCCCATAGGAGCGCCACGTGACGGATTTGAGACACGACTCACCGGGATGGCGGAGCGGGACTATCCGTTCAGGAACGGGTGCGGGTCGCGTCCGGCCATGAGCAGGAACTGGTCGCGCCAGGACACGTGCCCCTCCGGCAGCGGCAAGGGCGTGCGGAACACCCCGTACGACCGCCACCGCTCCGCCTCCGGCGCGGTGATCTCGTACATCGGGCGGGCCAGCTCCTCGGGCAGCGGGCAGGCGCGGGAGCCGATCGCCATCGCGATGTCGTGGGCGAGGAAGGAGCGCGCGATGATCAGCTGGAGGAGGTACTCGCGCGTCGGGATGTCGCCGAAGCCGCAGTGCACGGTCGTGGCCGGGTCGGTGACGGTGCGGGCCGCCGCGCACGCCGCCTCCACGATCCGGGCCAGCGCGGCGCGGGCATCGGTGCCGAGGAGGTCGCCGTCGTAGGTTGTCCGGGCCGACCTCCGCCATGGTGCGGCCGGCGAGCATGTCGGGCACCCACGCGTCGTCGCGGGCGTAGTGCGCCACGAGCTGCCCGGACGGGCCTGGGTCGGTCGGCTCCGGGCATGTCGAACATCGGCGGGACGATGATGTTGCGGTGTTCGGTCCGAATGCGGCCCAGCACCTCGAGCAGCATCTCTTCGGCCATCACGAACAGTTCGGCCTCACGGATCATCGGCTCGATCGAACCAGACGTTGGCCACTCGTGAGGGTGAAAATCTGAGACGACGTCAGCCGCGGAGCCCGTCGACGACCTTGGCGATGCGCCGCTCCCGGGTCGCCACCGCCTTCGCCTCCTCGACGCCGCGGACGGCCTCCTTGCGCGCGGTGTAGTTCTGCGCGTCGAAGCGGGCCCGCGCGCCGTCGACGGCGGCGAGCGCGGCGGCCAGATCGTCGGGCACCGCGACCTCGCGTGGGGCGTCGTCGAGCACCACGTCGACGTCGATCTCGTCGCCCGCCGCCACCCCCGCGCCCGTGCGGACCTCGGCGCTCACGGGCAGCAGGAACCGTCCGCCCATCCGGGCGACCGTGCTGCGGTAGGTGTACCCGCCGATCGTGACGCGGACGGGCGGGCGCTTGTGCGACCCGAGCCCGGCGACGACCTCCTCGGGCACCTCGATGCCGGTGGCCGTCTTCCCGCCCAGCTCGACGGTGGCGCGGAACCTCATGGCGCCGATCCTGGCACGTCAGCCCGCGCGGACCAGCCGCCGGGCGCGCTCGACGTTCGGTGGCGCGGGCAGGTCGGGCAGCAGGGCCGTGGCGGTCTGCAGGGCGCGCAGCGTCAGCGTGGTCGAGAGGTCGGTGGTCGGCAGGCCGGGCAGCCCGTACAGCCGCCGGGCCCAGCGCGGCAAGGTGGCGACCGACAGCGTGGCGATCGTCGGAATCGACCAGCCGGGCGCGGGGCGGCGCCGTGGGCTGCGGGGTGAGGAGATGTCCGACCGCCACCCGCGCCTCGTCGGTCATCTTCAGCTCCGGGCGCACCGACTCCAGGTACTCGCGCATCTCCCCGGCTGATGACGGCGCGTCCGCCAGCCCGATCACCCGCGCCGCGCGGACGCTCTCAGCGAGGTAGGCCGCCACCCCGTCGTCGTCGAGGATGCCCGCGCGCCGGGCGACGTGGGCGTACGAGTCGACCTCCGTGGCGTGCACCCACAGCAGGTGCCCGGGGTGGTCGAGCCGGAAGGTGTGGCCGGTGTCGGGGTCGTAGCCGCGCAGCGCGGCGTGCAGGCCCCGTACCCGGGCCGCGGCCTGCTCGACCTCCGCGGTCGACCCGAACGTCCGCACGCCCACGAACGTCACCGTGCGCTGGAACCGCGACCACGCCTTGCGGGGGTCGAACAGCGCCGAGTTCTGGTACGTGCCGCGCATCACCCGCGGATGCAGCGACTGCAGCAACAGCGCCCGGAACCCGCCCACCCACAGCACGGGCTCGAGATGTACCCGCCACGTGACGGACCCCGGTCCGAACAGCCCGTCATCGCCCACTCACCAAGGACAGCACGGAATGCCATGATCTGCCATGTGATCGACCATCTCGGCCTTCAGGCCTCCGACGTCGCCGCCGCCGCTGCGGCGTACCTGCGTCTCCTCGCTCCCCTGGGTGTGCACGAGGTGATGCGCTTCCCCGGCCCCGTGGTGGGCATGGCAGGCCCGGACGGCATGCCGCAGTTCTGGCTCAGCCCGGCCCCGGGCCCCTTGACGCACGAGGCGCACGTGGCGTTCGTGGCTCCCGACCGCTCCGCCGTCGACGCCGTGTACGCCGCCGCCCTCGAGGCCGGGCTGGAGATCCTGCACGCGCCGCGGGAGTTCCCGGAGTACCACCCGGGCTACTACGGGGTGTTCGTCCGCGACCTCGACGGCAACAACATCGAGGCCGTGTTCCACGGCGTGCCCGCCAATTGACGCCGAGCCGACATTCCCCGGCGCCGTGTCGAATCGCGCGACTCACCCTGTTGAATCGCGCGACTCGCCGTGCGGAGATGCGCGACTCACCGTGGCGAACCGCGCGACTCACCCCGTTGAACCGCGCGACTCACCGTGCGGAGATGCGCGACTCACCGTGTCGAGATGCGCGACTCACCGTCAGGTCTTCTCGGTCTTCACGGGCATGTTCTCCGTCACCGCCCGCCGCGGCATGATCGCGAGCGCGAGGAACGAGAGCGCGCAGCAGATCAGGATGTAGATGCTGATCCCCGTGCTCGACCCGGTGGCGGTGAGGATGGCCGCGGCGATCAACGGCGCGGGGCCGCCCGCGATCACCGACGCGAGCTGGTAGCCGATCCCCGCGCCGCTGTAGCGGATGTTCGTGCCGAAGCTCTCCGCGATCAGCGCGGCCTGCGGTCCGTACTGCATGTCGTGGAAGACCAGCGACAGCACGATCGCCAGCAGGACGAGCGCAGGCTCCGTCGAGTTGAGCAGCCCGAAGTACGGGAAGGCGAACAGCGCGACGCACGCGATGCCGATCGCGTACATCGTCCGGCGGCCGATCTTGTCCGACAGGTGCCCGAAGAACGGCACACTGAACAGCCCGATCGCCGCCGCGACCAGCGTGTCGTTCAGCAGCGAGCTGCGCGAGAGCTTGAGGTGCGCCGTGCCGTAGGTCAGCACGAACGTGATGAACAGGTAGAACGGCGCCTGCTCCGACATCCGGACGAACGCGGCCGCGATGATCTGCCGCCACTGGGTGCGGAACGCCTCGATCACCGGCAGCTTCGCCACCGCCCGCGTCTCGCGCACCGCGGAGAACTCGGGGCTCTCCAACACCTTCAGCCGCACGTACAGCCCGACGGCCACCAGCACGAGGCTCAGCAGGAACGGCACGCGCCAGCCCCACGTCTCGAAGGCGGGACCGGTCGTCGTGGAGAACAACTGCACCATGGCCGTCGACAGCAGCAGCCCGAGCGGCACCCCCAGCTGTGGCCAGCTCGCCGTGAAGCCCCGGCGGTGCGCGTGCCCCCACTCCATCGCGATGAGCACGGACCCGCCCCACTCGCCGCCGACCGCCGCACCCTGCAGCAGCCGCAGGACCGTGAGCAACAGCGGCGCGGCGATCCCGATCGTGGCGTAGACCGGGACGACCCCGATCAGCGCCGTGCAGATGCCCATGATCAGCAGGGTCGTCACGAGCGTCGCCTTGCGGCCGATGCGGTCGCCGTAATGGCCGAAGATCGCCGCACCGACCGGCCGCGCCGCGAATCCGACGAACTGCGTCCCGAACGCCAGGAGGATCCCCGCCGACGAGTCGGCCGACGGGAAGAACAGCTTGGGGAAGACGAGCGCCGCCGCCGTGCCGTAGAGGAAGAAGTCGTACCACTCGACAGTGGTGCCAACCGTGCTCGCGACGATCGCCCGCCTGCGCTGCGTGCGCATGACGTCGGGCGACGGCTCGGTGGTGGTCATCGTGGTTTACCCCCGAATCTCGGACCGCGTGGCCGCAGGGTGATCGTGATCACCAGAGCTGTCAAACGGAGCTACGGTGAACGGGTGCAGACGAAGATCGAAGACGTCGCGCGACCGGGCGCCACGCTGCACGCCGAGTCCCGGGGGAGCGGCCCGCTGCTCCTGCTCGTCGTCGGCGGCAGCGGCGACTGCGCCGTGTTCGACGGCCTCGCCGCGGCGCTGGCCGACCGGTTCACCGTGCTCACCTGGGACCGCCGCGGCTTCGTGCGCAGCCCGCTGGACGGGCCGGTCGGCGACAAGCTCACGGCCGACGTCGCCGACGCCGTCGCCCTGATCGGATCCGCAGGGCCCGCGCACGTGTTCGGCTCCAGCTCCGGCGCGATCGTGGCGCTGCACCTGCTCGGCCGCCGCCCCGACCTGGTGTCGACGCTCGTGGCGCACGAGCCGCCGCTCTTCCCGCTGCTACCCGACGGTGACGCCGTCCTGGCTCGGCTCGACGGCGTCTACCGGCGCTTCCGCGCCGAGGGACCGCTGCCTGCGATGGCCGAGTTCACCGCGGCGATGGGCCTCGCGCGCACGCCGCCGCCCGCCGAGATGCCTCCGCACTACGCCGAGATGATGGCCCGTGCCGTCGACAACGTGACGTTCTGGTTCGAGCACGAGTTCGAGAGCTACCCGCGCGCCGTCCCGGACCTCGACGCCATCGCCGCGGCGGGGGAGCGGCTGGTGCTCGGTTGCGGCCGCGCATCCCGCGACACCCCGCCCTACCGGCCGAACGAGGTGCTCGCCGCGCGGTTCGGGCGCCCGATCGTCGAGTTCCCCGGCGGGCACGTCGGATACGCGCAGGCCCCGGCGGAGTTCGCCGAGATACTGGCCGGTGTTCTCGGCGCCGATGGTCGCTCCGCAGGCTCCGCTTAGCGCGGGTCGCTGAGGAACGCCGTCGCCGCGGCGGCGAGGAAGCCGGGGTCGGCGACCCCGCACAGCTCCCGCGCGGAGTGCATGGACAGCACCGGGATGCCGACGTCGACCGTGCGGATCCCCAGCCGAGTGGCGGTGATCGGCCCGACCGTCGACCCGCACGGCACGGTGTTCTTCGCGACGAACACCTGCGTCGGGACGTCGGCGGCGCGGCACGCGCGGTACCAGGCGGCGGCGCCGGGCGCGTCGGTGGCGTAGCGCTGGATCGCGTTGACCTTCAGCGCGGGCCCCTGGTTGGGCAGCGTCCGGTGCTCGGGATCGTGCCGGTCCAGGTAGTTCGGGTGGGCGGCGTGCGTGACGTCCACCGACAGGCAGCGCGACGCCGCGAACACCGGACCGCGGGCGTCGAACCCGCCCGCGAGCCGAGTGAGGAGGTTCTCCAGGAGGGGGCCCGCCGCGCCGGTTGCGGTCGCGCTGCCGATCTCCTCGTGGTCGAAGCCGACGACCACCGGCGTGACGTCCTCCTCGACCTCCAGCAGCGCCGTCAGACCCGCGTGCACCGACGCGAGGTTGTCCAGCCGGGGTGCCGCGAGGAACTCTTCCTCCTCGCCGAGCCGGGCGGGTGCGGTGAGGTCGTAGACGACGAGGTCGTGGGCGGCGACCTCGTCGGCGTCTGGGATACCGGGGCCCGCCTCGCCCGCCAGGAACTCGACGAGGTCGCCCTCCGCGGGCGCGCCGAGCGCCCAGATGGGCAGGAGGTGCTGCTGGGCGTCGAGGGTGAGGCCCTGGTTGACCGAGCGGTCGAGGTGGATCGCGAGCTGGGGCACGCGCAGGAGCGGGCGCGCGACGTCGACCAGCACGCCCGTCCCGTCGTAGAGCGCGAGGCGGCCCGCGAGGCCGAGGTCGCGGTCGAGCCAGGAGTTCCAGATCGCGCCGCCGTAGACCTCGATCCCGACCTGCCGCCAGCCGCCGCGGCCGGTGTCCGGATGCGGCTTGACCTTGAGCGTCGGCGAGTCGGTATGCGCGAGGTACACCCGCAGCGGGCGCGGCTCGGCGGCCTGGACCCATGCGGCGAACGTGCCGTCGCGCACGAGGTAGCGCCCGCCGGGCCCGTCGCGCCACGGGCCGGTCTCGGGCTGCTCGACGAACCCGGCCGCGTCGAGGCGGCGCACGGCCTCGGCGACCGCGTGGTACGGCGTCGGCGCGGCGGAGATGAAGGAGGCGAGATCGTGCGCGAGATCGGTCATCGGGTGCATCCTCCCCGACGTGTACGACGTCGTCGTGGTGGGTGCGGGGTCGGCCGGGTGCGCGCTCGCCGGGCGGCTGGCCGCGCAGACCGGCCGGTCGGTGCTGCTGGTGGAGGCGGGCACCGGGGAGGCGGGCGTGGCCGACGTCGGCTCGCTCGCCGCCACCGCGCCGGGCCACGTCCGCAACTGGGCCCACCCGGTGGAGCTGCGGCCCGGGCGTGCCCGCGGTGGTGCCGCGCGGGCGGGGCCTCGGCGGGTCGGGCGCGATCAACGGCGCGGTGTGGACCTACGTCACGCCCGCCGACGCCGCGGGCTGGGGCGCGCCGGGGTGGAGCTACGCGACGCTGCGCTACTTCTACGCCCTCGCCGAGCGGGAGGCGCTCTACGCCACGGACGGCCCGATGCCGGTGCTGGTGCCGTCCGGGGCGCTCCTGCACCCGGCGGCCGCCCGGTTCCTCGCCGCCGCGGATGAGCTGGGCTTCCCGGCGGAGCCGGACAAGAACGCGGGTGGCCCGCCGGGGGCGGGCCCGGTGCCCAGCAACAGCCGCGACGGCCTGCGCATCGACGCCGCCCGCGCCTACCTGCCGCGCCCGCTCCCGCCGGGGGCCCAACACCTGGCGAGCCCCATCCCCACCCCCGGTGAGTCTCGCGTTTCGCCACGGCGTGTGGGGGATTTCGGCACGCCCGAGCTCGGGACGCAGCGGATCGCCGAGCCCCGCGGCCCGGCCGTGCGCGCCGACACGACCGTGGAGCGGGTGCTGCTGGAGCGCGGCCGGGCGGTCGGGGTCGAGCTCGCGGGCGGGGAGCGCGTCGCGGCGGGCGAGGTCGTGCTGTCGCGCGGGCGCCGTCGGCACGCCGCGGATCCTCCTGCGCTCGGGCCTCGGCCCGGCCGACACGCTGCGCGCCGCGGGCATCGAGGTGCACCTCGACCTCCCCGACGTCGGCCGCGGCTGGTCCGACCATCCGGCCGTCTTCCTGCCGTTTCGCACCGACGACCCGCCTGCGCACCCGCACGCCCCCACCGCCCAGGCCGCGCTCAACTGGGACGCGGGCGCCGACCCGGCGGGCGACGTCGAGGTGCTGCTGTTCACCCGTCCGTTCGTCCCGAACGGCGACCTGCACCTCATGTGCGCGCTCCAGCGGCCCGACAGCCGCGGCGTGCTCGACCTCGACCACATCTCCTACGGCTACCTGGGCACCGAGCACGACCGCCGCCGCCTGCGGCACGCCCTGCGCACGGCCGCCGATCTCCTCCGCGCGGGCGTGGGCGTGCGCATCGACCCCGGCGGCGACGTGCTGGGCAACGACCGCGCCCTCGACGCCTGGATCGCCGCCCACCTCACGACCGCCGTGCACATGTGCGGCAGCGCGGCGCTGGGCCGGGTGGTGGACGCCGAACTGCGCGTGCTCGGCGTCGACGGCCTGCGCGTCGCTGACACCTCGGTGCTCCCCGAGGTGCCCCGCCGCGGCCCGGCCGCCACCGCCGTCGCGATCGGCGAGAAGGCCGCCGCCACGCTCGCTACCTGACCGACCAAGGGGTTGCGGCAGTGGCACCCGGCTGCAACTGAGCCGCGGCAGGGGCGCCCTGCTGCAATCTTCGGCAGGCGATCATGGGCGGCTTAGGCTGCGACGATGGCGGCCAACCCCTTCCTCGCGCCCAGCCCCCTGCCGTTCGGCTACCCCGACTTCGCCGCCATCCGGGAGGCGCACTTCCTCCCCGCGTTCACCGAGGGCATGGCCCGTCAGCGGGCCGAGGTCGCCGCGATCACCGCCGACCCCGCGCCGCCGACGTTCGAGAACACGATCGTCGCTCTGGAACGCTCCGGCGACGTCCTGCGCCGCGTCTCGGCCGTCTTCTTCGTCCTTGCCGCCTCGTGCAGCACGGAGGGCATCCGGGCGATCGAGGCGGAGGTGGCGCCCCGGCTCGCCGCGCACGCCGACGCGATCGTGCTCGACCCCGCGCTGTTCGCCCGCATCGCGGCGGTCGCGGCCGGACTCGGCGTGGGCGGTGCCGCCGCCGATGGGACCGCGGACGGCGCCGCCGCCGACGTCGCACCCCTGGCATCCACTTCGCACGGCGCCGGCCGGGTGCGGAGTGACGCGCGGGGCCGGGGTGATGCCGCCGACCCGCCCGACTCCGAGTCGCGCAGGCTCGTCGAGCGCTACCACCGCGACGCCGTCCGCGCGGGCGCCCGGCTCGCCCCGGCCCAGCAGGAGCGGCTGCGCGCGATCAACGCCGAGCTCGCACAGCGGACCACCGAGTTCGGCAACCGGCTGCTCGCCGGGGCCACGGCCGCCGCCGTGCACGTCACCGACCCCGCCCAGCTCGACGGCCTCACCCCCGACGCGCGCTCGGCCGCCGCGCTCGCCGCCCGCTCCCGCGGCCTCGACGGCCACCTGCTCACCCTTGTCCTGCCCACCGAGCAGCCCGCCCTCGCCGCTCTCACCGACCGCGGCCTGCGCGAACGGCTGCACCACGCGTCCGTCACCCGCGGCCTCGGCGGCCCGCACGACACCCGCGCCACCCTGCTCGCGATCGTCGCCCTGCGCGGCCGAGCGGGCGCAGCTGCTGGGCCATCCCCACCACGCGTCGTGGGTCGTCGAGACCGCGACCGCCGGGTCAATCGAGGCCGTCGACGCCATGCTGCGGCGGCTCGCCCCGATCGCCGCCGCCAACGCCCGCGCCGAGGCCGATGACCTGTCGGACGCCGCCGGGTACCCGATCGCCGCATGGGACCGCGCCTTCCACGCCGAACGCGTCCGCCGCGAACGCTTCGCCGTCGACGCCGCCGCCCTGCGGCCCTACCTCGAGCTGGAACGCGTGCTGCACGACGGCGTCTTCCGCGCCGCCGAGCGGCTCTACGGGCTGCGCTTCGCCGAGCGCCACGACCTCCCGACCTACCACCCCGACGTCCGCGTCTTCGACGTCGCCGACGACGACGGCCCGCTCGGCCTGTTCGTCGCCGACCTCTACGCCCGCGACAGCAAGCGCGGCGGCGCCTGGATGAACTCGTTCGTCACCCAGTCCCACCTGCTCGGGACGCGGCCGGTCGTGCTCAACACGCTCAACATCCCCAAGCCCGCCGACGGCGAACCGACCCTGCTCACCCTGGAGTCGGTCCGCACCCTGTTCCACGAGTTCGGCCACGCCCTGCACGGCCTGTTCTCCGACGTGCGCTACCCGATGTTCGCGGGGACGGCCGTGCCGCGCGACTTCGTCGAATACCCCTCGCAGGTCAACGAGATGTGGCTGGAGGACCCCGAGCTCCTCGCCTGCTACGCCCGCCACCACGAGACCGGCGAGCCGCTCCCCACCGCACTGGTCGCCAAGCTCAAGGAAGCCCGCCGCTTCGGCGAGGGCGTAGCGACCACCGAGTACCTGGCCGCCGCACTGCTCGACCAGGCCTGGCACCGCCTCGGCGCCGACGCGGCCGTCACCGACGTCGAGGCGTTCGAGGCCGCCGCGCTTCAGGGCATCGACGTGCCGAGCGTGCCACCGCGCTACCGCTCCACCTACTTCAACCACGTCTTCGGCGGCGGCTACAGCGCCGGGTACTACTCCTACATCTGGAGCGAGGTGCTCGACGCCGACACCGTCGAGTGGTTCACCGAGCACGGCGGTCTGCGTCGCGAGAACGGCGAACGCTTCCGCCGCGAGTTGCTCGCGCACGGGGGCGCCGTCGACCCGATGGCGGCCTACGCCGGGTTCCGCGGCCGCGGCCCGGACGTCACCCCGCTGCTGGTCCGTCGCGGTCTGCGGGGCTGACGGTCGCGGTCTGCGCCGGGGCGGCAGGCGCGGCAGCGGTGTCCGCGGGCGCGGCGGCCTCGACCGCAGGCGCGGCGGCGGTCTGGGTCGGGGCCACGGCGGGCTCCCGCCCGGTGCTCGCCTCCAGGAACCGCAGCAGCTCCACCGGGAACGGCAGCACCAGGGTGGAGTTCTTCTCCGACGCCACCTGCACCACGGTCTCCAGCAGCCGCAGCTGCAGCGCGGCGGGCGCGCGGGACATCGCCGCGGCCGCCTCCGCCAGCTTCGCCGACGCCTGCAGCTCACCGTCCGCGCTGATCACCCGGGCGCGTCGCTCCCGCTCGGCCTCGGCCTGCCGCGACATCGACCGCTTCATCGTCTCCGGCAGCGCCACGTCCTTGATCTCGACCCGGTCGATGGCCACGCCCCAGCCCAGCGCCGGGCTGTCGATCATCAGCTCCAGGCCCTGGTTGAGCCGCTCGCGGTTGGAGAGCAGGTCGTCGAGGTCGCTCTTGCCGATGATCGAGCGCAGCGACGTCTGCGCCACCTGCCCGATCGCCGAGCGGTAGTCCTGCACGTCGACGACGACGCGCACCGGGTCGACCACCTTGAAGTAGACGACCGCGTCCACCTTCACCGTGACGTTGTCGCGGGTGATCCCGTCCTGCGCGGGCACCGGCATCGTGACGATCTGCATGTTCACCCGGCGGAACGTGTCGACCCCGGGCTGGATGCGGGTCAGCCCGGGCTCGCGCACCGCCTCCTGGACCCGCCCGAACCGGAACACGACGCCCCGTTCGTACTGCCGCACCACCCGCAGCCCGGCCACGCCCCACAGCCCGACGGCGGCCGCGAACGCTCCGAGTAGCTCGATGAGCACATCACGAACGGTACGCCCCGAAGTCGTCGATGGTCAGCCGCGACGGCGGCACAAGGTTGCGGTCGGAAGAAGGGGAACGGCATCCGTCCCGCCCGGTGGGGAGCGCCGGGCGGGACGGGTCGTGCCGAGGAGCGCCTACCGATACATCCGGACGTAGTCGACGTCCATCTTGAGTTGGCTTGGGGGAGCCGCCGTCGGGGAAGTAGTCGAGCTGGATCGCCACGTGCATCTGGCCGGGCGGCAGCGTGCTGCGGTCGGTGCTCTGGAACCACTGTTGTCCGTCGATGAAGCCGGTGATCCGCCCGTCCACCCATTCAACGGCGTAGTTGTGCCACTGCGTGAGGTCGAGCGGCTTGTCGGCGCTCTTCTGCTTGTTCGACGAGCTGTAGTGCAGG
The DNA here is from genome assembly GCA_963739465.1 of uncultured Actinomycetota bacterium. Lineage (GTDB taxonomy): Bacteria > Actinomycetota > Actinomycetes > Mycobacteriales > Pseudonocardiaceae > Pseudonocardia. The sequence continues at coordinate 182,801 of CAVUAS010000015.1, forward strand.
AAGAAGCTGACGCCCGACGAGGCGCTGGTGGTCTCGGCGAAGTCCACCTCACCACCCTGGGGCCACTTGCCCTGCGGCCACAGCAGGAGCACCGGGTGGTACTGGTCGTCGCCCTTGGGGAAGCGGGCGCGGACCTCCCACTTGCCGAAACGCTGGTCGGTGGACCACCCCATGCCGCCGGTGGTGCCCTTGCTGTCGCCGCGGATCGTCATGATGCCGTTCTGGACGGTGATCGCGGCGGGCGAGCGCCGACCCTTGCCGCCGTTGCCGGGGCCGTCGTAGGGGCCCCAGCTGGCTGCCCAGGCTGGTGCCGGTGAACTCGTCGGCGGTCGCAAGCGTCCACCCGCGGGCGACCGCGGTCTGCGTGCCGTCGCCCGCCGCCGGAGCAGGCCGAGCCGCGCTCCCCGGCGCGGGAGGCCGGGGAGCGGGCTTCGGCGGCGCCGTCGTCGCCACGACGGCGGGGCTCGTGCTGGGGAGCGGAGCCTGGGTGGGTGCCGCGGGGGCGACCGAGGCGACCGGGGCCGACGGGTCGGCCAGCGCGGGCGGCCCGGGGGCGCGGACGGTGGTGAGGACCAGCGTGGCGACGAGCATCACGACCGCGCCGACCGCAATGGGGGCCAGCCGCCGGATCCCGGCGCCCCGACCCGCATCCCGGCTGACGACGGCGTCGGCGAAATCCCGGGAATGCCTGCGTTGCCCGAGCATCCCCACCGGGGGGACGTCGTGCTCCGCGGACAGACGGGCGATCAGCGCCACGGTCGACTCGGATGGCGACTCGGGCAGATCTTCCGCGGCGGCATGGGTCCGTCGCATGGGGCGAGACACTAAGCAAAGTCACGGGTGGCGATCGGGCAACCTGAGAGGTGTGGTTGCGCGTGCGCGCCCACAGGTCGGTCCGGCGCGCCGGATCGCAGGCGATCCGACTCTGAGGGCATGTACGCCTTTCGGAGCAATGTGCTTCTCAGCGCACGGTGAGTGGTCGTCCCCGTACGGGTGATGTCGTCCCGTTAGAGGATTGTTATCCCGACCCGGACGGAGCACACTGTCCGGCGATGCTCCCCGTCGCTCCCCCGGGGGGTGCGTCCGCATACGCGCCGACACTGTCGTCGGTGCCGCGTACGTCGGCGCTCCCCAACGATCATGTCCTGTTGGCCCTGCCCCCCACGGCCACCTCGGCGTCCGTGCTGCGCAGCCTGCGCGCCGAGGGGGTGAGTGTCAGCGCGGTCGCCGACGGCATCGGCGTGCTCGACGCCGTGCGTGCCCGCGATCCCGCGCTCGTCGTGCTCGATGTCGAGTTGCCCGGGCCCGACCAGGCGGCGGTGCTCGCGTCGATCCAGTCGGAGGCGCCGCACGTGGCCGTCATCGCGGTCACCCCGCGTGAGCGCCGGGCCGGTCTGTTGGCGTTGCTGCGCGGCGACCGTGACGACTACCTGCTGCGCCCCTTCGCCGTCGACGAGCTCGCCGCCCGCATCCGACTGCGGCTGCGCCTGGGCCCGGCCGTCGAGTCCACCGTGCTGCGGCAGGGGGAGCTGGCGGTCGACACCGAGTTCGGCGAGGTCAGCGTGGAGGGCGCCCCGGTGTCGCTCTCGCCCACCGAGTACTCGCTGCTGCTGGCGCTGATCGGCACACCCGGCGAGGTCGTGCCGCCGGACCGGCTCGCGCGCGAGGTGTGGTCGGAGCCCGCGTCGCCCAACCTCGTGCAGGTCTACATCTCCTACCTGCGCCGCAAGATCGGCCCGGAGCGCATCCGGACGGTCCGCGGGGAGGGTTATGTATTGGAAGCCTGAACGGCCGGGTGACATCCGATAACGCTTCGGGGTGCAGTCGGCCGTGGACGGGTTGTGTCCACCTCGGACCGTGCTACGCATTTCCCATGACTATCGGCAGCATCCTCGGCGCGATCATCATCGGCGCCATCCTCGGCGTGGTCGGCAAGCTCGTGGCGCCCGGCAGGCAGGCCATACCGTTCTGGCTGACCATCGTCGTCGGGATCGTCGCGGCGTTCATCGGCACGTTCATCGCGCGCCTCTTCGGCGTGGCGAACACCAGCGGCATCGACTGGATCGAGCTGATCCTGCAGGTCATCGTCGCGGCGATCGGCGTCAGCGTGGTGGCGGGGGTCTACGGCAGGCGCGGCGTCAGATAGCCGCTCCACCGATCAGGACGGTCGTCGCAGGGTGGCCGCCCTGATCAGCCGATCTGGGCACGGCGTCGGCCGGGTTTTGGGAGCGCGCGGCGTCAGGTGGCGGCGAACTCGCGCGCGGCCGCGAGGAACTGGTCGTTCTCCTCCGGCGTCGACACGGTCACCCGGCAGCCGTCGGGGGCGAACGGCCGCACCACCACCTTGTGCTCCAGGCAGTGGGCGGCGAACGCCGCCGTGCGCTCGCCCAGCGCCACCCATACGAAGTTGGACTGGGTCGGCGGCACCGTGTAGCCCCCGGCCACCAGCGCATCCCGCACCCGCACCCGCTCTCCGACGATGTCCGCGCACGCGCCGAGCAGGGCCTCGGCGTCGTCCAGCGCGGCGATGGCGGCGGCCTGGGCAAGCGTGCTGACGCTGAATGGCGAAGACACCTTGCGCAGCGCGGTGGCCACCTCCGGCGCGCCGATCGCGTAACCCACCCGCAGCCCCGCCAACCGGTAGGCCTTGGAGAACGTGCGGAGGACGACGAGGTTCGGGTGCGCGTCGAGCAGCGGCAGCCCGTCGACGGCGTCCGGGTCGGTGACGTACTCGTGGTAGGCCTCGTCCAGCGCCACCAGCACGTCCGGGCCCACCGCCGCGAGCAGCCGCTCCAGCTCGGCGCGCGTGACCACCGTGCCCGTCGGGTTGTTGGGGCTGCACACGAACACCAGCCGGGTGCGCGGCGTGACGGCCGCGGCCAGCGCGTCGACGTCGTGGCGGAACTCCGCGTCCAGCGGCACCGTGACCCGCCGTGCGCCCCCGATCTGGGTGACGATCGGGTACGCCTCGAACGAGCGCCACGCGTACACCACCTCGTCCTCGGGCTCCAGGCATGTGGAGGAGACGAGCTGCTGGCACAGGCTCACCGAGCCACAGCCGACGGCGATCCGGTCCGTGCCCACGCCGAGCGCGGCCGAGAGTCGCTCGGTGAGCCCGACGACCGCCAGATCCGGGTAGCGGTTGCCCATCGCGGCGGCCTCCGCGATCGCGGCGAGCACCGGCGGGGTCGGCGGCAGCGGCACCTCGTTGCTCGCCAGCTTGACCAGCCCGGGGATCGCCTTGCCGGGGACATAGGCGGGCAGCGTGGCGAGATCGGGCCGGATGAGCGTCATGCGCGTCACGGTAGCGGCGCCCGGCCATGGCGGGGTGAGCGATCCGTGCCAGGCTGGAACCTATGAGCGACATCCGCACCGAGACCGTGCCTTTGGTAGACGGCAGCGCGCTGCGCCTCACGGTCGCCGAACCGGACGCGTCCGTCCGGGGCGGGATCGTCGTGCTGCACGACTCGCGGGGGATCACCGACGCCGTCCGCGGGCTTGTGAAGGGGTTCTCCGTCGACGGGTGGATCACCGTCGCCCCGCACCTGTACCACCGCGACGCCGCCGACGAGGTGGCCGCGGACCAGGCCCAGGAGCAGGTGGACCGCCTGGACCACGACCAGGTGATCGCCGACACCGACACTGCGTTCGGCTGGCTCGCCGAGCGGTCGGTCAAGGCCGACCGGATGGGGGTCGTCGGGTTCGACCTCGGCGGCGCGGTCGCGCTCGTCATCGCGGCCACCCGCACGCTCGGTGCGGCCGTCACCGTGGGCAACGAGGTGCCGTCGTCGAACCTCGTCGAGCTGGTTTCGGCCGAGCAGGGCCTCACCTGCCCGTGGCTGGGGATCTACGGCACGGACGACCCGGAGATCGACCGACTGCGGGAGGCGGCGTCGTCATCGGAGGTGGCGACGGACGTCGTCGTCTACCCGAGCGAAGGCGGCCACCGCTTCGACGACGACCCCGATACCGCCGCCGAGGCCTGGCAGCGCACCCTCAACTGGTTCGACGCCCACCTGCGCTGACCCGCCCGTGCGCGGATGTTCTGCCCCTCGTTTCCGCTCACGACCCCCTTCGGGCCACCTCGCCGAGCCGTCGCAGGTCAGCGACCGGGGCCGCCGCGTTCTGCTCGGCGCACCCGCCCTCACGAGGCCGCCCCAACCGCTGCGCCCGCCCACCGTGCCGCCGCCCGCCGCCGGTAGCCGGGGCCGAAGCCGTAGAGCACGATCATCCGCGGCACCCGCGGCACCCGCGGCACCCGCGGCACCCGCGGCACCCGCGGCACCCGCGGCACCCGCGGCACCCGCGGCACCCGCGGCACCCGCGGCACCCGCGGCACCCGCGGCACCCGCGGCACCTCGGCCTCGACGACCGCGCGCCGCGCCGGGTCCAGCTCGTCCATGAGCCACAGGCCTTCCTCGGCGAGCTGCGGCAGCGACTTCGGTTTGATGTTGTGCTCCTGGTCCCACGCGTGCCACCGGCGGTGGGTGATCGTCGCCGACACCACGGGCATCGCCTCGGTCTCCTCGCGGTCGAGGTGCGGCAGGAGCACCGCCTCCAGCGCGGTGAGCGCCTCGAGCAGGGCCGTCCGATCGGCGTTCGTGCCCGTGGCGATCCACCGGGCCGCAGCCACCCGCAGGCCCTCGACCGCGGGGTCGATCGCCGCGTGGTCGGCGGCCATCGTGTCGAGCAGCGCACCGGCCGTCGGGTCGGCCGCCCGCGCCATCGGGTAGAGGCCCGCGTCCTCGCCCTCGTGGTGGGCGTGCAGGAAGTCCCTTCTTCACGGCCTTCCCCCCAAACTCTCGATCAAGCCCGTAACCCATACGGCGTACTGCTCTGTGATCCATCCCGACCGGTTGACGAGCGCGTCGAAGACCTCCGGGCCGGTCTGCGCCCAGAACAGGTCGCGCTCCCGGTCGCCGATCGCGCGGCGCAGCACGAGCGCCATGCCCGCACCGGTGCTCGCCCGCCGGTTCTCCTCCTGCGCGGCCAGCAGCCGGGCCAGCGCGGGCTCGCCCCCCGCACCTTCGCGCAGCGCGCGTTGGAGCCCGATCGTGCGCACGTGGATGTCGGTGATCAACGCGGCGGCCGCGGCGGTGCGCTCGGCCACGCTGCCCTCGCCGAGGGCGAGGAACATCGGGCGCTCGGCGAGCGGCACCGGCTCGTCGTCGCCCGCGACGGCGCCGTCGAGGGCCGCGGTGAGCAGCGCGACCTTGCCGCCCAACGTCGCGTAGACCGTCTCGACCGAGACGCCCGCCGTCGCCGCGATGTCGCGCACCCCCGTGGCGGCCCAGCCGCGCTCGGCGAACATCGCGCGGCAGGCGGTCAGCACCGCGGCACGCGTCTGCTGCGCCTGCAACGCCCGTCGGGGCGACCGGTACATCCGGGTCATGACGGCCAGATTAGAACGAGCATGTAGTGAATACAAACTTGTTCTCATGCGATGCTGAGGGGCGTGATTCCCGACGTCCTGTGGCGACCCGGACCCGACCACCGCGGGCCCCTCTCCCGCTTCACCGACTGGCTCCGGGAGCACAAGGGCGTCAACGCGACCGATTACGCCGCGCTGCACGAGTGGTCGGTCAGCGACCTCGACGGCTTCTGGTCGGCCATCGTCGAGTACCTCGACGTCCGCTTCCACACGCCGCCCACGGCCGTCCTCGGCTCGCGGGAGATGCCCGGGGCGCAGTGGTTCCCCGGCGCCACGCTGAACTACGCCGAGCAGGCCCTCACGCCCGGCGCCGACGCCGAAACCGCGCTGATCTACGCGCGCGAGGACGGGGTCGAGCGCACGGTCACCCGTGGCGAGCTGCGTGAGCTCGTCGCCCGGGCGCGCGTGGGCCTGGTCGCGCTAGGGGTGGGCAAGGGCGACCGGGTCGTCGCGCTGGCGCCCAACAGCGTCGAGACGCTCGTGACGTTCCTGGCCGCGGCCAGCCTCGGCGCGATCTGGTCGTCGTGCTCGCCCGACTTCGGCGCCCGCGCCGTGCACGACCGGTTCGCCCAGATCGAGCCCGCCGTGCTGCTCGCCGTCGACGGCTACGTCTACGGCGGCAAGCGCTTCGACATCCGCCCCACGATCACTGCGCTGCGCGAGCAGCTGCCGACCCTGCGCGCGACCGTCGTCGTCGGCGAGCCGGTCGAAAACACCGTGAGCTGGGAGTCGTTCATCGAAACGCGCGGCGAGCTCGCTTACGAGCCGGTCCCGTTCGACCACCCGCTCTGGGTGCTCTACTCGTCCGGCACCACCGGGCTGCCGAAGGGGATCGTGCACGGGCACGGCGGGATCGTCGTCGAGCACAAGAAGTCGCTGGCGTTGCAGATGGAGCTCACGGCCGCCGACCGCTTCTTCTGGTTCACCACCACCGGCTGGATGATGTGGAACTTCCTCATCGGCGGCCTGCTGGTCGGCGCGCCCATCGTGCTGTTCGACGGCAATCCCGGCCATCCCGACCTCGGCGCGCTGTGGCGGCTGGCCGAGAAGTACCGCATCACGCTCTTCGGCACGTCGGCGCCGTTCCTCCAGGCGTGCCTCAAGGCGGGCCTGCGGCCGGGCGAGGAGTACGACCTGTCCGCCGTCCGCGCGATCGGCTCCACCGGCGCCCCGCTGTCGGAGGACGGCTTCCGGTGGATCGGCGACGCCGTCGGCGCGCACATCCAGATCGGGTCGATGTCCGGGGGTACCGACGTGTGCACGGGGTTCGTCGGGTCGGCCCCGAACGTGCCGGTGTGGATGGGGGAGATCTCATGCGCGTCGCTCGGCGTGCGCGTGGTGGCGTACGACGAGGCGGGCAAGGAGGTCGTCGACGAGGTCGGCGAGCTGGTGATCACCAACCCGATGCCGTCGATGCCGGTGATGTTCTGGAACGACCCCGACGGCACGCGCCTGCGCGAGGCGTACTTCGAGGACTTCCCGGGGGTGTGGCGGCACGGCGACTGGGTGCGCGCCACCCCCCGCGGCTCGTTCGTCATCTACGGGCGCAGCGACTCCACCCTCAACCGCGGCGGGGTGCGCATGGGCACGGCCGACTTCTACGCGGTGGTCGAGGGTTTCAGCGAGGTCGTCGACTCCCTGGTGATCGACACCACCGAGCTCGGCGCGCGCGACGAGGGCGCGCTGCTGTGCTTCCTGGTGCTGGCGGACGGCGCGTCGCTGGAGGACGTCGAGTCCGGGCTGCGGAAGGCGCTGCGCTCGGAGCTGTCGCCGCGGCACGTGCCGGACCGGTTCGTGGTGGTCGACGCGATCCCGCGCACGCTGAACGGCAAGAAGTGCGAGGTGCCCGTCAAGAAGATCCTGGCGGGCGTGGCGACGGAGAAGGCCGTCAGCAGGGGCGCGCTGCTGAACCCCGACGCGCTGGCCCCCTTCCTCGCGCTGGCCGCCGAGTCCGACTGATCCCGCCGAGGCCCGGAGCGCCCGGGGGGTGGCACAAGGGGCTGGACTGGCCTGTGTACGCTTGTTGGCGCTGGAGGCTCCGAGCCCCCGGGGAGGCTTCGCCTAGTCTGGTCTATGGCGCCGCACTGCTAATGCGGTTTGGGGTAACCCCCCATCCCGGGTTCAAATCCCGGAGCCTCCGCGCCGCGCGGCCCAGGCGGGCCGAGCCACAACTGAAGATCGTGCGCCCGTAGCTCAACGGATAGAGCATCTGACTACGGATCAGAAGGTTGGGGGTTCGAATCCCTTCGGGCGCGCCACACCGATACTAGCCCTGACCAGCACGAATGGTCAGGGCTAGATCTTCTCACGGCAGCAGTTGTCGATCTCTGGCCACAGTCCTGGCCACGAACCTTGCTAGCTTGCCCGGCATGACGGCCGGCGAGGCTCCCGTTGGCGCGCCGCCGTGGCGGTATCCGACGTCACGGCCAAGGCTGGCAGGTCGCGCGTCTCGGCGGGGTTCGACCCAAGCACCGGCGAGCGGATCGTCCTCTACGAGACGCGTGCCGATTCCCGAGGCGCAGACCAAGCCCGCGCGCGAGCGAGCCGAGCGCGAGGCCTACAAGGAGGCGCAGAAGGTTCTCACCCGTCTGCAGGCGGAAGCCGACGCGCTCAAGGTCGGTCGAACGAAGTCGACCGTTGGGGCCCTGCTGGAACGCTGGATGGCACAGCACGAGATCGACCCCACCACGCGCATGACGTACGAGGCGCAAATCAGGCTCTACATCGAGCCGCGGCTCGGCGATGTCCCGCTCGTGCTATTCATCCGGGAGGCCGCTACTCGTCTGGAGCCCTTCTACGCGCAGCTGCGCAGGTGCCGAGGGCTGTGCAACGGGAAGTCGTTCATCGAGAAGCATGTTGCGACAGGGACACACGACTGCGTCGAGGCTGGCTGCAAGCCGCATGTCTGCAAGCCCTACGCGGCGTCGAGCGTGCGCTCGATCCACGCCATCCTCTCCGGCGCCTGCTCGGCGGCTGTGCGCTGGGGCTGGATCAGCTTCAACCCGATGCCGTCAGTCCGGCCGCCCTCCAAGCCGCGCCCACAGCCCCGGCCGCCGACGAGCGAACAGATGGCACGCATCGTCCAAGCCGCGTGGGCGTCCTCGCCCGAGTGGGGCCTCTACATCTGGCTCTCGGCGGTGCTCGGCGCCCGGCGAGGCGAAGTCGTGGCGTTGCAATGGGAGGACATCGACCTCGACGCAGGCATTGTGCGATTGGACGAGAACTACGTACGCACCGCCGATGGAATGCTGCTGAAGGACACCAAGACCCACCAGATGCGACGGGTGTCGATCGACGCGCCGACAGTCGAGCTGCTACGCCAGTACCGCGGCGACTGTTCTGCGCGCCTAGCTCTGCTCGGACTAGCCCGAGTTTCCCGGCTAGCATGATCGCTGCCGGTGTTTTCCCTGGCCAGGAGCTAAGTTGATGTTGTTGTGTGCTATGACCTAAGTTCGGGGTGCCCAGCGGTGTAGATCGAAGATCTCGGCGAGGTGGTCCTGGGTGGGGTTGGTCTCGGTGAGTATGCGGCGGGCCTTGGGTCGCCCGCCGGTGGAGGGGTAGATCAGCACCGTCTCCTGGATACCGGCGAGGGTGTCGAGCAGTTCACGCACGGATAGGTGCAGGCCGTGTTGGTGGGCGTGGCGGCGCATGAGGTGGGCGATCTGCAGGGCGAGCACGCAGGTGAACACGTGCACCCGGATGTTGTGCTCGGTCCAGTGGTGCATCGGGGAGAACGACACCACGTGCGGGTCTTTGAGTTGGCGGAAGCCGAACTCGGCCTCGGACTGGGAGCGGTAGCCGGCGACCACGTCCGCGGTTGGCCACTGGTCGCGGTCGGTCATCAGGACGCGTTTGCCGAAGACCTCGGCTTCCAGGTCGGTGCGGGCTTGATCGTCGAGGTCGAAGGCGAGCCGGTGCTCGGCGGGGGTGGCGCCGGTCAGCTGCCAGGTGATGACCCGACGCACCCAGGGGTCGTTGACGATCTGGGTGATCTCGGCGGTGACCTTGTCGTGGGGTCGGCGGGTGTGGCCCCGTGCCAGGGTGTCGGCCAGCGCGGAGAGCTTCGCGGTGGCCTTGGCCAGGGTCTGGTCGAAGCCGCGGGACTGGGCGGTGTGCAGGGTCGGGGAGTGGGTGAGCACGACGCGGCGGTCGGCGCCGTAGACCGGGCGGCGTTGTTCCAGTGCGGTCACGCCGGGGAACCGGTCGGGGTCCACGGGGTGCCGGTCGGCGGCGGGGCGGGCCAGCAGGTCCGGGCAGTCAGACGGCGGGATCGACCCGACGAACCCGAGACCGGTCGCGCTCAGGTGCGCGAGGTTGGCCAGCGAGTTCTGCCCGGCATCGAACACCACCGTCATCTGCGGGGTTGTCGCGCTCACGCTGGGCGTGGGGTTATCGGGGTTGTCGGGGTTGTCGGGGTTGTCGGGGTTGTCGGTGAGCGCCGCGGCCAACGCGGTATGCCGCGCCACCAGCAGGTCGATCATGGTGGCGAACTGGGTGACGTCGGGCCGGTTGCCGGGGTAGGCGTGGGAGACCAGCGGGATCCCACCGTCGCGGGTGATCACCAGGCCGAGCCCGACCAGGCGTAGGTCGGCTCGTTTCTGCTTGGCCTTGCCGCGCTGCGCGATGGGTGCCTTGTCGTTGGTGGTATCGATGTAGGTGGCGAAGTTGGTCATGTCCAGGGCCAGCGCGGAGATGTCCAGCTCGAAGGTCTCGATCATGGCCAGGGCGAGACGGTGCTCGATGCGGGCCAGTTGCTCGGGGCTGACCCCGTGCATCGCGTCCCAGAACTTGCGGTGGTCCAGCACCCCGGCACCGATCTTGGTGAACCGGTCGGCGGCGGTGCCGCGCCACCACTTCTCGAACCCGCGCTTGGAGCACGGGTCCACCAGGCGGCCCAGCGCGGCCAGCGCCAGGTAGGTGCCCACCGAGGCGCCCGCGTCGGCCCGGCGTGCCCCGACCACCTCATCGATCACCGCGACCACGCCGAGACGCTCCAGCATCCCCCACGCGGCGGCGACGTCCCCGAACGCCAGGTGCCGGGTCCGCTCGGGCCGCAGCGCGGCCTCGCGTTCGTCGAACGCGGCGGCGATGTCGGCGGCCGACCCGAGGTAGCGCTCGGAGACCATCCTGGGTTTACCCTGCACCCAGGCCATCTCCCGCACGTACCAGTACGGCCTGCCGCTGATCACCTTCTTGTAGAGACTCGCCACTCTTTAGGTCATAGGCCAAAGCAAGATCAAACACCAGCTGCCGCGCCGAGAACGCCCAGCTCAACTCACCTGGAGCCAGTTCCCAACACACTCAAGATCGAACTAACCGGGAAACTGGGGCTAGACGTGACCGGCCGAACGTGGCTGTTCTCCGCAACGCCGGACCTGAGCCGCCCGCGCGACCCGGCGTCGCTCACGCGACGGTACGGACGTCTCGTGGCGAAGCTCGGCATCGACACCGTGCTCAAGGAACTGCGGCACTACTCCGCGACCGAGCTGCTTACTGCCGGGGTTGACCTGCGAACAGTCGCTGGCCGTCTCGGGCACGGCGACGGTACGACGACACTGCGGCACTACGCCGCGTGGGTCGGATCGGCAGACCAGGCTGCCGCAACCACCATCGGCGCGCGCATGCCCTCCATAAGGCTTGCTGGCGCAGACGGCGTGGGCACCAAGCTGAGGCAGTGACGTACATCTTAGGAATCGCCCCCGATTACTGTGCATGGCTCGTGACGTGCTGTTCCTCAGCCTCCTGAGCCTGCGATACCTGAATCTCAGGCAACTGTGCTCGGCAGTTCGCTCCATCCATGGCTCCATGAGCCTCTCGCCCCACTCAGTGCTCCCGGCTCCTTTCGTGACAGCCACGAACGGCCGATTCTCCGGCAAACGCCGCCACTCGCCGAGTTGTGACAAGAACAGCCGTCAAGATCGCACACCGTCGTTGGATGTGACGCACAGCGGGCCCCAGGCTCCAACCCCTGCAGTGCTGGCATGCGGACTACCACGGACGCAACGGGTGCCGGACCCGATCGATCGGACCCGATCGATCAGACCACTGCATCCGACACCGCGCTCCCGATCGTCTCGGCGTTGGGAGTGGCGTGGTGGGTGGTGATGCGGCAGTTGTTCGACGGTGGGAGACCGGAGGACGCCCGGTCGGGCTGGGTGCGAGATGTCCGCGGTCAGGGTGGATCTGGCGAGCTCAGGCGGTGCTGAACCGGTCTTGTGGCAGCTTTAGCTGGGCTTAAGCGGCGAAGCCGTCATGATCGAGTCAAGTTCGCTCTCGCGCGTCGAGATTGGAGAGCGTACGGTGCGTGGTACTCGCTCCACAGCGCAACGACAGCGCACCTGACCTGCAGATACGCACTTCGCGTCATGGTCAACATACCTAGGCGTAGCGAGTGGTGGCGGTCGGCCGCACTGACCGCGGGTCCCTGCGTGAGCCTGCTCGAAATCGGGAAGCCGACCACAGCATGCCTTGTCGGGCATCGGGCGCAGCCCGGCTAGTTCTTACCGATCTCTGCCGATCCTGCACTGAGCTCATTCCACTTGGCGTCAGCCAGCCAGAATGAGGACCAGGACGGCCTTGACCAGGCTGGTGGCTCGGTGTGGGCAGCAGCGGATCTTGCGGAGGAAGCGCCAGCTCTTGAGCTGGGCGTTTGCGCGCTCGCCCGGGCCGCGTTGGCGAGCGTGAGCGGCGTTGACCTCGCGCTGGTTGCGCGATAGCCGCCGCCGACCGGTCTGCGGATCGCTGGGACGTCGACGCTGGGGGACGGCGAACCCGCTGCTGCGGTAGCCGTTGTCGGCGATCACCCGAACATCGGCAGCGTGCAGCGCGTCGATCAAGCCGTGTTCACAGGCGGCGCCCATGTCGTGTCGCGCGCCGGGCAGCGCCGCCGATGCTCAGATCAGCCGACCTGCAGGGTCCGCGAGGACCTGCACGTTCACCCCGTGCTGCTTGTGTTTTCCGGAGTAGTAGGGCCGGTCTCGCCCGATGCCATGCCGACCCGGTCGATCGGCAGCAGGGTGCCGTCGAGGGTCACGAACGCCTTGTTCGCGGCGACGTGCATGGCATCGGTCAGGGTTGGGGCCAGCGCGGCGAGGACGTCGAGGGCTTCGCCGACGTAGCGGAACACGGTGGCGGCGCCGATGGCGAACCCGGCGGCGAGGTCGGTGTAGGTCTCGCCCTTGCGCAGGTGCGCCAGGACCAGCAGGGCTTGCTCACCGACCGCGAGCCGCCGCCACCGGGTACCGCGCTGGGTGCGGCGTTGGCGCAGTGCATCGGCCAGCGTGATCAGGGCACGACTGGACACGGTGATCCCAGCGGGATAGGAAGGCACGCGAAGCTCCTGGTCAGGCGAGATGATCTAGTCAATCGCCCGTCTACCAGGAGCTTCACTCGTTCGTGGTGATCACACGCCGTCCCTACGGCGACCCGTACTGCCAGGTTGGAAAGGGTTCACTGAAGCGTTGGCCCGGCTCGGTGCCGTGAACACGAGGCGCAACTGCCGGAGGGGTAGGGAACTGAGTTGGCGGCGGCCGATGGAGTACCAACAACCGCTGCGGATAACGCTTGCGACACGAGGCAGTTCTGCTGTTTCTGTGGGTCGGTTCGGGGGCGCTGCGCAGGGTGATGGGGCCGCCCCTCCGGCCTCAAGGGTCGCTGACGCGATCGGCTGCGCCGACGGTCCTGCGTGCCGCCCTTGACCCCGGAGACCTCTGCGGCCCCATGGGCAGGTGCTTGCGGCAGGCCGGGGCCTGCCCGATTCGGTGCGCAGCGCCCCCGAACCTCGGCTACCACAAGCCCCGAAGCGCTGATCGCCATCGCCGACCTCACCCGCGGCGGCCTCTGCCCGCCACTACCCGGGCGATCATGAAAAGGAACCCACAGAAACGTCAGTAGGGCCCGACACGACAGGCGACCTCTTCATCGCGCGAGGACGCGACATGACGGAGGCTGCAATAGCGGACAGCGCGCACAAATGTCGTTAATCGGACTAGTCGGGCAGAACCTAGCGAGACACTGGTACTGACGCTAGCACTACCAAGGCAATTGCTCCGAGCAGGAGAACCGACATGGCAAGCAGCCGGCGCAGATTGTTGCCACCGCCATCACCGCCGTCCCCACCCTCGCGCATAGCTCTCTTGCTCCGCAGATCAATGCTGACAAGCAGCGGTCCCCAACTCGGGCTATCAATCATCGGAAGTCCCCTCACAACCTTCACGAGTGGTTAAGAGTCGGTTACTACTGGCGAGTAGTCAAGCCGCCGCACCATAATGATCAATAGACCGCTACGGCCAGTGATCAACGCAGCGGCGACGAGCCTACTCTTGCATGAACACCGACCATGCATGGGTGGGTGCGTGGAGAGCATGGGTGGGTGCGTGGAGACGTGATCATGAGAACTAGCCTAGTATTGCAAGAGCTGCAGTAATTCGAGGCCCTCGAACGAGTGCCCTGCAGGTGCCTGCAAGCAGACCGACCTCTTGAAGTAACTGCTCCATATGGGGGCCGCTGAGATACAGGTGGGCCTAGCCGCATCTGCCCCGCCTTCTGGGCTTAGCCGAGCGCTTTTCGGTTCGGGCCGGACGGTGGACAACACTTCTACGGTGCCAAGTTCCCTAGCCGGTTTAGTGGCAGCATTGGATCGGCGCGAACTCTGTGCATTGTGATCGGTCGTATTGAGGGGAGCCCACTGTATATTGGACGTAAGGTGCCGACATTCAATAAGGTAGTTTTAGGGGAGTGCGGTTCCCCATATGCTATTCGTTGAGCGTTAGCGGTGCGTCTACCTGATGGGCTTTTGGAAGTCGCGCGGGCGTCGGTTCAGCCAACTCTCGCGTAACGCCGACGAATTTGGAGGACCCGGGACCCGTTCGGCTAGCAAGTTCGCGACTCTTGCACGACGCCCCGGGGCGCTCCTCGGGGAACGGCCTCCGGGGCGTCGATCGGTCTAGGGTATAGGCCTGGCGGTGGGTGACGCACTCGGCTGAAGCGCGACATGAAGTTGCAGGCGCTTGTCGCTCAGCGTCGTGGTAGTTGTTGTCACCTAGCGGTCAGTTCCCGCCTTCGCCGCCGAAGGTCGAGCCCTCCGCCAAGTACTTCCTGGTCACGTCAGAGTCCTCTCAAGTCGATTAGGGTGAGGTCAATATTGTGTTGTGACCTTTATTGTCGGGTACTGCCGATGTTGTCGGCGCGTACCGTCTGCTGTCAGGTACCGACTGTCTAGTCGGTTAAGAGCCGGAGAACGTTTCACCTGTCCCGAAGCTAACCTAGCGCGGGGTCGACCCGGGTGCACAGTCAGGGTCGCCGGATGCCCGAGGTTGCGCTCGAACGAGTGATCCGACTCTTATGGCTCGGCGTGCGTAGTGCTCTGGTGATGTTTGAAGGAGCCGTCACGAGGGCTGACTGATACAACACTGACGGCGCTGAGTAGTCGCGTGTCCGGCGAGAGCCGACTCCTTGGACCTATTCGAGCACAGCGAGTAGCTGCGAGTCGGACCGTCGGCCCCGCAGTCCGGCTCGGTTGCTGCACTTACTTGCCCAGACCCGCAGCAGAAACCGCAGCTCAGAAGCTTGTATCGGTGCCCGAGCCTGGGCTGTGATCAAGGTCGGGCGTGCCAGCGTTGCGCTCGACCGAGTGACTAGGCCTTGAGACGGGCTCGGGGTCGCAGCCGCTAGCGCTGGATAGAACCAACGTTCGGACCTCCACGCAGCGAGCGGTCGAAGGCCGCAGCTAAGGCTGTATCCGACGACGTGAAGGTTACATGGAGTCGGCTGGCTGTACTGACTGCATTCACGCTGGCATAGATATGTCCCACGCGTAGCGAGTGCCTTGGGGTGATTCGTCTGTCCATACGACAGATAACCCCGAAGCTGTACTATTTTCTCGCGCAGTGGTCCCCAGCCCGTGCCGTTCTCGCACCGCGGCCTGCCTGGTGCCATTGGGAAATACGAATCGCACCGTGAACTTGGTGAAGGTCGTAGCTGTTGCATTTCCTGCAGGAGATCGTGCGTCCCATGCCATATTGTCGACCCGGCTGGTACGCAGAGGATTCCACAGGCCTTTGGGATGGTAAGTCAGAGTCCAGGTCAACGTGGAGTCGACCGCCGGTTCGAAAAGGATTAGTGTTCGTACGCCTTGTGCTGACTCGTCCAACGGTAGGACGGTGAGTCCGACTCCGCGATCTTCGTCTTGAACCTGTGCCTCCAGTCGAAGATCTTCGAAGACAACTGGTTCCATGTTCCCGCGCGGCGTGATGGGTCGCATCGAGCGATAGAAGAGATACGGAGTTGGTGTAGTAGTATGCGTCTCGATAACCTTATCGGTGGCCCCGTCGCTTCCAATGATGATTGTTAATTCAAGCTCCTCCTCGTATAGTAGAGACTGGCGATCGACCAAACGCTCAATGGCGCCACGGTATACGGTCCGTTCGGCGGCTGCCCCGGCTTTGTACTGTAGAAATTCCTCTTGGAGGATCTTGTGATCCTTGCGAAGCTTCCGAAGTTGATCGATGAGAAGGGCCTGGGTGAGGCGTATCAGTAGGAAGAGAAGTGCTACTACCGCTATCGCCCGCAAAGCAATCTCGCCCGAGCCTCCTGCGGCAGCTATGCCAAAGTAGCCTGAAACAAGACTTATGGCGCCGCTTATGAAAGTGTAGGGATCGCGGAACCATCGCTTTTGCGGAAGAGGCTGGTCGGCTTCATTGTCGGGCAACCTTCATATCTCCAAGTTCTACACGATTCTATTTGCCGAGTTGTCGTGGAGCAGCCTAGCGATCAAGTCATCGAGCGCGAGGTCCAACGTGCATGGATGTCCAGATGCTTCAACATCGCGTTCCTGTCAGAGTGCTGCCGCCAAACCTTCGTTAATGATCACCTCGGCGATCAAGGTGGTTTGGATGCTCTTCGCGCTTCACGGTCCGATCGTTACGCTGCCGGCGGGGTTGCCAGGGGCGACCGACGCACTTCCAGAGCGATCATGTGTAGCGCACCCTATTGCAGCACGGTTGTCGGCCAGGGTTGAGTCGGACCTTGCCCCGGCGGTCGCGCGACCAGGCCCGGGATCGGCGCCGTGTCGGTGAATCGGGCGAAGACATCGCGGGAACGGAACCGGTGCATCCCGATGGTCTCGCGGACGACGACCGCGGCCCGGAGCACGCCACAGCCACGCGCGGTCAGCAATGCGGGCGCCAGCGCCCGGATCACGGCACGCAGCTCCCGTTCCAGCGCGTTGATCTGCTCGGTGAGACTCGCGGCAACTGATCACGTGGTCTCGGTGCAGCCGGCCATGACGCGGGTGCGCTTGTGGGAACCAGCGTCGATCACGACCAAGGGGGCGCTCCAAGGTTGGAAGTGCGCCGGCGAGGTCTTGGACCGGTCGATGGCAGGCACGCCTCAGTCGGGCCGAGCGCACGCTCCTGGCGACCCCTCGACCAGCACGGGATGCCTGCGGGGCCGCACATAGCCGACAGGCCACAGCGACTGCTGGGCAGCAGGGAAACGAGGGAGCCGCGCAGACGCTGATCATGGTGACGCTGGCGCGAAGAAAGCAGGCGCCGTCTTGAGGATTTCGTTGGCCCTGCGCAGCTCGGCCACCTCGCGCTTGAGCAGCTTGATCTCCGACGACTCGTCGCTGCTCACGCGCGGCCGGCGGCCAGTGTCGACCTCGGCCTGGCGCACGCACTTGCGCACCGCCTCCCGTCCCGACGCCCAGCTTCTGCGCGACTGCCTTGATCGCCGCCCACTGCGAGACGTAGTTCGGGGTCACATCGAAGACCATGGGTAGTGCCCGCTCAGGCGGCTCCGGCGGGCAGCGCTGGTTCCGACGTGTTACGACTCCATCTGCTCAGAAGATCGAGTCTCCCGACAGGCCGGGCTGGTTCACCGACATCACTGTGTAGTTCGTGTGGTAGTTGCGCAATGCCAGGGAGATGAGGTAGTTC
The DNA here is from genome assembly GCA_963739465.1 of uncultured Actinomycetota bacterium. Lineage (GTDB taxonomy): Bacteria > Actinomycetota > Actinomycetes > Mycobacteriales > Pseudonocardiaceae > Pseudonocardia. The sequence goes on from CAVUAS010000015.1 coordinate 200,168, forward strand.
GCGGAGCCGCGGACCCTCGTGGTGATCTTCGAGTGGTGTACGGAGAGTGATAGCGGGCGGGGCGGATGGCGACGGCCCGGCTGTCTGGCCGGGTGCGCCGGGTTCCGGGCCCGGGGAAGTCCTGATCGGGGGACGCGAGGGTGCGGGGTCAGGCCGCGGTAGTGCCGCAGACGTGCACGTGGGCGGGGGCGGTGCGGGTGGTGATGCCGCGGGGTGCGTGCGGGAACGGCTGCCTGGATTTGACCTTGTGGTCGCGGTGGCGGTGCCGGTCGGTGGTGACCCGGGCGGTGGCGATCACGGCCAGGGCGTGGTGGTGGGCGGCGGCCCGGGCGGGTTCGGGCAGCGAGGCGGTGGCGGTGCCGGCCCGGACGGTGCCGATCAGGGTGCGGCGGGCGGTGGTGAACGACAGGTGCCGGGCCGCGACGGCCTGCCCGGTGCGGGGGCCCTTGCGGAACGGTGCGGCGATGGCGGCGGCGGAGCGGGTGGCGGCGCGGACGAGTTCGGTGCCGACGATCCAGGCGGCGTGTTCCTGCCGGATCAGCTCCGGGCTGGCCGAGCGCAGGATCGCCCCGGTTCCGGGGCCGGCGTCGTGGATGGCCGACTTGGCCTCCCGCAGGGCGGTCTCGGAGCCGTCCCACCGCCACCGATAGGCCCCGGCCAACAGGTGCGCCGGGTGGGTGTGGTGGTCGAGCAGGTCGGTGACCAGGCAGAAGAGCTCGGGCGTGGTCGCCCCGTCCAGGAGGACGTGGTACTCGATGACCCGCATGGTCAGGGTGGTCCCGCCGCCGGACAGGCGGGTCAGGTAGGACCCATCGTCGGCGTAGGGGCTGATGCGGGGCAGCCGGATGTCGGACTTGACGCGGACCAGGACGTGGCTGCCGGTGGCCAGCAGCGCCTTGATCCGCGCCACCCCGGGGAAGTTCCGGTCCATGATCCACAACCGGTCGGGGGTGAACACCCAGGGCTGTTCGGCCAGCGTCCGGTCCAGCAGCGCCTGCTCGGCCTCACCCTTGGTCCCGGCCTTGTCCCCACCGGCCGGGCCACACACCACGCCCAGGGTGGCCCGGGTGAACGCGTCGGAGACGTGCAGGTGGCGGATCTGCGGGTAGCCGGTCTCGGCCGCCCCGGCGGTACCGAACGCGGCCCGGTTCGCCCTCGTGTCGGGCATCCGGGTCACGCTGCCATCGATCGCCCCCAGCCGCAGCCCGCCGCCCACCTCGACCCGGGGCAGGGCCGGGTCTCGGTGCTCGGCGGTGTCTCGATGCTCGGCCGGGTCGCGATGCTCGGCTACGACCGCGTCCAGCACCTCCCGCTGCAGCTGCTGCAGCGGCGCCTCGCCGATCGCGGTCCGCCACGTCGACAGCACCGTGCCCGACGGCACCGCGTGCGCCCGCCGCCACGGCACCGCGGTCAGCTCCCCGAGCAGCGTGGTGAGCACCTCGCGGGAGTCGGCATCGGGCATCAACGGTCATCAACAGCACCGCCCGGATCGTGCACGCCACGCTCATCTCCCGCCGCGCCACCGCCTTGATCTTCCCGGTCGGGCAGACCCCGGCGGCGATCCGCTCGATGGTGCCCGGCCCGCAGCGGCGGTCCAACTCCTGCTCCGCGACCCCGAGCCGGGCATGATCACACGGGCGGCCCTCGGCCTGGACCCGCCCGTCCCGGCGCAGCACCGCGGGCGCCACCACCACCACCTTGCACCAGGCCACCGGACCACCGGCCGTGACCGGCTCGGCCCCCGCGACCAGCAGCGCCGACCGGCCGTCCCGGCCCGATCCCGCCCGCACGGGCCAGACCAGCGCCGACACCGGGACGGCCACCATCACCGCCTGGGCAGCCGCCTGATCCCCACCGGGGATCTCCCCACCGCCACCGGGGATCTCCCACCGGGGATCGCGGGCCGGGACGAGACCGGGTAGAAAGACACGCGGAGGCTCCAGGGGAGAAGATCGGCTTTAGACACCGGGTCTTCTACCGGGAGCCTCCACCTATCCCCGGCACGCCACGCCGAGCACGCCCGATCACAGCGGGCCACCACCAGCCCCACCTCACTCAACGTGACCGCCGACGAGCAACCCCGGACAGAGGCCGAAACCGCTCATCTCCCTGGCATTGGGTAGTTGCGGCGGCCTTCACCTTCACTGCGTACTCTCGCAGCCGGTAGGGCTGCATCGTTCACGAGCGAAGGAGGATCCGACGATCGACTTCCGCGGCGCCGCTGATGAGCACACCGCACTCCGAGCGCTGACATTGGCATGTCGGCATGTTGGCCTCGCTGTAGAGAATGCCGAGTTGATTCGTGTCGGGTCCAACACGGTCTTTCGGCTAAACAGTGCGACGATCGCCCGCGTTGCGCCTTCCGTTGCTGCCATGTCGAATGCGACGAAGCAGATTGCGGTCTCGCGCTGGCTGGAGTCCGTCTCAGTATCCCGCGACGCGCGCTACGCGCGTCGATCAGCCGGTCGAGGCGGGGGATCGAGTCGTCACATTTTGGGAGTCGGTGGCGCCGGAGACCGACTACGCGCCAATCGAGCAAGTGGCCGACCTGATTCGCGCAGCTGCACGAGCTGCCGCGGCCGCCAGCGTCCGTCGAGCTGCCCGATCCTCCGACCGTTTCGGGCCACTGCACGATCCGCTGCCGCGGTTCGATGGGCTCGACGAGGTTGACGCGGCTTACCTGCGCGATCGGTACGCGTGGGCACGGGATGCCTTCGCCACGATGGACTTTCCGCTCGGCCATGGAGTGATCCACGGCGACGCTAACGTCGGCAACGTGCTGCTCGACACGCACGGCCAGGCCGTGCTCATCGACCTCGACAGCTTCTCGATCGGCCCGCGCGAGTGGGACCTGATCCAGACGGCCCTGTTCGCCGACCGGCTCGGCTGGCACACGGCCGAGGAGTACCGCACGTTCGTCGAGGTCTACGGCTACGACATCACGAAGTGGGACGGCTACGAGACCCTGGCGGACATGCGCGAGGTCGCGATGACCGCGTGGCTGGCCAAGAAGGCCGCCACCGACGAGAAGGCCGCGGCCGAGGCGCACAAGCGCATCACCGCCATGCGCACCGGTGGGAGCCGTCGCGACTGGGGCGCCTACTGACGCGCAGGCGCCCACAGGCGGTGCTCGCGGACCTCGGCGACGAAGGCGCGCACGTCCTGGCTGGTCCGGTGCTTGCGGAGCCGCTGCTTGAACTCGTCGACGTAGCTGCGGCACCGGGCCGACTCCAGGGTCTCGCCGACCGCGAGCGCTTGGGCGGCGACGCGGCAGCCTTCGTCGACGTCGCCGCGGTCGAGGTGGGCGTCGGCGAGGACCATCGCCACGAAGAAGTCGCTGCGCGCGTAGTCGCCTGACGCTGAGCCGAGCGCCTGCGCTGCGTGCTCGATGGCCCTGTCGGGGCGGCCGAGGTCGCGGTGGCAGTGGCCGAGCTCGGCCGCGAGCTCGGCAGTCGTCGAAGTAGCTGATCCAGTCCGGCCCGTCGCCGGGGGTGTGCCGCGCGAAGTGGTCGACGGCGGCGCCCATCGCGCGGTCGCAGGCCTCGACGTCGCCGGTGCGGGCGAGCGCGCGGGCCTCCATGGCGTGGAAGTGGGCGGTGAGGATCGGGACGCCGACCGACTGCGTGCCGAGCCGGGCGGCGCGGGCCATGTTCGCGGACTTCCTGGTAGCGGCCGAGGAAGTTGGCCTGGTGGCTCATCGCGTCGAGGATGCTGGCCGCGAGCAGCCGATCCTCGGCGGCGTCGGCGAGGCCGAGGGCCTGGATGAAGTACCGCTGGGCCAGGCCGTGGAGTCCGGCGTCGTAGGCCATCCACGCCGCCAGCTGCGTCGACTCGCCCGCGGCGGAGAACAGCGCGCGGCGGACGTCGCTCGTGCCGCCTGCGCGGAGCAGGCGTGGCAGTTCGGTGCGGAGGTACTGCACGAGGGCGTTGCGGGCGTGGGCGCCGCCGTAGGTGCTGTCGAGGCGGTCGAAGGTGATGCGCATGGTGCGCAGCCGGTCGACGTCGGCAAGCCCGATGCGGGCCGGGCCGCCGTTCTCGGCGAGCGGGTGTTGGGCGCCGACGAGCCAGGCCATCGCGGCGTCGTTCCACGCCGCCATGTTCGGCGGCGCGTGCAGGAGCGTCGAGGCGTTGCCGAGGTCGGCGTCGAACAGCTGCGCGACGGTGCCCGCGCTGTCCTCGGGAGTGTCCGGGTAGGCGAGTCCGGCGTCGGGTGAGACGTCGCCGGGGAAGCCGAGTTCGTCGAGGGCGACGACGCGGCCGAGCTGAGCGCCGAGCGCTTCGCGGATCGCGTTGCGGGTGTCGTCGTCGCGTGGAACGACGCCGTCGAGCCACCGGCTGACGTAGGTATGCGAATAGCTCCGACTTGCCGCGCGGGCCGACGGCGATTCGCTGGCAGCACGCGCGAAACGCTTCCGGGCGATCGCGCCGGTGCGATCAAGGAAACCGGCTTCGGTCATGAGCGCGGCAAGTCGCTCGTTCCTCGGCACGGCCTGATCACCCCCTCTGTGCCCGAGGGCGTCCCAGTGTGCCCCCAAGTGCGCCCTGTTGTGGGCCGTTCCGGAAATCCACTCTGGTCCCTGTCAGGACGAGCAGGACAACCGGAACGGAAGGAGGGGAGAGATGCCAGCGCTACGCGCGACGACCTGCGCCCCGCTCCAATGCCTCAACACGGCTGCGGAGGTCGCGGAGTTCACCGCGAATGGCAGCGAGTTCGTCGCGCGGCGGCACGGTCGTCGGCTGGCCGCGGAGGACGGCGCCGAGTCGTTCGGCGGGCCAGCCGAGCGCGGTCGACAGCGACGCGAGCGTGCGCGGCTGGCGGCGGCGGGTGTTGAGCACGTGCACCAGCTCCCGCACGGTCGTCAGCGACACGCCAGAGCGGGCCGCGAGCTCGGTCATGGTCATGCCCTGCTCGTCGAGCCGCGCCTTGCATCGCGGCGCCGACCGCGGCCCAGTCCTGATCCACGCGCCCTCCCGTCTCGTGAGGCGCCGAGCGTAGCCAGAGCACGACCCCGCGCGCAGTTCACGCGCGGAACACTGTTGACGAACTATCAATTCACGCTCAACATGAGCGTATAGTTGGTAGTCGAAGGAGAGAGCGGATGACCAGGCAGACACCAGCAGGAGCGGTACGAGATCGCACAGAGGAGACAGCAGTGACCAGCAACCAGGACAAGCAGACGGCCGAGACCAGGCCGTAGTTCTACACGGCGGCGGAGACGGCGAAGATCCTTCGGCTCGACGAGTCGACGCTGTACCGCCACCTGCGCAACGGGACGTTCCCCGGCCTCAAGATCGGCGGCCGGTACGTCGTGCCCGGCGCGGTGATCGAGCGGCTCGTCGACGACGTGCTCGTCACCGGCCGGTGCGTCGACCTCGACGGCTGGACCCAGCAGTGGCGCCACGACCAGGTCGCCGCGCTCGCCCGGGTCGCCGCCGCGACCGTCGAGATCCCCGGCGGTGTGGCATGAGCGTCGGAGCGCTGATCTTCTTGGCCATCGTCGGGTCGTTCATCTGCGCCAAGGTGCGGGTGGCGGGTGGCGCGGTCGTGTTCGCGCTGATCGCGCTCGTGCTGTTCGTGACGACGCCGCTCGGCGCGGGCCTGCCCGCACGCGGTCGGGTCGTTCTTCTCGACGGTCAGCCACGCCACCGACCCGGTGCTCGACGGCTCGGCCGCGCGAGGTGCCGGATGAACGAATGGCGAACGCGGGCCGCCTGCAGGTCCGTCGATCCCGACGTCTTCTTTCCGACGGCCGAGGCCGGTCCGGTCTACGACGCACAGGTCGCCGTGGCCAAGGCCGTCTGCGCGGGCTGCCCGGTCCGGGCGGAGTGCCTGGCCGAGGCGCTGGTCCGCATCCCGTACGGCGATCGCCGGGCGGACTGACCCCCGAGGAGCGCCGCGGCGCCCGAACCGCGACCACGAGCGCGGCCGACGGCACTCGCGGCGGGTCTACGGCCCGACGCTCGACGGCGCCAGGTCGAAGCCGCCGGACGGGTGCTGCTGCTCGCGGGCCGACCCCGGCTCGAGGTGGCGACCCGCTGCGGAGTGACCGAACGGACCGTCACGAACTGGGTGCGGCGCCTCCGCGCCCACGACAGACCCCCGCCCGCTGACGCGGCGCGGGCGGAGGAGAGCCACGGCGGCCACCGGGCTCCCCTCCTGATCTCCCACACGCACAACCCCCAGCCAGGGACTCGAACGCAGGAAGGACACCCACTCTAATGACCACCACACGACGAACGCCCGCCCGCGGTGCGCAGCGCCGACACTGCCGCCACGGCCTGGGCCGAGGCTGTCCGACACCAACAGGCCGCATCCGCGAGCCACGCCGACTTCTACGCCCTCGCCGCCGAGATGGTCGCCACGCTCTACGCGCTCGACGACCTCGCCGTGCTGCTCGCCGGGCAGGTCGGCCGGTACGGGCAGGGCCGCACGCTCTACGACGACACCCGCACCGTCGACCCCGCCGTCCGTCTCGGCGAGGCGGTCGAGGCCCTGACGCCGGGTGCACGCCGCGCTCGGGCCGGCCGCGACGGCGGCGAACGAGTTCTGGAACGCCATCGGCCACATCGGCGTCGAGGTGACCCCATGAACACAGCACACCCGCCGCCGGGCCAAGACCGCCACGTCCGTCGCCGTCGGTCTGCGCCTGTGGGCCGAAAGCCACGACGCCCACGTCCGCGCCGCCGTCGAGCTGCTGATCCGCCACGGCGTGTGGCTGCGCCGCGCCGACCTGCTCGCCGCCGCGCTGCACCGCGACCCCGACGGCTCCTACTGGATCGACTGGACCGCCCTGCGCCGCGAGCTCGACGCAGGCCACCTCGACCGCAGCGGCGTCAAGGACCGGGCCCTGCTCGACCTCGCCCTCGACATGGCCACCGACCGCTACCGGCTCTCGGCCATGGGCACCGGCAACGCCCGCCTCATCGCCGACGCCGTCACCGCCGCGCTCGGCCTTCCCCTGCCCCGCCGCGCACCGACCCCACCGGTGCACTCACCACCGGAGTGACCCCATGAACGCCCTGATCAACGTTGCCCTATTTCTCGCCGTCCTCGTCGCGGCGCCTGCATCGCCTGGCGGCGCGGCGCCCGCTCATCGCCGCCGTCATCGCCCTGTTCGCCCTGCTGCCCGACGTTGACGCTGCTGCGCGAGCTGCCCTGGCCCGCCTACCTCGTCCTCGTCGCGTGCTGGTCGGGTTCGGCTGGCACCGCCACGCCCGGTCGGCCGGAGTGGTGGCCCGCTGGAGCGCGGGGAACCGCCGCAAGTCCGGCGTCGCCTCCACGCTCGACATCGCCCGCACCGCCTCCGCGATGGCGATGCGCCGCCGCGCCGCCACCGTGCGGCCCTCGCTGGCCGAACTGTCGCGCTGGGAGCTGCACCGGCTCCCGGTCCGCGAGGTCGGGCTGCAGCTGTGCCGCTCCGGCGTCACGAACGTCTACGCCTCGCACGAGGACGTCGTGATGATGGTCGGCGGCCCGCGGACCGGCAAGACCGGCGAGATCGCCTCGATGCTGCTGGACTTCCCGGGCGCCGCCGTCGCCACCTCCACCCGCACCGACCTGCTGACGATCTGCGGCCCGTTGCGCGCCGAGCGCGGCCCGGTGTACGTGTTCAACGCCGTCGGGCTCGGCGACATCGGCTCCACGATCACGTTCGACCCGCTCACCGGCTGCACGGATCCGGTGGTGGCCGTCGAACGCGCCACCGACCTGCTCGCCGCCACCTCCCACGGCGGCTCCGGGGACCGCGAGTTCTGGGACGCCCAGGCCCGCCGCGTGCTCGCCGCGCTGCTGCACGCCGCGGCGCTCGGCGGCAAGACGATGTCCCACGTCCTCTCGTGGGTGGCCAAGCCCGACCCGCGGCGCAGGACGTGCCCGCCGCTGCTGCGCCGCTCCGGGGTGGCGGCGTTCGTGAGCGACGTCGAGCAGTTCGTCGGCACCAACGACCGCACCCGCACCTCGATCACGTCCACGGTGATGCCCGCGCTCGGCTGGCTCACCCACCCGCGCCGCCGCGGCCGCCGCCCAGCCCGGGGTCGGGTTCGACGTCGAGGAGCTGCTGCGCAGCCGCGCCACGGTGTTCCTGCTCGGCGCCGAGGAGACCCAGGCCGCCCCGCTGGTCTGCGCGCTGACCGGGCACATCGCCCGCGAGGCCCGCCGCCTGGCCGTCACCCGGCCCGGTGGCCGCCTGGACCCGCCGCTCGGGTTGTTCCTGGACGAGGCCGCGCTGATCTCCCCGGTCCCGCTGGAGTCCTGGACCGCGGACATGGGCGGGCGCGGGGTGACGATCTGCGCCGCGTTCCAGTCCCGGGCGCAGCTGCTGGCCCGCTGGGGCGAGCACAACGCCGCCACGATCCTCAACAACACCGGCGCCGTGGTCGTGTTCGGCGGCACCCGCGACCGCGACGACCTGCTGTTCTGGTCGACGCTGGCGGGGGAGCGCGACGAGTGGACCACCACGACCGACCTGCACGGCCGGGTCGCCTCGCGCACCACCCGGCGGGTGCCGGTGGTGCCGCCCGCGCAGATCGCGAACCTGCCCGCGGGCCGGGTGCTGGTCATCCGCCGCGCCCTGCCGCCCGTGCTCGGCCGCGCCCGCATGGCCTGGCACCGCCTCGACGTCGCCGCGCATTTCCGGCCCGACGCCCTCACCGTCCGCGCGCGCATCCTGCTCATCCGCACGTGGCTGCTGGCCAAGCTGTGGCTCGCCGAACACGCGGCCCGGCTCACCGGCGCCGTGCTGGCGATGTGGGCGGCCGCACCCACCGCCGGCGCCCTCACGCCGAGCTGGCGCGGCTGGGCGGCGCTTGCCACCGCCGCGGCGATCGGGTGGCTCGCGGTGGCGCTGCTCGCCGCCGCTACAGGCAGCCGGTCGGGCGGTGGATGGTGCGGCGCGTCTTCGTCCCGCTGTGGGCGTGGCTGCGCGCGGCCTGGGCGCGGCTGCGGCTGCGCGTCACCGGCCACACGGGCGAGGTCCCGACCTACGCGCCCTTCCACGCCACCGCCCGGCTCGATGCCGGTCCGCGATGACGACCGACGAGAAGCCGCGAGGCAGCCGTGAACGACAACCCGCCCTCGATCGCCGAGATCGCCGCTCTCACCGCCCGCCTGCGCGCCCTGTCGAACGCCGGGGCCGCCGCCGACCCGGCCGAACGCGCCCGGTTCCTCGCCGACAAGGACCGCCTCATGGACCGGATCAGCGCCGCGTCCAGCCGCGCCGAGCCCCGCCCACCGCTGCGCGGGCGCGACAACCAGCAGGCCGCCGCGGCCGCCGACACCGCACTCGACGACGCCGTGCGCGCCCGCGCCGAGGCTGGCGGCTACGCCCTGGTCGGGCCCAGCGCCCGCACCTGGCGCACCGACCCCGACACCGGGCGGCTGCTCGAACCGGTCTCCGAAGCCGAACACCGCACCCTGCGCCACCTGCTCGGGAACGAGACCGTCACCACGACCGAACCCGCGTGGATCGACACCCCCGACGGCCAGGACATCGTCAGCGCCGTCATCCCACTCGCCGACGAGCCCGACACCGACGAGCGTGACTGGACGGGCACGGTGACGACGACCAGCCTGCCGAGCTCGGCCTCACCGGCGGCGAGGGGCCGCCGATCGACGCGGGTCCCGCCCTGACCGCCGAGGAGGCTGCGCACGAGCTGGCCGCCGACGGCCGCCCCCTCGACGAGGCCCGCGCGGTGGTCCGCGGCTACCTCGACGACGTCTCCGAGCGGGTCGGCACGTCGGTTCACCTCTGGGGCCTGGATGAGGCCGACCTCGCCGCGATGCGCGCCGACCCGATCGAACGCGCCCGCACCGCCGCGGCTGTCCTCGACGTCGCCGTCCGAAGCCCCGCCCGCAGACACCACCGAGGCGGAGCAGGCCGACGAGGACGGGTGGTCGCGGTGAGCCCCGCGCATCCGCCGATCCCCGGCGCCGGCGAGGAGCCGCGGCGTCCGGTCGCCGGGCTGGCCCGCGAGGTCGACGCGCTGCGCCGCCAGGTCGAGCCGCTCACCGGGCTCCGCGAGCGGGTCGACGACCTGGCCGGGCTCCTCGCCGAGCTGACCGAGACCGTCACCGCACTGACCGCGCGGCGCGGGCCGACGCCCTGCCCGTCGTGGCTGGTGCTGCCGACCGACGACGAGCTCGCCCGCCGGGTGCTCGACGAGCTCGCCGCCTGGCTCGAACTGGTGTACCTGCGCTACCCCGACGCCGCCCAAGGCGCTGCCGGAGTGCTGGTGCTGGCATCCCGACGTCGTCGAGGAACTGCTTTGGCTGATGCACGCGTGGCTGGCCGCCTACCAGGGCAAGGCCGCGTCCGTCGGGCTGGTCGCGGACTGGCACGACCGCCACCGGCCCGGCGTCGTGCGCCGCATCCGCGGCAGCGCCGGGTCCTGCTCGATCGAGGCCCACCAGACCCGCGAAGGCTGGACCCGGTAACCGGCCGGACCACCGATCGTGCCGGGCGTCGAGGCCCTGCCGGTCATCGCGCAGTGGTGGGGTCGCCGCCGTCAACGAGGACGCGCCCGAGCCGGCGCCGATCACGCGGGCGAGTCGACGATGACCGGCGCACACCGGTCGCGGGCGGCTCGGGCCGCGCTCTGGCTGCCCGGCCTGGCGGTCGCGCTCGGCGCCGCGGTGGCCACCGCCCACGGGCTCTACGAGGTGGCGCTCGCGGCCGCCGTGCCCTCCGGGATCGCCTGGCTCTACCCGCTGATCACGGACGGCCTGGCGCTGGTCGCCTACGGCGCGACGGCCCGGCTGTCCGGTTCGGCGGCGCGCTACGCCTGGGCGGTCGTCGTGGTCGCGGCCGGGCTCTCGGGGCTGGCGCAGGCCGCGTTCCTCGCGTCCGGCGCGACCCTCGACGCCTCGCCGGTGCTGCGGTTCGGGATCGGGGCGTGGCCCGCCGTTGCGGCGGCTGTCGCCGCGCACTTGCTCTACCTCCTGGCCAGCGATCGTCCACCCGAGCCCACGACGGTGCACCGTTCAGCCGCTGTCCAATCGTCCAGCCGTCCAATCAGAGCCACCGGCGCCTTTGAACCCCGCCGACCGTCCAATGCCCCGGACGCGTCCACCGTCGCCGTCGAGGGCTGCCGACGCTCAGCCGCCGACCTCGGCCCAGAACCGGGCGCGGGCTGCGGCCCTCCGGCACGCCGCGCGCCACGGCGCCCTGCCGACTGTCTCCGCCCTCGCGACCGCCGCCGACGTCTCCCGCGGCACCGCCGCCACCGTCCTCAAGCCACTACGCGGCCGACCCCTGCCGCTGCACCTGATCAACACCGACCCCGACGACGACACCATCGAGGAGCGCAACCAGCCATGACCACGAGCCGACCCATCTCACCCGAGCACTACGCCATCCAGACCAACCACGAGCAGGAACCAGGAACCAGACTACCAAGATCAAAGGACCCACACCGATGCATCCTGATCGTCAGGCCCGGCCCGGCCTCCGGCCGACATCAACCAGCGCCCCGCACGGTTGATCTTGCTCTCCCCCTCCGCACGATCGTTTCCGGGCGGTCGTCGTGCTGAGCATCTCGTCGGGCTACAGCCCCGAGTACCTGTTGAAGGAGATCGCGACCGGCCGCGAGAACTACTACACCGGTGCCGTCGCCGATGGTGAGCCGCCGGGCCGGTGGTGGGGAGCGGGCGCGGAAATGCTGGGCCTGACCGGCCTGGTCGACGCACAGGACATGCGCGCGGTGTACGAACGGTTCCTCGATCCGCGCGCCGACGGATTCACCGACCTTGAACGCTGGGACGAGGTGGACACGCTTGGACATACCGGCCGTCGGTATCTGTCCGAGGACGAGTTGTACGCGGCCGCGCTTGAACGCGAGCCGGACGCGTCGGCTGAACGCCGCGCTGAACTCCGCGTCGAGGCGGGCAAGGCGGCCCGGCACAACGTCGCCTTCTTCGATATCACGTTCAGCGTGCAGAAGTCGATCACGCTGCTGCACACGGCGTTCGAGGCGCAGGAGGTCAAGTGTCGGCAGGCGGGCGACCATGAGACGGCCGATGCGTGGGCGGCGTTCCGGCAGGGCGTTGAGGACGCCATTTGGGCGGGTAACAATGCCGGGCTGGCCTACCTCGCCGAGCACGCCGGCTACTCTCGCGTCGGGCACCACGGCGGGGCCGCGGGCCGCTACGTCGACGCGCACGGCCTTGTGGTGGCGTCGTTCTTCCAGCACGACAGCCGTGATCACGACCCGCAGCTGCACATCCACAACGCCGGCCTCAACCGGGTGCAGGGTCCCGACGGGGAGTGGCGCACCCTCGATGGGCGGGGCCTCTACCGGTGGCGCGCGGCCGCTGCCGCGGTGATGGAACGCACCACCGAAGAGCGGCTCACGCACACGTTGGGGATGTTGATCGCGACGCGCCCGGATGGAAGGTCCCGGGAGATAGTCGGTGTCGCGCAGGAGGCCATGGACCTGATTTCGTCCCGCCGTCGTGCCGTCACAGCCAAGGCCCAGGAGCTGCTCGACGCCTATGAGGCGCACACCGGTCGGGCCGCGAACAGCGCTGTGCGCGACCGGCTGTCCCGTCAGGCCACCTTCGCCACCCGACGGGCCAAGTCCCATGACGGCGAAACCCGCGAGCAGGTCCTCGCCCGGATCGACGCGCAGCTGCGCGCCGACATCGACGGCGGGCTCGCGGGAATTGCCCATGCGGCGCTGGCTGCTCGCGAGCAGGCGCCCGCCCCGCAGGCGTGGTCGCCGCAGGACGTGATCGAGACCGCCCTCACCGACGTTCAGGAGCGCAAGGCTGCGTGGACCCGCTCGGACCTGACCCGCGCGATCAACGCCGCGCTGCCCGACTATCTCGGCCTCCCGGACGGCGTCGACATCGGCCGGCTACTCGACCAACTGACGGTCGAGGCGCTGCGCTACGCGATTCCGCTGGACGCCGCCCGCCCCGGGGAGGACGCGTTGCCGGATGTGCTGCGTCGCGATGACGGTGAGTCGAGCTATCAGGCCCACGGCGCCCAGCTGTACTGCACGTCCGACCACATTCGGACCGAGCGCATCCTGTCCGCGGCGACCGCGCCGGGCGGAGCAGCTGCTCTGCGACCGGAGATGGCGAGGCGGTATCTGGAGCAGCTGCGCGAAGCCGGGATCGAACTCGGGGTTGACCAGGCCGCTGCGGTCCGCGGGGTCCTCACCTCCGGCGCGCGGGTCGAGTCCCTGGTCGGCCCGGCCGGGACCGGCAAGTCCTTCGTGGTCGGGGCGATCGCCCATGCCTGGAGCGATCGCACGCTGCACGGCGGTGACCTGCCTCGGCGCGTGTTCGGCCTGGCCACCTCCCAGATCGCCACCGACGTTCTGGTCGGGGAAGGACTGGCCGCGCGCAACGTCACCCGGTGGCTCGCCACCCAGGAACGGCTCGCCGCGGGCTCGAGTAGCGGCCGACCGCAGCCTGTCGAGGGTGACGAAGCATGGCAGCTGCACGCTGGCGATCTGGTGGTCGTCGACGAGTCCGCCATGACCGATACCCCGGCGCTCGCTCTGATCCACCGCTACGTCGAGCAGGCCGGGGCGAAGCTGCTGCTGGTCGGAGACCACCGCCAGCTCGCCGCGATCGGCGCGGGCGGCGGCATGGAGCTACTCGCCCAAACCGGGGGACGCTACGAGCTCACCGAGGCCCGCCGCTTCACCCACGAATGGGAACGCGACGCGTCGCTGCGGCTGCGTGACGGCGACGACGCTGTGCTGCGCGACTACCACCAGCACGGCCACCTGCTGGATGGGGGCACCCGGGAGCAGGCGGAGGCCTCGGCCGCCCGCTCCTGGCTCGCCGACACCCTCGCGGGCAAACACTCGCTGCTGCTCGTCGACGACAACGAGCAGGCCGCCCGTCTGTCCGCGCAGCTGCGCGCCGAGCTGGTCCGGCTGGGCCACGTCCAGGAGCACGGGGTCCCGCTCGCCCGGCAGGGCACCTTCGCCGGGGTCGGTGACATCATCCAGGCCCGTTTCAACGGATGGGACCTCGCCGGCGTGGACGGCAACCGGCGCGGCCCGATCAACCGCGAAACCTACGAGGTCATCGGCACCCACGACGACGGCGGACTCGACGTCGTCCGCGTCACCGGCGGCGACAACGAAGTAGGGGAGCGGATGGTGCTGCCCGCCGACTACGTCCGCGAGCACCTCACCTTGGCCTACGCCGTCACCATCCACGCCGCCCAAGGCCAAGACGTCGACACCACCCACGCCGTGGTGACGGCGCGGACGTCGCGCGCCGCGCTCTACGTCGAGCTCTCCCGCGGCCGCGACGCCAACATCGCCCACATCGCCACCCTCAGCGGACCCCAGGACCCCGCCCAGGGCCACGAGAGCGACACCCTGCACCGCGACCCCGTCGCTGTCCTCGCCAGCATCCTCGCCGACCACCGCCACGACGACGCCGCGCGCTCCGCGCTGGCCACCGCGACCGAATCGGTCGCCGACGCCGCACACGTGCGCACCGCGGCCGAACTGCTCGCCACCGCCGCCCAAATGGCCGCCACCGAACGCACCGCCGCCTGGCTAGATCAGCTCACCGACTCCGGCCAGCTCACCACCGACCAGCGCGCCCGGATCGCCGCCGCCGATGGCGCCGCATCCCTGGCCCGCGTCCTGCGTCGGGCCGAACTGGCTGGCCACGACCCGCGACAAGTTCTCTGCGAGGCTGTGGCCGACCGCCCACTCGAGGGTGCCCGCAACCCCACACACGTGATTTACGCGCGGATCACCAAAGCCCACGAGCGCGACCTCGACCCGGTCGGCAATGCGTGGGCCGACTGGACCCCGCGCACCGACAACCCGGAATGGCGCGACTACCTCACCGCGCTCGCCACAGGAGCCGATGAGCGCGCCGCCGAGCTGGGCCGCCGAACCGCCGACGACGTTCCGACGTGGGCCGTCGAGGCATTCGGCGCCCTACCGGCCGATCCCGTCGAACGCTCCCGCTGGGAACGCCGCGCGGGCCAGGTCGCCGCCTACCGCGAACTCCGCGGCCACGAGCACCCAACCGAGGCCCTCGGCCCCGCCCCGGCGCCGGGACAGCCCGAGGCCTACGCGGCCTTCCGAGCCGCGTGGCGCACCCTCGGTCGGCCCGAGACCGACCGCGAGGAGCTGCAGCTGTCCGACGGCCAACTGCGGATGCGCATCCGCGCCAACGAACGAGAGGTCACCTGGGCGCCCCGCTACGTCGCGAACGAGCTCGCTGGCACCCGTCAAGCCGCGGCACGCCAGCACGAGCTCGCCACGCTGCGCGCCGCCGAAGCCGTCGCTGCCGAACCGCACGACCGTGCACGCCTGCGCCAAGAATCCGCGCTGGCGGCCGCGCTGGCCAAAGTCCTGGACAAGCAGGCCGCGCCGTTGGCCGACATCGACGAGGCCCGCGCGCGGTGGCTCGCGCACACCGCGGAGACCCGCGTCCGCGCCGAGCGGTCAAAGGCCGAACTCGCGCTGCGCCACGCCGACGACGCCGAGCCCGAACAGCGCGTGACGGCCGAGGAATGGCTTGACGCCCACCGGGAGGCTGTCGTTGTCGACGAGCGCGACCGTGAGATCACCGAGGACGACGTCCACGACGACGACCACGTCGCCGATCCGGTCCGCGACGCCGACGAGCGCGACGTCCGGCAGATCGCCGCGGCCGAGCCACGACCGGTCAAGGAAGACGTGGTCCGCGTTCCCAGCGCTGACGAAAGCAGCCGTTCACTGGACCACGCCCGGCGCGCCCTCGTCGAGATTCGCAACAGGGAAGCCCTCGACGAACAGGAAGCAGCCGAGCACCGCGAGGCCGAGCTCGCGCGCTGGCACGCCGACGACGAGGCGGCCCAGCGCGAGCGGGCCGACGACGATGGCGCCGACTACGGATCGCTCACTCGGTAGTGATCTGTCCCTCAACCGGCGGCGCACACTCCAACGACATCGAGCGGTGGCGGACCAGAATGCCGCCACGCCCACCGCAGCGTCGCCCGAATCGCTTCACACCATCCAGGCCGGTGCGAGACCAGATCCGGGCGGGCGAGGTCGAGTTGCTCCGCGACCAGGTACTCGGCCTCGATCGACTCTTCGTGGGCGGAGATGCTGCGGTCGGTCGCGGGGGCGTAGGGCGGCTCCCGTCGGCCGGTCTGATCCGTCACCACTGCGCCGGCGAGCCACCGGCAGGTCATCACGACCCCGCCCGCGTACCAGTCGGTGACCCCGCGAGCCGCCTCGACCGCCGCCTGCCGCTCGGCCGCCGCCCACACGACGCCGAACTCCGCGCGCGGCACCCGCAAGTTCTCCACACGCACCCGGGCCAGATCGGCCACGGCCACCTCCATGCAGCTCAGCGTGACAGACGACACCGACAGATCGCAGCGTCCGACTAGGTCACCGGGCCGCCGTTCCGGATCCATCGCCGACGCGCTCATGGCCGCGCGGGCCGAGGAAGTGCTGATCGACGCCTGCGGCGCGCTCCCTCGGCCGTCCGAGCGTGCGTCCGGCCCCCTCCACCTGCAAGGGCCGCAAAGCATCTTCGCCCTTCGGGTCCGCTTCGCCGAAGATCCTTTGCTTCCTCCCTTGCACGCGGAGCCTCTGGGCCGAACACAGGGCCCGCCTAACGGCGAGACGGGGCAGGCCCCGCTCGCCGCACAGCGGACGGCCGAGGGAGCGACATCGTGTTCGACCTGATCAGCATCTACTGCCCGGAGTGCGGCGACGCCGCCGAGGACATGCCACCCCAGGACCGGCCGGAGTCGGGGAAGGTGCCCGGCTATCGGCACGTGGCGGATCGGACGGCGCTGTGCCCGGTGATGACCCGCGACGGGTACCGCCCGGCCGAGCCGGTCGAGGGTGAGGCGGACGCGTAATGGCCGCCCCGCGACGAGCAGCTGCCGGTCGGGCAAGGGGAAGACGGCGCAGGAGCGGGCCGCGGAGGTCGAGGCGCTGGTCGAGCAGCTGAAGAAGGCTGTGGCGGCGTTGACCCGTCGCAGGCGTGGCTGCGGATGTTGCGGGTGGCGGCGCGGTTCACCCGCTACTTGTTGTGGATGCAGGCCGAGGAGCGCGGCGTGGGCTTGTCGCGGGTGGAGGGTATCGGGCGTGGCAGGCGATGGGCTGGCAGGCCGTCAGCTGGTCAGGAATCCGTGAACGTCCGGTGTGGTCCAACGAGCCGCAGGCTGGTTGTCACACTCAACTAGCCTAGTCACCCACCGGAGCTGCCGCAGCGGTCGGTGTCGCGCTGCCGGACCACACACCCGGCGCGTAGCCGGTGGCGAGCCGGTGGCCCTCAGGGGCGGTCCCCGGACCAGAGGCCGTCAGGCCGGAGGGCCGGGGGATCGCGTGCCGTCCGGTCGCAGTCCGGCGCCCCGTCGAGTGTGCGTCATCCTAGCCTGCGTCCCTCCCGGTCCGGGACTCACACGCTTTCGAGGTCTGCCAATGTGTGTCCGGGCAAGGCCGCCCGCAGCTCGGAGCGGGATGCCTTCGCGTAGGACGCCAACGCTGGACCGCGCCGGATGGAGATGAACGAGACTATGACTGAGACTAACGAAGATCATCCGGTCTCCTCCGGTCATCGTCCCTCTTCGTCCCTCTTCGCAGACGGTCCAAGCAAAATCATGGAACACGGGCCGCGTCCCTCGTCGGGGCGTCCGTCCAGCCAACGGTGCAACATCTGCTCAACCTGTGTCTTGAAGAACGCGCTACGGCGAGCGGAGGACCTAGCCGACGCGCTCCCGTGAGCCCGTTCCATGCCACTTTGGCCGGCACAACCGTGATCCACGGCACCCACGGTTCTCCCCTGTACGGGCATGCAGCCCGCACAAACGAGGATCGCGCAGAGGTACGACAATCCGGAGCCGGAGATCTCGGACGCTCGTAGGACAGCCAGTGAACCAGCCCACTGGCTGCCGTGGAACTGACACGTAGGGCGCTACGTCTGCCCTGGATCGAGCGGCCTCCAGCACGCTTCCAACTCTGCATGAGCTGTTCGGCGGAGGTCGGCGTCTTGGCGCTGGGCGCTGCTGTGTCCGCGCGGTCATCGGCGGACCTGGCCGGACGCGGATGAATGAATAGGACTGCGTACAGCGAAGTTCGTTGATCTCGGTCCGCCTCGCTCGATCGGGCCGTAAGAGGCTGCTGGACACTGGGTGCCGGTTGAACTCGCCGGCTGCGTGGTGCGATCACGCCCGCGGATTACAGCGCGACATCACACCCCCCGCACGTGCGACCCTCTTGTCGTCTTTGCGTAGCTCACTTTCGCCGCCGCCGGAGTAGGCGCGATAGGCCGATCGGACGAGCAGTCTCGTCCGCGATACGTCGACTGCCCGTATCAGGGGCTTGGTAGCGAACGCCTTGGCCTAGACTAGCCTGCCCTGGCAGCTTCGCCGAAGCATCACCTTGGGTATTCCTCGCGAGGGGCGGGCGCTAGGCTCTTCCATCATGCACTGAGTGAGCTGGCGAGGTTCGATGGGCGAGGGCTCTTGCGTTGGCTACGAGTATGACGTGTTCCTGAGTTATAGTCGCAGCGGACAATGGGAAAAGTTCGTCGATGAGAGTTTTGAGCCCATACTCGCACATTGGCTTGGTGAAGAACTCGGCCGGAGCCCCAATATCTTCAAGGACCGATCCTCACTTTCCATAGGACAAAATTGGCCAGTAGCACTGGAGCAATCACTGCATGCGTCGCGAGTGATGGTTGCACTTTGGTCACGACAGTACTTCGCGAGTGAGTGGTGCCGACGAGAACTAAGCTTTATGATCGCACGCTCAAGAATCTTTAAACAACACGGGATCTTCGATGAGATCATCCTCCCGGCTATAATACACGACGGCCGCCGATTCCCACCATTTCTCACCTTCCTCCAAGGGATAAATCTCGCCGAGTATGCCGATCCATTCATGACCATCCATAGCCTTCTAAGGGAAAAGCTCTCCGGTAAGCTTCAGGAGCTGTCCCGCGACACGGCGGTTGCGATCGAAGCCGTACCAGCCGAAAGCGTCCGTCACAGTGTCGACTATACGGATGACCTAACCCGATTCGATCGGTTGGAAGTTAAGCAGTTGTCACCGCCCTCTCTAGGGGGAGCTGCGTGATAATTACCTTCTATTCATTCAAGGGGGGAGTTGGCCGCACTCTTGCACTAGCCAACATCGGTGTTATCCTTGCGCAGGACGGCCACCGAGTATTGCTGATTGACTTTGATCTGGAGGCGCCTGGGCTCACCAGATACCTGGAAAGCGTGTTCGGAGGCGAGCTACAAAGCCGAGCAGGCGTACTGGAGATCCTTGAACGTCAACGTGACGTAGGCGACGCTTCAGGCAGAATATCGTCGTTCATCGTTCCAATTCTAGCGGATGGCAATCACGGTGTACTGCACCTACTGACAAGTGGGCGCCAGGACGATTCGTATCCACAACGCATACTAGGCTTCGATTGGCCGCGCTTCTTCGAACTCCACGAAGGCGGGGAATTCTTTGAAGAATGCCGGACGCTGTGGGATAAGGATTACGACTTCGTCCTCATCGACAGTCGTACGGGGATTACAGACTCTGGCGGAGTATGTACGATTCAGCTGCCCGATGTGCTCGTCCCAGTATTTACCGCAAGCCGCCAAAGCGTTAATGGAGTCGTCGACGTCATGCGGCGAGCGCAGGAAGGCCGCCAACTCTTGGCCTACGACCGTGCGCCTGCGGCGGTCGTCCCTCTACCTTCGAGGTTTGACTCTCGGACTGAGTATGTATTGTCGCAGCAGTGGATAGAAACCTTCGCCACTAACTTCGAGGAATTTTACCAGTCTTGGCTCCCCAAGCACGTTCCAATAAGACGTGCACTTGAAAGAACCAAACTGCCATATGTGGCTTACTTTAGCTTCGGTGAACGCCTGCCCGTCTTCGAGGAGAGCGGACACGATCCGGAATCGCTGGGTTACGCGCTAAGGACGTTTGCGGACATACTTGGGAACAAGCTCCAGGATCCAAGCCCGTTCCTTGATGCCGAAGAAGTACAATACGATCCAACTGCGCCGACTTCGATAGACGCCTCAAGTCGGCAGAGCAATTCTTTGCCGGCAACCGCAGAAAAAGTATTCCAACAGCTCGATTTTGCGGCCCAGGCTGCCGCCCGGCGTCTAATACTTCAAATGGTCCTGGTTGGCGACGCGACAGCTTCGCGAGTATGGATAAGCGTTAGCGCGGCAACTAGGCAATCCGCAGATCCTCTGTCGGCGTCGCGCGCTCTCCAGATGTTGGCCGACGGCAACATTATCGCAATCGATAACGGATTGGCAACGTTGTCTAATGACTCCCTTATTCAATCGTGGTCACGTCTGCGCGGTTGGATAGAATCTGATCGCGACGGCTTGAAGATAAAGCAATCGCTTTCAGAGGCCGCGAACCGCTGGGTACAGCAAGGGCGCCCGGAAAATAGTCTGTACCCCGACGGTCCGCTTAGCTCAGTAAGGGCTTGGACGGCCGACCCAGCCAATTACAACGATCTAAGCACGGTGGAGCGCGAGTTTGTCGCCGCTAGCCGAGCACTCCAACAGCGGCAAAGCTCGCAACCCGCAAGGGGATCGAGGATCAATCTGATTGTTATAATCTCGGTTGCGATTACCATACTATTGCTCGCCGCTGTCGTTGGAGTCTCGGTTGTGCAATCGAACGTCCGGCCTCCGGCAGTATCCACATTGGCGCCCAATGCGGGGACGCTACTCGTAGCTACCCCAAGTGCTATTGAAAGCATAGCATTCGCTCCAGGAGGTTCTTTACTCGCGAGCGGCGGTATTGATGGGGACTGTTCAAATTTGGAACATCAATACCGCGAACCGCTCGAGTCTGACCCGTGCGTCACTTCCCACAGGTGGACCGGTTGAAGTCGGTGACATTCAGTCCTGACCAGAAGGTCTTGGGAGTGGGGAGCGCTCTAGGTACGGTCCAGTTATGGGACGCAACGAGTACTCCACCTAAACAGTTCGGGGCACCCTTAACCGGGCATACGGGTTCTGTGACCTCTATCGCGTTCTCTCCAGACGGGCATACGCTGGCCTCTGGTAGCGACGACAAGACAGTCATTCTCTGGGACGCGCGAGACCCAGCCCGACCACAACGAATCGGGCCACCCTTAACTGGACATACGGGTTCTGTGACCTCTATCGCGTTCTCTCCAGACGGGCATACGCTGGCCTCTGGTAGCGACGACAAGACAGTCATTCTCTGGGACGTGCGAGACCCAGCCCGACCACAACGAATCGGGCCACCCTTAACTGGACATACGGGTTCTGTGACCTCTATCGCGTTCTCTCCAGACGGGCATACGCTGGCCACTGCTAGTGCGCTGACCCGGATAGATCACCGGGTTGGTCAGGCGGCGCGGGGCCGGGGCCGTCCCCAGCGGTGTCCTTTCTCGCTGTGGGCGCGGGCGCGTTCGCGGCGCTGGGCGTCCAGGACCCGCGGGTCGCGGGCGTTGGCGTTGCGCCAGCGCAGGTAGGCGTGCAGTCGGCGGGCCAGGGCGGCGTGGCTGGGGTGGTCGGAGTTGGCCATCGTGAACGTTCGCAGGGGCCCGAACTGCGCCTCGATCGGGTCGGCCCAGCTGGCATTCGTCGGGGTCGGGCACAGCTCGACCTTGTGCGCTGCTGCCCATATCCGGATTGCTGCAGTGGTGTTGCAGGACAGGTTGTCCAGCACGACGTAGATCGGTGCGCCGTCGGGGCGCGCGGCACGGACGCTCTTGAGGGCGGCGAGGGTGTGTGCACCGCCCTTGTGCTCGTGCAGCACACCCCACAGCTGGTCGCGGGCCAGGTCGTAGCAGCCGTGGAAGTAGCGGACGCCGTGGTAGCGGTGGTAGGTCGCCGCCAGCCGGTCCGGGTGCTTCGTGCCGGCCCAGCAGGTGCCGTGACAGGGCCGGATACTCAGCGGCCCGAACTGGTCGAAGGCGAAGACACGATCGGGAAACCGGGACATCACTTCCTCGATCCGGTCCAGCTTCGCGTCCTTGGCCGGGTCGGTGGACTCTTTCCAGGTCCGGGTGCGCTGAAAGGTGATGTCGTGGGAGTGAAGGATCCGCCGCACCCGTTCCCGGCCGATCCGCACGATCCGGTGCGGCATCTGTGCCGGGTCGGTGCGGCCGTAGCGGCCGCTGAGGTAGTTCGCGAGCTTGCGGATGCTCCAGTGCGTGAACGGCAGACCCAGCTTCCCCGGGCGTCTGCGGGCGATCTCGACCACGAACGCCTCGTCCTGGTCGGTGATCCGCCGGGGGCGCCCGGCGCCCCAGTGAGGCTCCAGCACGGACAGCCCGTGGGCGTTGAACGCGTGGATCACGTCCCGGACTGTGTCCGGGTCTGCGGCCACCAGCCGGGCGATCGCCAGCACCGGTATCCCCGACGACGACCCCAGGATGATCAACCCCCGGCGGTACCGGATGGCGTCGGCACGACCCCGGCGGCGTACCAAGCGCAGCAGGAACTGGCCTTCATCGTCGGTCAATCGACGTGCCCGGACAGGTCTGGACATGACGCACCTCGATCCACCCCGCAAGATCAAGGTGCACCGTCCCAGCCCACGGATCACGCACCGATGACGGCGTGTCGCGGACTTCCACCCGGTGAATCTTCGAGGTCAGCGCACTAGCGAAGACGCGACAGTGACTCTTTGGGACGTGTCTAATCCGAGTCTGCCGCGTCAAGTAGGTGTACCACTAACCGGACCGACAAAGCCTGTGACTTCGGTAGCGTTCTCGCCCGACGGGCATACGTTGGCTGCTGGCAGCAAAGATCAGACGGTCCTCCTCTGGGATCTAACTGATCTGGTTCATCCAGTGCGGAGAAGCGTTCTGACAAGCCCCGGTGGCGTCAATTCAGTGGCATTCAGCCCGGATGAGCGTGCTGTAGCAGCCGGATGCACAGATGGCACTCTGGCATTATGGACGGCGGGATTCTGATCAACTTGACTTGGCACACTGCTGCGTGCTGGTCCGTGCGCGCTGGTGATATCGCTGGTGGTGTTCAACGTCCACCTCATCCTGGGCCTACTCAAGCACCGCTTCGGCCGACTTGAGCCGGTTGCCTGGAGACTTTCGCGCATCCGCCGAGCGATGTGTGGAACTCCTGCCATTGTCATGCGTTCGGAGGGCAGCAGAATCTGTCAACCTGTGTGAGGCGCCGTTGAGCAGGAATTACTGAGCAGCTTCGTCGGTGTCGGGAGGGTTGATCCAGGAGGCGGCGGGCAGCTTCGGCGGGCGTGGTGCACCGACACCTACCTGCGGCTGTTTGTGAGCGGGCCGAAGAGCTGCTCGACCAGGGCCACAACGGCCCCTACCCGCTGTCGGTGACCGCAGCGTGGGCGATGGCGTTCGACCGGCTGGCCGCCGATGACCCGGCCATGTTGGACCTGCTGACCCTGATCGCGTGGTGCGCCCCCGAGCCCGTGCCACTGAGCCTGCTCATCCAGCACCCGGAGGTTTTGCCCGAGCGTCTGCGCCAGACCGCGGCGGACCCACTCGTGTTTACCCCCTGCACCCGGCTACTGCATCGGCGCGGGATGACCGCTGTCGCACCGCGCAGCGTGCGACTGCATCGGGTACCTGCCGTGCTTCTGCGGGCTCGCACCCGCGACGAGCTGCGCGAGAGCGGTGGCTGGGACGCGGCCATCGTCCGCACGTTGCGAGCCGTTGCGCCCCCGAACCCGTGGAAAAACCCGGCGGTGTGGCCGCGCTGGCAGCAGCTGCTGCCGCACGTGCTGGCCGCCACCGACGCCAGCCGCTCCCTCGACCCGGTCGTCGACCAGGTTGCCTGGCTCCTGGACTACGCCGCCCATTATCGAGACACGCGCGGTGAACCCCGCGCAGCCCTCCCCCTGGCCCGTCGCGCACACACGCTCTACCGGGACCGACTGGGCGCCGACCACCCCGACACCCTCGGCTCGGCCAGCAACCTCGCCAGGCGCTTTTCCGGTTAGGGGACTACCAGAAGGCCCCGCACCCTCGACAACGAGGCCCTCAGCCGCCGCCGGGTCCTGGGCGCCGACCACCCCGACACCCTCGCCTCGGCCGCCAACCTCGCCAACGACGTGTCCGCTTGGGGGAACTACCAGCAGGCCCGCGTCCTCGACGAGGACACCTTCACCCGCACACGCGGGGTCCTCGGCGAGGACCATCCCTCCACCCTCGCTTCGGCCAGCAACCTCGCCGTCGACCTGTTCCGGTTGGGGGACTACCAGCAGGCCCGCATTCTCGACGAGGACACCCTCACCCGCCGCCGCCGAGTGCTGGGCGCGGACCATCCCGAAACCCTCACCTCGGCCAACAACCTCGCCACCGATCTGCGCGCGATGGGCGAATACCAGCAGGCCCGAACCCTTCACGAGGACACCCTTGCCCGCCCGCCGCCGGGTCCTAGAGGCGACGGCCATCCCGGGGCTCGGCAGTCGGAGCGGAATCTGATGAGGGTGTTGCGGAAGCTGGACGAGGCCGATCCCGGCGTGACCCGTGCCGTCCGTGTTCAAGGAATGCCGAGCACCGGCCTCGCGCACGGATTGTCCGGTTGCTCGTCATGGCAGTGCTGTCGGCGGCTCTCGCAGATCCGGACACTGCCCCGTCGCGAGCGGGGCCGGGTAGCTGGGCCCGCCGACCGCGACCGGGCCGGAGGTAGAGGAAGCGAGGCGGCGCTCTTGACTTCTAAAGGGTCCGATTCGGCGGCAGTACGACCTCTTCGTCCCGAACGCGGATCCTCCGTATCGACGGGTACTCGGGTGTGCGGTCGACGCCGGTCGCCGTGCTGCCGCGTGCTGGTCCGTGCGTGCTGGTGACGTTGCTGGTGATGCCTTTCTGCTGCCTTGTGCCAGCCGTGATCTTGGCGGACATGTCGGGACCGGCGGCCAGCGGCTCACACGCTTCGAGGTCTGCCGAGCCTCGTCCGATGATGACCGTCTGCAGATGGTCGACGCGCTGGCCAAGAGCTTGCGCTGCATCCGCCACGCGGGCGGCAAGACTGTCCAAGCCGTGATCGTCCTCGGACTCTTGCTACGTTGCGCGACGATCTAGCTCAGCGCAAGTGCCAGACACGGCTCAACGGTGGACACAGCTCATCGCCTATTTGGCGGCGCGGCTCCCACCCTCACGGCCGGCGTGTCCTACTCGTACCGGTAACGGACGCTGGCGCACCATTCCAGATTCGATCTACCAATCCGCGCCGGATTCGTATAGGCAGACCCGGACTGGTTTGGCTTGCGTAGTCGGCGAATGCATTAACGCCTCGTCTCACCACGAGCGGCCGGTCGGTGTCCAGGACGTGACTCGCGATACTGCGGAGGAGCGGTTCCACGTCGCGAACGTCCTCGATGATCCGCGTGCGAGCCGCCGGAGTCTGGCCGTACGGGTTGCCGCTTCGCCCCTGCACTCGGTCCAACATCAGGTTGATCGGTGCAGTCAGCAAGACAACCTTCTCCAACGAGTCATAGAGGTTGACCTGGTTCTTCTCACAGCCAGCAGGGAACAGGACGGATGACTCCTCGTCTTCGAGGAGAGTCGAGACACGCTCCTCGTCTATGAGCTGGCGCCCGTCCGCTTGCGGGATGCACCACCCGTCGTCGAGATCAATCGCCCGGCATCCGCGCGAACGCAGGTCCAGCACGACGCTCGACTTTCCGACGCCCGACATGCCGGTGAGCAGTACGCGCAACACCGTTCCAGTATCGCAACGTGCGCCCTGCTCCCGCTCGGAAGTGGAAGAGACGGCCCCGCAGACAGCACGGACCGCGCTCACGCGCCTGAATGACGGAGATCGCTGGGTTATGAGTCGGGAGCAAGCCGTCTCAGCAGGTCGCACGGGTGCGCTCCATCCCGCCCTGACCAGCATCACCGCTGTGGCGCCGTCTCACCCGTCTCGCGCTGGATCGGCATGTCCCGCCGCGTGCTGGTCACAGATCTGGTCACAAGATCCCCGGCTGGAATCGCCTCGCCTCGCCTGCAAGTGCCATCCCGTCGACCTGGACGAAGTCCCGACCGCGCGGGCGACCGTGGGCGGCCCTCGACGCAGCCGCACCCCGACAACGGCAGCTCCGCCCACGGTCGGCCGTGTGGTAGCCCTCCGGGAGGTCGTCGGGATGGCACGCCCCCGTCCCGGAGACGCTGCCGCCCGGCGAGGGCATGCACTTGCTTTCAAGGTGTGGTGAACCAGGGCTCGACCGGCCGATTTCAGCTGGTCAGGCGTTCGCGGCCGTTCGGACTGGTGCGCCCGCGTCGACCTGTGTTGCCGTCGTGGTTGCCGTCACAGGCCGTGGCGTTCCGAGCATGCCTTCCCAGGTCTGCGCCGCGCTGTTCGGCAGGTTTTCGGCTGGGTCCGGGCGTCGCGTTTCGCTGCCTCCGCGGCCATCGGCAGATCTGGCCGAACGTAGATGACCGAGACTGCTGGGTCATCGGCTTGGCAACCAGGGTCAGGGTGGCACAGACACCGCAAGAGCGCTGACATGCTTACCCACGGTCCCCTGTGAGGTCATGCCCTCGTTGGCCGCTGTCAACTTCGGTCGGATCCCGCAGGAGCGGACATGCCGTGCGAGCGCTGATGCATGACAGATGACACGGTTCGCCAACATATGTAGTCTAAGGGCGTGAAGCGGCGAACGAAGGCTCTCGTCCATGTGGCGAGGGCGATCATGGAGACTCCGGACGATCAACTCTGGGGTTACCAGCTTTCGAAACGATCGGGAGTCCGTTCGGGTGTCCTCTACCCGATGCTGGCGCGTATGCTCGATGACAAATGGCTCACCGATGGGTGGGAGGATCTGAACGCAATCGCGGAAAAACGACCACCACGTCGCTACTATGAATTGACCGAGTTGGGCAAGCGAAATCTTGCCGCCCTCCAGGGCGTCCGAGTTGATAGCCCAGCCACTTCGCGGCGTTGGGGTATGGCCAATGGCTGAGTTCGCCGACCTGATTAAGCTCCTCGCGTCGCCAGTAAGCCTGTTGCTAGCTGTAGCCGTTTTCGGCGTTATGCCTGGCGTGGTCCTTCGACTTCTTGTCCTCATGTACCCCAAGGGCCATGTCCGACGACGTGAGCTTATCGCAGAACTATATGATTTGGGTCGGCTGGAGCGGCTGCTGTTCGTGGGCGAGCAGCTAGAGACTGCGGTTTTTGAAGGCCTCGGGCAGCGCGTGAGTGAATTCCGCGAACGCGGAAAAGCTAAGCCTCCCGATCAGAAGGAAAACGACGAGAAGCACGAGCCCGAGCGCCCCCATATTGTAGATGTCCGGCCGAGCCAAACGTCATCCATGCTCGATACAGAGGAGCTACTCGGATACTTTTCTGCTGGGGCTCCCGAACAACTTCGCTCCGCTTGGGCTCCCGAACGTCTTCGCGCTTCGCCGACGAGGAGGACGGGCGGTCGGGCGCCAGCAGGTGTACTCTGGCGGGTCGAAAAGCGGAAAGACGCGGAACCTGAAAGGCTTATGGTCGTAGCAAGGACAAATGCAGCGCAGCTGAACGAAATCGCTGCCGAGGCGAAGCTGAACCAAGCCTATGTGGCGTATCCCGCTGCGGAGCGAGGACCACTCGGTGTCGATCGGCGGAGCCTATTAAACGACGCGGCAACGAGGCCATTCGACCATCCCGCAGCCGACTTGCTCCCCTCCGTAAGATCACGGCAAATAAGACCGCGGCCGACCGTGCTTCTCCCCCAGGCCGGGAGCCGTGCGGCATCCGTCGATCTGGCACAGCCCCGACCACGTGATAGCCCCTCGTGGAGATTGCCGGAACGTCGAACCCCTGCCGACCACTAGCCGGGCTGCGCCCGATGCCCGACGAGGCATGCTGTGGTCGGCTTCCTGATTTCGAGCAGGCTCACGCAAGGACCCGCGGTCAGTGCGGCCGACCGCCACCACTCGCTACGCCTAGGTATGTTGACCATCACGCGAAGTGCGTATCTGCAGGTCAGGTGCGCTGTCGTTGCGCTGTGGAGCGAGCACCACGCACCGTACGCTCTCCAATCTCGACGCGCGAGAGCGAACTTGACTCGATCATGACGGCTTCGCCGCTTAAGCCCAGCTAACCCGCTGCGACCCGGAAGCGGCGGTTTCCGCCGTCGGTGATGCGGGAGTAGAGCACGTTGGTGGTGTTCTTCGCTCCGGTCAGTGGCGCCTCGGCGATGGCGTCGACAAGGGTTCGGCGGGGGTCATGCCCGGCCAGCTCGGCGCGGCGCAGCACGCGGGCGAGGGAGGCGGCGCCGTCCTCGGCGGCGATCCGGGCCCGCTGGTGCCTGGGCATCACCGACGGCGTCGACGTCGGCGAGCTGCTCGACAGCCTCACTGCCGAGGCGGCGTTGGGAGTGGCGTGGTGGGTGATCGCCCCGGCCAGCCACCGGCACGTCACCGCCACCCCAGCCGGGAACCAGTCCGGATCCGGCCGCTCGGACTGCGCTCTGCTGAGCTGCTCCGCATCAGCCCATACCGCGCCGAACTCGGCGAGCGGCACGCGGAGGTTGCCGATAGGCATGCTGGCAAGCAGCGACTTTGTCACCTCCATACAACTGAGCGTGACACGCGGCACCGACGATTCCCAGCGTTCCAGCAGGACTGCGGGCCGCCGGGGTGGCGCAACGTGGCTCTGCTCTCCAGGCCGCGCGGGCCAAGGAACAGCTGATCGAGGGGCGGGCACGAGGCCGCTGCGGCCACCATCGCCGCGCACCTGCAGCAGCGCCACGGCGCGGCGCGAACGTCCCGGCGGTATCGACGATCTGGCGGATCCTGTCCATCCGCGGATTCGTCACCCCCCAACCCCACAAACGCCCGCGCAGCAGCTGGCAGCGACTTGTCGCAGATGCCCCGAACGAGCGCTGGCAGTTGGATATCACCCATTACCGGCTCGCTGACGACACCGAGGTCGAGATCCTCAACATCCTCGACGACCACTCCCGCCTCTGCGTGGCCCGCACCGCACGAGGGATCTTCCTCGCCGCCGACGTCAACACCGTCTTCACCACCACCAGCATTACGGCGAGATGGCTGGCCTGCTCGGTGACAACGGCAGTGTTCACCGGTGCCCCACGGCGAGGCGGAGGGGCCGCGCTCGAGCTCACCTGCCGTGCACGCTAGGCAGAGCTTGCGGGCCGTCGACGACCGGGGTCAGTCACCAGCAGACACCCGACCGTACGGCCAACCCAGCAACCGGACCCCGTCGCGTGTCCGGTGCGAGCATGCCGCACAATCTGGCATGCGATGTCCCCCTGTTGCTGCATCGCCAGCGTACATAGCCTGACCAGCCTCGGATCCGGCGCGTAACGTTGAGTCTGGACAAACGACGACCTTCAAGCCAGCATCAGAGATCGGTTGACGACGAAACGTCGTATGGAAGGGGCTTGCATCCACGTGGAAGCGCGAATAGAGCTGCCGTCGGCAGCCTCAGCGGACGATCTACTGTCGCTGCGGCGCAGCCTCGTTGCCGAAGACGAGCTGCGTGGACACGTGCACGTCGCCGAAGGCGTGCAGAAAGCTGACCGACTCGGCGGGCTGCTCGATGCGGTAACAGTCATGGTGGGATCTGGGGGCGCGGCGACCGTGCTCGCCTCCTCGGTAGTGGCTTGGATACGGCAGCGCACCACGAAGCTGTCAGTGGTGCTGACGACAACCTCTGGAGCTCGGATTGAGCTCGAAGCTGACCGAATTAGAACGGCTTCTGCGCACGATATGCAAGCAATCGTCAAGGACCTCGCCTCACATCTCCGCCCCTGAGAAATGAGTAGGCGCCCAACCCTCCGAACCCGTCGAATGTCCCTCAGTTTATCCGGTTCGCGTGCATTGTTGGTTGGCTGCAGTGCCTACGGCTCGGACTCCCTTCCTGACCTGCCGTCTGTAGCAGATACGCTCACGGACCTAGCTGCTGTTCTCATCAATTCCTGCAACATGGACCCAGCGAACGTTCAGGTCATACACAATCCGGCATCTACGCAGGAACTTGGCTTCGCTATCGCTCGGCTCAGCCAGGAAGCCACAGATGTTCTGCTGTTTTACTATGTAGGTCACGGATTGCTCGATGAGCACGGTGAGCTCTACCTCAGCGACTGCGCCACGGATGGCCGTCCGAGTCACCTCCCCTACAGTGCCATCAGATACTCGACCGCGCGCGGATCGTTCTTAAATACAACAGCACGTTCAAGCCTGATCGTGCTGGACTCATGCTGGTCCGGGCGAGCCATCGCCACGCTTGGCGACGATGATCCTGCTGACCTGGTCGGAGTAGACGGAGCTGTCGTCATTGCGGCCTCCGCCCGGGATGAGCTTGCCCACGCGCCACTTGGTGAACGCAACACCGCGTTCTCTGGCGCGTTGATTTCCTACTTGCGGCAGGGAGACCCCGGTGGTCCGGAAGTGCTCACTGTGGCTGATGCGTTCAGACATCTTCTGACCGCGCTTCCCGCGGCCGGACGCCCTGCCCCAAAGCGGCACGTCAGTGGGCGTGCAGACGTCCTCGCATTGGCGGAAAACGTCGCTTTTGGTACGGATCCGCTCGCGCATTCGCGGTTCGCTGAACTTGTAAACGCAGACGTTGTTACGGTCCGGCAGGCGTTTGTGCTCTTGGCGTTAACCCGCTATTTGCGCCAGCTGGACGACAACTACTCAGAAGACGATTTCGCTGACGCATTACTCGCCGAGCCGACGCTGACTGCGTTAATTATCAGCCTCTTCGAGGCGCGGCACGACCCGAAGCAAGTCGAACGCGAGCATGTAGTCCGAAATTTGTCCAACGAGGTACGGGCGCGAGTCGAAGACTCGGTCGAGGATCGTTCGATAGAGCAGGTATTTACCAAGCTCATAAATATCATTAGTGCGAATGTGCGCAGCAATTACTTTCTCCAACGGCCGCAACTGGCCTTTTGCTTTGACAGCTCCGCAGTGCCTGGTTCTCCGTACCCTCGGCCGCTGCGCGACTACTTCGTTTGTTCGGCGCAGGCAGCTGGTGTGTTCTTGGCGTTCGGTCCACTCCCGAGGGGGCCTCTGGTTCTGCGCGACCGAATCGACGGCATTCGTGACGGCGTTCTCGACGCTGCGCCGTCAGAGATTGTGCGCAGCGCTCATACGGTCACTGGTCGTGCGTTGGGGGCATTTGCGCCTATTGCGGGCAAGTGGACTCGAGAGGAGGCCTGCGAGGCTTATGGTGCTGTGGTTAACGCAATGCTCGAAATTACGGATGACTTTCACGATGGCCAGATCACGGCCGCCGCGGGAATCGTGCGGCACGATGGAGATTCGGCGTTCCTAATTGTGGAGGGAACCGACGAGGATGGCGACTTTGCCGATGTTGGTGCACGGGTAGCCGCGCAACGCGGTTACTGGCTGCACCGCTGCTACCTCTGCCCGGCTGATACCAGCTATCAGCAACTTCACGAGGTCGCTGTCCGCTCGGCACTGGCCTTCGCAGAGGAGCATTTCGGTCGCCTCGGCGTGGACCCGACGGCCGATCCGGTCACGATGATTGCTATTGGTGATCTGACGGGAGTGTTGAGTCGAGTGTTGCGGTTGCGACCAAACTTCCGCTTGATTGCCGCTATAGGCGATACACATATTCTTCTCGACCCAGATCCCGGTGCAGCGGGGCCCCCTGCCGAGCTCAGCCGAATCCTCGCCTCAAGGAACCTAGCCCGAACTGACATCGATAATGAAGAACTTTGCCTTCAAATCGGGTTATGGCCACGTAGATTGAAGAGTATTCCAGTGAGCCCTGCCGTCGACGCGGCACTGGGCTTGGAGGGGCAAGCGCGGCTGCGTCCGGACGAGCTAATCCGCGGTATCCTTCGGGCTCCGGTGGATCTTCTGTGGGTTGACAGCTCGGCAACACTTATCAAGCACGGCGGAGAGCTCAACGAAGGTAGGCGCAATCGACGCAACCCCGACCCGGCCGTAGATGCGGATTCTTTGCGCACGAAGATTATCGTCGAGAGCCGAGACGGCGGAATCTCCCATGCCGGTCGCGTCGCCTTCGCTCGTAGTGGAGGTCGAATCACGACGGCAAGCATGGACAGTATTGGCACCGCTCTCTACCGAGACCGGTTGATTCTTAACCGTATGGCAACCGGGATGGCGAATGGGCGGACCGAAAGCCTGGGCGAGAGGTCCGACCAAGATTCGACTATGCAATACGAGACGGCAAACGTCGTATTGGCGGATGTTAAGGCGCTCGCGCGCGAGCTAGACGAGCCGATCATGCGAGACGTCTTCGGCAGCGGCGTAGCGCGCCTGATAGCGCAGCTGGCCCGCCAGGCCGAGAACGATCCAGCCATGCTTGAGCCAGCTGACCAAATCGTCGAGCGAATGGATCGCTATTGGACGGAAGGAGCGTTCCCCACCACACCCGAGGTTGTCAGTGTAGCCGCATACGTGCGAGCAAGTACATATGACGCGATCGTTAGGACGGATCTACCAGACACTGTATCGATGTTCAGTACATTAGTTGGATTCTTTTCGGAGACGGCAACTACCGCTGCCGATGGTGGGAAGATTTTCAATCATCCGCTGCGACGGGAGATCATCGCGTCACGGTTGGCAAACGACGTTGTTGATCTGTCCGGCACTACTTTCTTAGCGCGACTCACTGAAGAACTGCCGAATGCGAGTGTGACTGACGCTGTCCGTGCCCACGTGGTTGGCATGGAGTTGGTCGGTTTACAGTCGATCTGGGTCGAGCTAGAACGTTTGCCGCGCGGGGATCGAATGGCGCACGAGCTGACGGCGCGGTGCCGCAATGTGCTCGCCCGTGTAATTCGGTGGTTTCTCTCAAATCGGCCACAACCGCTCACCATCGGAGCGGAGCTCGCCCGATTCGCCGGGCCAGTCTGCGATCTATCGGAAGAGCTCTCAAGTTACTTATTTGGACGGGAGCGAGAATCGGTACTCGATGATCGAGAGTCACTCGTAGGGGACGGTGTCCCGGGTGAGCTGGCGTCCAAGATAGCAGGCTTCGCCGCACTTCCAGGTCTGTTAGACATCGTCGACATATGCGAGATTGTGGAGCGAGAGGGTCAATCTGAGCTAAGTGATGTGGCGAAGGTGTACTTTGGCCTGTCGGAGCATCTAGGCATCGCCCTGGCAAAGGGTAGCCTCAACGTCCTGCCTGTAGCGGACGGCTGGGACTCCGCCGCTAAGGCTGTGCTGCGCGACGATCTAGATGGGTCTCTGAGGGCAATCACGCTTAATGCGTTGGCTGGTTCTTGGCCAGGAGCCTCCGTAGAGGAGGCTATTGCTCAGTGGGAACGCGATAATTCTTATGGCCTGGTTCGGGCCAGATCGGCTCTGTACGAGATTGCCATGGCGAGTGATTCAAAGTTTACAACAATGATTGTGATCGGTCGAGCGCTCCGCGGCCTAACTCGCTAGGGAGTGCGCTGACCGCGGCCATCCTTGCCGTTCGTGCCCGGAGGGCAGCGGTTGCAGCCTGGCTGCGTACACGCTCGGCGCTTCGCTGGCTCGCCGTCCTGCTGCGTTGCCGAGGTCGCGATGCAAATGGTCAGGTATACGAAAGCCTTGCTGATCTAAGTAATGGATCGACCGGTGGCAATGGTCCAGCTATCTTGGAGTCGCTACGACATGGCTGGTGGCCCATTGAAAAGCGCACGTTGGAGCTGACCACGATCAACTGCCCGGATGCGGCGACCTCGCCGAGGACATGCCCCCTACCCAGTGGCGGGTGCCGGGCCCGGTGTCGGGGTACCGGCATGTCGGGGACCGCACGGCGCTGCGCCCGGTGATGACCACTGAGGACTATCAGCCCGCGGAGCCGGTCGAGGGCGAGGTGCACGCGTGATGAGCACCGACACCCGCACCCGACCCACCGGCAGCCGAAACAGCGGGAAGGGGAGGACGGCCGAGGAGCGGGCCGCCGAGGTCGACGCGTTGGCCGAGCAGCTCACTACCGCGGTGGCAGAGTTGACCACGTCCGACGCGTGGGTGGCGGGGCTGCGGGTCGAGGCCCGGTTCACCCGCTACAGCCCCAGAACGTGTTGCTGTTGTGGATGCAGGCCGAGCAGCGCGGCGTTACGTTGTCCGGGGTGGCGGGGTATCGGGCGTGGCAGGCGATGGGCCGCCAGGTCGTCAAGGGCGCCCGCTCGTTCGCGGTGCTCGCCCCGGTGCGCCGCCGCCTGTCCGCGGAGGAAGCCGAGCACGGCAGCGACCGGTCAGCCGGCGTATGACGGTGAGGGCCGTCCGGCGGTGGTGGTGCGTGGGTTCCGGTTGGAGCGGGTATTCCGCTACGAGGACACCGGCGGCGAGCCGCTGCCGGAGGTTCCGGACGTCGGGTACGTCAACGGCGACACCCCGGCCAGCGCCTGGGACGCGTTGGCCGCGCTTGTCGCCGGTGCGGGGTACCGGTTGACTGCCGACCCGGAACCGGGTGACGCCCGTGGACACACCGACTACACGGCACGACTCGTCAACATCGATCCTGGCTATCCGTTCGCGGATCGGGTGCACACGCTGGTGCACGAGTTGGGGCATCTGCGGGCCGGGCACGCCACCCGCCGCGACATCTCCCGCGCCCAGCGCGAGACCGAGGTTGGGCCGACGGCGATCCGGACACGATCAGCGCCGCGCAGGCCGCGATCCACCACCCCGCCCGGTCACTGCTCACCGACCTCGAGGAGGCGGGCGCCGACGAGCCCCGGTGGACGGTCGCTGCGGTGGGTCATCTCGGCGGCGCGCCGCATCGACCCGTGGTTGCCACACATGTCGCCGCACTTCGGCCCTCGTGGTGCTGGTTCACCACGTCCGCAGCTCCGTCACCGACGCCCACTGGGAACGGTACGGATCAGAAGGTTGGGGGTTCGAATCCCTTCGGGCGCGCAACATCAAGAACCGCCTCCGCCTGCAACGACGCTCGATGAGCTTGGTGGTTCGGCGTCTGCGCATCCCAACGACGGTCCCCACATCGTGTGCATCGCCGCGGTCGTGGGCGCAGCGCCTACCGTCGGGCATGACGAACAGAAGTCGAGGTGCCGGGTCGCTGCGCCAGCGCAGGGCGGGGGTGTGGGAGCTGCGGGTGGCGCTCGGGCCGGACCTGGTCTCCGGTCGGAGCCTGGTGCGATCGATCACCATCCGCGGTGACCACGACGACGCCCAGGCCGCCCTGGCGCGCTGGGCGGCCCGGGCCGATGCGGTCCGCGCCGGACGAAGAGCCGCGCCGGGTGTCGCGGTAGCCGATTTGCTCGATCGGTGGTTGGTGGCCCCGCACGGCTGGCGTCCGGCGACCGTGGTCGGGTACAGATCCACCGTCCGGGCCCTGCGCCGCGACCCGATCGGTACGCGGCGCGCATCCCACGTCACCCCGTCCGTCCTCCGCGCAGCCACACATGTCTGGGCCGCGGCCGGAGTGGGCCAGGCGACCGCCGCCTCCCGGGTGCGATGCCTGCGCTCGGCCTTCGGCTGGGCGTATCGGGAGGGCATCCTGGACGCACCGCCGCTGCGGGACATGCGCGGGCCGTCCACGAGCCCGACACGCTTGCACGCACCGGTCGACACTGTCGGCCGAATCCTGAAGGTCGCTGCCGCGGACGTCGACGACGCCCGGAACCATCTGGCTGACAGCGGCCAGATAGATCCATCGCCGCGATCAGGTCCTGCTCCTGGCGCGTCTCGCCGCCGACACCGGTGCCCGCAGAGGCGAATTGGCCGCGCTCGAGATCGACGACCTGGACGGCGACGTCCTGACGATCAGCAGAGCGACATCGAGCGAGGTGGTGGGACCGACGAAGAGCGGGCGGATCCGGCGAATCACGCTCGGCGCAACGACCGCGCAGTTGTGGAGAACCAGCGTCGATCTCTGGCGCGAGCGGGCCGAGCTCGTCCAACGCGACAGCTTGGGAAGGAGGGAGGCAAACCGGTTCGGGCCGTGGCTGTTCTCCCGACGGCTCGACCATGCCACTAGGCTGACCACCAGTTGCGCCGGCCACTGGTTCGCCGCCCTCGCCGAGCGGGCAGGCCACCCCGACATCACGCTGCACCGACTCCGCCACACCGTCGCAACGGTGCTGGTCGGCCAGGGCGACATCCTGCAGGCGCAGCACCGCCTCGGCCATCGTGACGCCGCCACGACGTTGAGGATCTACAGCCACGCGATGCCGCTGACCGACGCCGAGGCGGCGCGGACGCTCGACTCCCTCTTCCGATGACCTCGGCGATCGGATACGCGGGCCACGATAGTTCCTTCCGTGGTCGACGACAGTCTGCATCGCGGGCTCGCTCGGGGGGCTAGCCTTGTCCCTATGAGCCGGCTGGACCGCATCACCTCCGACCCGGCGATCTGTCACGGCCAGCCCACCGTGCGCGGGCTGCGCTACACGGTCGAGAGTCTGCTGGAGCTGCTCTCTGCCGGGATGTCGATCGACGAACTCCTCGCGGACTACCCGGACCTCGAACGAGACGACGTGCTCGCCGCGCTGGAGTTCGGCGCGTTGACGGCAGGTCGCCAGCGTGTGGTCCCGCTCGGCGCTGCGTGAACTTCCTCGTCGACGCGCAACTGCCCGCGCGACTCGCGACGCACCTCGCCGACGCTGGACACGACACGCTCCACACGACCCAGCTACCGGACGGGAATCGCACGACGGACGCCGACATCGCGGCGCTGGCCGACGAAACCGGGCGCGTGGTGGTGACCAAGGATCGCGACTTCCGGGACGGGCACCTGCTGTCGGGCTCGCCGCGGAGGCTGCTGGTTGTCGCGACGGGCAACATCACCAACGCGGCCCTGCTTGCACTGTTCGCCGAGCACCTCGACGCGATCGTCGCCGCATTCGACGAAGTCGACTTCGTCGAGCTCAGGCCGACGGCACTCGTCCTCCATGGTCGACGCGATCCGAGTTGATCTCTGGCCACAGCTCTGGCCACGAACTGCCGCATGGCGGTGCCTGCCAGGTCGCTTCACCAGACTGTTCGGCCACCGTTTGCCCAGCATGCTGACGGTAAGCGCGTCAGCGTCCGAACTACGGATCAGAAGGTTGGGGGTTCGAATCCCTTCGGGCGCGCTCTCCGGATACTATCCCTGACCAGCGAGGACGGTCAGGGATGGATCTTTTCAGAACCTCGCGTGTTGATCTCCGTCCACGAACCGATGTTTGTCACGGAAGAAGGGTGAGCGCGTCTGCGTGGCGCGGTCGGACGGCCCGGAAGTGGCGGTGGTCGAGTGTGGCGACTTCCGTGATGTGGAGGCGCTCAGCGACGGCGATGACAGCCGCGTCGGTCGTGCCGAGCGGGAAGTCGGCGTAGGTCTCCACGAGTTCGGCCATCCGCTCGTAGTCCTCATCGGTGAGGTCGACGACACTGAATGTGTGCTCGACGATCGAGCGCAGGAACGCGGCCTCGACACGTGCGCCGCCTGCGCGGCCGAGCAGGTAGCCCACCTCGGCCACGACAGGTGCCGGGACGAGGATCTGCCGCCGTGCGAGATGCAGACCGGTGAAGAGGTCGGTGCAGGATCGGTTGTGGTCGTCGTCGCGGTCGGCGGCCGCGACCAAGGGGCCGGTGTCGCAGACGATCACTCAGGAGCGTCCGAAACCCTCGGCGAGCAAGTCGTCGTGGTTGCTGCCGAGATCGTGCCGTCCACTGGCGAAGGAAGCGAACCACGACGGCGGCCAGGCGTCCGCTGGTTGCTGCTCGTGCTGACGGCGGACCTCGGCGAGGACGGCAGGGACGCGCTCATCGGGAAGATCCTCGACGAGACGCCTCAGTTCGTCGCGCTCGGCGCTCATGAGATCGAGGGTAGCCAGGGACGCGCCGGTGTTCACGCGGCGCCCTGGCTTGCAGTCCACGAAATGGTCCACGAACTGCTGTGAACCTCTGCCACCGGTGAGTAGATCCTTGCCACGGACGCTCGTGATGTACCTGTTCACCGGTCATCTCGGTGCCAGCGTCGGAACTACGGATCAGAAGGTTGGGGGTTCGAATCCCTTCGGGCGCGCTCTCCGGATACTATCCCTGACCAGCACGAACGGTCAGGGATAGATCGTTTACATCAATTCCTCTGGATCTCTGGCCACCAAGTCCGTTGGGCGCCCGGCACGTCGTGAACGGTGGCTCGGTCGCGATCGGTCGCGGTACTGTGGACGGGTGTCCAGGCTCGATCGCATCACCTCCGACCCGGCGATCTGCCATGGCCAGCCGACGGTCCGGGGGTTGCGGTACACGGTCGAGGGGCTGCTTGAGCTCCTGTCGTCGGGCATGACGGTCGAGGAGATCCTGGAGGACTACCCGGATCTCGGGCGTGACGATCTGTTGGCTGCGCTGGAGTTCGGCGCGCTCGCGGCTGGCGGCCATCGCGTGGTTCCGCTCGGCGCTGCGTGAGGTTCTTGGTCGACGCGCAGTTGCCGGTGCGGCTGGCTCGGTTTCTCGCCGAGTCCGGTCACGATGTGCTGCACACATCCGATCTTCCGGACGGCAACCGCACGTCCGATGCGGCGATCGCGTCGCTGGCGGACCGGGAGGTTCGGGTCGTGGTGACAAAGACCGCGACTTCCGGGACGGGCACTTGCTCGCGGGTTCGCCGCGGCGGCTGCTCGTCGTCGCCACCGGCAACAATACGAATGCCGCGTTGCTCGCGCTGGTCCGCTGTCATCTCACGACGGTCGTCAATGCGCTGGACGAGGTTGACTTCGGGGAGCTGCGGTCTGACGCACTGGTCCTGCATCGCCGTCCGGCCGGGCGGTGATCTTTGGCCACAGTTTTGGCCACGAACTGCGGCCTACCGGTGCCGACGATGCCCGACGGAGGAGCGGCCGGCGAAGGTGCAAGCGCTGGCCGAGCAGCTCAAGACGCGGTCGCCGAGTTGACCGGCACAGACCCCGGTTGTCGATGTTGCGGGTCGCGGTCCGGTTCACCCAACCCGAAGCCGGACGGCTGGCACCGGCTGTCCTGCGAAGATGGGCCGTTGCCGCAGTGGTCTGGCTGACACCGCCCCGCGGTCGTTCCAGGCATGCGGTCGTGGCGGCCTATGGGTCAGCCCCAGAAGATCGCGGTGGGGTCGCGGTCGATCTCGTCGAGGACGTCGTCGACGCGGCGGGTTGGGGCCAGCTGATCATAGCGGTGGAAGCGCAGGTTACGGTCGCGCCAGTACAAGGTCCACGAGCGGTCGGCCGCGGTGTAGCGCAGGCGCGCGATCGGGAAGGTTGTCCAGTCGGGTCCGAGGTCCTCGCGCCACGGCGCACGGCGCTCGACGATCGTCAGGTGGCGCGGGGCGGCGACGCACTCGACGCGGACCTGGTGGCGGGCATGCTCGGGCACGCGGACGGCGCACCAGCGCCGTACCCGTGCCACGTCCAAGTCCGGCAGCACCACCGCGCCAGCATGCCAGGGTGACCGGCGGCGGCGGTCAGGCGGTCGCGGTCCGACCCGGTCGCGCCACAGAGGACACTCCCAAAGCGGGTATCGGTGGGGTGGTGCTCCCGAAGGCGGACGGGTCGCGACAACGAGGCTCTGAGCTGCGGAGGCTGTAGGTCACCAGGGAAATCAATCCCCCGATCCGACGACCGCGCCGCACGTGCAAAGGGCAGGGGGCGGGCCGTCGCTGTGGCAAGATCAGGGCCGACAGTGATCACTCGGGGTTCGGGGAACCCGAGCTCCCGGGAGTGATGGACGGGGACCTGATGAGTCGAATGCGGACGATCACCAGCCGCCCTGCCGCGGCGATCGCCGTGGCGCTGATGGCGCTCGCCGCCGCCGGGTGCACGGTCGGCGGTCCGCGTGAATCCGCCGCCGCCGGTACCAGTGGCCCGGCCTCGCTGCTGCCGCAGCCACCCGGGCCGACTTCCTCGCTCACCCCGTCGCAGGTGGACGCCGCGGTCGGCCAGCTCGACGCGATCGTTCAGTCGGCGATGTCGCAGACCGGCGTTCCCGGCGTCGCCGTCGCGGTGGTCTACCAGGACAAGGTCGTCTACTCGAAGGGGTTCGGCGTCCGCGAGGTCGGCAAGCCGGACACGGTCGACCCGGACACGGTCTTCCAGGTGGCGTCGGTGTCGAAGCCGGTGGCCTCGACGATCGTCGCAGGCGTCGTCGGCCGCAAGACGATCGGCTGGGACGACCCGGTGATCAAGTACAACCCGTCGTTCGCGCTGCACGACCCGTACGTGACGACCAACGCCACGTTCGCCGATCTCATGTCGC
The DNA here is from genome assembly GCA_963739465.1 of uncultured Actinomycetota bacterium. GTDB lineage: Bacteria > Actinomycetota > Actinomycetes > Mycobacteriales > Pseudonocardiaceae > Pseudonocardia. The sequence continues at coordinate 240,261 of CAVUAS010000015.1, forward strand.
ACCGGAGCGGGCTGTACACGGGTGCCGGGGACCTGCTCGAGGATCTCGGCTTCGACCAGAACTACATTCTTTCGAAGCTGAACCAGCAGCCCCTCGATGCCTTTCGGGCCAGCTACAACTACAGCAACTTCGGCTACACCGAAGGTGGCGTCGCGGCCGCCGATGCCGCCAAGCAGTCCTGGGACTCCCTCGCCCAGGACGTCCTGTTCGGACCGCTCGGCATGACCGAATCGAGCTACCAGCACAGCGTTTACGAGTCACGGCAGGACAAGGCTCTGATCCACGTCCGGGTCGGCGGATCGACCAGCAAGACCTGGCAGGCGAAATACGTGCGCGAGCCCGATGCCGAGGCCCCGGCCGGGGGGCTGAGCTCGTCTGTCCGCGATCTCGCCCAGTTCATCCGGCTGCAGCTCGGCGGGGGGAAGTTCGACGGCAAGCCGGTGATCGACTCCTCAGCGCTGCAGCAGACGCACGTGCCGCACCAGGACCTGCACGCGTCGGCGGACCCGAACGCGCGCACGCAGTTCTACGGTCTGGGTTGGAACGTCTCCTACGACGACCAGGCCCGCCTCAAGCTCGACCATTCCGGCGCGTTCGCGCTCGGCGCGGCGACCAATGTCGCCATGCTGCCGGTGGAACAGCTGGGCATCGTCACACTCACCAACGGTGCACCCATCGGATTGCCGGAGTCGGTCAACAACGCCTTCTTCGACGCCGCGCAGCACGGCAAGCCCACCGTGGACTGGCTGGGCTTCTACCAGAAGGTCCTCGCGGCGTCCGAAGCCCAGCCGCCGAATCCGTACGACACCCCGCCCGCCCAGCCGAAGCCGCCGCAACCGCTCACCGCTTATGCGGGCACCTACGACAACGCCTATTACGGGCCGCTCACCGTCTCGGTGGCCGACGGCAGGCTGCAGATGGCCATGGGCCCTTCGGCAAAGCCGACCACCTTCCCGCTGACCGCCTACGATGGCGACACCTTCACGTTCCAGAGCATCGGCGAAAACGCGACGGGAACCTCGAGCGCCATCTTCAAGCCGGGCGCGAATGGTCATGCTGGCGCGGTGACGCTGGCGTTCTACGACCAGCGTGGGCTCGGCACGTTCGCGGTGAGCGGAAGCTAGTGTCCCGCGCCGGAAGTTCGCCACATATCTCGACGGCCCAGCCGCACGTCAGCGGCGTTGCTGGTCCGGCCGAGTACACCCGGTACGAGGCGCGGACCAGCGCCTTGCCGACGTACACCTGGATCCGCCGATATACGCAACGAACTTCCGGCGCAGGACACTAGCAGCACCGCAACGACGGACGACGTCACACCCGGCAGCCGTTGCCGCTCCGCCTTAATGACCGTACATTACGGAGGTTATCCCGAAAAGTGGGAGGCCGCGATGACCACCCGGATGCAGGCCTGGGCCGCCGACGGACGTCCTGTGACCCGCGACGACGGAACGCCCGGCACGGTCGCGTGATGGTGTCCGTCGCCGTGGCGGCGGCGCTCGGCCTGGTCATGGGGGCGGTCATCGGTGGCCTCGGTGGCGGCGGCGGGGTGCTGACCGTGCCCGCCCTCGTGTACGTCCTCGGGCAGAGCGCCCAGGACGCCACCACCGGCAGCGTCATCATCGTCGGCGTGACCGCGGCGGCGGGCGTGCTCGCCCACAGACGGAACGGGGTGGACCGGCGGATCGGGATCGCCTTCGCCGCCGTCGGTGTTCCCGCGGCGTGGCTGGGCACCCTGCTCAACCGGCACGTGAGTCAACCAGCACTGCTGTTGGCGTTCGCCGCGCTCACCGTGTTCGCCGCCGCCGCGATGCTGTTCAACTCCCGGGCCGACGCAGGCGAAGACGTCCGGCCGATCGGCGGCGCTGCCCCCATGGCCGTCGCCGCCCGCACGGACGCCCGCCGTCTCGTGATGGTGGCGAAGATCGTCGTGTGCGGCGCCGCCGTCGGCTTCCTCACCGGCTTCCTCGGCGTCGGCGGCGGCTTCCTCGTCGTGCCCGCACTGGTCATCGTGCTGCGGATGCCCATGAGCCGCGCCGTCGGCACGTCGTTGCTGATCATTCTCGTGAACTCGGCGGCGTCGGTCGTCTCCCGGATCGGCGATCTGCACCCGGACTGGACGATCATCGCCCCGTTCACGATCGCCGCCGTTCTCGGCACGGTGGCGGGCAAGCGAATGGCCGACCGGCTCTCCGGCCCGACCCTCGTCCGCGCGTTCGCCGTGCTGCTGCTGGGCGTCGGCCTCTTCGTCGGCGCCGAGAACCTCCTCTGAACCCGAACGGCTCACGCCAGCGACAGGAACAGCTTCTCCAGCTCGTCCCGGTCCGGCTTGCCCGCCTCGCCGGAGCTGATGCATCGCTCCAGCCCGGCCGCGACGATGGCGAAGCCCGCCCTGTCGAGGGCGCGGGACGCTGCGGCGAGCTGGGTGACCACGTCCTTGCAGTCACGGCCCTCCTGGAGCATGCGGATCACGCCACCGATCTGGCCCTCGGCCCGGCGCAGTCGGTTGATCACCGCGCCTGTGACGTCCTCGTCGATCTGCATCGGGCCGCTCACCTGCCTGCGGGGTGGAAGTCGTTGGCGACGGCGAGGTCGTGCGGTTCGACACCCAGCGCCGCGGCCCACGCGGTGTAGCCGCCCAGCAGGTCGGAGACGTCGGGCCATCCGGCCCGACGCAGCAGGCTCGCGGCCACGCTGGAGCGGTAGCCCCCCGCGCAGTACGCGACGACGGGCTGCTCCGCCGGGATATCCGCAAGCCGCCGCGGCAGCTCCGCGAGCGGGATGTGGCGGGCGTGGAAGATCGCGCCGTCGGCCAGCTCGCCTGGGTTGCGCACGTCGACCAGCACCGGCGGCACCGCACTCCGCAGCGCAACGACGAGCTCGCGGTGGGTGAGCCGGCTGGCGCGATCGATGCGCTCGGGCGCGGTCAGGAACGCCGCCTCGGGCTCGCGCAGGTAGCCCACGACTCGGTCGAAGCCGATGCGGCCGAGCCGCACGGCCAGCTCCTCCTCGCGGTCCTGGGGCGCGACCAGCACGATCTCCTGCTCGGGTGTCACGACCATGCCCGCGGTCTCGGCGAACCGCCCGTCGGCGGGGACGTTGAGCGACCCGTGCAGGTGCCCGACGGCGAACTCGTGCGGTTCGCGCGCATCCAGCACCACCGCACCCGCCGCCTGCCGGGCGAGGACCTCGTCCAGGCTCAGCGGGGTCGGGGCCGTGTCCAGCACGGGGTGCAGGCGGCGGTTGAGCACCGCGTCGTAGACGAAGTACCCCGGTGCCGAAGGCTGGCCAGCGGTGACGAGCGCGACGAAGTCCTCCTCGCTCATCGGCCGACATGCGTAGTTGGTGAGCCGTTGAGCGCCGATGGTGGACTGTCGTTCGGTGGACAGGTTCTTGCCGCACGCGGACCCGGCGCCGTGTGCGGGGAAGACGCGGACGGCGTCGGGCAGGGTCATGAGCCGGACGATCGAGCCGTACAGCATCCGCCCGAGGTCATCGGCGGTCGCGCCCAGCGAGGCGAGCAGGTCGGGCCTGCCCACGTCGCCGATGAACAGCGCGTCCCCGGTGAGCACGCCGTACGGGACGGGGTCGGCGGCGTGCTCGTACACCAGCACGCTGATCGACTCCGGGGTGTGGCCGGGGGTCTCCCAGATCTCCAGCGTCACGTCGCCGAGCGAGATCCGCTCGCCGTCGGCGAAGTGGCGGATCGGGTAGTCGGCCTCGGCCCGGCTCCCGTAGCCGATCCACGCCCCCGTGGCGGCGGCGAGCTCGAGGTGCCCGGCGAGGAAGTCCGCGTGGAAGTGCGTGTTCACCACGCCGACGATGGTCAGCCCGTGCGCCGCCGCATCGGCGACGTACTCGCCCACGTCGCGGCGGGGATCGACGACGACGGCCTGGCCGGTGGTCTCGTCTCCGATCATGTAGGACGCCTGCGACAGGCAGTCGAGGTAGTACTGGGCGAAACGCATGCCGTCCTCCGAGAACTCCGACGTCTGGTGGCTATTGCCTTTATAAACCCCCGGGGGTATCTCGACCAGGGTCGAACGACCTCAAAGTCCCGTCGGCGTGATGACCAACGCCCCTGACCGCCGCCGACGTTGGAACGAACACTGGACCCATGACGGCGCGAATCGTAATCCTCGGCGGCGGCACGGGTGGCACCCTGACGGCGAACCGGCTGCGGCGTGCCCGCGCGGACCTGGAGATCACCGTGGTCGACCAGGACGACGACCACGTCTACCAGCCCGGACTGCTGTTCCTCCCGTTCGGGACGGGCGGCGGCGAGGACCTCGTCCGATCTCGGCCCGCGCAGCTCCGCGAGGGGATCACCTACCGTCGGGGCGCGGTCGAGCGGGTGGAGCCCGACCGCGACCGGGTGCTGCTGGTCGACGGCGGCGAGTTGGGCTACGACGTCCTCGTCGTCGCCACCGGCGCGGTGCTGCTGCCCGAGGAGACGGAGGGGTTGACCGGTCCCGGCTGGGGCGAGCGGGTGTTCACGTTCTACGACCTGCCAGGCGCACGCGCCCTGCACACCGCGCTGGAGGCCTTCGACGGCGGGCGTGTGGTGGTCAACGTGGTGGACATGCCGATCAAGTGTCCGGTCGCGCCGCTGGAGTTCTGCTTCCTCGCCGACTCGTACTTCCGCAAGCGCGGCATCCGCGACCGCGTCCACCTCACCTATGCGACGCCGCTGGACGCCGCGTTCACCAAGCCCGTCGCCGCGCGCGCCCTGTCCGGCCTGCTGGACGAGAAGGGGATCGAGTTGGTCACCGAGTTCAACACCGGCGAGGTGGACGGCGCCGCAGGCCGGTTGGTCTCCTACGACGAGCGCAGCGTGGACTTCGACCTCGCCGTGGTGGTGCCGCTGCACGGCGGTGCCGATTACGTGGGTCGGTCGCCGGGGCTGGGCGACGAACTGAACTTCGTGTCCGTCGACCCACACACGCTGCAGTCGCAGGCGCGCCCGAATGTCTTCGCCATCGGCGACGCCGCCGGTGTCCCGACGTCGAAGGCCGGTTCGGTGGCCCACTTCGAGGGCGACGTGCTCGTCCGGAATGTCCTGCGGTTCCTCGACAACCGTCCGTTGGACGGGCACTTCGACGGGCACACCAACTGCTTCATCGAAAGCGGCTTCGGCAAGGCGCTGCTGATCGACTTCAACTACGACACCGAGCCGCTGCCGGGGCATTTCCCGGGACCGGTGGGGCTGCCGTTGCTGAAGGAGTCGCGCATGAACCACCTGGGCAAGCTGATGTTCTCCTGGCTGTACTGGCACAGCCTCCTGCCCGGCCGCGACATACCGGGCGTGCCCACGGCCATGCCGCGCGCGGGCAAAGCCGTCCCTACCGCCATCGGCACGTGACACCTCCGAGGAGGAGCGAATGACCGCACCGACCACCACGGCGACCTACGCAGGCACCGAGGTCCCCGTCAACGATGAGGGCTTCTTCACCGAGCCCGACCGCTGGACGCCCGCCATGGCCGCCGAGATCGCCCGTCAGGCAGGCATCGCCGAACTGACCGACCGGCATTGGCAGGTGATCAACTTCATGCGTCAGGAGTACGCGGCGAAGGGCACCGGTGCGACGGTGCGGATGCTGGGCAAGTCCTCTGGCGTGAGCGTCAAGGAGCTCTACCAGCTGTTCCCGAAGGGGCCCGCGAAGCTGGCGGCCAAGATCGCGGGGATCCCGAAGCCCCGCGGCTGCATCTGAGAGTGAGGTGTGACATGTCCGACCCGACCGTCGGCGTCATCGAGAAGGTGTCGATCATCGTGTCCAAGGGCTCGTTGGAGGGCGTGTACCCGGCGCTGATCATGGCGAACGGGGCCCGCGCCGAGGGGATCGAGGCGAACCTGTTCTTCACGTTCTTCGGCCTGGACGCGATCCACAAGGCCCGTATCGAGCACATCAAGCTGGCCACCGTCGGCAATCCGGGCCTGCACCTGGCCACCTGGGCGGGCGGCCTGCCGGGGATGTCGTCGGTGATGACGAACTACCTCTCGCGCAAGATGGACAAGCTCGACATCCCGCCGATCCCCGAGTTCCTCGAGATGATCGCCGACACCGGCGCGGGCCTCTACGCCTGCCAGGCCTCGGTCGATCTGTTCGGGCTCGCCAAGGACGACTTCATCGAGCAGGTCAAGGACATCATCACCGTCGGGGAGTTCTACGAGCTGGCGGCAGGCGGGCAGATCATCTTCACGTGAAGGAGACCCCACCCTGCTGGTGATGCGCCGCGGCGAGGTGATCGCCCGCCAGGTGGGCGCGCTGTCCGCCGATGCGCTGCTGCGGTGGGTCCGGGCGGCGGTGGCCTAGCCGGGCGTCGAGACGTGGCCGTGGTGATGACCGCCGCCGTCCGGGCCGTCGTCGGGGTTCCCGCCCATCATGCGCAGCATCGGCAGACCGCCGGTGCGGGTGAATCGCCACACCAGCACGGCCGCCACGACCAGGAAGGCGATGTTGAGCCAGGTCGTGTAGTTCCACGACACGCCTTCGTCGGGCAGGCGTGCCCGGGCCCGGTCGGGGACCAGCCCCAAGAGGCCGAACAGCAGCTCGACGAGGTAGCCCGCGAGCGTGGCGGTCAGCCAGAACGCACCGCCGAGCAGGAGCGCCATCCGTAGGCCGTAGTAGCGGCGGTAGATGTTGAGGATCGGCAGGATGATCAGGTCGGCGAAGATGAAGGCGATCACGCCGCCGAAACTGATCCCGCCGGTCCACAGCACGACCGCCAGCGGCACGTTGCCGATGGAGCACACGAAGCTGATCACGGCGACGAGTGGGCCGATCAGCGGCCCCCACAGCGCCGCCATCGTGGGATCGCCCGCCAGGAAGACGTCCTGCCAGAACGCGTCGGGCACCCAGGCGCCGATCGCGCCCGCCACCAGGAGGCCGATCACCAGGTCCCGCCAGATCGCGGCCCACTCCATGACGAACACGTGCGAGACCGACGTGAACGCGTCCGGCGAGAACAGCCTGCGCGCCAACGAGCCCTCGCGCTGCACCGACATGTCCATCGCGGCGTGGCCCTCCATCGAGCCCGCGAGGCCGCGCTCGGCCTGGGTCCGGGCCTGCTCCAGCAGCCCCCGCCCGCGGGCGCGGGAGGTGAGCACCAGCCGGAACAGCACCGCCAAGGCCACGATCATCACCGGGCCGCCGACGAACTCGGCCAGGGTGAACTGCCAGCCCATCAGCAACGCCAGGATGATGCCCAGCTCCACCACCAGGTTGGTCGAGGCGATCTCGAACGCCATCGCGGTGGTGAAGTGCGCGCCCTTGCGAAACAGCGATCGGGCCAGCGCGACCGCGGCGTAGGAGCACGACGAGGACGCTGCGCCGAGCCCGGCCGCGATGGCGAGCGTGCGGGGCCGGTCATCGCCCAGCAGCCGCACGATCGTGCTGCGCCGCACCACCGCCTGCACCACCGCGGACAGCGCGAACCCGAGGATCAGCGCCCACAGGATCTCCCAGGTCATCGACCCGGCCAGGGCCAGAGCGTGGCCGATCGCTGCTCCCATCACCCTCTCCTCGCGTACCGTTTCGGGGCATACCACCCTGGCACGGGTACGCCGGACCGCCGAGGTGATCATGTCCGTCCGTTTCCTGCTCGGGTTCGGCGTGCTGTGGGGCGTGCTCGCCGGACTGGGCGAGCTCGACGCCACGGGCCGCTACGGCCTGTCGCGGCGGTGACCTCCCTCCCGCTGGCCCATCTGTACGAGCTGGGTCGCGGCACGATCTGGGCTCCGGCGCTCGTGCACGCGGGGATCGACAGCTTCAAGCTCGTTGAGCTGCCCGTCGCGACGCTGACGACGTTTCCCCTCACGCTCGCCGCGATCAGCCTGATCGTCCCGCTGTCCGCCCTGGCGGTGCGGCGGCCGAAAGAATTTCTTCCGGACGTGTCGAACGGGGTCCCTCCCGTTCGTAGCCCAGGTGAGAGACCGGCAACGGGCCGGTCGACACCCACCGGAGGCCCACCATGTCCGCTACCTACACCGCGACCCGCCCCGCCGTTCGCCCGGCCATCGTCCCGCTCCTGGGCCACGGCGCCCTCGCCACCGTGGTCGCCGCCGCCGCCACGCCGATCGTCGCCGCGGCGGGACAGGTGCTCGGGATCAGCCTCGACGTCGGCGGCGCGCCGATCCCGGTCCTCGGCTTCGGCACGCTGACCGCGTTCTTCTCGCTGATCGGGGTGGTCCTGGCCGTCGTGCTGGCCCGCGTGGCCCGGAACCCGCGCAGTGCCTTCGTCCGCACTACCGTGGTGCTCACCGTGCTGTCCTTCGTGCCGGACGTGATCGCACCCGCCGCCCCGTCCACCAAGGCCCTCCTGATGCTGACGCACGTGGTCGCCGCTGCGATCGTCATCCCCGCCATCGCCCGCAAGCTCCCCGCTTAATACCGAAAGGAACAGCCGTCATGCAGTACCTCCTCGCTGTCCATTCCGTCGAGGGCGCGCCCGTGCCGACGCCGGAGGAGATGCAGACCGCGTTCGCCCAGACCGACCGGATCAACGCCGAGCTGCGGTCCGCCGGGGCCTGGGTGTTCGCAGGCGGCCTGCTGCCGCCGGAGACCGCCACCGTCGTCCGGGTCGAGGGCGGCGCCACCACCATGACCGACGGCCCGTTCGCCGAGACGAAGGAACAGCTCGGCGGCTTCTGGGTCATCCGCGCCGCCGACCTGGACGAGGCGCTGGCCTGGGCCGAGAAGTGCGCGCAGGCGTGCATGAACCCGGTCGAGGTGCGGCCGTTCGACGGCACCGGCGAATAGGCCCATGGACCTGGCGAGCCTCTACCGGGCGGAGTACGGCCGGTGCGTGGCCACCCTGACCCGCCTCCTCGGCGACATCGGACTCGCCGAGGAGGCGGTGCAGGACGCATTCGCGGTGGCCCTGGAGAAGTGGGCGACGCTGCCGCCCAACCCGGGCGCCTGGATCGTGACCACCGCTCGCAACCGGGCCATCGACCGGCTGCGCCGGGAGTCGACCCGCGAGGCCCGCCACGCCCAGGCGCTACTGCTGCAGCAACCCGACGAGCCCAGGGAGGTGGGACCGGTGCGCGACGACCAGCTCCGACTGATCTTCACCTGCTGCCACCCGGCGCTGTCGCCACTCGCGCAGACCGCGCTCACCCTGCGCCTGCTCGGCGGCCTGGAGGTGGCCGAGGTCGCCCGGGCCTACCTCGTGCCCGAGGCCACCATCGCCCAGCGGATCGTGCGCGCCAAGAAGAAGATCCGCGACGCCGCCATCCCGTACCGGGTGCCCGAGACCGCGGAGCTCCCCGACCGGCTCCCGCCGGTGCTGACCGTGCTCTACCTGATCTTCAACGAGGGTTACGCCGCGACGTCCGGGCCGCTGCTGCGCACCGACCTCTGCCTGGAGGCCCTCCGCCTGGCCCGGGCGCTGGCCGAGCTGATGCCCGACGAGCCGGAGGCGCTCGGGCTACTCGCGCTGCTGCTGCTCACCGAAGCCCGCAGGCCCGCCAGGGTGGGCCCCGCGGGCGAGCTGGTGACGCTCGCCGAGCAGGACCGGTCGCTGTGGAACCGGGAGCTGATCGCCGAGGGGCACGATCTCGTCCGCCGCTGCCTGCGCCGCAACCGACCCGGCCCCTACCAGCTCCAGGCCGCCATCAACGCCGTGCACACCGACGGGCCGGCCACCGACTGGGCCCAGGTGCTGGCGCTCTACGACCAGCTCCTCGCGCAGACGCCGACGCCGATCGTCGCGCTCAACCGGGCGGTCGCCGTCGCCGAGGTGCACGGGCCCGCGCAGGCCCTCGCCGCCATCGACGCTCTGGATCTGCCGGGCTACCACCTGCTCCCCGCCACCCGCGCCGACCTGCTGAGCCGCCTCGGCCGCGCCGACGAAGCCCGCGCGGCCTACGCCGAGGCGATCACGCTGGCGGGCAACGACACCGAGCGCACGTTCCTGGAGGGTCGCCGGGCCCGCCTGGACCGCTGATCCACCGCAGGCCTCACGCCGACGGCTCGGCGGTCGGCCGATCGCACGCCGCGCCGGGCGCGGCGAAGCGGTCCGACGGGATCAGGCCGAGTACCGGCGCAGGCGACGGGGCGTTGTGGGCGACGACGTCGTCGGGCGTCGACCAGTCGGCGGCGAGGCCCAGCAGCGTGTCGATCCGCGCGTTGAACGCGCGCCGCCTGCCGACGGTCAGCCCGTAGGAGGGCAACGGGCTGTCGGCGTCGCCACCCGCGAGCGTCGGATACGCCTCCGGGTCGGCGAAGGCCTCGGCGAACTCCCCGATCCAGCCGTCCAGGGCCCGTGTTGCGCAGCGCAGGCGGATCCACTGCTGGTTGCGCCAGCCGTCGGCGACGGTGACGCCCGGCTCGTCGCCTGCGAACCGGGTGACGAGCTTCGCCGCGGCTCCGCGACCACGGGCGGCGAGCCCGTCGACGGTCTCCCGCGACATGTTCAGGTTGAGCCCGCCCTCCCGGTCGTCATGCCACACCGTCGCCACCCGGTCCCGATAGCCGGGCATGACGATGAGCGACTCGTCGACCCACGACCTGGCCGAGGCGAATATGGCGCTCGCGAAATCCCCGATCGCGCCGAATCCGCTCGTTCGCCAGACGGTCGACCGCCGCCACAAGCCCGCCCGGTTGATCTGCGGCAGGGTCGAGTTCTCCGACTCGTCTTCGCTCTTCTCGCGATCGACCGGAAACGCCGAGAGATCGATCGCGAACGTCGGCCGCCGGGGAAGCGGCACGTCGAAGAAATGGACGGGCAGGTTGCTGCAGATGCCGCCGTCGGAGAACCAGTAGACGCGGAACGAGCGCGGCGTCCCGGCGCCGTTGCCCGCGTAGTCGACCGCGTGCAGCGGAACGGCGCTGATGAGGAACGGGAAGCTCAGGCTCATCCGGGTCGCGACAACGACGGGCAGCTGCGCCGCGGCCGGGAGCGGCCGCAGCGGCAGCGCCTGCTCCCGGAGCGTTGCCGACCGCCGTCTGCGCGCCTCGGACTCCGGCAGCGGCGGTGGGTGCTCGATCATCCAGTCGACGACCGCGGCGGGGAACAACGCGCGGAAGGCCTTCGGGTCGAAGAACCAGGTCCGCTCGGTCCACGGCAGGGCGACCGGCTGCCTGCGGTTGAGGTTCGTAGTCATCATCCGCAGGTCGCAGCCCGCCGCGTCGAGGTCGCCGAAGGTGAGGGGGGCGTCGTCAGGGCCGCGGCCCGCCAGCTTCTGCAGCAGCTCGTGCAGCCACGGGGTGAGCGCCGCCGCCCGGCGAAACGCCCGTGCGCCCGGCATGCCGGTGCACAGTCCGAAGCCCTGCGTCGACAGGGCCCGGGCGCGCCACGCGACACCGGCCAGCCCGCCCAGCAGCGCTCCGACGAGGAACAACAGCGCTCCGGCGAGGATCGCGGCACCGCCCGCGAGTCCGGAGCCCATGAGCCCGAGCGCGCCGACGACGGCGCCCGGCAGGCCGCCCGCGAGCGTCTGCGGGAGGAAATGGCGCCCGATCGCGGCGAGGGGAGCGAGGACGCGCGCCGCCCCGGAGCGACCCATCGTGCTGGTCGCGACGGCGAACAGCCCCGCGGTGGAGCTGGTGGGCTGGAAGAGCCGGAACAGGGTGGAACCGCCCATGGCCGTGGGTGCGGTGATGTCGTGAGGCAGCTGTTCCAGGATCTCGAAGCCGCCGGTCGCCCGACCGTATTCGGCGGCTGCGGCGGCCGCTGCCGCGATGGCGCCCGCGGACGCGCCGCCGATCGATCGGAGCCGATAGGTCCTCGCCAGTTCGCACACGGCGCCCGGGTAGATCACACCGCTGGTGATTCCGCCTTTCATGATCACATCACAGTCGAGCGGGGGATGCAGCGGATAGCTCGCCATGGTTCGTCCTCGGAATGGCCGACGGTGTACCGCGAGAAGTGTTTCGTCGGAAGTCCGGTGGGCGTTGCCCGGGGTCGAGCACCATCCGTCAGATGTCGACGACGACGTCCGTGGTCGGGGTGGCGCAGCAGATGAGGGTGGATCCGGCGGCGGCAGGCTCGAGCGGGTCGGGCGCATAGGTGACCGCGCCCGCGAGCAGCGGCGTGACGCAGGTGTGGCAGACGCCGGTGCGGCAGGACCAGCGGGTGGGGACGTCACAGGCGTCGGCGAGTTCGAGGATGCTGCGGTAGGCGTCGTCGAAGGGCAGGCTGAGCCCGCTGCGGGCGAAGGTGACGAGCGGGCCGGTGCCCGGCGCACCCGCGGGCAGGTGCGGTGGCACGTGGACGGCGCCGACGACGCCGGGGTTGATGGCGCTGCGGGCGCCGAACCGTTCGGTGTGGATGTGCGTGGGATCGATCCCGGCGGCGGTGAGCGCGGCGGTCATGGCGTCCATGAAGGCGTCCGGTCCGCACAGGAACGCGTCGGCGTCGGCGGGCAGTCCGGCGAACGCCGCGGCGTCGAGGTGTCCCGGCGACGCGCCGGTCTCGGCGAGCTCGGCGGCGGTGGCGGCGCTGTAGCGGACCTGCAGGTGCGCCGCGGGGAGCTCGTCGACGAGCTGCCGGGCCTCGCGGGCGAAGGCGTGGTCGGCCGGTCGCCGGGCGGCGTGGAACCACCAGACCGGTCGGGCGCTGTGGGTGGCGGCGAGGGCGTGCAGCATCGCGAGCACCGGCGTGGCGCCGACGCCCGCGGACACGAGCACGACGGGTGTCGCGGTGTCGGTGAGGGTGAAGTCGCCACGGGGCGCTGCCGTGTTCACCGTGTCGCCGATATGGATGTTCGCATGCAGCCAGCGGCTGACCTCGCCGTGCTCCTCGCGCTTGACGCTGATGCGGTAGGTCGCGCTGCCGGGCGCCGAGGACAGCGAGTAGCTGCGCACGGCCCGCTGCGCGGCGGACAGCGGCACTTGCAGCGTGAGGTACTGCCCTGCCCGCGCGCGGGGCAGGGGAGCGCCGGTGGGGCTCGCGAGGCTGAGGGAGGTGACGGTCGCGCTTTCGCGGGTCACGCCGACCACCCGCAGGGGTTGGAAGCCCGGCCACGCCGGTCCCTCGGCGATGCCCCCGTCGGCGCCCGCCACCAGCTCGCGGAACGACCCCTGCCAGCCGAGGCTGAGCGCGGGGATGTCCAGCGCCTTACGCATGAGGGCGAGGTCGCGGTCGGGGAGGTAGAGCAGCGCGTCGATGTCGGCCACGCTGATCTGGTGGCGCCCGGTGGCCGTCTTGACGATCTCGTCGCCCGCCTCGATCACGCCCTCGGTGATGACGCGCATGTAGAAGCCGGGTCGGTGGTGGCCGACGAGCAGGGCGGGCATGTCGGGCTGGCCGAGCCGCATCCCGACGCGGAAGCAGGTGACCCGCGGCTGCGTGACCTCGAACTCGGCGGTGCCGATCCGGTAGCGGTCGCCGATGCAGACCTCGGCGTCGGGCAGGCCCTCGACGGTGAGGTTCTCGCCGAAGTTGCCGTGGACGAGGTCGTCGCGACCGAGGTGACGGCTCCAGTGGCGGTAGGAGTCGAGCTGGTAGACGAAGACGGCGCGGTTCTCCCCGCCGTGCCCGTTCAGGTCGCCCTGGCCGTCGCCGTCGATGTTGATCCGGCGGACGGTCTGCGGGCCGGGCACCGACGACTTCCAGATGCCCGTGTGGACGGTCCGGCCCTCCCAGTCGACATCGCGGGGCATGCCGACGTTCACCGAAACCAGCGTCGCCACCGTCACCGGCGTGATTCTGCTCCAGCCTGCCCGCACACCTGAAGCGGAGAAGTGATGGCCGGGTGGAGGATGTCGTCTCATGAGTGAACTCGTGCTCGACGAGGACACGGCCCTCGAACTGCTCGCCTACCTGGTCACGGCGGCCCGCACCCAGGTGGACGAGGCCGCCGAGTACGGCCCGATGCGGCTGCTGACCGCAGCTCGCCGACTCGGTGCCGCGATCGCGGAACGGGCGTCGCCCGAGACGGCCCGGTTCGTGACCGGTCCGCTGGTCGCCGCCCCCGAGCTCGCGGTGCCCCGCGCCGAGCGGGACGCCTACGTCGCCCGCCTCGACGAGCTCTGCCGCGTCCTCGCCGCGCACCTCACCGCGCACTTCGGGACCTCGGCGTGAGCCAGGACGTGCTCGCGGCGATCCGCAGCAGGCGCGTCGTGCGGGCGATGGCGCCGGACCCGATTCCCCGCCCGCTCCTGGAGACCATCCTCGACGCCGCCCGCTGGGCCCCGAGCGCGGGCAACCGCCACCTGCAGCAGTTCGCCGTCACCGATGACGCCAGCATCCTGCGCGTGCTGCGCATGGTGTCACCGGGAATGCTCCAGCGTCCCGTGGCCGCCATCGTCATCTGCACCGATCGCGAGCGCGCTGCCGGGTACGGCTTCCCCGCAGGCGCGCCCGGCCTGCTCATCGACGTCGGCACGGCCGCCGCCACGATCATGCTCGCCGCCCACGCCGTCGGGATCGGCGCCGGACCGGTCACGTCGTTCAGCCGGGCCGCGGCGGCCGTCGTCCTGCAGCTGCCGAACGGGTGGCAGGCCGAAATGATCATTTGCCTCGGCTATCCCGCGCCCGCCGGTCCCGCGCCCATGGCGAGCGGTCGGCGCAGGCTCACGTGGCGGGACCTCACCCGATGGGTGCCCGAGTCGGCTCAGCCGTCGAGCCAGCCGTAGATGGTCTGCGGGGAGACGCGCAGCGCCCGGGCGATCGCCCGCACCTCGACGCCGCCCGCCCGCGCCTCGCGGGCGAGGTCGCGCTGCCGATCGCGGAGGGCGTCCAGCTCGTCGGCGACCTGCGTCATCGCCGCGAGCAGGGCCGTGTTCTCCGGGGTCGCCGCCGCCCGTGATCGGCCTGCGCCCGGCCGCGGGAACGCGCGCACGGCGTCGGGGTCCCAGCGACGGCGGCCGCGCTCGTCCGTTCCGGGCAGCGGCGGCGGGGCCTGGCCGCGGCTGACGTAGCCGAGCCAGGTGCCGGGCTGCACGTCCCACGCAGCGGCGCACTCCGCACTGGTCCAGGTGCTCACGGCCGAACAGTGTGCCCGCCCGCGGATGAACCGCGCCGCCGCACGGGGCCGTGAATCGAAGACACAGGGTGATGGGGGGACGACATGGCCACTTTCGACGAGGACGTCGTGATCGCCGAGCACGCGCTCGTGCTGCAGGACGCCCACGGCGGCGAGCTCGCGCGGCTCGACCACGACGGGAACCTGGTCGTGCGCAGGCAGGCGCTCGGTGCGCTGGTCGACGTTCTGGCGTTCGCCGCCAAGACCGGCGAGCTGATCGTCGGGGCGACCGGGGAGCCCGGCCGCGTGCGGGTCCTCGGGGCAGGGGGGACGCGATCCTGCTGCACGGCCCCGCCGCGACGGTCTACGTCGGCGCGCAGGGCGTGGACGGTCACGTCCGCGTGCAGGACCGGGATGCGACCGAGGTGTTCCACCTCGAAGCCCGCAACGCCACGTTGTTCGTCGGGGTCGAGGGCAATGAGGGCGACGTCCGGGTGCGGGACGGGGAGGGTCGGGAGGTCTTTCATCTGAACGGGGAGAACGCGGGCCTGTACGTCGGCGCCCGCGCTGCGGCTGGGCACCCGACCGGGCGGCGGGCGGGTGCCGGTCGCGGTGCTCGGCCGGGTGTACTGCCGAGCCGACGCCGGGCCCGGCGCGATCGCGGCCGGAGACCTGCTCACCACCGCCCCGCGGCCGGGGCATGCGATGCGGGTCGCGGACAGCGCCCGCTCGGCGGGCTCGGTGCTCGGCAAGGCGCTCGGGCCCCTGGACGCCGGGACCGGGCTGATCCCGGTGCTGCTGACGCTGGCCTGAGGAGGCGGCGATGACGACGCTCAGCCTGCGCGACACCGCAACCGGCTGCCTCGGGCTCACCGGCGACATCTCCGTGAACTCCGATGTCTACGGATACCGCTACCGCGACGAGGACGGGCTCATGTTCGGCGCCCTCGGCCCGGACGACATCCTTCCCGCGAACGGCACGCCGACCACCCGCTCGCTGCGCCGCCACCTGGAGACCGTGCGCGGCCGCGCCGTCGACGTGGTGATCTTCCTGGTGGGCCACGAGCCGGACTTCTCCGGCGCGGTCAGCCGTGCGGACGTGGCCAAGGTCCAGTACGGCATCCAGGTCGCCCGCGACATCTACGCGCAGGTGGACCTCGGCATCCGGAGGATCATCTGGGGCCGGATCGGCATGCTCGCGGCCGGTCCGTACCTCGATGTGCATTCCGGTGTCGGGTCGTGGGCGCTCACCCGCGACTTCTCCGGGCGGCCCGGCGCGCTGGACGTGTTCGTCGTGCAGGAGCTCATCGGTCCCAGGCTGGGGGAGTCACCGGTCAACGGCCCGTGCCACAAGGACAGCCTCATCCTGACGACGGGGGTGCTCGTCGAGCTGATCGGGTCGGGGGCCCGCGACGTCGGCCATGCGTTGGCCCACGAGGCGGGGCACTACCTGGGCCTGCACCACGACACCTCGGACACGAACCTGATGTACGACAGCAACGTCTACGACGCGATCCATCTGGCCCCCGAGCAGGCCGACATCATGAAGGAACACTGCTTCATGAACACCGGGTGCGGCTGACGCCCCGGCGCTACCGCGGTGTGCGGCGGCGCATGGCGCCGAACACCCCGGTGGCGACGAACAGGATGATCCCGATGATCGCCAGCCAGAACAGGGTCTTCACCGCGAACCCGATGACGGCCAGCACGACCCACAGCACCAGCAGAGCAATGATCAGGCCCATTGATCCCGCCCCCTCTTACCGACGACCCCGACATCGTTGCGTACCCGTTCCGGTCTGCGCCGACGCTTCGGGCGACGAGCCCGCTGTTCCTCGACGGCAAGGACCAGGCCGCCGTGGATCGCCTCACGGGCGGGCCACGCCCGCGGTCGTTCAGGCGGGCGTGATCGTGCACGCCGTGCCGTAGGCGCAGACCTCGGTCCACGTGTCGCCCATCTCCGTGGTGTCGAAGCGCATCGCGACGATCGCGTTGGCCCCGTGCGCCTCGGCGGCCGCGGTGAGCCGGTCGATCGCCTCCTGACGGCTGGACTCCAGGTTCTTCGTCATCCCCTTGAGCTCGCCGCCCGCGAGCGACTTGAACGCCGCGCCGATCTGCGAGCCGACGTTGCGCGAGCGGACGGTCAGCCCGAACACCTCGCCGTACACGTGGGTGATCTGGTGGCCCGGCACGTCGTTCGTGGTCGTGATCAGCATCGGAGACCCCCTGCATCGTCGCGTCGGGATCAGAATGCACGATCAAGCCGGTCTACCGAGGAGGATCCCGTGTCACCCATCCCGGTCACGCTGAGCATCGCCGAGCTCGTCGAGCGCGCCCGCGGCCTCGCCGAAACCGGCGGACGGCGCCTGCTGGGCATCACCGGGGCGCCGGGCACCGGCAAGTCGACGGTCGCTCTGGCCATCGTCGACGCGCTCGGCCCCCGGCGGAGCGCGTTGGTGCCGATGGATGGGTTCCACCTGGCCAACGCCACGCTCATCGCCTGGGGCCGCCGCGACCGCAAGGGCGCATGGGACACGTTCGACGCGGACGGCTACGTCCACCTCCTGCGCCGTCTGCGCGACCAGGCCGAGGAGTACGTGCACGCCCCCGACTTCGACCGCGACGTCGAGGAGTCCATCGGATCCGCCCGGCCCGTGCACCGCGACGTGCCGCTCGTCGTCACCGAGGGTAACTACCTCCTGTCCCGGGAGGGCGGCTGGTCCCAGGTGGGCGATCTGCTGGACGAGACCTGGTACCTGGAGCTGGATCCCGCCACTCGCCTCGACCGGCTCGTGCGCCGCCACGAGCGGCACGGCAAGACCCACGCCGAGGCCGTGGCCTGGACCGGCGGCTCCGACGAGGCCAACGCCAAGCTCATCGCGGCGACCCGGGATCGCGCCGACCTGGCCGTCACGGTGACGCCGTAGCCGTGCGCGGAAAGGAGTGCCGGAGCACTCGTTTCCGCACACGAGCTCGCGGCGGGGGACACTAGGGCCGCCACGCCGGATCCCGGCCGATGAAGCCGATCAGCCGGCTCTGCGCGTCGGCGTCGCCGGACACCGCCACGGGCGCGCCGTACTGGCCCGACGACTGGAGCAGCTCGGCGAGCGGCTCCATCCCGGCCAGCAGTTGGGCGCAGAACTCGGGGTCGAGCCGGTCGTCCTGGCCGGTGGCGCGCGCGAGGTCCCAGGTGTGCATGAAGACGTCGGCCGTGTAGAAGCGGTCGATCGCCTCGTCCAGCGGCACCTCGCCGATGTGCGGGTTGGTGAGCACCCGACCCGCCGGATCTTCGATCAGGGCCTGCACCGCGTCGGACTGGGCCTGCCACGCGACGACCGGATCGGGGTCGGCCGCGGGCAGCTCGATCCCCGCGCCTCCGGCGAGGAACGCGGGCAGCCAGCCGGTCAGGTGGTCGACGACGGCGCGCGCCGTCCAGCCGTCGACCGGCGCCGGGGCGTCCCAGTCGCGGGTGCCGCGCACCCGCTCGCCGAATGCGGCGGCGACGGCGCGATGTCGTTCCGCGGGCGCGTCAGGCAGGCTCATCGAACCGCGGTGTCATCGGCCAGCAGGGCGTCGAGCTTGGCGTACCCCTCGTTGACGCCCGTCTCCATCCCGCTGCGCAGCCACATGTCCCGGTCCTCGAAGCTGTCCACCAGCGACTGCGCGTGCAGCCGCGTGCGACCGTCGCCGAGGTCTTCGAAGGTCATCGTCTCCAGCGCGACGCCATCCGGCTGGCCTTCGAAAGTGAACGTCTGCACGATCCGGTCCAGGCGGACCTCGTGGAACGTGCCGCGGAATCCGTACTCGTTGCCGTCGTCGGCGGTGTGGATGTAGCGCCAGCTGCCGCCGGTGCGGGCGTCCCAATGCTCGATGCGGACGGTACCCGAGTTCGGCCCGCACCAGCGGGCGAACAGGTCGGGGTCGGTGTGCGCCCGGTAGAGCTGCTGCGGGGTCGCGGTGAAGTCCCGCGTGATCCGGATGATCGGCAGCTTCGGGTCGGCCTCGATGGCGGCCGAGGTGAACGCGGTCATGGTTGGCGCCTTTCGTTCTCGTCGTCGGTGTCGTTCATGCTCGCCAGCACGGCGTCGAGCCTCTGGTAGCGCTCCTCCGCTCGGCGGCGGTATCGCTCGATCCACGCGGTCATGAGGTCGAGGACGTCGGCCTCGAGGTGGACCGGGCGCCGATGGCTGTCTCCGGCGCGACTGACCAGCCCCGCGTCCTGCAACACCTTGAGGTGCTTGGACACCGCCTGCACCGTCACGTTGTACGGCGCAGCGAGCTGTCCGACCGTCGCGTCGCCCAGCGAGAGCCGGGCCACGAGGTCGCGGCGGGTGGGGTCGGCCAGCGCGGCGAAGACGCGGGAAAGGGAGTCGGTCACATCGAACCTCAACTTATCGGTTGACGATGAGAGTACAGCACATGTCAACCCATGGGTTGACGACCGTTGCGTCAGGGGCGGGGCACCGCGGCGAACGGCGACAGCGCGAACCAGCTCGGCACGGCCCGGCGCAGCGGTTCGGGGCCCTCGATGCGGATCCGGCCCGTGCCGAGCGCGGTCGACCAGGCGAGGTCGCCGCGCCAGATCTGCACCATCGTCCGCAGGTCCGCGGTGACGGCCACCGTCACCGGCTGCTCCGGGTCGTCGTCGCAGACGTCGACGTCGTCGGGCCGGATGACGAGCCACCAGTCGCGGGTGCGGGGTGGGGCGTCCGGGAAGTGGAAGTGCACGATCGTCTGCCCGGCCGGGACGGCGGCGTGGTCGACGTTGCGGTGCATGTCCCACAGCAGCAGCTTGGGGTCGAGGTCGGCGTCGCCGAGCTCGCCGATCCAGCGCACACCCCACCCGCCGAGCGCCTCGACGACCGGGCGCAGCTCCTCGCCCGCGGCGGTGAGGACGTACCGCCCGTCGTCCTTGCGCTCCACCACCCCGGCCCGGGTGAGCTGGGTGAGCCGCTTCGACAGCAGCGACGGCGACATGCGGGGCAGCCCCCGCCGCAGCTCGTTGAAGTGCTCGCTGCCGGTGACCAGCTCTCTCACGACCAGGAGCGTCCACCGCTCGTCGAGCAGCTCCATGGCCTTCGCGACGGGGCAGAACTGGTGATACGCGGGCATGGTACAGATCCTGTACTAGGACGTACCGGTCGCGCTTCCTACCGTCGGCCCATGACTTCCACCATCATCGATCCCCTGAAAGCACGACACCGCACCATGTGGGGCCTGGGCGACTACCCGCTCGTCGCCGACACGGTCGTCGCCGAACTGGGCGAGGTTCTCGTCCGGGCGTGCGGCGTCAAGCCCGGCGACCATGTCCTCGACGTCGCGGCGGGCGTGGGCAACGCCGCCATTCCGGCCGCCGGGGCGCGCGCGCAGGTCGTCGCGAGCGACCTCACCCCGGTCCTGCTGGAGGCGGGGAAGGCCCGGGCGGGTGACCTCGCGATCCGCTGGGAGGAGGCCGACGCCGAAGCGCTGCCGTACCCCGACGGGGCGTTCGACGTCGTGCTGTCCTGCCTCGGCGTGATGTTCGCGCCGCATCACCAGGCGGGCGCCGACGAGATCGTGCGCGTCTGCCGGTCCGGCGGCACGATCGGGCTGCTGAGCTGGACGCCGGGCGGCTTCATCGGACAGCTGTTCGCCACGATGAAGCCCTACGTCCCGCTGCCGCCGCCCGGCGTGGCGCCGCCGCCGCTGTGGGGGAGCGCGGAGCACGTGCGGTTCCTGCTCGGCGACCGCGTCACCGCCGTCGAGACGCGCGTGGCCACGACGGCGATCACCGCGTTCGCCACCCCCGAGGAGTTCCGCGACTTCTTCAAGGTCCACTACGGCCCCACGGTCGCCGCCTACCGGGGGATCGCCGACGAGCCCGACCGGGCGGCCGCGCTCGACGCCGACCTGGCCGCGCTCGCCCGCCGTCACGACCTCGGCGGCGGGGCGATGGAGTGGGAGTACCTACTGGTCACGGCCCACCGCGCCGGATAGCGAATCACTCGTTCGGCGCAGAGGGTGAGGTATCAGCGGCTCGCGGGACGACTCCTCACTCCAGGGCGCCGAGCGGAGCGGGGTGAGCGTCCATGGACGCAGCGTTGGTGGGTTCTCTTGTCACAGCGCTGATCTCGGTGGCGGGTGCCTTGATCAGCATCGTCTTCAGCAGGCGCACGGTGGCGAAGGACCGGCGGGAGGCCGCCGACCAGATCGCCACCCGGTTCACGGAGCCGCTGCTGCAGGCGGCCTTCAACCTGGAGACCCGCTTCTACAACGTCGTCGAGCTGGACTTCTTCGACCGGTTCCACCGCGCCGATAGCTCCGAGCAGGACCGCGAGTACGCGGTTCTCAACACGCTCTACGTCGTGGCGCAGTTCTTCTGCTGGATCGAGGTCCTGCGCCGCGACGTGCAGTTCATCGACCCGCGCAACGACCACCGGTACGTCACCGTCCTGCGCGGGCTGGAGGGCGCGCGGGACGCGTTCGCCGACAGCATCGCGATCCCGGAGCAGTGCTTCCGGCTGTTCCGGGGTGAGCAGCGCGCGATGGGCGAGGTCATGCTCGTCCCGGTCGCGGATCCGCCGCCCGGCGTGCCGCGCTGGGAGTGCCTCGGCTACGCACCGTTCGTCCACGCCCTCGACGATCCGCACGTCGCCCGTTGGTTCTCGCGGTTGCGTGCGGACATCGATCTCCTCATCGCGGACACCGCGACGCACGATGGGCGCCTGCGGACGATCCAGAACCGGCTCGTGGACCTCATCGACACCTTCGATCCTGCGGCCCGTCGCGTGCCCGCGGAACTGCGTAGGCGGCTTCCCCCGCGCGCAGCCGATCGTGCCCTTGTCGAGGCCCGCGATGCATGACGATCTCACGCAGGACTACGGGGTGATCGCGCGACGACTGCTGCGGGGCAAGGTCGTGCCGGTGCTCGGCGCCGGGGTCAACCTCAGCGAGCGGCCGCCTGACACGCTCTGGAAGCGCGGCACTTACCTGCCGAGCGCGGCCGAGCTGGCCGCCGCGCTCGCCGTCGAGTACCCGATGATCGACAGCCGAGACCTCGCGCAGGTGGCGCAGTACATCGTGTCCAAGGACGGGACAGGTCCACTCTACGAGGAGCTGCACGACGTTTTCGACGCCGATTACCCGCCGACGCGCCTGCACCGCATGCTCGCCCAGCTCGCTCGGCATCTGCGGCTGTCGGCGGAGTCGCGGGAGTGCATGCTCTGCGTCACGACCAACTACGACGACTCGCTCGAGCGCGCATTCGCGGAGATCGGTGAGCCCTATGACGTGGTGACCTACATCGCCGAGGAGCCCAACCGCGGCAAGTTCCGGCACACGACCCCGGACGGGCACAGCGTCGTCATCGACAAGCCGAACGAGTACGTCGACGTCCCGCTGGACGCCCGCACTGTGATCGCAAAGGTGCATGGGGCGGTGGACCGCACGGCGCAGCAGGACAGCTACGTGATCACCGAGGATCACTACATCGACTACATCACCCGGGCGGACGTCAACGGCCTGTTCCCCGTGACGCTGGCGGCGAAGCTGCGCAAGAGCCACCTGCTGTTCCTCGGCTACAGCCTGCGCGACTGGAACCTGCGCGTGATGTTGTACCGGTTGTGGGGCGAGCAGGGCAGTCGGAACTTCAAGTCGTGGGCCATCCAGTCCGACCCGAGCCCCATCGACCGGGCCGCCTGGGACGATCGCGGCGTCGACATCCTGGCGATTCGGGTGGAGTCCTTTGTGGAGGCGATCCGCGACTGGATGCCCGCCGAGGAGGTCGACGTGGCATGACGACCGCGACGTCACCGCCGCTGCTCAGGCTGAGTAGCGACGACCGAGTGCCGGATTGTCCGTACGTGGGCCTCGTCCCCTTCGACGAGAAGGAGGCTGCATTCTTCTTCGGCCGCGACCGCGAGGCCGAAATGATCGTCGCCAACCTGACGGCGGCGCGGCTGACCCTGCTCTTCGCGCCGAGTGGCGTCGGCAAGAGCTCGGTGCTGCGGGCGGGCGTGCTGCCACGGCTACGGCTGCTGGCGGACGACGACATCGACGAGGAGGGCGTCGCGCAGACCACCGCCGCAGTCGCCTACGTCAGCGACTGGAGCGCCGACCCGCTGGAGGCCGCAGGCGAGGCGATTCGGGCGGCTGTCGCCCACACCACCGGCGGGGCCACGGCCTGCGGACCGTCCCGGTTCCGGGTCGATGAGCTCCGTCGCCTCCTCAATGAGTGCGGCGTCGCCGTTCTCTACCTGATCCTCGACCAATTCGAGGAGTACTTCTTCTACCACCCCGCCGACTCGCCCACGGACAGCCTCACGGCAGAGCTCAGCGAGATCCTCTCCGCGCGGGACCTCGACGTGCACGTGCTGATCTCGATTCGCGAGGACGCGCTCGCCGGGCTGGACCGCTTCAAGGGTCGGGTGCCGCACTTGTTCGGCAACTACCTGCGGATCGAGCATCTCGACCGGGCGGCGGCCCGCGCGGCGATCTGTGGCCCGCTGGAGGAGTACAACCGCAGGGTGCCCGCCGACGCGGCGGTCGAGGTCGAACCGCGGCTCGTCGAGGACCTCCTCGACCAGGTCCGCGCCGGGAACGTCGCCGTCGAGTCGGACGGCGCCGCAACCGGCTCCGCCGACGTCGCGCGCAGCGGGCGCATCGAGGCGCCTTACCTGCAGCTCGTGCTCACCCGCATCTGGGAGCACGAGCGCGCACACGGTTCGCGCGTCCTGCGGGCGGCGTCCCTCGCCGTGCTCGGCGGAGCGCAGACCATCGTCCGGTCGCATCTGACGACGGTCGTCGCCGGGCTGGGCCGCGACCAGGTGCCGGTCGCCGCGGCCGTCTTCCACCACCTCGTGACGGCCTCCGGGACGAAGATCGCCTACAGCGCGGGCGACCTGGCGGACGTGTCCGGCCAGCCCGAGGCCGACGTGCGGGCGCTGCTGGAGGCGCTGTCGGCCGGGCGTCGTCGCATCCTGCGGCCGGTCCCGCCCGCCGCAGGCTCGGTCGGGCCGCCGCGCTACGAGATCTTCCACGACGTCATGGGCAAGGCCGTGCTCGAATGGCGGCGCCAGTACGTGGCGGAGGAGCGCCGCCACAAGGAGAGTGAGCGCCTGGTCGCGGAGCGGGAACAAGCCCGTGTCGACGCGCTCGTCGCGCGCCGCAAGCTGCGCAATACGTGGCTGGGCGTCGGCCTGGTCGTCGTGCTGCTGGTCACGGCCGGGCTCGCTGTCGTCGGGTGGTGGTACAGGGACAGGCTGAACCAGCAGGCGCAGCTGGTCCAAGCGGCGGCCGCCGCATTGGATCGCGACCCGGACCTCAGTCGAAACCTCGCGATCAAGGCCTACGGCTACGGCGATACGCGCGAGGCTCGATCCGCGCTGCTGGAAGCCGCGGCGGCGCCGCACAGCAGCGTTCTCGTCGGCCCTGCCGACGCCGCGGCGACGCTCCTCGGCATGAAGGTCGCAGCCGACGGCACGACCGTGGGCTTCGCCCGCGGCGGCAGGCTGGTCGTCGTCAAGCCGGGGGCAAAGGCGGCGGAGCTCACGGTGTCGGGACTGCGCGGAGCGGTCATCGACGTGGCTCCCGCACCCGACGCCAGCCGTGTCGCCGTCGCCACCGATCAGGGCGAGGTGGTCGTGGTCGACGTCGCGTCCGGTAAGCGAACCGAGCTGGCCACCGGGCGGACCGTCGGCAGCAACGTCCAATGGCTTGGCGACGCGGCGACCGGCTCGGTCCTCGTGGTCGGCACCAACAACGTCGCCGCCACCTTCAGCGCGGTCACCGGCGCGACGCTGGCGAGCTTCCCGGATGTGATCGCGGCGGTGGGTATCGACGGCGGGAAGCACGTCGTCACGTCCCAGCGTGACAACCGGCTGCGGGTTTGGAACGCGGCCGCGCAAGGTCCGCCCTTGAAACTGTCGGACGCTTTCCGCGAAGCGCCTGTGCTCCTGTATCAGGACGGTCCGCGGATCGTGGCGGTCACCAACTTCTACTCCACGGCGAATGATCCCGAAATCGTCGGCGTGTGGGAATGGCAGTCGGCAAACCCGCCCATCAAGGCCTTCTTCACCGCCGCGAATGGTGTCCAGGCCGTAACCCTGAACACGGCATCATCGGATGCAGCCGATCACACGGTGATCGTCGCCCAGAGCAAGGGGGTCTCCCAGTTCTCCCTCCACGACGGCACGCTCCGTGTGGTCTTGCCCGGGCAGACCGACTGGGTGAACGACGTCGCGACGAGCGCAGACGGCAGCTGGATGGCGACGGCAGGCGCGGACGGCCAGGTCCTCGTCTGGTCGGAGCTCGGCAATCGGTTCCAGGTCCGACCGACCTACGAGCTGCACGGCGACGGCGGCAGCGTGGCGCAGGTCGCGTTCGTCGGCAACGACGTGATCGCCCGGCAGGGCAACGGCACGCTGCGGCGCTGGTCACTTCCCGCCGCATCGCGGTCCACCGATCACAGCAGCTGGGTGTTGACCACCGACGTCAGCCGCGACGGCCGGGAAATCGCCACGGCAAGCGCGGACGGCTACGGCTTCGTCCTCGACTCGGCCGACCCCGCGCGGTATGTGGCGCGGTTTGGCGACGGCACCGCGTTGGCCTCCGCCCGGTTCGACCCGACCGACGCCCACCGGGTGTACGTGCTCGGGCGGTACAAGCTGTCGGCGCCGCAGGCTTGGCAGTGGTCGGCGACCGATGGGAAGGCCCAACTGCTACCGGTGACGTTTTCGCCCGCCGAGCTGCGCGGCAACAACGCGCTGACCTCCCTGACGGTCAGCCCGGACGGCAACACGCTGGTCGCAGGCGATCTCGACGGCGGGGTGCACTTCTGGGACAGCCACACCGGCCACCTGCTGACCGAGCGCGAACGGGCCGCCACCGGGTACGCGACGTGGGGGACGGCGTTCGATCGCACCGGCCACATCCTCGCGGTCACCGTCCGCGAGGGCATTCGGCTGGTCGACCCGCTCGACCCGGATCGCCTCATGGCGCTGCTGCCGCTGCCGAACCCCACCTACGTTGCCCTCGACCCGATGGGCCGCTACGTGGCTGCCGCGGCCGACGGCGGCCGCGTCGCTGTGTGGTCGACCACGACGTTCCGGGAGGCGACCCCGACCCCGCTGGTGGCGCACAGCAGCAGGCTGGGCGGGCTGTCGTTCAGCCCGGACGGCAAGCTGCTCGCCGCGGGCACGGCCGACGGCCACGTCGAGATCTGGGAGGTGGCGACCGGGGTGACTGTTGCGTTGACCCGCCAGCACGGCGACGCGGTCAACCAAGTCCGCTTCCTTCCGGGCCCCGTCACCCGGATCGTCTCGGCGAGCGACGACCACACGGTGGCCGAGTGGTCGTGTGCGGCCTGCGACAACCAGGACAAGGTGATCAACGACACGGTCGCGGGCCGCTGACTACCAGGTGACGTCGAGGCGCTCCAGGCCGCGCGGTGCTCGGTCCGGAACCGGGTGGAGCCCGAGATGAACACGAGCGGGGTTCGATCACGGATGAACCCGCTCAGGTTCATCTCGAGCGCAGGGACTCAGCGGCTCGGCGGGACGTTCTGGTTCAGGCGGAGGACGTTGTCCGGGTCGTAGGTGGCCTTGAGGGCGGCGAGGCGGGCGTGGTTGGGGCCGTAGGCGGCGCGGACGCGGTCGGGGCCTTCGGCGCCCAGGTTGTTGACGTAGACAGCGTCGGCGAGGTGGGGGCGCACGGCGGCGAACGCCCGTCGCGACCACGCGACGTTGCGCTCGGACGCCGCCGGATCGTCCCACTGGCCGAGGATGAGGAGGTCGTACTGGGGCATCCGGTGCGGGAAGGCGGTGGCGTCGGGCGGGACGCGGCTCGCGGCGCCGCGCAGGCCCTGCAGCCCGATGCCGCTGGTCGTCGACGGCATGTCGGGTACGAGGGAGAGCAGCGCGTCGATGGCCTCGTCGGTGAGGTCGCGCAGGTAGCCGGACTTCCAGTAGTGCAGCCGGCCGCGGGGGTAGCTCGCGTCGGGCGCCCGTTGCCAGTCGGCGAACGGGAGAACGGCGACGGTGTCGGCCAGCGGACGGCCGAAGCCACGCAGCGGGGCCAACACCCGCTCACCGTCCGCGGGATCGCCGGACCAGCACAGCCCGATCGACACCAGCGGGCCCGCCTGCGGGTCACGGAACAGCGAGACCGCGGTCGCGAGCTCGTCGGGGCCCGTCGCGACGAACGTGTCGTGGAAGCGCAGCACCTCCCGGGCCGCGCTCCACGGGTGCACGAGCCCGCCCGCGAGCACCGGCCCGACCGGGTGCAGCGCGTAGGTGAACGCCGTGACCACCCCGAGGTTGCCGCCGCCCCCGCGCAGGCCCCAGAGCAGGTCGGGACGGTCGTCGGCGGAGGCGCGCAGGACGTCGCCGCCCGCCGTCACGACCTCGGCGGCGACCAGGTTGTCGCAGGCCAGCCCGAACCGCCCGCCCAGCCAGCCCAGTCCGCCGCCGAGCGTGAGGCCCGCAAGCCCGGTGCCGGACATCACGCCGGTCGGGGTGGCGAGGCCGTGCTCCTGCGTAGCGCGGTCGAGGTCGCCGAGCAGGCAGCCGGGGTCGGCGACGGCGGTCCCCGCGGCCGCGTCGACCCGTACCGTGCGCATCGGCGACAGGTCGAGCATGACGCCGCCGTCGCAGACCGCGTTCCCGGCGACGTTGTGCCCTCCGCCGCGCACCGACACCACCAGGTCGCGCTCGCGGGCGAGCGCGAGGCCGCGCACGACGTCGTCGGTACGGCGGCAGCGGACGATCACCAGCGGCCGCCGGTCGATCATGGCGTTGAACACCGAACGGGCGTCGTCGTAGCCCGGGTCCTCGGGGTGCAGAACCTCGGCGGGGAAGTCGGTGGGCAGCGTGAGCGGGGCCGTCATGGGGCGAGTCTGACGACGGGCGCTAACCGCGGACTAACCGTCGAGCTCGGGCGTCGGGCCCGGCATGATCGCCGGTTCGGCGCAAAAGGCGGCCAGAATCGGCCGGATCCGCGCCCAACTGGTGATCAAGGCTGGGTTGGGGCCACGGGGCGGAGCGCCCTGGGGCCACAGGCGGGCTGGGGCCATGCGCGGGGGGTGCCACGGGCGGGGTGGGGCGCGCAGGTGGTCACGGCGGTGACGCGATGTCGGCCAGCACGGCCTCGGCGTCGGCGCGCAGGCGGGCGGCGCGGCCCGCGGTGTCGGCGTCCAGGTCGGCCAGCTCGGCCAGGGCCGCCAACGCCGCCGCGACCCCCGCCCGGTGGCCGATGCGCCGGTACGCACGCAGCGACCGGCCGAGCTGCCGCGCGGCTCGCCGCCGGTCACCCGCGGCCAGCGCGATCCGGCCGGACAGGTGCAGCGCCGACGCCTCGCCCTCCCGGTACCCGACGAGCCGGTAGTGCGACAGCGCCTCGCCCGCGAGCCGACTTGCCGCGACGGGGTCGCCCCAACGGTGCTCGATCGAGGCCGCGACGTCGCGGGCCAGGCCGCGGGCCAGCTCCTCGCCCACGGTGTCGGCGTGCGCGGCGGCACGGTCGGCGAGCGCGCGGGCGGCGTCGGGCTCGCGCCGGTCCCGGTGCAGCCGGGCCAGCTGGGCCTCTTCCATCGCCGCGCGCCACACGTCGCCGCCCGCGAGCGAGGCGACGACGGCGTCCTCGTACAGCTGCTGGGCCCGGTCGAACGACCCGCGCGCCCACGCGACCGTCGCGCGCAGGCCCAGCGCGTCGCCCTCCCAACGGCGGTCGCCCGCGCGCACGGCGAGCCTGCCCTGCTCGGCCGCGAGCGCTTCGGTGGCGGCGAACTCGGCGCGGCCCAGGTGCAGGAGCGCGGCCGCGGACAGCAGCGCCATCCGTTCCGGACGCTCCGGCCCGACCGTGGCGAGCGCCGCCGTCAGCCACCGCAGCCCCTCGCCGCGAGAGCCGCGCACGTCCCAGTAGTGCCAGAGGCTCTCGCCGAGCTCGACCAGCACCTCGGGCTCGCCGTCCGGGCCCGCCGCCCAGTCGAGGGCGGCCCGCAGGTTGTCGCGCTCGCGGTGCAGGTCGGCGAGCCAGCGGCCGGAGCCCGCGCGGTGCAGGTGGGGGAGCGCCCGGCGGGCCAGGTCGCGGTAGTGGTGGGCGTGGCGGCGGCGCAGGTCGCGCAGCTCGGCCGCCGTCGCCGCGGCCTTGGCATACGCGCGAGTGGTCGAGAGGAGGCGGAACCGCCCGTCGTCGACCTGGACGAGGCTGCATTCGACGAGATGCGCCAGCGGCAGCGCCGGGTCTCCGCCCGCGACCGCGGCCACGGCGTCCAGGTCGAACCCGCCCGGGAAGACGCCGAGCCGCGGGAACAGGACCCGCTCGGGCCCGGGCAGCAGTTCGTGGCTCCAGGCGACGGTGGCCGCCAGGCTGCGGTGTCGCGCCGCGGCGGCGCGGCCCGCGAGCAGGCCGTCGTCGAGCCGGTCGGCCAGTGCCTGCAGCGGCAGTGCCGCCGTCCGCGCCGCGGCCAGCTCCACGGCGAGCGGCAGGCCGTCGAGACGGCGACAGATCTCGGCGACGACGACCGCGTTGTCCGGCGTGACGGCGAAGCCGGGACCGGTCGCGGCTGCGCGGTCGGCGAAGAGGCGCACCGCGTGGCTCGCCCGGACCTCGTCCCAGCGGGCGTGCGGCGGCGGAAGCGGCAGCGGCGCGACGGGATGCACCTGCTCACCGGGCACACCGAGCCGCTCACGGCTGGTCGCCAGCACCCGCACGGTGGCCGCCCCCGCGAGCAGGTCGGCGGCGAACGCGGCGCACCGGTCGAGCAAGTGCTCGCAGTTGTCCAGGACGACGACGGTCGGCTCGTCGGCCAGCGCCGCGGCCACGACATCGGGGAGGTCGCCACCGTCGTACCGGATCCCGAACGCCTCGGCCACCGTCGCGTCGAAGAGCGAGGCGGTGCGCGCGAGGTCGACGAACACCGCGTCCGGCGCCGCCCGCCGCGCGACCTCGACGGCCAGCCGGGTCTTGCCGGTGCCGCCCGGCCCGGTCAGCGTGATCAACGGGTGCGCCCGCAGGAGCGCCGCCACGCGGGCGAGATCGTCCGCGCGGCCCACGAACGAGCTGATCGCCGCCGGGAGCCGCGCCGCGTCCCGCGTCCGGTGCGCCGCGTCGTCCATCCCGCGGCCGCGCCGGGCATTGCGCTGGACGTCGCCCGGCTCGGCCCTGCGCCGGGCCGCGCCAGGTCCGGGCGCGCGCCGGGCATCGTCCGCCGCGGGCTCGCGTTCGGCGTTGTGCGCCGCGGGCTCGCGTTCGGCGTCGTGTGCCGCGGGCTCGCGTTCGGCGTTGTGTGCCGCGGGATCGCGCCGGGCATCGTCCGCCGCGGGCTCGCGTTCGGCGTTGTGCGTCGCGGGCTCGCGTTCGGCCTCGTGTGCCGCGGGCTCGCGTTCGGCGTTGTCTGCCGCGGACTCGCGCCGGATGTCGTGTGCCGCCTGCCCGCGCCGGGCGTCGGGACGCGCGCCGGACCTGCGTCGCGCGGCACCGCCCAGCACCTGGGCTTCGGCGGCGCGGAGCGCCGGGCCGGGCTCCACGCCGAGCTCCTCCACGAGCGTCGCGCGGACCCGCCGGTAGACGGCCAGCGCGTCGGCCTGCCGGTCGGTGCCATGCAGCGCCAGCATGAGCTGCGCGGCCGCGCGCTCCCGGGTCGGGTCAGCGGCTACCAGCGTCGATAGCTCCACTACCACCCGGTGCGGGCGGCCAAGGGCGAGCTCGGCGTCGGCGAGCCGCTCGACACACCGGCGGCGCAACTCCTCCAACCGAGCCGCCTCGTCGCGGGCGAACGGCCGTCCGATGCCCGCGTAGGCCGGTCCCCGCCAGAGCGCGAGCGCCGCCGTGCACGTCCGGGCCACCACCGCAGGCGGCCCCTCGACCGGCAATCGCTCGAACCTCGCGGCGTCCACCTCGACGTCGACGACGTAGCCACCCCCGGTGGTACCGATCAGGCCGGACGGCAGCTCGCGGCGGAGCTGGGCGACGGCGCCGTGCACCATCGTGGCGGCCGTCGGCGGCGCGGCGTCGCCCCACACGAGGTCGACGAGCTCCGCGACGGCGAGCGGACGCCCGGCGTGGCACAAGAGCGCGGCCGGCACGACCGCCCGCGTGCTGCGCCCCACCCTGATCGTGCGCGTGCCCTCGACCACCACCAGCTCGCCGAGGACACCGCACCGCACCTGCGAAGCATGACCGGCGGGCAGGCCCCTCGCCAACAAGCCAAGAATCTTCACGCTGCGTGTTCGGTGGGGCCGGGCTACCGTCGACTCGCGCGGCCGCTCCCGTACTACTGGCTGCGCCTGCCGGCGGCCGGGCCACGCTTTCCCTCCCCGGCCCGGCCGTCGCGTGGGCGTCAGGCCTGTGCGGCATATTCCCAGAAGTCCCGGAACAGGGTGCTGGGCACCGGGCTGTCCATGCCGACCTGGGTGAGCAGGATCGCCACCGACCCCCGGTCCGGCACGATGTGCGCCGACGTGCCGGTGCCGCCGACCCAGCCGTAGCGGCCCGGGATCGTGCCCGGTCCGCTCGCGTTGACGTCGACCGAGCCGCCGAAGCCCCAGCCCTGTCCGTCCAGGAACAGCGCGCCGACATCGCGCTGGGCGTCGGTCAGGTGGTCGGTCGTCATCTGCCGCACCGACGCCGGGGAGAGCAGCCCGTCGCCGTCGGCGAGCAGCATCCGGGCGAAGCGCAGCCAGTCGTCGGCCGTGCCCGCGAGGCCACCCGAGCCCTCCGGGAACACGGGTGGGTGGCTCCAGTCACCGTCGGGCCCGTCGGCGAGCACGAGCCCGCCCTCCTCGCGGCGGTAGTAGCTGGTGAACCGGTCGCGGTCGGTGACGACGAAACCGGTGTCGCGCATGCCCAGCGGTGTGCAGATGCGCTCGGCCAAGAACTCCGGCAGCGGCTGCCCGCTCGCCCTCGCGACCAGAATGCCCTGCAGGTCCGAGCACGTGTCGTACAGCCAGGCCTCGCCCGGCTGGTACAGCAGCGGCAGGCGGGCGAGCCGGGCCAGCCACTCGTCGGGCGCCGGACGGCGCTGCACCTCGCGACCGTCTGTCTGCACGTCGAACAGCGCCTGCACCTGCGGGTACGAGAAGTCCGACGGCCAGCCGTAGCCCGCGCGGTTGGTGAGCAGGTCCAGCACGGTGATCGGACGGCGGGCGGGCACCACGTCGGCGAGCGGGCTCTGCGGGGTGCGCACCACCATGGGCGCGGCCAGCTCCGGCAGCCACCGCCCGATCGGGTCGTCGAGCCCCAGCCTGCCCTCCTCGACGAGCAGCATCACGGCCGCCGCGGTGATCGGCTTCGTGAGCGAGGCGACGCGGAAGATCGAGTCGCGGGTCATCGGCGCGTCGGAATCAACGGCCCGGGTGCCGACGGCCTCGACGGTGACGTCGTCCCCCCGGGCGAGCAGCGCCACCGCGCCCGGCACGGTCGCGTCCTTGACGTACGGGTCGAGGAGGTCGCGCAATGCGGTCATAGCGGGGCAGACCGGCGCGGCGCGCGAAACTGAGCGGTCAGCTTGTTGCACACTCACCTACCTCGGGCGTATCCCTGAAACATGACGGTGAACACGCGGGTCAGTGGCCTGATGCCCTGGCAGGCGGCAAGCGCGCTCCTGCTGCTCGTGATGGGCGGCATCCACGTGTACCTCGTCCTGTTCGCGGGCTTCGGCGGCCTGCTCGGCACCCTGTTCGTGCTCAACGGCATCGGCGGGCTCGTGCTGGCGGTCGCCATCCTCGTCGCCCGCCGCGGGCTGCTGGCGCTCGTGAGCGTGGCGAGCCTGCTGTTCCTCGGCGGCACGCTGCTCGGGCTTCTCATCGCGCTCACCCCCGCGGGACTGCTCGGGATCCACGAGTCGATCACCACCGAGCTCGTGCCCACCACGCTGGTGGTCGAGGCGATCGGCGTCGTCGTCCTCGCGATCACGTCCTGGCTTGCGGTGCGGGCTCGCCGCTAGGCCGTGTCCCGTGGATCAGCAGCCGCGGTCTTCGCGCCCAGATGGCCCTCGCTGCGTTGTCGGACGTCTCGAGTACCCCCCGGGTACGAGAGCCGTCCTCCGCCTTGCGAGGAGCCATCTGGATCACGAATCCCATCGGCCGTGATCCACGGGACACGGCCTAGTCGACCAGCCGGGCGAGGCGTTCCCGGTCCGCGAGCACGTCGATCTCGACGATCCGGCCGTCGACGACGGTCACGGCGAGCAGGCTCGACGGCCGCCCGTCCTTGCGGGCGAGCAGCCCCGCCACGCCGTTGACCAGCACGCGCTCGACGTCCGCCGTCGTGAACTTGGCGAACATGAGCGCCCGCCCGGCCACCTCCGCCGCGCCGCGAACGAGCACACCACCGCGGCCCGCGTCGGCCCGCAGCACGACGTCCGGGTCGAGCAGCGCGACCAGCGCGTCGAAGTCGCCGCCGCGCGAAGCGGCGAGGAAGGCGTCGACGATCTCCCGGTGCCGTCCGGGATCCGGCGTGACCGTCTCCCCGCGCACCCGGCGACGCGCCCGGCTGGCCAGCATCTTCGCGGCGTCGGTCGAGCGGCCCACGAGCCGTCCCACCTCGTCGAACGGCACGCCGAACAGGTCGTGCAGCACGAAGGCCACGCGCTCGGCGGGCGTGAGCGTGTCGAGCACCACCAGCATCGCGAGCCCGACGGAATCGGCCAGGACGGCCTCCTGCTCGGGATCGGCCCCGTCGTCCGCGACGATGACGGGATCGGGCATCTGGTCCTCGCGCCGCGACGTACGGCTGCGCAGCATGTCCAGGCAGACGCGGCTGACGACGGTCGTCAGCCAGCCGGTCAGGTTCGCCACGCCGTCGACGTCCGTGCGCTGCAGCCGGATCCACGCCTCCTGCACCGCGTCCTCGGCGTCGGACAGCGAGCCGAGCATGCGGTAGGCGACCGCGCGCAGATGGGTGCGGTCGGCCTCGAATCGTTCGACCAGCGGATCGTTCACCTTGTTACCTTCTCTCCTCGCCATCCGTCTTACCTCTGACGGCCCACCCGGGGCCGACGTAACGGAGGAGTCATGACCGCCCGGATGAAGAACCCCGCCATGGTGCTGCCGGACGCGATGAAGGGCATCAACAACATCTTCAAGGCGACGCACTCCGGCGGCGTCGCGCCGGAGACCTTGGAGCTCGTGCACCTCCGCGCGAGCCAGATCAACGGCTGCGGCGCGTGCGTGGACGCGGGCGCCCGGCAGGCGATGAAGGGGGGCGAGACCCCCGAGCGGCTGTGGAGCCTCGCCGCCTGGCGGGAGGCGCCGTACTACACCGACGCCGAGCGCGCGGCCCTGGCCCTCACCGAGGCCGCGACCCGGATGGCCGACCGTCCCGAGTCGGTCACCGACGCGATCTGGGCCGAGGCCGCCGAGCACTTCGACGAGCAGGGCCTCTCGGCGATCATCCTCATGATCGCGCTGACGAACTTCTTCAACCGCATCAACGTCACGGTCCGCGAGCCCGCGGGCACGACGTGGAGCTGACCGGTCGATCGGAGGGGTGCCGCCGGGGGGTCGGCACCCGCTCCACCGCATGTTCACCGGTTGGGCCGGGTATCACGAGCGCGGCATTACTCTGATCGGATGCACGCGCCCGCTCCAGCGTCGTCGTTCGTCGGGCGGGCCGGCGAGCTTGCCGCGCTCGCGACGCTCTCGGAGCGCGAGCGGCTGGTAACGGTCGTCGGGCCGGGCGGCTGCGGCAAGACGCGGCTGACGATCGAGGCGGTGCGCGGGCGGCCGCTGCACGGGTTCGTCGAGCTTGCCGCGGCGGGCCCGGCCACCGACCTCGCCCGCGCGGTGCTGAACGCGTGCGCGCTGCCCGAGGAGCCCGGCCGCGCGGCCGCCGACCAGTTGTACGACCAGCTCGCGGACGGCCTGCTCGTCCTGGACAACTGCGAGCACCTGCGCCGGGAGGTCGCGGCGCTGGCCGATGGACTGCTGCGTCGCTGCCCGGGCCTGCGGATCCTCGCGACGAGCCGGGTGTCGCTTGGGGTGGCGGGCGAGTCGGTGCTCCCGCTGGTCGGGCTCGACCCGGCCGACGCCGTCGCGCTCTTCACCGACCGGGCGCGCCGGGTGCAGCCGCAACTGGTCGCGGCCGACGCCGTCGCCCGGGAGATCTGCGCGCTTGCCGACGGTCTGCCGCTCGCCGTCGAGCTGGCCGCCGCGCACGCCCGGGCATTGCCGCTCGTCGACATCCGCGACGGCATGGCCGACCGGATGCGCTTCCTCGCCGCCCGCGACCCGGCCGGACTGCCGCGGCACCGCTCGGTGGCGTCGTCGCTGGACTGGAGCGCCGAGCTGGTGGGGGAGCCCGCCCGGGCGGCGCTCGCCGCGCTGTCGGTGGTGGACGGGCGGTTCCCGACGGAGGTCGCGCTGGCGTTGACCGACGACCGGGCTGCGCTGGAGACGCTCGTCGACCACTCGCTGGTCCAGTTCGCCGCCGCCGAGGGCCGCTACCTGCTGTTGGACACCGTGCGGGAGTACGCGGGACGGCTGCTGGCCGCCTCCGGGGCGGGGGAGGCGGCGCACCGGCGGCTGCTGGACTGGGCGGTCCGGTTCGCGCGGGAGGTCCGCGACGGGCTGGAGCGGGCCGCGCCGGACGTGCTGCGCCGGGTCGACGCCGCCGACGCCGCGATCACGTCGGCGCTGGCTTGGCCGGTCGTCGCCGCGCAGGGGCTCGGCGAGGCGGCGACGGTGGCCGTCGACCTCGCGTTCGCCTGGTCGCTGCGCGGGCGCTGCGCCGCGGGACTGGCGCAGGTCCGGCGGCTCGCCGCGCTGTTCGACCCGGTGCTCGACCCGGTGCCGCCCGCGCTGGCCTGGGCCGAGGCGTTCCTCATGGCGTACGCGGGCGAGATGGAGCCCGCGGTCGCGATCGCCGCGCGGGCCGCCGAGGCCGCCGTCGACGACCGCACCCGGGCCCGCGCGCTCACGCTCGTCGGGATGGTGCTGGAGTTCGTCGACCCGGTCGGCGCGGAGCCGGGCCTCGTGGAGGCGGTGGCGCTCGCCGAGCGCGCGGGCGACGACTGGTGTCGCGTCGAGGCGCTGCAGGTGCTCGCCTACTGCCGGGTCACCCGCGCCGACCTGGCCGGCGCGACGGAGGCGGTGGACGCCGCCCTGCCCGCGCTGGCCCGGCTGGGGCACGCGCAGCTGCGGGCGTGGGACGGGGGCGTCCGGGCCGAGATCGCGCTCGCGCACGGGCGGTTCACCGAAGCCGTGACGCGGGGCGGGGAGGGGCTGCGGCTCGCCGTCGCCGTCGGGGAGCCGGTGAGCGCGATGGGCGCGCTCCACCCGCTGGTCGGCGCGCTCGTCGCCACCGGGAACCGGGCCGCGGCGCGCGCGGTCGTCGCCGGGCACCGGGGGTTCTTCGCCACGCACCCGGGGCTCGGCGTGGCCGAGGCGCTGCTGCTCGCCGAGGCGTCGATGGGGGAGGGGTCACCCGCGGACGCGGCCGCCGCGACCGCCGCGAACGGCGTGTGGTGGATCGCGGCCGAGGCGGCCGAGGTGCTGGCCCGGCACCGGCTGGCCGCAGGCGACGCGGTGGGCGCGCTCGCCGCGACGACGGACGCACTGGCCGCCGCGGTCGGGATCGGCCTGCGCGGGCTCGCCTGCCGACTCCGGCTGACCCGGGCGGCGGCGGAGCGCGTTCTCGGCGAGGGTGATCCGGCCGACGCCGCGCACGCCGCGCTCGCCGAGGCGGCAGCGCTGGGGCTGCGGCCGGTGGTGGCGGACGGGCTCGACCTGGTCGCGGCGCTCGCCGCGGACGCCGACCGCACGGTGGTCGCGGGCCGGTTGGTGGGGGCGGCCGCGGCACTGCGGGCCGAGCTGGGCGCCGTCGCGTCCGGGCTGGTGGAACCGATCCCACCCGACGAGGAGGGCGCCCGGCTCGGGTGGGAGCGCGCGGTGGCCTACGCCGCCCGCTCCCGGGGTCGCCGGGCGCGGCCCCGATCGGGATGGGAGAGCCTCACGCCCACCGAGGGCGAGGTCGTGGCACTGGCGGCGCAGGGCCTGTCCAACGCCGCGATCGGCGCGCAGCTGCTGGTCAGCCCGGGCACCGTGCGCACGCACCTGCGCAGCGTCTTCGGCAAGCTGGGCGTGACGAGCCGCGCGGAGCTCGCCGCCCGGGCCGCCCGCCGGGGGCTGTAAGAAGAGACCATGGAGATCCAACCCCAACCCCCACGGCCGAGGGCCCGGCCGAATGGTTCACCGGCGACGTCTACCTCGACGGCGTCGTGCGCGGCGAGGAGCCGTCGCGGGTGCGGGTGAACGCGGTCCATTTCACCCCGGCCGCCCGCACGGCATGGCACTCCCACGCGATGGGCCAGACCTTGTACGTCACCGAAGGACGCGGGCTGGTGCAGGCGCGCGGCGGCGACGTCACCGAGGCCCCCGGCGACCGACGGCCCGAGACGGAGGGGGGCGCGCACGTCGCCGACGCCGAGTACGGCTGAACCCTCTGCCGCTCGGCAGATGTTCCGGGCGGCCGTGCTCCCTACCGTCGCCGTCATGGAGCACCCCAACGCCACCTTCGCCCGCAACCTCTACGCCGCCCTCGC
Source organism: uncultured Actinomycetota bacterium (assembly GCA_963739465.1). GTDB lineage: Bacteria > Actinomycetota > Actinomycetes > Mycobacteriales > Pseudonocardiaceae > Pseudonocardia. The sequence goes on from CAVUAS010000015.1 coordinate 277,685, forward strand.
CGCGGGCGACGTCGCCACGGTCTTCGACGCGCTCGCCGACGACCTCGTCATGATCAACGACATCGGCGCGGGCCCCTGGCGCGAGCTGTACGGCAAGCCAGGCTGTGCTGGAGTTCTGGGGACGGTGGATGGAGCTGTTCGACGGCACGTTCCGCCAGGACGTCTTGGACGTCATCGGCTACGACGACCGCATCGTGATCGTCGTCCACGAGACCGGCACCGCGCAGGGCCAGACGTTCGACAACCGCGCGATCTACCTCGTCGGGATCGTCGACGGGAAGTGGGCGACTCTGCGCACCACGGACATGGATCACGACAAGATCGAAGCCTTCTGGGCGGCGGTGCGGGTGCCCGAGGTCACAGCGTCGTGACGAGCGCGGCCGCGAGGTCCGGCGTGGCGGCCAGCAGTAGCTGTTCGGGAGCGCGGCTGCCGTAGTGCGCGCCCGCCTCGGCGGCGATCAGCAGCCCTGCCGCGATGTCCCACGGCTTGGTGTCGACGAGCACGGCGGCGTCGAGCCGTCCGGCGGCCAGGTAGGTGAGGTCGAGCGCGGCGGGCAGGCGGCGCAGGTCCCCGATCACCGGCAACATTCGCCCGAGCAGGCCCGCGACCTGCTGCTTCGTCGTGGGCGACGGGTTGAAGCTCAGCCCGACGACGGCCTCGGCGAGGCTGTCCGGCCCCGCGACGGCCATCGGGTCGCCGTCGCGGCGGGCCCCGGTGCCCGCGACGGCGGTGAACGTCTCGCCCGCGGCGGGGTCGTGCACGACGGCGGCCGCGGGACAGTCGCCGTCGAAGAGCGCGATCGACACCGACCACGGCCCGCTCGCCGTGATGTAGTTGCGGGTGCCGTCGAGCGGGTCGACCACCCAGCGCCAGCCGCTCGTCCCGGCCGTGTTGTGGCCCTCCTCGCCGAGGATCCCGTCGGCAGGCCACGCCGCGCTCAGCGCGTCGACGATGAGCCGCTCGCTGGCCAGGTCGACGTCCGAGACGAGGTCGTTGACGTGCGCCTTCGTGCCCCGCACCACCAGCGACGGCCGCCGCCGCACCTGGAGGCGCCCGGCGCGCTCGGCGATGTCGACGACGTCGTCCACCACTGCCTGCAGATCCCGGCCCACTCCGTATGTCTACCCCGTGACGCCATCGGCGGCAGGAGAGCTGACCGCCGAGCACGACGGCCGGATCGTCGCGAACGTCGTGGCGGACTGGGCGCCGCGGCACGGGGCGTCGTTCACCCTGGGCTCACGGGGCCTGCGGGCGGCACGTTCGTGGCGGGGAGCAGCGGCGGCTCGACCTCACCCCCCCGATGATCGTCGGTTGGGCGCGTTTCCGGCCGGATCTGGCCGCTCCGCGCACCCAACCGGTGATCATGCGGTCAGGAAGGGGCACAGGTGGGCGGCGATCGCCGCGGCCAGGCCCACCGGCACCGCGTTGCCGATCTGCTTCGCGATCTCGATCTTCGATCCGCACCACAGGAACGTCTCGGGGAACTCCTGCAGCAGCGCGGCCTCCAGGTGGGTGATCACCCGGTTCACCTTGTGCCCCGGCGCCCACTGGGGATGCAGGTACCGGCCCTTCTCGGGCTTGAAGAACTCGGTGCGGATCGTCAACGACGGCTGGTCCCAGCGCATGCGGCCCATCACGTCGGTGGTGCCGGTCGGCTTCTCCCGCCAGCAACGGGGGAGCAGGTCGTCGGGCAGGTCGAAACGCCCGCCGCCGGGGGGCACGCAGTCGTAGCGGCGCAGCGACAGCTCCCGCGGCCGACGGGTGAAGTGCAGGTCGAGGCCCTTGAACGGCCCGGCAACGCGGCGGCCGAACACCTCGACCGTCGTCGACGGGAGCTCGGTGGTGTCGGGGTGCTCCGGGAGATCGGCGATGGCGTCGCGCACGGTGCGCCACGCGCCCCTGCGGTGGGTGGGCGGGGGCAGCGGGATCGTCCCGACCCGGGAGCCGATGACGATCGTGCGGGCGCGGCGTTGCGGCGTCCCGTAGTCGGCGGCCTGGAGCACGCCGTGGGTGAGCGTGTAGTCGGCGATCACGCCGTGGTCGGCCTGTTCCAGGAGGAGGGCGAACTCGGCGCTGCGGCGGAACCGGTCCACGTTCTCGATCACGAACACCTTGGGACGGGCGGCCTGCACCACGCGCAGGAACTGGCGCCACAGCCGGTTGCGGGGGTCGGCGAGGTGCTTGCTGCCCAGGTTGGAGAAGCCCTGGCAGGGCGGGCCGCCGATCACGACGTCGGCGGGCGGCACGGCGTCGAGGTCGGCGATGTCGCCCCAGCGGGTGTGCGCCTCACCGAAGTTCAGCGCGTAGGTGGCCGCGGCGTGCAGGTTGTGCTCGACGGCGAGCACCGGCGTGTAGCCGTGCCGCACGAACCCCGCGGTGAGGCCGCCGCACCCCGCGAACAGGTCGATGAGGGAGGGCGCCACGCGATCACCGTAGAACCCGCCCCGGTGAGTCGCGCCGGGTGATCCGCCCCGGTGAGTCGCGCGTTCCGCCCCGGTGAGTCGCGCGTTCCGCCCCGGTGAGTCGCGCGTTCCGCCCCGGTGAGTCGCGCGTTTCGGCACGGCGAGTTGGGCTTTCGGACACGGTCAGCCCGGTCCTGGCCCGGCGAGTCGCGGCTGCGAGCCCGGCGTGCCTGGCGCCTCCGCACACCGGGTCACCCCACGGTGAAGGCCGCCTCGAACGCGTCCAGCGCGGCGTCCGGATCGCCTTGCGCCCAAGCCTCCAGCCCGACGACGCCGGTGTAGCCCGCCGCGTCCAGCGCTGTGGCCACCGCCCGGTAGTTGATCTCGCCGGTCCCGGGCTCGCAGCGGCCCGGCACGTCGGCCACCTGGATCTCGCCGATGTAGGGCAGCGCCTCCCGGACGAGCTCGATGAGGTTCCCCTCGCCGATCTGGGCGTGGTAGAGGTCCAGGTTGAGCCGCAGGTGCGGGCTGCCGACGGCGCGGGCCAGCGCGAGCGTGTCGGCGGCGCGTGCGAACGGCGTGCCGGGGTGGTCGACGGCCAGGTTGAGGTTCTCCAGCGTGAACACCCGACCGGCGCGGGCGCCCAGCTCGGCGACTCGGCGCAGGGTGTCGGCTGCGGTGAGCCACATCGTCGGCGTCACCACCTCGACGGGACGCACCGGCAGGCCTTTCGGGTCGAGCCCGGTGCCGTGCAGGTTCAGCCGGGGTGAGTCGAGCCGCTCGGCGATCGCGAGCGATTGCTCCGCGGTGGCCAGGAGCTCGGCGATGCCGTCCGGCGTGGTGAGGTCGCCGCGCAGGTAGCCGGTCATGGACGAGAACGTCGCGCCGCTCGCGGCCAGCGCGTCGACGTCCTTGGTGGACCAGTCCCAGATCTCCACCTGTAGGCCGCGTTCGGCGATGCGCGTGACGCGGTCGGCGAAGGGCAGGTCGAGGTACAGCATCTCCGCGCTGGCGGCGAGGGTGAACGTCACAGCGTCACCGCCGCGCCGGTCTCGACGCTCTCGACCGCGGCCAACGCCACGGTCAGCGCGGTGCGGGCGGCGGCGCCGGGCACCGGAGACGAACCACCGGTCCGCACGGCGTCGACGAACGCCGTGAGCTCGCCCGCGTACGCCGCGTGCAGGAGGTCGGTGTCGCTGCGGGCGGTGTCGACGTGGATGCCGCTCGCGTCGTAGAGCGTCATGTCGGTGTTGCGCGTCGTGCCCGCGGTGACCATGCCCGCCGAGCCGAACGCCTCGCCGCGCACGTCGTAGCCGTAGAGGGCGCTGAAGTTGGCTTCAGCTGTTGCTATCGCGCCGTTGTCGAAGCGGATGGTGACGACGGCGGTGTCGAGGTGACCACTCTCGCGCGCAGCGGGGGCGACAAGGGCATCGGCGAACGCGTGTACGGCGACCGGTCGCGCGCCCGGGTTGAGCCAGCAGAGCGTGTCGAAGTCGTGGATGAGCGTCTCGAAGAAGATCGTCCACTGTGGAATGCGGGTCGGGTCGGCTGTGAACGGGCCGGGGTCGCGGGTGAGCGAGCGCAGCAGCTGCGGGGTGCCGATGCGGCCAGCGTCGATCGCGGCGCGCGCGGCGGCGAACGCGGAGGCGAAGCGGCGGTTGAACCCGACCTGCAGCACCACGCCCGCCTGCTCGGCCGCGGCGATGGCGCGATCGGCGTCGGCGAGGGTCACGGCCATCGGCTTCTCGCAAACACGTGCTTGCCCGCCGCGACGGCCGCGACAACGAGGTCGGTGTGGCTGCGCGCCCCGGGGTGAGTCGCGCGAATCAGCACGGTGAGTCGGCGTCTTGAGCACGGTGAGTGCGCGATCTCGACACATCGTCAGCCCGGATCGACCCAGACGCCGCGCTCGACCATCGCCCTGATCTGCCGCGTGATCACCTGCTCCCGGAACTCGGCGTGGTTGAACGGCGCCCGCCCCGCGTAGAGGTTCTTCGGGTAGATCGGGTCGGCGTAGACGAGCTGGTAGAGCTCCGTGCGGAGATCCTTGGCCCAGTTGTCCCACTGTGCGTGGGTGCGGAAGTGGCGCAGGGCGCCGATGTCGATCGTCCCGGCCACATAGGACGAACCGGCCCCGTACAGGTGCTGACCGACCACGCGGCCCTTGTAGTCGATGACCATCGAGCGCCCGCCGAACGTGTCGATCGCGTCCACGGACTCGGTGTGCAGGTAGTAGGTGGCGAGGTTGGGCGCCACGACGTAGAAGTTGTTGTCCAGCGCGCGGGCGCGGCTCTGGATCTCGAAGAACTCGTTGCCGGTGTGCGGGTGCGGGTAGGACGCCCGGTAGACGACCTCGGCCCCGTTCATCGCCAGGCCGCGCGCGTTCTCGGGGTACGAGCCCTCGTTGGCCATCAGCACGCCGAGGCGTCCGATCGCGGTGTCGGCCACGGGGAAGAACGCGTCGAGCGTGAGGCCGTACATATCGACCCATTGATCGAACACGTCGTGCGGGGTCATCGAGTGCTCGACCGGGTAGAGCGTGGTGAGCTTGTGGTGCTTGAGCACGATCTCGCCGCTCGGGTCGATCGCGAAGCCGACGTTGAAGAACCTGTCGGGGAACGCCTCGTGACGCGCCTTGGCCTGGGCCATGACGAACGTGTCGTAACGGCGGGCGAGCGCGGCGAGGAAATCGGTCTCGGGTCCGGGGATGTCGATCGCGCACTCCCGCGCGAACGTGACGTGGTCGAGGTCGAGCACCTCGTCGTTGAACGCTTGCAGCCCGCCTTCCGGTACGGCGACCAGGCGCACCGGGAGATCGAGGCTGGACAGCCAGGACGCCGCTTTGAACAGCTCGGCGATGTGGTCGAGGTTGCGCTGGATGTCGGTGCGGGTCCGGATGCCGCGGACGCTGGGGATCAGGCCGACGGCGGTGTACGGCTCGGGCATCACGCCAGTCTGGCACCGCAGCGGCGCCCCGAGCGGCCCGCGCGGGGCCGTGTCGGAAGCCGGGTCTCGCCGCGTCGAGATGCCGGACTCACCGTGTCAGGACGCGGACTCGCTGTGTCGAGATGCGCGACTCACCGTGTCGGAACGCCGGACTCGCCGTGTCGAGATGCGCGACTCACCTGGCTGACCCCGCGGCGAGCTGCCGGCCCGGCTCGACGCACCGCCGGGGCGGCGGACGCCCACCGGGCCGCGCGCGCTCGTCACCAACGACACCGAGCGCGCCCACCTGGACCGCAGATTGGCCGCACTGCGCGCGGGCGGGTGATCGTCGAGTTCTACCGTGACCGCGTGCGAACGCTCGTGGTCGGGCTGCCTGCGCTCGGCGCGGTGGTCGGTGCCGTGCTGGGCTGGTGGCTGCTCGTCGGGGTGGCGGTGGTGCTGCTCGCCGTTGCGGTGTACGACGTGCTGCAGCGCCGCCACGCGGTGCTGCGCAACTACCCGGTGGTCGGCCACCTGCGCTACCTGCTGGAGCTCGTCCGCCCGGAGATGCAGCAGTACTTCGTGGAGCGTAACTTCGACGGCCGCCCCTACGACCGTGACACCCGCTCGATCATCTACCAGCGGGCCAAGGGCATCGAGGGCGTCAAGGCGTTCGGCACCGAGCGGGACGTCAACGAGGTCGGCTACGAGTACCTCGTGCACGCGTCCACGCCGTGCCCGCCCGCCCCCGAGCCGCCGCGCGCCCGCATCGGCGGCCCGCACTGCAGCCAGCCCTACGACATGGCGCTGCTCAACGTCTCGGCGATGAGCTTCGGCGCGCTCTCGGCGAACGCCCTGCGCGCGCTCAACATCGGCGCGGCGGCGGGCGGGTTCGCCCACGACACCGGCGAGGGCGGCCTGTCCGCCCACCACCTCTACGGCGGCGACCTGGTGTGGGAGCTCGGCAGCGGCTACTTCGGCGCCCGCACCTCGGGCGGCGAGTTCGACCCGGTCCGGTTCGCCGACAAGGTCGCCCACGCGGCCGTCAAGTGCGTGTCGATCAAGCTCTCGCAGGGCGCGAAGCCGGGGATCGGGGGCGTGCTGCCCGCGGCGAAGGTCACCGCGGAGATCGCCGCCGTCCGGGGGGTACCGCGCGGCCGCGACTGCGTCAGCCCGGCCGCGCATTCGACGTTCCACACGCCCCGCGAGCTGGTGGCGTTCGTGGCGCAGCTCCGCGAGCTGTCGGGGGGCAAACCGGTGGGGATCAAGCTGTGCGTCGGTGCCCGGGTGGACGTGCTGGCGCTCTGCAAGGCCATGCTCGACGAGGGCACGGGGCCGGACTTCATTGTCGTCGACGGCAAAGAGGGCGGCACCGGCGCGGCCCCGCTGGAGTACTCCGACCACGTCGGCACCCCGCTCACGGAGGGCCTGATGGCCGTGCACAACGCGCTGGTCGGGGTGGGTCTGCGGAACCAGGTGAAGATCGGCGCGGCGGGCAAGGTGGCCATCGGCTCCGACATCGTCAAGCGGCTCATCCAGGGCGCGGACTACACCAACGCCGCGCGCGCGATGATGATGGCCACCGGCTGCATCCAGAGCCAGCGCTGTCACACCAACCGCTGCCCGGTCGGTGTGGCGACGCAGGACCCGCGGCGGGCCCGGGCGCTCGACGTCGCCGACAAGAGCCGCCGCGTGCAGCGCTATCAGGAGGCGACGGTCGCGCAGGCCGTGCAGCTCATGGCGTCGATGGGCTGCGCATCACCGGCGGCGCTCGCGCCGCACCAGCTCATGCGCCGCGTCGGGTACACCGACACCCACTCCTACGCCGAGCTGTACGAGTGGCTGGAGCCCGGCGAGCTGCTCGCCGCGCCGCCGCGGGGCTGGGCCGCCGACTGGAAGGCGGCCGACCCCGACCGGTTCGCCCCTCGCGCGTAGGTCGTGAGTGGAAATAGCGGTCAGAACAACGTTATCCACTCACGACTCCAGGTGGACGGCCAGCACGTCGTCGACGCCGGTGAGGCGCAGCACCCGGGCGACGGCGCTCAGCCCGAGCGCGATGACCGACAGCTGCGGTGCCCGGTCGGCCATCTCCGCCAGCAGCCGCACGCCCGCGCTGGACAGGTGCCGTACCTGCCGCAGGTCGACGACCACGCGCCCGTCCCGTTCGATCGCGGACAGCAGCCGGGAGCGGAGGTCGTCGACCGTGGTGAGGTCGAGATCGCCGGAGACGACCACGAGCGGGCCGCCGGGGTCGACCGCGGGCACCGGCGCCGCGACGGCCACCGGCCGGTTGGTGACCGGCAGGCGGAACACGACCTCGGTGCCGCCCGAGTCGGTCGTGACGCGGACGTCGTGCCCGACCGCCCGTATCACCTGCAGGCCCCGCCCCCGGAAACCCGGGTCGGCGGGGGCGGGCCGCCAGTGGCCGCGGTCGCGCACCCGCACCGCGATCTCACCGGACGCCATGCGCCGCAGCGTGCAGTCGAACGTGCCCGCCGTGTCGGGGTAGGCGTGCTCGGCGGCGTTGGCGGCGGCCTCGCCCGCGGCGAGCTGCAGGTCGTCGACGGCGGCATCGGAGAGCCCCGCGGCCTTCGCCCAGGTGGTGATGGACCGGCGCAGCGTACGCAGCGACGCGGGCACGGCAGGCAGCGTGATGCTCAGCGGGGCGGGCACGAGCCGCACCACGACGAGCGCGACGTCATCGGACGGCTCGACGTGGCCCAGCACATCGGTGACCACCCCGTCGGCGAGCTGGTCGGGGTCGGCGTCGCGGTGCCGCTTCGCCGCAGCGGCCAGGCGGTCGAGCCCTTCGTCGATGACCTCGTGTCGACGCTCGACCAGCCCGTCCGTATAGAGCAGCACGGACATGCCCGCCGTGATCGTCGCGCTGCCCTCGACGAACGACGGGCGGCCGACGACGGCGAGCACCGTGCCCGCCCCGTCCTCGGCGTAGCGGGCGCCGTCGGGCCCGACGAACAGCACCGGCAGGTGTCCGGCGCGGGCGTGGCGCAGCTCGCCGGACAGCCAGTCCAGCGTGAGGCACAGGCAGGTGCTGCCCTGCGCGCCGGGGATGCGGGCGGCGAACCGGTCGAGGCGCTCGAGCGCGGCGGCCGGGCCGTGCCCATCGAGCAGGTAGGCCGCCAGCGCGCTGCGCAGCTGCCCCATGACGGCCGCCGCGGCGGGCCCGTGCCCGACGACGTCGCCGACCGCGACCGCCACGCGGTGGTCGTCGATCGGGATGAGGTCGTACCAGTCGCCACCCGCCTGGGTGTCGGCGCTGCCCGCGAGGTAGCGCGACGCCGCGGCCAGCCGGGCCAGCGGGGGCAGCCCGCGGGGCAGCAGGCTGCGCTGCAGGACCTCGGCCACCTCGTGCTCGACGGCGTGCAGTCGGGCCCGGTCGAGCGCCTGCGCGCACTGGCCCGCCACCGTGAGGATGGTCGCGCGCTGGCTGGGGCCCATGCGGGGTGCGGAGCGGGCGAACGCGAGCCCGATCGCGCCGATCGCGTTGCCCTCCAGCAGCAGGGGGACGACGGCGTCGGCGGGCAGCCCGTCGTTCGCGACGGGCTTGCCCGGCCACACCGGCTGCCCGGTGCGCACGGCCTTGGCCAGCGGGTGGTCCGCCGCCACCCGCATGCGGCCGGGCGCCCCCGCGAGCACTTCCAGCTGCCCGCCGACGCGCTGCACCACGACGGCCTCGGCCGCGCCGAGCGCCAGCGCGTGCCGGGTGATCACGGCGGCGACCTGCGCGGGGGTGGTCGCCCCCGACAGCGCCGACACGACGTCCGACAGCCCCTCCGCGGTGCGCCGCGCGAGCGACTCCGCGGCGAGCAGGCCCGCCCGCTGGAGCGCGTGCGCGCATTGGTCCGCGAGCGCGAGCGCCACCGCGCGGTCGTCAGCGGGCAGATCGCCCGGCGCGAGGCCGACGGCGATGGTGCCGAGCCGGTCCCGGCCGACCCGCAGCGGCAACGTCAGCAGGCGCGGGTAGCCGGGGACGTCGGTCCAGGTCTCCGGGTAGCCGCGCCGCCCCTCGTCGGGGCCCGCGATGTAGCGCGGCTCGCCGTCGCGGGCGGTGTCGGTGAACGGCGTGCGTGCGCCGAGCGGGAACCGCGACCACGCCCGCGCCGTGGGGAAGCCCGCGCTGTCGAGCAGTGTGAGAGCGTCGTCGCGGCGCTGCCACACCGCCACCGCGCCGGTGCCGAGCAACTCGCCGAGCTGGTGCAGCGCCGTACGCGCGACCGCGCGCGGACTGGGCGCGGCCGAGAGCGCCGCCGTCGCCCGCTGCAGCAGCTCCAGCCGACGCGTGGTGGCCTGCTCCGCGGCGAGCAGCGCGACGTTGTCCAGCGCGATCGCGGCGCGCTGGCCGATCTCGCCGAGCAGGGCCGCGTCGTCCTCCTCCAGCGGCGGCGAGGCGTTCACCCGCCCGGTGACCAGCAGGCCCACCACCCGCCCGCGCGCCCGCAGCGGCACCACGACCACCGTGTGCGCGCCCAGCGCGCGCCGCTTCGCCCGCTGCGCCTCGTCATCGGAGATGCCCGCGAGGTAGGTGTCGTCCACCGCGATCAGCTGGGCGACGCCCGCCGTGACCAGGGCCTGGTCGAGGCCGCCCGGCGGATCCAGCTCCCACAGAACCCGCTCGTCCGCGGGCCGGGCGGCGGCCACCGCCACGGTGCGTGGCGCGCCGGTGGCCATGTCGACGAGCCGGGCCAGGTCGACGAGCCCCTCCTGCACCAGCGCGCCCAGGAGCACGTCGCGGCGCGCGGCCACGGTGGTCTCGTTGTCCATCGCCGAGCCGATGAGGTCCACCAGGCGTCTGCGCTCCCGTTCGCGGTGGCGGTCGTCGATGTCCAGACAGCCCCCGACGTAGGTGCCCTCGCCGAACGGGGCGCCGCGGTCGAGCACCCAGCGGTAGCGCCCGTCCGCCCGACGCAGGCGGTACTCCAGCTCGAACGGCTCACCCGCGGCGATCGCGGCCGCGCGGATCGCTCCGCAGCGCTCCGCGTCGTCGGGGTGTACGCGCGCCCGCCAGCCGTCGCCGAGATCGTCCTCGGGGCCCGCGCCGGTGAACTCCCGCCAGGCCCGGTTGACCAAGGTGCGGCCCTCGGCGCCCGCGTCGACCCAGATCAGCGCGGGGGTGGCGTCAGCGAGAGCCTGGAACCCGGGCGGCGCGTCGCGGGTCGGCAGCAGTCCCATACCCCGCCTCGTCCTCTGAGCGCCCGGCCAAGGCGGCTCAGTCTAGAGGGTGACCACGGCGCGCGCCGGGGGCGCGCGCGTAACGTGCGGAGGGTGCACGATTCCTTCTTGCACGCGGCCCGTGTCCTTGGTCTGCGATGGGCGTTCCGGCTGCTGTTCGGGCTGCCCCGGCCCGTGCGACGGCTGTTGGCGGGCCCGCTCGTGCGTCGCGACGGCCAGGTCCTCGACCTCGATCTGCAGCTCCTCGGCCGGGTGAGCGCACTGCTGGACTCGGCCGACGGCGGCACGCTCGACCAGTCGGTGCTGGCCGAGCAGCGCAGGCAGGCCGACTTCGCCGCCGAGGTCGCCGCCCCGCCCGGCCTCGACGACATCGTCACCGAGGACCTCACCCTGCCGGGCCCGGCGGGGATGCTGCCCGCCCGGCTGTACGTGCCGCCCTCGGCGCCCGCCTCGTCGGGCCTGCTCGTCTACTACCACGGCGGCGGCTTCGTGCTGGGCAGCCTCGCGTCCACCGACTCGCTGTGCAGGCTGCTGGCCGCGCAGTCGGGGCTGCGGCTGGTGTCGGTCGAGTACCGCCTCGCCCCCGAGCACCCCTACCCGGCCGGGCTGGAGGACGCGATCGCGGGCTACCGCGGCGCCCGGGAGCGTGCGGCCGAGCTGGGCGCGGACCCGAACCTCATCGCGGTCGGCGGCGACAGCGCGGGCGCGAACCTCGCGCTCGTCGTGGCCCACCAGGAGACGGGCGCGCCGCCCGCTTTCGTGCTCGCGCTCTACCCGGTGACCGACGCCGAGCGCACCGGCGGCTCCCGGGAGCTGTTCGGCACCGGGTTCGGGCTCACCGCGCAGACCATCGTCGAGCTGGAGCGGCTGTACCTGCCCGACGGCGTCCCGCCCGACGACACCCGTGGCGCGATCCTGCGCGCCGACGACCTGTCCGGCATGCCGCCGGTCTACCTCTCCACCGCGGGCTTCGATCCGCTGCGCGACGAGGGCGAGGAGCTCGCGGCCCGGCTGCGCGAAAACGGGGTGCCGGTGGTCGCGCGCCGGTTCGCCGGGCTGGTGCACGGCTACGCGAGCTTCACGGCGGTGAGCGCCGCGGCCCGGGACGCCACACTGGACGCCGCGAGCGCGCTGCGGGCGGCGTTGGCGCTGGTGGAGGCGCGCACGTCGGCTGGCGCACGGCCCAGCTCGGCGGCCGGGTGACACGGTCCGGCGCGCCCTGGGGGATTGCCGGAGTGTCACCCTGCTGCTGTTCAGTTGCTGCAGTGTCACCCTGCTGCAGCCACACACAAGCGGGCCCGCGGGGCAGGATGAGTCCATGCCGCAGCCTGAGGGATCCGAGCTCGACGCCATCCGCGCCCGCCGCGAGGAGCTCAAGAAGACCTACCTGCACGCGCCCGCCGAGCGTCCGACGAGCACCGTCCGCGGCGTCCACCACCTCGCGCTGATCGCGAAGGACGTCGAGGAGACCATCCGCTTCTACCAGGACCTCCTCGGATTCCCCCTGGTCGAGCTGGTCGAGAACCGCGACTACCGCGGATCGAGCCACTTCTTCTTCGACATCGGCAACCGCAACCTCCTGGGCTTCTTCGACTTCCCCGGCCACGACCACCCCGACTTCCACGAGACGATCGGCGCCGTCCAGCACCTCGCGCTGTCCACCACCCAGGAGGAGTTCGACGCGGCCAAGGCCAAGCTCGACGCGGCGGGCATCGAGTACATCGGCCCGGACCGCGGCATCGACAACAGCATCTACCTGCACGACCCGAACGGCGTGAACATCGAGTTCTACGTACAGGAGCTGGGCGTTTTCGAAGGTCACGAGCTGCTCGGAACCCCAAGCGCCACCGGTTCGTCCTAGTCCACGCGGGGCCGTCGTATCCTCTGGCGCGCCCCGAAAGTGTGACGGGATGGTGCACATGAACGGTGACGACCGCGGCCGACGTGGCGGCCCCGCTCCGGGGCGACCCCCGGGCAGGCCACCGGGTCGGCCCCCGGGGGCACCGCCGAAGACCGCCGTGCTGCCGGGCGAGCTCCCCCAGAGCTGGCCGCCGCCCGCCCAGTCCGCACCGCCCGGCGCCGCGCAGTCCGCGCCGCCGCCCCGCCAGAGCGCCCCGCCCGCGGCGTCGTACTCGCCACCCGGGGCGCGCCCGCCGATCGGCCCGCGGGCCGCCCGGCGCAGGCCGCGCTGGCGGCGGCGCATCGGCACGGTCCTGCTCGTGCTGCTCGTGCTCATCGTGGGTTTCGCCGTCTACGTCGACTTCTCCCTCGGCCGCACGGACGCGCTGCCCGCCTCGAGCACGGCGACGTCGAAGGGCACCAACTGGCTGATCGTCGGCTCGGACAGCCGTCAGCAGCTCACGGAGGCGGAGCGCAAGCAGTACGCCACCGGCGACGAGACCAGCCAGCTCACCGACACGATCATGATCCTGCACACCGGGAGCGGGCCCACCACGCTGGTCAGCGTCCCGCGCGACTCGTTGGTCAACATCCCCGGCTTCGGCGTCTCGAAGATCAACTCGGCGTACGGGAAGGGCGGCGGCCCGGACGGCGGCGGCCCGGAGCTGCTGGTGAAGACCGTCGAGCAGGCCACCGGCCTGCACATCGACCACTACGCCGAGATCGGCTTCCTCGGCATCGTCAACGTCGTCGACGCCGTCGGCGGCGTTTACCTCTGCGTCCCCGAGTCGATCAAGGACCCGAAGGCCGCGCTGAACATCAAGGCGGGCTGCCAGACGCTCGACAAGGCCACCGCGCTGGGCTACGTGCGCACCCGCGCCACGGCGTCGTCGGACTTCGGGCGGGTCGAGCGGCAGCGGGCGTTCCTGTCGGCGCTCCTGGAGAAGATCACCGGGCCGTCGGTGCTGCTCAACCCCTTCCGGCTGGTGCCGCTGGCCACCCAGCTGTCCTCGGCGATCACCGTCGACCGCGGCGACCACATCTGGAACCTCGCCCAGCTCGGGCTGGCCATGCGGGGGATCGGGAGCGGGATCTCCACCACCGTTCCGGTCGCCGACGGCGAGGTGCACTGGGACAAGAAGCGGGCGAGCGCGCTGTTCCAGGCCCTCGCCAACGACCAGGCGCCACCGCAGAACGCGTTGGGGCCGTAGGTCACCCGATCCGGTGCCGTTGGCAAGGCAACATCTGGCCCGGTGCGACGATAGACCGACCATGACGTGGGACGAGATCGCGGCGCAGGCGAGCGTCGCGCTGCTCGTCGTGGACGACGCCGAAGTGGTGCGCAACAACCCCGCCGCCGCCCGGCTCGTCGAACCCTTCGGCGCCACGTTGGCCGATGTCCTCGAGCAGGTCACCGCGGTGAAACCCGGCGCGCGCACCACCACGGTGCGTTGGCCGTCGCCGACCGGCGGCACCCGATGGTGGGACATCACCTGCTTTCCGCTCGCCACCGCCGGAATGCTCTACGTGATCGTCGACGAGACCGCCCGCTACGGCGGGGACGCTCCGTCGCTCGGACCGCTCACCGCCGAATGGCGGCTCGCCAAGCTGGAGACGATGACCGCCAGCGGCACGTGGCTGTGGAGCGTGCGCGACGGGAAGGTCCTCTGGTCGGAGAGCCTGCTCGACCTGTTCGGGATCCCCCGCGGCACCCCACTCGACTACGCCCAGTACCGAGCGCTGCTGCATCCGGACGACGTCGGGATGATCGAGGAGACGCTGGCGACGGCGCTGCGCACGTTGCAGCCGTTCACCTACACCCACCGCATGACGCTGGGCGACGGCGTCACCGAGCGGGTCTTCGAGTGCTTCGGCGAGGTGTTCGCCGACGCCGCGGGGGTGCCGTCGCGGGTGCTCGGCACCGCGCGTGACGTCACCGAGGCCCACCGCGCGCGCCAGGAGCTGACGTTCCTCGCCGACCACGACCCGCTCACCGGCATCGCCAATCGGCGGCGGATCACCGGGTGGCTCGCCGAGTGCGCCGCGCGGCCCGGCGGTGCGGCGCTGCTGCTCGTCGACATCGACAATTTCAAGGACATCAACGACCTCCGCGGCCACGCCGTCGGCGACCGCGTGATACGGGAGGTCGCGCGCACCATCGCGGCCCAGCTGGGCCCCGACGTCCTGCTGGGCAGGCTCGGGGGCGACGAGTTCGCCGTGATCGTCCCGCGCGCCCCGGCCAGGGTCGGCGATGGAACTGGCCGAGACCCTGTGCGACGTCGTGGGCGACACCCCGGTCGGCGGCGGCGCCGACGCGATCCGGGTCACGATCAGCGTCGGCGTCGCCCTCGTCGGTGGCGCCGACGCGGACGTCGAGACCACGCTGGCCCACGCCGATCTCGCGCTCTACGAGGCCAAACGGGTGGGGCGCAACCGCGCGCGGCTGTTCACGTCCGGTCAGTACCAGGAGGCCGCGTGGCGGGTGTCGGTGCTGCAGCGGGTCGCGGCCGCGCTGGACGAGGGCACGATGGCGCTGGACGCGCAGCCGATCGTCGACCTGGCGTCGGGCCGCATCGGCAGGCACGAGCTGCTCATCCGGCTGCGCGACGGGGCTGAGGCCGCCCTGGGGCCCGCCGAGTTCCTGCCCGTCGCCGAGCACACCGACCTGGTGCTGCGGATCGACCGGTGGGTGGTGGAGCGGGCGGTCGCGGCGCTGGCCACGCCGCGGGCTCGGGCCGTGGGCCTGTGCTTCGAGGTCAATGTCTCCGCACGCTCGCTCGACGATCCCGAGTTGGGCGGCTGGATCCTCGAACAGCTCAAGCTGGCCGAGGTCGAGCCGGAGCGGCTCGGCCTGGAGATCACCGAGACCGCCGCGATCAGCAGCTTGGACGCGGCGCGCTACCTCGCCCGGCAGCTGACCGGCGCGGGTTGCGGCTTCACCCTCGACGACTTCGGCGCGGGCTTCGCCTCGTTCTCCCACCTCAAGAACCTGCCGTTCACGGCTGTCAAGATCGCGGGCGAGTTCGTGCGGCAGGCCGACGCCGATCCCGTCGACCGGGCGTTGATCACCGCCGTCGTCGGGGTGGCTCGGCAGTTGGGGATGCGCACGGTGGCCGAGCACGTCGACCGGCGCGCGATGGTGGCGCACCTGCGTGCGCTCGGCGTGGACGACGGGCAGGGCTTCCTGCTGGGGCGCCCCCGCCCCCTCGCCACCTTGACGCGCTGACGCGCCCGCTCACGAGGTTGGGCTCAGGCGGGCTTGCGTCGCCTGCTCGGCTTGTCGTCCGCCTTGTCGTCGCTGTCCTTCTTGCGCGACTTCGACGAGGACCGCGACCGCGGCTTCTCCTCTTTCTCGGCGGGCTTCTCCTCGGCCTTGTCGTCGGCCTGCTCGCCGCCCCCTGCCTTGGCCCGTGCCGCGTCCACACTGGCCTGCAGCGCGGACAGCAGGTCGGTCATGCTGTCGCTCTCGTCGGCAGGCGCCGCCGCCACCGGCGCGGGCCGCGACTCGCCGGTGGTGCGCTTCCGCTCGATCATCTCCTCGACGGCGTCGCGGTACTCGTCGTGGAACTGCGACGGGTCGAAGTCCGCGCCGAGGCTCTCCACCAGCGACGCGGCCATCGTCTGCTCCTGCGGGCGCAGCTGCACGTCGGCGTCGAGGATGTCGAAGTCGGGCTCGCGGATCTCGTCGGGCCACAGCATCGTCTGCAGCACGATCACCTTGTCGCGCACCCGTAGCACCGCGATGCTCTCCCGCTGCCGCAGCGCGAACCGCACCACGGCCATCCGGTCGGTCTGCACGAGCGCCTCGCGCAGCAGGGCGTAGGGCTTGGCCGCCTTCGCCTCGGGCTCGAGGTAGTAGCTCTTCTCGAACAGCATGGGGTCGATCTGGTCGGAGGGCACGAACTCGATCACGTCGATCTCGTGGCCCGCGGCCATGGGCAGGGAGTCGAGGTCCTCGTCGGTCAGGGTGATCAGCTCGCCGTCGTCGGTCTCGTAGCCCTTGACGATGTCGGCGTACTCCACCTCTTCGCCGTCGACCGTGCACACGCGCCGGTACTTGATCCGCCCACCGTCGACCGCATGCACCTGGTGGAAGCGGACGTCGTGGTTGGTCGTGGCCGAATACAGCTTCACCGGCACGCTGACCAGCCCGAACGAGACCGCCCCACTCCACATCGCACGCATGGGTGCCAGCATGGCCGGGTGCAGCCCATGCTCGCCACCCCTGGCGACCTTCCGACCGGTCCCGGTTGGGTCTACGAGGTCAAGTGGGACGGCATGCGGCTGCTCGCCGACGTCAGCGACGGACGGGTCGAGCTGCGCTCCCGCAGCGGCCGCGACGTCACCGCCAACTTCCCGGAGCTCGCGGGCCTCACGGCGCTCGCGCCGGACGTCCTGCTCGACGGTGAGGTCGTGCTGCTGGAGCACGGCGTACCCAGCTTCCACGCGCTCGCCGACCGCATGCAGACGCCGCACGCGGCGCCCTCCCGGCCCGTCACCTACATGGCGTTCGACGTGCTGCGGCTCTACGGCGTGCCGCTGCTGTCCCGATCGTTCGCCGAGCGGCGCGCCACCCTGGAGCGCCTCGACACCGCGGCCGTCGCGAACCTCGCGCTCTCCCCGATGTACACCGACGGTCCCGCGCTCTTCGCGGCCACCGCCCAGCGCGGGATGGAGGGCGTCGTGGCCAAGCGCCGCGACGGCGTCTACCGGCCGGGTGCCCGCAGCCACGACTGGGTCAAGGCCACCCACCGCACCGTGCAGGCCTGCGTGGTCGGCGGCTGGCGGCCGGAGAACGTGGGGACGGCGCGGGTGAGCGCTGCGCGGGTCGGAGCACTGCTGCTGGGCGTGCCAACCGCTGTGGGACTGCGGTTTGCGGGCCGGGTCGGGTCGGGCCTGGCGTCCGAGGTCGCCCAGCGCGCCCTGCGGGGGCGGCTCGTCGACGTCGACCGCTCGCCGTTCACCGAGCGGCTCCCCCGTGCGGATGAAAAGGGGGCGCGCTGGAGCGCGCCCGAGATCGTCGTCGAGGTGTCGCATATGGGCTGGACAGAGGCCGGGAGGCTGCGGGCCCCGGTCTACCGCGGCGTTCGCGACGACCTGCGACCCGACGACGTTCGACGCGAGACCTGACCCGAGCCGTGCCACGATGAGGGCGTCCGATCAACTTCTCGAGAAGGGGTCAGCGATGGACTTCAATGAGATGGCAGGCAAGGCGCAGGAGTTCGCGAAGGAGCACCCCGACCAGGTCGAAGGCGCCGGGGAGAAGGCGGGAGAGTTCGGCAAGGAGCGCTTCGGCCACGACGAGCAGATCGACCAGGGCGTCGACAAGCTCAAGGACTGGGTTCCCGGCGGCGAGGGCGGCGAGGCACCCCCGCCCGCCGAGCCGCAGGCCTGACCCTCCCACGATCCAGATCACTGGACTACGGTTGCGCCCGTGACGACCATGCTGACGTGGCAGGCCAACGACGGTCACGGGTTCGAGGGCGTGCGCGTGCACTTCGGGTCGGGCAAGGCGTTCCGGGCGCTCGGCCGGATCGTGCGCGCCGATCCCGGTGGTGGCTGGACGGCGTCCTACCGACTCGTCGTGCGTGAGGACGGCGACATCGAGCGGGCGTCGTTCACCAGCGCCACCGCCGCGCGCGAGCGACACCTGACGATCAACCGGACCGAGGACGGCTACTGGCTGCTCGACACCGGATCCGGTGGCACGCGCACCGACTTCGCGGGCGCGGCCGATCTCGACCTGGCCGGTAGCGCCACGTTCAACGCGCTGCCCATCCGGCGGCTCGACCTGCACCGCGAGGCAGGCGAGCACACCCTGCCCGTGGTGTACGTCACCCTGCCCGAGCTCGAGGCGTCCGTCGTCCAGCAGACCTATCGGGTGGTGTCGACGGGCGACAACCCCGTCGTCGAGTTCCGGTCGGAAGACTTCACCTCCGACCTGCGCCTCGACGCCGACGGCTTCGTCGTCGACTACCCGGGAATGGCAGGCCGCTACGTCGCAGAGCCCGCGGCGGGCTGACCATCCCGCCCACCCCGCCCACCGTGATCACCGGTTCGGCGCAGATGCGGTCATATTTGGCCGCTCCGCGCACCGAACCGGCGATCATGCCCAGGTGACGGGCGGTCGTCAGGCCCAGCCCGTGACGACCTTGCCCGCCCGCCCGGCCTCGCGCAGCCGCGCCAGCGGGGCCCGCCCGCCCAACCGGACCTGCACGCCGTCGGGTTGCCGCGCGGCCGCCCAGCGCGCGCGGCCCTCGTAGCCCGCGCGCACGGTCGCCGCGAGTCCGCCGGTGGACGCGAGCGCGCCCCGCATCGCGCCGAGCCGCCCGAGGGCGTCGTCGACCGCCGCGAGCAGGGCGTCGCGGTTGCCCTCGCACATCGCGAGCACCAGCTCGGGCCGGGTGCCCGCCACCCGGGTGCCGTCGGCGAACGAGCCCGCCGCGAGCGACAGCGCGAGCGCATCCCCGCCCGCCGCGCCCACCGCCGCCAGCACTGCCGCGAACAGGTGCGGCAGGTGCGAGATCCGCGCCACGGCCAGGTCGTGCTCGTCGGACGCCGCGGGCACCACCCGGGCCTCGCACGCCCAGGCCAGCTCGGCGACATCCCGCCAGACGTCGAGGTCGAGCCCGTCGTCGGCGGCCACGACCCACGCCGCGCCCTCGAACAGGCCCGCCGATCCGGCCGCCCATCCCGACTCCGACGTGCCCGCCATCGGATGCCCGCCGACGAACCGCGCCCGCGGGGCGTGCCGCGCGACGGCGTCGGCCACCGCCACCTTCACGCTCACGGCGTCGGTCAACCGCACGGTCGGCGCCACCGCGTCGACCCGGTCCAGCACGGCGGCCAGCGCCGGGAGCGGCACCGCGAGCACGACCAGCGCGTCGGCCGCGGCGGCCCGGCGCAGTGCGGCGTCGGTGTCGGTGTCGACGTCGAACCCGTCGGCGCGAGCCGCGACGGCGGTCTCCTCCGACGCGGCGGTGCCCCACACCGCACGGCCCGCCTTCTCCGCGGCCCGCAGCAGGGACCCGCCGATCAGCCCGACCCCGATCACGCACACCGCCCGCTCCGTCACGCACGGAAAGCTACGCGCCCGCCGCCCGGTGATCGCGACGAGCCGCACGCCACGCCGGTCCGCACTCGCCCCGATCATGCGACCGCCCGCTCGACCCACTTCGCATCCTTTGACGCACTTCGCAAGGCCCAGACGGGGTGCGAAGTACGCTCAAGGGGCGCGGAGTCGGCCGGGAGGCGCGGGCGGTGCACCGCGGACGGTTACGGGTGCAGCGCCGCCGCCACCCGCAGGACGCCGCGCTCCTCCAGCCGCACGCCCACGACCTGCACCCCGACCGGCAGCTCGCCCGCCTCGACCCGCCCCGGCACCGACACCGCGGGCCAGCCCGTCAGGTTGAACGGCAGCGTCAGCCCCAGGAGCGACGGCCGCACCGGCACGTCCGCGCCCCCGACGGCGACGGTCTCCGCGCCGATCGGCGTGGCCCGCAGCCGGGTCGTGGGCAGCACGAGCACGTCGACGTCGGCCGCCGCCCGGAACGCCGCCACCAGCCGCCGCCGGGCGCGCAGGGCGTCGACGTACGCCCGAGCGGGCAGGTCGGCGTTCGGCGCCAGCCGCTCCCGCGTGACCGGCTGGAACAGCTCCGGCGACCGGGTGAACGCGTCGGCGTGCGTGGCCCACGCCTCCGCGCCGACGATCACGGGATAGGTCGCGGCCAGCTCGTCGATCATCGGTGTGGCCACCTCGATGACCTCCGCGCCCGCCGATCGCAGCCGTTCCACCGCCGCTTCGACGACAGCGGAGATCGACGGGTCGGCGGGCCGCCAGTAGGCATCCGTCGGCACCCCCACCCGCACCCCGTTGACCCCCGGCAGCTGGATGCCGCCACCGGTGCCGTCGGGCCGGTCGAGCACGTCCCACGCCACCGACGCGGAGTGCACGTCGGCGGTGAGCAGCCCGACCGTGTCGAGGCTCTCGGCCAGCGGGAACGCGCCCTCGGCGGGAAGGTGCCCGTAGCTGGGCTTGAGCCCGACCACCCCGCACAGCGCGGCGGGTGTCCGCACGCTCGCCCCCGTGTCGGTGCCCAGCGCGAGGGGCAGGTGCCCGGCCGCGACCGCCGCCGCCGACCCCGACGACGACCCGCCGGTGATCAGGGTCGGGTCGTGCGGGTTGTGGGCCGGGCCGGTCGCGGCGATGTCGCCGGTGGGCCCGTAGGCGAACTCGTGCGTGTGCAGCTTCGCGACCACCACCGCCCCGGCCTCGACCAGCCGTGCGACGACGGGCGCGTCGACCTCCGCAGGTGGCACGGAAGCGCGTACGAGCGAGCCGCACCGGGTCGGCAACCCGGCCACGTCGATGAGGTCCTTCACCCCGACCGCGACGCCGTGCAGCGGGCCCCGCCACTCTCCGGCCGCGAGCTCGGCGTCGAGGGTGGCGGCCCGGGCGAGCGCGCGGTCGGCGTCGAGCGTGATGACCGTGTTGAACGGGTCGGCGGTGAGCCGCTCGAGCGCGTCGGTGACGTGCTCGACGACCGACAGCTCACGCGCGCGGAGCGCCATCCCGAGATCGCGCAAGGAGGAGAGCACGGGTCAGGAGCGTAGAGCCCGCAGGGCCAAACCGGCGTACAACGCCACCCCGTCGACCATCGCGGCCTCGTCGAACACGACGCGGTTGGAGTGGTTGGGGGCCGCGGTCGTCGGGTCCGCGCCGGGCGGGCAGCCGCCCAGGAACGCGAGCGCGCCCGGCACCTCGGCGAGCACGTAGGAGAAGTCCTCCGCGCCCATGATCGGCGCCGCCATCTCGACGACATGCCTGCGCCCCAACAGGTCGACCGCCAGCGCCCGCACCTCGGCCGCTGCTTCGGCGTCGTTGACGGTGACCGGGTAGCCCGGCTCGATCTCGACCTCCGCCGTGCACCCGTGCGCCAGTGCGGTGTGCAGGCACACCCGGTCGATCTCCTCCAGCAGCCGGGCCCGGACGGGCGGGGCCAGCGTGCGCAGTGTGCCCTCCAGGAACGCGGTCTCCGGGATGACGTTGTTCGTCGTGCCCGCCCGGATGTGCGCGATCGTCAGCACGGCGGGGTGGTGCGCGTCGATCCGTCGGGTGAGCACCACCTGGAGCGCGCCGACCATCGCCGCCGCGGCGGGCACCGGGTCGAGCGCGTCGTGCGGGGCGGACGCGTGGCCGCCCCGGCCGGTCACCGTGACGCGCACGACGTCGGCCGCGGCCATCACCGGACCGGCGCGGGTCTGCAGCTCGCCGGTGGGCACGGTCGAGGAGATGTGCAACGCGTACGCCGCGTCCGGACGCCCGTGCACGTCCAGCAGCCCTTCCTCGATCATGTACCGCGCGCCGTGGAAGCCCTCCTCGCCCGGCTGGAACATCATCAGCACCCGGCCCGCGAGCTCGTCGCGGTGGTCGGCGAGCACGCGGGCGGCCGAGGCGAGCATCGCGACGTGCGTGTCGTGCCCGCACGCGTGCATCGCGCCGGGGATCTCGGACGCGAACTCCAGACCGGTGTCCTCGTGCAGGGGGAGGGCGTCCATGTCGCCGCGCAGCAGGACGGTCGGGCCCGGCCGCGCCCCGTCCAGCACCGCGACGACCGAGGACACCGCCTGCCCGAGGTGCACCTGCAGCGGGAGGTCGGCAAGCGCGCCGAGCACCGCATCGCGGGTGGCGGGGAGGTCGAGGCCCAGCTCGGGACGTCGGTGCAACGCGCGGCGCAGCGCCACCGTGCGCGGCTGCACGGTGCGCGCCTGCCCGCGCAATCCGGCCAGGAGTGCGTCGTCGCGTGGCACCACCCGATCGTGGCACCTCTGCGGTGTGGCGTGCGGGTCAACTTGCACTTGTGGTTTGGACCACAGTCAAGAGGAGGCCTACCGTAGAGGCTATGGCGGTGCAGAGCGTCGAGGCGCCCGCGGACGTGCGGGACACGGCCCTGCCCGGGTACGCCGTCGCGGCGATCCGGGAGGAGGGCCGCTGGCGCTGTGCCCGCATGGCGGCCGAAGCCCTCATCGATCTCGACGCCGCCATCACCGAGCTGCGGTCGCTGCGTTCCACGGGTGCGGTGCTCGGCCTCCTCGACGTCGACGACGAGTTCTTCGTGCTCCTGCGGCCCATCCCCGGTGGGGTGGCGCTGATGGTGTCGGACGCGGTCGCCGCCCTCGATTACGACGTCGCCGCCGACGTCCTCGATCTCCTGCGCGTCGAGCTGCCCGATGACGACGACGTCGCCGACGCTCCGCCCTGGCCCGAGGGCGATCTCGCGATCCTCGCCGACCTCGGCCTGCCCGCCGACGAGCTGGAGGTGCTGGCGGGCGAGGCGGAGCTCTACCCGGACGAGCAGCTCGCGGCGATCGGGCGGCGCTGCGGATTCGCCGACGCGCTGGCCGAGGTCGTCGACGGGCGGTGACCCCGGCGAGCGACAGCGCCGCGCTCGGGTGGAACGGCCCCGGTGGTCGTGTGGGCCCCCGTCTTCCGGCCGACGAAGCGTTGATCAGGCGCGCACTGACGGTCGCGGCCGCCGCGCCGCGCACCGGGGACGTGCCGATCGGCGCCGTGGTCGTCGACGCGTCGGGCCGCGAGCTGGCCGCCGCCTGCAACGCCCGCGAGGTGCTGGACGACCCCACCGCGCACGCCGAGATCCTCGCCCTGCGCGCGGCCGCCGCGGTACGGGGGGAGTGGCGGCTGGAGGGCTGCACGCTGGCCGTCACCGTCGAGCCGTGCACGATGTGCGCGGGCGCGGTCGGGCTGGCCCGGATCGCCCGCGTCGTGTTCGGGGCTTGGGAGCCGCGCACAGGGGCCGCGGGCTCGCTGTGGGACGTCCTGCGCGACCGGCGGCAGAACCACCGCCCGGAGGTCGTGTCCGGGGTGCTGGAGAAGGAGTGCGCGGCGCTCCTGGAGTCGTTCTTCGCCGACCGCCGGTGAGGCGCCAGCAGCGGGTGGCCGCCTACGCCGTGTGCACGCGCGCCGACGAGGTGCTGCTGGCCCGCTGGACCGGCCCGCGCGGCCCGGAATGGACGCTGCCGGGCGGCGGGCTCGACCACGGCGAGGACCCGGCCGAGGCGGCCGTCCGCGAGGTGCGCGAGGAGACCGGCTACTCCGTGCGGCTCGACGGGCTCCTCGCCGTCCACTCGTTCCACATGATCCTTCCGGATGCGCCCGTCGACTTCCACGGCATCCAGATCATCTACGCGGGCACCGTGATCGGCGGCGAGCTGTGCTACGAGGTCGACGGCTCCACCGACATGGCCGCCTGGCACCCGCTCGCCGAGGTGCCCGCGCTCACGCGGGTGCAGCTCGTCGACATCGGCCTGGCCGCCGCACAGCTCAGCTGAGCCGACCGGCCGCGATCACCCGGGCCAGGAACTGCTGGGTACGGCCGTCCACCGGGTTGCGCAGCACCTGCTCGGGCGGGCCCGCCTCGCGCACGCGGCCGCCGTCGAGGAAGACGACGTGGTCGGACACCTGCCGCGCGAACCCCATCTCGTGGGTGGCCATGAGGATCGTCGACGAGCCCCGGGCCAGCTCGCGCACGATCGCCAACACCTCGCCGACCAACTCGGGATCCAGCGCCGAGGTGATCTCGTCGAGCAGGAGCAGCCGCGGCTGCACGGCGAGCGCGCGGGCGATCGCCACCCGCTGCTGCTGGCCGCCGGAGAGGTGATCGGGGTAGGCGCCCGCAAACGTGTCGAGCCCCACCCGGCGCAGCAGGTCGTGCGCGCGCTCGCTCGCCTCCGCCGGGCGGAGCCCGTGCACCACGCGGGGCGCCAGCGCGACGTTCTCCACCGCCGTCATGTGCGGGAACAGGTTGAACGCCTGGAACACGATCGCCATGCGCCGCTGCGCGGGAGCGGGCTTCAACCGCGGGTCGGCGATGTCGGTGCCCTCCAGGAGGATCTGTCCGTCGTCGACGGCCTCCAGGAGGTTCACGCAGCGCAGCAACGTCGACTTCCCCGATCCCGACGCCCCGATCAGCGTCACGACCTGGCCTTCGTCCACCCGCAGGTCGATGCCCCCGAGCACCGTCGCATCGCCGTAGCGCTTCACGACATTGCGCAGCTCCAGCACCCGGTCGGCGCGCGGAAACAGCTCTGCCTTCTTCTTCCTCACGCCCCCTCCTGACGGCGGGCCGCCCGCGCCGCGGCCGCGTCCGCGATCCGTCCGGTCGGGATCGCCAGCAGCACGAACAGCAGGCCGGCCACGACGTAGGGGGTGAAGTTGAACGTGCGCGCGGCCTCGATCTGCGCGGCGCGGATCGCGTCGACCGCCCCCAGCACCGAGATCAGCCCGACGTCCTTCTGGAGCGCGACGAAGTCGTTGAGCAGCGGTGGCAGCACCCGCCGTACGGCCTGGGGGAGGATCACAAGGCGCATCGCCTGACCGTGCGTGAGCCCCAGCGAACGCGCCGCCGCCCGCTGCGACGGGTGCACCGACTCGATGCCTGCCCGGAACACCTCGGCGACGTAGGCGGCGTAGATGAGGATCAGCGTCGCCGTCCCGAGCACCGCGACGTCGGTCGGCACGCCCTGCAGGCGGAGCGCTGGCACGCCGAAGCCGATCAGGTAGAGGGCGATCAGCAGCGGCAGGCCGCGGAACAGGTCGACGTAGGCGGTGGCCAGCGCGCGCAGCGGGAAGAACACCGGGCCGCGCAGGGTGCGGAGGCTGGCGATCGCGAGGCCGAGGATCAGGATCCCGATCTCCGCCACCACGAGCACCCGCAGGTTGAGCCACAGCCCCTCGACCACCGACGGCAGCGACGACCAGGCCACAGCAGGGGAGAAGAAGGTCTCCTGCACCCGGGGCCAGCCCGGCGTGTGGGTGATGCCGTACCCGACCGCTCCCGCGAAGACCAGCGTCGACAGCGCCGCCACCCAGGTCGAGCGGCGCGCCCGGGAGCGTCGGTACGCCAGCCGCTCGCGCGCGAGCGTCGACGTCACGTCAGCTCGGGCGCCGACCCGGCCGTCGACAGCCACTGCTTCTCCAACGACGCGAGCGTGCCCGCCGAGCGGAGCTTGTCCACAGCCTGCGAGACGCACGTGGTGAGCGCGCTGCCCTTGTCGAGCACGGCACCGAACTGCTCGGGCGTGCCGCTCCCGGCGGGCAGCTGGCCCACGATCTTGGCGTCCGGCAGCTCGGCGGACGTGATGTAGAACGCGGTGGGCAGGTCCACGACCAGGGCGTCGACCTGGCCGTTGGTCAGGGCGACCTTGGCGTCGTCGTTGGAGTTGAACACCGACGGCTTGGCGGTGGGCGCGATCTGGCTGGTGATCGCGTCCAGGCTGGTCGTGCCGACCTGCGCGCCGAGCCGCGCCGACTTGAGCGCCGCGATCGACGTCGCGCCGGCCGCAGGGGAGGTCTTCAGCGCGATCACGGCCTGCTTGACGTCGTAGTACGGCGCCGAGAAGTCGACCGCCTGCTTGCGCTCCTGCGTGATCGAGAACTCGTTGAGGTCCAGGTCGTAGGTCTTGGGGCCAGGCTGGATGGCCGCGTTGAACGGGACCCGCACCCACGCGACCTTGTCCTTGGGGTAGCCCAGCCCGTCGGCGACCGCGGCCGCCACCGCGCCCTCGAAGCCCTGCCCGGACTCGGGCTTGTCGTCGACGAACCACGGCGGGTAGACCGGCTGGTCGGTGCCGAACGTCAACGTTCCGGGCTTCAGGGTGGCCAACCCGCCCGGCGGGCAGGCCGACCCCGCCTGCGGGGCAGGCGCCTGCGGCGCAGGTGCGCACGCCACGGTGAGCAGAAGGGTGACGGCGACGAGGCAGGCAGAGCGGAACGTGACGGCCACGGGGGGCAGTCTGACGGCTGCGGGCGCGCGCGTCGATCACGAGTTGGGACGCCCCCGCCGCCCGCAACCCCACCCCCGCCGTCTTGTAGGCTCTTCGGCGGTAGCGTGTCCGAGCGGCCGAAGGAGCACGCCTCGAAAGCGTGTGAGGTGCAAGCCTCCGTGGGTTCAAATCCCACCGCTACCGCCAGCGTGAACAGGCAAGACGCCGGGAAGGTCCGTGAGGGCCTGCCCGGCGTTTCGCCGTTTAGGCGAACAGCTCGCCGAGCAACTCGGCGCCGATGGCGATGGGGGCGGGGCGGTAGGCGGGTGGCTGCGTGCCCATCAGCTCGCGCACCAGGAAGTCCCAGCAGCGCTTGCGGACGTAGGCCAGGCAGTCGATGAACGTGTGCTCGGCCCCGGGCACGATGAGCAGCTCGAAGTCCTTGTCGGCGGCGATGAGCCGGTCGGCCAGCCGCAGCGTGTGGTCCGGGTGGACTTGGTCGTCCATTTCGCCGTGGATGAGGAGCAGCTTGCCCGCCAACCGGTCCGCGATGTCCACGTTGGAGGCACGGGCCCAGGCCCCGGGGTTGTCCGCGCCGTCGTAGGCCTCCACGAAGCCCAAGTTGAAGTAGCGGGCGTCGTGCGGGCCGGAGAGGGCGACGCCGGCCTTGTACACCTCCGGGAAGTCCAGCATCGCCCGCACGGTGGCGAACCCGCCTCCGGAGTGGCCGAAGCGCGCCCACCCGGTCCAGGTCCATCCACGGCCGGGTCTCGGCCAGCTGCCGCAGCGCCGCGACGTGGTCGGCCAGGCAGCCCGCATCGGCCAGGTGGCCGTAGGAGGCGTCATGGAAGGACTTGCTCCGCCCCGGGGTGCCGCGCCCGTCCACCGCCACCACCACGAAGCCCAGTGCCGCAAGGGGTTCCGCGTCGAGGCCCATCCCGCCGGGGTCGAAGCCCGGGGCGACCCGGTTGACCTGCGGGCCGGGGTAGACGCTGTCCACCACCGGGTAGCGCTGTCCGGGGTCGAACCCCCGCGGCCGGTACAGCACCCCGTAGATGTCGGTCGCCCCGTCGGCCGCCTTGACGCAGAACCGTTCCGGCGGCGTCCAGCCGGTGGCGGTGAGCTTGCTGATGTCGGCGCGCTCCAACTCGACCAGCACACGCCCGGCCCAGTCACGGACGCGGGACACCGGCGGGGTGTCGACAGTGGACGCGGCGTCGATGAAGTACTCCTGGTCGTCCGGCATGGTGACGATGTGGTCCAGCTCGTCGTCGGTGACCTTGGCGAAGCCGGAGCCGTCCAGATCGACCCGGCACACCGTGCGCCGGTACGGATCCTCTTCGACCAGCCCGGAGGCGGTGAAGTACACCACCCGCTCGGCCCCGTCGACGCGCAGGATCTGCCGCACCGCCCACGGCCCGGAGGTGACCTGCCCGAGCAGCGCGCCGGTGCGCAGGTCGTACCGGTAAAGGTGGCCCCAGCCGTCCCGCTGCGAGTACCACAGCACTTCGTCGGCCAGCACCCGCACGATCGGCGGCTCGTACATCCACTGGTTGGGCTCCACACGGGTGGCCCCGGTCTCGCTGAGCACGGTGGTGACCTCGCCGGTGGCCGGTTCCAGCCGGTGCAGGGTGAGCGTGCGCAGGTCGCGGGGCTGGCCGAGGTAGTACACCGCCGAGCCGTCCGGAGCCCACCACGCCCGCTTGCTCATGATCGGCGACATCTGTGGCATGAGCAGCGGTTCGGCCTGCGCGCGGACCACCGTGCCCTCGGCGACGTCCAGCACGACCAACTCGGCCTGCGGCATGTTCTCGTCCCCGGCGTAGGCGTACCGCTGGGTGCGCAGGAGCGGCGCGCCGCCGTCGGCGGGCCGGGCCTCCACGAGGTGGGTCTGCCGGACGCCGCGCTCGTCGGTCCGATGCGCCAGCACCTTCGTCGAGTCGGGCGACCAGGCCACCGCGGGCGGCAGGTGCGGCAGGCCGAACTTGCGCAGCAGGGTTCCGTTGCTCGTGCAGTCCGGGCCGGAGCCGTACCGGTAGTCGGGCTCGCCGTCGGTGGTCAGCGCCCACTCGCGGCCGTCGGACAGCGAGCGCGCCCACAGGTCGTGCCCCCGCTGCGACACCGCGAGCTTCTTGTCGGGTGACGGCACTTCCAGCGGGTTGCCCGGCGGCGTGAACGCGGCCCGCTCGCAGGCGTAGCTGTCCAGGCGGCAGCGCCAATGCTCGCCGAACGCGTCGAACTCCACGGCGTTCCCGGCCGGCTCGATGGCCATGAACGGCAAGGCCTCAGGGTCGACCGGTTGCCCGGAGGCGGCGGCCAGCGCGGCGGCGAGCCGGGCGTGGTCGAAGGCAGGCTCGCGGGTGCCCGCCGCCGGGTCGACCAGCACGAACCGCCTGCCGACGCCATTGCTCACCGCGTACCAGAAACGGGCGCCCCCGTCGATCCACTGCGGCCTGACCTTGTCGCCGATGACGAGCTCGCCAGGGCGGGCGGGTCGGCGGAGGAGTCGCTCCGCGGCCTGGTAGTCCTGAGCGGTGCTCATCGCGACGTCCCATGATGTCAGGCCGGCGTGACGATGATGCTCGCTGCCGCACATCGCCAGCTGGTAGAGGGCAGGAAGCGCGTCATCGAGGGGATGGTGCTGCGGCCTCCCCGAGGAGTCCAGCTTGTTCCACCGCATGAGGTTCACCGCGACCGACATCTGCCGCTTGCCGTCGGCGCGGGTCATGGAGATCGCTCCGGCGCCCCAGACCGTGCCGTCGTGGCCCCAGAAGGTGCCGTGGCCAGGCACCTCGACCTTGTGCAGACCGAGGCCGTAGTCGATCTTCTTTCCCTCGAAGGAGATGACCGGAACGGTACGCTGCATCTGCGCCAGCGACGACCGGTCGACGATCTCGCCGGCCAGCAGCATGGCGTAGAAGCGGTTGAGATCCGCGACCGTCGAAATCAGCGACGCCGCAGGCCCCACCCAGGACATGTCGTAGACGCTGTAGTCGCGCGGCGGCTCGATCATGCCGAACCACGCCTCGTAGATCTGCGAGTGCGGTCCGTTGACGTACGGTCCGGCCGGAAGCTCGGTGTCCCGCAGCCCAGCGCGCTCAATGACGTTCTGGGTGATGTGCTTCTCGGCAGCGGTGCCGGTGACGTGCTCCAGCAGCTGGCACAGGAGCAGGTAGTTGGTGTTGGAGTACACCCCCGGAGCGCCACCCGGAGTGCCGACGGCCGGTGCCGCAACCCCCATCTCGATCAGCTCGGTCGGGTGAAACCGGGTGAACCGGTTGTCGTCCAGACTCTCCGGTGTTGTGTCCGCGAGCGAAGGGAATGCCCGGAGCGACGGGTACGCGTACGGGAGGTACTCGGCGAGGCCGCTGGTGTGGTTGATCAGCATCCGGACCGTGATCGCGTCACCGCGTTCTGCGGGCACCAGCCGCGGAAGGTAGTGGCCGATCGGCGTGTCGAGCTCGATCCGGCCCCGCTCCACTTGCTGCAGGACCGCGGCCGCGGTGAAGGTCTTCGTGATGCTGCCGACACGATGCCGCATGTCGGCAGTGATGGGACGGCCGGTGCTGACGTCGGCGACCCCGGCAGCGCCCCGCCACACCTCGTCGCCGTCGCGCACCTCGGCGAACACTCCCGGCATGCCGGCTCGGTGGACGTTGTCCATGGCCGCGGTCAGCTCCGCACCGTTGATCTCGCTCATGTCATCTCCTAGGTTTAGATACTCGTGGTATCGAAACCTAGAGTAGCGAAACTGAGTAAGATGGCGGGTATGACACCGAGCACACTTGGCAGACCACCGGGTCGCCCGCGCACCGGCGTCAACGCCGTGGTCTTCGCCGCAACGCTGAGCACGGTCCACGAGCTCGGCTACGCGCGTGCCACCGTCGAACGCATCGCCGCCAAGGCAGGCATCGCCAAGACGACCATCTACCGTCGCTGGCCGTCGAAAGGCGAGCTGATCGTGGATTGCCTCCTTGACGCGTTCGGCCCGGTGCCGTTGGAGGGCGCCAGTCGCGTCGAGCTCATGTCCTCGGCCATCTCCTGGATCGTGGCGAAGATCGGCGAACCCGGCGTGGGCGACGCGTTCGCGGGCGTGTTCAGTGACGCCGTCAGCGACCCGGTACTGCGCGAGGTCCTGTCCACTCGGTTGCAGGACCCGTACCGCCTCGCGCTCCAGGACGCACTCGGCGAGCCGGAGAACCGGGTCCTGTTCTTCATCGACGTCGTCGTCGGAACCTTGCTCCACCGGATGGGTATGACCGGCGAGCCGATGGTCGGTGACGACGTCGCCGCACTGATTGAGATGGTTGTGCCGTACTTCGCTGACGATGCCTAGCGGCTCATGTCTCCATGACGACAATCGGCCATCGGCGCCGCTACCGCCTGCGGTTGGCGTGCAGCCGCCGCAGGAGCGGTATGGCGCTGAACGTGGTTCCTCCGGCCGCCACGAGCCCGACGCCCAGGTCGACCGAGATTCGTCCCTCGCGCGCCCAGTAAACGTCTCTGAGGTCGAGCAGCAGGGCGAACTCGTCGACGATCAGCGCCGTGCCGGTGCCGTAGGCCAGTCCGACAAGGGGATGGCGCCGGGCCTTATCGGTGCCGCGCACGGCGACCGCGCCCACCCCGGCCAGCATGCCGATGCCCCAGAGGTAGTGGTGCAGATGTGCACCCCCGACTGACACGTTCCGGAAGGGGCCGTCCCCGCGTCGGATGGCGTAGGTGATGGCGCGCACCGCGGCAAATGTCACGGTGAAGCCCGTCCAGGACCACAGGACTGCCCGCTCTCGTGGCCCGAGCCCCTCGCGATAGGCGATGCGGACATCTGTCGGGGTCGGGACGGCTGGCGTCGTGGATTGCGGCTCGGACGCGGGTGACATGCCACGAGGATGGCCTATGCCGGTCGCCGCCACGCCGATCGCCACGACACGTTGGTGGAGTGCTCGACGGCACCCGGAGGGTGTCCGTTGGGAGGGCGGGTGATCAGCCGGGTACCGCGCGCGGGCGCGGGGCCTGGGCGGCGGGTACCCCCGGTGGGAGCCCTTCGACGCCGATCAATCGCCCCGTGCTGACCTCGTCGCGGATCGCCTTGATCGCTTCGTATTCCGCGCCGTAGTAGAAGCTCTCCCACGCCTGCTGCGACGGGAACTCCATCAGCACGATCCGCGGCGGCCGCCAGTCGCCCTCATACGTGGTGAGCGCACCACCGCGCGCCAGGTAGCGCCCGCCCGCCCGCCGCCTCGAGCGCCGGCGTGACCCGGTCCATATAGGTCAGATACGTCTCGACGTCGTGGATCGCCACATCGAGGATGACGTAGTAGGGCCCGTGGTCCGCCATCGGACGCATGCTAGTCACAGCGGCCTCACTCCGGACTGTCCGCGAGGGCGGGTGTACGGGGCGGCACCGGCGTCGACACGACCACGGCCGTGGTGGTCTGGCCGAACATCAGGAAGCCGTCGAGCACCGACTCCAGGTCCTCGATGCTCGGGCCGTGCACCTTCAGCAGGAAGCAGTCTTCGCCGGTGATGCGGTGGCACTCGCTGACCTGTGGGGTGCGGCGGGCCAGGTCGGCGATCTTGGGCAGTTGCCCTGGGCCCGGGCGCACCCGCACCCACGCCGCGACGGGCAGGCCGACCGCGGCCGGGTCGACGTCGAGCCGGTACCCGCGGATCACGCCCGCCCGCTCCAGGCGCCCCACCCGCTCGCGCACCGACGGCGCCGTCATACCCACCCGGCGCGCCAGCTCCGACGTGCTCATGCGCGCGTCCTCGGCGAGCAGGGCCAGGATCCGACGATTTGTGCCATCGAGCAGGCCATTCACCGGGGAGAACGAAGGCATTCGGGCCCTCCTGCCTTGCATCGACCATGGACCGTGGCATCAGTGCCTTCGACAATATCCGCATGGGTCGAGCCGGGACGACGACGACGGCGCATCGGGTCCCGCCGCACGTCTACTTCGTCGGCTCCGCGGTGTTCCACTACCTCGGGCCCGCGTTCGCCGTGCTGCTGTTCGCCCGCGTCGAGCCCCTCGGTGTGGCCTGGCTGCGGATCGCCTCCGCCGCCCTGATCTTCGCCGTCTGGCGCCGTCCCTGGCGGGTATGGCGCGGGCTCGACCGCGGCACGCGCCTGCTGCTCGTGGCGTGGGCGGCCGTGCTGGCGGTGATGAACTGCTGCTTCTACCTCGCCATCGACCGGCTCCCGCTCGGCACCGTCGCCGCGATCGAGTTCCTGCCCGTGATCGCGATCGCGGCGCTCGGCACGCGCTCCGGCCGCAACGTCGTCGCGCTCGTCCTGGCCGTGGCCGGCGTGGCGGTGCTGTCGGACGTGCGATTCGTCGCCGCGCCCCTCGGCTTCGCGTTCGCCGCCGCCAACGCCGTGCTCTTCGCCCTCTACATCGTGCTCGGGCACCGGGTCGCGCAGAGCCCTGCCGTCCGGGGGATCGACGGCCTCGCGCTGTCGATGCTGATCGCCGCCGTCATCGCACTGCCGCTGGGCATCGGTGCGGCCGCACCCGCGTTCGGCAACCCGGTCCTGTTGGCCGCGGGCGTCGGGGTGGGCGTGTCGTCGTCGGTCATCCCGTACGTCTGTGACCAGCTCGCCATGGCCCGGCTGACCCGCGGCGCCTACGCCCTGATGGTGGCGCTCCTGCCGGCGACGGCGACCGTCATCGGGGTGATCGTGCTGTTGCAGATCCCGACGGTCGTCGAGGTCGTCGGGGTGGGGTTCGTGGTTGCGGGGGTGGCGTTGC
Source organism: uncultured Actinomycetota bacterium (assembly GCA_963739465.1). GTDB lineage: Bacteria > Actinomycetota > Actinomycetes > Mycobacteriales > Pseudonocardiaceae > Pseudonocardia. The sequence continues at coordinate 310,630 of CAVUAS010000015.1, forward strand.
ACCGCGAACGTCAGGGTCGGCGCACCGCGTAGCGCAGATGCGTCACCCGCTTGCCCTCGACGACCCGCACCGGCCCGACCAGCTCGATCGCCGGGTCCATGTTCTCGAAGTAGCGGATCCCCTCGCCGAGGAACACCGGTACGAGGTCGATCGCCACCTCGTCGACCAGCCCCGCGTTGAGCGCCTGCTGCACCACGCTCGCGCCGGACAGGCCGATCGCGCCGCCCTGCGCGGCCTCCTTCGCCTGCCGGATCGCGCTCTCCACGCCGTCGTGCACGAACGTGTAGGGCGCACCGCCTTCGAACGGCGGCCAGTCCGGCGGGGGCGGCCGGTGGGTCACCACGAACGTCGGGTGGCCGCCGGGAGGTCGCCCACCCCAGCCCTTCGTGTAGTCGAACACGCCGCGGCCGCAGACGAACGCGCCGGGCGTGCCTTCCTCCGTCGGCACCGTCTCGGTCCAGTACCGCGCGGACGCCTCGGACATGTGGAAGGTCAGGCCGTAGCCCGGCAGCGGGACCGCCACGTCGCCGTTCTGGTACCAGTCGAACAGCGGGCCGACGTGCCCGTCCGGGTCGGCGATGAACCCGTCGAGCGACATCGAGAAGCTCGCGATCACGGCCATGGCGTCCTCCCGGGGTGAGGTGTCGCACTATGGACCCGGCCCCGGCCGCGAGCTCATCGGTCCCCCCGCACAAGCGAACGCCGGGCCCGCGCATGGCGGGCCCGGCGTCCGGGTGTGGAATGGTTACCTTCGAATGCCGCGGCGCGAGTACGCCCCGGCCACGATCGCGACGCCGATCGCTGCGACGATCACCTGCACCAGGAGTTCCAGCCAGTCGATGCCGCTGGTCTGCGTCGGAATCCCGAGTGCGCGTGCGATGAACGTCCCGATGAACGCCGCGACGATGCCGATGACGATCGTCAACCAGATCGGGATGGGCTGCCTGCCCGGCACGACCAGCCGACCGAGCGCGCCGACGATGGCACCGACGATGATCGCGGTAATGATTCCCGTGACGGTCACGGTGTCCTCCAGTACTGCCCCGGGGGCCGCTGACGGCGACCCGCTGAGGACGGAGTGCCCGCTTCGTCGGCTGCGCACCCGCCCGTCATCGAAACGTAACCCGCTGTCGACCATTCGGCGTATCGATCAGGGCCCTATTCGCGCCAGCCTGCCCGTTCGAGGATCTCGGCGATCACGGGATCGGCGGTGTCGGCGCGGAGGCGGTCCTCGGTGGTGTGTCCGACACCACCTTCCTAAGCTGACGCATGGCCTCCGTCAGCGTGCGCTACATCGTCGACGACGTCGACGCCGCGATCGCCTTCTACTGCGGTCACCTGGGGTTCGAGGAGTTGATGCATCCCGCCCCCGCCTTCGCCATGCTCCGCCGCGGCGACCTGCGGCTCGTGCTCAGCGCGCCGGGCGGCGGGCCGGGCGGCGGCCAGGCGATGCCGGACGGCACGCTCCCCACGCCCGGCGGGTGGAACCGGTTCGCGATCGAGATCGACGACCTCGACGCCGCGGTGGACCGGCTCCGCGGCGCGGGGGTGCACTTCCGCAACGAGCCGATCACCGGGGTCGGCGGCCGCCAGGTGCTGGTCGACGACCCGTCCGGCAACCCCGTCGAGCTCTTCCAGCCGACACGGGCCGAGGCCCGGCTGGGGTAGCCGGGCCTCGGGGTGGGGTCGGTCAGCTGAAGTCGACGGTGCCGTCGTCGCTCGTCACGGTGGCGGTGACGTCGAGCGTGTCGTTCGGGTCGTCGGTGTTCGTCACGACGCAACCGAATGTGGTGCCCTTGCCGCCGACCACGACCTGCTTGCCGCCTGCGCACTCGGCCTTGACCGTCGTGACGCCGGTGTTCTGGGTCACCCGCTCGGCCAGCGTCTTCTCGATCTTGTCGACGACGACGAGGCCGCTGCTCTGGATGTGGACGTTGCCCTGGTCGTCGTTCTGCCGGACGGTGTAGGTCACCTGCTGGCCGTCGAGCTGCGCGGTGCACGTGAAGACGTTGCCCGCCTGCTGCGGTACGTCGGTGGGGCAGCGTACGTCGGTGGGCGCGAGGCCCGAGGCGTCGCGCGTGATGCGGACGATCTCGGCCTGCACCTTGGTCTCGTCGATGAGCGGCTTGCCGAACAGGAACAGGGCGCCCGCGGCCAGCCCGCCGAGGACGACGGCGGCGGCGACGATGATCCCGATGATCTTGCCTGCGGACGAGCGGCGCGGCGGCGGGGCCGGGGCGGGCGGGGCGGGGTAGGTGAGGGGCTGGCTCATGGCCGTCTCCGTGGTGTCCTGGGCCGAAGGTGACGGCGACAAGCCTCGCGCCCCGGCGGCCGCGGAACGACCGTGCTTCCTGGCCGGTTGGGGTGCGGCCAGCACCTCCGCCGTACGGGTGACGCCCGCTACGCGACCGGGTCGGGCCCGTCCACGTTCTGCACGGTCGGCCCGATGCCGCCCGTCCGGACGACGAACCCGGCACTGCCCGCGGGCGCGACGGTCTCGCGGTGCACGAGGTTGCCGGGGATGTACACGGCGTCGCCCGCCCGCGCCACGACCGACTCGGTGCCGCCGGGCCCGAACTCGATGAGCATCTCGCCGTCGGTGATGTGGGCGTAGGTCGCGTAGTCGCCGTGGTGGTGCCAGCCGGTGTTGGCGCCGCCGGGGAACTTCGCGTAGCCGCACCACACACCGTCGTGGGCGAAGGCCTGGCCGCGCTGCATCCCCGAGCTCTGCTCGGCGTCGGGGTCGGTGAGCTGCGCGTGGGTCACGATCTCGGGCTTGGTCATACCGACAGCGTGGAAGGAACCGGACACCGGAACAATCCCAAAAACTGAACTGGTCATGGCTCCAGCCGGGGCGGACACTGCCGGGGATGCGTACCTACGGCCAGTACTGCCCGCTCGCCCGCGCCTCGGAGCTGCTCGCGGAGCGGTGGACGTTGATCATCGTGCGCAACCTGCTGGCGGGCTGCCGCACGTTCGGGGAGCTGCTGGACGGGGCGCCGGGCATCAGCCGCGCGCTGCTCGCCCAGCGGCTCGCCCTCCTGGAGCAGCACGAGGTGATCGTGCGGGAGGCCGATCCGCGCGGCCGGGTCCGGTGCCGTTACGCGCTGACCGAGCGGGGCCGGGAGCTGCGCGCGGTCGTGCAGGTGATGGGGGAGTGGGGCGCGCGCTGGCTGGAGCTGGAGCCGCACCATGCCGATCCGGCGTACGTCCTGTTCGCCACGAGCCGTCTCGTCGACGTCGAGCGCGCCCCGGCGCACGGCCTGGTGGTGTGTTTCGAGCTGGAAGACCGCCACTACTGGTTGTTGGTACGCCCGCCACGCGCCGAGGTGTGCACGTCCTACCCGGGCCGCGTGGAGGACCTCGTGGTGCGCACGCGCAGCGAGGTGCTCGCCCGCTGCCACCTCCGGCACACGACCTTCGCGCAGGCCGAGCGCGGTGGTCACCTGGAGATCGACGGTCCGCGCGACACGGTGCGGGCGTTCCTGGACTGCATCCGGCCGAGCCCGTTCGCCCTCACGACGTGAGGGTGGCGGCGTGGTGATCGAAGAACAGTCTGGCGATCAGTTCGCCACGTGATCCGGTGCCGGACTTCGTGAAGATCGACTTCAGGTGGTCCTGCACGGTGAACGCCGACACGTGCAGCCGGCCTGCGACCTGCTTGGTGGACAGGCCTTGCGCCACCAGCTCCGTGACGCGGCGCTCGGTGTCGGTGAAGCCGTAGGCGTCGGCCATCAGGGGGGCCATCTCGGCCGGTCGCGCTGCTTCGAGCAGGACCGCAACCGATCCGTCGCCCATGAGCGAGCCACGGACGATCAGCCAGCGGCCGGACGGGGTGCGCGTCCGCGCCCTGGCCGGGAGCGGGGCGGGCGTGGTCGGGTCGCCGACGGCGCGCGCCTGCCGGGCGACCGCCGGGATCACCAGCGGGAGCCGGGCGCCCGCCCGGTCGCCGGTGCCCAGCTCGTCCAGCCACCGGTCGGCGGCCGGGTTGGACACGAGCAGGCCATCGTCGGCGTCGAGGGTCAGCAGGCCGACGTCGTCGGCACCGGCCTGCGCGGCGTCGAGCAGCAGCGCGCGGCGCAGCCCGTCGGCGATCAGTCCGGCCGTCGACGCCACGAACCGCACCTCGGCCGACGAGAAGTGCGGGCGGCTCGTCTCGCGGAACACGGTGAGCGCGCCCCACGCGCCCGTGCTGCCTGCGAGTACGGCGCGCAGCTCGTCGGCGAAGCCACCGGGGCGGCGGATCTCCCGCTGGCGCAGGCTGCGGTCGAGATCGCCCGTCGTGACGCCGCTGAGGCTGGCCGCCGGGTGCTCCGCGCGGGCCAGCTGCGTCCACTTGTTGAAGTCCGGCTCGCGCACCTCGATCTCGACGAGCCGGAGCATCTCGGCGGCGGGCAGACCGTTCTCGACGAACTCGGCGGTGGGCAGCATGGTCGCCGGGTCGAGCGTCATCAGGCAGGTGCCTTCGGCAGGCACCACCCGGACCAGCGCGCTGCCGACCGCTCGGGCGAAATCCGGCACCGGCAGGCCGCCGTGGACCAGCCGCACGATGTCGTCGCGGACGCGCTCGTAGGTCGCGATGACCATCCGGCGACCATACGCCGATCACTCGGCGCCATCCCGTCATTCTGGGATTCCGCCCCGGGCCACGATCTTCCAGGGTGGAGGGCATGAGCAAGGTCGTGCTGCACATGTCGATGTCGGTGGACGGGTTCATCACGGGCCCGGACGACAGCAAGGAACACGGGCTGGGCGTCGGCGGCGAGCTGCTGCACGCCTGGCTGGCCGAGGGCGGCGTCGACCCCCCGTCGTACCGGCCTGCCGACGACGTAGGCGCGACCGTGTTCGACGAGCTGATGGCCACCGGGGCAGTGATCACGGGGCGGCGGACCTTCGAGTTCGCGGGCGGCTGGGCGGGCGACCACCACGACGGCGTCCCGATCTTCGTGTTGACCCACGCCGCGCCCGCCGAGCCGCCACCGGGATCGGCGCGCTACGTCACCGACGTCGCGTCCTGCGTGGCCCAGGCCAAGGCCGCCGCGGGCGATCGCGACATCCTGCTGCACGGCGCCGCGGCCGCCCAGGCGTGCCTGCGGGAGGGGCTGCTGGACGTACTGCAGCTCACCGTCGTGCCGGTGCTGCTGGGGCAGGGGCGTCGGCTGTTCGAGGACCTGCCGCCCGAGCACGTCGAGCTCGACCTGGTCCGCGCCCTCGACGGGCCGAAGGTGCAACACCTGCGCTACCGGGTGGTGCGTTGAGATGGCGATCCGGCTGGACATGACCATGTCTCTCGACGGTTACGTCGTCGGCCCGGACGACAGCGTGGACGCGCCCATGGGCGTCGACGGGTTCCGGCTTTTCAACTGGCTCGACCGCCGCGACGACCCGGGACCCAGCGGCCGGGTCTTCGCCGAGCTGATGGCCACCCGCGCGGTCATCGCGGGCAGGCGCACCTACGAGCACGCAGGACGCTGGCAGGGCGACCACCACGACGGCGTGCCCGTCTTCATCCTCACCCATGACGTCCCGGCCGAGCCGCCGCCGGGCAGCGTCCGCTACGTCACCGACGCCCGCGCCGCGGCCGCGCAGGCCCGCGCCGCGGCCGGGGACGCCGACGTCATGGTGCACGGGGCCGGGGCGGCGCAGGCGCTGCTGCGGGCGGGGGAGCTCGACGAGATGGAGCTGCACGTCGTCCCGGTGCTGCTCGGCCAGGGACGGCGGCTGTTCGACAACCTGCCCGCCGAACCCATCGAGCTCGACCTGGTTCGGCGCCTGACCACGGGGGATGACGTGGCGCCCGCGCAGCGCGTGATGCACCTGCGCTACCGCCTGCGCCCCGACCGGCGTTAGCGTGCGGCCGTGGCGGCCACGGAGAGGCTGCGTCGTGCGCATGACGCGCTCGCCTGCTGAAGATGGGGATGCGAACCCCGAGGGCTTGCACCCAACACGCTTTCCAAGTCGCACCGGCGGTGTTCGCACGGGTTCGTATGACCCGGGGCGGTTCAGGTTCGGTCGTGGCGCAGCAGCCTTGTCGGTGCCAAGGTGACGTAGGCGGACTGTGCGAACCAGGCGCACCGCACGATCCGTACCGCGCTTGGCGAGGCAGAACGTCGGGATCGGATCACCCGCAAACCCGGCCGATGCCCGGCACACGGCCGCCACCGTGCTGCTCATTCCTGGCGTTCCTGACCGGGCGGTGATGGGTTATGGGCTGGTCGACGACGGCGATGGCCGCCCGGTACCAGCACGTGACGGGGCATCGTCCGCGGCGATGTCGCGCAGCGGGTGGGTGGGTGGCCTGATCTGAGGTGATGCGATCAGCAAGTGAGATTGTCCGACGACGCCGGACGCGTCCGTGATCGGTCGGCCCGGCGTTTGTGCTGGTGACGCTGGCGGAGGATGGGGGATTCGAACCCCCGAGGGCTTGCACCCAACACGCTTTCCAAGTCTGCACGGGCCTATTCAGCGGCGGTCAGTAGTGTCTCGACATGGCGCTTCGCTGCCTTCGCGGTCGTCAGTGGACATGGCTGAACCCAGGTGAATGAGACTGCGACTGAGACTAGCGAAGATCACAGGCGTTGGTGGTCATTCGGATGGATTCTGACACTGTCGTCGTTCGTCCATAAGGCGCATCCGCTCTCTTCTCGGACGTTGGCGCTCGTGACCAATCCGCAGACGCTCGTCAAGCAGCCCACGTAGCTCGTCCTGTGGCGCCTGTCCCTGATGGGTGAGGGCTGGGATGCTGTGGGTCACGGCCGATGATCGTCGGCCGCCGTGGCGGGTGTTCTTATCGCACACGGCGGAGTTGCGGCGGTTTCCGGTAGGCGGGTCGTTCGTGGTGGCGGCGGAGGCTGCGGTGACGCGGGCCGGTGACGCGGTGACCGACATGGCATATTTTGCTGCGCGCGACGAGAAGCTGGCCAAGGTGTGCTGCGATGCTATGGCCGGGGCGGACGTGTATTTGTTGATCGCCGGGTTTCGGTATGGGTCGCCGGTGCGGGACTGTCCGTGGACTGTCCGGAGCTGTCGTACACGGAGTTGGAGTAACACGCGACACCAGGGTTAATCTTCACAGGCATCTTCCGCATCGTTCTCCTGACGGACATCTGCCACGTCTTTCGTGCTTGTTCTATCGAGGTTGGCGATGCGGCGCTGGATTCGTCCGAGATCAAGCAGCATAGATGCTATGGCTCCCTTTTCCTCGGGAAGAAGACGCATGTAATCCACCGCTTGCCTATATGCGGTACGGGCCTCCTCCAGCTTACCTTGGACTTGATATACGTCCCCCATATCGTTTAGCACAGTGGCGTACGAACCTGGATCAGCATCAGAGTTGATTAGACCAAGAGCCTCTTTGTAAGCAGCCATAGCTTCAGCGTACGCGTTCTCCTGTCCGCGGTCTCCCAGGCTCTCGAAGCCTCTACCCATAGCATGGAGGCGGACAGCGCGCCGCGCGGGTTCCTGAATCTGAGGAAGTAGCTCTCTAAGCTGACCGAGGATGCGTCGAGCCTCCGACAACTCACCGTATTCTACAAGGAGATCGCTGTAAGCTTCCATGGTGATGGCCAGGTCACCCGGGTTATCAGGCAGGCGCTTGCGCTTATAGACGACAGCCTGGGCGTAGGCTTCGGCAGCCTGCTGGAGATTGCCCATAGCCTTGTTCGTAGCCCCTATATCGTGCAAAATGACGCCATAATAACCTGGCTCTTTCTCTGGGTCGACCAGCCCAAGAGCTTCCTTGAAATAAGCTAGAGCCTGTTCCATTTCCGTCATTACGTTACTGCCTTCCGCAGCTGTGGACTGGTGCGTCGAAGAGTAAATCAGCTGTTTGCCACGCTCTAGCAGTAGAGTGGCGAGTCCTTTCCGGCTGGCCAGCGTGTCACGGTGCTGGGCACCCAGCAGGCGCTCTCGCGCTGCCAGCACGTCGCGGTATGTGGCCTCGGCCTCGGCGTGCTTGTCCTGCGCCGCCAGCTCCACCGCCACCTGATACCAGGTAATCAGCGTGTCGGGATGATCGGCCCCTCGGACCCGCTGCTCGGCTGCCAGCAGGTCGCGGTATGTGGCCTCGGCCTCGGCGTGCTTGTCCTGCGCCGCCAGCTCCACCGCCACCTGATACCAGGTAATCAGCGTGTCGGGATGATCGGCCCCTCGGACCCGCTGCTCGGCTGCCAGCAGGTCGCGGTATGTGGCCTCGGCCTCGGCGTGCTTGTCCTGCGCCGCCAGCTCCACCGCCACCCGGTACCACGTGCCCAGCGTGTCGAGATGATCGGCGCCCAGCACACGCTCCCGCGCCGCCCGCACCTGGCGGAATTCGGTCTCCGCCTCGGCGTGCTTGTCCTGCGCCGCCAGCTCCACCGCCACCCGGTACCACGTGTCCAGCGTGTCGAGATGATCGGCGCCCAGCACACGCTCCCACGCCGCCCGCACCTGGCGGAATTCGGTCTCGGCCTCGGCGTGCTTGTCCTGCGCCGCCAGCTCCACCGCCACCTGGTACCACGTGTCCAGCGTGTCGAGATGATCGGCGCCCAGCGACTTCTGCAAGGCTGCCCGCACCTGGCGGAATTCGGCTTCCGCCTCGGCGTGCTTGTCCTGCGCCGCCAGCTCCACCGCCACCTGATACCAGGTAATCAGCGTGTCGGGATGATCGGCCCCTCGGACCCGCTGCTCGGCTGCCAGCAGGTCGCGGTATGTGGCCTCGGCCTCGGCGTGCTTGTCCTGCGCCGCCAACCCGGTACCACGTGTCCAGCGTGTCGAGATGATCGGCGCCCAGCACACGCTCCCGCGCCGCCCGCACCTGGCGGAATTCGGTCTCGGCCTCGGCGTGCTTGTCCTGCGCCGCCAGCTCCACCGCCACCTGGTACCACGTGTCCAGCGTGTCGAGATGATCGGCGCCCAGCGACTTCTGCAAGGCTGCCCGCACCTGGCGGAATTCGGCTTCCGCCTCGGCGTGCTTGTCCTGCGCCGCCAGCTCCACCGCCACCTGATACCAGGTAATCAGCGTGTCGGGATGATCGGCCCCTCGGACCCGCTGCTCGGCTGCCAGCAGGTCGCGGTACGTGGCCTCGGCCTCGGCGTGCTTGCCCTGCGCCGCCAGCTCCACCGCCACCCGGTACCAGGTGCCCAGCGTGTCGAGATGATCGGCGCCCAGCACACGCTCCCACGCCGCCCGCACCTGGCGGAATTCGGTCTCGGCCTCGGCGTGCTTGTCCTGCGCCGCCAGCTCCACCGCCACCCGGTACCAGGTGCCCAGCGTGTCGAGATGATCGGCGCCCAGCACACGCTCCCGCGCCGCCCGCACCTGGCGGAATTCGGTCTCGGCCTCGGCGTGCTTGTCCTGCGCCGCCAGCTCCACCGCCACCCGGTACCAGGTGCCCAGCGTGTCGAGATGATCGGCGCCCAGCACACGCTCCCGCGCCGCCCGCACCTGGCGGAATTCGGTCTCGGCCTCGGCGTGCTTGTCCTGCGCCGCCAGCTCCACCGCCACCCGGTACCACGTGCCCAGCGTGTCGAGATGATCGGCGCCCAGCACACGCTCCCGCGCCGCCCGCACCTGGCGGAATTCGGTCTCCGCCTCGGCGTGCTTGTCCTGCGCCGCCAGCTCCACCGCCACCCGGTACCAGGTGCCCAGCGTGTCGAGATGATCGGCGCCCAGCACACGCTCCCACGCCGCCCGCACCTGGCGGAATTCGGTCTCGGCCTCGGCGTGCTTGTCCTGCGCCGCCAGCTCCACCGCCACCCGGTACCACGTGTTCAGCGTGTCGAGATGATCGGCGCCCAGCGACTTCTGCAAGGCTGCCCGCACCTGGCGGAATTCGTCTCGCTCTTGAACGCATGCACCTTCTACGCAAGGTCTGGGTCGGTAAGGCGAACGTCTGGTTCCCAATCGACGATCTGGCGAGCGCCCTCCAGGCGATCTGACAACATCGGGCGGCTTGGAAGCAGCCGCGCGCCGCGCGGGGACCGGCCGGAGGCCGCACGCCCCGCGCGAGCGCCTGCGGCTGCATCAGGCACAGCGCCGCGCGGCGCCCGAAGGGCGCCGCCTTGACCAGGTATGGGAGATTCTGAACCGCGCAGCCTCGGGCAGCCTTGGGCAGGTTCTACGAACAACGCCCGGACCTACGGGGGCACGGATACTGGCGTCGGCATACGCCGGACGGGCTGGCTCGCTGCCACCGCAGGAGGTCCAGCGGCGACTGGAGCAGGCCGTGCGGGACCTGGACGCACCGCCCGAGCAAATCCTGGCGGCCTGGCTGGCCACCCTCTTGACACCGGCTGCGCCGCACGACCTCGTCGAACTGCCGGCGGAGATGATGCGCAACAGTCACGCCGCAGGCGTGCGCGTCGCGCTGAACGCGCTTGGCCCCGCCGACCTTCGACCCGTCCTCGACACTATCGTGGTGCCGACCCTCTTGCTCTACGGCGGCGCCGACCAGCGCTCCCCGGTCAGCGTCGGCCAGGACCTGCAAGCACGAATCCCGGGATCCACGTTGGTCGTTCTTCCGGGTGCACCGCACTTGGCGAACCTGGAACAGCCCCATGCATTCAATCAAGCCGTCCGCGTGTTCGCCCGCCATGCCGCGCAGCTCTGATCGACCCGAGGAGCTCGACCGAATTACCCAGGCACGACCTAGCGGCCTTTGCCGCTAGACCACTGCCCTGGCCGTGATTCTTCACAGCCCGACGTCGTTGCCTGCGCTGGGGACTGGAGCATGAGCAAAGGCAATGCCGTCCCAAACGATCCGGGAGCGGCCATTCTGCAGGTCGATGCGCCCTATCAGGAGGAGGCCTTCCGAAGAAGTAGTAGTCCGCCTGGTAGGGGACCTCGACGACCTTGTCAGCCGTTTGCGCCTTGCACTCGGCAGTGGGAGGTTGGGTACCGCCCTGGGTGTTGAGCCGCTGGATGAAAGTCGTTTTGCCGAGGACGCCGCCATCCGCTCCGACTGGTGTGGGCGTTCCCGCCAGCAGAAGCTGCTGAATGTTCTTCGCAACAGCGGGATCGAAGTCCTAGCGGCGGGGTCCCTGAAGAGCACCTTGCCGGCGACCTTGCTGCCGTCGGGGGCTTGCCAGACCGGATCAGTCGGTCCACCCGGTCCAGCGAAGTGGGTTGCGACGACTTGCGCCCCGTTGTCGCCGGTCAGAGTGGCCCGGGGGGCTTGAGAAGACCCAGCTGAAGGTGCCGGTCGTGCCGGACTGGCATTTGTAGATCTGCACGCCCTTGCCGTGGCCGACCAGGAACATCTGGTTACCGGATGGCGGCACAAGGTTCGCCGGGACGCGGCGGGACAGGCGCGGCGTTGGCCACCTGCGTCATCGTCAGGGTCGCCGTGATCACGGCGAGGCCTGCGCCCACGGCGCGGCAGAGACGGGTGAGACGGGTCATTCCAGCATCAACTCCGAGAAGCAGGTCTGTACAGGGAGCGTTTACGCAACGGCAAGGGCCAGCTGCGCGGTTGGGAAGTATTGGCCATGGTTGCCCTCATGTGCGCCGACCGCGCCAGATGGGCTTCTTTGCGCGGTGAACGGCGTTTGGTTGGTACGAATGCTGGATACGGCTTGATACCTGTCTGGCCGGATTGTGCGACGAGTGCCCGTGTGCCGACGACAAGCGGTCCGACCTCAGCGAACCACGTGAATCCCCAAGTTGATCGGGCCTGCTCGCCCTCGCGTGGACAGCATCGCGTCGTGAGCGAGGACGGCGAGTGCATCCACGGGATGGAATACGGCTGCTCCATTTGTAGCGGCAAGGACGTACGTCGCCGCGAGTCGGAGGGCATCGAGTACAGCTATCGGGCCAAATAGGAGGGGCAGTGCCCGGGGTGCGACCTCCCGATCGTGGTGGAGGTGACAGTCTGCGTCGGTGCCCAGACAGGTTCGGCCTGCGCGCGGATGCCTACTCCTCCCCCGGCTTCCTCGTAGATGCCGCAATTCCTCGGCGGGTCGGGTGTGTCAAGGGTGCCGGAGGCATCGCGCAGCGACGGCGCAGCCGCTCTTGACGCAGTCGGCGGGCCGTGGATCATCTCCGGCAGAGGGAGCCGATCACCGAGCACTCGCTGCCGTCGCCTGTACGCGGCGGCTGATTGCTGCTAGTGAGGCCAGGTTGGGCGTTGGGCGAGGAGGTCGGGGAAGTTGACCTGGAGGACGCAGAACTCGTTGGCCCAGGGGTCGCGGAGGACCCAGAAGTCGTAGCCGCGTTCTTGTTGGTGGTCCCAGCGGGTGGCGCCGAGCGCTTCGAGTCGCTGGACCTCGGCCTCGACGTTGTCGGTTTCGAGGTCGAGGTGCATGCGTTCCTTGCCGGTCTTGGGGTCGTCGGTGCGCTGCAGCAGGATGCGGACGTTCGAGTCCGGGAGACGGAGTCGGCGGTAGACGTGGCTGCTGGCGTCGCCGAGCTGTTCTTCTTTGGCGTCGAGGGCGGCTGACCAGAAGGCCACGCCCGTGGTCGAGGTCGTCGACGTCGATGACGAAGTGGCACAGGCGGCTGCGGTGGTGGCGTCACTGTGCCGTCCTTGTCGAGGTGGTCCTTGATGACCTGGGCGGCAAGTTCTTCGGTGCGGGCGATGGAGCCCAGTCCGGTGACGACGGGGCCGTCGTAGCTCATCCCGACCCAGCGACCCCAGGCGCAGTCGCCGTGGGGTTGCAGGGAGAGGTAGAGGGTGCCCTTCGAGCGCACGGCGGCGTCGGTGGAGTGGTACCAGCCGATCAGCGCCTCGTTGTCCCACAGGCGTAGCTCGCCCTGCCATCGGTAGCTGCCCTCGGCCACCGGCACGGCGCGGTCGGCGTCCAGCTGGAGCACCTCGCCGTGTCTGGTGGATCTCCAGCGGGTGGGTGTCGATGCGCGGCACGCCGTCTTTCCAGGTCTGCCAGGCGGCCCACCAGGTGCCGGAGAGGTCGAGTTCGTAGCTGACCTGGCCCGCGAGCTGGGTGAGGGAGATGCCGAGCGCCTCGGCCAGGGTGACGGCGGCGGAGAGCACGGGCTGCTGTTCGCCAGCTTCGTAGCGCGCCAACTGGCGCGGGCTTACGCCAGCTCGCTGAGCGAGCTGTGCCTGTGACAGGCCCAGCGCGACGCGCCGGGACCTGATCACGTCCGAGAAGTCCATGTAGTCATGGTCCTTGCCGGAAGCGGCAGAGGCAATCTGCCTGATCCGTCTGATAACCGGACTAGTACGACTAGACAGCTGCCGGATCAGTCATGTAGCTTGCCTGATGAGTCCGAGAGTGAGCGGGCTCACAGGCAGGCAAGCGTCAACAGGAGGAAGCGATGAGTGCGATCAAGGATCTGCCGGTGATCTTGACCGGGCACGGTTGTCGGTGGTGGAGCTGCCGTGCCCGAAGACGCGGGAGGACGGGTCGGTGATCACTGAGCCGGGACGGTGTGACGCAGTTCGTGGTGGCGCTGTTCATGAAGCTGCGCCCGCAGCCGGGGCAGCGGGCGCCGAAGGGTGAGGAGGTGCGGGTGACGTTGGAGACCGACCCGGGTGAGGGGTTCGAGGAGGGCATGCGGGTGGAGCTGGTCAACCCGCGGGTGTCGGCGTATCAGATGCGAACCGAGGACGGTCGGGAGCTGTCGGGGGTGTCGTTGAAGGCGACCGGGCTCGTCCCGGCCGACACCGCCGTCGCGCGGCATGCGGGTGGGGGTGAGAAGTGATGCGCACCCGCGCGCAGGACGACGCCGACTACGGCGACGGGGCCCACCTGACGGTGACGGTGAACGTGCATGTCTCGGCGCGACACGACGGTCGAGGTCACGACCTACGCCGGATGAGGGTCGGGCCACGGTCATCTTCGGCGGTTACCGGGCACGCCACGGACGTGACCCTGTTCCTGCGCACGCCGGAGCTGCGGGAGCTGCGCGACCTGCTGACCGACACCCTCACCACCCTGACCGACGCCGACACCGCTGACACGGCCGCGCCGATCGGTGCCGACGGCGAGAGTGTGACCGGCCAGGCGGCCTGACCGTCCCGACCCGCGGCCGTGACGGCCGTGCGCTGATCGGCCCGACACCGTAGAGCACGGGCCGCAAGAAATCCCTCCGGGAATCCCGAAATCGCGGTGCATTCCGCTGGCGGTGGCGGCATGCCCAAAACAGGCCGAAAACGGTCGGAAAGGAAGGCCGCGTCATGCGATGCGGAGAATGCAGCGGATCCGGCGCCTGTGACCCGTGCGACGGCTACGGCACCTATCCGGACTCGTCCCCGAACGCGGGAGACGGACCCGAGTGCGAGATCTGCGAGGCAACCGGCCGGTGCCCCGAATGCGGCGGCACCGGCGAAACCACCCACCACCGCAACCCAGACAACGACAGCAGCGGCGCTGGCCGCGGAAATGAGGGCGTGATGACCACGAGCACGAACACACACGAGCAAGACACGACCGGACCAGCCAAGCGGCCCGCGACCACTGGGGTGGGGCGGCTGGTGCGGCGGATCGAGCGGGAGCGCCGCACCTGGTCGCGGCGCCCGCCCGACGAGTTGCCCACCGAGCAGGCCTGGCGGGCCGGGGTCGCCGAAGGCCTGCGGCTGGCCCAGGTCGCGATCCGGAAGGGGGTCTGAGCGATGACCAGCGCGACACAAGCGGCACGTCAATGGGGACGGCGTCGGGCCAACCGGCGGGCAGTCGAGCGGTTCGCCGCGTTCTGGAACGCGCTGCAACGGGTCGGGAACGCCCTCGCCGAGGCCGAACGGCTGGCCAAGAACGCCGAGGACGCCTCGTGGTGGCGGCAGCGCAACGCCCGGCACTGGTCGGTCGCCTCCGCCGACGAAGTCCGCTCCGCCCTGCGGACCTGCCGCGGATCGTTGCGGATTCTGTCCCGGTCGGCGAAACGGTTCGAACCCGAACTCATCCACCGCGAATGGAAGAGGTGACCGTCATGACACGAATCAGGTTGATCGGATCGTGGAAGAACTCGACGCCGCCATGCGCGACCTGCGCGACGCCATGCGCGGCATCCCGATCCGGCGCGGCAGCTTCACCAAGACCCACGACAACCTCGCCCGCGACGTCGCCCAGGTCACGACGATGTTGGACGCGGCCCGCCCGCTTCTCCGCAAGACCGGCTGACAAACCCATCTCCGAACCGGGGCTGCGGCCACCATTGATCACCGGCGGACCCGGGTTCGGATCCCCCTTCTTTCTCGGAGTGAATCACCATGCGTACGCCTGTTGTCTCTCGTCCCCGAGCCATCGTCGGCGGCCCCGGCGCGATCCCGACCCGCCCGACCGGCGGCGAGTTCCGGCTGCTGGGCTGGCTGTGCCGCCACCCGCTCATCGCCCTCACCCCGCCCGCCCTGACCGCCGCCGTGGTCCGGTTCGGCCCGGCCCCGGTGGGTGCCGCGCTGGCCGGGCTGGTGGTGGTGCTGGCGGTGTGGTGGCGCGCCCACCCACCCTCCTACGACCGCTGGGCCGCACCCCGGGTCCGCACCTGCTGGCGACGCTGGATCGCCTACCGCGGCGGCCGCTGGGCCCGACTGCTCGGCGGCGTGTGAGCTGACCCGCGAACACCGCCACAGCGGCCGACCCATCGTCCCGCGGGTCTGCGGGTGCGGGCGGTCACGCCCGTCGATCGACACCCTGCGGGTGCGGATGATCCCCGGCCAAGACCTCAAGACCTGGGTCGAACGCCTGCCCGCGCTCGCCGACGCGCTCGGCGTGCACCAGATCGCCGCCACCCGCCACCGCCCCGGCGTGCTCGCCCTGGTCATCGAACGGCGCATGCCGTTCACCTTCATCGTCCCCGCCACCCGCATCCCCGAGCTGGCCGCCGAGGTGGACCTGGGCGCGGTGGTCATCGGGGAAGACGAGTACGGCCGCCCCTACCTCTGCGCCTGCGCGGCAAGCACTTCCTCGGCGTCGGCGCCACCGGCGCCGGCAAGTCCGGGCTGATGTGGAACCCGCTGCGCGCGCTCGGGCCCGATGATCCGCGACGGGCTCTGCGGGTGTGGATGATCGATCTGAAGGGCGGCATGGAAACCGCGACCGCCCGGCCGCTGTTCCACCGCTGGGCCCCACCGGCCCGGACGCCATCGGCGTGCTGACCGAGTTCCGCGACACCATGCTCGCCCGCCAAGACGTGCTGCGCGACCGAGCGCAAGCGCCGCTCGGACATCAGCGCCGAGACGCCGTACGAGCTGTTGGTCATCGACGAACTGGCCATGGCCACCGCCTACGGCGACCGCTCCGCTGGTCCGCGAAGCCCTGCGGCTGCTGGCCGAGATCCTCACCCAGGGCCGGGCCGCGGACTGCACGGTGATGGCGTTCGTGCAGGAACCCTCCAAGGACGTCGTCGAGGTCCGGGACCTGTTCACCACCAAGATCTGCCTCGGCGTCACCGCCGCCGTGCACGTCGACATGGCCCTCGGCGACGGCGCCCGCGACAAGGGCGCGCTGGCCGACGAGATCCCCGGCGACGAAGACCACGCCGGGATCGGGTTCGCCATCGCCCCCGGCTCCCGCCTACCCGTCCGGCTCCGCGCCGGGCTGGGTCACCGACCGGCGACATCGCCGAACTCGTCGCCACCTGCGCCCCCGGCACCGCACGCGAGCGACGCGGATGAGCGGCGGTGGGGCGGCACCGGGCGCGCCGACGCACCTGATCGCCCTACCCACCCCACCCGACAGCACCGACAGCACCGACGGCACCGGCGGCGCGAGCGGACAGGAGAGCGCGTCATGACCACCACCCGCGCACCTTCGCCACCGGCCGGAACCGAGACGCCACCGCGATCACCGCCGTGCTCGCCGTGCCGTGCGGGCTGGCCTGCGCCGGATCCGTCGTCCCCGGCCTCGACGCCATCGTCACCACGATCGTGGTCGGTCTCGCCGCCCTGGCGCTGCTGGCCTGGCCGCGCGGTGGGTCGCCCGCTGGGTGCGGGAACGCCGCGAAGACGCCGCCGACGCCTGACCGCCGCCCGCTGGCGGGCCGTGCACGCGCCGCACCTGCTCACCCCAGCCGACCGCACCCACCTCGGCATCCACGCGGCCGGCTCGACGGGGTCGCGTGTTCGGGTGGTGGCGTGATGTGGGGCGTCACCGGCTGGGTCCATCGCGCACCTGGCTGCGCATCACCATCCTGCTCGCCCTCGGCGTGGCGCCGCCTGGCTTGGCTGACCCCGGGCTGGTTCACCTCGCCGTCTCGCCGCCGCGGTCGTCGAGCTGTGGCCATCCGCCACTCGCCGCGAATGGTCCTACCAAGCCTCCGCCACCTGGTGGTGGACCCGATGACGCGCCCGTCCGGCATCGCCGCGCCGGCCCAAGGCCACGCCAGGTGCGCACCGAGCGCTGCACCGGCTGGCACCGCACCGTCGACCCGGCCGACGCATCGCCAACACTGCCCGCCTGCGCCGCCGGTCAGTCGCCATCCCGGTGAGCGCTGCTCGACTACCACGCGACACCGACCTCGCCGCCACGCCCGCACCTCGACCACCGCCTGGCCAGAGCCGTGTCCGAACACCTCCTGCTCGATCCGTGCCCCGCCTCACCCGCGGAGCCGCCCCATGACCACCACGCCCATACCGCCGACCGTCCAGCCGTCGACTCGCCGGGCTGGACGCGCGGATCAGCCACACGCCTGCGCGCCGCCGACTACCGGCGAATGGCGCGCCCAGGTCCAGGCCACCGGCGGCTGCGCCGCACCCATCCACCTGCGCGGCAGCTCCCGCGTGCTCGACCGCGACGGCGCCGTGCTGCTCGAGCGCACCGGCACCGTGCTGGCCCCCTGCGGCAACCGCCGCGCCGCGGTCTGCCCGGCCTGCTCGGACCGCTACGCCGCCGACGCCTACCACCTGCTGCGCGCCGGACTCGCCGGAGACGACACCAAGGACGTCCCCGACACCGTGACCGACGCACCCGCGGGCGTTCCTCACCCTGACCGCGCCGTCGTTCGGGCCGGTGCACACCCGCACGCGTCACCCCGCGCGGGCACGTCATCCCCTGCCGCTGCGGCGAACGGCACCACCCCGACGACCCCCGCATCGGCACCGCCGCTCGACCCCGACAGCTACGACTACGAGGGCGCGGTGCTGTGGCAGGCCCACGCCGGGATGCTGTGGGCCCGGTTCACCACCGCCCTGCGCCGCGCGCTGGCCGCCGCGCTCGGGGTCACGGGCGCGCGAGTTCCGCGACCACGCCCGGCTGTCCTACGCCAAGGTCGCCGAGTACCAGCGCCGCGGCCTCGTGCACTTCCACGCCGTCATCCGCCTCGACGGCCCCGACGGACCCACCGACCCACCACCCGCCGGGCTCGACCTCGACCGCACTGCGGGCCGCGATCACCACCGCCGCCCGCGCCGCGACGCTGACCGCCGACCGGCCCGACGGCACACCGCTGCGTGCTCGGCTGGGGCGCCCAGCTCGACCTGCGCGCGGTCACCGCCCGCCGCCCGCGCAGCAGATCGAGGACGACGACGGCGAGATCACCGACGCCGCGCTGGCCGGCTACATCGCCAAGTACGCCACCAAGGGCACCGGCGCGCACCGCAGGGCGCCGACCGGCCGATCCGCGACATCGCCCACGTCGAGCACCTGCGACATCAGCGCCCACCACCGGCGCATGATCACAACCGCGTGGGAGCTCGGCGGCCTCGACCAGTACGACGGGCTGAACCTGCGCCGCTGGGCGCACATGCTCGGCTTCCGCGGCCATTTCCTCACCAAGTCCCAGCGCTACTCGGTCACCTTCAACGCCCTCCGCGCCGAACGCCGGACCTGGCGACTGCTCGCCGACCTCGACCCAGCTCGACCGCCGACACCGACGACCCGCGACGACATCGCGCGCCGACCTCGACACCATCACCGTGATCAACGACTGGTGGCCCGTCCACTATCGGCCACCGCGACGACGCCGAACGCGAACTCGCCCTCGCCATCGCCGAACGCCACCGCACCGCCCGACAGCGCCGTAGCAGCCCCACCAGGAAGGACGCCGTCATGACCGCCACCGACATGGCCACCGGTCCGTCTGGTGCTCACCGTCGAGGAAGCCGCTGAACGCCTCGGGATCGGCCGCACGCTGATGTACGCGCTGATCACCGCGGGCGACGTCGAGTCCGTGCGGATCGGCCGCCTCCGCCGCGTGCCCGCCGACGCGCTGGACGCGTTCGTGTTCGAGGCTCCGTTGCCGCGGGCCCGACGGACGGAGGCGGCGCCATGACCGGGAACAAGCGCTCACGCGAGCCGAACGGAGCGTCGACGATCTACAAGGGCGCGGACGGGTTCTGGCACGGCCGGGTGACCGTCGGCGTCCGCGACGACGGCAAGCCGGACCGGCGGCACGTCGATGCGCAAGGCGAGGGCCGAGGTGACTGAGGGCTGTCCGCGAGCTCGAACGGCAGCGCGAGTCCGGATCGGTGCGGCAGGCTGGACGCGTCTGGACGGTGGAGGAGTGGCTGACGTACTGGGTGGAGAACATCGCCGCCCGCGCCGTTCGCGAGAACACGCTGTCGGGCTATCGGGTAGCGGTGAACGTGCACCTCATCCCGGGCGTCGGGGCGCATCGGCTCGACCGGCTCGAACCAGAGCATCTCGAACGGCTTTACTCGGAAGATGATCCGCTCGGGCAGCGCCCGGCCACGGCACACCAGGCGCACCGCACGGTTCGTACCGCGCTCGGGGAGGCAGAGCGACGAGGTCGGATCACCCGCAACCCGGCCACGCTCGCCGAAGGCGCCGCGGCCGGACGAGATCGAGGTGGAGCCGTACACGGTCGACGAGGTCCGGCCAGCTCCTCAAAGCGGCAGGGGAGCGCCGCAACAGCGCACGGTGGGCGATCGCGCTCGCGCTCGGGCTTCGGCAGGGTGAGGCGTTGGGCCTGCGCTGGTCGGACGTCGATCTCGACACCGGCACGCTCTGGGTCCGCCGGGGCGGCTGCGTCCGCGCTACGCCCATGGCTGCGGCGGGATCGTGTGGCAAGAAGGCGGGCTACTGCCCTGAGCGGATCCTCGCCCGAGCAGAGACCGACGACACCAAGTCACGCGCCGGACGTCGCGCGGTGGGGCTGCCTGCCGAGCTGGGCGCGCTGCTCATCCGACATCGCGAGGAACAAGACCGGGAGCGGGTCGGATGCTGGGCAGCTCTGGCGGGACAGCGGCTACGTATTCGCCACGCCGGTCGGTGAGCCGATCAACCCGAACGGACTACCACCACTGGAAGCGGCTGCTTGCGGATGCCGGTTTGCGGGATGGACGCCTGCACGATGCCCGGCACACGGCCGCCACCGTGCTGCTCATTCCTGGCGTTCCTGAGCGGGCGGTGATGGGTATATGGGCTGGTCGACGACGGCGATGGCCGCCCGGTACCAGCACGTGACGGGGCATCGTCCGCGGCGATGTCGCGCAGCGGGTGGGGGTGGGTGGCCTGATCTGAGGTGATGCGATCAGCAAGTGAGATTGTCCGACGACGCCGGACGCGTCCGTGATCGGGCGGCCCGGCGTTCTGCCTGGTCAGGTGGCGGAGGATGGGGGATTCGAACCCCCGAGGGCTTGCACCCAACACGCTTTCCAAGCGTGCGCCATAGGCCACTAGGCGAATCCTCCAAGGCGCCCAAGCATAGCCGGGTCACCCCGGTCGTCGACGACGGCCTACACTCGGCGGCGGACTCCGCGCGGCGTCCATCCTGTGAACTCCCCCAGGGCCGGAAGGCAGCAAGGGTCAACGGGCTCTGGCGGGTGCGCGGAGTCCGCTTTCGTCGGTGTGGCTTACCCGAGACTGTCGTATCTCTCGGGCACGATGCCTGCATGAGCCGACGTAACCGCGAGAAGCGCGCCGCCAAGCAGAACGGTCGCCGCCGGGCCGCTCGCGAGCGCTCGTCCGCGACCTGGTCGGGCTCCGATCGCGTGCTCAGGCAGCAGCTACTGGCGGCGGAGGTCCGCGCGGCCGCTCTCTGCGGATGCGGCGAGGTCGACGCCCACGTCGACGAGCTGCTGGCGATGTCCGGATCGGCCTGCGCCGATCTCGATGTCGCCGCCGACCTCGTCGTCCATCACCTGCTTGAGGCGCTCTGGGCGGATGGGTGGACGTTGGTCGACGTGCACGAGGTGGGGCGGCGACGGCTCGCTCCCGAAGCCGCGGGCTATCTGGACGAGGCCTGCGTCCGGCAGGCGGGTCGCTACGCCGAGGCCGTGCTCCACCCGCGGTGGCGGGCCGGGCTGGCGACCGTCGCCGCAGGAGTCGACGCCACGGCGGCCGGGCCGCAGGTGCGGACGTGGGCCGAGCGCACGGGCGGCAGCCGTCGGGCGGCGCTGCGTGTCGTCCTGTGCGTGCTGGGCGAGTTGGCCGAGCTCCCTCCGCTGGAGCGCATCGTTCCGGCGCCGGGGGAGCGCGTGCACGCCGCCGGAGCCTGTGGCGCGGGCGACGTCGACGAGAAGATGCTCGCCAGGGTCCGCGCGCTGTTGGCGAAGGCGGAGTCCACACAGTTCCCCGAGGAGGCCGAGACGCTCTCGGCCAAGGCGCAGGAGCTGATGAGCCGTTACGCGCTGCACCAGGCGGTGCTCGATCACGATCGCGGCCACCGTCCGCAAGCCACCGCGCGGAGGCTCTGGATGGACGCGCCCTACGCGGGCGCCAAGGCGCACCTCGTACAGACGGTCGCCGCGACAAACCGCTGCCGCAGTGTCTGGCGAGAGGGGCTGGGCGTCGTCACGCTGCTCGGCGCGGAGAGCGATCTCGAGGTCGTGGAGCTGCTCACCACGTCATTGCTGGTCCAGGCGAACCGGGCGATGCTCGTGGCCGGGAGGCAGGTCGGTCGCGGCGGTGTCTCGCGGACGCGGTCGTTCCGGCAGTCGTTCCTCGTCGCCTACGCCACCCGCATCGGCGAGCGTCTCGCCGCCGCCGACACGGCCGCCGCAACCGCGGAGGGCGAGGCGCGGTTGCTTCCGGTGCTGGCGGCTCGCAGCCGCGCGGCCGACGACCTGACGAGCAAGCTCTTCCCGCAGGTCATCGAGCGCACAGTCGCGGTCTCCAACGCCGCGGGCTGGGGCGCGGGCCGTGCCGCCGCGGACCTGGCGCTGTTCGACATCCACAGCGCCGTCGCCGGGTAGCCCGCAGGCGGGTTCTGTCGGTGCAGGCCGGTAGCCTCGCGGACGTGGCGCTGGCTCTGTACCGCAAGTACCGCCCGGCGAAGTTCGCCGAGGTGGTCGGGCAGGAGCACGTCACCGAGCCGCTCAGCCGCGCGATCGAGGCCTGCCGCATCAACCACGCGTACCTGTTCTCCGGACCGCGGGGGTGTGGCAAGACTTCCAGCGCCCGCATCCTGGCCCGCTCGCTCAACTGTGAGCTGGGCCCCACACCGGAGCCGTGCGGCGTCTGTTCGTCGTGCGTGTCGCTGGCGCCGGGCGGCCCGGGCAACATCGACGTCACCGAGCTCGACGCGGCGTCCCACGGCGGCGTGGACGACACGCGGGAGCTGCGTGACCGGGCGTTCTTCGCGCCCGCGGAGTCGCGCTACCGGGTGTTCATCGTCGACGAGGCGCACATGATCACCACGCAGGGCTTCAACGCCCTGCTCAAGATCGTCGAGGAGCCGCCGGAGCACCTCGTCTTCGTGTTCGCCACCACCGAGCCGGAGAAGGTGCTGCCGACCATCCGGTCGCGCACCCACCACTACCCCTTCCGCCTCATCCCGCCGAGCACGCTCCGCAAGCTCCTGGAGCGCATCTGTGCCGAGGAGGAGGTCACGGTCGCGCCCGCCGTCTACCCGCTGGTGATCCGGGCCGGCGGTGGTTCGGCGCGGGATTCGCTGTCGGTGCTCGACCAGCTGGTCGCGGGCGCCGGGCCGGAGGGAGTGACGTACGAGCGGGCGGTCGCGCTGCTGGGCGTCACCGACGTCTCGTTGATCGACGACGTGGTGGACGCGCTGGCCGCGGGTGATCGGGCCGCGGTGTTCGAGGCGGTCGACCGGCTCGTCGAGGCGGGGCACGATCCCCGCCGCTTCGCCACCGACCTGCTCCAGCGGCTGCGCGACCTCACGCTCCTGCAGGCCGTGCCCGAGGCCGTCGGGCGCGGGCTCGTGGAGGCCGCCGACGACGAGGTGGCCCGGATGGTCGAGCAGTCGGGCAAGCTCGGCGCGGCCACACTCACCCGCTACGGCGAGATCCTGCACACCGGCCTCACCGAGATGCGTGGCGCCACCGCGCCGCGGCTGCTCCTGGAGCTGCTCTGCGCGCGGATGCTGCTGCCCGCCGCCACCACCGAGGAGCCCGGCCTCCTGGAGCGGCTGGAGCGGTTGGAGCGCCGTTCGGCCATCGCCGCCGCCCCGTCCGTGCCGGAGTCCGGCGAGCCGGTGCCCGCCGCCGTGCCCACCGCCGCCGCCGCGTCCACCGCCGCCTCGCCTACCGCCGCCGCGCCTACCGCTGCCTCCTCCACCGAGGGCGCGCCCCCCGGCCGCACGTTCGACCGGCCCAGCGGCCTGCCCGCCACCTCGTCGCCGTCCGAGGCAGCCGCGGCCGGGCCGCAGGCCGTCGCCGAGTCGGGCGCGGCGTCGACCCCAGCGGTGGCGGAAAGTGCCCCTCAGCCTGCGGCCTCGGCGGTCGGCGCCGCGGACGTCCGGCGCGTCTGGCAGGAGATCCAGGAGGCGGTCAAGCAGCGCAAGAAGCGCACTGCGGCGTTGCTGGTCAGCGCCACAGTGCGGGCCGTGGAGAACGACACGCTGGTCCTGTCCATCGGCACCGCGCCCCTCGCCCGGCTGTTGTCGGAGCAGAGCAACACCGACGTCATCGCCGAAGCTCTGCACGCGGTGCTCGGGGTCCGGTGGCGGGTGCGGTGCGAGCACGGCGACGGCTCCGCGCCCCGGGCCCAGGAGCAGCGGCAGGTCCCGCGTCCGGGCGGCGCGGGGCCGTCGGCCCGCGCACCTCAAGCGACGGCCGGTGGAGCTGCCCCGCGTGGCGGCTCGACGGATGGCCCGGCGGCGCGCGGCCCGGCGGATGAGCGGGCGCCCGGCGGCCGGGCGGATGGCTCGGCGGCGGGTGGCCAGGCCATGGCCGGGCCGTCGGATGCCCGAGCAGCGGGTGACCACGCCATGGCCGGGCCGTCGGATGCCCGAGCAGCGGGTGACCACGCCATGGCCGGGCTGTCCGATGCCCGAGCAGCCGGTGTCCGGCCGCCGACCGAGGCGGCCCGTGGCTCATCCGCCCCGTCGGGTGCCGGGGGCCCCTCCACCCCGTCGGGTGCAGGCGGGACGGGGCGGCGGCCCGGCGCGTCCGGGGGAGCCGCGTCAGGCGCACGGCCTGCGGGTCGGCCGAACGGTCGTGACGACGGCGTTCCGCTGCCGCCGGAGCCGCCCGATGACGAAACACCGCCCGACGATGAGGAGGCGATGCTCGCCGAGATCGACGCGGGCCCGAGCGTGCAGACCGCGGCCGGGCCCGATCCGCAGGAGGTCGCGATCGCGTTGCTCACCAGCCAGTTGGGCGCGCGCGCGATCGACCGCCGCTGATCGAACTAAACTGCGCGTTCTGACCAGCCACGACTGGGGGAGCCCATGACGGTCGACTCGCTGCTGGAGACGATCCCGCCGCTGTTGGTGTACCTCACGGTCGGCCTCGTGATCGGGCTGGAGAGCCTCGGCATCCCCCTTCCGGGCGAGATCGTGCTGGTGAGCGCCGCGCTGCTGTCGTCGCGGCACGAGCTCGACGTGTCGCCGCTGTGGATCGCGGTCGCGGGCAGCACCGGCGCGATCGTCGGCGATTCCATCGGCTACGCCATCGGCCGCCGCTACGGCACGGCCCTGTTCGCCCGCCTGGGGCGCCGGTTCCCCCGGCACTTCGGCCCGACGAACGTCGCATTCGCCGAGAGCGTGTTCCGACGGTGGGGTGTGCTGGCGGTGTTCTTCGGCCGGTTCATCGCGCTGCTGCGGATCTTCGCGGGACCGCTCGCGGGGGCGTTGAACATGCACTACCCGCGGTTCCTGGCCGCCAACGCGCTCGGCGGCATCGTCTGGGCGGGCGGCACCACGATGGCGGTCTACTACCTCGGCGTGATCGCCGAGACGTGGCTGAGCCGCTTCTCCTGGATCGGGCTGATCGTGGCCGCGGCGGCGGGTCTGACGGTGGGTTTCCTCGTCAAGCGCAAGACCGAGCGGATGGTCGAACGCTTCGCCGAGGAGCAGGGCGAGGGCGAGATCCCCGCCGTGCCCGAGTCGGGATCCGAGCCCGCGGCCTGAGCCGCGCCCGTCAGGGGGTGTGGAGATAGGCGAGGATGCCCGCGGCGAGGGCGGTGGCGTAGCGCTCGCGCCCGTCGGCCGACGACACGACGGCCGCCTCGGCGGGGTTGCGCATGTTCGCGCACTCGACGAGCACGGCCGGGCGGGTCGCCAGGTTGAGCCCGGCGAGATCGGGGCGCAGCGAGAGGCCCTGGTCGCCGAGGTAGGTCGAGTCGTGGAAGCCCCCGGCGCGGAGGGCGTCGCGCACGGCGACGCCGAGCACGTGAGCCTGGCCCGCCTGGACGGCGTTGACGGGTGGGTCCGACAGCGCCACGTGGAAGCCGCTGCCCGACGCGGCGGCGCCGTCGGCGTGGATGGACACCACGGCGGCGGCGTCGGCGCGCCTGCCCGCCGCGCCGCGCACGTCGACACACGGGCCCACGCCGGTGTCGTCCGGCCGGGTCAGCACCACGCGCACGCCCGCCGCCTCCAGCGCCCGTTCCGTGCGCCGCGCCACGTCGAACGTGAACGCGTGCTCGGGATAGCCCGCGTCGGTGGAGGTGCCGGTCGTGTTGCAGGGCTTGGTGCCGCCGCGCCCGTCGGGCACGGGGCGCCGGATTTCGGCGGGATGTGCGGCGTTGCCCCCGTTGTGGCCGGGGTCCAGCACGACCACCGGCGCGCCCGCGACCCGACCACCCGGCGACGGTGTGGCGCGCGCCGGGCCTGCGGTGGTCGTCGGGGCAGTCTGCGCGCCCGATGTGCCCGCGCCCGCGGCTCCCGGCCCGCCCGTGCACCCGGCCAGCGCGAGCGACCCGGCCACCGCCAGCGCGATGATCGCCGGGATCGGTGCACGAGGTGTGTCGGCACGGCGATCATGCGGGGTGGGGGCGGGTGCGCCTGCGGGTCGGCCGGGGCCACGGGTGCGCACGGGCCCACCTTCGCACGGCTACGCTGGCGAGCGGAGCCGGTGTGCGGACCGCCGCCGGGTGACGCGAGGAGTTCGCTGGTGCAACCGGGTATGCCTGACATGTCGATGCTTCTGCAGCAGGTGCAGCAGATGCAGGAGGAGATGTCGGCCGCCGAGGTCACGGGCCAGGCGGGCAACGGGCTGGTGGAGATCACGACGACGGCCCCGCTGCAGACGTCCGGTCTGGAGATCCGCCGGGTGCGCATCGACCCCAAGGTCGTCGACCCGGACGACGTCGACACCTTGCAGGACCTCATCGCGGGCGCGCTCGAGGACGCCGTGGCGAAGGCGGCCGCGCTCCAGCAGCAGAAGATGGGCCCGCTGGCGGGCGGCCTGGGCCTGCCCGGCCTGGGTTAGCGACGTGTTCGAAGGCCCGGTCCAGGACCTGATCGACGAGCTGGGCAGGCTGCCGGGCATCGGGCCGAAGAGCGCGCAGCGCATCGCCTTCCACCTGCTCGCCGCCGATCCCGTCGACGTGACGCGGCTGCAGGAGGTGCTGCAGAAGGTCAAGGACGGGGTCCGGTTCTGCGAGGTCTGCGGCAACGTGTCCGAGCGCGAGCGCTGCCGCTACTGCGCGGACGCCCGCCGCGACCCCACCCTCGTGTGCGTCGTCGAGGAGCCCAAGGACGTCCTCGCCGTGGAGCGCACCCGCGAGTTCAAGGGCCGCTACCACGTGCTCGGCGGGGCGCTCGACCCATTGGCGGGCGTCGGCCCGGACTCCCTGCGCATCCGTGAGCTCTTGGCCCGCCTCGGCGGCACCGGCCCGGCGTCGGACGAGACGGAGATCGCCGAGGTGATCATCGCGACCGACCCCAACACCGAGGGCGAGGCCACCGCGACCTACCTGGTGCGGCTCCTGCGCGACTTTCCCGGGCTCACGGTCACCCGGCTCGCGTCCGGCCTGCCGATGGGTGGCGATCTGGAGTTCGCCGACGAGCTCACCCTCGGCCGCGCGCTGTCCGGCCGCCGCACCCTGTAGCGAGCCTGGCCGCCGCGCCCTGTCCGCAGGGCGCGGCGGCGGCGTCCTCAGTCGTCGGTGTCGCGCGGGACCCGGCCGTGTGGCTGCAGGTGCCGCGACTCCCACTGCTCGCGCCGTTCGGCGGCGATCCGCCGCCAGCCCGCGGCCTGCAATGCGTCGACGACGCCGACGAC
Source organism: uncultured Actinomycetota bacterium (assembly GCA_963739465.1). Classification (GTDB taxonomy): domain Bacteria; phylum Actinomycetota; class Actinomycetes; order Mycobacteriales; family Pseudonocardiaceae; genus Pseudonocardia. The sequence goes on from CAVUAS010000015.1 coordinate 337,875, forward strand.
GATGGCGGCGACCAGCAGGAAGCCGAGGCCGCCGATGATCATCATGATCACGGCGACCACCTGCCGATGCGGTGCGGACGGCTGTTGGTGGCGGGGGACATCATCATCGAGTTCCTTTCCCGTGGATGGACACCGGCGACGGTCGTCGCGGTGGCGCAAGGCCCGGACCGGGCGTGGGTCGGGAGGGGATGGAGAGTCGTGGTGGATCGGTGCATCACGGCCTCCTCTCGGAATGACCACCCCGGCGTGGTGACTTCCACCACAGCGGGGGCAATGTTTAGATTGCCCGATGCCAGTGCCTCATGCAATTGCAGTCGGGCGCATTGCGTGACGAATCACCCACCCGCAGCAGCGTCGGCCCAGAGCCCGATCGGCGCCCGCCGCAGGCTCGGGGCGGAGCTGCGCAGGCTCCGCACCGAGTCCGGGCTGACGCTCGACGACGTCGCCGGGCGTATGACCTGCTCCACGTCCAAAATCTCCCGGCTGGAGACGGGCAAGGGCGTGCCGAAGGTGCCCGACGTCAGCGAGCTGATGCGGATCTACGGGGTGGTCTCCGACTCGGAGCGGGACCTGCTCCTGCGGCTCGTTCACGACGGGCGCGAGCACGGCTGGTGGGAGACCTACACCGAGGGCGTGCAAGCGGAGCGGCACTTCCTCGACCGCCCGGGCCGCTACGCGTCGCTGGAAAACGACGCCCGGCGGGTGCGCTGCTTCGACTTCACCTCGGTCCACGGGTTGCTGCAGACCGAGGACTACATGCGCGCGGTGCTGGCCCGCTTGCTGGTGCACCACACGGCCGACGACCTCGAGCGGCTGATCGCGCTGCGCAGGCGCAGGCAGCAGGCCATCGAGCGGCGGGTGCCGCGACCGTTGGAGGTCGTCGCGGTGATGGACGAGGTCGTCCTGCGCAGGCCGGTGGGCGGTCCGGCGGTGATGGCGGCGCAGCTGGACCGGCTGGTGGAGGTGGGCCAGTTACCCAACGTGACGGTACGGGTGGTGCCGCACGACGCGGGAATCCTGCGCGCCCACGCCGGACAATTCGTGTTGCTCGACATCCCCGCGGAGCTGGGCTCGGACGTCGTGTTCGTCGAGGGCCACGCGGGCGACTCGTACCTCGACGACGCCTACGACCTCCAACTGTACGAAGAGGTCTTCGCCGATGCGCTGGCCAGCGCGCTGTCCCCCGATGAGAGCGCCGAACTGATCACCCGCTACCGTGCGCGCCAGCATCCCCGTTGAGAAGGGCACCCGGTCACGTGGTCGATTACAGGATCAGCAGCTTCTGCTCGCTCGGCGACTGTGTCGAGGTCGGGCAGCTGCCCGGCGGTTCGGTCACCGTCCGTGACACCAAGGACCCGGAGCGCCGCGCCGCGCTGACCTTCACCCGCGACGAGTGGGACGCGTTCGTCCTGGGCGTCAAGGCGGGGGAGTTCGACCCGCAGCCCTAGCCGCGCCCGGCGTTCGGCCGTACAAGTTGCGCCGGATTGACTGTATCCGCACCGGTTGTTCCCGCCTCTGCCCCGAAACGGCGGGAAGGCGCAACATGTTTTCGCATGGCTGGGTTACGGTCCTCCCGCGGTCACACCCGCACACGGCGTGGCACAGGGGAAGGCTGAGTGGATCCCAACGAGGTGGCAGCGGCGCTCCAGCGGGCGGCTGCGGGCGACCAGACGGCGTGGGACACCCTCGTCGACGACTTCAGCCAGATGCTGTGGGCGATCGCGTCGGGCTACCGGTTGGGCCATGCGGACACTGCGGAGGTCGTCCAGACGGCCTGGCTGCGCCTGGTGGAGAACGTCGACCGGATCAAGCAGCCCGAGGCGCTCGGCCACGACCACCCGCCGCGAGGCACTGCGCCTGCTGCGGCTGCGGGGCCGCGAGCCGGTGGTCGACGACGACGCCCGGCTCGACCTGCTGATGCCCGCCGAGCCCGGCCCCGAAGACCATGCGCTCGACACCGACCGCAAGCAGCGGCTCTGGAACGCGTTCGGGCGGCTGCCCGAGCAATGCCGCACGCTGCTGTACCTCCTGTCGGTGGTCGCCGTGTCCTACAGCGAGCTGGCGGCCATGCTCCAGATGCCGGTCGGGAGCATCGGCCCGACGCGGGCACGGTGCCTGGCGCGGCTGCGGCGCCTGATGGCGGCCGACGGCGTGGCCGACCTCGGCGATGTGTGAGATGACCGGGCCGTCGGGGACGCCGGAGGACGACGCGCTGCTCGCCGAGCTGGGCGAGGTGCTCGGGGAACGGATCGGACCGCCGCCACCGGAGCTGGTCGCCGGGGCCAAAGGACTGTTCACGTGGCGCACGATCGATGCGGAGCTGGCCGTGCTCACCTACGACTCGCTGCTCGACACCGAACCGAGCGGCGTCCGCTCCGCGGTGGGGCTGCCACGGGTGCTCACCTTCGAGGCGGGCGCGCTGACCGTCGAGCTCGAGGTCGAGTCGTCCACCCGCGGCAGGCGGCTGTCCGGGCAGCTGGTGCCCGCCGCCGCGGCGGAAGTGGAGATCCACGCCGGTGAGGTGGTGGCGCGCGTAGAGGCCGACGCGTTCGGCCGGTTCGCCGCGCCGCTTCCCGACCGGCCGGGCCGGGTCGAGGTCCGGGTGCGGCCGGTCGCAGGCGGTCCGACGGCGGCGGTGCTCGCTTTCCTCTGACCCCCGGCCGGTAACAGCCGGGCGGCCAATCTCCTCAAGCCCCATGGGACGTCGACCATCGAGCCCGAGGAGCAACCATGACCCAGCCGAAGCCGGTATCCGACAGCACCGGACGCTTCGCCAGCAACCAGATCATCGTCGACACCGGCGACCTGCGGGTGCTCGGGGAGGTCCTCGCCACGCACGGCCGCTCGGCCGAGGAGGGCGAGTCCATCGAGCTGCTGCAGCTCACCCGGGTCGGCCTCGGCGACCTGAACGACCTCGACCAGCAGGTCCCGGGCGCCGCTGCCGTGCGGGAGGAACTGGGCGATCGGGGCCGCGCGGCCGGGTATCCCGAGCCGACGGACCTCGATGTGCTGCTGACGATCGTGCGCCGTCTGTGCGACGAACGCGGCCACGCGCTGCGGGCAGGCAAGGACCGCGACGTCGAGCTGGTCGAAGGCCTGCCGCACTGGGCGGGCATCGGGCCGCCGCGCCCGCCGTCGCAGGACCAGCCGCAGGCCGCCGCGCCGATCACGCTTCTCGCCCGCGACGCGAAGCCCGGGCGGCGGGTTCGGGTGGGTGTGCTCGACACCGGCATCCATCCCCACCCCGACCTCGACGGCCGCTACCTGAGCAGCGACCTGCAGCCGCCCAAGAACCCGGTCGAGAGCTGGGCGGGGCACGCGTTGTTCGTGGTCGGGCTCATCGCCCAGGAGGCACCGGGCGCCATCATCGAGGCCCGACGCGTGCTCGACGACGAGACGGGCACGTCCAGCGCCTGGGAGCTGGCGAAGGCCATGGTTTCGTTCATTGGCACCGGCGTCGAGATCCTCAACGTGTCGCTGGGCTGCTTCACCATCGACGACCAGCCGCCGTTCTTGCTGGAGCGGGTCGTCGAACGGACGCTGCAGGCGGGCATTCTGATCGTCGCGGCGGCGGGCAACCACGGCGCAGGCCAGACGCCCGCGGGGATCATGGGGGACGATGGGCCCGAGTGGCTGCCCCAGCCGCACTCCGTGTCGTCCCCGATGTGGCCCGCGGCGCTCCCCTACGTGATCGCGGTCGGCGCCGCGGCCGTCGAGGAATGTGCGGGGGGCTTCCGCATGACCCGCGCCGCGTTCACGCCACCGGACGCGGGGTGGATCAAGCTGTGGGCCCAGGGCGTGGACCTCACGAGCTTCTTCCTCGACGGCGACGTCGTCGAGACCGAGTGGACGGATGTGGACGGGAAGCCGGTGCCCGAGGTGGTGGCGGTCCAGGGCCCGTTCGCCGGGTTCGCCCAGTGGGACGGCACGTCGTTCGCCTGCGGGGTGGTCACCGGCAGGCTCGCGGACATGGCGCAGACGTCGGGCAAGACCGTCGCCGAGGTCTACGTGCAGCTGCTGAACGGGCAGTCCGACGGGTCGTGCGGCCGCGCGAACGTCCGCCCGGGCGTCGACGAGCCCGCCGAGGGCTGAGTCAGACGGGGAGGGCGATCCGGTCGGTCCGCTCCGCCAGCGGGGTGGACCGGCCGATCGTCCACTCGGAGCCGAGGCACACGAACCCGGCGGCGGCCGCGACCGCGTCGAGATCGTCCTGATCCGCCCGGGCCTGGGCCTCGGCCAGCGCGGCGGCCGCGGACCGGCCCGTCAGCAGCAGCTCGTGGAAGGTGGTCATCAGCGGGGCGGTCTCGGCGTCGGGTACCGGCATGACCGAGGCCACCACCTGGTGGGTGCTGCGGCCGAGGAAGGTGGCGGTGAGGCCGAGCAGCTCGCCGCCCGCCGTCACCGCGGCCCGGCCGACGTTGCACGACGACAGCACGACGAGCTCGGGCGCCCAGCGGACGCGTTCGAGCTCGTACACGGTGAACGGGCCGTCGTCCAACCGGATCGCCGAGAAGAGCGGGTTGCGCGGGTGCACGTTGCCGTGCGCGGCGACGTGCGCGATCCGCACCGCGCCGAGCGCCGCCGCGACGGCAGCCGTGGAGGCCGCGCGGCCCAACAGTGGTTCGGTGCCGTAGAGCGCGGCGACGGCGCTCGCCTCGGCCCGCGCGCCGGGGAGGTCGGGGCCCGCCGCCACGACGACGCCCGACCCCCGCCGCTCCGAGGAGCGCGCCGCGCACCACAGCGTGGCGGACGGGGCGACCATCACCGGGCGCCCGCGGCAGGAGGGCAGGATCGACCACGGCAGCGACTGCAGCGCGCCGGTCGGCACCAGCACGAGCGGCCGGTCGCCCACCGTGTCGAGGATCGGGCCCAGCACGACCCGGTCGAGCTCAAGGGCGAGGTGGCGCACGAGCCTGCGCGCCGCGGACCGGCTGGCCGCCGTCGCCGTGGCCCGCGCGAGCCGCCGGAGCGGGAACGGGAGCCCTTCGACCGCCTCCGCGATCGGCACGTGCTCGCCGAGGCGCCGCAGGCCGATCTGCCCGTCGACGACCGTGATCGCGTGCAGCACCGAGCCGACCACGAAGAACTCGACGAGCGCCGCGCCGCCGAGCCGCGCGGCGATCTCGGCGGGGGCCAGCGGCGCGGGCGCGGGCGCGGTCGCGTCCACGGGAAGCAGACGGGTGCGGTCGCGCACCGCCCGTTCGAGCTCGATGCGACGCTGGGTCAGCCGGTTGGTCGGACGGCCTGCGCCGATCGCCTCCCGGATGGCGCCGACGGTCGCGCGCAGCTCGGCGAGCTTCTGGGCCAGGTCCGGGTCGTCGGGCGGCCGCACCGGCCGCAGCAGGAGGTGGCTCGCCCGCCCTTCCTCGGCCCACCGCAGCACACCCGCGGGCCTGCCGTCGGCCATGGCCAGTTCGAGCCCGACCTCGGCGAGGTCGACCCGGTGGCCCGAGGCGTAGGCGCGCAGGTCGCTCGCGCCGAACGTGGCGCGGTGGTCGTCGATCACCCGCAGCCCGCAGCGCACCGCGATACGCGCCCCGCGCCGGTTGCCCCGCGCCGCACGGGCCAGCGCCTCCGCGTACCAGGCCCGCGCCCGCAGCAGGACGTGGCCGCGGGTGCGGAACCGGGCGGCGTCATCCAGGTGGCGCAGCCCGACGTCGGTGCGGCCCGCGGCGAGCGCGTGCCGCCCGGCCATCAGCCGGGTCTCGACCGCCGCCGCGATCCATCGGGACGCCGTCAACGCCTCCGCGAGCTGGTCCAGCCGGGCGACGTCGCGCCGCGCGGGGTCTTCGACCTGGGCGACGACGAAGCGGGCCAACGCCGCCCACGCGCCCCGGTGCTGGCGGTCGAACTCGACGGCCGCCCGGCGCGCCTGGTCGACGGCCTGCTCGGGGCGCGGCACCAACAGCGCGGTCTGGGCGAGGAGCAGCCGCACCTCCGCCAGCACCAGCGCGCGGCCGCTGCGCGCGACGATGGCGAGCGCATGCTCGGCGGCCTCGTGCGCCTCGGTGACGAGCAGCGCGGAGAGCAGGAGCTGGGTGCGGTCGGTCAACACCTCGCCCAGATCGGCGCCGAGTCCGGTGAAGCAGGACTCCGCCTGGTCCAGGTAGCGCAGCGCGGTGGGGACGTCGCCGCGCATGCCCGCGACCCTCTGGTGCACGAAGCCGACCGACAGCTCCAGGTCGAGCTCCCGGCACAGCCGCTCGGCTTCCCGCAGGTCCGCCTCGGCGGCGGCGAACTCGTGCCGGTAGCCGCGGATCAGCCCGCGGTTGTTCACCGCGCGCCACAGCCACGCCAGGTCGTTGGTGCGCCGCAGCATGGGCACGGCGCGCTGGTACACCGCGAGGCTCTCGTCGTGGCGGCCGAGCTGGCCGAGCAGCGCCGCCCGCTGAGCGAGCGCCCTGGCCCGCAGCACGCCGTCGAGGTCCAGGGCGAGCACCCCGGTGATCTCGCGCAGCGCCACGCTCGGGCGGCCACGGACGTTCAGCGCCATCGCCAGCTGGATGCGGGCCTCGGCCAGGAGCGGCACCGACTCCGCGCGCCGCCCCAGCCCGGCGGCGGCGCGGAGGTGCCGGATGGCGGTGTCGGGATCCTCCATGTGCAGGGCCGCGACGCCCAGCGCCCGCCGCGCCACGGACCCGGCCTCGGGGTCGCGGCGGGCGCGGCGCAGCGCCTCCTGCCCGAGCGTCATCGCCTGGCGGGGGTCGGCGTCGGCGAGCCGCAGTGCCTCCCGCGCCAGGTCCACGGCCCTCCCCTTCCGAGGCTCCCTCGACAAGTACTACAGCGGATGAGCCGGGAACGGAAGCTGGTGCGTTGACCACGAACGTTGCCGGGTGATCTGGGCGCGCGAGGACCCGGCGGACGTTTGTGGCCACCCGCTCTAGGCCGGACGGCTCCTTGTGGCGGTCGGGTGGCTGGTCCATCGTGATGGCCCGCGCGTCCGACCGGACCGATCGCCATCGGGCACACCGCGGCGGCGGCCGGGGTGGCGGGTGCTTCGCCCTGCTGCCGCTGCTGCGGGCCGACCGCGCCCAGTTCGCCTAGGCCTCGTGAGTGGAAAACGTCGCCATGGCGACGTTTTCCACTCACGAGCGCGTCAGCGCATGGCCCGGTTGATCGCCGAGACGACCGCCTTGAGCGACGCCGACACGATCGAGCCGTCGATGCCGACGCCCCACAGCACGGTGTCCTCCACCGCGCACTCGACGTAGGCCGCCGCCCGGGCGTCGTCCCCGGCGGACAGGGCGTGCTCGTGGTAGTCGAGCACCCGCACGTCGAACCCGATGCCCGCGAGCGCGTCGACGAACGCCGCGATCGGCCCGTTGCCGCTGCCGGTGATCTCGTGGATCTCGGTTTCGACGCGCACCGTGGCGACGATCTCGTCGGTGCCCTCGCCGTCGCTGGTGAGCCGGTGGCGGATCAGCTTGAGCGGGGTGACCCGGGCCAGGTACTCGGTGTCGAAGACGTCGCGCATCTCCTTGGGCGACACCTCGCCGCCTTCGGAGTCGGTGACCTGCTGGATGACCTTCGAGAACTCCATCTGCAGCCGTCGCGGCAGGTCGAGCTGGTGCTCGGCCTTCATGATGTAGGCGACGCCGCCCTTGCCGGACTGCGAGTTCACCCGGATCACGGCCTCGTAGGTGCGGCCGATGTCCTTCGGGTCGACGGGCAGGTACGGCACCTCCCAGCGGTAGTCGTCAACCTCGACGCCCGCCTCGGCCGCGTCGGCACGCATCGCGTCGAAGCCCTTGTTGATCGCGTCCTGGTGGCTGCCGGAGAACGCCGTGTACACCAGGTCGCCGCCCCAGGGGTGGCGCTCGGCCACCGGCAGCTGGTTGCAGTACTCGACGGTGCGGCGGATCTCGTCGATGTCGGAGAAGTCGATCTGCGGGTCGATGCCCTGGGTGAACAGGTTCATACCCAGGGTGACGAGGTCGACGTTGCCGGTGCGCTCGCCGTTGCCGAACAGGCATCCCTCGATGCGGTCGGCGCCCGCCTGGTAGCCCAGCTCGGCGGCCGCGACGCCGGTGCCGCGGTCGTTGTGCGGGTGCAGCGAGAGCACGATGCCCGCGCGGCGCTCCAGGTGGCGGTGCATCCACTCGATCGAGTCGGCGTAGACGTTGGGGGTGGCCATCTCGACGGTCGCGGGCAGGTTGACGATCATCGGCGAGTCCGGTGTCGGCTGCCACAGCGCGCTCACCGCGTTGCAGACGTCGACCGCGTACTCCAGCTCCGTGCCGGTGTAGGACTCGGGGGAGTACTCGAAGCGCCAATCGGTGTGCGGGTACTTCTCGCTGAAGCGCAGCACGTCCTCCGCGCCGTCCGTGGCGATCTTGGCGATGCCCGCGCGGTCGGACCGGAAGACGACGCGGCGCTGCAGGATCGACGTCGAGTTGTAGAGGTGCACGACCGCGCGCGGCGCGCCCTCACAGGCCTCGTAGGTGCGCTCGATCAGCTCGGTGCGGGCCTGGGTGAGCACCTGGATCGTGACGTCGTCCGGGATGGCGTCCTGCTCGATGATCTCGCGGATGAAGTCGAAGTCGGTCTGGCTCGCGGCTGGGAACCCGACCTCGATCTCCTTGTAGCCCATGCGGACGAGCAGCTCGAACATGCGCCGCTTGCGGGCCGGGCTCATGGGGTCGATCAGCGCCTGGTTGCCGTCGCGCAGGTCGACCGCGCACCACAGCGGCGCCTTCGTGATGCGCTTCTCGGGCCAGGTGCGGTCGGGCAGGGATACCGGCTCCACCAGCTCGTGGAACGGGCGGTAGCGGTGAATCGGCATCTGCGAGCCGCGCTGACGGTTCCAGGCGGGCTGGTCGTCGGGCGCCGGTCGCGACGGGGTGCGCAGACGGCTGCGCGAATTGGACGTGAAAGCGTCGGGAGAGGTGGTCATGGGGGTGCTCCATTGTGGCGTGGCCGGTGACAGGACCGGCGCACGCGCCTTCCCGCGACGAGGGGCCGGTCGGTCAGACCCCGCCGCGGCGGCGAAGGAGCAGGCGCACCACGTGGTCGAGGTTAGCCCCTCCCCCGGGGCGCGGCGCAAGCGGGGGAAGTCTCGCCCGAACGAGCTATTCCGGGCACAGGGGTCGTGTCACCATGGTGGTCGGGGACGCGGGGGAGGAAGGTCATGGCCGTGGGTGCAACCACTCGGCGCGGCGCCGGGGTCGTGGCGAGCGTGCTGCGGCTCGTCGGCATGTTCATCGTGCTCGTGCTCGTCGCGTTCATCGCGCTCACCGCGCTCGACGCGAACTTCGGCAACGTGTGGGCCGCCGCCGTCCGCGAGGCCGCCGACTACTTCGACCTCGGCCTGGCCAACCTGTTCCAGCCCGCCAACCCCAAGATCGGCGTGGCCATGAGCTACGGCACCGCCGCGTTGATCTGGTGGGTGATCACGGCGGTGGTGGTGCGGCTGGTGCGTCGGATCGGCTGAGCACCGTCAGCCCGACGTTGTCCGTGCGGGCTCGGCTGCCGCGATGAGTTCCGGCCGGGTCGCGAGTCTGTTCTGGTGACCGTCGTCGGGCGGCGCACGACGCTGCCCGGCACGAGACACCATGGAGGACATCATGACGACCACGCCGGACGACCCGACCACCGCGCTGCCCGGCCGCCCGCCCGTCGTCGACCTGGCCACCTGGCAGACCGCCCGCGACGAGCTTCTGGTCCGCGAGAAGGCCCACACCCGCGAGGGTGACGCCATCGCCGCGGCCCGCCGCAGGCTGCCGATGGTGGAGTTCGACGGGACGGTCGAGATCGTCGGACCCGACGGCCCGGTCCCGTTCCTGGACCTGTTCCAGGGCCGCGACGAGCTCGTGGCCTACAAGCACATGTGGTACGACGGCGCGCCGCACCAGGGGCAGTGCGAGGGCTGCACCACCACCGCCTGGCACGTGAAGGACGCGGTCTACCTCAACGCCCGCGGCGTCTCCTACGCCGTCCTGACCACGGGCCGGTGGGACGAGGTGGCTGCTTACGTCGAGTTCATGGGGTACACCGAGCCCTGGTACTCGGTGCGTGACGTGGACGGGCCTGCCGGCCGCCCCATGGGCTACATCACGAGCTTCCTGCGCGACGGCGACCGCGTGTTCCTCACCTACTCCACGACGGGCCGTGGCAACGAGCGGATCAACGGGTCCCTCGGCCTGCTCGACATGACGCCCTACGGCCGCGGCGAGGCGTGGGAGGACAACCCCGAGGGCTGGCCCGTGATCGGTGATGTCCGCGAGGGGCACCCGGGCAAGGGCGGCCAGGCCTGCTGGAGCTGGCGCTCGGACGCGCACGGGAACGCCACCTGGGGTCCCACCAGCCGCCCCGTACCGCAGTGGACCCGACCCGGCGCGACCCCCGTGGAGACCCTCGGCAGGCACGGCCACCACCACTGACGGGTCTTCGTCGCACCCGCCTCACCCGCTGACCCGGTTCACCGACGCTCGCAGGGTCGGGACGAGACGGGCCACGGCCGATGTGAACGCGTGGGCGGGCGGTGTCGCGTAGCCGACCACCACGGCGGGCGGCCGATGGTCCGGCGCCAGCGCGAAGGCGGCCAGGCCCTCGATGGCGAGGTCGCGGCGTCGTGCCTCGGCCACCGCATCCTCCTCGGTCCGCCCCCGCGGCAGGTCGACGACGGCGTGCAGCCCGGCGGGCAGGCCGTGCACGCGCAGGCCGGTGGGGGCGAGCGCCGTCACCAGACGGTCGCGACGCCTGCGGTAAGCCAGTCGGGAGCGCCGCACGTGCCGGTCGTAGCGGCCCGAGGTGAGGAACTCGGCGAGTACGAGCTGGTTGAGCGCGGCGGGCCGGGCCCCGACCCGGGTCAGCTCGGCCACCACCGGGTCGACGAGGCGCGCCGGGAGCACGAGCCAGGCCAGCCCGACCGCGGGGGCCAGCGCCTTGCTGGCCGTGCCGCCGTAGACGACGTCGTCGGGGGCGAGCGCCTGCATGGCGCCGAGGGGGCGACGGTCGTAGCGGAACTCGCCGTCGTAGTCGTCCTCGACCAGCACGGCGCCGCGGCGGCGGGCCCACCGCACGAACGCCGCGCGGTGGGCGGCGTCGAGCGCGGTGCCCAGCGGGAACTGGTGGGCGGGGGTGAGCAGGACGGCGTCCAGGTCGTCGGACGGCAGCTCGCCCCCTGCCGCACCCACCGGCAGGCCGACGAGCTCCAGCCCGGCGTCGGCGAGGATCCGCCGGTGCAGCGGCAGGCCGTGCGACTCGACGCCCGCCCGCCTGGCCCCGAGCCTGCGCAGCGCCGCCGCCGATGCCCACAGGCCCTCGCCGAAGCCCGCGCACACGACGACCCGGTGCGGCGTGACCCGCACCCCGCGGGTGCGCGCGAGGTAGCCTGCGAGCGCCCCGCGCAGCTCCGGCAGGCCCTGGGGATCGGCGTAGCGGTAGGCCGACGACGGCGCCCGGCCCAGCGCCGTCCGGGTCGCCGCGAGCCACTCGGAATGCGGGAACGCCGCGACGTCGGGGAAGCCCGCCCGCAGGTCGTAGGCGGCGTCCCCGCGGAGGCGTGCGCCTTCGGAATGCGGGACTCGGCGTGTCGAGACGCCGGACTCACCGTGTCGAGATGCGGGACTCACCGAGGCGGGGGCGGGCTGCTCGGCCACCCGCGTGCCGGAGCCCTGCCGGGCGGTCAGCCATCCCTCCGCGACGAGCTGGGTGTAGGCCTCCGCCACCGTGTTGCGGGCGATGCCGAGGTCGCTCGCCAACGCCCGCGACGGCGGCAGCAGCGTGCCCGGCGCGAGCCGTCCCGACTGCACGGCCTCCCGCAACGCCCGCTCCAATGCCGTCCGCCGTCCGCTGCGGCCTAGGTCGAGGTGCAGGTCCCGCCCGGAAATGGCCCAAGTATCTGCCATGGAATTGGACTGTAGACCTGGTTCTTTCGTGCCTACCGTGGATCACATGACCGCACCCAAGATCCCTGTCCGGCTCGACCTCGACCGCTACGCCACCGGCTTCGGCCGGGCCATGGCCCACCTGGACAAGGCCGCGACCAAAGAGCTGGACAACGCGGGCATCGACGCACTGCTGCGCGAGCTCGTCAAGATCCGCGCCTCGCAGCTCAACGGCTGCGCGTACTGCGTCGACATGCACACCCGCGACGCCCGGGCCGCGGGCGAGACCGAGCAGCGCCTGCACGCCGTGGCCGTGTGGGAGGAGGCGCCGTTCTTCACCGATCGCGAGCGCGCGGCGTTGGCGTTCACCGAGTCCGTCACGCGGCTCGCGGCGACGCACGTCCCCGACGCGGACTACGCCGCCGTCGCCGCCGAGTTCGACCCCGCGGAGGTGGGGGCGCTGCTCAGCCTGATCGTCACGATCAACGCCTGGAACGCGCTCTCCGTCGCCTCCCGCTCCTGGACGCCCGAGGTGCAAGGATCCGCGGCGTGAGCACCTTCCGGGAACTGCACCGGCCGGGCACCCCCCTGGTGATGCCCAACCCCTGGGACGTCGGCAGCGCGCGCGTGCTCGCCACGCTCGGGTTCGCCGCCCTCGCCACCACGAGCAGCGGCTTCGCGGCCACGCTCGGGAAGCTCGACGGGCAGGTCGGCCGCGACGCCGCCGTCGCACACGGGGCCGAGCTGGCGTCGGCGGTGCCCGTGCCGGTGTCGGCGGACCTGGAGAACGGGTTCGCCGACGACCCGGCCGGGGTGGCCACGACCGTCGAAGCCGCGGCCGCCACACCGCTTCAGGGCTGCTCGATCGAAGACCGCGGGCCCGACGGCATCTACCCCGCGGACCTGGCCGTCGAGCGGGTCGCCGCCGCGGTGGAGGCGGCATCGGGACGGCTCGTGCTCACCGGCCGCGCCGAGGCGTTCCTGCTGCCCGATCCCGACCTGGCCGAGGTCGTCGACCGGCTGCAGCGCTTCGCCGAGGCGGGCGCCGACGTCGTGTACGCCCCCGGCCTCGCCCGGCCAGCGGACATCGCCACGGTGGTGGCGGAGGTGGACGCGCCGGTCAACGTCCTGCTGCGCCCGGGCGGCCCGACGGTGGCGGAGCTGGCCGACCTCGGCGTCGCCCGCATCTCGGTCGGCGGCGCGTTCGCGTTCGCCTGCCTCGGCGCGCTGGAGAAGGCGGCCCGCGGGCTGCTCGACGGCGAGTACACGTGGACGGACGACATGGTCGCGGGCGCCCGGCTCGCCCGCCGCGCCTTCGCGGGGTCGGCGTGAGCTACCCGGGCACGGGCGGCGAGACCAGCGCGGTCTTCCGTCGCGACCTCGACCCGCTGATGCTCGGCACCACCGCCGCCACGTTCGTGGCGCCCGGCTCGGTCACGAACGGCGAGTTCGGCCTCTTCCGCTGGGACATCCCGGCGACCACCGGCGGCGCGGGCGCGCACTTCCACCGCGGGTTCTCCGAGTCGTTCTACGTCATGTCCGGCACGGTCACGCTCTACAACGGCGAGGCCTGGACCCCACTGCCCGCGGGCGGCTTCTGCTACGTGCCGCCGGGCGGCGTCCACGGCTTCCGCAACGACGGCGACGCGCCCGCGTCCATGCTCATCCTCTTCGCGCCGGGCATCGCGCGGGAGCGCTACTTCGAGGAGCTGGCCGAAATCCGCCGCACGGGCGTGGAGCCCTCCGAGCAGGAGTGGGCCGACCTCTTCGCCCGCCACGACCAGGTCAACCTCTGACTGTGGTGGCGCTTATCTCGGTCGGCACGCGGGCCGCCCATCGGTAAGGTGGCGACGGGCCGAGGGGCCCAGGTCAGGAGGTCACGGGTGGCCCTCGTCGTGCAGAAGTACGGCGGCTCGTCGGTGCAGGACGCGGACCGGATCAAGAAGGTCGCCGATCGCATCGTGCGGACGCACAAGGAGGGCAACGACGTCGTCGTCGTCGTGTCCGCGATGGGCGACACGACCGACGAGCTGCTGGACCTGGCCGAGCAGGTGTCCCCCGCGCCGCCGCCGCGCGAGATGGACATGCTGCTCACCGCGGGCGAGCGCATCTCCAATGCGCTGGTCGCGATGGCCGTCCACGCGCTCGGGGTGCAGGCGCGCTCGTTCACCGGGTCGCAGGCCGGGATGGTCACCACGTCCAAGCACGGCGACGCCCGCATCGTCCAGGTCAACCCGCACCGGATCCGCGACGCGCTGGCCGAGGGCGCGATCGTGCTGGTGGCGGGCTTCCAGGGCGTCAGCCAGGACTCCAAGGACGTCACCACGCTCGGCCGCGGCGGCTCGGACACCACGGCCGTCGCCCTCGCGGCCGCGCTGGAGGCCGACGTCTGCGAGATCTACACCGACGTCGACGGGATCTTCACGGCCGACCCGCGCATCGTCCCCGACGCCCAGCGCCTCGCCGCGATCACCTACGAGGAGATGCTGGAGATGGCCGCGTGCGGCGCGAAGGTGCTGCACCTGCGCGCGGTCGAGTACGCGCGCCGCTACGGCGTGCCGCTGCGGGTGCGCAGCTCGTACAACGACAAGCCGGGGTCGCTCGTCACCGGCTCGATCGAGGAGATCCCCTTGGAGAACGCGATCATCACCGGGGTCGCGCACGACCGGTCCGAAGCCAAGATCACCGTGGTCGGGGTGCCGGACACGCCGGGCATGGCGGCGCGGATCTTCCGGACGGTCGCCGACGCCGACATCAACATCGACATGGTGCTGCAGAACATCTCCCGCACCGGCGAGACGTTCACCGACATCACGTTCACGCTCCCGCGGGTCGACGGGCCGACGGCGGTCACGGCGCTCACCGGCGTGCAGCGCGAGATCGGGTTCGCCGAGATCGTCCACGACGGCGAGGTCGGCAAGGTCTCGCTCATCGGCGCGGGCATGCGCAACCACCCGGGCGTCACGGCCACGTTCTGCGAGGCGCTCTCCCGGGCCGGGATCAACATCGAGACGATGAACACGTCGGAGATCCGGATCTCGGTGATCTGCCGGGTCGACCAGCTGGACGGGGCGGTGAAGGCCCTGCACGACGCGTTCGAGCTGGGCGGCGGGGAGCAGGCCGTGGTGCACGCGGGGACCGGGCGATGAGCGTCTTGGCGATCGTCGGGGCCACCGGGGCCGTCGGCAGCACGATGATCGACATCATCAACGCGCGGGAGTCCGTGCCGTGGTCGCGGATCAAGCTCGTGGCCTCGCCGCGATCGGCCGGGCGGGTGCTGCGGGTGCGCGGCGAGGACGTCACCGTCGAAGCGCTAACGCCCGAGGTGTTCGACGGGGTGGACATCGCGCTGTTCGACGTGCCCGACGAGGTGAGCGCGCGCTGGGCGCCGATCGCCGCCGAGCGGGGCGCGGTGGCCGTCGACAACTCCGGCGCGTTCCGCATGGACCCCGACGTGCCGCTGGTCGTGCCCGAGGTGAACGCCGACGCCGCCGCCGACCGGCCGAAGGGGATCATCGCCAACCCCAACTGCACCACGCTGTCGATGATGGCCGCGATGGGCGCGCTGCACCGCGAGTTCGGGCTCACCGCGCTCGTCGTGGCGTCGTACCAGGCCGCGTCGGGGGCGGGGCAGGTGGGCATCGACCGGCTACGGGCCGAGCTCGCCGCCGTCGCGGGCAAGGACGTCGGGGTGCGCGGCGGCGACGTCGCCGAGGCCCTCGCCGGGCTGCCCGACGGGTCGCCGTTCCCCGCGCCGCTGGCGCTCAACGTCGTGCCCTGGGCGGGGTCGCTCAAGGACGACGGGTGGTCGTCGGAGGAGCTGAAGGTCCGCAACGAGTCGCGCAAGATCCTCGGGATCCCGGATCTCGCGGTGTCCGCCACCTGTGTGCGGGTGCCGGTGATCACCACGCACGCGCTCGCGGTGCACGCCACGTTCGCCCGGGAGGTGTCCGTCGAAGCCGCGCGCAAGGTGCTGGCCGCCCAGCCGACCATCGTGCTGCGCGACGACCCGGCCGCGGGGGAGTGGCCCACGCCCGCCGACGTCGTCGGGGACGACCCCACCTGGGTGGGTCGCGTCCGCCAGGCGCTGGACTTCCCCAACACGCTGGAGCTGTTCGTGTGCGGCGACAACCTGCGCAAGGGCGCCGCGCTCAACACCTACGAGATCGCCGAGACCGTCGCCGCGGAGCGCTGATGGCCGCCGAGGAGCTGATCGAGCGCTACGAGGCGGGCGGCGGGCGCCTCGCCAAGGCGCGCGCCGAGGGTCTCGCGGTGCCGCCTGCGCTGCAGACGGTGGTGCTGACCTGCATGGACTCGCGTATCAACACCTACACCTTGTTCGGGCTGAAGCTCGGCGAGGTGCACGTGCTGCGCAACGCGGGCGGCGTGGTCACCGACGATGTCATCCGCTCGCTGACCATCAGTCAGCGCAAGCTCGGCACCCGTGATGTGCTCATCGTCCAGCACGCGGGTTGCGGGCTCGGCACGTTCACCGACGACGAGTTCAGCGAGCAGCTGGCGCGCGAGGTCGGCATGCGCCCGTCGTGGCGCACCCACGCGTTCCGCGACCCGGCGGTCAGCGTCCGCCGCGACATGGCCCAGCTGCGGCACGACCCGTTCCTGCTGCCGGAGACGCGGGTGCGCGGCTTCGTCCTCGACATCGAATCGTTCGATCTGGAGGAGATCTTCGCCGAATAGGGCCACTAGCTTGACCTGAAGTCGAGTCGAGGTCCTAGCGTCGGGCGCATGGATGCGACGATCTTGGTGACCGGCGCGACCGGACGGGTCGGCGGGCAGGTGGTGGCGCAGCTGGCGGGCACCGGCGCGCGGGTGCGGGCGTTGGCGCGCGACCCCTCGCGGGTGACCGGCGCCGAGCCGGTGGCGGGCGACCTCACGCGGCCCGACACGCTCGGCCCGGCGCTGTCCGGTGTGGACGCGGCGTTCCTCGTCTTCCCGTCCGTGGCGGGCGACGGGGCCGCGGCGGCGTTGGTCGAGGCGTTGACCGCCACCGTGCCGCATGTCGTCTACCTCTCGTCGTATGGCGTGCCGGAGGTGCCGGACCCGCGCGCGGCCGCCGACGGCACGATCCTGGGCTCGCACGCGCACGTCGAGGGCCTGCTGGCGGCGTCGCCGAGCACGGCCACGTTCCTGCGCGCGAGCGGGTTCGCCGCCAACACGTTGGGGTGGGCGCCGCAGATCCGCGCGGGCGACGTCCTGCGCTGGTTCCATCCCGATGCTCGCCGCGCCCTGGTGCACGAGGCCGACCTCGCCGCCGTCGCGGTGCGTTGCCTGCTCGGCGAGCTGCCGGGCGGCGGCACGCATCACCTGACCGGACCGGAGCAGCTCAGCCAGCGCGAGCAGCTCGTGGCGATCGCCGCCGCGCTCGGCCGGTCGCTCCGGTTCGACGCGCTCCCGCCGGACGAGGCGGTGCGGGAGCTGAGCGCGCAGTTCCCGCCGGGCCTGGCCGAGCTGATCGTCGCCGGGCAGGCCGCGTTCGTCGCCGCGCCGGAGTCGATGACCCGCGAGGTCGAGGAGCTCACCGGCCGCCCGGCCCGGACGTTCGCCGAATGGGCCCGCGACCACATCGCGGACTTCCGCTGAGCAGGCTCCGCGGCCCATCGACCCGCCTGCTCGCGTGGGGCTGGTTCTGTCGCACCGGTGGTCGCACCGGCATCGCGGTCACCGCACGGGCGTCGGGGCGCTGGTGCGGACACCGCAACGCCGATGTGGGCCGCTCCGGGCCCCGCTCGGCGCGCAGCAGGTGGTCGCCTGCGCGGCACCGGTCAGGGCAGGCGGAGCGTGGCGAGGATCGGGTGGTGGTCGCTGCCGGGCAGGTCCAGCACCCGGAAGCTCGCGGCTTCGATGCCGTGGGTGGCCAGCACGTGGTCGATCTGCGGCCCGATGGCCCGCGTGCGCGGGGTGGGGCCCCAGGTCGGGGTCAGCCCGTCGCCGCGCTGGGCGGCCGCGTCGCCGCAGCCCACCATGCCCGCGCGGAGCATCGAGTGGTCGAGGGTGGCGTTGAAGTCGCCCGCCACGATCGCCGGGGTCGGGCCCGCGCACCACGTGGGCAGCAGCGACATGTCCTCGCGCCACTCCGGCACGCTGCCGGGTACGGGCGCCACCGAATGGAACGCGACCACCCGCAGCGCGCCGAGCGTGCCGCCGGTGATCTGGACGTCCGGGAACGTGGACGTGTTGTGGCCGACCTTGAACGACACGTCACCCAGCCTTGCGGCGACGGCCGCGGTGACGCCGTTGACGTCGTCCTCGTCCTCGTCGACCGACGAGCGCAGCCGATAGCCCATCGGCTCGATGAGCGGGGCGAGCTTGTCGGCGAAGCGCTGTCCCGCCTCGGGCAACGCGACGACGTCGGGCCGCTCCGTGCGGATGGCGTCGGCCAGGGCCCGCACGTTGGCGCGGCCCTCGTAGACGTTGAACGACAGCACGGTGAACGGGGTGCCTTCGGTCGGTTCGGGGTCGGCGATCGCGCGGGGCGCCACCATGGCCGCCCCGACGAGCAGCACGGCCGCGAGGCCCGCCGCGAACGGCCACGCCCTGCGCGCCCGGAGCGTGACGATGCCGAGCACGACCAGCAGCACCGCTCCGGCCAGCAGGAACTGCCAGCGGAACGAGACGAGCTGCACGAACGGGCTGCGCCGGTCGAGCCCGAACAGCAGGTCGGGCAACACCCCGATGGCGGCCGCGGCGGTGAACAGCGCGGCCATCACGAACCGGGCCGGCGAGCGTCGCGGCGGAGGCGGCCGCTGGTCGTCTCCGGCGTCGGCGGTATCGGCGCGGTCCGGCGGGGCGCTCACCGCCCGGCCACGTTCGGCTGTCCGCAGGCCCGGTTTGCGCCGGGACGCCGTGCCGCCGCCCGCCGCGCGTCTGACGGCCGCGGGTCCGAGCGTCGCACCGGCGACCGCAGCGACTCCGGCCGAAGGACGGTCTTCCGCAGGGCGTCTTCACGCAGGGCGCACGCCCGGGTCGCGTTCATCGCGGCCGAGTCTGCCGCAGTCGGCTTGAGAGCGCGCTGAGGGTCGGCGGCGCCGAGCCGACCCTCGCCGCACTGGCGGGGCGCGCGCTGAGCACCGCCGCACCGATGCCGCCCGCCCCGGGACGAGGACCGCAGCGGCCGCGCTGTGCACCGGCGCACCGATGCCGCCCGCCCTGGGACGAGGACCGCAGCGGCCGCGCTGTGCACCGGCGCACCGATGCCGCCCGCGCCCACAACGAGGACGGCAGCCCCCGGCGGTCGATCCGACACAACCGGGGGTTTACGGGCCGCCGCCGTTGCTCACGAGCACCTG
This sequence comes from uncultured Actinomycetota bacterium, assembly GCA_963739465.1. GTDB lineage: Bacteria > Actinomycetota > Actinomycetes > Mycobacteriales > Pseudonocardiaceae > Pseudonocardia. The sequence goes on from CAVUAS010000015.1 coordinate 357,010, forward strand.
GCCGGTCACCCAGCGGCCCGCGTCGCTCGCCAGCCAGGCGATCAGTCGGGCGGCGTCATCCGGCTCACCCCACCGGCCCATCGGCTCCCGCGCGAGCACGGCCGCGTGCGTCGCGGGGTCGGCGTAGCCCGTGTCGGTCGCGCCCGGATCGACGGCGTTCACCGTGATGCCGCGCGGCGCCAGGTGTGCGGCGAGGCTCGCCGTCACCTGGTGCAACGCCCCCTTCGACGCGATGTAGGCGAGCTCGTCGGGCATCGGCCCCCGGTGCTGGCCGGAGGTCATGAGCACCACCCGTCCGGGCCCGGGGCAGCGGGCGGCGAACTCCCTGACCAGCAGCAACGTCGCCCGCGTGTTGACGGCGTAGGAGAGATCGAGCTCCGCGGCGGTGAGCTCCTCCAGGGTCGACGTGCTGCTGCGGGCGTGGTTGGCGACCAGCACGTCTACTCGGCCGAACGCGCGCTCGGCGGCGGCGAGGATCCGGGCGGGCGCGTCGGGATCGGCGAGGTCGGCGGCCAGGTGCTCCACCCGCACCCGGGCGCGGAGGTCGGCGACGATGGCGGCCGGGCCCTCGGCGTCCGCGCCCCACGGCTGCTGCGCGTCGTGCGGGCTCCACGAGTGCAGGAAGAGATCCAGCCCGGCCTCGGCCAGCCGCCGGGCTACGGCAGCCCCGATCCCGACCCGCCGCGACACCCCGGTGACCAGCGCAACGCCCATCGCGCCACCCTGCCGGCCCGCCTGCCGCGTGCGGCAGCGCCCGTCATGATCGCTGGTTCGGTGCGCAGAGCGGCCAAGTCTGTCCGGCTCCGCGCCCAAACGGTGATCATGCAGGCTCCACACGCCGTCGGCCAGACTGGGGCCGTGGAGTTGCCGGACGGGGAGCCCGACTGCGGGCCGTGGCGCACCGTCGCCGTCGCCGACCTGTACGCGGCGCTGGGACGGCCGCGGGTGCTCGCCGTCGACGGCCGCAGCGGCTCGGGCAAGTCCACGCTGGTCGCGCGGCTGGTCGCGACGGTGCCGGGCGCCGCCGTCGTCCACACCGACGACGTGGCCTGGCACCACGACTTCTTCGAATGGGCCGAGCTCCTCGCCGCCGGCGTCCTCGCGCCGTGGCGGGCAGGCCACGACGTCTCCTACCGCCCGCCCGCCTGGGTCGCCCGCGGCCGTGCCGGGGCGATCACGGTGCCCTCGGGTGCGGCGCTGCTCGTCGTCGAAGGGGTCGGCGCCGGGCGGCGGGCGCTCGGGCCGTTCGTCGACGCGCTGGTCTGGGTGCAGACCGACCGCGCGGTCGCGACCCGCCGCGGCCTGCACCGCGACGGCGGCGACGTCGCGTTCTGGGACGAATGGGAGGCCCGCGAGCGCCCGTTCCTCGCCGCCGACCGGCCGTGGGAGCGTGCCGACCTCGTGGTCAGCGGGCAGGATGTGCGCCATGACCTGGTGGAAGTCGGCCGTGGTGTACCAGATCTACCCACGGAGCTTCGCCGACTCGAACGGTGATGGCATCGGCGACCTCCCCGGCATCACGGCCCGCCTGGACCACCTCTCCGAGCTCGGCGTGGACGCCCTGTGGCTCTCGCCGATCTACCGGTCCCCCCAGGACGACAACGGTTACGACATCGCCGACTACCAGGACGTCGACGCGATGTTCGGCACGCTCGCCGATCTCGACGCGCTGATCGCCGCCGCCCACGTACGCGGCATCAAGATCGTGATGGACCTCGTCGTGAACCACACGAGCGACGAGCACCCCTGGTTCGTCGAGTCCCGTTCGTCCACCGACAACCCGAAGCGCGACTGGTACATCTGGCGCAAGACCCCCAACGACTGGGAGTCGATCTTCTCCGGCTCGGCGTGGGAGCTCGACGACATCACCGGCGAGTACTTTCTGCACCTCTTCTCGCGCAAGCAGCCCGACCTCAACTGGGAGAACCCGGAGGTCCGGCAGGCCGTCTACGCGATGATGCGGTGGTGGGTCGAGCGCGGCGTCGACGGCTTCCGCATGGACGTCATCAACCTGATCTCGAAGCCGCCGGGCCTGCCCGACGGCAACCTGTGGGCGCTGTGCGCCAACGGACCGCGCGTGCACGAGTTCCTCGCCGAGATGCACAGGGAGGTGCTGGCCGGACGGGAGCTGCTCGCGGTCGGCGAGACGCCCGGCGCGGGCATCGACGACGCCCGCCGCTACTCCGACCCGGCCCGCGCCGAGATCGACATGGTGTTCACCTTCGAGCACGTCAGCCTGGACGCGGGCACGTCCAAGTGGGACCTGCGGCCGCTGCGGCTCACCGACCTCAAGGCCAACCTCTCGGCGTGGCAGGACGGCCTCGCCGCCGCCGGGTGGAACTCGCTGTACTGGGACAACCACGACCAGCCCCGGATCGTCTCGCGCTGGGGCGACGACGGCGAGCACCGGGTGGCGAGCGCGAAGACGCTGGCCACGGTGCTGCACCTGCTGCGCGGCACGCCCTACGTCTACCAGGGCGAGGAGCTCGGCATGACGAACGCGCACTTCACCCGGCTGGACTCCTACCACGACATCGAGTCGGTGAACTGGGCGAAGGGCGCGATCGCCGCGGGCTTGACGATGCCGGAGGTGCTGCATGCGCTGGCGGTGAAGTCCCGCGACAACGCCCGCACCCCGGTCCAGTGGGACGCGACCGAGCACGCGGGATTCACCACCGGCACACCCTGGCTGCCGGTCAACCCCAACTACCCGGAGATCAACGCCGAAGCCGCGCGCAAGGACCCGGACTCGGTGTTCCACCACTACCGGCGGCTGATCGAGTTGCGGCACCTGCTGCCCGTCGTCGTGCACGGGGACTACCGGCTCCTGCTGCCCGACGACGAGCGGGTGTTCGCTTACGTCCGCACGCTCGACGGCACGACGCTCACGGTGCTGGCCAACCTCTCCGGGGCGCCCACCGCCGTTCCGGGCGTCGTCGGTGAGGTGGTGCTCAGCACCCACGGCCGTGCCGCGCCGCCGTCCGAGCTGGCGGCGTGGGAGAGCCTGGCGGTGCTGTCGACGGGTTGAGCCGCCGCGTCGCCGCCCTCCGCGCCACATCCGCCGTGTCGAGACGCGCGACTTGCCGTGTCGAGACGCGCGACTTGCCGTGTCGAGACGCGCGACTCGCCGTGCCGAGACGCGCGACTCGCCGTGCCGAGACGCGCGACTCGCCGTGTCGAGACGCGCGACTCACCGTGCGGGGGCGGGGGCGGGGCGGGCGCACAGAGACGGGCCGCCACGCGCGGGAGGCATGGCGGCCCGTCGGTCGGAGTGCGCGCGGCTAGTGTCCTGCGCCGGAAGTTCGTTGCGTATATCGGCGGATCCAGGTGTACGTCGGCAAGGCGCTGGTCCGCGCCTCGTACCGGGTGTACTCGGCCGGACCAGCAACGCCGCTGACGTGCGGCTGGGCCGTCGAGATATGTGGCGAACTTCCGGCGCGGGACACTAGCTCTTCACACCACCCGCGGTCAGACCGGCGACGATGCGCCGCTGGAAGATCAGCACCATGATCAGCAGCGGCACGGTGAGCACCACGCCCGCCGCCATGATCGAGCCGAACGGGATATCGCGGCCGGTGGTGCCGGTGAAGAACGTGACCGCCACCGTGGCCGTGCGGTACTCGGCCTTGTTCGTCATCGACAGGGCGATGATGTACTCGTTCCACGCCGCGACGAACACGATGATCGCCGTGGTGAACACGCCGGGCGCGGCGAGTGGGATGATCACCTTGCGGAACGCCTGCCCCTGGGTGCAGCCGTCGATCATGGCGGCCTCCTCCAGCTCGGCGGGCATCTGCCGGAAGAACGCCGTCAGGATCCACACCGCGAGTGGTAGCCCGAACGACAATGCCGGGAGGATCAGCGCCTGGTAGGTGTTGATCCAGCCGATGTCGGTGAACAGGCTGAACAGCGGGACGACCATCGCGATGCCCGGGAACATCGAGCAGCCGATGATGATCCCCAGCGAGATGTTCTTGAACCGGAAGTCCAACCGGGCGAGCGCGTAGGCCGCGAAGGTGCCGATGATGAGCGTCAACACGGTGACGGTGGACGCCACGATGACGCTATTGAGCAGGGCCCGCGCGAAGTTGTTGTTCGGGTTGAACGCGTCGATGTAGTTCTGGAACGAGATCGGCTGCGGGATCAACGTGGTCTCGAACTGGTCGGCCGGTCGACGGAGCGAGCTGACGACCATCCAGTAGAACGGTGCGAGGCAGTAGACGATGATAAAGACGATGCCCGCGTAGGCGCCGATCATGCCGTGGGACTTCGGCTTGGGCAGAACCGGGACGTCGTCGGCAGCGCTGCTCGCGGTGCCGGACTTCGTCGTGTCGACCGGGGTGCTCACGGCGTGTCTCCCTTCGCGACGAGCGCGCGTCGTCTGCGCGGGGCCTTGGGCGTCTTGGCACGGGCGTCGCCGATGACGTCGGCGCCCAGGAGCTTTATGAACAGGTAGGCCACGAGCATGACGTAGACGAACAGCACGAACGCGTAGGCCGCCGCCGGACCGTACCGGGTGTTGCTGTTCTCCAGGTAGGACAGGATCGAGAGCGTCTCGACGCTGGGCTTCTGGAAGCCGATCAACACGGCGGGCAGGTCGAACATGCGCAGGTTGTCCAGGATGCGGAAGAGCACTGCCACCAGAAGCGCGGGCTTGACCAGCGGGAGCGTCATGCTCCAGAACGCCCGCCACGCGTTGGCCCCGTCGATCTTGGCGGCCTCGTAGATGTCCGCCGGGATCACCTGCAGGCCGGCCAGTACCAGCAGGCCGATGAATGGCGCGGTCTTCCAGGTGTCGGCGATGATCACCGCGAGCTTGGCCTGCGGACCGTCGGTCGACCACAGGACCTGCTGGCCGAGGAGCGAGTTGGCGATGCCGTTGGCGTCGAAGATCCAGGCCCATAGCTTGGCCGAGACCACCGTCGGGATGGCCCACGGCACCAGGATGCTGGCGCGGATGAGCCCCTTGCCGCGGAAGGCCTTGTTCATGATCAGCGCCATCGCGACGCCGAGGATGAGCTCGATGACCACACAGATGACCGTGAAGAACGTGGTGTTGTAGAACGCGTTCCAGAACCGTGCGCCGGTGTCGCCATTGAAGATCGCGGCGTAGTTGCCAAGGCCCACGAACGTGTCGCCCTGGATGACGAACCCGTCGGCGTCCACACCTTGGCCCTGGGTGAACATCGACTCGTAGATCGCGGCCAGGATCGGGTACCCGATGACGACCGCCAGGACCGCCATCGTCGGGCTCAGCAGGTAAGACGCCAGCCGCCCCTGGTGCCGGAAGTCGATGGACTTGTCCACCTTCGGTTTGGGCGTCCGGGCGGGCGCCTCGACAACCGTCATGTCTGACCCTCTCCTCGGTGCGGAAGGCGGCGGGCCTGGTTCGGCCCGCCGCCCACACCCGTCCGTCGTGTCGGTTGGCCGATCAGCTCGTGGTGAGCTGTTCGAGCTTCGTCTGCAGCTGAGCAAGCGCCTGGTCAGTGCTCACGGTGCCCTGCATGGCCCCATACGCCGCGTCCTGGATGGCCAGGGTGGCGTCGCCGTAGCGGACGACCTTCGGCCGCGGCTGGGCACCGAGGATCGACGCCTTGAGCGTGGCCAGGTAGGGAAGTTGCTTCTGCAGCGTCGGGTCGTCGTAGATCGCGGTCCACACGGGAGCCAGCGAGGCCTGGGTGACCTGCGTGGTGTTGGTGTCCTTGGCCGTGTAGAAGTTGATGAAGTCCGCCGCGGTCTTCTTGTTCTTCGCGTAGGAGGAGATGGCCAGAGCGTGGCCGCCGAGGCTGGAGACGCCAGGGCCGTTCAGGCCGGGCAGCGGCGCCACCGCGAACTTGCCCGCGACCTGGGACGAGCCGTCCTTCTTGTCGGCGAGCGTGTAGACGTACGGCCAGTTGCGCAGGAAGATCAGCTTGCCCTCCTGGAAGGCGCGGCGCGACTCCTCCTCCTTGTAGGTCAGGGCCTCCTTGGCGATGTAGCCCTGCTTGAAGCCGTTGGCCAGGAAGTCGAGGCCCGCCTTTGCCTCTGGCGTGTTGACGTTCGGCTTGCCCTCGGCGTCGGTGATGACGCCGCCCGCGCTGTTGATCGCCTCGGCGGCGTTCACGGTGAGGCCCTCGTACTTCTGGAACTGCCCGGCGTAGCAGTTGACGCCCGCGCCCTGCGGCGTGCCCTTGATCTTGTCGCAGTCGCTGATCAGCTCCTGCCACGTCTTGGGCGGCGCGGAGATGCCTGCCGCCTGCAGCAGGTCGGTGCGGTAGTACAGCAGCCCGCCGTCGGAGGCGTACGGGACGCCGTAGAGGTTGCCCTTGTACTTCGCGGAGTCGATCACCGGCGGCAGGAACTGCGCCACGTTGGGGAACTGGTCCTGGGGGAGCTGGACGATGTAGCGGTTGGCGGCGAACTCGGCCGTCCAGACGTTGTCCACCGCGAGGACGCTGTAGGCGTCGGACTTCGCGTTGGCGTTCTGGATCATCTGCTGACGCTGCGCGTCGGCGTCCTCGGGGAGCTCGATGAACGTGACTTTCTGGTCCGGGTGCATCTGGTTCCACTTGTCCAGCTGACCCTGGACGAAGTTCGAGGTGTCCTTGCCGGACACGAACGTGATCGGGCCGACGCCGTCCAGTGCGGTGCTCGCTCCGCCCCCTCCGCTGCTGCTGCTGCTGCTGCCGCTGCTGCTGCCGCCACAGGCGCTCACGAGGAGTGCCGTGGCGGCGGCGAGGGCTCCGACCGCGACTGACCTGCGGCGCATGAGCTTCAGTCCTTCCGTCGTCGTGCGCTGTCCGGGTCCGGGGGCGAGGACAGCGTTTGCGGTGAGCAGCGTGTCACGTATCACCTACCCGGGGGCAGACGTGAAATTCTCGTTTCCAATTCGTGACCTGACGTCGTCCAGGCCGCGACTGCTAACGTTCGTCCGTCCGTGCAAACGTGTGCAGAGCCGGGGTGGGGACCATGCCGGAGGGGGCGGCGGGACGGCCGCGGAGCCGGCACGCCAGCATCCTCGATGTCGCCGCGCTCGCGGGGGTGTCGGCGGCCACCGTGTCCCGTTCGCTGCGGGGTCGGGGGAGCGTCTCGCCCACCACCCGCCAGCGCGTGCTCGACGCCGCCCGCGAGCTGTCCTACAGCGCCTCGCCGCACGCCTCCGGCCTGGCCTCGGGCCGCACGACCACCGTCGGCATCGTCGCGCCGTTCATCGGGCGGTGGTACTTCGCCAACGCCGTCGCGGGCGCCGCCGACGCGCTCGCCGAGGCGGGCTACGAGGTGCTGCTCTACCACCTTGCCGACGTGGCGGCCCGCGACCGGTTCTTCGAGCGCATGCCGCTCGCCCGGCGCGTCGACGCCGTGCTGACGATGACGATGCCGCTCACCGAGGAGCACACGCTGGCGTTGCGCGCGCTCGACATGCCGTTCGTAACGCTCGGGGCCCGCCTCCCCGGCGTGCCGTGCGTGCGGATCGACGACGCCGCGGCCATGCGCACCGCCGTCCACCACCTCCTGCACCAGGGCCACGAGCAGATCGCGATGATCGCGGGCATCGAGGACGACCGGCGGTTCGGCTTCCTCGCTTCCACGGCCCGGCGCGCTGGCTATCGCGAGGCGCTGCGTTCGGTTGGGCTGGATCCACGCCCGGACCTGCAGGTCGCGGGCGCGTTCGGGATCGAGGGCGGTGCACGGGCGATGGCCGAGCTGATGGCGGGGCCCACGCTGCCCACCGCCGTCGTCGCCGAGTACGACGAGCTCGCCATCGGCGCGCTGCGCACCCTGCGGCAGGCCAGCGTGGCGGTGCCGGGTCGGATCTCGGTGGTCGGGATGGACGATCACGAGATGGCCTCGGTCGTCGATCTCACCACCGTCGCCCAGCCGGTGCGCGACCTCGGCGCGCGGGCCGCCCGCATGCTGCTGGACCTGCTCGACGGCACGCTCACCGGGGACCTGGACGTCGTCGTGCCGACCCGGCTCATCGTGCGGGGCAGCACGGCCGCGCCGATGGTCCGCGTCGGCGACGGGGGTTGTTGACGCGCGCACCCCCATGGCACAGTGCGACCGACGGTGATCGCCGTCACTCACTCGGATCGTCCGGCACGTTCCTGCCGGTGAGAAAGAGGTGTCCCGCATGGCTGCTGTTGCCTATGACCACGCCAGTCGCACCTATCCGGGCAACCCGAAGCCCTCGGTGAACGACCTCAACCTCGAGATCGCCGACGGCGAGTTCCTGGTGCTCGTCGGACCCTCCGGATGTGGCAAGTCCACCGCGCTGCGGATGCTCGCGGGCCTTGAGGACATCAACACGGGCCGGATCCTCATCGGTGGTCGGGACGTCACCCGCGTGCCCCCGAAGGACCGCGACATCGCGATGGTGTTCCAGAACTACGCGCTCTACCCGCACATGACCGTGGCCGACAACATGGGCTTCGCGCTCAAGATCGCGGGCCAGCCGAAGTCGGAGATCCGGCAGCGCGTCGAGGAAGCGGCCAAGATCCTCGACCTCGAGCAGTACCTCGACCGCAAGCCCAAGGCCCTGTCCGGTGGCCAGCGCCAGCGCGTCGCCATGGGTCGCGCGATCGTGCGCTCGCCGCAGGTGTTCTGCATGGACGAGCCGCTGTCCAACCTGGACGCCAAGCTGCGCGTCTCCACCCGCACCCAGATCGCCTCGCTGCAGCGCCGCCTGGGCATCACCACCGTCTACGTCACGCACGACCAGATCGAGGCCATGACGATGGGCGACCGCGTGGCCGTCCTCAAGGACGGCGTCCTCCAGCAGTGCGACACCCCGCGGCACATGTACGACAAGCCCACCAACGTGTTCGTCGCCGGGTTCATCGGCTCGCCCGCCATGAACCTCGTGCAGACCACCATGGACGGCGACCTCGTGCACTTCGGCGACGCGAACGTGCAGGTGCCGCGCGAGGGCGTGGACGCGCTGGGCTCCGAGCGGTCCGTCACGCTCGGGGTGCGGCCCGAGGACCTCAACGTCGTCGGGGAGGGATCAGGTCTTCCCGTCGAGGTCGACGTCGTCGAGGAGCTGGGCGCCGACGCCTACGTCTACGGCAGCGCCGAGTTCGGCGGCGAGCGCCGCCCGATCATCGCGCGCGTCGACGGGCGCAAGCCCCCGGAGAAGGGCTCGATGCTGCACCTCGCCCCGCAGCAGGGCCACATGCACCTGTTCCGCGGCGACAACGGGGAGCGCATCCACCTCACGGCCTAGGCGGCTCCGCCCTGTGCGCGGTAACAGGTGCTAAGGCACTCGTTTCCGCGCACAGGGTAGTTGCGCCCGCAGGTGCAGCACGCCGTCGGTGATCTCCGCCGTCGGGTGCAGGCCTGCGCGGCGGAGCACCGCGGTCACCCCGAGGTCGTCCGGCCGGGCGCGGCCCGTCAGCTCGACGACGCCCTGCTCGGCCGCGGCGTCGGCCATGCGGCGCACCAGCGCGGTGCCCAGCCCGCGGCCCTGCCAGGCGTTGTCGACCAGCACCGCGCAGCGGCCCGCGGCAGGCCCGTCCGGGTCGAGGTTGGCCACGGCCACCGCGCTGCCGCCGTCGGCGGTGACGGCGAGCACCGCCTGGCCGGGGTCGCCGAGCAGGGCGTCCAGCTCGCCGGGGCCCAGCCGCGGCGTCGGTGACAGGAATCGGGCGCGCCGCGCCGCCGGGGAGCAGCGCGCGTGCAGCGCCGCCACCAGCGGGGCGTCCGATGCGGTCGCGGGTCGCAGCCGCACCTCCGAGCCGTCGCGCAGCAGCAGGATCTTCTCGTCGGCGCGGGGCTCGGCGGGCACCCGCATCGCGAGCTGGGCGGCCAGCTCCAGCAGCGCGGCGGCGCGCGACAGCTCCGTCGCGGTGAACGGCCACGCCCGCCCCAGTCGGACCTGCGCGGCGCCGATCCGCAGCGTGTGGACGTGCCCCGGGGCGCCGCCCGCCGCCGGATCGACCAGCCGCGCGCGCAGCATCGTGGCCACCGCCCTCGGCGCGCTTCCCGGGTCGGCGACGACCATGCGGGCCAGCGCGAGCGCCGTCGTCGCCGGGTCGGCCAGCTCGCCCGCGTCGGCGCGCACCAGCAGCGTGCACGGGATGCCCGCGCGCTGGATCTCGTCGACGAGCGCGGCCGGGTCGCCCGCCGTCGGCACGCGGACGAGCAGCTCGTCGGTCACCGAGCCGTCGTCGGCGGGCTCACCGACGACGTGCAGCGAGATGATGTTGCATCCGGCCCGGCCGACGGCGGTGGCGAGCTCGCCCAGCCTGCCCGGTCGATCCTCGAGCTCGACGTGCACGCGCCACAACACCACGCGGAAAGGGTAGTCGGGCGGGGAAAACGTTGTCAGAGCGCGGCCCTGGCGAAGGCGACCTCGGTGGCCATGTGCGCCATCGACTGTTCGACGACCAGGCTGCCGTGGCCCGCGTCGAACCGGCTCACCGCGTAGTCCGCGCCGCGGGCGGCGAGCGCGTCGAGGTAGTTGTCGATCTGGCGGATCGGGCAGCGCGGGTCGTTCTCGCCCGCCAGCACCAGGACCGGCGCGCGGACGGCGTCGACGTAGGTCAGCGGCGACGCGGCCCGGTAGGCGTCGGGCCGCTCCTCCGGCGAGCCCCCGAACAGCGCCCGGTCGAACGCCCGCAGCTGCTCCATCTCGTCGGCGTAGGCGGTGAGGTAGTCGGCCACCGGCACGCCCGCTATGCCCGCCGCCCACCGCTGCGGCTGGGTGCCCACCGCCAGCAGCGCCAGGTAGCCGCCCCACGACCAGCCTTCGACGACGCAGCGCGCCGGATCCGCGATGCCTTCGGCGACGCAGCGGTCGAACACCGCGGCGACGTCTTCCAGCTCGGTGAGCCCGGGGCGGCCCTCGATCGCGTCGCGCCAGGCCGAGCCGTAGCCCGTCGAACCGCGGTAGTTGACCTCGACCACGGTGAAGCCCGCGTCCACCCAGGTCGCGCGGGCCGGGCTGAAGCGGTCCTCGTCGGCGGCGTGCGGGCCGCCGTGCAGGCTGAACACCGTGGGGCGCGGGCCTTCACCGGCGCGGGCGACGAGCGCGTGCACATCTCCGGCCCACAGGTCCTCGACGGGGACCGAGCCCGGTGCCCGTTCGCCGGGCAGTGCCACGAGCACGCGGTCGGTGCCGTCGGCGTGCAGCGCGCGCACGCTGGTGGGTTCCGCGGCCGACGAACAGGTGTACTCGACCGTGCCGTCCGGGCGGACCTGCGCCGAGCCGACGCAGCCCGGCGCCACCGGCAGCTCGGTCAACGCGCCGGAGTCGAGGTCGTAGCGGTAGAGCCGGGTGCGGGCCGCGTGCGTGTGCCAGACCAGCAGGAACGTCGCGTCGGGCGCGAAGTCGGCGGCGACCTCGCCCGGCAGGTCGAGGACGATCTCGGATTCGGTGTCCGCGACGACGTCCCAGAGCAGCAGCTCCTCGCGGCCCCGGCGCTCGTGCATGAGCAGCAGGCGCGGGTCCCCCGCGACGGGCGCGAACACGAGGGGGGTGAGGCCCTTGCCCGGCCCATCGGACTTCTCCGCGACGGTGCTCCCGTCGGCCACCCGCACCACGCGGACGTCGGGGTGGCGGGAGTCGCCGTGCTCGGCGTGGCCGATCGCGAGCAGGGTCTCGTCCTCGGACAGCCCGCCGACGGTCGCGTCCTCGGCGTTCTCGTAGATCACCGCGTCGTGCGGGTCCCCGCGGCGTACCCAGATACGGGTGCCCGCGTCGGTCGACGTGCCCGCGGCGACGACCGTGCGTCCGACGTCCAGGCCCGCGGGGTAGCCGTCCTCGACGTCCGGGAGCGCGGGCTCGGGGGCGCCGCCCGCGAACGGCTCGGTGACCCAGTGGCCGAACTCGTCGCCGTCGGTGTCGGCGAACCACCACACCGCCGCCCCGTCCGGGGTGAGCGTGGCGGCGTAGGTGCCGCTGGGCCGGTCGGTGACGCGGCGGTGGAGATCGGTCGCGCGGTCCCAGACGTAGACCTCGGTGGTGCCGCTCGCGTTGGACGTGTAGAGGCAGCGGTCCAGGGCGTCGCGCGCCCAGGCGGGCCGCGACATGCGGGGCGCGGTGTAGCGGGCGCGCCAGCGCTGCTCGCGCTCGTCGTCGAAGAGGCGGTCGGGCAGCGGGGCGACCGGATGTGCGCTCACGAGGCCGATCCTCCCGCACGGCGGCGGCCCGGCCGGGTACCCCGCCGGTCCGCGCATCCCCGCCGGCCGACTGCGCACCCCACCGGCCGACTGCGCACCCCACCGATGGGGTGCGCGGTGGCCCGATGGGGTGCGCGGTGGCCGCGGGGCGACCCCAACCCGCTTTGGCACCCCGCCGGTCGACCTCGCACCCCTCCGGCCGACTTCGCACCCTGCCGGTCGACTCGCCCCACCGGCTCGACCGCGCACCCACCTGCTGACCGCGCACCCCACCTGCTGACCGCGCACCCCACCTGCTGACCGCGCACCCCACCTGCTGACCGCGCGCCCCACCTGCTGACCGCGCACCCCACCGGCTGACCGCGCACCCCACCGGCTGACCGCGCACCCCACCTGCTGACCTCGCACCTCACCGAGCCACCGCGCACCCCGCCGATGGGGTGCGCGGTTGGCCGGAGGGGTGCGCGGTCGGGTGAGACCGTGGGGGCGGGCGATCATTCCCGAATGACGGTCGTGCGGTCGTTGCTGCTGTTCCTGCTCGCCGCGCTCGCGGAGATCGGCGGCGCGTGGCTGGTCTGGCAGGGAGTGCGCGAACATCGCGGGCTCGTGTGGATGGGGGCCGGGGTGGTGGCGCTCGGCGTGTATGGCTTCGTCGCCACCCTGCAGCCCGATCCGCACTTCGGGCGCATCCTGGCCGCCTATGGCGGGGTGTTCGTCGTCGGGTCGCTGCTGTGGGGCGTGGTGCTCGACGGCTTCCGGCCCGACCGCTTCGACTACCTCGGCGCCGCGCTCTGCCTCGCGGGCGTGGTCGTGATCATGTACGTGCCGCGTGGCTGATCCCGCCGTGCCATCATCGGGGGCGTGAACGAGCCCGTCCGCCCCGAGGACCTGCGCGTTTCCGACGCCGAACGGCAGGTCGTCGCGGATCGCCTGCGGCTGGCGCAGAGCGTCGGCCAGCTCGACATCCACGAGTTCGACGAGCGCGTCCAGTCGGTGTGGGCGGCCCGCACCCGCGGCGAGCTGGAGCGCGTCACCGCGGACCTGCCCGTCCCGCCTCCGGCCGCTCCGCCGCCCGGCCGCCGTGCCGCCCGTCGGGTCTTCTCCGACACCGGCGGCGGCATCACGATGCGGATCCTGTCGATCATCTGGCTGGCCTCGGTCGCGGTGAACGTCGTCGTGTGGGGCCTGGTGTCGGCCACGAACGACGAGATGATCTACCCCTGGCCGATCTGGCTCGCGCCCGCGGGCGTCGTGCTCCTGGTGCTCTACGTCGCGGGCATCGGGCGGCCGCCCCGCTCGTGACGCCGCTCATGCTGCTGCGCGCGATCGCCTCGGGGGCGGGATCGCTCGCCCCGGTGCACGCCGCGCTGGGCACGGTGCTGGACGCGATCGAGCCCGGCCACGCCACAGCAAGCGTGCCGCACCTGCCGCCGCACCGGCTGCGCGGGCCCGGGGTCGTCGCGGTGTTGGGCGATCTGGTGCTCAGCGCGGCGGTCACGTCGTCGCTGGCGGCGGGCCTGCGGATCAGCACGCTGACCCTGCACACGGCGATGCTCGGCCCGCTGCCGCCGCCGGGTTCGGCCCTCGTGGCGCGCGCCGACCTGGTCGCGCCTGCTGGTACGACGGCCGTGAGCCGCGCGGAGGTGTGCGCGGCCGACGGGCGGCCGGTGGCGCACCTGTCGGCCCGGTCGGCGGTGCTGCCCGCGACCGACCAGGGCGGGCTCTTCCACGACCCGCCCGATCCGGATCCCTTCGCCGCGCTCGGCCCCGACCTGCGCGCCGCGCCCGTGCTCGCCAACTCGGTCGGCGGGGTGCAGGGCGGGGTGCTCGCCGCGGTCGTCGGGCACCGCATCGCCGCGGCCCTGCCGGATGCCGTGGCCTGCGATCACGACGTCAGGTTCGTGCGGCCGGTGGCGGCCGACGGCGCTCCGATGGCCGTGGACGTCGAGGTCCGCCACGGCGGACGGCGGCTGGCCGCGGCCGACGCGCGTCTGCACGACGCCGCGGGCCGCCTCGCCGTGCTCGCCTCGGCCACGTGCTGGCGGGACGCCTGAGGGGGCGACAGCCGCGGGACGGTGAGTCGCGCGCTTCGACACGGTGAGTCGCGCGTTTCGGCACGGTGTGTCGGGCAAACCGGCGCGGTGAGTCGCGCGTTTCGGCACGGTGAGTCGCGCATTTCGGCGCGGTGAGTCGGGCGAATCGGCACGGCGAAGGTCAGGACAGGCGGCTGGCGTGGCCCTACTCCCACCTCCCGTGCCCGATGCGCCACCCGGGCCCGGAGGCCGCGTGGGGAGGGTGATGCCGCAGGCCTGCAGGGCCGCGCGGACCTTGGGGTCGGCGAACGCGCCGCCGCCTCGATTCTGGCCCTGCGTGCGCGTGGGCGGGGGCGACCCGGGCCCGGAGGCCGCGTGGGGAGGGTGATGCCGCAGGCCTGCAGGGCCGCGCGGACCTTGGGGTCGGCGAACGCGCCGCCGCCTCGATTCTGGCCCTGCGTGCGCGTGGGCGGGGGCGACCCGGGGGCGCGGGACGGTCGGGGAGCGAACGACGGCGCGGGAAGGCCCGCGGCCTGGAGGCATTGGGCGATCTTCTGCTGCTGGGCCGCGTCCATGCGGGCCCCGCCGCCGCTACCACCGCCGCCTGACGTTGCGGGAGCCGTCGCGGCCGCCCCGCCGCAACCTGCGGGCGCGAGCGTCACCACGGCCGTCGCGGTGACGAGGGAGCCGCGCGCTGTGATCCTCATCTGGTCGGTCCTTCCCCGGCGGCCGTCAGCCGCCGGTTGTTCGGCTGGTGATCGAGATGGCGGTGACGGAGCCGTCGAGGTTCGTGGTGCCCGCCACCGCGATCGGAGCGCCGGGCTTGAGCCCGCCGAGCCCCGAGATCGTGACCGTCGCGGTCGACGGCACGGTCACGGTGATCGCCTTTCCGGCGAAGTTGGTGAGGGTCAGGGTGTTGCCGCTGAGGGATGTGACGGTGCCGACCGCGACCGGTGGCTCGCCGCCAACGGCGGAGGTGTCCGGGCCGCCGCCCGCGCCCGCTGCGCGCGGCCCCGCCGCGCCGTCGCCTGTCGCGTCGCCTGTCGCGCCGCCAGCCGCGCCGCTGCCTGCTGCGCCGCCGCCTGCTGCGCCGCCGCCAGCCGCGCCGCCGCCAGCCGCGCCGCCGCCAGCCGCGCCGCCGCCAGCCGCGCCGCCGCCTGCCGCGCCGTCGCTGCCGCGCCGCCTGCTGGGCCGCTGCCTGCTGGGCCGCTGCCTGCTGCGCCGCTGCCTGCTGGGCCGCTGCCTGCTGGGCCGCTGCCTGCTGGGCCGCTGCCTGCTGGGCCGCTGCCTGCTGGGCCGCTGCCTGCTGGGCCGCTGCCTGCTGGGCCGCTGCCTGCTGGGCCGCTGCCTGCTGCGCCGCCGTCCGCCGCGCCGTCGCCTACCGTGCCGCCTGTCGCGCCGCCAGCCGTGCCGCCAGCCGTGCCGCCTGTCGCGCCGCCAGCCGCGCCGCCTGTCGCGCCGCTGCCTGCTGCGCCGTCGGCCGCCGCGCCGCCGTTCGACCTGGTTGCCCCCGCTTCGTCCCGCCGCCGGTGCGGGCGCCGCCGACCCCGGCCACCGCGAGGCCGCCACCTGCCGTGCGGGCGCCGCCCCGGGCCCCGGCGAGGAGCGTCGAGTCGTACTGCCGCTCGATCAGCAAGCCACCGGAGAAGGCCAGCGCCGCCACCACCGCGGCGAGGAGCACCCAGGTGAGCCGATTGGTCCACCGTGGACGGTCCCACTCCAAGGCGAGCGGGTCGTCGTCCTCGTACGGCTCACTCATAGCGCAGCGCGTCGATCGGCCGCAGCGATGCGGCCCGGTTGGCGGGGTAGATGCCGAAGAACAGCCCGATCGCGACCGAGACGAGAAACGCCAGCACGACCGAGTACGGGGCCACCACCAGCTGGAACGTGCCGAACTTCAGGCTCCCGACGACCACGCCGATGGCGACGCCGACCAGGCCGCCGAACATCGACAGCAGCACCGCCTCGAGCAGGAACTGACCGACGATGTCGCCTCTCTGCGCTCCGACGGCCTTGCGGATGCCGATCTCTCGGGTGCGCTCGGTGACCGTCACCAACATGATGTTCATGACGCCGATGCCGCCGACGAGGAGCGAAATCGCGGCCACCGCGCCGAGCAACATCGTGAACGTGCCGGTCGCCGCCGTGACCGCGGACAGGATCGAGCTCGGGTTGAAGATCGAGAAATCGGGGTTGTTCGGGCTGACGTCGTGCCGCCCGGCGAGTATCTCCGTGACCTCCGACGTCGCGGCGTCGACCGCGTCCGCGCTCGCGGCCTTCACCGAGATGCTGGAGACGTTGCCGTAGCCGGTGAGCGTGTCCTGCACGGCGGTCAGCGGGGCGATGACGCGGTCGTCCTGGTCCTGCAGGCCGGTGCTGCCCTTCGAGGTGAGCAGGCCGACCACGTCGTAGGCGAACCCGTTGAACTGCACGGTCTGGCCGACGATCGCCGTCCCGTCGCCGCCGACGAGGCTCGTCGCGACGGTGAGCCCGACCACCGCGACCCTGCGGCGCTGGTCGTAGTCGGACTGCGTGAACGGCACGCCGACCGCGATCGTGTCGTCGTCGTTCTCCAGGTAGCTCGGTGTCGTGCCGTTGAACGTGCCGACCGCGTGGGACGCGCCCGCGTACGTCGCGGTCACCGACGGCGCATTGACCACCGGCGCGACCGAGACGACGTCGGGCGCCTCGACCGGGTCGAGCAGCGCCTGCGCGTCGTCCAGGGTCAGCGCGGGCGAGCGGATCTGGGTGCCGTTGTCGACGGTGCCCGCCCCGCCGCCTGCGCCCCCGCCACCGGCAGCGGCGCCTGCGCCACCGCCCGCCCGCGCGCCGCCCCCCGCCCCGCCACCGGCGCCGGTGCCTGCCCCGGCGCTGCCCCCCGCCCCGCCGCCCGCGCCGGTGCCTGCCCCGGCGCTGCCCCCCGCCCCGCCGCCCGCGCCGGTGCCTGCCCCGGCCCCGCCGCCCGCGCCCGCGCCGCCGGGACGGGCGCCGCCGCCGCCGAAGGCGCCCCCGAAACCGCCTCCGAAGCCGCCGCCGCCACGTCCCAGCGCCCCGCCCCCCACCGGACGGCCTGCCGCCGTCGAGTTCGAGGTCACGGTGAGCGTGTTGCTCCCCAACGCGCTGATCGAGCTCTTGATCGCCGTGCTCGCCCCGTTGCCCGCCGCGATGAGGATGATCACCGCGGCGACCCCGATGAGAATGCCGGACATCGTCAGCAGCGAACGCAGCTTGTTGGAGACCACGCCACGGGCCGCGAACCGCACGCTCTCCCGAGCGCTCATCGCGACACCCGGCTGGAGGTGGCGCCCGGGGTTGTGGCCGGGGCGGTGCGGTCGACCGGCCATCGGGGCGGACGGTCCGTCGGTGCGGCGACGCGCCGGTCGGCCACGATGCGCCCGTCCCGCATCCGCACCACGCGCTTGGCGTGGTGGGCCACCTCCTCCTCGTGTGTGATCACGATGATCGTCCGGCCGTCCGCGCTGAGGTCGTCGAACAACGCGAGGACATCGTCGGTGCTGCGGCTGTCCAGGGCCCCGGTCGGCTCGTCGGCGAGCAGGAGCACCGGGTCCGTCGCGATCGCCCGGGCGATCGCCACCCGCTGCTGCTGCCCCCCGGACAGCTGCGACGGCAGGTGGTGCGTCCGGCTCCCCAGCCCGACCTGCTCCAGTGCGCGGATCGCCCGCCGCCGCCGCTCGCCCGCACGGACACCCGCGTAGGCCAACGGCAGCTCGGCGTTGCTCACGGCCGTCGTCCGCGGGATCAGGTTGAACGACTGGAAGATGAACCCGATCTTGCGGTTGCGGACGAGCGCCTGGCGGCGCTCGTCGAGCCGCCGTGTGTCGACGCCGTCGAGCAGATAGCGCCCGCTGGAAGGGGCGTCGAGGCAGCCGATGATGTTCATCAGGGTCGACTTGCCGGACCCCGACGCGCCCATGACGGCCACGTAGTCGCCGCGCTTGACGGCGAGGTCGACGCCGTCGACCGCGCGCACGATCGTGTCCGCGTCCCCGTACACCTTCGCGATCGCCCGCAGATCGACGACGGGCCGCGCCATCAGGCGGCCCCGCACAGGTCGGCACGAGCAATCCGGCGCGGGCATCGACGGGCCACGAACGGGCAGCCTGTCGTCCGCAATTCGCAATCGCCTGTGCGGAACATGGGGAATCGCTGTGAATTGCGCGCTCCCCGGCGGCGATTCGGCCGGAATCACCGGCTCGGTGTATTCATACCGAGCCGGTGACGTGACCCGGCTTCAGCCGAACGTGATGAGCGGCTTGATGATGCCGTCCTCCTTGGTGGTCATCATCTCGAAGGCGCGGCTGATGTCGTCGAACGGGAACGTGTGGGTGGTCATCGGGGTCGGGTCGATGCGACCGGTGAGCATGAGCCGGAACATCCGGTTCATCCGCTCGCTTCCGCCCGGGCACAGTCCGGTGTGGATGGCCTTGTCGTTCATGCCGAGCCCGAACGCGTCGAGCGGCAGTTGCAGCGGCGCCGGGTTCTCGCCGTGGTAGCCGATGTTGGAGACACGCCCGCCCGCCTTCGTCACCCGCACGCATGCCTCGAAGGTCTGCGGGAAGCCGAACGCCTCGATCGCGGCGTCGACGCCCTCGCCGCCGGTCATGTCCATGATCTGCTCGACGGGGTCGCCCTGGGTGAAGTCGACGATGTCGTCCGCGCCGAACCGCTTGGCCAGCGCCTGCCGCTCCGGGCGGGACTCGACGGCGATGATCCGGCCCGCGCCCATGAGGTTGGCGCCCATGGTGGCGCACAGCCCGACCGGGCCCTGCGCGAACACCGCCACCGTCTCGCCGAACTGCAGGTACGCGTGCTCGGCGCCCATGAACCCGGTGGAGAGCATGTCGCAGGTGTAGACGGCCTGTGCGTCGGAAAGGTCGTCCGGAATGGGGGTGAGGTTGGCCTGCGCGGCCGGGACGACGAAGTACTCGGCCATGTTGCCGTCCATTTGGACGGTGTACTTGTAGCCGCCCAGCGGGCCGCCGCACTGGCTGGTGAACCCGCGCTGGCAGTAGCTGCAGCGGTAGCAGGGCGTCACCGCGTTGACGGCCACCCGGTCGCCCTCGCTGAACCCGGTGACGGCCGATCCGAGCGCGTGGACCACCCCGACCGACTCGTGGCCCAGCGTGCGGTCGTTCGGCACCGGCAGCGCACCCTTGACGGTGTGGACGTCGGAGGTGCAGATCAGGGCGGCGGTCGTCTTGACGATCGCCTCCTCGGGGCCGGGTGTCGGGATGGGCTTCTCCATCACCTCGGTCCGACCGACCTCTTTGATCACGAACGCGCGCATGGTGTCCGACATAAGGGCTCCTCTGGCCGACGGCGACGTCATCCGATCGTGGCCTGTCGCACGGCGGCGCACCCCTACCCATTCGGGTGGGCTAGTCGACGTCGGGGGCCGCGGCCGTGCGCGCGCCGGGATGAATGCCCAGCTTGGCCAGGTTCGGCAGGGCGGGATGGACCTTGCCCGCCGGACCGGCCGCGAACGCCGTGAACAGCCGGGTGGTGATGGCGTCCAGGATCGGGGCGACGTGGCCGACCTGGGCGGGCCCGGTGCAGTAAGGGTCCATGCCGCACACCCAGTCCTGGGTGCCGCTCGCGAACACGCCCGCCCCGCTGCCGGTCGTGTAGTAGATGGCGTCGGCGAAGTCGCGCTGGTGGGTGGTGCCGCAGACCACAGGGGAGTGGAAGAGCACCTCGAGCGGTTGCGGCGTGGGCGCGCCCAGATCCACCCCCGAGTACTCGATCCCGACCACGCCGGGCAGCGCCTGTCCGTCGCGGACGAGGCCTGCGAGCAGCCAGTTCGACTGGTCGACCGCGACCAGCGCCGCGCGGCCCGGGAAGCACTTGTAGGTGTTGCCCACCAGCACGCTCTCCGGCCGTGGGCGCGGCGGCAGCCGCCAGTCCTGCGTGGCTTCGAGCGGGTCGGTCCTGCTGTACGGGTCCTCGTCGAACGACTTGTAGTTGATCTCCAGCCGGTTGGGACCCAGCGGCGTGGCGTCGAAGCGGATGTGCCGGTAGACCTCGTTGCCGCCGAGGAACGCGAGGTTCACCCCCTGGTCGCGGGCGGCGGTGGCGGCGGTGCGCATGGCCGTCGACCAGTACTCGTCGTGGCCGAGGGTGACCATCGCGCGGGCGCCCGCGAGCAGGCCGGGATCGGCGTGCAGGTCGACGTCGGTGGCGTAGCCCAGCGGGATCCCCGACTGCTCCGCGACCCGCACGGCGCCCAGTTCGAACTGCAGGAACTGACCCGCGCCGAGCATCCCCGCCTCGTAGGGCCGGTCGAACGACACCGCCCGCGCCCGGTCGGGCCGCTGCCCGTCGGGGCCCTTGTAGAGGGAGTAGCCACCCCAGCGGTTGTAGGCCTGCCAGGTCGTCACCGCGTTGATGATCACGAGACGGCCAGCGTTCGACGTCGTGCGCACGGTCAGCGGCACATAGCGCTGGGCGCCGGTCGCGTCGAGGCGGAAGAGGTAGTCGCCGGGCGGCCAGCCGGAGGTGTCCACGGCGAGCGACGGCGACCAGGGCGCGACCACCGTGTTCGTCGGCTTCGCCGCGACAGCGGGCGGCTGCGCCTTGCCGGGCTGGGGCGCCGACGTCCAGATCCGGCGGGCATCGGCGCCGAGCCGGAACGCGGTGGCCGTCCAGGTGGTCGCGGTGGTCGAGACGAACAGGCGCACGGGCTGGCCGGGCGTGACGCTCACCTGGTCGGCGAAGCCTTCGATCGCGTGCTCGGGCCCGGGGGTCGTGAGCGCCCACTCCGCGTTGCCCGGGATCGAGGCGGGGGCTGTGCTCGGCGCAGGCGGCGGCGGGGTCGGCGGCGGGGTCGGCGCGGCCGAGCATCCGGCGACGAGCGCCACCAGCAGGAGGAGAACGGCGCGCACGGAGGGAGATTGTGCACCCGCTCCGGTATGGCAAGGTGCGATGGTGGACGAGCGTGTCGAGGAGCAGCGGCTGATCCGTGCCGAGCCCGCGGAGATCTTCGCGGTGCTCCGCGACCCGCAGGGGCACGTCGCGATCGACAGCTCCGGGATGCTGATGGCCGCCACCGGTGCGCCGGTGAACGGGGTGGGCGACGCGTTCGTCGTGCACATGGACCGCGAGGCGCTCGGCGACCTCCCGTTGGGCGAGTACGACGTCACGAACACGATCACCGTGTACGAGCCGGACCGGGAGATCGCCTGGAAGGTGCTGGGGCGGCTGCGGCCGCAGATCGGGCACGTCTACGGCTATCGGCTGGAGGCGGTCGCGGACGGCACGCAGGTGACGTCCTACTGCGACTGGTCGGGCATGGACCCGGTGTGGCGCGAGCGCGGCCTCGTCTTCCCGATCGTGCCCGCGTCGGCGCTGAAGGCGACGCTCGGGATCCTCGCGCGGACGGTCTACGCGCGCCGGTAGTGCGGGGCGCGCACACCGCCCGCGCGCACCCCGGTGCGCAGCAGCGGCAGCACCCGGCGCGGCACCACCGTGCTGAGCGCGATCACGCTCGTCGAGCGCACGATCGCGGGGGAGGAGTTCAGCGCGACCAGCACGTCCTGCAGGTCGGCGTGTGAGCGCGCGGCGACGCGGCACACGATGTCGCCGGTGCCGGTCACCGCGTGCGCTTCGAGCACGTTGGGGAAGGCGGCGAGCTCGTCGGCCACGTCGCGCAGGCCGCCCTGGGCGATCTCCAGCGTGACGAACGCGCCCACCGGGAAGCCTGCGGCGTCGAGGTCGACGTCCGGGCCGTAGCCGGTGATCACCCCGGTGTCGGTGAGCCGCTGCAGGCGCGCCTGCACGGTGGCGCGGGCGACCTTGAGCAGCCGGGACAGCTCCAGCGGGCCCGACCGCGGGTGCGTGGTGAGGGTCTCGATGAGCGTGAGGTCGAGCGCGTCCATGTGCCCGATTGTGCAGTAGTTTCGGGATCATGCTGGCCGGATCTGCCAGTTTGACCAGCTCTATCTGGCGAGCTTGCTCAGCATCGGCCCGATCCGCTTTCCTTGTCGCCATGACCCAGATGCTGAGCGATCAGGAGCGCACGCTCGTCGGGTTCGTCGACCACGACCCCGCCGCCGATCCGTTCCCCGTCATCGGATGGGACGCCGTGGTGTGGGCGGTCGGCAACGCCACCCAGGCCACGGCGGTGTTCACCGGTGTCTACGGCATGGAGCTGGTCGCCGTCAGCGGGCCCGAGACCGGCAACCGCGACCACCGCGCGTACGTGCTGGAGAGCGGCACCGTGCGGTTCGTGCTGCAGGGCGGCGTCGACCCGGCGAGCAGGCTGCTGGATCACCACCGGCGGCACGGGGACGGGATCGTGGACGTCGCGCTGGAGGTGCCCGACGTCGACCGCTGCGTCGCGCACGCCCGGGCCGAGGGCGCGACCGTGCTGGTCGAGCCGCACGATCTCGCCGACGAGCACGGCACCGTGCGCTTGGCCGCGCTCGCGGCCTACGGCGACACCCGGCACACGCTCGTCGACCGCTCCCGCTACACCGGCCCGTACCTGCCGGGCTACGTCGCGGTGCCGCGGCGCGGTGGGAAGGGGCTGTTCCAGGCGCTGGACCACGTCGTCGGCAACGTCGAGCTCGGCCGGATGGACGAGTGGGTGCGGTTCTACCAGCGGATCATGGGCTTCACGAACATGGCCGAGTTCGTCGGGGAGGACATCGCCACGGAGTACTCGGCGCTGATGAGCAAGGTCGTCGCCAACGGCAACCACCGGGTGAAGTTCCCGCTGAACGAGCCCGCCGTCGGCAAGAAGCGCTCGCAGATCGACGAGTACCTGGAGTACTACGGCGGCCCGGGCGTGCAGCACCTGGCGCTGGCCACCCCGGACATCCTGAGCACAGTCGACGCGCTGCGCGCCGCAGGCGTCGAGTTCCTCCCCACGCCCGCCGCCTACTACCGCGACCCGGCGCTGCGGGCGCGGATCGGGCACGTGCGGGTGCCGGTCGAGGAGCTGGAGGCGCGCGGGATCCTCGTCGACCGCGACGAGGACGGCTACCTGCTGCAGATCTTCACCCGGCCGCTGGGCGACCGGCCGACGGTGTTCTTCGAGCTCATCGAGCGACACGGGTCGCTGGGGTTCGGAAAGGGCAACTTCCAGGCGCTGTTCGAGGCGATCGAGCGGGAGCAGGCGCGGCGGGGGAACTTCTGACGCCATCGGCGTCGCCGGGTGTGGCCGCGCCGGGGCTGGGTACGGACCGGTCGGGCGGCACGCAGGCCACCCCGGGCTTCCGGTGGGTGGCGGGGGCTCGACGACCCGGACCGGCGGCGGCACGATCACCGCACGAGGGTCGGCGCGGCGGGAGGGGCGGGCGTGGGACTACGGGAGCGGATGGGGTCGCTCGTCGGCGCCTGGCCCGTCTACCGGCAGGTCATGGGGCCGGACCGGCTGGGTCGGGGCGCCGCCGCCCAGTCGCCGCGTTCGCGCGCGGCCACCCCCCGCACCGCGACCGCCGACCGGGTCGCCAAGTCCGTCTGCCCCTACTGCGCCGTCGGATGCGCGCAGCAGGTGTTCGTGAAGGACGAGAAGGTCCTGCAGATCGAGGGCAACCCCGACTCCCCGATCTCCCGCGGACGGCTGTGCCCCAAGGGCTCGGCCTCCACGCAGCTCGTGACGGGCCCGCAGCGCGAGCAGAAGGTGCGCTACCGCGCGCCGGGCGCGACCGAGTGGACCGACCTCGACCTGCACACCGCCATGGAGATGGTGGCCGACCGGGTGCTCGACGCCCGCCGCCGCGGCTGGCAGCAGACCGACGCCGAGGGCCGGATCCTGCGCCGCACCACCGGGTTCGCGGGCCTGGGTGGCGCGGCGTTGGACAACGAGGAGAACTACCTCATCAAGAAGCTGTTCACCGCGCTCGGGGCCATCCAGATCGAGAACCAGGCCCGTATTTGACACTCCGCCACCGTTCCCGGTCTGGGAACCTCGTTCGGGCGCGGCGGCGCCACCGACGGTCCGCACCGGCTCGTCCACGCCGACTGCATCGTGATCATGGGCTCGAACATGGCCGAGGCCCATCCCGTCGGGTTCCAGTGGGTGGTGGAGGCCAAGGCGCGCGGCGCCAAGGTGATCCACATCGACCCGCACTTCACCCGCACCAGCGCGCTCGCCGACACGTTCGTCCCGATCCGGGTCGGCAGCGACATCGCCTTCCTCGGCGGCGTGATCCGGCACATCCTGGAGAACGGGCTGGACTTCCGCGAGTACGTCACGGCGTACACGAACGCGGCCGCGCTGATCTCGCCGGAGTACCGCGACACCGAAGACCTCGACGGGCTGTTCAGCGGCTTCGACCCGGAGAAGGGCTGCTACGACACGGCGAGCTGGCAGTACCGCTCCACCGGGCCCCCGCCCGGGGATGACGAGTTGCCCCAGGAGGCGCAGTCCCACGCGACCGGGGCGGGCGGGCCGCCGATCGCGTCCCCCGCTGAGGGGACCGACCCGACCCTGCAGCACCCGGACTGCGTCTACCAGATCCTGAAACGACACTTCGCGCGCTACACCCCGGAATTCGTCGAGGAGGTCTGCGGGGTGCCGCAGGACGCGTTCCGCGCGGTGTGCGAGGCGTGGACGGGCAACTCCGGCCGCGAGCGCACCACCACGCTGATCTACAGCGTGGGCTGGACGCAGCACAGCGTGGGCGCGCAGTACATCCGCGCCGGGTCGATCGTGCAGCTGCTGCTGGGCAACATCGGCCGCCCGGGCGGCGGCATCCTCGCGCTGCGCGGCCACGCCAGCATCCAGGGCAGCACCGACATCCCCACCCTGTTCAACCTGCTTCCCGGCTACCTGCCGATGCCCTCGCCCGCCACCCCGGCCCTCGCCGCCTATGTCGAATCGATCCGCAGCCGCAAGCAGAAGGGGTTCTGGTACAACGCCGACACGTACCTGGTGTCGCTGCTCAAGGAGTACTGGGGCGAAGGCGCGACCGCGGACAACGACTACCGCTTCGACTACCTCCCCCGCATCGACGGCGACCACGGGGTCTTCCGCACGGCCCTCGACATGGACGACGGGAAGGTCCCCGGCTACTTCGTCTTCGGCCAGAACCCCGCCGTCGCGGTCTCCAACGGGCGGCTGATGCGGCGCGCGCTCGCCCAGCTCGACTGGCTGGTCGTCCGCGACCTCGCGATGATCGAGACGGCCACGTTCTGGCGGGACGCCCCGGAGATCGCGACCGGCGAGATCGTCCCCGAAAACTGTCGGACCGAGGTGTTCTTCTTTCCCGCAGCGTCACACGTGGAGAAGGAGGGCACGTTCACCCAGACCGAGCGCATGTTGCAGTGGCGCGAGCGGGCCGTCGAACCGACCGGCGACCAGCGTTCGGACCTGTGGTTCACCTACCACCTGGGCAGGCTGGTGCGCGAGCGGCTCGCGGGCTCCGCCGACGAGCGCGACCGGCCGATCGTCGAGCTGAACTGGGATCTCCCGGTGCACGGCGACCCGATCTGGGGTGAGCCGGACGCCGAGGAGGTGCTGCGCCGGATCAACGGCTACCACCTGGCCACGGGCGAGCTCGTCGGCGATTACCGC
This sequence comes from uncultured Actinomycetota bacterium, assembly GCA_963739465.1. Classification (GTDB taxonomy): domain Bacteria; phylum Actinomycetota; class Actinomycetes; order Mycobacteriales; family Pseudonocardiaceae; genus Pseudonocardia. The sequence goes on from CAVUAS010000015.1 coordinate 382,681, forward strand.
GACCTGCGCGCCGACGGCAGCACGTCGTCGGGCTGTTGGATCTACGCCGGGGTGTTCAAGGGCGGGGTGAACCTGTCCGCGCGCCGCGGCGACGGCCCCGACGGCAAGTGGGGCTGGGTGTGGCCGCTGGATCGGCGCGTGCTCTACAACCGGGCCTCCGCCGACCCGGCGGGGAGGCCGTGGAGCGAGCGCAAGAAGCTCATCTGGTGGGACGAGTCCGTCCGGCGCTGGGTCGGCGACGACATCGCCGACTTCCCCGACGACCTTCCGCCCGACCACGTGCCGCCGGACGACGCCGTCGGGCCCGCCGCGTTGCGCGGCGACGACCCGTTCGTGCTGCAGGCCGACGGGAAGGCGTGGCTGTTCGCGCCCAACGGATTGGTCGACGGGCCGATGCCCACGCACTACGAGCCGGACGAGTCGCCGGTGCGCAACCCGCTGCACGGGCCGCGGGCGAGCCCGACCCGGCGGCGCTACCGGCACGCGGACAACCCGGCCAACCCGCCCGGCGCGGTGTTCCCGTTCGTGCTCACCTCCTCCCGGCTCACCGAGCACTACACCTCGGGCGGCATGACGCGCTGGCTGCCGTTCCTGGCGGAGCTGCAGCCCGCGTTGTTCGTCGAGGTGTCGCCGCAGCTGGCCGCCGAGCGCGGGCTGACCCACGGGCAGTGGTGCCACATCGTCACGAGCCGCACGGCGGTGCAGGCGCGCACGGTCGTCACCGCGCGGATTCCGCCGCTGCGGGTGCAGGGCAAGGTCGTGCACCAGGTGTGGATGCCCTATCACTTCGGCAGTCGCGGGCTGGTGCGCGGCGACGTCATGAACGACCTGCTCGGCATCGTCGCCGACCCCAACGTGGGGATCCAGGAGAGCAAGGTGGCGACCTGCGACGTCCGGCCGGGTCCACGCCCCACCGGCCGGGCGCTGCTGGACTACGTGGCGGACTACCGCCGGAGAGCAGGGATGGCGTGAGCAGCCTCTTCGGTCCGCTCGACGACGTCGCGGGCGACGCCGGGCACGTCGACCACCCGCCGCGGGTCGGGTTCTTCACCGACACCTCGGTCTGCATCGGCTGCAAGGCGTGCGAGGTGGCGTGCAAGCAGTGGAACGGGGTGCCCGCGGCCGAGCACCTGGACCTCCTGGGGATGTCGCACGACAACACCGGCGCGCTGGGCGCCAACGCGTGGCGGCACGTGGCGTTCATCGAACAGAGCAAGCCCGTCGACCTGGGCATGCCGGAGGTCGCGGGCGACGGGCTGCGGTGGCTCATGGCCTCGGACGTCTGCAAGCACTGCACGCACGCGGGCTGCCTGGACGTGTGCCCGACGGGGGCGCTGTTCCGCACGGAGTTCGGCTCGGTCGTCGTGCAGCAGGACATCTGCAATGGCTGCGGGTACTGCGTGTCGGCGTGCCCGTACGGGGTGATCGAGCGGCGGCCCGGCGACGGGCGCGCCCAGAAGTGCACGCTGTGCTACGACCGGCTGCACGGCGGCCTCGAACCGGCCTGCGCCAAGGCGTGCCCGACCGACTCGATCCAGTTCGGCGAGCTCGACGAGCTGCGGGAACGGGCGGCGGCGCGGGTGGCCACCCTGCACGAGCGGGGCGTCGCCGGGGCCCGGCTCTACGGCGCCGACGAGAACGACGGCGTCGGCGGCAACGGCGCGTTTTTCCTCCTCCTCGACGAGCCGGAGGTCTACGGCCTGCCGCCGGACCCGGTGGTGCCGACGCGCGACGCCGTGCGGATGTGGCGATTCGTCGGGGCCGCGGCGGGCGCGTTCCTCGCCGCTGCGGTGGGCTCGTTCCTGGGGCGGGGCCGATGACTCGTGAGTGGATAACGTTGTTCTGGCCACTATTTCCACTCACGAGCGGGTGGGGGGTGGGGCGCCGGTGAGCCGCCGGGCCGAGCCCTCGCCGCCGCCCCGGCCGGACGACGCGTCCTACTACGGCCGCCCCATCTTGAAGCCGCCCGCCTGGGACTGGCGGATCCCCGCGTACCTGTTCGCGGGCGGCGTCTCGGCCGGGTCGACGCTGCTGTCCGTGGGGGCCGACCTCAGCGGTCGGCCCCGGCTGCGGCGCCGCGCGCGCCTGGCCGCGGTGGCCGCGTTGGGCGCCAGCACGTACTTCCTGGTGTCCGACCTGGGCAGGCCCGAGCGGTTCCACCACATGCTCCGGGTGGCCAAGCCGACGTCGCCGATGAGCATGGGCACCTGGATCATCGCGGGCTACAGCCCCGGCATCGGGCTGGCCGCCGTGGGGGAGCTGCTGCCCGCGCGGTGGCGCATCACCCGCCTGGTGCGGCGGCTGGCGCTGCCTGCGTCGCTGACGTCGGCCGTGCTGGCGCCGCCACTGGCGAGCTACACGGCGGTGCTCTTGTCGCAGACGGCCGTGCCCGCGTGGAACACCGCGCACCCCTATCTGCCGTTCGTCTTCACCGGCTCGGCCGCGGCCAGCTCCGGCGGGCTCGCGATGATCCTCGCGCCTCCGGCCGAGACGGGCCCGGCCCGCGCGTTCGCCGCGGTGGGCGCGGCGGCCGAGCTCGTGGCGTCACGGGCGATGGAGCAGCGCGTCGGGATGGTCGCCGAGGCGTACACGACGGGTCGCGCGCACACGCTGCGCCGCTGGTCGGAGTACCTGACCGTGGGCGGGCTCCTCGGCACGGCGGCGGCTCGCCGACACCGTGTCGTCGCCGTGGCGGCGGGGCTCGCGCTGCTCGCGGGCAGCGCCTTGCAGCGCCTCGGCGTCTTCGAAGCGGGCGTGGCGTCCACCCGCGATCCCCGCTACGTCGTCACACCCCAGCGCGAGCGCCGGGCAACGGCAAAGGGCCCCGCCCGGCAGTAGCCGGATGGGGCCCCTCGGACGGCCGGTGCCGCGCCGGTCAGGCGGCGGCAGGCGTCGGGAAGACATTGAGCGTGCGGAAGCGCTCGGCTGCGGCGTCGGTGGCCTGCTTGCTCGCCGTGACGACGGTCGTGGCCAGCGCGTGCTGCTCGGCCAGCAGCTTGCCCGCCAGGTCGTAGGCCGTGTCGATGGCGGCCTGGGTTGCCGCCGCGTCGGGCACCGGATGCTGCGCGTCGAAGCCCGCGGCGTAGCGCTGCGCGGACTCGGCCCAGGCGTTCAGCGCGACGGTGACGGCGTCGCGGCTATTGTGGGCGATGCGGGTGAAGTCCTCGGTGGGCGCGTACATGGTTTTCTCCTTCGGTCGCAGGGCTGGGCGGCCCCGTCTGATAACTAAACTACCCGACGTCGTTAACTATATCAAGCAGACCCGGTTCCGCCGGGCGGGAAGCGGGCGCCACCGACCGCCGAGGCGGATCATCCTGGACGCCCCGAGCCGACGGAGGTGGGCGTGGACCACGCACTCGTGCTGGCGGGCGCGGCGGAGAACCTCTTCCCGGCGCGCATGCAGATGGCGCTCTCGCTGGGCTGGCACATCGTGTTCTCGTGCTTCGGGATCGCGTTCCCGACGATCGTCGTGTTCACCGAGTGGCGCGCGCACCGGCGCGGCAACCCGATCCTGCTCGACCTCGCGCACACGTGGGCGAAGGCCATGGGCGTGCTGTTCGCGGCGGGCGCGGTGTCGGGCACGCTGCTGTCGTTCGAGATGGGTATCCTCTGGCCGGGCCTGATGGCCCCGTTCGGCGAGGTGTACGGCTTCCCGTTCGTGCTGGAGGGGTTCGCGTTCTTCCTCGAAGCGATCTTCGTGGGGATCTACCTCTTCGGCTGGGAGCGGATGTCGCCCCGCGCCCACATGCTGAGCGCGCTGCCCATCGTCGTGTCCGGGGTCGCGGGCGCGTTCTTCGTGATCGCCGCGAACGCGTGGATGAACAACCCCACCGGGTTCCGGCTGGTGAACGGGCGCGTCGTGGACGCCGACCCGGTCCGCGCGATGTTCGGCCCGTCCACGTGGCCGCAGTTCGTGCACATGCTGGTCGCGGCCTACATGGTGACCGGCTACCTGGTGGCGTCCGTGTACGCAGTGGGGATGCTGCGCGGGCGCCGCGACCGCTACCACCGCTTCGGCCTCACGATCCCGCTCACGTTCGCGGCCGTCGCGACGCCCATCCAGCTCATCGTCGGCGACTGGATCGCGGGCGCCGTCGCGGAGAACCAGCCGGTCAAGCTGGCCGCGATGGAGGGGCTCTTCGCCACGGGCCGGGGGGTGCCGCTCTCGATCGGCGGCGTGTTCCTCAATGACCGGCTGCAGTGGGCGCTGGAGATCCCGTGGGGCTTGTCGCTGCTGGTCACCCACGACCTCAACGGCCAGGTGGTCGGCCTGCAGAGCGTGCCGCCGGACCTGCGCCCGCCGGTGAACGTCGTGCACCTCGCCTACAACACCATGGTGGGGATGGGCTCGGCGCTGGCGCTGCTCGCGCTCTGGTATGGCTGGACGTGGTGGCGCCACCACCGGATCCCGCGCTCGGTGTGGTTCCTGCGGGCGACCGCGGTGTCCGGGGCGGCGGCCGTGCTCGCGATGGAGACCGGCTGGATCACCACCGAGGTCGGCCGGCAGCCGTTCATCGTCTACGGCATCCTGCGCACCGCCGACGCCGTGAGCCCCGCGCCGGGCCTTCCGCTCGGCTTCCTCGCCGTCACCCTGATCTACGCGGTGCTCACCGTGCTCACCGTGTTCGTCATGCGCCGCCTGGCCCGCTCGCACGAGGTCGCGGCGCCCCAGGAGCTCGAGGCCGTGCCGTGACGCTCGCCGAGGTCGTGCTGGGTGTGATGTTCGTCGGGCTCATCGCCTACGCCCTGTTCGGCGGCGCCGACTTCGGCGCGGGCGTCTGGGACCTCCTCGCGGGCGGCACCCGGCGCGGCGCGGCGCAGCGGGCGGTGATCGAGCACGCGATCGGGCCGGTGTGGGAGGCCAACCACGTCTGGCTGATCTTCGTGCTGGTCGTGCTGTGGACGGGCTTCCCGGCAGGCTTCACGCCGGTGGCGTCGACGCTGTACGTGCCGCTGACGCTCGCGGCGTTCGGGATGATCGCGCGCGGGGCGGCGTTCGCGTTCCGCAAGAGCATCACGACGCTGCCGATGCGGCGCTTCCTCGGCGCGGCGTTCGCGGTGTCGTCGCTGGTCACGCCGTACTTCCTGGGCGCCGTCGTCGGCGGTGTCGCGTCCGGGCGGGTGCCGCCCGGCATCGCGACGGGCGACGTCGTGACGAGCTGGATCAACCCCACCTCGACGCTCGGCGGCGTGCTCGCCGTGCTGACCTGCGTCTACCTCGCCGCGGTCTTCCTCTGCCTCGACGCGCTGCACGAGGGCCGCCCCGAGCTCGCGGAGGGGTTCCGGCGGCGGGCGCTGGGGACCGCCGCGGTCACCGGCGTCGTCGGGCTCGGCGGCCTGTTCGTGCTGCGCGGCGACGCCCCGCTGCTCGCGGACGGGCTCTTCGGCCGCGCGCTTCCGGTGGTGGCGCTCTCCGCGCTCGCGGGCCTGGCCTCGATCGTGCTGCTGGTGCTCCGCCGCTACGCGGTGGCGCGCGTGACGTCGGCGCTCGCCGTCGCCGCGATCCTGCTCGGCTGGGCCGCCGCGCAGTACCCCTACCTGCTGCCGCCGCGGCTCACGATCGAGGACGCCGCGGCGGGGCACGCCACGCTGGTCGCGATGCTCGTGGCGCTCGTCGCGGGCTCGGTGCTGCTCGTGCCCGCGCTCGTCTACCTCTACCGCCTCTTCCAACGAGCGGGAACGCCCGCGCCGCGCGTCTCCCGCGGGTCAGGATGACCGCCGTGACCATGCAGAAGGCCGTCGAGCTCGTCGGCACCGGGCCCACCATCCAGGACGCGGTGACCGAGGCGCTCGACCGCGCCCGGCTGACCCTCGACGGCATCACCTCGTTCGAGTTGGCCGACGTCACCGGCGTCGTCGACGGGGCCGCTGTGGAGTACCGCGTCGAGCTGCGGGTGTGGTTCACGCTGCTGGAGCGCATGCACGGATGAACGGGATCACCCGCGTGGTCCTGCCGATCGGGGTCAACGCCGTCCAGAGCGTCAACTGCTACGTGTTGGCCGACGGCGACCGCGTGACCGTCGTCGACTGCGGGGTGTGGCGCCCCGACCTGCCCGACGGCGGGCTGGCCGCCCTCACCGCCGGGCTGAACGGCGCCGGGTACGCGCTCTCCGACGTCGCGCGCATCGTGATCACCCACGCGCACATCGACCACTACGGCCTCGCGGGCAAGGTCATGGAGGAGACCGGCGCGCGGCTCGTCATGCACGCGATGACCGACCTGGACTGCGAGAAGTACCGCCACCCCGACACCGCCCGCATGCGCCGCCGCGACACCTACGCCGACCACGGCGTGTCCGCGACCGAGCGGATGGACCTCGCCGACCATCTCACCCGGTGGCTGCCCTACCTGCACTCGGTGGTGGAGGCGTCCACCCGGCTGCGCGGGGGCGAGCGCATCGACATCGGCGGGGACGGCTGGGACGTCGTGCACACCCCCGGCCACTCGCTGGGCCACGTCTGCCTGTACTCGCCCGCGCGCGGCGTGCTGCTCTCGGGCGACCACCTGCTGCCCGGCATCACGCCGCCCGTCACGTTCGAGCGCGGCTTCGACGCCGACCCGCTGCGCAGCTACCTCGAGTCGCTGCGCCGCGTCGCCGACCTGCGCCCGGCCCACGTGCTGCCCGGCCACGGGCACCCGTTCGACGACCCCGCCGGGCGGATCGAGGCCATCTACCGCACCAAGCTGCGCAGGCTCGAGAAGGTGCGCCAGGCCATCGCCGCACAGCCGTCGTCGGTGGTGGAGCTGGCCGACCGGCTCGTGGTCAAGGCGATCCTCGCCCACCAGCGCCAGCTCGCGATCAACGAGACGCTCTCGCACATCGCGTACTTGCGGTGGTCGGGCGAGGTCGAGCGGCGCACCCGGCCCGACGGCGTCTACGAGTGGTACGTGACCGGCTCTCACTGGTCGGAAGGGCAGGTCGCGGCGCCTGCGGGGGTGGAAGTCTCGCGGGGTAACTCATCGATGGAGGGAACGCCATGACCGACCCGACCGACGTGGAAGCCGCCGTCAAGCGCGTGCAGGAGCTCTCATCGCAGGTCGTCGACAAGGCGAAGGATAACGGCCTCGCCTGGCTGGAGGGCTACGAGCGGATGCTCAAGAGCTTCCTCGACCTCGAGGAACAAGCCGCGAAGGGGTCCGGCCTCGAGTGGGCGGCGACGCTCGCCAGCACCCACGCCAACTTCGTCCGAGAGACCTCCGAGGTCGTGCTCGGCGCCTGGCGGGAGCAGCTGAAGCGGTGATCACCGGCCGGACGACGCTGGTGGCGCACCTGGGCTACCCGACCTTCGCGTTCAAGGCGCCGATGATCTACAACCCGTGGTTCGACAAGAACGGCATCGACGCCGTCGTCGTGCCGATGGGCGTCAAGCCGGAGGAGTACCGGGCGTTCTTCCCGCTGCTGTTCCGGATGTCGAACATCCGCGGCGCGCTGGTCACGATGCCGCACAAGGTCGTCACCTGCGAGCTGGTTGACGAGTTGACGCCCACCGCCACGATCGCGGGCGCCGCCAACGCCGTGCTCGTGCGCGAGGACGGCAGCCTGCTCGGCGACCAGTTCGACGGGGCGGGCTTCGTGCGCGGGGTGCAGCGCAAGGGGGTCGCGCTCGCGGGCGCCAGCGCGCTCGTGGTCGGCAACGGCGGCGTCGGGTCGCCGATCGCGGCGTCGCTCGCCGCGGCGGGCGTCGCGGGCATGGGCCTGTTCGACCCGCACCAGCCCGCATCGGACGGGCTCGCGGAACGGCTGCACGCGCACTACCCCGACATGCGGATCGAGACCGGCTCGAAGGACCCGGAGGGCTACGACCTCGTCGTCAACGCCACCCCGCTGGGCATGAAGGACGACGACCCGTTGCCCATGGACGTCGAGCGGATCGCGCCGAGCACGTTCGTCGGCGAGGTCGTGATGAAGCAGACGATCACGCCGTTCCTGGCCGCGGCCCAGGCCCGCGGCTGCCGCACCCAGGTCGGCAGCGACATGCTCTTCGAGCAGATCCCTGCCTATCTGGAGTTCTTCGGATTCGGCGCGGCCACGCCCGAGGAACTGCGCGCGGTCGCCCAGCTCCCGGCATGAGCGAGGCGGGCGCGCATCGCGTCGTCATCGTGGGCGGCGGCTTCGGCGGCCTCAGCGCCGTGCGGGCGCTGGCCCACGCCGACGTCGACGTCGACATCACGGTGGTCGACCGCACCAACCACCACCTGTTCCAGCCGTTGCTCTACCAGGTGGCGGCGGGGATCCTCCCGCCCGGCCTGATCGCGCCAGCGCTGCGCGCCGTCATCAAGAAGCAGGCCAACGCACGTGCGCTCCTGGCCGAGGTCACCGACCTGGACCTGGAACGGCGGATCGTCACCGCCGAGGGCCCGGACGGCCGGATGCTCGCGCTGCCCTACGACACGCTCGTCGTCGCGGCGGGCGCCACCCACTCCTACTTCGGGCGCGACGAGTACGCCCGCTACGCGCCCGGCATGAAGACCATCGAGGACGCCCGACACCTGCGGGACCAGATCCTGCTGGCCTTCGAGATGGCGGAGCTCTCGACCGACCCGGTCGAGCGCGCGGAGTGGCTGACGTTCGTGGTGATCGGCGCGGGCCCGACCGGCGTGGAGCTGGTGGGGCAGGTGGCCGAGCTCGCGCACAAGGTGCTGCCGCAGGACTACCGCACGGTCAACACGACCGAAGCGCGCATCCTGCTGTTGGAGGGCGCCGGGGCTGTGCTCGGCCCGTTCCCGGAGAAGCTGCGGAAGTACGCGAAGGAGAAGCTGGAGTCGATGGGCGTCGAGGTGCGCCTGAACACCCTGGCCATCGGGATGGACGGGGAGAGCATCACCGTCAAGGGCCCCGACGGTGAGGAGACGATCCGCACCCGCACCCGGATCTGGGCGGCCGGTGTGGCGGCGTCCCCGCTGGCGAAGCTGCTCGCCGAGAAGGCCGGGCTGGAGGTCGACCGGGCGGGCCGGATCCCGGTGCAGCCCGACTGCACGCTCGCGGGGCATCCCGAGGTGTTCGCGGTGGGCGACATGGTGTCGCTCAACAACCTGCCCGGGGTGGCGCAGCCCGCGCTGCAGGAGGGCAAGTACGTCGGGAAGCTGATCGCGGCCCGGCTGGCGGGGGATGAGAAGGCCGCGCCGTTCGAGTACTTCGACAAGGGCAGCATGGCCACGATCGGGCACCGGTCCGCGATCGCCGACGCGTTCGGCATGCAGTTCACCGGCGTCATCGGTTACACGATGTGGGGCGTCATCCACGTGCTCTACCTGATCGGCTGGGGCAACCGGCTCGGCACGATCTACACCTGGGCGCGCGCCCTCACGTTCTCGCGCAACCGCGGGCACCGGATCATCACCTTCGAGCAGGCCCACGAGCAGGCCGAGGAGTGCCGCGACACGCCGCCGGTCACCCCGGCGGACGTCGATATCAGCGCGAAAGGCGCGCCCGTCGGTGGGCCGCCATCCGGATCGGGCCGTTGACCTCGCCGTACCCGGCGTAGCCGCCGACCCGCTGCACGGCCTCGAAGAAGACGCGCCCGCCCAGGACGTGGGTGTAGAAGTGCAGGAACTCCCCGTCCTGGTCGCGGTCGTAGAGCACGCCGAGCTCCCGTAGCTCGGCGAGCTGCGTGGGGGCGAGGCGGGCGTCGAGGTCGTCGTAGTAGTTGTCCGGGATGTCCAGCAGCGGCGCGCCTGCGGCGCGGGCGCGGCGGGCCAGCGCGAGCACGTCCGGGCAGGCGAAGGCGATGTGCTGGGGGTCGGACACGCCGGGCGCCCAGTCGCCGCGGCGCAGCACCGACACCGAGAGGCAGACGCGCACGCTCAGGCCGCGGTCGCTGATGGCGCGGTTGCGCACGAGCCCGAACGGGGCCGCCACCTCGGACGCGTGCTGGGTCGAGAGGCCCAGCAGCGCGCGGTAGAAGAGGGCGGCTTCGTCGAAGCTGTCGAACGGCTGGGTGAGCGCGACGTGGTCGATGTGCGTGACGGCGTCGGCGGGCGCGGGGTCGCCGGTCGGCGTGAAGTCGGCGAGCCAGCTCACGCCCTCGGTCCCGGTGTGGCAGAAGAACACGGCGGTGCCGTCGGGGGCGGTGACGCCGAGCAGGTCGGCCTCCGCCGGGCCGTGGTGCTGCGGCAGCGGCGGGGCCAACAGCGCGGCGGCCCGACCCGCCGCTGCGGCGGGGTCGGCCGTCTCGATGCCGAGCGCGGCGACGGCCGCACCGTCCGGGCTGGACTCGTTGAGCAGCACCCTCGCTGCGCCCTGTTGCCACAGCTGCACGGGCTTGCTGCGGTGCCGACCGGTGTGGGTGAACCCGAGCGCGGCGAGCAGCCCCGCGACGGCCATGCCGGACGACGCGTCGACGGTCACCTCGGTGAACGCGAACCCGTGCAGCTCCGGGGTGGGCGGTGGGTTCTCGGCGCTCGTGGTGGCGGGGACATAGGGTGCGGCTGCCTCCCGCAAGGCCAGCAGCGAGCGGCGGGCGTCCACCGCCGCACGGCGCGGGTCGGACTGGCGGAAGACGTCGTTGAACACCTCGAGCGACAGCGGCCCGGTGTAGCCCGCGGTCAGCACGTGGCCGAGGAAGGCGGGCAGGTCGAACGTGCCCTGGCCGGGGAAGAGCCGGTAGTGGCGGCTCCACTGCAGCACGTCCATGTTCATGTGCGGGGCGTCGGCGAGCTGCAGGAAGAACAGCTTCTCGGCGGGGATCGCCTCGATGCCCGCGGGGTCCGAGCCGCGGGACAGGATGTGGAAGCTGTCGATGCAGAGGCCGAGCGCGGGGTGGTCGGCCCGCTGAACGGCCTCCCACGACTGTTCGTAGGTCGAGATCTTCGTGCCCCAGGCGAGCGCCTCGTAGGCGACGCGCATGCCGTGCGCCTCGGCTCGTTCGGCGACGGCGTGCAGCTGGGCGGCCAGCTGGTCGAGGTCGGCGACGGCGTCGGGCGCGACCGCGGAGCAGACCAGGATGAGCTCGGTGCCCAGCTCGGCCATGAGCTCGAACTTCCGCTCGGCGCGCCGCAGGTTGTGGGCGAACCGCTCCGGGTCGGTGGAGTCGAGGTCGCGGAAGGGCTGGTAGAGGTCGATGGACAGGCCCAGGCCCGCGCAGCGGTCGCGGATCTCGGCGGGCGAGAGCGCCGACGCCACCAGGTCCGGCTCGAAGATCTCGACGCCGTCGAACCCCGCGCCTGCGGCCGCGTCGAGCTTGTCCTCCAGCGTGCCGGAGATGCAGACGGTGGCCAACGCCGTGCGCTGCCCGGTCGTCTCGGACGGGCGCTCGGCGGTCGCGGTGGAGTGCGCAGACCCGGACATGGGCGCCCCGCTTTCCGTTGGCTTGCCGTCGAGCCTGATACGCCCGGACGTCCGCGGCGCGGCCTTTCCAGCCAGTGGAGCCCGCCGTTCCCGGCCAGTGGAACGGCCCTGCGGGGCGTGGGCTGTGCTCGTCAGGATCGGGTGTTGTGCCTGCCGAGCGATGGACGCCGCGGGTGCCCACGTTGGTCGGTCGCGCGACGCCCGGAAGGTGGGTGGCCGGCCCTGAGGTGCGCGGACGGCTGTGCGCGGTGTACCTCCCGGCCGCGCACCGCAGGCGCCGTCGCGCGCCGCTGCTGATGCTGCTGCACGGCTGCGACCAACAGGCCGAGGCGTTCGTCGACACCACTCGATTCACCACGGTTGCCGACCGGCACGGCATCGTGCTCGCCGCGCCCGAGCAGGTCTTCCGTCACCACCCCAACCGCTGTTGGCGCTGGTACGAGGCGCGCAACCAGGAGCGCGGCCGAGGTGAGCCCGCTGTGTTGGCGGACGTGGTGACGGCGATGCTCGACGAGCAGTCCCGCTGGCGGATCGACCCGCGGCGCGTCTACGTGGCCGGTCTGTCCGCGGGTGGCGCGATGGCGTTGGTCCTCGCGGCCACCTATCCGGACGTGTTCGCGGGCGTCGGCGTGCACTCGGCGCCGCCGTACCGGTCAGCGGTGGGTCCGGCCGGGGCGTTCGCGGCGATGACGGCGCGCGCCGTGCCGCCCGGGCCCTCGGCGGGCGGGCCGCCGCTCCCGCCCGCCGTGATCGTCCAGGGCATGGCCGATCGGGTCGTCCACCCGGAGAACGGCACCCGGGTCGCGGCGCAGTGGCTCGCCTTCCACGGCGCCGGTCCGTTGCGCTCGGCCACCGGCTCGGGCACCTCCGGCGACGGCCGCGGCTACCGGAACATCCGCTGGTTCGCCCGACGTGGCCGCGCCGTGCTCCAGCTGTGGCTGATCGACGACCTGGGCCACGCCTGGTCGGGCGGGCGCCCCGGCGCCGCGTACAGCGACCCGGCAGGCCCGCGGGCGGCCACGCTGATGTGGCGGTTCCTGCGCCGCCACCGGCTGGCGCGCCGCCGCGCGCGGCCGCTCCCGGCCGCGGGGGCCTGAGCGTCGCGGGCCGCGGATCGACGACGGCGACCTCTGGCTCGGCGTCGGCGTGGGGTCGGGCGTTCCCAGGGCGCGATGTGGTGGATCTCGCACCAGGCCACCGCCCTGAGATCCTCGTCGACGGCCCATTGGATCAGCAGACGTGCGTTGACATCACCTCGGCATGCGGTTGGATGCAGGGGTGCAGGTGGATTCGATCCTGCAAGCGCACCGCGGCCTCGTGATAAGTATCGCGGCGGTGGTGCCGCTCGCGGCGTGTGCGGTGCTGAGCTTGTTCCGCGACAGCATCGCCAACACGAACGCCGCCCTCGTTCTTGTCCTGCTGATCGTCGCGGCGGCTGCCACCGGCGTGCGTGCCGCCGGGCTGGTCGCGGCGGTGTCCAGCGCGGTCTGGTTCGACTACTTCCTGACGGTGCCGTACACCCAGTTCGCCATCACCGACCCGGCAGACGTCGAGACCGATGTGCTGCTTCTCTTGGTAGGGCTGGCCGTGACCGAGATCGCGCTCTGGGGCCGTCGGCAGCAGGCCCGCGCCAGCCGTGAACGGGGCTATCTCGACGGCGTGCTGACCACCGCGGCGACCGTCGGTGCAGGCCGCTCGTCCACCAGCTCGCTCATCGACAGCGTGAGCGACCAGATCGTCGAGATCCTGCAGATCGACGACTGCCGGTTCGACACCGCGACCGAGTCGGTCCTGGCGACGCTCAATGGCGATGCGACCATGACCTACGACGGCCTGCCGTACGACGTTCGTCGCCACGGCCTACCGACGGACACCGAGATCGCTCTGCGCGTGCAGAGCGCAGGCGTGTCCCGCGGCCGCTTCCTGCTGACCGCGGCCACCCGAGTGGTCAGACCGACGGTCGAACAGCTCCGCGTCGTGGCCGCGCTCGCTGACCAGGTCGGTGCCGCGCTGTCCGCCGCATCGCATCGCGGCGGAGAGCCACCGGGCGGGACGTCGTAGGGGGAGGCGACGCACGTCGCGGCGTTGCGGGACACGCACCCGAGCGCGTCGCTGACCCCTTCCCGGAGCCGCGCAGCAGCCTTGCGGGCCGGTGTCTGTGAAAGGCACGTGAAAGGTGCCGTGGTGCCCGTGAAAAACCTGTGAACGCCCCTGTCCGGTCGTCGCCCGCGAGGATTCACTCGGCTCAGGCCCGGCGTCCGGGTGCGGCACAGCGATCAGGGAGTAGGCATGGCGCGCATCGTGGGCGTGAGTTCGGCGGTCGCGAGCGTGTTCGAGCCGGAGGTCGTCCCTAGTGGCTTCGGGATCGCCGCCGGATCGGTGGTGGTCGTGGGGTCGGCGTTCGGGGCGGCGGTGGTACCGGCGACCGCTGGTGCGGTACGGCTGGGAGTCGTCGCGGCATCGCTCGCGGTGTTCGCGGCGCTGCCGGTGACCGCTACGGCGGCCGCAGGCTCCGGGGTGCTGGCGTTTCTGGTCTTCAACGGGTTCCTGGTCAACTCGCTGGGCCAGCTGTCCTGGCACGGCGCCGCCGATGGATGGCGACTCCTGACGATCGCCACGGCGGTGGCCGCGGGGTTCATCGCCGGAATGGCCTACCGGGCGGTGAACCGCTGGCTGCGTTGGCGGCGCCGGGCGCTGTGGATCACCGCGCAAGCGCGGCAGACCGGCGGTTGGGACGAGCGAGCCGTGGATACCAACGGGCTCATTCTGCACACGAGAGGAATCGCACATGGCTGACGTGGTCTACGTGGTGTTGACGCTTGCGTTATTCGCCCTTCTGTCGTTGACCGTGCGCGCGGTGGAGAAGCTGTGAATGTCGAAAACCTTGTCGGCCTCATCCTTGCGGTCGTACTGACCGCGTACCTGGTGGCTGCCTTGTTGCGTCCGGAGCGGTTCTGATGAGTGACACGACTGCGGGCATTCTGTTCATCGTCTCGCTGGTCCTGGCGTTGGCGTTGGCGTACCGCCCGCTGGGCGACTACATGTACCGGATCGTCACCTCGACCCGGCACCTGTGGCCGGAGAAGGTGATGTACCGGCTGGTTGGCGTCGACGCCGACGGTGAGCAGTCGTGGGGCGTGTACGCGCGCAGCGTGCTCGCCTTCTCGGCGGTGTCGATCCTGTTCCTGTACGCGTTCATGCGTCTGCAGAGCTACTTGTGGCTGTCGCTTGGGTTCCCGAACGTGTTCCCGTCCGGCGCGTGGAACACCGCGGTCAGCTTCACCACGAACACGAACTGGCAGTGGTATTCGGGCGAGTCCACGATGGGTCACCTGGTGCAGATGGCCGGGCTCGCGGTGCAGAACTTCGTCTCGGCCGCTGTCGGTATCGCGGTCGCGGTGGCGCTGGTTCGTGGGTTTGCCCGGAAGAACACGGACCGGCTGGGCAACTTCTGGGTCGATCTGGTGCGCATCGTGTTCCGGCTGCTGCTGCCGATCGCGGTGGTAGGCGCGGTCGTGCTGATCGCGGGAGGGGCGATCCAGAACCTCTCCGCGGGCACGGACGTGCAGACCCTCGCAGGCGCCGCCCAGCACATCACCGGCGGGCCGGTGGCGAGCCAGGAGGCGATCAAGGACCTCGGGACCAACGGCGGCGGCTTCTACAACGCCAACTCGTCGCACCCGTTCGAGAACCCGACCAGCTGGACGAACTGGGTCGAGAACTTCCTGCTGCTGGTGATCTCGTTCTCGCTGCCGCGCACGTTCGGCCGGATGGTCGGCCACAACCGGCAGGGGTACGCGATCGTCGCCGCGATGGCGATCATGGCGATCGGCAGCGTCATCACCATCAATGTGGTGCAGGGGCTGCACGGCGGCACGGTGCCGATGGCGGTCGGCGCCGCCACCGAGGGCACCGAGTCACGCCTGGGGGTGCTCAACTCGGCCACCTTCGCCGCCTCGACCACGCTCACGTCGACCGGGTCGGTGAACTCGTTCCACGACTCCTACACCGCCCTCGGCGGCGGTATCGCGATCGTCAACATGATGCTGGGTGAGGTCGCGCCGGGCGGGACCGGATCGGGCCTGTACGGCATCCTGATCCTCGCGGTGTTGACGGTGTTCGTGGCCGGGCTGATGGTGGGCCGCACCCCGGAGTACCTGGGGAAGAAGATCGGCGCTCGCGAGGTCAAGCTGGCCTCGCTGTACTTCCTGACGATGCCGATTCTCGTCCTGGTCGGCACGGGGGTCGGGATGGCCACCGACTGGGGCAAGTCCGGGATGCTCAACTCCGGAGCGCACGGGCTGTCCGAGGTGCTGTACGCCTTCACCTCGGCGTCGAACAACAACGGCTCGGCGTTCGCCGGGCTGACGGTCAGTGGCACCGAGTACAACACCGCGCTCGGGCTGTGCATGCTGATTGGCCGATTCCTTCCGATGGTGTTCGTGCTCGGCCTGGCGGGCTCGTTGGCCAAGCAGAAGCCGGTGCCCGAGTCCGCGGGCACGTTGCGCACCTACCAGCCGCTGTTCGTCGGCATGCTCGTCGGCGTCACCGTGATCCTCGTGGCGCTGACCTTCCTGCCCGCTCTTGCCCTCGGCCCGCTGGCCGACGGCCTGTAGGAGGACCTCTCATGTCTGTCAGGACGGTCGACGCGCTTCCGGCCGAACAGCCGCCGCAGCCGGGCGGGCCGCGCAAGATCTCCGGCGGCCTGCTCGACCCGAAGCAGATGCTGCGCTCCACACCGGACGCGCTGCGCAAGCTCAACCCGACGACGCTGTGGCACAACCCGGTCATGTTCATCGTCGAGATCGGGTCGGCGTTCACCACGGTCCTGGCGATCGCGCATCCCACCGTGTTCGCCTGGGTCACCACGGTCTGGCTGTGGCTGACGGTGGTGTTCGCCAACCTGGCCGAGGCGGTCGCCGAGGGCCGCGGCAAGGCGCAGGCCGAGACGTTGCGCGCAGCCAAGCGCGACACCGTGGCCCGCAGGCTCACCGCGTGGCCGGAGCTGACCGAGGAGTCGGTGCCCGCGACCGCGCTGCGGCGCGACGACATCGTGGTGGTCGAGGCCGGACAGGTGATTCCCGGCGACGGGGACGTGGTCGAGGGCATCGCCAGCGTCGACGAGTCGGCGATCACCGGCGAGTCCGCCCCGGTGATCCGGGAGTCCGGCGGTGACCGGTCCGCGGTCACCGGCGGCACAAAGGTGCTCTCCGACCGGATCGTGGTGCGGATCACCCAACAGCCGGGGGAGAGCTTCATCGACCGGATGATCGCACTGGTCGAGGGCGCCGACCGGCAGAAGACGCCGAACGAGATCGCCCTGAACATCCTGCTCGCCGCCTTGACGATCATCTTCCTGCTGGCGGTGGCGACCCTGCAGCCACTGGCCATCTTCTCCAAGGCCGTCAACGCCGCCACCCCGGACAGCCAGGCCCTGACCGCGAACGGCGTCACCGGGATCGTGCTGGTGTCGCTGCTGGTCTGCCTGATCCCGACCACGATCGGCGCGCTGCTGTCGGCGATCGGGATCGCGGGCATGGACCGCCTGGTGCAGCGCAACGTCCTGGCGATGTCCGGCCGCGCGGTGGAGGCTGCCGGTGATGTGAACACGCTGCTGCTGGACAAGACCGGCACGATCACCTTGGGCAATCGGCAGGCCAGCGAGTTCCTCCCGGTCGACGGCGTCGACCCGGCGGAGCTGGCGGACGCGGCCCAGCTGTCCAGCCTCGCCGACGAGACACCGGAAGGCCGCTCGGTCGTCGTCTACGCCAAGACCGCATACGGGCTGCGGGAACGGCAGGTCGGCGAACTGACCCACGCCAAGTGGGTGCCGTTCACCGCGCAGACCCGCATGTCCGGGGTGGACATCACCGAAGACGGCAGCGTGCGCTCGGTGCGCAAGGGCGCCGCAACCGCGGTGATGAAGTGGGTGCGCGACCACGGAGGCCACCCCACGGAGGGCATCGGGTCGATCGTGGACGGCATCAGCGCCTCCGGCGGCACACCCCTCGTGGTCGCCGAGCTGCGCGCAGACGGGCCCGCCCGTGCGCTCGGCGTCATCCAGCTCAAGGACGTCGTCAAGTCCGGAATGCGGGAGCGGTTCGACGAGATGCGCCGCATGGGCATCCGCACCGTCATGATCACCGGCGACAACCCGCTCACGGCGCGGGCGATCGCGGCCGAGGCAGGCGTCGACGACTTCCTCGCCGAGGCCACACCCGAGGACAAGATGGCGCTCATCAAACGGGAGCAGGAGGGCGGCAAGCTGGTCGCGATGACCGGCGACGGCACCAACGACGCCCCGGCCCTCGCCCAGGCCGACGTCGGGGTGGCGATGAACACCGGCACCTCGGCCGCCAAAGAGGCGGGCAACATGGTCGACCTCGACTCCGACCCCACGAAGCTGATCGAGATCGTCGAGATCGGCAAGCAGCTGCTCATCACCCGCGGCGCGCTGACCACGTTCTCGATCGCGAACGACATCGCCAAGTACTTCGCGATCATCCCCGCGATGTTCGCCGCGGTCTACCCCGGCCTGGACACGCTCAACATCATGCGGCTGCACAGCCCCACGTCGGCGATCCTGTCCGCCGTCATCTTCAACGCCCTCATCATCGTCGCGCTGATTCCGCTGGCCCTGCGCGGCGTGCGCTACACCCCGTCGAGCGCGGCGGCGATGCTGCGACGCAACCTGCTCATCTACGGCATCGGCGGCATTATCGTCCCGTTCATCGGCATCAAGCTCATCGACCTCATCATCCAGTTCATTCCCGGGATCTCCTGATGCGACTCGCCTCTTGGCTCAGCCAACACCTCGCCGCGCTGCGCGCGCTGCTCGTGCTCACCGTCCTCACCGGAGTCCTCTACCCGCTTGCGGTGACCGCGGTGGCCCAACTCCCCGGTCTCCGGGACAAGGCCGACGGGTCGCTGGTCAGCGTCGGTGACAAGACCGTCGGCAGCGCGATCATCGGCCAGCTGTTCACCGACAAGGACGGCAACCCGCTCAACCAGTACTTCCAGACCCGGCCGTCCGCGGCGGGCGACGGGTACGACCCGACGGCCACTTCGGCGTCCAACCTCGGGCCGGAAAGCGTCGTGGACACGCTGCCCGACCCGGCGCTCCTCGCGGCCGGGAAGACCGATGACAACGCCAAACAGAGCCTGCTGACCGATGTCTGCGCGCGCAGCGCCGCGGTCGGCAAGCTGGAGAGCGTCGACGGGTCGCGGCCGTACTGCACCGCCGACGGCGTCGGCGCGGTCCTCGGGGTCTTCCACCGCGACGGGATCACCGGACCGGTGACCCAGGTCGTCAGCCTCGACCAGGCCTGCCCGGCCACCCCGTTCCTCGCGACCTACCAGGGCGTGCCGGTGCGGTGCGCCCAGTTCGGCGCGGACTACTCCCGTGCCGTGGTCACTCCCATCCGGGGGGACGCCCCGGCCGCACCCGCCGTCCCCGCCGACGCCGTCACCGCCAGCGGCAGCGGGCTCGACCCCGCGATCAGCCCGGCCTACGCGCAGCTGCAGGCACCTCGCGTGGCGAAGGTCCGCGGCATCTCCGTCGACGCCATGCTGAAGGCGATCGACCAGCACACCACCGGTCGGGCGCTCGGCTTCCTCGGTGCGCCAGCGGTGAACGTGGTCGAGCTCAACACCGACCTGGACCGGACCTACCCGTTCCACGGATGAGGTCGGGCAGGCCCCGAACGGAGAGGAGCAGCCGATGACGGCACGCGGTCAGCTGCGCGTCTACCTCGGGGCCGCCCCCGGCGTCGGCAAGACCTACAAGATGCTCGAGGAAGGCCACCGCCGCCGCGACCGCGGCACCGACGTGGTCATCGGGTTCGTCGAGTGCCACGGACGCCGCAACACCGAGGCGCTCGTCGCCGATCTGGAAACGGTGCCGCGCCGCACGCTCAACTACCGCGGGACGACGTTCACCGAGATGGACCTCGACGCCGTACTCGCCCGCCGACCACAGGTCGCCCTCGTCGACGAGATGGCCCACACCAACGTGCCCGGCAGCCGCAACGCCAAGCGCTGGCAGGACATCCAACAGCTGCTCGATGCCGGCATCACCGTCGTGACCACGGTCAACATCCAGCACCTTGAGTCGCTCAACGACGTCGTCGCCCAGATCACCGGCGTGCCCCAACGGGAGACGGTGCCCGACGCCGTGGTCCGGCAGGCCGAGCAGATCGAGCTGGTCGACATGACCCCGGAGGCGCTGCGACGACGCATGGCACATGGGAACGTCTACGCCCCCGACAAGGTCGACGCCGCACTCGGCAACTACTTCCGCGTCGGCAACCTCACCGCCCTGCGCGAACTGGCCCTGCTCTGGGTGGCCGACAAGGTCGACGAGCAACTCGACCGCTACCGGGCCGAGCACCACATCTCCACAACCTGGGAGACCCGGGAACGGGTCGTCGTGGCACTCACCGGCGGCCCCGAAGGCGAGACCCTCATCCGCAGGGCCGCGCGCATCGCCGCCCGCACCAAGGGCGCCGACCTCCTGGCCGTGCACGTGGCCCGCAGCGACGGCCTGGCCGGCGCCGATCCCGCCCATCTGGCCCGACAGCGGACCCTGGTCGAAAGCCTCGGCGGCACCTACCACCAGGTCGTCGGGGTGGACGTCCCCACTGCACTGCTCGACTTCGCCCGCGGCGTCAACGCCACCCAGCTCGTGCTGGGGGCGAGCCGCCGGGGCCGCATCGCCCAACTCTTCTCGTCGGGGGTCGGCGTCACCACCACGGCCGAGTCCGGCCCGATCGACGTCCATCTGGTCACCCACGAGCAGGTCAACCGCGGCAGCCGGGCGCTCACCCTGACCCGCGGACTGCCCGCCCCACGGCGCATCTCCGGATTCGTCGCGGCTGGCCTCGGGCTGCCGCTGCTGACCCTGGCGCTGACCCACTTGCGCACCCAGCTGACCCTGCCCAGCGACATCCTGCTCTACTTCGGCGCGGTCGTCGCGGTCGCCCTGCTCGGCGGCCTCTACCCGGCCCTGGTCGCCGCAGTCGCGGGATTCCTACTGCTGAACTGGTACTTCACCCCACCCATCTACCAGTGGACCATCGCCGACGGGGAGAACATCCTCGCCCTGGTGGTCTTCCTGCTCGTCGCCGCCACGGTCAGCACCGTCGTGGAGCTCGCCGCCCGGCGCACCCGCGAAGCCGCCCGCGCCCGGGCCGAGGCGGAGACGCTGTCGACCGTCGCCGGCAGCGTGCTGCGCGGTAGCCGCCCCCTGCCCGCGCTGCTGGACCAGCTCCGGGAAACCTTCCAACTCACCGGCGTCACCCTGCTGCAACGCGTGCCAGACGCCGCGGTCACTCCGACGGTGCAGCACGACCCGGCCGCCTGGCGGGTCGCCGCCGCCGTCGGCGACCAACCCTGCCTCACCCCGGCTCAGGGGGACGCGGACGTCCTGGTCGAGGACGACGTCTCGCTGGTGCTGCGCGGACACCCCTTGGCCGCCGAAGACCGCCGGGTCGTCGAGGCGTTCGCCGCCCAGGCCGCGGTCGCGCTCCGTCAGGAGCGCCTCGAAGAGCGCGCCGCCGCGGTCGGCCAGCTCTCGGAGATCGACCGACTGCGCACCGCCCTGCTCTCGGCCGTCAGCCACGACTTCCGCACGCCGCTTGCCTCGGCCACCGCCGCAGTGGACACCCTGCGCACACCGGACATCGAGTTCAGCGACGCCGACCGGAAGGAACTGCTCGACACCGCCAAGGAATCGCTGGAGCGGCTGCTCCGCCTCGTGGAGAACCTGCTCGACATGAGCCGCCTGCAAGCCGGGGCGCTGGCCATGTCCCCGCAACTGATCAGCCTCGGCGAGGCCATCCCCCGCGCCGTCGACGACATCGCCGACCAAGACCGCCAGGTGCGGATCCAGGTCCCCGACGAGTTGCCCGAGGTGCACGCCGACCCGGCCCTGCTCGAACGGGCCTTGGTCAACCTGCTGGCCAACGCGCTGCGCTACAACCCGCCCGAGCAGCCCCTCCTCGTCACCGCCAGCGACCACGGCGGCCAGGTCGAGGTCCGCGTGATCGACCGCGGCCCCGGCGTACCGGCTGCCGACTGGGACCGGATCTTCCTGCCCTTCCAACGCCTCGGGGACCGCGACAACGCCACCGGCGTCGGCCTCGGCCTCGCACTGGCCCGCGGCCTCATCGAAGCCATGGGCGGCACCCTCACCCCGGAGCACACGCCCGGCGGCGGCCTGACCATGACCGTCAGCCTGCCTGCTGCCGAGCCGGCCGCCGCCGACGGGCCCGACCAGGCCGCCGATCCCGCCATCCTGGACCGCGTCGACCGCTGGCGGACCGTGGGATGACACGCGTCCTGATCGTTGACGACGAACCGCAGATCCTGCGCGCGCTGCAGATCAACCTGCAGGCCCGCCACTACGACGTGGTCACCGCCGCCGACGGCGCCGAGGCGCTGCACTCGACGGCGCGTGACCACCCCGACCTGGTTGTGCTCGACCTCGGCCTGCCCGACATGGACGGCGTCCAGGTCATCCAGAAGCTGCGCACCTGGACTCCTGTCCCGATCATCATCCTGTCCGGACGGCTCGACAGCCGCGGCAAGGTCGCCGCCCTCGACGCGGGCGCCGACGATTACGTCACCAAACCCTTCAACATCGGCGAGCTCCTCGCCCGGATCCGCGCGATCACCCGCCGAGCAACCAGCTCCGACCCACCGCCCCCGGTGCGCATCGGCCGCTACACCGTCGACCTCGCCGACCGCCTCGTCCGCGCCGACGACGGCACCACCGTGCACCTCACCCCCGTGGAATGGCAGGTGCTCGAAGTGCTGGCCCGCAACCCAGGCAAGCTGATCAGCCAACGCCAGCTGCTGCAGCAGGTCTGGGGCCAGACTTACCACACCGAGACCGGTTACCTGCGCCAATACATGAAGCACCTACGGCGGAAGCTCGAACCCGACCCCGCACGGCCCCGCTACCTGCTCACCGAGCCCGGCATGGGCTATCGCTTCGAGCCCGACCACCCATGACCGTTGCCATCCCGCCCCGCCGACGCCCGCGTCCACCGTGCCGCGATTCGGGGGCTCGCACGACCGCGCCGCACGCCTGCCATGACGCACGTGATTGCGGACGAGGAGCGACACCGCCTCACCGCCACCACCGGAATCGCCGCTCTCGGGCTTGACGCGTTGGCCTCCTCACGTGTTCGGGCTCCGCGGGGACCGGCAGGTCTACCGCACTTCGATCATCGTCCGCACCGCGCTGTCCGCCGCTCTGCTGCTCGCCTCCGCAGGCCAGGTCAACGTGCTGGTCCCGCTGTTCGCGATCGGCGTGTTCGTCGTGATGCTGCTCATCGGCGAGGTGGCGCCCGACCACTGGTGGCAACAGGCGCTGTTCAACCGTCGCGGCGCCGTCGTCGCCCGCTACGTCGGCCGACACACCAATGCGCTGATCTGCAGGCTGCGGTTCCGGCTACTGCCGCGCCCGACACACGGTCCGGGTCGGCGGCGCCGCAGCCGGACACTTGTGCTGCCCAGAGCCGGAACCTCCGATTGAGCCAGCCGCACTTTCCCGGGCTGATGGGCGCAGAACGTCGGACACATGTTCGTAAGGTGCTGCGGGCGAGCTTCTTAGCGACTTCTCAGGTGGTGATCGCGTCGATCTGTACCTGACGATGGTCGCCGCCACCATGGTGTGCGGCTCGCGCCGATCATGGGTGGGTCGGCGCCGAGCGCTACGCGGTGCCCGGCGAGCTGTCCGGGGCCAGCTCGTGCAGCTCGGCGCCGTAGCGGGCGCGGACCCGGGCGCGCAGCTCCTGGTCGCCGCGCGGCACCGGCTCCAGGAACACCTCGTCGACGTCGCCGAACTCCTCGCGCAGCGTGTTGTCGATCCGCATGCAGGCATGCTCGATGTCGTCCGACGACGCCGACTTGGCGAAATCCAGCCGCGCGCACACGAGCACCTTGTCGGTGCCGGTGAGCATGGTGAGCAGGTCGATGACCTCGTCCACCTCGGGCTGCTCGGCGATCCGCTTGCCGATCGCGCGCACCAGGCGCGGGTCGGCCTGGCGTCCGATGAGCAGCGCCATGTTCGTGCGCGTGAGCCCGTAGGCGACGACCACGAGCAGCAGCCCGATCAGGAGCGACGCCACCCCGTCCCATACGGGAGAACCGGTGAGCGCGGTGAGCCCGACACCCGCGAACGCGATGATCAGACCGGTGATCGCCGCGCTGTCCTCGAACAGCACGGTGATGACGGTCGGGTCGTCGGTGCGGCGCAGGAACGTACGCAGGTCGAGCTTCTCCTCATCGCGCTCCGCCTTGACCTGCCGGATGGCCTGCGTGAGCGACACGCCCTCGATCGCGGCCGCGACGACCAGCACGATCAGCGCGACGAGCACGTCCTGGTGCTCCTCGGGCCCGCCCAGCAGCGTGTGCATGCCCTGGTAGATCGAGAACAGCGCGCCCGCCACGAAGATCGACACGGCGGCGAGCAGCGAGAAGACGTAGCGCTCCTTGCCGTAGCCGAACGGGTGCGCCCGGTCCGGGGGCTTGGCCGACCGCTTGAGCGCGGTGAGCAGCAACACCTCGGTCATGGTGTCGCCGACCGAGTGCGCGGCCTCCGACAGCATGGCCGCGCTGCCGGTCAGCAGCCCCGCCACGAGTTTCGCCGCGCCCACGGCCAGGTTCGCGCCCATCGCGAGCAATACGGTGAGCGTGCTCTCGCCGCCGGATTTCGCCACGGAACGTGGTGTACCCCGGATTGGCTCCGACCACCACGCGAACCGGGGACGGCCCCGCCGGCGCCGGGTCGTTGGGCCCTGTCCGGCGGCCGCCCGGCCGCGCGACGATCGGGGAGACCACGGGGAGGGCGCGCGATGTCCCGCACGATTCTGGACCGGCTCAACCCGCTGGATCTCGATTCGCTGTGGACGGACGACACCGATTGGGTGCAGGACGTCGCCGCGCTCGCCCTCCTCGAGCGTCAGGTCGCCGTGGAGGACGTGCGCGCGGCGGTGGAGGCGCAGCTCGATCGCGTGCCCCGGCTGCGTCGGGTGCTGCGCGTGCCGCGCCGCGGGCTGGGACGGCCGCTGTGGGTCGACGCGCCCGGATTCCGGATCGCCGACCACGTGCGGATGGCCCCATCCGCCTCGGACGAAGCCGGGCTGCTGGCCGTCGCCGAGTCCCTTCGCCGCCGCCCCTTCGACCGTTCCCGGCCCCTGTGGGAGATGTGGCTGATCCCCGGCCTTCCGGACGGAAGACTCGGGCTCTACATGCGGGTGCACCACGCGCTCGTCGACGGCGTGGCCGGGGTGGCGACGCTGGCCGCGCTCCTCACCCCGGCGGCCCCCACCCCGACCCGGCCGTGGACCGCCGCGCCGGAGCCCACCGCCGCGCAGCTGCTCGCCGACAACCTGCGGCGCCTCCCGGATGCCATCCTGCGCGGCCTGCGCAGGCGCCCCCACCGCGGACACCGCCAGTCGATGGCGGCGGCGGTGCTGGACATGGCCCGCCACCCGGCCCCGCAAACCAGCCTCAACCGGCGCGTCGGCCCCGACCGGACGGTCGCGCTGGTCCGCCACCGCCTCGACGCGGTCCGGGAGGTGGCCCACCGGCACGGCGCCACCGTCAACGACGTCCTGCTCGCCGCCATCACCGGTGGCCTGCGGGCGCTGTTGCTGGCCCGCGGCGAACGCGTCGACGGCGTCGTCCTGCGCGCCCTCGTCCCGGTGTCGCTGCATCGCGAACCGGGCCTGCCGGAGGGCAACGTCCTCGGCCAGATCGCCGTGCCGCTGCCGGTCGGGCAGACCGCGCCCGTCGACGTGCTGCGGCAGATCGCGGCCGCGACCGCCACGCAGAAGGCCCGGGTGGGACCGCGCCACATGCCGGTGCTGCGCAGCCGGGTCCTGCAGCGCTTCTTCCTCGGCTTCATGGCGCGCCAGCGGATGACCACCCTGACGGTCGCGGACCTCCCGGGCCCGCGCGAGCGGCTCGACGTCGTGGGCGCACCGGT
Organism: uncultured Actinomycetota bacterium; assembly: GCA_963739465.1. Lineage (GTDB taxonomy): Bacteria > Actinomycetota > Actinomycetes > Mycobacteriales > Pseudonocardiaceae > Pseudonocardia. The sequence continues at coordinate 407,965 of CAVUAS010000015.1, forward strand.
GGTCGAGGTGTTTCCCCTGGTCCCGCTGATCGGGAACATGACCTTCGGCGTCGGCGCGCTCTCCTACGCCGGGAGCTTCGCCGTCGCAGCGGTCGCCGACCCCGCGGCGTGCCCGGACCTCGACGTGTTCGCCGACGCCCTCCGCGCGACCCTCGACGCCCTCTTCGAGGAGGCGGTGTCAGCCCGCCCCCGCGTGCAGCACGGCCAGTGACCGCGGGCCCACGGCCACCGTCGGGTCCGCGGGGCCGGACCGGGCCGGGGTGTGGGTGTCGCACACGATCCGCCACTCAGCGGCGACCGGCAGCGTGAACGTCAGCGGCTCCCACCAGCCGTTGACGAGCACGAGCAGGTCGTCGTCGACGAGCAGGGTGCCGTCCGGGACGACGTCGGAATCGGCCTGTCCCTCGAAGAACACGGCGACGGCGCGGGCGCCGCGGTCGGTCCAGTCGGCGTCGGTCATCACCGTGCCCGCCGGGGTGAACCAGCGCAGGTCCGCGGCGGCCGCGCCGGTGAGGAAGCGCCGCCGCCGCGGCGCGGGGTGCGAGCGGCGCAGGCGGATCAGGTCGCGGGTGAAGGCCAGCAGCTCCCGTAGGCCTGCCCGGGCCCGACGCCGGGGACGTAGCCGTGCCGGACGTCGCCGTCGCGCTCGGGCAGGACGAGCCGGGTCTCGGCGCCCGCGTCGTCGAAGAGGCAGAGCGTGACCTCGTCGCCCGGCGAGACGACGGCGAAGTTGGTGCCGCCCGGGTCGGGAACGGCGCCGAGCGCATCGGGCACACCGGGCAACACCCTCATGCGCGGCCACCGCCCGCCAGGCGCTGGATCACCTCGGACGTCGAGGGCGCGGCCCGGTGGCGGCGGCGGACGAGGTCGGCGACGAGCCCCGTCCAGCCGGTCTGGTGCGACGCCCCCAGCCCCGCGCCGTTGTCGCCGTGGAAGTACTCGTGGAACAGGATCTGGTCGCGCCAACGCGGGTCGGTCTGCATCCGTTCGGTGCCGCCGAAGCACGGGCGGCGCCCGTCCGGCCCGGCCAGGAACGTGGAGATGAGCCGGGCGCGCAGGTCGTCGGCGATGCGATCGAGGGTGGTGAGCTGCCCTGAGCCGGTGGGGTACTCGATCTGCAGGTCGTCGCCGAAGAAGCGGTGGAAGCGGTCGAGCGCGGCCACGGCGAGGTAGTTGACCGGGAACCACACCGGCCCGCGCCAGTTGGAGTTGCCGCCGAACATCGCGGTCGTCGACTCGGCGGGCTCGTAGTCCACGCTCGAGCGTAGCCCGCCGAGCTGCAGGACGGCCGGGTGCTCGCGGTGGCGCGCCGACAGCGACCGCAGTCCGTGTGGGCCGAGGAACTCGGCCGGGTCGAGCAGCGCGGCGAGCATCCGCTTGACCCGGTCGATCCCGACCACGCTGACCAGCAGGCGTCGGCTGCCCTCCGGTCCGCGCAGGAGCCCGGCGTCTTCCAGCCGCGTGGACCCGTTCAGGCCGTGGCGGCGCAGGAAGCGGGCGAACCGCTTGGTCACCGAGAGCGTGCTGCCCAGGCCCTCCTCGCTGACGACGCCGCCCGCCAGCATCGGGATCATCGACGCGATCGACCGCACCTTGATCGACACCGAACCGCCGTCGGGGGTGCGCAGGCGGTCGTAGAACATGCCGTCCGCCTCGTCCCAGAGATCGGTGCCGTCGAGCGCGTCCCGGATCAACGCGAAGTGCTCCAGGAACGTCTGCACCAGATCGACCGCGGGCCGGTGACCGCTGCGATGCAGGATCGCGGCGATCGTGGCCATCGTCGCGGCGTAGCCCGCCATCCAGCCGGTGCTGTCGGACTGCTCCAGCGTGCCGACGACGGGCAGGTGCGAGCGGTCGATCGGGCCGATGTTGTCCAGCCCCATGAACCCGCCCTCGAAGAGGTTCGAGCCGTCGGCGTCCTCACGGTTGACCCACCAGGTGAAGTTGACCAGCAGCTTGTCGAACACCCGGGAGAGGAAGTCCAGGTCGCGCCCGCCGTCGAGGGCGAAGACCTCCAGCGCGGCCCAGGCGTGCACGGGCGGGTTGACGTCGCCGAAGTCCCATTCGTAGGCGGGCAGCGCGCCGCCGAGGTGCTGGAACCACTCCCGGCACAGCAGCGTGAGCTGGTACTTCGCGAACGCGGGATCGATGTGCGCGAGCGTGACGCAGTGGAACGCCAGGTCCCAGGCCGCGAACCAGGGGTACTCCCAGGTGTCGGGCATGGAGAGCAGGTCGTAGGCGTCGAAGCTGCGCCAGCGGGCGTTGCGGCCGCGCAGGCGCTGCGGCGGGGGCGGCGGCTGGGCCGGGTCGCCGTCGAGCCAGCGCGCGACGTCGTAGTGGTAGAACTGCTTGCTCCACAGCATCCCGGCGAACGCCTGGCGCATCACCCGCGCCTCGTCCGCGGACGCCGCCTCGGGCGTCAACTCGGCGTAGAACGCGTCGGCCTCGGCGCGGCGGGCGGCTACGACCTCGTCGAACGGCTCGCCGTCGGGGTCCGGGGCCAGCCGCAGCCGAACCTCCACGGTCTGCCCGCCCTCGACGGTGATCCGGTACCAGGCCGCGCACTTGCTGCCGCGGCGCTGCGGGTTGACCGTGGCGGCGCCCGTCACGACGTGGTCGTTGATCCCGTCCTTCGGGTACGGCGGCCCGGGCACGCCGTACAGCCGCTCGGTGTTGGTCTCGTTGTCGCAGAACAGCAGCTCGGGGGCGGTGCCGTCGGGGCCGGGTCCGGCCTGCAGCGTGAGCGGGCCGAGGAACGGGTGCTCGGTGCGCACCGCGTTCTCGTGCGCGGCGAGCATGCGGGGCTCGGTGCCGTCCCACGACCACGTGTTGCGGTACCAGAGCTGCGGCAGCACGTGCAGGGTGTCGGCGTCCGGCCCGGCGTTGGTCACCCGGATCGTCATGAGCAGGTCGAACGGCGAGGCCTTGGCGTAGTCGACGTCGACGACCCAGTAGCGGTCGTCGTCGAACACCCCGGTGTCCAGCAGCTCGAACTCGGGGTCGAGCCGCCCGCGCCGGGCGTTCTCCCGGACCAGCTGCTCGTAGGGGTAGGCGGCGCCGGGGTAGTGGTAGCGCCACCGGTTCCAGGCGTGGCTGGGCACCGCGTCGAGGAACCACCAGTACTCCTTGGCGTCCTCGCCGTGGTTGCCCTCGCTTCCGGTCAGGCCGAAGATCCGCTCCTTCAGGATCGGGTCGCGGCCGTTCCACAGCGCCAGGCCGAGGCACAGCCGCTGCTCGACGTCGCAGAAGCCCGCCAGCCCGTCCTCGCTCCACCGGTAGGCGCGGGACCGGGCGTGGTCGTGGGGCAGGTAGGACCACGCCTCGCCGTCGGCGCTGTAGTCCTCCCGCACCGTGCCCCACTGCCGTTCCGACAGGTATGGCCCCCACAGGTACCACTCGCTCGCCCGGCGCAGGCCCAGCTCCAGCCGGCCGAACCCCCCGGCCCGCGCCCGCTCCGCGCTCTCCGTCATCCTGGGATTGTCTCGCCACCACGCGCTCGATCAGGTATCTTTCTTGACCTTCGTCGCTCATTCCGGTGAGCTACAGCGAGGGGTAGCCATGCACCGGGAGATCCGCACCGAGGTCATCGTTTCCGGTGACGACGGTGGTCAGCTGTCGGTCGGCGCCAACCTGGTCGGGATGCGGGTCGACGGTGCGCGGGGCAACGCCGTCACCGTCCTGCCCGCGGGCTCCGCGCCGAAGATCACCCCGCGCCGGTACCCCATCCGGCTGATGCCCCGCCGCACGGTGCCGTTCTTCGACCGCGTGGACGAGACGCAGCAGATGCTCGCCGAGCTCACGGTGCACCGGTCCGTGGTGCTGCAGGCCCCGCCCGGCGTGGGCAAGACCTCGCTGGTGCGCCACATCGCCCACCATCCCGGCCTCGCCGCCGCGTACGGCGCGGTGGTGTGCCTGTCCGCGCGGGACCAGTCGTGCGACGACCTCCTCCAGGCCCTCTTCTCCGCCTTCTACACCTCCGACGGGCCGGTGCGGCCCAACCCCGACGAGCTGCGGCATCTCCTGCGGCCGGTGCAGGGCGCGGTGCTGCTGGACGACGTCGACCTGCCCGCAGGCGCCCTCGCCGAGCTGCAGGAGTTCGCCCCGAACTGCGGTTTCGTGCTGGCGGGCACCCACGTGAACGGGGCCCGGTCGGGGCTGTCCGGGCTGCCCGTCGACGCGGCGGGCGAGCTTCTGGCGCGCGTCATGGGCCAGCCCGTGGACCGCACCGCGGTGTTCGCCCTCTGGGGCCTCAGCCGGGGCGTCCCCGCGCGGCTCATCCAGCTCGGCGTGAGCGCGTCGGCGTATCCCGGCGGCGTCGAGGCGTTCACGGAGTTGGCCCTGCACGACGGGCCGCCGCCGTTCACCGTGGACGCGCCGGAGGACCGTCGCCTGCTCGGGCTGCTGGCCGCGGTCCCCGGTGTGGAGCTCACCGCGGAGCAGCTGGCGTCCATCGCCGAGGTGCCCGACGCGGCACCGCGGCTGCGTCGATGGGTCGGGCGCGGCGTGGTGACCGTGTCCGACGCAGGCCTCTACCGCTTCGCCGCAGGCGAGCTGGACCCGGTGTTGTGGCAGCTGGCGGAGCGGCGCGCCGAGCTGGTCGCCGCGTTCGCGACGTGGGCGCGTCGCGAACCGGACACCGTCCTCGCCGTGGGCGGGTCGGCGGAGCTCGTCCGGTCCCTGCAGGAGCTGGCCCTCCGACAGCAGGCGTGGCGGGCCGTCCTCGCGTTGGGCGCGCCGCTCGACGCCGCCTACGCCCTCGCGGGCCACTGGGACGCCTGGCACTCCTGCCTGCAGGCGATGCTGGACGCCGCACGCGCCCTGGGCGACCAGGCCGCCGAGGCGATGGCCCTGCACCAGCTCGGCGCCGAGGCGATCTGCCGGGGTGACCTCGCGACGGCGCGGGACCTGTTGCGGTCCGCGCTCGACCTCCGCGTGGCGTTGGGCCAGACGGAGGCGGCCGAGATCACGCGGGAGAACCTGGCGACGATCACCGACCAACCGCGGTCGGCCGGGCTCGCGAGCCCGCTCGCCCGCATCCCGATGGCCGTGAAGGTCGTCGCGGTGCTGATCCCGCTGCTCGGATCGCTGGCGTTCGTCGGGGTCTCCCAGGCCCGGGCGACGCCGAAGGCCAGCTTTGCCCCGCAGCGGCTCGCCTTCACCGACCAGATCGTCGACCACGCCAGCGCCCCGCAGGTGATCCGGCTCGACAACGGCGGCCTGGCCGGTCTGCACGTCGACGGCGTCGTCATCAGCGGGCCGAACCACGGCGCGTTCACGCTCGTCGGCAACAGCTGCGTGGGCGAGGTCCCGGCGAGCGGCAACTGCACCGCGACGGTCGTGTTCACGCCCGCCACCCCGGGTCCGCAGCAGGCGAGCCTCTCCTGGCGCATCCGGGAGATCCCCGGTGACATGGCATCGCCGCTGGTCGGCAACGGCGTCGCAGCGGCGAGCGCGGCGACTCCCGACCCCGGCGGCGTGGCGGCGCCGTCGCAGGTGCCGGTCCCGGCCGCCGGCTCCGGCAGCAGCGCCCCTGGCCCCGGCGGCAGTTGCGCCCCCGCCCCCGGCTCCGGCTTCGGCCGCGGCCGAGGGCGAGGAGGTGCAGCGGCAGGCTCCCGCCGCGCGGGTGCAGCCGACTCTGCCCGCGCTCGCGCCGTCGGTCGTGGCGTTCGGCGAGCACGCGGTCACGAGCGTGAGTGGCCCGCTGACCGTCACCGTGACCAACCGGGGGGGCGCGCCCGTGCGCCTGGCGGGCATCGCGGTCGACGGCGACCAGGCCTTCCAGGTCGACGCCGGGGGCTGCGCCGCCGTCACGCTCGGGCCGGGCGGGGCCTGCCGCGTCGCGGTGCGCTTCGCGCCGACCGGGGAGGGACGGCGTTCGGGTGTCCTATCCGTGACCGTGCCGGATGTGCCCGGGCGTGCGGCCGTCGCGCTCAGCGGGTTCGGGATCGGTCAGGTGTCGATCCCCGGCGTCACCGGACGTCCGCTGGCCGATGCGCAGCGCGCGGTCGAGGCGGTCGGGCTCCGGCTGGGCACGGTCACCCGCACGCCGAGCCCGAACGTCGCGGTGGGCGCCGTCATCGGCCAGACCCCGACGGCGGGCAAGACGCTGCCCCGCGGCGGGGCCGTGAACCTGGTCGTGTCGAGTGGACCGGAACCCATCGTGGTGCCCGTGCTCGTCGGGCGGCCGCAGGCTGAGGCTGCGGCGCGGCTCGACGCGCTCGGGCTGCGTGTGGGGCAGGTCGAGCAGCGGTCGGACCCGAAGATCGCGGCGGGCGCGGTGGTCGCCACCAGCCCGCAGTCGGGCGCCGGGGTGCCGCGCGGGTCGGCGGTCAACCTCGTGGTGTCGCGCGGTCCGCAGGTCACGACGACGGTGGCGGTGCCGCCGGTCGCTGGTCAGTCGTTGGCGGCGGCCCGCACGTTGTTGGGTCAGCGGGGTCTCGCGGTCGGGGCGGTTACGGAGCAGTCCAGTGCCACGGTGGCCGAGGGTGTGGTGACCGGCAGCGATCCGGGGGCGGGGTCGCAGGTGGCGTCGGGTTCGCGGGTTAGCTTGGTGGTGTCGAGCGGTCCGCAGGTCACGACGACGGTGGCGGTGCCGTCCGTGGTCGGGAAGTCGTTGGCGGCGGCGCGGTCGTCGATCACGGGCGCGAATTTGGTCGTGGGCGGGGTGCGGCAGCAGGCGAGCGATTCCGTTCCGGCGGGTCAGGTGATCGGCAGTAGCCCGGGTGCGGGTGCGCAGGTGGCGCTCGGTTCGCGGGTGAGCCTGGTGGTGTCGAGCGGTCCGCAGGTCACGACGACGGTGGCGGTGCCGTCCGTGGTCGGGAAGTCGTTGGCGGCGGCGCGGTCGTCGATCACGGGCGCGAATTTGGTCGTGGGCGGGGTGCGGCAGCAGGCGAGCGATTCCGTTCCGGCGGGTCAGGTGATCGGCAGTAGCCCGGGTGCGGGTGCGCAGGTGGCGCTCGGTTCGCGGGTGAGCCTCGTGGTGTCGAGCGGCCCCCAGGTCACGACCGTAGCGGTGCCGTCCGTCGTCGGCCTCTCGGTCGCACAGGCGACGGCGAAGCTGCAGGCGGCCGGGCTGAGGGCCGTCGCGGTCGACACCGACGGCCGTTCGGCGCGGGCAGGCACCGTCGTCAGCTCGGACCCGGCGGCGGGCGAACGCGCCTCGGCAGGCGCACGGGTCCAGCTCACGGTCCAGGCGCCCGCGCAGCAAACGCCCGCGCAGCAATCGGTTCGGCAGACCCAGAACCAGTCGCAGAACCAGAACCAGACGCAGAACCAGAACCAGATCGCAGACCCAGAACCAGATCGCAGAACCAGAACCAATCGCAGACCCAGAACACGACGCAGACGCAGAACACGACGCAGACGCAGAACACGACGCAGACGCAGAACCAGACGCAGACGCGGAAGAAGACGCAGAACCAGACCCAAGACCAGCAAGGCGGATGACGCGGGCCGCGCCGCACGGCTAACGCACCCGGGCGGGGGCCGAGTCAGGCGGCGACCGCGCGCTCGACCTCCGCCACCAATGCGGCGGCCGCGTCGAGGGTGGCGGCGAGCTTCTCGGGTGTGCCGCCGACCCCGGCCAGCAGACCGTGCGCGCGGGCCGCGAAGCCAGCAGGTGCCCCTGGCAGCGCGCCCGCGGCCGCGATGAGGCCCTTCTCGTTGACCACCCACCGGCGCGCGCGGGCGTGCAGCGCGTACGCGCACACGCCGAGTGCCCGGAACAGGCAGCCCGCGACGTAGGCGACGTCGCCGCGGTGGATCGTCTTGCGCGCGATGTCGAGGGTGAACGTCGCCTCCGGCAGGCGGGCGACGAGCGCCGCCGCGAGCGCGTCCGGGAACGCCGCGGCCGCGGCGTGCAGGCGGGTCAGCTCGCCGGTCGGGTCGGCCAGCACCACGCCGAGCGCCACCTCGCCCGCATACCAGACGTCGAGCACACCCAGGGGATGCCCGGTCTGCGCCTGCCACGCGACCCGGCCCTCCTGCGCGTGCCGCCACGCCGCCCGAACGCGGTCGACGTCGCGGTAGATCCAGTCGACCGCGACGCCGTCGACGCGCAGCCACGCGCCGCCGTCGACCCACGGCCCCCAGTCGCCGGGCCGGGTCACGGTCGCGGACGGCCCGGCGACCTCCCGGGCCAGCGCCGCGAGCCCCTCGACGTCCAACGGCGGCCGGTAGTAGACGCCCAGGTCGATGTCGGAGTCGGGATGGTGCTCCCCGCGCGCCCGGCTGCCGCCGAGCAGCACGCCGACGACGCCCTCGACCGCCACGAGCCGCCCGGCAAGCGCGGCGGGATCAGGCACGCCGCGACCCTAAGCCGCGGACCGGCGCCCGACCATCGGCGGCTGGAACGGCCAACTCGCCGTGGCGAGACGCGCGACTCACCGCCGCGGGGTGGCGAGATGGCCAACTCTGCGTGGCGAGACGCGCGACTCACCGGGGGCGGGTGCACCGTCAGACCACGTCACTGCGCGCCACGACGCCGAACAGGACGCCGTCCTTCACCACGGGCAGGAGCCGCAACCCGCGCTCGGCGATCAGGTCCCGGGCGGCGCCGACGGTGTCGTCGACGTCGACGGTGATCGGCGCGCTGGTCATCACCGCGCCGACGGCGCCATGCGGGCCCTGCCGGTAGAGCGGGTCGCCCAGCACGTCGGCCTCGCTCACCAACCCGACCAGCCGCCCGTCCGACTCCACCACGGGCAGCGCGCTGTGCCGGTGCTGCCGCATCAGCTCGGCGGCCCGCGAGAGGGCGACGGTGTGCCGGACGGCGATGACGTCGGTCGTCATCACGCTGGACACGGGGGCGTCGTCGGGAGGCGGCGGCCCGGTCCGGCGCGGGCGGGCGAGACGCAGCAGCGGCTCGTCCTCGTCGGTTCGGCGGAACCGTCGCACGATCCGGTTGCCGAGGCTCGCCCGCGGCCGCAGCAGGTCCGAGCGGGTGACGACGCCGACGAGCACGCCGCGCTCCACGATCGGCATCACCCGCAGCTCGCCGTAGGTGCGCAGGCGGTGGGCGACCAGTGTGGCCTTCGCGGTGGGCCGCATCCAGAGCACGTCGCGGGCCATGATCTCGCCGACGGCCACGTCCGGCACGTCCGGATGCTGTTCGCGCCACCGCAGCACGTCCAACAGGCTGATCATGCCGACGAGGTGGTAGGCGTCGTCGGCGACGGGGAGGGCGCTGAAGCCGTAGCGGCGCAGCAGGTCGACCGCGCGCGTGACCGGGTCCTCCGGCCGGACCGACACCACGCGCGTCGTCATGATCTCCCGGACGGTGCCCGCCAAGCTAGGCCACCTCCGGCCAGACCGCGCCGGGTCTGCACACGACGACGCGGGCGGCCCCGGTCACGGCCCAGTCACCCAGGCCGTCGGGCACCGCGAGCACGTCGCCGCGGCTGATCGGCTGCCCGCCGTCGACCCACTCCAGCGCGCCATCGGCGAGCACGACCGCCACGGCGAACCCGTGCGGCACCGGCACCGGATCCCCGTCGGGAGCGGCGACGTCGACCCGGAAGAACGGGTCCGCGGCCTCCGGCAGGGCACGCAGCAGCCCGGCGCCGCAGGCATCGAGCGCCACGTGCTGCGGGACGGGCGCGGGCAGCGCCGCGTGGCTCACGGCGGGCAGCACGACGTCGAAGCCGAGCCCGAGGTGCGACTCGTCGCGCGTGGCCGTGGTGACCGACCACTCCAGGAGGATGGAGAAGTCGGTCGGCTCCTGCACCTCGATCAGGAACACCCCGGCGCCGGTGGCGTGCGCCTGGCCCGCGGGCACGAGCACGCCGTCGCCGGGCCGCACGCTGATCTTGTTGAGGTGCTCCAGCATCCAGGCCGAGTCCTGCGCGTCGACGCGCTCGGCGAGCACGGCCGGGTCGACGTCCTCGCGGAACCCCACCCACACGGCCGGGTCGTCGCCGTGGGTCTCCAGCACGTACCAGGCCTCGGTCTTGCCGTAGCAGGAGTGCAGGTGCCGACGCGCGAACGGCCGAGTCGGGTGGACGTGCACGGGCAGCCGCTGACCCGCGTCGAGCAGCTTGACCAGCAGGCCGACGTCCGCAGGCCCGGCCGGGGCCGTCGCCGTGCCCGTCCACCCGACCGGGTCGGCTGCGACGGCATCGGCGAAGAGCGACCCGTCCGGCATGCGGCTGCGGCCGACCTCCGGCTCGTCGGCCCGGTGCACGGTGGCGGCGAGCCATTCCTCGGGCCTGCGCGGTGACGGCAGCGGCACCCCGCGGAGGGCGGCCAGCCGCTCGCCGCCGAGGTAGAAGTGGTCGATGACGTTGGGCGGCAGCACGACCGGGCGCACCCGGCGAGCCTATCGCCAAGATCACCGATTGGCGGCCCCTGTGCCGTGCGAGAAGGACGCGGATTCGGGGCCGCGCGCGGGTGCGGTTTGCTTGCCGAGCCGGTCGAGGACCCGGCGCAGGTCGTCGAGCAGCAGGTCGGCGAGGTCGTGGGTGAAGCCGTTGCGGACGACGATGCGCAATGCGGCGATGTCCTCCCGGTTCTTCGGGAACGTGTACGCGGGCACGAGCCAGCCCTGCTCGCGCAGCCCGGCCGAGACGTCGAAGACGGAGAAGGGCTGCTCGCCGTCGATCACGAACGCGAACACCGGCAGCTGCGAGCCGTCGGTGAGCAGGCGGAACGGGCCGAGGTCGGCGATCTCCCCGGCGAGCCGTTGCGCGACGTCCCGGCACGAGAGCTGCACGCGGCGGTAGCCGTCGCGGCCCAGGCGCAGGAAGTTGTAGTACTGCGCGATGACCTGCCCGCCGGGGCGGGAGAAGTTGAGCGCGAACGTGGGCATCTGGCCGCCGAGGTAGTTGACCGTGAAGACCAGGTCGGACGGCAGCGCGGCCCGACCGCGCCAGACGGCCCAGCCGACGCCGGGGTCCACGAGGCCGTACTTGTGCCCGGAGGTGTTGATCGAGGCGACCCGGGGGAGCCGGAAGTCCCACAGCAGCTCGGGGTCGCAGAAGGGCGCGATCATCGCGCCGGAGGCCCCGTCGACGTGCACGGGGACGTCGAGGCCGGTGCGCTCCTTGAGGTCGTCGAGGGCGGCGCAGATGTCGGCGACGGGCTCGTAGCTGCCGTCGAACGTCGAGCCGAGGATGGCGACGACGCCGATCGTGTTCTCGTCGCACGCGGCGGCGGCCTCCGCGGCGCCCAGGTGCAGCCGGTCGCCCTCCATCGGGACGAGGCGGGGCTCGACCTCGAAGTAGTTGGCGAACTTGTCCCAGCAGATCTGGACGTTGATGCCCATGACGATGTTCGGGCGGCCGGTGGGCTTGTCCGCCGCGCGGCGGGCGTGCTGCCAGCGGCGCTTGAGCGCGAGCCCGCCGAGCATGCACGCCTCGCTGGAGCCGGTGGTCGAGCAGCCGATCGTGGCGGCCGGGTCGGGGGCGTGCCAGAGGTCGGCGAGCATGTGCACGCACCGGTTCTCCAGGTCGGCCGTGCGCGGGTACTCGTCTTTGTCGATCATGTTCTTGTCGAGCGACTCGGCCATCAGCAGCCGCGCCTGCGGCTCGGTCCACGTCGTGACGAACGTGGCCAGGTTGAGCCGCGCGTTGCCGTCGAGCATCAGCTCGTCGTGGACGATCTGGTAGGCGACACCGGCGTCGAGCTCGCCGTCCGGCAGTTGGAAGCGCGGGATGCGCATCGGCTGCCGGGTGAAGATCGGGTTGACCGAAAGGTCCGGGCGGGGATCCGACGGCGGATGCGCGGTGGGCATGTCGGCACCGTAGGCCCACTGTGCGTCCATCCCGCACCTCGACGGCGGGGCATCAGCCACTGAGGTGACCGGCGGCGGCCGCGAGGGTGGCGACGGCCTCGTCGGTCCAGGGACCGGTCGTGATGACGGCGACGTGGTCGATGCCCAGTTCCCCGAACGCCCGGCAGCGCTCGACGAACGAAGCAGCCGACTCGCCAGGGCCCAGGCGCGTCGAGATCGTCTTCTCGATCGCGTCGTAGGGGCGGCCGATCTCGGCGCACAGCCGCTGCAGCACCCCCAGCTTGTGGCGGACGGTGGCGCCGCCGTCGGGGATGTCGAAGACGTTGCAGGCGTCGGCGTAGCGGGCGACCAGCGGCAGCGTGCGACGCTCCCCGGTGCCGCCGATGAGGATCGGCGGCCGGGACATCGGCGCGGGGCTGTGCACGGGCGCGTCGAGCCGGTAGTGCTCGCCGACGAACGGGGACGCATCGCCCGCCCAGAGCCGCAACGCGATCTTGAGCGTCTCCTCCAGCCGGGCGAACCGCTCGCCGACCGGCGGCAGCGGCAGACCCATCGCGGCGGCCTCGTCGGCCGCGTAGCCCGCGCCGATGCCGAACAGGGCCCGGCCGCCGGAGAGGACGTCGAGCGTCGTGACCGCCTTGACCAGCAGCGCGGGTGGCCGGAACGTGACCGCGGTGACCAGGGTGCCCAGCCGCACGCGCTCCGTGCGCGCGGCCAGGAACCCGAGCGTGGTGTAGGCCTCCAGCATCTCCGTCTCGCCCGGGCGGGCGCCGTACGGGTCGGCCTGCAGGAGGTGATCGGCGACCCACAGGGCGTACAGCCCGCCGTCGTCGGCGATCCGCGCAATGTCGGACAGGCGGGCCGCGAGGGGCCCGTCGCGCCAGGAGAAGTTCGTGACGCTCACGCTCAGCCTCATGATCATCCCTCCAAATTTGGTGTTACCCCAAATATAGCGCTGCTCTAAGATGTTGGCATGGGGTTGCGGGAGCGGAAGAAGGCCGAGACGCGGCGCCGGATCGCCGAGGCGGCGCATCGGCTGTTCGGGGAGCGCGGATTTCAGACCGTCACGGTGGTCGAGGTCGCGCGGGCGGCCGAGGTCGCCGAGGCCACGCTGTTCAACTACTTCCCGACCAAGGAAGACCTCTTCTACTCGGGCCTGGAGGCCTTCGGCGCCCGGCTGGTCGACGCGGTGCGCGACCGGGCCGCCGGGGAGTCCGCCCTGGCCGCGTTCCGCACGGCCCTGCTCGCCGACGGCGGCCAGCTCGACCGGATCGCCGAGGGCGACCCGGAGGCGCTCGACCGAGCCCGCACCACCGCGCGGGTCATCCTGGCCAGCCCCGCACTGCAGGCTCGAGAACGGCAGGTGTTGCTGGGCATCGCGGCCGAGCTGGCCGACGCGATCGGCCTCGTCGCCGCGGACCCGGTGCCGCGCGCGGTGGCGAACGCGCTGATGGGCGTGCACATCGCGCTGGTCGAGTACACGCGGGGGCGGCTGTCGGCCGACGACCGGCCCGAGGCGCTCGCGGCCGACGTGCGGGCCCGCGCCGTCGAGGCCTTCGGCCTGTTGGAGCACGGCCTCGCCGCCTTCGCCCCCGCGGCGCCGGAGCCCCCGGCCTGCTGACGTCCGTGCGCCCGACGGCATCGCGGTCACACTCGACCGACGCCACTCGTCAGGGATACGGGCGGACTACCCGCCCAACTCGACGAGATCGGAGTGGTGATGTCCGCACGCCGTTACGCCTACTGGTCCGCCACCGCCGTGACGGTGTTCGTCCTGCTGTCCGGTGGCCTCGCCTACGTGCTGCGCGCCGACTTCGCCGTCGACGGCGTGGTGGTGCTCGGCTACCCGGCCTACGTCGTGACGATCCTCGGCGTCTGGAAGCTGCTGGCCGTGCCCGCGCTCCTCGCGCCCGGGTTCGCCCGGCTGAAGGAGTGGGCGTACGCGGGAGTGATGTTCGACCTCAGCGGCGCCGCGGTCTCCCACCTCGCGGTCGGCGACCCGCTCTGGCACCTGTTCCTGATCAGCGGCCTGCTGGCCGTCGCGTTCGTGTCGTACGGCCTGCGAGGCGTGCGCAAGCCCGCCGTCACGACGGACAACAGCCGCGGGCACGACGCCGCGCTGACCGTGCAGGCTCGGTGAGCATCAGAGCGGCACCTGCTTGCCCCGCACCAGCCCGAACTGCACGGCCTGGGTCGGGAGGACGACGTCGAGCAGCCAGTCGGTGGCCACCCGCGCCCGGTTGCCCGGCATCGCGAAGAGGTGGTAGCCCTTCGTCACCGCGGCGGCGGGCAGGCCGGACAGGGGCACGCCGAGCGGGTTGGCCGCGGCGTCGAGCCCGCCGAGCTCGACCACGAAGCCGAGGTCGTGGTGGCGGTAGCGGCGCCGCCGTCCCCGCCCGAGCGCCGCCGCCACGTTGCGCGCCGCCAGGGCACCCTGGCGGGTCGCGTGCTGGGCCGTCATCGCGGTGATGGTGCCGGGCCGGGTGAGGTCGGGGACGGCGGCCGCGTCGCCCGCCGCGAGGAGCTCCGGGTGGCCCGGCACCTCAAGGTACGGGTCGACGACGAGCCGCCCGTGGTCGGTCGGCAGGCCGAGGTCGTCGACCAGCGGGTCGGGCCGCACTCCCACACACCAGACGAGGGTGCGCATCGGCACCTCGTCGCCGCCGGTGAGCCGCACCGCGTCGGCGCGGGCGTCGGCCACGGACTCGCCCGTACGCACCTCGACCCCACGCGCCCGCAGCACCCGATCGGCCGCGCGCGACAGCCGCGGGTCCAGCTCGGGCAGCACCCGCGACGCGGTGTCGAGCAGCAGCCAGCGCATCGGCTGGTCGCGCAACGCCGGGTGGGCCTTGGCGAGCTGCGCGGTGAACCGTGCGCCCTGCGCCGCCACCTCGGTGCCGGTGTAGCCCGCCCCGACCACGACGAACGTGCAGCGCGCCGCCCGCTCGGCAGGCTCGGTCGCCGCCGCGGCCAGCTCGACCTGGCGCACGAGGTGATCGCGCAGATACAGCGCCTCGGCGATGCTGCGGTAGCCGTGCGCGTACGTCGCGACACCGGGGATCGGCAACAGCCGGTTCACGCTGCCCACGGTGAGCACGAGCCGGTCGTAGGTGATCTCACCGCGGCCGTCGTCGGGATCGGTCCAGCTGATGCGCCGACCGGCGACGTCGACCCGGTCGACGGCGCCGAGCACCAGCCGGGCCCCCGGCAACGACCGCGCGAGCGACACCGCGACGTGCCGCGGCTCCACGACGCCGGTCGTCACCTCGGGCAGCAGCGGGAGGTACAGGAAGTGGTCTCGCGCGTCGACGACGACGATCTCGGCGGCCTCGCCGAGCCGCCGCAGCAGACCGCGCGCGGCGGCGTGGCCCGCGAAGCCCGCGCCGACGACGACAATGCGTGGTGTCATGGCCCCTGGACGATAGGGCGCCCCGCGTTGTGACGCCTCCCCCCGCGCGAAGTCGCGCGCGCGGCGGCGTGGTCCGGCCCGCTCCCCGCCGGCATGCTCCACCCATGACCGTGCTGTCCGGCCTGCTCGCCGCCGTCGAGATCGTCGACCTGACCACCCCGCTGCAGGCGTCCACCCCGATCCTGGAGCTGCCGCCGCCGTTCGCGAACACTCACCGCTTCGAGCTGGAGGAGCTGTCGCGCTACGACGAGAAGGGCCCGGCCTGGTACTGGAACGACATCCACACGGGCGAGCACACCGGCACCCACCTCGACGCCCCGGTGCATTGGGTCACCGGCCGCGACGGCCTGGACGTCTCCCAGGCGCCGCTGTCCACCCTGGTCGCACAGGCCGTGGTGATCGACATGACCGCCGAGGTGGCGAAGGACGCCGACTTCCTGCTGGAGCACGCGCACATCCGGGCCTGGGAGGAGGCGCACGGCGCCCTGCCCGACGGCGGCTGGCTGCTCTACCGCACCGGCTGGGCGGCGCGCGGCGACGACGCCGCCGCGTTCGCGAACGCCGACGAGAACGGCCCGCACACCCCGGGCGTCTCCCCGGAGTGCGCGCGCTGGCTGGCCGAGGAGTCCCCGATCGCCGGGTTCGGCGTGGAGACCGTCGGCACCGACGCGGGCGCCGCGCACTCGTTCGAGCCCGCGTTCCCGTGCCACTCCGCGCTGATGGGCGCGAACAAGTGGGGCCTCACCAGCCTGCGCAATCTGGACCGGCTCCCGGCCACCGGCGCGGTGCTGATCGTGTGCCCGCTGCCGATCGTCGGCGGCTCGGGCAGCCCGGCGCGGGTGCTCGCGCTCGTCGAACGCTGAGGCTATGCCAGCGCCCGCTCGACGAGCGTGCTGACGACGCCGCGCCGCCCGCCCGGCCCGCCATGATCACCGTTTGGTGGCGAAGGCGGCCGGATCTGGCCGGTTTCCGCACCGAACCGGTGATCATGGGTGTCGCTCGCGGGCAGGCCCTGACCGACCCTTGACTTCAACCCGGGTGCAGGTCGCATGGTCGGGGCATGGCTATCGAGCTGAACCACACCATCGTTGCCGCCCGCGACAGACGCGCCGCCGCCCAGTTCGTCGCCGACGTGCTCGGCCGCCCGACGCCCGTGTCGTTCGGGCCGTTCGCGGTCGTCGAGCTGGACAACGGCGTGAGCCTGGACTTCGCCGACTTCATGGACGAGGACGAGGTCGTCACCCAGCACTACGCGTTCCTGATCACCGAGGACGACTTCGACGCCGTGGCCGCGCGCCTGCGCGACCGCGCGATCGCGACCTTCGCCGACCCGGGTCACAACACGCCCGGGCACAACACCAACGACGGCGGCCGCGGCCTCTACTTCTCCTCGCCCGACGGCCACAACCTGGAGGTGATCACGCGCCCGTACGGCGGCGGCGGCTGATCGCCGGCCCATGATCATCAGTTCGGCGCGAAAGGCGGTCAGATCCGGCCGTCTTCGCACCGAACCGGTGATCATGGCGGGCGGCGGTGGTCAGCGGAGGCGGACGGTCGCGGTGAGCGACGGCGCGGCGCCCTCGGCGGCCACGGTGACCGCGGCGGTGTCGCCGTCCCGGTCACCCGCCGCGACGATCCGCGAGGGCAGTAACGCGGGCCGCACCAGGCGGTAGGCGAACTCCGTGACGGTCGTGCCGGGGGCGTGCACGCGCGGCAGCTCCAGGGCGAGCAGTGCCAGCAGCGGGCCGTGGATGACCAGGTCCGGATAGCCCTCGACGTCCCTCGCGTAAGGGGTGTCGTAGTGGATGCGGTGTCCGTTGTAGGTCAGGGCGCTGAACCGGGCAAGCAGAACCGGGTCGGTGGGAAGGGTGAGCCGCCAGGCGCCCACGGGAGCAGGCTCGCCGCCCGTGGGACGGGGCATGGTGCGCCGCGGGGTGCCGGGGGGCTCGGCGCGGTAGACGATGTCCTGCTCCTCGACGGCCACCGGCTCGCCCGCCACGGACAGCTCGTGGCGGGTGGTGACGAAGGCCATCTCGCCGGTGCGGCCGGACTTGAGGCTGACGTCGGTGACCGCCGACCGGCAGTCCAGCCGCGCGCCGAACGGGATCGCGGCGTGCTGGGTGAACCGCCCGCCCGCGAACATGCGCCGACGGCCGGGTACCGGCGGCAGGAACGGCCCGTGGGTGGGGTGGCCGTCCTCGCCGATGTCGGCCTGGGCCGGATGGTCGAGCAGGGTGAACCAGTGCCAGAGCGGCGGCAGCGGGGCGCCGTCGTCCAGCGCGGGCGGCGCGGCGTCGAGGAGGTCGGCGAAGGCGGCGGCGGCCCACGGGTCCACGCGGCGCGAGGTCGTGACGGTCGGTGGCCGCCAGTCGCGCAGGGACTCGGCCAACACCCCGGTGGCGGTCACGGCACCCCTTCTCTCCGACGACGACGGCGAGCATTCTCCCGGAATCAGCCGGTGGCGGCCCGGTCCTCGGGTCGGGTGCCGGTGGTGCGATCCGAGCTTGGAGAGCGCCTCGAACCAGAACGGGGCGCCGAACGAGACCGCGAACGCCGTGAGACCCCAGCCGACGATCTTGAGCACGATGCTCCACACCGAACCGAGCGCCGGGTCGGGCCGGCCGATCGGGAGGGCGTCCGCTTTGAGCGCCGCCAGCTCGCCGGTCGCACAGGCCGCCCGGTCGGGCACGTTCTGGCAGAGCGTGCCCGTGTCGGCGGTGGCGATCACCGCCTGCTGGATCGGGACGTCGACGTAGAGGGAGTGCGCGACCTGCAGCGTGTCGAGGTTGAACAGCACGGCGACGATCAAGCCGGTGATGCCGAGCGCGACCCGCGCCCAGCGCTTGTACCAGCCGGAGATCTTCGCCATCTCCTCGTCGTACCAGTGTTCGAGCGACTGCTCGAAGGCGCTCACGTCGGGGCCCGCGGCGGCGAGGAACGCGGTGAGCTGACGCCGCAGCGACGGGGACGGGAGCTTCGCCACCTCCGCTGGTGCTGCTGTTCGTCTGGCTGCGCCGCGGCAGGCCCCGCTGATCGGCGGTTCACCGGCCCGACAGGTGCCGACGAGATCGACGTGAGCGGGATCTCGCCGCCGCCGAATCCCGCTGGTGTCGATCTCACGCCCGCCGCGGACAGGTGACCGCGCTGCTCACGTGAACCAGTCGGCCTCCACCGCGTCGAACGCCTTGCGCGCGGCGATCAGCACCGGGTCCCACACCGGCGAGAACGGCGGCGCGTAGGACAGGTCGAGCGACAGCACGTCGTCCACGTGCATCTCGTTCCAGATCGCGGTGGCCAGCACGTCGATGCGCTTGGCCGCGTCATTGCGGCCGACGATCTGGGCGCCGAGCAGCCGACCCGTGCGCTTCTCGGCCACGAGCTTGACCCGGATGGGCTGGGCGCCCGGGAAGTAGCCCGCCTTCGTCGTCGAGTCGACGACCGCGCTGACGAAGCGGTACCCGGCCGCCTCCGCCTCGGCCTCGGACAGCCCGGTGCGCGACACCTCAACGTCGCAGACCTTCGTGATCGCGGTGCCGATCACCCCGGGGAACGTGGCGTAGCCCCCGCCGAGGTTGATCCCCGCCACCCGGCCCTGCTTGTTGGCGTGCGTGCCCAGCGCCACCACCACCCGCTGACCGGACAGCCGGTGGATGGACTCGACGCAGTCGCCCGCCGCCCACACGCCCTTCGCCTGCGTGCGCATGCGGTGGTCGACGGCGATGCCGCCGGACGGGCCCAGGGGGATCCCGGCGTCGCGGGCCAGCGCGACGTTGGGCCGCACGCCCAGCCCGAGCACGACGACGTCGGCGGGCAGCTGCCGCCCGGACGCGGTGTGCACGGCGCAGGCCCGCCCGTCGTCGTCGGTCGCGATCTCGGCGACCGCGTCGCCCAGCACCAGCTCGACGCCCAGGCCGCGGACGGCCTTCGCGATGAACGCCCCGACGTCGGGGTCGAACATCCCGACCGGGGTGGCGGAGCGGTCGACGACCGTCACCTGCAGCCCCCGGACCTGGCACGCCTCGGCGACCTCGAGGCCGATGTAGCCGCCGCCGACGATCACGACGCGGCGCACCTCCGGGGTGAGCGCGGCCCGCAGCGCGGCCCCGTCGTCGAGGGTCTGGACGCCGTACACGCCGGACGCGTCGATGCCCGGCACCGGGGGCCGGGCGGGCACGCTGCCCGCGGCGTAGACGAGGTCGTCGAACGGCTCGGTGTACTCGCGGCCGGTGTCGAGGTCGCGGGCCTGAACGCGGCGGGCGGAAAGGTCGATCCCGACCACCTCGGTGCGGGTGCGGACGTCGATGTGGTTGCGCCGGTGCGCCTCGGGGGAGCGCGACACCAACTGCTCCTCGCGCTCGACCTCGCCGCTGATCCAGTAGGGGATGCCGCACGCCGAGTAGGACGTGGCCCGCCCCCGCTCGAACGCGACGATCTGCAACTCATCCGGACCCCGCCGCTTGCGCGCCTGGCTGGCGGCGCTCATGCCCGCCGCGTCGCCGCCGATGACCACCAGCCTGTCCATACCGGTCAACCTAGGCCCGAGCCGGGCACCGTGCGTCGTGGTCGTCCGGGTGGGCACGCGGAAGCGGCGGGCCCGACCATGTCAAGGTCGCGCCAGTCGGACACCCGAAGGGAACCCCATGAGCCGCTACGCACGCTTCGCCGACCTGCGGGTCGACGGCCCGGACGACGACGGCGTGATCGAGCTGGTGCTCGACGCGCCCCATCTCAACGCCGTGAGCGAGGCCGCGCACGCCCAGCTGGCCGAGATCTGGCGGGAGTTCGACGCCGACCCGGCCGTGAAGGCGATCCTGCTCCGCGGCGAGGGCAAGGGGTTCTCGGCGGGCGGCGCGTTCGACCTGGTGGAGAAGCTGACCACGGACTTCGACGCACGCACCCGCACGATGCGCGAGGCCCGCGACCTCGTCTACAACGTGATCGACTGCAGCAAGCCCATCGTGTCCGCCATCCACGGCCCCGCGGTCGGCGCGGGCCTGGTCGCGGGCGTGCTGGCCGACGTCTCGGTGGTGACGAAGACCGCGAAGATCATCGACGGGCACACGCGGCTCGGGGTGGCGGCGGGCGACCACGCCGCCGTCTGCTGGCCGCTGCTGTGCGGCATGGCGAAGGCCAAGTACTACCTGATGACCTGCCGCCCGCTCACCGGCGAGGAGGCCGAGCGCATCGGCCTCGTCTCGCTGTGCGTGGCGGCGGACGCCGACCTGCTGCCCACCGCCCGCGAGGTCGCTCACGAGCTCGCGTGCGGGGCCCCGATGGCGATCCGGTGGACCAAGCAGTCGCTCAACAACTGGTACCGCCAGGTGGCGGGCGCGATCTTCGACGCCTCGCTGGCGCTGGAGTTCTACGGCTTCGGCGGCCCCGAGGTGCAGGAGGGGCTCGCCTCCCACCGCGAACGCCGCCCGCCCCGCTTCTGAAGCCGATCATGGGCTCGGTCGGGGTCAGAGCAGGCCGAGGGCGCGGGCCCGCAGCGCCGCCTGGGTGCGGTCTGTCCGGGAGCGCTGCGCACGTCGAGGCGACCGCCCAGCCGGGCGGCCCGTTCGCGCAGGCCCACCAGCCCGAACCCGCTGCCGCCCCCCGGTCCGGCAGCTGCGGGCCGGCCCCGCCCAGGCGCGCGTCGAGCTGGCATCCCTGTCGTTTCGGGTGCGGCGCAGCGTACGGTCACGCCGGGCCGCGGCGCAGCCGTTCCCGCTGGGGCTCGACGGTGTAGCGGGGGTCCCGGGCGGACGCCAGCCCGGCGTGGAAGATGCCGAAGCGGGTGCAGGCCGACGCCGCGAGCAGGGCCGCGCCGGAGAGCGCCGCCGTCGTCCTGCGCCGCCTGCCGAGCACCGCCCCGAGCGCGCCGCCGACCGCCAGCGCCTTACCCGCGTTGACCAGACGCCCGCCCGGGCCGGTGCGGTAGGGCTCGCCGACCATGCCGAGGCGTCGGGTCATGGTTTCGAAGGCGGCCAGCTCGCCCGCCGCCCCGAGCACGGCGAGCGTGCGCGCCGGAGGGTGCTCGGCCAGGGGCGCGGCGAGCAGCCCGAGACCGCCTGCCGCGGTCGCGGCCGAGCCGACGAACACGTAGGGCAGCTCGCGGTGTCCGTCGTGCCACGCGGGCACGGCCGTGTCGGCGATGAGCGCGGCGGTGTAGGCCGCGACGGCCGGGCCGAGTAGGGCGGCGCCGCCGGTGGCCGCGGCGCCGATGCGCGGTGCGCGCCCGGTGACCGTGGCGGCGGCCGCGATCCCGGCCAGCGGCGCGTAGCCCGCCAGCAGCCACGAGCCGACGCTCATCGGTGACGTCGGCTTGAACACGCGCAGCATGTGCAGGAACCGCCCGGGCCTGCCGAGGTCGTGCACGAGCGCGACCAGCGCCGCCGCCGCCGCGCCCGCCGCGCCGAGCTTGCCCACCCGGGCGAGCCCCGCCCGCCGGGTCGCCTGCGCACCCGCGCCCAGCAGCGACGACGCCCCGGCCAGGCCGCCGAGGAAGAGGTAGCCCGCGATGTCGCGGGCCTCCCACACCGGCGGGTTGAGCACGGGCAGGCCGTAATAGGAGCGGAAGTCCGCCCGCGGCACGGTCGGCGCCCCGTCGGTCGCGCGTCCGCCCCGCCCGCCCCGCCCGCCCCGCGCGCCCGGGCCGCCCCGCTCGCCATGATCACCGTTTGGGGGCAAAGGCGGTCGAATCCGGTCGGTTTCGGCACCGAACCGGTGATCATGGGTGTCGCTCATCGCCGTCCTCCGCGCAGGAACGCCGTCAGCGCGCCGCCGACCAGCGCCAGCGCCGCCAGGCCCGCGTGCCGCCACATCGCGGGCAGGTCGCGGGTGGTGACCACCGGGTCCGGCGGCAGCCCGTAGGTCTCCGGCTCGTCGAGCAGCAGGAAGAAGGCGCCGTCGCCGCCGACGCCGTCGTCCGGGTCGCGCCCGTAGAGCCGCGCCTCCGCAACGCCCGCCTCGTGCAGCGTGGCCAGTCGGGCGTCGGCGCGTTCGCGCAGCTCGTCCAGCTCGCCGAACTGGATGGAGTCGGTGGGGCAGGCCTTGGCGCAGGCCGGTTCCTGTCCCGCGCCGAGCCGGTCGTAGCACAGGGTGCACTTCCAGGCGCGGCCGTCGTCCTTGCGCTGGTCGATCACGCCGTAGGGGCAGGCCGGGATGCAGTAGCCGCAGCCGTTGCAGATGTCGGACTGCACGACGACGCTGCCGAACTCGGTGCGGAACAGCGCCCCCGTGGGGCAGACGTCCAGGCAGGCGGCGTGCGTGCAGTGCTTGCAGACGTCGGACGCCATGAGCCAGCGGAACTCGCCCTCGCCGTTCGCGGCCGCGGCGAGGGCGTCGGGCTCGGGCTGAGTCACTGGCTTGTGCTGTTCGATGAACGCGACGTGCCGCCAGGTGTCGGCGCCAAGGCCGACCGTGTTGTCCATCGACATCCCGGTGAACGTGAGCCCGTCCTCGGGGATCGCGTTCCACTCCTTGCAGGCGACTTCGCAGGCCTTGCAGCCGATGCACACCGAGGTGTCGGTGAAGAAGCCCATCCGCGGCGTCGTCACGGCGTGACCCCCGTTCCCGTCTCGTCGGTGATGCCCGCCCGGCGGCGGTACTCCGCCACCAGCTCGGCGCGGGCCGCGCCCCGGGGCCGCCGGCCGGGCTGGACGTCGCAGACCAGCGCCTTCGTCTCCATGATGTGCACGTTCGGGTCCATGACGAGGCTGGTGAGGTCGTTCGCCGCGTCGCCGGTGACGAGCCCGCGCCAGCCCCAGTGGTAGGGCAGTCCGACCTGGTGCACCACCGCGTCCTGCACCCGCAGCGGGGCGATGCGCTCGGTGACCATCACCCTGGCCTCGATCGTGCCCCGCGGGCTCACCAGCGTGGCCCACTCCCCGTGCGTCAGGCCGCGTTCGCGCGCGAGCGCGGGGGAGACCTCGCAGAACGGGTCCGGCGCCAGCTCGGCCAGGTACGGCGACCAGCGGCTCATCCCGCCCGCCGTGTGGTGCTCGGCGATCCGGTAGGTGGTGACGACGAACGGGTAGACGTCGGCGCCCGCCGCGCGCCCGCTCGGGGCGAAGCGGTCGTCGGGGTGGACCACGACGTCGATCTGCCGCACCGGGTTGCGCTGCTGGCGGTAGAGCGGGTTGGCCACCGGTGACTCCTGCGGCTCGTAGTGCGCGGGCAGCGGCCCGTCGGTGAGCCCGGCGGGCGCGTACAGCCACGCCTTGCCGTCGGCCTGCATGATGAACGCGTCGGTGCCGCCGAGGGCCGCCCCGCCGGTCGCGTCCTCGGGCGGCTCGTGGTCGGGGGCCGTGGTCGGCGGGAAGTCGGGGACGTCCGGGCCCACCCACTTGCCCTGGTCGGCGTCCCAGCGCAGGTAGGCCTTGCGCGCGCTCCACGGGGTGCCGTCGGGGGCGGCGGAGGCGCGGTTGTAGAGGATGCGCCGGTTCGCGGGCCACGCCCAGCCCCACTCCGGCGCCACCCAGCTCTGCTCGCGCCCCGGCTTGCGACGGGCGGTCTGGTTGACGCCGTCGGCGTGGCAGCCGCAGTAGATCCAGCAGCCGCACGCCGTCGAGCCGTCCGGCTTGAGCTCCAGGTAGCTCGACAGCGGCCTGCCCTCGGCGTCCCAGCCGTTGATCTCGGCGAGGACGGCGTCGGCCGACGGGTCGTCGTGCGCGCCCTGCGTGGGGTAGTCCCAGGTGAGGTCGAGGACCGGGCGGTCGCGCTCGTCGTCGGAACCGGCGAGCTTCTCGCGGATGCGGCGGCCGAGGTGGAAGAGGAACCAGGCGTCGCTGCGCACGTCGTCCACCGGCTCGACGGCCTGGTGGTGCCACTGCAGCAGCCGCTGGGTGTTGGTGAAGCTCCCGTCCTTCTCGGTGTGCGCGGCGGCGGGCAGGAAGAACACCTCAGTGGCGATGTCGTCGGTGCGCATCTCGCCGGTCTCGACCTCGGGCCCGTCCTTCCACCAGGTGGCGGACTCGATGAGCTGGAAGTCCCGCACGACGAGCCAGTCGAGGTTGGCCATGCCGAGCCGCTGCATCTTGGCGTTGGCCGACCCGATGGCCGGGTTCTCGCCGAGCACGAGGTAGCCGGAGCATTCGCCCGCGATCTGGGCCATCACCGTCTCGAACGAGCTGTGGCTGCCGGTGAGCCGGGGCAGGTAGTCGAAGCAGAACTCGTTCTCGGGCGTCGCCGCGTCCCCCCACCAGGCCTTGAGCAGGCTGACCGCGTAGGAGCGCAGCTCGGCCCAGTAGCCCTTCTCCGCCTTCTCGTTCTCGACGAAGGCGTCGAGGTCGGGCGCCGATTCGGCGTGCGGCATCGGGATGTAGCCGGGCAGGAGGTCGAACAACGTCGGGATGTCGGTGCTGCCCTGGATGCTGGCGTGCCCGCGCAGGGCGAGGATGCCGCCGCCGGGACGACCGATGTTGCCCAGCAGCGTCTGCAGGATCGACGCGGCCCGGACGTATTGCACGCCGACCGTGTGGTGGGTCCAGCCGACGGAGTAGACGAACGCGCTGGTGCGCTCGCGCCCGGAGTTCTCCTCCAGCAGTTCGCAGACCCGCAGGAACCGCTCCCGCGGCACCCCGCACGCCCGCTCGACCATCTCCGGGGTGTAGCGGGCGAAGTGCCGCTTGAGGATCTGGAACACGCAGCGGGGGTGTTGCAGCGTCTCGTCCCGCTGGATTTCGCCGGAGATGCCAGGGCCGCCGGAGCCGTGCGCCTCGCCGCGGCCGGAGTGTCGCGTGCCGCGCCGCGCCGCCGCGCGCTCCTCGGCCACCCCCTCGTGCTCCCCGGACGCGGCCTGGATGAGCGCGCCCTCGTACATCCAGCTCGACGGGTCATAGCTGCGCTTCTCGACCTCCAGGCCGGAGAACACCCCGTCGAGGTCCTCGGTGTCGCGGAAGTCCTCGCCGACCAGCGTGGCGGCGTTGGTGTAGGCGAGCAGGTAGTCGCGGAACTCCTTCCCGTGCACCAGTACGTGGTTGATGATCCCGCCCAGGAAGACGATGTCAGTGCCCGCGCGCAGCGGCAGGTACAGGTCGGCCATCGCGCTGGTGCGGGTGAACCGCGGGTCGACGTGGATGATCGTCGCGCCGCGGGCCTTGGCCTCCATCACCCACTGGAACCCGACCGGATGGCACTCGGCCATGTTCGAGCCCTCGATGAGGATGCAGTCGGCGTTCTGCAGGTCCTGCTGGAACGTGGTGGCGCCGCCGCGGCCGAAGCTGGTCCCCAGACCGGGGACGGTGGCGGAGTGTCAAATGCGGGCCTGGTTCTCGATCTGGATGGCGCCGAGGGCGGTGAACAGCTTCTTGATGAGGTAGTTCTCCTCGTTGTCCAGCGTGGCCCCGCCGAGGCTCGCGAACCCCATCGTGCGCCGGACCCGGTTGCCGTCCGACTCCCACTGCCAGCCCTCGTCGCGACTCTTCAGCACCCGGTCGGCGATCATGTCCATCGCCGTGTCCAGGTCGAGGTCTTCCCACTCGGTGCCGTGCGGACGCCGGTAGTGCACCTTCGTCTCGCGCTGCGGGCCCGTCGTCAGCTGCAGGCTCGACGATCCGCGCGGACACAGCCGTCCCCGGCTGATCGGCGAGTCCGGGTCGCCCTCGATGTGCACGACTTCGGCGTCCTTGACGTACACGTTCTGCCCGCACCCCACCGCGCAGAACGGGCAGACCGACTTGACGACCGCGTCGGCATCGGCGGTGCGGGCGCGCAGCGCGGCGCTCGCCGCGCTCTTCGCGGCGGGCCCCCGGCCGGACCGGTCCTCGCCACCCAGCTGCCGCACCACCGGCCAGTCCGCGATCCACTCCCGCACACCCACAGCGATCATCTACCCGCACGGGCCGGGACCAAACGTGACCCGGACCTCAGCCGCTGATGCGTTCACGCAGCTCTTTGAGCGTGCGGTCGAGCAGCCGGGAGACGTGCATCTGGGAGACGCCGACGACCTCGGCGATCTGGGTCTGCGTGCGGTTGCCGAAGAAGCGCAGGACGAGGATGCGCCGCTCGCGCTCGGGCAGCGCCTCCAGGAGCGGGCCGAGGGTCTCGCGGTCCTCCACGCCCTCGATGTCGGCGTCGATCGCGCCCGCGCCCTTGGCCAGCGGCGAGTCGCCTGCCTCGGTCAGCTGGTCGAGCGAGTCGTTGCGGTAGGCCTGCTGGGCAGCCAGCCCGTCGAGCACGTCGGCGACCGGCACACCGAGCCGTTCGGCGATCTCCGACGGGCGCGGAGCGCGGCCCAGCTCCTGGGACAGCGGCCCGACCGCGGCGCTCATCGTGCTCTGGATGTCCTTGAGCCTGCGGGGGACACGCATCGCCCAGGTGTGGTCGCGGAAGTGCCTGCGGATCTCCCCGGTGATCGTCGGGACGGCGAAGGACAGGAAGTCCAGACCCCGGTGCGGGTCGAACCGGTCGACCGCGCCGATCAGCCCGATCGTGCCCGCCTGCAGGAGGTCGTCTTCGGGCTCCCCCCGCCCGGTGAAGCGGCGCGCGATGTGGCGGGCGACCGGGAGGTAGCCCTCGATGAGCTCCGCACGCAGCGCCGCGCGGCCCGGGTCGGCGGGACCGAGATCGGCGAGCTCCTTGAACAGGGGGGCGAGGTGGGCGTACTCGTCGCCGCCCATCCGGCCTTTCGCCGTCACCCCGGCACCCCGTGTGACACCGCCGTTCGCCGGACACAAGTCGGCCACTAGCTCGATTACCCGGGTGCGGCGCACCCGCAAACGTCAGAACCCCTCCGTCGGGTGCAGGCCCACCATCTCCAACACGTGATGGGCGGCGCTGCCGCGGGGCGCGAGCAGCCGCAGGTGTTCGCGATGCGCGGTGCTGCGGGCACACGCCTGGTGCAGGACGTGCACGGCGGCGCTGGCCAGCAGCGTGACGCGGGAGAGGTCGACCGTGCGGGACACCGTGCCGTTGCCGGTGACCGAACGCAGCTGGTCCCGCAGCTCGACGGCGCCAGCCGCGTCGACCGGGCCGCGGACGACCAGCACCGCGTCGGGATCGTCGACCGCGGTGAGGGCGGCCATGAACGGCTCGTCGTCCGCCGGTCCCATGGGGGTGTCGAGGGAGCTGGTCGACACCGTGACCGGACGACCCAGGCGGTGTCGAAGCCGCACGGTGGTGCCCGACCGCCGTCGGTCGATCGCGACGTCGTCGACGAGCTCGCTCGCCATGGTCAGCCCCATGCCCCCGTAGAGCTGGTCGACGGGGGCGCGCCAGCGTCCGTGGTCGGCCACCACGATCTCCGCGGTTCCCGCCGGGGTCAGCTCGGCGCAGACGTCGACGGAATGGGTGCCGGGCCGATGCGGGTAGGCGTGCTCGACGGCGTTGGTGACGGCCTCCCCGACGGCGTGCTGGATCGCGCTGGCGGTGTGCTCGTCGACCTGCAGCGCGGCCAGCCACCCGTCGAGGGCGACGCGGGTGGTGGTCACGGCGAGCGGTATGTCCGGCAGCGTCAGCTCCACCCGGCCGACCGGCGCGTGCCACTGCGCGGCGATCAGGGTCACGTCGTCGCGGTAGCCGGTGACCCGGGTGAGCTGCGCGAGGGTCTCGTCGCACACCCGCTGCGGCACGGGGAGACCGCCGTGGCCGCCCCAGCGGACGGCCGCCCGCGCGGCGACGTCCGCGAGCTCGGCGCATCCGTTCGCCGGGTGGATCCCCGGCCGTTCGACGATGCCGTCGGTGAAGAGCAGCAGCAGGTCGCCCTCGGCCAGCAGCTCGACCGCCTCGGTGTAGGTCGCGCCGGTCGCGAGCGGCGCGCCGCGCGGGCGCGGGAGGTAGCCGCGGTCGTTCGCGGTGATCAGCAGGGGGGCGGGGTGTCCGGCCGAGCTGAAGCGGACCAGACCGGTCGCGGGCTGCAGCACGGCGACGCAGACGGTCGCGGTGCGCGCGCCGTCCAACTGGTCCGCGAACTGGTCCAGAGCGGTGACCACGGCGGCGGGGGACGCGGCGGATTCGAGGCAGTGCCGGGCCACGGCACGCAGCTGTCCCATCGCCGCCGAGGCGGCGACCCCGTGCCCGACGACGTCGCCGACGACGAGGCCGAGCGAGCCGTCGGGCCGCACGACGGCGTCGAACCAGTCGCCACCCGCCGTGGTGTCGACGTCGGCGAGCAGGTAGCGCGCCCCCACCGCGATCCGCGGCAGGACCGGCACGGTCGCGGGCAGCAGCGCCGCCTGCATCGCGGCCAGACCGACACCGGGCGGGCGGTCGAGGGGGTGGTCGTCTCGGTCCCGCGCTGGCATCACGTCCTCTTCCTACCTGCTGTGCTCGACCGGGGCTGCGGCGCCATCGGGTCGACGCGTCGGCCGGTCTCCGCCGCCGCTACCCGTCCGTGTGGCGGAGCACGCCGGTGTCGGCGTTGTTGGCCACGGCCAGGTCGTGCTGCAGGTCGCGCGGCGGCGCATCGGGCATCGCGTCCACGCCCGGGATGGGCACGACCCGGGCCTCCACGCTCTGGCCCACGGTCCGGGTCTCGAACCGCGGCGCCGACGCCGTGGCGGGCCCGTGGACGACGCATCCGTCGGCGAGCCGGAACTGCGAGCCGTGCCAGGGACAGACGAGCCGCGCGTCCCCGTCGGCGTCGACGAGCTCGCCGTCCGAGAGCGGTGCCGACAGGTGCGAGCAGCGGTCGGCCAGCACGGTCACGTCCGTGCCCCGGCGGACCACGACGACATCCACGCGGCCCGCGCGGCGGCGCACCGGCGCACCCTCGGGGAGCTCGGCGATCGGGCCGAGCGGCTGCCATTCGGCCGGGCCGACGTGGGTGATGTCCTCGGCGTGGTTGGCGCCCAACGCCTGCCGGTAGCCCAGATGGCCGCCGAGCACGGCCCCGACGCCCGCGACGACGCCGCCCGCGACCGACGCCAACCGTCCGCTGCCGCCCCGCGCGCGGGCGGTCAACGCCGCCACGAAGAGGGCGACGGCGGTGCCGTTGCTGGCCGCGTGCACGAGGCCGACGCGCTGCTGGTCCTCGTGGGCGTCGGCGTAGTCGGCCCAGCCGCTGAGCGCGGTCGGCAGCGCCGCCGCCAGCCCGGCCGCGATCAGACGGGTGCTGCCCGACCGTGGGCCGCCGACGGCGTCGAGCAGCGCCGCCGAGGTGAAGGACCCCAGTGCGAACTGCGCGGCCCCGGGGTGGAGCGGGTGGCCGAGCCACACGCCGTGCAGGGCGTCCTTGATGCCCTGGTGGCGCAGAACGCGCTGGACGACCGAGCGGGCCGCCGCGGCGGGGCGATCCAGCCACTCGGCGCGCTCCAGCCGGTTGATGTCGTCGAACGGACGCATGGTTGCGGGGTGCCCACAGGATGCCGGGCGAAACGCCCATCGCGGTTATGCGGGCTCTTCGCGCACCACGTCCCGCGGATCCTTGTCGTCGCGCAGCCCCAGGTAGCGGGGGTGGCGCAGCTTGCCGTCGCGGGTCCACTCGCTGAACCCGATCTGGGCGACCAGCTCCGGGCGCAGCCAGTGGGCGCCCTTCTCGCGGACCGGCTCGGCGAAGGGGGAGCGGTCGGCGGCGAGGTCGCGGAAGCGGGCGCTGAGGTCGGCGAGCACCCGGTGGTCGAAGCCGGTGCCGACCTTGCCCGCGTACCGCAGGCCGTCGCCTGCGTAGTAGCCGACGAGCAGGGCGCCGAACCCGGTGCGCGAGCGCTGCGGGTCGGTCCAGCCGCCGACGACGAGCTCCTGCTCGTGGACGCACTTGAGCTTGAGCCAATCGGGAGAGCGGCGCCCGGGCCGGTAGGGCGCGTCGGCCCGCTTGGCCACCAGGCCTTCCCAGCCGCGGCGGCAGGCCTCGCGCAGGTAGGCCTCGCCCTCGGTGTTGCGGTGGGTGCTCATCCGCAGCGGTCCGCCGAAGTCGACGGCCTCGCGCAGCAGCCGCTTGCGGGCGCGCAGCGGCAGCGCGGTGACGTCGTGCCCGTCGAGGACGAGGACGTCGAACAGGTACAGGTAGACGGCGATGCCGGTGGCCCGCGCGGCGGCGGGGTCGTGCAGGCCGATGCGCCCCTGCAGGCGCTCGAAGCTCGTCTGGCCGTGGTCGAACGCGACGATTTCGCCGTCCAGCACGGAGCCCGCGGGCGTGCGGGCGGCGACGGCGTCCACGAGCTCCGGATAGGTGGCGTCCATCCGCTTCTCGGTGCGCGACCACAGCGACGTGGCCTGCTCGGCGTGGACCGCGACCGCGCGCACGCCGTCCAGCTTGCGCTCGAAGATCCAGGCCGGGTCGGTGAAGCGCTCCTCGGTGAGCGTGGCGAGCATCGGGGCGACGAAGCCGACGGTGGTCGGCCGCACGCGGGCCCGCTCGGCGTCGTCGAGGCCGTCGAGGAGCGTGCTCACAAAACGATCACCCTA
Organism: uncultured Actinomycetota bacterium; assembly: GCA_963739465.1. GTDB lineage: Bacteria > Actinomycetota > Actinomycetes > Mycobacteriales > Pseudonocardiaceae > Pseudonocardia. Next base: position 438,426 of record CAVUAS010000015.1, read on the forward strand.
TACCCGACCGGGTCGGCGTGGAACGGCCCGCGCTGGGTACGCCGGTGACCATGACGACGCCGAACTACACCGTGCCCGGTATGCAGCCCGACGCCGCCCGTGAGGTGATCACGCTCCTGCAGGACCGGCTCAACGCGCTGAACGACCTGGCCCTCACCCTCAAGCACGTGCACTGGAATGTGATCGGCCCGAACTTCATCGCCGTCCACGAGATGCTCGATCCGCAGGTCGACGGCGTACGGGAGATGGTCGACGACGTCGCGGAGCGCATCGCGACGCTCGGCGGCTCCCCCAGCGGCACACCGGGCGCCCTGGTGGCCGCCCGCACCTGGGACGACTACTCGGTCGGCCGCGCCGACGCCATCGCCCACCTCGGTGCGCTCGATCTCGTCTACTCCGGCGTGATCGCCGATCACCGCGTCGCGATCGACAAGACCGAGGAGCCCGACCCGGTCACCCAGGACCTGCTGATCACGCAGGCCGGCGAGCTCGAGCAGTACCACTGGTTCGTGCGCGCCCACCTGGAGAACAACGACGGCACACTGCGTTCCGCCGACGCCGCCACCGAGGAGGCGGCCGCGCGAGCGGCGACCCCGTGACGTCGGTCGAGCTGCTCGGCACCTACCTCAACGCCCACTTGGCGGGCGCCAACGCGGGCGCCGAGACGGCCGAACGGCTCCGCAAGCACATCACCGATCCCGCCGAGTCCGATGTCCTCGACCAGCTGGTCGAGGACATCGGGCACGATCGGCAACGCCTGCGCGAGATCGTCGACGGGCTTGGCGAGGCAGGCCACGGCATCAAGAAGGCCGCGGGGTGGGTCGCGGGCAAGGCCCACCGCCTCGCCGTGGCCGAGCCCCTGACCGGGAGCGGGCACCTCAGCGTGCTGCTGGAGGCCGAGACGCTCGCGCTGGGCATCGAGGGCAAGCACGCGCTGTGGCAGACGTTGCTCGCCATCGTGCCCGCCTACCCCCAGCTCGCCGAGGTCGACTTGGCGGGCCTCGCCGAGCGAGCGCGGGACCAACGCGAGCGCGTCGAAGCCCTGAGGCTGAGCGCCGCGCGGCGGGCGTTCAGCACGCCCGGCTGACCCCTCACGCGAGGGCGCGCAGCAGGTCGGCGAGGCCGCCGCGGGCGCGCCCGTGGCGGCGTGCGCTGGTGCGGGCACGGACGTCGGTCGGCGACACGACGTGCAGGCCCGCGCCGCGCAGCCGGACGAGCAGGGCGTGCTCCTCGCCGCACTCCACCGGGGGAAACCCGCCGACGCGCTGGAACACGGAGCCGCGGACGCCGAGGTTGGCGGCGTAGGCGTGGCCGTGCGTGCTCCCGGCGACGCGGCGCGCGACCAGCGCGGTGTAGCGCGCCAGTGCGTCGGGCGGCAGCACGTGTGGGTCGTCGAGGTCGACGGCGCCCGCGACGGCGTCCGCGCCTGCCGCGGCGTGGCGCAGGTGGTCGAGCACCCACGTCGGTGGGACGAGGGTGTCGGCGTCGGTGCTGAGCAGCCACGTCCGCTCGGCCACGGCGCCGAGCCGTCCACCGACGTGCCGGAAGCCGATGTTGCGCACGTCCGCCACGCGCCGCGGCAGGTCGTTCACGAGCACGACGCCGGCGCCCGCGGCGCGGGCCCGTTCGGCTGTGGAATCGGTGCAGCGGTCGGCGACCACGCACGTGATGGCCGGACACCCCGACCGCGCCACGGCGGCGGTCACGGCGGCCAGGCAGGCGCCGATGCGTTCCTCCTCGTCCCGGGCGGGGACCACGATGCCGACGCGCCAGGTCATCGACGGCGGAGCACGTGCAGCAGGAACTGTTCGTCGACGTGCTCGACCAGCGTCGCGAACCGCGGGTCGGCGGTCAGCTGCCGGTGGGTCGCCGCCGCGTCCCGGGGGGCCTCGGCGGGCCATCCGCGCCAATGCACGAGCACGACGTCGGCGCCGCTCGGGATCCGGTCGGCGACCTGCGCGACGTCGTCGGGGGCCAGGTAGTACAGCACCTCGCTGAGCACGACGAGGTCGGCGGCGGCCGGGAGGGCGTCCGCGTCGGGCAATGCGGCGGCCAGCACGTCCGCGCCGGGCCCGACGGCCCGGCGCGCGGCCTCGACCGCCGCGGGCACCGGGTCGGACGCGGTCACCCGGTCGCAGCGCGCGGCGAGCGCAGCGGTGAGCGTGCCGAGCCCGCACCCGGGTTCGGCGGCGTGGGCGTACCGCTCGCGGGGGAGGCAGGCGAGCACGACGTCCCGCTTGCGGCGCTCGTACCAGCTGGTCCGGGTCTGCCAGGGGTCGGCGTCGGCGGCGTAGAGGTCGGCGAACCGGCTGACCGGGGCCGACCCGGTGGGCGGCGTCCGGAAGAACAGCTCGCGGTCGCCGTGGAAGTGCGCGAGGACGTCGGCGGGCAGGATCGGGGCCGCCCCGGCGGGCGTCGGCGCGAGCTGCGAGGCGAACCGGGCGATGGCGCGCCGCTTGGCCGCCCGGGTGTCCGGGTCGAGCGTGAAGACGCCCGCGTGCGGCCAGGGGACGCCGTCGTCTGGGGCGGCACCACGGCAGGGTCCAGATCGGGTACGCCCAGCGGTGGGCCCGCACCGGGGCGGCGGCCAGCGCGGCGCGCGCGGCCGCGGCGTGGTCGGGATGGGGGTCGCCCACCCACGGGGCCAGGCAGAGGTCCGCGTCGGCCAGGAGGGGGGTGAGGGCCTCCCGCAGGTCGTCGATGCGGTGCGCGAGACCGGAGTCGGGCAGGCCGAGGCAGTGCACGACGACGTCGCCCAGCCCGATGTCGTCAAGGGCGGCCCGCAGCTCCGCCCGGCGGGCCCGGCCGAGCTCGGGGTCGGGGGCGCCGAACGCGGCTTCGCCGTCGGTGGCCACGACCAGCTCGATCTGCGCTCCCGCCGCCCGGGTCGCGTGCAGGAAGCCGCCCGCGCCGAGGGTCTCGTCGTCGGGATGGGCGGCGACGACGAGCACCCGTCCGGGATGGGGGCGCAGGGTGGCGGCGGCGTGCCGGTCGATCGCGTCGGCCCACGCCGTGGGGGCCGTGATCACCGGGCCTCCGCGACGGCGGCGCCCAACGCCGCCAGGTCGCGCTCGCCGTGGTGCTGGCGCACGTAGATCTGCAGGTCGGCCAGCCGCGCGGCCAGCGTCGGGGAGTCGGCGAGGCCGGTCACGCCCGCCGCGACCGGAGCGCGGTCCAGCGCACAGCGGCAGGCCCGCTCGGCCGCGGCGCGCGCGGTCCACACGGCCGTGCGGTGGGCGTGGGTCGGGTCGGCGTCGATCTCCTCGGCCGTGCGCACGAGGAGCGCGTCGACGGCCTGCAGCTCGGCGTGCAGCACACCGACATGGGCGAGCCGGTGCTCGTCGGTGCCGGTCAACAGGTCGAGCACGTCGTCAAGGACGCCCGCGGCGCCGCCGAGCCACACCGCGGCGACCCCGCCGCCGCCCCACCAGAAGCCCGGCCGTCGCAAGTAGGCGCCGGGCGCCCCGACCAGGGCCGCGTCGGGGACCGGGAGGTCGTCGAAGGTGACGTCGAAGGTGTCGGTCGCCGCCATGCCCGTCGCCGCCCATGAGCCCGGGTCCACCCGGATCTCGGGCCGGTCGAGCGCCACGTCGACCAGCACGGTGTCGGACCCGGCGTCCGTGGCCGCGACCACGAGGGCCCGGTCGAGGTCGCGGGAGCCGGAGCAGAACCGCACGGTGCCGGTGAGCCGCCACCCGCCGGGACCGCCCGCGAGCCGGGCCCCGACGCCGCCCGGGCGCGCGGCCCACACGCCGTAGCGGGCACCCGGATGCGGGCGAGCGCCCAGCTCGCGCAGGATCGACACGGCGTCGACGTGCCCCTCGGCCAGCCGGGCGAGCGGCAGGTCCCACCGCCCCCAACGGGCCAGCGCCGCCCAGCGACGGACGGTGTCACCGTGACCGGGGTCGGGCAGCGCCAGCTCCCCGTCGCGCGACATCGAGGCCAGCCGAGCGCCGGGCCGCTCGCCGGACAACGGACCCGGTCGGTCGATCAGCAAAGACGACAAATGCACAGGGGAAGGCGTTCCCCGCACGACACGGTTCACACCTCGCGGCCCGAAGCGGCACGGCTAGTGTCCCGCGATCCGGCGATGAGATTCGCCATCCATATGGCTCGACGGCCCAGGCGGAGGTCAGCGGCGTTGCTGGTCCGGCCGAGTACACCCGGTACGAGGCGCGGACCAGCGCCTTGCCGAGGGACATCTGGATCCGCCGATATACGCAACGAACTGCCGGCGCAGGGACAGCTAGCGTGCACCCCATGGACGGGAGCACCGACGAGCTGCGCAGGGCCCACGACGCCATCGCCGAGCTGTACGCCGACCGGCTCGCCACCGCTCTGGACCGCACGCCCGCCGACCGCGCGGTGCTGGGCCTGTTCTGCGAGCTTGTGATCGAGCACGGCGCGGGGACCGCGGTCGGGGACATCGGGTGCGGCTCGGGCCGCATCGCGCCCTACCTCGTGGCCCGCGGCCTCACGCCGCACGGGGTTGACCTGTCGCCGGAGATGGTGCGCGTCGCGCGTCGGGATCACCCGGGCGTCCCGTTCGACGTGGCCGACGTCCGGGACCTGCCGTTCGCCGCGGCCTCGCTCGCCGGTGTCGTGTGCTGGTACTCGCTGATGTACCTCGCGCCCGCCGCCCGGCCCGGCGCGTTCGGCGAGCTGGCGCGGGTGGTGCGGCCCGGCGGCTACCTGGCGACGGCGTTCAAGGTCGGTGATGACCGGTTGCGCCGCGGCGGCGGCCGCGTCGGCGTCGCCTTCGACATCTACTGGCGCTCGCCCGCGGCCGTGGAGCGCGATGTCACCGCGGCAGGCTTCGACATCGTCTTCTCGGCCTGCAGGCCGCCCGATCCGGACGACGAGCAACCCCAGGGCTATCTCGTCGCCCGCGCCGTGCGAGACCGGGTGAGTGAGCGCGGTGCGACCGGGGAACAGTAGGGAGTGGACATCAGCGCGCCCGCCCGGTCGGCGAGGACACGGAGAGCGCGGTTCGTCGCCCTCCACGCGGCGGTGCTGCTCGGCGCCGCCGCGCTGATCCTGGCCGTGATGCTCGGGCTGGGGTGGCTGCTCACCCACGTGGCGCCGCGCACCGGCCTCGGCGCCGTCGACGCCGGGATCGACGCCTGGCTCGCCGGACACCGCACACCGGCCCTCGATGTGGCGTCCGACGTCGCGACCAACCTGTGTTCGACGACGAACGTGTTCCTGCTGGGTTCCCTGGCCGCCGCCGCGTCGGTGGCGCTGCTCCGGCGATGGTGGCCGCTGCTGCTCCTGGTGGTCGCGCTCGTCGGCGAGCTGTCGCTGTTCCTGACCACCGCCATCCTCGTCGGACGGCCCCGGCCGCCCGTCGCCCACGTGGACGCGGCCCTGCCGCCGACGTCCAGCTTCCCGTCCGGGCACACCTGCGCCGCGATCTGCCTGTTCGGCGGGATCGCCGTCATCGTGACCTGCACGGTTCGGGCCTGGTGGCGCTGGGTGGTGGTGGCGCTGGCCGCCGTCGCGGTCGTGGTGGTCGCCGCCGCCCGGATGTATCGGGGCGCGCACTACCTCACCGACACGCTCGGTGCCGTCGTGCTGGCGCTGCCGTGGCTGCTGGTCACATCCTGGGCCGTCCGCGGCTCGCTTCCTAGAGCGCACACCTGATGAGTCCAGTGCCTTGCGTCCCAGAAAACCTGTTGTTATCGTTGTAGATAACCGGAGGTTGCGGGACGAGTTCACCCGTCCCGCGTCTCCGAACGCATCGCCGCCTTGTCGATCAGGAAGGGAGTGGCCTGCGATGCTGATGCGCACTGACCCGTTTCGTGAGCTGGACCGGCTGACCCAGCAGGTGTTCGGCAACTCGACCGGGACGTGGTCCCGCCCCACCGCCATGCCGATGGACGCGTGGCGTTCCGGCGAAACGTTCGTGGTGGCGTTCGACCTGCCCGGGGTGGATCCGGACGCGATCGAGCTCGACGTGGAACGCAATGTGCTGACCGTGAAGGCCGAGCGCAGGCCGGTGGCCGCGCGGGATGAGGTCGAGATGCAGGTGGCCGAGCGCCCCCTCGGGGTGTTCTCGCGGCAGCTGTTCCTCGGCGACACCCTCGACGCCGAACACATCGCGGCGGACTACGAGGCCGGGGTGCTGACGCTGCGCATCCCCGTCGCCGAGAAGGCGAAGCCGCGCAAGATCACGATCACGGCAGGGGACAACGGCCGTCGGGAAATCGACGCCTGACATCCGTCGGGGCCCGGCCGTCGGCGACCGGGCCCCGACGCGGCTCAACCGAAGGTAGGACCACGTGAGCGGTGGGGTCGGGCGACTCGACGACGAGAACTATCCGGCAGTCACCATGGGTCAGGCGGCCGAGCTGCTGGGCGTCCAACCCGCGTTCCTCCGCAGTCTCGACGCGGCCGGGATCCTCCGCCCGTACCGGTCCGACGGCGGCCATCGCCGCTACTCGCGCCGCCAGCTGGAGACGGCCGCCCGCATCCGCGAGCTGATCGACGACGGCGTCACCGTCGACTCGGCCGCCCGCATTCTCGACCTGCAGGACCAGCTCGCCGCCGCGCAGGACCGCATCGCCGAGCTCGAACACCCCGCCGCGGGCGAATCGCCCGACAGGTCCGGCACATCCCCGCCCCGCTGACTCCCGTTTCCCGGAGCACCACCATGATCCAGGTCCGCACCACGAGGCCGGTGACGGCCCGATGAGCGCCACCACACCCGCGGACGGCCGCCGGTCCGCGACGCTCGCCGTCGAACACCTCGACGGCGTCGTGGTGTTGCGGGTCGGCGGTGAGCTGGACCTGCTCACCGTGCCCGACCTGCGAGCAGGCGTGCACGCGGCGACCGCGACCACCACCGGCCCGGTCGTCGTCGACCTCACCGACGTCGGCTTCCTCAGCTCGACGGGGCTGCATCTGCTGATCTCGATCCACGCCGACCTGGCCGCCGAGAACCGGTCGCTGCGGTTGGTCACGGGCGAGGGCAAGCCGGTCGTCCGCCCGCTGCAGATCACCGGCCTCGACCAGCTGCTGGGCCTGTATCCCGACCTGCCTACCGCGCTGAACGGCACCGGGGAGCCCGGTCGATAACGGCGACGTCGCCCGGTCCACTTCGGACCTCCAGAGCCGATCCGCGATGGCGATGACGTTCGCGCGGTCGGTCACGACGGCGTCGTGCGCGACTGCTCTCACCACCTCGACTCGCCCGGACGTGCCGCAGGAACGCATGGTTCCGCTGGATGGGCCACCCGTTGTGGTCCGAGTCGTGGTCCGCGGGTGCAGGCCGCGCGCGCGGACCGCCTCCACCACGTCGTTCGGTGCGAACGCCGGCATGGCCTTGCCGACGGCGGTGCAGTGCGCAGGCATCCGGCCGCCGACCCGGCTCAGCTCCGTGGTCGGCTTGTGCCCGCTGATCTTCTCCGCGTAGAGCACGTGGTCGCCCTCGAGGACCGCGAGATGGATCGCCTCGTGCGTTGCCTCGTAGTGGTCCTGCAAGAACGGCAGGGCCGCCTCGCGCAGGTCGGTGCGCAGGTGGACGAGCGTCGCGAGCTCGAAAAGGCGCGGCCCGATCGCATAGCGGTCACGCCGCACGCCTGCCGCGTGGTCGTCGGCCATGCGGGAGAGCCATCCGAGCTCGAGCAGCTTGTCGACGGTGCGGTGCACGGTCGTCTTCGGCAGCCCGGTCCGCGACGATCCCCGGCAAGCTGATGGTCGGGTGCGCACTGTCGAAGGCGGACAGCACGGTGTCCGCCTTCGTCAGGATGGACCGCTCGACACCCGGCGCGGTCGCCTGCGCGACCTGCGCCGAGTGTGGTCGGGTGCCGGAATGCTGCACGTCGTTGTGCATGAGACCTGCGCTCCCTCCCGCTCGGATGGCTCTCTCACCGTCACCATCGCGCCGCACCCGGGCGCGGAACAGGGTCTTCCGGCACTAGGCAGCCGGGACAGCTCCTGCATCCACTCTCGTCATTGGGGTTCCTTCAAGGAACTTCAGACGCTACGGTCTGGGCGTCTCTTGAAGGAACCTCGGAGAGGAGCACAGAGTGAGCAAGGTCTTCAGCGCCCACGCCGTGTCGGTTGACGGCTACATCAGCGGCCGCGACCCGAGCGACGGGGCAGGCGGGTTCGGTCGCGGCCTCGGCGACGCGCCGACGCTGTTCGACTGGTACGGCGACGGCGACACCCCCAGCAAGATGTTCGACGGCTTCCGCCTGAGCGAGCCCAGCGCCCGGTTCTTCGATGCTCTCGCCGAACGGGTCGGCGCGGCGGTCGCCGGGCGCACCACGTATGAGCACTCCGGCCACTGGGGAGGCGACGGCCCGCACCCGACCGCCCCGCTGTTCGTGCTCAGCCACCGGCCTGCGCCCGAGATCAGCGGGCGCCAGACCCTCGTCACCACCGGCATCGAGGACGCGATCGCGGCGGCGCGCGAGGCCGCAGGCGACAAGGACGTCGGCCTCATGGGGGGCGGCGTCGTGACGGCGGCGTTGGCGGCGGGGCTCGTCGACGAGCTGATCCTGCATCAGGTGCCGATCCTGCTCGGTGGCGGCCGACCGTTCTTCCAGGCGCTGCCCGAGCACGTGCGTCTGCGTTTGGTCGAAGCCGTCGCGGCGCCCGGTGTCACCCATCTCCGCTACGAGGTGGTCCGATGATCCTCGTCACCGGCGGACTGGGCATGATCGGCGCCCACACCGCCCGCGCGCTCCTCGACCTCGGACAGGAGGTCGTCGTCACCACCCACCGCTGGACCGAGGTCCCGTCGTTCCTCGCAGGCCGGGCCACCGTGGAACCCCTCGACGTCACCGACCGGGACGCCTTCCTCGGCCTCGCGGGCCGCTACGACATCAGCGACATCGTCCACCTCGCAGGCACCATCCCCGACGAGGACCCGGTCCGGTTCTTCCGCACGGACACGACCGGTCTGCTCAACGCGCTGGACGCCGCCCGCACCTGGGGCGTGCGCAGGTTCGCCGTCGCCGGCAGCCTCGGCGTCTACGTGGGCCGGACCGAGACGCGCTGGCACGAGGAGCTCGCGCTGCCCACCGCGGAGTTGCCGCACCTGATCGTCGCCTTCAAGAAGGCCGTTGAGCCGCTGACCACCCACAGCCTGCACGGCAGCGGCGTCCAGCCGGTCGTGCTCCGGATCGGGACCATCTGGGGACCGCTCGTCGACCCGGAGTCACCGTTCTTCCACATTCCTCCGTACATCAGTGCCGTGCTCCGCGGCGAGGCGCCGCAGCCGCTGCACGCCGAGGACGGCGGTGACTGCTGTTACGCACCCGACGCCGGGCGCGCGATCGCCCTGCTGATGACTGCGGAGACCCTGCGGCACGACACCTACAACGTCTCCAGCGGCAGGCCTGCCACCAACCGCGAGTTCGCGGGCGCTCTGCAGGCTATCCGGCCCGGCCTGCGCCTCGAGCTCCTGCCCGGGCGCCGGAACGGCCCCGGCGACGACCCCTGCCTCGACATCACCCGCCTCGCGGACGACACCGGCTTCACACCGGCCTTCGACGTCGCCGCCGCGGTCGCCGACTACGTCGCCTGGCGCGCCGAGAATCGCCGATAGCCGCGACGTGGCCTTCGCTCCGGTGGGTCGGGGCGGCCTGGTGGCACTTCCGGGACGTCCCGCTGGTCGTGACGACGGACGGCGCGCCGGTCCCCGAGCTCGTCGTCGCGGGGAAGGGCCGCGGACCGCTCGGCGTGGCCATGGTCCGGCAGCTTCCACGAGGAGGCGAGGCACCGACGAGCGGGTGATCAGCATGGTCGGTCGCGGCGGCGGCCGGGGGCGGCTGCGGGTCAGCCGATCGCGGTGCCGAAGAGGTGCCCGATGAAGTAGGTGAGGGCCAGGCCCAGCCCGCCGCCGACGACCACGCGGGCTACGGCGACGGTTCGGCGTCCCCCGCCCAGCACAGCGCCGACCCAGCCCGCGACGCCGAGCGTGACCAGCACGACCGCGACACAGATCGCAACGCGCCAGGCGGGCGGCGGGAGCAGGATGGCCAGCAGGGGCAGCACCGCGCCGAGGGTGAACGCGAGCGCCGAGGCGCCTGCGGCCTGCCACGGGCTGGTGAGATCCTCGGGGTCGATGGACAGTTCGGCGTCGAGGTGGGCGGCGAGCGCGTCGTGTTCGGTGAGCTCGCGGGCGACCGTGCGTGCGGTCTCCGGGCGCAGGCCCTTCGCCTCGTACAGCGCTGCGAGCTCGGCGAGCTCCATCTCGGGTTCCTCGCGCAGCTCACGCTTTTCGGTGGCGAGTTGGGCCAGCTCGGAGTCGCGCTGGCTGGACACCGACACGTACTCGCCGAGGGCCATCGACACCGCGCCCGCGACCAGGCCCGCGATGCCCGCGGTGAAGAGCGGGCCTCGCTCGGTGGTGACCCCGGCGACGCCGACGACGAGCCCGGCGACCGACACGATGCCGTCGTTGGCGCCGAGCACCCCGGCCCGCAGCCAGTTCAGCCGGGACCCGAAGCCCGCGGCGTGCTGCTCGCCGGGGTGGGGGCCGGCATTCGGTTCCCGCTCTGGCGGGCCGGCGGCGTCCACCCCGTCATTGGAGCATGGCGAGCGGTGTGGGGGTCCCGGGGGACCTGGCTTCGGCCCCCGGCCTCCGTACGACACGTCGCGCTACGCGTGCTCGTCCGGCCCCGGGCGAGTGACCATGGCGGCTTTCCGGAGCAATTCGGAGAGCGTTATCGCCTCGTCTGCGGACAGGAGCTGTACTTGGGCGCCAGGGATCTCCAGCTCGACGTTGACCGATCCGCCGACCTCCTGCCAGACGTCCACCCGGTATCGCCCGGCGGTGCCCAGGCGCGCCTGATGCAGGTCGGCTCCGCCGTTCGCGCGGTCGTCGAGGTGGTCTCGGCACCATCGTGGGCATTCGGGCCGGGCGCCCTGCGAGGAAGCCGACGCGGTCGGTAGATCGGTCGCGTCCACGTAGCGGTACCTCGTTCCGGTCGATCGGTGGGAAAGGTCGCTCGATACGCATTCGGCGTTGCGCGGTGGAGGGTTCGGGTGTCGGCCTCCTCGGTGCCGCTTTTCTCTGCGGGGTGCGGGTCCTGGTCGCGGGCCGGACCTGCCGGCTCCGCTGCCCGCCGGATCGGTCATTCCGGGTTGCGGGCCGCCGACCGGTGGCGCGCCCGGGTGGCAGGGCTGGCGGGGGTACCGGCCGACGGGTTCAGTCCGATCCGGCGCCGGGGGTCCGCTGCAAGTGGACGGCGGCGGTGCCGTCACCGAAGTCGGCCACCAGGACGTCGCCGTGCTCGTGGGGAACGGCCGCGGTGAGTCCGCCGGTGATGACGATGTCGCCCACCCGTAACTGATCACCGCTCCGAGCGAGGGTCCGTTGCGGCCATTGCAGTGCTCGCGGGGGATGGCCCATGGCGGCCGCTCCCGTTCCGTCGGCGATGTGGGTGCCGTTGTGCACCAGCTTCACGGGCACGCTGTCGAGCCCCTCCAGGGGGAGCGGCGGAGCCGGCGCTCCCGATGCGCCGCATCGATGACCGTCGCCAGCTCGAGGTCGCTGTCCACCTCCCGACCGTCGCAGGAACCGAGAACGCTCGCGGCGACCGGTTGCCGGGTCGGGGTGGGCAGTGGGCGGTCTTGCCCATCACCCGACGTTGCCCGGGCCACTCGCTGCGGCTTCGACGTGCAACCTGCGGAACTCATGGCGGCGCAGCAGCCGGAGGACCAGTGAGCGTGGAGGCCCGAATGCGGTCAACCCGTCCTGTGCACTGCAGGGCTCGATCCGGTCGACCGGGTACTCGACCCCGTGCTGGATGATGACGCACCGGCCCGCCGCGGTGATGTTGCGGTACCAGTCGACGTCGGGGCCGTAGGTCAGCTCGGCCACGAAGCCGTCCGGGGTGCGCGCGAGCAGCAGCGGGGTCTCGAAGGTCCGTCCGGTGCGGCGGCCCACGTGTCGGACCAGCGCATGTGGGCCGTGCCCGGATCGGGCGATCGGCACCGCCGCCCGGTTGAGGGTGTTCTTGATCAACCACAGGAACCGGCGCTTCAGCGATTGCTTTCGCATACGGCCTCCTCGTACGAGTCGTTCGGCCGCGGCCAGGAGGACCCCTGTCGAGCCGCCCGTGCCGGGTGCGCAGATCCGCGATCGGGGATGTCGCGCACCCGACCTGCGGCTGGGCGGCGGCCGTCGACCGGGTGGGTCACTGTGCGTCCACCCGTTTGCGCAGGCTCGTCAGCTCGTCGGCGGTGCCGAGCGCGATGAGCACCGACCCCTCCTCGAGGAGGACGGCCGGGTTGGGGTTTGCCTCGAAGGGCTTCCCGGGACGCCGCAGTGCGAGTAGGAGGGCACCGGTCGGGAGGTAGGCGGCCATCTGGCCCAGCGTGGTGCCGACGTGCGGCGAGCCCGGCAACACTTCGAACTGTTCCAGCCGGAAGTCCAGGCTCTCGTCGTGCATGACGACGTCGAGGAACTCGGCTACGTGCGGCTGCAGCGCGAACGCGCCGAGCCGCCGACCGCCCATCAGCTGCGGGTTGACCGTGCGGTCGGCGCCCGCCCGCATCAGCTTGGCCGTCGACGATTCGTCCCGGGCCCGCGCGACGATGACGATGTCGGGTCGCATCGCCCGTGCGGACAGCGTCACGTAGACGTTGTCCGCGTCGGTGTCCAGCGCGGCGATCAGGGCCCTGGCCCGTTCGATGCCTGCCGCGAGCAGGACGCGGTCGTCGGTGACGTCGCCGAGGACGTGGGGCTCGTCCAGCCCCGTCAGCCGTATCGGATCGCGGTCGACGGCGACGACCTGCTGGCCCGTGCTGCGCAGGTAACTGCGGCTGGCCGCCCCGACGCGGCCCCACCCGCAGACGATGATGTGTCCCTGCATATGAGTGATCGACCGGTTCATCCGGCGCCTTCCCAGGTGGGTTCGCAGATCGCCCTCGACGAAGGCTTCGAGCAGGGCGCCGAGGGCGTACAGCGCCGTGCCGACCCCGGTCAGGATCAAGGCCATCGTGAAGACCTTGCCTGCCGAGCTGAAGGGGTTGACCTCGCGGAATCCGACCGTGGTGATCGTCGTGATGGTCTGGTAGAGCGCGTCGAGCGGGGCGAAGCCGAGCAGGATGTATCCGAGCGTCCCCGCCGCGACCACCACCGCCAGCGCGGCCAGCGCTGTGCGGATGCGCAGGACCCTGCTCATGAGCAGCGCTCGAACGACGTCAAGCAGTTGCTTGAGGACGCTGGCCGACCTGCGCTGCCTGCAGGCCCGCGAGCCCCGACCCGCGCGAGGACGACCGGACCCGGTGCCGCCGCGGCCCTCAGGGGTGTTCCTCCCCGCGTCGGTGGTGACGCTTCCTCGCGCATGAGAGCCTCCGCTGATCCGATCAGCACTCTGCTCGAACCGCGGGATGCGGGGCAGGGCCGCAAGGCCCGCGATGCGAGGACAGGCGGCTGCTCATGGGGTGACCGTCGCTCTTCGGGCACACCGAGCCGGCGCCCGGCGTCGCGGACCCGAACCGTTGCGGCAGACACAGTTGGGCACCCACTCTTCCTCGAACATCCCCGGTCGGCGGTGGTATCTGCGCAGCGCAGCGAGGTCTCCGAGTACCTGTCATCGCGCGATGATCGGGTCGTTCCCCTCCTTCGAGGGCTCCGCCGCCCGCGAGCGGAGCCGGTCATGTGAGATGCCGGCCCGAGCCTCAGCGAAGCTGCTGTAGAAACGCTGATCGAGGCTGGCCGCGATGAACTTCGCGCCGAGCCTGCGGCGGAAGAAGGCGTTCGTCGAGTACCGGGTGCCCGACAGGGTGTAGCGCTCGTTGTGGTCGATCATCGCGAAGAACCGGGCGGATGCGGGTGGGAGTACTTCGAAGTTGTCGTAGTTGACGATGACGTGCACACGTCGACCGATGCTGCGGAACGCCGCCTCAAGGTGCGCCGCCAGCTCGGCGGCGTCGTCGGCGGTCGACAGCGTCAATCCCTCGAAGTTGCAGTAGAGGATGTTCTGCTCGAAGTCGTAGGGGAAGCGGTCGCTCAACGGCAGGGTCGGTCGGTCTGCAAGACCCATCCCTTCGGGACGGAAGAGCGCGGGGTCCATGGTGGTGAGGTCGGCGGCGATCCGTGGACGGAACGCCATCATGTCGAGCACGTGCTTCTCGAGGTCGATCCCGGGCGCGATCTCGACGAGTTCGAGGCCCGCGTCGGTGAGCCGGAACACACATCGCTCGGTGATGAAGCGGACCGTCTGCCCGCGGTCACGCGCCTGTTCGCCGCTGAAGGTGACCTGCTCGACCCGGTGGAGGAACTTGCACCCCGGCCCCTCCTCGATCACACGGATCCCGCCGTCGGCCACCGCCAGGGTCGCGCCTGCGCGGAAAAGCCCGAGGAAGTTGACCTCGCGTGCGGACTGGCTGATGTTGATGAAGCCGCCCGGGCCGGGGATCCGGGTGCCGAACCTGCTGACGTTGACGTTCCCGGCGGCGTCGGCCTCGGCCATGCCGAGGAACGCCTGGTGCAGCCCGCCGCCGTCATAGAAGTCGAATTGGTAGGGCTGGTCGATGATCGCCTGGGCGTTGACGGTGGCGCCGAAGCTCAGTCCACCGGCCGGGATGCCGCCGATCCCCCCGGCCTCCACGGTCAGTGTGATCAGATCGAGGACGCCCTCCTCGCTGGCCACCGCCGCGATCCCCTCGGGGACGCCGATGCCCAGGTTCACGACGGCGTTGGGCCGAAGGAACATCGCGGCCCGGCGGGCGATGACCTTGCGCGCGTTCAGCGGCAGCGGTGAGAGCGACGTTACCGGTGCTCGAATCGCGCCCGTGTAGGCGGGATTGTAGGCCTCCGCGAAGGTCTGGTGGTGCTCCTCCGGTGGGCTGACGACGACCGCATCGACGAGCAGACCGGGAATCTGGACCTCGCGCGGGGATAGGACGTGGTGGGTGGTGGTCCGCTCGACCTGGACGATGACCAGACCGCCGGAGTTCTTGGCCGCCTGGGCCATCGACAGCGCCTCCAGCGTCACCGGCTCGTGCTCCATGGTCACGTTGCCCTCGGCGTCCGCGGTGGTGCCGCGCAGCAGCGCCACGTGGATCGGCATCGTCGGAAGGAAGAGGTGATCGACGCCGCGCAGGGTGACGACGTCGAGGATCTGCTCGGTGGTCCGCGCGTTGAGCCGTCCGCCTTCCAGGCGCGGGTCGACGAAGGTGCCGATGCCTACCCGGCTGACGACCCCGGGCCTGCCGCCTGCGATGTCCCGGAACAAGTGGCTGATCATGCCCTGGGGCAGGCCGTACGCCTCGATCTCGTTCGCCGCGGCCAGACGGCCCAGCGCCGGGACCAAACCCCAGTGGCCGCCGATCACCCGGCGCACCATGCCCGGGCGGCCGAAGTGGTTGAGCCCGCGCCCGTTCCCGTCGCCCTGTCCGGCTGTGAAGACCAGGGTCAGGTCCGACGGCGCGCCGGAGGCCAGGAAACGCCGCTCCAGGGCCACGGCGAGATGCTCGGGAAAACCGACCCCGACGAAGCCGCCGGTGGCGACGGTGTCGCCGGACAGAACGGTCTCCACGGCCTCGTCGACGCCGATCACTTTGTTGCGCGCCATCGCGCTCCTTTCCTCGTGCTCGCTCAGCATGCGGTCCACCCGCCGTCAACGGGTAGCGAGGTCTCGTTGATGGAGGAGGCGCCCGGCGAGCCGAGGTCGGCAACCAGCTCGGCGACCTCGGCCGACAACTATCTTCCGTGGCGACGGGATCCCGAGTCGGTGATGCAGTTCAGCCGGCCGAGCTCCGTTGAGGCCCTGGGTGCGCAGGAATGCCGCCAAGTGGTGTCGGTGTGCCGGTGCGGCGACCGATCGCCACGCCGGGCGTGAGCGACGAGGTGAGGCGCCGGCTCGGCACCACCTTCGTCGAGGAGGCCGCGGCCGGGCCTGAATCGTGACCGGGTGAGTGAGAGTCGCCGCAACGGGGTATGCGATGGGACTTCGCGACAGAAGCCGATGGTCCGCGTTTCGCCGCGGGGTGGTCGGCTCGTCCACCGGTCGGGCGAGCGGCCCTGTGGAGCGGGCTTGCAGGCCCGTCGCTATCTCGGGGAGGTTGCGGAGCATGACTTCCGTCGCAGGCAACGAGGCAGGCGTCGGCAAAGCACGGTGGTTCCGACTGATACCGGTCGCGATCATCGTCTACATCATCTCGTTCATGGATCGGACCAACATCGGGTTCGCGTTCGCGGGCATGGGTCACGACCTGGGCATCAGCAAGACCCAGCAGGGGCTGGCGGGCGGGATCTTCTTCATCGGCTACCTCTTCCTCCAGATCCCCGGCGGCCACCTCGCCGAACGCTGGAGCGCGAAGAAGTTCGTCGGAATCATGATCTTGGTGTGGGGGGTGTTCGCCGTGCTCTCCGGGCTCGTGCAGGACTTCACCCAACTGCTGGTGGTCCGCTTCCTCCTCGGGATCGCCGAGGGCGGGATCTGGCCCGCGATCCTCGTGCTGATCAGCCACTGGTTCCCCGCGGGTGAACGGGCCCGCGCCTACGGGGTGTGGATGATGAACATCGCGATCTCCTCGATCATCACCGCACCGCTGTCCGGGTGGATCCTCTCCTGGTCGGATTGGCGGATGCTGTTCTTCGTCGAGGGCGTGATGCCGTTCGTGATCGCGGCGCCGCTGTGGTGGTGGCTGGTGGAGGACCGACCCGCGGACGCCCACTGGGTCTCGGCGGCCGAGCGTGAGTACATCGAGACATCCCTTGCCCAGGACGAACGCGACGCTCCCGCGGCCGCAGGCTGGCGCGACGTGTTCCGCAGCAGCGTCGTCTGGCGGCTCGTCGCGGTGTACTTCCTGATCCAGGTCGGGTTCTACGGCCTGAACTTGTGGCTGCCCCACCTCGTCACCACGACCACGAAGGGCAGCGACGTCCTCGTCGGGTTCGTGACCGCCATCCCCTACGTCGTCGCGATCGTCGCGCTCTACCTCAACGCCCGCGCGGCCGACCACAACGGCCGCTATGCCTTCCACGTCATGCTCTCCCTCGCGATCGCCGCCGTCACGCTGGTCGCATCGGTCCTGCTCGGCAGCATCGCGTGGCTGTCGATCGCGCTGGTCAGCCTCGCCATGGCGGGCGCCCTGGCCTACGACGGGCCGTTCTGGGCGAGCGCCTCACGCGCCATGCCGGTCGCTGTGGCCGGAACCGCGATGGGACTGATCAACGCCCTGGGCAACCTCGGCGGCTTCGTCGGCCCCTACGTCGGCGGCTACCTGCAGGACGTCAGCCACGGCAGCTTCCTGTCCACCTCGGTCGTGTTGGCCGCCGCGCTGCTGCTGGGCGGCCTGGTCATGCTGACGCTGCGCGGACGAGCGAACCCGGCCCGCCGGGCGGAGCCGAAGTCCTCCGCGGCCGCCCGATGAGCGGCGCCGAACCGTCGGTCGCCCAGATCGTGTGAGAGCGGTGTTCCGGGTAGCTGACGAGCCACGGGCCCCGGACGTCGACGCGGGTGAGCCGCTCGTGTCGGCGCAAGCGGACAGGCGAGGGTCACTGCTGTACTCGTGTGGATCGAGGCTGAGCGGAATGCTCCGGATCGGGCGCCCGACACGACGAATGCCCTGGCCGTTCGCTCGTGGTGAGCGTCTGACCAGGGCGTCTGTTGGTCGGGGTGACAGGATTTGAACCTGTGTCTGTCCTCGACGTGCGACACAGGCCGCCACCTGCTGATACCGTCGCTGACCAGGAAGGACAGTGTCCTGTGTCGCGTGACGGGCCAGGACACGTACGGGCACTGATGCACGTTCGATCTGGCACTCAACTGGCACGCCGCAGCGCACGGAGGGGTACACACCGATGGCGACCAAGCAGGGCAAGCGGCAGTTCGGCAACATTCGCAAGCTGCCGTCAGGCCGCTACCAGGCCCGCTACACCGGCCCGGACGGGCACACCTACGGGCCCGCCGCGCTAACTAACGGTCAGGCCCTGACCTTCCAGACCAAGGGCGACGCCGACGACTGGCTGTCGCTGCGGCGCTCGGAGATCCTCCGCAACGACTGGCTCCCCCCGGCCGCACCCACGGCCGCTCCGGTGACCCTGCGCGAGTACGCCGAAGCGTGGCTCGTCCATCGCGACCTGGAGGACCGCACCCGAGACCTCTACGCCCGGCTGCTGCGCAACCACGTATTCCCCACCTTCGGCACAGTCCCGGTCCCCGACGTTACCCCCGCCGCCGTACGGACGTGGCACACCTCCCTGAGCGAACGCACTGGGCCGACGGCGCGCGCGCACGCCTACGCGCTGCTGCGCACCGTCATGCACACCGCGGTGGCCGACGACGTGATCCCCGCGAACCCCTGCCGGGTACGGGGTGCCGGGCAGACCAAGCGCGTGAAGAGGATCGTCCCGGCCACCCTCGCCGAGCTGGAGGTGCTGACGACGGAGATGCCCGAGAGGTACCAGCTTCTCGTGCTCTTCGCCGCGTGGTGCGGTCTGCGGTTCGGTGAGCTGGCCGAGCTGCGCCGCTCCGACGTCGACGTCACCAACGGCGTAATTCACATCCGCCGCAGCGTGGTCCGCACCGACGCGGGCCGGAAGGTCAAGGACCCCAAGAGCGAGGCAGGCAAGCGCGCCGTCGCCCTCCCCCCGCACCTGCTCCCACTGGTGAAGGACCACCTCCACCAGCACGCGGAGATGGGCCGCGACGGGCTGCTGTTCCCCGCCGTGAACGGCGGCCAGCTTGCCCCCTCGACCCTCTACCGGTCATTCTATCCGGCTCGCGAGCGCGCGGGACGGCCTGACCTGCGGTTCCACGATCTGCGCCACACCGGTGCCGTGCTGGCCGCGTCCACGGGTGCGACGCTGGCCGAGCTTATGGCCCGACTTGGCCACTCCACACCCGGTGCGGCGCTGCGCTACCAACACGCGGCCCAGGACCGAGACCGCGTCATCGCTGCAGCGCTGTCACAACTCGTCACAGGGAACGTGACTCCGATGTAGCTGTTCAGCCTGAGTGACAGGTCGGCGGCGTGTCGGCAGCGGTCGCCACCGTTGATCCACTATGGTTTTGATCATGGGGTCGGGCCGGGAAGCACACGATGACGTCGTGTCGTTGCTGGCGGCCAAGGACGCTGAGATCGCGGCGCTGGTGGCGCGGGTGACGGAGCTCGAAGGCCTGGTCGCGGCGCTGCATGCCCAACTCGGTCGAGATTCCTCCAACAGCGGCAAACCACCGTCGTCGGATTCGCCGTTCATCAAGAAGCCCGCCGCCAAGCGCTCGGTACGGACGCGTTCGGGTAAGCCGCGGGGTAAGCAGCCTGGTGCGCCCAGCGCCACGCTGCGTCTGATCGATGATCCCGATGACACGATCACCCACATTCCGCCGGTGTGTGCGGGATGCGGGGAGGGTTTGGTGGACGCGGAGGTCTTCGGTGTGTGTCGCCATCAGGTGGTTGACCTCCCGCCGCCTCCGCCGCGCCCGTATGTCACCGAGCATCGGGTGCAGTCACGAACCTGCGGCGGGTGCGGCACCGTCACCGAGGCGAGCGCACCCGCCGTCGCGTCGGGCCGGGTTCAGTACGGACCCGGGGTCAAGGCTCGGGCAGCGTGGCTGACGTGCGCGCATTTCCTGCCGGTACGTCGCGCGCGGCGGGTGCTCAACGCGTTGCTGGGGTTCGCGGTGTCGCCCGGGTGGGTCGCCGGGCTCCGTGCTCAGGCCGCCCGCCTGCTCGAGACCCGGTTCCTGCCGCATGTGCGGGCGTTGATTGCCGCCGCGCCGGTCGCCCACGCCGAGGAGACGACCGCCCGCGCCGAAGGCGCGCTGAGCTACCTGCACGTGGCCTGCACCCGGTTCCTGACCGCGATGCACGTCGGCGACCGCAGCCGCGACACCATCGACGCCGCCGGCATCTGGCCGACGTTCACCGGGGTCCTGGTCCGGGACGGCTACGCCGGCTACGAACACCTCGACACGATCGAACACGCCTGGTGCGGCATTCATCTGGTCCGCGACCTCCGCGCGGTCCACGACCCCGACCCTGCGGGTCAGTCCTGGGCCGAGGCGATGGTGAATACCTTGCTGCTGGCCAATGACACCGCGCACGCCGCCCGCGCCGAGGGCCGCGCGGCCCTCACCGACACCGAACTGTCCACCATCCGTTCCCGCTATGCCGGGGCGATCGCCCGTGGCCGGCAGGAGAACACCCGCGGCAGCGACCCGCTGCACCAGCAGGCCCGCACCCTGCTGCGACGCTTCCAGCGACATCGGGACATGATCCTGCGGTTCACAGTGAACCTGGACGTGAGCTTCACCAACAACACCGCCGAGTTGCCGGCCAGATCAGTGAAGGTTCAGCAGCGGAGCTCCGGAGGTTCCTGGCGCACCCTGCAAGGACTCATCGACTTCGCTGTCGTGCAGTCCTATCTGTCCACCGCGACCAAGTGGGGTCTGGACACCCTTGACGCGATGACGCGCCTGTTCACCACCGGTGCGTGGCTCCCGCCTGCCCTCACCCCCGACATCGCCGCCGCCGCATAATCACGCCACCAAGGCTGAACAGCTACACTCCGATCGACGCAACCGGCCGGAAGACGCGGCGGGAGCAGGCCACGACCGGGGCATAGATCAGTCGGGGCTATCACCGCCGAGAGCTCCCCGCCCGGCGAGGGGACATAAGCAGCTAAATGCAATGACTCGCGGTGATGTCTGATCAGACCCGATTCGGCGAGTAGTAGGTGAGTTGATCTATGCCTCGATTTGTGGATCTTTCCCGGGTGCATTTCGGGTTCGGGCAGGACGAGGCCCCGAATGACGCCTCGGGTGAGCGGGGTTCCGGGGTGTTCGGGGCCGGTTCGGCCTGGTCAGGACGTTGCGGGGAGTGCGCGGATGCGAGCGAGGACCTCGTTGAGCAGGTGATGTCCCGGTGGTGGGCGCAGGGTGAGCCCGCCGGCGTGGCGGATCAGCCTGGCCGGGACGCGGATCAACCGGTGCCGCAAGGTGGCGATCATGGCTTGGCCGCCGCGGAGGCCGTGCCCGAACAGCCGCGCGCCGGGTCCTGGGGTGGCGGTGAGCTGATGCAGCCAGCCCGCGATGCTGGCCGCGAGCAGCGCACCCCACATCCACGCGGTGTTGACCTGCGGATATCCCGAGGGGAGATGGCGAAGCGCCGCTCCGCGCTTGGCATCGCGGAACACGTTCTCGACCTGGGTGCGGTGCCGGTACCAGTGCTCGACCGCGGCTGCTCGCTCGCCGGTAGAGACGTCGAGGTCGGTCACGATGAACGAATAGCCGTACACCGCGTCGGCGCCGGCGAGCTCGGTGATCGGCAGAGCGCGCTGGTCGGGGTGCAGGGTACGGCGCCGCCGGGCTCGGGGGTCGGCGGAGACCTGCCCGGCGGTCACGTCGAGCCGGACCCGGCGGATCAGCAGCCGGGTGGCCGCGGGCCACCAGTCCGGGCAGTACTCGGCGACCGCGACCTGCGCGCCGTCCATGTCGACCGCGTCGGTCCACGCGTCCTCGGCGACGCCGTCCAGCAGCCGCCACAACGGCGCGATCCGTTTGGCGCCGATGGCGAACTCGACCCCGGCCAACAGCGCCGCGCGGGCCAGCCGGCCGGCGAAGTAGCCGGCGTCGGCACGCAGCCGGATCTTCCCGGCCCGCGCCGGGGCGGGCAGCGCCGCGAGCGCCCGCCCCAGCAACTCGGCGGCATGCGGGCGGGGGTCCTCGTTGCCGGCCATCAAGTCCGCGGCCAGCACCGTCGCCGTCTGCGCCCAGGTGGCCACATGCGGCCGCCCACACCGCTGCCCCTGGTGGTTGAACGCCACCCCACGCTTGTGCCGCCCGTACACCTCCACGTCGGTGGTGTCCAGATCGATGGTCACCTCGGCGCACAGGGCCGCGGCCCGCTGCGCGGGCAGCGCGGCCAACATCGCCGCGCCGATGTCACCGATCCCGGTCTCCACCGCATGCCACTGCCCGTCGGTGAACCTGCGGGCCAGCCCGGCCGCGGTCGTGGAACTCAACCCGGGCACCGGCGCGAGCTGCTGCCCGGCGACATCGTCACGTTGGCGATCCAGCCCGACCAAGAAGTCCTCCCCGGCCAGCTGCGCCGCAGCCATGCCGACCAGCACCTCACCGCCCGAGAAGCCCCGATCCCGCTTCTTGATCGGCCCGATCGCCGCGTCCAACCGGTCGATCACCCCGAGCCGATCGACCAACTCGGTCACCGCGAGCATGCCGGAGAACCCCGTCAACGACCCGTCCGGCGCGCCGATCCGCACCCGCCGCCGCAACCCACGTTGCCGTCGTATCCTGCCCACCAGATAGGTGCCCTCCCGACCCCGACGATATTGGCTCAACAACCTCATCATCGCAGGTCACAGGGCACCTATCCCCAACTCGCCGCACGTGTCGCACCGCTACTCGCGGATTCGGGTCAGACTCTGTCGAACCACGGGTCACCAACTGGTGTGCGCGCACGACATAAAGCGTTGCTGTAACGGCGGCACGGTTACCACACACGAGCAAGCGAGCGGCAGCAGTGCGTCCACGGTCAACGAGGTAAACAACGGCCGGGAGAACGTCGCTGCTCACTCGTGTTTCGCAGTTTTCCTGGCGCTGGTCGCCGATCGTGGGTCGCGGGGGCAATGCCAGGGAGATTCGGTAGTTCGCGGCGCGGCGGACCCTCGTGGTGATCTTCGAGTTGTGTACGGAGGGTGATAGCGGTCGGGGGGCGTGGTGGTGGCCCGGCGGTCTGGCCGGGTGCGCCGGGTTCCCGCCCGGGGTGGTGATGTTCTGGTCGAGGGACGCGACGGTGCGGGGGTCAGGCCGCGGTGGTGCCGCAGACGTGCACGTGGGCGGGGGCGGTGCGGGTGGTGATGCCGCGGGGGGCGTGGGGAAACGGCTGTCTGGTTTTGATCTTGTGGTCGCGGTGGCGGTGCCGGTCGGTGGTGACGCGGGCGCTGGCGATCACGGCCAGGGCCGTGTGGTGGGCGGCGGCCCGGGCGGGTGCGGGTAGTGAGGCGGTGGCGGCGCCAGCCCGGACGGTGGTGATCAGGGTGCGGCGGGCGGTGGTGAACGACAGGTGCCGGGCCGCGACGGCCTGACCGGTGCGTGGGCCTTTCCGGAACGGCTGTGCAATGGTGGCGGCCGAGCGGGTGGTGACGCGGACGAGCTCGGTGGCGACGATCCAGGCGGCGTGTTCCTGCCGGATCAGGTTCGGGGTGTGTGAGCGCAGGATCGCCCCGGTCGCCGGGCCGGCGTCGTGGATGGCCGACTTGGCCTCCCGCAGGGCGGTCTCGGATCCGTCCCACCGCCACCGGTAGGCATCGGCGAGTAGATGCGCCGGGTGGGTGGTGTGGTCGAGCAGATCGGTGACCAGGCAGAACAGCTCGGGCGTGGTCTGTCCGTCCAGGGTGACGTAGTACTCGACCACCCGCATGGTCAGGGTGGTCCCGCCGCCGGACAGGAGGGCCAGGTAGGACCCGTCCTCGGCGAACCCGCCGATACGGGGCAGCCGGATGTCGGACTTGACGCGGATCAGGACGTGGCTGCCGGTGGCAAGCATCGCCTTGATCCGCGCCACCCCGGGGAAGTTCCGGTCCATGATCCACAACCGGTCGGGGCCGAACACGTCGGGCTGCTCGGCCAGGGCCCGGTCCAGCAGCGCCTGCTCGGCCTCGGCCTTGTCCCCACCGGCCGGGCCGGTCACCACGGCCAGGGTGGCGCGGGTGAGCGCGTCGGAGATGTGCAAGTGGCGGATCTGCGGGTAGCCGGTCTCGGCCGCCCCGGCGGTGCCGAACACGGCCCGGTTGGCCGCCGTGTCGGGCATCCGGGTCACGGTGCCGTCGATGGAGCCCAGCCGCAGCCCGCCGCCCACCTCCACCGCGAACAGCCCATCGGGGCGGTGCTCGGCCACGACCGCGGCCAGCAACTCCCGCTGCAGCTCCTGCAGCGGTGCCGGGCCGATCGCGGTCCGCCAGGTGGACAGCACCGTGCCCGAGGGCACCGTGTGCGCCCGCTGCCACGGCACCTCGACCAGCTCTCCCAGTAGCGTGGTGAGCACCTCGCGGGCGTCGGCGTCGGGCATCAAGGTCATCAGCAGCACCGCCCGGATCGTGAACGCCACGCTCATCTCCCGCCGCGCCACGGCCTTGATCTTCCCGGTCGGGTGGACCCCCGCGGCGATCCGCTCGATCGTCCCCGGCCCGCAGCGGCGGTCCAGTTCCTGCTCCGCGGCCCCGAGCCGGGCGTGATCACACGGGCGGCCCTCGGCTTGGACCCGCCCATCCCGGCGCAGCAGGGCCGGCGCCACCACCACAACCTTGCACCAGGCCACCAGATCGCCCGCCGTGATCCGTGAAGGCCCCGCGACCACCAGCGCCGATCGGCCTTCACCGCCCGAATCCGCCCGCACGGGCCAGGCCAGCGCCGAGACCGGGACGGCCACCATCACCGCCGCCTGATCTACACCGGGAATCTCCACACCGGGGATCGCGGGCCAGGACGAGACCGGGTAGAAAGACACGCGGAGGCTCCAGGGACGAAGATCGGCTTCATACACCTGATCTTCTACCGGGAGCCTCCACCCATCCCGGCACGCCACGCCGAACACGCCCCGATCACATCGAACCACCCACACCAGAGGTCGCCCGGCTGTCGCAGGAGGGCCTGCCGATCGACCTCACTCAACGTGACCGCGGCGAGCAGCCCCCAGACAGAGGCCGAAACCACTCATCTCCCTGGCATTGGTCGCGGGGGACACGCCGGTGACGCGTGGTCGTGGATCTTGGAGGGGGAAGAGGAAAGCATCGACGGTTCCTGTCATCACCCTCGTGAGAGTGATCCGTCGATGTCCCCGGCGCCACCGTACCGTGCTCGCTGGCCGGTCTCCTTGCCGTGTCCGGCCGTGCTTCACCGCTCCGACATTCCATACTTTCGTCGGGCTGGTTGTTGGTCTGATCGCTCAGACTCGCCGCCGAACGGTGTGTGGGATGTTCACCGGCGCCGGGCTGGAACAGTTGTGGCATCACAGTCGCGCACACCGATTATTCGCTCTCGCCCGCTGGTCGGGTGACGCGCTGGGATTGGCCTTGGCCGATCTGATCGTGGCCCGACTGCTCCTGCCGGCCGGATCGCCGCTCACGATCGCTGTCGACGACACATTGTTCAAGCGGTCGGCAAGAAAGTGTTCGGGGTGGCCTGGCATCACGACGGCGCGGCGAAGGGCCCGAAACCCATCGGGTTCGGCAACTGCTGGGTCGTGGCCAGCATCGTGGTGCAGCTGTCGTTTCTGTCCCGCCCGGTGTGTCTGCCGGTGCTGGCCCGGTTGTGGCGACCCGGGCACACCGGGAAGATCGCACACGCCCGCGAGCTGGCCGAGTTGATCGCCGCCCGCTACCCCGACCGCATAGTGCACGTGGTCGGCGACGCCGCCTACGTCGGGGAACGCCTGCGCGACGTGGACGGCCGGATCAGCTGGACCAGTCGGTTGAAGGTCACCTCGGTGCTGCACGAGCTGCCCCCGCCCCGCACCGGACGCTCCGGGCGACCCCGCACCCGAGGCGCCCGGTTGGGCACCCCGACCGACCTGGCCGCCAGCGCGACACCGCGGGGGGCGGTGGCGCGACACCCGGGTCCGCCGCTACGGGCGTACCGACGCCGTGCAGATCCCGAGATCGCCTGCCTGTGGTACGGCTCGTTTCGCAGCCGAACAGTCCCGGTGATCCTGGTACGCGACAAAAAGCCTCGCACTCGCGACCGTGACGATCGCGGGTACGGACTTCCATCGGTGACCACGATCTGGAATCGACCGCAGAAGATCCGTACCTCAGAAGATCTCGTAGCGCGCTACGCCTCACGGTGGGGAATCGAACAGGCTCTCGCCATGCCCGTCAGATGAGATCGTGGGCGTGGGTGAGGCCCGTAATCGGACACGTCGTGCGTGGAGCGGACGGTGCCGTTCGGGCTGATCTGTTCGCCCTGGTCACCGTCTGGTACGCGCTGCACGGGCACGCCCCGGACGAGGTGGCCACTCA
>CAVUAS010000016.1:0-32094 GCA_963739465.1 uncultured Actinomycetota bacterium
TGATCACCGACGAGGTGCGGCGGCGGACCGCGGAGCTGCGTGGGCGTGACCAGGTGGCGCGCTCGGCGGTGCCGAAGCAGATCGAGCAGGTGGAGTTCCTGTCCGCGCACGCCGAGCAGCTCGCCCAGCTCCGCCGCACCGTGCAGCCGCTCGCCCGACGTCTCGCGGCCCGGCTTGCGGTGCGTCGCAAGCACGCCAAGCGCGGAGAGATCGACATGCGCCGCACCTTGCGCCGCTCGATGTCCACCGGCGGCGTGCCGATGCGCCCGGCCTACCGCACCCGCCGCCCGGGGCGCCCGGAGCTGGTGATCCTCTGCGACGTGTCGGGCTCGGTCGCCGGGTTCAGCCACTTCACGCTGCTCTTGGTGCAGGCCTTGCGCGAGCAGTTCTCGAAGGTCCGGGTGTTCGCGTTCGTGGAGCGCGCCGATGAGGTCACCCACCTGTTCGCGCCCGGGGCGGAGCTGTCGGGCGTCATGCAGCGGGTGCTGCGGGAGGCCGATCTCGTCGCGTTCGACGGGCACAGCGACTACGGCGGCAGCCTCGGTGGGTTCGCCGAGCACTGGGGCGGCGCGATCACGTCCAAGACCTCGCTGTTGGTCCTCGGCGACGGCCGCACGAACTACCGCGACCCCAACCTGGCGGTGCTGCGGAGGCTCGTCGGCATCGCGAGGCACGCGCACTGGCTCAACCCCGAGCCACGGCGCCAATGGGGCAGCGGCGACTCCGCGGCCCTGCGCTACGCCGACGTCCTCCCCATGCACGAGTGCCGCACGGCCGCGCAGCTCGCGGCCGTCGTGGAGGCGCTGCTGCCCGTCTGACCTGCATCGGGACGTGACGCACGAGACGGGATTCGGTTCTTGACCGGCTGGCCAGTCAAGGCGTAAACCGTAACTGTCGGAACGAAGGGAAGTGGTGGCAAATGGCTACCGGACAGGTCGGGACGTGGCGGCGCTGGCAGGACTGGGCGGCGCTGGTGATCGGCGTGCTGGTCGCGCTCTCACCGATCGTCGTGACCACCACGGCCGCGGCCGTGTGGTCCCTGGTGGTGCTCGGCGTGGTGCTCGCGTTGACCGGGCTGTGGTCGCTCGCGGTACCGGGCTCGGCGGCGAGCGAGTACGGGCACATCGTGCTGGGCGTGCTGCTGTTCATCGCGCCGTGGGTGCTGGGCTACAGCGCCCTCGGCGGGGCGTCGTGGACCTCCTGGGTCGGCGGCGTCCTCGCGGTGATCGTGGGCGCCACGGCCCTGCCCGCGGCGAACGCCGAACACCGGCTCGCCGCGCAGCACTGACCATCGCGGAACGGCCGAGGCCCGCCTGGCCGCGGCCGTTCCGCATGTCCGACACTCATCCCCAATGGACGACGAGCCCGCGCGCGAGCGCATCCTTTCCGCCGCGGAGGCGCTGTTCGCGGAACACGGCTTCGCGGCGACGCCGACGTCGCGGATCGCCGAGCACGCCGGGGTGCCCAAGGGGCTCGTCCACTACTACTTCACCCGCAAGGCCGACCTGCTCGAAGCGCTGGTCGAACGCCTGCCGCCGGACTGCGGGGGCGTGATCGCCGGGCCGGGCGACCTCGCGGCCAACCTGCGCCGCGCCGTCACCGCGCTCGACGCCGAGCTCGCCTCCTCGGCCGTGCTCTCGCACCTGCTGTGGCGGGAAGCCGACACCCATCCGGCCGTCCTCGACGCGCTGCGGTCCCGCTACGAGCGGATCGTCGCCGCTATCGCCGCGGTGATCGCCGCGAGCGTGGAGGCGCCGCGTTCGGCCGTCGAGGGGGCCGCCCGGCTGTTGAGCTCGGCGTTGTCCTACCGGCACGCCGTCGCCCGCCACGGCGAGCTGGCCTGCATGGACCCGGAGATCGACCTGATCGTCGCGGCGCTCGCGAGCGAGCCGTGGCCGGGCTGACCCGGCGGCGGCTGCTGGCGGCCGCCGCGTCGTCCGCCGCGGTCGCGACGGCCGCCGCCTTCCTGCCCCCGAACGTGCGGCGCGAGATCGCGGCGCCCCCACCGACACGGCGCGCGTCGCTGCGCGACATCCGCCACGTCGTGCTGCTCATGCAGGAAAACCGCTCGTTCGACCACTACTTCGGCACGCTCGCGGGCGTGCGCGGCTTCGGCGACGCGGGTGCGCTCCGGCTGCCCGAGGGCGGCAGCGTCTTCCGCCAGCCCGACCCGCTGCACGCGGCCGGGTACGTCCTCCCGTTCCACCTCGACACCCACACGACGAGCGCCGCGACCATCCCGTCGACCTCGCACGCCTGGCAGGTGCAGCACGACGCGTGGAACGGCGGCCGGATGGACGGCTGGCTGGCCGCCCACCGCGGCGCGGACGGCGCGAACGCGCCCTTCGTGATGGGCTACCACACCCGCGCCGACCTGCCGTTGCAGTTCGCGCTGGCCGAGGCGTTCACGGTGTGCGACGCCTGGCACGCGTCGGTGCTCGGCCCGACCTGGCCCAACCGCATGATGTGGATGACGGGCACGATCGACCCCGAGGGACACGGCGGTGGTCCGTGCCTCGACAACGTCGCGCCGCGCGGTGGCTTCCGCTGGACCACCTACGCGGAGCGCCTCACCAGGGCGGGCGTGAGCTGGCGGGTCTACCACCAGGACGACACGTTCGGCTGCAACGTGCTGGAGCAGTTCGCCGCGTTCCGGCGGGCCCGCCGCGGGTCGGCGCTGGCCGTCGACGGCCGCACGGCCCGGTCCGAGTTCGCCTTCGAAAGCGCCGCGCTGGCCGACCGCCTCCCGACCGTGTCCTGGGTCATCTGCACGAGCGCCACCTCCGAGCACCCCTCGTACCGGCCTGCCGACGGGGCCGACTTCGTCGCGAGCAAGATCGACGCGATCGCGGCGAACCCCGACGTGTGGGCGAAGACCGCCGTGATCCTCGCCTACGACGAGAACGACGGCCTTTTCGATCACCTCGCGCCGCCCACTCCGCCACCGGGCACCCCAGGGGAGTTCGTGAGCTGGACCTCGCCGGGCGGCACGCCGGGCAACGGGCTGCCGGTGGGGGCGGGGTTCCGGGTGCCCGCGATCGTCATCTCGCCGTGGACGGCGGGCGGCTGGGTGTGCTCCGAGCCGTTCGACCACACGTCGGCGCTGCGGTTCGTCGAGCGCGTGACCGGGGTGATGGAGCCGAACATCTCGGCCTGGCGGCGGCGCACGTTCGGGGACCTGACCTCGGCGTTCCGGTTCGGCGACGGCTCGGCGCCCGCACCGCGCACCGTGCGACCCGACCCGCCGTCGATCCCGCCGTCGGTCAACGCATGGGCCACGCTGCCCGCCGCGCACCTGCCGCCGCCACGGCTGCCCGGCCCGGGCCAGTTGCCGCCCACCCAGGAGCCGGGCTCGCGGCCGCGCGTCTAACCGTGTCGACCATATGTTCGATTTGGCGTATCGTTGGTGCATGGTCGCCGATCTGGTGTGGCAGCCGTCGTTGCTCGACGGGCTGGAGATCTTTGCGCCCCGGCGGCATCAGCTCGGGCACGGCGCGTGGGTGGACATCGCCCCCGGCTGGTGCGCGGGCGCCGACGCGCTGTTCGCCCAGCTGCTGGCCGAGACGCCGTGGGCGGGCCCGCGGCGGGTGCGGATGTACGACCGGGTGTTGCCCGAGCCGCGGCTCACCCACCGGTGGCCGCTCGCCGAGGCGCCGCCGGACCTGGCCGCGATGGCGCGGCAGCTGTCGGCCCGCTACGGCGTCGAGTTCACCCAGGTCGGGGCGAACCTCTACCGCGACGGTGCCGACAGCGTGGCCTGGCACGGCGACCGGGTGGCCCGCGAGCTGCCATCCGCGGTGGTCGCGCTCGTGTCGTTGGGCGCGGTGCGGCCGTTCCGGCTACGGCCCACCGGTGGCGGACCGTCGGTCGGCTTCACCCCCGGGCCGGGCGACCTGCTCGTCATGGGCGGCTCGTGCCAGCGCACGTGGCAGCACAGCGTGCCCAAGACCCGCGCCGCCGGGCCGCGCATCAGCGTGCAGTTCCGCCACGCCTACGAGGTCTGACGGCGGTGCGGACGGCGCATTAGGCTCCGCGGATGCGCAGGATCGGCGTGATGGGCGGCACGTTCGACCCCGTCCATCACGGACACCTCGTCGCGGCCAGCGAAGTCGCCTATCGGTTCGCGCTCGACGAAGTGATCTTCGTGCCCACCGGCCAGCCGTGGCAGAAGTCGGCCAAGATCGTGAGCCCGGCCGAGGACCGCTACCTCATGACCGTGGTGGCCACGGCGTCCAACCCGCGGTTCTCGGTGAGCCGGGTCGACATCGACCGCGCGGGCCCCACCTACACCGCCGACACGCTCACCGACCTGCACGCCCGGTTACCCGGCGCGCAGCTGTACTTCATCACGGGGGCCGACGCGCTCGCCCAGATCCTGTCCTGGCGCAAGGTGGACGAGCTGTTCGAGCTGGCGCACTTCGTGGGCGTCACCCGTCCGGGCTACGACCTGGCCGACGGGCATCTGCCGGAGGGCGTCGTCACGCTCGTGGAGGTGCCCGCGATGGCGATCTCGTCCAGCGACTGCCGCGACCGCGTCGCCCGCGGGCTGCCGGTCTGGTACCTCGTGCCCGACGGCGTGGTGCAGTACATCAGCAAGCGGCACCTCTACCGGCCCGCGGACGCTGACCAGGACGGATGAACCGCCCGGCGCCGGTCGGCGGTCAGAAGATCCACCGTCGGTGCGTCTGAGGGGCGCACCCCCCGACGCGAGCGGTCACCCGGCGCTCCGATGGGCTACCGCGGCTGGGACACTGGTCGCCGCGTCGGCCCGGTCGGGCCGCGCGGGAGGGATCGAGCGTGACGGCGACCGACGAGGCGCTGGCGATGGCCCGGGTGGCCGTGGCGGCAGCGGCCGACAAGAAGGCGCAGGACATCGTCGTGCTCGACGTATCCGAGCAGTTGGTGATCACGGACTGCTTCGTGATCGCCTCGGCGCCCAACGAGCGGCAGGTGCAGGCGATCGTCGAGGAAGTCGAGGAGAAGATGCGCCTCGCCGGGGCCAAGCCGACCCGGCGCGAAGGAGCCCGCGAGGGGCGGTGGGTACTGCTGGACTTCGTCGACGTCGTCGTGCACGTCCAGCACAGCGAGGAGCGCGGGTTCTACGGACTCGACCGGCTGTGGAAGGACTGCCCGCACGTCACGTTCCCCGAAGCGCAGGTCGAACGGGCGGGAGAAGGCGGGTGACCCTGCGCAGGTTGGTCCTGCTCCGCCACGGCCAAACCGACTTCAACGTCCAGCGCCGGATGCAGGGTCACCTGGACGCCGAGCTCACCACGCATGGCCTGGCCCAGGCCGCCGCCGTCGCCCCGGGCATCGCCGCGCTCGGCCCGGATCGGTTGATCAGCTCGGACCTGCGGCGCGCCATCGACACGGCCGCGGTGATCGGCGCCGCCGCAGGCCTCGACGTCAAGGTCGACCCCCGGCTCCGCGAGACCCACCTCGGGCAGTGGCAGGGGCGCACGGTCGTCGAGATCGAGGAGGACTGGCCGGGCGCCATCGGGGAGTGGCGCTCCGACCCCGGCTGGGCCCCACCGGGTGGCGAGTCGCGCATCGAGGTCGTGCGCCGCTCCCGCCCCGTGATCGATGAGCTCGACGAGGAGTACGCGGACAACCCCCAGGGCATCGTGGTGGTCGTGGCGCACGGCGGCATGATCGCCGGCCTGGTGTGTGGCCTGCTCGGCCTGCCGACCTCCACGTGGCCCTCGATCGGCGGCATGGCGAACTGTCATTGGGCCGCGCTCGCCCGCCGGGCCGACCATCCCCGCTGGCGGCTCTCGGGCTACAACGTGCGCGGCGATGCGCCGCCGCCGCCGGGCCCCTGACCGGGCGGTGTCCGGTCCCACGCTGCTGGTCCTCGCCGACTCGCTCGCCTTCCACGGGCCGGAGCGCGCCGAGCCTGCCGACGATCCGCGGCTGTGGCCCAACGTGGCGGCCACGGCCCTCGGCGGCCGGGCGGAGCTGGTCGCCGGGATCGGCTGGACGGCGCGCCACGCCTGGCAGGCGCTGATTCGCGATCCCCGGGTCTGGGCGGCCCTGCCGCGCGTCGACGCCCTCGTGCTCGGCGTGGGCGGCATGGACACGCTGCCGTCCCCGCTGCCGACGGCGCTGCGCGAGCTGCTCCCGGTGGTGCGGCCGGACCGGTTGCGTCGGGTGGCGCGGGCGACGTACCGACGGATGCAGCCCGCGCTGGCGTGCGCCTTCGCCCGGACGCTTCCCGGTGGTGGCCCGGTCGCGCTGCCGCCGCGCCTGACCGTTCGGCATCTGGAGCTGTGCCGAACGGCCGTTCTCGCGATCCGGCCGGAGATCCCCGTGGTCGCGGTCCTGCCGCCGGTGCACCGGGCCGCCGAGTACGCCCGTGTGCACGTCGGGCGGCCCGCGGCGGAGCGGGCGACGCGAGCGTGGGCCGCCGCGCATGGCGTGGCCCTGCTGGATCTCAAGGCGCTGGTCGCAGAGCACGTGCTGAGCGGGCACGGCAACCCGGACGGGATGCACTGGGGCTGGTCGGCGCACGCCGACGTCGGCCGGGCCTGTGCCGCGCTGCTCCGCACTCCCCTCTCCGAACGGATAGGCTGACGCGTGCCCGTCGCCGTCATGACCGACTCCACGTCGTCGCTTCCCGATGCCATCGCGGCGCAGCGGGGCATCCGGGTGGTGCCGCTCTCGGTGCGGCTGGGCGCGCGCGTGGGGCAGGAGGGCGTCGATATCGACACCGCGCAGCTGTGCGCCGCGCTGGCCGACCGGCGGCTCGACGTGCAGACGTCGCGACCCGCCCCCGCCGCGTTCGCGGCCTGCTACCGCGCCGCGCTGGACGCCGGCGCATCGGCGGTCGTGTCGGTGCACCTGTCACGGGAGCTGTCGGGCACGTGGGAGGCGGCCCGGCTGGCGGCCGACGAGGTCGGGACCGACCGGGTGCGGGTGGTCGACTCGCGTGCCGCGTGCATGGGCCTCGGCTACGCGGTGCTCGCCGCGGCCGACGTGGCCGATGACGGTGGCGGCATGGACGAGGTCGCGGCCGCGGCGTCGGAGGTCGCAGGGCGCTGCCGCATGTTCTTCTCGCTCGAGTCGCTGGACCGGCTGCGCCGGGGCGGGCGCATCGGCGCGGCCGCCGCGTGGGTGGGGACGGCCCTTGCGGTGAAGCCGTTGCTGCACGTCGCGCAGGGTCGCATCCTGCCGCTGGAGAAGGTGCGGACCACGGCGCGGGCCGCGCAGCGGCTTGTCGAGCTCGCCGCCCACGCCGCGGGGGACGGGCCGGTCGACGTCGCCGTGCAGCACCTCGCCGCGGCCGCGCGGGCCGAGGAGGTGGCCGCGCGGCTGCGCGAGCGGTTGGACGTCGCGCGGCTGCTGGTGTCGGAGGTCGGCGCGGTGATCGGCGCGCACGTCGGCACCGGGCTGCTCGGGGTCGTTGTCGTGCCGCGGAGAGGCGAGTTGTCCACATCGCCGGAGGTTGTCCACAGATTGCCGAAGCCCGGCCGCGGAGCGCCGCCGCCGACCTAGCGTCGAGATGTGCCCCGAACCGCTCCCGTCCAGGCCGACCGGCTCACGTCGGTGCTCACCCCGCGCGCTGCCCCGCCGCCCATTCCGCTCGGTGCCGATCCCAGGTCCGCGGGCGCCGACGTCGTGGACGGTGGTAGGCCGACCGCGTCGGACCCGGGTGGGGCCGGGCCGCCGACCGTCCCGTTGCCCGTGCGACGAGCAGGCGCGTGGCGGCAGCGGTTGCTCGACCGGGCCTCCTGGCGTGGGGTTCGCTTCGATCCCGGGCGCCCAGGGGCCGTTGCGCTGGTGCTGGTGGCAGCCGTGGCCGCGGTCGTCGCCGCGGTCGGTGTGTGGACGGCGCGGCCGCAGGCCGAGCCGGTGCGCGGGCTGCCCGGCGTGGTCGTGGACGGCGCGTCGCCATCAGACGGCACCCCGTCCAGGGCCGGGCCCGGGGCGGCCGGGGCGGTGGGCGCGGCAGGCGGTGGATCGGCGGGCGGGGCGGCCGGTCCGTCGACTGGTGGGGCCGCGGCCGGGGCGGCGGGGTCGGCGGGGAGCGGGGCCGCGGCCGGGGCGGCGAATGCGGGCGGCGACGGCGCAGCGAATGCGGGTGGCGGTGTCGCGGGGCTGCTGGTCGTCAGCGTGTCCGGCCGGGTCGCGCATCCCGGTGTGGTGCGGGTGCCGGACGGGGCGCGGGTCGCCGATGTGCTGGCCGCCGCAGGCGGGGCGCAGCCGGGCGTCGATCTGTCCGGGCTGAACCTCGCACGCCGGGTGGTCGATGGCGAGCAGATCGCGGTCGGGGTCGCGCCTGCGCCCGATGCGGGCGGCCAGCCGCCATCCGGAGCGGCGGGCGCAGGCGGCGCCGCGGGTTCATCCGGGTCGGGTGGGCCTGCGGGAGTGGGCTCGGCCGGTCCGACGGCGAAGGTCGACCTCAACACCGCGACGGTCGCGCAGCTCGACACGCTCCCCGGCGTCGGCCCGGTGACCGCACAGCACATCGTGGATTGGCGCACGCGCAACGGGCGCTTCGTCCGGGTGGACCAGCTGCGGGAGATCGACGGTATCGGCGAGCGCCGGTTCCAGCAGCTCCGCGACGTGGTGACGGTCTGATGCGCACCCCGCCCACCGATCGGCTCGATCCCCCCGAGCACCCGCCGCCGGACCTGCGGCTCGTGCCTGCCGTGGCCGCGGCGTGGGCGATGATGCTGCTCGGGCTGGGCTTCGGGCCGGTGGCGGGCGGCGCGGTCGCGCTGGGTGCCTGCGTCGTCGCCGTCATCGCGCACCATGGGCGCCGCTCGCCTGCGCTGCTGGCCGCCGCGGGCACGGCAGCCGCAGCCGGGATCGTGATCGCGGCCCACACATTGCTGATCACCACACATCCACTGCACGAGCAGGCCGACCGAGGTGCTGCCGCCACATTGCGGGTCGTCCTGCGCGACGATCCCCACGCGCTGCGCACGTCGGGGCCTGCCGGTGGGCAGGCCGCGGCCCGCGTGGTCGTGGCCGCCGAGCTGGTGGAGACGACGGCGGGCGCAGGCCGCTGGGCGGGCGGTGGCCGGGTGCTGCTCCTCGCGCCCGCGGAGGGCTGGCTCGGGCTGCTGCCCGGGCAGGCCGTCACGGCCGAAGGCCTGCTGGCGCCGCCCGAGCGGGCCGATCTCACGGTCGCGGTGCTGCGGGTGCGCGGAGGGCCTGTCGATGTGGCGGCCCCGCCGTGGTGGCAGTCTGCCGCGGGCGGCCTCCGGTCGGGCCTGCGGGCCGCCGCAAGCACGCTCCCGCCCTCCGCCGCCGGGCTCCTACCCGGCCTGGCCATCGGTGACACGAGCGCGCTCACCCCCGAGGTGGACGACGATTTCCGCGCGGCGGGCCTCACCCATTTGCTCGCGGTGTCCGGCGCCAACTTGGCGATCTTGACCGGCGCCGTGCTCGCCGGGCTGCGGCGGCTGCGGGCCGACCCGCGGCTGTCGGCCGCCGTGGCGGGCGCGATCCTGGTGGGCTTCGTGATCCTTGCCCGACCGTCGCCGAGCGTGGTCCGGGCTGCGGTCATGGGTGCGGTCACATTGGTGGCGCTCGGCGTGGGGCGCGCGCGCTCCGCGCTGCCCGCGCTCGCCGCCGCGGTGCTCGTGCTGCTGTTCGCCGATCCCGCGCTGGCCGTCGACGCCGGGTTCGCGCTGTCGGTGGCGGCGACGGCCGCGCTGGTGCTGTTGGCGCCCCGGTGGACCACGGCGCTGACCGCGCGGGGTGTGCCGCGCCTCGCCGCCGAGGCGTTCGCCGTGGCCGCCGCGGCCTTTCTCGTGACGGCGCCGCTCGTCGCCGGGCTGGGCGGGCTGGTCAGCCCGGTGGCGATCGCCGCCAACCTGCTCGCCGCCCCGGCCGTAGCACCCGCCACGGTGCTGGGCGTGCTCGCCGCGCTCATTGCGCCGGTCGCGCCCGCGGTGGCGAGCGGATGTGTCTGGCTGGCGAGCTGGCCCGTCGCGTGGCTGATCGCCGTGGCCGATCGCGCCGCCGCCGTGCCCGGCGCCGCGCTGCCCTGGCCCGCGGGACCGGTGGGAGCGCTGCTCATGGTCGGCGTGCTCGGTGGTGTCGCCGTGGTGGCCCGATCACGGCGTCGTCGCGCCGTGCTGCTCGCCGCGCTCGCGGGCGTCACGGTCGTGCTCGTCCCGACCCGGCTCGTCCCGCCGGGCTGGCCGCCGACCGGCTGGGTGATCGTGGCATGCGACGTCGGGCAGGGCGACGCCGTCGTCCTGGCCACGGCGCGGCCGGGCTGGGTGGTGCTGATCGATACCGGCCCGGCGGACGGGCCCGTCGACGCCTGCCTCGCCCGGCTCGGGGTGCGCGGGATCGCCCTCGTGCTGCTCAGCCACCTGCACGCCGATCACGTCGGCGGCCTTGCCGGGGCGCTGCGCGGTCGGCCGGTCGGTGCGATCGCCGTCGGGCCGGTCCATGAGCCCGCCTGGGCGCTGCGCGACGTGGCCCGCGACGCCGCAGCAGCCAGGGTGCCGCTGGTCGCGCTGGCCGCCGGGCGGCGGCTCGCCTGGCCCGGCCTCACCCTCGACGTGTTGGGCCCACCGCACCCGGCGGTCGATGTCGACCCCGACGACGGCACCGCGGTGAACGACGGCTCACTCGTCGTGCGTGCCACCACCCCGGTGGGCACGATCATGCTGGCGGGCGACGCCGAGGTGGCCGAGCAGGCCGACCTGCTCGCCACCGGACAGCCCGTGCGGGCGGACATCCTCAAGATGCCCCATCACGGCAGCCGCTACAGCTCGCCCGCGTTCCTGTCGGCGGTCGGGCCGCGGGTCGTGCTGGTCAGCGTGGGGGCGGGCAACACCTACGGGCAGCCGAACCTGCCTCTGCTCACGGCGCTCGAACGCTCGGGCGCGCTCGTGCGCCGCACCGACAGCTCGGGGGACGTGGCCGTCACCGGCGCCGAGCCGGTGGCAGGCGGCCGGGCCGAGCTGCAGGTCGTCGCGCGCGGTGACCCGACGCCCGCCCGCAGACGGCGGCGTCGGGTCACCGCACGGGGTCGTACCGGCGGCGGGATTCGAACCCGCACTGTCGACCACCTAAAGATCGTGTCTCCTGCCAGTTGGACTACGCCGGCAACCCGGCCAGGATACGGACGCCGACGGCGCTCAGACGGCCAGGTCCTTGCGCAGCTTGGCCACGTGCCCGGTGGCGCGCACGTTGTACTGCGCCACCTCGATCTTCCCTTCCGGGTCGATCACGAACGTGGAGCGGATCACGCCGGTCACCGTCTTGCCGTACATCTGCTTCTCGCCGTACGCGCCCCAGGCGTTGAGCACCTCCTTGTCGGCGTCGGAAAGCAAGGGGAAGGTGAGGCCGTCCTTGTCGCGGAACTTCGCGAGCTTCGCGGGCTTGTCGGGGGAGATGCCGAGCACCTCCAGGCCCGCCCCGTTCAGCTCGGTGAGGCTGTCGCGGAAATCGCAGGCCTGCTTGGTGCAGCCGGGGGTGCCCGCGGCCGGATAGAAGTAGACGACGACGCGGCGGCCCCGGTAGTCGGCAAGCGACACGGCCTTCTCGTCGGCGTCGGGGAGCGTGAAATCGGGGGCGGCATCGCCGGGGGCGAGACGGGTGGTCATGCCTCGATCCTGGCACGTCGCCCGGCCGGGTCGGCGGCGTGTGATCTACGGTGTGGGCTGCCTTACCCACCGGCACGTCAGGAGGCGTCGTGGCGCGCGACCCGGACACCATCCAGAGCGAGATCGAGAAGGCGAGGGACGCGCTCGCCGAGAGCCTCGACGTGCTCAGCGAGCGTGCCAACCCCAAACGGTTCGTCGATCAGGGCCGGGCGAGCCTCCAGCAGCGGCTCGCCGATCCGAAGATCAAGTACGGGCTCATGGCCCTCGGCGTGCTCATCGCCCTCGCGGTGCTGCGCAAGCTCTTCCGCTGAGGCCGGGCGAGGCGCACGTCTTGCCCGCGGCGTGCGCTCAGCGGGTGCCGATCGTCCCGGCCAGCTCCCGAGCGGCGGCCCCGTCCGCGCCCTCCTGCAGCAGGGCGCGGTAGCGCGCGACGAAGGGCGCCGCGCCGAAGCCCACCACCGCCGCCAGCTGCCCGTCGGCGAGCATGCCGACCACCGTGCCCTTGACGGCGCCGCCCGTGAGCCCGTCGCCGTGCAGCGGCAGCAGGGTGTCGGCGTGCTCGGGCCTGCCGAAAAGCTGGATCTTCAACCCGAACTGGTCGGACCAGAAGTACGGCACCCGCGGCGGCGGGGGCGGCTCGCCGAGGATGTCGCGCGCGACCGCGGCGGCCTGGTCGCCCGCGCTGGTCCAGTGCTCGTGACGGTGCCGGTCGCCGCGGGTGGGGTCCGGCCAGGCCGCGACGTCGCCCACCGCCCACACACCGGAAAGCCCCTCGACCCGCCCGGTCGGTCCGCAGGCGAGCCCACCGGCGGCGCCGCCGCCCGCCGCCCCGTCCGCGCGGCCTGCAGGCCCGGCCGCCCCGCCCGCTGTCCCGCCGGTGCGGCCGTCGCCGGTCCGCCCGCCGCTCATCCACCCCAGCCGGGGCACGCCGCCGATCCCGACCACCGCGACGTCGGCCTCCACCCGCGCCCCGTCGGCCAGCGCCACCCCGATGCGCCCGCCCGCGTCGAGGAACCCGTCGATCCGGGCACCCGTACGCAGGTCGACCCCGGCCTCGGCCATGAGCCGCCCGGTGAGCGCGCCGAGCTCCTCGCCGAGGGCGCGGGCCGAGGGCGCAGGCAGCACCTCGAGCACGGTCACGGCCAGGCCGCGCGTGCGCGCCGAGCTCGCCACCTCGGCGCCGATGAATCCGCCCCCGATGACCAGGAGCGAGCTCGCCCGCTCCAACGCCGAGCGCAGGCTCAGCGCGTCGTCGAGCGTGCGGAGGGTGTGCACGCCCGCGGGTTGGCCGGGCAGGGTGCGCGCGGCCAACCCGGTGGCGACGACGATCGCGTCCGCGTGCAGCGACGCCCCGTCCGCGAGCTCCACCTCGCCCGGGCGCAGCGCCACAGCCCGCAGGCCGAGGTGGGTGCGCACGCCCAGCTCGTCGAGGCCGTCCACGGAGCGCAGCGTCGCGCGCTCGGGCGCCCATTCGCCCGTCAGCACCTGCTTGGAAAGCGGCGGCCGGTCGTACGGGGCATGCGGCTCGTCGCCGACGAGGCTGATCCGCCCCTGGAAGCCCGCGGTGCGCAGCTGCTCCACCGTGCGGAGCCCGCCGAGTCCCGCCCCGACGACGAGAACGTGCTCCGGCTGGCTCATGGCGAAAATCCTCGTCGACCGCTCAGCCCACGCGGGTGTCGGGGTCCATCCGGCTCCGGAGCCGATCCAGGGTCTGGGCCAGCAGCCGCGACACGTGCATCTGGGAGATCCCGACCTTCTCCGCGATCTGGGTCTGGGTCATGTTCCCGAAGAAGCGCAGCAGCACGATCGTGCGCTCGCGCTCGTCCAGCTCGGCGAGGATCGGGCGCAGCGCCTGGCGGCTGTCCACCCGGTCGAGCTCGGCGTCGGCCGCGCCCACCAGCTCGCCCACAGTGGCGCTGCCCTGCTCCGAGGAGAGCATCTCGTCCAGCGACGAGCTGCGGTACGCCTCCGAGGCTTCCAGGCCCTCGAGCACCTCCGAGATCGGCACTCCGAGGTGCTCGGCGATCTCGGTCGGCTTCGGGGCG
The DNA here is from genome assembly GCA_963739465.1 of uncultured Actinomycetota bacterium. GTDB lineage: Bacteria > Actinomycetota > Actinomycetes > Mycobacteriales > Pseudonocardiaceae > Pseudonocardia. Next base: position 13,619 of record CAVUAS010000016.1, read on the forward strand.
CGGCCGAGGCCCTGCGACAGGCTCGAGACCGCACCGTTGATCGCCACGTGCAGGTCCTTCAGGCGCCGCGGCACCCGCATCGACCAGCCGAGGTCGCGGAAGTGGCGGCGGATCTCGCCGCTGATGGTGGGCACCGCGAAGGAGAAGAAGTCGGCGCCGCGCTCGGGCGAGAAGCGGTCGACGGCGTTGATCAGCCCGACGGTCGCCACCTGCACCAGATCGTCCAACGGCTCACCGCGGCCCGCGAAGCGGCGCGCGATGTGCTGGGCCACCGGCAGGTATCCCGTGACCAGTTCGTCGCGCATCGCCTCCCGTCGAGGGTCGTCGGGGGCGAGCGAGGCGTACTCGGTCAGCAGCGGGACGAGGTGGCCGTACTCGGGGTCGGCCGCGGTCACCGGGGCGGTGCGCCTGCGTGCTTGTCCAGCCGGATGCCGACCGTCGGCCCCGCCGGATCAGCACCGTCGGCGCTGTCGTGACGGACGGCCTCGACGTGGTCGGCGAGGGTCTGCAGTACCCGCCAGCCGAACGTGTCCGTGGACACCGCAGCGTCCGCCGCGCCCGCGCGCACATGCGCGTGCACCTCGATGTGCTCGGGGTGCACCCGGAAGGTGCACTGGAGCATGGTCGCGGGCGCTGCGACGTCGACGAGCGTTGCGCACGCCTCGTCCACGGCCATCCGCAGGTCGGAGATCGCGTCGAGGTCGAAATCGGCGCGCGCGGCGAGATCCGAGGCGACGGCCCGGATCGTCGGGATCAGCGCGGCGGTCGCCGAGGTGCGGACCTCCACGACGGAGGGCTCGCCTGGCGTGTCGGCGGGCAGATGGGAGTCCCAATCGGACACGCTGCCGGTCTCCTCTCGCTGCCTGTGGCCTCGCACGGTCATCTTCCTACTCCCCGCATCGGGGGATCAATCCGGTGGGGAGAGCGCGGCGGCCTGGTCCGGGTACAGGTCGAACAGCTGATCCGAACCGGTGATCTCCATCGGTCGGCGCACGGCGCGGGTCGCCGACACCAGCCGCAGCCGCCGCTCGCCCGCATGGTGGGCGGCCCGGATGAGCACGGCGAGCCCGCTGGAGGCGAGGAAGGTCACGGCGACCAGGTCGATCACCAGCACCTCGGCCGGGTCGGCCAAGAGCTGGGTGAGGGCGCGCTCCAGCGCCCCCGCGGTCAGTGTGTCGATCTCGCCCTCGACGACGAGCAGTGCGTGGCGTGCGTCGGGTCGCGCGAAGGTCACGCCGATCTCACCGGCACCAGGGGCGGGTCGAGGCATGGCGGGGTCGAGCAACGACGCTCACCTCCGACGGGTCAGCTGAGGGGACGGGCGCCGGAGCGGTCGTCGCCGCTCCCGGGCGGGCGGCTGTTTTCTCAACCGGGGCGACCCTATCCACACGCCCGGGGTGGGCGCGCGCCCGGGCGGTGATACGGCCCCTCGGCGCCCCTTCCGGCGTGACCTGCCGGGTGCGGAGCCGGGCATTCGGCTGAGATGGATGTTCGGGGCAAAGGACGATGGGTCGGGTGCGAACGGCGGCGCGGACGGGGACGCGCATCGGCTTCCGGCCGTTCTGCACACGGCGCCCGCCGCCGTTCTCATGATCGACCCACGCAACCGTCAGGTCGTCTACGCCAACCCGCCGCGATCGAGCTGACCGGCGCCCGCGTGCGCCTGCCCGTCGACATCGACGCCTGGAGCGACGCCGCGGGCCTCACCGACCTGGGCGGACGGTGGATGAGCGAGACCGATTCGCCGCTGTCGCTGGTCGCAGAGGGCGTGCCGGTGGCGGGCGAGCCGGTGGCAGTGCACGACGCGGCCCGCCGCGGCTCGTCGGCCACGCCCGACCAGCGGGAGGCCAGCGAGGGCAGGCTGCTCTGGGTCACCGGGTTCGGGCTGTCCGACGGCATGGGACTGAGCCCCGACGAGCGCGCCCTCGTGGCGTTACTGCAGCTCACGGGCACCGAGAAGGGCGAGCGGCGGCGCCTGGAGGTGCTGCGCGACCGCGCGAGTCGCCACCGACATGTCCTTCACGATCACCGACCCGCGGCGCGCCGACGACCCCCTGATCTGGGTCAACCCCGCCTTCAGCAGGCTCACCGGCTACTCCCCGGCCGACGTCGTGGGTCGCAACTGCAGGCTCCTGCAGGGCAGCGCCACCGACCGCGCCACCATCACGCGCATCACGACGGCGCTGCGCGAGCGGGTGCCGATCACCGAGGTGCTGCTCAACTACCGCCGCGACGGCACGGCGTTCTGGAACCAGGTGTCGATCTCGCCGGTGTTCGACGGGTCGGGCGAGCTGGTCAACTTCGTCGGGGTGCAGAACGACGTCACCGAGCGGGTGCTCGTCGAGTACTCAGCGCGCGACGTGCACCTGGCCGCCGATCTCGCGGGGCGGGCGGCCCTCGCTGTCGACAATGCCCGGCTCTACGAGACCGAGCACGCCGCAGTGATCACGCTGCAGCACAGCCTCTTGCCCGCCCTTCCCAAGATCGACGGGCTCGGCGCCTTATCTCGTCGGCCTCGACGGCAACCAGGTGGGCGGCGACTGGTACGACGTCCTGCCCTTACCCGACGGCGCCGTGGGCGACGTCGTCGGGCACGACCTGCGGGCGGCCGCCGCGATGGGTCAGCTCCGCGGCGTGCTGCGTTCCTTCGCGTGGGACGGCGGCGGTCCCGGCTCCGTGCTGCACCGCTGCGACCAGCTCGTACAAGGCCTCGAGATGGCGGCCATGGCCACCGCCGTGTACGCCCGCATCGAGCCGCCTGCCCCGGACGGCTCCCGGCTCGTCCGCTACGCCAACGCGGGCCATCCCGCCCCGCTCGTGCTCGCCCCGGATGGGCGTCTCCTGCGCCTCGACGAGCAGCGCTCCCCGATGATCGGGGCGGTGCGCGACCTGAGTCGCCGCGCGGGTGCGGGGCACACCGAGGCGCAGGTGCGGTGCGCGCCCGGCAGCCTCCTGCTGCTCTACACCGACGGGTTCACCGACGTGGCGGGCGAGGACGCCGACGAGCGCACCGATCTGCTGGAGCGCACGGTGGCCGCGCTGCCGCCCGGCGCGTCGGCCGAGGAGGTGGTCGAGCGCGTGGTGGCGGTCTGCCTCCCCGCCGAGCTCCGCGACGACGTCGCGCCGCTGGTGGTCGGCCTGGACGGACCGGACGGCCGCTGACGCCCGCCACTCACGGATTGCTGAGCACCGTTCGGCGTAGCGCAACCTCCCGCCGCGCGACTCTGTGGCGCACAACCGGTTCACTGTGGTCGTGCACCAACGGCGGTGTGCGGCGTCGGAGGGGTGGACGGCGATGAGCGCGGTTCCGGAGGTGGACCTCGCGACCCCTGCTTCCGTGGGGGGTTTAGCGATGGTGTCTGCGCCGGTCCGCGACGCCGACCGGCGGGTCGTGGCGATCGCGAGCGACGCTGTCGAACTGCTCCGGCCCGGGTCGGATCTGGCCCGGCTGTTGGAGAGCTTCGGCCGGGTGGACGTGCTGCTCGCCGCCGAGGACGTGCCCACCGCGGCCGCAGCAGGCGATTCCGACGACGACCCGGAGAGCGACCCGGACGACTGGACCGGCGACGATCAGGTCGTCGACGAGGTGCGGGCCGCCGCGGCGGCGCTGGGCCACCCCGATCTCAATGTGCACCGCCTCGCGCTCTGCCCCCCGCTGGGGCCCGCCGTCGAGGACGACCTGGTCGCGGCGCTCAGTGAACTGATCGGCTTCGACCCGGAGCCGGGGGTCTACTGCCTCGCGCCCGCGACACCCGCGGACGGCGTACTCGTGCGCGCGACGCGGCGCATCGCGCGGGTCTACGGCCTACCGCTGCTGCGCTACCGATGCCTGGAGCTCTCCCTGGTGGAAACGGCGACCACCGCGGGCACCGAGCAGGACGACACCGGGCCGCTCAGCTCGCCATCGCCACGCCGCGCTGCTCGAGGATGACGCGGCGCTCGGCCTCGGCCAGCCCGCCCCACACACCGAATGGCTCACGGGTCTGCAGCGCGAACTCGCGGCACTGCTCCATCACCGGGCAGCGGCGGCAGACCTCCTTGGCCTGTGCCGTGCGCCGGGCCCGCGACGGGTTGCGCTCACCATCGGGGTGGAAGAAGACCGCGCTGTCCATCCCACGGCACGAGCCGAGGCGCTGCCACTGCCACGCGTGATCCATGGGTCCGGGAAGCCGGGACACGTCGCTCATGGTCGCCCTCTCGCCGCACGGTTCAGCCCACTGCGACGCCGAATGCCCGTATGGTTGAACGACCAAACACGCTGTGACGTAGGTCACTGTGGACTAGGTCGCAGCGAGGGCGGCCTCCTGCGAATCGTGAATGTCGAAAAGGGACACGAGACCCGCGATCGTGAGCGGCCGCAACACCCGCCGCGCCGTACAGGCCAGGCGCAGCTCGACGCCCGCCATGTGGGCCGCCTCGCGGACCTCGATGAGCACGGCGAGGCCGCTCGTGCCGAGGAACGTGACGGCATCGAGGTCGAGCACCACGAGCTCGATGCCGGCCGTCTCCCCGAGGTGCTCCAGCACGAGCGCGCGTAGGTGGGGGGAGGTCAACATGTCGACCTCACCGCCGACCTCGATCACCACCCGTGGGCCGTCCCGGTGGACGGCGAGGGTGATCTGGTCATCGCCCGCGGGCGGTGCGGGCTGGCGGCTTGTCTCGGACATCGCGGCTCACGGTAGGGGGCCCGGGCCCGGAGTGCCACCGGAAGCTCACCACGGGGGGAGGGCGGTCAGACGTAGATCCGTCGCGGGGCCGCGCCCGCCATCGGCACGACGCGTTGCTCGAGCCGGGCGGCCGCCGAGAGCAGCGCCGACTCGGCGCCCGGTCGGCCGACGAGCTGCACCCCGACCGGGCGCCCGCCGATCCGCACCGGGGCGACCACGGCGGGCAGCCCGGCGAGGTTCCACGCCTGGGTGAAGGGCATCCGCCACGCCGAGCGCGCGAGCGTCGCCACGTAGCCACGGCCCGCGAGCGCGCCCGCGGCGACCGGGGGCCGCGCCGTGGCGGGCCCGACCAGCACGTCGTAGCCGCCCGCGTCGAACCACTCCAGCACGCGGTCCCGCCACGCGGTGACGGCGGCCGCCCGTGGCGGGGTGAACCGCAACACCCGACGCCCGCGCCGGGCCACCGCGGCCGTGCGGCGCTCGACGGCGGCGAGGTCGAGCTCGAGGGCCGCGACGTCCCGGGCCACCCCGGCGTGCCAGCGCCGGATCCACATCGGCCCCAGGGTGCGCGGGTACGGCGGGTCGGCGAGGGTGACCGCGGCCCCGCCCGGCGCGGCGCGCAGGCGGGCGGCGGCGCCCACCGCGGCGGCGCGGTGATCGGGATGCAGCCGGGTGAACGGCAGCGGGGCCGACAGCGACAGCGCGACGTGCATCGGGCCCGGCGCGTCGACGGAGAACGGCTGCCCGGCGAGCACGCCCAGCATGAGCGCGGCGTCCTCGGCGGTGCGCGCGAGCGGGCCCGCCGCCGACAGCCCGCACCAGTGCTCGTCCGCTCCGCCCGGCAACGGGACGACGCCTCGGCCCGGCTTGACGCCGACCAGCCCGCAGTACGCCGCCGGGATCCGGATCGAGCCGCCGCCGTCGGTGCCCAGCGCGAGCGCGGCCATCCCGGCCGCCACGGCCGCGGCGCTGCCCCCGCTCGAGCCGCCGGGGTCCAGCGGTGGATCGAGTGGGTTGCGGGTGGTGCCCAGCGCGGAGTGGGTGAAGCCCCAGATCGCGAGCTCGGGCATCCGGGTCTTGCCGAGCACGACCGCCCCGGCCGCGCGGAGGCGTTTGACCAGCTCGTCGTCGCGGCGCGCGGGCGCGGCGGACGTGGCGGCGCTGCCGTGGCGCGTCGGGTAGCCCGCGACGTCGACGCAGTCCTTGATCGCCACGGGGACGCCCGCGAGCGGTAGCGCGAACCGGTCGGCGCGCCGGTCGACCGCGCCCGCCTCCGCGAGCACCCGCTCCGGGTGGTGCTCCTGGAAGGCGCCGAGGTACCCGTCGCGCTCGGCGATCCGCGCGAGGTGCGCGCCCGCGACGGCGACGGCGCTCGTGCGCCCGTCGTGCACGCGCGCCACGATCTGGGCCGCGGACAGCGCGGTCAGGTCGGTGGCGTCCATTCCCCTAGCCTGGCATCGAGCGGAACGACGCGGGCGCAGACATGCCGTGACGTGCCCGTTCCGGGTCTGCTAGCGCGCCCCGAGCGCCTCGGGCACGTCCTCGGCCACCGTGAACAGCGAGAGCAGCCCGGTGGCTTCCAGCGCGCGCTTCACGATGCGCGAACCGGGCACGACCAGCAGCTGCCCGCCGTGGCGGTCGGCGGCGTCCTTGGCCTCGACCAGCGCGGCCAGGCCCGCCGAGCCGAGGAACGAGACCTCAGACAGGTCGACCACCAGCTTCGGCACTGCCGACTGCTGCTCGGCGAGGCGCGTGGCCAGGAGGGGAGCGGTCAACGTGTCCAGCTCGCCGACGACGTGGAGCACCCGGACCGCGGGGCCGTGGTCCACGACGTCGAACCGGATGGCCTCCCCCACATCCGATCCGGCACCGGCACCGACGCTCGCGCCGAGGGGTGGTTCGGTGTTCATGCCTGCCGGCTCCTCGAGGGGGGTCGTGGAATCGTGGCCCGGCCCTGGTGTCGGGCCGCTGGGCGAACCCTACGGAAGCCCCCGACGCCTGCACAACACGGGGCTTACCAGCCGTTAACGCCTACTCTTCGTGAGGCGATTGCATCGGCAGGGGGTGCGGCGTGGACCCGGTTCTCGTGGCCCGCGGTCTGCGGCGGACGTTCGACGCGCAGACCGCTCCGGTGCGGGCGTTGCGCGGGGTCGACCTCGTCGTCGCCCGCGGTGAGCTCGTCGCCCTCATGGGGCCGTCCGGCTGCGGGAAGTCCACGCTGCTGCACGTGCTGGCCGGGCTCGAACCGGCCGACGAGGGCAGCATCGAGATCGCGGGCGCGCGTCTGGACGGGCTCGGCGCCGTGGCGCTGGCCCGTCTGCGACGCCGCCACGTCGGGCTGGTGTTCCAGTTCTTCCACCTGATCGAACACCTGACCGCGCTGGAGAACGTGGCGCTGGCCGCGCTCGTCGGCGGCGCCCGGCAGCAGGGCTCGACGGGCCCGCGAGCTGCTCGACCGGCTCGGCATGCTGGAGCGGGCGGGCGAGCTGCCTGCCCGGCTGTCGGGCGGGCAGCGCCAGCGCATCGCGATCGCCCGCGCGCTGGCCAACCGGCCGACGCTGCTCTTGGCCGACGAGCCGACGGGCGCGTTGGACTCCGCGGGCGCCGCCGAGGTGCTGAGACCTTCCGCCGGCTGAACGCGCGCGGCCAGACGATCGTCATGGTCACCCACAGCCCCGAGGTGGCCGCGGGCGCGAGCCGGGTCGTGCGGATGCGCGACGGACAGGTCGAAGCCCGGATTCCGGCGTGAACCTGCTGTCGGGGCGCCGCGCCGCGCGGTCGCTGCTGCTGTCGGGTGTGATCGTCGGGCTGGCGATCGCGTCGGTCGGGGTGTGCGTGGCGCTGCTGGGCGGCGGGCCGCCCTTCCCGGTCGGGGTGGCGCTGTCGGTGCTGCCGGTCGCCGTCGGTGCGGCCGCGGCGACGAGTGCCCGGGCGCGGCGGGCGGGCACGGCCATCCTGGTCGCGGCGTCGGCCTTCGCGGGCCTCGCCGTCGCCGTCGACCTCGGGCTGCTCGCCATGCTGCTGGCCTTCGGCAGGCTCCCGGTCGGCGCGCAGCTCGACCTGGTCAACCCCGCGCTGCTGGGCATGCTGCTCGTGGCGACGTGCGCGGGGCCGCTGGGCAGGCGGATCGCGCGGACCACCCGGTCGGCGTTGGCGGGCGTGCGCGGCGCTCGCCCGCCGACCTGCCCTCCGTCGGCTGCTTCGCGGCGACCGCGAGGCCCTCGTCGGTGTGGTTCGGGGGCATGCGGATGTCGGTGACGACCACGTCGGGCGCGTGCTCGTCGACGAGCGCGAGGCAGCCGGGGAGGTCCGCGGCGGCGCCGACGAGCCGCAGGTCGGGCGCAGAGTCGATCAACCGGGCCAGCCCGTGCCGCAGCAGCGCGTTGTCCTCGGCGAGAACGACCGTGATCGGCACGCCGACAGCCTACGTATCCTTCTCGGTGTGACGTCGAGGTCCCTTCCGTTCCTGCACGGTGACCGGTCCGTGGTGCGCGTGCTGCTGGAGCGGCGGGCCGCGGGCACCACGCCGGGCGACCGGCTCGACGAGCACCGGGTCGCGCTCGTGATCGGCGGGGGCGGCATGCGCGGCTCCTACGTCGCGGGCATGCTGCACGCGCTGGAGCGGGCCGGGCTGTGCGCGGCCTTCGACGAGGTGTACGGCTCGTCGTCGGGCGCGATCAGCGCGGCGGCCTTCCTCACCGGCGAGGCCGCGAACTGCGCGGCGTGCTACTCGGAGGACCTCTGCACGCGCGCGTTCATCGACATGCGACGGCTGGGCTCCGGCCGTCCCGTGGTGAGCCTGTCGCTGCTGCTCGACGACGTCCTCGGTGGCCACAAGCCGTTGGCCTGGGAAAAGCTGGGACGTACGGCCGGGCAGATGCACCTCGTGGCCACCGACACGGCCGACCTCACCGCGCACACCCTCACCGGTATGGCGTCCATCGCCGACTGGCGGGTGGCGCTGCAGGCGAGCGCCTCGATCCCGCTGCTCGCCGGGCCGCCGGTAGCGTGGGGTGGGCGGCACTGGGTGGACGGGTCGGTCGGCGAGCCGCTGGCCATCGAACGCGCGCTGCGCGGCGGTGCCACCCACGTGCTGGTGATGCTCTGCCGCGGGGCCGCCGACCTGCACCACGACGCCGACGCCCGCCTGTCGCTGTGGGCGCGCACGCTCGACCGGATGATGCCCGGACTGGGCACGGTCGCGCAGGGCTCCCGGCGCTACGGCCTGGACCTGCGGCTGGTGGTCGACGGCTCGCCGCTCGGCGGGCAACTGTGCGCGATCGGCCCGGCCCGTTCGGCGGGCGTGGGTGCGCTGTCCGTGGAGCAGGGACCGATCGCCGAGGCCGTGCGGATCGGCGACGAGTCCGCCACCGCCGCGCTGGACGCGGTCGCCGCGGAACTCGACCCGGCCTGAGACCCGCGTGGGCCGATCCGGCCTAGAGTCGGCGCATGCCTACCTCGCAGCGGCCGCGGGCGGCCGTCGTCGTCACCGGCAGCGAGCTGCTCACGGGCGCGATCACCGATCGCAACGGCCCCTTCCTCGCTCGTGAGCTGGGGCGGCTCGGGTTCGAGGTGGCGCACGTCGTGATCGTCGGGGACCGCCCGGAGGACCTCGAAGGGGCGCTGCGGTTCGCGGCCGACGCGGGTGCCGCGCTGATCGTCACCTCCGGTGGGCTGGGGCCGACGGCCGACGACCTCACCGCCGAGGTCGTCGCCGCGTTCGCCGGGGCGCCGCTGGAGCTGGACGAGGCCATGCGGGCGCACATCGCGGGGATCCTCGCCGGGTGGGCGGCGCGCAACGGGTTCGCCGGGCCCGCGCTGGAGGCGGCCAACCGCAAGCAGGCGATGGTGCCGCGCGGCGCGGTCGCGCTGGCCCCGGTGGGCACCGCGCCGGGGCTCGTCGTGCAGCGCCCGGGTGGTCCGCTGGTGCTCGTGCTGCCGGGGCCGCCGCGGGAGCTCACGGGGATGTGGCCCGCCGCGCTCGCGTCCGCGCCGATCGCCGCCCTGCTGGCCGCTACGCCCGCCGCGGCCACGCGCGAGCTGCGCTTCTACGGCCTGCCCGAGTCGGAGATCGCGGCCACGCTGCGCGAGCTCGACCAGTCCGGCGTCGAGGTGACGACCTGCCTGCGCCGCTCCGAGCTGGAGGTCGACATCCGGCCGCGGCCCGGCTACGACGACATCGCGGCGACGCTGCACGCCGAGCTCGCGACCCGGCACGCGAAGCACCTGATCAGCGCGGACGGCACGACGACCGACGAGCTCGTCGCGGCCGGGCTGCTGGCGCGCGGGTGGACGGTCGCGACGGGGGAGTCGTGCACCGGCGGGATGCTGGCGTCGCGGCTCGTGGACCGGGCCGGGTCGAGCGCGTACGTGGCGGGCGGGGTCGTCGCCTACTCCAACGCGGCCAAGACCGCACTGCTCGGCGTGCCCGCGGACCTGATCGCGACGCACGGCGCGGTGTCGCCGGAGGTGGCGCGGGCGCTCGCGGATGGGGCGCGGGCGCGGTTCGGCGCCGACGTGGGCGTCGGGGTCACCGGGGTCGCTGGGCCGGACGGCGGCACCGCGGCCAAGCCGGTTGGCTACGTCTGCCTCTGCGTGACGACCGGCGACGGCGGTGTGCTCGCCCGCGACCGCATCGTCCCCGGGCAGCGCTCCGACGTGCGGGAGCGCTCGACGGACGCGGGCATGCACCTGCTGTGGCGCGCGACCCAGCGGGCGTCCGTCCGGACCTGAGCCCGCCGCGCAGGCGCCCGCGGGCGCCGCGTATGTGATGGCGGCACCGGCGTTGGGGTGGCCGCACCAGGGTCGGGGCGCCGGTGCGGGCGCGGCTCCGCCGGTGTGGGCGCGGCTTCGCCGGTGCGGCCGGGTGCGCGGGCCGCGGCGCCTGTCGTGGGGTGGCGACATCGGGGGACTGTGGGCGGCACCGGCGTTGGTGTGGCCGCACCAGGGTCGGGGTGCCGGTGCGGGCTGGGCTTCGCCGGTGTGGGCGCGGCTTCGCCGGTGCGGCCCCGCGGCGCTCGCCGGGTGGTGGCCGTCGGCCGCGACCCCTGCGACGATGGGGTCGGACGGGGGAGGACGCGTGACGGACGGACGGCGGTTCGGCGACGGGATGGCGGCGGGCCCGGACCTGGAGGGCGCAGCGGAGGTCGCCGTCGGACAGGCGCTCGGCCCGCTCGACGGCGCCCGCCCGGACCTGCTGTGCGTCTTCGTCGCCCCGGGCCCGGGACACGACCCGGAGCGGTCGGCCGCCGCCGGGCGGCGGGCCATGGAGCTCAGCGGTGCCCACGCGACGATCGGCGCCACCGCCAGCGGCGTGATCGGCGACGGCCACGGCCGGGAGCACGGCCCGGCGGTGGCGGTCTGGGCGGCGGTCCTGCCCGGCGCGCGGATCACCCCGTACCGGCTGGAGGTCACCCGGGTCGGCGACAACCTGCACATCGGCGGGCTGCCCCAACCCGCGTCCGAGGACCGGGTGGCGGCCATGCTCGTCGACCCCTACACGTTCCCCATCGGCCCCTTCCTCGAGCGCGGCAACACCGCCGCCCCGGGGTTCCCGCTGGTCGGCGGTCTGGCCGGGGTCGCGGGGGGCGCCGGGGCCAACCGCCTGTTCTGCGACGGCGAGGTGCTCGAACGCGGCGGCGTCGGCGTGGTGCTCGGCGGCGAGGTGGAGGCCCGCGCGGTGGTCAGCCAGGGCTGCCGCCCCATCGGCCGTGCGATGATCGTCACGCGGGCGGAGCGCAACCTGCTGCTGGAGCTCGCGGGCGCGCCCGCCTACACGCGGCTCGTGGAGATCGTATCGGCGCTCCCGCCCGCCGAGCAGGAGCTGGCGACGCGCGGGCTGCACCTCGGCGTCGCGATCGACGAGTACGCCGACGAGCACGGCCGCGGCGACTTCCTCATCCGCGGCGTCGTGGGCGCCGACCCGGACACCGGGGCGGTGGCCGTCGGCGAGGTCGTCGAGGTCGGGCAGACCGTGCGCTTCCAGGTGCGCGACGCCGCGGGCGCGGGCGAAGACCTCACCGAGCTGCTTGACGGGGCCGCCCACCCGGCCCGCGGCGCGCTGCTGTTCTCCTGCAACGGGCGCGGCACCACGATGTTCCCCGACGCCGACCACGACGTCCGGGCCGTCAAGGCCGCGCTCGGCGCCTCTGTGGCGGGGTTCTTCGCGGCGGGCGAGATCGGTCCGGTCGGTGGCCGCAACCACCTGCACGGCTTCACCGCCTCGGTGCTGGCCTTCAGCTGAACCGCGGCGTCACCTGAACCGCGGCGTCAACCGAACCGCAGCCGCTTCACCTGCCCGTCGGCGATCTCGGCCTCGATCCGGCCCGGGCCCTCGGGGAGCCGGACGTTCCACACCGCGCGCTCGCGGGTGAGCTGCTTGCGGGTGAGGTCCATGGCGGCGGTGCGGCACAGCTCGGCCACGTCGGCGCGCGCGTCGCCGCCATCCACCCGGAACGGCCCGGCCGCGGCCAGCTCCACGTCCGGCGCGAGGTGGCCGAGCACCGCGTCGATGTCCTTGGCCCGCCAGGCCCGCTCGAAAGCCAGCGTGGTGAGGAACTCCTCGGCCTGCCGTTCGCCCTGGTCCATGAGCTCGCGCAGGAACCGGGCGTCGCGGTTGAGCTTGGACGTCGGGCCCAACAGCCGCGACGACGCCGGGCGCGCGAACTCCAGCACCCGCACCGTGACCTGTCGATAGGGGCTGTTCACCAGCAGTCCATCGGCCAACAGCCGGTCGATCACCTCGATGCCGTGCAGCTCCTGGTAGAGCGACAGGTTGCCCGCCAGCTCGTTGCGGCGGTCGACGATGTCTAAGGTTGTCCGGGGTTCACTCACGCGCGCCGTCGGGTTGATCTGGATCACCCACATCTCATCGGGCGTCGCGTCGAGCAGATCGTGCACGGGCGGGTTCTGGGAGAACAGGCCGTCCCAGTAGGTGCCGCCGTCGGTGTGCACGGCCGGGAAGATGTTCGGGATCGCGGCCGACGCCAGGATCATGTCCGCGGTGATCCGCTCGTGCCCGCTGTGGAACGCCCGGAAGCGGCCGGTGAGCACGTCGACGGCGCCCACCACGAGCAGCGGTCCGTCCGGGTCGGCCGTGATGGCGTCGAAGTCGACGCGGCGTTCGATCAGGTCGCGGAACTGGCCGAGCCCGTCGACCGGGAGGTCGTAGGGGCTCACCGACGGCAGCCAGCCCGTGCTCTGCAGGGTGGCCGCCCACATCAGCCAGGCGTTGGCGGCCATGTCCACCGGGGTGGACGCGGAGTTGTCCGCCCAGAAGGCGTCGAGCAGGCCCCTGGCCTTGTGCCGGTCGCCGTCGCGCAGCGCGGTCCACGCCAGCAGGGCGCACACCGCACCACCCGATGTGCCGCTGAGCCCGACGAGGTCGTACTCGTCGATCTCCGGTCCGTCCAGCAGGCGGCGGAGCACGCCAGCGGTGAACGCGGTGTGGCTGCCGCCGCCCTGGCACGCGATGACGACCCGGCGGCGCTCGGGGGTCATGCGAGCAGCCGCGCCTTCTGCTCGGCGAACTCGGCCTCGGTGAGCAGGCCCGCCTCCCGCAGTTCGCCGAGCTTGGTGAGCTGGGCGAACAGGTGGTCGACCGACGGGGCCGCCTGCGGGGGAGCGGCCGCCTCCGCGCGCATCGCGTCGGCGACCTGCGTCTCCACCTCGGCCTGCAGGCGCACCTGTCGCAGCTCCTCCTGCGTCGCGGCGGCCTGCCGGTCTCGGTGGGCGGCCGCCTCCTGAGCCGCGCCGACCCGGCCTGCCACCGCGGAGGCTGTGCCCGCCACGACGGCCGTGCGGGCCATGGTGCCCAGCAGGCCGGGGCCGCGGCGCCCGCGTCCGAATCCGCGTCTCATGCCCGGCTCCCTTCCTGTGCGGCCAACGCGCTGGCGACCGCCGTGGGCAGCACGCGGTCGTAGGCGAGCACGCTGCCGCCGTGGGTGCGAACGGCCTCGGCGAACCCGTTGGCCCACAGGTTCTCCCACACCAGCACGAGCGTCGTGGTGTCGTTCTCCAGGGATTCGGCGATCGCCTGCAGGTCGTCGTGGCTCAGCAGTTCCAGCACGTCGCCGTCGACGTCGTCGAAGGCCGCGCTCTCGTCCGCGAGCTCGCCTTCGGTGACGGTCCCGTCCGCGGCCTTGTGAACGACGGCCGCGTCCAACAGGCGCACGGTCTTCGCGTCGACGAGCTCGGCGATCGGGGCGACCACGCCGTTCCCGAGCGTCGTGCCGGGGAACGTGATGGCCACCCACTCGATCGGGCCAAGCGGCGGGGACGTCATGGGCAGGGACACTCCTCGGGCGTCGTGGCGCAGCGCCGTCCGGTCGATGCGTCGGAGGGGACCGCGTCCGTGCCGGACGGCGCTGTCGCCGCCGAGCATCCGCGGACGGGCCCCGTGCGGGCATCACCCGCGGCGGGGGAGATCTCCCTACAGTTGCACGCCGCGGGTGAGCGCGCCGTCCACCACGACGTTCGTGCCGGTGATGAACGACGCCCGTGGGCTGGCCAGCATCGTGACGGCGTAGGCGATCTCCTCCGGCCGCGCCATCCGCCCGGTCGGGTTGAGGCCCAGCGCAGTGGCGAAGAGGTCCGGGTTGCCCGTCTCGATCCCGGCCCACACCCCACCCGGGAAGTACGTGTTGCCCGGCGAGACGACGTTGGCCCGCACGCCGGACGCGGCGAGCTGGAACGCCAGCCCCTGCACGTAGTGGATGACGGCGGCCTTCATCGTGCCGTAGGCGTCCTTGGCGAAGTCGATCTCCCGGCCGGAGACCGAGGAGATCGCGATGATCGCGCCGTGGGTCGTCGTGAGGTGCGGGATCGCGGCCTCGCACAGCCGCACCGTGTGCATGAGGTCGACCTGGAAGCCCGCCTCCCAGTTCTCCTCGGTCGCGCCGATCGCGAGGGCCGACACGTTGGCGACCGCGACGTCGACCCGCCCGAGCTGCTCCGCCGACGCGCTCACCCAGCCCGTGAGCGCTGCCCGGTCGGCCACGTCGAGCGCGGTGCCGACGACCGTGTGCCCGGCCGCCGTCAGCTCCTTCTCCGCCGTCTCCACGTCGGCCGCCGTCCGCGCACAGAACGCGACGGTGGCGCCCTCCGCGGCGAGCGCCTCGACGCACGCGCGTCCGATGCCCTTCGTGCCGCCGGTGACGAGCGCGATCTTGCCGTCGAGCTGGAGATCCATCAGTGCCCCGTTTCGGAAGGTCGGCGTGGAGATCGGCGGATCCAGGTGTCCGCAGGCAAGGCGCCGCCCGGTCCTCGTACCGGGCGTACTCGGACCGGGCGGCAGCGCCGCCTGCGGGCGGCTGGGCCGTCGAGATGCATGGCGTACCTTCCGAAACGGGGCACTAGAGCAGTCCTTTCGCGACCGAGCGCAGGTGGGCGTGCATCCCGCCGTAGGCATGCGCGGGGGGCAAGAGGGCCTTGTCGAGGAGCGTGACGGCCGAGTAGTTGACGTCGACGACGTTGGCCAGCGGCGAGCGGCTGATCTGCGTGAGCAGCTGGTAGGCGTCGAGCGGGTCGAGTCCGTAGAGCTCGCCGAGCCAGGTGATCATGCCGACCTGGCTGGCCCGCCACGCGTCCTCCAAGGGCCGCGACGAAGCGACGACCGCGATGTCGCCGTCGTGCTCCAGTCGCGGCCACACGGGCGCCCCGCCCTTGATCAGGTCGACGACCAGCGTGACGTCCATGGCGCCCTCGACGGCCGTGCCGCAGCTTTCGCCCTCGCCCTGCCGGTAGTGCCCGTCACCCACCGAGAAGAGCGCGCCGGGCACGTTGACGCCCAGGTAGCAGGTGGTGCCCGCGCGCATCTCCGGGGTGTCCATGTTGCCACCGAACATGTCGGGCACGAGGCTCGTGCGCACCTCGCGGCCCGCAGGCGCGACGCCGACCGTGCCGAGCATCGGCGCGATCGGCAGGTCCAGGCCGAGGTTCGCGGCCTCGTAGCGCACGGTGCCCGCGGCCCGGTCGAGCTGGTAGATCCAGGTGCGCTCGGGCAGCGGCTCCTGCAGGAGCGCGGTGCGGTCGGTGCCGGTGAGCGCGCCGAAGAACGGGATCGTGGTGGACGCCGCCCAGTCGCGGGCCGGTTGGAGGTCCGCGATGTGGATGGCCAGGGTGTCGCCCGGTTCGGCGCCCTCGACGTAGAACGGCCCCGTCTGCGGGTTGACCTCGGTCATGACCAGCACCTCGGAGGGCCGGTCGGTGGTGCGCTGCAGCCGTCCGGAGAACGCGTCCTCGGTCCAGAGCCGCAGCGCCGTGCCCGGTGTGATGCGATGCGTCGGCGCTACGCCGCCGAACGTCCAGGCGAACTGGTCCGGCGTCGGCCGGTACTCCACGACGTCCACCGGGAAAACGTAGTCGTGAGTGGAAAACGTCGCTATAGCCACGTTTTCCACTCACGACCCTAGCCCCAGTTTCCCGGTTAGTTCGATCTTGAGTGTGTTGGGAACTGGCTCCAGGTGAGTTGAGCTGGGCGTTCTCGGCGCGGCAGCTGGTGTTTGATCTTGCTTTGGCCTATGACCTAAAGAGTGGCGAGTCTCTACAAGAAGGTGATCAGCGGCAGGCCGTACTGGTACGTGCGGGAGATGGCCTGGGTGCAGGGCAAACCCAGGATGGTCTCCGAGCGCTACCTCGGGTCGGCCGCCGACATCGCCGCCGCGTTCGACGAACGCGAGGCCGCGCTGCGGCCCGAGCGGACCCGGCACCTGGCGTTCGGGGACGTCGCCGCCGCGTGGGGGATGCTGGAGCGTCTCGGCGTGGTCGCGGTGATCGATGAGGTGGTCGGGGCACGCCGGGCCGACGCGGGCGCCTCGGTGGGCACCTACCTGGCGCTGGCCGCGCTGGGCCGCCTGGTGGACCCGTGCTCCAAGCGCGGGTTCGAGAAGTGGTGGCGCGGCACCGCCGCCGACCGGTTCACCAAGATCGGTGCCGGGGTGCTGGACCACCGCAAGTTCTGGGACGCGATGCACGGGGTCAGCCCCGAGCAACTGGCCCGCATCGAGCACCGTCTCGCCCTGGCCATGATCGAGACCTTCGAGCTGGACATCTCCGCGCTGGCCCTGGACATGACCAACTTCGCCACCTACATCGATACCACCAACGACAAGGCACCCATCGCGCAGCGCGGCAAGGCCAAGCAGAAACGAGCCGACCTACGCCTGGTCGGGCTCGGCCTGGTGATCACCCGCGACGGTGGGATCCCGCTGGTCTCCCACGCCTACCCCGGCAACCGGCCCGACGTCACCCAGTTCGCCACCATGATCGACCTGCTGGTGGCGCGGCATACCGCGTTGGCCGCGGCGCTCACCGACAACCCCGACAACCCCGACAACCCCGATAACCCCGACAACCCCACGCCCAGCGTGAGCGCGACAACCCCGCAGATGACGGTGGTGTTCGATGCCGGGCAGAACTCGCTGGCCAACCTCGCGCACCTGAGCGCGACCGGTCTCGGGTTCGTCGGGTCGATCCCGCCGTCTGACTGCCCGGACCTGCTGGCCCGCCCCGCCGCCGACCGGCACCCCGTGGACCCCGACCGGTTCCCCGGCGTGACCGCACTGGAACAACGCCGCCCGGTCTACGGCGCCGACCGCCGCGTCGTGCTCACCCACTCCCCGACCCTGCACACCGCCCAGTCCCGCGGCTTCGACCAGACCCTGGCCAAGGCCACCGCGAAGCTCTCCGCGCTGGCCGACACCCTGGCACGGGGCCACACCCGCCGACCCCACGACAAGGTCACCGCCGAGATCACCCAGATCGTCAACGACCCCTGGGTGCGTCGGGTCATCACCTGGCAGCTGACCGGCGCCACCCCCGCCGAGCACCGGCTCGCCTTCGACCTCGACGATCAAGCCCGCACCGACCTGGAAGCCGAGGTCTTCGGCAAACGCGTCCTGATGACCGACCGCGACCAGTGGCCAACCGCGGACGTGGTCGCCGGCTACCGCTCCCAGTCCGAGGCCGAGTTCGGCTTCCGCCAACTCAAAGACCCGCACGTGGTGTCGTTCTCCCCGATGCACCACTGGACCGAGCACAACATCCGGGTGCACGTGTTCACCTGCGTGCTCGCCCTGCAGATCGCCCACCTCATGCGCCGCCACGCCCACCAACACGGCCTGCACCTATCCGTGCGTGAACTGCTCGACACCCTCGCCGGTATCCAGGAGACGGTGCTGATCTACCCCTCCACCGGCGGGCGACCCAAGGCCCGCCGCATGCTCACCGAGACCAACCCCACCCAGGACCACCTCGCCGAGATCTTCGATCTACACCGCTGGGCACCCCGAACTTAGGTCATAGCACACAACAACATCAACTTAGCTCCTGGCCAGGGAAAACACCGGCAGCGATCATGCTAGCCGGGAAACTCGGGCTAGGCCAGCTCGCGGCCCACCGTCTCGGGCAGGCCGAGCAGCGCCAGCACCGCGATGCCGTACGCGGCGGCGGCGAAGGCGACCGCGCCGCCCACGCCCAGCGTCTGCGCGGCGAACCCGATGCCCGCGGGGAAGAGCGCGCCGACGCCGCGGCCGAAGTTGTAGGTGAAGCCCTGCCCGGTGCCCCGCACGTGCGCCGGGTACAGCTCGGCGAGGTAGGAGCCGAAGCCCGAGAAGATCGCCGACGCGCAGAAGCCCAGCGGGAAGCCGAGGAACAGGATCGCCGTGTTGGCCCCGGTCGGGATGGCCGTGTAGGCGACGATCAGCACTGCCGACAGCGCCGCGAACAGCACGAACGTCTTCTTGCGGCCCAGCCGGTCGGTGACGTAGCCGCCGGTGATGTAGCCCGCGAACGCGCCTGCGATGAGGAAGA
>CAVUAS010000017.1:0-60145 GCA_963739465.1 uncultured Actinomycetota bacterium
CTGAGCCGGCGGCTGCCGCGGCTTTCACCGGCAAGGCGCGGCACGGCATCGGGCTCTGTCCGGGACAGCGCGGGCCGTCCGCGTGGCGACTAATAGCGCATAGCCGGTATGCCTACGCGGGCTGCATGGAGCCTGTCGCAGGGCCCGAGTTGGCGCTATTCAAGGACGGTCTTGGCGAGTGCCCGAGTGGCGTCGTCCAAGGCTTCTTCGATGTCGGCGAGCTGGTTTTGCAGTAGGCGCAATGTTGCAGTGGCGCCGTCATTGTCGCCCAGCCGGAGCTGGAGCGCCATGATGTCGCGGTAGATGCTTTGGTTGGTTGGTTCGAGGTTGCGGACGGTCTCGAGAATCGTCAACGCCGCGGCCGGGTCGGTGGTGACGTGGTGGCGGACCAGGCGGGCGGTCACGGTGAGGAAAGCGCGGCGGGTGGCCTCGCGCACCGACAGGATCCAGGCGTGGTCGATGCCCTCGGCCAACGGACCCCGGTACAACTCGTGCGCCCGATGCCAGCGCTCGACCACACCGTCGGCCACGGCGGAACGAGGTGTCGGACTCGGCGCCGTGGCCGCGGTGGCAGTGGCGGCAGTGGCGTCGGTGAGGAAGCTCCAGTAGTCGACGGCGATGCGGGTGTGGTCGAGGCGGTAGCGGTCGCCTTCGACCAGCACGATCGGACCGACCTCGTCCGCCGGATCTGCGTCCGATCCGACAGTTGACGCGGCGGTCGGCCCCTCGTGGGTGTCGGCGTTGCGGGCCAGGGCGGCGCGGACGGCGGCGCGCAGTCGGCTGATCAGTGAGGACAGGTTGTTGCCCGGTCGGTCGCGGCCGGTGCCAGGCCACAGCTCGGCGACCACGGTGTCACGGCGCACACCGTCGGGATGCACAGCCAGATACACCAGCAGATCCTGCATCCGGGCGCTCAATGTCGCCGCCACCTCGACCCCGGTCGCCTCGACCGCGCCGGTCGAGTCGACCCCATCCCCTCCGTCACCGGCGGCGCGCGACGGCTGCCGGTGGGCGGCGGAACAGGCCTCGACGAGCAACATGGGCCGCCCAAGGATCCGCAGCGTGATCGGGGCGGAGCGGCCTGCTGCGTCGGCGATCGCGTCGTCGCCGCCGGGGCTCGCGTCCCTACCTGCGTCCGGCGCGGGGCGCGTGTCGGCCGCATCCCGCTCAACTGCATCGCCGTTGCCATCGGGACCCGGCGCCGCCGCCGCCGGCACGGCAGGGCCAGCTGTGTCGTGGGAGGCAGCCGTGTCGCGGGAAGCAGTCGTGTCGTGGGAGGCATCAGCCAGGGGCACGACCCCGTGCGCGCGGGCCGACAGTGGACCGGGGGCAGCCGGGGCCCGGCCCGCACAGGGGTTCAAGGCCTCCGCGATCTGCTCCGCAATGTCCTCACCGTCACGCGATGGTTCGTCGGGGTCGCCGCGTTCGGCCGGCGCTGCGGCCGCCTGGTCGGTATCGGCGTCCTCAGGCGTGCCACCGGTTGCGGGCCAAGGCGGGCCCAGCGACGTCGCGTTCTCACCGCCGCGTCCCTCATCCGCGGCACGCCTCGAGCCGGTGGTCGCACTGGAGTCCGGCCAGTGTGGACTCCGGCCAGGCATCCGACGGCGACGGCGTCAGGGTCGGGGGGCCGGGTTCGACACTGCCCAGCAGGGCCAGCAAGTCGGGGACTTCGGCAGCGCCGAGGCCAAACAGACGCACGCCACGCAAGCCGTCGCCCGGCCCGCGGTCGGCGGCCCACACCAGCCCATCGGCGTCGGCGTGCACACAGCCACCGCCGCGCCAGTCCCCCCACACCACCCCGACCACCCCACACGGCTGGCCGGTGACCAGCACCGCCTGCAACCGGGCCGCCAGCGAGCCGGATGGCTGCGCGGTCACCAGCAGCAGCGTCGAGCCCGGCATCGGGTCCACCACGTCAGCGGTGGCAGTCGTGGTGGTGGTGCGCGCCCGGATGGTGGCTTCGGCCAGCTCGAGGGCCTCCTCCAGAGTGTCGCGGACCTGCAGGCCGGCGGGCAGCGCGGTGGGCAGGTGCTGGTGGTCGAGCAGGTCGGCAAGATCCGCGGCGGTGACCAGCACCGTCAACAGCGGCGGAGCGTCCGAGATGTCCGGTGTGCCGGCGACGAGGTTGACCCCGAGCGCGTTGACCGTGACGCCGCGGACCGCGGCGGCGGCTCCGGCACCGTCGATACCGAGCCCGTGCACGGTGGCCAGGTCGAACGCAATCTCGCGTCCCTCCCGGACTCCCACCGGCAGCCGCGTCGACCACCGCGCCGCGACCGTTCCAGCCTCGCCACCAGGGGTGATCGAGGGCGTCAAGAGGGCAGCGGGCGTTGCGGGACGGGTCGGCGCCTCGATATCCGCCCCGCCGGCGTAGGCATCGCCGGCATCGGGGACGGGGCCACGGCGACCGGCATCGCCACCGCCGCTGCCGCCGCCGCTGCCGAGGTGAGAGCCAGGTCCTGCGTGGCGGTGGTGCGATGTGCCCGACCCAGGCCCGGACGATCCCGCGGTCGGGCCGGCGGGTGGCCCGGCGCGGTGTCCGCGGCGGGCCCACAGGAGCCCGGCGACGACGGCCACCGCCAGCCCGGCACCGACGAACACCTCCGGGCCCGCGAACACCCCGGGCCCGACCGGATCCGCGGTCCCCGCACCCGGCGAGGACACCCCCGCCGTCGTTCCCGCCGGCGACGAGGTTGACGTCGACGGAGACGTGGGATGCGTTGGAGTCGCAGGTGATGCCGGGGTGGCGGCCGATGTCGAGGGCTTTGGCGTTGTGGAGGGCTGTGGCGTTGTGGAGGGCTTTGGGGATGTCGGCGGCGGTGGCCTGCGAACTCCCCCGCCTCGATCGTCGAGCCCGCCGAAGTGATGGCAGTCTTGATCATGTAGACGGTGAAGTCGACGTTCACGTTGTCGGTGACGGCCTCCTCGTGGGAGTACTCCATGACGAGGTTCTGCTTGAAGAACCCGAACGTCTGCTTCGTGGGCGTGGCGGTCAGGCCGATCAAGTGGGCGTCGAAGTACTCCAGCACCTGGCGCCACAGCCCGTAGATCGAACGGTGGCATTCGTCGATGATGATGACGTCGAAGGCATCGGGTGGCAGCGCCTCCTGGTACTCCACCAAGACGGGCTTGGCCACCGGCAGCTCGTACAGCGAGTGCTCGTCCTGCTCCTCCTCAAGCTCCTCGCCACGCAGGATCGAGTAGATACGTTGCACGGTCGAGATGCAGACCCGTGCCGTCGAGTCGACTGTGTCGGAGACGAGGTGCTGGATGTTGTACTCAGCAGAGAACTTCCGTCTCGTCTCGGGGATCTCAAACTTGTCGAACTCCTGCTTGGTCTGCTTCCCAAGATTCTTCCGGTCGACCAAGAACAAGATCCGCTTCGCATCCGCATAACGGATCAGGCGATACGAGATGTTGGCAGCGGTGAAGGTCTTCCCAGAGCCCGTCGCCATCTGGATCAGCGAGCGTGGGCGGTCGTTGCGCAGCGACTCCTCGAGGTTCGTGATCGCTTTGCCCTGCACCTTCCACAGACCTCGCTCGTCGAGCTGCGGCATCGCTCGCAGCCGAGCCCTGAACGTCGGCCGACCCGGGTCGGCTGCGATCTGCCGTGCCCACTCCATCAGCGTCTCGGGGCGATGGAAGGTGAAGACCCGCCGGCTCCGAGCGTCCGGGTCGTAGCCATTGGTGAAGCGAGTCTCTTTGCCTGTGGACTCGTAAATGAACGGCAAGGGGTACACGACCGGCTTGATCCAGTCAGGCAGGCCGTCGACGTACTTGCCGCTCTGGCGCTCGACCTCGGTGAGGGTTGTGCCCTCGGGCTTGGCTTCGATCACACCGACCGGCTGCCCGCCGATGAACAGCAGGTAGTCCACTCGGCCGTGACCCTTCTCCAGTACGAACTCCCGCACAGCCACCCCGGCGGCAACGCTGAAGTTGACCTTGTCTGCCTGCTGCACGGCCCAACCAGCGGCGTCGAGCTGACGATCGATCTCGACCCTGGCTCTCGCCTCACGCGCGAGGTAGTCGTGATCGTCGACTGGCACGGTCGGTGAGGATATCCGGAACAACTGGCGCGGTCCGGGAGCGACGGGCCGAGGCGGAAGAGCGACTGCCGCCGCCCGAGCGGCGTTATGACCGCTGAAGAAGCCGACGCAGGCTCTGCATCTCCTTCAAGTGTCTGGTTGAGGCGGAGATGAAGGCCTCCTCGTAGGGCTCGAGCCCGCTGAGGTCGATGAGGCCGGGCCCGAAGTTCATGTCCTTGCCGTCCTGGGCTGGCGGCGCGAGCCGGGCATCGTGGCACGCTTTCCCAGCGATTGCGCAGCTCGGTCACGAGCGTTTGGGCGACCAGCCCGATGTCGTCCCGACTCGGCATTCGTCCACATCAGGTAGTACGACAGCTTCGCCTGGAGCTCCCGCAGCATCTAGGAGAGCCGCACCCGTTCGGCCTCTGGCTCGTCATGCCGACGCCGACGGATGTCGGACGATGCCCACCGGTCCCGTGACACACGCTCCGGTGCGTCAGTCAAGCACGTCCGACGAATAGACACGCCCGACAAGTCGACCCGGCCACGGACGGCTCTCAGCCACAAGCAACTGCGCCCAACTGCACTGAACGGGTGACGATCACTGGAGCAGACCGTTGACAGTATTTCGTGCCCCTGGATGCCGTGCTCCAGTTTTGCTCCAGTATCAGTGCGCGGGCCTTGAATAGTCGATCAGTGGAAGATCCACTATAAGGCCGCAACACCCAGTTTGACCTGGGAGAAGTCGCCGCGGGCCGACGTCACCGCAAGAGTGGAGCTGAGGGGATTCGAACCCCTGACCCTTTGACTGCCAGCCAAAGCCGGACTGCTCCGCCATCGACTGTGTCGTCGGTCACAGTTCGACCCCATTTGGTCAAGATCGATAAGGATCTCGACCCCATACAGTGTTATTAGTCAAAGCCCATGATCGCGCGCTCCAGTTTCGCTCCACATTGGCGATTTTCGTCCACAATGCCTGATCAACAAGTGATCATCTACGGCGATCATTGAAGATCATCGTCCGCGAGCATATCCGCAGCTAGACATGCGAAAAGGCGGCGTCTTGATCACTCAAGACACCGCCCGATCTCGCCGTCGGGACGACAGGATTTGAACCTGCGACCCCTTGACCCCCAGGCTGGTCCGAAGATGCCCGTGACCTGCGAAAACGTAAGTATTCGGAAGTCCCGTGGAGGGCATGCCGGGGCGCGGCGTGACCGTTTCTGAGCGGTGGCGCCGTGACGGGGTCGGTGGTCATCCGGGTCAATCGGGGCGGGGTGGCTGTGCCCAGGTGTGCAGGTCTTCGCGGGTCGCGGTCCAGGGCAGGAACCGTTCCAGGTCCGGGCCGGTCGGGGACTTGGCACCGGTTCGTCCGCAGGCGTCGAGGTAGGCGGTGAGGTAGGTGATGACGTTCAACCCGGCCATTTCGGCGGTCGCGGTGACGGTCCAGACGCGGGCGGCGAGCCGGGCGGCGTCCTCGTTGCGGGAGCCGTAGGCGTTCTTGCGGGTCACGACCGGGCGGCGCAACGCACGCTCCGCGGCGTTGTTGTCCAGGCTGATCATCGGGTAGTCGCGGTGGGCGGCCAGCCCGTCCCATTCTCGGTCCAGCGTGGCCAGGGCCTTCTTCGCCGGGGTTTGCAGCCCGGGCGAGGCCATCTGCTTGGTGCGCTCGGCGTCGATGCCGCCGAGGGCCTCATCCCAGGCCGTGCGTGCGTGCTCCAGTTCGGCGGCGACACCACCGGCCCACGCGGTGCTCAACTGCTCGTGGGCGGTGTACAGGTTCTTGATCCGCTCCAGCCAGGCGGTGGCCCAGTAGCTGAGCTGGTCGGGGTTCGCGTCCCCGGCCCGCACGAAGTACCGGCGCACGTGCGCCCAGCAGTAGAGATTCACCAGGCCGCAGGCCTTGCGGCCGGCCGAGGCGTAGACGCTGTAGAAGTCGCTGGAGATGACCAGCTGCCGCGGCCCCTCGGGCCGGTCACCACCGGCGCCGCAGACACCTTCGGGGTGTTCGACGAGTTGGCCTGTTGTCTGGTCGATCCCGGCGTGGCGGGCCAGCACCGCGCCCGAGCGGGTGGGGTCCATGACGAAGCAGGCGGTGTCCGGGCCGAGGAAGACCCACAGCCACCACCTCGCCGGGCCGCCCGGCTCGCGCGGGGCGAACACCCGCCAGCTGGTCTCGTCGGCGTGTAGGTGCCACGAGCCCCGCGACCGCGCGGTGACCGCGGCTTCCAGCGGGGCCAGCAGCGCCCCCGCCGCGGCGCAAATCCCGGTCAGCGTGGCCGGGGAGAGGTCCGCGCCGTGCCGAGCCAGGCCGGTGATCAGCGAGTTCTGGGAGCGCCCGGCCACATACCGCTCGACCAGCCACTGCGCGATGAACGCGTTGGAGACCAGGCCCTTGCCGATCGCCTTCGGCGGACCCGGCGCGGTCACCGTCGCCGGGACCCGGCACCCGCACGCCCGCCGGTACCGGCGGCGGCAGTGCGCGCTCACCCGCACGATCACCACCCAGTCCAGCACCTCGGTGACGTGATCCCCCAGCCGGCTAAACGGCGTGCCGCACTCCGGGCAGCAGTACCCGCCGCCGTCGGGGAAGTCCCAGACCACCTCCACCCGCGGCAGGTGCGAGTAATCCCGCCGGCCCGCCCGCGCTCCCGGCCCCCGCTTCCCGCTCTTCCCGCCACCAACGGGCCGAACCTCATCCCCGCCGGCTTCCCCGCCGTCGCCGTCACCGCCGGGGGTCCCGGGCCGGGCCCGTTCCGAGGAACGGCCGAACAACATCCGCTTCAGCACCACCAGCTCGGCGTTCACCCGCTCCAGCTCGCCGTCCCGCACGGCCAGCTCCTCACGCAGCCTGGCGATCTCCGCCCGCTGCCGCTCCGCCAGCGCGGCCAGCCGCTCGTTCGCCTCCAGCGCCCGCGCCAACAAACCCTCCAGGCGCGCGACCGCATCCGCTTCCACGAGCACGCCAGCAGCCACGGGCCACAGCAGACACCCGCCCACAGTGGAAATCACGCACCGCGCCTGGTGTGTCACCCACCGGCAGACGAACCCCGGGCCAGGCACGGGCCACAAGACTTCCGACTACTTACGTCACGGCATAGTCGCTGGAGAGCTACGTGCTCGGAAACGGGCCCGCGTGGTTCGGACCGGGGGCCGGTGGAAAAGGACCTGACACACGACAGGCACCTCGCCACCGGCCTACCGGTGTTGCTGCGGTCCCGGGCGAACGCTCTGTTGAGCGTGCGGCGGGTCACGGAGATCAACGCCGGCCGCAAGACGGCGGGGATCGACGGACGGGTCGTGCTCGCGGGCCGGGAAAAGGCCGACATGGCCTCTTGGCTGGCCGGCGGCGCCCCCGGATGGCAGCCCCAGCCGGTCAAGCGGGTGTTTATTCCCAAGGCAAACGGAAAACAGCGCGGTCTCGGTATTCCGGTCATCGCCGATCGGGCACTGCAAGCGCTGACCGTCGGTGCGCTGGAACCGGAATGGGAGGCCCGGTTCGAATCCCGATCGTATGGGTTTCGACCGGGCCGTGGCTGCCAGGACGCAATCCAAGCCGTCTATGTCACCGCGCGCGGGGCAACTTGTAAGCGGGTATGGGCGCTGGACGCGGATTTGGCCGCCGCCTTCGACCAGATTGATCACTCACACCTCCTCGACCAGCTCGCGACCTTCCCTGCCCGGGGATGGGTCGAGGGCTGGCTGGGCGCGGGAGTGATGGATCAGGGACGGTTCGCCCCGACCGAGCGGGGCAGCCCGCAAGGCGGGGTGATCAGCCCCGTGCTGATGAACGTGGCCCTGCACGGGATGGAACAAGCCGCCGGAGTCCGCTACATCCCGACCGGCGCCAACGCCGGGACGGCCAGGCCGGGCTCCCCGGTGTTGATCCGCTATGCCGACGACGCGTTGGCCCTGTGTCACTCTCGTGAACAGGCCGAACAGGTCAAGG
The DNA here is from genome assembly GCA_963739465.1 of uncultured Actinomycetota bacterium. GTDB lineage: Bacteria > Actinomycetota > Actinomycetes > Mycobacteriales > Pseudonocardiaceae > Pseudonocardia. Next base: position 7,975 of record CAVUAS010000017.1, read on the forward strand.
CAAAGCTGGTCGCGTGGCTGGCGCCCAGGGGGTTGGTCTTCAACGAAGACAAAACCCGCATCGTGCACCTCGACGACGGGGTGGACTTCCTGGGATTCAACGTGCGGCGCTATCGCGGCAAGCTGCTGATCAAACCGAGCAAGGCGGCAGTGACACGGATCCGGGCACGGCTGACCGCTGAGATGAGAGCCCTGCGCGGGCACAACGCGCAGCAGGTCCTCATCCGGCTCAACCCCATCATCCGGGGATGGTCGGCCTACTACCGGCACGTCGTGTCCGCCAAGGTGTTTACGGCGTTGGACTACCACGTGTGGAAGCTGGCCTACAAGTGGGCCAGACATTCGCATCCGCGCAAGGGAAAACGCTGGGTTGCCTCCCGGTACTTCGGCGCGTTCAACTCCACCAGGCGCGACCGGTGGGTGTTCGGTGACCGCAGCAGCGGCGCCTACCTGCTCAAGTTCGCCTGGACCCCGATCACCCGACACACGTTGATCAAGGGCTGGGCCTCACCCGACGACCCCGCCCTAATCGACTACTGGGCGGCCCGGCGCCGACGCGGGCGACCCCCGCTGGACCGGGCCAGGCTGCGACTGATTCAACGACAGCGCGGGCGATGCCCACTGTGCGGTGAGCTACTGCTGCGCGCCGAAGCTGAGCCGGCGCACCCCGACGAATGGGAGCAGTGGATCACAGCCACCCGCAAAGCGTTGTCCCATCACGCGCTGACCGTCGATGTCGCGACCCAACACCCAGGCAAAGCGGACCCGATCACCGTGTTCCGTCTCATCCACACCCACTGCCGGGATCGCCAGCCAGGCGGTATCGGCAGTTCGGCCAACACCACTGCAACGCTGTCTTGAACGACCCCAGGGGCTTGCTCGAGCCGGTTGCCTGGAAAGCGGGCACGGCCGGTTCCAAGGGGGCCCCGGCGCGCGCAACGCGCCGGGGCTACCCGACTACTGGGCCGCGGACGTGCTCGCCGAGGCCGGTGCCCGGGTGCACCTGGCGCACCCGCTGGGGATCAAGGGGTTCGCTCAGCGGCGGGTGAAGAACGACCTGCGCGATGCCGCGGACCTGGCCGACCTGCTGCGGATGGGCCGGCTGCCGGAGGCCTGGATCGCCCCGCCCGAGGTGCGCGAGCTGGTGCGGCATCGGGCCAAGCTGGTCGCGGTGCGCTCCGGGTTCAAGGCCGGGGTGCACGCGGTGCTGGCCAAACAGGGCCTGCACATCGCGGTGTCGGATCTGTTCGGGCCGCGTGGCCGCGCCGAGCTCGCCCAGGCTGCGCTGGATACCGCCTACCGGGCCCGGGTCAACGCCTACTGCCGGCTGATCGACACCCTCGACCGGGAGATCGAGCTGGCCGCCGGGTGGATCGCCGCCCGGCTGGCCACCCATCCCGGCTACCGGACGATCCAGCAGATCCCGGGAGTCGGCCCCACCTGGGCGGCGGTGTTCGTCGCCGAGATCGGCGACGTCACCCGGTTCGCCTCCGCCCGGCACCTGTGTTCGTGGGCCGGGCTCACCCCGCGTCACCGCGAGTCCGACACCACCGTGCACCGCGGCCCGATCACGAAACAGGGCTCCACCCTGGTGCGCTGGGCCGCGGTCGAGGCGGCGCAGAAGCTGCCGCCCACCGCCGGATGGCTGGTCTCGACCCGCGACCAGATCACCGCCCGGCGCGGGCGCAACATCGCCAAGGTCGCCGTCGCCCGCAAACTGCTGATCCTGGTCTACTACGGCCTGCGCGACGGACACATCCGCGCCCTCCAGGCCACCAGCGCAGCATGATCGTCGGTCCGACTGGGCGCGAGGTCGCCGGTGGGTCTGATCCCCGACAGCTGGCGGCGCGACCGAACCCTTGATTGACCCCGCCCGGTCAGGTCGCCTCACACCATGCCCCCACCGGCGGGGCGAATGGATGACCGGCAGCCGATCACTCGGCCCATGCCCTCCTCCACGGGATCTCGTCCATGGTGCGCAGCGACCGCTCACCCCGAAGCCTTTCCGACATCCCTTCGTCCCGGCTCCACCAGCATGGCGCGCACGGTGCAGGCCTCAAGGCCGTTCGTCCTCGGCTTCGCCTCCGGGCGCTCCGCCTTGACTCCGGCACCGCACACACGCCTGCCCAAAAGCGCCGGAAACGACCAGAAAACGGGACCAAAACACCAGTCAGCCGGGACTTGACCGGCCCCGCCCCTTCATGGATGACCCCCAGGGTGGCCCGGCCAACCCTCTAACCTGCGAGAACAGCCTCTGCAAAGGTGACGGCGGTGCAGTTGGGCGCGGTTCAGGACCGTACAGGTCGGTTCGGCTCAGACGCGTGCTCCAGTTTCGCTCCATGCCCATCGGTCAAAGAGGCTCTCCGGCACCGACCTGAAGAATGCGATGAAAGCCATCGCGGAGCCGCGGGGCACGCACGGGCTGACCCGCAGCCTCATCGCGATGATCATCATCGTGCTCGCGGCCCTGGTCCTGCTGCTGAGCGCGAGCTCCAGCGCCGCCGGAGCCGCGGACCTGCTCAAGACCATCGCGGCTTCTCCTTCGGTGCCCGCACCGCCGAGCCCTCTGCGGCCGACGGCGCGGCGTCCGCGTCCCGACCCGCGGGACCCACGACCGCATCGGTCATCGGCTCGGTGCCGCCGAGCACGGACGGCGCCAACGTCACGATCACAGGACAGCGCCTCATGGGCGCCACCATCCTCTTCGGCACTCGGGCGAGCAGCGACGTCACCTACGCCAGCGACACCACCGTCATCGCCGTTCCGCCCGCCCAGCAGGCCGGGACGACCGTTGACGTCATCGCCGTCGGCCCCCGGCGGGAGATCGGCCACGTCCCCCTCCGCGCGCTACCAGCACCCGCCGAACGAGGGCCCGGACCACGAAGCGGCGGCTGCGCCGCCCACCGCGCCCAGCCAACGCACATGAGCGACGTCGCCGATTTCGGGGTTCACCGGATGGCAGAAAGGGCTGTACGCAGAACTGCGTACGTCGGTATCGCGACGTGCCACCGGGCTCCCGCCACCGGACATTCCCCCGGCTCACCCGGTGGTGAAAGCGAGGCCTTCGCGCCCGTGTCGTCACCATACGCGCACGGGCTGTGACGGTACGCTGATATCGAGCCTCGGCGAAACGTCCGATGAGCATGCGCCCGAGCGCACGGTGTCGGGAATCGCAAGGAATGCGCGGAATCGGCATCCCGCTCAAAGTGGGTGGCGACAACACCCTACGGCGCCGGGTAGCTTCTTGCGGAAGCAATGGGAATCCCTCGCCGCCCTCGCCGGGTCGGCAATGCGATCATGCTCTGGCCGACGGGAAAGGCTGCAGAAGGCTCGTGGGAAAGACGCGACAGATCCGCGCCGCGCATCCCCAGGGCGCGCCATGCCCGTCCTGCGCGTTCGTCAACCCCGTCGGCTTCCGCTTCTGCGGCGCCTGCGGCACCAGCCTCGCCGCGGGCGTCGAGACCCAGATCCCGGAGCGCCAGGCTGAAGCCGAACGCCGACAGCTCACCGTGCTGTTCTGCGACCTCGTCGACTCCACGCGCCTGGCCAGCGGCCTCGACCTGGAGGAGTGGCGCGACGTGCTGCGCGCCTTCCAGGCCGCCTGCGCCGAGGTGGTGCGCGGGCACGGCGGAACGATCTCCCGATTCATGGGCGACGGGATCCTGGTGCTCTTCGGCTATCCCCGCGCCCACGAGGACGACGCCGAGCGCGCTGTGCGCGCCGCGCTCAGCATGGTCGACGCCGTAGCCGCACTGCCGCCGCCCCAGTCGGTGGCGCAGGCGCTGGCGGTGCGGATCGGGATCGCGACCGGGCTAGTGGTCGCGGGCGACCTCATCGGCCACGGCTCGGCCGAGGAGGAGGCCATCCTCGGCGAGACGCCGAACCTGGCCGGTCGCCTCCATGCCGCGGCCCCGCCCAACGGCGTTGTGATCGCGGCGAGCACGCATGCCCTGCTCGGCGGCCGGTTCGTCTGCGAGAACCTCGGAGCGCACCCGCTCAAGGGGTTCAGCGCGCCCGTGGCACAGTGGCGGGTCATCCTCCCACGCTCGGTCGCCAGCCGGTTCACGGCCGTCGGGAGCGCGCGGCGCGCACCCCTCGTCGGCCGCGACGACGAGCTGGCGTGGCTCCTCGAGTGCTGGGGGGCGGCGGCCGAGGGCAGCGGCCAGGTCGCCACCGTGGCGGGCGAGGCCGGAATCGGCAAGTCACGCCTGGCGGAAGCGCTGCGTGAACGCCTCGGCGAGGCCTGCGCGCCGTTGCGTTTCCAATGCTCACCGCATTACACCAACCGGGCGCTGCATCCGGTCATCCAGCACATCGAGCTCGCCGCGCGAATCGGTCCCGAAGATCCCGCCGCGACGAAGCTGGAGAAGCTCGCCGCTTTGCCCAACGGTGACGGAGATCGGACCCAAGAGTTGGCAATGCTCGCGGCGCTCCTGTCGATTCCGGCGGAGGTCGCGCCGCCGCTACCCGCTATGAGCGCCCAGCGGCGGAAGCAGGACACCTTCGACCTTCTGCTGCGGCACGTGCGCCTCCAGGCGGCCGCCCATCCGCTGCTCATGATCATCGAGGATCTGCACTGGGCGGATCCCACCACCCTGGAGTTCCTCTCGCTGCTCGTCCAGAGCATCGGTGGGATGTCCGCCTTTGCGATCTTCACCTTCCGCCCCGACTTCGCCGCGCCCTGGAAGAGGTCGCAGGTGAGCGGTCGCGAGCTCCAGCGCCTGCCGCGCGGGGCGGCGTTTCACCTCGTCGAGCAGGTCGCCGGGGCCGGGCGGATGCCGGAGACCGTGCTCGAGCAGGTGGTGACGCGGGCCGACGGGATACCGCTGTTCATCGAGGAGTTGACCCAAGCCGTGCTCGGCCTCGGCATGACTCGACGGGGGCCGTCGCGACGCCGCGGACGCCGCGGGCCGCTGCCCGAGCTCGCCATACCCACCACGCTCCAGGACTCGCTGATGGCGCGGCTCGACCAGCTCGGTCCGGCCAAGTTCGTGGCCCAGTTGGCCAGCGCCATCGGACGGGAGTTCAGCTTTCCCCTGCTCAGCGCGATCACGCCGCTTTCGGCGGAACAGCTGCGCGCTGAGCTCGCCGCGCTGGAGAGCGCCGGGCTCGTCAACGCCAAGAGGCCTGCTCGCGGCGACGTCTTCGCCTTCAAGCACGCGCTCGTCCAGGAGGTGGCCTACCAGACCCTCCTGCGCAGCCGACGCCGCGAGCTCCACACCCTGATCGCGAAGGGGCTACAGCGGCATTTCCCGCAGCAGACGCGCGACGCGCCCGAGCTCCTGGCCCACCACTGGACCCAGGCGGGCGACATCGAGCGCGCGGTCGCCTGCTGGCTCGCGGCGGGCGAGCGCGCCTGCGAACGATCGGAGTACAACGAAGCGATCGGGCACCTGCGCAAGGGCACCGACCTCATCGAAGAGCTCCCCGACGCGACGCAGCGCCGGGACCGGGAGCTCGCGCTCCTCCTCGCGCTCGGGCCACCCTTGATGATGGTGACGGGCGCGGGCACCCCCGAGGTCGCCCGCCTCTACGAGCGCGCGCTCGAGATCTGCGAGGGGCTCCCCACCTCCGGGCTGGACTTCGCCGCCCGCTGGGGCAGCTGGCGGGCCGCGAAGGACAACCGCGCGGGCCTCGAACGCGCCGACGACCTGCTCCGCCTCGCGCGGGAGCTGGGCGAACCCGCCCACCTCGTCCAGGCCCACCACTGCCAGTGGGCCACGCTCTACATGCTGGGCGCGCACGAGGCATGCTGCAGGCACGCTGAGGAGGGGATCCGGCTCTACGACCCGGAGCGGCACCGCCTGCAGGCCCATCTCTACGGCGGGCACGACCCGAAGGTGTGCGCGCTGGGCGAACGGGCGCTGTCGTCATGGCTCCTCGGGCGGCTGGACGAGAGCCTCGCGAGCGTCCGTCTCGCGATGGAGTGGGCCGACGCGCTCGCGCACGTCGGCAGCCGCATCCACGCCATGGACTACGCCCTCCAGGTGCATCGGCTGAGCCGAGACGCGGCCGAGGTCGAGCGGCTCGCCACCATGATGGTGGAGTTCGCGGGCGAGCAGCACCTGGGCGAGCACCGGGCCAAAGGGATGCTCTTCCGGGGATGGGCCAGGGCGCTCCTCGGCGACGTCGACGGCGGGCTCGACGAGACGCGCCACGCCATGACGTCGGAGGAGGAAGTGGGCACCCCCGAGGAGTTCCCCCTCTACTACGAGATGTTCGCCGAGGTCTGCGAGCTCGCGGGCCGGTTCGACGAGGGACTCGAGGCCGTGCGCAAGGGGTTCGCCGAGGCCGAGCAGGGGCGACTGGTGTTCTGGAACGCCGAGCTGCACCGCCGCCGCGGCGAGCTCCTGCTCGCGGCGGGGGCCGACCCCGCCGCAGCGGCCGAGTGCTTCGAGCACGCGCTGGCCGACGCCCGGAGCCAGGGTGCGCAGTTCCTCGTGCTGCGGGCGGCCACCAGCCTCGCGCGCCTGCACCGCACCGGGGACAGGGCGGAGGACCCGGCCGGGTACCTGCGCGACGCCTACGCCGGAATCCTGCACGGTCCCGACACGCCCGATCTCCACGAAGCGCGCGCGTTGCTGGCGGCCCTGCCATGACGGCCGACGGCGGGCCCCCCACCGGGGCCGCGGCCAAGCGCTACACGCGGGGCACCCACCGCGTGTGCGCCCCAGAGGAGACACTCGAGCGCCTGCGGCCGCTGCTCGCCTCCATGGGTATCACCCGCATCGCGAACGTCACCGGCCTCGACCGCGTCGGCATCCCGGTGATGATGGTCGTTCGACCCAACTCCCGGTCGGTCGCCGTCTCGCAAGGCAAGGGGCTGACCGTCGCGGCGGCCAAGGCGTCGGGCGCTGATGGAGGCGCCGAGCTCTGGCACGCCGAGCACATCACGAAACCGCTGAAGCTCGCGAGCTGCCGGGAGATGCGCGTCGATCACCGGGTCGCCGACCCGGACCGGCTGCCCCGCGACGGCGACGGGTTCGAGCCGGGCCTGCCGATCCTCTGGATCGAGGGCAGGGATCTCATCGGCGGCGGATCGGTCTGGGTGCCGCTCGAGCTGGTCAGCAGCGAACTACACGCTCCCGTTGCCCGCAGGCAGCGGCTGCTTCCAGGCCAGCTCCAACGGGCTCGCCTCCGGCAACCACCGGCTGGAGGCGATCTGCCACGGGCTCTGCGAGGTGGTGGAGCGCGATGCCGCCACGCTCTGGCGGCTCTCCGGCGCGGCGCGCTCCCGCCGCGCGGTCGATCCGGCCACGATCAACGACCCGGAGTGCCGGGAGCTGCTCGTGCGGTTCGCCGCGGCCGATCTCGCGGTGCGCATCTGGGACACCACCGCGACGTGGCGTCGCGAGCTTCTGCTGCCTCGTGGGCGAGCGGAGCGGCGAGTTCGCCGACCCCGAGTACGGCAACGGGTGTCATCCCGACCCGCGAAGTGGCGCTGCTGCGTGCGCTCACCGAGGCGGCGCAGGCGCGCGTCACCTACATCTCCGGTACGCGCGACGACTACCCCGTCGACGCCTGGGAGGCCGACTACCGGCGTCGCCGCCTCGACGTGCTGGGCTCGGACCTCCTCATCGACACCGCCGACCCGCCGACGGTGTCCTTCGACGAGGTGCCGTCCTTCACCGCGCCTTCGCTGAAAGACGACCTCGACTGGCTGCTCACCCGGTGCCGCGCGACGGGGATCGACCAGGTGATCGCGGTCGACCTCGGCAAGGAGGCGCTGGGCCTGCCGGTCGTGCGCGTCGTGGTGCCCGACCTCGAAGGCCCGAACGACGGGGTCGGCGGGTACACCCCGGGCGCGCGGGCCCGCAGGCTGGTGGCCCTCGCCCCATGACCGTGTGCGTCTTCCTCGGGCCGACCCTCGCCGCCGACGCGGCGGAGGTCCGTGACGTCACCGTCCTTCCGCCGGTGCGGCTCGGCGACGTCTACCGCGCCGTCTCACGCCTGCGGCCACGGGCCCTCGGCATCGTCGACGGGTACTTCCAGTGGGCGCCCGCAGTGTGGCACAAGGAGATCCTCTGGGCGATCGGCCAGGGGTGGCCGTCTTCGGCGCCGCCAGCATGGGCGCCCTGCGCGCGGTCGAGCTGCGCCCTTCGGGATGCAGCGGCGTCGGCCGCATCTTCGAGGCCTACCGCACCGGCCGCCTCGACGGCCCCGACGACGACCCCTTCGAGGACGACGACGAGGTGGCCGTCGTGCACGGGCCGCAGAGAACGGCTACCGCGGCGGTTCGGAGGCGATGGTCAACATCCGGTGCACGCTGGCCAGGGCGGCCGCGGAAGGGGTCGTCAGCGACGCGTCGCGGCGTGCGCTCGTGAAGGCGGCGAAGGCGCTGTTCTTTCCCGACCGGGCCTACCCGCAGCTGCTCACGCAGGGACGCGCGGACGGGCTGCACGAGCACGAGCTGGCCGCGCTCGAAAACTGGCTGCCCAGGGGCCGCGTGGATCAGAAGCGGCTGGATGCTGTCGCGTTGCTGCAGGAGATGCGTGCGTTCGGCGCCGCAGGGCCGCCGCCGGGCCAACCGGATTTCACCGTGGAGCGCACCACCTCTGGGACAGCGCGGAGGCCGCCTTCCGCGCCGCCGCCGAACCCGCCGCGGGGCTGTTGGCGGCGCTGCGGCTCAACGCCGCCGAATGCGAGCACCTCGGCGAGGACGATCTGCGCGAATGGTATTTCGGGAACGTCGCCGGAACGCCTGTGCCGGTGGATCTGGTGGGGTGGATACGCGAGGCGGGCTACCCCGATCCGGGCGCGTTCCACCGCGACGTCTTCGCCCAGTACCTCCGACACGACGCAGGCGGTGTGGCGTGAGCGGGTATTCGGCCAGTACCTACCACCGTGGTGGGCTGGACGTCGAAGGCACCCGATTCCGGCTTTACCCACAGGCGCCGATCCCGTCGACGCGGTGGCGGCCGGAGGTCGTCTGGGTGGCCGCGCCACCCGGTTCGGTGCTTCCCGGGCCTGCCGACGAACGCATGTACGTCGCGGACGCCGTCGCCAAGGAACGGCCCTACGACGCGCCATACCTGCCGCCCTACCGCGGCCCGATGTATCCGCCCGTGCCCCCGGACGCCGAGGGCCATTTCGACTACCTGCAGCCCGGCACCCGCGCGTTCATGGCCGCGCACATGTACGGCACGATCCACTTCGTCCTCGACATCTGGGAGCGGTATTTCGGCGCCGAGATCCCCTGGCACTTCACGGAGGACCTCGACCGGCTCGAGCTGGTCCCCGTCATCGAGTGGGACAACGCGCAATGCGGATACGGCTTCATCGAAGCGGGCTTCGCCCACGTGCAGGGAACGCCCTCGCACCCGTTCTGCCTCGACTTCGACGTGCTCGCCCACGAGCTCGGGCACGCGTTCATCTACTCGCTGCTCGGGCTGCCGCCACCGGAGCGGGTCTCCACCGAGTACGTCGCCTTCCACGAGTCCGCGGCGGACTGCGCCGCGATGATCGCGCTGCTGCACTTCGACTCGGTGGTCGAGCACCTGCTGCGCACCTCGCACGGCAACATCTACCTCCCGAACGAGCTCAACCGCATCGGCGAGCTCTCCGACACCCAGCAACTGCGCATGGCCAGCAACTCGCTCACGATGACCGACGTGCCGGACCCGCGCACACCAGTGGATGCGGTCAGCCAGAGCGACCGCCACGCCATCGGCCTGCCGCTCACGGGCGCGGTCTTCGACATCCTCGTCGAGGTTTTCCATCAGATTCTCGTCAACGAGCGGTTCATCAGCCGCGATCTCGACGAGCTGGCCCGCATGGAGGAGAGCGAGAACGCCCCCGCAGGCGTGGTCCAAGCCGGGTTCGACCGGGCCTACGTGGGCAGGCACGACGCGTTCAAGGCGGCGCTGCTCGACGCACGCGACTACGTCGGCAACCTCCTCGCCGACACCTGGCGGCTGCTGGGCTGGGACGTCACGTTCGAGGCCGTCGCCGTCGCGATGTTGGCCGCCGACGCGCGGCTCACTTCGGGCATGGGCCGCAATCTCCTCATCGAGAACCTCGCGTGGCGGGGTATCGGGATCGGATTTCGCCGAGAGCGGCCGTCTTATCGTGAGCGCCTTGCCACTCCGCGTGATCAGCGGTGGTGACAATCGTCCGTCCACGATAATATGCCGAGCAGGGGGGCCACATTGATCTGTTGCACAACCGAAGATCAAGGGGCGCGCCCGTGACTTTTCCGAACTTTCCGAACGTCAGTCCGTGGATCGAGACATTCCTCGAACCCACGCGGATCTTCCTCTTCGGCAAGCCGTTTCCCACGCTGAAGTACGACCCGGCCCCGATGCGCGACGGCGGACCCGCCGATCCGGACAACATCAACACCCCAGACGCCACGCTGCGCGAGTTCAAGGATTACACCACGCCCTCGGTCAATGCCGCGCTGCCGATGCCACCCGGCCCGGTCGAACAAGCCCTGCGGCAGAACGGCGGGATCTTCGCTCGCATCTACGGCTTCTCGTACGAAGGCCACTACTACAAACTGCCGCGACCACTGCTCTTCCTGGTCCAGGGCATGGGGAGCTCGAAAGACCCGGAGACGCCACCGACGCCGGGCGGAACCCGGTTCACCACCCGCCTCACCGGCGTCGAGGGCAAGGACTGGACGTTCGGCAACGACATCCGGGTGTGGGCGGTCGACCGGCACGACATCGCCGTGTGCCTCGATCTCGAGGTCGGCAGCTACGACGAGGTCCTCCTGCAGTCGCTCACCACGGCGTACGAGGAGAACCCGTTCCGCACCACCGCCGTCGCCCGCACCACTGCCGCGTCGCGCACCACCGCGGCCTCACGGACGACGGCCGCCTTCCGCACCACGGCGCTCGGCCCCCACCAGGACCGGTGAGGCCTGACGCCGCTGCGGCACGGTCACGAGGTGGCGACACCAACCGGGCCGCGGGCACGCGACCCCTGTCGATCCGAGTAGCAAGCCCCACGCTCACCCTCCAGCGGTCACCGGCGGGAGGCAGGCCCGCAGCGACGGCAGCACCGTGGCGCCGAGCTCCGCGACCTGGTCCACCGTCCCGGCGTGGTCGGCGCCGTCGACGTCGATCCGGACGTTCAGCGCCGTCGCCCCGCTCGCGCGGGCGTCCGCCGCGAGCCGCGCGGCCACCTCGGCGCCGGTCCCGGTGGCGAGCGCGGCGGGCGGGCGGTCCAGCCAACCCGCCCCGCCCGCGCCGTCGCGCCTGTGAGTGCCGAGAACCATGTCACCGTGCCTGACCAGCATCTCTCCACCGGCCAGCCCTCGCCGTCACCGTCCAGCGCCATACAAGCACGATCGCTCGCCGTGGCTCTCGGACTCGCCTACCTGACCCTCGTACGCGTGTTGTCCTGGCTGGCGCTGCTCGCCCGCTCCGACTCTGCCAAGGACGCCGAGATCCTCACGTTGCGCCACGAGGTCACCGTGCTGCGCCGCACCAACCCACGTCCCACCCTGACTTGGCTCGACCGCGCGATCCTCAGCGCGCTCAGCAGGCTGCTGCCGACCCCTCGTGTTTCGCAGTTTTGCGGGTGCTACCCGGTCTGCAGGTCGTGGCGACGCGCCGGGGATGGCCAGGTACGTGATCTTTAAGGGTGAAGGGGAAAGCATCGACGGCTTCTGCACCACCCTCGTGAGAGTGATCCGTCGATGCTTCCCGGCGCCACCGTACCGCGCTCGCTGGCCGGTCTCCTGGCCGTGTTCCGGCCGTGCTTTACCGCACCGACATTCCCCACATTCGTCGGGCTGCTTGTTGGTCTGATCGCGCAGACCCGCCGTCGAACGGTGTGTGGAATGCTCACCGGTGCCGGGCTGGATCAGGTGTGGCATCACAGCCGCGCGCACCGATTGTTCACGCAACGCCCGCTGGTCGGGTGACGCGCTGGGATTGGTCCTGGCGGATCTGATCGTGGCCCGACTGCTCCCGGCGGATTCTGCGCTCACGATCGCGGTCGACGACACCTTGTTCAAACGGTCCGGGAAGAAAGTCTTCGGGGTGGCGTGGCATCACGACGGGGCGGCGAAGGGCCCGAAACCCATCGGGTTCGGCAACTGCTGGGTCGTGGCCGGCATCGTGGTGCAGCTACCGTTTCTGTCTCGCCCGGTGTGCCTGCCGGTGCTGGCCCGGTTGTGGCGACCGCGGCACACCGGGAAGATCGCGCACGCCCGCGAGCTGGCCGAGTTGATCGCCGCCCGTTATCCGGACCGGACGGTGCACGTGGTCGGGGACGCCGCCTACGTCGGGCGAACGCCTACGCGACGTGGACGAGCGGATCACCTGGACCAGCCGGTTGAAAGTCACCTCGGTGCTGCACGAGCTGCCGCCGCCCCGCACCGGGCGCTCGGGCCGACCGCGCACCCGCGGCGCCCGGTTGGGCACCCCGACCGACCTGGCGGCCGCCGCCACAGCCGGGGCCCGGTGGCGCGCCACCCGGGTCCGTCGTTACGGGCGCACCGACGCCATGCAGATCACCGAACGGGTCTGCTTGTGGTACGGATCGTTTCGCAGCCGAACTGTGCGGGTCATTCTGGTCCGCGACGACAAGCCGCGCACCCGCGACCGTGACGACCGCGGTTATGGGCTTCCGTTGGTCACCACCGATCTCGAATCCTCCGCGGAAGATCTGGTGGCTCGTTATGCGTCGCGGTGGGGAATCGAGCAGGCCTTCGCCGACGCCCGCCAGATCGTGGGTGTGGGTGAGGCCCGCAATCGGACACGTCGTGCCGTGGAACGGACTGTGCCGTTCGGGCTGATCTGTTTCAGTGTGGTCACCTTCTGGTACGCGCTGCACGGGCACGCGCCCGACGACGTGACCAGTCACCGGGCTCGGGCCCGCTGGTACACCACGAAGACCGAACCGTCCTACGACGACATGGCCGTCAAACTCCGCCGCGTCATCATCGCCGCCAGATTTCGCGGCCCATGCCCTGAGCAGGCCACCCCGCAAGAAACCCGGGCCGTCCTCGCCGCCTGGGCCGCCGCCGGGACTTGATCAACAAAAACTGCGAAACACGAGCGACCTGTGGGGTGCCAGAAGTCGGTCCTGGGCCGCTGACCAGCGGTGATCGCTGGTCGGACATGATCCCGACGTGTCGTTGCGGTTGCTCACTGATCTTTCGCCAGGTGCTCGGGCTGGTCCTGCTGATGGGCCGAACGTCCTCCACCAAGGACATCGAACTCCTCGTAATGCGCCACGAAGTCGCCGTCCTGCGCCGCACCAACCCACGACCACGCCTGGATTGGGCCGACCGGGCCGTGTTCGCCACGCTCGTGCGGCGGTTGCCCCAGCGCTGCGATGCCGCCGCGTGGTCACTCCGGACACGATCTTGCGCTGGCATCGTCGCCTCGTTCGCCGACGCTGGACCTACCCGAACCGGACCGGGCGGCCACCGATCGACGACGTGCTCGCCGCCCCGGTAGTGCGGATGGCGCGGGAGAACCCGCGCTGGGGGTACATCCGGATCCAGGGCGAGCTGCTCAACCTCGGCCACCGCGTCGGCGCCTCGACGATCCGGCGGATCCTGCAAGCGCCACCGCATCCCACCAGCGCCGGTGCGGCACACCGACACCAGTTGGCGGCAGTTCCTGCGCACCCAGGCCACCAGCATGCTCGCAATCGACTTCTTCCACGTCGACTGCGCGCTCACGCTGCGGCGACTCTATGTCTTGTTCGTGCTCGAGATCGGCGACCACTCCCTGCACGTGCTGGGCGTGACCGCACATCCCGACGGACCGTGGACTACCCAGCAGGCCCGCAACCTGCTGATGGACCTCGGCGACCGCGCCGCCCGGTTCCGGTTCCTCGTCCGCGATCGGGCCGGTCAGTTCACCGCGGCGTTCGACGCGGTCCTGGCGGACGCAGGCATCGAGGTGGTCAAGATCCCGCCGCGGTGTCCACGCGCGAACTGCTACGCCGAACGCTTCGTCCTGACCGTCCGGACCGAGGTCACCGACCGAATGCTGATCTTCGGCGAGCGACACCTGCGCAGCGTGCTCGCCCGGTACGCGATGCACTACAACCGCAAGCGGCCGCACCGATCGCTGAAGCTCCGTCCGCCCCGCCCGGACGCGCCTGATCTCGAGCCGATCCGCGGCAGGATCCGACGGCGTCCCATCCTCGGGGGCTTGATCAACGAGTACGAAGCCGCGGCCTGAAAGCCGCTGGTCAGACGCCATGGCCGAGTTATGGCACCCCACAGGTCCGTAGCTGCTCCCGCCGACTCGCGAGCGAAGCGCAGAGCCTCCCTTGCCTGCCGAGCCTGGAGGCCGGTGAAGATGGCAGCACCGAGGCTGACCAGTACGCCGACGATCGCGATCCATGCTGAGGCGGCGAGTCCCACGGCCGCACGGTATCGACATGGCAAGCAACGTCAGCTGTCAGTCCCGTCGGTATATAGGTCACTCTGACTGCCGCGCAGATGCAAACCACGGCATCATCCAGCTGTTTGCTTACCGACCGCAGCCGTGGGGAGCCCATGTCAACGGACGAGCGAGGCACAACGTCAGCAGGCCCAGCTACGCAGCAGTCTTGGCTGGGCAGGGTGCTCAGGAAGATCTCTGTGCCGTTCGATTTTGGGATATTCTTTGTCGGCGCCCTCTGGTTCGCTGCTGTCCTCAGTTCTGTGTGGGCTTACACCGGGAACGACGCCGGAAAGATCTCGATCGCCATGTGTGCGGCTTTTGCAGCATCGGCAATTGGAGGGTTGGTCGGGTTTCTGTTCGGTGTACCCAAGGGCCCCTCGGAGAGTAAGTAGTCGGAAGTCTTGTGGCCCGTGCCTGGCCCGGGGTTCGTCTGCCGGTGGGTGACACACCAGGCGCGGTGCGTGATTTCCACTGTGGGCGGGTGTCTGCTGTGGCCCGTGGCTGCTGGCGTGCTCGTGGAAGCGGATGCGGTCGCGCGCCTGGAGGGTTTGTTGGCGCGGGCGCTGGAGGCGAACGAGCGGCTGGCCGCGCTGGCGGAGCGGCAGCGGGCGGAGATCGCCAGGCTGCGTGAGGAGCTGGCCGTGCGGGACGGCGAGCTGGAGCGGGTGAACGCCGAGCTGGTGGTGCTGAAGCGGATGTTGTTCGGCCGTTCCTCGGAACGGGCCCGGCCCGGGACCCCCGGCGGTGACGGCGACGGCGGGGAAGCCGGCGGGGATGAGGTTCGGCCCGTTGGTGGCGGGAAGAGCGGGAAGCGGGGGCCGGGAGCGCGGGCGGGCCGGCGGGATTACTCGCACCTGCCGCGGGTGGAGGTGGTCTGGGACTTCCCCGACGGCGGCGGGTACTGCTGCCCGGAGTGCGGCACGCCGTTTAGCCGGCTGGGGGATCACGTCACCGAGGTGCTGGACTGGGTGGTGATCGCGGGTGAGCGCGCACTGCCGCCGCCGGTACCGGCGGGCGTGCGGGTGCCGGGTCCCGGCGACGGTGACCGCGCCGGGTCCGCCGAAGGCGATCGGCAAGGGCCTGGTCTCCAACGCGTTCATCGCGCAGTGGCTGGTCGAGCGGTATGTGGCCGGGCGCTCCCAGAACTCGCTGATCACCGGCCTGGCTCGGCACGGCGCGGACCTCTCCCCGGCCACGCTGACCGGGATTTGCGCCGCGGCGGGGGCGCTGCTGGCCCCGCTGGAAGCCGCGGTCACCGCGCGGTCGCGGGGCTCGTGGCACCTACACGCCGACGAGACCAGCTGGCGGGTGTTCGCCCCGCGCGAGCCGGGCGGCCCGGCGAGGTGGTGGCTGTGGGTCTTCCTCGGCCCGGACACCGCCTGCTTCGTCATGGACCCCACCCGCTCGGGCGCGGTGCTGGCCCGCCACGCCGGGATCGACCAGACAACAGGCCAACTCGTCGAACACCCCGAAGGTGTCTGCGGCGCCGGTGGTGACCGGCCCGAGGGGCCGCGGCAGCTGGTCATCTCCAGCGACTTCTACAGCGTCTACACCTCGGCCGGCCGCAAGGCCTGCGGCCTGGTGAATCTCTACTGCTGGGCGCACGTGCGCCGGTACTTCGTGCGGGCCGGGGACGCGAACCCCGATCAGCTCAGCTACTGGGCCACCGCCTGGCTGGAGCGGATCAAGAACCTGTACACCGCCCACGAGCAGTTGAGCACCGCGTGGGCCGGTGGTGTCGCCGCCGAACTGGAGCACGCACGCACGGCCTGGGATGAGGCCCTCGGCGGCATCGACGCCGAGCGCACCAAGCAGATGGCCTCGCCCGGGCTGCAAACCCCGGCGAAGAAGGCCCTGGCCACGCTGGACCGAGAATGGGACGGGCTGGCCGCCCACCGCGACTACCCGATGATCAGCCTGGACAACAACGCCGCGGAGCGTGCGTTGCGCCGCCCGGTCGTGACCCGCAAGAACGCCTACGGCTCCCGCAACGAGGACGCCGCCCGGCTCGCCGCCCGCGTCTGGACCGTCACCGCGACCGCCGAAATGGCCGGGTTGAACGTCATCACCTACCTCACCGCCTACCTCGACGCCTGCGGACGAACCGGTGCCAAGTCCCCGACCGGTCCGGACCTGGAACGGTTCCTGCCCTGGACCGCGACCCGCGAAGACCTGCACACCTGGGCACAGCCACCCCGCCCCGATTGACCCGGATGACCACCGACCCCGTCACGGCGCCACCGCTCAGAAACGGTCACGCCGCGCCCCGGCATGCCCTCCACGGGACTTCCGAATACTTACCTCGGAGAAGCCTGACGCGCAACGCGACGTCGGCAATACGTACCGTCCGAACACAAACCTCGAGCAAGTGTCTGACTGGTTGACCAAGATCATTGTCGGCGTCGGACTGATTCAGTTTCGCCAGATCGGCAGCGTCATTGGTGATGTGGGCCAGGCAGTTGGATCAGCAATTGGGGAGCGGCCAGGATTACCGGGCTCGGGTACCGTCTTTGCTATCGGTCTGATGGTCGCAAACGCTGTGGTCGTCTTCCTGCTGGCGTACATGTGGACCACAACGAAGCTATTCCATGGTAAGTAGTCGGAAGTCTTGTGGCCCGTGCCTGGCCCGGGGTTCGTCTGCCGGTGGGTGACACACCAGGCGCGGTGCGTGATTTCCACTGTGGGCGGGTGTCTGCTGTGGCCCGTGGCTGCTGGCGTGCTCGTGGAAGCGGATGCGGTCGCGCGCCTGGAGGGTTTGTTGGCGCGGGCGCTGGAGGCGAACGAGCGGCTGGCCGCGCTGGCGGAGCGGCAGCGGGCGGAGATCGCCAGGCTGCGTGAGGAGCTGGCCGTGCGGGACGGCGAGCTGGAGCGGGTGAACGCCGAGCTGGTGGTGCTGAAGCGGATGTTGTTCGGCCGTTCCTCGGAACGGGCCCGGCCCGGGACCCCCGGCGGTGACGGCGACGGCGGGGAAGCCGGCGGGGATGAGGTTCGGCCCGTTGGTGGCGGGAAGAGCGGGAAGCGGGGGCCGGGAGCGCGGGCGGGCCGGCGGGATTACTCGCACCTGCCGCGGGTGGAGGTGGTCTGGGACTTCCCCGACGGCGGCGGGTACTGCTGCCCGGAGTGCGGCACGCCGTTTAGCCGGCTGGGGGATCACGTCACCGAGGTGCTGGACTGGGTGGTGATCGTGCGGGTGAGCGCGCACTGCCGCCGCCGGTACCGGCGGGCGTGCGGGTGCCGGGTCCCGGCGACGGTGACCGCGCCGGGTCCGCCGAAGGCGATCGGCAAGGGCCTGGTCTCCAACGCGTTCATCGCGCAGTGGCTGGTCGAGCGGTATGTGGCCGGGCGCTCCCAGAACTCGCTGATCACCGGCCTGGCTCGGCACGGCGCGGACCTCTCCCCGGCCACGCTGACCGGGATTTGCGCCGCGGCGGGGGCGCTGCTGGCCCCGCTGGAAGCCGCGGTCACCGCGCGGTCGCGGGGCTCGTGGCACCTACACGCCGACGAGACCAGCTGGCGGGTGTTCGCCCCGCGCGAGCCGGGCGGCCCGGCGAGGTGGTGGCTGTGGGTCTTCCTCGGCCCGGACACCGCCTGCTTCGTCATGGACCCCACCCGCTCGGGCGCGGTGCTGGCCCGCCACGCCGGGATCGACCAGACAACAGGCCAACTCGTCGAACACCCCGAAGGTGTCTGCGGCGCCGGTGGTGACCGGCCCGAGGGGCCGCGGCAGCTGGTCATCTCCAGCGACTTCTACAGCGTCTACACCTCGGCCGGCCGCAAGGCCTGCGGCCTGGTGAATCTCTACTGCTGGGCGCACGTGCGCCGGTACTTCGTGCGGGCCGGGGACGCGAACCCCGATCAGCTCAGCTACTGGGCCACCGCCTGGCTGGAGCGGATCAAGAACCTGTACACCGCCCACGAGCAGTTGAGCACCGCGTGGGCCGGTGGTGTCGCCGCCGAACTGGAGCACGCACGCACGGCCTGGGATGAGGCCCTCGGCGGCATCGACGCCGAGCGCACCAAGCAGATGGCCTCGCCCGGGCTGCAAACCCCGGCGAAGAAGGCCCTGGCCACGCTGGACCGAGAATGGGACGGGCTGGCCGCCCACCGCGACTACCCGATGATCAGCCTGGACAACAACGCCGCGGAGCGTGCGTTGCGCCGCCCGGTCGTGACCCGCAAGAACGCCTACGGCTCCCGCAACGAGGACGCCGCCCGGCTCGCCGCCCGCGTCTGGACCGTCACCGCGACCGCCGAAATGGCCGGGTTGAACGTCATCACCTACCTCACCGCCTACCTCGACGCCTGCGGACGAACCGGTGCCAAGTCCCCGACCGGTCCGGACCTGGAACGGTTCCTGCCCTGGACCGCGACCCGCGAAGACCTGCACACCTGGGCACAGCCACCCCGCCCCGATTGACCCGGATGACCACCGACCCCGTCACGGCGCCACCGCTCAGAAACGGTCACGCCGCGCCCCGGCATGCCCTCCACGGGACTTCCGAATACTTACATTCCATGTTTACACGAAGGAGATCTGGCCGGGCAGCGAAAAGCAAACGCGGTAATGGAGAAGCGACCGGTGGTTCGACTGCACGACGACCTGAGTAGGTCTTGCCGTTTGGATCTGCGCCTGTGCCGTAAGTAAGGAAATAGACCATGTGGCCTTATGAGAGCAATAAACGCTATCGATTGACACGCGTTCATCAGCATTCGGAGCAGGGGCTCTGGTCAATCCTCTGCTTCGAGCAGTCTCATCAACGATTCGACCTCGTGCCGCGGATTGACACGATCTGCGGCGTCGCGACGCTGCGAGAAGCCCTCACTCGCCTGCCACGCCTCGTATTCAGCGCTTTGCTTCGCCTCGTCATACAGTCTCACCGTTTCTCGCGCCTCATCCAGGCCGTTGATGTCCGACCAAGCCAAGTTTCCGCGGTCATCAACGTGCGATACGACGTCGCGCAACGTTGACTCGGGGACCTCTTCAAAGAACTCATCTGTAGCAAACCACTCTTCGATTTGATTGACGGCCAGCCGGTCTAGCGCGTCGTTGACCGACTGGAGTGCTCCAGCTGCGTCTGAGACATCGGCCGAAGCGAGCGACCTGAGCATATCGGCAGCCATCGATGCACTCTCCCAGGAGCTGATATCCCTCGTAGCCCATTCAACCACTTCGCGGTAAATGGCGACCGATACAGCGTCCTCGAACCTGCCTGAATTTTGCGCAACTAGCCGCGCGAGTTCGACTAGGTCGTCAGGGCTTGTCACCGACGCTATCCAATCTGAACCCATCGCGGCAACAACCCTATCGACGACGTCATGAATATCAAAGGCAAACGCAATTTCAAAGATCAGATTCGCCTCATGCAGCCACCCGTTGTACGTGCAGCGTCCGTCGCCCCAAGTCCCCTTCTTCTGCATATCTATTGTTTCGGCCTTCTGCTCCAGTACCGCCACAACGCTTGGCCGCACCTGCTGGAGTGCGGTGCGAAGGTCTCGCACAGTCGCTTGAGTAAGCTGCGTGGCCAGATACGATAGTCGGCCAAGACCTATGTCGGATTCAATCAATCTGCGAAGGCGGTCTGGGTTCTCCGCCATACGCCGCTCAAGATAGTCGCGCACGGATGACTTTAAGGACACGAATGTACGATCATCTGATGGGCTGATTCCGATAAGGGAGTTCTCGAGGCTCCGACAGTGCGGCTCGAAGGGCTGTCTCATGAGCCTCGATACCAAGCGCCCGCGCATAGCTCGCCCAGGCATCTTTCAGCGCCCCCAGCTCGGCGAAAAACTTGAAGGTGAAGAGCAGCTCTAACACGGCAACCGCAGATTGAGTCAGCTGCGACTCGATCACGTGCTGCCAGATCTGCTGCGGATTGCGCAGATTGTGTAGTGCTACTTCGACGGGATCAGTCAATCCATCGTTGAGGGGCGGCTGTAAGCTGACCGATATGAGCCGTGGGTTGAAGTTTGGGTCACTGAGGATCTGGCTATAGTTCTCCGGCTTTGCAAACCGGCCCCGTTGACTTGGACTGAGTCCGGCGTGATACACGTGGTTATAGAGTATTTCAGCTCGGACCAGCGGGGTATAGTCATTGAGGTCAACGACGCACTGCAACGGGTTGAAATCAAAGTGCGAAAGCCGCTCATAGATGCGTCGCGCCTGCTGCAGAATGTACTCGCGGGTAGTGAGTACGAGATGTTTTCCCGGAGTTGCGGAGACCTTGCGCATGAGCGAGAAGAGGCGGCTATCCTCATTCTTGTTCAACTTATCCGCAAGGCTTGTCTGCCCGAGAAAGTCATCATAATAGAAAAACTGTAGAGTATGGGAGTCCCACGCGCGGAATGCCTCGTTTGCATCTTCGGATATTTCGATCAGCTCGTATCCGCGGGACGCGTAGTCCGCGGCCAATACTTGAGCGAGTGTCGTTTTGCCGATACCCGGTGGTCCAGACAGGAGACAGACTCGCTTATCGCCTAAGACGCGCTTTGCTCTGTCGAGACTGGCGTTGGGGACATAGATGCGAAGACTATCGTCAATCTCTTCTGCCAGATGTGCCGACCGCTGGACGATGTCCCGGTTTAGAAGCGCTGACAAGACTGCTGCACTGGTAAGCCATAGCCGAATGTTCTTGCGGACCACTTCCGGATGATCCCGAAGAAGTGCGACAAGCTCATCGAGGCCGTAGACGTCTCCGGGGGCTCGGATGAACGGAGTGAGACAGCTCGCCAGCTCGTCCTTGGCAGCTTTAGTCAGGTGTGCAGACGTGGCCAGTATGTAGCGGTTGGGAGATAGCTTCTCAATCTTGCTGTACTCAACGTTCTTCATGTGGCGAATCAGCGCCGGGGCCTTTGATCGCATCCAATGTTTGCATTGAATGATCAACGCGGCTTGTTCATTCGAGCCCTTCGCCGCTGGTGGTCCAACATATCTGAGATCGACCCCCTGATCCTTACCTTGAGAGAA
This sequence comes from uncultured Actinomycetota bacterium, assembly GCA_963739465.1. GTDB lineage: Bacteria > Actinomycetota > Actinomycetes > Mycobacteriales > Pseudonocardiaceae > Pseudonocardia. The sequence goes on from CAVUAS010000017.1 coordinate 29,295, forward strand.
AATCTCAAGCCGAGTTCCAAGCACAACCTCGAACAGATCTTTACAGACCTCCTCAAAATCGTGATCAGTCAATCTAGCTAAGTCAACAGCGTCCATAGGCTCTGGCGGTCCTCCTCGCGGCCCCAAGAGGATACGCGTTGAGGCCCCGGCTGACAAAATCAGGTTGGCGTTCGCCCTGCGCCTTCGTCCGCCCGCTTCTACAGCGTCGCTTCTCTACAGGTTGCAGAATCGCCGGGAAGTTGTTCCGGGCGTTGTTTACCAGAGATGACACCCGCGACCGGGGTCATCAGTTCCACTGGATGGGGGGCGTCGTTCTAGCTTGACGGGACGGTTTCGATTATGGGATGAGTAGCCGTTCTGTCAGACTCTCGCCTTTTTCCACCCGTCTCAATTAAACTTGATGAGGTATAACGTTGTAGAAGAATCGTATTATCTCGTTGTTTATGAGAAGATCTTGGTTCTGAAGGTTACTAAAGATCTGGAACCTACCACAAAATTAGCACATTATTACGACATCTAGTGTCGCGTAATGGTTTCTCGTTACTTGGCGTTGTTGGCCAACAGCTTCTTGAAGTCGCGGTGGAGGATGCGAACACTGGCGATGATCTCGCCGGGAGTCGCTGTCCATTCGAAGGGTTTCGCGTCGCGGTTCCAGTTCTCGATGTAGGAGTTGATAGTCTTGATGAGTACACGAAGTGAGGTGAAGGTGCCGCGCCGGATCGCCTGCCTGGTGATGATGTTGAACCAGATTTCCACCTGGTTCAACCAGGAACTGCCGGTCGGCGTGAAGTGAAAGGTGACATTGGTGTGCTTGGTGAGCCAGGCGTCCACGTCGTTGCCTTTGTGGGTCGACAGGTTGTCCAGGACGACGTGGATCTCGCGGTCACCGTAGCGCGCGACAACATGGTCCATAAACTTGAGGAACTCCGCGGTGCGCCTCCGCTGGTAGCACTCCCCGAGCACCTCTCCGGTTATCGTGTCCAGCGCGGCAAACAGGTTCGTGGTGCCATGCCGGACGTAGTCATGGGTGCGCTTCTCGGTCTTCCCGACGTTGATCGGTAACATCGGCTGCGTTCGATCCAGGGCCTGGACCTGCGTCTTCTCGTCGATGGACAGGACGACTGCAGCCGTAGGGGGATCCAGATAGAGCCCGACCACATCGGCCACCTTGGCCTCGAAGTCCGGATCGTTCGACAGTTTGAAGGTGCCTTGACGCTGCGGCTGCAAAGCGTGGTCCCGCCACACCTGCGCGATGAAGTTGTGCGACACCGAGATGTTCTCTGCCCGTTTCAAGTACGTCGCCATCTCGCGACTCGACCAGTGACTCAGTCCCGTCTCGGCCGGTGGCGTGCACCGCGTCAACGCGACAATGCGAGCCCGCACACTATCGGGCACCGCTCGCGGCTTCCCCGGGCGCGGCAGATCCGTCAAGCCATCGACTCCGAACTGTTCGTATCGGTCCAGCCATTTGTATACCGTCGGCTTTGACGCTCCCGACAACTCAATGATCTCCGTCACCGACAACCCGTCGGCCCGCCACAACACCATCCGGGCACGAGCGGAGACCGAACCATCGTAGCCAACTTGCTGGATCATAGCATTGAGCGATGCCCGCTGCTCCTCAGACAACTCCACAGCGGAATTATTGCATAGCGCGCGTAGCTAATCTAGTACCATTACGTGACACTAGTTAATAGATTAGGACCCGCAGGACGAGACCGGCCGGGAAGTCATGGGCGTCGATGAAGCTCATGACGACGTCCGGGTCGGGCCGATCTCCGAGGCGAAATAGGCACTCGCCGCGCGCAGGACCTCGTTGACCCGCCTCAGCTCGGCGTTCTCCGCCGCGAGCCGCCGGTTCTCCGCGAGCATGTCGGTGCTCGGGCGATCATGCCGCTCGCCCGCGTCAGCCTCGGCCTGACGGACCCAGTTGCGCAGGGCTTCCGGGTGCACGTTCAGTTGCTCACCGGGCCTGCGAAACGTCGGGCGCGGCTCGGACTCCCGGTACAGCCGGACCGCGCGCTCGCGCCACTCGTCGGGGTACTTCCGTGGTGCTGGCAACAGAGCCTTCCTCCCTGGTTCGCAAGATCGAACCAGTCTTCAAGTGATGTGCCCCGGGTTTGCCGGAGTCGGCTTGCTGGATGATCACGCTCTTCCTACGCGGAGAGGTCACCAACACCGTGCCGAAGAGGTACCCGCCAGAGTTCCGGCGCAAGGTCCTGGACCTGGTCGCAGCCGGGCGACGCGTCGCGCAGGTCGCAACCGATCTCGACATCAGCGAACAGACCATCTACGTCTGGCGCCGCCAAGAGCTGGGCGGTCGCGGGTCCGGAAAGTGACCTCTCCGAAGAACTGGCCATGACCCTGCTCCAAGACGAACTCCCGCACAGCGCCTGCGGCAGCGCTGAAGTTGACCTTGTCTGCCTACTGTACGGCCCAACCAGCGCCGTCGAGCTAACGATCGATCTCGACTCTGGCTCTCGCCTCACGAGCGAGGTAGTCGTGATCGTCGACTGGCACGATCGGTGAGGATATCTGGACCAAGTGGCACAGTCGGGGAGCGACGGGCCGAGGCGGAAGGACTGCCCGCCGGAGCGGCGTCATGACCGCTGGAGAAGCCGACGCAGGCTCCGCATCTCCTTCAGGTGTTTGGTCGAGGCGGAGATGAAGGCCTCCTCGTAGGGCTCGAGCCCGCTAAGGCCGACGAGGCCGAGCCCGAAGTTCATGTCCTTGTCGTTCTGAGCTGGCGGCGCAAGCCAGCCATCGTGGCACGCTTTCCCAGCGATTTTGCGCAGCTCGGTTACGAGCGTTTGGTAGACCCGCCCGACGTCGTCGGACTCGGCCTTCGTCCACATCACGTAGTAAGACAGCTTCGCCTGGACCTCCCGCAGCGCCTCGGAGAGCCGCACCCGTTCGGCCTCTGGCTCGTCATGGCGACGCCGACGGATGGCGTAGGGGAACTCCTTGTACTCGGCGACCGCCTGGAAGGCCTCGGCAAACGTCGTCCGGACCCGGGCCCGTTCCTCCTCTATGGTCTTGCGCCGGGCCAAAGCGACGTTCACGACAGCTCCGACGACGGCTGCGATCACAGCGCCGGTGACGAAGACCGAGATCAGGCCTCCCGGGCTGGCCGGGATCGTGGGTGTCGGGGCCGGAGGCTGTGCGGACACCACAACCGTCGTGTTCGTTGGCTCCACCGCTGCCGGGCTCGTGGTCGTCGGCACCGGACTCGAGGGCGTCGTCACTTGGTCGCTTCTCCGGCCACGAAGTCCTCGTCTTTCAGCTCGTCGTGGGGATACTCCTCCCCGAGCCACTCACCGTGCTCTCGCCACCAGGCCTCCTTGAAGAGATGTTCGGCGACCATCCCGAACAGCACCAGGAGCCCATCATCGGGCTCCCACCGCCGCTCCGACGAGTCGCCGGAGTACCAGAGGCACAGCTGGCGGCCACCTCGCCGAGGGAACCGGTGCGGCGAGGCCCCATGTCCCGCTGGCCCGTCCACGAACACCTGCGGCGCCCACCACAAGCGTCTCGTGAACTCGACGGTGACCCGGCGGCTCTGGTAACCCGGGATCTGAAGCTCGACGGTGTAGATGTCGACCGGACCCTGACGATGCTGCAGACGCCGGTACCGCAATGAGGGGTATGCCGCCCGGGCGCCTGCCTCGAGGCGAGCCCGACGGGGAAAATCATCCAGCCACGATCTCGGGCGTCGTGGCGAGCCGGGCATCGAGGTCAGCGGGCTGAAGGGGGCCCACCGAAGGAGCGCACTGGCTTCAACGGTGTCCCTGATGTCGTACTCAACACGCCGCCACCTGTGACGTACAACGGCGATCCCGAGCGCAGACGTGCTGCAGACCGAGCCTTCGTCGCCATCATCGGATCGACCGAGATGAACTCAGGCCACAACGGCGCCAGGGCCTTACGAACGTGCTGCTCGTCGCCGTCATCATCGAGGGCGAGCGCAAGGCGGCTGGCTGCATACCGGAGCCGCTCCACGGCCTCGTCCTTGTTCTCGACCTTGATCACTCCCGACACTCCGGCCGGATCGGGCGTGTACCGCTGTTCAAGGTCGTCGGCCCCGTCGGTCCACAGCGACAGCAGGGCTTGGGGCTCCCCCATCCCCCGCTCGACGAACATCCAGCCGAGCGCCTCCAGGTTGAACGAGCACAGAGGTGGCTTGCCACTGCGCTTGTTCTCGGCCTTCGCCAGGCGGATCGCTCTCGCCCGTGTCACCCGAAGCGCCTTCGGCTCCGCAGTCAGCAGCTCGGTGTGGCGCTCAGGATGGGATGCGTCCCAGCGCTCCGCCTCGGTGTTGGGGATCCACAGCCCGGGAGCGTTGCGCCGCTCCAGGCCCACGACCAAGTCGACGGTGGGATCCTCACCGGTCGGCAGCGGAGCTGCGAACCGCACCAGGATCGCCCGCTTGGTGATCTCGAAGCTCGCCCCCGGGTACCTCGCGGCGATCTTCAAGCGCAGGTGATCACGCATCTGCTCGACGATCGACGTGGGTCCGTCCTGCTCCTGCGAGTCGGGGCCCAGAGTCGGGTGACTCCGCCGGTCGAGCACGACACCACAGTCGGCATCGAGGCCCTTGTCCCGCTGGTGCACGGGGCAGTTCGCAGTGCCATGGGCAAGCGAGCCGGAGCTGAACGAGCGGTTGGTGCCATGGAACGACTCCCCCGCTGCCCGTGCGAGGTCACGCCTCGCCCTTGCCTCCTTGAGCACGGCGTCGTCAGGGGCGAGCTGCTCTCGCACGTCGTCGAGCATCTGCTGGGTGTAGCCCATGGGCCCTCCATCGGCAGGGTTGCGCTGAGATCAGCGGCGCCTCACCGATCACAACGAGCGAACCACAACAGTGTAATCCGCTCCTGACCGAGGACCTCCGGGGGTTACAGACTTCCATCGACCTCATCCTCGCCACCCTCGACCAGCTCTCCCCCGAGACCGACACCGACACCACCGTCCACAAAGCCAAGGGCCGGGAATGGTCCACCGTCCGCATCGCCAACGACTTCCCCGAACCCGAGGACCCCGACCGCACCGACATCAACGGCGACCCACTACCCGCACCGATCGACCCCGTCAAAGCGCGCCTCGCCTACGTCGCCGTCACCCGCGCCCAACACCACCTCGACCTCGGCGGCCTCAGCTGGATCCACCGCCACCCCGACGGCAACCCACCGCAGCCTGAGACTCACAAACCCCAACCGCTCCAAGACCGTCCTCCCCCGCCCCACCACCCGCCCGATGCGCCGGACCGTGACCCCTTGACCAGGCGGCAAACGATCACCAGCCTGCGAAGATCACGCCAACGGATCCAACCCGAACTGCGCCCAACGGTCACCGACCGTCGCCAACAGGCTCAGAAGTCTGGAGCAAAACCTGACCCTATTTCGCCGGGCTTCGACGCCGTGCTCCAGATTTGCTCCAGATTTGCGCGCACTAGGGGTTTCCAGCGCCTCCACCAAGATCGAAACTGAAGATCAACTAAAGATCGCTTACGCGGCACGTATCCCCAGGTCAAGACACAAATCGGGCGGCACCCTCCGTAGAGGATGCCGCCCGATCTCGCCGTCGGGACGACAGGATTTGAACCTGCGACCCCTTGACCCCCAGTCAAGTGCGCTACCAAACTGCGCCACGTCCCGGCACCCCAACGGGGCGGCACGAGCCTACCGCACCGGCGGTGCGGGACATCTGTGCGGGTCAGGCCTTGCGGCCCCGCTTCTCGCGCACGCGGACGGAGATCCGGACCGGAGAGCCGGAGAAGCCGAACTCCTCCCGCAGCTTGCGCTCCAGGAAGCGGCGGTAGCCCGCCTCAAGGAATCCGCTGGTGAACAGCACGAACGTCGGGGGGCGGGTGGCGGCCTGAGTGGCGAACAAGACCTTGGGCTGCTTGCCGCTGCGGACGGGCGGCGGGGTGGCCGCGATGACGTCGGAGAGCCACGCGTTGAGCTGGCCGGTCGGGATGCGCTGGTCCCAGGACGCCAGGGCGCGGCGCATCGCGGGCGCGATCTTCGCGACGGCCCGTCCCGTCAGCGCCGAGACGTTCACGCGCTCGGCCCACGGCACGCGCATGAGGTCGCGCTCCAGCTCCCGGCGCATCGCGTAGCGGCGATCCTCGTCGACGAGGTCCCACTTGTTGAACACGAGCACGAGCGCGCGTCCGGCCTCCTCGACCATCGAGATCACCCGCTGGTCCTGCTCGGCGATCGGCTCGCCTGCGTCGATGAGCACCAGCGCCACCTCGGCGGCTTCGATCGCGGCCTGGGTGCGCAGGCTGGCGTAGTACTCCATGCCGCTGGCGGTCTTGACCCGCCGCCGCAGGCCTGCGGTGTCGACGAAGCGCCATATCTCGCCGTCCAGCTCGACCAGTGAGTCGACGGGGTCGACGGTCGTGCCCGCCACCTCGTGGACGACCGAGCGCGTCTCCCCCGAGACCCGGTTCAGCAGGCTGGACTTCCCGACGTTGGGCTTGCCGATCAGCGCGACCCGCCGCGGGCCGGACGCGGTGGCGCCGAAGTCGTCCCGCGGCGTCTCGGGCAACGCCGCCAGGATGGCGTCGAGCAGGTCTCCGGTGCGCCGTCCGTGCAGCCCCGACACCGGATGCGGCTCTCCGAGGCCGAGGCGCCACAGGGCGGCGGTGTCGGGGACGAGCCGCTCGTCGTCGACCTTCGTGGCCGCGAGCAGCACAGGCACGTCGGAGCGGCGCAGCACCCGCGCGACGGCCTCGTCGGTGGCGGTGGCGCCGACCGTCGCGTCGACGACGAGGAGCACCGCATCGGCGCTGCGCATCGCGTATTCGGCCTGTGCGGAGACGGCCGCCCGCAAGCCGGTGGCGTCCGGCTCCCAGCCACCCGTGTCAACGAGGGTGAAGCGGCGGCCGTTCCACAGAGCGTCGTAGCTGACGCGGTCGCGGGTGACGCCCGGCACGTCCTGCACCACCGCCTCCCGGCGCCCGATGAGCCGGTTGACCAACGTGGACTTGCCCACGTTCGGACGGCCGACCACGGCGAGCACCGGCGTGGGCGGCGGCGTCTCCCCGATGGTCTCGGTGAAGTCGTCGGGGTCCAGGCCGAGCTCCGCCATGGCGGCCCGGTCGTCCTGTCGTGCACTCACGTCGTTCTCCGTAGCTCGTCGAGATCCGCGACCAGCCCGGCCAGCGCGGTCCGGATGGTCTCGGTGGCCGCAGCCAACCCGGCGCGGCCGCCGCCCGCCGTCAGGGTCAACGGCTCCCCCACCAGCACATCGACCAGCGGGCGGAACCGGCGCCGTGCCCCCGCGGGACGGCGGGTGCCGCGACACACCACCGGCACCACGACCGCTCCGCCCGTGCGGGCCAGCCACGCCGCCCCGTGCTGCGCCGCCGCGACCTCGCCGCCGGTGCGGGTGCCCTCCGGGAACACCGCGACGAGGCCGCCACCACGCAGCACGGACAGCGCCAGCGTAAGCGGGCGCCGCTCGGCCGTGCCCCGCCGGACGGCCAGCTGGCCGATGCGGGGCAACGTCCACCCGACCGGCCCGCGGAACATCTCCTGCTTCACCAGGAACACCGCGCGCCGCTCGAGCAGTCCGAAGAGCAGTGGACCGTCGACGAACGCGCTGTGGTTGGCGACGACGACGACCGGACCCTGCGCCGGGACCCGATCGCGGTGATGGACCTGTACCCGATAGACCGGGCGGAAGACCCAGGTGCCGATCCAACGGGCAAGATCGTGCATCCACGGCCACGACCCGGCGGGCAGATCCTCAGTGTACCGCTCGGTCACCGCAGCAGGCCCCGCTCCTCCACCAGCCGCAGGAGCTCGGTCAGAACAGCCTCGACGGGCAGGTCGTCGGTGTCGAGCACGAGGGCGTCGGCCGCGGCGTGCAGTGGCGAGGTCTTGCGGGTGGAGTCGAGGCGGTCGCGGCGGCGGACGTCGGCCAGCACGGCGGCCGGGTCGGCGGCGCGCCCCGCCTTGCGGTCCTGCGCCCCCCGCCGCGCCGCGCGCACCTCCTCCGACGCGGTGAGGTAAACCTTGAGCGGGGCGTCCGGGACGACGACGCTGCCAATGTCGCGACCCTCGACCACGATGCCCGGGTTCTCCGCAACCAACGCGCGCTGCTGCTCGACCAACGCGGTCCGAACGTGCGGCTTCGCCGACACCGCGCTCACCGCGCGCGTCACTTCGGGCCCGCGGATCTCGGCCTCGACGTCCTCGCCGTCGAGCAGGACGACCGGCGCCGACGGATCGGTGACCGACCGGACGGTCTTCGCCGCGGCAATGGCGACCTGCTCGGCGTCCGGGCTGTCGGGCTCGAGCCCGGCGCGGAGCACAGCCAGCGTGACGGCGCGGTACATCGCGCCGGTGTCGAGGTAGGCAGCGCCGACGGCCTTAGCGAGTCGCCGGGACACCGTGGACTTCCCCGTGCCCGACGGGCCATCCATCGCGACGACCCCGTGCAACTTGCCCGCCACCGGTGCCCCTCTCCGGTCCGCGGGAAGCGGACCGCGCCCATCATGCCGGGCAAGCCCGAGGGCGCCGACTTCGCACCCCGCGGTGCTCCTCGCACCCCGCGGGCGGGGTGCGAAGGGGTGCGAGGTCGGGGTGGCGGGGTGCGGCAGGCCGGTCAGCGGGGCAGATCGCTGCGCAGGGCGGCGGCGCCGCGGAGGTAGACATGCCGGACATCGGCCCGGCTGAGCTTGGTATCCACGTGCGCAAGCAGCCGCAGCACGCGCGGCATGGCGCCGGGCACCGCGATTTCCGACGCGCACATCAGCGGCACGTCGGTAAGCCCGAGCAGGCGCGCGGCGTACGCCGGGAACTCCGCGGTGAGGTCCGGGGTGGCGGTGAACAGGATGGAGATGATGTCGTCGGCGGACAGGTGATTGCGTTCCAGCACCGCCGTGACCAGCTCGGCCGAGCCTTCCAACACGTCCTCCCGGGTGTCGGCGGCGACCTGGATCGCCCCCCGGATGGCCCGCACGCTCATAGTCCAACCGACCGGTACAGCGACCCGATCTCGGTCTGGCTGAGCCGCCGGAACCGGCCCGGGCGCTGGTTGCCGAGCTGCACCTCCCCCACCGCGGTACGCAGGAGCCGCAACACCGGGTGCCCGACCTCCTCCAGCAGCCGCCGGACGACGTGCTTGCGGCCTTCGTGGATCACCAGCTCGACCATCGACCGGCCCGCGTGGGCGTCGACCATCCGGAACCGGTCGACGCGCACCAGCCCGTCCTCCAACTCGACGCCGTCGCGCAGCCTGCGGCCCAGGTCGCGGGGGATCGAGCCCTGCACCTCCGCGAGGTAGGTCTTCGCGACCTCGTACGAGGGATGCATCAGGCGGTGGCCCAGCTCGCCGTCGTTCATGAGCAGGAGCAGGCCCTCAGTTTCGGCGTCCAGCCGTCCGACGTGGAACAGCCGCGACCGCGCGCCGCCGTCGAAGTGCTCGTCCATGGCGCCGCGCTCCACGAGCAGATCGCCGACCGACGGGCGGCCCTGGTCGTCGGACATGGTCGACAGCACGCCGCGCGGCTTGTTCAGTGCGAGGTAGGTGAGCGCGTCGTCGAGGACGATGCGCAGTCCGTCGACGTGCACGACGGCCGTCTCGGGGTGCACCCGCCGTCCCATCTCGCGGACGACCGTGCCGTCGACGGTGACCCGTCCGGCGGCGATCAGCTCCTCGGCCGCCCGTCGTGACGCCACGCCCGCTTGGGCCAGCACCTTCTGCAGCCGGACCCCGTCCGGGTGCCCCTGGGTCATCAGATCACTCACAGCTCGTCGATCGCGTCGATGTCGGGAAGCAGCGGGGCCAGCGGCGGAAGGTCCGCCAGCGAGGTGAGGCCCAGCCGCTCCAGGAAAAGTTCGGTGGTGGCGAACAGTGTGCCCTGTGTCGCCGGGTCGGTGCCCGCCTCCTCGACGAGACCGCGGGTGAGCAGGGTGCGCAGCACGCCGTCGCAGTTGACGCCGCGCACCGCGGACACCCGCGCGCGGGTGACCGGCTGGCGGTAGGCGACCACCGCCAGTGTCTCCAACGCGGCGCGTGTGAGCCGGGCACGCTGGCCGTCGAGGAGGAAGCGCTCGACGTAGGGCGCGTAGGCGTCGCGGGTGTAGAAGCGCCACCCGCCCCCGGTCCGCCGCAAGTCGATCCCACGCCCACCTGCCGCGTAGGTGTCGGACAGCCGCAGCAGGGCGGCGCGCACCCGGTCGACCGGCTGCTCCAGCGCCACCGCGAGCAGCTCCTCCTCGGTCGGCGCGTCGATGACGAGCAGCAGCGCTTCCAACGCGGCGTCAAGCGCGGGATCGTCGAGCGCGGGGAGGGTCTCGTCAGGCGCGGTCATCAGGAGTCCAGCGTACGGTCAGCTCTCCGAACGCCTCGGGCTGCTCCAGCTCGACGGTGGCGTTGCGGTACAGGTCGAGCACCGCGAGGAAGCGGGCGACGACCTCCAGCGGTCCTGCGCAGTCGGCGGTCAACGCGGCGAACGTGGCGCTGCCCAGCGCAGCGAGGCGCTCGGCCAGCAGCGCGGCCTGCTCGGCGACCGAGATCTGCGGCGCGTGCAGGTGGTCGGTGCCGACGGTGGGGGGCGGCTTCGGCCGGAACACCGTGGCCGCGAGCTCGGCGAACGCCACGGGGTCGACGCCGAGCAGCACCTCCGGCAGCAGCACCGCGAACCGCTCTTCCAGCGCCACCGAGCGGGGGAACCGTCGCGCCGCGCCTGCTTCCAGCTCCACGAACAGGCCTGCGACCTGCTTGTACGCGCGGTATTGCAGCAGGCGGGCGAACAGCAGGTCGCGGGCCTCGAGCAGCGCGAGGTCCTCGGCGTCCTCCACCTCGGCGTCCGGCAGCAGCCGCGCCGCCTTGAGATCGAGCAAGGTGGCGGCGACGAGGAGGAACTCGGTGGTCTCGTCGAGGTCCGCGTCGTCGCCGAGCGCGGCGAGATGGGCGATGAAGTCGTCGGTGACGCGGTGCAGCGCCATCTCCGTGATGTCCAGCTCGTGCTTGCCGATCAGCTGCAGGAGCAGGTCGAACGGGCCCTCGAAGTTGTGCAGCCGGACGGTGAAGCGCGGCGGAACGGACGTCTCGGTCGGATCGAGATCAGCGACCGTCACCGCGCGAGGACCTCGCGGGCCAGCATCCGATAGGCCGCCGCACCGTTCGACGTCGGCGCCCAGGTGGTGATCGGCTCGCCCGCCACGGTGGTCTCCGGGAACCGGACGGTGCGGTTGATCACAGCGTCGAAGACGAGGTCGCCGAACGCCTCGACGACGCGCTGGCGCACTTCTCGGGCGTGCATCGTGCGCGGGTCGAACATCGTGGCCAGAATGCCGATGATCTTGAGATCGGGATTGAGCCGGTCCTGCACCTTGTCGACGGTGTCCATGAGCAGCGCGACCCCCCGCAGCGAGAAGAACTCGCAGGCCAGCGGGATGAGAATGCGCTCGGCGCAGGCCAACGCGTTGATCGTGAGCAGGCCCAGCGACGGCTGGCAGTCGATGAGGATCACGTCGTAGCGGTCGAGCACGGGCTTGATCGCCCGGCCCAGCGCCTGCTCGCGGCCGACCTCCGTGACCAGCTGCACCTCGGCGGCGGAGAGGTCGATGTTGGACGGCAGGAGATCCATCCCCTCGACCGAGGTGGAGCGGATGACGTCGTCGATCTCGACGCCGCGCTCCATGAGCAGGTTGTAGATCGTGGTGTCCAGCTCGTGCGCCTGCACGCCGAGGCCGACGGAGAGCGCGCCCTGCGGGTCGAAGTCGACGAGGAGGACCCGGCGGCCGTATTCGGCGAGCGCCGCGCCCAGGTTGATGGTGGACGTCGTCTTGCCGACGCCGCCCTTCTGGTTCGCCACCGCGATCACCCGGGCCGGGCCGTGCTCGGTCAACGGAGCCGGTTCGGGAACCTTCAAGCGGTGTCTCCCCACGGAGCCGGCCGGGTTGGCCGCCTCCTCCTCGTCGAGCGGCTCAGGGCGGGGGGCTATGGGCCGCGGGTTCTGCATGCCGGCGCTCCGGTCTGTCGCGGACGTCCTGTCCAGGGACGTTCCGCGCAGAGTAGGAGCACGCGACGACGACCGGCAACGCGCCCCGCCGTGGAGCGGCCATCGAATTCCGGCGATGTTAGCGAAGGGTCGACCGGATCCCGCGCCTGGGTGACACCGCACGGGGGTGGGAGGTCGCGTACACCTCGCGGAGCGTGTCGACGGTCACGTGGGTGTAGATCTGCGTCGTCGTCACCGAGGCGTGGCCCAGCAACTCCTGGACGACGCGCACGTCCGCGCCGCCCGCAAGCAGGTGGGTGGCGAAGCAGTGGCGCAACGTGTGCGGGGAGACCTCGGCCGTGAGCCCGCCGGCGTCCGCGGCGGCGCGCAGGGCGTGCCAGGCGCTCTGGCGGGACAGCCGCGCGCCCCGGGCGTTGACGAACAGCGCCGGGCCGCCGCGGCCGCGGCGGGCCAGGTCGGGGCGGGCGCGCACCCGGTAGGCGTCGACGGCGGCCAGCGCGGGCCGTCCCACCGGCACGATCCGGTCCTTGCCCCCCTTGCCGTGCAGGCGGACGACGCGTTGCTCGGCGTCGAGGTCGTCGACGTCGAGCCCGACGGCCTCGGAGATCCGCGCGCCCGTCGAGTACAGCAGCTCCAGCAGCGCCCGGTCCCGCAGCGCGACCGGGCCGTCCCCGACGCAGCCCGCGAGGAGCTGCTCCACCTCGTCCGTGGTGAGGGTGCGCGGCAGCCGCAGCGACTGCGCGGGCGGTGTGACGTCGCGGGCGACGTCGTCGGCGACGAGCCCGTCACGCGCGGCGAAGCGGTGGAGCCCGCGCACGGCAGCCAAGGCGCGCGCGGCCGAGGACGCGGCCAGCGGCGGGTCGGCCGCGCGCAAGGCGACGACGAACGCGGCGACGTCGGCCGCCCGCACGTCGGCCAGGTCCCGGTCGCCGAGATGGTCGAGATAGCGGTGCAGATCGGCGGTGTAGGAGCGCAGCGTGTTGGCCGCACTCCCCCGTTCGACGGCAAGGTGGTGCAGGAACGCCTCCACCGCCTGGGAGACTCTCACGCCGCCGCGACCCCGTTCACCAGGTCGACCAGCTCGGCGCGATCGGGCCCCTCGGGCACCGGCAGCCGCCAACCGCTCCGGTAGATCTCGCGGGCCCGCGGCTCGATCGCGCGCAGGCTCGACGGCAGCGCCTGCATGCCGAAGTAGGGCCCGATCACCCGCATCAGCGAGGGGTCGACCTCGGCGACGGCGGTGATGAGGTCGGACGGCAGCGGCCGGTCGAGGTCGACGTCGCCGCCTGCCCAGCGACGTGTGAGGTCGGTGTCGCAGGCGACGTGGTCGTCGAACCACGGCCGGATCGCGTCCGTGCACCATGCGTCGAACGCCCGTGTGGTCGCCTCGTGGTCGGCCCCGTGCTCGTCGAGGAGCCCGACCAGCCGCCGAGCCTGCAGGAGTGAGGTGGTGACCCCGCGCCCGGCCGCCGGGTTGGTGGTGCACACCCGGTCGCCGAGGAAGACCAGCCCCGGCACCGGCACGGCGCCCGACGGGTCGAGCTGGCCGCAGTAGCTGTTGTACAGCCGCCCGCCCGGGAGCACGTCGGTGAGCGGCCGCGAGCGGGCCGGGTCGGTCCACTCGGCGAGCAGGGGAATCGCCGCGGCGGCCGCGTCGTAGGCCGCGTTCTCCCGCAGCCCGATGAGGGTCCGGTCTTGCGTGGACCGGCCGATCATCGCGGAGAACACGCCGTTGTCGTGCGGGAAGACGATCGTGAGGTAGCCGGGGTAGACCGCCGCGCTCGCGATCGGCGACTGCATCGTGCCGGGCTCGGCGCCCTCGTGCAGCACGTACTGGCGCGAGACGTAGGCGATCCCGCAATCGCCGCCCGCCGCGGGAGCGCGCAGGCCGCGCCCGAGCCGCCCCGACCGGCCCGAGGCGTCGAGGACGAGGTCGGCGGACAGGCGCTGCCCGTCGACCCGCAGCCCGACGGCACGGCCGCGCTCGACGAGCACGTCGTCGGCGTGGCCGTGGTGCAGCGTCACCCCGGGCTCGGCCACGACCGCCGCGCGCAGTACCCGCTCGAACGTCATACGGCGACACCGCAGCCCGATCACCTGTTCCGGCCGGTCCGGGAGCACCGCAGGCTCGGCGCCCGCAGCGATGAGCGCGTCGAGCACGTTGGGCGCCTCGCCGCGCAACGCCTCCACCACCTGGGCGCGGAAGGCGTGGGGATGGTGGAACTGCATCACCCCGGCGCGGCGCCACTGCCCGTCCGGGGCGGGCCCGGTGTCCCGGTCGACGACGACGACGGCGTGCCCGCGGCGGGCGAGGGCGAGCGAGGTGTAGAGGCCGGTGGGCCCGGCTCCGACGATGGCGACGCGCATGCCCTGATCCTCCCGCAGCATGCGGGCTGGGCCATCGGGGAAACCACCGATCTCGACCCGCAGATCAGGTGAGGGCGGGGATCACCTCGCGTTCGAACAGCTCGATGCCGCTGCGGTCGTACGCGGCCTCGGCGAAGTTGAAGATGCCGTAGGTCATGCCCGCCTTCTCCAGCGCCCGCAGGTTCTCGACGATCTGCTCAGGCGTGCCGCACGCGGGCAGCCCCCGGACCGCGCCCAGCGAGGCCTCGGCCTTCTCCTCGCCCACGTAGGGCGCGAGGCGCGCCTTTGCGGCCTGCATCCGCTCCTGCACCTCCGCCTCGTCCCGGCCGATGGCCACGTTGTAGTTGGCGGAGCGGACGATGGCGTCGAAGTCGGTGCCGACGTCGCGGCAATGCTCGACGCAGCAGCTCGGTCTTGCGGGTGAAGCCGTCCAGCGTGCCGTCGAAGTTGGTGTACCGCGCGTACTTCGCGGCGATCTTGAGCGTGACCTTCTCGCCACCGCCCGCGATCCACAGCGGGATCCCGCCCTCCTGGAGCGGCAGCGGCCACACATGGGCGCCGTCGACCTGGTAGTGCTTCCCGCTGAAGGTGGCGGAGCCCTCGGTCCAGGCCTTGCGCATGATCTGTACGCCCTCGTCGAGCATCCCGAGGCGCTCGGGCGCGGGCGGGAAGCCGTAGCCGTAGGCCCGCCACTCGTGCTCGTACCAGCCCGCGCCGATGCCCATTTCGACGCGTCCGCCGGAGACGATGTCGCAGGTGGCGGCGACCTTCGCGAGGTAGGCGGGGTTGCGGTAGCTCATGCACGTGCACATCTGGCCCAGCCGCACCCGCTCCGTGACCGCGCCGAACGCGGCCATCAGCGACCACGCCTCGTGCGTGGCCTGGTCGGTGGGGACGGGCACGGTGTGGAAGTGGTCGTAGACCCAGATCGACTCCCACGGGCCCGCGTCGGCGTGCCGGGCGAGCCCCTTCATCACTCCCCATTGGTCGGCGGGCGCGATCCCGACGAGGTCGTGCCGCCAGCCTTGGGGAACGAACAGTCCGAAGCGCATGTCTCGACCCTAAGCAACCTGCGTGGTGCGCGCCGCGCGGTGGGCGGGAATGCGCCGTTTACCGCTCGCCCGCGGCGAAGCGGGTGGGGCGGTCGGGCCAGGGGGCGTCGGGCGCGCGCAGCGCCGCGGGCGAGCCCGACGCGGCGTGGGCGGCAAGCACCGCGGCCACCGTGACGCCGTTGACGATCGTGCCCGCCAGCACCATCCGCACGGCCACCGAGAGCGTGACCCAGCGGGTGGTGAGGTCGGCCTCCTCGTCGTCGTCGAGCTCAGGACGCCCGACGTCGGTGAGCCCACGGGCGAGGAACACCCGGATGGATTCGTCGGAGAACCCCGGCGACGGCGCGACGTCCAGCAGCACCGCCCATTCCGTCGCCTCCAAGCCCGCCTCCTCACGCAGTTCGCGGCGGGCGGTCTCGAGGGGGTCCTCGCCCGCGACGTCGAGCAGCCCGGCGGGCATCTCCCAGAGCCGCCTGCCCAGAGCGTGGCGGTACTGGTAGATCATCATGACGCGGTCGTCGGCATCCAACGCGGCGATCGCCACAGCGCCGGGATGCTCGATGATCTCCCGCCGCGCGGCGCGCCCACCGGGCATCACCACCTCGTCGACGCGCAAGGCCATCACATTGCCGCGGTAGATCTCCCTGCTTTCGGCGACCGGGAAGTCGTGGCGTGCCGGTCCGCTTGACGCGGTCATGCGCCCGTTCCGTTCACGCCCGCCCGCGCGGGCTCGCGGGTGGCCTGGTCGAAGGGAAGCCGCTCGGCCGCCCGGTACGCGAGCGCGGCCCGCACGAACCCCGCGAAGAGCGGATGTGGCCGTGTCGGTCGGCTCTTCAGCTCCGGATGGGCCTGCGTGCCGACGAAGAACGGGTGCGTCTCGGACGGCAGTTCGACGAACTCGACGAGCGTGCCGTCCGGCGACGTGCCCCCGAACACCAGACCGGCCTCCTCCAGTCGGGTCCGGTAGGCGTTGTTGACCTCGTAGCGGTGCCGGTGCCGCTCGGACACCTCACGCACCCCGTAGGCCGCCGCGACCACCGTGTCCGCGCCGAGAATCGCGGGGTAGGCGCCGAGGCGCATCGTGCCGCCCATGTCCCGCTCCCCCGCGAGGACGTCGCGCTGGTCGGCCATCGTGGAGATCACCGGGTGCGGGGTGCGCTCGTCGAACTCGGTGGAGTTGGCGTCATCCAGCCCGGCCAGCGACCGGGCCGCCTCGATCACCATGCACTGCAGACCCAGGCACAGGCCGAGGGTCGGGATGCCGCGGGTACGGGCGTACCGCACGGCGCCGAGCTTGCCCTCGATGCCCCGCACCCCGAAGCCGCCCGGGATCAGCACGCCGTCGACGCCGTCGAGCGCGGCACCCGCGCCCCCGGGTGTGCGGCACGCGTCCGATGGCACCCAGTCGATCTCGACGCGGGCGTGGTGGGCGAACCCGCCCGCCCGCAGCGCCTCCGTGACCGACAGATAGGCGTCGGGCAGGTCCACGTACTTGCCGACGAGCGCGATCCGCACGGTCTCGCGGGGATGGTGGACGCGGTCGAGCAGATCGCCCCACACGGTCCAGTCGACGTCCCGGAACGGCAGCGCGAGACGGCGCACCACGTAGGCGTCGAGGCCCTCGCGGTGCAGCACCCGGGGGATGTCGTAGATGGACGGCGCGTCCGGCGCGGCGACGACGCCGTCGACGTCGACGTCGCACATCAAGCTGATCTTGCGCTTCATCTCGTCCGGGATCTCCCGGTCGGCGCGCAGCACGAGCGCGTCGGGCTGGATACCGATGTTGCGCAGCGCCGCGACGGAGTGCTGCGTCGGCTTCGTCTTCAGCTCCCCCGAGGGCGCCAGGTAGGGCACGAGCGAGACGTGCAGGAAGAAGCAGTTGTCCCGGCCGACGTCGTGGCGGACCTGGCGCGCGGCCTCCAGGAACGGCAGCGACTCGATGTCGCCGACCGTGCCGCCGATCTCGGTGATCACGACGTCCGGCACGACGCCGTCGTCGTCGGGGGCCGACATCGCCAGGACGCGGTCCTTGATCTCGTTGGTGATGTGCGGGATCACCTGCACGGTGTCGCCGAGGTACTCGCCGCGGCGCTCCTTGGCGATCACGGCCGAGTACACCTGGCCGGTCGTGACGTTCGCGCGGCCGTGCAGGTCCCGGTCGAGGAAGCGCTCGTAGTGGCCGATGTCCAGGTCGGTCTCGGCGCCGTCCTCGGTGACGAACACCTCGCCGTGCTGGAAGGGGTTCATCGTGCCCGGGTCGACGTTGAGGTAGGGGTCGAGCTTCTGCATCGTGACCCGCAGGCCACGAGCGGTGAGGAGCTGGCCGAGGCTCGACGCGGTGAGGCCTTTGCCCAGCGAGGACGCTACCCCGCCGGTTACGAACAGATGACGCGTGGCGCGAGGCTGCACGGAGCTTCAGGGTACATAACCGCCGGGTCGGTGAGCGTCCAGGTACGCCGTTCCGGGTGCGCGAGTCTCCCGCCGGCACGGGCGGTCAGGTGCGGGGCGAGGCCCCGTCGGCGGCCGAGGGGGCCGTGCCGTAGCGGCCCGCGTGCCCGTCGACCTGCTCGCGCAGCGCCAGCACGGTGCCGATCTGACCGGCGCCGGTCTGGACGTCGTCGACGGTGGACAGCGTCGCGGTGACGGTGGGGTCGGCCCGCGCGACGCCGACCGCGCCGGTGGGGTCGGCCGAGCCCGCGGACCCCGCCAGCACCGCACCCGCGCCCGCGTGGTCGAGCTGGGCGGCCATGCGCATGACGACAGCCGCGCCGTCGCCCGCGTCGACCCCGGTGAGCGCGCCGCCGGTGAGCACGAGCACCAGGCCCGCCGCGCCGGGCGGCTCGCCCGCCGTGGTGAAGCCCGCCGTGGTGAGCCCGCTCAGCACGCCCGCCGCCTGCGGGCCCGTGATCGGGGCCTTGCCGCTCGGGCCGGTGAGAACCCCGCCCAGCAGCCCCCCGAGCAGGCTTCCGGTGTCGGACGCGGCGGGCAGCTGCGCGCCTGCGGGCAGCAGGGTGCCGGTGAGCTGGCGCAGCTGATCGGCCCGTGCCGGGTCGGTGACGGCCGGGGTGAGCGCGACCGTGCCGGTGACCGTGGCTCCCGCCTGCTGGAGAAGCGCGACCAGCGCGCCGCGGGTCGGCTCGTCGGCGCCCGCCGTGACGAGCGCGACGCTCTGCCCCTGCAGCACCCCGCGCACCGCCGCGGGCCCGACGCGACGGGCGAACTCGTCGTCGGCGCGCTGGGTGGCCGCGAGCGCGTCGCGCTGAGCCGTGAGCTGTTGGACCTGGTCGGTGAGGCCGTCGGCCTTCGTCGTGAGGGCGCCGAGCAGGCGGTCGGATATCCCGCCCGTGCCCAGCACGACGCCGACCGCAAGCGCCAGGAACACCGCGGCCAGCGAGACCACGTGGTAGCGCAGAGAGATCACCCGAACCAACCTTTGGTCATCGCGAACGCGCCGTGCCAGGCCTGGAAAAGCCAGGCGAGCACTGCGTCGCCCGTCGTGGATACGAACAGCGCCGCACCGGCCGCGATCAGCGCGGCCATGATCAGCAGCACGATCGCCCCCGTCGAGACCCGGCTCCGGTACAGCGCGGCGATCACCCGGCTGTCCACGATGGCGCCGCCGACCTGCAGCCGGGTGAGGAACGTCGAGGCGTTGCTGCCGGAACGGCCGCGGTCGAGAAACTCGGTCATCGTCGCCGACAGGCCCACCGTGACGATCATCGACGCGCCGTGGTGGGCCACGAGCAGCAGCGCGAGGTCCTCGGGATTGGCCATGCTGGGGAACGTGACGGCGCTCGCGCCGAGGTCTTGCACGCGGTGCAGGCCCGGGGCGTGGCCGTCGTTGAACGCGGGCACGACGATGTCGGCCCCGCAGGTGAGGGCCTCGTTCGAGATCTCGGAAGGATCGCCGACGATCAGGGCGGGCGGATGCCCGGCCGCGCGGAGCGCGTCGGCCCCGGCGCCGACCCCGACCAGCACCGGCCGGTACTCGCGGATGAAGGTCTTGAGCCGGGCGAGCTCGGCGGCGTGATCGAACCCGGCCGCGACGACGACCACCTGCCGTCCGGCCAGCTCGACGTCGACGGCGGGGATACCCACCCCGTCGAGCAGCAGGGCACG
Organism: uncultured Actinomycetota bacterium; assembly: GCA_963739465.1. Taxonomy (GTDB): domain Bacteria; phylum Actinomycetota; class Actinomycetes; order Mycobacteriales; family Pseudonocardiaceae; genus Pseudonocardia. Next base: position 48,813 of record CAVUAS010000017.1, read on the forward strand.
CTCCTGGCGCATGAACTCGGTGGTGTTGGCGGCGAAGGCCTCGATTTGGTGGGTGAGGCCCGCCTTGGCTTCGACCAGGGCGTCGGCCACCGACTCGACGTCCTGCTCGACGCCGCGCGCGAGCTCGAGCTCCCCCGCGTAGACGACGCCCTCGTGCAGCCGGATGCGGCTGCCGTCCTTGATCGTGTGCAGCGCCCCGGTGCCCACGTCGTCCAGCAGCGCGACGCCCGCGTCGATGAGGATCTCCGGGCCGAGGTTGGGGAAGCGCCCCGAGATCGACGGCGACGCGTTGACGACGGCCACGACGCCTGCGGCGACGAGCGCATCGGCAGTGGTGCGGTCGAGGTCGACCTGGTCGAGCACGGCGATCTCGCCCGCCTTCACCCGGCGGAGCAGCGCGTCGGTGCGGCGGTCGACACGCGCGGTGCCCGCAAGGCCGGACAGCTCGGGCCGCGTGCGCTGCAACAGGCCGGACAGCTTCATGTGCCGACTGTGACATCTGCGACCGACAATTCCCGGAAGCCACGCCGACCCCGTCGGGGACTCCTGCCGCACCCGTGGTGGCGCGTCAGCGGGTGGGGGCCCGGTCGGCGGCGCGGTGGGACCGGGCCGCCTCCAGCAGCTCCTCGGCGTGCGCGCGGCCGGTGTCGGTGTCGTCGAGCCCGGCCAGCATCCGGGCGAGCTCGACGATCCGCTCGTCCTCGTCGAGGGTGCGGACACGGCTGCGCGCCATACCCCCGCCACGGCGGGACTTGTCGACCACCAGGTGCCGGTCGGCGTACGCGGCGACCTGCGGCAGGTGGGTGACGACGATCACCTGGTGCCGGGTGGCCAGCCGCGCGAGCCTGCGCCCGATCTCGACCGCGGCCCGGCCGCCCACGCCCGCGTCGACCTCGTCGAACACCATCGTCGGCACTGGATCGGCCCCCGCGAGCGCCACCTCCAACGCGAGCATGACCCGCGACAGCTCACCCCCGGAAGCGCCCTTGTGCAAGGGCAGCGGCGACGCCCCGGTGTGCGCGACGAGCCGCAGCTCGACCTCGTCGACACCGTCGGCGCCCGCCGCCAGCTCCCGGCGCCCGACCCGCACGGCGTCGACGGCCCCGGGCACCGCCGCACGCTGGGTGACCGTGACCAGCAGCCGAGCCTCGGCCATCGCGAGGCCCGCCAGCTCGGCCGTCGTGTCGGCGGCGAGGCGGGAGGCCGCTTTCGTGCGTGCGGCGGTGACGGCGGCGGCATGCTCGGCAAGCTCGACGGTGAGCCCGTCGCGCCGCGCGGTGAGGGCGGCGAGGGCCTCGTCGGAGACGTCCAGCGAGCCCAGCCGCTCACGTGCGGCGTCGGCCCACGCCAGCACGCCGTCGACGTCGGCGGCGTACTTGCGGGTGAGCGCCTTCAGCTCGGCCTGCCGCGACAGCACGGCGGCCAGCCGCTCGGGATCGGCGTCCAACCGGTCGAGGTAGCCGGTGAGCTCCGCGCCGACGTCCCCGAGCAGCGCCAACGCCTCCGCGAGCCGTGCGTCCAACGCGGACAGCTCCGCATCCCCCGCGGCGGCGAGCCGGTGGCGCGCCTCGCCGATCAGGGCCAGCGCGGCGGGCGTGTCGGGGACGTCCTCGGCGCCGACGAGCGCGGCCTGCGCCGCCGCAGCCACCGCGCGCAGGTCGTCGGCTTCGGCAAGCCGCCGGGCCTGGGCGACGAGCGCCACGTCCTCACCCGGCTGCGGGTCGACGGCGGTGATCTCGGTGAGCCCGTGGCGCAGCAGGTCGGCCTCCTGCGCGAGGCGCCGGGCGCCGTCGCGGCGCTCGACGAGCTCGGCCGCGATCCGCAGCCACTCGGTCCGCACCGCCCGGTATCGGTTCAACGGCTCCGCGACCGTGTCGCCCGCGAATCGGTCCAAGAGCGCCCGCTGCTCGGCCGGACGCAGCAGCCGCAGCTGGTCGTTCTGGCCGTGTACGGCGAGCGTGGCCTCCGCCAGCCTGCCCAAGACGCCGACCGGTACGGACCGCCCGCCCAGGTGCGCCCGCGATCGCCCGTCGGCCCCGACGGTGCGCACGGCGATCAGGGTGCCGTCGTCGTCGGGATCCGCTCCGACCTCGTCGGCCACGGCGAGCGCCGCGGGCTCGGCGCTGAACCGGCCCTCGACGACCGCGCGCCGCGCCCCGTCGGCCACCCGCGAGGCCTCCGCGCGGCCGCCGCCCAAGAGGGTGAGCCCGGTGACCACCATCGTCTTGCCCGCGCCGGTCTCACCGGTGAGGACGGTGAGCCCCGGATCCAGGTCCAGCGTGGCGTCGTCGATCACGCCGAGGCCCTGGATCCGCATCTCGGCCAGCATGGCGGCAGCCTACGGCGCGCCGTCGTCCATCGCGGGCGCACCGCGCCAACCGCGCACCGGAAGGTCGAACTTGCGCACCAGGCGGTCGGCGAACGGTCGTCCGTCCAACCGCACCATGTGCACCGACCGCACGCCCCGGGTGACCTCCACCCGGGTGCCTCCGGGCAGCGGGAAGATGCGTCGACCGTCGCAGTCGAGTACCGCCGATGACCCGGAAGGCGCGACCTCCACCGCTACGCGGCTGTCCGGGGAGATCACCATCGGGCGCGCGAAGAGCGCGTGGGCGTTGCTCGGCACCAACAACAGCGCCTCCACCTGCGGCCAGACCAGCGGTCCGCCCGCGGAGAACGCGTAGGCCGTGGATCCGGTCGGGGTGGCGCACAGCACGCCGTCGCAGCCGAACGCCGACACGGGCCGTCCGTCGACCTCCAGCACCACATCCAGGATCCGCCCACGGGTGGACTTCTCGATCGCGGCCTCGTTCAACGCCCAGGTGCGGGCGAGGACGTCGCCGTTGCGGCGGGCGACGGCGTCGATCGTCATCCGTTCCTCGACCGCGTAGTGCCCGCACGCGATGGCGTCGACGGCCCCGGCGAGGTACTCCTCCTCCGCCTCGGCGAGGAATCCGTAGTGTCCGAGGTTGACACCCAACAGCGGCACCCCGGTGGGCCGGGCCAGCTCGGCAGCCCGCAGGACCGTGCCGTCGCCGCCGAGGACGAGCACCACCTCGGCGCCTTCGGCGCAGCCCGGCCTGCCTTCGACCATCCGCGGCCGCATCTCGGCAGGGAGATCGGCGGCGACGACCTCGGCCCACTCCGCTTCGATCGCCCGCAGGCGGATGCCGTGCTTGGCGAACTGCGCGGCCACCTCGACAGCGGTGCGCAGGTTGGTCGTGCGGCCCGTGTGCAGGACGAGCAACACCTCGCGGCTCATGACGGTCCCGCCTCTACGGCCGCGGCGAGTGCATCGTCACCGACGTCGATTGCGTCGCTGCCGTCGTGACGCAGGCACAGGAAGAACTCGACGTTGCCCGACGGGCCGGGCAACGGGCTCGCGACGGCACCGGCAAGCCGCAGCCCCAGCTCCCGTGCTGCCGCGGTGACGTCCCGGAGCGCGGCCAGCCGCAACGCGGGATCGCGCACAACGCCACCTGCTCCCAGCCGCTGCCTGCCGACCTCGAACTGTGGCTTCACCATCGGCAGCAGGGTGCCTGCGGTGCAGGCCGCGAGTGCGGGCAGCACCGTGCGCAATGAGATGAAAGAAAGGTCGGCGACGGTGAGCTGGACCGTGCCGCCGATCTCCTCCGGCGTGAGGGCGCGCACGTTGGTGCGGTCGTGCACCCGCACCCGCGCGTCGCTCTGCAGCCGCCACACGAGCTGCCCGTAGCCGACGTCGACGGCCACGACCTCCGCGGCTCCGCGCTCGAGCAGCACATCGGTGAAGCCACCGGTGGAAGCGCCCGCGTCGAGACAGCGCAGACCCGCCGGATCGACCGCCAGCGCGTCGAGCGCGCCGATCAGCTTGTGGGCACCGCGGGACGCCCACTGCCGATCGGCCGTTGCCACGACCGTGACCGGGGTGTCGCGATCCACGACGGTGGCGGCCTTACCAGCGGTGACACCGCGCACGGCGACGCGGCCCTGCTCGATCAGCTCGGCCGCCTGCCCCCGCGAGCGGGCCAGGCCACGGCGCACCAGCTCGGCGTCCAGCCGGGCCCTGGTGACCACGCCCTCACTCCTCACCTGCGGCCAGCGCCTCACCGAGCGCCGCGTGCACCCGCTCGAACGCCGCGACGTGCTCGGCAAGAGGGCGCTCGGCAAGCCGGTCGAGACCTGCCACCGCCGCGCCGACGACCTCCGCGGGATCGGCGGCCCGCGGCGGCGGCCCCGGGACGGGAGCGGTCATGACTGCACGGTAGCCGAGGCGGCCGACAATCCAAGCGTCTCCAGCGCGTCCGCCGCGCTGCGATCGCCTGCTGTCACCGCAACGGGACCACCGCCGTCGGCCCAGTGCGCCCCGCAGAGGGTCCGCAGCGCGTCGACGGGGTCGCCGCCGTCCGCGCCGGTCAACGTCCAGTGCCCGGCGCCCCCGCGCACGGTCCATCCGGGCCGCGGTCCCGGGGCCAGGTCGGCGGGGTCGCGGGTGAGGCCGCCGAGGTCGGCGGCGACGTAGTCGGGGCGACGCTCCGGCGGCGCGGCGAGCAGCTCTGCGGCGTCGGAGACGCCGGTCAGCACGAGCAGGGTCGGCATCTCGGCGGCCCGGCCGCCTTCGATGTCGGTGTCCAACCGGTCGCCGATCATCAACGGGCGGCGGGCAGCGACCCGCCGCACCGACGCGTTCACCAGCGCGGGCGCGGGTTTGCCCGCCACCTGCGGCTCCCGCCCGGACGCGACGCGCACCGCGGTGACCATCGACCCGTTGCCGGGCAGCGGACCCCGTTCGGTGGGCAGTGTCGGGTCGATGTTGCAGGCGACCCAGACCGCCCCCGCGCGCAGCGCGACGGTGGCCTCGGCGAGGTCGCGCCAGCCGGTGTCGGGACTGTGGCCTTGCACGACGGCCACGGCGTCGTCCCCCCGCCGGGTCACCGTCAGCCCGACGCCGGTGACCTCCGCCGCCAGCGCCTCCGTGCCGACGACGAACACCGCGGACCCCGGTGCCAGTTGCTCGGCGAGCATGGTGGCGGCCGCCTGTGCGCTGGTGACCACGTCGTCGGTGGCGGCGTGGAAGCCGAGCTCGGTGAGGTGGGCGGCGACGTCGGCGGGACGGCGTGAAGCGTTGTTGGTGACGAAGACGGTGCGCACGCCGCGCGCTGCCGCCCCGCGGACGGCCGCCACCGCGCCCGGCACCGCGTCCGCCCCCCGGTAGAGGGTGCCGTCGAGGTCGGCGAGCAAGACGTCGTGCCGGTCGAGGAGGTCGCTCACCGAGGTTCCGCTCCGCTGTGTACCGGCGGGAAGTCGGACGGGATGGTGTCGGCCTGCTCCGCGGACCCGGCCCCCGCGACCGGCTCGCGGCTCGTCGGCGTGCCCGCACCGGCGCCCTCGGGACCGGTCACGGACGTCACCGCGCGGGCCGGATCGTCGTCTGACGCCTGCGCAGCATCGTCCTCGGCGACCGCCGCAGCATCGTCCTCGGCGACCGCCGCAGCATCGTCCTCGGCGACCGCCCGCGACCGCGAGTCGTCCTCGGCGACCGCCGCAGCGTCGTCCTCGGCGACCGCCGCAGCGTCGTCCTCGGCGACCGCCGCAGCGTCGGCGATCCTCGGCGCCGTTCGCCGCACCGGAGGCATCGGCGACGGTCACATCGGCCGTCGGGTCAGCCAGGCCATCGACCCCATCTGTTCCGCCTGCCCCAAGTCCGGCCGTGGGGGCGACTGTGTCGCTTGCTGCGTCGTCGACCGCCGTGTCTTCAGCCTGGTGGCCGGTCTCGTTGTCGGCCGCGTCGCCGACCGCGGGACTGTCGCCCTCCGGGGAATCGACAGCGCCGGATTCGTCGTCGGGACACTCCTCGTCGAGCGCGAACTCGATTCCGTCGTCGGCCAGTGGCTCACCCGTCAGCTCGGCGATGCGGACGTCCGCGTCGGTCAGCCCGTCGGGGTCGGCGTCCGCGGCGTGCACGAACCACTGGAGGGCGTCGGATTCGCGCCCGGCAGCCAGGAGGTTGTCCGCGTAGGCGTAGAAGAGGCGCGCGCTCCACGGATCCCGACGGCTCGCCTCGAGCTCCGGCACCTGCAACGCGACGACCGCTGCGTCGAGCTCGCCAAGGTCTCTCCGCGCCCCGGCCACAACGACGGCCAGCTCGATCTGTGCACTACGAGCCAGCTCCCGTGCCTCCGAGCTGCGAGCCAGCTCGATCGCGCGCTCGGGGCGTCCCAGCGCTCGCTCGATGTCGGCCATGACGGCCAGGTGGCCGGGACCGCCGCCCATCCGCCGCGCGGCGCGCAGCTCGGCCAACGCCTCGGCCCACTCACCCGCGTGGTACGCCGTGATGCCCGCGGCCTCCCGCACGACCGCGATGCGAGACGCCCGACGGCGCGCGTAGCGGGCATGGGCGAGCGCAGCAGCCGGGTCGTCGTCGACGAGGGTCCCGGCCGCGACGAGGTGCCGAGCCACCGCCTCGGCAAGATCCTTTTGCAGGCCGCCGAGGTCGCGGCGGGCCGCCGGGTCCAGCGCAGACGCCGCGATCGTGTCGGGAAGCGGCGGCGCGGGCACTCCTCCCGGCCGCTCAGCCTGGTTCTCCCGCCCGCCGGACTCCGATTGCCTGTCGCGCCTGCGCCGATCCGACCAGGTGTCCGACCATCGACCCTCGCGGACGTCGCCGGTCCGTGCGCCCTCTGCCCCGGTGTCCCCGTGCGCGGTGGCATACGGTCGGCCGTCGCTGCGGTCCCGACGCGGCGCCGCCCCACTCCGCCCGCCGGTCTGGCGGGCATCCCGGTCGTACGGTCGGCGTCGATCGCCGTCACGGCCCCGATCCGGGTACCGCGCCGCGCGGTCGGAGCCGTCGCGACGACCGTCCTGGACGTCACGGGGGGTGTGGCCTTCGCGACCCGAGTGGTCGTCGTCGCGGCGCTCGAACCGGCCGCCCTCGCGGGACCGCTCCCCGCGCGGTCGATCAGCGTCGGCGGCCCATCGTCGACCGTCGGAGCCAGCGGGACGCCTGCCTTCTGCGCGCCGGCGCGTCGCACGGTCATCGTCGCGGCGAGCGCCGCGGTCCCGCTCGTCACGGCCTCGTTCATCGCGGCGCGAAGGCCCCTCCCGCCTGCTGCCGCCGCGGCTGTCGTAGCGCGAGCTGTCGCGGCCGGGAGCGCCCTCACCCCAACTGCCGCTGCCTCCCCCGTCGCGGCGGGCGCCTTCGCGTCCGCGGTCACTTCGGTCGTCGCGCCGGGGAGCGCCCTCGCGCCAGCCCGTACCGCTTCGGTCGTCACGTCGGGGAGCATCCTTGCGCCGTCCCGTGCCGCTTCGATCATCGCGCCGGGAACCGCCCTCGCCCCAGCCGCTACCACCGCGCTCGTCGCGGCGGGCACCTGCGCGCCAACCGCCGCCCTGGTCGTCGTGCCTGCGAGCACTGTCGCCGCGGCCGGTGCCGCTTCGATCGTCGCGACGAGCGCCTTCGCGCCACCCGCTGCCGCGGTCGTCGCTGCGGCCCGGGCTGTCCCGCCACCGGTCGCCCTGTCCGTCGCGACGGGTGCCTTCGCCCCAACCGCTGCCGCGGTCATCACCGCGGGCGCCTTCGCGCCTGCCGCCGCCTCCACCCTCGCGGCGCGGGCCGTTCTCACGCCAGCCGCCGGTGCGCGACGACCGGTCGTCGTCGCCTCGGAAGCCACGGCGGTCGCCGTCGCGATTCCCGGTGTCGCGCCGCTGATAGCTCGGGTCGTACCCGCGGCCTCCGCCCGAACTGCGTTCACCGTCACGATGAGGCCGACGGTCGTGACGGTCACCGCCGGTGCGGGCGCCCGACCCATCGCTGTGTCCGCCACGATCTCGACGCGGCTCGTCGGCCCGATCACGCCACGACGGCCGATCCGTCCGCCCGCGATCACCCCGTGCATCATCCCGGGGCCACGAACCACGGTCTGCCCGGCGGTCATCATGGCGGTCGCCGCCGGATCCGCCTGCGCGCGACCACGGGCGATCAGCCCCACGATCTCCGCCGCTACGGCGATCACCACCGGCCCGGAAGGCCTCACGGCCGCCCCGCTCGCGTGCGCCGCCACCCCGGGTGCCCCCTGACCAGCCCCCGCCGGCCCCCCCACGATCGCGCCGCCACTCGCCGCCGCGCCGATCGCCGGAACGGTTCTGGTCACCGCCGCCGTCATCCCGACGCGCGTGCTCACGACCGGAACCATCCGCCATACTCACTACACAAGGATACAAACCCGGCGACGGAGGTTGCGGCCGCCCGACAAGATCGCCCCGCACGCACGCCAAAAGGGGGCGGGGAGACCGACGCCTCCCGCCCTTGTACAAAAAATGAGGGGCCCACCGTGGTGGGCCCCTCATCATATTTCGGGTTTGATGTCGGCGGTGTCCTACTCTCCCACACCCTGTCGAGTGCAGTACCATCGGCGCTGGAGGGCTTAGCTTCCGGGTTCGGGATGGGACCGGGCGTTCCCCACTCCGCCAAAACCACCGACAACACTATTCACTTCATCAACCCGCTGCACCACCCCCCGCACAAAGCGTGCGGGTGGGGTGGTGTGCTCAGGGTCACACAGTGGATGCGAACAACACGTCACGCCACAGATTTGTGGGGTGTGTTTATGGTAAGTCCTCGGCCTATTAGTACCGGTCAACTCCACACCTCACGGTGCTTCCATCTCCGGCCTATCAACCCCGTCGTCTCCAGGGGGCCTTACCCCCACAAAGGGGGTGGGAGACCTCATCTTGGAACGAGCTTCCCGCTTAGATGCCTTCAGCGGTTATCCCTTCCGAACATAGCCAACCAGCCGTGCCCCTGGCGGGACAACTGGCACACCAGAGGTCCGTCCGTCCCGGTCCTCTCGTACTAGGGACAGCCTTCCTCAAGTCTCCAACGCGCACGGCGGATAGGGACCGAACTGTCTCACGACGTTCTAAACCCAGCTCGCGTACCGCTTTAATGGGCGAACAGCCCAACCCTTGGGACCTACTCCAGCCCCAGGATGCGACGAGCCGACATCGAGGTGCCAAACCATGCCGTCGATATGGACTCTTGGGCAAGATCAGCCTGTTATCCCCGGGGTACCTTTTATCCGTTGAGCGACACCCCTTCCACCAGGAGATGCCGGATCACTAGTCCCGACTTTCGTCCCTGCTCGACCCGTCGGTCTCACAGTCAAGCCCCCTTGTGCACTTACACTCACCACCTGATTGCCAACCAGGCTGAGGGAACCTTTGGGCGCCTCCGTTACCTTTTAGGAGGCAACCGCCCCAGTTAAACTACCCACCAGGCACTGTCCCTGAACCCGATCAGGGCCCGAGGTTCAGACACCCCATCCGGCCAGAGTGGTATTTCAACAACGACTCCACAACCACTGGCGTGGCCGCTTCCCAGTCTCCCACCTATCCTACACAAACCGAACCGAGCACCAATACCAAGCTGTAGTAAAGGTCCCGGGGTCTTTCCGTCCTGCCGCGCGTAACGAGCATCTTTACTCGTAATGCAATTTCGCCGAGTCTGTGGTCGAGACAGCGCCCAAGTCGTTACGCCATTCGTGCAGGTCGGAACTTACCCGACAAGGAATTTCGCTACCTTAGGATGGTTATAGTTACCACCGCCGTTTACTGGCGCTTCAATTCTCCGCTTCACCCCCGAAAGGGCTGACAGGTCCTCTTAACGTTCCAGCACCGGGCAGGCGTCAGTCCGTATACCTCGTCTTACGACTTCGCACGGACCTGTGTTTTTAGTAAACAGTCGCTTGGGCCTGGTCTCTGCGACCACCACCAGCCAGCCCGCAAGGGGCTTCACCAGCAGCGGTCCTCCTTCTCCCGAAGTTACGGAGGTATTTTGCCGAGTTCCTTGACCACAGTTCACTCGATCGCCTCGGTATTCTCTACCCGACCACCTGTGTCGGTTTAGGGTACGGGCCATAATGGCACTCGCTAGAGGCTTTTCTCGACAGCATGGGATCACCCTACTTCGCCACACACGGCTACGCATCACCCCTCACCCCCGTCATCCAAGACAGCCACCCGGATTTACCTGGGCGACGGGCCACGGGCTTACACCAGGACAACCAACGCCTGGCGGGACTACCCTCCTGCGTCACCCCATCGCTTGCCTACTACCGGATCGGGTCCCACGCTCCCCCCACCCCCCACCCCGAAGGGCAGAAAGACAGGGTTCGGATGGTCAGCATCACCGGCCTCGACACGGACGCACCACCACGGGCACGGGAATATCAACCCGTCCTCCATCGACTACGCCTGACGGCCTCGCCTTAGGTCCCGGCTCACCCTGGGCGGAACAACCTGGCCCAGGAACCCTTGGTCATTCGGCGGCAGAGATTCTCACTCTGCATTCGCTACTCATGCCTGCATTCTCACTCCCACACCCTCCACCCCTGGGTCACCCCGGAGCTTCACCGGACGCAGGACGCTCCCCTACCCAACACCACCCAACACCCAGGACAAACCCAGGCCGGACACGTGTTGCCGCGGCTTCGGCGGTGTGCTTGAGCCCCGCTACATTGTCGGCGCAGGACCACTTGACCAGTGAGCTATTACGCACTCTTTCAAGGGTGGCTGCTTCTAAGCCAACCTCCTGGTTGTCTCGGCGATCCCACATCCTTTCCCACTGAGCACACACTTAGGGGCCTTAGCCGGCGATCTGGGCTGTTTCCCTCTCGACCACGAAGCTTATCCCCCGCAGTCTCACTGCCACGCTTCACAAGTACCGGCATTCGGAGTTTGGTTGAGTTCAGTAAGCTTGTCGGCCCCCTAGCCCATCCAGTGCTCTACCTCCGGCACCCACACGCAACGCTGCACCTAAATGCATTTCGGGGAGAACCAGCTATCACGGAGTCTGATTGGCCTTTCACCCCTACCCACAACTCATCCCCCGGGTTTTCAACCCCGGTGGGTTCGGGCCTCCACGACCTCTTACAGCCGCTTCACCCTGGCCATGGGTAGATCACCCCGCTTCGGGTCCACACCCCGCGACTACACCACCCCACAAGGAGACGGCAACGCCCTCTTCGGACTCGCTTTCGCTACGACTACCCCACACACGGGTTAACCTCGCCACGGAACATGACTCGCAGGCTCATTCTTCAAAAGGCACGCCATCACCACCCCCACCCACCCCGAAAGACAGACGGAAGCATCGGCTCTGACGGCTTGTAGGCACACGGTTTCAGGTACTCTTTCACTCCCCTCCCGGGGTACTTTTCATCATTCCCTCACGGTACTATCCGCTATCGGTCACCAGGGAGTATTCAGGCTTACCGGGTGGTCCCGGCAGATTCACAGCACATTCCACGAGCGCGCTGCTACTCGGGAATCGCAACCACAACCGGTGTGATGTTTTC
>CAVUAS010000018.1:0-237908 GCA_963739465.1 uncultured Actinomycetota bacterium
GCCTGGCGCGTCCTGAAGCCAGGCGCGTTCTTCGCGCTCACCGAGCACGGCCTCGGCCCGACCGGCGATCCGCACCACCCCGTCCCGTGGTCGGAGGACGGCACCGGTGAGTGGCTGGTCGGCCCCGCGCAGACCCATGACCTGCTCACCGCCGCAGGCTTCGCCGACATCGAGATCGATGACACCGGGCCCAAATACCTCGCCGCCTACCGCAACGCCATTTCCCTCGCCGAGCAGAACACCCTGCCGCCCCTCGGCATTCACCTGCTCCTGGGCGAGAACGCGCTACAGAAGACGCGCAACACCGCACGCAACATCGAGGAGGGCCGCACCCACCCCATCCAGGTGCTCTGCAGCAAGCCGTCCTGACCTCTCCCGACACATCGGCAAATCCGCGAGCTCCACAAGACCTCCATGGCCGTCAACCGGCCGGGATCGACGCCGGTCACACCCGGGCCGCCTCCTCCAGGTGCGCAGCCAGGTGCTCGGTGGCCTCGACGGCCTCGGGTCCGAGGCCGTCCAGGAAGTTGGTGTCCGGTGATCGCCACCACGCCGAAGCACTGCGCGAACCGGCGACGCTGCCCGGTGTCAGGGTCGGTGCGGCGGTCGTTGACCCGCGGCACGGTCACCTCGAACGCCCCGGCGCTGGTCAGGACCTCCCGCGGCCGATGGGAACCGTTGCGCCCCAGCCGGCGACCGTGCTCGTCGCGCTCGTCGAGGTGGCGGGCGATGTAGTCGTCGACCTCGGCCTGCAGGGCTTCGACCAGCATCCGGCGGGCGCCTTCGCGGACCAACAGGACGAGGATCTGCGGCCAGTCGGTGTCCGCCCAGGTCTTCGCCTCCGTGTGGCAGGCCACGATCGCGGCCTGCAGCGGATGACGCTGCAGAACGAGACCCTGCTGCGGCAGATGATCCGCTTCACGGGCGGCGCGGGCGCTCGTGCGGTCCGTCGTACCGGGATGACGGACGCACAAGTCAGATCAGCTCGGCGATCAGGGCCGCCGCGCGCTGGGCACCGTCGGTCGCGACCGCGCGGTAGGTCACCGGCCGGGTGATCTCGACCGTCAGCGCGTCAGCGATGGACTCGGGCGTGGCGTCCGCGTAGTCCATCCGGGTGCCTGCCCGGTGGCGCTCGAGACGGTGTGCGACGTGGATCTGTTGCTCGAAGTGGTGGCGCAGCGGGAAGTACAGGAAGGGCCGCCGCAGCGCCGTCAGCTCCATGGTCGTCGTCAGTCCACCCTGCACGACGGCGACGTCGCAGGCCGCGAGCAGCCGGTACAGGTTCGGGACGTATCCGTGGACCTCAACGCCGGGAGGTGCCTGCAACGACGTGGGGTCGATCCGGGGGCCCGCGACGACGACGGTTCGTAGGCCGGGGATTCGTTCCTCCGCGAAGCTGTGCGCCTCGACGACCAACCGCAGGAGCGGTCCGCCGACCCCGGACCCGCCGGCCGTGACCACGCAGACCGGCTCGTCGTGCTCCCACCCCAGCTCGGCTCGCACCGCCGCACGGTCGACCGGGTCGAACCCCGTGACGTAGCCGGAGCAGGTGAAGTGGGCACTGGCCCAGCCGCGCACCGAGGGCAGCCCGGGCCCGAGTGGCTCGGTCACCAGGTCGTCCCGGTCGCCGACGAACACGGAGCGGTCGCGCAGCCGCGGGTAGCGGGCGATCTGCTCGATCATCTCGGCGTTGTAGTCGGCGGTGAGCTCCGCCTCGCGCGGGCCGCCGTCGGGCATCGGCAGCCAGCCGACGAAGTCGGTCAGCCACGCGTAGGCGGACTTCTTGAGCTCCGGGTTCTCGTGCAGGAAGTAGTCGATCTCCCAGCCTTCATCGGCAACGACCAGGTCGTGCTGCTCGGCGGCGACGACGTCGTGGAACACGTGGAAGTTGGCGACCAGGACCTCGTCCATCCGGCGGATCGCCTGGAAGGCGTGCAGGTCGTGCTCGCCTGCCTCTGCTTCAAAGTGGGCGCTCTCGCTGGCGAGCAGGCGGCTGGCCGGGTGGATGCGCTCCGCCCGGTCGGTGAGCAGCTGCGTCACGGGGTGCTGGGCGAGCCAGTCGATCTCCAGGTCGGGGTGGCGCGCGCGCAGGGCCTGCGCGATCGCCACGTCGCGCAGCGCGTGCCCGAGCCCGATCGCGGACGTGACGAAGAGGGCACGACGACGTCTGCTGCGGGCAGGTGTCCATGTGCGCCGCACGACTGGCGGGCCCGCCAGCGACTCTGTGAACTCTCGCACGAGCAAGGTGAACCGCACCGGGTCGCGCAGGGGCATGCCATGGCCACCGTCCGGAACGGTGACGAGCATGCCGCCCGACCACTCCGCCAGGCGCGCGCCGATCTCGTAGGGCACGACCTCGTCGGCGTCGCCGTGCACCACCAGCACCGGGCAGCGCACGCGGCGGCAGATCTCCTCGGCGTCGGCGTCGCCGGGCTCGGCGATGCCGGGGACCGTGCGGAGCAGCGTCGCCGCGTCGGTCTCCATCCCCCAGCCGACGCCGTCTTCCCAGGGCTTGGTCGAGTGCGGCTCGCTGAAGACCCGGGACAGGAAGAACTCCACCCAGCCGCCGTAGTCGCGCAGCCAGTAGTGCCGGTTCGCCTTCTCCCAGCCCTCGTACCGGTCGCGTTCCTCGTCGAAACCGGGAGGCAGGGGCCACGGCAGCGCCGCGCCGACCGCCACCACCCCCGCGACCCGGTCGGGGTACCAGGCCGCGAGCTGCAGCGCGTGCCGACCGCCCATCGACAGCCCGACGACGACGGCCCGGGCGACGCCCACGGCATCCATCACCGCGACCGCGTCGGCGACGAGCTCACGGTCGGTGTAGGCGGCGGCTTCGGCGGGCCGGTCGGCGGCACCGTTCCCCCGGCCCTCGACGGTGACCACGCGAAACGTTCGGGCGAGCGCGGGCACCTGCAACTTCCACTGCCGCATGTGCACGATCGCCCATGAGGTGAGCAGCACCAGGGTCGGCCTGCCCTCCGTCAGGGGCGGCTCGAACACCTCGTAGCCGACCCGCACCCCGTCCCGCTCGACCACACCGATGGTGTCCGGCTGCCGTGCCCGCATGGCCTTCCCCCTTGTGAGCGCGCTCTGCGGAGGTCGTTCAGCGGCGCGTGCCCGGTGGCTGTTGCTCACAAGTTACCGACACGCCGACCCGGCCGGGTCGTGGAGAGGGCGCACCGGTGGTGGGCGCCGCAGGCCGGTTTGACGCGGCCAGGGCGTTGAGGAAAAACCGCAGCATCCGTTGAGTGCGGTCCGCGACGATGGTCGCCGTGGCGGGACTGTTACCAGGAAGTACGGGCGCGGCGCCCGCGGATGCCTTCGCCGTCCGCGATCCGGGGCCGGTGCTGTGGGTGCTGACCGGGGTCGGGTGGCTCGCAGTGCTCGCGCTCGCCGTGGTGCCGGGAGGGCACATCGCGCATCCCGCGGGTGCGGCGGCCGTCCTCTCGGGCGGGCTGTCGTCCGCCGGGGCAGTGGAGGTCCTCGCCGCATTCCTCGGCGGCTGGCTGGTGATGCTGGCGGCGATGATGCTGCCGACCACCGTGCCGTTCGCGCGGATGTTCGCGGTCGTGAGCACCCGACAGCCGGGCCGGGCTCCGGTGCAGACGGTGTTCTTCGCGGCCTACGTGGTCCTCTGGTTGTTGTTCGCCGTCGTGGGCCTCGGCCTCGCCGTGGCGCTGCACCCGCTGTCCGTCCGGGTCGCGCCGGACCTCGTGTTGGCGACCGTCTTGGCGCTGGCGGGGGTCTTCCAGTTCAGCTCGCTCAAGAAGCGCTGCCTCACGATCTGCCGCGAGCCCGCCGCGTTCCTCTACAGCCACTATCGCCGTGGTCTGGGTGGCGCTTGGCGGCTCGGCTGGCGGCACGCGTTGTCGTGCCTCGGCTGCTGTTGGGCGCTGATGCTCGTGATGTTCGCGGGCAGCGTGGGCTCCCTCGTCGTGATGCTCGGCCTGACCGCGATCATGGTGGTGGAGAAGACCACCCGCTGGGGAGCGCGGATCGGTTGGTGGGTCGGGGTCGGGCTGCTGGCCGCCGCAGCGCTGTTCGCGATCAACGCGGGCGGAACGTCCGCCGACCACCACATGTCGATGTCGATGTCGGCCCCGATGCGCTGACCGCGTCCGGGCCAGAGCCCAGGAGAGGTGAGGACAATGGGTTACGAGTTGCAGGGCCGCATGCAGGAGATCTGCACATGCGCCACCTACTGTCCGTGTTGGGCGGGGGAGGACCCAGACGGCGGAAGCTGTCGCTTCGCGTGGATCTTCCACTTCGACAGTGGACACATCAGCGACGTCGACGTCGCAGGCCTGAACATGGGGTTCCTCGGGCACCTGCCCGGCAACGTCTTCCAGGGCAACGTCCGACTGAAGGTGCTCGTGGACGACCGGTCGAGCGAGGAGCAGCAGGGAGCCATGATCGCCGCGTTCACCGGGCAGGTCGGAGGCCCGCTGGCCGATCTGGCAAGCCTGGTCGGCGAGGTCGTCGGCGTCGAGCGCGTCCCGATCGAGTTCGACGGAGCCAAGGGCAGCGGCAGGTTCCATGCCGGTGAGCAGTTCGAGGGCGAGGTGGAGGCCTACCGGTCGCCTGGCGGTGCGCCGACGGCGATCAGCGACACGGCACTCGCGCCTGTTCTCGGCTCGCCCGCGTACCCAGGGAAGGTGACGCGCGCGCAGGTCGTGGACGACGAGCACGGGCTGGCCTTCACCCCGAGCACCGCGACCCAGACCGAGTTCCACTACGTCGTGGGCTGAGAACCCGTGCCGATGTCACGGCTCGTGCGCGAGCCGGTCGATCTCGGTGAGCGCACCGTCGAGGTAGGTACGTCGGTGTGGCCCGTCCAGGGTCATCGCGAGCTCGACGACGTCACAGCGAGCACGCCGCACCAGATCCGCAGCACCGGGCGCCCCGATCCCGCCGAGCACGGCGCGGGCGCGCCAGGACACGGCGGGCGCGGCGCCGTCGGCGGCGATGTCCAGTGCCTGCGCGGCTGACCGGCGAGCTGCGTCGGTGTCGCCGAGCGTGTGCCGACAGCGGGCGACCGCGACCAGGCCCGCGGCCCACGGCTCGACCCAACCGCTG
The DNA here is from genome assembly GCA_963739465.1 of uncultured Actinomycetota bacterium. GTDB lineage: Bacteria > Actinomycetota > Actinomycetes > Mycobacteriales > Pseudonocardiaceae > Pseudonocardia. The sequence goes on from CAVUAS010000018.1 coordinate 5,077, forward strand.
CGCTCGGCGGCACCCACCACGGGCTCGACGAGCGCCAGTGCGAGGTCCGGCTTGCCCATAGCGAGCCGGACCTCGCCGCACGCGAGCATCGCGTCCGCGCCGAACAGATAGGCCCTGCCCCGAGGCGTCATCGTCTCGGTGAGCAGCGCCTCGGCGGCAGCCAGGTGCCGCGCCGCCTCGGCGACCGTGCCGCAGCGCAGGCACGCCAGCGCCAGGAACGCCACACCGCGGACGTGCTGAGCGGGAAGCACGGCCGCCGCCCCGGCCGCGTGCAGCTGCTGCAGCGCCGCGGGCACGTCGTGCACCTCCAGGAGGGTGGCCGCAAGCTCGACGCGTGCCCACTGCCCCCACCAGGCGCCGCCAACCGCCGCCGTGACGGCCTGGATGCCCGCGACGAGCGCGGTGCCGTAGCTGCCGCGACTGCGCTCGACCCGTCCCCGCATCGCGGCAATCAGCGGCGAGCAGAGCCGGTCGCCGCATCGGCGGTTGAGATCCTCGGCCCTCGCGAGCCGGGACGCGGCCTCGGACCACCGGCCGGTGGCCGCGGCGACGACGGCAGCCTCGGCCAGGACGAACTGCAGCGTCCACAGGTCGTTGTCGCGGCGCAGGACCGTCGTCAACCGCGGCAAGGCGTCCTCGAAGGTGCCCAGCTCGCCAAGGTAGAGGGCGCAGAGCTTGCGGGCGTCCAGCGCGGCGGCGACGGCGCGGTCGCGCCCGACGGAATCGGCCAGGCGCAGCGCGGCGTCGGCCATGCGGACGGCGCCCGCGATGTCGAGCTCGTTGGCCTGCACCATCGCCGCCCGCGCCAACGCGTGGACCTGACCTTCGACCTCGCCTATCCCCCCGGCGACGCGGGCGGCGGCCTCGAAGCACGAGCGGGCTTCGGAGGTCCTGCCGCGGACGTAGGCGAGCCAGAACCCGAGCTCGTACCGCGCCTGCCACTCGGTGACCGGGTCCCCGGTCCGTGCGGCGCCCGCCAACGCCGCTCCGAGCTGGGCCTCCGGGTCGCCGGTGCCGAGCCTTCGGCCGACCTGTCCGAGGCCGAGCAGCAGGTCGTTCGTGACGAGCGGATCGGCGTCGCTCCCGAGCCGGTCGGCCGCCGCGAGGCCCGCCGCGAAATGGTGGGCGGCCACGTCGAGTGCGTGGACCCGCAGTGCCGAGCGCGCCGCACGCCGGTGCGCGGCGAAGGCTCGGCGGTGGTCTTCGGCCAATTGCCAGTGCCGGGCGAGCGCGGCATCAGCGACGGACGTGGTCGCCGTCCGCGCCTGCAGGATCTCGCCTGCTCGTCGGTGCAGCTCACGGCGGCGAGGCGGCCAGATCGCGCGATAGGCGGCTTCGTGCGTCAGCGTGTGCCGGAACTCGAACTCGGCCGCGGGCCAGCCCTGCGTCTGCACGATGAGGCCGCGCTCCGCGAGCACATGCAGGATGTCGACGGGCACGGCCTCGAGGCATGCCAACTCGGTCAGGACGTCGACGCGGAACCGTCTGCCGAGGACCGCGGCCGTCGCGATCACGTGCTGTGCCGCCGCAGGCAGCCGCCCGATCCGTCCGCCCAGGACCTGTTCGATCGTGGCGGGGAGATCGCCGGACCGGTCGCCGTCCGGGGCCGTTCGCACGGCGTGCACCAGCTCCTCGAGGTAGAACGGGTTGCCCTCGGCGGTGTCGAGGACACGGGCGCGCACCGCGGCCGCGAGCGGATGCTCCGCGGTGAGCACGCTCACGAGCGTCGCCGCGTCGTCGTCGGGCAGGCGGTCCAACCCGATCTCGGTTGTGCGGTGCGGCATCCGGCGCTGGACGACCTCCCGGAGGCGCCAGGAGATGTGGTCGTGCTCCGGCCGGTGTGTGGCAATCACGGTGATGCCGAGGTCGGCGGTGCGGTTGATGACCGATTCGAGGAGCTGGATCGATGCGCTGTCCCCCCAGTGCAGATCCTCGACGGCGATCACGAGCGCTCCGCTGAGCGCGAGCCCGTCGAGAACGCTGTGCAGCGCCGTGGCCATCCGCCGATGCCGGGCCTCTGGGGCGAGCAGGCCCTGCGGACGGTCGTCGTCGCCCGCCCCGTCCGGTCCCAGGCCAAGCAGGTCCGCGAGGCCTGCGCGCACGTCGGCGTCGTCCGGGTCGGGCAGTGCGGCGACCGCGATCCGCATCCGGCTGCGGACCCGCAGCTCGGGCGCGTGGGGCGGAACCGCGAGCCAGGCGTCGAGCAGGTCCTTGATCGGGCCGTGCGCCACGCCCTGGCCGTGGGGCAGGCACTGACCCTGTAGCCACACCGGCGGCCGCGCAACGGCGAGGGTGCGCTCGCGCAGCTCGGCGAGCAGCCGGGTCTTGCCGACACCCGCGTCGCCCATGATCCACACGATCCCGCCGTTGCCCTGGGTTGCGCGCCGGATGGCGGCGGTACCCGCGGCGAGCTCCGAGGTGCGGCCGACGAGCGGGACGCCCGCCCGCGGCAGCGCCGCGGTGTCCGGCGACCCGGCCGCCGGGCCCACGACGATGTCCGCCGCCGCATCGGGCCCCGTACGGTCGGCCCAGCGGAAGCGGCGCGTCACCAGCGTCCGGGTCGCCGGGTCGACGACGACAGTGGCCGCGGCGGCCTTCGTCGCGAGCGCCACCGCGACCGCCACCGGCGCCGCATCCGGTTCGGGGAGGTCAGCACCGGGCGGCCACGATCCCGTGGCGATACCGATCCGCGGTACGGGCGCCGCGACGTCCCATGCCGCCGCGATCTCGTCGGCGTAGCGGCGCAGCGCCGTTGCGATCTCCAGACCCGCCCGCACCGCCCGTTCGGGATCGTCCTCGGCCCGTCCGCGCGCACCGAAGACGGCCGTCACGGCATCGGGCGCGCAACGCAGCACCGCTCCGCCGAACCGCAGGACGCTCTCTGCTGCCGCCTCGGCCGCGCCCGCCAGCGCCTCCGCAAGATCGTCTGCAGGCTCCGGCCCGGCGTAGGTGAAGGTGGCCTGCAGGGCCGTCACCTTCCGAATCAGCAAGTCGGCGCCGGGCTCCTCGCCGTCATCCACGACGGGTCCCGCGGCGCCGGGCGGCAGCCCGTCGGCCAGGCTCTTCGGCGGCGGCGTCAGCTCCGCGGCCTGCCGCAGCACGGCCAGCTCGAGCTCACGCAACCCCGGGCTCGGAACCAGCCCCTCTTCGTCAAGCCGGGTCCGCAGCCTACGGAACACCGCGAGCGCCTCCGGCTGCCTGCCGCACCGGTAGTGGGCGAGCATCAGCTGCCCATGCAGTCGCTCGCGCGTGGGGTGCTCGGCGGTCAGCCCAACGAGCTCGCCCGCGACCTGCGCGTGTCTGCCGAGCGTCAGCTCCGCGTCGATCCGGTCCTCCACAGCACTGAGGCGGAGCTCGTCGAGCCGCTGGATCACCGGCCCCGCGAACTCCTCGTCCGTGAGGTCGGCCAGCGCGGGCCCGTTCCACAGGCTCTCGCCTTCGCGCAGCGCCACCACGGCGGACTCCGGCCGTACCGCGGCGGCGTGCGCCCGACCCTGCCCGACCAGTGCCTCGAACCGGTGGACGTCGACCTGCTCCGGTGCCACGTCGAGCTGATAGCCGCGGTGCCGGGTGCGCAGGACGGCGGCGGCCCGTCCCGGCCGGTCCGGTTCGAGCACGCGGCGCAGACCGGCGATGTAGACCTGTAGCGCGTGGGTGGCGGTGGCAGGCGGCCGGACGCCCCACAGCACGTCGACCAGACGCTCCGAAGGGATGACCTCACCGGCGTGCAGCAACAGGTAGGCCAACAGGGCCCGCGCCTTCGGCGGGCCGACCGCAACCGAGGTGCCCGCGCGGAAGACCTGCACGGGCCCCAGCAGCCGGTAGCGCAGGTTCTCCGGCCCCGCCGAGACGGTGGCGACCACCCCGTCAGCCTGCCCGCACGCCCCGGCTCGCGTCCACCGCCAACCCGGCGCGCGTCGACGCCGCCGAGACCCGCTCAGTCGTGTCGTCGGACATCGGCGACCGCGTGCTCCTGCGTATTCGAAAGGACGCCGCCACCGGAATCGCCGTCCAGGCCTCGCTGTCATTCTCGACGATTCCTCGCGTCGAATTCTTCGCGGAAAGGCACGGCCTCGGCACGATTGATCTCGGTCGTGGAAATCCCGGCCAGAAGTGTCACTTCGGAGCGGACCGCTTCCAGGTCGTACAGAGCATTCTTTCGAAGAACAGTGGCGGTGTGCTCTGTGACCAGCGGCGATCTCCGGTCTTTGGTGTTCCGGCATGATCGTCGCCGTATCGCTGCGGGTGTTGTATCTGATCTTCCGCCAGGTGCTCGGATTGGGTCCTGCTGCTGGGCCGCCCGCCCTCCGCCAAGGATGTTCAGCTGCACGTGTTGCGGCATGAGGTCGCGGTGCTTCGCCGTATCAATCCGAAGCTACGTCTGGAGTGGGCAGACCGGGTGGGGTGGTCGGCGACCGCTACCTGCATGTCCTGGGCCTGACCGCGCACCCCGACGGGCCCTGGACCACCCAGCAAGCCCGCAACCTCGTCATGGACCTCGGCGAGCGCACCACGAGCTTCCGGTTCCTCGTCCGCGACCGTGCCGGACAGTTCGCGGCCTCGTTTGACACTGTGCTCGGCGATGCGGGCATCAAGGTGGTCGAGATCCCGCCCCGCTGTCCACGGGCGAACTGCTTCGCAGCGTCCGCATCGAGCGCTGCAGCTACGTCCGCCACGACCGGACCGCCTATCCCAGAACCGGTCCACGGCAGGATCCGGCGCCGACCGATCCTCGGCGGGCTGATCAACCAGTACGAACCTGCTCCAAGGCAAGACTCACAGCGTCAGACGGGCTGGCAACTGCCAGACAGCGCTCGACGAACGCACCCAGCCGGACTCGCAAACTGCCCAAACTTGGCTCGATCTTGCCGATGTCGTCGGCCCCAGCACGATAAGCTCGCGGAACGGCTGCGCAACGTGGCGCCGCCGAATCAGCGAGGAGATCGAAGGATGTCAGACAGCGTTTACCGGGTCACCGACGTTATCGGGACCAGTAGCGAGTCCTGGGAAGCGGCGGCCCGCAACGCGGTCGCCACTGCCGCCGGAACCGTGCGGGGCTTGCGCATCGCCGAAGTCGTGCGTCAGGACGTGACCATCGAGAACGGCGCGGTGACCGGCTACCGCGTACGGCTTGCCCTGTCGTTCAAGTACGGCGCGAACGAGTAGTCCACGAGCGCCCATGCGGAGGCCAGGGCGAGGCGCAAAGTCGTTTCTGCTGGTCATGAGCGGTTTTCGGGGCGTTGCTGCAGACCGAGGATGGTGAGTAGGAGGAGCGGGTCGTTACGGATCTTCCGTAGGGTGGCGGCGATGCGGGTGTAGCCGGCTTGTCGGAGGAGACCGATCGTCAAGTTACGGAGCGTCGCCATCACTCGAAATCTGAGGCCTTTCCGGACCTGCGAGGCATCTTCACGGAACGTGACATCACGCACCCAGTGGATCTTGTTTTCGATGGTCCACTGTCCGCGGATGTAGCCGGCCAGGTGCTCGGGTGCGGCCTCGCGGGCCGAGAGGCTGGTCACGCCGAGGACGGCCACCGCGCTGCGGACCTGCATCTTCTTGTAGCGGCGGGAGCCTTTGGGGCGTTTGCGGATGGTGCGGGTGGTGTAGCGCTCGATGAGGAACACCTGCGCCGCGCCGGGGAATCCGAGGTCTTCGGGGGCGTCCAGGACCCGGATGGTGCGCTTGTCGCGCCGGCCGTGCCCGACATCGAGGGTTTCGTGGGCGATCGGGGCGTTCGCCCAGTCCAGGGCGTCGATCTTGTCGTGGAGCTTCTTCGTGTTCTGCTTCACGATCATCACGTAGTGCGCGTACAACTGCGAGGTGATCAGCGTGGCGTGGGAGCGGACGGTGTGCGCGGCGTCCATGGTGAACACGCACCCGCTGACCCCGCCGATCCGCTTGGCCAGGCCGCGCAGCAGCGGCGCGAACTCGGGCACCTCGTTGGTCTTGGCCCCGATCAGCCGTTCGGCCAGCACGACCGACCGGTCGTGGGTGGCCGCGGCCAACAGGTAGGGCACCTGTCCGTCCTGGTCGACCGCGCCGCGCACCGCCTTTCCGTCCACCGCGATCGCCGGCAACCAGCCCGGGCCGGCGATCGGCGCGCCCACCGGGCCAACCCCGGCCCGCTCGGCCAGCCACGTGCCGGCCTCATCGGCCACCTGTTGGGCCTTCAGCAGCGCCAACAGCCGATCCACGGTGTCCGGGTGCGGCGGGGTGAAACGGCCCGTGGTGTCTCGGCGGCATCCGAACGCGGCCAACACTTCCTGGTTTGCGGCGCTGATCCAGGCGGTGATGTCGGCCAACAACACCTGCCCCGATGTCGCCGCTGCGGTGCACAAACCCAGGATCGTCGGCAGCGAGTGTCGGATCCCGCGCCGGTCGCGCGGATCGTCGATCGCTGCGAAACACCCCAGCAACCCGCCCGCACCGGCCTGTGCCAGCACCGCAGCCTGCTCAACCAGAACCTCCACCGCAGCCCGCGCCGGCGGGGTTGACGCCACCGGCGCGGCGGACTGGGCGGGAATGACAGACTGCACGTGCAACGGGGCCACCGATAAGACGAAGATCTTTAGGAAGTCCTCGTCCTACGGGGCTCTGTTGCCCATTTCCCGTGGACACGCCGACCGCGACCACTCTGTGATCATCACCAACGGTGACCGATTCCCGGTCCGTCCACCTCAGGTCGAACCTCGTCCAGGTCGGCCGCCGACTACTCAACGTCACACCCGGATGCGGCTGATCAACCAGCACACCAGGCCGCACGCTCACCAGGCCCGACCAGCCGCGAGTCAGTTAAGCAGCCGCTGACCAGCAAGAACGACTTTGCGCGTCGCCCTGATGCGGAGGCCGGACCTCCGCGTGGGCAGCGATGAGACCGCGTCCGATCACGCAGCTGATAGATCCGCCCCCTGGTCAGACCGACCAGGAGACATCGCCTTCCCGCTGGCTGACTGGACGGAATGCCGCGACCGACGAGCCGGTCGCCCCGGGCCACCCGGTTGCCGCAGGTCTGTGAGCGAAAATGACCCTCGCTCGTCGCGGGTTGGCGATGTCGCTGATGATCAGCCCGATGACGTCCTTGCGGGATGCGGCCAGAGCGCGAGCGGCCGAGTTCGGCCCAAGCGGCATCTACCCCGGACCTGGGTGACGTCGCCGATCTCGGCGACGAACACCCCGGCCAGCACCGGCCCGACCCCGGGGATCTGTTGGATCGTCTGGTAGCCGGGGCAGGTCCGCGACCGGGTAGCTGAGCGTCGGGGCCGCAGCGCGGCCTCGGCCCGGTCGGGACCTGGAGGAGCGGGGCCACACCGGCCAGGGCCAGTTCATGGCATCAGCGGGCTTACCGGGCGTGCCCGAAAACCTGCGGCAGGCTGGCCCCACTCAGCTCGTTCGGCTTCGAGAAGTCGAACCCGGACACCGCAGATCCGTCGGATCAGCTGGTGAAGGGCTCGGGGCCGAAGCGGCCCCACGCTATGAATGCTGCAAAGGCTAGGTAAATCATGTTCAGCACCACGAACTTGGCCTCGCCGCGTCGGCCGTGAGTGACCATCGCACCGACCATCAGGAAGACCCAGCAGACGGCAGTCACCGGCACCAGAACCGGTGCGATATCGACCACGGCGGGCAGGATCAGGCCAACCGCAGCGAGGAGCTCAAGCACGCCGAGGGTCTTGACGAAGCCGACGCTGGCCTCTCCGGTCCATCCCCCACCAGGCGCCGCAGCAAGCTTTTCCGGCCCTCCTGACATTTCTGTGGGTTCTTCTTTTCATGATCGTCCGGGGAGTGGTGGGCAGAGGCCGCCGCGGGTGAGGTCGGCCATGGCGATCAGTGCGTCGGGGCTGTGGTAGCCGTAGGCGCGGCGGGTGAGTAGCCGTAGGTGGGTGTTGGTGGCTTCGGAGCGGGCGTTGGACAGGCCGTGCTCGACGGCGTTCAAGATCAGGGCCCGGTATCTCTTGATGGTCTTGGCGAGCTTGACGAACGGTTCGAGGCGGCACCGCCTGGCCCAGGCGATCCAGCCGCCCAGCAGGGCTCGGGCGTCCGGCCAGCTCGACGGCCTGGAAGATCGCCCGGAGTTGTTCTTTCAGCAGGTAGGCGCGGTAGAGCCCGCCGTTGGCCTTGGCGATCCCGGCGAGGGTGGCCCGTTGCGGGCCGGTGAGGTTCGGCGGGTTTTTCAACAGCGCCCACCGGCTGCCCTTCAGCGCGGTGGCCTCGTCGTGGTGCCCGCCGGCGCGTAGCCGGTTGACCATGGCGCGGCGGACCTGGTCGAGGGCCTCGGTGGCCCAGGCCACGACATGAAACGCGTCCAGGCACACCACCGCGGCGGGCGCGCGTTCGGCGACCACGTCGTGGATCCACTGGGCGCCGTCGGCGGAGACGTGGGTCAGCCGCCCGGCGCGGTCGGCGCCGAGATCGTCGAAGAACCGGTTCAAGGTCTCCTGCGTCCGGTTCTTCCCGGCCCACACCAGCCGGCCCGTGTCGTGATCGACCACGCACAGCAGGTAGCGCCGGCCCTTGCGGTAGCTGATCTCGTCGATCCCGATCCGGCGCAGCCCGGCCAGCCGATCCACGGCGGCGGCCCGGTCGGCCACGACCCGGGTGACGATGTCGGCCACGCTGCGCCAGGCCACCCGCAGCAGCACCGCGACCACCGAGAGGGTGGCGTGACAGACCAGCCAGGCGGCAGTGTCCTCGAACCCGGTGGTGAACCGCGACCCCGGCCGGGCCCAGGGCACCGCGGCGACCACCACCCCGTGCTCGCGACACGACACCCGCAGCGTTCGGGCCTGCAGGAACACCTGGGTGGTGCCCACATCCAGGCCCCGCCAACGGCGCGCGGCCGGGCTGGTGTCATAGCCCGGGCAGCGCCGCTGGCAGCGCGAGCACCGCCGCGCCGCGGACACCTTCGCCCGCACCTGGGCCACGAGCACCTCCTGGCCCCGCCCGTCGGTCTCCAGGTCGACCGACTCGATCACCGTGTGCTCGACCCCGAGCACCCGCCGCCATACCCTCGTCCTGCGCACGCCGCGTCTCCGTCTTCGGCTCTGGTCGTGGAACTCCAGAAGTGAAGACAGGGCGGCGTGCGCCCGTCATCCCCCGACACCACGATCGTCACCGGCGGCCACTCGAGCAGCCGAGGTTCGGGGGCGCTGCGCATCAGATCGGGCAGGCCCCGGGCCTGCCCGCAAGCAACTGCCCGAAGGGGCCGCAGAGGCTCGCAGGTCCAGGGGGGCGCGCAGCGCCCTCGCGCAGCGACGCTGCAGGCGCCCTTGACCTGGGAGGAGCGGCCCCGCACCCTGCGCAGCGTCCCCGAACCGACCCACAGAAACAGCAGAAGTGCCGCTTTTCCTTGGACACGAAGACCTTGGTGACACCGCCGGTCAGGGCTACTACGGCCAGCAGTCCGGTAATGGCCCACAGTGCGAGGTTCATGAGGTTCTCCCTTGCAGGGTCGTAGGCGAATTGAGTTCGTAAAGCCGAAGTGGCGGTCCGGGCCACGTGAAGTTGGGCAGGGAAGCCTTCAACGGATGGTGGGCTCGTATGCGCTGTACGCGGACACAGCTCCTCTGAACGTGGGGCGGGGCGTCAACCTCGGCGAGCCTGGTTCGCCTCGCGGGCGACCGCCCACGGGTCCGCCACCGGCCCCAGGTGCCCGAGCTTGTCAGGGTTGAGCACCGAGCGGATCGTCTGGATCTGTCCGTCGCGGATGTCGAGCGCCCAGGTGGTGAGAACCTTGCCGTCCCGGTCACGGAAGACAGCGCCCGGCTGGCCGTTGACCGGGTGCGGCTCTACGACGGTACCGATCTGGACGAGCGGCCGGACGCTCGCGGCAAGCACCCTGGCCACGTTTTCCACGCCGAGGATGCCCTTGGGCCACCGCGGGGCCTTCCCACCGCCGTCGCCGACCATGTGCACGTCGGCGGCGAGCAACTCCCGCAGCCCGTTGACGTCCCCTTCCCTGAAGGCGTTGAAGAAGCGCTCGGCGAGTTCCTCGCGCTCTCTTCGGTCAGCCTCGAACCGGGGCCGGCCGGTGTCCATGTGGCGGCGCGCCCGTAGAGCCAGCTGACGACACGCCGCCTCCGAGCGGCCTACGGCCGAGGCGACCTCGGGGAAGCCGAAGCCGAACACCTCCCGCAACACGAACACCGCGCGCTCGAGCGGGCTCAGCCGCTCGAGCAGGAGCAGCGCCGCCATCGACAGCGAGTCGGCCAACTCCGCCGAGTGCTCCGGGTCCTCGTAGGGATCGGTCAGCAGTGGCTCGGGGAACCACGGCCCGACGTACTCCTCCCGCCGAACCCGGGCCGACCGCAGGACGTCGATCGAGATCCGGGTGACCACGGCGGAAAGGAAGGCCTTGGTCGACGTGGGTTGTGTCGGGGAGGTATCGAAGCGCAGCCATGTCTCCTGGACCGCGTCCTCGGCCTCGCTCACGCTGCCGAGGATCCGGTAAGCGATCGCGAACAGCAGCGGCCGCAGCTGTTCGAACTCCTGCGCCCGGGTCATGCCGGCTCCTTCTTGAAGCCCTGTCGCCACGAGGGGTAGCGCAGCGTCCAGCCGAGCTCTCGCTTGGCCTTGGCGTTGGAGAAGCCGCGCCCCTCAGTCATCATCGTCACCGCCACCTCACCGGCCACCAGCCGGGCCAGCCACTTCGGAAGACGCACGGGTGGCTTCGCGCCCACGCACGCGGCCAGATAGGGCAGCCACTCACTGGCCGGGGCAGGTTCGTCGTCGACGATGTTGAACACGCCCCTCGCCTGCCGCTCCACCGCCAGGACGGTCGCGCTCGCGGCGTCGTCGAGATGCACCCACGAGCTGTAGCCGGTGCCACCCCCGACAAGCGGGAACTGCCGCTTGCGCACGAGTTCGACCTGGTCCTCGGTGGCTCCTGGCCCGCAGAGTCCGCCGTATCGCAGAACTGCGCCGTCGGCCTTGCCGACCGCGTCCTCGACGTGGCGGAGCGCCTCCATCACCGCGTGCGCCGGCGTCCCCACGTGCAGGTCCAGCGGGTCCTCCTCGGTCTTCACCCAGCCGCCCTGGCGGATTCCGTTCCAGCTGGCGTAGGCCTGCGCGACGACGTGGGGTACGCCGGTCGCCTCAGCCGCGGCGAGCAGGTGATCGGTCCCCTCGGTGCGCAGCCTGTTGGTGGTGGCGAACCACCGATCCATGTGCCTCATATCGGGCTTGCCAGCGATTGCGGTCATCTGGTGCACGATCACGTCCGGTCGGGCCGCGGCCACCGCCTCACCGACCGACACCCCATCCAGCCCGTCCATCACGACAGCATCGGCGCCCAGCTGCTCCAGCATGCCCAGCTTGCTCGGGCCCGTCGCCGTCGCCGTCACGTGGTGGCCCCGGGCCACTAGCTGCGGCACCAGCCGTCGCCCCACGACCCCGGTCCCGCCTGCCACGAACACCCGCATAACCAGCACCTTCCCGAGTACGGGTTTGACTCTCAGCCCAGAGACGAGATAGCCCAGCGGCCTGTGACACGAGGGGCGTACCAGGTTTCCCGCGTCCACACGATCGGCAGGCTCGGACGGCGCGACACCGTTCGGCCGAGGCACTGGGATACTCCCTCGACACGCCGACGGTGGTGATGTGCGGGCACGGGGAACGCGCCGCCGGCGCGGCCAGCGAGTTCGAGCGCGCCGGACACCGCGAGCTCGTCGTGTTCCAGGGCGGGCCCGGCGACCGGTCACACGCCACCGTCAGCAACCTGACCACCGACTCGTCAGCACCCGCGCCACCCACCGATCCAGGCCGCTGCAGCTGGGTCTTCGGCAGAACCTCGCCCAGTTCCACGCTGCTCGTGGCGGTGAACGCGCTGGTCGGCGGCATGTACGGCCAGGAACGCATCGTTCTGCCGCTGCTCGCCGAGAACGAGTTCGGCCTCACCGCCTACACCGGCGTGCTGACTTTCATCCTCGCCTTCAGCGCCACCAAGACGACCGCGAACTCCGCGGCCGGAACACGGTCGGACCGCTATGGACGCAAACCCGTGCTGGTCGCCGGCTGGTTGATCGCCCTCCCGGTCCCGCTGCTGATCTGGGCACCCAGCTGAAGCCCCCGGTCTGTCCGGAGTCACCGGGGTTCCTCTGTACCCGCTCCCAGCACCGGCCGGATGCCGTTGGTGCGGGGAGGCTGAGGCGATCAGCCGTCGTCCTCCGGGTCGGCCCGCTGAATCCGCCGTGCCTGGCTTCGCCGTATCAAGCCGCCGGAAGTTGCTCCGCAATCGGGTCGTTCCCGCAGAACGCCTCAACCGCAGATGAGGGCGGGGCGGTTGGGTCGAGCGGGAAGATGTCCCCGCCGCGGTCGATGAAGTCCGGCATATCGGTGTCGTGGGCGACCACCCGCCAGCGGATCTGCCCCTCGGGGATGGACGCAAGGACCTGTCGCGGCATGATCGGCTGGGCCGCCGGCCGGCTCTTGTGGGTGGTGGGCTCCCCGCCGATGACCCGGTACTCGAACTCCAACACCCCGGATCCTTGCGCGGACAGGATGATGTTCTTGGGCTGGCTGCACCTCGGCGAGGTGCGCCAGAGGCTGGCGTCACCGATGTCGCCCGGATCGGCCAGAGCCTGCGGGGCGATGACGACGCCCCCAGCGAGCAAGCCCGCCGTCAAGGTCAGCGCCCGCCCGATTCGTCCCCTGGTCGTGATCGTGCTCATCAGCCCCCCTCTTGATCCGTCGGACTGATCCCTCTACCTCTGAAGACGGGCGCCTGGCACGTCGGGTTCACGATGTACGTGCCGCGATGGTTGACCAAGCGGGCGACCGGTCAGGCCGCGGCGGCTGTGTACAGGCAGCAGTCCGCGTGCGAGTGCACGGCGTCGATCCATGCGGCCTTCAGGCTGCGGCCGCTGCGGTAGTAGGTGACGCGCACCGTCCCCCGCTCGTCTTCGGTGACGATCGCGCCGCCGGATCCGAAGTCGACGCGCGCCTCGAACTGGCACGTCTGCGCATCACCGATGGCATGGCCCGCCGGTGCGGCCAGCGCCGCCGCGTGGACCAGGCGGTCCTGCTCGTTCGCGAACCTCGCCATCGAGACCTCCTGCGCCAGCGCCACTGCCGGGTTTCGGCAATTCTCGACAGTGAGGAGTCCTTGCGACATCTCCGTGATCCGCGTGCGAACTGCGAGAATCGACAGGGTTTCCTCACCGGACGGCTACCGCCGGGGCCGCGGCGTTGGTTCGCGCCGCCGCCCGATCGGGCAACGCCCATGGGAACGGGGTACGGACGACCGGCCCTGCTCACGCGCAGCAGTCGTCCCCGCATGGAGCTTCGGCCGCGTCGTGGGCGCAGCAAAGGTCACCCCGCCAGGCGTTGCGGCCCTCGCGCACCGCGAGGACGGCGAGGGCCAGACCGGCGACCGGGTCGGCCCACCACCAGCCCAGCGTGCCGTTGAGGATCAGGCCGACCAGCACTGCGGCCGACAGGTACGTGCACAACAGCGTCTGCTTCGAGTCCGCGACCGCGCTCGCCGAGCCCAGCTCCCGGCCCGCTCGCCGTTGCGCCCACGACAGGCCCGGCATGACCACGACGCTGACCGCGACGAGCACGATGCCCACCGGCGATCGCTGCGGCTCCCCGGCGCCGCCCAGGGTTCGCACCGCCTCCACCGTGACGTAGGCAGCCAGGGCGAAGAACGAGCACGCGATCATCCGGAGCGTGACCCGCTCCCGCCGCTGCGGGTCGCTGCCCGCGAACTGCCAGGCCACGGCCGCCGCCGAGCTGACCTCGATCACGGAGTCCAACCCGAACCCGATCAACGCGACGGACGAGGCGACCGTCCCCGCCGCGATCGCAACCACGGCCTCCACGACGTTGTAGGTGATCGTCGCCGCCACCAGCAGCCGGATCCGCCGCGACAGCACCGCCCGCCGATCCGCCGACAGACCTGCGGCCGTCACGACGCACGCCCCGCGCCGTCGCTGATCAGCCAAGACGCCACCGCCCCGACAGGCAGCCGCTCGGCGCTTCCCCACAGTTCGATCATCGGTTGCGGTGGTGGCGGGCTGCGGTCTCGAACCGCTCGCGAGCGGCGTGGCCGTCGATGGCGGCCCGGATCTCCGGGCGGCCCAACCGGCAGTAGGCCCGCAGGCGCGCCAGACGCTTCGACACCGGGACGACTTTATCCGGCTGCAACGATCGTGAAAACCGGATCAGCGGGCGCAGGCGATGCCCCCGATGACGATGCGAAGCCCGCCGAGGAACCGTTCGTCATCGTCGGCAGGCAGGGCCCGGGCGACCTGCGCGGTGAGCGGGAGGTCGTCGCGCTCGCCCAGTTCGGCATAGCGGCCGATGCGGCTCGCCGTGGCGCCGCGTTCCGCCCGCTGGATGTGGTTGAGGACGTAGCCCATCAGCAGCTGGTACGCGTCGAACGCCGCACCCACCGACAGCCCGGCCTGCTCGACCAGGAGCTCCAGGATCCGTTCCATGATCCGTTGCGCGTTCGGGCCCGGCGCCGCGGCGGTCAGCAGGTAGCCCGCCACGCCGGGGTACTCGGCGATCCGCCTGCGCAGGCTCCAGGCGATCACCTCGAGCGCCTCCTGCCACGGCCGATCGTCGCGCGCGGGGAGCTCGAGCTCGCCCGCGAGGGCGTCGAGCGTCAGCGTCAGCAGTCCGTTCTTGGTGCCGCCGACGTGGTGGTAGATCGTCGTCGGCCACACGTCCAGCTCGCCCGCGAGCCGACGCACGCTGAGCGCCTCGACGCCGTGCGCGCGCACGAGCCGGATGGCCGCCTCCAGCACCACCTGCCGCGTGATCGGCGGCAGGTCGCCCTGCGCGCTGCGCGTCTTCGGCACGCGGCCAGCGTAGGGCTCCCGCATATTCCTTGTACACCAGACAAGAGACCTTGATAGCGTCTTGTGCACCAAAACAAGAAGGGCGTCACATGTCGATCACCCAGCGAACGTCGGCCCGGGGCCGCTGGGCACTGCCGATCGCCGCCGGTGCCGGCTTCCTCGCCGGTCTCGACACGACCGCGGTCAATCTCGCCCTGCCCGACATCCAACGCACCCTCGCCGCGGGCCCGAGCGAGCTGCCGTGGGTCGTCAACGCGTTCGCGCTCCTCAGTGCGGCGCTGCTGGTCACGGCGGGGAATCTCAGCGACCGGTTCGGCCGACGCCGGGTCTTCGTGACGGGCTTGTTGGCCTTCGCGGCCGCGTCCGCCGCCTGTGGTCTCGTCCCCTCGGCGCTGCTGCTGGACCTCGCCCGAGCGGCGCAGGGGGCGGCGGCCGCCGCATTGACCGCGAGCGGGCTCGCGGTGCTCGCGAGCAGCTACTCGCCCGGGGAACGCGGCCGCGCGCTCGGTGTCTACAGCGCCATCGCGGCGCTGTCCTTCGTGGTCGGCCCGGTCCTGGGCGGCGTACTGACCGACCTGTTCGGCTGGCGGGCGGTGTTCCTCGCGAACGTGCCGGTGGCCGTCCTCATCGCCGTCGCGGCCCGCGCCCTCCCCGAGTTCGTGGGCGACCGCCGGGCACGGTTCGACTACGCGGGCGTCGCCACGTTCACGCTCGGGCTCGGCGCACTGCTGTACGCCGCGCTGCGCGGCAACGCGATCGGCTGGGCGAACGCCGAGGTCCCGACGGCCGCCGCGGTGGGGATCGCGGCCCTCGCGGCGTTCGTCGCGGTCGAGCGCCGCACCGCCGAGGGCGTCGTGGACCTGTGCCTCTTCCGCGACCGGACGTTCACCGGAGCGGTCGTCACGTTCGCGCTGGGGGGAGCGGCGTACTTCGGCATGCTCGTCTACCTCAGCCTGTTCCTGCAGGGAGCGCAGCACTACGACGCCATCGGGGCAGGCCTCGTCTACCTCCCGACGATCCTGCCCTTCATGGTCATCTCACCGGTGGCCGGACGGCTGCTCACCCGGCTGCCGGGCGCGGCGCTGCCGACCGTCGGCCTCACCTTCCTCGCCTGCGGAATGCTCCTGCTCGTCGGCATCGACGAGAGGGTGGGACTGCTCGACGTCGCCCTCGCCATGGCCGTCGCGGGGACCGGCACCGGCCTCGTGGTGACGCCGCTGACGCAGATCGCCCTGAACCAGGTGCCGACCGAGCGCGGCGGCATGGCATCCGGCGTGCTGCAGACCTTCCGACCGATCGGCGTCACGATCGGCACGACCGCCCTCGGGCTCGCGGCGCCCGGCCCGATGGACGCGGCCGCCTTCTCGGGCGCCGCCGCGATCGCGGCCGCCCTTGCTGCGGGAGGCGCCGTCGTGGCCGCGCTGACGATCCGCCCGACGTGAGCGTCCATCGGCTCATCCCGCGGGCGACCACTGGATGTCGTCGACCGTTCGGCGGCGGCGCGAGGGGCCGTCGTCCGCGGCCGGTGCGCGCGGGCGCCCGAAGGCCGTCATCGTGGTGACCTCCCAGTGCGCGGGGACGGCGAACTCGGCGGCCAGGCCCGCGCGGTCGAACGCCCGGAACTGGCGGGCCCGCAGCCCGAGCGCCTGCGCCTGGATGGTCATGTGGGCCACGGCCTGGCCGAGGTCGTAGAGGGCGAACTCGGAGAACTCCCAGTCGGTGCCCTCGACGAAGCGGTGCGACAGGTTGGCGACGAGGATGCTCGCCGACGGTGCCCAGGCCGCGGAGCTCCCGGCGAGATGCCGCACCAGCCTGCCGTGCACCGGATCGCCGCGACGGCCCACCAGGAACGCCCACGGCTGCGCGTTGCCCGCCGACGGCGCCCAGCGCGCCGCCTCGAGAAGCGACTCGACGTCCTCCGCGGCGGCCTCGTACCGGGAGTCGAAGACGGCCGGGCTGAAGCGTTCGGCCAGCAAGGGATGCAGGGGGCTGCCCATCGGCCGATGCTATGCGGCGAACCGATGGGGGCGCCGTGACCGATCACCTTGCCGTGCGGCGCAGACGGATCGTGTACGGCGGCCTGCTCGTCGGCTGCCTCGTCCTCGCCGTCGTGCTGATCACCGCTCCGCCATCGCGCGCGGGCGGGGGCGCGCCGGTGCGCGTGCTGCAGATGAACCTGTGCAACAGCGGGCTGGCTGGCTGCTACACCGGCCGGTCGGTGGCCACCGCGGTCGCCGTGATCCGCGCGCAGGGCCCCGACGTGGTGACGCTCAACGAGGTCTGCCGCGCAGACGTCCCATTGCTCGAACGCGGGCTGGCCGCCACCGACCCGGACGGCGCCGCCACGTCGTCATTCCAGCCTGCGATCGATCGCCGCACCGGCGATCCGGTGCGCTGCCTGGGCGGCGATGCGTACGGCATCGCCCTGGTGGCCCGGCGGCCCGCGCTCCGCACGACCGGCGGGATCTATCCCA
Organism: uncultured Actinomycetota bacterium; assembly: GCA_963739465.1. GTDB lineage: Bacteria > Actinomycetota > Actinomycetes > Mycobacteriales > Pseudonocardiaceae > Pseudonocardia. Next base: position 22,352 of record CAVUAS010000018.1, read on the forward strand.
CCCAGAACCCCGCCGACCCGGAGCAACGCGCCTGGCTCTGCCTGGACACGACGACCTTCGCGGCCTGCACCACGCACCTGGACGCAGGCAACGCCACGGTCGCGAGGGCCCAGTGCGACTACCTGATCGACACCGTCGTCCCGACGATGCGGACGCCCGTGGTGCTGGGCGGCGACTTCAACCTGCGCTCCGACATCCAGGGCTGCCTGGCCACGGGCGACCACCGCATCGACGACGGCGGCGTGCAGGACGTCGTGGTGAGCGCCCCGTTCGCCGTCGCGTCGGAGCGGCAGATCGACATGCTGGCGAGCACCGACCACCCCGGCCTGCTGGTTACGCTCGCGCTCGCTCAGCCGCGGACGGCCGCGACCACCAGCGTCGTGTAGCGCATGGCGAACCGGCCGCCGACCGCGTCGATTGCCGCCCCGATCCCCGCCAACAGCGGGCGGAGCTGCTCGACTGCGAGCAGGCTGTGAGTACCGAACGTCGGCACCTGGTCCAGCCATTCGGCGCGGGTGTAGGAGTGCTCCCACTCGAACCGCCACTCCTCGGGGGCGGCGAACAAGCCCCGCATGCCGTCGGCGGCCGTGGCGGCCAGCCGGGTGTAGGGCTCGATGGGCGGCGTCGACCGGAGGCTGGGCAACTCCGGCACGACGCGCTCGTAGACGTCGCCGAGCGCCGTGGCCAGCGCGGGCGGCGGCGCGAACACGTTCCAGAACACAGCGAGCAGACCGCCGGGGCGCAGCACCCGGGCCGCCTTGGCCGCCCCCGCGACCGGGTCGACCCAGTGCCAGGCCTGTCCGGCGACGACGGTGTCGAAGTCGCGGCCCGCCGGGTCCCACTCCTCGAACGTCGCCACCTCGGCAGGCACGCCGCGGCGGCGCCCGAATGCGGCCATCCGCGCGTCGGGCTCGACGCCGAGCACGCGACAGCCCGCGGCCCGTAGCTGGCGGGCGACGATGCCGGTACCCGATCCCACGTCGAGGACGTCGCGCCCCGCGGCGGCGATCCGGTGTACCAGGGCGGCGGGATAGCGGGGCCGGGTGCGGTCGTAGCGGTCGGCGTCCGCGCCGAACGACTCCGCCACCCGTCGGGCCTCATGCGGCCGGGACATCCCGCCACCCTAGCCCCAGTTTCCCGGTTAGTTCGATCTTGAGTGTGTTGGGAACTGGCTCCAGGTGAGTTGAGCTGGGCGTTCTCGGCGCGGCAGCTGGTGTTTGATCTTGCTTTGGCCTATGACCTAAAGAGTGGCGAGTCTCTACAAGAAGGTGATCAGCGGCAGGCCGTACTGGTACGTGCGGGAGATGGCCTGGGTGCAGGGTAAACCCAGGATGGTCTCCGAGCGCTACCTCGGGTCGGCCGCCGACATCGCCGCCGCGTTCGACGAACGCGAGGCCGCGCTGCGGCCCGAGCGGACCCGGCACCTGGCGTTCGGGGGTCGCCGCCGCGTGGGGGATGCTGGAGCGTCTCGGCGTGGTCGCGGTGATCGATGAGGTGGTCGGGGCACGCCGGGCCGACGCGGGCGCCTCGGTGGGCACCTACCTGGCGCTGGCCGCGCTGGGCCGCCTGGTGGACCCGTGCTCCAAGCGCGGGTTCGAGAAGTGGTGGCGCGGCACCGCCGCCGACCGGTTCACCAAGATCGGTGCCGGGGTGCTGGACCACCGCAAGTTCTGGGACGCGATGCACGGGGTCAGCCCCGAGCAACTGGCCCGCATCGAGCACCGTCTCGCCCTGGCCATGATCGAGACCTTCGAGCTGGACATCTCCGCGCTGGCCCTGGACATGACCAACTTCGCCACCTACATCGATACCACCAACGACAAGGCACCCATCGCGCAGCGCGGCAAGGCCAAGCAGAAACGAGCCGACCTACGCCTGGTCGGGCTCGGCCTGGTGATCACCCGCGACGGTGGGATCCCGCTGGTCTCCCACGCCTACCCCGGCAACCGGCCCGACGTCACCCAGTTCGCCACCATGATCGACCTGCTGGTGGCGCGGCATACCGCGTTGGCCGCGGCGCTCACCGACAACCCCGACAACCCCGACAACCCCGATAACCCCGATAACCCCACGCCCAGCGTGAGCGCGACAACCCCGCAGATGACGGTGGTGTTCGATGCCGGGCAGAACTCGCTGGCCAACCTCGCGCACCTGAGCGCGACCGGTCTCGGGTTCGTCGGGTCGATCCCGCCGTCTGACTGCCCGGACCTGCTGGCCCGCCCCGCCGCCGACCGGCACCCCGTGGACCCCGACCGGTTCCCCGGCGTGACCGCACTGGAACAACGCCGCCCGGTCTACGGCGCCGACCGCCGCGTCGTGCTCACCCACTCCCCGACCCTGCACACCGCCCAGTCCCGCGGCTTCGACCAGACCCTGGCCAAGGCCACCGCGAAGCTCTCCGCGCTGGCCGACACCCTGGCACGGGGCCACACCCGCCGACCCCACGACAAGGTCACCGCCGAGATCACCCAGATCGTCAACGACCCCTGGGTGCGTCGGGTCATCACCTGGCAGCTGACCGGCGCCACCCCCGCCGAGCACCGGCTCGCCTTCGACCTCGACGATCAAGCCCGCACCGACCTGGAAGCCGAGGTCTTCGGCAAACGCGTCCTGATGACCGACCGCGACCAGTGGCCAACCGCGGACGTGGTCGCCGGCTACCGCTCCCAGTCCGAGGCCGAGTTCGGCTTCCGCCAACTCAAAGACCCGCACGTGGTGTCGTTCTCCCCGATGCACCACTGGACCGAGCACAACATCCGGGTGCACGTGTTCACCTGCGTGCTCGCCCTGCAGATCGCCCACCTCATGCGCCGCCACGCCCACCAACACGGCCTGCACCTATCCGTGCGTGAACTGCTCGACACCCTCGCCGGTATCCAGGAGACGGTGCTGATCTACCCCTCCACCGGCGGGCGACCCAAGGCCCGCCGCATACTCACCGAGACCAACCCCACCCAGGACCACCTCGCCGAGATCTTCGATCTACACCGCTGGGCACCCCGAACTTAGGTCATAGCACACAACAACATCAACTTAGCTCCTGGCCAGGGAAAACACCGGCAGCGATCATGCTAGCCGGGAAACTCGGGCTAGCGGTGTTGCCCGGCCGATCCGGAGGATGGAACGATCGGGCCGAGGGGGCTGCCGATGACGTCGACGACACGACGCACGGTGCCCCTGGACGCGTCCACCCGGTTCCGTGCCCCCACCTACGTCCGCAACGTCATCGAACGTCGTCGGCTGCTCGCGATGCTGCGCGCCGGAGCCGGGCGCCAGCTCGTCGTCATCCACGCCCCCGCGGGCTACGGCAAGACCACCTTGGCCGTGCAGTGGCTGCAGGTGCTGCAGGACGAGGGCGCGGCGGTCGCGTGGCTCGGACTGCACCGCGACGACAACGACCCGCACTGGTTCCTCTTCCACCTGCTGGAGGCGGTGCGCCGGGCGCTTCCGCAGGCCGAGGACGCGATCGGCGAGCTCAAGGAGCTGATCGAGCAGAGCGCCGAGGACACCCAGCGTTACACGCTCTCGGCGCTGCTGGAGCTGATCGCCCGGTACGAGGGCCGGTTCGTGCTCACGTTCGACGACTGGCACCTCATCGAGGACACCCGGGTGCACCACGCGCTGGTGCACCTGCTCGACTTCGCGCCGCCCAACCTGTCACTGATCCTCACCAGCCGCAGCCGACCCCAGCTCCCGCTGTCGCGGCTGCGGGTGCGCCGCCAGCTCACCGAGGTCGACGCCGACACCCTGCGGTTCGACCTCGACGAGGCCCGCGCGTTCCTCGTCGACCGAGGCGGCCTACGGCTGGACGGCGACGACGTCGCGCGGCTGTCGGAGGCCACCGACGGATGGGTCGCGGCCCTGCAGCTCGTCTCGCTCTCGCTGCGCGACTGCGCCGACCCGACGCGGCTCATCCGCGGGTTCTCCGGGCGCCACCACTCGGTCGGGGAGTACCTCGCCGAGAACGTGCTGAGCGCCCAACCACCGGAGATCCTGGAGTTCCTGCTGGCCACGTCGGTGTGCGACCGGATCTGTGGCGACCTCGCGGGCGTGCTGGCCGACCGCGCCGACGGGCAGGCGATGCTGGAGGAGCTCGAACGCCGCGACCTGTTCCTGCGGCCGCTCGACGACGAGCGCGAGTGGTTCCGCTACCACCACCTGTTCGCCGACTACCTGCGCCGACGGCTCGAACGCGACCATCCCGAGCGGGTGCCGCGGCTGCACCGGCGGGCGTCGAACTGGTTCTCCGAGCACGAGCTGGTGTCCGAGGCGGTCACGCACGCGCTCGCCGCGGGCGCCACGTCGCGGGCCGTCGACCTGGTCGAGCGGCACGCCATGCCGCTCGTCGAGCACAGCCGGATGGTCAGCCTGCTCGGCCTGATGGGGCGCCTGCCCGCCGACGCCGTCGACGACCGTCCGCGTCTGCTCATGGCCGTGGCGTGGGCGAACTGCCTGCTGCAGCGGTCCGACGCCGCCCAGCACACGCTCGATCACCTGCGCCGGGCGATGCCGGTCGGCGGGGTGCACGAGGAGATGCACTCCGAGGCCGACGTCGTGCAGGCCTGCATCGACGTCTACGGCGACCGCATCGACCGGGCCGAGACGCTGGTCGGCAGGAGCCTGGCGCGACACCGCGTCTACCGGCCGTGGGTGGTGGCGGTGGCGGCCAACATCCAGTCGTTCTGCGACATCCACTCCATGCGTTTCCGGGCCGCGCGGGAGCGCCAACGGTGGGCCCGGCCGTTCCACGACCGCACGATCGGGCCGTTCGCGGGCGTCTACGGGCGTTGCTTCGCGGGCATCGCCGCCTTCGCCCAGCTCGACGTGGCCGCGGCCGAGGAGCACCTGCACGGCGCCGTGGTGCTGGCGCAGGAGTCGGCGGGCCGCCGCTCGCACGCCGCGCAGCTGGCCGGGGCACTCCTGGGCGAGCTGCACTACGAGCGCGGCGAGCTCGACGAGGCCGAACGCCTGCTTTCGGAGAGCCGGGAGCTCGGCGCGGAGAGCGGGGTCGTCGACTTCATGGTCGCGAGCTACGCCGTCCTCGCCCGGATCAAGGCCCACCGCGGCGCCGAGGCGGAGGCGGCCGAGCTGCTCGCCGAGGGCGCGAAGGTCGCCGAGCGGCTGGACCTCACCCGCCTTTCCGCCGCCGTCGTCGCCGAGCGGATCCGGCAGCTCCTGGCCGCCCGAAGGGTGCGCGAGGCCCGGCGGGTGGCGCAGGAGCTTCCCGGACGGCGCGGGCTGCCCGGGCGGGATCGGCGTGGTCATCGACCAGATCCGCACGGGGTCGCTGGCCGCGGTGCTGTCGGCCGAGGGCGACCACGCGGGCGCTGCCGCGCTGCTGGAGGAGCTGATCGACGATCTCGCGCAGCGCGGCCAGACCCGGGCCGAGGTGACGGCGACGGTCGCGCTCGCCGCCGTCCAGGAACGGGCGGCGCGGCGGATCACCGCCGAGCGCACGCTGGCCGGGGCGTTGGCGCTGATCGTGCGCGCGGGCCTGCGGCAGGTCCTCGTGGACGGCGGCCCCGAGGTGACCGCTGTCCTGCACCGCCTGGTGGAACGGTGGCCCGAGGGCGTGTCGCCCGTGCCGGGGCTCGCCGAGCTGTACGCGCGGCTCACCCCGGCGAAGGACACGTCCGGGCTCAACGGCCGTGAGCTCGCCATCCTGCGGATGCTGGACGCCGGGCGCAGCAACCCGCAGATCGCGCGCGAGCTCACCGTCACCGTCAACACGGTGAAGTGGTACCTCAAGAACATCTACGCCAAGCTCGGCGCCACCAGCCGGGCCGAGGCCGTGTCGACGGCCAGGGGGAAAAAGCTCCTGTGAGCGGAAACGAGTGCCGGAGCACTCGTTTCCGCTCACAGTCAGGCGATCGCGAAGCCCGGGTAGCCGCTCGCCGCGACCTCGTCGCACTTCTGCCGGTAGGTGCCCACGCCGCCGCAGTAGGACAGCACCCGCCGCGGCTTGCCCGGCACGTTGGAGCCCAGGTACCAGCCGGTGGTGTTGGCGATCAGGGTGGCGCCGGACGTCTCCTCGTGATGGGCGACCCAGGCGTCCTCGCCCTCCTTGGTCGGCTCGATCGTCTGCGCGCCCTGCGCCCGCACGTGCTTGATGACGTCGCTGATCCACTCGGTCTGCTGCGACAGGCAGGTGGTCATGTTGCACAGCGCCGCCGACGGCGCGAGCGGCACCGCCGTGGTGAGCAGGTTCGGGTAGCCGTGCACGCCGAGGCCCATCATCGTGCGGATGTCGCGGCCCCAGTCGTCGGTGAGGCTGCGGCCCTCGCGGCCGCGGACGTCGATGCGGGTGAGCGAGCCCGTGCCCGCGTCGAAGCCGGTGGCCAGCACGATCACGTCCAGCTCGTAGCGGGTGCCGTCGGCGAGCTCGATGCCCTCCGGGATGATCCGGGCGATCGGGTTGTCGCGCACGCCGACCAACTCGACGTTGTCGCGGAGGTAGACCTCCAGGTAGTCGCGTTCCAGCGGCACCCGGTGGGTGCCGAAGCCGTAGTCGGTGGGGATGAGGACGTCGCACAGGTGCGGGTCGTCCTTCAGGCGGGCGCGCATCTTCTGCCGGACGAACTCGGAGATCTCCTCGCTGATCTCCGGGGAGAAGAACAGCTCGCTGAAGCTCGCGAGCCACAGCTTGAGCGAGCCGTCCTCGTAGATCTCCTCCAGCACCTCGAGACGCTTCTCGGGCGTGCAGTCGGCCCAGGCGTACACCCACTCGTACTCGAAGCCGGTGAACGTGTGCGGGATCGTCGTCTTGAGATCGTCGAACCGGGACTTGTACGCGGCCTGCTCCTCCGCGCCGTAATGCGGGCTCTTCATCGGCAGCGTGTACTGCGGGGTGCGGGCGAACACGGTGAGGTGCCCGACCTTGTCGGCGATCGTCTGGATCACCTGGATGCCGGTGGCGCCGATGCCGACGACGCCCACCCGCTTGCCCTCGAGGTCGATGTCCTCGGCGGGCCACTTCGACGTGTGCAGGATCGGGCCGCGGAAGCTGTCCTGGCCCTCGAACACGTTCTCCATCGGCGCGGACAGCATGCCTGCGCAGCTGACGAAGAACTGGGCGTCGATGACGTCGCCGCGGTCGGTCGTGATCGTCCAGCGGCCGCGGTCCTCGTCGAAGTGCGCGGTCTCGATGGTGGTGGAGAACTGGATGTCCTTGCGGAGGTCGAGCCGGTCGGTGACGTACTGCAGCCACCGCTCCACCTCGGGCTGGCCGGGGAACTTCTCGCTCCAGCTCCAGTCCTTGTAGAGCTTCTCGTCGAAGTAGTACTGGTAGATGTAGGCCTCGCTGTCGAACCGCGCGCCCGGGTAGCGGTTCCACCACCAGGTGCCGCCCACGTCGCCTGCCTTGTCGATAGCACGCACCCGCAGGCCTTGCTCGCGCAGCTGGTGGAGCTGGTACAGCCCGGCCACGCCCGCTCCGAGGATGACGGCGTCCAATTGCTCGGTGGGGGTCTGTGTGGACGTCATCGTCGCTGCCACTCCTTCGTTGGGACATCTGTGTCGACCGTCTCAGGGTGCGGCGCGGCGGGTGGGGGTGGGCTACCCGAGTGGGTAGTCGTCGGTTGGTGGCGAGCGGACGAAACCTTTCCGCCCGCGCGTCCGAAGACCTCGATACGGAGAGTGCCGTCTAACGTGGGTGGATCGTGAATCTTGATGCGGAGGTGTTCGGCCGCTACCGGCTCGACGTACTGCTCGGTCGGGGCGGGATGGGTGAGGTCTACCGCGCCTACGACCTCGAGTTCGAGCGCACGGTGGCGGTCAAACGCCTCGCCGAGCATCTCGCCGACGACCCGCGGTTCCAGGAGCGGTTCCGCCGCGAGGCGCGGCACGTGGCGCGGCTGCGCAACCCGCACATCGTGCCGATCCACCGCTATGGCGAGATCGACGGGCAGCTCTTCATCGACATGCGCTATGTCGAGGGCGGCGACCTCGCCGACCTCATCGCCACCGGACCCATCCCGCCCGAACGGGCCGTGCGGTTCCTGGAGCAGCTGGCCAGCGCCCTGGACGACGCGCACGCGAACGGGCTGGTGCACCGCGACGTCAAGCCGTCCAACGTGCTGCTCGACGGGCGGGTCGCCGACTTCTGCTACCTCGCCGACTTCGGCATCACCCGCCTCGCGACGAACCGGCGCAGCACTTCGCTGACCCGCACCGGTGCGCTGCTCGGGAGCCTCGCCTACATGGCGCCCGAGCAGTTCGACGGCATGGTCACCAAGCAATCCGACATCTACGCGCTCACCTGCGTGTTCTACGAAATGCTCACCGGCGCGCGGCCGTACGAGAGCGACGCGCTGCCGGTGCTGATGCACGCCCACATGAAGGTGGCGGCGCCGCGACCGTCGGAGCGCACCCCGGCGGCGGCGGTGTTCGACGAGGTCGTCGCGGCGGGGATGGCGAAGGTCGCGGCGGACCGGTTCGCGTCCGCGGGCGCGCTCGCCGCCGCGGCCCGCGCGGCGCTGGCCGCCCGACCGCCCCCCTCCTCCCCCGACGACGAGCCGACCCGCCCCGAACGGGACCTCCCCACCGTGGCGGGCACGACGGTGGCCGGGAGGCCAGCGGCGGACGGGACACCGGCGGCGGACGGGACGAGCGTGGCGGCCGACGGGACCGCGGCGGCGGAGGCGGACGGGACGAAGGTGGCGGACGGGACGGCGGCGGTGCGTCGGGCCTCCGCCGCGGCGAGCCCCGCCACCCCCGCGGTGAGTCGTGCGTTTCCGCACGGTGAGTCGGCGTTTTCGGCACGGCGAGTTCCGATTTCCGACACGGCCAGTCCGGGCGAGGAGGCGGCGGGCGCAGGCAGTGGGACCGCGGCGTCCGGTGACGGGGCGGTGCCCGGCGGGGCCGGTCGGAGCGGGGCGCCCGGTGACGCGGCGGCAGCCGGCTGGCGCGGTGGCGGCGCAGCGTCCGGTGCGGCGACACCCGCCAGGCCTGGTCGCGGCGCGGCCACCGGCGACGCGGCGGCACCCGGCGGGACCGGGCGGAGCGCGGCCCCCGGTGAGGTGGCCGCACCCGGCTCCGCCGACCGGGAGCGCGGCGTCGGCCGGGGCGGACTCGACGCGGTCGATCAGGAGACCGACGTCGACGCCTTGGTGGGCGGGCCGACGGAAACACTGCGAACAGGCGCGCGGCCCGGACTGGGGCGTCGCTGGCTCCCAGCGCTCGCGTTCGCCGCGGTCATCCTCGCCCTCGTCGGGGCGACGTGGGCCCTCGCGCAGACCGGCGGCACCGTGTCCGGAACCCCGAGCGCCGCCCCGGCGACCGCCGCTCCGGGATCCGCCGCGACGTCGTCCGCGGCCGCCGGTCCGAATGCGCCGCCGCCCGCCGCTGCTGGGCTCACCGAGGCGGTGTTCACCGGCCGTACGAGCGACAACGCCATCACTCTGGCCGTCGGAATCAAGGACGGCCGGGCCGCGGGCTACCTCTGCGACGGCAGCAAGGTCGAAGCCTGGCTCGAAGGCGACGTCAGCGGCGAGGACGTCACCCTCCACGGACGTGATCCGAGCACGGTCCTCGAAGCCAAGGCGAGCGAGGGCGGGCTCTTCGGCACGATCACAGTCGCCGGTGTCGACCGCCCGTTCGCCGCGAAGTTCGCCACGGGTCCGGCCGGGCTGTACCAGAACAAGCGGGTGCTCAACGGGATCACGACCCGCATCGGCTGGATCGTGCTGCCCGACGGCACGCAGGTCGGCATCCGCAACGAGAACGGCGTCCGCACGCCCGCTCCGCCGCTCGACCCGGGAACCGCCGAAGCCGTCGACGGCGGCGAGACCGTGCGGGCCGACCGCGTGTCCGGCGCGACGGTCGTCCTCGGGTGATCTCCAGACGTGGACATGAGGTGCGCCGACGCACCCGCATGTCTTCGATTCGGCGATCATGGTCGGAGCCAGACGTGCTGCGGCCCGACGTCGGCGAACCCGGCGGCCAGTGCGCCCTGCAGTGCGGCGCCGTGCTCGTAGCCGACGATCGCGCGGCCCGGGTGCCGCGCCGCCACTACCGTCAGTAGGTCTGGCCAGGCGAGCTCGGCATCGTCGGACCACACATTGGACAGCTCCACGACGCCGGAGCACAGGTGGGTCACCGCGCCGCCGACCAGCCCGCCGTTGCGGTGGTGGGCGAAAACGGTGAAGCCCGACCGGTCGAGCAGGCCGGGGAGCAGCACCGTCGAGGTGTCGGTGTGAGCCGTCCATACCGCGAGGTCGTCGGGGGTGCGGACGACGCTCCAGCCGACCGGCAGCGTGCGCGGGCCGACCGTCGGGGCGGGGTGGTGAATCCAGCGCGCCGCGAAGAGGAGCCGGAACCCGGCCGCGGTCAGGTCGAACGCGCCGAAGGAGTCGGCGATCGCGCCGTGGCCGTGGACGTCGAGCACCGCCAGCGCGCGCGCCGGCCCGGCATCCGGCTCGACGGTCTTGGCCGCGGAGTGCAGCGCGGGCGGTGGGTCGTACGCGATCCACGTGTCGTCCTCGATCCCGCAGCGCACGCCGTGCAGCGCGGACAGCGCCTCGTACCAGGCCAGGCTCGCATCGACGGCCGCCCGCAGGCGTGCCTCGACGGTCGGTGGGGGCATGTCGATGATTCTCCGGGCCGTCCCGGCAGCCCCCCGCGGACCCGGAGCGACCGGCGGACGCAGTCGGCGCACCAGGGCGACTCGCACGGCGTCGGTCACGTCGCACGGCGCCGGTGGGCGCGAAGTCGACGCTAGGGGCGCGAAGTCGGCCGAGTCCGGACCGGGCGGCGGCCGGGCGGCGGAAATCGGGCGCGGCGCGGGGTGGCGGCCTGTTAGCATGCCGTCCGCGCCGGTCATCCGGCGCTGACCCAGGAGGACGCCATGCCCGCCCGGTTTCGCACACCGGGCCGCCGACGGAGCCGCTGACGCGGCCCGTCCCGCATGCCCGGTGCCATCGCCAGCAGTCCGATGCACCGACAGGAGCACCTCAGTTGTCCCAGCACATCTCGTCCGCGTGGTACGCGGACTTCTTCACCGAGCTACCCAACGAGTTCTGGCGCCAGGCCGTCCCGCCGGAGGCCACCGCGGCCGAGGTCGACTTCATCGAGGAGCGGCTCGGGCTCGCGCCCGGCTCCCGGGTGGTGGACGTTCCGTGCGGCAGCGGGCGGCACGCGCTCGCCGTCGCCGAGCGCGGTCACACCGTGACCGGTCTCGACATCTCCGCCGAGGCGATCGACCATGCCCGCCGCGCTGCCGCGACAGCCGGGCTCGATGTCGCCTTCCACCGCGCCGACATGCGTGACGTGCCGCCCGATGGCTTCGACGCCGCCGTCTGCATGGGCAACAGCTTCGGCTACCTCGACCTCGCGGGCACGCGCGCGTTCGTGGCCGCGCTGGCGGCGGCCGTGCGGCCGGGCGGCGGGCTGGTGGTCGACTACAACGCGGCCGCAGAGACCGTCCTCCCCGGCTACACCGGAGAGGACCGCACGATGCGCGCGGGCGCCATCACGGTCGCCGCGACGACCAGCTACGACGTCGCTCGCAGCCGCCTGGTGAGCGGTTATCGGTTCACCCGCGGCGCCGAGGAAGTGTCGGTGACCGCGCTGCACCACGTGCTCACCTGCGCGCAGATCGACGACCTGCTCACCGCGGCAGGCTTCGTCGACGTCGACCACTACGCCGGTCCGGACGGTGAGCCGTTCCGACTGGGTGCGTCGCGCCTGCTTGTCACGGCCCGCCGGAGCCCGTGACGGCCCGCTCGAGCGGGTCACCGCCATCCTGTGAGCGGCTGGGATCCCATGCCGACGACGCCGGCATCGAGCCGCGGTGGGATGCGCCGCGGCGGCTCGACGAGGGCTGGGGAGTATCAGGTGCACGGCCGCGCCGACCTGCTGCGTGCGCGGAGCGACGGCCGGATCGGCCGGGCGGCGCGGGTCACAGCGCGTCCGCGGCCGTTCCCCGGGAGACTGGAGCCATGCCCGACCCCGCGGAGCCGCCCACCTCGACCGACGTGCTCGTCGTTGGCGCGGGGCCCGCCGGGTCGGCGGCCGCGGCCTGGGCGGCGCGGGCGGGCTGCGACGTCGTCCTCGCCGATGCCGCCACGTTCCCCCGCGACAAGCCCTGCGGCGACGGCCTCACCCCGCGCGCGATCGCCGAGCTCGACCGGCTCGGCCTCGGCGACTGGGTGCGCGCCCACGGCATCAACCGCGGCCTGCGCGCCACGGGCTTCGGCGTGGTGCTCACGCTGCCGTGGCCGGGCGGGTCGCTGCCCAATCACGGCGGCGCGGTGCCGCGGGTGGAGCTGGACGCGCGGATCCGCGAGGTCGCGCTGAAGGACGGGGCCGTGGCGTTCGAGGGGGCGCGCGCGGTGGACGTCGAGCGGGACGGCGACCGGATCACCGCCGTCGTGTTCGCGCACGCAGGCGCGACGCACACGGTGCACTGCCGCCGCCTGGTCGTCGCGGACGGCGCACGCTCCACGCTGGGGCGGGTGCTGGGCCGTGAGTGGCACCGCGACACGGCCTACGGGGTCGCCGCCCGCGGCTACATCCGCAGCGGCCGCAGCGACGACGAATGGATCTCTTCGCACCTGGAGCTGCGCGGCGAGGACGGCGAGGTGCTCGCCGGGTACGGGTGGGTGTTCCCGCTGTCCGACGGCGAGGTCAACATCGGCGTCGGCACCCTCGCCACCGCCGCCCGCCCGGCCCAGATCCGCCTGCGCGGCCTCATCCAGCACTACGCCGAGGCCCGCCGCGACGACTGGCAGCTCGACGGCCCGGTCCGCCTGCCCGCGTCGGCGCTGCTGCCGATGGGGGGCGCCGTGTCGCACGTCGCCGGGCACAACTGGGCGCTGATCGGCGACGCCGCGGGCTGCGTCAACCCGCTCAACGGCGAGGGCATCGACTACGGCCTGGAGACGGGCAGGCTCGTCGCCGAACTGCTCGCCGACGACCGGCACCTGGGCACCGGCTGGCCCGCCATCCTGCGCAGGCACTACGGGGAGGCGTTCTCGATCGCCCGGCGTCTCGCCGGGCTGCTGACCCTGCCACGGCTGCTGCCGCTCGCCGGGCCGGTGGGAATGCGGTCGCGGGCGCTGATGACGGTCGCGCTGCGCGTGATGGGCAACCTCGTCACCGACGAGGACCGCGACCTCACCGCGCGCGCCTGGCGCGCCGCGGGCCGCGCCTCCCTGCGCCTGGACCAGCGCCCGCCGTTCACCTGACTCGTGAGTGGATATGGTCGCTATAGCCACCGTTTCCACTCACGACCGGGAACCCGCGCTCCCGATCCCGAGTTGGACGGGTGTGGTGCCCGATTTGCCGCCCGGCGCGAACATCGCGTTGCCGAGCGCGGCGCTCGGGATCGCGCTCGACGGCCCGTTCGACCTGTCCGCCCTGGTGCTGAGCGCGTCCGGCAACGTCGCGGGCGACGCCGACATGGTGTTCTTCAACCAGCCCGACGCCCCCGGTGTGCGGCTGCGCGGCGGCCGGCTCACCCTGCTGCCCGACGCGCTGCGCCGCGGGGCCGAGCGCGTGGTTGTCGTCGCCTCGCCAGATGACCTGGGCACGGCCGTGCGCACCCTGCCGCCCGTGCTGCTCACCGACGCGCGGGAGCGGCCGTTCGCGCGGGTCCGGCCGCCGCCGATGCCCACCGAGACGGTCGCGCTGCTCGTCGAGGTCTACCGGCGCGCGGGCGCGTGGCGGGTGCGCGCGGTCGGGCAGGGCTACGCCGACGGGCTGGCCGGGCTGGCTCGCGACTTCGGCGTGGACGTCGCCGACGCGGGCGCGCCTGCGGGCGCCGCCGGGCTGCTCGGCGAGGTGGTCGACCGGACCAACGCGGAGCGGGCGCGCCACGGACTCCCGCCGTTCACGGTCGACGCCCGGCTGACCGCCGCCGCCCAGGCGCACAGCGCCGACATGGTGCGCCGCGTCTTCTTCGCCCACGAGAGCCCCGACGGTCGGCAGGTGTGGGACCGCGTGGTCGCCGTCGGGTACGCCTACCGGAAGGTCGCCGAGAACATCGCCGCTGGTCAACGCACCGCCGACGAGGTGGTGAGTGGCTGGATGGACAGCCCCGGCCACCGCGCGAACATCCTCGACCGCGACCTGACCCAGATCGGCGTCGGACGCGTCGAAGGAGGCTCCTATGGCGTGTATTGGACGCAAGTCTTCGGCACACCGCGCTAGCGGGGCCTACCCTTAACGGGTGATCCGCTCCGAACGTCCCGTGGCCGCGCCCGCCGCCATCGTGCACGCGGTCCTCACCGATGTCACCGCGTGGAAGCTGTGGGCCCCGCACATCGCGAGCGTGGATTCCGTCACCGACGTCATCCGCGACGCGGCCTGGTCCGGCCTGGTCAAGCCGTGGTTCGGGCCCGCGACCCAGATGGACGTGACCTGGGTCGAGCCCGGCCGCGGGATGCGGTGGACCACCACCCTGCTGGGCCATCGCCTCGACTACGCCGACCTCATCACCCCGGACGGCGACGACCGCTGCCTCGTGACGATGACCGCCGCGGTGTCGGGCCTGGTCGGCGGTCTGGTCACGACAGCGGTGGGGCCGCTGTCCGGGTTCGCGCAGCGGCGCAGACTGGCCCGGCTCGGCACGCTGGCCGAATACCTGCACCGCCGCGCCATCGTGTTCGCGGCCTAGTGCGGAAGGACGCCGGCCCCGTCGCGCAGTAGGGCCGAGTTCTCAGCGTCCTCCTACGGGAGCCGGAACTGCACCCGCTCGACCAGCACGCTGAGCGGGGCGAACATCTCCCGCCGGACCCGGTTGTGCTCGGGGTCGGCGTCGTAGACGCGGTAGGCGTCCTCGTCGACGAAGTCGCAGGTCAACGCGTAGCTCGCGGCGCCATCGCGCAGGCCGAGATCAACGCCCGCGACCAACGTGAACTCGACGCCGTCGACCTTCAGGTCGCGCAGCGCCTGCAGGGCGGGCTCGATCTCCTCGGGCGCCACGCCGTCCTTGAGCCTGCCCACCACGACATTGCGGATCATCCCCGGATCGTCGCATGCCCGTCGGCCAGCGCGGTGATCCGCTCGCACAGCTCGGCCAGGCCGAACGGCTTGAGCAGGTAGCCGTCGGCGCCCGCGGCGAAGGCGGCGGCGCGGTCGCGGGCCGAGTCGCGCGCCGTGATCACCAGCACCGGCACGTCGACGCCGCGCACCCGCAAGGTGGCCATCAGCTCGAACCCGTCCATGCCGGGCATCGCCAGGTCGGTGACGATCACCTCGGGCTGCACGGCCGCGTACACGGCCAGCGCGTCCTCGCCGCCCCGCACGGCCGTGACCTCGAAGCCCGACGAACGCAGCCCGAGCGCCACGGCCCGGCGCACCGCGTCGGTGTCCTCCACCAGCAGGATGCGGACGCGACGGGCGGCGGTGGCATCAGGACGGTCGAGGGTGCGGGTGGCGGTGCTCATGGATCCACCGTGGCCCGCGAGCCTGAGAGGAGCCTGTGCGGCCGCTCAGATCGCCGTCAGATTTCCGCGCGCCGGTCCACGAGGGTTTGCGCCACCGTCGTCAGCTTGATGTTGAGCGACTGCGACGCCCGGCGCAGCACGTCGAAGGCCTCGTCGGCGGAGATCCCGCGCCGCTCCATGAGGATGCCCTTGGCCTGGCCGATGACGTCGCGGCTCTGCAGTGCCTGCCGCAGCTGGGCGGCCTCGAGCTCGACCGTGGTGACGGCGACCGTGCCTGCGAGCGCCGTCGACGCGTGCGCAGCCAGTATCAGGGCGAGGTCGCGGTCGAGCTCGTCGAGGCCACCTGCCTCGTACGCGTAGAGGTTGAGCGCGCCGAACCGCTGCTTGTCGCCGTCCGGGAACAGGCCGACCGCCAGCACGCTGTGCGCGCCCAGCTCCGCCGCGGCCGGGCCGAAGGCCGGGAACTGGACGCCCTGTGCGAGGTCGCCGGAAAATGTCAAACCCATCCCCGGGGTGCGGGTGGCCTCGACGCACGGGCCCTCGCCGAGCCGGTACTGCACCTCATCGAGCTTCAGCGCGAGGTCGTCGGTGTAGGCCGGGGTGGTGTAGCCGGTTTCGGTGGCGAGGGTGACGCTGACCAGGTCGGCTCCCGGCACGGCGACGCGGGCGGCGTTCACCACGCGGTCCAGCACACCGTGCACGGTCGTGGCGGTCAGCAGGCTCTCGGCGAGCCGGATGAACTCACCCGACAGCGGGCCGAGGTCGGCGACCCGGCCGTTCGCGAAGAGCGTCCGATCCTCGGACCAGTCTTGCTCGGTTGGCACGCGTCACCTCGTCCTCGTCGTCCCCTCGGCGCGGAAGCTTGACTCATGACGGCGGCCGTCGGCAAACCCTTGCGGCCGACCGGCCCAACGCGCCGCTCCAGGCGGTCCCGGGGACATTGCGTGGCCCCGTGGTCGCGCGCGGAAAACATCGCTATGGCAACGTTTTCTCCGCACGCGCGCGGAGCGACTCCGGCACCGAGAAACGCGGGCCGTACGTGGCGGCGAACGCGTCGGCGCGGCGCACGAAGCCCGCGACGCCGCCGGGGTAGCCCTCCACGTACTGCACCACCCCGCCCGTCCAGGCCGGGAACCCGATGCCGAAGATCGAACCGATGTTGGCGTCGGCCACCGACGTGAGCACGCCTTCGTCGAAGCACTTCTGCGTCTCGATGGCCTCGACGAACAGCATGCGCTCGGACAGCTCGTGCAGGTCGACGTCGTGCTTGTTGGCGCCCAGCTCGGTGCGCAGGCCGGGCCACAGCCGCACCCGCTTGCCGTCTTCGTACTCGTAGAACCCGGCGCCGCCCGCCTTGCCCGGCCGTCCGGCCTCCACGAGCTTGTCGATCACTGCCTCCGACGGGTGCGGCTCCCAGGTGCCGCCCGCGGCCTCCACGGCGGCGCGGGTCTCCTTGCGGATCTTCTGCGGCAGCGTGAGCGTGAGCTCGTCCAGCAGCTGCAACACCGGCGCCGGGTAGCCCGCCTGCGACGACGCCTGCTCGACGGTCTGCGGGTCGACCCCCTCCGCGACCATCGCCACGCCCTCCATGATGAACGTGCCGATCACGCGCGAGGTGAAGAAGCCGCGGCTGTCGTTGACGACGATCGGCGTCTTGCGCATGCCGACGGTCACGTCGAACGCCTTGGCCAGCGCCGCATCCGACGTCCACTCGCCGCGGATGATCTCCACCAGCGGCATCTTGTCCACCGGCGAGAAGAAGTGCAGGCCGACGAAGTCCGAGGGCCGGTCGATCCCGCTCGCCAGCTCGCTGATCGGCAACGTGGAGGTGTTCGAGCACAGCAGCGCGTCCGGCTCCATCACCTTCATCGCCTCGCGGAACACCTCCTGCTTGAGCGCGAGCGACTCGAAGACGGCCTCGATGACGATGTCGCAGCCCGCGAGGTCGTTGTAGTCGGCGGTCGGGGTGATCCGCTCCAGCAGGGCCTCGCCCTTGTCGAGGGTGGTGCTCCCGCGCTTGACGGCCTTCGCGACCAGGCCTTCGGAGTACGTCTTGCCCTTCTCGGCGGCCTCAAGGGAAACGTCCTTCAGCGCGACCTCCCAGCCGGACAGCGCGCACACGTACGCGATGCCCGCGCCCATCATCCCGGCGCCGAGCACGGCGACCTTGCGCGGCGTGTACTCCGCGTACCCGTCCGGCCGCGAGGCCCCGCCGTTGATCGCGTTGAGGTCGTAGAAGAACGCCTTGGTCATGTTCTTCGAGACCTGGCCGCACACCAGCTCGACGAAGTAGCGGCCCTCGATGCGCAGCGCGGTGTCGAAGTCGACCTGGGTGCCCTCGACCGCCGCGGAGAGGATGTTGCGCGGGGCGGGCATCGGCGCGCCCTTGAGGGTCTTGCGCAGGTTGGCCGGGAACGCGGGCAGCATCGCGGCCAGCGCGGGCGTCGACGGCGTGCCGCCCGGGATCCGGTATTTCGGCTGGTCCCACGGCTGTTTGGCCTCCGGATTGGCGGCGATCCACGCCCGGGCCTTGGCGAGCATCTCCTCGGGCGACGAGGCCAGCTCGTCGACGATCCCCACCTCGAGCGCCTTCGCGGGCTTGTGCCGCTGCCCCTGCGACAGCACGTTGAGGAACCCGTTCATGATCCCGAGCATGCGCGTGATGCGGGTGACACCCCCGCCGCCGGGCAGCAGGCCAAGCGTGACCTCGGGCAGCCCGTAGACCACGCCCGGGGCGTCCAGCCCGATGCGGTGGTGGCACGCGAGCCCGATCTCCAGGCCGCCGCCGAGCGCGGTGCCGTTCATCGCCGCGACGACCGGGCGGCCGAGCGTCTCCAGCTTGCGCAGCTGGGCCTTCACCTCGGTGACTGTGGCCAGCACCTGCGGCGCGTCGGCGGGCGTGGCCTTCGAAAGGGAGTCGAGGTCGCCGCCCGCGAAGAACGTCTTCTTGGCCGACGTGACGATCACGCCGCTGATGGACGGGTCGGCGGCCAGTTCGTCGACGACCCGGCCCATCGCCGCGAGGTATCGGTCGTTCATGGTGTTGGCGCTGCGGCCGGGGTCGTCGAGGGTGACGACCGCGATGCCGTCGGCGCCCTTCTCCCATCGGACCGCCATCACACACGCTCCACGATCGTCGCGATGCCCATGCCGCCGCCCACGCACAGGGTGGCCAGGCCCCGCCGCAGGTCGCGGCGCTCCAGCTCGTCGATGAGCGTGCCGAGGATCATCGCTCCGGTGGCGCCCAGCGGGTGGCCCATGGCGATGGCGCCCCCGTTGACGTTCGTCTGCTCGTGGGAGATCCCCATGTCCTTCATGTACCGCATGGCCACTGCGGCGAACGCCTCGTTGATCTCGAAGAGGTCGATGTCGTCGACGGTCAGCCCGGCCTTCGCAAGGGCCTTGCGGGAGGCCGGGGCCGGGCCGGTGAGCATGATCGTCGGATCGGCGCCGGAGAGGGCGGTGGCGAGGATCCGGGCGCGCGGGGTGAGCCCGTTCGCCTTGCCTGCGGCTTCGCTGCCGACGAGCATGAGCGCGGCGCCGTCGACGATGCCGGAGCTGTTGCCCGCGTGGTGGACGTGCTCGATCTTCTCGACCCAGTGGTAGCGCTGCAGCGCCACGGCGTCGAAGCCGCCCGCCTCACCCATCATCGCGAACGACGGCGGCAGGCCCGCCAGGCTCTCCAGCGTGGCGCCCACGCGGATGTGCTCGTCGCGGTCGAGGATCGGCAGGCCGTTGCGGTCCTTGACCGGGACGACGGACTTGGCGAAATAGCCGTTGGCCCACGCCTTCGCGGCGCGGGTCTGGGACTCGACGGCGAACGTGTCGACGTCCTCGCGCGTGAAGCCCTCGAGGGTGGCGATGAGGTCGGCGCCGATGCCCTGGGGGACGAAGCCGGTGGCGTAGGAGGTGTCGGGGTCCATGGCCCAGGCGCCGCCGTCGGAGCCCATCGGCACCCGCGACATCACCTCGACCCCGCCCGCGAGCACCAGCTCCTCCATGCCCGAGCGCACCTTGAGCGCCGCGGTGTTGACGGCCTCCAGCCCGGAGGCGCAGAAGCGGTTGAGCTGAACGCCCGCGACCGTGTCGGCCAAACCCGCGGCGATGGCGGCGGTCTTGGCGATGTCGCCGCCCTGGTCGCCGATCGGGGAGACGACGCCGAGCACGACGTCGTCGATCTGGCCCGTGTCCAGCTCCGGGTGCCGGGCGCGCATCTCGTCGATCAGCCCGACGACGAGCGAGATCGGCTTCACCTCGTACAGCGACCCCGAGGCCTTGCCTCGGCCGCGCGGCGTGCGGAGGGCGTCATAGACGTACGCCTCGGGAATCTCAGCCATGAAGCCATGTAACAGCAGCGCTGTCACATGGGTCAAGAAGGCCCGTACGGTGTCATCCATGGCCGCCCCCGTGACCGACCTGCTCACCGTCGACCAGCTCGCCGAGCGCACCGGGGTCAGCGTCCGCACGATCCGCTTCTACGCGGGCCGAGGGCTGCTCCCGGCGCCGCAGCTGCGCGGGCGCAAAGGGCTGTACGGGCCGGGGCACGTGGCGCGGCTGTCGCTGGTGTGCGAGCTGTCGGCGCTGGGTTTCACGCTCGCCGCGATCGAGGCCCAGCTGGCCCGTCTCCCCGCCGAGGTCGGGGCCGACGAGCTCGTCCTACACCGGGCTCTGCTCACGCCGTGGGTGCCCGAGCAGGTGGAGGAGCTTTCCGTCGACGAGCTGGCGCGCCGCGCGGGTCGGGCGCTCACGCCGTCCGACCTGGAGGCGTTGGAGGGGCTCGGCGTCATCACGCGGCAGTCCGGGGGCGCCTGCAGGCTGCACGGGCCCGCGATGCTCGGCCAGGGGCTCGCGGTGCTCGACTCCGGCTTGCCCACCGAGACCTGGCGGCGCGCGCACGCCATCATCGAGCGGCACACCACGGCGCTCGCCGAGGACCTCATGGCGATGTTCCAGGACGAGGTGCTGCAGCCCTACCGTGACCGCGGCCGTCCCGCCGACGAGCGCGCCCGCCTCGCCGCTGCGCTGGCCCAGCTGAAGCCGATCACCGTGCGCGGGGTCGTCACGGCCTTCGGCCGGGCGGTGAACCGGACGATCCGCCAGCGCCTGGGCTGACTTGGGCGTACGCCCACGCTGCCGCCCCACCCCCCGCCGCCCGCCCGGATGTGCACCGCGCACCCCACGTGCCGACTCCGCACCCCACCGATGGGGTGCGCGGTGCCGCCGTGGGGTGCGCGGTGCCGCCGTGGGGTGCGCAGTGCCGCCGTGGGGTGCGCGGTGGGCGGGCGCGACCGGCGCGGGGCGCGGTAGCGTCCAGCTGTGCAGATCCTGCGTGCCGCGGGCCACTTCGCCGTGCCCGAGGGCGAACCCAACCAGTACCGCGAGCACCTTCGCGTCCCGGACCTGTCGATCGGCACGTACTGCATTCCCGTCGGCGGCAAGGACGGCCAGGACCCGCACACCGCCGACGAGGTGTACGTCGTCCTGCGCGGCCGGGCCCGGCTGGTCGCGGCGAGCGGTGAGGCCGAGGTCCAGGCCGGGTCGGTGATCTTCCTGCCGGCGGGCGAGGAGCACCAGTTCACCGAGGTCAGCGAGGACCTGTCGGTCCTGGTCATCTTCGGCCCCGCCGAAGGCACCCGCCCGTGACCTTCATCCACCGGCACACGGTGCGCTACATCGAGGTCGACGCGCAGAACGTCGTCTTCAACTCCTGGTACCTCGCCTGGTTCGACGACGCGATGTCCGCCTTCCTCGACCACGGTGGGCTGCCGTACAAGGCGATGCTGGAGGCGGGCTACGACGTCCAGCTCGTCCGCTCGGAGATCGACTGGCGAGCGGGCGTCGGGTTCCACGACGCCATCGACATCGCGGTCTCGACCGCCCGGCTCGGCCGCACGAGCTTCGCACTGGACTTCGAGGTCCGGCTCGGGCCCACGGTGACGTGCGCGGGCCGCACGGTCTACGTCGTGATCGCCGCGGACGGCTCGGGCAAGCGCGAGATCCCGCCGGAGATCCGCGCCGTGCTGGGCGAACCCGCCCCGCTCCTCCCGGTCTGACGTACATCCCCGGGTCGGGTGAAACGCGCGGCCGAGTGGGGCGACTCCCCCACTGACCCGTGCGACCCTCGTCCGCGGGGGGCGAAAGGTGGGCGTCGTGGACGTGGCGGTTCGGGCGGGTCCCCGACGCGTGCGCCCCGCGTGGCCCACCACGGGCGTGCCCAACGCACCCGGCCTCGACGGTGTGCGCGGCATGGCCGTGCTCGCCGTGCTCGCCTATCACCTCGATCTCGCCTGGACGGGCGGCGGCTTCCTCGGTGTCGAGGTCTTCTTCGCCCTCAGCGGGTTTCTCATCACCCAGCTCCTGCTCGACGAGCTGGCCCGGACCGGCCGCGTCGACGCCTGGGCGTTCACCAAGGCACGGGCGCGACGGCTGCTGCCCGCGCTCGTCACGTGCGTGCTCGGCACGCTGGCCCTGTTCGCCTGGCTGGCGCCCACCGTCGGGCTGCGGGCCGACGGGCTGGCCGCGCTGCTCTACGTGCAGAACTGGCACCTCGTGCTGGCGGGGCTGCCCTACTCCGAGGCGTTCGCGCGACCGTCGCCGCTGCTGCACCTGTGGTCGCTCTCCGTGGAGGGGCAGCTGTACCTGGTGTGGCCGTTGCTGCTGGTCGGGGTGCTGGCGACGGCGCGCCGGTCCACCGCCCTGCTCGTCACGATCCTGTTGGCGTTCGCGTCGGCCCTGCTGATGGCGCTGCGCTACGACCCGGACGGCGGCTCACTGGCCTACTACGCCACCGACGCACGCGCATCGGGATTCCTGGTGGGGGCGGCGCTGGCGTGGGTGTGGCGGCCGCACGCGTGGTCGCGGCCGCTGCACCGCACCGCCCGGTGGGGCATCGACGCCGCCGGGATCGCAACGTTGGTCACGCTCGTCGTGGGGTTCATGGCGGTATCGGAGTTCGACGCGGGACTGTACCGCCAGGGCGGGTTCCTGCGGGTCGGGATGCTCACGGCGGTGGTGATCGTGGCGGCGACGCGGAGCCGTGGTGTGGTGGCCGCGCTGCTCTCCCGGCCGCTGGTGGTCGCCGTCGGGCGCCGCTCCTACGGGCTCTACCTCTACCATTGGCCGGTCTTCGTGCTCGCCCGCGAGCTGCCGCTCCCCCCGTGGAAGACCAACCTGTTGGGTGTGCTCGCGACGGTGGCCGTCGCGGAGGCGTCCTACCGGTGGATCGAGACCCCCGTGCGGCGCGGGGGGTTGGGAGCGCTGATGGGCAGGCTGCGGCTGCCTCGTCCCGCGGTCGTCGTCGCATTCGGCGCGGCGTCGTCGGCGCTGCTCGCCACCGTGGTCGCGCTGACCGGCCCCGCGGGCGTGGACGGCGACGACCCGGCCACGGCATTGGCGGCGAGCAGCGCGTCCGCCGCGGCGGACGTGTCGCGGGGAGCGCAGACCGGAGCCGGTGGCGGCTCGGGCGATCCGGCCGGGTCCGATGGCGGCGCGGGCGCGCCCGCCGGTGCGCCGGGGCTGGTTCCGGGGCCCGGCGCGATGCCGAACCCGGGTGGCGGGCCACCGAGTGCGGTGGCAGGCCCGGCGCTCGTGGTCGGCGACTCGATCGCGCTCGGCAGCGCCGAGACCCTGCGCCGGGCGCTCGGCGCGGGCACGACCGTCGACGCCAAGGTGGGGCGCCAGTTCTCGGCGGCGCCGGGCATCGTCGCGGCGTGGGTGGCGGTCAACGACGGGCCCGTCGTCGTCGACCTCGGGGCGAACGGCACGGTCGCCGCGGACGACGTCAACGCCGTCATCGCCGCGGCGGGCGACCGGCGCATCGTCTTCGTCGGGGTGCACGTGCCCCGCCGCTGGCAGGACGGCAACAACGCCGCTCTGCGTGCCGCAGCCGCCGCCCACCCGAGCGTCGCGTTCGTCGACTGGGACGCCCTCGTCGACGCCAACCCCGGTGTGCTCGGGCCCGACGGCGTGCACCCCGGCGTGGCGGGCCGCACCCTGCTGGCCACCGCCGTCGCCGCCGCGGCGCACCGGCCGTGACGTGATCCTCGACCGCGCGTGAGCACCGTCCTAGTGCCTGCGCCGGAACTTCGTTGCGTATATCGGCGGATCCAGGTGTACGTCGGCAAGGCGCTGGTCCGCGCCTCGTACCGGGTGTACTCGGCCGGGCCAGCAACGCCGCTGACGTGCGGCTGGGCCGTCGAGATATGTGGCGAACTTCCGGCGCGGGACCAGTGCCTCAAGGAAGGTTGGTGCGGGAATCGGTGGATCCAGGCGTCGCGGGCAAGGCGCCGCCGCGGGCGCCTGGGCCGCCGAGTTACGTGCCGAACCTTTCTTGACGGGCACTAGCGACGGCGGGCCACGAACTCCCCGTGCGTCGGCCGCGGGAACGCCCGTGACACCAGGTCGAAGCCCGCCCGGTCGAGCATCCCCTCCAGGATCCAGCCGAACGTGGAGAACTCCTCACGCAGGTGCGTCTCGAAGTCGGCGCGGCTGAACCCGCGCCCGCCGAAGTCGTCGACCAGCCGCTGCAGGTTCTGCCCGTAGCGGGCGGGCGGGAACGTGAACAGGAGATCCCACAGGTAGAGGGTGCCGCCCGGGCGCAGGTAACCGGCCACGTTCAGCAGCGCCACCTGCTTCCAGAAGTCCGGCAGCTGGTGCAACGCCGACTTGATCGTGACGACGTCCGCGGGGGCGCCGACGTGCGCGTAGGTGAGGAACCCGGCGTGGTGCAGCGCCACCTCGACGCCCGCGGCCGCCGCTCGTCGCCAGGTGTACTCCAGCATCCGTTCCGCGACGTCCACGCCGTGCACCCGCGCCCCCCGCCGCGCCGCCTCCACGGCGAACGCTCCGGTGCGGCAGGCCAGATCGACCAGGTGGGTGCCCGGGCCGACACCGAGGCGGTCGAGCAGGGCGTTGTCGTGGACGGGATCGGTGCCCTGGTTGCGGTCGTAGGCGGCCACCGCCTCCGGGCTGGACAGGTCGACGGCGACCGGCGCGAACTCCTGAAACATCCACGGCGGCAACATGGGGCGACGGTAGGCGATCGGGCTCGCGCTCGACGCGCGGATCAGAACTGGTGGCGGGTGTGGGTGAACGTGCCCTTGCCGAACGCGAGCACCTTCGTGGGCTCGACCCGGAAAACGAGCGCGGCGCCGCCCGGGTGGTGGAAGGCGCCGTCGTGCGCCTCGAACTGCCACTGCCCGTCCCACTTCGCCCGCCACGCCTGCGCGAGCCTGCCGAGCAGTTCTTGGTCGGTGACGCGAATTGCCGCGCCCTCGACGACGACATCCACGCCAGCCTTCCACCCGTTGTCGCCCGTGGTGAGCAGGACGTTCGGGTTCGCCGCCAGGTTGTGCGCCTTCTGCTCGGTATCCCCGGTGCAGAAGTGCAGCGCGTCGTCCATCCAGACGGCGACCAGCGGCGTGGAGTGCGGCCGCCCGTCGGGTCGCACGGTGG
This sequence comes from uncultured Actinomycetota bacterium, assembly GCA_963739465.1. Classification (GTDB taxonomy): domain Bacteria; phylum Actinomycetota; class Actinomycetes; order Mycobacteriales; family Pseudonocardiaceae; genus Pseudonocardia. Next base: position 47,191 of record CAVUAS010000018.1, read on the forward strand.
TGACCCAGAACAGCTGGGCGTCCTCGATCACCTGTTGCGTCTCCGACCACGACACGGCCTGCGTGCCGGGATCGCTGAAACGCTCGTCGATTGACGTTGTCGGAGTCATGAAGTACTGACCGCCGTGCGGGGGCAAACTCATCAGTCGATCCAGTAGCGGCGGGTGTTCGGCGCGGGGCCATGCGCTCGTCGCTCGGGGGCCGCAGGGGCCCCACGGCACAGCCGGCGCCGCGGGCGGCACCCGCGCTATGGGGGCACGCCGAGCAGATCTCGCCGTATGCTGACGATTCGTGCACATCATCGAGACGGCCGACGCGCCGTCGCACGCCGGCCCGGTGCCGCAGGCCGTCGAGGCGGGCGGGTGGATCTACGTCTCCGCGCTGTTCGGAGCGGACCCGGCGACGCACGCGATCCCGGCCGACGCCCGCGCCGAGGCCGAGCAGCTGTTCGCCAACCTCGTCGCGATCTTGGCGACCGCGGAGGTGGGCCTTGCCGACGTCGTGCGGGTGGGGATCGTGATGCGGGCGCTGCAGCGCGACCGTCCGCTGTTCAACCAGGTGTGGGCCGAGCAGTTCGGCGAGCACCGGCCTGCGCGGTCGGCGATCGAGGCCGCTGACTTCGGACGACCGGGCGAGAACGCCCGCTTCATGGTCGAAGCCGTCGCCTGCCGGGGTTGACCGGGTGCCCGCTGTCGACGTGGTGACCGAGGCGATCATCCCTCGGCCGGTGGCCGAGGTCGCCGGGTTTGCCGCCGACCCGACGAACGCGCCCGAGTGGTACGCCAACATCACCTCGGTGGGATGGGAGACGCCGCCGCCCGTCACCGTCGGCACGCGGGTCGCGTTCGTCGCCCGTTTCCTCGGTCGCCGCCTCGCCTACACCTACGAGATCACCGAGTACGTGCCCGGCGAACGGCTGGTCATGCGCACCGTCCAGGGCCCGTTCCCGATGGAGACCACCTACACGTGGCAACCCGTGCCGGAGGGGACCCGGATGGTCCTGCGCAACCACGGCACGCCGTCCGGATTCGGGGCGATCACGGCGCCCGTGATGTCCGCGGCGATGAAGCGGGCCAACACGAAGGATCTTGCCGCGCTGTCCGCCGTGGTGCAGGGGAAGCACACCTGAGGCGGGCGCGGCGGGCGGCGCGTCCGCGCCCCGTGCGCCCTCAGCAGCAGGCGGGCAGTGTCTCTCCTGCGGTCGTGGCCGGGGTTCCACACTCGCAGGCGCCGGTGCCGCTGTCCGGTCGAACGCTGGTGGCGTCGGGGGCGTCGGCCTTGACGGTGTAGACCTCCCACGGCTCGCGGCCGGGTCCGTGCACCCAGACCTTGTCCTGCAGGGCGTAGCAGCAGGTGGTGTCGTTCTCCTCGGCCGTGGCCAGGCCCTCGTCGGACAGGCGAGTGGTGGCCGCGCGCACCTCCGCGGTGGTTGCGACCTCGACCCCGAGGTGATCGAGCACGGTCGGCTGGTCGGGCTCGCCCTCGATGAGCACCAGCTTCAACGCAGGCTCGGCGATCGCGAAGTTGGCGTACCCGGGGCGACGCTTGGCCGGTTCCACCCCGAACAGCGACCGGTAGAACCCGACGGATGCCTCCAGGTCCGACACCCGCAGGGCCAACTGCACACGCGACATGACGTCCTCCGACTCGCTTGCTTCGACGGTTGTCGAGACAGAGGTTGCGCCTGTGATTCGGCTCCTGTCAAGATAGAAGCATGTCGAAACAGTTGGGCCGCGTGGAGCTGCCCGTCGTGGAGTGCTGCTCGCCGCTGGTGCGCGAGCCCCTCGACGCCGGGCACGCCGCGGAGCTGGCCCGGGTGTTCAAGGCGATGGGCGACCCGGTGCGGTTGCGGCTGCTGTCGCTGATCGCCTCCCACGAGGGCGGGGAGGCGTGCGTGTGTGACCTCTCGGGGGTGTTCGACCTGTCCGGCCCGACCATCTCCCACCACCTGAAGGTCCTGCGCGAGGCCGGGTTGATCACCGGTGAGCGCCGGGGAACGTGGATCTACTACCGGGTCCGGCCCGACGCGCTGCGGCAGGTGTCCGCGGTGGTCACGCCCGACGCGGCCGCGGTGTGAGCGCGCCTCGTCCGCCGCTGGCTCGGCGGGTGCTGGCGGAGCTGGTCGGCACCGGCATGCTCGTGGCGGTCGTGGTCGGCTCCGGGATCGCCGCCGCCCGTCTGTCGCCCGCCGACCGCGGGCTGCAGCTGCTGGAGAACTCGACCACGACGGCGCTCGGCCTGGCGGTGCTGATCCTGCTGTTCGCCCCGGTGTCCGGGGCACATTTCAACCCGGTGGTCACCCTGGCCGATCGGGTGCTGGTCCGGCGGTCCGCGCACCGGTTGCCCGTCCGCGACGTGCTGGCCTACCTCATCGCGCAGGTGGTCGGCGCGATCGGCGGAGCGGTGCTGGCCAACGCCATGTTCGACCTGACACCGGTCCAGATCGCCACCACCGCGCGCGGCAGCACCGGGGTGTGGCCTGCCGAAATCGTCGCCACCGCCGGACTCGTCGCGCTGATCTTCACACTGGCCCGCACGGGGCGGTCCTCGCTGTCCGCGGCCGCGGTCGGTGCCTACATCGGCGCGGCGTACTGGTTCACGTCGTCGACCTCGTTCGCCAACCCCGCCGTCACCGTCGGACGGATCTTCTCCGACACCTTCGCCGGGATCGCCCCCGGCTCGATGCCGCCGTTCGTGCTCGCCCAGCTCGTCGGCGCGGCGCTCGGCGTCGGTCTCGTCCTGGTCTTGTACCCCGAACCCGACGCCCGCGTTACGGCCACCATCGGGTCCACCGACGAACCCACCTCCGAGCGGAGCCCCGCATGACCACCCCGATCCCCCACGCCGATTCGGTGCCGGAGGTGCTGTTCGTGTGCGTGCACAACGCCGGTCGCTCCCAGATGGCCGCCGCTCTGCTCGCTCACCACGCCGCGGGACGAGTTCGGGTCACCTCCGCGGGCTCCGCCCCCGCCGACGAGATCAACCCCGCGGTCCGCGCCGTCATGGCGGAGCTCGGCGTCGACGTCACCGACGCGTTCCCCAAGAAGCTCACCACCGACGCCGTGCACGCCGCCGACGTCGTCATCACCATGGGTTGCGGTGACGCCTGCCCGGTGTTCCCCGGCAAGCGCTACCTCGACTGGACCGTCGCCGACCCGGCAGGCAAGACCCCGGACCAGGTCCGGCCCATTCGCGACGACATCGACACCCGCGTCCAGACGCTGCTGGCCGATCTCGCCCTGGGCTGACCGAATCCGCCGGGTCTTCGTGGCCTCCCGGGCGCGGAGATCCTTGCGCAGGGCCTACGGCGACATGTGCCGCTGTGGTGGGCATGCCGGGGGCGGACCGCCCGGCTCGCCCCTGTCGTGTTCCGGTTTGGTGTGGGAGTACGGTGAACGTGTTTCCGGCCGCTCGATCTGGTCCCTGTCGCGCTCCGCGGGCAAGCGTTTGACGGGATGAGTTGTTGATGATCGATCCGCGCCTTCCGACCGGGTGGCCCAGTGGCTGAGCTCGGTGTGGTGACGAGAGCCTTGTTGGCGATCGCTCGGGGCGACGTCGATGACCGGGCGTTGGCGATGCGGATCTGTCGGGCGTGTGTGGCTGGGCTCGATGTCGACGGCGCGGCGATCTCGCTGCTGACCGGCAGCGTGGCCCGGCAGACGTTGGCGGCCACCGATGAGACGGCGCAGTTGCTGGAGGATCTGCAGTTCACCTTGAACGAAGGGGCGTGCATGGAGGCGGCGAACACCGGTCGCCCGGTGTTGGTCGCGGACCTGGGTAGGAGTAGCAAGGTCGCGCAGTGGCCGGTGTTCGCCGCCGCGGTGATCGAGCGCAGCGCGGTGCAGGCGGTGTTCGCGCTGCCGCTGCAGTGGGGCGTGGTCAACCTGGGGGTGCTCGACCTGTACCGCCGGAAGCCCGGGGCGCTGGACGACGACCAGCTGCGGGACGCGATCGCAGCCGCCGACACGGCCGCGCTGATGATGCTCGAGCTGCGCACCGATCCTGACGACGGCGGTGCCGGTTGGCTCGACCACGCCGTCGCGCACCGCGCCGAGATCCATCAGGCCACCGGGATGGTGTCGGTGCAACTCGACGTCGGTACCCCGGAGGCGTTGGCGCGGATGCGGGCGCATGCGTTCGTGCACAACCGGCTACTCACAGACGTCGCCCGGGATGTGGTGGCCCGACGACTGGCATTCACCGAGGACATGGAGTAGTGATGGGATCGCCTGAGGGGTATCTGCGATGAGCCAATCACACGGTGAACGCGAAGAGTTGATCAGCCGGGCCTTTGTCACCCTGGCCGACACGCTGGTCGACGAGTATGACGTCATCGACCTGCTGGATCGGTTGGTCGGCTTCTGTGTGCAGCTCTTACCGGCCGACGCGGCCGGCATCGTGCTGGGCGACGCCCGCCGGGAGCTGCGCGCGGTGGCCGCATCCGACGAGGCTGCGCACCTCGTGGAGCTGCTGCAGCTGCAAAACGACGAGGGCCCGTGTCTGGACTGCTTCCAGAGCGCTGAGCCGGTCAGTGTGGCCGATCTGGCTCAGGAGTCCGGTCGGTGGCCGGTGTTCGTGGCGGCCGTCCAGCGGCGCACCGATTTCCACTCGGTGCACGCACTGCCACTGCGACTGCGGGGTCGGGCGATCGGCGCACTCAATCTGTTCCGCGGAGAGGCGGGTCCGCTACCCGGACCGCATCTCGCCCTCGGACAGGCGCTGGCGGACGTGGCGACGATCGGCATCCTGCAGGAGCGGGCCATCCGGCATAGCGAGGTGGTCAGCGAGCAGCTGCAGGTGGCGCTCAACAGCCGCGTCATCATCGAACAGGCCAAGGGCGCCCTGGCGCAGTACAGCGGCGTGGCGACGGATGTGGCGTTTGATCGGCTACGCCGCTACGCCCGCAGCCACAACGTCAGGCTCAGCGACCTCGCCCGGCGGATCGTCGCCAAAGAATTCGAGCTCGCCGAGGTCCTCACCCCGACAGCGCCTCACTAACGTCGGTAACCGTGCACCGCGGACATCCGGTTCGGGCGACTCGTCGACCTCCGGAACGTGGCGAGGTCTCGAGTCAACGCCGCGCCGGTGGCCTGTCCGGTTGCACGAACACCGGGCCGGAAGCTCCGCCGACATCCTCGGCTCGGGCGGTCGTGATCGGCGGCACCACGTCGTTGGGCAGCGCGTGGCTGAGGAACACGCGGGTGCCGCGCCGATCATAATGGATCAGAACCCCCGCCATGAGCCGCCGCATGATCTCGATGCCGCGACCGCGGCTCGTCGGCATCCCGGCGGGTTCCCGCCACGCGCCATGATCAACGATCTCGAGGCAAACGCTTCGGGGCTCGGTCCAAAAGGTCAGCTCGACGGTGTCGTCGGCGGCCGCCGGGGCATAGGCATGCTCGATGCAGTTGCTCGCGGCCTCGCTCACGGCGAGCACCACGTCGTCCTCGTCATCCTCGGGAAGGGCCAGCGGCGCCAGCCAACGATGCACCTCGCTACGGATGGCCCCCAACTGGCGGGCATCCGCAGGCCAGCTCCGGTAGCCGAACTCCGTTAACTCATCTCGGCGCATCCCCGATGCCAGCTCGGCCATGCCGCTCTCCAGAACCCTGATTCCGCGTTCGTTCCTTGGACGCGCTGCCAGGGTCCGGGACAGCACAGCGGTCATGGGACTCGCCGGTGACAATGGAACACCCCTCCGCGCTCCACCGCCAGCGGTGGCTCCCGGCACCCCCGGGGCCTCAGCGTGACCACCGCCGACGGCCGACACTTCCGTAGGCCGATGCGCATACAGGTTCGGCCCGCTGAGCGGAGAAGCGATCGACCCGAGAAGGGCGGGCTGGACCACCGCGCCCCTTCCGCTCCGACCTGTTCAGGATGACCGCGGATCGCGTGCGGGCGTGCCGGACGCCGCAGTCATGTCGGTCACCACGTCCCGCAGCCTGTGTGCCAGATCATTCCGCCCCGCGAAATCCGGGTCGCCCATCCGGTAGACGGCGGCACGGACCTCGCCGATGGCTCCATCCAGGGTGCCGATGGCATCGCGGATGTGGTTGGCCGTGACGGTCGAGCGCTCGGACGCGGTGATGGTGACGAGGCACGCGGTCGCGTTGCTGAGCGAGAGACCCGCGGCGAATAGGCGGTGGATGACGTCGTGGTGCAGCTCGGCCGCAATCCGATCACGCTCGTCGGCCGCCGCGATGATCGATGCGGCTCTGGCCTCGACCACCTGCGCGGCGGCCAGTCGCCGGGCCCACTCCGCCACCTGCGCGGGTAGGCCGTCCCACTCCGGCGGTGGCAACCCGTTGGTCGCCGCCGACTCCTCGGTGCTCGGTCCGGCCATCTTGGGACTCGACTCCGTGGGAGGCTTCGCCCGCGGCGCGACCGCAGCCCCGTCGGGGCCCCCGTCCTTCGAGTCGCCACCTGAGGAGCCCGACCACGTTGGTCCGGGCGAGCCGTCGCCGGGCCCGTTGTGAGACGGCCGATCGGGGTGGGCCCCTCGGCCGGTCGCGATGCCCATCTTGCGGCCTCGATCCCTTTGGCGTCCCGAGTGCCTGTCGGGGCGCGTTAACCGCCGGGGTCTGGGGCAGCACCGACTTTTGTACTCTCCGCAGGTCGACGATAACAACCGCCATCGCGGCACACGTGTTGCGCGGCCACCGCCCCGCAGCCGAGCTGGGCGATCGCACCGACTGGCACCGGACCGTCACAGACGGTCGGCTCGATGTCGACCCGTTGCGCTGGTCAGATCGGTGTCGCGGCCCGGTCGGGCAGGTCAGGCTTTGGCTGTCTCCCGAGCGCGGAGGTCCTTGCGCAGGATCTTGGACCGCGGGTGGTCGCGCGCTCGTGACCTGCACGAACTGCACGGATGGCGAGTCGACTGCCGGAGCGCGTTCCGTGCCGGTCCCGCGCCGTCGGAGCCGACGGCTTTCAGTGGACTGTCTACCGATACCGGGCCTTGACCTGCGGTGCAGGCGCACGACCACCGGCCGCGTCCGTGCCCAGTCCGCGCCCTGCACGGAGAACCTTGCGCAGGAACCGAGCGCTTCGGGCCGGTCGTCCCCTGCGGATTGCCGTAGTACGCGAACGCGCCACGCGACCGACATGAGGCGAAGACCACGAGCACGCTCGTCGGCCGGCGCGCGACGTTGCCGTCGGCTATCGCGGACAGACAACGGCGCCTCGACTGTCGGCTTGGGCGTGCCCGCCCGAGCGTCGTGTGGGTTGTTCGGGGTCTTGGTCTGGTTGGTGGAATTTGTTCGGAATGTTTTGAATGTCCTTGACACGGGAGGGCGCAGCCCCGGCAATGGCCGATGCGGGGACGGGCAGTTGGCTGCGTTCCCCCGAGACAGGAGGTGGGGATCAGACATGGCGGTTGACGAGGGCAAGCTGATGGAACTGCTGGGGCGATTCGTCACGGACGTTGGGGCGAGCTTCCACGCGATCAACTCCGTGATCGGTGATCGGCTGGGCCTGTACCGGTCACTTCTGGCCGCGATGCCGGCCACGCCGGCCGAGGTCGCCGAGGAGGCGGGCGTCGGTGAGCGCTACGTGCGCGAGTGGCTCAAGGGCCAAGCCGCAGGCGGCTACGTAGCCTACGACCCGAACACCGAACGCTTCTCGCTTTCCGAGGAACAGGCGTTCGCGCTAGCGGCACCGGACGGCATGCAGATCGCTGCGGCGTTCCACATTCCGATCGGGGCCGCCAAGAACACTGAAGGGATCACCGAGGCGATACGGTCAAACGGCGGTTTCGGGTGGCACGAACACGACCCGGAGCTGTTCGAGGGCACCGAGCGGTTCTTCCGGCCCGGCTACGTTGCGAACCTCGTATCTTCGTGGATCCCAGCCTTGGATGGCGTCGAGGTGAAGCTGCGCGATGGCGCGAAGGTCGCCGACGTGGGTTGCGGGCATGGCGCGTCGACGCTGCTGCTCGGCGAGTCCTACCCGAGATCGCAGATCATCGGATTTGACTACCACCTTCCTTCGATCGAGCAGGCCCGTAAGCGCGCCACCGACGCAGGCCTTGGCAGTCGTGCGTCGTTCGAGGTAGCCGCCGCCGCAGACTTCCCCGGTACGGAGTACGACCTCGTCGCGGTATTTGACGCGCTGCACGACATGCCCGACCCGCTCGGCGCGGCGCGGCATATCCGCGAAGCGCTCAAGCCGGACGGCACGTTGCTGCTCGTCGAGCCGTACGCTAACGCGGATTTCCGCGCAGTTGGTTCGCCCCAAGGATCAGGTGAATTCGTAGCGGAGGGTGCGGTTGCCCAACCAGGGGACGGGGGTGTCGGGGAGGTTGGCTTGGCGCAGGACGGGGGTGTAGGCGCGCCGGTCGAGGCGCACGGTGATCGCGTCTGGGGTGGTGATGATCTGGCCGGGGGTTTCCAGGAAGCGGCGTTGTAGGACGTCGGGGGTGACGCCGGCGTAGCCGGGTAGGCGGGCGCGCAGGGCGGCGAGCAGGGCTTGGGCGAGCACGCAGAGCATGATGTCGAGGTCGACGTTGAGGTTGACCGTGGAGGACAGCGCGTCGGCGTGGAAGGCGCGGATGATCTCGGCGAGGCGTTGTTCGATGGTCATCCGGCGGGCGTAGCGGGTGATGAGCTGTTTCGCGGTGCTCTCGGTGTCGTTGGTGATGATCACGGTGGGGGTGTCGCGGCCCAGCCCGGTGATGATGAACTGGCGCAGATTGCCGGGGTAGTTCGAGGGTCGGATGGTGGATTCGTGCACGCGGGGCCGGTTGTGGGGCCCCGAGCGGTCCAGGGTGATCGTTTTATAGTCCGCCGGGCGCAGGCTGTTGATGTCGCGGATGAGGGCGGGTGAGCGCATCCGCAGGGTGAGGAAGCGGATCCCGCGTTGGTCGAGTTCGGCGAGCACCGGCTGGGTGGTGACCTTCTGGTCCATGACCAGCAGGTGCGGGTCGTGCCCGCTGACGACCTTCCAGTGGTCGCAGAAGGCGATGACCTCGCGGTTCTGGGTGGCCTTGGACAACTCGGCGTTGGCGTAGACCAGGTTGTGGGTGCCGGAGTCTTGGGCGAAGAAGGTCACCGAGCGGGCCCGTTGGGAGCGGGTGGGCACATGGTGCTTCTCCAGCGCGGGGTCGGCGCCCCAGTGCATGACGGCGTGGAAGTCCAGGTCGAAGATCGCCTGGTCGCCGGTGGCGAGCCCGCCGGCGATCATCTTCTGGTCCAGCGCGGCCAGGAAGGCGCGCTGGTGGTCGTGGCCGGTGCGGTAGGAGTAGTCGGTGAGTGCGGTCTTCTTCGGCAGCGTGGCCAGCCCGGCCAGCAGCGCGGCGGCCGGGTCGGTCAGCAGCAGGTCATCGACGTGGGAGACGCGCCGGGTCCGGGTCAGTTTCAAGGCCAGCAGGCTCAGCAGCCAGCTGGTGGCGGGCACCACCCGGGTGCCGGGGTAGCCGGCCGCCTTGACCAGGGCGGGCAGATCCAGGGCGACCAGGTCGGGTATCAGCAGCAGCAGCCCGGCCTTGGCCGAGTCCACCCGGGCCGGCCAGGTGGTGAAGTCCAGGACCGCGGTGCGGGGCAGCCGGGTGTCGCGGCCGGGCGTAGCCGCCGCGGTGGAGGCCTGCTCGGCCGGGTGGCGCAGCAGCCGCCCGAACCCTTCCTCGGCGAGGATTTCCCCGACGCCGGTGCGGTTGAGCGGGGTGGCTTCGGCGGCCAGCTGCGCGGAGATCTCGTAGGTCGACAGGCCTTGGCGGCGGAGCTCGATCACCCGGCCGCGGACGCGGTCCTTGGCCGGGGCCACCCCGGGCGGCGGTCCGGGTTTGCGGGGCGGGGCGAACAGCTGAAGCTTCCCGGCCCGGTAGTCGTGCACCAGGTCCACCATGGTCCAGCGGGTGTAGCCGAAGCGTTGTCCGGCTTGGGCATGGGTGAGCCCGTCGACGAAGAACGCGCGCAGCGCCTCGTAACGGCGCTGGTTGACCTGCTCCGGCGCGGTGAAGAACTCCGCCCCGGCGCGTTGGGGTGATCCGCCTGTCATAGCGGAGTTCTACCAGGGCACTGTGGCTCCTCGGTTGATCCGTACGCCCCCGGTTCTCCACTCATGGACGGCCTGCGACAGCATCTGCGCTGGTCAGCGACAGGCTACCGAGATCGACTACTAGATGTCTCGACACGATAACGAATTGCAGAGCTGTGATTCGGTGGGCAGATGAACCCAAGGCAGTGCGGCGGATGCCTAGGCGGCGGTACTGACTTCTCCCATGCCAGAACGCGGTCCGAGCCGGTGGCTGGGCATCCGAACCCGCGGGCGAGGTTGGGCTGAATCAGCTACGCGGAAATCCGCGCTAACGACAAGTTGGAGGACAACCTCAACCCGGTTGGTCGCCTGTACTACGGGGCTTCCACGGTTATCTGTGTCGCCCATTCGATGAGCGAGGAACCGCGCACTGCGCTCGGTGCTCAGGCTGGCGAGGCACGACTCACCGAGATCCTTAACGAGGCCGGCTTCACCCGTGTTCGGCGCGCCGCGGAGACACCGTTCAACCTGATCATCGAGGCGCGGCCTTAACTGAGCTGACATCGTGTATCCGAGCCGGTACCGAGCGCGGGGGGACCGTGTGAGTTGGGGTGATGCAGAGCGGCTCGCCGTCCCCACGACCTGCGACATGCCGCTCTGTCGAGTTGGTTGGCCGCCGGGGTGCCACCGACCGACGTCGCCGAGCGCGGGAAACTCCGTCAAGGTGCTGTTGACGGTCTACGCCAAGTGCCTCGACGGGCAGCGCGCGACCTACAACGACCGCATTGCGGCCCTGCCGGCCGAAGGAAGCTCCACTGTGGATGGATCTTCACGGCGGATGGACCGTTCCGCGTTCCGTACCGGTCCCGTGACTCCTCCCCGATCGCACCGACCGCCACCGGACCCGTCACCGACAGCCGGGCGTGGCCAGCACGCCGATTGTGCTGGTCAGAACGTCGCCGCGACCGGTCGGGCAGGCTACGCTTTGGCTGCCTCCCGAGCGCGGAGGTCCTTACGCAGGATCTTCCCGCTGGCCGACTTCGGGATCTCCTCGATGAACTCCACCACGCGCACCTTCTTGTGCGGGGCGATCCGCTCGGCCACGAACGTCATGACCTCGTCGGCGGTGAGGTCGGCGCCCGCGCTCTGCTTGACGACGAACGCCTTGGGCACCTCCTCGCCCTCTTCGTCGCGCACCCCGATCACCGCGACGTCGGCGATCTTGTCGTGGGTGAGCAGCAGCGCCTCCAGCTCGGCGGGCGGTACCTGGTAGCCCTTGTACTTGATCAGCTCCTTGACCCGGTCGACGATCGAGAACACGCCCTCCTCGGTGACCTCCGCGACGTCGCCGGTGTGCAGGTAGCCCTCCTCGTCGAGGGTGTCCGCGGTGGCCTCCGGGTTGTTCAGGTAGCCCGACATGACGTTCGGCCCCTGCACCCACAGCTCACCCCGGCCGCCCGGGCCGACCTCCTCGCCCGTGGCCGGGTCGACCAGCTTGCAGACGACGTTCGGCAGCGCGAAGCCCGACGAGTTGAGATCCAGGTCGGGGCGGTCGTCGGGCATGCAGTGGCTCACCGGCGACAGCTCCGTCATCCCGTAGCCCTGCAGCACCGTGCAGCCCAGCCGCTTGCCCATCGCGTGGCCCAGCTCGGCGTCCAGCGGCGCGGCACCGGAGAAGACGATGTCGATGCACGAGAGGTCGTAGTCGTCGACCATCGGGTGCTTGGCCAGCGCGACGGCCACCGGCGGCGCGATGTAGACCCGGTGGACGCGGTACTCGGCGATCACACGCAGGAACTCGGCGAGGTCGAACCTCGGCATCGTCACCACGGTGGCGCGCTTGTGCAGGCCATGGTTCATCATCACGGTCATGCCGTAGATGTGGAAGAACGGCAGCACGGCGAGGATCGTCGTCTCGGACGTGACGTGGCCCATCCGCGCGAACTGGCAGAGGTTCGCGACGAGGTTGCGGTGCGTGAGGATCACGCCCTTGGCGCGCCCGGTGGTGCCCGAGGAGTAGGGAAGCACCGCGGTGTCGGCGGCCGTCGCCGTGAGCTCGGGGGGTGCGGCCGTCGTGGCGAGGAGGTCAGCGAGGGACGTGACGCCCGGGCTGGCGTCCAGCGTGACGACGGCGTCCTCGGGCAGACCGGCTTCGGCGAGCGCCGCGCGGGCCCGGTCGAGGAACGGGGACACCGTGACCAGCAGCTTGGCGCCCGAGTCGGCGAGCTGGTGGGCCAGCTCACCGGGGGTGTAGAGCGAGTTCGCGCTGGTCACGATGGCGTTGGCGCGCAGCACGCCGTGGAAGACCGCGGCCCACTCCGGCGAGTTGGGGGCGAACAGCCCGACGACGTCGCCCGCCCCGATGCCGCGCTCCCCGAGCGCCGCGGCGATCCTGTCGACCATGCCCGCCAGCTCGCCGAACGTGATCGCCCGCCCGCTGGGGCCGTCGATGAACGCAGGGGCGTCGACCCGGTCGCCGAAGTCGCCGAAGAGGAACGCGGTGAGCGACACCTCGGGGATCTCGACGTCCGGGTACGGGCTGCGGACGGGCATAGCGGCGCTCCCTTGCGACGACGGCGGTCTGATCATGCTAGTGCCTGGCGAACGGCCGCCACTGCATCGATGCAGCCAGCCGAGCCGATGGACCGCTGAACCGTTCAGCGCGCGAGACGGGTCACAGGACCGTCACAACCAACCGGAAGGGTTGTCGCCGCGCCTGCCCGCTGCCAAGCTCCCCGTCACCGTCCGGGTGGATCCCCCATCCACTGGGCGGCCCGGCCAGGGTCTCCCCGCCCGAGCCGGGAACGCAGCGCCCCCGCGGGGCCCCTGACCGTGGTGGTCGCTGTGACGGCACGCGCGGAGCGGCCCGTCCTGACTCCCCCTCTCAGGCACCGGGCCGCTCCGCTCCGCCTGCGGGCTGCGGCGTCCGCCGGGTCCGCGCGACCCGCCGTCCCACCCAGACCAGCCCGAGGATCACCGCGAGCACCGGCAGGAACGGCAACAGGTAGCCCACCACCGCGCCGGCGGTCGCGCCGACCACCTTCAGCCCGTCCCAGCCCGCGGCCAGCCCGGCGAGGAACCCGGCCGGCTGGGGGCTCTCCGTCGTCGTGACCGGCGCCTTCTCCACGTCGACCGTCAACGTGGACAGCGCCACCTGGTCCTTCAGCGTGGTCAGGCGGCCGGTCAGCGAGTCGAGGTCGGCCTCGCGGCGCGTCAGCTCGGACTCGATCGCCACCACGTCGCCGATCGAACGCGCCTGCGCCAGCAACGCCCGCACCCGATCGACGCTCGCGCGCTGGCTCGCGACCCGGGCGTCGAGGTCGACGACGTCCTCCGTGGCGTCGACGACCTGCGCCGTCCGGTCGGTGACGTGCCCGAGGCCCGCGATGGCGTCGACGAGCTGGTCGAGCCGGTCGGCGGGAACGCGGACCGTGAGCTGCGCCCCCGAGTCGGTCGACGACTCCTGCGCGACCGTGCCCGCCGTCCCGGCGACGGCCGCCCGGACACGGCGCGTGACCGCGACCGGGTCGTCGGCTTCGACGCTCAACTGTGCCGTGCGGACCAGCGAACGGGCGACGCTCCCGATCGGCACCGCGCCCTGGTCGGCAGGCGCGGGCGCGGCTTCCGGCACAGCCCCGCCGGGTGCCGCGGCGGCATCCCGGCTCGCGGCCGCGCCCGCCCCGGGCCGGGCTTCGGGCGCCGCCGACCCGTAGTCGGTGATCCGGTCGTTGCCGCCGAGGACGACGATCCCGATCGCGCCGAGCACGACCACCAGCACCAGCCCGACAAGCACCCCTCGCCGCCCGCCGATCCGCCACAGCCGCGTCCGTGTCGTGAACACCTGCACCTCCCCGTCCGGTTTCCGGCAGGACGGGCGGAACCGCGGATCGGGTTGGGTGCCCGGACGTCACGATCCGGTCACGTGAAGAGGTGCTCGAACGCCTTGAGGTTGGCCGTGGACTCGCCACGCTCGGTGCGCCACGCGTACTCGCGGCGGATCGAGGAGGAGAAGCCCAGCTCCAGGAGGGTGTTGAAGTCGCCGTCGGCCGCCTCCAGGACCTGGCCGAGGACGCGGTCGATCTCCTCGGTGCTCACCGCGGCGAGCGGGATGCGGCCGACGAGGTGGATGTCGCCCATGCGGTCGAGCGTGTAGTGCACGCCGTAAAGGCGGGCGTTGCGCTGGAGCAGGAAGCGGTAGACGGCTTCGTGCTCCTCGTCGGGCCTGCGGCAGACGAACGCCTGGACGAACAAGGCCTGTTCGCGCACGACGAGCCAGGTGGGCGTCGCAAGTCGTCTAGTTCCCGGCAGGGTGACGAGAAACTGTCCCGGCCCCCGACGATGGTGCTCGACCTCCAGCTCGTCGAGTGCCGCCGCGACCCGCTCCTGGACCGTCACGACGCCAGCCCCGCCAACACCCGCTGCCGCTGGACGAACTCGCTGGCCGCTCCGGTGTAGGTGGCCAGCAGGGCCTCGGTGGTGCGGTCCCAGGAGAACGCGCGCGCGTGGGCGACGGCGCCCGCGCCCAGCTCGTCGCGCCTGCCGACCGCCGCGGCGAGCGCATCGGCCCACGCCTCGGTGCGATGCCCCGGGACCAGCAGCCCGGAACGCCCGTCCGCCACCGCGACCGGCAGCCCACCCACCCGCGCCGCGACGACCGGGGTGCCGCACGCCTGCGCCTCCAGCGCGACCAGCCCGAAGGATTCGTTGTGGCTCGGCACGGCGACGACGTCGGCCGCCCGATAGACCTCGACCAGGCCCGCCCCCTGCGGCGGCAGGAAGCGCACGACGTCGGAGATCCCCAGCGCGGCGGCCAGCTCCTGCAGCGCGGTGGGCTCGGCCAGCCCGGTGCCCGACGGGCCGCCCGCGACCAGCACGACCAGCCGTTCACGCAGGGCCGGATCCCGCCGCAGCAGCTCGGCGGCGGCCCGCAACAGCACGTCGGGGGCTTTGAGCGGCTGGATCCGCCCGACGAACGCGAGCACGACGGCGGCGCGCGGCAGGCCGAGCACCGCGCGGGCGGCGGCCCGGTCGCCGGGGCGGAAGCGGGCCAGGTCGACCCCCGGCGGGATCGTGACCGTGCGCCGCGGATCGGCGTGATAGAGCTCGACGAGCTGGCGGGCCTCCTCGTCGGTGTTGCCGATCAGCCGATCGGCCTCGGCGACCACCTGATCTTCGCCGATCACCCGCACCATCGGCTCCGGCTCGTCGCCCTCGGCGAGCGCGGCGTTCTTGACCCGCGCCAGAGTGTGGGCGGAATGCACGAGCGGTACCCCCCACCGGTCGTGCGCGAGCCAGCCCACCTGGCCGGAGAGCCAGTAGTGCGAGTGGACGACGTCGTAGTAGCCCGGCTCGTGCCGCGCCTCCGCCCGCAGGACGCCCGCCGTGAACGCGCACAGCTGGCTGGGCAGGTCGTTCTTGCCGAGGCCCTCGAACGGGCCCGCGGCGACGTGCCGCACGAGCACACCCGGCGCGAGCGCGGCCACCGGTGGCTGCTCCGACGACGTGGCGCGCGTGAAGATCTCGACCGCCACGCCTGCGCGGGCCATCCGGGTGGCCGTCTCCACGACGTAGACGTTCATGCCGCCCGCATCACCGGTGCCCGGCTGCTCCAGGGGCGAGGTGTGCACGGAAAGCACGCAAACCCGACGCGGACGTCGCGACGGGAGCGGCGCAGCGCCGTTGCTGGCGAAGGTCACGACGTCCTGTGTAGCACGTGGGCCCGACACTTACTGTGCCAGCAGGGCCAGCAGGGCGCGGAGCGGGTCTTCGGCGTGCCAGGTGCCGTCGGGCTCGCGCCAGACGGGGACGCGGTGGCGGCCCGTCGTGGGGCGGCGGAGGTCGATCCAGAGGGCGTCGTGGCGGCGGAGGGCGCCGTCGGGGACCTCGACGCCCAGCGTGTGGCAGGCCACGACGACCTCGCCCAGCTCGGCCCACGCCACCGGCTCGCCCGCAGCGGCGACGGTCCCGGCCACGATCTCGGTGGCGAGCGGGAGGTCGAGCAGCTCAGCCAGCGCGACGGGGTCGCCGCCGATGACGAGCTCGCCCGCGGGGAGGACGGCGGCGGGCCACGGGGCGTCGAGGACCGCGGCGACGTCGACGTGCACGACGCTGCCGTCCATCGCCCGGACGTGCTCGGGGAGGTCGAGGTCGGCGGCGTCCACGCGGCCCTCGGCGACGGCGTCGGCCAGGGCGATGTGGGCATCGGCAACGAGCGCGGCCGAGGGGTGGCGGTGCGGGTCGGCGAGGCGGGCGAGGAGGTCGTCGGCGGCGTGGGCGTCGGTGATGTGCAGGTCGCGGCGGACGCCGATGGCGGCGAGCAGGGCGTCGTCGGGTGGGCGGCGGCCGGGCGGGGTGGGGTCGGGCGGGGTGGGGCCCGACACCTCCGTGTCTGCAAGGTGACATTCCGGCCACCCAGTGTCTGCAGGGTGACATTCCTGCCACTCGGCGGGCGGGGGCAGCGGGGCGAGCGGCACCGGGTCGTAGAGGGCGGCGAGGGCGTTGGCGGTGGACAGGCGCCAGTGGCCCGGACGGCGGCCGCCGAGGCGGGCGTGCCGGGCGAGCCACCACGCGGTGTAGCCGGTGGTGGTGATGGCCTCGCGGGTGGCGCGGTCGGCCCCGAGGAGGGCGAGGGCGGCGGGCCAGGCGGCGGCGTCGACGAGGTCGAGGTCGCGCAGAGCGACCAGGCGGGTCGGCGGCTCGGCGAGGCCGTCCCACCAGCGGTCCTCGTCGTCGAGGTCATGGTCGGGCCCTAGCGGCTCCTCGTCGACGACCAGGGCGAACCCGTCCAGCACGCCGACCGCCGTGAGCACCGCGCGAGGGAAGCGTGCGGCCCAGTCGGGGTGCAGGACGGCGAGCGGCACGTCGTCGGCCAGCAGGGGGCGCAGAGCGGCGTCGGGGAGCATCAGCTCGTCGGCGCGGGCGGCCAGGCCGTCGGCGTCGGGGAGGGCGAGCGCGGCCAGTTCTCCTGAAGCCCGCGCACCGGCCGCGAGCAGCGCGAGGACGGCCTCGGCGAGGGGCGCGGTGTCGAGCCCGGCCTCGGCGTCGTCGACCGAGCGCTCGATCGCCGCCCGCAGCGCCGGGTGCTCCAACAGGGCTGCGGGATCGGCGGGGCCTGCGCCGAGGCGGGCGAGCAGAGGGTGGACGGCGTCGGGATGGGCGATGTGCAGGCCTGGGACGGCCAGCCCGGCCGGAAGGGGTCCGTCGGGGAGCAGGACGGTGGCGGGTCCGGCTGCGGCGCGCCCGTCGACGAGTGGGACGGGGAGGGCGCGCAGGTCGTCGACCAGCTCGGGCCCGACGTCGGCAAGCTCGGCCAACTCCGCGTACAGCGCGCGCCACCACGACGGCGGCCGCTCGACGCCGAACAGCCGCTCCACGAGTTCCGCGGCGGTCACGCGGCGGGCGCCCAGCTCGGTCAGCGCGGGCGGGAGGTAGGGCGGGGCGGCGAGGTCGTCGAAGCCTGCGGCGGCGAGCAGGGCGGGCAGGCGCGGACCGAGGCCAGGGATGTCGAGCCACTCCGCGCGGCCGGGGGCCAGCTCGCGCGCCCCGGCGGGGTGCGGCGGCGCTGCGGGCGCCGCGACCGGCCCAGCCACCCGGTCCGACGCCGCGGCCGGGACGAGAGCGGCAGGCGGGACGAGGGCGGCAGGCAGGACGAGGGCGGCAGGCGGGACGAGGGCGGCAGGCAGGACGAGGGCGGCAGGCAGGACGAGGGCGGCAGGCGGGACGAGGGCGGCAGGCGGGACGAGGGCGGCAGGCGGGACGAGGGCGGCAGGCGGGGCGGCCGGGGCAGAGGCGGCCGGGGCAGAGGCGGCCGGGCTGGAGGCAGGCGCGGCCTTTGGGGCGTGCGCGGCCGCTGGGGCGGCGGCCAAGGGAGGGACGTGCATAGCGGCCGGGGCGGAGGCGCAGGCGGGCGCGGCGGCCGGTGCGGGGGCGGCGGCCGGGAGCCAGGTCGCCGCGCGCAGGGCGTCGACGATCCGGGTGCGCAGCAGCCCGTCGAGCGGCGAGCGGGGAAAGCCGGGCGGGGGCACGAGCGCGAGTCGTTCCTCCGGCGCGACGGCGCGCACGAGGTCGACGTACGCCGCGGCCGCCCCGTCGAGCACGGCGTCGGTGACCGGGCCGAGGCGCACGCGGCGACGGTCGGGCTCCAGCGGCAGGGTCGCGATCAGCCGGGCGGGCAGGCTGAGGGCCTCGGCGGTGCTGGTGGGGGCGTGCGCAACGTCGTCGCCGAGCGCGCCGGAGAGCGGCACCGCCCAGGTGACGGCCCACTCCCGACGGTCCCGCTGCTCGACGGCGGCGTCAGCCGCGGCGAGCACACCGCCACGCCGCGCCACCCGCCACCGCCGCGCGCCGACCGTGACAATCCCGTCCCGCTCCGCCCGCCGTACGACGTGCCCGTCGACGTCGATCTCGACGAGCGCGGGCAGGGCGAGGAGCAGGTCCGGTGCCGCGGACCGGGCGTGGTCCAGCAGGGTGCCGCCGTCGACGCCGTCGCGCAGCGGCAGCCGGACCTCGGTCGCAAAGCCCACGGGCGGGTGTTCGTCGGAGGGCCAGACCAGGCGCAGGACGGGCGGAGCGTCGCGGCGGGCCAGCTCGGCGGCCGGGCCGGGGAGGTCGCCGACGGCCGCGGCCGTCCGTACCGCGGAGAACGCCACCGCCCCCGACGTGCTCAGCACCCGGGGCGCGTCGGACACGGCGAGCACCGCCGCGAACCCGACCCCGAACCGGCCGATCGCGCCCGCTTCGTCCCGTTTGGCCGAAGCGCGTAGCGACGCGAGCGCCGCTACCCCCGCTTCGGTGAGCGGCGCGCCGGTGTTGGCGACGCGGAGCTCGGCGGGCACCACGGTGCCGTCCGCCCGGCCCGATCCGGCGGATACCGGCGGCCCGAGCTCGGCGGGCACGTCCGTGCCGTCCGGCGGTCTCAACCCGGCGAATCCGGGCGCCGCGGCGCGGTCATCCCCGGCCGCGGGTCGGTCACCAGCCCCGCGGCCCGACTCCGCCGGCTCGGCCTCGGGCAGCGCGCCCTCTCCGGCGAACCCGGCAGCGTCGTCGGTGATCCCCGTCCCGGCCTCGGCGGGCGCGCCGTCTCCGCCCACGTCATCGCTGATCCCGGGGCCGGCGAGCGTGACCCGCAGCCGACCGCCGTGCCCAACCGCGTCGGCGGCGTTCTGGGCCAGCTCGACGAACCACGTGTCGGCGTAGCCGCCGAGGCGCAGGTCTTCCTCGGCGTTGGCGTCTTCCCGGAACCGCGTCGGCGAGGCCGCCCAGGCGTCGAGGACCGCCGCGCGCAGGCGTGCGGTGCCGAAGGGGTCGTCCACAGAGCTACTCGACGGGCTCCAGATCGACGCCGTCGTCGTAGACCAACTCCACGACGGCGATCGCGCTCGTCGCGTCCGCGCGGACGTCCGAGTGTGCCCCGCAGCCGAAGCCGACCGCGACGACCGACCCGTCGGCGGGCGCGTACGCGTTGCCGCACACCCCGAACGCCCCTCGCAGCGAGCCCGCGAGCGGCAGGAAGAATCCGCAGGTGCCGCAGGTGCCGGGGGCCGAGCGGGCCATGTCGGAGCCGGGCCCGCGCGGACCGTCCCGCCACCGCTCGGCGGCCTCTTCCCGACCGAGCCGCGACAGTACCCGCTCCCGCCCCAGCCCGATCTCCCGCGCGACCTCCTCCACCGCGGGATCGTCGGACGCGACGTAGCCGGGCACGAGGCGCGGGTCGTCGTCGGGGGTGGGCAGGAGGTCGCCGATCCCGAGGTCACCGGGCCGGATGCGGTGTTCCCACGGCACCCAGCCGGGCGCGACGAGCGCCTCGGCGCCGGGGATCAGCACGACCTCGCTCACCGTGACCGGCCCGTCGGGGGACGCCGCGGCGAGCGTGACCGCCCAGCGCCAGCCCCGGTAGCCGCCCTGTTCGGCGGCGAAGTAGTGGGTGACGGAGGCGTCGTCCTCTGCCAGGCTCGCAAGGTGCGCGCCGACCGCCGCGGGCCCGTCCGGAAGATCGGCCGCCGCTTCCGAAATCGCCGCCGCGCGGGCCACGTCCACGGCGTCCGCAAGCAAGGTCGCATCGCTCACCGGTCGCATTCTGCCACCCTATGCGCGGCGGCCTGGCTCGCGGCGCTGCTCACCGCCTGCAGTCCGCCCCCGCCGACCGTTCCCGACGTCCGCCCGCAGGTGCTCACCACGCTCCCCCACGACACGACGGCGTTCACCGAGGGCCTCCAGCGCGACGGCACCACGCTGTGGGAGAGCACCGGCCTGGCCGGGGTGTCCCAGATCCGGGAGCTGGATCCGACGACGGGCGCCCTGCGCCGATCGGCGCCGCTGCCGGGGCGGCTGTGGGGGGAGGGCATCGCGGTCACCGGCAACACGCTGTGGCAGCTCACCTACCAGGACGGCGTCGCGCTGCAGTGGGACAAGGCGACCCTGAAGGTGAAGAAGCAGGTCGCGCTGACCGGCGAAGGCTGGGGGCTCTGCTTCGACGGCGTCCGGCTCGTCCAGAGCGACGGCTCGGCCACCCTCCGCTTTCGCAACCCCACGACGTTCAGCCAAACCGGCGCCCTCACCGTCACCCTCGACGGCAAGCCGCTCCCGCACCTGAACGAGCTCGAATGCGTCGACGGGCAGGTGTGGGCGAACGTCTGGCCGACCACGCAGATCGTGCGCATCAACCCCGCGAGCGGCCGGGTGACGGCGACGGTCGACGGTTCGGCGCTCCTCACCCCTGCCCAGGAGGAGGGTACGGACGCGATGAACGGCATCACGTGGCTCGGCGGTGACGAGTACCTGGTCACCGGCAAGTACTGGCCGGTGATGCTGCGGGTGCGGATGGTCGTGCCGACCGGCTGACCCCGCCCCACCGGTGCCTTCGGCACGGTGAGTCGTGCAATCCGGCACGGTGAGTCCGGCAATCCTGCACGGTGAGTCCGGCAATCCGGCAGGGTGAGTCGTGCAATCCGGCGGGGTGAGTCGTGCTCTTGGACACGGTGTGTCGGCGTTTTCGGCACGGCGAGTTCGCGATCTCGACACGGCGCGTCCTGATTTCGGGGGCACAGCCGGTCATGTTCGGGTCCGCGGATCACCGGGATGTCGGTCTCGCGGGTTCAGCAGTCGCGCGCCGCGATGGGTCAGAATGGACGGGTGCGGCGCCCCCGATCGTCCCGACCCCGGACGCCCTGGCCGTGGGCGGGCGGCGCGCGGTCCGCCGCGGGGACGCCGCGCGACACGCAGCCGACCGATGATTCGCCGCACGCCCCGCCCGATCCCAACGCCTACGCCCCGCCCGGTTCCCCGCAGCCGCCCGATGGTTTCGCTCCGCTCGGCTCCCAGCGCCCGCCCGATGCTTACGCCCCGCCCGGTTCCCGGCCGCCGCCCGATGGTTTCGCCCCGCCGGCCGCCAACGGCTACGCCCCGCCCGATCCCAACGCCTACGCCCCGCCCGGGGCGCCCGCCCCGCCCGCGTCCGCCGGACCGGACCCTTATGCCCCCCGCCGCCGCTACCCGTGGCACGACGACCCGCACTACGACCCGGCCGCCTACCGCCGCGCCCCCGGCAGTGCGTCCGCGGCCGATGCCGCCGGACCTGCCGCAACTCCGTCGTGGCCGCCGCCCGTCGCCACGACCCCGCGGCCCGGCCCCGCCACACCCGCGGGCCCGGCCGGGCCAACGCTCGCCGCCCCGTACCTGCCGCACGGCCCCGTCACACCCACGGGGCCGGCCGGCGGCCCACCGCTCGCCGCCCCGTCTCCGCCGCACGACCCCGCCGCATCCGCAGGCCCACCGGCCGCTCCCACGGCCTACTTCGGCCCGACGACACCGCCCGGGCACCCCGCCACCGCAGGCCCGGTTCCGCCGGCGGGGCGGCCGGCGCAGGAGCGACCGGCGCAGGAGCGACCGGCGCAGGAGCGACCGGCGCCTTACCGGGTGGCACGGCGCGCGAAATGGGGCGGGCGTCAACGGCGGATCGCCCCACCACGGCTGCCGAGGGCGCAACGACCGCCGCGGCGGGAGCGCCGCCACCCGGCGTCAAGCTCCCCCGCAAGATCACCGTGACCCGCGTGGCAGCCATGCGGAGCAGGCAGCTCGCCGAGGGCTCGGTGCGGGCGTTCCACCGCGCGGCAACGGCGGACGGGGCCGACCGCTCCGGCCTCACCGCCCTCACCTACGCCACGATGATGACCTACGCGGTCGACGCGGCGGTCGCCGTCGCGCTGGCCAACACGCTGTTCTTCGCCGCGGCGAAGGCCGAGAGCGTCACGAACGTCGCGCTCTACCTCGCGATAACGGCGGCGCCGTTTGCCCTGGTCGCGCCCGTGATCGGGCCGCTGCTCGACCGTTTGCAGCGCGGCCGCCGAGCCGCCCTCGCCCTCACCTTCGCCTTGCGCGCGGTGCTCGCCGTCGTGATGGCCTTCCAGTACCACACTTGGCTGCTCTACCCGGCCGCATTGGGCACCTTGGTGCTGTCGAAGTCGTACGTTGTGCTCAAGGCGGCCGTCACGCCCCGCGTGCTGCCCAGCGCGATCACGCTCGTCGCCACCAACTCCCGCCTCACCACTTTCGGCCTCGCCGCGGGCGGGGTGTTCGGCGGGCTCGCCGCGGGGGTCGCGTGGCTGTGGGGCTCCGAGGGCGCGCTCGTGTTCACCGCGGCGCTCGCCGTCGCCGGGACGGTCCTGTGCCTGCGGATCCCGAAGTGGGTCGAGTCGACGGCGGGCGAGGTGCCCGCCGCCCTCCGCACCACCCGACGGGGGCGGCGCACACCGATGGGCCGCAGCGTCGTGGTCGCACTGTGGGGCAACGGCGCGATCCGCGTGCTCACCGGGTTCCTCACGCTGTTCGTCGCGTTCGTCGTCAAACAGACCGACGCCGAACCCACCCACCAGCTCTTCCTCATCGGGATCGTCGGCGCCGCCGCCGGGGTCGGCTCGTTCGCGGGCAACGCGGCGGGATCGCGGCCGCGCGCGCTCTCCAGCGTCGTCGTGCTGTGGTGTGTGGGCGTCGCGGTGGTGGTGGCGGCGCTGGCGGCGGCCCTGCCCGGCATCGCCACGGCGGCGGCCGTCGGGCTCTTCGGAGCGGCGGCGAGCGCGCTCGCCAAGGTCAGCCTGGACGCGGTGATCCAGCGCGATCTGCCGGAGGAGTCGCGCGCGTCGGCGTTCGGGCGTTCGGAGACGGTGCTGCAGCTCGCCTGGGTGACGGGCGGCGCGCTGGGGGTGCTCCTGCCGCACGACACGTTCTGGATCGGGTTCACGGTCGTGGCGGGCGTGGTCGCGGTGGTCGGGGTGCAGACCGTGCTGCTCCACCACGGCCGCAGCATCGTCCCGTTCCTCGCGGTCAAGGATCGCCCGGTGGCGCCGACGGTGCCCGCCGCCCGCACGTGATCGAGCGTCCTAGGCTGACGCGGTGCGCTGCCTCGTCGTCCTGCTCACGCTCCTGGCGCTGCTCGCCGGGTGCGGCGGCAGCGACGCTCCGCCCGAGGTGACGTTCACGGCGGGCGCGGCGAGCGTCGTCGCGAAGCCCACGCAGTTCTGCGACCTGCAGCTGAAGAATTGTCAGAGTGACGCGAACGCGCCCGTGCGGCTCGTCGTGCCTGCGGGCGCGGCGCTGAAGGTGACGGTGCCCGGCGAAATCTCCTCGGCGCCGTGGCAGGTCGTGTTCACCTACCGCAGCGCGAACGGCGGCCAGACCGACGGCCGCAGCCCCGTGCTCGCCCCCGACCAGCACCCCGACTACACCCTGCAACTGCCCGCCGCGACCGACGCGCTCGTCACCGCCCAGGTGCAGCAGTACGGCCCGCCGCCGCAGGCCAACGCCGAGACCGGCGAGATCGAGTTCCCGATCCGGGCCAGCTGGGTGCTCAACGCGACGAACTGAGCGCCACCTCGGCAGGTGCGCTCACCCGGCGTCGGCGGCTGGCCCGCCGCAGCCGCGCGCGGGAACCCGGCCCGAGATCGCCGCGAGCCGCACACCACGCTCTCGGCGACCGTCATGAGGTACGGATCGACGCGATCACCTTGCGCGGACCGGACCGGCGGGCCGATAGCCCGGACTCACCGTGGTCGAACGCCAACACCGCACGACTCACCGTGCACAAACGCGACGACTCACCGTGGCGAAACGCACGACTCACCCCGGGGGGTGGGGGGTGGGGGTGGGGTCAGCCGTCGAGGTCGCGCGCCACCGCCCGCACCACGTCGGCGGCGAGCTTGGACGTGCGCCGGTCCGGGTAGCGGCCGCGGCGCAGGTCGGGCTGCACCCGCGTCTCCAGCAGCTTGATCATGTCCTCGATGAGGCTGTGCAGGTCCTCGGCCGGGCGCCGGGCCGCCTCGACCGCCGACGGCAACGACTCGATCAGCCGCACCTGCAGCGCCTGCGGCCCCCGTCTGCCCTCGGCCATGCCGAACTCGACGCGCTGGCCGGGCTTGAGCGCCTCAACGCCCGCGGGCAGCGCGTTCCGCCGGACGTAAACGTCTTCTCCGCCGTCCTGGGCAAGGAACCCGAAACCCTTGTCCGCGTCGAACCACTTGACCCTGCCGGTCGGCACGCTGCTTCACCCGTTCTCTACTCATGACGAACGCGCCCTCGGGCGACACCCGGGACGCGCAGGCCCGCCACTGTACTGCGCGACACGCCGAACCGCAGCCGGATCGCGACACCCGGCCCGGGTTACGCGTTTCGGATCGCAGCAGCGTCCTCCAGCTGGAGCATTGCGACAGTCTTCTCGCGCATCTCGACCTTGCGGACCTTGCCGGTGATGGTCATGGGGAACTCGTCGACGACGACCACGAACCGCGGGATCTTGTAGTGCGCGAGCTTGCCGCTGGCGAACTCGCGCACCGCCTCGGGCGTGATCTCCGCAGCGCCTTCGCGCAGCTTCACCCACGCGCACAGCTCCTCGCCGAACCTGGCGTCCGGCACGCCGATCACCTGCGCGTCGAGGATGTCGGGGTGGGTGAAGAGGAACTCCTCGATCTCCCGCGGGTACACGTTCTCCCCGCCACGGATGACCATGTCCTTGATCCGGCCGGTGACGTTGATGTAGCCCTCGTCGTCCATCACGCCGATGTCGCCGGTGTGCATCCATCGGGCGCGGTCGATGGCCTCGGCGGTCTTCTCCGGCTCGTCCCAGTAGCCGAGCATCACCGAGTAGCCGCGGGTGCAGAGCTCGCCCGGCTCGCCGCAGGGCAGGGTGAGGCCGGTCTCCGGGTTGACGACCTTCACCTCGACGTGCGGGTGCACCCGTCCGACCGTCGATACGCGCCGGTCGAGCGTGTCGTCGGCCCGGGTCTGGGTGGAGACGGGCGAGGTCTCGGTCATGCCGTAGCAGATCGTCACCTCGGTCATGCCCATCCGCTCGACGACCTGCTTCATCACCTCGACGGGGCACGGCGAGCCCGCCATGATCCCGGTGCGCAGCGATGACAGGTCGTAGGACTCGAAGTCCGGGTGGTTGAGCTCCGCGATGAACATCGTCGGCACGCCGTACAGCGACGTGCACCGCTCCTGCTGGACGGCCTCCAGGGTGGCCTTCGGGTCGAAGCCCGGGCCGGGGATGACCATGGTAGCAGCCGTTGGCGGTCGACCCGAGGTTGCCCATCACCATCCCGAAGCAGTGGTAGAAGGGCACCGGGATGCAGACGCGGTCGTCAGGGCCGTAGCCGCACAGCCGTCCGACGAAGTAGCCGTTGTTGAGGATGTTGTGGTGGGAGAGCGTCGCGCCCTTGGGGAAGCCCGTGGTCCCCGACGTGTACTGGATGTTGATCGGGTCGTCCGGCGACAGCCCGGCCTGCAGGCGCGCGAGCTCCGCGCGGTCGCCGCCGCTTGCCCGCCTCGACGCAGCGCGTCCCACTCCGGCGAGCCGAGCAGCACGACCTCGCGCAGCGCGGCACAGCGCGGCCGCACCTCCTCGATCATCGCCGCGTAGTCGGAGGTCTTGAAGCTCGGCGCCGCGACCAGCAGCGCGATCCCGGCCTGGTTCAGCACGTACTCCAGCTCGTGCGTGCGGTACGCCGGGTTGATGTTGACGAGGATGACGCCGATCTTCGCGGTGGCGTACTGCACGAGCGTCCACTCCGCGACGTTGGGCGCCCAGATCCCCACCCGGTCGCCCTTCGCGACGCCCGCGGCGAGGAGGCCCAGCGCCACGGTCTCGACGTCCTCGCGCATCTGCGCGTACGTCCAGCGGCGCCCGCTGGGCACGTCGACCAGCGCCTCGTGGTCGGGTCGGGCGGCGACGGTGCGGTCGAAGTTGTCGCCGATGGTGTCGCCGAGCAGCGGGACGTCGGAGGTGCCGCAGGTGTAGGACGGCATAGCGGGGGCGGCGGTGGACACGGCACTGGACACGGCGGCGGCCTCTCTTGGTTGACCTGCCGCACATCCTGCGACTATCTCGGTCGCCGCCGCCACCCCCCGTCGGGTAGGCGTCGCCGAAAACCCCCTCGCCACCGGCCGATACCCTGGGTAGATGCACGACCCCCGCGTCCTGCTCGATCCCGCCACCGACGCCGTCCGCAAGCTGGCCCGCCGGGGCTACGCCCTGGACGTGTCCGCCGTGGACAAGCTCCTCTCGGGACGCAACGCGGCGATCCAGCGGGGCGACGAGGCGCGCGCGGAGGCCAAGCGGGTGGCCCAGTCGGTGAAGGGCGCGAGCGCCGACGAGCGGCCCGCGCTGGTCGAGCGCGCCCGCGAGCTGAAGACGGTCGTCGCGGCGGCCGAGGACGAGCAGCGCACGCTCGACGGGGAGCTGCAGGATCTCCTGCTCGGCGTCCCCAACCTTCCCGCCGACGAGGCCCCCGACGGCACGAGCGACGCCGACGCCGAGCTCGTCCGCACCTGGGGCGAGCCGCCGGAGATCGCCGCGCCGCGCGACCACGTCGAGCTCGGCGAGCGCCTCGGCATCCTCGACCTGGCCCGCGGCACGAAGCTCGCGGGCCCGCGGTTCGCCGTGCTCCGCGGGCAGGGCGCCAAGCTGGAGCGGGCGCTGGCGCGCTACTTCCTCGACGTCGCCGAGGCCAACGGCTACACCGAGTTCTCGGTGCCGTCGCTGGTCAACCGGCCCACGATGACGGGCACGGGCCAGCTGCCGAAGTTCGAGAGCGACCTGTTCCGCACGAACGTCGGCGAGCGCGAGCTGTTCCTCATCCCCACCGCCGAGGTGCCGCTCACCAACCTGCATGCTGGCGAGACCCTCCCCCTGGAGAGCCTCCCGCTCGCCTACACCGCCTACACGCCGTGCTATCGCTCGGAGGCGGGCTCGTACGGCAAGGACACCCGCGGGCTCATCCGGATGCACGAGTTCGCGAAGGTGGAGCTCGTGCGCATCGTCGACGCCGAGCGCTCGCGCGCCGAGCTGGACGTTCTGGTCGGGCACGCCGAGGCCGTGCTGCAGGGGCTCGGGCTGCACCACCGCGTCATCAAGCTCGCGGCGGGCGACACCGGCTTCTCGGCGCGGCTCACGTTCGACCTCGAGGTGTGGCTGCCCGGCCAACAGGCGTTCCGGGAGATCGCGTCGGCGTCGGACTGCGGCACGTTCCAGGCCCGCCGGGCGGGCATCCGCACCAAGGCCAAGGACGGCACCCGCGGGTTCGCGGGCACGCTCAACAGCTCGGGGCTGCCCATCGGGCGCACGCTCGTCGCGGTTCTGGAGCAAGGTCAACGGGCGGACGGCACCGTCGCGCTGCCCGAGGCGCTCGTGCCCTACGCGGGCTTCGACACCCTGACCCCCGTATAACGACCGCTCGACGCACGGACGCCGGAGCTGAGAACGTCGTTACGCCGTTCAGACCAGTGATACTTGGCGTTCGGAGTCTTGTCGGCCGCTCGTCGACGGCTCGTCGCCGCACGGAGGACCGCCTGCAACCTCCGTTCTCAGGCTGCCCGATGGGGTGGGGGCGAGCGGTTAGCGTCCCCGGCCATGAGCAGTCACCGATCCAGGCGGGCCGCCGCCGTCGACCCCCGCGCTGCGGGCCGTCGGCGGATCGTCGGCGCCACGACCGTCAGCGCGGTGGGTGGCACCGCGCTCGCCGTCTTCTTCGGGTCCCTGTTCGCCCAGGCCTTCGCCGCGGAGTCGGCACCGAAGCCCCCGCCCGTCCAGGCGGCACTGACCGTCCACGAAAAGCCCGCCGCCAAGCACACCGCCCCGAAGCCCCCCGCCGCCGCTCCCCAACCCGCCGCAGGTGAACCGGTCGGGTCTTCCGGCGGGTCATGACCCGCACGAGCAGTCCCGCCCGGATCGTCGTCACCGCCCTCGGGACGACGGCCCTGCTCGCCGTGGCCGATCCGGACGCGCTGGACGCGGCCGAGCGCGTGCTGCGGGCCGAGCTGGCGGCGATCGACGCCGCCTGCAGCCGGTTTCGGGCCGACTCGGAGATCTCCCGGCTGCACGAGAGCGCAGGCGCCGCCACGTCGGTGGGCCCGCTTCTCGCGGAGGCGCTCACCGTGGCGCTGCGGGCCGCGGAGCAGACCGACGGCATCGTCGACCCGACGGTCGGGCACGCCGTCCGCGCGCTGGGCTACGACCGCGACTTCTCAGAGCTCGACCCCGACGGCGCCGACCCGCTTCCGGCGCCGCAGGCCGCGCCCGGCTGGTGGCGCGTCGGCTGGGATGGCGCCACCGTCGTGCTCCCCCGCGGTGTGGCGCTCGACCTGGGCGCCACCGCGAAGGCCCTGTCCGCCGACCGGATCGCCACCGCCGCCGCGGCTGTGACTCGCGCGGGTGTGCTGGTGAGCCTCGGCGGCGACGTCCGCGTCGCCGGGCCCGCGCCCGAGGACGGCTGGCGCATCGCGGTCGGCGACGACCACGAACGCGCCCTCGTCGACCCCGAGCTCGTCGTCAGCATCGCCGCGGGCGGCCTGGCGACCTCCAGCACCACCCGCCGTGCGTGGCGACGCGCAGGCCGCACCGTGCACCACATCGTCGACCCGCGCACCGGCGACGTCCCCGACAGCCGGTGGCGCACGGTGTCGGTCGCCGCCGCCACCTGCGTCGACGCCAACACCGCCAGCACCGCCGCCGTCGTCCTCGGCGACGCGGCGCCGGGCTGGCTGGCCGACCGCCGTCTCCCCGCCCGTCTCGTCGATCGGGGCGGCACCGTCATCACGACCGCGGGCTGGCCCGAGAGGAGAGCCGAGTAGATGGAAGAGATCCTCTGGTTCGTCAGCCGCGCCTGTGGGCTGGTCTCACTGCTGCTGCTCACCGGCACCGTGGTGCTGGGCTGCGCGCACGCCAGCCGGGCCAGCGCCGGTGGCTGGCAGCGGTTCACGCTGCACGCGCTGCACCGCAACGTGTCGCTGCTGGCCGTGGTGTTCCTGGCCGTGCACATCGGGTCCGCGATCATCGACGGCTACGTCCCGCTGCAATGGATCGACGCCGTCGTCCCGTTCGTCTCCGATTACCACCCGTTCTGGCTGGGCCTGGGGGCGGTCGCGTTCGACCTGCTGATCGCCGTGCTCGTGACGAGCCTGCTGCGCGCCCGGCTCTCCCAGCGGCTGTGGCGGACGGTGCACGTCGCCTCGTACGCGCTGTGGCCGCTCGCGATGATCCACGGCCTCGGCATCGGCGGCTCGGACAGCAGGCTGACCTGGGTGATCGCCCTCAACGGGGCCTGCGCCGCCGCTGTGGCCGCGTCCGTCACCCGCCGCCTGCTCGTGCGCCACCCGGACACGAAGGCCCGACGCGCGGTGGTCGGCGCCCGGTGACCGCACTCCACGACCCGCTCGCCACCGCCGTGTTCCAGCCCGCCTTCCCGCCCGGGTTCCAGCCCCCGTTCAACGCCATGCTCGACACCGGCCCGATCCCGATCGTCAGCCCGACCGCGGTCGAGTCGCAGCGGCTCTTCGCGGCCGCTCCCGAGCCGTGGGTCACCGCCGACCTCGACGCCCACCTCGCCCGCTTCGGCCCGCTCCCGCTCGCCGACTACCCCAGCGGCGCGGGCAAGCGCCTGCTCGTCGAGAAGGTGGCGCGGGCGGAGCTGCGCGGACGCGGCGGCGCGGGCTACCCGATGGCCGAGAAGCTGCTGCTGATCAGCGAGTCCCGGCGCGGCGCGATCGTGCTCGCCAACGGGTGCGAGGGCGACCCGTCCAGCGCCAAGGACCGCGCGCTGCTGCGGCGAGCCCCGCACCTCGTGCTGGACGGGATCGCGCTCGCCGCGCACGCCATCGGCGCCCGCGAGGCCGTGCTCGCCCTGCACACCGGCAGCCCGCTCACCGCGGTGCTCGCGAACGCGCTGAACGAGCGCCAGGGCGACCCGGTCGCGGTGGAGCTCGCCGAGATGCCCGCCGGTTTCGTGTCGAGCGAGAGCACCGCGCTGGTCAACACGCTCAACACCGGCGAGCCCCGCCCGACCGGCGTGCGGACCTCCAGCAAGGGCGTGCGCGGCCGCCCCACGCTCGTGTCCAACGTGGAGACCCTCGCGCACCTCGCCCTCATCGCCCGCTTCGGCGACGACTGGTACCGCGCCGCGGGCACCACGCGCTCCCCCGGCACCACGCTCGTCACGGTCAGCGGCGCGGTCAACCGCCCCGGCGTGCACGAGGTCGAGCTGGGTCTGCCGATCTCCGACGTGCTGGAGCTCGCGGGCGGCGAGACCGAGCCGCTGCGGGCCGTGCTCATCGGCGGGCTCGGTGGGAGCTGGCTGCCGATCACCGACGCGCTGGAGCTGCCGCTGGCCCACGAGACCTGCGCGGACGTCGGCATCGAGCTGGGCGTGGCGGCGCTGGTCGCGCTGCCCGCGCGCGCGTGCGGGATCGCCGAGACCGCGGCCGTGCTGCGTTACCTCGCCGACGCGGGCGCGGGCCAGTGCGGGCCGTGCCTCTTCGGGCTCCCGGCGATCACCGCGGACTTCGACGCGCTGGCCATGGGCGCGGCCGACCGCGACCTGCTGCCCCGGCTGCAGCGGCGGCTGGGCGTCATCCCCGGCCGCGGCGCCTGCTCGCACCCCGACGGCGCCGTCCGGCTCGCGGCGACCGCGCTGCACACGTTCGCCGACGACGTGGCCGCGCACCGGGCTGGCAGGCCGTGCCCCGCGACCGTCCTCGGCCCCTGGACCCCACTGGAGCACCGGCCATGAGGCTGCGCGTCGACCCGATCAACTGCCACGCGCACGGCGTCTGCGCCGAGCTGCTGCCCGAGATGATCACGTTGGACGAGTGGGGCTACCCCATCATCGAGGACGACCAGCTGCCCCCGGAGCTGGCGAAGGAGGCCCGCAAGGCGGTCCAGTCCTGCCCGGCGCTGGCGCTGTCGGTACGCAAGGACTGACACCACCCGCGCTCACCCGCCCGCATACGTAGGCCGCCCGGCCCAGATGCGGGAATCTCCCGATGTGCGGCCCCACCTGCGCCAACGATGCTCGTGCTCCGCATGGGAACGAGGAGGGGCACATGGGATCGGCATCGGTGCAAGGCCCGCTGTGGGGCGCGAAGGCGCAGGACTGGTCGGAGCTGACCGAGCCCGGACAGCAGCCGTTCTACGAGGCGGTGTTCGACGTGCTGCGGATCGGGTCGCAGACCCGGCTGCTCGACGTGGGCTGCGGCGCGGGCCTCGCGCTCCAGCTCGCGAGCAAGCGCGGCGCGGCGGTGGCCGGTCTCGACGCTGCCGAGGGGCTGGTGGCGGTGGCGCGGCGGCGCAACCCCGACGCCGACATCCGCCTCGGCGACCTCGAACAACTACCGTTCCCCGACGCGACGTTCACCGCCGCGACCTCGTTCAATGCGGTGCAGTACGCGAGCGACCCGACCGCCGCGCTGCGCGAGCTTCGCCGCGTGCTCGTCCCCGGCAGCCCCGTCGCCGTGTTGACCTGGGGGGCGCCGGGGCGTTCCGAGGCCCGCGACGTGCTCTCCGCGATCGGCGGGCTGCTGCCGCCCCCACCGCCGGGCGCGGGTGGGCCGTTCGCCCTGAGCGCGCCGGGTGCTCTCGAAGCCCTCGTGGAGGGCGCAGGCCTGCGGGCAGCCGAGGACGGCGAGGTGCCGACGCCCTACGGCTACCCGGACGTCGCGACCGCCGTCCGCGCGCAAGCCGCGACCGGGCCCGCGGTGCGGGCGGCCGCCCACGCGGGTGAGCAGGCGGTGACGGCCGCGCTCACCGAGGTCATGCTCCGCTACCGGCGCGACGGCGGCGTACGGCTGGACAACGTGTTCCGCTACGTCATCGCCTGGACCTGACCGCGCGCCGCGAGCGCGGCGAGCTGGCTCCGGGTGCGAACGCCGAGCTTGCGGCACAGCGACTCGACGTGCTTCTCGACGGTGCGCGGGGAGATCACCAGGTGGGCGGCGAGCTCGCGGGTGCCGGTCATGCCCTGCCCCAGGAGGGCGAAGATCTCCCCTTCCCGTGGCGTCACGCCGTGTCTGCGCAAGCTGGCGGGCAGCGCGGGGGTGCCCGCGGCCAGCCGCAGGCACTCCCGGCTGACGGCGGGGGCGCCGAACCGCTCGAAGAACGCGGCCGCCTCGGTCAGCCATGCCGTGGGCTCTCCCCAGCCGTCGACGAGGGCGGCCTCGGCGCGAGCCGTCGCCCGAGCTGGCGCAGCCAGGCCCACGGCAGGGCGGTCGCGTCCCACCGGGCGACGATCGCGGCGGCGCGGGTGCCGTCACCCGCCCGGCCCGCGAGCACGGCCTCGCCGAGCTCGGCGTAGGCCAGGTTCTGCCGGTTGGCCGCGGCGGGGCAGGACCGCAGCGTCGCGATCGCGGACGCGGCGTCGCGGCCGTCGAGGGCGCGCAGCAGCACCCAGAAGCCCCACCAGGTCTGCGGCCGGATCTCCGCCGCCCCGTGGACGAGCGCGGCGGCGGTCTCGAGCTCGCGCACCGCGGCCGTGCGGTCCTCGCGCAGCAGCGAGCAGGTGGCCCGCGAGGTGCCCCAGATGCTCGACTGCGAATCGGGGTCGCCGTCGAGGACACCCGCCGGGAGGGCGGCGATCGCCGCTTCGAGCGCGTCCCGGTCGCCGGTGAGCGCGACCGGGCAGGCGGTGAGCGCCAGTGCGATCACCCGCATCGGCGCGATGCCCAGCGTCGTCGCCCCGTCCAGCGCCCGACGGGCCGCGGCCTCGGCGGGTTCGCGGTCGCCGTGCATGTGGTGTGCCGCCACGAGCTGCAGGTCGAGCACCGCGCTGAGGCGGACGGCGCCCGCGGCCTCCGCGCCGCGCCGGGCGGCGAGCAGCCGGTCGCGCCTGCCGGTGGAGAACATGTCGATGGTGCCGAGCTCGTGGAGCGCGGAGAGCTCGGCGAGGGGCAGGTCGTGCGCGACCGCCACCGCCCGGGCCCGTTCGAACGCGGCGGGCGCGGCGTCGCCGTCGCGGCCGCGCGCGGCCCGGCCCACGACCTGCAGCGCCTCACAGGCGAGGTCGGGCCTGCGCGCGGCAAGGGCGGGCTCGACGACGCCGCGGCGCGCCGAGCCGCCTCCCCGGCGTCGTGGTTGCCGAGCAGGATCAAGGCGCGCACGAGGTCGGCCTCGACCGCGTCCGGCGCGGCAGCGGCGGAGCGGGGGCGAGGCGACTCCGGACCCATCGGCTCGGTGACCGCCGCGAGCTCGGCCTCGGCGTCGTCCCAGCGCGCCGCTTCGGCGAAGGCGCGGGCGAGCCGCACGTGGGCGCGGCGGCGCAGCGGCTCCGCGGGATGGTCCCCGCCCGCCCGCAGGAGGGCGTCGAGGTCGTGCGTCGCCGTGACCGCCGCGTCGAGACGTCCGGCCCGGCAGTGGACGTCGGCGAGCGCGTCGGCCAGCGCGGCTCGCTGCGCCGTCGACCGCGCGAGCGCCCGTCCGCGAACCAGCAGCGCGGCCGCGGAGTCCAGCGCGCCGTCGCGGGCGGCGCGCCGCCCCGCCATCCCGAACAGCTCGGCGGCAGCCGGGTCGCCCGCCCGCGCCGCGAGATCGGCCGCGAGGGCGGAGTCGCGGGCGACCAAAGCGTCGGCGAGCGGGCCCGCGCGGCCGCCGTCGGTGTCCCGGAGCGTGATGGCGAGCAGCCGGCCGCGTCGGCGACGTGATCGCACACGTACTCCAGCACGGCCAGCGTCTCCGGGTCGGCCCAGTGCACGTCCTCCAGCACGACGACGCAGCCCTGCGGGGCCATCGCCCGCAGCAGCCGCAACAGGGCCTCGCCGAGCAGCGGACCCGTCGGTGGCTCGCCGCCCAGCGCTGCCCACTCGGGCACGAGCCTGCCCAGCACCGCCGCGTACGGGCCGAGCACCTCACGGTGGGGCAGTGGCGCGGCCCTGGTCAACGACATCGTGGCCTCGGCCAACGGGCGCAGGGGCGATGGCAGTTCACCCTCGACGCACCGGCCGACGACCGCCGTGGTGTCCCCTGCCGCCGCGACGACCTCGCGGACCAGCCGGGACTTGCCGACGCCCGCCTCCCCGGAGACGAACACGGCGCGCCCCTCGCCGCGGCGCACGGCCTCCAGCGCGGCGGTGAACACCGCCAGCTCGGTGGCCCGCCGAGAGCACCGGACAGCGAACGCGCACGGCGACCTCCGCTCCACCGGCGTCGGGCGATACTCTCCCCTTCGCAAGATCACCGGTTCGGTGCGCCGAGCGGCCAGATTCGGCCGGATCCGCACCCAAACGGCGATCTTGGGGTGGACGGGGTCAGGGGAGTACCAGCACCGTCAGCGGCAGGTCCGGCAGCGGGTGCCGGGCCGCCTCGACCTCCGTGACCGCGCCCGTCACGAGGTCGGGATGGTTGGCCGCCACCACCCGGTTCTCCGCGTTCACCAGCGCCGCCGTGCGGCCCGTCCGGTGCAGCAGCGGCAACAGGCGCCGCTCCAGCCACTCGACGACGATGTCCGCCCCCACCACCCCGAGGAACTCCCGACGGGTGGACAGCAGCGGGATCGTGAACGTCAGCGTGTACTCCGTGGTGCAGAGCGCGTCGACGTACGGGCCGGTCACGTGCCGGGCGCCGGTGCCGCGCGGGATCGCGAACCACGGCAGCTGCGTGTAGTCCCAGAAGTCGTCGGCCTCCGGGTCGAGCTCGGGCTCCAGCCGCTGCACCGCTCCGCCGCCGCCCGGCCCCCGGTGCCACCACTCCATCCAGTGCCCCACCCCCGGCAGCACCCCGGGCGCGACGATCAGGCCCGCACCGACCAGCGGGGTGCCGGGCGTCTCCAACACCGGGCGCACGACGTCGGCGATCGGCGCCACATCCTCCGGCCCGGACGCCGGGAACAGCTGCGCCGCCACCCCGCGCAGCCCCTCCACCGCCGCGAACGTGCTCTCGCACAGCCGCGTCACCCGCTCGGCCAGCGCCGTGACGGCCTCCCCGCTCACCCGGCCCTCCGACCCACCGCGCACCCCACGGGACCACCGCGCACCCCATCGGTGGGGTGCGAAGTCGCCCGGAGGGGTGCGCAGTGGCGAGAAGGGGTGCGCGGTCCGGGCGGCGCGAGCGCGGGACGGGCGAAGCTCACCACGGTGCGTCCTCCTCCTCGGCCAGCAGGGTCAGCTGCACGACGCTCGCCCGGGCCAGCGCGGCGTACACGTGCGCGGTGGCCTCCGAGCGCGCGGCCGCGGCGTCGCAGGCGCACACGGCGTGGAGGATGCCCGACACCCGGGCGAGCACCTCGGTACGGGCGGCGTCCGTGGTCGCGGCCAGCCACAGCAGCGGGCCGACCTCGCTCTGCAGGCTGATCACCTCACGGGTGAGGCGAGCCGACTGCGCCGCCGCGGCCACGGCCACGTGAAACCGCGACTCCGCCCGCCGCCGCGCGTCCGCGTCCGGGGCCCGGCGCAGCTCGGCGACGCCTTCGGTGAGCAGGAGCACGTCCTGCGCCCCGGCCCGCTCCGCCGCGAGGTGCGCGCTCGTGCCGAACACGGCGACGTAGTGGTCGGCAGGTCACGCAGCTGGGACGGGGCGACCTCGCGCAGCCGCTCGCGCAGCGACGTCGGCCGCGCCGCCACGGACGTCGCGCACGAAGCTGCCGCCCGTGCGCCCCCGCTTGGTGACGACGAGCTGCTGTTCCCGCAGGGTGGTGAGCGCCTCCCGGACCGTCACCGGCGCCACGCCGAACGACTCCGCGAGCTCCGACTCGCTCGGCAGCTGCTCACCCGGCCGCAGCAGCCCGAGCCGGATGCCGTCGGCGAGACGGCGGACGACGGCGTCGGCGCGGCGCCCGACGTCGAGCGGGGCGAAGACCGCCGCGCGACCGCCGGTGTCTCGCACGGGTTACACCTTGCCACAGGCCGTTGACGTCAAACCTATGGAGCCATATGTTTTTCGGCCGTGGCCCCAGCCCGAGGACGCACCGCACCGGCGCCCGCCACCGACGCCGCGCCCGCCCGCCCGCACCCCGGCGATTTCGCTGCGCGGGGTGCGGAAGGAGTTCGCGGGCGGGGTCGTCGCGGTGCAGGGCCTCGACCTGGATGTCGCCGAGGGCGAGTTCGTCACGCTGCTCGGCCCGTCCGGCTCGGGCAAGACCACCGTGCTGCGGATGATCGCCGGGTTCGAGCAGCCCACCGCGGGCACGATCACGCTGCGCGGCAAGGACGTCACCGCCGCGCCGCCGTTCGACCGCGACGTGCACACCGTCTTCCAGGACTACGCGCTCTTCCCCCATCTGTCCGTGCTGGGCAACGTCGAGTACCCGCTGCGCATCGCGGGGATGGGAAAGGCGGAGCGCCGCGAGCAGGCCCGGGCGGCGCTGCACACCGTGCGGCTGGAGGCGATGGCCGACCGCGCCCCCACCGCGTTGTCCGGCGGGCAGCGGCAGCGGGTGGCGCTGGCCCGCGCGCTGGTCGACCGGCCCGCCGTCCTCCTCCTCGACGAGCCCCTCGGCGCACTGGACCTCAAGCTGCGCGAGCAGATGCAGATCGAGCTCGCTCGGATCCAGCGCGACTCGGGGATCACGTTCGTGCTCGTCACCCACGACCAGGACGAGGCGCTGACGCTCGCCGACCGCGTCGTCGTGTTCAGCGACGGCCGCGTCGAGCAGGCCGGGCCGCCGCACGAGGTCTACGAACGGCCCGCGTCGGCGTTCGTGGCGGGCTTCGTGGGCACGTCCAACATCATCGACGGGGCCAGCGTCCGCCCCGAGAAGATCAGCATCGGCGGCGACGGGCCACGCGGCGTGGAGGGGACGGTCGACGAGCTCGTCTACACCGGCGCCACCACCCGCTGCGTCGTCGCGCTCGACGACGGCACCACGCTCTCCGTGCTGCTCCTCAACGGGGCGGGCGCCACGCCCGTGCCCGCGCGCGGCGAACGGGTGCGCCTCACCTGGCACCCCGAGCACGAGACCCGGCTGAAGGAGGTCCCATGAGAATGCGGACACTGGCGATGGTCGGGGCCCTCGGCCTCGCGCTCGCCGCGTGCGGCGGTGGTGGCGGCGGGGCCGCGCCCGGTGGGCAGGGCGCGCCGCCCGGCGGCACTCCCTACGCGGGCCCGGTCGGGCAGGGCGAGGGCAAGCTGTCGGTGCTCGCCTGGCCGGGCTACGCGGAGAACGGCTCGACCGACCCGAAGATCAACTGGGTCACGCCGTTCGAGCAGCAGACCGGCTGCAAGGTGGCCGTCAAGACGTTCGCCACCTCGGCCGAGGCCGTGCAGCTGTTCGCCACCGGCGAGTACGACGTGGTGTCCGCGTCCGGCGACGCCTCGCTGCGGCTGGTCTACGGCGACCGCGTGCAGCCGATCAACACCGCGCTCGTGCCCAACTACGCCGACATCTTCCCCGACCTCAAGAACAAGCCCTGGAACTCCGTGAACGGGGTCTCCTACGGCATCCCGCACGGCCGCGGCGCCAACCTGCTGCTCTACAACAAGGCCGCGAACCCGACGCCGCCGACGTCGTGGTCGGGCATGTGGGACCCGAACTCCCCGGCCAAGGGCAAGATCAGCCCGTACGACGACGCGATCTACATCGCCGACGCAGCGGTCTACCTGATGGCGACCCAGCCCGACCTGGCCATCAAGAACCCCTACGCCCTCGACCAGAAGCAGTTCGACGCGGCGACCGCGCTGCTCAAGCAGCAGAAGCCGCTGGTGGCCGAGTACTGGGGTGACTACGTCAAGCAGAGCCAGGGCCTCGCGTCCGGCTCGGTCGTGCAGGGCCAGGGCTGGCAGCTCACGGCCAACCTCGCCAACGCCGACGGTGACAAGGTGGGCACGACCAAACCCAAGGAGGGCGCCACCGGCTGGTCGGACACGTGGATGGTCAAGAAGGACGACGCGAACGTCAACTGCTCGTACCAGTGGCTGAACTACGTCGTGTCGCCGCAGGTCAACGCGCAGATCGCGGAGTACTTCGGGGAGGCGCCGTCGAACCAGAAGTCGTGCGCGCTCACCGCGAACAAGGACCATTGCGCGCAGTTCCACGCCCAGGAGACCGGGTACTGGAACGACGTCTACTACTGGACGACACCCACCGCCAACTGCCTTGACGGGCGCACGGACACCAAGTGCGTGCAGTACGACGACTGGGTGAAGGCCTGGAGCCAGCTGCGCAGCGGCTGAGACCCCCTGATCCGCGGCCGGGCCCGGGCTGATCCCCTCCGTTCGGGCCCGGCCGCACCTGGAGGCAGCGTGACCTCGCCGACCAACACCACGGCACCCGTCCCAGCCGCGACACCGGTCGAGGAGCACTCGGCATGACTGAGTGTGCAGGCGATGCTGCACCGCCGGCCCGCGCTGCGGCTCACCGGCCTGCTCACGCCCGCGCTCCTGTGGCTGGGCCTGTTCTACCTCCTGCCGCTGGCGTTCCTGCTGGCCACGGCGTTCTTCGCGACCGACAGCTTCACCGGCCGCGTGCTCTACAGCTTCACCACCGAGAACGTCGTGGAGGTGCTGACCAACCCGGCGTACCTGCTGACGGCCGCGCGCACGGTCGCGGTCGCGGTCGGGGTGACGGCGCTGTGCGTGGTGCTGGCCGTGCCGCTGGCGGCCTACACGGCGCTGGTGGCCTCGCCCCGCGCGCGGCCGGTGCTCGTCGCGCTCGTGGTGACGCCGCTGTGGGCGTCCTACCTGGTCAAGGGGTACGCGTGGCGGGTGCTGCTGTCACCGGAGGGGCCGCTGCACAGGTCCTCGCCGGGCTACGGCTGGGTCGCCGTGGTGCTCACGCTCACCTACCTGTGGCTGCCCTACATGGTGCTGCCGGTGTACGCGGGCATCGACGGGATGCGCGGCTCGTACGTCGACGCCGCCGCCGACCTGGGCGCGCGGCCGTGGGCGGCGTTCCGGACGGTGGTGGTGCCGCTGCTGGGCCCGGCGGTCGCGGCGGGGTCGGTGTTCACGTTCTCGCTGTCGCTCGGCGACTACATCACCGTGCAGCTCGTGGGCGGCACCAACCAGATGCTGGGCAACATCGTGTACGCGAACTTCTCCACCGACCTGCCGTTCGCCGCGGCGGTCGCGCTGCTGCCGTTGATCGTGATGGCGGCGTACCTGCTCACGATCCGCCGCACGGGCGCGCTGGAGCGGCTATGATGTCTCAGGCAGCCGATGCACGCGTCTCCGCACCGCGGCGCACCTCACCGAGGTGGTCGCGGTGATCCTCTCGACCACCGCCCGCTGGCTGCTGCGCCTCGCCGCCGCGGCCGTGCTCACGTTCATCTACGCCCCGCTCGCGCTGGTGCTCGTCAACTCGTTCTCCACGAGCGTGACGTTCGCCTGGCCGCCCCCGGGGTTCACGCTGCGCTGGTGGCAGGCGGCGGCCACGAACGAGGGCGTGCGTACGGCCGTCGTCACGTCGGTGGAGGTCGCGCTGGGCGCCGCGGCGATCGCCGTCGTGCTCGGCACGCTCGCGTCGATGGCCTTGGTGCGCTACGAGTTCTTCGGCCGCGACGCCGTCTCCCTGCTGGTGCTGCTCCCCATCGCGCTGCCCGGCATCGTCACCGGCATCGCGCTGAACACGCTGTTCACGCAGGCGCTGGGCGGGTTGACGTTCTTCACGCTGATCGTCGGGCACGCCACGTTCTGCATCGTCATCGTGGTCAACAACGCCTCGGCCCGGCTGCGGCGGATGTCGTCGACGGCCGAGGAGGCGTCGCTGGACCTCGGCGCCACCCCGTGGACGACGTGGTGGCGGGTCACGCTCCCGGCGCTGCGGAACGCCCTGTTCGGCGGCGCGCTGCTGGCGTTCGCCCTGTCCTTCGACGAGATCATCGTGACGACGTTCACCGCGGGCCCCGGCCTGCAGACGCTCCCGCTGTGGATCTTCCAGAACCTGTTCCGCCCGAACCAGGCGCCCGTCGTCAACGTGGCGGCGGTGGTCCTCGTCGTCGTGTCCGTGCTACCGGTGTACCTGGCCAACCGGCTGTCCGGCGGCTCCGCCGGAGCCACAACGAAATAGGGGTGTCATGCGCACGTTCCACAACATCGTCGACGGCAAGCCGGTGCAGGCGTCCGACGGGCGCACGCTCGACATCCACGACCCCAAGACCGGCGAGGTGTACGCCACATCGCCGCTGTCCGGGCCCGCCGACGTCGACGCGGCCTACCGCAGCGCGCTGCGGGCGTTCGAGAACGGCTGGGGCGAGACCACGCCGTCGGACCGCATGAACGCCCTCCTCGCGTTCGCCGCCGCCGTCGAGGAGCACGGGCCGGAGCTGGTCGAGCTGGAGGCGCAGAACACCGGCAAGCCGGTGGGCCTCACGCAGTCGGAGGAGATCGGCCCGATGGTCGACCAGCTGCGCTTCTTCGCGGGCGCGGCGCGGCACCTGGAGGGCCGGGCGACCGCGGAGTACATGGAGGGGCACAGCTCGTCGATCCGCCGCGAGCCGCTGGGCGTGATCGGGTCGGTGGCGCCGTGGAACTACCCGATGATGATGGCCGTCTGGAAGATCGGGCCCGCGCTGGCGGCCGGGAACACGATGGTGCTCAAGCCGTCGGACACCACGCCCGCCTCGACGGTGCGGCTCGCCGAGCTGGCCGCCGACGTGCTGCCGCCCGGCGTGCTCAACGTGGTGTGCGGCGACCGGACCACCGGCGCCGCCATGGTCGACCACGACATCCCCGCGATGGTGGCGATCACCGGCAGCGTCCGGGCAGGCAAGGAGGTGGCGGCGGCCGCAGCCCCGCGGGTGAAGCGGGTGCACCTGGAGCTGGGCGGAACGCGCCGGTCGTCGTCTTCGAGGACGCCGACATCGCCGGGGCGGCCGCGGACATCGCCGCCGCGGGCTTCTTCAACGCGGGCCAGGACTGCACGGCGGCCACCCGCGTGATCGTGCACGAGTCGATCGCGGTGGAGCTGGCCGACGCACTGGCCGCCGAGGCCGCGACCGTGCGCTTCTCCCGCGACGAGACCGACGGCTCGGAGGACTTCTTCATCCCGCCGCTGAACAACGCCAACCAGATGGAGAAGGTGTCCGGGCTGGTGTCGCGGGTGCCGTCGAGCGCGCGGGTGCTGTGCGGCGGCGCGCCCGCCGACGGGCCGGGCTGGTTCTACCCGCCCACGGTGATCGCGGGCGTCACGCACGACGACGAGATCGTCCAGACCGAGATCTTCGGGCCGGTGATCACCGTGCAGTCGTTCGGGTCGGAGGCGGAGGCGATCGCGGCGGCCAACGGCACGTCGTACGGCCTGGCGTCGAGCGTGTGGACGGCCGACCACTCCCGCGCGATCCGGCTCTCCCGGGCGCTGGACTTCGGCTGTGTGTGGGTGAACTGCCACATCCCGCTGGTCGCCGAGATGCCGCACGGCGGGTTCAAGGAGAGCGGCTACGGCAAGGACCTGTCGGGCTACTCGCTGGAGGACTACACCCGCGTGAAGCATGTGATGAGCAAGTACGCGTAGGCGCGCCCGTCGGTGGCAGCAGGGTGACACTGCAGCCACTCAACGTCAGGAATGTCACCCTGCTGACATCCCGGGGGCGTGCAATCCCGGGGGCGTGCTCACAGGCCGCCCGTTGACAGGAGCCGGTTCGGGCGTACCCGCCGGGTCGTCGGCGATCACCCCGGTGCTGGCGTGGTCGAGGATCCACTGCTTGACGGTGGCGCTCGGGGCGTCGCCGTCGGCCTCCTTGTACAGCGCCGCCACCCCGGCGACGTGCGGCGCCGCCATCGACGTGCCCGAGTACGAGGCGTAGCCGCCGCCCGGCACCGGCGCGACGATGCGCGTCCCCGGCGCGTAGAGGCCCACGCACGGCCCGGTCGACGACGAGGGCGCACGCTCGTCGTCGATCGTCGAGTTGGCGGCGGCCAGCACGCCGGGCACGGAGCGGGGCACGGCGCGGCAGTCGTTGCTGCCGGTGTTGCCCGCCGAGGTGGCGACGAACACTCCGTCCGCGACGAGCTTGCCGACCGCCGAGGTCAGCGCGTCCGACGGGCCGTAGCTCCACGACATCACGGCGACCGACGGGCCGCGGCGGTGCGCCGCCACCCAGTCGATGCCCGCAAGCAGGTTCGACAGGGTGCCCGCGCCCGTGCAGTCGAGCACCTTGACCGAGACGACGGACGCGCCCTTCGCCACCCCGTGCGCCGTCGAGGCGGCGATCCCGGCGACGACGGTCCCGTGGCCGTCGCAGTCGCCGGTCGTCGAATCGACGTAGTTGGCGGGCTGGGCTGCGCGGCCGCCGAAGTCGGGATGGGCGGTGTCGACGCCGGTGTCGAGCACGAACACGGTGACGCCGCGGCCCGTGGCCTTCGTGGTGTAGTGGCCGTCGAGGGGCAGGGCGCGTTGGTCGATGCGGTCGAGGCCCCAGTTGGGCGGGTTGTCCTGGGTGCCCTCGGCGCGCGGGGCGGGGTCGACCGACACCGCCCCGTCCGGCTCGACGCCCAGCACGCCGGGGTAGGTCCGCACCCGCCGCACCTGGTCGGCGGTGAGCGGCGCGGCGAACCCGGAGAACGCGCTCACGTAGGTCTGGACGGGCCGGACGCCGACGCCGTCCGCGGCGCTCGCGGACGCCGCCGGGGACGCGGCGCGGATGACGTAGCCCTGCGTGTCATCGGCCAGAGCCGGGGTCGCCCCGAGCAGGAGGAGTACGACCACCGCCGGGGCGACCCGGCGTAGGGAGCGGAACACGGGGAGCGACGGTAGCCAGGAGCGCCCCCGGCAACCAGACACACGATCGAGCAGCGGCGCCGCCCCGCGAAGCCCCCTACGATCGGCGGGATGGCGCACGGACGTGAGGGGTTTGCCGCGGCGGAACGGGCCCAGCGCACATCCCCTGACCTCGACAGACCGCGTCGGCAGGCAGCGCGGCGATTCGATTCCGCCTGCTGCGGCCGGGTGCCGCCGTCACCTTCATGTGGGTGGGGCGCGCCGCACGTTCCGTGCCGAGGACGTCGGCTCGGATCCCCCGTCCGAGGGTCAGCCTGCTCCGTGAATCCCCACCTCGGCGGCCTTCACGACGAACCACAGGTCCGCCCCCGGCTCCACCGCGAGATCCGCGACAGCGGCGGCGGTCACGTCGGCGGCGAGCCCGTCCACCCAGGACGGTCCGCCCGGGCGCGCGGTGGCCCGTAGCCGCACGAGGTCGCCCACCGGCTCCAGCGCGGCCAGCCGCACCGGCAGCACGTTGCGTGGGCTGCCCGAGGGCGGGTCGGCATACACCGCGACCGCGGCGGGCGGGAACACGGCGACGGCGGGCTCGCCGTCCTCCACCCCTTCGACGTGGCCGAACACGGCCAGTCCGTCCGGCGTCCGCAGCCCTTCGCCCGCGACCACGCCGGGCACGAGGTCGAGGCCCGCGATCCGTGCCGTGAACGCGCTGCGGGGGCGGGCCAGCACGTCGCGGGCTGCCCCTTCCTCGACGACCCGGCCCTCGGTGAGCACCACAACCCGGTCGGCGAGCACCAGCGCGTCGAGCGCGGCGTGGGTGACGAGCACGGCGGTCTGCTTGCGGTCGCGCACGATCCGGCGCAGCAGCGAGCGCATCGCGGGGGCGGCGTCGACGTCCAACGCGGCGAGCGGCTCGTCGAGCAGCAGGAGGTCGGGGTCGGGGGCCAGGGCGCGGGCCAGCGCCACCCGCTGCTGCTGGCCGCCCGACATCTGCGCGGGCTTGCGTGCCTCAAACGGCGCAACGTCGACCGCCGCGAGCAGCATGCGGGCCCGCTCCTCGGCCTCGCGGCGGGGCATCCCGTGCGCCCGCGGCCCGAACGCGACGTTGGTGAGCGCCGTCATGTGCGGGAACAGCAGCGCCTGCTGGGCGAGCAGCCCCACGCCGCAGCGGTGCGGCGGCACGTGGGTGACGTCGGTGTCACCGAGCCGCACGTGCCCCTCCGACAGGGGGATGAGGCCCGCCAGCACCCCGAGCAGCGTGGACTTGCCCGCGCCGTTGGGGCCCAGCACGGCGATCACCTCGCCGGGCGTGGCGGTGATCGTCACGTCGAGCGTGAAGGAGGGGCGCCGGACGACGATGTGCGCGTCGAGCCCGGCGTTCACGTCGCCCCCTGATGCCAGCAGGGTGACATTCCGGACGTTGAGTGGCTGCAGGGTGACATTCCTGACGCGCCGGGACCGACGCTGATGGCTCTACCTTCCCTTCGCACGGTGGATCCCGGCAGGGAGCGCTTGCGGCGCTTGTCCCTTGAGGACTGAGATGAGACGGCGCCCCTGCCGGGCCCCGGCGAAGGCCTGACGTCCAGGAGGGTGTGGTCCCGCGAGGACTGGTTCATCAGCACGACGCAGCGTCTTCCCGGTCTGCCGAGCATCATGGTCACGGCGGACGGAGGACATGTGCTGGGAATCGGTATCGACTGGGCCGAAGAATTCCACGACGTCGCTTTCGGAACGCAGGAGAAAGGAGTGATCGAGCAGTTCCGCATCGATCACGGCCCGGCCGG
Organism: uncultured Actinomycetota bacterium; assembly: GCA_963739465.1. Lineage (GTDB taxonomy): Bacteria > Actinomycetota > Actinomycetes > Mycobacteriales > Pseudonocardiaceae > Pseudonocardia. The sequence continues at coordinate 91,843 of CAVUAS010000018.1, forward strand.
GGTCGCCGCGCTGATCGAGCGGGCGTTGCGTATCGAGCCTGACCCGGCCGAGGTTCGGGTGGTGTTGGAGACCCGCCACGGGCTGCTGGTCGAGGCGCTGATCGACGCGGGTTCACCGTGGTCCCGGTCAACCCGGACGTGGTCGCCCGCCGACGCGGGCCCGCGCGTAAGAAGGACGACGCCGAGGATGCCCGAATCTGCTGTCTGCTGGCTCTGGACCGGCATGCCGCGCTCAAGGCGCTGATCCCACACGGGGAGATCGGTGGTGAGCTGCGCGCGATCGGCCGCGACGACGAGCGCGCCGCCCGCGACCAGCGGCGACTGCTCAACCGGCTGCGCGCGGACCTGCAGACCATCTACCCGGCCGCCCTCGCCCTGGCCGGCAAGGATCTCGGGTCGCCGACGGTGTTTCGGCTGCTGGAGCGTTGGCCCACCCAGCCTGAGCTGGCCGAGGCCACCCACGACGAGCTCGTCACGTTCGCCCGGGCCGGCCGTCACGGCTGGCCGGAGCGCTTCGCCGACCGCGTCACAGCCGCCCTCGCGGCGCCCGCGTTGCCCACCCGTGACTACCTCGTGCGCGCCAAGGCCGCCGGGATCCGCCTGGCCGCGGTCCAGCTGCTCGCCCTGCACGAGGCCCGCCGTGGCTGGCAGGCCCGGATGGCCGAGCTGCTGCTCGGCGGGCCGCGCACCGGCCGCGATCACACCGTGAAAGACCCCGACCCGGGAAAAGCGTTCCCGGGCGGTGAGATCTACCTGAGCATGTCCGGGCTCGGGGACCTGCTCGCCGCCCGGGTCTGCGGTGAGATCGGCGAACACATCAACCAGTTCGACAGCCCGGCCGGCCTGCAGTGCTACGCCGGTTCCGCACCGGTCACCCGCCGATCGGGAAAGAGCGATTTCGTCGTCGCCCGCAGGCTGGCGCACAACCACTACCTCGGAGCTGCGGTTCATCAATGGGCCTTCTGCAGCCTCTTGCGAAGTGTGTGGGCCCGCGAGTTCTACGACGGCAAGATCGCCGCCGGAAAGAGCCACCACGCCGCGCTGCGGGCCCTGAGCAACCGGTGGCTGGAGATCCTGTGGCACTGCCTGACCAAGGGTGTCCTCTATGACGAAGCCACGCACGTCGCCAACCGCAACCGGGCCCTCGGACGCGCTGCCTGAACCCGGGGTTGACAGAGGGTGTCTCATTGCAGACCCTCCGAGCCGCGCGGGCGGGTCACGGCGATCACCACGACGGCCACGACGACCAGCACCAGCGACAGCGCGACGGCCGCGTCCACGTCGGTCTCGCGCTCCAGGTACACCAGCAGCGGCAGGGTGCGCGTGGTGCCCTGCAGGCTGCCCGCGAACGCCGTGGTCGCCCCGAACTCACCGAGGCAGCGGGCGAACGCCAGCACCGTGCCGGACGCCAGCCCGGGCAGCACCAGCGGCACGGTGACCCGCCGGAACGCCAGCATCGGCGACGCGCCGAGCGTCGCGGCGACCGCCTCATAGCGCTGCCCGGCGGTGCGCAGCGCCCCCTCCAGGCTCACGACGAGGAAGGGCAGCGCCACGAACGTCTGGGACAGGACCACCGCGGCCGTCGTGAACGGCACGGTGATCCCGAACCACAGGTCGAGCGCCTGCCCGATGAGGCCGCTGCGCCCCAGCAGGAACAGCAGCGCGAGCCCCCCCACCACCGGTGGGAGGACCAGCGGCAGCAGCACCACCGAGCGCAGGACCGGCAACCCGGGAAGGCCGCCGCGGGCCAGCACCGCCGCGAGCGGGCCGCCCAGCACGATGCACAGCGCCGTCGAGATCGCCGCCGTCTCCAGCGAAAGCCGCAGCGCGTCGAGCGCCGACTCCGACAGCAGAAGCTCCGGCATCCGCGCCCAGTTCGCCCGCAGCAGCAACCCGACGACGGGCAGGCTGATCAGCGCAAACGCGAGCGTCGCGGGGATCCAGAGCACACGCGGCAGCCCGACCCCCCGTCCGGTCACGGGCTGCCGCACGGTGGTCACGGCTTCGCGAAGCCCGCCTGCTCGACCGCCTTCTGGCCCTGCTCACCGGTGACCATGGTGACGAACTGCTTGGCGAGGTCCGCCGCAGGCGCGTTCTTGAGCACCGCGATCGGGTAGTTGGTCGACGCCTGGGACGCCTCGGGGAAGTTCACGCCCTGCACCTTGTTGCCCGCGGAGTTCACGTCCGTGACGTAGACGAGGCCCGCGTCGGCGTCGCCGGTCTGCACCTTGGACAGCACCGACTTGACGTCGGCCTCCTCGCTCACCGGCTTGAGCGTGATGTTCGTGGCCTTCTCGATCTTCTGCGCGGCCGCGCCGCAGGGCACCTGCGGGGCGCAGACGACGACCTTCACCCCGGGCTTGGCCAGGTCGGCGAACGCGGCGATGCCCTTGGGGTTGCCGGGCGGGGTGGCGATCTGCAGCACGTTCTTGGCGAAGGTGACGGGGTTGGCCGCGGTGAGGTTGGCGTCGGTGACGGTCTTCATCGTGGCGTCGCTGGCGGCGGCGAAGACGTCGGCGGGCGCGCCGTTGACGATCTGCTGGGCGAGGTCGGACGAGCCCGCGTAGTTGAACTTGACCGTGACACCGGGGTGGTCGGTCTGGAACTGCTTCCCGAGCGCGTTGAACGTCTCGGTCAGCGACGCGGCGGCCAGCACGGTGAGCGTCTGCGCCTGCGGCGCCGCGCCCCCGGACGCGGACGTGCCGCCCGAGCTGCCTCCGCAGCCGGTGAGCAGCAGGGCGGACGCCGCGCCGATCGCCGCCAGTGCACGGATCTTCACGAGTTTCCTCCGGGGGTTTCGACGACGACGTTCGTCGACTTGATGACGGCCACGGCCAGCACGCCGGGCTCGAGGCCGAGGTCCCCGACGGCCTCGGTGGACATGAGCGACACCACCCGGTGCGGGCCGCACTGCATCTCGACCTGCGACATCACCTTGTCCGACACCACGGACGTGACGAGGCCGACGAGCCGGTTGCGGGCCGAGCGCTGCACCTCGGACGGGTCGGGAGCGGTCTGGGCGTGGTCGCGGGCGAACACGGCCAGCGCGGCCCCGTCGATGACTTTGCGGTTGGAGGCGTCGGGGCGCACCGGCAGTGCGCCCGCGTCGACCCATCTGCGCACGGTGTCGTCGCTGACGCCCATCAGGCGCGCGGCGTCGGCGATCCGGAACTGCGGCACCCCGGGGATCCTAGGTCCGCGAATGCGAGTTTGACCAGACGGGGGGCGTCGTGTGGTTGAGTGCCAGGGTGGACTTCGCACCCAGCGCCGTGGCCGATGACTACACCAAGCGCATGCGCGCCTTCCTCGACGATCGCATCCTGCCCGCGGAGGCCTCCTACGAGGAGTTCCGCGCCGAGCGTCGGGGCACGGCGGCGGAGTGGGAGTTACCGCCCGTCGTGGAGGAGCTCATGGCCGAAGCGCGTGGGCAGGGCCTGTGGAACCTGTTCCTGCCCGCCGTCTCCGGGTTGTCCAATGTCGAGTACGCGGCGGTTGCGGAAATCACCGGCTGGTCGCCGGACATCGCACCCGAAGTGATCAACTGTCAGGCGCCCGACACCGGCAACATGGAGACGCTGCACCTGTTCGGCACCCCGGAGCAGAAGGAGCAGTGGCTCGAGCCGCTGCTGGCGGGCGAGATCCGCTCGGCGTTCGCGATGACCGAGCCGGACGTCGCGTCGTCGGACGCCACCAACATCGAGACGAAGATCGTCCGTGACGGCGACGACTACGTCATCAACGGCCGCAAGTGGTGGATCTCCGGCGCGGCCGACGAGCGCTGCAAGATCTTCATCGTCATGGGCAAGACCGACACCGAGGCGGCGACGTACCGGCAGCAGTCGATGGTCCTCGTCCCCCGGGACACGCCGGGAATGGAGATCGTGCGACACCTGCCGACGTTCGGCTACCAGGACCAGCACGGCCACTCCGAGCTCACGCTCGCCGACGTCCGCGTGCCGGTGACCAACCTGCTGGGCGAGGAGGGCGGCGGGTTCCGGATCGCGCAAGCCCGGCTGGGTCCGGGCCGGATCCACCACTGCATGCGGCTCATCGGGATGGCCGAGCGCGCCATCGACCTCATGGTGCGCCGGGCCCGGGCGCGGGTGGCGTTCGGGCGGCCGCTGGCCGAGCAGGGGGTGGTGCGGGAGCAGATCGCGCTGTCGCGGATCGAGGTGGAACAGGCTCGGCTGCTGGTGCTCAAGACGGCCTGGCTGATCGACAGCCAGGGGGCGAAGGGCGCGGCCACCGAGATCGCGGCGATCAAGGCGGCCGTCCCGCGGATGGCGTGCGGGGTGATCGACCGGGCCATCCAGATCCACGGCGGCGGCGGGATCACCGACATCACGCCGCTGCCCGCGTTCTACGCGTGGGCCCGGGCCCTGCGCCTCGCCGACGGCCCGGACGAGGTGCACCTGCGCACGGTCGCCCGCCAGGAGCTCGGCCGCCACCCCTGACCGGTGAGTCCCGCATTTCGACACGGTGAGTCGCGCATTCCGACACGGTGAGTCGCGCGTCCCGACACGGCGAGTCGCGCGCCGCAGCAGCACGGTGAGTCGCGCATTCCAACACGGTGAGTCTGCGTTTCCGGCGCGCTGGGTCCCGCCTATCGGCACGCCTTCCGGCCCGGAGGCCGCCCGCCCACCCGTTTGGTCAGCCCGAGCCGGCCCAAGGATCGGCATCTGCGGCGTGGATCGCCCGACGACGCCGTGCCTGCGGAGTGACGCGTTGGTGCTGGTCCGAGCCCCGTTAGAGATCCGTTTCGACGGTTACCCTCGTGGTGTGACGGCTACCGAGCTGGGCCTGCCCGCGTTGCGCGGCACGGCCCGCCGCGACCCCGCCCGACCCGCCGACCCCCGCCTCGTCGACACGTTCGGGCGCGTCGCGACCGACCTCCGCATCTCCCTGACCGACCGCTGCAACCTGCGCTGCACCTACTGCATGCCCGCCGAAGGCCTCGACTGGATGCCGCGCGCCGAGCAGCTCACCGACGACGAGCTCGTCCGCCTCATCACGATCGCGGTGCGCGACCTCGGCGTCCACGAGCTGCGCTTCACCGGCGGCGAACCACTGCTGCGCCGCGGCCTCGAACACGTCATCGCGGCCTCGGCGGCCCTCCGGCCCCGCCCGGACATCTCGCTCACCACCAACGGTGTCGGCCTCGCCCGCCGCGCCGAGGCCTTGGCCGCCGCGGGGGTCAACCGGCTCAACGTCTCGATGGACACGTTGCGGCCCGACCGCTTCGCCACGATCACCCGCCGCGACCGCCTCTCCGACGTCCTCGACGGACTTGCCGCCGCACGCGCCGCGGGCCTCGACCCCGTCAAGATCAACACGGTGCTGCTGCGCGGCGTCAACGACGACGAGGCCGTCCCCCTGCTGCAGTTCGCGCTCGACCAGGGCTTCGAGCTGCGCTTCATCGAGCAGATGCCGCTGGACGCCCAACACGGCTGGAAGCGCGCGGAGATGGTGACCGCAGGCGAGATCATGGCGATGCTCCGCACGACATACACCCTCACGCCCGACGAGTCCGAGCGCGGCGGCGCCCCCGCGGAACGATGGGTCGTCGACGGCGGGCCCGCGGTGGTCGGCGTGATCGCCTCGGTCACGCGGCCGTTCTGCGGCGCCTGCGACCGCACCCGCCTCACGTCCGACGGCCAGGTCCGCTCGTGCCTGTTCGCCCGCACCGAGACCGACCTGCGCGGGCTCCTGCGCGGCGGGGCGTCCGACCGCGAGGTGGCCGACCTGTGGCGCGACGCCATGTGGGGCAAGCTCGCGGGCCACGGCATCGACGACCCCGGATTCCTGCAGCCGGACCGCCCGATGAGCGCCATCGGGGGCTAGGGAGAATGACAACAGTGACCACCACGACCATCACCGTGCGCTATTTCGCCGCGGCCCGGGCTGCGGCGGGCGTCGAGGTCGACAAGGTGCAGGTGTCGTCGGCCGCGACCGTCGCCGATCTGCTGGATGCCGTGCGTGCCGAACACGGCCCCGAGCTCGCCCGAGTGCTCGCGCGCTGCAGCTACCTGCTCGACGAGGTGGCCGTACGCGACCACGGAGCGCCCGTTGCCGACGCCACGAGCCTGGATGTCCTCCCGCCGTTCGCGGGCGGCTGACGCGCTAGTGGTGGCCGGGCCACATGCCGGCGGGCGTCGTGACGGTCTCGGCCGCCAGCAGCGCGTGCACGACCGCCCGCGTGACGACCTCGGCCGCGGCCGCCTGTAGCGCGAACAGTTCCTGAAGCGACGGCGCGGGCCGGGCGCAGGTGGCCAGTCCGAAGATCGTGTCGCCGTCCATGGCGGTATGCGCCGGATTGACCGCGCGGGCCAGGCCGTCGTGGCCCATCGTGGCCAGCCGGGCGGCGCCCGCCTTGTCCAGCACCACATCCGTGGCGACGACGGCCAGCGTCGTCGCGGTGCCCGGCGCCGGGGCGGGCGGAGGCGCGGTGGCCACGGGCGCCACCGAACCGAACTCGCCGTCCAACCCGGCGCGGAGCCCGTGCGGCAGGCCGGTGCCCGGGTCGAGCGCCGAGCCGACGGCGTTGAGCACGACCAACGCGGCGACCGTCGCGCCACCGTCCAGCACCGCGCTGGCCGTGCCGACGCCCCCCTTCCGGCCGCCCACGACGGCGCCCGTGCCCGCCCCGACGACCCCCTGCGCGATCGGCCCGTCGGTCGCGGCGTCGAACGCGGCGGCCCCGGTCGCCGCGGTGGGGCGAGCGCCGAACACGCCGCCGCGACCGAGATCGAACACCACCGCGGCGGGCACGATCGGCACGACGCCGCCCGGGACCGGGAATCCGACGGCCGCCGCCTCCAGACGGGCCATGACGCCGTCCGCGGCGGCGAGCCCGTAGGCCGACCCGCCGGACAGCACGATGGCGTGAACCCGCTGGACCGTGGCGTCCGGGCGGAGCAGGTCGGTTTCGCGGGTTCCGGGCGCGGCGCCGCGTACATCGACGCCCGCGACGGCGCCCTCGGTGGGGGCAAGCACGACCGTGGTGCCCGAGAGCCCGCCGTCGACCTGCGCGTGGCCCACACGCAGCCCGATGACATCGGTCAAGGCATTGCGGGGTCCCGGATGCATGGGGTTCATCATGGGCCGGCGTCAGTGCCGGGGGCCGCCGAGGTCGGGCCGGTGCACGTCCGGTCGTGCGCCACTTCGTCGCACCCGCCGACGCCCGAGCAGCGAGGTGGTGCCGAGCGGCTGGGCCTGGCGTGCGCGAAACCACAACTCACCGCGGGAAAACGCGCGACTCACCGGGGCAAGACGCGCGACTCACCGTGGCGGGATCTTCGACTCACCGTGGCGAAACGCGCGACTCACCGGTTCGCGGGTGTTGCTACTGCGGTCCCACTGCGCGAGCAGCCCGACCTCCTCCACCCGCGCCCCGATCTCCCCACCCAGGAGCCCGCCACCCAGCGCGGCGATCCGGCCGCCGAAGCCCGTGACCGAGTGCCGGAACGCGGACCGGTAGCCGTTGCCACACCGCTGGCAGCAGAACTCGAACTGGTAGCCCTCGTACGTGCTGACGTCGGTGTAGTTGCTGGTGAAGGGGATCGTTGCGCCCATGGCGAGAATCTTGACCCATCGCGATGACATCGGACGAGCAGCGGTCCGGCTACAACTTGATGCGCGTCGGTGAGGTTGATCTTCCCGTTCGGGCAGCCGTGGTTCAGGCTGGTTCGGTGATCATCATGAGCCGGGCCGTGGCGCTCCTCGTGGTCGCCCTCGCCGTCGCGGGCTGTTCGACCTCCGTGCCCGGCACCCCGGCCCCCGCGGGCGCCGCCGCCGCGGGCGGCGATGGGAACGACGCCCCCGTCGACGCCTGCAAGCTGCTGAAGCCCGACGAGGTGCAGGGGCTCATCGGCGCGAACGACGGCGGCAAGGGCGCGCCGGGCGCGCACAGCATCTGCACGTGGACGACCGCCGCCGAGCTTTCGGTGACGGTCGACGTCGCCCAGCCCGGGACGGCCGTCAACGGGCTCCCCGCCTGGGACCCCGCGCTCGGCCCGGAGCGCCCGCTCCCGGACGGCATGCGCTCCCTCGGCGGCGGTCAGGTCGAGTTCGTCGCGGGCACGCGCGACTGCGCGGTGCAGGTCGTCACCGATCCGACGTCGAAGGACGACGAGCAGCGGGCGGTCGCGCTGGCCAAGGTCGTCCAGTCGCGACTCTGACGCCGGGCCACCGGGGCGGTGGCCCGGCGCGGTCGATCAGCGCGAGTCCACCGGGCGATGGCCCGGCGCGGTCGATCAGCGCGCCCGGAGGCGCCGGATCAGGAGGATCACCAGCACCAGCGCCGCGACGCCGCCGAGCACCGGAGCGAGCCGCTTGAGCACCGGAGCGCCCGCGGTGTCGAGGAGGTCGATCGCGTCTATGTCGCTCTTCATCGGCGCCGTCGACCCCGGGCTGGGCTTCGCCTCGGCGACCGCGGGGCGAGCGGCCGTCGAGCCGTTCGCGGACGCCGTCGCGGGCGCGGCGGGCGACGCCACGGCCGAAGGCTCCGCGGCTGCGGACCCGCTGCCCGACCCGCCGCCGGCCCCCGTCCCGGCACCCGTGCCCGCCCCTGTTCCCGCGCCCGTGGCCGCCCCGGTCCCGGCACCCGTACCCGCGCCGTTCCCCGTCTCCGCAGCCTCGCCGCCCTGCAGCTTCGACGCCACGCAGCTCGCGAACTGGCCGATGATCTTGTCAGCCACGTCGGAGATCACGCCGCGGCCGAACTGCGCGGGCCGCCCCGTGATCTTCATGTCGGTGACCATCGTGACCGACGTCTTGTTCGGCCCGTCCGCGACCATCGTGCCGGTGACCGTGGCCTCCGCGGTGCCGTTGCCGCGCGAGTCACGCCCGGTGGCGTCGATGACCACGCGGTGGGCCGCGTCGTCGCGCTCCTTATAGACGCCCTTGCCCTTGTAGGTCAGCGAGATCGGGCCGAGCTTGACCTTGACCGTGCCCGCGAACGTGTCGCCTTCGTACTCGGTGAGCGTGGCGCCAGGGAAGCAGGGCGCAACCGTCTCCGGGGTGTTCAGGGCCTTCCACGCCTCTTCGATCGGCGCGTCGATCGTGAACGAGTTCTCCAACTGCATGCTCGATGAACCTCCTGGATACGGCGGACGCCTGCCCCGGCTGCCCGGAGCAGGCGTCCGCGTAAGAAGAGCGTCAGCCGACCGCGGCCAACACCGCGCGGCCAGTGAGCACCTTGGCCAGGTGCTCACGGTAGTCGGAAGCCGCGTCCGCGTCACTCGGTGCGGCCGTACCCTCAGTCGCGTGCTCGGCGGCCGCCCGGATGGCCTCGGCCGTCGCCGGTTGCCCGACGAGGGCCTGCTCGACGCCGGTGGCCCGGATCGGCGTCGTGCCCATGTTGGTCAGCCCCACGCGCGCCTCGGCGATCGTGCCGCCCTCGACCCGCACCGCCGCCGCGACCGCGCACATCGACCACGCCTGCGCGGTGCGGTTGAACTTCTCGTAGTGACTGCCCCAGCCGGTGAACTTCGGGAACCGGATCTCAGTGAGGATCTCGCCCTCGCCGAGGGCGGTGGTGAAGTAGTCCACGAAGAACTCCGCCGCGGAAACGGTCCGGCTGCCGGACGCGCCCGCGATCACCATCTGGGCGTCCAATGCGAGCGCGGGCGCGCCGAGATCCCCGGCGGGGTCGGCGTGCGCGAGCGCGCCGCCCAGGGTGCCGCGGTGGCGCACCTGGTTGTCGGCCACCGTCTGCGTGGCCTGGCCCAGCAGCGCGACGTGCTCCTGGACCAGGTTGTCGGTGATGATCTCGAAGTACGGCGTCATCGCGCCGACGACGATGCCGTCGCCGTCGTCCCGGATCCCCCGCAGCTCGGCGATGCCGCCGAGGTCGATGAGCACCGAAGGGGCCGCCAGCCGCAGCCGCAGCACCGGCAGGAGGCTCTGCCCGCCCGCGATGATCTTGGCGTCTTCGCCGCCCTCGGTCAACGCCGCCACGGCCTCCTCGACCGACGAGGGCTTGACGTAGTCGAACTTCGAGGGGATCACTGGACCTCTCCCTGTGGGTTGTTCGGGTCGATCGAGCCCAGGCCTGCACCCGGGGAGTGGGTGTCGACCGGGGTCTCCTGCGTGGAACGGCCTTTGGCTTCCTGGATGGCCCGCCACACGCGCTGCGAGGTCGTCGGCATCTGGATGTCCGTGACGCCGTACTGGCGCACCGCGTCGAGCACGGCGTTGACGATGGCCGGGGTCGAGGCGATCGTGCCCGCCTCGCCGACCCCCTTGACGCCCAGCGGGTTCGACGTGGCCGGGGTCGAGACCGTTGCGGTGTCGAAGCTGGGCAGGTCGGCGGCCGAGGGCAGCGTGTAGTCGACGAACGTGCCGTTGACCAGGGTGCCCTGCTCGTCGTAGTTGGCCTCCTCGAACAGTGCCTGCGCGATGCCCTGTGCGAGCCCGCCGTGCACCTGGCCCTCGACGATCAACGGGTTGACCACGTTGCCGACGTCGTCCACGCAGACGTACTTGCGCAGGTCGACGTGGCCGGTCTCGGTGTCGACCTCGACGGCGGCGAGGTGCGTGCCGTGCGGGAACGAGAAGTTCTCCGGGTCGAAGACCGCCGAGGCGTCAAGATCGGGCTCCATGTCCTCCGGGTAGTCGTGCGCCATGAACGCGGCGAACGCGATCTCCTGGATCGCCTTGCCCTTGTCGGTGCCGCGGACGGTGAAGGTGCCGTTCGCGAACTCGATATCGTCCTCCGACGCCTCGAGCAGGTGCGCCGCGAGCTTCTTGGCCTTGGTCACGACCTTCTGTGCCGCGTTGACGATCGCGATGCCGCCGACCACCAGGGACCGCGACCCGTAGGTGTCCAGGCCCTTCGGCGAGGTGTGGGTGTCGCCGTGCAGGATCTCGACGTCCTCGAACGGCACGCCGAGCTGGTCGGCGACGATCTGGCTGAATGCCGTCTCGTGTCCTTGCCCGTGCCCGGACGCGCCGGTGATCACCTCGACCTTGCCGGTGGCCAGCATCCGGATGCTTGCGGCCTCCCAGCCGCCTGCGCCGTAGGCCAACGACCCCAGCAGCCGCGACGGCGCGATGCCGCACATCTCGGTGAACGTCGAGATGCCGATGCCGAGCTGGACCGGGTCGTCGTTGCGCCGCCGCTCCTCCTGCTCGCGGCGCAACCCGGCGTGGTCGAACGTGGCCATGGCCTGGTCGGTGCACTGCTCGTAGTTGCCCGTGTCGTAGGACAGGCCCACGACGGTCGTGAACGGGAACTCCTCGTGCTTGATCCAGTTCTGGCGGCGCAGCTCCATCGGGTCACGGCCGAGCTCGACGGCCAGCTCGTCCATCATCCGCTCGATGGCGAACGTCGCCTCCGGGCGGCCCGCGCCGCGGTAGGCGTCGGTCAGTGTCTTCGTGGTGAAGACATTGGTGCAGGTGAACTTCAACGCCGGGATCTTGTAGATCGCGTTGTACATGAAGGCGCCGAGGATCGGCACACCGGGGCCGACGAGGCCGAGGTAGGCGCCCATGTCGGCCAAGAGGTGGACGTCGAAACCGGTGAGGGTGCCGTCCTTCTTCGCCGTCAGTACGAGGTCCTGGATCTGGTCCCGACCGTGGTGGGCGGCCAGCAGTGACTCGGAGCGGGTCTCGGTCCACTTGACCGGCTTGCCGAGCTTCTGGGCCACCGCGACGCAGAGCATCTCCTCGGGCAGCACCCCGATCTTGCCTCCGAACCCGCCGCCGACGTCGGGGGCGATCACACGCACCTTCGACTCGGCCACGCCCATCGTCACCGTGGTCATGGTGCGAAGGATGTGCGGGATCTGGGTGGCGGCGTAGATCGTCAGCTGCTCGCCGGTGGGGTCGACCACGCAGGAGCGCGGCTCCATGAAGGCCGGGATCAGCCGCTGCTGGCGGAACCGACGGCGGACGACGACCGAGTCGGGGTCGGCCTCCGCGGCGGCGATGGCCTCGTCGACGCTCGCGCCGGTGCCCGCGGCGCCCGAGTCGAACACCCACGTGGCGTTCTCGTTGGTGCCGAGGTCGGGGTGGACGAGGGTGGCGCCGTCGGCGAGGGCCGCCTCCATGTCGAGCACGGGCTCCAGCGGGTCGTAGTCGACCTCGACCAGGTCAGTGGCGTCGCGGCCCTCTGCAGCGCTGCGGGCGATGACGACGGCAACGCCCTCACCGGCGAAGTGGACCGTGGACGAGGCGAGGAGCGGCCGCTGCGGCGACTTCATGTCCGGGGTGATCGGCCACGCACAGGGCAGGCCGACGGCCTCGACGCCCAGGTCGGCGGCCGTGTAGACGCCGACGACGCCCGGCGCCTGGCGAGCGGCAGAAGCGTCGATGCCTGCGATCGTGGCGTGCGCGAGCGGCGACCGCACGACGTTCAGGTACAGCGTGCCTGGCGGCGTGATCGCGTCGGTGTAGCGGCTGCGGCCGGTGATCAGGCGGGCGTCCTCCTTGCGGACGCGGGCCTTGCCGACCTCGGGCTCGGCGACGGCGGTCACTGGCCCACTCCCGCGGTCGCGGGGGTCTCGGCCGGGGCGCCCGGCTTCATCTTCTGGGCCGCGCCCTGCACCGCGCGGACGATGTTCTGGTAGCCCGTGCAGCGGCAGAGGTTGCCCTCGATGCCCTCACGGACCTCCTCTTCGGTGGGGTCGGGGTTGTCCCCGAGGAAGTCGATCGCCTGCATGATCATGCCGGGTGTGCAGTAGCCGCACTGCAGCGCGTGGAACTCGTTGAAGGCCGCCTGCACGGGGTGCAGGTTGCCGTCGCGGGCAACGCCCTCGATCGTCGTGACCTCGCCGCCGTCGGCCTGTACGGCCAGCACGGAGCAGGACTTCACGCTGCGGCCGTTGAGGTGCACGGTGCATGCGCCGCAGTTGCTGGTGTCGCAGCCGACGAGGGTGCCGGTCTTTCCGAGGCGTTCCCTCAGGTAGTAGACGAGCAACGTGCGGGGCTCGACGTCGTCGGCGTAGTTCACGCCGTCGACGGTCACCCGTACCTGTGTCATGTGACTTCCTCTCGGCCGCAACACTGTGGTGGCGAGCACATCACACCGCCGATCATGTACGGGTGCAACGACGGTCGTCGGGCCGGTTCACGCGGCCCGAACACGGACGGGGAACGGGTCCGCGATCGCGGATCGTCAACCGTCCGAGCACCGCAGAAGCGGATCCCACCAGCCCGTGTTTCAGCCTTTCGGAGTAGCCCTCTCGGACGGCTCCGCCGGGTCGCAGCCAGCTCAGCCAGCCGGTCTATGGCCGCGACGGGCGGAGCGGGGCGAGAGTCCGGTGCGCGGCGGCGCCCCACCACAGGCCCGCGCCATAAGCGAGGTCGTCCAGGCGGCGGGCCACAAGGAACGCGGGCAGGGCGGGCCGCTCGGGGCCCGCGCGCAGCCAGTCGACCACGCCGCTGCCCACCGCGACGACCGTGACCGTGCGACGAGCTCGTCGGGACACGAGCGCGGCCAGGACGGCGAGCGGCCAGTAGTGGCGGGTCACGGCGTCGGCGGTCTGCGTGGCGGCCCCGACCGCGCCGAGCGCGATCAGCCGGACCGCGGTCGTCCGGGGGTGCCGCAGGCGGCGGAGCTTGCCGGAGAGGCGGTACGCGGCGACGGCCGACACCGCGGCCGCTGCGCCAGGGCGGCCGAGCAGGAGCAGTGCGCTCGTCGCCGCCGACCAGGGGCTCATCACCATCGGCGGCACCGCGCCCCGGTGGCGCAGGGCGAGCGGGGCCGCACCCGTCCCGTAGAACGCCTTACGCAGCCACCACGCGCGCAACGACGTGCGGTGGTCGTGGGCGACGCGGGCGGCGGGCTCGTAGCGCAGCCGCCAGCCCGCGGCGTGCAGGCGCAGGACGAGGTCGACGTCCTCGGCGACGTGCATCCCGGCGTCGAACCCCGCCCCGACCGCCGCGCGGCGCACGAGCATCGCCGCGCTCGGCACGTACGCGACGCGGGAGCGCGGCACGATCAGCGCGGGGTCCGGGCCGAGGTCGAGCGAGGAGCGGACGGCCTCATAGCGGCCGAGCCAGCCGGTGACGGGGGGCAGCGCGACGATGCGCGGCGCGACGAGCCCGACCGCGGGATCGGCCAGGCGCGCGAGCAGCGGCGTCAACCAGCCGGGCTCCGGCACGACGTCGGAGTCGAGGAACGCGGCCAACGGCGTGGTGGCGGCGGCCAGCCCCGCGTTGCGCGCCGCGGCCGGGCCGCGCGGGGTGGGGTGGCGCAGAACGGTTGCGCCCGCAGGCGTGGCGACCGCCGCCACCTTTGCCGGGTCGGCGGACCCGTCGTCGACGACGATCACCCGGAGTCTCGGCTCTTCGCCGTCCGCCGCCCCCGCACTGTCGGCGCGGCCGAGATCGACGTGAGCGGGGTTTCGACCGCGGCAAACCCCGCTAGCGTCGATCTCGAGCGCGGTCAAGAGGCGGGCCAGGCCGTCGGTGCGGTCCTTCACCGGGATCACGACCGTGACATCCGACAGCCCGGGCACCGCGGCGGACGGCTCGGCCACCGGGTGCGCGATCCCGGCGTCGAGCAGGCGGCGGGCGAGCGCGGCGGAGGTCGCGTCGGCGACGGTGAGCCGCCGGTCGAGCAGCCGGGCGGCCGCGGCGGGTGACAGGTGCAGCATCCGCGGCGGTGACCCGCCCAGCAGCACCGCGCCGTCGTCGAGGACGCGGGCGCGCCGTTCGAGGACGACGGTCGTCCCCCACGCGACCGCGGTCCGGTCGGGTCCAGCGCTCACAGCGGCACAGTAGGCGCCGCACACGGCGCGGCTGGACGGCCCGACGAGGCAGACTGCGGTAATGGACGGACCCGTCGTGCCCGAGTACGGGCGGCGCTCGCTCGCCGAGGTTCTGCCCGCCGCCATCGCCGCGCTCGCTGGTCCGGCCGGATCCCCGAGCAACCTCACCTTGCCGCGATCGCGGGCGGTGACGCTGCTGCTCATCGACGGGCTCGGCTACGAGCTCCTGCGCGCCCACGCCGCCGACGCGCCGTTCTTGACGAGCCTCACCGACGTCGGGCCGTTGACGGTCGGGTTTCCGTCGAGCACGGTCGTCAGCCTCGCCTCGCTCGGCACCGGGCTCCCGCCGGGCGCGCACGGGCTCGTCGGCACCTCGATGCGGGTCGGTCGCGACGTGCTCGACGTCCTGCACTGGCGCAAGCACGCGCCGAAGGGCCGCGACCTGCGGGCCGTCCTCATCCCCGAGGACATCCAGCCGTACCCGACCGCGCTGGAGCAGGCCGCGGCGGCGTGCATCGGCGTGACGACGGTCAGCGGCGCCGTCTTCCGCGGGTCCGGCCTCACCAGGGCGGCCCTGCGGGGCGGCGTGTACCGCGGCGTGTACGCGCTGGGCGACCTCGCCGCGGAGATGATTACCGCCGTACGGCGGCCAGGGAAACAGCTCGTCTACGGCTACCACGGCGACCTCGACGGGCTCGGCCACCAGCACGGCCCCGGCTCGCTCCCCTGGCGGCTGCAGCTGCGGCAGATCGACGGGCTCGCCGCGCTCATCGCCGAGGCGCTGCCGTCGGACGCGCTGCTGCTGGTGACCGCCGACCACGGCATGGTGGCCGTCGATCGCAGATTCGACGCCGACACCCACCCCGACCTGCGCCGGGACGTCGCCGCGGTCGGCGGGGACGGGCGCGCCCGGCACGTTCACGCCCGCTCGGGCGCGGCGGCGAACGTGCTGGCGACCTGGCGATCGGTGCTGGGCGACGCCGCGTGGGTGGTGCCGGGCGAGCAGGCGATCGCGGACGGTTGGTTCGGCCCGCTCGTTCCGCACGTGGTCGACCGGATCGGCGACGTCGTGGTGGCCGCGCGCGGTTCGGCCGTCGTCACCCGGACCGTGGCCGAGCCGGTGATCTCCGGCCTGCCCGGCCAGCACGGCTCGCTGTCGGCGGAGGAGCAGCTGGTCCCGCTGCTGATCCACCCCGGCCCAGGGTGAGTCGCGCGTTTCACCACGGCGAGTTGTCCATCTCACCGGGGCGGGACGCGGGACTCACCGTGGCGAGACGCGGGACTCACCGCGGCGAGCTGACGACTCACCGCGGCGAGACGCGGGACTCACCGGGGCGGGCGGGGCGGGCTCAAGGGGCGATGCGGTAGCGCACGTGCGTCACCGTGGGCGAGGCGATCACCTCGGCCGGCTCCGCCGCCACCCCGCCGAGCCCGTCCCACAGCCGCTCACCGTCGCCGAGCACCACGGGTACGACATGCAGCACCAGCTCGTCGACAAGGCCCGCCGCGAGGTACTGCCGCACGGTCGTCGCGCCGCCCGCGATCGCCACCGGCTTGTCCCCCGCCGCGGCCTGCGCCTGCTTGAGCGCCGACTCGATGCCGTCGGTGACGAAGTGGAAGGTCGTGCCGCCCTGCATCGGCAGCGGCGCCCGCTCGTGGTGGGTGAGCACGAACACGGGGGTGTGGTACGGCGGGTCCTCGCCCCACCAGCCCCGCCAGGACAGGTCCCACTCTCCGGCGTACCCGCCGAACATGTGGCGCCCCATGACGTACGCGCCGACGTCGGCGTTGATGCCTGACCGGATCTTCGCGTCGGCCTCACGGCCCGGCAGGTCGGTCTCGAACATCCACTCCGTCAACCGGCCGCCGCCCTGCCCGAACGGTTCCTCGCGGCTCTGCCCCGGCGCCGAGCTGAAGCCGTCGAGGGAGATGGCGAGGTTGCTCTTCACGATTCCCATGCCCCGTAGACTCCCGCGACCTCGTCAACTCATCGCAGGCGGCCGCGCGCGTCGGGCGCCCAGCGGTCGAGGCGCGCCCGCAGATCCTCCACGAGCGTCGCGAGCAACGCCGCACCTTCGGCCGCTGTCGCCGTGCGGGGGTCGCCGAGCACGCCGTTGGACGACGCCGCCCGCACCCCGCCGCTCGTCAGCACCGGCATCAGCGCCCGTAGCTCGGCGGTGTTGCCGACCTCCATCGCGTCCAGACGGACCACCGACGGGTCGAGCGCGAGCAGGATCGACGTCTCGGTGCGGCCCGCGTGCGCGTCGCTGTCGGGCACGACGCAGCCCGACCAGGCGACGTCGCGGCCCTCCCCGCGCAGTTGGACCACCGCTTCGGCGACGGTCGGCAGGTTCCCGCCGTGCCCGTTGACGAACACCATCCGCGCCGCCCACGCTCCCGCCGAGCGCCCCAGCTCGACGAGCACCGCGCGCAGCGCCGCGTGCCCGATCGACAGCGTGCCTGCGAACCCCTCGTGCTCCCCGGACGCGCCGTAGGCCAGCGGTGGGGCGAGCAGCATCGTCGGGTCGGCGGCGCGGCGGGCGACGGCGGCGGCGATGCGGGCGTCGGTGTCCAACGGCAGGTGCGGGCCGTGCTGCTCCAGCGATCCGACGGGCACGAGCACCGTGGCCCGCTCGACCTCGGGCCAGGTGCACTCGCCCAGCCTCACGGCGCCCTCCTCGCTCCCACCTCACCCCGCCGCCCCGCGTAATCATCGGTTCGGCGCAGACCCGGCCGGATCTGGCCGGTTCCCGCACCGAACCGGTGATCACGGCTCGACGGCGGCCGCTGTCAGGCGCGCGCCGCCGCCGCGCCCAGCCGTTGATCCGCGCCGTCCCCGACCAGCGGGCTGGTCTCGCACGCCTTGTCCGGCCGCCGGGAGAGCGTCAGCGCCACGGGGCGTCTGCGGGAGTGGTCGACGTCCGAGCGCGGCACCGCCGTATCCGCTGCCCGCGCCGCGAGGGCCTGCTCCCCGAACCCGCGCACGCACTCCGGGTCCGGCCCGTCCAGCGGCAGCCCCGTGAAGAACTTAGCCGCCATGCACCCGCCCTGGCAGGAGTCGTAGAAGCCGCACGAGCGGCAGGCCCCACCCGTCTGCGGCTCGCGCAGCGACAGGAACAGCTCCGAGGACCGCCAGACCTGCTCGAACCCGCCGGGCGAGCGCACGTTGCCCGCCAGGAAGTTCTCGTGGATCGCGAACGGGCAGGCGTAGACGTCGCCGACCGGGTCGATCAGGCACACCACCCGCCCGGCGCCGCACAGGTTGAGCCCCGGCAGCGCCTCGCCGTATGCGGAGAGGTGGAAGAACGAGTCGCCGGTCAGGACGTTGTCGCCGCGCGCGACCAGCCAGTCGTACATCTGCCGCTGCTGCGCGGCCGTCGGGTGCAGCTCGTCCCACACGTCCGCGCCCCGCCCGGACGGCCGCAGCCGGGTGATCCGCAGCTGGGCGCCGAACCTGTCGGCGATCGCGGCGAACTCGTCGAGCTGGTCGACGTTCTGCCGCGTCATCACGACGGAGATCTTCGGCTTGACGAAGCCCGCGGCGGCGAGGTTCTCCAGGGCGCGCATCGCCATCGCGTACGACCCCGGCCCGCGGACCTCGTCGTTGACGGGAGCGGTGGCGCCGTCGAGGGAGATCTGCACGTCGACGTAGTCCGTGCGGGCCAGCCGCTGCGCCCGGGCCGCGTCCAGCCGGACCCCGTTGGTGGAGAACTTGACGCCGACCTGGTGGTCGATGGCGTAGTCGAGCAGCTCCCAGAAGTCGGGCCGCACGGTGGGCTCGCCGCCGCCGATGTTGACGTAGAACACCTGCATCTTCTGCAGCTCGTCGACGACGCCCTTGGCCTCAGCGGTCGTGAGCTCCCGCGGATCGCGCCGCCCCGACGACGACAGGCAGTGCACGCACGCCAGGTTGCACGCGTAGGTCAGCTCCCACGTCAGGCAGATCGGCGAGTTGAGGCCGTACTGGAAGTGCTCGACCAGCTTCACGTGCGCTCCTCGATGGTTCCGCTTGCGGCGAGGCCTGCCAATGCGCGCAGGTAGGCGGGCCGCTGCGCCTCGGCGACGCCCGCCGCGACGAGGGCGGCATGGACGTCGGGATGCTCGGCGAGGCCCTGCACCGTCGTCAGCAGCTGCGGCGTCTTGAGAAACGAGAGCTTCCGCGTGCCGAAGTGGTACACGAGCGCGCCGAAGGGCTCGGGGCGCAGCGCGACGCTCGGGCTGCACCGGTAGGGACGCGCGGGGTCGAACGCCGGGCCCGCGGTGGCAGGCCCGGCGTCCTGATCGGTGCTAGTAGACACCGCACATGCCGTCGATGGAGACCTCCTCCACGAGGGTCTCCTCGACCACCGGCTCCTCGGACTCGTGCTCGTTCACTCGGCGCTCCGATCGTCGCGGACGGACGGACGGGGCCGACGCTAATTGGCGCCGACCACGGCTCACAAGGGGTGAACCTCCGGGCGGCCGGCTGCCTCACCCGCCGATCGGAGAGGCTACGGGCGTGAACCTCCTGCATATCGTGACGCCGACCGAGTGGCGGGCGGCGCTCGCCGTCGGAGCGATCCACCCGACGGTCGCCGAGTTCGTGCACCTGTCGACACCCGAGCAGGTGGCGGTGGCCGCGAACGGGCACTACCCGGGCCGGGCCGACCTCTACCTGCTGGTTCTCGACCCCGCACGCATCGACGCCCCGGTGCGCTGGGAGGCGAGCGAGCCGCCGATGCGCTTCCCGCACGCCTACGGGCCGGTACCGACGGCCGCGGTCGTCGACGTCCTGCGCTACCGGCCGGGCCCGGACGGCACGTTCGCCACGCCGACCCTGCCGCCGATGGATCCCGCGGCGCGAGCCGCGCGGCAGCCCGTTTCGATCGTGCGGCGGATGGCGACCGCCGAGGTGCCCGTGGCGGGCGGGGTGGCGCTGCGCACCGCGCCCGTGCCGTTCTCCTACCAGCACAACGCCCTGTTCCTCGACGCGCCGGTGGACGCCGCGACCGTCGTCGCCGAGGCCGACCAGGCGCTCGCCGGGCTCGACCACCGGGCCGCGGCCCTCTTCGGCGGCGCCCTCGCCGAGGCGGCGATCGGCCTGGGGCGCCGGGGCTGGACCGTGGACGCTCAGGCCGGGATGACCGCCCAGCCGGGCGGGACGCCGACGGGCCGCGTCGAGCAGGTCGACCTCGCCGCCGTCCGCCCGCTCTGGGACGCCACGTGGCGCCGGGACCTGCCCACCGCCACCGACGCCACGGTCGCGCAGCTGTCCGACCGCTACGCGCTGGAGGAGCAGGTCGTCGACGTGCGCTACCTCGCGGTGCGCGAGGGCGGCGCGGTGGTCGCGGCGGCCGTGCTGCGGATCGACGGGGCGACGGCCGGGCTCGACGCCGTCGGCACCGACCCCGCCCACCGGGACCGAGGGCACGGGGACGCGCTCGTCAGCGAGGCTCTGGCCCTCGCGGCCGCGGCGGGCTGCGACGTGATCGGGCTCGACGCCTCCGTCGACGACTGGCCCCGGCGCTGGTATGCGCGGCGCGGCTTCGTCGAGACGAGCCGCAGCTGGTTCGCCTGTATCGCAACTCGTGATTTGCGGTGAGCGACCCGGACAGCTGACCCCTGCCCGATCAGGCAGGGACCACCCCCGTCCGCCTTCATGTGTTACTCCACCGCGCCCTCGCCATAGCGTCGACTTCGACCCACACCTGCGCCAGAAAGGTCTGCCATGCAGGTCGAAGAGATGCTTCCGCAGTTCCCGATCAAGGAGTTCCACCCGTTCCCGCGAGGCCTACTGGGCCCGGGCGCGCACGAGATCGTCGGCCCGGAGGCCCTCAAGCTCGGCTTCAAGAAGACGCTCGTCATGACGTCCGGCCTGCGCGGCTCCGACATCGTTCACAAGATCAGTGAGTCGCTGAAGTACCACGGGCTCGAGGTCGTGATCTACGACAAGGTGGAGTCCAACCCCAAGGACTACAACGTCATGGACGCGGTGGCGCTCTACCAGCAGAGCGAGTGCGACAGCTTCGTCTCCATCGGGGGCGGCTCCTCGCACGACGCCTGCAAGGGTGCGCGCATCTCCGTGGCCCACGACGGCCGCAACGTCAACGAGTTCGAGGGCTTCAACAAGTCGGAGAACCCGAAGAACCCGCCGCACATCGCCATCTCCACCACCGCGGGCACGGGCTCGGAGACGTCCTGGGCGTACGTCATCACCGACACCACCACCGACCCGGACAACCCGCACAAGTACGTCGCATTCGACGACGCCTCCGTGGCCACGCTGGCCATCGACGACCCGGTCCTCTACTACAGCTGCCCGATCGACTACACCGCCCAGTGCGGCTTCGACGTGCTCGCGCACGCCTCCGAGCCCTACGTCTCCCGGATCAACTTCCAGACCTCGCTCGGCAACGCCCTGCACGCCATCAAGCTGACCGCGGAGAACCTGCGCGAGGCCGTGTGGAACCCGCAGAGCCTGGCCGGTCGCGAGGGCATGATGTACGCGCAGTACATCGCCGCGCAGGCGTTCAACTCCGGCGGCCTCGGCATCATCCACTCGATCAGCCACGCCGTCAGCGCGTTCTACGACACGCACCACGGGCTCAACAACGCGGTCGCACTGCCCCGCGTGTGGGCGTTCAACATGCCGGTGACCTACAAGCGTTTCGCCGACATCGCCCGCGCGATGGGCCTGGACACGCACGGCATGACCGACGTGCAGGCCGCCGAGGCCGCGCTGGCCGCGTCCATCCGGCTGCTGCGCGACGTGGGCATCCCGGAGCGGTTCGTCGACGTCAAGCAGGACTCGTACTCGAAGAACCGGCTCGGCCAGGGCCCGACGAAGTTCTACGAGAACGCCTCGGTGATCAAGGGTGACGCGCCGGACGTCGACCGCATCACCAACCACGTCCTCGGCGACGCCTGCACCCCGGGCAACGCCAAGGAGTGCACGTTCGAGACGGTGCGCCCGGTGGTCGACCACTGCATGAACGGCGACCTGGACGACCTGCTGACCTGACCGATCGGATCTACTCTGAGGGGGCGCCCCACCACGGGCGCCCCCTCGGTGATGAGGAGCACGCGCGTGTCGCAGTTCGAATCCGTCGACGAGGTCGTCGAGGCGTTGGCCCAGCAGGGCTACATCGCCGACACCCGCCTCGCGACCACCGTTTTCCTCGTCACCCGGCTGGACAAGCCGCTGCTCATCGAGGGCCCCGCGGGCGTCGGCAAGACCGAGCTGGCCAAGGCGCTGGCGGGCATCACCGGGCGGCGGCTGCTGCGCCTGCAGTGCTACGAGGGCCAGGACGAGACCAAGGCCCTCTACGAGTGGGACTACGGCAAGCAGCTGCTCTACACGCAGATCCTGCGCGAGAAGATCGGCCAGGTCGTGGCGGACGCGCCGGACCTCGCGGTGGCCGTCGAGCGGATCGGCGCGCAGGAGAGCGTGTTCTTCTCCGAGCGGTTCCTGGCGTCGCGGCCGTTGCTGGAGTCGATCCGGTCCGAGGAGCCGTGCGTCCTGCTGATCGACGAGGTGGACCGCGCCGACGAGGCCCTCGAGGCCGTGCTGCTGGAGACGCTCGCCGAGTTCCAGGTGTCGGTGCCCGAGGTGGGCACGTTCACCACGAAGACGCCGCCCTACGTGATCCTCACCTCGAACAACACGCGCGACCTCTCCGCCGCGCTCAAGCGTCGCTGCCTGCACCTGTTCCTGGACTACCCGTCCGCCGAGCGCGAGCTGGAGATCGTCCGGTCGAAGGAGACGGGGCTGCCCGACGCGGTCGCCACCCAGCTCGTCGACATCGTGCGCGGGCTGCGCGAGCTTGAGCTGCGCAAGGCGCCGTCGATCTCGGAGACGATCGACTGGGCGCGCACCCTGGCCGTGCTGGGCGTGGAGGAGCTCACGGCGACGGTGCTGTCGGACACGGCGTCGGTGGTGGTGAAGTACGACAAGGACGTGCGCAAGGCGATCGGGGCGATGCCGCGGCTGGTCGACCCCAACGCGAAAGTGCCCGAGCACGGGCACGGCCACGGCCACGGTCACGGGCACGGCCACGACGGGGATCACCCGCACGACACCCGCCGCGCCGACCGGGACGAGGACGCCGACGAGATCGACGGCCGCGCCGTACGGGCGGCGAAAGACACTCCGGGGCGGTTCGGCCACACCTACGGCAGCAACCCGCTCGGCGGCGATGCGCCGGTGAAGTCGCCGAAGGTGGCCGCCGAGCGTGGCTCGCGCAGCTTCGGCGCGGGCCTGGGCCGGAAGCGCGCCCTGTGACCCCCCTCGTGAGTGGAAATAGTCGCTATAGCCACTGTTTCCACTCACGAGCCCGAAGGGCCTTTTGATGGAGAACGCGATCCACCGGTTCGTCCGGCTGCTGCGCCTGCGGGGCGTGCGCATCTCCACCCCGGAGGCGCTCGACGCCATGGTGTGCGCCCAGGAGCCGGGGATGCTGCGCGACAAGGAGCAGCTGCGTTCCGCCCTGCGCGTCGCGCTCGTCAAGGACCGGCGCGACGAGGAGGTGTTCGACGAGATCTTCGACCAGTTCTTCGCGCTGGTGAAGGTGGGCGGCCCCGACGTCGGGCACGGCCACGGGCACGGCCACGAGGACCTCTCCGACGAAGGCGCGCTCGACGACTTCACGCTCAGCGACACCCCCAGCGACACCCCGCAGCAGGGCCACTCGCACGGCAAGCCCGTCGACATCCGCGAGTTCTTCAAGCCCGAGGACCTCGCCCAGCAGTACAACCTCCACCAGGAGGCCAACAAGATCGACCTCGCCGCGATGACCGACGAGATCGTGCTCTCCAAGGACAACCAGGGCCTGATGGGCGAGGGCAACCGGGTGCAGATCGAGACCGAGTCGCTGCACCACGCGGGCATGCCCGGCCAGATCAGCCAGCAGCAGGGCACGAAGGTCGATGCGGACCTGTCCGTCGCCCAGCAGGAGGCGCTGCTGGGGTGGCTGAACGACGTCGAGGAGCAGTCCCAGGAGGGCACCGAGGACGACGCCGCCGCGCTGCGCCGCAGGCTCACCGGCGTGCTCAACGGGCTGCCGGAAGCGATCAAGAGGCACCTGGAGGCGCTGCTGGCGTTGGAGAACCGGGTGGTGGAGGGCCACGAGCGGAAGGTCGCCGAGGTCGACGCCGTTGGCGAGCACGAGCGGATGGAGCTGGAGGAGTCGCTGCGGCGCCTCGCACGCTCGTTGCACGGCGGGCTCACCCACAAGCGCAAGGTGTCCGCGCGCGGGCGCATCGACTCCGGCCGCACGATGCGCCGCAACATGCGCTTCGACGGCATCCCGTTCGCCCCGGTCACCGTCGCCGCGCGCGGAGGACAAGCCGCGGCTGGTGATCCTCACCGACGTGTCGCTGTCCGTGCGGGCCACGGCCCGGTTCACGCTGCACCTCGTGCACGGCCTGCAGAGCCTGTTCGGCCAGGTGCGGACGTTCGCCTTCGTGGCCGAGCTCGCGGAGGTCACGGACCTCTTCGCCGATCACCCCGTCGAGCAGGCCCTCGGGCTGATCTTCGGCGGCGACGTGCTCGACGTCGATGCGAACTCCGACTACGGCGCCGCGTTCGGCCGGTTCCACGAGGACTTCGGCTCCGCGATCAACCGCCGCTCCACCGTGCTGGTCCTCGGCGACGGGCGGGGCAACGGCAACGACCCCAACGTCGAGGCGTTCGCCGAGATCACCCGGCGCGCCCGCGAGACGATCTGGCTCACCCCGGAGCCCCGCTACTCGTGGGGTCTGGGTGGCTGCGACCTGCCGGTTTACGCGGAGTACTGCTCGCGCGTGCGCGTGGTGCGGGATCTCACCGGTCTGGAGAGCGCGGCGGAGGAGATGGCGACGGAGCTCGTGGGTCGCTGACCACGTGCAATCCCCCGAGTACCCGCTCGCGGTCGTACAGCCAGCGGTAATGCGTTGGCGCCTCGCCACCTTCCTCGAGGTCGAACGCGTACAGCACCTCGCGCAGCAGGTCGCGCTCGGTCGGGGAAACGGGCACATGGTACAGGCTCAGCACTCCGGCGAGCTCGTCCGCGGCGAGACCCTCCTCCCCGGTCCACAGGTAGGTGCGCACGGACTCCCGAGCGTCGTCGAACAGTCGGGCGCCGAGGCTGTCGAGCAGCCGGTTGGCTGCGTCCTCGAACCGCTTGCGATCCATCCCGGACTCCTAGCTCGGGTTGCGGACGACGCCTGGGCCGTCCAGCGGAATGACGGTCACGACGAAGCCGTCATCACCGACGACGGCTCGGATCCGAACCCCTGCGCGCTCGCCGGTGGCCTCCCAGCGATCGGGAACGCGGCTGCGCTCGACCTTGTCGGGATCGCGGGCGACCGATAGGGCGGCCGCGACGATCTCCGGTTCGCCCCAGCTTCGAGGGAACTCGGTCTTGCCGGGGATACCGGTGCCCGGGGCATGGCCGCCTCCTGATCGATCGCCCGTGAGGATATGGGTGATCTGTTGTCGGGTGAGATGAATGGCGTCGGGTGTGGGGTGGGGACCCGCCGCCGTGTCCCAGGCGGTGCCGGTGAGCTCCAGCCGGGCGATCTGGCCGACGTCGGCGAGGCCCACCCCGACCGGCACGTCAGGAGCGGGCGGCACGGCGACCCGGCGCAGGCGCTGCTCGTCCTCCGGGCGGAGGCGCTCCACGAGCCGGTCGAGCGCGAACAGGTACGCGTCGCGGGCATGGTCGAGGTAGGCGACGGCCAGCGCGCCGGTGCCGATCAGCAGCTCCAGCTCGGGGATGTCCCACGCGAGCTTGCCGAGCAGCTTGGCGGGCAGCTCGAGCGGGGCCATGTCCTCGACGGCCTCGGCGGCCGCGCTCCGGACGGCGGTGCGGGTGTACTCGATGAGCTCGGCCAGCGCCGCGCACGAATCGCCAAGCGTGGCCGCCCCGTGCACGACGGCGTTGAGCAGGGGCTCGGTGGCGCAGGGGGTGAACCGGCTCGCCCAGAACGTCCGCATGGCGCTGAACGCGGCCCCGTCTCCCGAGTCGACGAGGCGCCGGAACGCCGCGTCGCCCGTGTCCGCGATGCGGTCCATCCCGTCCGCCACCGTGGCCCAGTACACCGCCGCGACGCGCAGTCGCGCCGGGTCGCCGCCGGGGAAGTACCCGGCGAGCGCGTCGGGCACGTCCGGCCCACCGGGACCCGTGCTGGACGGCGGCCCGGCCGCTCGGCCCGCGCCCACCGCACCGCCCGCGCCCACCGCACCGCCCGCGCCCACCGCACCGCCCGCGCCCACCGCACCGCCCGCGCCCACCGCCCCGTCTGCGCCCGGCGGCGGCAGCGGGCCCGCGCCCGGCGGGCCGACCCGGCGGCCCTTCGCGGCACCGGCCGTGCCTTTGGACGGCGTTCCGGGTGGGTGGCCCAGGCGAGCGGCAGCGCCGTGTTCGGCGCCGAGGTAGGTGTCGGCGGTGTCGGCCACCTTGGTCGCGATCGCGCCGAGCGTCGACACGGCCGTGGTGGACGCAGCCCACTGTGCGGCGGCCATGGCGTCGTAGCGCGCCCGCCACGCAGCGAGCACGGGATCGCGGCCCGCCATCCCGTCCGTGTCGCCGAGCCCGCCAGCGCCGAGCACGGCCGCGGCGTCGGCCCGCAGCCGGGCGAACGTGGCCGAAGCAGCGCGCAGATCGTCGATCCGCACGGAGAACCCCGCGGCCATCGTGAGCACCCGGCCAGCGTCCCCGCTCGGCCCGACGACCGTGGCCGAACGACACCGCCACACCCGATCGGACCAGCACCCGCCCGTCCGTCCAGGCAGGCGCGCACTCGGCGATCCCGTGCCTACGCTGCGGAGATGACACCCACCGCCCGCCTGACGCTCGACGCCGACGGGCGACTGCGCCACCGCGTCCCGCCCGAGGAGCTCAGCAATGACCTCGCAGGCTGGATCGCCGACGACCTCGTCGGCCCCGGCCTGATCCCGCCGAGCGCATTCGAGCGCACGTTCGTGTCCGTGGTCGGTTCGGCCTGGCTCCCGTTCTACCGCAACACCCTCCGCGAGCTCGCCTGCGGCGGAACGCCCGGTGGAACCAACGCGGACATGGCCCCCGTGCATGACCGCGCCGCCGACCTCGCCGTGGGCTCGGTCGTGGAGCTGGGCTGCTGCTTCGGGTTCCTCTCGCTACGCTTGGTGCGCGACGGCCACCGGGTGACGGCCGTCGATCTCTCTCCGGGCACGGTCGCGCTCCTCGCGTCCATTGCTCCGGCGCTGAAGACGCCGCTGCACACGCTGGTCGGCGACGCGACCGCCGTGCCACTGGCCGACCGCAGCGCCGACACCGTGCTCGCCGTGCACCTCCTGGAGCATCTGCCGCCCCCGCTCGCGTCCCTGGTGGTGACCGAGATGCTGCGGGTGGCGCGGCGGCGCGTGATCGTCGCCGTGCCGTTCGAGGACGCGCCGAACCCGACCTGGGGACACCTCCGCACATTCGACCGCGACGATCTCGACGCGCTCGGGGCTGCCACCGGCTGCTCGTACGCCGTGGACGAACACCACGGCGGCTGGCTCGTGATCGGCGCCTGAGCTACCGTCGGCGGTGGCGCACGGGGCGCCTCCTGTCCGCGGGAAGGGCACAAGCCCACCCGCGCACAACCTTGCTTGACCCCGGCCGACTCCGTCCGGCCTGCGCATGCGGACACCAGGCACACCGGACCGGAGATCGCCATGCCCAACCTCCCTGAGAACCCGAGCCTCGACCATCTGCGCCGTCAGGCTCGCACGCTGCTCCGACAATTTCGGGCCGCCGACGCCGACGCGCTCGCCCTCCTGCGCGAGCACCACCCGCGCCCGCACGATCCGTTGCGCCTTGCCGACGCCCAGCTCGTCGTCGCCCGGTCGTACGGCTTCTCGAGCTGGGCCGCGCTGCGGCGGCATCTGGACGCGATCGGCAGGCTGACCCGCTCGCCGCACACCGTCCCACCGCGCGCGGACGCCGCCGACGAGCTGCTGCGCCTTGGCTGTGTGCGCTACGGCGGGGACAGCCGCGCCGACCAGGCCCGCGCCGCAGCGCTCCTCACCGAGCACCCGGCGCTGTCCAGCGCAAGCATCCACACCGCCGCCGCCACCGGGGACGAGGCGGCGGCCCGGGCGTTCCTCGCGCGCGATCGCACCGCTGCCATCCGCACCGGCGGCCCGTTCGACTGGCCGCCGCTGCTCTACCTGGCCTACTCGCGGTTCGGCGGCGACGCGCTGCCCGTCGCGCGCCTTCTGCTCGACCACGGCGCCGACCCCGACACGGGCTACCTCTGGGCGGGCACGTACCCGTTCACGGCGCTGACGGGGGCGTTCGGGGGTGGGGAGGACCGCGGCAACCAGCCCCCGCATCCGCAGGGGCTCGCGATCGCCCGGCTGCTGCTGGAAGCGGGCGCGGATCCCAACGACAGCCAGACCCTCTACAACCGCCAGTTCGAGCCCGACGACGCGCACCTGCGGCTGCTGATCGAGTTCGGTCTGGGCACCGACCGGGACGGGCCGTGGCATCGGCTGCTGCGCTCGCACCACGGCACGCCCGCGCAGCTCCTGGAGGACCTGCTCTCCTACGCCGCCCGCTACGACCGGCCGGGGTGGGCACGACTCGCGCTCGGGGCGGGCGCCGACCCCGACGGGCGGGGGACGCGGCATCCCCAGTTCGGCGGGCGCACGCCGTACGAGAACGCCGTCCATCAGGGAAGTCCGGCGGTGGCGGAGCTGCTGCGGGCGGCGGGGGCGGCGCCGGTCGCCGTCGACGAGGTCGAGGAGTTCCTGTCGCTCTGTCTCGCGGGCGACCGCGGCGCCACGCAGGAGCGCCGCGCAGGCGACCCGGACATTGTGGCGCGGGCGCGAGCACGGCGTCCCGACGCGGTGCTGGCGGCCACCGAGCTCGGCCGCGGAGCGGCGGTGCGCTTGCTGGTGGAGCTGGGGTTCGATGTGCACGCAGGGCATCGGCTCACGCCGTTGCACCAGGCGGCCTACGACGGCGACACCGCGCTCGTCGCCCTGCTGCTGGAGCTGGGCGCCGATCCGGCCCGGCGCGACCACTCCTTCGACGCCACACCGCTGGGCTGGGCGGAGCACAACCATCAGGAGGCGACGGCCGCGCTGCTGCGCCCGCTCACCGCCACGCTCACCACCTGACACAACGGGGTTTCTCTGCCCTCCCCGCGCCGCCCTTGCGCGCCGCCCTTCGTGCGGTGCCGGAACCCGGCCTCGCAACAGGCCGAAACCGCGGACACACCGCGGCGAAACGCGCGACTCACCCGGGGCGAACGCGCGACTCACCCGGGGCGAACGCGCGACTCACCCGGGGCGAACGCGCGACTCACCCGGGGCGAACGCGCGACTCACCGGGGCGAACGCGCGACTCACCGCGGCGGGGTCAGCCTGCCGCCGTGGTCAGGGCCCGGCGGGTGAGGACGCGGACCAGATGGCGGCGGTAGGCGGGGGTGGCGGCGAGGTCGCCGGGCGGCTCGGTGTCCTGATCGGCCAGTGCGGCGGCGTCCGCGATCGACGCGCCCGAGGCCAGTGCGGCCTCGGTGGCCGAGGCCCGCAGCGCCGTCGATCCCATGTTCACCAGCCCCACGCGCCCGTCGACGACCGCCACGCCCACGATCGCCCAGTCGTTCGCCCGCCGGGTGAACTTCTCGTACGCCCAGCCTGCATGCCCGGTGCGCGGCACCCGGATCTCGACGACCAGCTCGTCCGGCTCGACAGCGGTGGCGAACAGCCCCGTGAAGAACTCCGTGACCGGCACCCGCCGCTCACCGCGCGGCCCGCGCACGACGACCGCGCCTTCGCAAGCCAGGACGGCGGCGGGCAGGTCGGAGGCCGGGTCGGCGTGGACGAGTGAGCCGCCGAGGGTGCCGCGGTGACGCACCTGCGGATCGCCGACCGTGCGCGCGACCGCCCCCAGCAGCGGCGCCTCCGCGGCCACGACGTCGGAGGTCGCGAGCTCGTGGTGGCGCGTGCCCGCGCCGACGGCCAGCTCGTCGCCCTCGACGCGCACGTAGCGCAGCTCGGCCAGCCGCCCGATGTCGATCACCAGCTCGGGCGCGGCCAGGCGCAGCTTCATCACCGGCAGCAGCGAGTGCCCACCGGCCAGCACCTTGGCGTCGTCGCCGTGCTCGGCCAGGAGGGCGAGGGCGCCGTCGAGGGTGTCGGGCCGTTCGTAGGCGAAGGCGACCGGGATCATGCGTCCCCTCCGGGCGTCGAGACCGCGCGTTCATCGGCGGAGACCGGAGCCGGGTCGGCCGTGGACGCCGAGAAGCCCGGCGCCGCCTCGACGCCCCCGCCTGCCGCCACGCGGTGGATCGCCGCGCCCTGCACGGCGTCCGGGTCCTGCCCGGACGCGGCGATCACGGCGCGCACGATGTTGTGGTAGCCCGTGCACCGGCAGAGGTTGCCCTCCAGGCCCTCGCGGACTTCCCGCTCGGTGGGCGTCGGGTTCTCGGCGAGCAGGCCGACCGCCGCCAGCACCATGCCCGGTGTGCAGAAGCCGCACTGCAGGCCGTGCTCGGCGCGGAACGCGGCGGCCATGGGGTGCAGCTCGCCGCTGCGCGAGAGCCCCTCCAGCGTGGTGACCGATCCGCCGTCGGCCTGCGCCGCCAGCAGCGTGCACGACTTCACCGACTCGCCGTCCAGCAGCACCGTGCATGCGCCGCAGGACGTCGTGTCGCAGCCGATGTTGGTGGCCTTGAGGCCGAGGACGTCGCGCAGGTAGTGCGCGAGCAGCAGCCGCGGCTCGACGTCGGCGCTGGTCGACGTCCCGTTGACGGTGATCTCGACCTTCACTTCGCTCCTTCAATGCGCGACGCGTTGCGTGCGGCCTCGACCGCTTCCCACACACGCAGGGGCGTGAGCGGCATGTCGATATGGCGCACGCCGAGGTGGGCGAGCGCGTCGATCACCGCGCTCTGCGCCGCCGGGGTGGCGCCGATGGTGCCCGCCTCGCCGATCCCTTTGACCCCCAACGGGTTGAGGTGCGTCGGCGTGGCCATGTCGAGCAGCGTGAAGCTGGGCAGCTCGGCCGCCGACGGGATGCCGTAGTCGGCGAACGTGGCGGTGAGCGGGTTGCCGTCCTCGTCGTAGACGACCTCCTCCAACAGCGCCTGCGCGATGCCCTGCGCGATGCCGCCGTGCCGCTGTCCCTCGGCGAGCAGCGGGTTGAGGACGGGGCCTGCGTCGTCGATGGTGACGATCTTGTCGATCACCGCCTTCCCCGACTCAACGTCCACGAGCGCGACGGCGACGTGCGCGCCGAACGGGAAGGTCGGCGCCCCCGAGTCGAACCGGGTGTCGACGCGCAGGGCCTCCCGAGCCGCGAGATCACCCAGCGCTACGGACGTTTCGGTGCCCTTCACGATCACCGCGCCCCGTTCGACCACGAGGTCGTCGACGCTCGCCTCCAGCACGTCGGCCGCCCGCTGCTTGGCCAGCTCCACGAGCTCGCCCGCCGCCTGGTAGACGGCGACCCCGCCGGTTTGCAGGCTGCGCGAGCCCATGGTGCCTGCGCCGCGGGGGATGAGGTCGGTGTCGCCGTGCTTGACGGTGATCTTCTCGACCGGGATGTCCAGGTGCTCGCTCGCGAGCATCGCCCAGGCCGTCGCGTGCCCCTGCCCGTGCGGCGACGTGCCGGTGAGCACGGTGACGGTGCCGTCGGGATGCACCTCGATCGCGGCGTTCTCCTTGAACGCGCCGCCGCCGGTGATCTCGACGAACACGGAGACGCCGAGGCCGATCTGCACCGCGTCGCCGCGCTCGCGCCGGGCGGCCTGCTCGGCGCGCAGATCGGCGTAACCCACCGCGTCGAGCACGGCGTCGAGCGCCTTCTCGTACTCGCCGGAGTCGTAGGGGGCGCCGCCCTTGGTGGTGAGCGGGAACTGGTCGGGCCGCAGCAGGTTGCGGCGGCGCACCTCGGCCGGATCCACGCCGATCTCGGCGGCGAACAGGTCCATCGCGCGCTCGATGGCCGCCGTGGCCTCGGGGCGTCCGGCGCCTCGATACGCCGCGATCGACGTCGTGTTCGTGACGAGCACCCGGGCCCGCGACTCCACCCGCTCGATGTCGTACACGGCGGGCGCCATCATCCGCGTGAACATCGGCAGCACGGCGCCGAGCCGGGGATAGGCGCCCGCGTCCTGGAGGACGTCGAGGCGGTAGGCGCGCACCGTGCCGTCGCGGTCGCCGCCGATCGTGACCGTCTGGAGCTGGCCGCGGCCCTGCACCATCCCGGTCATGTTCTCCGAGCGGGTCTCGTTCCAGCGCACCGGGCGGCCGACCTGCTTCGCGAGCCAGCAGACCAGCGCGAACTCCGGGTCGGCGCCGATCTTCGCGCCGAACCCGCCGCCGACGTCCGGGGTGATCAGGTGAACCTGCGCGGCGTCGACGCCGAGCCATCCGGCGACCTCGTCGCGGGCGGACTGGCCGTTCTGAGTGGAGGCCCACAGCGTGACCCGGCCGTCCTCACCCCATTCCGCGGCCGCGGCGCGCGTTTCCAGCGGTGCCGCCGCGAGCCGCTGGTTGACGATCTCCCGGGTGACGACGACCTCGCAGCCGTCGAAGAGATCGGGGTCGAGGTCCTTGTCGTGGTCGAAGCCGTTCGACGTGTTGGTGCCCGCGTCGGGGAAGAGCAGCACCTCGTCGGTGGCGGCGGCCTTCAGGTCGATAACGACCGGAAGTGGGTCGTAGTCGACCTCGACCAGATCGGCGGCGTCCTGGCCCTGGTAGGCGTCCTCGGTGAGGACCGCGGCGACCGGCTCGCCGACGAACCGCACCACGTCGACGGCCAGGAAGGCCCGCACCATCGCCTTGTTCGCTCCGGGGAACAGCAGCGCGGGATCGAGGTCGACATCGGCGCCGGTGAACACCGCGACGACGCCGGGCGCCGAGCGGGCCTCCTCGACGTCGATCGCCGCGATCCGGGCGTGTGCGAGTGGCGACCGGACGAGCGTGAGATGCAACGCTCCGACCAGGTCGAGGTCGTCGGTGTAGCGGGCGCCGCGCGAGAGGAAGGCCGGGTCCTCCCCGCGCACGACGCGCGTGCCCATGATGCTCATCGCGTCGGAGCGTAACCCGGGATGCGTCGGACGGCCCGCGCTACCGCTCCCACCACGGGTCGATCGCCCACAGGGGCGACACCGGGCCGTGCCCGGCGCCGAGCGGGTAGGCGTGCCGGACCGCCTCGACGACGTAGCGCTTGCCGAACGCCACCGCCTCGGGCACGGCCATGCCTCGCGCCAGACCGGAGGCGATGGCCGACGCCATGCTGTCACCGCTGCCGTGCGTGTCGCCCGTGGCGAACCGCGGTCCGGGCAGCTCGGTGAAGGTGTGGCCGTCGTAGAGGAGGTCGACGCAGACGTCGGTGTCCTCGCCCAGGTGCCCGCCCTTGACGAGGACGAACCGCGGCCCGAGGGCGTGCAGCAACTTGGCCGCCTCATACTGGGCGGGCCGATCGTGCACGTCGACGCCCACGAAGAGCCGCACCTCGTCCAGGTTCGGCGTGACCACGGTGGCGCGGGGGAACAGCAGCGAGCGGAACGCGTCGATGGCCTCATCGGCCAGCAGCTGGTCACCGTGCATGGACGCGGCCACGGGATCCACGACGAACGGGGTGGGCCCGTCGGCGCCGATCCCGACGCGGTCGCAGGAGTCGGCGATCGCCCGGATGATCGCCGAGGTGGCGAGCATGCCGGTCTTCGCCGCGTCCAGCCCGATGTCGGTGGCGACGGCCTCGATCTGGGCCGCCACGGTCTCCGGCGGCAGGGTGTGCACCCCGGTGACACCGAGGGTGTTCTGCACGGTGACCGCCGTGACAGCCAGGCACCCGTGCACACCGCACGCCGTCATCGCCCGCAGGTCGGCGGCGATGCCGGCGCCGCCACCCGAGTCGGTGCCCGCGATCGTCATGACCCGCGGTGGGGTCTTCGTCGTCATCCGTCCTCCCGCAGCTGGAACAACCTGACGGCCCCCTCAACTCGCTGCGGCGAGCTCCCGTGTGGTGCGACCGTAACGCGGGGCCGGAGCCACCTCAAGATCGCAGGTGCGCGGCCAGGACGTCGGCCTCGGCCAGGAGGCGCTCGGCCCGGTCGGGGCGCCCGAGGCCTGCGTACTCCCGTGCCGCCGCGCGGCGGTCAGCGCCCGGCGCAGCGTGATGATGTCTACGGAGGCAATACTTCACCGCCCGGACTCGTTACCCGGACATGGCGTTGACCGGAGAATACGAGCTGAGCCCCACGAGCTGGGTGCGCGACCAGACCGAGAAGATCTTCCAGACCGGGACGACCGACAGTGTCGACATCAAGGGCCGTCCCGTGGTCCTCGTGACGATGCGCGGCGCGAAGTCCGGGAAGTTGCGCAAGGTGCCGCTCATGCGGGTCGAGCACGACGGCGTATACGCGGTCGTCGCGTCCAAGGGCGGAGCGCCGAAGAACCCGGTGTGGTACGCCAACCTCAAGGCCGACCCGCACGTCGAGCTGCAGGACGGCACCGTCACCAAGGACTACACCGCGCGCGAGGTCGGCGGCGAAGAGAAGGCGCTGTGGTGGAAGCGGGCCGTGGCCACCTACGCCGACTACGCCGACTACCAGCGCAAGACGGACCGGCCGATCCCGGTGTTCGTGCTGGAGCCGCGCTCCGCCTGATCCTGTCGGGGGTCGGTGGCAGCCTTGGCGTGACCGAGATCGACCAGGGCGCCCCCGGTCAGGGCAGCTCCGTGGGCACTGCCACGACGTCGACCATCGCGCCGTTGCGCAGCACCGTCACCGGCAGCGGCACGCCGATCGCGTCGCCGAAGAGCTGTCGTTGGATGCCCTGAGCGTCCTCCACCGGCCGACGGCCGACGTCGAGCACCAGGTCGCCCGCCCGCAGTCCCGCCCGGGCGGCCGGGCTGCCGCCGATGACCTCCGCCAGCCGCAGGCCGTTGCGTCGCCCGTACCGGTCCGCGACGGCGGCGGGCACCGGTGCCGGGCTCCCGACCACCCCCAGGTAGGCGCGGCGCACGCGCCCGTCGGCCAGCAGCGTGGCGACGATCCGCCGCGTGGTGGCGTTCACCGGTACCGCGAGCCCCAACCCGACGCCCGCGACCGCGGTGTTGATCCCGACCACCCGCGCGCGCGAGTCGGCGAGCGCGCCGCCGGAGTTGCCGGGGTTGAGCGCCGCGTCGGTCTGGATCACGTCCTCGACCACGCGTCCGGCCGCGCCACTGCGGGTCGGCAACGCGCGTCCCAGCGCGCTCACGACCCCGGCCGTCACCGAGCCCGCGAGGCCGAGCGGGTTGCCCACCGCGACCACCAGCTGGCCGACGACGAGCCCGTCGGCGTCCCCGAGCGTCACCGGCGGCGGTAGCGCACCCGAGACCGCGCGCAGCACGGCGAGGTCCGACAGCGGGTCGGTGCCGACGACGGCCACGTCGACCTGAGCGCCGTCCACGAAGTCCGCTCGGCCACGCCGCGCCTGGCCGACGACGTGCGCGTTCGTGACGAGGATGCCGTCGCCCGTCACGACGGCCGACCCGCTGCCGCGCCCGGTTCGCACCGCCGCGACCTTGGCGGTGAGCTCGGCCGCCACAGCGCTGACCGTCCGCGAGTAGGAATCCAGCTCGTCCACGGCCACCTCCCGTGATTACACCCTTGCAACCACGGTACGCCCGGTGGGAACCGCTGTTCGCTCAGCGCGGAACGGCCTCCGCCTCCACCCGCGTCGGATCCCACGCGAGGCCCGGCACGCCCCAGCCGTTGCGCTTCACGGCCCGGCGCGCGGCCCGCTGGTTGCGGCCCATGAGGCGCTCCAGGTACAGCACGCCGTCGAGGTGGTCCGTCTCGTGCTGCAGGCATCGGGCCAGGAACCCGGTGCCCTCGACGACGACGGGCTTGCCGTCGAGGTCAGTGCCGGTCACCCGCGCCCAGTCCGCCCGCCCGGTCGGGAACTGCTCGGCGGGCACCGAGAGACAGCCCTCCTCGTCGTCGTCGGGATCGGGCATGGTCTCCGGCCGCGCGGACGTCTCGAGCACCGGGTTGACGACGACGCCGCGCGCCCGGCGCCCGTTCTCATCGGGGCAGTCGTAGACGAACACGCGCAGGTCGACGCCGACCTGGTTGGCCGCGAGCCCGACTCCGTGGGCCGCCGCCATCGTGTCGAACATGTCCGCGACCAGCGTGCGGAACTCATCGTCGACGGCCTCGACGCGGCGGGTGGGCGAGGACAGGACGGGATCACCGACGATGCGGATGGGACGCACGGCCACCCGACGAGCTTACGGCCGCATCGGGGGACAGCCCGCCGTGTCCCGTCCGGGATCGTCGGCCGCCCGTGGTTCAATGCCGCTGCGAATGACAGACGTGTGATTCGCCGAGCAGGCCGCGAGGAGCGTGATGGAGTCCGCCACCCAGATCAGCGAGCCGTTCGGTCAGCTGGATCGTCGCGACCGGGAAATCCTCGCGTTCGAGCAGCAGTGGTGGAAGTACGCGGGGGCCAAGGAGCAGGCCATTCGCGAGCTGTTCGACATGTCGGCCACGCGCTACTACCAGGTGCTCAACGCGCTGCTCGACAAGCCCGAGGCGATGGCCGCCGATCCGCTGCTGATCAAGCGTCTGCGCAGGCTCCGCACGAGCCGTCAGCGCACCCGTGCGGCGCGTCGCCTGGGATTCGAGCCCTGGTGAGGCCACGATGACCATGCCGTCGTAAGCGATCACCGGAGGTTACCGTGACCGAGCCCGCCCCGTCCGGAGGGCCCTCCCCACTGCGCGTCGGGGGTCTGGCGTTGCTCGGTGCGGGCGCGGTGGCGGCCCTGATCGGGCTGGCCACGCTCCTCCCCGGCGGCGGGAGCAACACCACCCCGGCGACCACCGAGGCCGCCCCGCCCACCGCGGCACCCACCGCGGCACCCACCGCGGCAGCCACGCCCGGGCCGACGGCCGTCGCGCCGCCCGCGCCCAGCGCCACCGTGGCCGCGCCGTCGTTCGGTCCGACCGGCACGAACGCCATCGCGGCGCCCACCGCGCCCCCGGTGGTGGTGCCCGCGAACCCGGCGCCCGGTGGCGGTCCCGCGGCAGGCGGCGGTGGCGGTGGCGGCGTCCCGGCGGCCGCGCGCGGGCCCGTCCGCGTCTACAACAACAGCACGATCTCCGGCCTCGCCTCCCGCGCCGCCAGCGATTTCCGCTCCGACGGCTGGCAGGTCGGGCAGGTGGCCAACTACTCGTCCGGGATCATCGGGACGAGCACGGTCTACTACCGGCCCGGCACAGCGGAGCAGACGGCGGCCTCGTCGTTGGGCTCGCAGTTCGGCCTGCGGGTGGAGCCGCGCTTCGCCGGGATCGACGACGCCACGCCCGGCCTCATCGTGATCGTCACGAACGACTACCAGAAGCGGGCGAAGTAGCCCGCGCCGACGCGTAGGCCTCCAGCGTGGCGAGCTGCCCGGGATCCAGCGACGGGGGGACGGCCGCGCGGGCGACGGCGATGTGCGCGGCCGTCACCTCCGTGGCCGCCAACGACTCCCGCATGGCCGTGAGCGCGGCTTCGCGCAGCACGGCGGCGCAGTCGGCCGCCGAGTAGCCCTCCAGGTCGGCGCCGAGCGCGGCGAGGTCGACGTCGGCGGCGAGCGGGGTGTTGCGGCCCGCCGCGCGCAGGATGTCCGCGCGCGCGGCGGCGTCCGGCGGCGGCACGTAGACCAGCCGCTCCAGCCTGCCGGGGCGCAGCAGGGCCGGGTCGATCAGCTCGGGCCGGTTCGTCGCCCCCACCACGATGACGTCCCGCAGCGGCTGCGCCCCGTCCAGCTCGGTGAGCAGGGCGGCGACGACGCGGTCGGCCACGCCCGAGTCACTCGACTGGCCACGGCGCGGGGCCAGCGCGTCGATCTCGTCGAGGAAGACGAGTGCGGGCGCGGCGTCCGACGCGCGGCGGAACAGCTCGCGGACGGCCCGCTCGGACTCGCCGACGTACTTGTCGAGCAGCTCCGCGCCCTTGACGGCGAGCACGTTGAGCTGGCCGGTGCCCGCGAGCGCGCGCAGGAGGAACGTCTTGCCACAGCCCGGAGGCCCGTAGACGAGCACGCCCCGCGGGGCCGCGACGCCGAGCCGCGCGAACGAGTCCGGGTACTGCAATGGCCACAGCACGGCCTCGGTGAGCGCCTGCTTGACCTCGGTCATGTCGCCGACCTGGTCGAGGGTGATCCCACCGGTCTGCAGCGTCTCCGAGGACGACATGGAGATCGGCCGGACCGAGCCGACCGCGTCGAGGAGATCCCGCTGGGTGAGGCGCGAGTCGCCGTCGCGGCGCAGGGCGGCCGAGACGGCGGCTTCCCGGCGCACGGCCACGAGATCCGCCGCGACGAAGCCGGGGGCGCGCTCGGCGAGCGCGCGCAGGTCCACGTCGTCGGCCAGCGGCACCCCGGTGAGGAGACGGCGCAGCAGCTCGACACGGGTGCGCAGGTCGGGGAGGGCAAGGCGCAGCTCGCGGTCGACGAGCTCCGGGACCCGCAGGCGGGGGTCGACGGCCTCCGGCGCCGCCGTCGTGGCGACGAGCGCAAGCCCGGGCGTGGCGACGGCGTCGCGGAGGGCATCGAGGACGAGGGTGGCCAGCGGCGGCGGGGAAGCGGCCGGGAGGAGCGCCTCGACGTCGGTGATGACGAGCAGCGTGCGCACGCCGGAGCGGGCCTGCGCCCGAGCGCTCATGATCGCGTCGTGCACCCGCTGGGAGGCGGCGCCCGCCTCCAGCGCGGCGGCGCCCGGGGCGGCCAGCTCGACGCAGCGCGCGCTCGCAGCGCCCGCCGCGCTGCGGGCGAGGGTGAGCTTGCCGACGCCCTCCGGCCCGACG
The DNA here is from genome assembly GCA_963739465.1 of uncultured Actinomycetota bacterium. GTDB lineage: Bacteria > Actinomycetota > Actinomycetes > Mycobacteriales > Pseudonocardiaceae > Pseudonocardia. The sequence goes on from CAVUAS010000018.1 coordinate 130,336, forward strand.
ACCAGCACCCCGAGCCGGGCCGAGCCGCCGAGTCGTTCCAGCAGCTCAGGGCGGTCGAAGGTGAGCTCGAGCCACTCGACGAGGCGGTGCGCGGCGGCCGCGTTGCCGACGAGGTCCTCGATGGCGACGACGGGCGGCTGGCCCTCGACCCGCGCGGACTCGGCGCTTACCGGTTCGCGGGTGACCGGCGTGGTCGGCGCCATGGCCGGGGCGGGTGCCGCCCCGGCGTCACCGGTCGTGGCGCCGCCCTCCCACCCGACGACCGTGCTCGGTCGCACCGCCACGGCCCCGGCGGGCTCGACCGCGGCCACCGTGAGCAGCTCGCTGGTCCAGCTCGCGCCCAGCGCGCCCGCGACCCGCTGCCGCGCGGCGATCGGGTCCGCGCCCGGCACCGGCTCGACGTCGCGGGGCAGCAGCGACACGGCGTCCCCGCGCGTGACGATCTTGCCGAGCAGCGCGACCCGGACCGTCTCGGGCGTGAGCGCGGCCCGTGTCAGCGGTGAGCCGGTGAGCCGCACCACCCGCGCAGGCTCGACCCCGCCGGGCGCCACGACCACCGTTGCGCCGTCGGTGAGCCCGGCGTTGGACAGCGTGACGTCGTCCACCGTGGCCTGGCCCGCCGGACCGCCGGTCGGGGCGACGATGGCGGTCGTGACCCGCGCCCCGGTGAGCGCCACGGCGTCCCACGACCGCAGGCCGAGCGCGTCGATCACCTCGGGATGCAGCCGCACGACCCCGCGCCGGGCGTCGGCGGCGGAGGCGGCGAGCCGGGCGACGAGCGTGATCTCGGGAGCCACCCGCCCAACCTATCCGGCACGTGAGTCGCGCTTCTCGACACGGCGTGTCGACGTTCTCGACACGGCGAGTCGCAGTTCTCAGCACGACGAGCCGCAGGTCCCGGCACGGTGAGTCGTCCGTCTCGACACGACGAGTCGTCCGTCTCGACACGACGAGTCTTCATTTCGGGCACAGCGGCCGGCGGACCCGAGTGCGCGACTCACCGTGCCGACATGCGCGACTCACCGTGGTGAAACGCGCGACTCACCGCGGGGTGGGGCTCAGCGGCGGCGGGCGCGCCGCAGGCCAAGGCGCAGGCGGTTGCGGGGCTGGGCGGCCGGGCCGGGGCCGCTCAGGCCGTTGGTCGCCCGGCTCGCCCCGGCGTCGTCGCCGAACCGCCGGACGGCCCGCGCCATGGCACTCGCCCGCCCCGCCACCCGCCGCCGCAGCGGCGAGCGCAGTCCCAACCGCCGCGCCGAACGGGCGGAGCGCGCCACCGCCCGCCGCTCCCGCACCGGCACGTTCCACGCCTCCGGATGCCGACCGAGCCAGCGGTGGCGGTGCATGGTGTACGGGATCGTCGCCAGGTACACCAGCGTGACGATGCCCAGCCCCAGGAACGGCACCGTCACCAGCACCGCCGTGGCGAGCCCCACCAGCACCAGCAGCGGCGCGACCAGCCGCGACGGCACCCGCATCGTCTTGAACGACAGCGTCGGCAGGCGGCTCACCATCAGGCCCGCGACGATCACCGCCCACACCCCGACCGGCCCGGCCGTCGACCACCAGCCCGGCCCGAAGTGCAGCGTCGCGTACAGCGGGAGGCCCGACACGAGCGCCGCGGCGGGCGCGGGCACCCCGACGAAGAACTCCTTGGCGTAGGGCGGCTGGTCCTCCGCGTCGACCAACGTGTTGAACCGCGCCAGCCGCAGCGCCATGCACACCGCGAACACGAGCGCGACGACCCAGCCCAGCCGCGTGCCCTGCAGCGCCCAGAGGTAGAGGACGAGCGCGGGCGCGACGCCGAACGAGACGAGGTCCGAGAGCGAGTCGAGCTCGGCGCCGATCCGGCTGCTGGCGTCGAGCATCCGAGCCAGCCTGCCGTCGAGCGCGTCGCACAGCGCCGCGACCCCGCCCGCCGCGACGCACAGCTCGAACCGCCCCAAGAGCGCGAAGTACACCGCCGACAGCCCCGAGCACAGCGCGACGACCGTGACGGCGTTGGGCAGCAGCCGCACCCCGGCAGGCATCAGCACTCCCCGGGCAGCATCGCCAGGACGGTCTCGCCGCCGATCGTCCGCTGCCCCGGTGCGACGACGACGCGGGACCCCGCGGGCAGGTAGACGTCCACGCGCGACCCGAACCGGATCAACCCGTAGGTCTCCCCCGCCGCCACCTCACCCCCGACGGCGACGTCGCACACGATCCGCCGCGCCAGCAGCCCCGCGATCTGGACGACGCCGACGCGCAGGCCTGCCGCCGTCTCGATCAGCACGGCGTTGCGCTCGTTGTCCTCGCTGGCCTTGTCGAGGTCGGCGGACAGGAACGCCCCGGGCGTGTACGCCACACCCACCACCCGCCCCTCGACCGGGATGCGCTGCACGTGCACGTCCAGCACGGAAAGGAACACGCTGATGCGCGGGACGGGCGCGGCAGGCAGATCCAGCTCGGCGGGCGGCGACACCTCGCCCACCGTGGCGATCGTGCCGTCGGCGGCGGCGAGCACAGCCCCGGTCACCGGCGGCGCCACCCGGCGCGGCGCGCGGAAGAACGCGGCGGTCACGGCGGTGGCGAGCGCGCCGGGCAGTGCGCCGCGGCCGGTGACCGCGCGTAGCAGACCCGCTGCGACCGCGACACCGGCGACGACCGGCCGCCCGCCCGGGTGCATCGGCGGGATCGCGGCCCGAACCAGCCCGACGACGTGCGGCAGAGAGAATCCGGACGGGTGCGTCTCGGGCATCGGGGCGAATCGGCTCCTCGGCGTGGCGGCCCGGTCGGGCCGCGGGGCGCAGTTACCGTACGCGAAGCCCACCCGCCGCCCGGCGGGGCGGCCGGGACAGCAAAGGGCCGGGGCCGTCATCCCCCGAGACGACGACCCCGGCCGTGGAACCGCTCGTCCGCTCCCCAGCGACGGGCGGTAGGTCTTTGCTGCGATCGGTTACCCGACCCGCGCGGAAAGTATCGCCGAGCGATCCCGAGATCGTCCAGGTCATAGCGTGGGGAACACCATGATCTGCCCTGATCGGCGGAACGCTCAACAGTAAGACGCTCCCCGAGCTCCCGATGTTGCAACTCACCGGTGTGACGTGGCTCACGTTACCCCTTTGGGGGTCACCCGTCCAGCAGCCAGACGGACACGGGCGAGCCTGCTACCAGCTCTGTCGTCTCCTCCGGGACGACGAAGAGGCAGTCCGCGCGCGCCAATGAGCCGAGCAGGTGTGACGGCGGTCCCCCGACTTCGGCCACCGTGCCGTCGCGCGCGTCGAGCACGCCGCGCCGGAACTGCCTGCGGCCGGACGGCGACGTCAGCCGTTGCGCCAGACGAGCGACGACCACGGGCCGCTCGGGGTGCGGGTGGCCGAGGGCGGCGCGCAGCGCCGGCCGGACGAAAACCTCGAACGACACGTGCGCGCTGACCGGGTTGCCGGGCAGCGCGACGACGGGCACGCCGCCGTCCAACCGACCCGCGCCCTGCGGGCCGCCGGGCTGCATCGCGACCTTCCCGAACGTGACGCCGCGGTCGGCCAGCGCGTCCTTGACGACCTCGTACGCGCCCGCGCTCACCCCGCCCGAGGTCAGCACGAGATCCACCCCGGGCGCCCGCTCGCCGAGCACGGCGAGGAACTGCGCGACGTCGTCCGGGACGAACCGCAGCAGCTCCGCCCGCCCGCCCGCGTCCTCGACGGCCGCGGCGAGCATCGGCCCGTTGGACTCGTAGATCTGGCCCGGCTGCAGTGCCGCGCCCGGCGCGACCAGCTCCGACCCGGTGGACAGCACGAGCACCACAGGGCGGCGGCGCACCGCGAGCCGGGCGTGCCCGACCGCCGCCGCGACGCCGATCTGCGCGGGCCCGAGGACGGTGCCCGCCGTGAGGACGACGTCGCCCACCTCGACGTCCTCCGCCGTCCGCCGCACATGCGCGCCGAGGACGGGCACCGCGTTGATCGCGACCTTCTCCGTGCCGCCGTCGGTCTGCTCGACCGGCACGATCGCGTCGGCGCCGACGGGCACGGGCGCCCCGGTCATGATCCGCGCGACGGCGCCGTCGGGGAGCGGCGGAACGTCGGCGCGACCCGCGGGGATGTCGAACGCGACGGGCAGCGTGACCGGCGCGCCCGCCACCTCGGCCGCACGCACCGCGTAGCCGTCCATGGCCGAGTTGTCGAACGACGGGAGTGCGGTGGCCGCCACCACGTCCGACGCCAGCACGCGGCCCCGCGCCTGGTGTAGCGCCACCTCCTCGGCGGGCATGGGCGCCAGCAGGGACGCGACCCGGGCACGGTGCTCTTCGACCGACGTCATGCCGCCATCGTGCCCCACGCGGCCACCTTGCACTCGGTACCGGCGAGTGCTAGAACCGGGCTTGGCACTCGACACGGTAGAGTGCCAATAGTCGGGCCGGTGAGATCGGCGCAGGGTTGCCGTTCGGCCGTCGCGGGCGCCGCGTCCGACGTAGAAGACTCTCCCATCGGAGGACCACACACCCATGGCGAAGATGATCGCGTTCGACGAGGAGGCGCGCCGCGGGCTTGAGCGCGGCATGAACACCCTCGCCGACGCCGTCAAGGTGACGCTCGGCCCCAGGGGCCGCAACGTCGTCCTGGAGAAGAAGTGGGGCGCTCCCACCATCACCAACGATGGTGTGTCGATCGCCAAGGAGATCGAGCTCGAGGACCCGTGGGAGAAGATCGGGGCCGAGCTCGTCAAGGAAGTTGCGAAGAAGACCGACGACATCGCGGGTGACGGCACCACCACCGCCACCGTCCTGGCCCAGGCGCTGGTCCGCGAGGGCCTGCGCAACGTGGCCGCGGGCGCGAACCCGATGGCGCTGAAGCGCGGCATCGAGAAGGCCGTCGAGGCCGTCTCCCAGCAGCTGCTGAAGACCGCCAAGGAGGTCGAGACCAAGGACCAGATCGCGGCCACCGCCTCGATCTCCGCGGCCGACACCTCGATCGGTGAGCTCATCGCCGAGGCGATGGACAAGGTCGGCAAGGAAGGCGTCATCACGGTCGAGGAGTCGCAGACCTTCGGGCTGGAGCTGGAGCTCACCGAGGGCATGCGGTTCGACAAGGGCTACATCTCGCCCTACTTCGTCACCGACGCCGAGCGCATGGAGGCCGAGCTGGAGGACCCGTACATCCTCCTGGTCAGCTCCAAGATCTCGACGGTCAAGGACCTGCTCCCGCTGCTGGAGAAGGTCATGCAGACCAGCAAGCCGCTGGCGATCATCGCCGAGGACGTCGAGGGCGAGGCCCTGGCCACGCTCGTCGTCAACAAGATCCGCGGCACCTTCAAGTCCGTCGCCGTCAAGGCGCCGGGCTTCGGCGACCGCCGCGAGGCGATGCTCACCGACATGGCGATCCTCACCGGCGGTGAGGTGATCTCGGAGAAGGTCGGCCTCAAGCTGGAGAACGCCGACATCTCGCTGCTCGGCCAGGCCCGCAAGGTCGTGGTCACCAAGGACGAGACCACCATCGTCGACGGCGCGGGCAATGTCGACCAGATCTCCGGCCGGGTCAACCAGATCCGCAACGAGATCGAGAAGACCGACTCCGACTACGACCGCGAGAAGCTGCAGGAGCGCCTGGCCAAGCTGGCCGGCGGTGTTGCGGTGATCAAGGCCGGGGCGGCCACCGAGGTGGAGCTCAAGGAGCGCAAGCACCGCATCGAGGACGCCGTGCGCAACGCGAAGGCGGCCGTGGAGGAGGGCATCGTCGCCGGTGGCGGCGTGGCGCTCATCCAGGCGGGCGCGGGCCTCTTCGAGGGTCTCGGCCTCGACGGCGACGAGGCGACCGGCGCCAACATCGTCAAGGTCGCGCTGGAGGCACCGCTCAAGCAGATCGCGATCAACGCGGGCCTCGAGGGCGGCGTCGTCGCGGAGAAGGTGCGCGGTCTCGGCGCGGGCGAAGGCCTCGACGCGGCCACCGGTGAGTACAAGGACCTGATCAAGGCGGGCATCATCGACCCCGCCAAGGTCACCCGCTCGGCGCTGCAGAACGCGGCCTCGATCGCGGCCCTGTTCCTCACCACCGAGGCGGTCATCGCCGACAAGCCGGAGAAGAACCCGGCCCCGGCGGGCGACCCGTCCGGCGGCATGGGCGGCATGGACTTCTGATCTGACTCACGGCAAGTCCGCACGTCCCGCGGGGGCGGCACCCGATCCGGGTGCCGCCCCTGCGGCGTTCTCCGCCCCGCCCGACCCCACTTCGCAACCCCGTGGGGCGACCTCGCACCCCATGGGATGACCTCGCACCCCATCGGTGGGGTGCGAAGTGACGCCAAGGGGTGCGAGGTCGGGCGGGGGGCCACCCGGGCGACGGCCCACACCCGGCGGGCCCACTCCCGCGGGGGCCACCACCCCGGCGGCGGCCAGGCCACCTCGCCTGCGGGGCTATCGGGCGGCGGCCGCGACGTCATAGCGCGCGGCCAGCGCGGTGACGCGGGCGATCAGCGAGGCGGGAGCGAGCACCTCCACGTCGGCGGCCATCGACCAGAGCACCCGCTCGGCGTGCACGGCGTCCCGAACTCAACTGTGAGGCGCAGCCAGCCGTCGTCGACGGGGACCTCGGCCAGCACGTTCCGGGCGGTGCGCAGCAGGTCCGCCCGTCGGCCGTGGCGCACCCGCACCGCAACCGGGGTCGTGGGCAGGGATGCGACGAGTGCCGCCGGCGGTCCCGCCACGCCCGGTCGAGGTCGACGTCGAGCGGGCCGCACGGCCCGCTCGGCCCGCGACCGCGCATCGCGCACGCGCGACAGCCGGTAGATGCGCTCCTCGCCGTCCCGCAAGGCCAGCAGGTACCAGCGTCCGCGCTGCGCGACCAGACCGATCGGATCGACCGTGCGCCAGCGCGGCTCCTCGTCGCGGGCGGGGTAACGCAGATCCAGCCGACGTCCCGCGAACACTGCCGCGCGGACGGTGGCCACCGGCGCGTCATCGGAAGTCTCCGCCGCAGAGCGCGGCAGCCAACCCTCCCCATCCACCAGGATCCGGCCCGGTCGCGTCCGGCCGCTTCCCGCTGCGCCGCGGGCAAGCCCGCCACGACCTTGCGCATCGCCGACGCGAGCGCGGGTGCCATGCCCGCACCGTCGCCCCACGACCCGGCCACGAGCAGCGACAGCGCCTCGTCGTGGGTCAGCTCGTGGTGGCTCGAACCTGGCGCGGCACCGGCGATGCCGTTCCCACGCAGGCGTCCGGACGCCTGTGTGGGCACGGCAATGCCGGTGCGGGCCGCGCGTCCTACCGGTCGCCGGAGCGATGCGGCACGATCCAGACATGGCGACACCCCGGCGGGCACGGGTGGAGACGACGGGCGAGCGGGCCGCCGTCACCCCGTTGGAGCTTTTCTTCGACCTGGTGTTCGTGTTCGCGCTCACCCAGGTCACCGACCTGATGGCCGAGGAACCGACGGTCGGCAACGTGGTCCGCGGCGTGCTCATGCTCGGCGTGCTGTGGTGGAGCTGGACCGGGTACGCCTGGCTGGGCAACGTCGCGCGCGCCGACGAGGGCATCATCCGGATCGCGATGTTCATCGCGATGGGCGGTGTGTTCGTCGCCGCGATCACGATCCCCGAGGCCTTCGACGACGGGCCCGGCGGCCTGCACGGGCCCACGGTCTTCGCCGTCTGCTACTTCGTGGTGCGGCTGGTGCACATCTTCATGTTCTGGATCGTCAGCCGTGAGGACCGCCAGTTGCGCGGGCAGATCCTGCGCTGGGTGCCGTCGATGGCGCTGGGCACCGTCCTGCTGCTGATCGCGGCGCAGACGTCCGGCACGACGCAGACGCTGCTCTGGCTCGGCGCGTTGCTCGCCGACTACCTGGGCACCTACCTGGCGGGCACGGGCTGGCGGCTGGCCTCGGCGGCCCACTTCGCCGAGCGGCACGGGCTGATCATCCTCATCGCGCTGGGCGAGTCGATCGTCGCGACCGGCATCGGGATCGCGAAGGTGCCGGTGAGCCTGCCGATCGTCGCGGCCGTCCTGCTCGGGCTCGCGATCTCGGGCGCGCTGTGGTGGGCCTACTTCGACGTCACGGCGTTGCTCACCGAGCACGCGCTGGCCGCGGCCACCGGCGAACGGCAGGTCCGGCTGGCCCGCGGCGGCTACACGTTCCTGCACCTGCCGATGATCATCGGCGTGGTGCTGCTGTCACTGGGGCTGAAGAAGGCCATCGGGTACGTCGCGGGGGTCGACGAGCACACGCTCGCCGACCCGCTCTACGGCATTCCGCTGGCCGTCCTCTACGGCGGCACGGCGCTCTACCTGCTCGCCCACGTCTGGTTCAAGCACTTCATGACGGGCAAGCTGTCGGTACTGCGCATCGTCGTGGCCGTGCTGGTCGTGGCGCTGGCGCCGCTGATGGCGCTCGTGCCCGCGCTGGTGAGCCTCACCGTGCTCGCCGTCGTCGTCATGGCGCTGGTCGGGATCGAGACCCACCGCTACCGCGAGCTGCGCCACGCCGTCCGCCACGGCGAGCACCTCGACTGAGCGAGCTCGCGGAGCGAACATCGCGCTGACCGCTCAGCTCTCGGGCGCCACAATCCACGCGGCGACGTAGAGCGGGATGCCGATCCCGCCGCCGAGCACGGTCAGCGCGACGAACGCGATGCGCAGCAGGGTGACGTCGACGTCGAGGCTCTCGGCGAGGCCGCCGCACACGCCGCCGAGCATCTTGTCTTTGCTGCTGCGGTGCATGCGGAACGGGGGGCGGGTGGTCGTGGGGGTGTTGTTCTCCATGCCGACGAGCCTGCCGCCCCGACCGCCCGCGCACCTCGGGGTCGTTCCCGGAATGCACCCCGGGAACGACCCCCCGAAACCCCTACTTCTGGAACGGCGCCTTGTACCCGGCGACGTCCGGCGCGGTGAACAGCGGCGCGACCTCGGTGAGGCCACCCTCGGCCTTCGCGTCGACCTTGGCGATGTACACGCCGCGGGTGGGCGGGGCGCCGGGTGAGCTGTAGTCAAGGGTGGCGACGAGGTCGTCGGTCTTGACCGACGTCAGCGACTTCAGTGCCGTCTGCACACCCGTGCGGCTCAGGTCCTTGTTCTCGCAGGCCTTGGTCAGCACGGACTGCCAGACCAGCCCCTCGACGTACCCGACGTCGACGCCGCCGTTGACCGGCGAGCTGGGGTACTTCGCCTTGTACGCCCCGGCGATCTCGGCGGCCTTCGGCGTCTCCGAGGAGAACGGCGCGCTGGACGCGGCGACGTAGAGGTTGCCGAGTGCCCCGGCGGCGGGGGTCTTCAGGAGCGCGGGGTCGAACGTCGGGTTGTTGCCGAGCACCGGCACGTTCAGCGCGAGCGCCTGGTTGGCGGCCAGCGCGGACGCCGTCTGACCCGGCGTGGTGGTGAGCACGATGGCCTTCACCCCGTCGCCCTTGAAGCCGGTGACGATGTTGGTGAGGTCGTTGTCCGTCGAGGTGATCTTCGCTTCCTTGACGTTCAGCTTGTGCAGCCCGGCGTAGTACTTCGACCCGAGCAGGCCGTTGCCGCCGTACTCGCCGTCGATGTAGATGTGGCCGACCGTGTCGCCGTCCTTGATCAGCCCCTGCTGCTGCAGGTAGGCCAGCCCGTTGACGATCTCGAGGTCGTAGGTCGTGCCGATCATCATGATGTTCGGGTTGTTGAGGACCTGGCTCGACCAGGACGCGGGCGCCGCGGTCATGTTGTCGTCGATGAGGTTCTGCTTGAGCGCGGCGAGCACCGGCGAGCCCAGCAGCTGCACGATGCCCAGCACCTTGGGCTCGAGCTGCGGGTAGAGCGTCTTGGCGGTGTCGGCCTTGTACCCGTGGTCGACGACCTCCAGCTTGAGCTGGCGGTTGCAGATCCCGCCCTTGCCGTTGACGTCGTCCGCCCACAGCTGGTTGCCCGCGTTGATCGCGGATCCGAGGTTCTTGAAGACGCCGCTGGTGTCGCCCATGATCCCGAGCGTGATCGTCGTGTCGGTCACGCCCTTGTCGGTCTTCACCCCGCCCGCGCCGGTCGCGCCTGCGCCGGAGTCGGCGGTGCTGCCGCACGCCGCGAGCGCCATCGCCAGCGCGCCCGCGATCAGTGCCTTGGTGCGCCCTCGGATCATCGTCGTTCCTCTCGGGTGGGGTGGGGGACCCGGGCGAGTAGACGGCGGCCGATCGCGGCCGCTCCACCGGGCTCGAACAACACGACGAGCACTATGGCGAGGCCATAGATGAACGCCGCGAGGATGACGGCCGACAGGCCGCCGAACTGGGCGTCGGCGAACCAGCCGAACTGGTTCGCGCCCAGCAGGAAGAACTGCTGCAGCCCGTACACGATGATCGCGCCGACGACGGCGCCGGGCACGGACCCGAGCCCGCCGATGATGATGATCGCCAGGTAGGCGATGGAGACCGTCAGCGAGTAGTTGCCGGTGAACTCGTTCTCGTCGGGCTTGACCAGGTCCAGCCACAGCGCGGTCATCACGCCCGCGAGGCCCGCGTAGGCCGAGGAGATCGTGAACGCGCCCGCCTTGACCCTCGCGACGGACACGCCCATCGCCGCGGCGGCGGCCTCGTTGTCGCGCACCGCCCGCCACGACCGTCCGATCCGACCGCGCACGGCGCCCTGGGCCAGCAGGTAGGCCAGCAGGGCGAAAGCCAGGAACAGGTACCACAGCCGCTGCTGCTTCTGGATCGCGACGCCCGCGATCGTCGGGGCGGGCGTCGTGTTGGCGAACGGGAATCCGAAGAGCTCAAACGTCGGTGGCGGCCTGCCGCTGCCCGTGCCGCCGGTCAGAATCCCGAGCGACTGGCCGAGCCAGAGCCCGAGGAACACCAGCGACAACGACGCGACGCCCAGGTAGATCCCACGTACCCGGCCCGACACGGGGGCGAACGCGAGGCCGACGAGCCCGCAGATGACCACCGCCCCGATCACGGCGAGGAGCGGGGGCCAGTGCAGGGACACGAGATCGGGGGCTTCGGCCGGGTCGCCCGCCAGCACCGCGTAGCTCACCGCGCCCAGCAGCAGGAAGAACGGGTGCGCGAGCGAGAGCTGCCCCGCCTGGCCGACGATCAGCGTCAGCCCGATGCCGCCGACCACGCCGATCAGGACGTACTGGGCGAGCTTGAGGTAGGCCACCTGGCTGCCCACGACCACCGGCAAAAGCACGAGCACGACGAGCAGCACGACGGTCGCGACGATCTTGACCCAGGAGCGCCGGTGCCGGGTCGGTGCAGCCACGGGTGGGCCCGCGGTCTCGGTCAGGGTGTCAGACACGGGTGAGCTCCTTCGTGCCGAAGAGCCCGGACGGCCGGACCACGAGGACGACGAGCATCACGAGGAAGACCGCGCTCTTGGAGAAGTCGAACGAGATGTACTGCGCCGACAGCGCCTCGGTGAGGCCCACGATGATCCCCCCGACGACCGCACCGACCGTCGAGTCCAGCCCGCCGATGATCGCGGCGGGGAACGCGATGAGCGCGATGGCGTGCGTGCCGCGGCCCAGCCCCGCGCCGGAGAAGTCCTGCGTCGCCATGAACAGCACCGCGACCCCGGCGAGCGCTCCCGCGATCACCCACGCCGTCGCCGTCACCAGGGAGCTTCGGATGCCCACCAGCGCCGCGGCCTCGCGGTTCTCCGCCTGCGCCCGCATCGCGACGCCCCAGTCGGTGTACCGGAAGGCCAGGAAGAACGTCGTGATGAGCACCAGCCCGACGACCAGTGCGATGGCCTGCGTCCGGAAGATCGCGACCGAGCCGATCTGGATCGGGTGGGCGTCGAAGGGGTCGCCGATGAACGGGATGGCGGCCCCGACCCGACGCACGATCTCCTCGGCGACGATGACGTCGACGCCGATCGTCAGCAGCGCGAGGGAGTTCTGGTCCGCGCCGCGGGCGCCCGCGAGGAGCCGCTCGATGACGAGGCCCGCGAACGCGGCCCCGACGATGCCGATCGCCGCCGCGGCGTACCAGCCGATCGCGTCCCGCAGGACGTAGACGAGGTAGCCGCCGACCAAGACAAGGGAGCCGAGGGCGAAGTTGACCACCTCGGTGGCCTTGAAGATCGTGACAAAGCCCAGTGCCAGCAGCGCGTACACCGCGCCCTTGCCCAGGCCGTTGACCACGAGCTGGAGGAACGTCTCCATGGCTACTCCTCCCCCTCTTCGCCCGCCGTGCCGAGGTAGGCCGAGACCACCGCGGGATCGGCCTGCACCTCCGCCGGGAGCCCGTCGGCGATGAGCCTGCCGAAGTCGAGGACGCTGACCCGGTCGGCGATGCCCATGACCAGGCCCATGTCGTGCTCGACGAGCAGCACCGAGATGTCGAGCGCGACGCGCAGGTCGGTGATCGTCACCGCCATCGCGGCCGTCTCCGTGGCGTCCAGACCCGCGGCGGGCTCGTCGAGCAGCAGCAGCGTCGGCTCGCACGCGAGCGCCCTGGCGATGTCGACCCGCTTGGCGATTCCGTAGGGAAGCGCGGCGACGGGCGCGTCGAGCCGGTCGGCGATGCCGAGGAACGCGCAGATCTCCTCGACCCGGGCGACGTGGCGGCGCTCGGCGCGCGCGGTCAGCCGCAGACCGCAGGCGACGAAGCCGCCGCGGGTGAGGTGGTGGCGCCCGAGCATGACGTTGTCGCGCGCGGTCGATCCGGACGACAGCGCGATGTTCTGGAACGACCGCCCGACGCCGAGTCCCGCGAGGCGGTGTGGGCGCAGCGCGGTGAGGTCCTGTTCGCCGAGCCGCACCGTGCCCGCCGTCGGCCGGTAGAGCCCGCTGATCACGTTGAAGCAGCTCGACTTGCCCGCCCCGTTCGGCCCGATCAGGGCGTGGATCGAGCCCGGCGCGACGGTGAACGACACGGCGTCCAGCGCGGTGATGCCGCCGAAGCGCAGCGTCACGTCGTCGACGACGAGGGGCGCGGCCCGCGTCACCCCGTCCATCGCGACAGCTCCCGCCGTGGCCGGTGGGCCTGCGCCGCGGCGCGCTCGGTGTCGGCCTGCGCCTGTGACTCGGCGTGTCCGCCCAGGTAGAGCCGCTGGACGTCCTCGCTGGCGGCCAGCTCGGCCGCGGGGCCGGAGAGCGCGATCCGCCCGACCTCGAGCACCACGGCGTGGTCGGCGACCTGCAGTGCCATCGTGGCGTTCTGCTCGACGAGCACGACCGCCGTGCCCTGCTCGTGGATGTCGCGGATGACCCGCCCGATGCGCGCGACCATCTGGGGGGCGAGGCCGAGCGACGGCTCGTCGAGCAGCAGCAGGCGCGGACCCGACATGAGGGCGCGCCCGATCGCGAGCATCTGCTGCTCGCCGCCGGAGAGCAGGCCCGCCCGTTGGCGCGCGCGCTCGTCGAGCACCGGGAACAGCTCGTGCACCCGCTCGCGGGCCGCGGACCGCACCGCGGCCGACCGCGCGCCGAGGCCGCCCGCCCGCAGGTTCTCCTCGACGCTCATCCGGGCGAAGACCTGCCTGCCCTCCGGGACGGCGACGACGCCGCGGCGGACGATCAGCGCCGGGTCGAGCCGGTCGATGCGGTCGCCGTCGAACGTGATCTCACCCGCGGTCACCGCGCCCCGGTGCAGCGCCAGGGTGCCCGACACCGCGCGCAGGAGCGTGGACTTGCCCGCGCCGTTGCCGCCGAGCACCGCGAGGACGCCGTCCCCCGCGACCGTCGCCGTGACGTCCTCCAGCGCGCCCACGGAGCGCCCGTACCGCACCGACAGCCCGCGGACCTCGAGCACCCCACCGTCCGCCGCCGTCATGCCGTGCATCACACCGCACCGGGCAGCCCCGCACAGAGAGGTAAGAACCAGACAGATACCACTCCGTTACCTGCGCGGCGCGTGGCCTCAAGGCTCCAGGCGGGTGGATCGCCGCGCCGACCTGGGGGGCGTGTCCCGGCGAGCGGCAGGCTTCGCAGGACCGGGTCCTCGGGGCGCGGGCCGGGATTCGGAATCGGTCGGGACCTGACGGTCGCGGTTACGGATGACCCGGCCGACGACGACACCCACCGCCGCAGCGAGGCATAGCCAGCCTCCAGCCACGACAAGGATCCAGGTCAACGCGGAGATGTCCGTTAGTCCTTCCGGTGTCTGCTTGCGACAGTGTCCACCCTTTCCCGGGTCGAGGGGCAGTCGCCCGATCGGTTCGATCCATGGTCACGATACGTGATCGGCGTCATATACGCGGCCCGTCGCCCGGAAGAGCCGGGCCGAGCAGGTCGTCGGCGTCGACGATCCGATAGGCGTAGCCCTGTTCGGCGAGGAATCGCTGGCGGTGGGCCGCGTAGTCGGTGTCGAGCGTGTCGCGGGCGACCACCGAATAGAAGTGCGCCTGCCTGCCGTCGCCTTTCGGGCGCAGCAGCCTGCCGAGCCGCTGCGCCTCCTCCTGCCGGGACCCGAACGTGCCGGAGACCTGGATCGCGACGCTCGCCTCGGGCAGGTCGATCGAAAAGTTGGCCACCTTGGACACGACCAGCACCGGCACCTCGCCCGCGCGGAACCGATCGAACAGGGATTCGCGTTCCCGGTTGCGCGTGGAGCCCTGGATGACCGGCGCGTCCAACGCGCTGCCGAGCTCGTCGAGCTGGTCGAGGTAGGCGCCGATGACCAGCGCGGGCTCGCCGGGGTGGCGCTCCAGCAGCGAGCGCACGACCGCGGTCTTCGTGTGCGCGGTGGAGGCCATCTTGTAGCGCTCCTCCGGGTCGGCCACGGCGTAGGACATCCGTTCGGCGTCGGTGAGCGTCACCCGCACCTCGACGCACTCGGCGGGCGCGATCCAGCCCTGCTGCTCGATGTCACGCCACGGGGCGTCGTAGCGCTTGGGGCCGATGAGGGAGAAGACGTCGCCCTCGCGGCCGTCCTCGCGCACGAGGGTGGCGGTGAGCCCGAGGCGCCGCCGCGACTGCAGGTCGGCCGTCATGCGGAACACCGGGGCGGGCAGCAGGTGCACCTCGTCGTAGATGACGAGGCCCCAGTCGCGGGAGTCGAACAGCTCCAGATGGCGGTACTCGCCCTTGGTCTTCCGGGTGATCACCTGGTAGGTCGCGATCGTGACGGGCCGGATCTCCTTGCGCTCGCCGGAGTACTCGCCGATCTCGTCCGCCGTGAGCGACGTGCGCGCGACCAGCTCCCGCTTCCACTGGCGCCCGGCGACGGTGTTGGTGACCAGGATCAGCGTGGTCGCCTGCGCCTGCGCCATCGCCGCCGCCCCGACGAGGGTCTTCCCGGCTCCGCACGGCAGCACGATCACTCCCGAGCCGCCCGCCCAGAAGCCCTCCGCCGCCTCGCGCTGGTAGCCGCGCAGGTGCCAGCCCTCCTCGCGGAGCGCGATGGGATGGGCCTCGCCGTCGACGTAACCCGCGAGGTCCTCCGCGGGCCAGCCCACCTTGAGCAGCGCCTGCTTGAGGTGGCCGCGCTCGGACGGGTGGACGACGACGGTGTCGTCGTCCACCCGCGCGCCGAGCAGGGGAAGGATCTTCTTCTGGCGGAGCACCTCCTCCAGCACCGCCCGGTCCAGCGCGATCATGACCAGGCCGTAGACCGGGGAGTTGGTCAGCTGCAGGCGGCCGTAGCGGCCCATCGTGTCGACGATGTCGACCAGCAGCGGCTGCGGGACGGCGTAGCGGGAGAAGCGGACGAGGGCGTCCACGACCTGCTCGGCGTCGTGGCCCGCGGCCCGTGCATTCCACAGCGCCAACGGGGTAACGCGGTAGGTGTGGACATGCTCGGGCGCGCGCTCCAACTCGGCGAACGGGGCGATGGCGATGCGCGCCGCTGCGGCGTCGGCGTGATCGACCTCCAGCAACAGCGTCTTGTCCGACTGGACGATGAGCGGCCCGTCGGCCATGCGCGGTCTCACTTCCTCGAGGGGACTCGATGCGGAGCGGGAGTGCACGACGACAAGGCGCTACCGCCTGCGGGCTATACTCCGGCGACACAGTCCGAAGAGCGCACGCGTGCTGCCGAGATCTTACCGGTTCCCGACGGCCATTGCCCGTCCCCCAGCGGGCGCGTGTCGCGCCCCTCGGGCCGCTCCCGACAGAAGGCGCACCGGCTTCACAAATGTCCACGTACGCAGCGCAAATCCCGGCCATGTGGCCACCCACCGCCCGTGGACCGCAGCTCAACCCCTCCGGTATCGCAGATTGTCGGTCCGACGTGTCACAGTTCGGCGGATCGTCGCCGCCAATTGTCAGGGGGACGTTGACGTGACCAGCATGGAAACCGGCCCATCGTGGGTGGAGCGGTTGAACCCGCGCCACTGGACGCTGGTGTGGAAGCTGGTGATCGTCGGACTCGTTCCCGCGCTGCTGGCGCTCGCCCTGGGTGTGCTGCGTATCGCCGATCAGGCCGGGTCGGCGGCGGATCTCGGCCGCAGCGGCAGGCTGCTCGAAGCGCGCAACCAGATCGTCGCCGCCTCCTCCGCTCTGCGCCTCGAGCGCGACCAGGCCACCGTCTACGCCGCGGGCAACGGCACCGGCGACCGCGACGCCGTCGTCGCAGGCCAGCGGCGCAGCGACGACGCGCTCAAGGTGATGCGGAGCGGCCTGGCCGCCGCAAACGCCGACCTCGAGCCGTCCACACAGGCCGCGCTGCAGCGCACAGAGGATTCGCTCGACCTCATCCCGCCGCTGCGCCAGAGCGTCACGAACACGCCCTCACCGGTGTACGACCAGGTCGTCAACCGTTATACGAACGTCATCGGCACGATCGACGTGCTGGATCGCGCGATCCTGCGCCAGCAGCGCAACCAGGAGACGGCGAGCCTCGCCGACGCGTCGAGCGCCGTCACCAACGCGCTCGAACAGCTCTCGATCCAGCACGCGATTCTCGCGGGCGCCATCCGTTCCGGAAAGCCGCTGCCCGGCGACCCCGCGGTCGTCAACGCGGCCACCGCGCAGCTGGTCAACGACTACCGCGATTACCAGGCCGCGCTCACCCCCGCCCAGCTGGCCAAGTTCGGCAACCTCCCGGACACGTCGGCCACCAGCCGGATGGACCAGCTGCGCTCGGCGATCCTCTCGGCGCCGTTCCAGCTGAACCCGCTGGCCAGAGACTGGGACGCGGCCTACGACCAGGCGCGCGAGAGCACCGACCACACCGCGGGCCTGATCAGCGCCGAGCTGTCCGCCACGTCCGCCCTCGCCGCACAGCGCGCCAGCAACCTCGCGGGCATCAACTCGGTCATCCTCATGCTCGGCCTGCTCATCGGCATCGCCATCGCGGTGCTCGTGGCCCGGTCGCTGATCCGGTCGCTGCGGCTGCTGCGCAGCTCCGCGCTCGACGTCGCCGAGCGGCGGCTCCCGCAGGCCGTCGAGAGCATGCGCGCAGGTGAGACGCCCGATGTCGCGGTCGAGCCGGTCCCGATCGGCACCCGCGACGAGGTCGGCCAGGTGGCCCGCGCGTTCGACGCGGTCCACGGGCAGGCCGTGCGGCTCGCGGCCGAGCAGGCCGCGCTGCAGGCCAACGTCAGCGCCATGTTCATCAACCTCTCGCGGCGCAGCCAGGCCCTCATCGAACGCCAGTTGCAGCTGATCGAGGCGCTGGAGAGCAACGAGCAGGACGCCGACCAGCTGTCCAACCTCTTCCAGCTCGACCACCTCGCCACCCGCATGCGCCGCAACAGCGAGAACCTGCTGGTCCTCGCGGGCACCGACCTCGCCAAGCGCAACATGGCGCCGGTGCCGGTCGTCGACGTCCTGCGCGCCGCCGTGTCCGAGGTCGAGCAGTACCAGCGGGTCGTCGTGCAGGCGCCGCCCGCAGCGTCCGTCGCCGGTCGCGCCGGGTCCGACCTCGTCCACCTGCTCGCCGAGCTGCTGGACAACGCCACGGCGTTCTCCCCGCCGGAGTCCCAGGTGGTCATGAGCACCACCCGCTCGCCGGACGGCGCGATCGTCGTCGAGATCTCGGACCGAGGCGTCGGGATGGCCGACGACGAGCTCGCCGACGCCAACATGCGCCTCATCGGGCCGTCCGGCGTCGACGTTTCGGCGTCGCGGCGCATGGGCCTGTTCGTCGTCGGTCGGCTGGCCGCACGGCACGGCATCGGTGTGCGGCTGTCCAGCGCCGCGGCGGGCCCGGGCTCGGGGCTCACGGCGACGGTCAGCGTGCCGCCGTCGCTCATCCCCACCGGGGTGCCCGCCGAAACCACCCGGCCCGTCGGCGTGCCGATGCCCGCGGGCGTCCCGGCGCAGGGCCGCCCCGCGGAGGCGCGTCCGCAGCGCCCCGACGCCAATGGCGCGCGCCCGGGCTCGCTGTCTGCGCTGGTCACAGGCGCGGACGCGCCCGAAAGCGCGCCGCCAGCCGCGCGCGACGCGTCCGCAACGGGCGGCGGCCAGAGCACCCTGTTCGCGGGCAGCCCGCCGGTCAACGGCACCACCGCGCACGGGCTGCCCAGCCGCAGGCCGGGCTCGTCACTGCGCCCCGAGGGGCCGCCGCCCACCGAGGCACCGCCCGGCGGCTTCTTCGACGACGGCGGCCGTGGCGAGGGCGGCCGTCCGGACGGTGGCCGCGCGCCCCACGAGCAGGCTCGGCTCGACCAGGAGGCCGCCGCGCGGCGCGACCGGACGACCGGGGCACCGCTCACCGATCACCCCCAGGACGACAAGCGGTCGGTTCCCGGCGACGAGCGGTCACCCTTGGGCGACGATTCCGGAGACCGGCCGCGGCTCACGAAGGACCTCGCCGATCCCGGCGCGCAACCGTTCGACGTGTCCGGCCCGGAGGACGCGCCCGACACCGACCCGCCCGCGGGCCCGCGGCCCCTCCCGCGTCCGATGGGCCTGGCAGGCTCCCCGTCGGATCGGCCCGATCGCGGCACCGCCCCTGACGGCCCGGGCAGCCCGGCCGGGCCCGGCCCGGCCCGGCCCGGCTCCGGCTGGCCCGAGGGCGGCAGGCCGGACTCCGGCTGGGCCGCGGGCAGGCCGGACAGCGGCAGGCCCGCCTCCGGCTGGCCCGCGGGCAGGCCGGACAGCGGCAGGCCCGCCTCCGGCTGGCCCGCGGGCAGGCCGGACAGCGGCAGGGCCGAGGACGGCAGGACCGACAGTGCCCGGCCGGACAGCGGCAGGCCCGCCTCCGGCTGGCCCGCGGGCAGGCCGGACAGCGGCAGGGCCGAGGACGGCAGGCCGGACAGCCCCAGGCCCGAGAGCGGCAGGCCCGACAGTGCCCGGCCGGACACCGGACGGCCCGAGGGCAGGCCCGACACCGCCCGGCCCGACGGCGGCAGGTTCCAGACCACCGGGGCGGACACGGCGGGCGGCCCGGAGTCGGCCGCAGCCGCCGATGCGGCCCCGGGCGCCGGGGGTGCTCGCCCGAGCCCCGTCGCGGGTCCCGGCACCGGCCCCGCTGCGGCGGCCGCAGCGGCCGCGGGCATGGCGGCCGCTCGCGCCGAGACGTCCGCGAGCTCGGGCGCGCCCACCGAGGCCGACCCGACCACCGACCGCGGCACCCGTTCGGGGGCCGCTCCGCTCGGCGGAGTCGCGCCCGCCGATCGCTCCGCGCCCGACGACGCGCCCCACCGCACAACCGCCGCGGGCGGTTCGGCGACTGGTCCGGGCGCCGCCGGTTGGGCCGACCCCGGTTCGGGCACCGCCGGGCCGGGCGCCCGTCCCGGCGGCTTCGGCCCAGGCCGAGGCCTCAGCGACCCCGATGCCGACATCCAGCGCACGGGCGGCCAGGCTTCCGCACGCGGCCAGGGCGACCCCGCGGACATCCGCTCCACAGGCTTCGCGGGCCCACGCCCGACGGACACGGGCGGATACGCCGCCCGCGGCTTCGCCGATGCTCCCGGCGACGAACGGACACGGACACGCCGACCAGGGGCCCCGACACCGATCCGCTCTCGCGCCGGATCGCCGGGCCGCCGAGCCCAACCGGTTCGGGACCCCGGCCGGGCGGCGCGTCGCAAACCGGGCAGTTCCGCACCGACCAGCAGGCCTGGCCGGATCAGTACCGGTCAGTCGGCGGCACCGGCGGGTTCTCGCCCACCCCACCCCAGGTCGGCCCGGCGGCCCCGCCGCCCGGTCGTGCGGCGCCGCCACCGTCTGCGTCCGACTCGGCGGACGCGCTGTTCGCGTCCCGCGTTCCCTCCCTCGACCCGGACGGGGAGCTGCCGGGCCACGACCCGCACGCCAGCGCGTTCGACATGGGCGAGACCACGCCGATCTTCGAAGAGATCGCGTCAGCCTGGTTCCGGTCCAACCGGCCGGTGCCGGTCTCGTGGGAGTCCGACACCGGATCGCACCCCACCGTGCCCCCGTCCACGACGGTGTCGGGCGAGGAGCACACCGATCCGAGCGGCGTTGCCCGACCGGGTGAGCCCACGTCGTCCGACAGCCGCCCAGGCACTGCGGGTGACGGTTGGGGCCAGGATGTCGGCCGGTCCCCGGTCGGCACTCCGGCCGACAGTTGGCCGTCCGTCGGCCGACCCGCCCCGGGTCCGGCCGACATCCTGGCCGACGCGGGCGCCGACGCACCGCCGTCGTCCTGGCAGGTCCCGCCGGCCGCGCCGTCGGCCCAGCCGCCGACCCCCTCGGCCGTGCCGCCGACCGCGACACCCCCGTCGCCCGTCCCGGCGGCCGCCGTGCCGCCGAACGCCCTACCGCCCGGCATCCCGTCCG
The DNA here is from genome assembly GCA_963739465.1 of uncultured Actinomycetota bacterium. Lineage (GTDB taxonomy): Bacteria > Actinomycetota > Actinomycetes > Mycobacteriales > Pseudonocardiaceae > Pseudonocardia. Next base: position 150,900 of record CAVUAS010000018.1, read on the forward strand.
CGCGGCCGACGCTCGACGAGGCCGAGGCACCCGCCCCACGCGTGCCCGAGCCCACTCCCGCCGACTTCTCCACCGCGGCCGACGAAGGATGGCTCGCCGCGAGCGGCGCGGTCGCCGAACCTCCGGACGAGCTCACGGCGGCAGGCCTGCCCAAGCGCAGGCCCCGCGCGCGGCTCATCCCGGGCAGTGCCGGATCCGCGGTACTGGCCCCGGCTGTCACCGCCGCCCGCAGTGCCGAAAACATCCGGGGGCGGCTGGCGAGCTACCAGCAGGGCGTCCGGCAAGGTCGCGAGACCCGCCTGCGCGGCCTTGACTCCGACCACCCCGCGCCACCCGCAGCCCCGGGCGCCGATCACGACGAGGAGTCCCAATGACCACACCCCAGGCCCAGCCGAGCAGGTTCGGCTGGCTTGTCACCAACTTCGCGGAGCGCGTGCCCGGCGTCGCGCACGCGATCGTGGTGTCGGCCGACGGCCTGCTCCTGACCAGCTCGGACCGGCTGCCCCGCGACCGCGCCGACCAGCTCGCCGCGGTCGCCTCCGGCCTCGTCAGCCTCACCCAGGGCGCGGCGCGGTGCTTCGATGCGGGCGGCGTGGTGCAGACCGTCGTCGAGATGGATCGCGGGATCGTGCTGCTGATGAGCATCAGCGACGGGTCCTGCCTCGCCGTGCTCGCCTCCCCGAGCTGCGACATCGGCCTGATCGGCTACGAGATGACGCTCCTGGTCGACCGCGTCGGCCAGCTGCTCACGCCGGAGCTGCGCGCGGAGCTGCAGGGATCGTTCGGGCACTGACCGCCCGCCCCCGGCCCGGGGCGGAAACCACGACGGCCGAAAGCAGGTGAGACCTCCGATGTCATCGGGTCCTGACCCCAGGCTGCCCGCGGAGCCGACCTTCGCCGACGTGATGAACGGGTTCAGCTTCGACGCCAGCCGGTCGCCGCGCCGTCGCCGGTGGGGCCGCCGCCGTGACCAGGAACAGCCCGAGCCCGAGCCTTTTGCCCCAGCCGCCGCAGCGGCGCCCGCCGATCCGCACGCCCAGCCCTACGGCATACTTTCGCCGACCGGGCCGATCGACCCGCCACCCGACCCGGACGCGGATCAGGACGCGGCGGCGGCCGCCGTCCGGCCGTACACGTGGACGCGTGGACGCACGAAGTCCGGCTTCGACCTGGCCATCGAGACTCTGCTCTCGACCAGCAGGCGGGGCCGGGAACAGATGGGCATGTTGCAGGTCGAGCACCGCGCCGTCGCCGAACTGTGCGGCGAGGCGCGTTCGGTGGCCGAGGTCGCCGCTCTCCTGTCCCTCCCGCTCGGGGTGGCCCGAGTGCTGCTGGGGGACATGGCGGGCCTGGGCCTCGTGACCGTGCACCAGACCGCGAGCAGCGCCGGCAACGCGCCGGACCTCGCCCTGATGGAAAGGGTGTTGAGTGGACTCCGTCGCCTCTAGCTACCCCGCGGGCGGAATGTCGTCGCCCCGGCCCGGCTCCCCGAGCCCGGGTCGCGGCTCTCGCACCATTGCCACGGCCGCCACGATCTCCGCGAAGATCGTGGTGGCGGGCGGTTTCGGCGTGGGCAAGACAACGTTCGTCGGATCCGTGTCCGAGATCGTCCCGCTCACCACCGAAGCGGTGATGACGGAGGCCAGTGCGGGCGTCGACGACCTGGCGAACACGCCGAACAAGACCACCACCACCGTGGCGATGGACTTCGGGCGCGTCTCGTTGGACGCCGAACTGATCCTCTACCTGTTCGGCACCCCCGGGCAGCACCGCTTCTGGTTCATGTGGGACGACCTGGTGCGCGGCGCGATCGGCGCCGTCGTGCTGGTCGACACGCGCAGGCTGGCCGATTCGTTCGCCGCGATCGACTTCTTCGAGGACCGGGGGCTCCCCTACGTCGTCGGCATCAACTGCTTCGACGGGGTGCTGGCGCACCGCATCGAGGACGTCCGGGAGGCGATGTCGATCGACGACAGCATCCCGATCGTCAGCTGCGACGCCCGCCACCGCGAGTCCACGAAGCAAACCCTGATCGCGCTCGTCGAGCACGCCATGCACTACCGCATGACCGCGGGCGCCCGCTAGGAGACCGCACGAGAGGCCTATCCGTCCACGAGCGCGATGCTCGTGATGTGGCTCAGCGGGAGGCGGTGCACGGCACCGTCGTTTCCACGGCCTTCGACCACGCCGCCGCCCACGCTGACCGGCGCCAGCACCCGCTCCCCCCGCACGCCCTGCCGGTCGACGAACCCGATCCACACCATGCGGCGCTCGACGAGGGCCGAGCGCAACAGGTCGACCGTCGATCCGTTGGCGAACGCCTCCGCCCCGCGCCGCAGCCCGGCGAGCGTCTCGCCGGAACGCATGCGCGCCACCAACGCCGCCACCTGGGCGTCGTCCAGCTCCGGGGGTCCGGTGCGGGTGGCGCGCCGACGGGGCGCGGTGCGACGGCCGCGCTCGGACAGGTCCAGCACCTCGCCCGCGGTGCCTTCGGCGGCCGGGCTGAACCCGGCCGCGCGCAGCGCCGCCATCAGCTCCACCAGCGGAAGGGCGCTGACCACCACGGTCGGCGCGATCCGCCGCAGCTCCCAGGCGGGCGCGTCGGGGTGGGCGAGCACCTCGGTGAGCAGCACCTCGTCATCGGAGCGCAGGAACGCCGCTGCCGCACCGCCGCGGAGCCGCCCGTGGCGGCGGGCGACGTCGTCGACGAGGTAGGTCAAACCCTGCGGCACCGGGGTGGCGGAGCGGGTGGCGAACAGGCCGTGCAGATCGGCGGCGCTGCGGCCCGCGTCGAGCGCGCGCCGGATCGACGCCTCAGAGAACCGGTAGACGGTGGCGCTCCCGGCGGACTCGACGTCCGCGGCGAGATCCAGCTCGCGCGCCAGCCAGGCCTCGAGGGGGCCGGGCGCGACCGCGGTGAGGTCGGCCTGCAGCAGCACGTGGTCGATCGGCGCGGGGAGGGTGGCGCGGAGCGCCGTGACGAGCCGGTCGGGCGCGGTGAGCAGCGCGCGGCCCGGGTCGCTGAGGGCGTCGAGTGCCACCACCCCGAGCGTCGTGGCCTCGGCGAGAGTCCAGGTCACCACCTCATCGCGCAGGCGTCCGCCGCGGCGGGGTGCCCGCCAGGCCAGTGCGTCGGCCAACTGGGCGGGGGTGGCGGCGGCGTGCCCGGCGGGGAGCTCGGCGAGACCGTCGAGGACGCGGCGGCGGTCGCGCGGGGCCAGCGGACGGCGCACGCCGTCGGACAGGGCGTTGATGGGCTTGCCTGCGTCGTCCTTGCGCCCGATCAGGCCCGGCAGCCGTGGGAGCTCCAGCCACGTGTTGGCCAATAGCGACCAGCGCGTCTCCGGGCCACCCGCGAGCCACACGTCGGCCTGGGTGGTGGGCACCCAGTCGGGCGCGACGCCGTCGGAGGGCGCGACGAGGTCGGCGCCCACCGCCAGCTCGACGAGGAACGCGGCGGCGGGCTCGTCGGTGTCGATCTCGCGGGCCGCCCGGCGCAGGTCGCGCACGCCCAGGCCGCCGGAGCGGAGCAGCGGTGGCGAGGTGGCGCCCCAGAAGGCGATGAGGCCCTCGATGCGGCGCAGGAGGTCGAGCGCGGCCCCGCCCGCGGTGCGGTCGACGGTGTCGGCGCCGCGATCGCGGACGCTGAGCGGCGGCGGGGTGACCGCGAGCGGGCCGAGGGGTCGGTCGCCGCGCAGGGCCAGCCCGACCTGGCGGGGCAGTTCGACGGTCTCCTGGTCGACGCGCAGCAGGAGCCCCTTGGCGAGCAGCCGCCCGACCGGGCCGCTCTGGTCGGCCGCGCGGCTGCGGCCGATGGGCGGACCGGCCGCGAGGGCGTCGAGCACCCGACGTTCGTCCGGATCGACCTCGGCGAGCACCTGCGGCAGCGCCGACGACCCGGCCACGCCCGCCGCCGGACGCCCCAGGCCGCCGGGAAACCGCGGAACGACGTCGCGCGCGGCCGGAACCAGTGAGAACTCGTCCACCCCCCACGCCAGCGCCCGGGCGCGGAGGATGGTCAGGGCGGCGTCGAGGATGGCGGCGGGCATGTCGGGGCCGAGGAGGCGGGCCACCTCCGCGCGCGGGACGGGGGCGCGGTCGGCGTCGGCGACGACCAGGGCCTCCAGCGTGGCGAGGGTCGGCGTGTCGAGGTCGTCGCAGGCGCGGTGCACCGACGCCCGCACGCCCGCGCGGGTGGCGAGCACGGTCAGGTCCGCGGGCGGCGGCACGGTCAGGTCGGGGCGCAGCCGGACGAGCGCGGCGAGCGTCGCGTCGTCCTGGGCGCGCAGCCAGTCGACCAGCGGGGTGGGCATCGGATCCACGGTAGTCTCTGCGGCACTAGCGGCGTGGAAGAGGAGGATCCCGTGGCCAAGCCCGCCCATCCGGGTCGAGTGGACCCGACCTGGCCGGACCTGCCCGATGGTGAGCACCCGATCAGCGAGCTCGCCGCACCGGTGCAGGGCTCGCTGTCGCCGTTCGGGGACCTCGAGTTCCCACTGGACGAGGTGCCCTACGAGCACCCGCACACGGTGATCAACCGATAGCCGCGGCACTGCTGCTCGCGGCGGGCGCGGGGCGCCGCATGGGCGGCCCGAAGGCGCTCGTCGAGCTGGACGGGGAGCCGTTGGTGCGCCGGGCGTTGCGGGTGCTCGCGGACGGCGGCTGCGCGCCGCGGGTGGTCGTCGTCGGTGCGGCGGCCGATGCCGTGCGCGCGGTCCTCCCGACCGACGTCACGGCCGTCGTGGCGGCCGACTGGGCCGAAGGCATGGGCGCCTCGCTGCGGGCGGGCCTGGCCGCGCTGCCCGACGTCGACGCCGTGCTCGTGCACCTGGTGGATCTGCCGGGGGTGACGGCGGCCGCGGTCGCCCGCCTGGCCGCCGGGGCGGGCCCCGCGACACTGCGCCGCGCCGCCTACCACGGCCGCCCGGCCCATCCGGTCGTGCTGGGCCGGGAGCATTGGGCCGGGGTGGCGGCCGTCGCGACCGGCGACGCCGGAGCCCGGGACTACCTGAAGGGCCACCCGGCCTTGGAACTGGTGGAATGCGCCGACGTCGCCACCCCCGACGACGTCGACACCCCCGACGCCCTGGCCCGCTGGATCGGCTGACGGGGTGGTCGAACTCGCTGTTCTGGGCGGCGCGCCGACGAGGCGTGGCTGCCGCGGGCCTCGGCCCGCGAAGCGTGACTTCGCACCCTTTACGTCCACGTCGCAGGGCGGCGGGTGCTAAGAGGACGTAGGGGTGCGAAGTCGGTTTGGACGCGGGTGGCGACGCGGATAGAGCCTCAGATCGACACGTGCTGGCCGGGGAAGATGCGGTTCGGGTTCTTCAGGCCCGGGTTCTTCGCCAGGAGTGCCTGGTAACCACCCGCGACGTGCCTGCGGGCGGCGATGGAGGAGAGGGTGTCGCCGCGCTGGACCAGGTAGTCGCCGACCGCGGCGGTTCGTGGCGTCGCCGGAGCGGGCGCGGCGGCAGGCCGTGGGGCGGCCTGGGGCTTGGGCGTGGCGGAGGGCGTGTTGCGCAGCGTGACGGCCTCGCCGGTCGCGCCGGCTTTGCGGGAGCAGACCGGCCACGCGCCCCAGCCCTGTCCCGCGAGCACCCGCTCAGCCACGATGATCTGCTGCTCACGGCTGGCCTGGTTGGCCGAGTCGGCGAAGGCGCCACCGCCGAAGGCCCGCCATGTCGAGGAGGTGAACTGGAGCCCGCCGAAGAACCCGTTGCCGGTGTTGATGTTCCAGTTGCCGCTGCTCTCGCACTGTGCGACGCGGTCCCACACGGAATCGGGGGCGGCGTTGGCCGTGGGGGCGGCCAGCAGGGGTGCTCCGGCGACCGCGCCCGCGAGAGCCGTGCGGGCGATGGTCCTGCCGGTGGTGCTGGGGGCACGGTGACGACCGCGGTAACGAGCCATGGCACGACTCCGAGGCGCTGCGCGTCGGCGCCGCGGGCGCTGGGGGACCCGGACGCTTTCCTGTCCGCGCGCCTGTTCGTGAGGCGACGGAGGTTCCGGTCCGCCGGACAGGGGAGCGCTGCGGAGCCGGGGCCGTCCCCGACCTGGGGCGTCCGGGAGGGCCGTCGAGCACGCTACGTGCGGGGAAGCGGAGCGCAAACACCTCGATTCCCCGGAGATCGCTAGTCCGAACAGCTCATTCGGGTGACGTCATGGCTGCTCACCGCTATCGATCATCGCCGGATCTCGATCAGCCAGGCGTTGCCTTGAAGTGACGCACATCACGTTTCTTGCCGTGTCGTAGGGTCGTTTCGTGGACCTGACCCACGTCGACGCCGCGGGGGCCGCGCGGATGGTCGACGTCACCGCCAAGGAGCCGACGGCGCGCACCGCGGTCGCGAGCGGCGTGTTCCGTACCACCGCCGAAGTCGTGGAGCTGCTCCGCCGGGACGGGCTTCCGAAGGGCGACGCGTTGGCCACCGCGCGCATCGCGGGGATCATGGGCGCCAAGCGCACGCCGGACCTCGTGCCGCTGTGTCATCCGATCGCGCTGTCCGGCGTCGTCGTCGAACTGGAGGCGGAGGGGGCTGAGGTGCGGGTGCGAGCGACGGTGCGCACCACCGACCGCACGGGCGTCGAGATGGAGGCGCTCACGGCCGTCGCGGTGGCCGGGCTGACGCTGCACGACATGGTGAAGGCGGTCGATCCGGCCGCCGTGCTCGACGACGTGAAGGTGGAGCGCAAAGAGGGCGGCAAGTCCGGCACCTGGACGCGGCCGGAGAACCGTCCATGAGACGCGCCGGGGGCCCGCGCGCCTGCGGCCCGGAACAGCGCGCCGGGGGCCGCCGCGCGAGTGGGCGGCGCGGGCAGCCTGTAGTAGCGGTGTCCCGGTGACTCCGCGGCGTGCGCACGTCATCACCGCGTCCAACCGGGCGGCGGCGGGCGTGTATCCCGACCGCGGCGGCCCGCTGATCGTCGCCTGGCTGCGGGAACACGGATACGAGGTGCCGGAGCCGACGGTCGTGCCCGACGGGCCGCCGGTCGGCGAGGCGATGCGGGCGGCCGTGGCCGACGGCGTGGACGTCGTCGTGACGACCGGCGGCACCGGCATCTCCCCCACCGACGCGACGCCCGAGGTCACCCGCGAGCTGCTCGACTACGAGATCCCGGGCCTCGCCGATGCCATCCGAGCGGCGGGCGCCGATGCGGTGCCGACGGCCGTGCTGTCGCGCGGGCTGGCCGGGGTAGCGGGCCGGACGCTCGTGGTCAACCTGCCCGGGTCCACGGGCGGGGTGCGCGATGGGCTCGCCGTGCTCGAAGGCGTCCTCGACCACGCGATCGACCAACTCCGAGGAGGAGACCACTGATGGGTGCCGAGGTCCTGCGGGCGGCGGTCGGCGAGGCGGCGTTGGACGTCGCCGAGCACGCCGCGCTGGTGGAGCACGCGGGCGCGGGCGCGGTGGTGACCTTCGCCGGGGTCGTGCGCGACCACGACGGCGGCCGGGCGGTGGCCGGGCTCACCTACAGCGCACACCCCACCGCCGCGGCCATCGTGGCGGAGGTGGCGGCCGACGTCGCCGGGCGCGCCGAGGGCGTGCGGGCGGTCGCGGTGAGCCACCGGATCGGCCCGCTGGCGATCGGCGACGTCGCGCTGGCCTGCGCCGTGGCCGCCGATCACCGCCGGGAGGCGTTCACGACCTGCGCCGAGCTCGTCGACGAGATCAAGCGGCGGCTGCCGGTGTGGAAGCACCAGGCGTTCGCCGACGGCACCGACGAGTGGGTCAACTCGGCGTAGCGCGCCCCGGGATGTGTCAGCAGGGTGACACTGCTGACACTCAACGACAGGAATGTCACCCTGCTGCCACGGGGGCGCGGTCAGCTCAGGCGCAGGACCTGGCCGGGGTGGATCACGTTGGCGTTCGGGAGCCCGTTCATCGTGGACAGCGCCTTCCACCCGCCCGCGACGTTCTGCGCGGCGGCGATGCTGCTGAGCGTCTCACCCGCCCGGACGGTGTAGCCGCCGGTCGCAGGGGCCGCGGCGGGCTTGGGCGCGGCCTTCGGGGCCGCCTTGGGGGCGGCCTTGGGGGCCGACTTCGAGGACGACGCCGCGTAACCGGTTGCCCCGGCCTTGCGTGAGCACACCGGCCACGCACCCCAGCCCTGCGCGGCGAGGACGCGCTCGGCCACGGCGATCTGCTGCTCGCGGCTGGCGCCCGACGCGGAGCCGCTGCCGCCGTAGGCGCGCCAGGTGCTGGCGCTGAACTGCAGGCCGCCGTAGTAGCCGTTGCCCGTGTTGGTGTTCCAGTTGCCGCCGCTCTCACACTGCGCAACCTGGTCCCAGACCGAGGCGGGTGCCGCCTCGGCGTTCCCGGCCAGCGCGATCGGCGTGCCAACGGCAACGGCACCCGCGACGGCCAGACGCAGCAGACCCCGGCCCGTGAGATATGCAGGTCGAGAAGTCATGAAGGTTGTTCTCCTAGCGCACCGTCGGGCAATCACGGACAGATTTCATCCGTGCAATTCAGCCCTCGTCCCTGCCCCCGCTTCTCCAGCTCAAACGGACCGGAACCGCGAGGACAGGGCCTGGTGCGACGGTCCGGATGTCGGTCTGCCGTCCGGGTTGGACGACCGAACGAAGACGCTACGGACGCGACTACGGAGAACGTCCAGTTTGGTTTGGGTGAGCATTGTCACGCACCGGCTGCATTATGTGAGGCCGGTCGAATAACCGCTGGTCAGCCGGGCGAGATCGAACCGTGATCTGCGGCTATGGAATATCTCCAAAACGGAAGTGTTAGCGAATTGCTCACACCGAAGCTGTGACCGGCGCCGCAGGTGGCCCGGGAGGTCGCCGCTGCGTCATGCTGGACAGGTGAACGTGCCCGAGTCGCCCGCCGCGCTGGCTGCCGCCCTGCGCTCCACCGGCTATCTCGCCGACGACGGGATCGCCACCGCGACGTACCTCGCCCTCCGCATGGGCAGGCCGCTGTTCTGCGAGGGCGAGCCCGGCACCGGTAAGACCGCGCTCGCCCAGGCGCTCGCCGAGGTGCTGGGCGCCGAGCTGATCCGCCTGCAGTGCCACGACGGCATCGACGCCAGCCAAGCCCTCTACGACTGGGACTTCCCCCGCCAGCTCCTGCACCTGCGCGCCTTGGAGGCGGCCGCCGCGGGCGACCGGTTGGACGTCGACGCCGTCGAGGCCTCCCTCTACGACCCCAAGTTCCTGCTTGCCCGGCCGATCCTGCGGGCGCTGCAGACCACGCCCGCGGTGCTGCTCGTCGACGAGATCGATCGGGCCGACGACGAGTTCGAGGCCTTCCTGCTCGAGGTCCTCACCGAGCACGCCGTGTCGATCCCGGAGATCGGCGAGGTGCGCGCGAAGGAGCCGCCGCTCGTCGTGCTGACCTCCAACCGCACCCGTGAGGTGCACGACGCCCTCAAGCGCCGCTGCCTCTACCTCTGGCTCGACCACCCCGATATCGCCCGCGAGATCGAGATCCTGCACGCGCGGCTGCCGGGGCTGCCCGACCGGCTGGCCACCCAGGTCGCGGGCGCGGTCCGCAAGCTGCGCCAGGCCGAGCTGCTCAAGCCGCCCGGCGTGGCCGAGACCCTCGACTGGGCGCGTGCGCTGCAGCTCGTCGGGGCCACCCAGCTCGACGTCGACAGCGCGGCCGCCACCCTGGGCGCCGTCCTCAAGTACCGCGAGGACGCCGACCGGGTCCGCGACCGGCTCGACGTGCTCATGGCCTCGTGACGCCGGAGGAGCCCCCGAACGGCGACCCCATCACCGGGCTCGTCGGCTTCACGGCGGTGCTGCGCGGCGCGGGCGTTCCCGTCACCACCGACCGCGTGGCCGCGTTCCTGTCGGCGATCGACGAGCTGGACGTGACGAGCCGCTGGCAGACCTACTGGGCCGGGCGGCTCACATTGTGCGCCGATCCGGACGACCTCCTTCGCTACGACCAGGCCTTCGAGGAGTGGTTCGCCGAACGACGGGGCGGGCGCACACCCGTCACCGACGAGCGCAAACCGCCGCCGCCGAAGCTCGCCTCGCTCGATCCGTCGACGTCCGGGCAGGACGGTGCGGACGGCGAGGACGACGTCACCACGATCCGGGCCCGCGCCTCCGGTGCGGAGACACTGCGTCACCACGATCTCGCCGAGCTCACCGCAGCGGAGCGCGAGCACCTGCGCAAGCTGCTCGCGCTGCTGCGGCCCGACCCCCCGACGCGGCCTTCGCGGCGCCTGCGCCCCGCCCGGCACGGCGGGGCCGACCCCGGGCGCACGCTGCGCGCGGCGCTGCGCAACGGCGGCGAGGTGCGCGCGCTGCTGCGCCGCGACCACTCCCGTCGGCCGCGCAAGATCGTGCTGCTGGTGGACGTGTCCGGCTCGATGGAGCCCTACGCCGACGCGCTGCTGCGGTTCGCGCATGTCGTCACGCGGCGTTCCCCGGCCTCGGTCGAGACGTTCACCCTCGGCACCCGGCTCACCCGCGTCACCCGCGAGCTGCGGCTGCGCGACGCCGACCACGCACTGCACGCCGCGGGCAAGGCCATCCCCGACTGGTCGGGCGGCACCCGTCTGGGTGAGGTTCTGCGGGCGTTCGTCGACCGATGGGGGCAACGGGGCGCGGCGCGGCGCGCGGTCGTCGTTGTCTTCTCCGACGGCTGGGAGCGCGGCGAACCCGTCCTCCTCGGCGAGCAGATGGCGCGGCTGCGACGGCTGGCCCACAAGATCATCTGGGTGAACCCACACGCCGGGAAGGACGGCTATGCACCGGTGCAGGGCGGAATAGTCGCCGCGCTGCCGTACTTGGATGAGCTGTTGGCCGGGCACAGCCTCGCCACTCTGGAGGAACTACTGAAGGTGATGCGGGATGCGTGACGTGATCGACCAGCTCGAGGGCTGGTGGAAGAACGGGGACACCGCCGCGCTCGCGACTGTCGTCGGCACGTTCCGGTCGGCGCCGCGGCAGCCCGGCGCGTCGATGTTGGTCGGCCCCGCGGGGGAGGCCGTCGGCAGCGTGTCCGGTGGCTGCGTCGAGGGCGCGGTCTACGAGCTCGGCGAGCAGGTGCTGCGCGACGGACGTCCCGTCCTGCAGCGCTATGGCGTTTCCGACGACGACGCGTTCGCCGTCGGCCTCACGTGCGGCGGGATCCTCGACATCTTCGTCGAGAAGGTCAACCCCGAGACCTACGCGCAGCTGTCCGCCATCGCCGATGCCGTGCGTACGGAGTCGCCGGTCGCCGTCGCCACCGTCGTGGCGGGGCCCGCGTCCCGGCTGGGCAAGCGGCTGGTGATCTGGCCGGACCGGGTCGACGGCACCACCGGCTCCGCCCGGCTCGACGACGCCGTCCGCGACGACGCACGCGGCCTGCTCGACGTCGGCCGCAACGCGATGGTCACCTACGGCGTCGACGGGCAGCGCCGCGGCGAGGGGCTCTCGGTCTTCGTCGAGTCGTTCGCGCCGCCGCCCCGCATGATCGTCTTCGGGGCCATCGATTTCGCCGCGGCCTGCGCGAAGATCGGCTCGTTCCTGGGGTACCGGGTCACGGTGTGTGACGCCCGGCCGGTGTTCGCCACGGCGTCGCGGTTCCCGGGGGCCAACGAGGTGGTCGTCGAGTGGCCGCACCGCTACCTCGCCGCGGAGGCCGAGGCCGAACGCATCGACAAGCGCACGGTGCTGTGCATCCTCACCCACGACCCCAAGTTCGACGTGCCGCTGCTGGAGGTGGCGCTGCGGCTGCCCGAGGTGGCCTACATCGGGGCCATGGGCTCGCGGCGCACCCACGACGACCGGCTGGAGCGGCTGCGCGAGCACGGGGTCACCGAGGCGGAGATCGCCCGCATGTCGTCGCCGATCGGGCTCGACCTCGGCGCGCGCACCCCGGAGGAGACGGCCGTCTCGATCGCCGCGGAGATGATCGCGCAGCACTGGGGCGGCGCGGGCACCCGGCTCGCCGAGCGCGAGGGCCCTATTCACATGGCTCACTAGTTCGGCCCCGGCCGCCGGCCCAGCCCCGCTGGGCCCGGCAGGAACGCCCCCACCAACCCGCCAGGCGACGCACGCCCGGTCGCCGAGACGACACAACCCGGCCGCGGCAACACCCGCGCCTCTGCGCCGTGCCGAACGCCGGACTCACCGGGGCGAAACGCAAGACTCACCAGGGCGGGACGCAAGACTCACCCTGGCAGCACGTCGGACTCACCGTGGCGGAACGGGAGACTCACCGTGGCGGGAGGCCGCCGCCCCCGGCCTGACCGTCCAGCCAGGTCGGATTCCGCCATCGGGCAGCCAAATGGGATGAGCCGCAGCCCTGGATACTGCATCCGGCCAGATCGCCGGGGTACCGTGGGCCTCGCCAGTCGACGTCGGGAGGGCGGTGTGGTCCTCGTCGAGGAGGCCCGTAGGGCGGGCGAAACGGTGCTGCTCTCGCAGCATCCCTCCGGCGAACCCTCAGCGGAGTCCCCCGTGCCGCGGCATCTTTCCAAGTTCCACGCCCCCGAAATCGTGTTCGGGCACGGCTCGCTGTCGGAAGCCGCCCACGCCGCGGTGCGGCTGGGCGCGCGCCGCCCGTTCGTCGTCACCGACCCCGGGCTGCTGGAGGCGGGATGGCCCGCCGAGCTGATCGCCCAGCTCCGCGCCGCCGGGCTCACGCCGGTGGTGTGGAACGACGTCACGCCCAACCCCAAGGACCACGAGATCGAGGCGGGGTACGAGCGCTACCGCGAGGCGGGCTGCGACGTCGTGCTCGGCATCGGCGGCGGCTCGGTGATCGACGCCGCCAAGGGCGTGGCGCTGCTCGCGGCCAACGGCGGGCGCATCCTCGACTACGAGGGCATCGACCGCATCGAGCACCCCATCCCGCCGCTGATCATGATGCCGTCGACCTCGGGCACGGGCGCCGACGTCTCCCAGTTCTGCATCATCACCGACACGGTCCGGCACACCAAGATCACCATCATGGGCCGGGCGCTGGTCCCGGACGTCTCGGTGATCGATCCGCGCCTGCTCACCACGATGTCCGACGCGCTGGGCGCCGCCACCGGCCTCGACGCGCTCACCCACGGCATCGAGGCGTTCGTCTCGCTCGCCCACGGCCCGCTCACCGATCACCATGCGCTGCAGGCGATCGCGATGGTCAACGGCAACCTCGCACGCACGATCTATCGCCCCGACGACATCGACGCCCGCGCCAGCATGGCCCAGGCGGCGCTCGAAGCGGGCCTAGCGTTCACCAACGCGATCCTCGGGGCGACGCACGCGATGAGCCACCAGGTCGGCGGCATGCTCGACCTGCCGCACGGCGTGGTGAACGGGGTGCTCCTCCCGCACGTCATCCGGTTCAACGGAGCGGAGCTGCCGGAGCGGTTCGTGCCGATCGCGCAGGCCATGAGCCTGGACGTGGCGGGCGCACCGCCCGACGAGGCCGTCGAGCGGGTGGCCGAGGCCGTGCGCGCGCTCAGCGACGAGGTCGGGGTCCCGCGCGGGCTCGGCGCCCTCGGCGTGCGCGCCGAGGACCTCCCCCGCCTGTCGGAGCTCACGCTCTCCGACGCCTGCCTCACGACCAACCCGCGCCAGACGTCGCTCGAGGACGTCATGGCGATGTTCCGGGCCGCACTGTGAACAGAGATGCAAGGCGGTGACGGCCGCTGCGCAATGGCCACGCCGGGGCGGCCCCAGGGGGCCCCGGCGTCCCGACCTCGAGGCGCTCACCGGCCTGCGCTCCGGCAAGCCGCACTACTACACCGAGTACCGCATCTCCGCCGAACGGCTGCGGCGCGTCATCCTGGCTCTGGAGCGGATCTCCGGCGCCCTGGTGCGCACGATGGAGGGCTCCGAGGCGCTCGTGCGCGCGGTCGTCGACGCCGCCGCCGAGCACCTCTCCGCGGAGTGGGTGGTGTTCGCGCTGGTCGAGGGCGAGCTGCCGGACGTCCGGCCCCGCCATCTCGTGCGCGGCCCGGAGGAGCAGACCCCGTCGCACGTGCACGACCACGTCGAGCAGGTCCGCGCAGGCCGCCCCGACGGCACCCACGAGGACCGCCAGCGCCGTCACCATCTGCACGTGCCCATCCGGCTCGACGGACGCGTCGTCGGCGGGTTCGCCGCGTGGACCCCCTCCGAGCGGGCGATCGAGGACACCGACCACTCCGTCCTGCGCATCCTCGCGGGCCAGACGGCCGCCGCGCTGCAGAACTGCGCGCTGCTCGACCACTCGGCCCGCCTCCACACCCGCACTGCCCGCCAGGCCGCCGACCTCAGAGCCCGCAACAACGAGCTCGTCGCCACCCAGGCCGAGCTGGGCGCAGCGCGACAGCGCGAGGTGCTCAACGACGAACGCCACCGCATCGCCCGCGAGCTGCACGACAGCGTCACCCAATACGCCTTGTCCGCCGGGATGCACATCGAGCTGGTGCGTTCGGAGATCGGCGACAACCGGTTGCGCACCCAGCTCGACACGGCCAAGGACCTCACCCGGCGGGCGGTCGAGCAGCTCCGCTCGGCGATCTACGCGCTCAACGACGAGCACGCCGACGGCGAGGACCTGCCCTCCATGCTGCGCAGGCTGTCCGGTGTGCACATGCCCGACGAGCTGTCGGTCGAGGTGCGCATCGGCGGCAAGCCGGTGGCGTTGCCCGCCGAATGCGAGCAGTCGCTCTTCCGGATCGCGGGCGAGGCCCTGTTCAACACGGCCGTGCACGGGGAGGCGAGCCGGGCGGTCGTGCGGCTGGCGTACTCGTGCCGCACCGTGCGGCTCACGATCTCCGACGACGGCGTCGGACGGCCCGAGGAGGTGCGCCGCAGCCTGCGCGCGGCGAGCGCCACCCCGTCCGGTGAGCACCGCGGGCTGGTGAACATGCAGGCCAGGGCCCGCGAGCTGGGCGGCACCATGGCGTTTCGCCGGGCGCGCCTCGGCGGGCTCCAGGTGCAGGTCGATATCCCCGTACGCGCATGAGGACGGTCGAGCAGCCCACCCGGATCGTCCTCGTCGACGACCACTCGATCATGCGCCAGGGGCTCAAGGCCGTGCTGGAGCGCGAGGACGACCTGCGCGTCGTCGGCGAGGCGGGCACCCCGGCCGACGCGGTGGCGACGGTCGCCGCGTCGCGCCCGCACGTCGTCCTGCTCGACCTCAAGCTCACCGCGGGCCCGCAGACCGACGGCCTGGACGTCTGCCGCCGCCTCACCGCCGCGCACCCCGGGTTGGGGGTGCTGGTGCTGACGACGTTCGCCGAGGACCGGCTCGTCGTCGAGTCCGTGCAGGCGGGGGCGCGCGGGTACGTCGTCAAGGACGTCGACACCACCGAGCTCGTGCGGGCCATCCGGGCCGTGTCCCGGGGGGAGAGCGCGTTCGACGCCCGCAGCGCGTCGGCGATGGTCCGGTCGCTGTCGGGCGGGGTGCCGGAGCGGGAGCGGCTCACCGAGCGGGAGCTGGACGTGCTGCGGCTGCTGGCGCGCGGGCTGTCCAACCGCGCGATCGGCGGCGAGCTGTTCATCTCCGAGACCACCGTGAAGTTCCACGTGGGCAACCTCATGCGGAAGCTGATGGTGTCGCGGCGCGCGGAGGCGGTGTACACGGCGACGAAACTCGGACTCCTGTAGACCCCATCCATGCGCTTCTACGCGGAACGCCCGATGCGGGTGGCCCGGCAGCTCCTCGCCGATGTCTCGGTGATCGCCTGGGTGTGGCTCGTGGTGACGCTCGCGCGGGCGGGGCAGAACCTCCTGGACCAGCTCCAGGGGCCTGCCACGACGCTGACGGCGGCCGGGCAGTCGGTGCGGGACAGTTTCGCGGGCGCGGCGAAGACGGCGTCCCAGATCCCGCTCGTGGGCGGGGAGCTGGCGAGGGCGCTGGGCCTCGGCACGGGGGCCGGGGAGTCGCTCGCCGCGGCCGGGCAGCGGCAGGAGCAGATCATCGACGCGGTGGGCATGTGGGCGGCTGTCGCGATCGTCGCGTTCGGCGCGGTGCCCGTCGTGCTGGTGTGGCTGTACGTGCGGCTCAGCTACGCGCGGGTGGCGGGGTCGGCGGTGGTGGCCCGGGCCCGCGACGTCGACCTCCTCGCGCTCCGCGCACTCGCGCACCAGCCGACGCGGCAATTGCTGCGCGTGTCGGGCGATCCCGCGGGGGCGTGGCGGCGCGACGACCCCGCGGTCGTCAACGACCTCGCGACCCTCGAACTGCGTGCGCTGGGTCTGCGGCCGCCCCGGCGTTGATCACCCCTTCGCCAGCACCTCCCGGACGGTGAGCGGCGGCCTGCCGAGCAGCCGTTCGAGGGCCGGGTCCACGGCGGCGAACTCGCCCTGCCTGCTCGCGGCGAAGAGGCCCACGAGCATGTCGGCTGCTGGCTCGGGGACACCGTGGCCGACGAGCTGGTCGCGGTACTGCGCATCGGACACCACGGTGCGCGTGATCGGCCTGCCGGTCACCTCCGCGGCGATCGCGGCGAGGCCCGCGAGATCGACGGCCGCGGAGCCGGTCAGCGGTGGCGTCACGCCGTCGAGGCGGCCCTCGTCGGTGAGCGCGATCGCGGCCGCCTCGGCGAGGTCGTCGTGCGCGGTCCAGGACACGGGGCCGTCCTCGGGGGCGGCGACCTCACCGGTCTCGAGCGCGTGCCCGAGGAGCATGCGGCCCGACGACGTGTAGAAGCCGTTGCGCAGCGCGGTGAACGCCAGGCCGGAGTCCTGCAGCAGGGCCTCCGTCGCGGCGTGGTCGGGCATGGGCGCGAAGGGGGACGCCGGGTTCGACCCCATGTGGCTGGTGTAGACGATCCGCCGCACGCCTGCCGCGCGGGCCGCGTCGATCGCGGTGCGGTGCAGGCGTAGCGCGGTCTCGCCGGTCGTCGCGGACGAGACGAGCAGGAGCTGTTCGGCTCCGGAGAAGGCGGCGGCCAGGCTGGCGGCGTCGTCGAAGTCGCCCCGCCGTACGCGGACGCCGCGATCCGCAAGCCCGGACGCCTTGTTCGGGTCGCGCACACTCACCCCGATCTCCCCGGCGGGCACCCGCGCGAGCAATCGCTCGACCACGGCGCTGCCGAGCTTGCCTGTAGCCCCGGTGACGACGATCATCAGCTCCTCTTCCGTTGGTAACGGTCACACGCTATCACTGATAAGAACATCGATAACGCCCATCTGTTAGCGTCGGCAATATGGAGGACGCCGCCCGCGACCGCATGCGGGCCCGGATCGTCGCCACCGCCGCCGACCTGCTGGCCCGGGGCGGCCGGGAGGCCGTAACCACCCGCGCGGTGGCCGCCGCCGCGGGCGTCCAGCCGCCGACGATCTACCGGTTGTTCGGCGACAAGGTCGGGCTGCTCGACGCCGTCACCGAGCACGGGTTCCAGGCCTACCAGGCGCAGAAGGGGCACCGACCCGCGACCGCCGACCCGGTCGAGGACCTCCGCGCGGGCTGGGACCTCCACGTCGGCTTCGGCCTCGCCAACCCGGCGCTCTACGCGCTGATGTACGGCGACCCCCGGCCCGGGGCGCCTGCCCCGGCCGCCGTCACGGCGATGGCGATGCTGCGCGCGCTCGTGCGACGGATAGCCGAGACCGGCAGGCTGCGGGTCGCGGAGGAGCAGGCGGCGCATCTCGTCCACGCCATGGCCTGCGGCACGGTGCTGACCCTGCTCGCGACAGCCGAGAACCAGCGTGACGCGGCGCTGTCCGGCCTGGCCCGTGAGGCCGCGCTCGCCGCCGTGATCGCCGACGCGCCCGTGGTTGCGGCACCGGGGCCGGTCGGGGCCGCGGTCGCGCTGCGAGCGGTGCTGGCCGACACCGACGTCGTCACGAGCGGGGAGCGCACGCTGCTTCACGAATGGCTGGACCGCATCGCGGCCGGATCGCGCTGATCGCGGATCTGACGTTGTCCGCTTGCCTGGTCAGCGCAACTCACCGTGGCGAAATGCGCAACTCACTGCGGCGACATGCGCGACTCACCATGGCGGAACGCGCAGCTCACCGTGGCGGAACGCGCACCTCACCGCGGCGACATGCGGGACTCACCGCGGCGAAATGCGGGACTCACCGCGGCGGAACGCGCGACTCACCGTGGGGTGGGCGGGGTCAGGCGGCGAGGAAGCGGGTGAGGGCGGCGCGGGCGTCGGCCGAGGCGGCGAGCGGGTCGTGGTCCGCCCCGGCGACCTCCACGTACTCCAGCCGGGTGTGGCCGGGCCTGCGCAGGTGGTGGCGCAGGGCACGCGACTGGCTCACCGGCACGGTCGCGTCCTGATCCCCGTGGACCACGAGCAGCGGGCCGTGGATGCGCCGCGCGATCGCGAGCACGTCCGCCCCGCCGCGGCCGCCGAGCCGCTCGACCAGCGTGCGCACCGTGGGTGACGCCTCTTCGTGCAGCCGATCGCCCGACAGGAACGGCGCGACGGCCACACACCCCGACCACAGGTCGGGCCGATGCCCCGCGGCCAGCAACGCCAGGTAGGCGCCGTAGTTCTCGCCGAAGAGGATCGGCGCCCGCGCGCCTGCGGGCCGTCCGCGGTGCAGGAGGCGCCCGACGCGGCAGACGTCGATGCGGTCGGGCACGCCCCAGTCGTCCCGGATCGCGTCGGCGTGCGCGGCGCCGTACCCGGTGCTGCCGCGCGGGTTGGGCGCGACCACCGCGCAGCCCGTCGCCGCCAGCCGCTGGAGCGTCGGTTGCCAGCCCATGTCCCACGCGCTCGCCGGACCGCCGTGCAGCGCGACGACCGCGCGCGGCGCGGTCCGCCAGTTGCCGTAGACGACGGCCTCGATGTCACCGGTCCGGCCGGGGAACCATTCGAGGTGCGCGGGCACCCGCTCCGGCGCGTCGGCAGCGTCGTCCACGCCTGCGAGATGCCACTCCTTGCCGACGGTCGCGATCGCGCTCGGGCAGACCGGCGAGCTGTAGGGGAAGCGGAGGCCGGTCGCCGACCACGCGCCGACGTCACCGATGATCCCGACGGGCACGTCGACCTCGGTGAGCCTGCCGTCCGCGACCCGATGCCGCAGCAGATGGGTGCGCGCACCGCGGCGGACCTGCAGCGCGACCGCCCCGCCGCCCGGTGCCACCGCGAGCGGTCGCACCGCGCCGTCGATGGCCTGCAGGGCTGCGGGGAACACGGTCTGTCCGGTGCGCTGGTGGTGGTAGGCCAGGCGGTCGTCGACCCTCAGCACGACCAGCCCGGACTGCGGGTCGGCGACCAGCACGCGCCCGGGCAGGAGCGGTGCGACCGTGCCGTCGGCGAGGTCGAGCCGCACCACGTCGCCGTCGTCGGTGAACGCCATGGAGCGGGCGGCGAGCGGCGCCCCACCGCGCAGCTGACCCGCGTATTCGCCGATCCGCTCCAGCCACGGCTCGCGGTCGAGGACGCGCCAGACGGTGGTCCGCCCGGGGGCGTCCCAGCTGAGCGCGAGTGCGGTGCGGCCGGGGGTCGCGACCAGCCGGAAGCCCGCCGTCGCGACGGTGCGCAGCCGCTGCTCGACCGTGCCCGCGGCGAGTCGGACGAGGTCGTGGCCGTCGGCGGCGGGACGGGCCAGCAGCGCGGCTTGGCGGGCGAGCGGGAGGAGCTGGGTGGCCCCGCGCAGGGTCGGCAGCCGCTGCGGTCGGGGCGGCCCGGTGAAGTCCCACAGCTCGGCGTGGTCGGCCGCAAGGCAGGCCGCGAGAGCGCCGTCCGCCGAGAAGCGGGTGCGGACACGGGAGGACACCTGCATCTCACGAGGATGCCGACGGCCGGACACCCTCACCATCACCGCGGGGTGAGACGCGACCGACCCACGGGGCAGGGAAATCTGACGGTCCGGCAACCCCCGTTCAGGTGATCGTGAACGTCCGGTCGTCAGTCATCACCGGCCTGCCCGCGCCGTCGGACGGGTCGTCCTCGCTGATCCGGACGGTGTAGCGGCCGGGCGGAAGGGCGAGGGAGAACCGGAAGGGGGCGAAGACCTGGCCTTCCGCGGTCGACGCGACGCCGGTGCGGATCGTCGTCGTGCCGTTGACAACCGTCCAGTGCAGCGTGGCCTCGAACACCGCCGCCTCGCCGGTGACGGTGACGGGTGACGCGGTGCCGGTCCCCTCGGCGGGCGCGTCGATCTGGACGAGGGAGCGCAGGGCGTAGGGATCACCGCGCGGGATCGGTGGACCGGTGGGGGTGCCGTCCCGGAGGAGGTGGACCGGGACCGCCGCGCCGAGGGCGCCCTGGACGGTGAAGACGAGCTGTTGGGCGGCGAGGTCGGACGGCGGGGCGGCGGTGAGGTCGACGGTGATGGCGTCGGCGGTGCTCGTGACGGGGACGCGGAGGCTGGTGCCTGCGGGCCACGGGTTGCGGTAGTCGGGGTCGAGGCCGGTCGGGTGGGCGAGCATCTCGCGGACGGCCGCGCTGCCCGGGTCGGCGGCGGGGAGCCGGTGGAACTCGCGCTGCAGGCGGGGGCCCGCCGCCGTCTGCGCGATGTAGTAGACGGGGAGGGCGCGCTCGCCTGCCGCGCTTCCGGGGGCCGCCGCCGAGGCGCCCGCGGCGGTCGGGGTGGCGGGCGCCGCCGTCTCCACGGGGCCTGCGCGATCACACCCCGCGACCACCGCCATGGCCACCACCCCGGCCACCGCGACCGCCCGCCCGACCAGGCGCGTCATCTCGGGCCCTCCCTCCGCATCGCCGCCACGGGGCATCATCGTCGACCGCGTGCGCAAAGTGGGCGATCTCGCCCCCAACGAGTGATCGCGAAATGAGAGGCTGCCCGCATGCCGCTGTTCTCCTTCGAGGGCCATACCCCGACCGTGCACCCGACCGCGTTCATCGCACCCACCGCGACACTCGTCGGCGACGTGCGCATCGAGGCCAACGCCTCCGTCTGGTACAACGCCGTGCTCCGGGCCGACTTCGGGGCGATCATCATCCGCGCGGGGGCGAACGTCCAGGACGGGTGTGTGCTGCACGGTGGCGACGACCCGGTCACCGAGGTCGGCCCGGGCGCCACGGTCGGGCACCTGTGTGTCGTGCACGGGTGCGTGATCGGCGAGGAGGCGTTGATCGGCAACGGGTCGACCGTTCAGGACGACGCCCGCATCGGCGCACGCTGCTTGGTCGGGGCGGGCGCTGTGGTGCCGCCGAACACCGTGGTGCCCGACGACACCCTCGTGCTGGGCGGCATCGCGCGGGCGAAGGGCCCGCTGAGCGACTCGGCGCGCGGGTGGGTCGAGGGCAACCCGCAGACGTACCGCGACCTTGCGGAGCGGCACAAGAAGGGAGTCGCCCCCGTCCCCGACTGAGGGGTGAGTCGCGCGTTTCACCACGGTGAGTCCGGCGTTTCACCACGGTGAGTCCGCGCTTTCGGCACGGCGGGTCCGGCGGTCCGTGTGAGACCGGCGTTTCCGGGCTTGGATCACCGGAAACGTCGGTCTCGCGGAGGTGTGGCAGCGTCAGGCGTCCGGGTCGGGGCTGCTCGCCTTGGCCCACCAGCGACGCGGGATGCGACCAGCCCCGTGCGCGGCGCGGCCTGCCTCCACCGCCAGCCGCATGGCGTGCGCCATCCGCTCCGGGTCGCCCGCCCGCGTGACCGCGGTGGCGAGCAGCACCGCGTCGCAGCCCAGCTCCATCGCCTGCGCCGCCTCCGAGGCCGTGCCGATGCCCGCGTCGAGCACGACCGGAACCCCCGCCTGCTCGACGATCATGGCGATGTTGTGCGGGTTCCGGATGCCCAGGCCGGTGCCGATCGGCGACCCGAGCGGCATCACGGCCGCGCACCCGACCGACTCCAGCCGCCGCGCGAGCACCGGGTCGTCGTTGGTGTAGGGCAGCACGGTGAAGCCGTCGTCGACGAGCTGCTCGGCCGCGTCCACCAGCTCGATCGGGTCGGGAAGCAGCGTGCGCTCGTCGGCGACGACCTCCAGCTTGACCAGATCGGTCTCCAGCGCCTCCCGGGCCAGTCGAGCGGTGAGCAGCGCCTCGGCGGCCGTCCGACAGCCCGCGGTGTTGGGCAGGATCGCGATGCCGAGCCCGCGCAGGAGGTCGAGCACGCCGGTGCCGGTGGCCGCGTCGACGCGGCGCATCGCCACGGTCGTCAGCGCCGTGCCGGAGGCGACGAGCGCCCGTTCGAGCACCTCGAGGTTGCTCGCCCCGCCGGTGCCCATGATCAGCCGGGAGGCGATGGTGCGGCCGCCGACGACGAGCGCGTCGGTCTCCGGCCGGGTCAGAACGGTGTCCACGTCACCCTCCCTGCACGGCGGTCAGCACCTCGACGCGGGCGCCGTCGGCCAGCACGGTGGCGGCCCACGCGGCACGCGGCACGACCGCACCGTCGACGGCGACCGCGACCCCCGTCTCCGGCGCCCCGAGCAGCGCCAGCGCGTCGGGCACGCGGGCGCCGTCGGCCAGCTCCCCCGGCTTCCCGTTGATCCATACCTGCACGTGCTACCTCCCTGCCGGTTGCGCGGCGAAGCGGTGCGGGTCGGCCGCCGACGGCCCGGCTTCGCCGCCCAGCATGGCGACGACGGCGTCGGCCGTGACGGGGGCCAGCAGCATCCCGTTGCGCCCGTGCCCGGTGGCGACGAACAGACCGGCAGGCCCGAGCGCGCCGATCAGCGGACGGTTGTCCGGGCTGCCCGGACGCAACCCGGCCGCCGTCTCGACCAGGGTGTACTCGGCGACCGCAGGCAACACCCGCTCGACGTCGCGGAGCAGGTCACGGACGCCCGCGACGGTGACGTCGGTGTCGAAGCCGGCCTCGTACTGCGTCGCGCCGACGACGAGGCCGCCGTCGTCGCGGGGCACGGCATACAGCGGGCGACCGTCGACGAGCGCACGCACGGTGCGCGTCGGCGGCGGCAGTGCGGTGCCGCGCCGGGCCAGGCGGACGATCTCGCCTTTGACCGGCCGCACGAGCCCGGCCAGCGCCGGGTGCAGGAGTCCGGAGTACGCGCCCGCGCAGATGAGGACGGCGTCGGCGGACGGCATGTCGGCGTCAGGGGGCGCGAGCCGAACCCCGGCCACGCGGTCGCCGTCCGCGCAGACGGCCGCCACCGCGCGCGCAATGGTCCGCACGCCCGCTCGTTCGACCGCCGCCTGCAGGGCAGCGAGGAATGCGCGGTTGTCGACGGCCAGGTCGCCCGGCACCGACAGCCCGCCCCGGACGTCGGGCCCGAGCGCCGGTTCGAGCCTGCGCAGCTCGCGTCCGGTGAGCTGGTCGACATCACGCCCGAGACGGGCGAGGAAGGCGGCGAGCGAGCCGAGCTCGGCGCGGTCGCCCGCGCCGGTGGCGGCGACGATCGTGCCCTCCTCGCGCAGCCCGGGCGGGCGGCCCGCGGCCGCGGCGAGCTCGGCCGCGAAGCGCGGCCACCGCCGCAGCGACTCCAGGCCGAGGTCGAGTAGCTCCTCCTCGCCCGGCCAGGCCTCCGTGACCGGCGCGAGCATGCCCCCCGCGACCCACGACGCGCCGCGCGCGGGCGCCGGGTCGACGAGCGTGACCGTCCAGCCGGCCGCGGCCGCCCGCCATGCGCAGGACAGGCCGATCACGCCCGCCCCCACCACCACGAGTTGATGCATCGCCACCCCGCTCCCTGCGCCGGCATGACCCGGATCAGGTTCGACGGTCGGGATCCGGTTCGATCCCCTCTCAGCCCGCCCCGCGGGCTCCCGTGCGTCACCTGCCGATCAGCCTACGCCTCGGCGCCGGACGCCGCGACGACGCCGACGTCCCCCGTAGGGTCGCCGCCATGCCCGGAGTCGACGCCGACGCCCGCCGCGCCCGCCTCGGCCGGGCCCGCCTCTACCTCTGCACGGGCATGCGCCCCGACCTGGCCGACTTCGTCGACGCCGCGCTCGCGGGCGGCGTCGACGTCCTCCAGCTCCGTGAGAAGGGGCTCGAAGCCCGCGACGAGCTCGCCGCTCTCGAGGTGCTCGCCGAGGCGTGCGCCCGCCGCGACGCGCTGCTCGCCGTGAACGACCGCGCGGACATCGCGCTCGCCGCCGGAGCCGACGTCCTGCACCTCGGGCAGGACGACCTGCCCGTGTCGTGGGCGCGGCGCGTGGTGGGCGACGACGTCCTCGTCGGCCGCTCCTCGCACAGCGCGGACGAGACGGCGGCGGCGGCCGCTGAGCCCGGCGTCGACTACTTCTGCGTCGGGCCGTGCTGGCCGACCCCGACGAAGCCGGGCCGCCCGGCGCCCGGCCTCGATCTCGTGCGCACCGTCGCCGGGCGGGCGCCGAGCCTGCCGTGGTTCGCGATCGGCGGCATCGACGAGGCCCGCCTCGACGACGTGCTGGCCGCCGGGGCGCGGCGCATCGTCGTCGTGCGGGCGATCACCGAGGCCGACGACCCCGCGGCCGCCGCCGCCCGCCTGCGCTCCCGCCTCCCCGGCTGACCCGCAGCCCGGGGCCTGCGACGTCGCTGGGCCTCTCAGCAGGCCCCCGCGCGGAGCCTGCGACGTCCGGACCTACCCGGCCGACCCGTTCGCCGCCCCGCCGGGCGCACCGGCGGGCACGACAACGGTCGTGGTGGGGATGGCCGAGCGGGTGGCGGTCGCACTCGCCGACGGCGTCGGCGTGGCCGACGTCGTGCTGCGCTCCTTGGTCGAGCGGGTCGCGGCCCGGGTGGACTCGGCCTGCGACGTGTCGGACGGCGCCGGAGTGTCAGCGCCCGCCGTCGAGGGCGCGAACACGCGGCCCACCGACGTGCCCGGCTCCCCGTCGACGGCCGAGCCCTTCACGAACTCGATCCCCGTCACGGCCAGCATGCCCAGCAGGAAGATCAGCGCCGTGGCCCCGATCCACCGCATCCAGTGCGGATGCGGTCGCGGCGTGGGCTCCGGCGTGTCCTCGGAAGACGGCGGATCAGCGGCGTGCGATCCCGCGTTCAGCCGGGCTCTGATCCGGTCGCGCGTGGTGTTGAGGGAACGCTCGTACAGCGTTGTCGCGACGGTGCTGGCCACCGATCCGATGGCGGCCCCGATGACGGTACCCGCGACGCCGAAGAAGGAGCCGATCACCGCGCTCGTGACGGCGGCACCCGCGCCTGCGAGCACCTTGTTGACGGACAGGTCAGTGGCTGGGGGCTGGGACATGGCTCCGAGACGAGGTTGACGGCATGGCGTTCACTCTGTCTAGCGACTCGATCCCCTGGACCGTTCCAGTTGATCTGCCCCAAGTGAGCGCACTCACGACCGGCTTCAGGGGTGCAGCGCGGATCCGTACAGCCCCGCCAGCGCCGCCCAGTGTCGTTCGGCGAGCGCCTCGTCGTAGGGACCGACGTTGTCGGGCACCGCGAAGCCGTGCGCGCCCGGGTAGGTCTCGATCGTGTACGCGACGCCCGCGTCGGTGTAGGCCTTGCCGAGCCGGTCGAGCTGCTCGGAAGGACACACCTCGTCGTTCTCGGCCGCGGCGACGTACACGGTGGCCTGCACCCGGTCGGCGACCAGCGCAGGGCTGTCGGGGTCGGACTCGGCGGCCAGCCGCCCGCCGTGGAACGACGCCGCCGCACCGATCCGGTCGGGGTGATGGCCCGCCACGAGCAGCGAGATCCGCCCGCCCATGCAATAGCCGGTGGTGCCGACCCGCGCGCCCGCCACCTCCGGCCGCCCCGCGAGGAACTCCAGGAACGCCCCCGCGTCGGCGACCACCTCGGCGGCGGTCAGGCTCCGGCTGAGAGACGTCAGCCGGGCGCGCTCGTCCGGGTCGACGAAGACGGTGTGCACGTCGAACGGTTTCCAGTCGCCCTGGCGGTAGTAGACGTCGGGCAACAGCGTGGCGTAGCCGAGGCTCGCCATGCGATCGGCCATGGCGCGGAACGTGGGGCGCGTCCCGGCCGCGTCCGGATACATGATCACGCCGGGCCACGGGCCGTCGCCGTCGGGCAGGTGCAGGGAGACGGGGCACGTGCCGTCCGGAGCCGCCACGGTGAGATCGAGAACGGTCATGGCACCGGTTCTACTCCCATCGCGGCGAGGCGCGCGGAGTCGGCGATGAGCTCGATCTCGGTGACGCGCCCGTCGAGCACGGTGAACGCGAACGCCATCCGCACCTCGCCGCGGTACGTCCAGACCAGGCCGGGCTCGCCGTCGAGGAGGGCGAGGCGCGCGGCCTTGGCGCGGCCCGCGAACGTGCCTGCCACGGCGGCGGCCCCGCGCACCTCGGCCTCCGCCCCCGCGACGACGGCGGCGGCGTCGGCCCGGGCGACCGCGTCGGGGTCGAGCAGCGCCAGGAGCGCGCCGAAGTCGCCGCCGCGCGAGGCGGCCAGGAACGCGGCGACGACCTCCCGCCGCCGCGCGGGCCCGTCCGCCGCGTCCGAACCGGCACCGTCGCCCTGCACCCGCCGCCGCGCGCGGCTGGCCAGCTGCCGGGCCGCAGCGGGCGAACGGCCGACGATGGCGCCGACCTCGTCGAACGGCACGGCGAACAGGTCGTGCAACACGAAGGCCAGCCGCTCGGCGGGCGCGAGCGTGTCCAACACGACCAGTAGGGCGGCCCCGACCGAGTCGGCCAGCTCCGCCTCGCCCTCCGGCCCCGGCTCCGGCTCGACGCGCTCGTCGACCGCGAGCGGCTCCTCCCGGCGCGAGGTCCGCGACCGCAGCATGTCCAGGCACACCCGCCCGACGACCGTCGTCAGCCATCCCCGCAGGTTGTCCACGCCCTCGACGTCGGAGCGCGCCAGCCGCAGCCACGCCTCCTGCACGGCGTCGTCGGCCTCGGCGCGCGAGCCGAGCATGCGGTAGGCCACCGCCGTCAGGTGCGGCCTGCTGTCCTCGAACCGCTCCGCCAGCACGTCCATCGGTCACATCTCCCGTCCGGGTTCCGTCACCTCGATGACGGAAGCCAGTCCGTCGACGTGACCGAAGGAGCCCTCATGACCCTCTCGACCATCGTCTACCCCGTCCGCGACCTCGCAGGCGCCAAGGCCGTCTTCACCGCTTTCCTCGGGACGCCGCCCACCTCGGACACCCCCTACTACGTCGGCTATTCCGTGGACGGGCAGGAGATCGGCCTCGATCCGCGCGGCGAGCACGTCATCGCCTACCGCGAGGTGCCCGACGTCGCCAAGGCGGTGGCCGAGCTCGTCGAGGCGGGCGCCACCGAGCGGCAGAGCCCCCGCGACGTCGGCGGCGGCAAGCTCGTCGCGACCGTCGCCGATGCGGACGGGAACGTCATCGGGTTCATCCAGCCGGTCAGCTGATCACGCCCGCGCGGAGGGCGAGCAGCACCGCGTGCGCGCGATCGCCGGTGCCGAGCTTGCGCCCGATGCGGGCGAGGTGGCTCTTGACCGTGAGCGGGGACAGCTGCAGGTCGGCGGCGATGTCACCGTTGGAACGGCCGTCGGCGACGCCCTGCAGCACCTCGACCTCCCGCGCGGACAGCTCGGTGACCGAGCCGGAGGCGGTGCGCACCCGCGTCCAGTCCTCGGTCGGCGGCCGATCCCCGGCGGGCCTGCCGAACAGGTAGCCGCGCGCGCCCGCATCGAGCACGGTGCGCACCGCGGCCGGGTCCGGGGGTCCGACGACGACCAGCCGGGCGTCGTCCAGCCCCCGAACCAGCTCCGGACCTGCGCGTTCGCCCGCGTCGAGCAGGATCACGGTGGGTGACCGGTCGCCCGCTTCGACGACGTCGTCGCCCTCGGGAAGGCTGCGCATCCACGCCGCCCGCAGAATCGGGTCGTCGGTCACCAGCAGCACGGCGATCGGATCGGCCACCGGCGCCTCCCGCGCGGGGCTCGGTGCACGCCCCCTCCGGCGCGCACCGAGCCACCCCGATACCTATTGCGTCGCGCCGGGCGTGTCAAGGTGGGGTCATGGACTGGACTCTCGAAGTCGTGATCCTTCCCGTCAGCGACATCGACCGAGCGGTCGCGTTCTACCGCGACCAGGTCGGCTTTGACCTCGACCACGACACCCGCAACGAGCACATGCACGTCGTGCAGCTGACGCCGCGGGGCTCCGGGTGCTCGATCGTCTTCGGCGACCTTCCCGCCCAGCGGGAGATGGCGCCCGGCTCCCTGCGCGGCCTCCAGCTGTGCGTGGCCGACGCCGCCGCCGCGCGGGCCGAGCTCGTCGAGCGCGGGGTCGAGGCGAGCGAGCTCATGTCGTTCGGCGATCAGGACGGCAGCACGTTCTTCGGGTTCGCCGACCCGGACGGCAACACCTGGGCGGTGCAGGAGCTGAAGGTGCGGGGCCAGAAGCCGCTCATCCCGGTCGAGGCGCGCGGCCGCTTCGGCGCTTAGCGCTCCCCGGACTTCACGATCACGACGCCCGCCAGCACCAGAGCGCCACCGAGCAGCTGCACCGGCAGCGGCTCCTGGCCCAGCAGCAGCCAGGCGAACCCGAGGGCGGCGAGCACCTCGGTCAACGCGACGAAGGACGCCAGCCGGGAGCCGAGCCGCCGCGTGGCGGCGATGCCCGTGACGTACGCGAGCGCGGCGGTCACCACACCGAGGCCCACCATCGGCGCCCACCAGGCCAGCGTGACGGTCCCGAACCGCACAGCGGCCGTCGTCGCCGCGAAGGGGAGCACGCCCGCCGCGCCCAGGAGCAGCAGCGCCGAACCGCCGACGGTGAGACCCGCCGCGGCGAGCACGGTGGGCGGCAGTCCGTCGACCTCGCGGGCGGAGATCAGGAAGTAGGCGGTGACCCCGACCATCGCGCCGAACGCCCAGACGATGCCGACGCCGTCGACGTGCGCCCCCGACACGAGGTCGAGCACCAGCACCAGGCCGACCACCGCGAGCAGCGCGCCCGCCACCGTCCGCGGGCCGGGCCGCTGGCCGCTGGTGAGCCACAGCCAGCCGATGACGGCCACCGGCGACATGTACTCCACCAGCAGCGCGACGCCGACCGGCATCCGCTCGACCGCGTTGAAGAACGCCAGCTGACAGCCCGCGACGGCGAGCAGCCCGTAGACGCCGACGAGGGGGAGGTTGCGGCGCAGGAGGTCCCACCGCCCGCGCAGCTGGATCAGGGCGGGCGGGGCCAGCACGGCCGCGGCGAGCAGGATCCGGGCCGATACCGCGGCCGCCGACGACCAGCCCGCGTCCATCAGCCCGCGCGCGAGCGAGCCGGAGAGGCCGAACGACGCCGCTGACACCAGCGCGAACCCGAGCCCCGCCGTCCGCGTCGTCGTCGCGTCATGAGTCATCGTCGCCATGACTCATGACGGTAGGCGGGAGGGTGTAATCTGTCAACGTGCTTTTCGGTCATGACACGGTGGCATCGCTGCAGGCGGCCGTCGCGCTGGTGAACTCGGCGGCGCCGCCGGACACGCTGACGACGGACGCCCAGCTCGACGCGTTCTTCGACGAGCATCGGTACACGGGGACGCCGCCGATGGACCTGGCGGAGGTCCGCGCGCTGCGGGCCCCGCTGCGGGAGCTGCTGACGGCCGACCGCGACACCGCCGTCGTGATCGTCAACCGGATGTTGCGCCAGCACACGGCCGTGCCGCAGCTCGTCCGGCACGGTGGCGAGGACTACCACGTGCACGCCGTCGGCCCGGACACGCCGTTCGCCGTGCGGATCGCGGTCGAGACGGCCATGGCGATGATCGACCTCATCCGCGCCGACGAGCTCTCCCGGCTGGCGATCTGCGCCGACGAGACGTGCGACGGGATCGTGCTCGACCTGTCGCGCAACCGCTCCCGCCGGTTCTGCAGCACGGCGTGCGGCAACCGGGTGGCGGTGGCGGCGTACCGAGCCCGGCGTGCCTGACTATCGGCGGGCCCGCTCGATCTCCCGCGCGGCGGCGAGTACCACGTGCTCCGCCCACGCGCGCCCGACGAGCTGGACGCCGATCGGCAGCCCGGTGTCGTCGTCACCCGTCGGGAGGGCCAGCGCGGGCACCCCCACCAGGCTGGCGGGCAGCAGGTACACGAACGCGGAGCCGCCGATCTCGCCGTGCGGCGGTGCCGTCCCCGCCGTCGCGGGCGCGACGATCACGTCGACGTCCGTCGTCGCGGCGAGGTAGCGGGCGGTGAAGCGGTCCCAGTCCTCCAGCTCCTGCATGACGTCCGCGCCCGTGAGGCCGGGTCGCCAAGCCGCGCGCGCCCAGTAGCGCTGGGTGACGTCCCAGGCGGGCGCCAGCCAGGCGAACTCCCACGGCACCTGCCGGGCACCGGCCGCCACCAGCGCGTCCGTCGCCCACTCGACGGCCGTCGCCACCTCCGACGACGGCTGCCACGGCCCCTCACCGAAGGCCGAGGCGACGCGCAGGCCGCGCAGCTCGACCCCGTGCGACGGTGGCAACGGCACCGGCGCGGCGCCCGCGTCCCGACCGTCCGGCCCGGCGATCACCGACAACGCCAGCTCCAGGCCGTCGATCGACTCGGCGAGCGGACCGATCTGGGTGCGCCCGTCGCTGCGGGGTCCGACGCGGGGGTAGTGCCCGGTCGTCGGCACGCGACCCACGGTCGGCCGCAGCCCGCACACGCCCGCCCAGGCGGCGGGCAGCCGGATGCTGCCACCGGAGTCGCTGCCGATGCCGAGCACCGACGCACCCGCCGCGACCAGCGCCGCCTCCCCGCTGCTGGAGCCGCCGACCGTACGCGTCGGATCCCGCGGATGCGCCACCCCGCCCCACGGCCGCGTCTTCGCCACGACGACCGCCCCGGCCGCACGCAACCGGCGGACAGCGCTCGCGTCGACAGCGGGCCGCCGGTCCCGGTCGGCGGTCTCGCCCGCGCAGGGGAAGCCCTCGACGTCGATCCAGTCCTTCACCGTGACCGGCAGACCATGCAGCGGCCCGACCGGCCCGCGCTCGGCGAAGGCCCGATCGAGCGCCGCGGCGTCGGCCAAGGCCCGAGCGTCCTCGAAGGCGGCCACCGCATCGGTGACGGCGTGTGCGCGGCGCAGCAGCTCCAGCTGTCGCTCCACCGTCGCGGCGGCGGTGACCTCACCCCGGCGCAGCCGCGCCAGCAGGTTCGTGACCACGCACGCATGGTGCCCGATCCCGGCGCCTCCGGCTGGGCCCGCCGGGCTGGCCGGACCAGACCCCGGTCCGACACCTCGCCGGGCCGACGGCGCGGGGTTCTCAGCCCGCGGCGGCGCGGGCCCGGCGGGTCGCGAGCAGCATCCGCACCAGGTAGACCGGAGACGGCGGCGTCCACCCCAACTGCTCGCCCAGCCCCCGGTCGTCCCGGTTGGCCCAGTGCTCGATCACCTTCCCGTCGGCGATGCGGAACCAGTGCGTCTGGGTCACCGCGAACGTCCGGCCCGTCGCCGGGAACACCGCCTTCGGGCGCGCGTCGGGACCGTAGGCGACGAACGGGCCCGTGTGCCTGCCGCTCATCGTGACGTGCAGGACGACGACTACCGGCGCTGGCTCGCCCGACAGATAGCCGCGGCCGTCCTTCCGTGACGCAGCCGCCGGCGGCGGGCGGGCCGAGCGCGGGCAGGCCGCGCACCTCACGGACCCAGGCGCTCGACGATCTGCGCGAGCCGGGAGGCGTAATCATCGAGGAACTCCGGCGAGTCCGCGGCCTGCCCGGTCACCCGCTCGACCACGTGCGGCAGGAGGGTCGGCGCCAGCGCGGCGCTGAACAGGGCGAGCAGGACGGCGGCCGGATCGAGGTCGGCGGCGATCTCCGCACGCTCCTGGCGGCGCCGCACGTCGGCGACCATCTGCGCGAAGTACGGCACATCGGTGTCGTCCATGCCGGTGCCGGTGAGCCCCTCCCACACCAGCAGCCGGGTCATCGACCGGCTGGTGAGGTTCGCCCGCACGAACCCCGCCACCACCTCGGCCAGGGGCAGGTCGGCGTGGCGGAGCGCGTTGCTCTCGCCGCGCCAGCGCTGGGCGAGCGCCTTGTACAGACCCTCCTTCCCGTCGAAGTAGTACGAGATCAGCTGGGCGTTGACCCCGGCCCGGCGGGCGATCGCGCTGGTACGGGCGCCCGCGTAGCCGTGCTCGCCGAACTCGACGAGCGCCGCGTCCAGGATGGCCGCGCGGGTGCGCTCGGGGTCGCGCACCCGCGCCGCTCCGGTCGGGGATCGGCGGGGCCCGGCGGCGGTCGGTCGCGGCATGACCCGAACCCTAGCTCACCAAAGCTCTGTTATTCATCTGTTTGATTGACTATGCTCGCCGCATGACAAACTCCCCGCACGTTCTGATCATCGGCGGCGGCATCGGCGGACTGTGCCTGGCCCACGGACTGGTGCAGGCCGGGATCGACGTACAGGTCGCCGAGCGCACGCACGCCCGCACCGACTGGGTCCAGGGGTATCGCATCCACATCGACCCCGGCGGCAGCCGCGCCCTGCACGCCTGCCTGCCCGCGACGGCGTGGGCGCGCTTCTGCGACACGGTCTCCGACGAGGCCGCCACCTTCAGCTTCCGCACCGAGCAGCTCGCCCCGCTGCTGGTCATGGCGACCGAGCAGGCCGACGATCCCGCCGAGCAGCACCACGGGATCAGCCGGATCGCGCTGCGCGAGGTGCTGCTCGACGGCCTCGACCACGTCGTCACGTTGGACCGCGCCTTCGAGCGCTACTATGCGACCCTGCCCGACGGCCGGGTGCGCGCCCACTTCGCTGACGGCACGACCGCCGACGCGGACCTGCTCGTCGGCGCGGACGGGGCCAACTCCCGGGTGCGTGGCCAGCTCCTCCCGCACGCGCGCAGGCTCGACACGGGCGTGACCGCCATTGCGGGCAAACATCCCCTCGCCGGCGACGACGAACTGCCATCCGCGCTGCTGGCGGGCCCGACCACGGTGCTGCCCCCCGGCCCGGGCGGGATGTTCACCGCCGTGTGGCGCGGCGACCGCAAGCACGCCGCCGGATCGCAGCAATGTCACATTGCTGCGACACCCGAGGGCGCGCCACCCGGATTCCTCTTCGACACCACCACCGACTACGTGTTCTGGGCCTACGCCGACGCGACCAGCGCGTTCCCCGCCCTGGAGGGCCTCTCCGGGCCGGAGCTGACCGAGGTCGTCGCCCACAGGATCACCACCTGGTCGCCGGGGCTGCGGCAACTCGTCGCGGACTCGGTGCCGGAGACCGTCAACGCGCTACGGGTGCGCAGCGCCGAGCCGGTCACGGCGTGGCCGACCGGCCCGGTCACCCTGCTCGGCGACGCCATCCACAACATGACCCCGATGGCGGGCATCGGCGCCAACACCGCCCTGCGCGACGCCGACCTGTTGCGCCGCAACCTGGTGACGGCGAGGCCCGACATCACGGCGGCGGTCGCGGACTACGAGCGTCAGATGCTCGACTACGGCTTCGCGGCCGTCGCCCAGAGCCTGCGCAACGCGCGGTTCGCGGCGTCCGGGAATCCCATCGTGCGCCGCGCGATGCGCGGGGTGCTCCGCGCGGTGAACCTCGTGCCGCCGGTGAAGCGGCGGATGCTGGGAGACTGACGGCCGTGGAGCTGCGGAGGGCGCAGATCGGCGACGAGCGCGCGGTCGCCGACGTCCACGTGCGATCGTGGCAGGTCGGCTACCGCGGCCTCGTCGCCGACGACTACCTCGACGGCCTCCGTCCCGACGACTGCGCCGCCGCCTACACGTTCGGCGCCGATGACCCGCTCACGATCGTCGCGGTCACGGACCGCATCCGGGGGTTCGTCACGCTCTCGCCGGGCGCGGGTGAGCTGTGGGCCCTCTACGTCGACCCGGAGGCGTGGGGGACCGGCCTGGGCCGGGCGCTGATCGTCGAGGCGGAACGGCGGCTCGCGCGACACCACACCGCGGCCACCCTCTGGGTGCTCACCGGCAACGTCCGCGCGCGCCGCTTCTACGAGGTGGCGGGCTGGCGGTCCGACGGCACCGAGCGGCGCGACCGGGTCTGGGGCGTTGTGTTGGACGAGGTCGGTTACCGCAAGGTGATTGCGGGGTCGCAACCGAGGGCTTGATCACCGGTTCGTGCACGAAGCGCCGGAAACGCGCCCAGCTCGTGATCACGGGGGCGGCCAGGGCAGGTCGAGCACGATCTCGGCCGGGTCCCGGTCGGGCCGCAGGCCCCGCCAGGCGGTGTGCCGCAGCCGCAGGTCCGGGGTGAGCACGCGGTAGACGACCTCCCCCACCAGCTCCGGCCGCACCCACCGCGCAGCCCGGGCGTCCAGCGCGGGCACCTCGTCGTCGAACGGTGAGGCCGTCAGTGCCAGTGGCGCGAGCCGCTCGCCGAGCAACCGGAGTGCGGCGTCGGTGAACCCCGTGCCGACCATCCCGAGGTAGCGCAGCCGCCCGGCGCGGTCGTAGACGCCCATGTGCAGCGACCCGACCATCCCGGCGCGCCGCCCCTGCCCCGCCGACCAGCCGCCGACCACCACCTCCTGCGCGGTGGTGAGCGCCGTCTTCACCCATGCCGCCGACCGCCGTCCCGGCTCGTAGCGCGACCGACGCCGCTTGGCGACCACCCCTTCCAGCCCGTGCGCCCGAGCGACGTCCAACAGCTGCGCGGCAGACACGTCGGTGTAGGCGGGCGGCACCTCGACGTGTGGCACCGCGCCGAGCTCGAGCGCTTCCAAGGCCGCGCGGCGCTCGTCGTACGGCGGCCCCGACTGCGGCACGTCGAACGCGTACAGCTGCACCGGCACCCGCGCCACCAGCTCCGCGCTGGGCGCCCGCACGTGCATCCGCTGGGTGAGCCGAGCGAACGACGGGCGGCCGCGCTCGTCGAGGGCGACGATCTCCCCGTCGAGCAGGACGGGCCCGCGCTCGCCCAGCGCCGCGGCGGTCGGGCCGGTCGCGAGCTCCGGGTAGGCGGCGGTGACGTCGTTGCCGTTGCGACTCCACATCCGCACCCGGCCGGCGGGCGCGGCGGCGACGATGGCGCGGATCCCGTCCCACTTGAACTCCACCGACCACCCCGGCCCGGCAGGCGGCGAGCCCGGCGTGGCCAGCATCGGGCGCACCATCGCGGGCAGGTCGGCCATATCAGTTTCCCCCGCCCGGCATTGTCGAATGGTTCAGTGCCCGCGTGCGCGACGAACATCGATTGATCATCGCCGAGGGACCGGACCCGGGTCCAGGACCGGAGACGGGTCTCGGGCCGCTCGTGGACCCGCGGGGCACGCCGGAGGGGCCACCCGCCTCCGATCAGGGCCAGGCGATGCGGTATGCGTGGTGTGTGCGGCTCACGGGGAAGGTCGCCGTCGTCACGGGCGGCGGGAACGGGCTCGGCGCGGCGATCGCCGCGCGGATGGCCGAGGAGGGTGCGGCACTCGCGGTCGTGGACATCGACGCGGCGGCCGGTGAGCGCGTGGCCGCCGCGCTCCCGGACGCAGGCTTTCACCGGTGTGACGTCACCGACGAGGACGCGGTCGCGGCGACGTTCGCGGCGGTCGTCGCCCGGCACGGACGCCTGGACGTGCTGGTCAACAACGCGGGCGTCGCGGGCCTGGATGTGCCGACCGACGAGTTCCCGCGCGCCGAGTGGGACCGCGTCATGGCCGTCAACGCGACCGGCGTGTTCCTGTGCACCAAGCACGCCGTGCCGCACCTGCGGACGGCGGGCGGCGGCAGCATCGTCAACATCTCGTCGATCTACGGCATCGTCGGCGGCCGCGGCGTGCCGCCCTACCACGCCGCGAAGGGCGCGGTGCGGGCGATGAGCAAGAACGACGCGCTGCTCTACGCCCGTGACCGGATCCGGGTGAACTCGATCCACCCGGGGTTCATCTTCACGTCGATGCTGCGCGGCTCCCTGGCCGCGGCGGGCACCGCGGAGGCCGATGCCCGGGCCGCCATCGGCAAGCGGCACCCGCTGGGGGTCGGCGAGCCCGACGACATCGCCTGGGGCGCGGTCTACCTCGCCTCCGACGAGGCGCGCTGGGTCACCGGCACCGAGCTCGTCATCGACGGCGGCTACTCGGCCCGCTGATCCTGCGCGGACGCGGGCGCCCCGCACTTGGCGCCCCTTTGCGCACTTCGGGCGGGTCCGCTGGGGCGGGCCCTTGCGCACCTCGCACGGCGCCTGCGGGGCGCGAAGTCGCGTCGGCCTGCCGCACGTCAGCGGGGGCGGCGGCGCAGGCGCAGGGTCACCACGTGCCAGTGGCAGGCGGCGGCCACGGGGTCGGCCGCGATCCGCCCGCGCAGCCGCTCGTAGAACGCCTCCGTCACCCGCGCCCGGTCGTCGGTCGTGCGGTCGCCGTCGAGCCAGCGGAAGAACGGCCGCTGCGTGATGGCCCGCACGAAGGGCAGGTAGGCGTCGGCGAAGGTGCCGCGCTCGAGCGACTCCCGGTAGTTGTCGGCGTCGTCGGTGCCGGTGAGCTCCTCGGCGAGCAGGTCGAAGCCGAGGTCCGCCACCGGGGCGGTCCACTCCTCGGGCGTGCGGTTCCAGGTGGGGTAGAAGATGCGATCGGACTCGCCGGGCCGCAGGACCGCGTCGTCGACCATCTCGACCAGCACGTCCTGGATCATGACGAACAGGCCCTCCGCGCCGGACCGCCCGTCCGGGAGGGAGGCCCCGCCGGTCAGCACGAGCTCGCCGCCGTCCACCAGCTCGCGAGCCCGCTCGGTGAGGAACGTGCGCCAGTCGAGCGCCGCTCGCTCGGCGAGGCTCCGCCGGGCCGGTCCGTCCTCCAACAGGTTGGAGTAGAC
The DNA here is from genome assembly GCA_963739465.1 of uncultured Actinomycetota bacterium. Taxonomy (GTDB): domain Bacteria; phylum Actinomycetota; class Actinomycetes; order Mycobacteriales; family Pseudonocardiaceae; genus Pseudonocardia. The sequence continues at coordinate 187,330 of CAVUAS010000018.1, forward strand.
GCGCCCGGGCACGGTCACCGGCATGCTGCTGAGCCAGTGCAGGGTGATCGCGCTCCAGCCGACGTGCAGGCGCCGGTCCGGGAAGAGCGGGCCGTAGAGCGTCCGGCCGACGACATAGGGATAGACCCCGGGGACCAGGTAGCTCTCGGGGCTCTGCAGCAGTGCGAACAACGGGCCGAAGTCGTTCTCCGGGAGGTCGGTGTGCGCGACCTCGATCGGCAGCGCCGCCGCGCGCGTCCGGAACGCGTCGACGGCGGCCGCCAACGGCGCCATCTCGTTCGCACCGCCTGCGCAGCCGAAGTCACCGATGAGCACGGGGGTCGGGGGTTCGGGCAGCGGCACCGCGGACGCGGCGGCGACGAGATGCGCGTCGGCCGCGTTGGCCGCCGCACGCTGTGGCCGCGAATTGTGGCTGTAGAAGCCCCCGCCCAGCATCACGCTCTGCCCCACAGGGGCCGTCTCGGACACAGTGGACGACGGTAGCGCCCGATCAGCGGACGGCGCCCGCGGGCCAGACCACCGTGACGGGCAGGCGGCGCTCCTCGGCGGCGTCGACGACGTGGGCCGTGCCGCCGAGGCCGCGGGCGGGCTGCCCGTCCCAGACCGCGACGAGGAGGTCGATCTCGTCGAGCATCCGCAGGGCGGCGTCCATGTAGGCCGCGGTCGTGGGGTCCACCCGATCCAGCGCGATCACGCGCGCCGCGCGGCCGAGCAGCGCGTCGTAGATGACCTGCTGCTCGGCGGGCAGCACGTCGCGGTACCGCCGCGCGGGAACGATCACCACCAGAGCGCCGCCCGCGTCGAGCACGGCGGCGGCGAACAGGCTGTCGGCGCCGTCCGCGATCGCGCTCACCCCGACGAGCTCAGCGTCGGCGTACCGCGCGACCTCGGCGCGCAGCGCCGCCGCCACGAGCTGCTCGGTGCGCCCCGACAGCCCGCGGTGGCCGGTGATCCCGATGACGGTCATCGCGTATCGGTCTACCACGCCGACCGGCTGATCGGCGCGCACCCGCGACCGTCGTCAGGTGCCGTCGGCGAAGATCCCGGAGTACGCGTTCAAGGCGGGCTGGCCGCCCAGATGGGCGTAGAGCACCGTGGAGTCCGGGCCGATCTCGCCCGCGCGCACGAGGTCGATCAGCCCCGCCATCGACTTGCCCTCGTAGACCGGGTCGATGATCACGCCTTCGAGCCTGCCGGTGAGCCGGATCGCGTCCACCGTGGACGCGATCGGGATCCCGTAGGCCTCGCCCGCCCATCCTTCCAGCACGGTGATCTCGTCCGGCCGCAGCTCGCGGCCCAGCTCGATGAGCGCTGCGGTGTGGCGGGCGATGCGCTCCACCTGCGCGCGCGTCTTGTCCAATGTGGCCGAGGCGTCTATGCCGAGCACCCGGCGACGGCGACCCTCCGGCAGCGCCGCGAACCCGGCGATCATCCCGGCGTGCGTGGAGCCCGTCACCGTGCACACGACGACGGTGTCGAAGAAGACGCCCAGCTCCCGCTCCTGTGCGGCCACCTCGAAGGCCCAGTTGGCGAACCCGAGCCCGCCCAGGGGATGCTCCGACGCCCCGGCCGGGATCGGGTACGGCTTGCCGCCCGCCGCTTCGACCTCGGCGATCGCGTCCTCCCACGACCGCCGGATGCCGATGTCGAAGCCCGCCGGGTCCAGCCGCACGTCGGCGCCCATGATCCGGCTGAGCAGGATGTTGCCGACCTGGTCGTTGACCGGGTCGGCCCAGTCCACCCACCGCTCCTGCACGAGCCTGCACGCCGGGCCGAGGTGCGCCGCCACAGCCGCCACCTGGCGGGTGTGGTTGCTCTGCACCCCGCCGATCGAGACGAGCGTGTCGGCGCCCGCGGCCAGCACGTCCGGCACGATGTACTCGAGCTTGCGGACCTTGTTGCCGCCGAACGCGAGTCCGCAGTTGACGTCCTCCCGCTTGGCCCAGATCCGCGGGCCGCCGAGGTGGTCGGACAGCCGCTCGAGCGGGTGCACCGGGCTCGGGCCGAACGTCAGCCGGTGTCGCGGAAACTCGGACAGCTTCATGGGGCCTCCGTCGCGGTGCGGGTCGAGGATCCGCCCAGTCTCGCCGCACTATGCCCGTCGGCCCGACACCGCCGGGTCAGCTCCTGCCCTTGCCACCACAGGCGAGGCAGAGCTTCTTGCCGCCGCACGCCGGGCAGACCTTGCGGATCATGTGTTCGGTCTTGCCGGAGCCCTTGCATCTCGGGCAGCGCCCCGACCCCTTGCAATACCCGCAGCTCGCCATCGCGACCCCCTCCGATCGACATGGACGAGTTCGCGGCGCATGTGACGTACGTTACGTCCGCGGAGGCGCGTTGATCCCCGCCTGCCGCCGCCGACCGCTCATCGACGCGGAACGACCGGCCGCGGCAAATCGTCCACAGTGAAGCAACCTACGCCACTTCTGATCGTCCATCTGGGTACGGGAGAGGCACCGCTCGGCGCAAACCGCTCCTGCGCATGATCATGTGCGGCTACGTTTCCGGCACTGGTCGAGGCGCTGATCTCGCCCGGTGCGCCTGGTCGGTTCCGGGATCCTGCCCACCGACGCCCCCTCGGGCGCCCGCACGGTGCAACGGGCAGGAGCCCACGGTCGCGGGGGCCGCGGGCTCCGGCACGAGGTCATGCGCCCATGCCCAGACATCTCCTCCCGCCCCCGGCGACACCGGCCGCCCGCACGCGCCGTCGCGCGGGGCTGATCGGGCTCGCCGTCGTCGTCGGGCTGGCCGCACTGTTCGTCTCGACGACCTCGGCGTCCGGCAAGACATCCACGGCGTCGACTTCCGGCAGGATCTCCGCCGTCCTGAACCCCACCGACTGGTACCTCACGCTGCCGACGGGCCGCAAAGGCAACCCCGACACGGTCGAGATGCCGGAGCTCGCCGACCATTCCTGCACCGCGTTCCACCTGAACGACGCGAAGGACGGCGTCGTCTTCACCGCGAACGCGGGCGGCGTGACGACCTCGGGCAGCAGCTACCCGCGCTCGGAGCTGCGCGAGATGACCGGCAGCAAGCTCGCGAGCTGGACCAACACCCACGGCACCCACACCCTGACGGTGCGCCAGGCCGTGACCGCCCTCCCCAGGGCCAAGCCGGACGTCGTCACCGCGCAGATCCACGACGCCAACGACGACGTCCTCGAGGTCCGGCTCGAAGGCAGCAAGCTGATCGCGCAGTACAACGACGGCAAGACCGACGTCACGCTGGATCCCCACTACACGCTCGGCACACGACTGCACCGCCTCGGGCGGCCGGATCCGGGTCGACTACAACGGCGCGAAGAAGCTCGACATCGCCAAGAAGGGCTCCGGCTGGTACTTCAAGTCCGGCAGCCACGTGCAGTCCAACACGAGCAAGGGCGACAAGGCGAGCGCCGTCGCCGTCGTCGTCGTCTACCGGCTGGCCGTCAAACACTCCGCATGATCAAGACGCGTCGCGGGCGCGGATCCGCAGCCGCGCGGTGCTGCTCTCGGCGATCGGCTCGAGCCGACCGGCCCGGCCGAGCCCGGACGGGGGCATGTTGTTGTAGATCGCCTCGTACTCACCCGCGCGGACGAGATAGGTCTCATGCCAGATACCGGCGCCCTGACCGTGGACGGCCTGCCTGCGGTAATACTCGCGCCAGGTGGCGGTGTGCGGGTCGGCGGTGTCGCGGGCGAACTTCTCGAGATGCTCGAACGACCGCCAGTACTGCACGATGACCGGGTACCCCATCGTGTAGCCGAGCAGCCCCTTCTCCGGATGCGCGACGAGATAGTCGAGCATGGCCTTCATCCCGCCACGGCGTCCGCCGAGATCGCGCAGCGTCCGGATCGGATGCCGCAGCGAGAACCGCGCGCCGATGAGGAACACGACGAAGTCCCCGTCGATCTCGGCCTTCTGCCGCCCGCGAACGATGTCAGCCACGGCGCACCTCCGCCTCGGTGTCCGAGGACTCGGACGGCCGAACGCCGACGTTGCCGAGCAGACCCGCCACGCACACCACCCGGCGCACGCGTACAAGAGGCCGGCGTCGTAATACATGTGACGGCGGACGGGTCGGGCGAGAGTGGTGGCGAACGCGCCCGCCGAGTGCACGAAGGAGTGCCGATGAGCTCCCGACGCGACGTCGAGTTCCCCGCCGAGGACGGCACGGTCCTGCGCGGTTGGCTGTACGAACCGGAAGGCGGCGGGCCGTTCCCGCTGGTCGTCATGGCCCACGGGTTCTCGGCGGTCAAGGAGATGTACCTCGACGACTTCGCCGCGGGCTTCGCCGAGGCCGGGATGGCCGCGCTCGTCTACGACAACCGCAACCTCGGCGCCAGCGACGGCGTCCAACGCGGCGACATCGACCCCTGGCGCCAAATCGAGGACTACCGCACGGCCATCACGTTCGCGTCCACCCTCGACGCCGTCGACGCCTGCCGCATCGGTGTGTGGGGGTCCAGCTACTCCGGCGGCCACGTGCTCGTGGTGGCCGCGATCGACCGCAGGGTCAGGTGCGTCGTGTCGCAAGTGCCGCTGGTGGCGGGGCTGGAGACCGCCCGCCGTCTGGTGCGGGGCGACCACTTCGCGGGTCTGCGCGCGGCGTTCGACGCCGACCGCGCCGCCCGCTACGGCGGCGCCGAGCCTGCGATGATCCCGGTGACCTGGGAAACCGACCCGGCCGAGCCCTGTGCCCTGCCGACGCCCGACTCGCACGACTTCTTCTTCGGCCCGATCACCGAGCGCGCCCCGTCCTGGGCGAAGCAGGTGACGCTGCGCAGCGTGGAGCGGTTCACCGAGTACGAGCCGCAGACCTACGTCCCGCTGATCAGCCCGACCCCACTGCTGATCGTCGTCGCCGCGGGCGACCACCTCACGCCCGCCGACCTCACGCTGCGCGCCTACGAGTCGGCGCTGGAGCCGAAGAAGCTGCTGGTGCTGCCCGGTGGGCACTTCGAGGCATACGTCGACGCCAACTTCGTGACCTCGATCGAGGTGCAGCGCGAGTGGTTCCGCACCCACCTGCAGCACAAGTAACCTCGGTCGGGTGACCGCCTCGCGCGCGGACCGCTGGCAGGCCGACGGCCCGGCCGACGACGAGACGTCCGATCGCTGGCGCGAGATCGTGTCCGCCACGCACCTGCCGTGGAGCACGCGGGTCACGCCCGGGCCGCACTTCCGGGCCGCGGTGCGCCGCTGGTGGATCGACGATCTCGCCCTGGTCGACGTCGAGTGCGCCCCGACGTCGGGGTCCCGGGGGCGTAGCCAGATCGCCGCCACCGACGGGGAGTTCGTGGCGGTGCTGTTCATCCGCGCGGGTGAGGAGATCATCCGCACGAACGGCGACACGGTGCGGCTCGGCCCGGGTGACGCCGTGGCGTGGGACAGCACGACTGCGGCGCGCTTCGCCGTGGCGGGCAGGCTGTCCAAGCGCAGCCTCCTGATCCCCCGCGCCGCGCTCGCCGAGGTCAGTGGCAGGGCCTGGGCCACCCCAGGAGCGGTGCTCGAACGCAGCACACCCGCGATCCAGCTGCTCACCGGCTATCTCGACACGCTCTCCCGGATCCTGCCCGACCTCGACGCGGCCGCGACGATCGCCGCCCGCAACGCCACCCTGGAGCTCGTCCTCGGCGTGCTGCGGCCCGGGACCACGCGCGGCGCCCGGGACCTGCCGCTGCGCGCCGCGATGGAACGGTTCATCGACCAGCACCTGACCAGCATGGAGATCACCCCGGAGCGCATCGCCTGTGCGCACGGCGTCTCGGTCCGCACGGTGAATCGGATCTTCAGCACCACCGGCGACACGGTCGGCGGGGTCATCCGCACCCGCAGGCTGGCCCGCGCCCGCAGCGAGCTGACCACGGTGCGGAGCCGATCGGCGTGATCGCGCATCGCTGGGGGTTTTTCGACAGCAGCCACTTCCACCGCGCCTTCAAGGCGAGCTACGGGGTCAGCCCACGCGAGTACCGCAGGTCCCTGCCCTAGTCCGAACTTGCTGTAGCTCTCGGTGATCTTGCGGGCGTGATCAGGGCTGGGACACGTGACATCCGAAGATATGTAGTCACTAAAGTGCTAGCGCCAGCAAGATCGTTGTGGTTGAATCGTGCTGTGAGACGCCCTGATGGTGCGATGCATGTCGATCGCGCGAGTAGGCACTACACCGCGGCCGACGGGTCAGAGCGGGTGTACCGGCGCGATCTGCTGCGTCGCTCCTACCGTGACGAACGGGGCCGACCACAGAAGGAAACGCTGGCGAATCTGTCGGCCCTGCCCGATGCGGCGGTCGTGGCGTTGCGCAAGGTTCTCTCCGGTGCCGTCCTGGTCGAGCCGGCTGAAACGTTCGAGATCGAGCGGTCGTTGAGTCATGGTGCGGTCGCCGCCGTGCATGCGATGGCGACCAGGCTCGGCGTGAAGAAATTGTTGGGCGAGGATTGTCGCGAACGTGACCTGGCGTACGCACTGGTGATCTCCCGAGTCCTGCATCCGAAGTCGAAGCTGTCCACCCTCGGATGGTGGAACGACACCACGCTCGGTGCAGATCTGGGCGTAGCCGACGCCAGCACGGACGACGTGTACGCCGCGATGGACTGGCTCGGACAGCGCCAAGAAGCGATCGAGGCCGCCCTCGCGAAACGGCATCTCGTCAACGGCGGAACAGCGATGTTCGACCTGTCGAGTTCGTGGCTTGAGGGTCGCTGCTGCGAACTGGGCGCGTTCGGGTACTCCCGGGACAACAAGCGCGGCCTCAAGCAGATCGAGTACGGCCTGTTGACCGACGAGGCCGGTCGCCCCGTCGCGGTCAAGGTGTTCCCCGGGAACACCTCCGACACGAAATCCTTCATCGACGCCGTCGAGTTGGTGACCGACAAGTTCGGGCTGACCGAACTCGTCATGGTCGGCGACCGTGGAATGATCACGAACGCGCGGATCGGCGAGCTCCGCGCGCATCCCGGGCTGGACTGGATCACAGCCCTGCGCGCGCCCGCGATCGCCGCCCTGGCCAACGACGACGGACCGCTGCAGATGTCGCTGTTCGACACCCAGAACTTCGCCGAAATCGTGCACCCCGACTACCCTGGCGAACGACTGATCTGTTGCCGAAACCCCGCGCTCGCCGAGCAGCGTGCGCGTAAACGCCGAGAACTCATCGCGGCCACCGACACCGAACTCGACAAACTCGCCGCCCGCGTCGCGAGCCGAAAGCTGACCGGCCAAGACGACATCGGCATCGCCGTCGGCAAGGTCGTCAACAAATACAAGGTCGGCAAGCACTTCGTCCTTGACATCACCGACACCGCACTCAGCTACCGACACGACCTGGAGAAGATCCGAACCGAGGTCGACCTCGACGGGATCTACGTCATCCGCACCAGCCTGCCCGCCGAAACCTTGGACGCTCCCGGCGTCATTACCGCGTACAAAAACCTCGCGCGCGTCGAACGCGACTTCCGCATCATCAAAGTCGACGACCTCGACTTGCGACCCATCTTCCACTACCTGTCCGAACGGGTTCGCGCACACGTCTTCCTATGCATGCTGGCCGCTTACCTCATTTGGCACCTCCGGCAGGCCTTCAGCGCGCTAACCTATACCGACGAACACATCCCACAACGCACAGATCCCGTATCCGCAGCCCAACGCTCCCTCAGCGCAAAGAAAAAGGATACGCGAAAGCAAACATCAGACGGGCTACCCGCCCGCAGCTTCCAAGATTTACTCAGCCATCTCGCAACCCTCAACCGGGAAACAATCAACTTCTCCGGCCAACACATCGAGAAGATCACCAACCCGACACCGACCCAGCGACGTGTCTTCGAGCTGCTCGACGCCCCGATCCCCCTCACGCTCGCCGACATGTAGCCACGAAGACCCGCGCCAAAAACGCGGATTCGCAGGTCAACGCCTCACACGCTGTCCAAGATCAAGTAAGTTCGGCCTAGTCATCAGATGTGGTGACGACGACTCACCACATCGCTTCCTACCGTCCGTGGCGTCCGGCGAGCGACAGCACCGAGGAGGCCGCCATGTCCACGGCACTGACCCCCACCCCCACCACCGACCGAGCCGTTCCAGGCCGTCGGATGGACCCGATGCGCAAGGTCGCCCTCGCGGGCGGCGTTGCCTACCTCGTCACGTTCGCGGCGTCGATTCCGCAGCTGTTGCTGTTCGCGGACCTCATCGACGACCCTGCGGGCTTCATCAGCACCCCCGGCGCAGGTACGACGGCCGTCGTGTGGGGCATCTGGCTCGAGATCATCACCGCGGTCGCCTGCGTCGGCACCGCCGTCGCGCTCTACCCGGTCACCCGGCGGGTCAGCGCGACCGCGGCCATCGGCTTCGTGACGTCCCGCCTCGTCGAGGCGATGCTCATCCTCGTGGGGGTGGTCAGCCTGCTGGCGGTCGTGACGCTCAAGGCGGACCTCGCAGGCGCGGCGGGCGCCCAGGCCGACGCGCTGCGCGTCACCGGGGAAGCGCTGGTGGCGATGCGGCAGTGGACCTTCCTCGTCGGGCCCGGCCTCATCCCGGGCGTCAACGCCCTGTTCCTCGGCTACGTCATGTACCGGTCGCGGCTCGTCCCCCGCCTCATCCCGGCCATCGGCCTGGTCGGCGCCCCGCTCATCCTGGCCTCGGCCACCGGCACCCTCTTCGGTGTCTGGGACCAGGTCTCGGCCTTGGGGGCCGCGGGCGCCCTGCCCGTCGCCGTGTGGGAGTTCAGCCTCGGTGTCTACCTGACCGTCAAGGGCTTCACGGCGCACGGAGTCGACGGCCTCAACCGCCCCGCGGTCGGGCGAGCAGGTTGAGCGCGGCGGCCTGGCGTACGGCGGCGCGGCGGCTGGTGACCTGGAGCTTGCGAAAGATGTTGCGGGTGTGGGTGCGCATCGTGTTGAGCGACACGTGCAGCCGCCGGGCGATGTCCGGTCCGTCCAGGTCGGTCGCGAGCAGCCGCAACACCTCCAGCTCACGGGTCGACAACGGCTCGATGAGCCCGGCAGGCGCCTCGGGCACCGGCCCGACGGCGGCGGCGGCGAGCCTGCGGACGTACGCCGCGTCCGGTGCCGTGGGCTCCTGCTTGGCGAGACCTTTCAAGAGGGCGGCCATCGGTGCCCCCTGGTCGGCGAAGACCCGGACGTACCCCTCCGGCCGGGCGAGCGTGACGGCGCGGCGCAGCGCGGCCGTCGCAGCCGTGCCGTCCCCGCGGGCCTGGCGGGCCAGCGCGAGCAGCACGAGCAGCTCGATCGTGGTGCCGTCGCGACCGCCGTCCTCGGCGGCGCGCAGCAGGCGCTCCAACAGGCCGACCGCCCGCTCGAGCGCAATCTCGTCCCGTTCCGCTTCGTGGCGAGCGAGCAGGAGCCGGGCGAGGGTGACGTGCTCGTACTCGCGCAGGTAGGACAGCTCGTCGTCGGCGTCCAGTCCGCTCTCGCGAGCCCACACGTCGGCGCGCTCCAGCTCGCCTCGCCGCACGCGGAGGCGAGCCCGCACGGCGGCAACGGGTCGCACGTTCGGGGAGTAGTCGCCGTTGTAGCGGCGGTCGGCGTCGTGGAGCAGGTCGAGAGCGGTGTCGAGGTCGCCTTCGGCGGCGCACAGGCGGGCCGACTCCACCCGCGACCGGTACGGATTCTGCGGCAGGCCGTTGTGCTCACCGAGGCGCTCCGCAGCCGTCAGATGCGCCCTTGCGCCCCCGAGATCGCCGCGTTCGAGGGCGACCCGGGCCAGGCCGACGTGCATGTCGGCCGTCCCCCGGAGCGGCACCCGCTCGCCTGCGGCGATGTCGAGCCCCGCCCGGAAGGTGCGCTCCGCCTCGCCGAGCCGACCTTGCACGAGGCAGAGGTCGCCGAGCGTGATCGAGCAGCCGAGGACGTCGGCGAGAAACCCCACGCTCTGCAGACCCGCGACGGACTCGGTGTACGCCGAGTACGCGCCCGCGACGTCACCCATCGCCCACGACGCGAGCCCACCGAGGGCCCCGGCCGCCGCGCGCACCAGGCCGTCCTGCGACGGCGCAAGGCACAACGCCAAGCGCGCGTGCGTCACGGTGGCGTCCAGGTCGCCGTGCGCCAACGCCAGCGCGGCCCGATACATCTCGACGGTCGCGGGCACCAACCGGTAGCCCTCCTGATCGACCACGACGACACCCGGCGGCGGCCGATCCGGCCAGCCGCCGTCGGGGGAGCGCACCGACGCCTCGATGACGGCCAGCCGCTGATCGACACTCGCGAAGTCGGACACCTGCGTGAGCGCGCCGACGAGCGCCAATCCGAGCACCGGCCGCACCCGCACGACGTCCTCGGGCAACGCCCGCACCCAGCGGGCCAGCTCGGCCTCCCGCCGCTCGCGGCGCATCACCGGCACCGCGAGCTCCATCAGGTCCGCGGCCCGGTCGGGGTCCCCGCCCGCGAGGGCGTGGTAGATCGCGTCGGTCGGCTCGCCGTGCAGGTGGAGCCAGGCACTCGCCCGCCGATGCAACTCCGCGATCCGGCCCGGCTGTTGCTCACGCAGGTGCGCGCGCAGGACGTCGGCGAACAGGTGGTGGTAGCGGTACCACCGGCGCCGGTCGTCGAGCGCGACGAGGAAGAGGTTGGCGCGGTCGAGCTCGACGAGCCGGGCGGCGCCGCCGGCCTGTCCGGTGACGGCATCGCACAGTGGGCCGGTGAGCCGTTCGAGCACGGACGTGCGGAGGAGGAAGTCCCGGGTGTCGGCGGGTAACCGGGCCAGCACCTCGTCGGCGAGGTAGTCCACGATGAACCGGTCGTCGCCCGCGAACCCGGCGACGACGTCGTCGGGGTTGGCGCGTCCTTGCAGCGACAGCCCCGCCAGCTGGAGAGCGGCCGCCCAACCCTCCGTGCGCTCGGCCAGGACGGCCACGTCGGCGTCGGTGAGCGTGAGGCCCATCGGACCCGCGAGATAATCGGCAGCCTCGTCGTCGGTGAAGCGGAGGTCGGCGGCGCGGACCTCGACCAGCTCGCCGCGCGCCCGCAGCCGCGACAGCGGGAGTGCCGGGTCCGCGCGGGTGGCGATGACCAGACGGACGTTCGGCGGCAGGTGGTCGACCAGGAACGTCATCTCGTCGTGGATGTCGGGCGATGCGATGAGGTGGTAGTCGTCGATCACCAATGTGAGTGCGCCTGCCAGCTCGCGGAGATCGTTCAGCACGGCGGTGAGCGCGGTCTCGGCCGATGGCGGGGACGCCTGCAGGTGCCCGAGGGCGGCCACACCGATGTCCGGGTCGACGGTTTGCAGGGCGGTGATGACGTAGGTCCAGAAGCGCGCGGGCTCGTCGTCGCGGTCGTCGACAGACAACCAGGCGACCGACGGCGTCGCCGCCAAGGCGTGGGTGAGCAGGGTGGTCTTGCCGAAGCCTGCGGGCGCCGAAACCAGCATGAGCCGCGCCGTCCGCGCACCGGCGACGCGCTCGCCCAGGCGCGGGCGCGGCACGAAGCCCGGACGCCGGTCCGGCATCCGGGTCTTGATGTCCAGCAACGCGTTGAGCGTCACGGGATGTCTCGTCGGCCGACGCCCGGCCGCGCGTCGGACACGTCGGCGTCGTGGGCATGAATCCACGCGATGCGTTCGGGCAGGCCCGGCAGCGCGGCGTCGCGGCGCCCGGCCGCGGCGCCGTCGAGCTTGTAGAAGCGTCCGGCCTGGCGCGAGAAGTGCTGCACCCTCCGCGCCCGCGCCCTCCGCAGGCGCTCGTAAGCCGCGAACGCGTCCGGGAAGCCGGTCGGTCCCGCCCGGCCCAGCAACCCGGCCAGGACGTAGGCGTCCTCGATGGCCTGACCCGCTCCCTGGCCCTGGTGGGGCAGCGGGGCGTGCACGGCGTCACCGGCGAGGACGACCCGGTCGCGGCTCCACCGGAGCACGGGCGGGAGGTCCTGGAGCGCCCAGAAGTGCATGTCGCCGCCGATGTGGTCGATGAGCCCGAGGATGCGCTGGTCCCAACCGAGCTCGCGGAAGAGGGTGTGGGCTTCGGCGCTCGTGCCCGGCACGCGGCTGGTGGTGTGCGTCCAGGCGGGCAGCCGGTCGGGTACGTGCACGGCGAGCAGGTTGATCAGCGCCCCGTCGTCGATCCCATAGGCGACGACGTGGGTGCGGGGCCCGCACCAGAACTGGATCGACGTCGGCGCAGGCATGCCGGGTGAGCGCTCCACCGGGATCAGCCCGCGGAACCCGATCTCGCCGGAGAGGACCGGCACCGCGTGGCCGACGACGTGTTCGCGGACCGCGGAGTGGATGCCGTCCACCCCGACCGCGATCCGGGCCAGCACGTCGGCTCGTCCGGCGAACCGCAGGCGCACTCCGCCGGGTTCCCGCTCGATCCCGACGAGGCGGTGGTCGGTGTGCACCTGCTCCGGCGGGATGGCCTCGGCCAGCACTCGGCGCAATGTGCCGCGGTGCAGCAGCACGAAGGGTCCGCCCATGCGTTCGCGGTACCAGTCTCCGACCGGATGCGACCAGATCAGCTCGCCGTCGTCCCAGCGACGGAACTGCATGTCCGGCGGCACGTTGCCCACCGCGACGGCGTGGACGCCCAAGCGGTCCAGCAGCCGCGTGGAGTTCGCGCCGATCGCCACGCCCGCGCCCACCTCCCGCAGCTCGGCCGCCTGCTCGAACACCTCGGCAGGCACGCCCGCCTTCCGCAGCCCGATCGCCAGCGTCAGGCCACCGAGGCCGCCGCCGATCACGGCCACGTCGACATCGTGATCCACCGACCGCGCCTCCCTCGGGCCGCGGCCGACGGCGTGCCGGCGCGGGAAGCCAGACTCGCCCGAATCCGGCACCGGCTCAAGTCCGGCGTTCGCAACAGAATCGCAGCAGGCGACATCGACACCGCGGTCTACTCCGGCCCCGGCCTCCGGTGGGCGGTCATGGACCCCACGATGCTCTTCCACCTCGGCGCGGGCGATGGTGGGCTGGCCGCCTTCTGCGAGCGCTACCGCGACAGTTTCCACCGCTGGTGGGACGACCAGCCCACCTCCGCGAGACTCGTCGACGGCTTGACGTCAATAATCGAACGGCATTCGGTAGCGGACCTGGCGACGCGGCGCGACACCCTTCTCACGGCCATCGCCGCGGCCACTCACGGACGCCGTGCGCGAGCGAGTCGGCGAACTGAGCTGGTCGATCATCCGTTGGGCGATTGTCCGGCCATGCCCGAACCGCGCCGCGCCAGACTGGCGCTGGGGTAGCGACGCCTCGGCGCAAAAGGAGCGGACAGATGGCCATCGACTTCACGCTCAGCGACAGCCAGCAGGAGCTGCAGAAGAACGCGCAGGCGTTCGCGGAGACGGTGCTGCGGCCAACGGTCGAGCGGATCGACCGGGCAGGCGACCCCTGGGAGGCGTTCGTCGCCGGGCGCGAGGCCTACCGCGAGATGGCCAAGGCCGGATTCACCAAGTCGTTCATCCCGACCGAGTACGGCGGCGCGGGCTTCTCCGCGATCGACCTTGCGATCGCGGCGGAGGAGCTCACCAGGGTGGACATCAACGTGCCGACCACCCTCCTGGCCACGGGCCTCGGCCTGCAACCGATCATCCAGCACGGGACCCCGGAACAAAGGCAGCGCCTGCTGCGGCCGTTCGCCGAGGACCAGGACGGTGACCTGCTCGCCTCGTACGCCTTCACCGACGTCGACGGCGGGGCCAACTTCGACTCCCCCGACCCGGCGGCCGGAATCCAAACCCTCGCCCGCCACGACGGCGACGACTGGATCATCACCGGTGAGAAGCACTACACCACCAACGGCACCGGCTGGGGCCGCACGGGCTGCCACCTCTACACCGTGGTCTGCCGCACAGATCCGCAGGCGCCTGCTGACCAGTCGCTGGCCGTGATCGCCGTACCCGGGGACGCCCCCGGCATCACGGTGACCGACGTCTACGACAAGATCGGCAACCGCGGTGTCGTGACCCCACGGGTGCACTTCGACGAGGTCCGCGTGCCCGCCGACAACCTCATCGGTCAGCCCGGGCGGCACGGCCTGCAGATCGTCTCCGGCGCGTTCAGCTGGACCGCCGCGCTGATCGGCGCGGCGTGCGTCGGCACCATGCGCGCCGGATTCGAGTACGCCCTGGACTTCGCCCGGACCGAGAAGCGGCTCGGCACCGTCCCCGTGATCGAACACCAGAACGTGGGCTTCGCGCTGGCCGACATCAAGATGCGGATCGAAGCCTGCCGCTACCTCACCTGGAAGGCCTGCCACGACTTCGACCACACCGAGGGTCTGGCCGAGGAACTGCCCATCATGACCAAGGTCTACTGCTCGGAGACCGCGGTCAGCACGGTCTACGACTGCATGCGCGTCGTCGGCATCGCCAGCTACACCCGCGATCTCGCTCCGCTGGAGCGTCTGATGCGCGACGCCATGGTCTTCCCCCTCTACGACGGCGGGAACCAAGGCGTACGCAGGCGGCAATTGCACGACATAATCCGCCAACCCGGCTACGACTCGATGCTCGCCGCCCGCGGCGCCATCCCCCCGTGGCGGCAATAGCGTCGATCCGCGAAGCGCGTGGGTCGCTGCTCGGACCGCCTTCGTCCGGACCGACGGACGCGCACCTGCGGCTACCGCCCCGATCGGCCCGTGACCCAGCCGCCTACCGGTAGGCGGCTGGGTCAGCCTTGCCTGCGCTGAACCATGACGTGGCGGCACCCCCTTGCCGGGTGGGAAGGGTTTTGTGCACTTCCGCGAACGCGTTGCTGATCTCGGCGACGAGTCCGCTGGGCGGTCCTGGATCACAGACTGAACAGGTCACAGACCATCAGCCTCGCCCGTGCACCTTCGGAGACCGCCATGATCACCACGAGCACGCTCAGCGGACACGACGGAGCGATGCCGTGGGCCGTGGCGACGGACGGGGCCGAGCCGCATTCGGCCACCGAGCTCGACCTCTTCCTCGGCGACCTGTACCGCTATGACACAGCACTCGATGACGCACCGTTCGTGTACACCGAGCGTGTCGCTTTGTCGGATGACAGCAAGACGACCGTCCACGTGTTTCGCCAAGAGTTGCGCAACACTGTCGTCAAGGTGGCCAACCTGGGGTCGGCGCGACGTGTGACCGATGTCTGCAACGAGCTCGGTGGAAACGTGGTAGCGGCGATGTCCGGCGGCTTCTTCGCCCGCGAAGCGGGCCAACCGTTGGGCGAACTCTGGATCGCCGGAGAGCGTCAATCACATGTCCCGTTCCCGGCCCCCTGGCACGACATCCGGGGATCGCTGCACGTCGACGCGGACGGAATCACGATCGACAGGCGCGAAATGCTGCCGGCCCAGCCGGACGGCGACCTGCTGCAGGCCGGCCCCGTACTGGCCATGGACGGACGACCGGTCGTCGATCTGGCGGCAGATGGCGAAGGCTTCCGCGCAGGCTCCAGGCAGTTCGACAGCGACATCACTGACGGCCGCCACCCTCGCGCGGCGATCGGTTACGACGACGCGTACATCTACGCCGTCGTCGTCGATGGCCGAACGGACGGCGATGTCGGTATGTCCCTGACCGAGCTCGCCGATTTCATGACGGAGCGTCTCGGGGTAGTGGCGGCCCTCAACTTGGACGGCGGCGGCTCCGCCACCCTCGCCGCGAGGGATCCGGAGGGCGCGTTCCACGTCATCAACAATCCGATGGACGGCCACATGCGGCCCACCCCGGGCGGCAGCAGGGAGCTGTACTCGGCAATCGTCTTCACTCAGGTGTAGCGGTTGGATCTTCGGGCTGCCGCAGGAGGGCCGGCTGGTCCACCACGCAGGCACGCTCATCTTGCGTCTGCCGCCGGCTACGAGCTGCTTGACGAGGTCCTCACGAGCATCCGCGCCCTGCCCACAACCCCGGCCCACCCACACGGAACCACGTCCCCGAGACGAGACTCGGGCCATCGAGCTGCCCAACACCGAAACCGGACACGACGCAGATGCTTCGTCTTTCTTGTCCGTGACCTCGCCCGGTACCGCGGCAGGCGGGGAAGTCTGGCCTGCCATCCGTGATCTCACATGGCAAGACCGCTCCCGGCCGGACGAGCGAGAAGTGCTCGGCGCAAGGGGACCTTGGGCCACTAGTCCTGGGACCTGCGCCTGGTGTCTGCGGACAACGGGCCCCGTAACGTCTGGAATTCGTACATCACTACCGCCGAGCAACCGTCCCGTGGCGTGCGCCGTCGGCATCGTCGCCTGCGGCAAGCCGGGCAGGACAGCAATCAGAGCATGAACGGATAGGAGCAAAGTGATGACGACAGTGACCGAACAGCAGCCGGTCAGAGGCAAGTTGCCGCTACAGGACAAGGTAGTCCTGGTCACCGGAGGAACCCGCGGCATCGGAGCCTCCATCAGCCACCGCCTCGCCGAGGAGGGGGCGCACGTCGCCGCGGGGTACTGGCGGCACCACGAGCCTGCCGAAAAGCTCATGGCCGAGATGAATGACCTGTACCCGGGCACGGTCACCGTCCACCACGGAAACATCGGCGAGCCAGACGACTGTCGTCGCGTGGTGCGCGAGGTCATCGAGCAGCACGGGCGCCTGGACATCCTGGTCAACAACGCCGGGATCACCCACGACAAGACCGTGCACAAGATGACCGACGAGGACTGGCAGCAGGTGATCTCCGTCAACCTGTCCGGGGCCTTCTTCGTGTCCCAGGCGGCACTCGAGCACATGATGGAGCGCGGCACCGGCAGGATCATCAACATCTCCTCCGCCTACGGGGAGATGGGCAGCATCGGGCAGGCGAACTACACAGCGTCCAAGTCCGGCATGTTCGGGCTGACCAAGTCGCTGGCCAGGGAGGTCGCCTTCATGCTGGCCCGGGCCGGGCACCCGATCGGTGAGGGCATCGGGCTGACCGTCAACTGCGTGACCCCGGGAGCCATGGCCACCGAAATGCTGGCCAGAGTCCCAGAAAAGGCAATGGAGCGGCTGATCGCTCAGATACCGTGCGGCCGGATCGGGAGGCCGGAGGAGGCCGCCCGCGTGGTCGCGTTCTTGGCGCACGACGCGTCGTCGTACATCACCGGTCAGATTTGGGCCGTCAACGGCGGCCTCGACATGTAAGAAAGGAAAAGCGATGCAAGACGTATTCGTCCTGTCCGCCGTCAGGACCCCGATCGGCAAGTACGGTGGCGGACTCGCCTCCGTACCACCCTCCGATCTCGCCGCCACGGTGCTACGTGAGGCGGTCACCAGGGCAGGCGTGGACCCGGCGCAGGTCGGCCATGTCGTGTTCGGCAACATCATCCACACGGAGACGAGGGACATGTACCTCGCCCGGGTGGCGGCCGTCAACGGCGGCCTGCCGGTCGCGACACCAGCGCTGACCCTCAACCGGCTGTGCGGCAGCGGGGTGCAGGCCATCATCTCCGCTTCGCAGTCGATCATGCTCGGCGACTGCGAGGTCGCGGTGGCAGGCGGCGCCGAGTCGATGAGTCGCGTCCCGTACTGGCTGCCCGGCATGCGCTGGGGCCAGCGGATGAACGACGGCGTCGCCCTCGACGCCATGGTCGGGGTGCTCACTGACCCGTTCGAGGCTTGCCACATGGGCGTCACCGCAGAGAACGTCGCCACCGACTTCCATGTGTCCCGGGCCGACCAGGACGCGCTGGCCGCGGAGAGCCACCGCCGGGCCGCGGCCGCGCAGGCGGCCGGGTACTTCAAGGAACAGATCCTCCCGGTGGAGATTCCCGGCAAGAAGGGCAAAACCACCATCGTCGACACCGACGAGCACGTGCGGCCCGGGGTCAGCCTCGAGGACATGGCCAAGCTGCGGCCCGCGTTCGCCAAGGACGGCACGGTCACCGCAGGCAACGCGTCAGGCATCAACGACGCCGCTGCGGCCGTGGTGCTCGCCTCTGAATCGTTCGTGAACGGCAACGGCCTCAGCCCGCTGGGCCGGCTGGTGGGATACGCCCACGCCGGGGTCGAGCCGCGGATCATGGGCATGGGTCCGGTGCCTGCGACGCGCATGGTGCTCGACCGTACCGGCATCAAGATCGACGAGATCGACGTGTTCGAGGTGAACGAGGCCTTCGCCGCGCAGGCGCTGGCGGTGGCCAGGGAGCTGGGACTGCCGCCGGAGCGCACCAACCCGAACGGCAGCGGCATAGCCCTCGGCCACCCCGTGGGCGCGACCGGGGCCATCCTGGCCGTCAAGGCGCTGTACGAGCTCAGGCGCACCGGCGGCAGGTACGGGCTGGTCACGCTGTGCATCGGTGGCGGGCAGGGCATCGCCGCGATCTTCGAGCGCGTCTGATCCGCCTTCACGGCATGGCGCCGCAGTCCACAGCCGGTACGTCAAGCCCCCTGCTTGACGTACCGGGCCGGCCGCTAGGGAGCTTGGTCATCAATTCTGAGCCAAGTCCTGCGTGGCCAGGTCGAGACGGCGGGTCGGCGAGGCGCGGGGTTGGGCCGTGTCCCGTGGATCAGCAGCCGCGGTCTTCGCCCAGATGACCCCTCGCTGCGTTGTCGGACGTCTCGAGTACACCCGGTACGAGAGCCGTCCTCCGCCTTGCGAGGAGCCATCTGGATCACGAATCCCATCGGCCGTGATCCACGGGACACGGCCTAGACGACGAGGCTGGCTGGCTTGCCAGGCGGAGTCGTCGATAGCGCTGGGGGTTACGAGGACTGGGCCGACGCCCCGACTCTGCAGCTGTGGCGCCACCTTGCCGACGATCGCTTGGTCGCGTCCTGCTCCTGGGCGCACATCGCGACCGCGAAACCAGAGCCGGCCCGCTAATGCGGCTGCTCGCCGACCTGCCACCCCAGACTCCCGTGACCCGGGTGAGGCTGGCTGGGCTGATCCCACCCGAGGTCACAACCCTTGTCCGGGCCGCAGCCGGACAGGACGTCGACATCGACGACCGGCTGACCCGGCAGCTGCACCGCGACACCAACGGCAACCCGTTTTACCTGACCGCCATGCTGCAGCACCTACGCGAGACCAATGCCCTCGTCGACCGGAGCCATGGTGGCGAGGGGGCCGACGATCCGGTGGCCGTCACCACGATCGGGGTTTCGCTGCCCCCCACCTTGCAAGATGTGCTGCGGGCCAGGGTCGCGCGGCTGGATCCCGCTGCCGAGCGGGGTCTCGCAGTCGCGGCGGTGATCGGGCAGGAATTCGAGCTCGATGTGCTTGCCGCGGCCAACGGAACCGATGAAGATCACATGTTGGACCTACTCGAAGCGGCCGAGCGAGCCGCCCTGGTCAGTGAAGATCCGACCGGTCCCGGCCGGTTCTGGTTCGTGCACTCCCTGGTGCAGCACACCCTCTATGAAGGGCTTGGCCGCACCCGCCGCGCGCACACCCACGGCCGCATCGCCGATGTACTCGAACACCTCCGCGGCGACGACATCGGTGAACGCATCGGGGAGCTGGCCCGCCACGCGCTGGCCGGCATCCGCCCCGCCACCGCCGACCGCGCGGCCCGCCACGCCCAGGCGGGCCGCCGAACGTGCCCTGGCCGCGGCGGCGCCGGAAGAGGCCATCCGCTGGTACACCGCCGCGCTCACCGCCCTCGAACACGGACAGGACGAGCGGGCCCGACTCACCTGCCGGATCGGGCTCGGAACGGCCCAACGTCAGGCAGGCGAATCCGCCGGCCGCAACACCCTGCTGGCCGCCGCTCAATCCGCCCAGCAGCTCGGCGAGGACGACCTGCTCGTGCAGGCCACCCTCGGCCTCAGCAGCCTCCGCCACCGCTCCTGCGTTGACGGATGGTGGCCGCCTCGGAAGAAAGATCACTGTTCAATCCGGCCAAGGTGAGCACGACACGCTACCCGATACCGGGGAGCAGTCATCCCGACTCCGTGGCCCACCACGGGGTGAGAGAAGCAAACGGAAACCCAGCAGGACTTGTGGAGCGCCCGGTGCCCGGAAACGGGCACGCCGGGTGCGGGAAGCGGCCTGGGGGAACGGGCCGGTGGACGACACCGGAACCGCGCCCCAGGTCGACTTCACACGCCCCACCCGCGACACGCCCGAACCCAGCTGACTCAATTCAGTGCGGGCCCTTAGCGGCTGCGTGGCGTGGTCGAGGATGTCTGAAGTTGAGAGTCCAGCTCATCGTCGCCGTCATCGGCGTGGCGCTGGTTGTCGGCACATACAGCAGGCGCGGTGTCCACCGCTGACCGACCAGTGCGCTGCCACTCCCGAGCCGGCGTCCAGGGCGGGCGACCGTCGTTTGTCGACTCGACAGTCGCGCTGTGAGCTGGGACACTGCGTTCGAAGCCGCTCCGGACCCTCGGTGGCCATTCACGCCAGTTCCGAGGCGAGTCGGCGACATGGGCAGCAGGACACAGGCCGGACACAGCTCCCGGCCTCACCGCGCCCGCACCACCAGACCAACACCACCGATCGGTAGCGGTAACGACGCCG
Organism: uncultured Actinomycetota bacterium; assembly: GCA_963739465.1. Taxonomy (GTDB): domain Bacteria; phylum Actinomycetota; class Actinomycetes; order Mycobacteriales; family Pseudonocardiaceae; genus Pseudonocardia. Next base: position 207,676 of record CAVUAS010000018.1, read on the forward strand.
CCTGCATCGCGTGCCCGCATGCCGCAACGTCGATAGCGCAGCATGACGATCGCCGCACGACCAACCGGTGTCATCCGGGCGGGCGTCGGCGCCGGTGCCGGGCTTCGCGCCGCGAGTCGCCGCCGGGCATGCAGCGGTGCGTGACCGGTCCGAGCCCTGGCCCATTGTCCAGAACTGCACTGCTGGAAGGGAATGCTCCGTGTCCACCGTTGTCATCGTCATCCTGATCGTTGTCATTCTCGCGTTACTCGCCGTGGGTGCAGCCCTGTATCTCCGACGGCGGCGTTCCGAACAGCTGCGCGAACAGTTCGGCCCCGAGTACGAGCGTGAAGTGGCAGGCGCGCCCAACCGGGCCGCAGCAGAGAAGGACCTGCAGGGCCGCCAGAAGCGCCACAACACGTTGGACATCCGCCCGCTGGAGCACGACGAGCGGGTCGGCTACCGGGAATCTTGGGACAAGCTGCAGGGCGCGTTCGTGGACTCGCCCGGTGATGCGGTCCGCGAAGCCGACCGGCTCGTCATCGCCATCATGGCCAGCCGCGGCTACCCGACCGACGATTTCGACCAACGCGCCGCCGACGTGTCCGTGGAGCACCCGGAGGTGGTCGAGCACTACCGGCGAGCCCACCAGATCGCCGTCGCACACGCGCGCGGCGACGCGGGCACCGAGGACCTCCGACAGGCCGCGATCTCCTACCGCTCCCTGGTCCAGGCACTGCTCGACGACACAACCCAGGACGACAGCAGGACCCACGACGAGAGCAGGACCCAGGACGACGGCACGACCCCGGCCGATGACCTATCCCGGGAAACCCGCAGGTCCCAGCGACAGGACCGACCAGCAGCGACCGGCACGGCCAACACCGACCGGCCCCAACCCCAACGCACCACCACCACCGCAACCGGCGCCGACCGGAGCGACACATGACCGCCGACGGTGCCCGTCCGCCACCGCCGGCCGACCCGCTTGCCGCCGAGACCACGCCGGCAGCGATGCCGACGACGCGTGCCCGCGACGACAAACGGCCGGTTCGGACCCATGACCGGGAAGGACACCCCACCCGATGGCGGATGTCGCCGCAGACGGCGCGGCTGGTGACGATTCCCCCGCCGCGGATTCGTTGATCGACCCGGCTACCGCAGCCGCTGGACCGTAGTGCTGTGCGATTTCGTCGACGAGCCCCGCACCGCCGTCACCGACGCCGACACCCTGGTCGGTGCGGTCCTAGCCCAACTCGCCTCGACGTTCCGCACTCAACGCCCAGCGCTCGAACGGCAGTTGCCCGACAATGAGTCGAGCACCGAGGACCTGCGGATCACGCTGCGCCGCGACCGCACGTTCTTCAACCACGGCCCATCCCTGCGAGACGCTTCGCGAATGTTCACACTCCCCCAATCGACCCGCTGAAAGAAGATCGGGAGGCTGCAATGACAACGCCAGCGAACGCACCCGCGCCCGGCGTGGTGCGCAGTCTGATTCCGGCACGCCTCGACCGGCTGCCGTGGTCGCCGTTCCACACCAGGATGGTGGTCGCGCTCGGCGTGGCGTGGATCCTGGATGGTTTGGAGATCACCGTCGCCAGCGCGGTGGCCGACACGCTCACCCAGCCCGAGACCCTCGGCCTGTCCTCCGCGGCGGTCGGCCTGGTCGCCAGCGTGTACCTGGCAGGCGAGGTGGTCGGCGCGCTGTTCTTCGGGCGGCTGTCGGACAAGCTCGGCCGCCGCAACCTCTTCATGATCACCTTGGGTGTCTACCTCGTCGGTAGTGGCCTCACCGCACTGACCCTGGGCAACAGCGTCGGCTGGATCGTGTTCCTCTACATCACCCGCTTCATCGCGGGCATGGGCATCGGCGGGGAATACGCCGCCATCAACTCGGCCATCGACGAACTGATCCCGGCCCGCTTCCGAGGGCGGGTCGACATCGCCGTCAACGGCACCTACTGGGCGGGTGCGATCCTCGGCACACTGGGCACGTTCATCTTCCTCAAGGCGATCGACCTCAGCCTCGGCTGGCGGCTGGCCTTCCTCATCGGCCCGGTCCTGGGACTGGTGATCTTGCTGGTGCGTCGCAACCTGCCCGAGAGCCCCCGCTGGCAGGTCATGAACGGTCGCGTGGATGCCGCCGAGAGCTCGATCTCCTACATCGAGCACGAGGTGGAGGCCAGCGGGATCACGCTGCCCGCCGTCGATGACAGCAAGGCCATCGATCTGCAACCCACCGAGAAGATCGGCTACCTGGCGCTGACCCGCGTGCTGTTCCGCGACTACCCGAGCCGCTCCGTGCTCGGCGCCTCGCTCATGATCAGCCAGTCGTTCCTGTACAACGCGATCTTCTTCACCTACACCCTGGTATTGGGCAAGTTCTACGGGGTGGCGTCGGCGTCGGCGCCGCTGTATCTGATCGCGTTCGCGGTCGGGAACCTGGCAGGCCCGCTGACCATCGGGCATTTCTTCGACACCATCGGCCGCCGGAAGATGATCGCCGGCACCTACCTGCTGTCCGGACTCCTGCTCGCCATCAGCGCGGTCCTGTTCAACGCCGGGGTGCTGAACGCCATCACCCAGACCATCGCCTGGTGCATCATCTTCTACTTCGCCTCCGCCGGGGCCAGCGCGGCCTACCTCACGGTCAGCGAGATCTTCCCGCTGGAAGTGCGGGCCAAGGCAATCGCGGTGTTCTTCGCCATCGCCCAATGCTTCGGCGCGCTGGGCCCGGTCATCTACGGCGCGCTCATCGGCGACGGCACCCAACCGATCAAGCTGTTCTTCGGCTATCTGCTCGGCGCGGCCGTGATGATCGCCGGAGGACTGGTCGCGTGGTTCCTCGCGGTCGACGCCGAGGGCAGATCACTGGAGGACATCGCCACCCCACTGGCCGCCGCAGGCGCCGGCCCACGCACCGGCTCGGTCCGCGCCGAGGGCGCCACCCCGCCCTTCTCGCCTGAGGCGTGAGCGGATCATTCGGCCCGCAACGACCCACAGCACAGCCACGTTGTCGGACAATCAGCTCAGCTCAGAGGCTCGTTCCTACCAGGCACGCCGGCAGAATGGAATGTAGTCGCTCCAGACCTCCGGTGGCTTTCTTCACGATGTCAACCAGAGGCCTTTGTCATGTCGACTCAGCAGGACGACACACCCGCGCGAATACCGCCTCGTGCAGCAGCTGGGCTCCGCCCCAGGACGGACCTGTCGTGACGTCCTCCTGGATGGTCCCGGCCCTGGTACTGCTCGCCGCTGCGGGCCGACGCCGCCGCGCTGGTCATGCTCCGCAAAGCCGCACTCAACGAGCCCGCAGCGGCCTCGTTCAGCCTGAACCAACTCTGGGCGCTGCTGCACAGCCGGCTCTGGGCGGCGGGAATCGCGACACTGTTCGCCGCGTCCACACTCCAGGCAACGGCGTTGAGCATCGGAGCCGTCGCACAGGTCCAACTGATCATCATCCTGGAATTGCCGTTCACCCTGATCCTCGCCTCGATCGTGCTCGAAGGCCCGCTCAAGACCCGCGAGTGGACGGCCATCGCCACGATGACAGCCGGGGTGGCGCTGCTGCTCTACATGCTCGAACCCCGCGGAGGAGACCCGTACTCGGCCAACCTGACCGTGTGGATCATCGCCGCGACCCTGACCATCGCCACGATCGCCGGCCTGGTCCTTCTGGGACGGCGCCGGGACGGCGCGGCCAAGTCCATGCTCTTCGGCGTCGCCACCGGGGCAACCTCAGGCCTGATCGCCGTGCTGGCCAGCGCTGTTCTCAGCAGTGCCGCAGCAGGCGGGATCAGCGGTGTGTTCACCACCTGGTGGACCTACCTGTTGATCCTGACCTTCCCGGTGGGGTTCCTCCTCCTCCAGAACGCCCTGCAGGCCGGTCGGCTGGTGGCCTCCCAGCCGGGGATCACCTTGGCCAATCCGCTGGTCGCGGCCGTGTGGGGCATCGGGATCTTCAGTGAGCACGTGCGCACCGGAGCCTGGCTGGTCGGGGCGGCCGCCGGGATAGCGCTGATCACCACGGGCGTGGTGCTGCTGTCCCGTTCCTCCCTGCTCCAACGGCTGCAACTGCACCCCTCGTAGGAATCGACCGGCGATGAGCGCAGCGGACCGACCACCCGTCGGGCGCGTCGAGTGCGCCGGACCGGCCGTGAGCCGACGGGCAGAGTCCAGCATCGGCCCCGTCCCGCGGCGAGTGAGGCTGTCGCCGCTCTCAGAAGAAATGGCGTCTGCCGGCGATGGCGTGTCCGGTGGCCCCGAGGATCGCCAGGATCACTCCGATCACCACCAGGATGATCCCGATCGTCCAGAGGATGGAGATTTTGAGCAGGAATCCCGCAATGAGCAAGATGACGCCGAGAATGATCACTGCTTCTCCTCGTGGATAGGGCTACGCGGCTGGGCATGGGCCCCGACGTCGTGCAGGTATCGCAACACCTGTGTGTAGGAGCAGGTCAGGCTGGATTCGAGGTAGGGCAGGTCGTGACCCAGGCAGTAGGCTCGGACGAGTGGTTGCGCCCGACGCAACGAGGGGCTCGGCATGCTGGGGAACAGGTGGTGCTCGATCTGGTAGTTCAGACCGCCCATGGCCAGATCGATCCATCGTCCGCCGCGGATGTTGCGCGAGGTGAGCACCTGGCGGCGCAGAAAGTCCAGCTGGTCGCCGGGGCCCAGCAGGGGCATTCCCTTGTGGGTGGGCGCGAAGCAACAGCCCAGGTAGACGCCGAACAGGCCCTGCTGGACCGCGATGAACGCCACCGCCTGCCCAGCTGGCAGGACCAGGAACACCGCGGCGAGGTAGCCCCCGACGTGGGCGCTCAGTAACACCGACTCGACGCGCCGGGTTCGGTCGGCGGGGCGTGCACGCAAGGCCCCGATGCCGGCGATCTGCAGGGCGAGGCCTTCGAGGAGCAGCATCGGCAAGAACAGGGCGGCCTGGTGGCGGGCGACCCAACGCCCGACGCCGCTGCGCCGGGCGCGGGCCTGCGCCGCGGTGAACGCGACGCCACCGCCATCGATGTCCGGGTCACGGTCGACGTCGTTGGGGTGGGCGTGGTGGCGGTTGTGCTTGTCGATCCACCAGCTGTAGCTCAGCCCGATCAGCAGGTCCGCGCACAGCAGGCCCAGCAGATCGTTGTGGCGCCCGGAACGGAACACCTGCCGATGCCCGGCGTCGTGACCGAGGAAGCCGACCTGGGCGAACACGACCGCCAGGAACGCCGCGATCGCCAGTTGCCACCACGACGGCCCGAGCAGTGCGAACACCGTCCACCCCACCGCAAACAACCCGATGGTGAGGGTGATCCGGGCCCGGTAATAGGCGGGGCGCCGACCCAGCAGCCCGGCCGCGCGCACCCGCCGGGACAACCCGGCGTAGTCGCTGCCCCGGCCGACCACCGTCGTTGACCGAACGGGTGCGGTCGGTCTTCGTGCGGATGCGGCAGGCAACGTCGGCGGGCCGTCGCGGTTGGGCACACCCCGAACCTCGACGGTAGCGACGTCCGTGGAGCGGTCGGAGGAAGGACCGAGTGTCGCTGAACCCCCGCTCAACTGTCCACCATCGTGCATGTCACCACGCGCCTCGCGTTCACCGTCCAGGGTGCCGCCGAGGGTCCGGAGCGACTCGCTACATCCTCACTGTCCCAGTTCGAGAGGCGGCTGTCCATTTGTGTGGACGCCCAGCCAGACCTGGGTGACGGCGCCGGCTGGGTGTCCCCGGAGCTGCTTCCGTTCCGCAGTTCGTGGGCAGACCCGAGGGGACCGTGGCCGAATGTCCTGAGAGACTGTTGCGTAACCGCGTTGTCGCGGTGCGTGATGTCGTGGCCGGGATCGGCGTGGCGGCTCGACGTGAAGATCATCCCCGCCAAGATCGCGCTGTGTGTGCAACTGCAACCCTGGCGGGGATGACGCCGCGCGATGCTACCCGTCGAGCCTCACCGACGAGGTGTGGTCGGTGATCGAACCCCTGCTTCCGGTCCGTGACCAGCGCAAAGGCGGACGACCTCGGAAGTATGGGGATCGGCTGGTACTGGATTCGATCTTCTACGTGCTGCGGGCGGGTTGCCAGTGGCGGATGGTCCCGCACGATCTGGCGCCGTGGTGGGTGGCCTACCGCCGGCATCGTGGCTGGGCTGCGGACGGCACGTGGGACACCGTTCATGACCGGCTGCGGGTGCAGGTCCGGGTGGCCGCGGGTCGGAACCCGGACCCGTCGGCGGCGGTCCTGGACGCCCAGTCGATCAAGAGCAGTGAGGGCGGCGAGGCGCGCGGGTTCGACATGGGCAAGAAGACGACCGGCCGCAAGCGGCATCTGGTGGTGGACACGCTCGGGCTGCTGCTGGTCGTCATGGTCACCTCCGCGGCCGTGCAGGATCGCCGGGGTGGGCGGGCGATCCTGGAGTTGCTGGCCGCCCGGTTCCCGGGTGTGGCGCTGGTGTGGGCCGACGGCGGCTACGCCAACAAGATCGACTCCGGCATTCTGGCCTGGGCGAAGGAGAAACTCGGCCTCCTGATGGAGATCGTCAAGCGCAGCGACGACGTCCAGGGCTTCCAGGTCCTGCCGCGCCGGTGGGTGGTCGAGCGGACATTCGGCTGGTTGGTCCGCAACCGCCGGCTGGCCCGGGACTACGAGCGCCTGACCGCCACCTCCGAAGCGATGGTCAAGGTGGCGATGATCCGGTTGATGGCGACCCGCCTGGCCGGACAGAGCGTCACCTGGGCCAATGCCACCGAGCGTGAGGCCCTTCGCCGGATGAAGATCAAACCCAACTCGCAGCGTAAATGATCAGTTACGCAACAGTCTCTGAGTGCGCCCGCTGATCGTCGGACAGCGATGCGGGGGTTACATCCGGCGGTATCGCGCCTGGAGTATCGCGAACAGGCCGAAGGCCAGGAATCCCAGCGCTACCGCGGTGAGCAGGAATCTTCCGAACGGCTGTGCGAGGATCGTCTGCAGCGCGCCGTCGAGCCCTTGCGCCTTCTGCGGGTCGAAGGTCAGGGTGGCGTAGCTGAGCAGGCCGCCCACGACACCCAGGGCCGCGCCTTTGGCGACGTAGCCGACTTGGCCCAGTCGCGCCACTCCCTTTCGGGCGGTAGGGGACATCGAGGACGTGTTGATCTCCTCGCTGAAGGACTGCTTCACCCCCTTCACCACCGAGGCCACGCCGACACCGATGATGATCAGACCCGCGGCGATGACGAGCACCCGTCCGCCAGGCCACGCCAACACGCCAGATGTGGCGTGCTGCTGGGTCTGTGCGCTCGACTCTTGTGAGCCGAGCGCAATCGAGGCTGCGCTGACGCCCAGTGCGGTGTAGGCGAGGGCCTTGGCTGCGCTGGTGATCTGCTTTCGGATCCGCTGGGCTCTTTCATTGTTGCGATAACCCCAGATGGCTTGTGTGGCCTGCCAGAGCGCGAGCGCGATCAGGCCGGCCGCTACCAGCCCCAGCAGAATCTTGCCGAAGGGCTCTTGGGCCAGTGTCTTCATCGCCCCGGAGGTGTCGGCACTCTGGTTGCCCGCCAAGCCCCACGCGATCTGCAGCGCCAACCAGGCGATTAACACGTGTACAGCTCCGTACGCGATCAACCCGACGCGGGCAACCGCCGCCAGTGACGTGCTGTTGCCGGCCTGTTCAGCCTTGTCACCGGCCTGTTTGACCTTGCCGGGGGCTTGTTTGGCCTTGTCACCGGCATTGGTTGTCATCGCAGGGGCCTTTCAGTTCTGGGTGTTGTACGCGACAGCCCATGGCTTGTCGGCGTGGATGTTGAACGGCCCCGGACATGGCCGAGGGCGATATATCCGGTGCCGAAGGCCAGCTCGTAACCCGCGGGTCCGGCACGAATTCGCCCAACAACCGCCGGGGCCGGTCGAAGCCGGTGAAATCCTCGATGTACGGCGCGTGCAGGTCGGCCACCCACGGCCGTGGCGGCCACCTCACGGAGCCGGGCTGTTTCCCGCCGGCCACCGCCGCGCCGGGACGCAGATGGTCGAACGTCCGCGGTGACGTCGATCGACGGCTTGCGCGACCTGGGCGACGAGCCGCCGCACGTTGTCCCAACCGAAGCTTCTTCGGATGTGTCGGTCCCCACGATCGCCGTCGGCGGGATGACCTTGTGCTGCAGCAGCGACAGGCGCAACCCGGTCCCGCAGCCCACGTCGGGCCGGCCGATCGGTCACGAACGTTGGCATTAACGGAATGACGCCGGGCACCTGCGCCGCCTTCATCGGTGAGTGAGCGGCGAGGAAGCACGAGGTCCGGACAGATCCAAGCGCGCTTGAGGTGCCCATTCTTGCACGGCAGCAGCCTCGGCGCGGGCCGCTCTCCATGAGCGCGGCGGCGGTCCTTGTCGGGTTCCGGTTCCTAGGCGCCGTCCAGGAGCCATCGTGCCCCGGCTGTCCTCCACCGGAGCCCGGGTGGATCTGCCCCCGATCGAGGCCTACTGGCGTGTGGCCTGCTACGAGGCGTTCATCCACATCGTCGACTCGATGATCAGCCAGCACGCCAAATGGCTCGAGTGGGTGATCGGCGGGCATTGGGCGCCGCGGCAGCGACCCAACCTCGCCGAGGTGGACTTCTGCGGTGTCCGCGGGCTCGCCCTGCTGGCGGCGGCCCGCGACACGGCCTCGCTTGGCAAGAGCGGGATCCTCGCCATGGCACACCGGCCCGGCTGGCAACCGAACCGAGACCGAGAGCCAGGCCGCCCGGCACGGTCACAGACCACCGGGTCGCGATGCTGCACGGCCCGCTCCGTGCGGTCACACCGCGGCGGCCCCCGCGCCCGGACTCGCGGGGTGGTGGTCAGTTGAGGAGTTGGCTGCGCAGGCCTGCGATGACGATGTCGAGTCCTTCGTCGAGTTCGGCGGCGCCGTCGTAGGTGGCCAGGACGGTGGCGAGGGAACGCAGGCGGGGGAACTGGGTGATGGGTAGGCGGTGCAGGCCGAGGCGGAGCAGGTCGTCGGTTTCGTCGGGGTCGGGGACCTGTTGTTGGAGTTCGTCCTGGATGTGGCCGTAGAGGAATCCGGTGAACAGTCGGGTGGCGTGCAGCGCGCCGTGCGGGTCGAACCCGGCGCCGATGAACACTTCGAGGAGTTCTTCCAGGGGGCGCAGCGTGCCCAGTGGTCGCAGCGCGAGCGGACCGGTGACCGACCGGGTCACCAGGAGCGGCACCGTGTTGGGGTGGGCCAGGGCGATCCGGCGGAACGCGTGCGCGGTGCGACGCAGCGCGGTTTCCCAATCCCCGCCATGCTCGCCGCTGTCCCGATCCCGGCCGGGCTCGCGGAATACCACCAATCCGGACAGGACATGTTCGACGACGCCGTCGAGCAGGGCGTCCTTGTCGGCGGCGTGGCGGTAGATCCCCATCGGGTTGCGATCCAGGGCCTGCCCGAGCCTGCGCATCGTGAGCGCCTCGACACCGTCCGCGTCGATGATCTCCAGGGCGGCGACCAGCACCTGCTCACGGGTCAGCGCCGCCGGGCGACCCGCCGGCCGTGGCGGGGCGAGCGGTCTGGTCTGGGTGGTGTCGCTAGGCATCGTCCCTCCTCGGTAGAAGCAACATACAACGTATGCATACGGCGTATTGCTATGTTGTCCAGCTACACATATGGTAGACCTTGTATCGCAGTATGGATCTCCTGATCCAGGACGCGGGACCGCCTCGGCAGTGTGCCGAGCATTGATCTTCATCATGAGGGAGCGCTATGGCGCGCACCACCAACCGGCCGGACACGGCACGACCCAACACGGCCAAGGCCCAGCTGGACACCAACAGCTCCGGCTCGTTCGACGCGCAGGACCTGCGGGGCGAGGACGGCCAGGTCGGCGACAACACCGAACGCCGCGAGAACTTGACCGCCGTCCGGGACCAGCCGGACAACGAACGCGACGACTCCCGCGAGAACTACGGCGAGCGCGGCAACTTCGACCGCCGTGACGACCGCGAGTTCGGCGAGAACCGTGAGGAGCGCACGCCACGCGATCGGGACGCCGAGCGGGGTTCACGACGCGACCAGCCGCCCACGTCGCCCGCAGGCTTGGACGCCTTCGCGCCCATGCTCGAGGCCTGGAAGCAGGTCTTCAAGTCCTGGTCGGAATTGGCGGAAACCATGGTGAAGGCACAGCAGGACGCCTTCGCCAGCATGATCGGCGCCGCGAACACGACCGCCAAGGACATCAAGGTCGGCGATCGCCGCAACGGTGAGGTTGCCTTCTCCGGGTCGCGCACCACGGCGTCAACGCCCGACCGGATCGAGCACGACCGGCGATAACCGGTAGACAGGACCACGACCAGCCCGGCCGGGTGCCCAGCAGTCATAGACAACCGGCCGGGCGGGTCGGAATCCCAGTAGGTCCAGCACCATCAGCCGAACCCCTTCGCGTACTATAGTTAACGAGTCGGGATCGCGGCGATTCCCGCCGCTGGAACGACATTTCGCTGTTGCCCCAGCCCCAGGTGACGCAGCCAGCACCACCAGACCGCGCACCAGGAGGCTTTCATGTCCTCGACGGCGTCATTCGTCCGGGCCCGCCCCCGGGACCCACACCCTCAGGACCAGGGGGAGCTCGCCGTCCATGACCGTCGGGTCACCGTGGACGGAAGGCGCACCCAGTACCTGGAGGCCGGGACCGGGCCGGTGTTGCTTCTGTTGCACGGGCACGAGCAGAGCGCCACCAGCTGGCGCTGGGTCATCCCCGCCCTGGCCCGCACCCACCGAGTGCTCGCGCTGAGCCTGCCCGGTCACGGCGACACCGCCCCGGCCGACGGCGACGACGCTCCCGGTGCCGACCAGGCCCGCTTCGTGGCCGGGTTCCTCGACACCCTGCACATCGACCCGCCCCTGGATCTGGTCGGCCACTCCGCCAGCGGGGTGCTCGCGCTACGCCTGGCGCTGGCCGACCCCGAGCGCATCCGGTCGTTGACCCTGGTCGACAGCGCAGGCCTCGGCTCCGAGGTGCACCCGCTGCTCGCCCTGGACACCCTGCCGATCATCGGCGAACTGGCCATCATGATCAGCCGCCTGCCCGGCGGCGACTGGGGCCGCACCACCATGTCGACAACGATGCTGTTCGCCCAGCCTTGGCGGGCCCCCGCCGAGTTCATCAGCGAGCAGCATGCCCTCGGACGCCGCCCCGGCCAGCTCGAGGCCTCCACCGCCACCGCCCGTGCCCTGTTCGGCCCGACCGGGCAACGCCAGATCCTGCTCGAGCACCTCCCCACCCTGACCACGCCCACCCTGCTCATCTGGGGCGGCTACGACTACGTCCTACCCGCCCACCACGCCCGGGCCGCGGTGAACCTGCTACCGAATGGGCGGCTGTCGGTGTTCCCCGACTGCGGGCACCTGCCTCACGTCGAGCAACCCGACTGGTTCGCCGCCGTGCTCGGCGACTGGCTCGCCGAACACCGCGAGCAGCAGCCCCAGCGCTCATCGTCGACCCCGACCACGTTCCCCGACCTCGAAGAACGATCCATCCGGACAACCCCAAGACGGCGCACCGCATGACCGGCGTCCGACCGAGATCCACCTCGACGAGTCCAGCACCTCGTCCGGTGTCTCCCGCCACACTCCCGACCGATCGCAGCGAGGCCTATCGCAGCGAGGCCGGTCGCTACGACCGGCGCACCGACGCCTTCCGGCAATGGCGCGAACTGCTCATCCAGCAACTGCCCCTCCGCCGCGGCGACACCGTCCTGGACGTGGGCTGCGGCACCGGACTGTGCCTACCACTGCTCCAACACAAGATCGGCCCCACCGGGAGCATCATCGGAATCGACGCCTCCGCACAGATGCTGCAGGTGGCCGCCGACCGCGTCGTCGCCCACGGCTGGGACAACGTGCGCCTCATCACCGCCCCGGTCGCCACGGCGCCCATCGAATCCACCGCGGACGCCGCCGTCTTCTGCGCGGTCCATGACCTCATGCAACGCCCCGCTGAATTGTAAGCATTCGGTGATCCCGTCGGCAGAGCTGTCCCGCCGGGATCCTCGAGTCAGGGCTCGGGCTGCGCGATGAGCCCGCCGGTGTCATCGGCGGGTGGGTGACCGCTTCTCGTCAGGCGGGTTGGAGGTGCCGTTCGTGGTCCAGGCCATGGTCCCGGTCGGCCGGGCTTTCAGGTGCTGGCCCGACGCGCGGATCGGTGTCGGTGTCGGGCTCGGTGGTGTCGGGTTGCGGTCGCGGGTCGCGTGCCCACGCGGTGCGGTCCTCGGTGCTCACCGCCCAGGGCAGGAACCGGGTCAGCGCCGGACCGGTGGGGGCGGTGCCGCCGGCCTGGGCGCATTCGTCGAGGTAGGCCCGCAGGTAGCCCAGTGGGTTGAGCCCGGCCCGGGTGGCGGTGGCGGTGATCGTGAAGACCCGGCTGGCCAGCTGCGCGGAGACCACCGAGCCGGAGCCGTAGTAGTTCTTGCGGCCGACCACCGGCCCGCGCAGCGCCCGCTCGGAGGTGTTGTTGTCCAGGGCCGGTTCGGGGAACTCGCGGTGTCGGGCCAGCCCGTCCCATTCCCGGTCCAAGGTGGCCAGCACCTTCGCTGCGGCCGGGTGCAACAGGGCCGCGTGTGACATCTGGGCGGTGCGTTCGGCGTCGATGGTGTTCAGCGCGGCGGAGAACTGCGCGGCCGCCCAGGTGTGCGCGGGGCTGCCCGGCTCGGCGGCGCCCATCGCGGTGTGCGCCATGTAGAGCTCCGCGATCCGTTCGATCCAGCCGGCGGTCCAGGCCGCCGGCTCGGGGTGGGCGTCCCCGGCGCGGATGAAGTAGCGCCGGATGTGGGACCAGCACCAGAGGTTGTCGACCCCGTCCACGCGCCCGAGGATCTGATAGACCACGTAGAAGTCCGAGGACAGCAGCAGTTCACGACCCCCGGGCAGGGCGTCGGGCAGCTTGTCATCGCCGTCGGTTTCGAGGCCCAGGTGCTCGGTCAGGATCTTCGTCGACCGGGATGGGGCGATCGTGAACACGGTGGTGTCGGGGCCGACGAACACCCAGCACCACCAGCGATGGCTGTCTTTGCCCTGCACCGCGGCGTAGACGTTCCAGCTGGTCTCGTCGATGTGCAGGTGCGCGGCGGCCGAGTTCCGCTCGGTGATCAACGCGGCGAGCGGAGCCAGCAGATCCGAGCACGCCGCGAACACCCCGGCCAGGGTCCCCTCGGCCAGGTCGAGCCCGTCGTGGGCCAGCCCGGCGACGATACGGTGCGCGGGGCGGCCCAGCAGGAACTTCTCCACCAGCAGCCGAGCCAGAAACCCCGTGGTGAACCGGCCCTTGGGAATCGCCTTGGGCACCGCTGCGGCGATCAGGACCCCGCGGACCGGGCAACCGCAGGTGCGTCGGTAGTGTCGGGCGCCGGTGCACGATTCGGGTCAGCTGAACCTGCCAGTCGATCTGTTCGCAGCACTCCTGGCCGAACGGGGCGTAGCCCGCGCCGCAGCGCGGGCACACCCGCTCGGCCTCGGGCACGTCGTGGACCTCCTCACGGCCCGGCAGATGGGAGTAGTCCCGGCGGCCGTGTCCGCGCGAGCCCCGCCGCTGCCCGCGACCGCGTTTCGCCTTCCGGCCGGCCGTGTCATCACCGACCGTGTCATCACCGGCCGCGTCATCACCGGCCGCGTCATCACCGCCGCAAGACCCACCAGCCGGGCCGTCGCCGCCCGGCGCCCGCTTGGCCTTCTCCGACGACGTCCCGAACGCCAGCCTCGCCAGCACGGACACCTTCTCGGCGAGCGCGCCGACCTGACCCTCCAGGTCCGCGACCCGGGTCTGCAACACGACGTTTTCCACCGTCAAGCGCTTCGCCTCGGCACGCCAGAACTCGACCTCGCACACACCACCGAGATCACCGCTGCCCATGACGCCGACACAAGATCACCGCAAGCGGCTCGCGTCCAGCACCCGGCCCCGACGGCGTGTCGCTCGACAAGCCAGGCGCCATCCCAGCTACGGGATCACCGAATGCTTACGCTGAATTGGGCAACGTCTTCGACCACCTACGCCCCGGCGCGCCGGTCGCCGCGGCCGGTGGCAAACGGCCGGGCCCATGGATGTGGCCGCTGCGGACCTGGGTCACCCAGCTGCACGCACCGTTCATCACCGACTTCACCGGCTTCGACCAGCCATGGCGACAACTGGCCCGACACGTCCCCGACCTCCAGGTCCGGGAACTGGCCTTCGGCGCCGGATACCTCGCGCTTGGACACGCCCACAGCCGCTGAACCCGGACCGACGCACCCGCGGCTGGGCATCACGAACAAGAACGCCAACTATCGGCCGGGACACGCGCGTATCACCGAGCGCCTGTACGCCACCGCCCACGATTTCGAGGCCGCATCGCGTCGGCCAAGGCGACGTCACCCGGTGCCGAACGCCACGGTGCCTTACCGCGCCACCGAGCAAGCCCTCGTTCCGAAGGAGCGCCATGACGAAGGCCACCAATCAACCATCCTCGGCAACCCGACAAGACGGTGGCGGTCAGCCCACCCTCCACGCACACGATCCACGCGAGGAGCAGCCGCGACACCACGACCGCGCCGAACAAGGCGAGCAGTGGCAGCACAACGAATCCCGCCGGCAAGCCCTGGTCACCAAAGCCAGCCATCAACCGGGCGGAGTACAACGCAGCACAATGATCGAACCCGGTGACGACTCACTGTAGGTCCGGACTCTCACCGCAGGCGCGCATGGGCGTTGCGCCCGCGTGCCGGAGCGAAAAGCTGAGTTGTAGCAGCCCAGACGCAGTGCGTGGCAGCGGAGGCTGCCAACCACGGTCGCACATCGACCGCGTGGGGCGAGGCTCGTGGACCCGCAGCTGCGGGTCCTCGGCCTGGGGTCGGTCGGTGCGCCCACTCGACACCTCGTGCTCAACGCCGCACACTGGGGCACTAGCCGCTCCGGACTCTCGGCGGCCCGATCATTGGGCGGCGCCGAGGGTGTGCACATGGACTACGAATCTCTCCCAGCCACATCACCGTCCCGGTCACATCAGTTGGGTGGAATTCTCATGACTGAACTCGATGTACGCGTCCCCGGACAGGGCGGCAGCAATGGCTGAGTTGGGAACGGTCACCCGGGCACTGCTGGCAGGCGGCGACGACGGCGTAGACGAGCACGCCGTGGCCGAGCGGATCTGCCGGGCCTGCGTAGCAGGATTGGATGTCGACGGCGCGGTGATCTCCGTGCTCACCGCCACCGTGTCGCGCGAGACCCTGTGGGCCAGCGACCCGACAGCGGAACTGTTGGAGGAACTGCAGTTCACCCTGAACGAGGGCGCCTGCATGGAAGCGGCGACCACCGGGACACCGGTGCTCGTCGCGGACGTGCACCACAGCAGCGATGCAGAGCGCTGGCCGATCTTCGCCGCGGCGGTGGCGGAGCAGACCGATGTCCGAGCACTGTTCGCGTTTCCGCTGCAGTGGGCGACGGTGAACGTGGGCGTGCTGGACCTGTACCGTAGGACACCCGGCGGGCTGAGCGTTGAGCAGTGCCGCGACGCCATCAGTGCTTCCGAAACCGGCGCATTGATGCTGCTGGGCGTGCGCACCGATCCCGGACATACGGACGCGGATGGGAATCCCGGCGGGTCCTGGCTGGATCATTCACACAGCAGCCGGGCCGAGATCCACCAGGCCACCGGCATCGTGCTCGCGCAGCTGGGGGTCAGCGCGCAGGAGGCGCTGGCCCGGATGCGGGGCTACGCCTTTGTCGAGCAGCGACTGCTCATCGACGTCGCCCGCGACGTGGTGTCGCGCCGGCTGCAGTTCACCGAAGAGATGAGGTAGCCGCTCGTGTGGCCACCGGAGGAGAAGACAATCATGAACCCGGCCGAAAGCGGTCGCGAACACCTGATCACCCGCGCCTTCGTCTCCTTGGCCGACACCCTGGTCGACGAGTACGACATCATCGATCTCCTTGACCGCCTCGTCGGCTACAGCGTCGAGCTGCTCGCCGCGGACGCAGCCGGCATCGTGCTCGCCGATGCCCGCGGCCAGCTACGGGCCGTCGCGGCATCCAGCGAGGACGCTCAACTGATGGAACTGTTGCAGCTGCAGAGCGACCAAGGCCCCTGCCTGGACTGTGTGCGCAGCGGTTCCCCGGTCAACGTCAGCGACCTGACAGTCGCGGCAGCCACAGACCGATGGCCCGTCTTCGCCGCCGCTGTCGCCGACAGCGCGGCGTTCCGCTCGGTCCATGCGTTACCACTGCGGCTGCGCGGGGAGGCGATCGGGGCGCTGAACCTGTTCCACCACCAACCCGGCCCGCTTCCCTCTGTTGATCTTTCTCTGGGACAGGCGCTGGCCGACGTCGCGACGATCGGGATCCTGTCCGAACGCGCCGTCCGACACGGCGAGATCGTCAACGAACAACTCCAGTCCGCGTTGAACAGCCGGGTGATCATCGAGCAGGCCAAGGGCGTGTTGACCCAGAAAGGGAATCTCAGCATGGACGCCGCGTTCGATCGACTGCGCCGCTACGCCCGCAACCACAACCTGCGCCTGAGCGACGTCGCCCGCCAGGTCGTCGAGACTGACATCGCCGACGACGTCCTGGCCACCCGGGTGACCCGGACGCAACGGCGCAGGTGACGACCTCGCGGCCCGGGAGGCCACAACAACACGTGGCTGAACCCTCCGACGATCCCCGGGACCCACCCTTGTGATCAGCCGAGCAGTGTCGATCAGCCGAGTGGTGTCACGAGCCGCTCAGCATCACCGACGCGGTGCCGGGCACGTCCTGCAGTCGTGGCTTGGTCGGCTGCACCCGCCGACCACCTCAGATTAACCCGACTCGTCCAGCCGGTCTTCGAGGCGGACATGCTGGCCCGGGAGATGGCCAACGAGGGTGCCGGCCGCACGCTGGTCGGCTTCGTTGCCCATTTCCCGGAGACGCGCCGACCGCGACCACTCCGTGATCATCACTGGCGGTGATCGACACCGGCCCCGGGGCCGCCCTCGGGGCAGACCCCCCAACCGGTCTCCGGCTACTCATCGTCACCCTGACCGCAGATGGAAACAGTATAATCACCGCAACATCTGGTGGAGCGGTTTTCATCTGGTCCCTGGATCCTGATAACGAAATTGCAATCTCTTGCACATCTGCAGGTCACGACCTTTCCCCGAACGACTGGACGCAACTCGTGGGAACAGACGTCCCGCCCCCCCGCCCGACCTACAGTGTCGTCGCTAAGGTCGTGCTCGTGTGCACTAACTGACGCCCGCTGTCTATGAGTCCGCGCCGAAGAAATCGAGGACGAGGGGTATGGCGGCCCTTCACGATGAAGCGTGGTGAGCACGCACTGACACGATCTTCAGCCGAAAGTCCGGGGATTGGCCTGGAGCCTCACGATCCGTGGGTTGGATGCCGACGGAGAAGGAGACCGCTGGTGCATCGGGTGCGTAGTGCCACGAGGGTGAGATCCGGGGACTCTGGCCGTGTCGGAGTACGCGGGCGAGCTCAAGCAAAGCTCAAGCAGGCTGGCGTCCGCCCACATCGACAAGCTCGCGCAGCGGCACCGGCTGCAGCGAGTAGCTGCGAAGCCGTAATGAAGTTACTTATCCACCTGCCCGTCCGATCGTGTAATTCCAATCTCCGTGGAACTCGTGTCTCCTGATCGGGATTGCCGCCTTCTGCTGTTTCGTGAGTTTGATCTTTGTGGGGTATTCGTTGAGATCGAGGTCGGCGCGGACGGTGAGCCCGGTTGTCGTGGCGGTGTTGGCGATGAGGCTGACGATGGTCTGGTAGGTTTCCAGGTAGCTGTTCAGCCTGAGTGACAGGTCGGCGGCGTGTCGGCAGCGGTCGCCACCGTTGATCCACTATGGTTTTGATCATGGGGTCGGGCCGGGAAGCACACGATGACGTCGTGTCGTTGCTGGCGGCCAAGGACGCTGAGATCGCGGCGCTGGTGGCGCGGGTGACGGAGCTCGAAGGCCTGGTCGCGGCGCTGCATGCCCAACTCGGTCGAGATTCCTCCAACAGCGGCAAACCACCGTCGTCGGATTCGCCGTTCATCAAGAAGCCCGCCGCCAAGCGCTCGGTACGGACGCGTTCGGGTAAGCCGCGGGGTAAGCAGCCTGGTGCGCCCAGCGCCACGCTGCGTCTGATCGATGATCCCGATGACACGATCACCCACATTCCGCCGGTGTGTGCGGGATGCGGGGAGGGTTTGGTGGACGCGGAGGTCTTCGGTGTGTGTCGCCATCAGGTGGTTGACCTCCCGCCGCCTCCGCCGCGCCCGTATGTCACCGAGCATCGGGTGCAGTCACGAACCTGCGGCGGGTGCGGCACCGTCACCGAGGCGAGCGCACCCGCCGTCGCGTCGGGCCGGGTTCAGTACGGACCCGGGGTCAAGGCTCGGGCAGCGTGGCTGACGTGCGCGCATTTCCTGCCGGTACGTCGCGCGCGGCGGGTGCTCAACGCGTTGCTGGGGTTCGCGGTGTCGCCCGGGTGGGTCGCCGGGCTCCGTGCTCAGGCCGCCCGCCTGCTCGAGACCCGGTTCCTGCCGCATGTGCGGGCGTTGATTGCCGCCGCGCCGGTCGCCCACGCCGATGAGACGACCGCCCGCGCCGAAGGCGCGCTGAGCTACCTGCACGTGGCCTGCACCCGGTTCCTGACCGCGATGCACGTCGGCGACCGCAGCCGCGACACCATCGACGCCGCCGGCATCTGGCCGACGCTCACCGGGGTCCTGGTCCGGGACGGCTACGCCGGCTACGAACACCTCGACACGATCGAACACGCCTGGTGCGGCATTCATCTGGTCCGCGACCTCCGCGCGGTCCACGACCCCGACCCTGCGGGTCAGTCCTGGGCCGAGGCGATGGTGAATACCTTGCTGCTGGCCAATGACACCGCGCACGCCGCCCGCGCCGAGGGCCGCGCGGCCCTCACCGACACCGAACTGTCCACCATCCGTTCCCGCTATGCCGGGGCGATCGCCCGTGGCCGGCAGGAGAACACCCGCGGCAGCGACCCGCTGCACCAGCAGGCCCGCACCCTGCTGCGACGCTTCCAGCGACATCGGGACATGATCCTGCGGTTCACAGTGAACCTGGACGTGAGCTTCACGAACAACACCGCCGAGTTGCCGGCCAGATCAGTGAAGGTTCAGCAGCGGAGCTCCGGAGGTTCCTGGCGCACCCTGCAAGGACTCATCGACTTCGCTGTCGTGCAGTCCTATCTGTCCACCGCGACCAAGTGGGGTCTGGACACCCTTGACGCGATGACGCGCCTGTTCACCACCGGTGCGTGGCTCCCGCCTGCCCTCACCCCCGACATCGCCGCCGCCGCATAATCACGCCACCAAGGCTGAACAGCTACGTTTCCAGGGGACGACCACGCCAATTCGCGGTGATTCTGGAAAAGAGCCGGTGCTCGATCTTGTTCCATTTGCTGGTGCCCGGTGGGTAGTGGCAGACGGTGATGTCGAGTCCGGTGGCTTGAGCGAGTCGGGCAAGTTCGTATTTCCACAGCCACGGGCGGTGTCCGTTGGATCCGCCGCCGTCGGCGGTGATGAGCAGTTGCCGCGCGTTCGGATATTTCTGTAGGCCCCTCTGCAGCCACCATTGTTCGATGGTCGCGACCGCGAAGACCGACGTGTCGTGGTCGACGCCGACCGACACCCAGCCGCTGTCGTCGGCCAGGTCGTAGACGCCGTAGGGGATGGCCTTGCCCTCGGCCAGGTGGGGGAAGTCGTAGGTGGACACCTGCTCGGGCACGCCGACCGGTTGCCACTCCTTGCCGGCCTGCGTGAAGCGTCCGACCAGCTCGCGTTTCTTGGTGTCCACGCTGATCACCGGGTCGCCGGCGTCCAGGTACCGGCGGGCCAGGGTGTTGAGGTAGCGGAACTGGGCGTCCCGGTCGGAGTGCTGGGCGCCTTCGAGGGTCTTGCGGGTGCCCTGCAGGCTGTACCCGCCCGAGCGCAGGATCGCCGCCACCGCCGAGTGGCTGATCGCGGTGCCCATCGCGGTCAGCTCCCGGGCCAGGTGCCAGGGCGACGCGCAAAGTCGTTCTTGCTGGTCAGCGGCTGCTTAACTGACTCGCGGCTGGTCGGGCCTGGTGAGCGTGCGGCCTGGTGTGCTGGTTGATCAGCCGCATCCGGGTGTGACGTTGAGTAGTCGGCGGCCGACCTAGACGAGGTTCGACCTGAGGTGGACGGACCGGGAATCGGTCACCGTTGGTGATGATCACAGAGTGGTCGCGGTCGGCGTGTCCACGGGAAATGGGCAACAGAGCCCCGTAGGACGAGGACTTCCTAAAGATCTTCGTCTTATCGGTGGCCCCGTTGCACGTGCAGTCTGTCCTTCCCGCCCAGTCCGCCGCGCCGGTGGGGTCAACCCCGCCGGCGCGGGCTGCGGTGGAGGTTCTGGTTGAGCAGGCTGCGGTGCTGGCACAGGCCGGTGCGGGCGGGTTGCTGGGGTGTTTCGCAGCGATCGACGATCCGCGCGACCGGCGCGGGATCCGACACTCGCTGCCGACGATCCTGGGTTTGTGCACCGCAGCGGCGACATCGGGGCAGGTGTTGTTGGCCGACATCACCGCCTGGATCAGCGCCGCAAACCAGGAAGTGTTGGCCGCGTTCGGATGCCGCCGAGACACCACGGGCCGTTTCACCCCGCCGCACCCGGACACCGTGGATCGGTTGTTGGCGCTGCTGAAGGCCCAACAGGTGGCCGATGAGGCCGGCACGTGGCTGGCCGAGCGGGCCGGGGTTGGCCCGGTGGGCGCGCCGATCGCCGGGCCCGGGTGGCTACCGGCGATCGCGGTGGACGGAAAGGCGGTGCGCGGCGCGGTCGACCAGGACGGACAGGTGCCCTACCTGTTGGCCGCGGCCACCCACGACCGGTCGGTCGTGCTGGCCGAACGGCTGATCGGGGCCAAGACCAACGAGGTGCCCGAGTTCGCGCCGCTGCTGCGCGGCCTGGCCAAGCGGATCGGCGGGGTCAGCGGGTGCGTGTTCACCATGGACGCCGCGCACACCGTCCGCTCCCACGCCACGCTGATCACCTCGCAGTTGTACGCGCACTACGTGATGATCGTGAAGCAGAACACGAAGAAGCTCCACGACAAGATCGACGCCCTGGACTGGGCGAACGCCCCGATCGCCCACGAAACCCTCGATGTCGGGCACGGCCGGCGCGACAAGCGCACCATCCGGGTCCTGGACGCCCCCGAAGACCTCGGGTTCCCCGGTGCGGCGCAGGTGTTCCTCATCGAGCGCTACACCACCCGCACCATCCGCAAACGCCCAAAAGGCTCCCGCCGCTACAAGAAGATGCAGGTCCGCAGCGCGGTGGCCGTCCTCGGCGTGACCAGCCTCTCGGCCCGCGAGGCAGCACCCGAGCACCTGGCCGGCTACATCCGCGGACAGTGGACCATCGAAAACAAGATCCACTGGGTGCGTGATGTCACGTTCCGTGAAGATGCCTCGCAGGTCCGGAAAGGCCTCAGATTTCGAGTGATGGCGACGCTCCGTAACTTGACGATCGGTCTCCTCCGACAAGCCGGCTACACCCGCATCGCCGCCACCCTACGGAAGATCCGTAACGACCCGCTCCTCCTACTCACCATCCTCGGCCTGCAGCAACGCCCCGAAACCCGCTCATGACCAGCAGAAACGACTTTGCGCCTCGCCCTGGCCAGGTGCCGGGTCGACTTCGTGGTCCACCGCAGCGGCGACTCGGGATCCCCGCGGGTTTCCGGCGCGATGAGCGAATCCAAATTTTCCAGCAGTTCGGGGTTGGTCAGCTCGGCCTTCTTGCGGCCACCGCCCGGCTGGCGCACTCGATGAGAATCGACCTGGTCGTCGCCATCCAACTCGGTGATACCGCGGCGAATCGTGGACCGCGACGCACCCGTGGCTCGATACACCGCGGAAATACCACCACGACCCCACGACTTCGCCTCGGTCGCCAACGCCAAACGCCGATCACGTTCATTCAGGCGAGGCAACAGATCCGCCAGTCTTGACTGCATCCGCCGAAACTTGTCGTCATCGACCACGCCGGAAACAATATCGTCGGAATGCGTACGTCTCGCGATGACACGCCGGACGGCAAAGGCCTGATTCCCCAACGCTTTGGATTAGTTATTTCATTACGTCTCCTGCGGTAGAAGGCCACCTCACCGGTGTGGCGACGGCGGCGGTTCAGCAGCCAACAGAACTGCGTGTGGCTGCTGAAAATAGTGGCTTTGGTGATCGATATTGGACGCAACAGAGGCCGATGCCTGACCAGATTCTTGCTCCTCCGAGTGAACTCGAACCAGGACCACCCGATTAGCAGGCGGGTGCTACGTGCCGTTCCGGGTGTTGACCAGCGCGGACGCTGCACATCGCGCTGGCATGGCTGCCTCTGTTGCACAAGGTAGACGCAAACTCGCACCACATGTGATTCCATGCCTACCCGGCCCCGCGACGTCCATGAGTGGATCAGCGCGTGCCGAGACGGTACGCGTGTGTGGTTCGCCCAGCGTGGGCTTCAAACTCTACTGAACGGCGTTTCTCACGATCGTTGTGAGTGCCAGGCCTGTCCGGCCACGTGCCACTGGTTGAACCTGAGCGTTGATCACGACGGTGCCGTCGCGCCAGAAGGCGTAGGCATAGCCGGTGTAGCGGACGGTTCGGTACCGACCCTTCTCGGGAGACAGCTCGGTGACGTTGTGACCACGCTCGTCGGGAAGCCCCAGCAGCGGCGCTTCCAGAGGTCCGATCACGCCGCCCACAACGGCGTCCCTGGTGTCCGAGTGCGGACCTTCCACCATGACCGTTGCCGCGGCCGATAGCCGTGCCCGCGATGCTTGACCACCACGCCTTCGACGCCCACGCTGGCGTGGTCACGCAGCCATGCCTGCGCCATCGCGAGCTCCCGCGTGGCTGGCATCAGCGCCAGCGGCGGCGCCGGCCCACAAAGAAGTTGTCGAGGCTGTCTGCGGCGCTTACTTCTTCGAATGCATCGGCAAAGCCCGCACTATTCGGCGTTGATCAACCAGATCAGTCATCCCGACTACCGGGCCCCGCTCAATCCCGTGGCCGCCACATGATCTCGATTCGGCCGGTCACGGCAAGTTGATTCTTGTATCAGCTGCCAGCAATTCTCATGAGGCTCGTCGAAGCGACGATCGGCCGCGAGGTCCGCGACTACGGGATCACGCCGGCGGCGCGGAACTCGTGGAGGGGTAGCTTCCGCTGCTGGCGGAACGTCCAGCGGGGGGCCACGCTGTGAAAGGTGCGGCTGCTGCTCTGCCCGACGCTCATCGGGAGGCAACCAGAGTTCGATGTGCTGGTCGGGCTCCACGATGCGCCGCACGGCGGTGCGGCGTTGGTACTGGGCGATGCAGGCATCGGGAAGTCGCGCCTGGTCCGCGAGCTGGCCGACCGGGCACGGGCGCGGGGTCTGCTCGTCCTGGCTGGGCGGGCGGTGCAGGCCAGGCAGCCGATGCCGTACCGGCCCCTCGCCGAGGCGCTGGCCGTCGCCTGCCGCCAGGCCGGCCCGCCCGATGCCGCCGAACTGATCCCCTACCGGCCCGCGCTCGGCAGGCTCATCCCGGAATGGCACCGGCCCGGGCTCGCCGAGTCGGCGGAGTCGACGGTCGTGCTCGGCGAGGGTGTGCTGCGCATACTGCGTGTGCTCGGCGGTGACGCGGGTGTGCTGCTGACCATCGAGGATGTGCACTGGGCGGACCCGGAGACCATTGACGTGCTGGAATACCTGTTCGATCACTCCGCCGAGGAACGGCTCATTTGTCTCGCGACCTGCCGGCCCGAGCCGGGTCGAGGGCTGGAACTGGTGCATGACCTGGCTCGCCGCCGGACCGCGACGCTGCTCGAACTGTTGGCTGCCGGGTAGCAGGTCGCGCTCGCCAGCAGGCATCGCAAGGGCCAGCGAGACGATCTTTAGCCAGCCCTCCGCGAACATCAACACGACGCATTCACGATGCGTAGGTCCGATGGCCGAGGCGTGCGGCGCCCTGTCGCACGCGCCGTGATCGGTTTTCACAGGGCATGGGGTACAGCGATGGTGAGCGGGTTGCTCGCCCCAACGCTCGGCGTTGACCGGGATCGGCGCACCGGCTCCACCTCGCCGTGAAGATCATGCGGCGAGCGTGGTTTCATCGCTGTCACAGTCTGCTCTGTTGATCCGTTATCCCCACGACGAGCATCGCCGATGTGGCCGCTCGCCTGAGAGGAGACGAACATGAGTCCCACGATCTGCAGCCTGGTGGTCCCGGTGTCCGACCTCGGCGCCGCCAAAGTCGTCTACACCGCGCTGTTCGGCGACCCGCACACCGATCAGCCGTACTACGTCGGCTACAACGTCAACGGCTTCGAGGTCAGCCTCGCTCCGGGCGAGACAACCGACGGACCGGTGGCCTACGCCGACGTCGAGGATCTCGACGCGGCCCGCGCGACCCTTCTCGCGGCGGGCGCGACCGAGCGCGTCGCGCCGCGGCAGGTCGCGCCGCAGGCGCGGGTGTGCGTGCTTGCCGACGCTGACGGCAACCCGATCGGCCTTCGCGGCCGGTAGCCGTCGGGGGGGGGGGCGGCGGGGGCGCCGGCACGAGGGCGGACGCGCTGCCGCGGGCGTCGACCACGCTGGGCCACGTTCTCATCCACCACGCCCTCGTCGCCGTACTCGTCGCCCGGCTCAACTGACCACCCGGTTGGTATCACCGCAGCCAGGTCCGTCAGCGCGACGTGAGATCGGCTTGCTGGTCGCGCTGTCACGCCGGGAACACAGGCCGGTCCCGCCCGTTGAATCAGGTGGTCGGTCGTTTTGCGCGCCGCGGGGGTAGGTGACCGATGGACCACCAGCAAGTTCGGATTGTGCAGAGCAGCGAGATCGCCGTCCAGGACGGCATTCCCCACAAGGGAGGACGCTCGACCGGCAGAGAGGGAGCAGCCGGGCCACAGCTTCCCGAACCGCTCGAAGGAGGGGAAGCCACCAGACCTCCCGGAACCGCCGAAGTGACGCCTCAACCTGGCGGGTCGCACCGGGCCGACGAAGGCTCGCCAGGTCTCGACTCCATGGAGCTGGTTACGGCGGCGATGCAGGGTGATCCGTCGGCTATCACCCGGCTGTTCTTCGTGCTCCGGCCGACAATCCACCGCGTCTGTCGAGCGCGACTCGGGCACGGCCGGATCTCGGCAGCGGCCGATGATGTGGCTCAAGAAGCGTTGCTGGCCATCTTCACGGCGCTGCCTCGCTACAAGATCAGGCACGGAGTTCCGTTCCGGGCGTTCGCCCTCACCATCACCATGCGCAAGATCGCCGACGCGCAGCGGGCTGCGGCGCGTGACCGAACCGATCTGATCGCGCAGCCCCTCGATCGGCCTTTCCCCGACGAGAACCCACCGGAGCAACATGCTCTCGCCGTCGAGCAGGCAGCGCAGCTACGCCGACTGATGCAAACCCTTTCCCCGCAGCAGCGCGCGGTCCTCAGCCTGCGGATCGTCATCGGGCTCAACGCCAACGACACTGCCCATGCGCTGGGGATGAGTGCTGCGGCTGTGCGCGTCGCTCAGCACCGGGCGCTCAGGGCCCTCCGCGGTCGACTCACCGACCGCCGTGGTTGAACCGACAGGACGGCTGCCCGACCATCCGCAGTCGACGACAACCCGCATTTCTGTCCGCAGGCATGCGACCTGGTTGAGTTGGTCAGACCGTGGTCACCAATGCGGTCCCGGCCACCGCGCTCAACACGGCGCTCGTGCAGCAGGCCGTGGACCGGCGGTGTCTACGGCGATGGCGTGGACGGCATATCTCCTGCATCTCGTGATTCGTCCCTCGACAACGACGGCTTGGAGACTGAGGCGCCGGCTCATCCGTAGCCGTCACCCGAACGAAAGCAGTAGCGTTGGTGGATCAACCACGATATTCGCCGTGGGGCTGGCTCGACGGGTGCGGGACGCCTCTGCAGCGAAGGGACACGCCATGGATCACGTTCATCAGAACGGACCATTCCGGCCCGTGGTTGCTCGTGCCGGGGTGGTCTAGTGGCGGAGCCGCTCGACCCGGACCGGGAAGCCGGGGCCGCCCCTTTGCCCGATTCGAACGGTTCGGACGAGGATCTCAGCGAGGACGACCTCGATATCGACGCCCTGGTGTTGGTATGGAAGGACGATCTGCTACTGGACGCGATCGGCGGCGCCTCAAAGGAATCCGATCGACTTGATGTGCCCTTTGATGCCTCAGCTGATCGGCAGCTCATCGAGGCGTTGCTGTCGTGGCGGCGCGACATCGAGTCGGATCCGCTCGCCCCCGTTGGCCCCGACCGAGCACGGGACGCCGCAGGGGACTTGGATGCCTGCGAACCCCGTCGCCACAGGTTCCGGGTGCCGCTCGTCTCAGCCCTTGCCGCTGCCGTGGTGCTCGCCTTCACCGCGCTGGCTGCCTACGGCGCCGCCCCCAACGAGGCCCTGTGGCCGGTCACCGAGGTCCTCTACAGCCAACACGCAGCGTCCATCCGCGCCGCCGACGATGCGGGCGCTGCCCAGGCGCAAGCCGAAGCGGCAATGGCGTCAGGACAAACGGACGAGGCTGAAGCCGCGCTTCACGCCGCGGCTAGCCGCTTACCACAAGTGCGCAATGAGGACGGTCAGACCAAACTACAGAACCGACAGCGCGACCTGGAAAGGCAGCTTGACGCTCCCCCCGGGCCTGCTGCTACAAGGAAGTCGGTATCTGAGCCCGGCGCGCCGACGCGCAGCCCGAAAACCTCTGCTGCGCCCAAGCCGACATCGCGGCAGACAACGCACTCCTCGCGACCGGAAAGCCCGTCAGCGCGGGCAAATGAGTCTCATGACTCCATTACGCAAACCGGGCCCGCAACGACTACGCCGCGGACGCACCCAACCTCTCAGTCCGCTTCGGCGAAGTCGACATCGCCACCGCACCACGAGCAACCTGGCGAGTCGCCACGGCCAACCCGGTCCGCCGCCACGACGACGCCGCAACCAGCTCCGAGTACCGCGCGGACCGACACCAGGGCAGCGCAAGACAGTGCACGAAGGGCCCAACCGGTCAAGCCGAGCAGCAAGAAGTTCCTGCCCACCACACCACAGCCGGAGACGCAGGCGACCTCGGGCCAAACGGCTAAGCCATCCTCCTCAGTACGTACGCCCGCAAATCGACCGTCGCAGGCGGCCGCAAAACAATCGAACTCGCCAGCCCCAACACCTCGACAACACGCGACTCCCTCGCCAGATAGCGCGCCGTCATAACATCGACGAGGGCATCATTCCGACTTTCGCCGTGAGCCGGAGAGCCGCTCGCCCGGGTCGTGCGAGGAACTTGGTTCGGCCGAACGCGTGAGGTGTAGGGCTGCGCGCGCGGGTGGTGATCCGTGCCCGGCACGCCGTAAGTATTCGGAAGTCCCGTGGAGGGCATGCCGGGGCGCGGCGTGACCGTTTCTGAGCGGTGGCGCCGTGACGGGGTCGGTGGTCATCCGGGTCAATCGGGGCGGGGTGGCTGTGCCCAGGTGTGCAGGTCTTCGCGGGTCGCGGTCCAGGGCAGGAACCGTTCCAGGTCCGGACCGGTCGGGGACTTGGCACCGGTTCGTCCGCAGGCGTCGAGGTAGGCGGTGAGGTAGGTGATGACGTTCAACCCGGCCATTTCGGCGGTCGCGGTGACGGTCCAGACGCGGGCAGCGAGCCGGGCGGCGTCCTCGTTGCGGGAGCCGTAGGCGTTCTTGCGGGTCACGACCGGGCGGCGCAACGCACGCTCCGCGGCGTTGTTGTCCAGGCTGATCATCGGGTAGTCGCGGTGGGCGGCCAGCCCGTCCCATTCTCGGTCCAGCGTGGCCAGGGCCTTCTTCGCCGGGGTTTGCAGCCCGGGCGAGGCCATCTGCTTGGTGCGCTCGGCGTCGATGCCGCCGAGGGCCTCATCCCAGGCCGTGCGTGCGTGCTCCAGTTCGGCGGCGACACCACCGGCCCACGCGGTGCTCAACTGCTCGTGGGCGGTGTACAGGTTCTTGATCCGCTCCAGCCAGGCGGTGGCCCAGTAGCTGAGCTGATCGGGGTTCGCGTCCCCGGCCCGCACGAAGTACCGGCGCACGTGCGCCCAGCAGTAGAGATTCACCAGGCCGCAGGCCTTGCGGCCGGCCGAGGTGTAGACGCTGTAGAAGTCGCTGGAGATGACCAGCTGCCGCGGCCCCTCGGGCCGGTCACCACCGGCGCCGCAGACACCTTCGGGGTGTTCGACGAGTTGGCCTGTTGTCTGGTCGATCCCGGCGTGGCGGGCCAGCACCGCGCCCGAGCGGGTGGGGTCCATGACGAAGCAGGCGGTGTCCGGGCCGAGGAAGACCCACAGCCACCACCTCGCCGGGCCGCCCGGCTCGCGCGGGGCGAACACCCGCCAGCTGGTCTCGTCGGCGTGTAGGTGCCACGAGCCCCGCGACCGCGCGGTGACCGCGGCTTCCAGCGGGGCCAGCAGCGCCCCCGCCGCGGCGCAAATCCCGGTCAGCGTGGCCGGGGAGAGGTCCGCGCCGTGCCGAGCCAGGCCGGTGATCAGCGAGTTCTGGGAGCGCCCGGCCACATACCGCTCGACCAGCCACTGCGCGATGAACGCGTTGGAGACCAGGCCCTTGCCGATCGCCTTCGGCGGACCCGGCGCGGTCACCGTCGCCGGGACCCGGCACCCGCATGCCCGCCGGTACCGGCGGCGGCAGTGCGCGCTCACCCGTACGATCACCACCCAGTCCAGCACCTCGGTGACGTGATCCCCCAGCCGGCTAAACGGCGTGCCGCACTCCGGGCAGCAGTACCCGCCGCCGTCGGGGAAGTCCCAGACCACCTCCACCCGCGGCAGGTGCGAGTAATCCCGCCGGCCCGCCCGCGCTCCCGGCCCCCGCTTCCCGCTCTTCCCGCCACCAACGGGCCGAACCTCATCCCCGCCGGCTTCCCCGCCGTCGCCGTCACCGCCGGGGGTCCCGGGCCGGGCCCGTTCCGAGGAACGGCCGAACAACATCCGCTTCAGCACCACCAGCTCGGCGTTCACCCGCTCCAGCTCGCCGTCCCGCACGGCCAGCTCCTCACGCAGCCTGGCGATCTCCGCCCGCTGCCGCTCCGCCAGCGCGGCCAGCCGCTCGTTCGCCTCCAGCGCCCGCGCCAACAAACCCTCCAGGCGCGCGACCGCATCCGCTTCCACGAGCACGCCAGCAGCCACGGGCCACAGCAGACACCCGCCCACAGTGGAAATCACGCACCGCGCCTGGTGTGTCACCCACCGGCAGACGAACCCCGGGCCAGGCACGGGCCACAAGACTTCCGACTACTTACGGCACGCCTGACTGCGATGACGTCGAACCACGGTTGTGGCGGTGGCGGGTCCCAGACTCGCACCATCTCGTCGCCAACGGCGGAGGTGCCCAGCACCGCCGGAAGGGCCGGAAGCACGGGCCCCAGGACCGAGATCCGCCAATCTGGAGGCTCCGCGCTTTCGGGAATGGCCGGTCCGCTGGACGTGACAAGAAATGATCACGGCATGCGCCGTGCTCCGCGAGTCCCGGTGCACCTCAGCGTGCTCAACCACGACGGTCGCAGGACACTGAGCGTTTCCCAGCAGCCGTCGACTTGCCGTGATGGTCATGTAGTTCCGGCGTGTTCATGGTGCAGGAGGACCAGGGCGGCGGAGGTGATCGCGCCGATCCGCCATGGGCAGAGGGTGACCCGGCGTAGACCCTTGAAGGTGATCTTGAGGCGAGTTCCCGCGTTGGGCCAACGCGCGGGTGGCGGAGTGCAGGGCGTTGGAGGTGCGCTGTTCCGCGGCAGCGTCACGCCGCGGGTGTTCTTGATCGGGCAGGTGAGAAGGGTGTTCTCGCACTCGTAGCCCAGATCGGCCAGCACTGCATGCCCGGCGTCGGTCCAGTCGGCGAGTGCGTCGAGCAGCCCGTGATGGGTCCGCGCGCAGGTGGTGTCGTGCTCTCGGCCCGGCCGCACCGGCGAGGTCCACGGCGACCAACCGTCCGGAGCGGTCACGACCTGGACGTTCCCGCCGTGCTCGTGGTGCTTGCCTGATAACCACAGATCCGAGCGGCGAGCAGCACGCCGTGCAGCGTGGGGTGCTGTCGCGGCCAAGACGTTGACGGCCTCGTGCAGGTAGCGGTACGCGGTGGACAAGCTCAGTTGGTTGTCGCTGGCGAGTTGCGCGACGCGGGTGCCATCGAGAACCAGCACTACACCAGCAACGCATGCCGGTAGCAGCCCAGCGCGCGCCGACCTTCCGGATTCGGGGCTGGGCGCGCTGAGCAGCGAGGAGACCGGACAGT
>CAVUAS010000019.1:0-147890 GCA_963739465.1 uncultured Actinomycetota bacterium
TCGTAGCAATTGATCATGCATGATCGTCGGTGAGGGTGTGTCGACGAGGAGTGCAGGTGGCAAGGATCGGGGCCGGCAAGGTCGCGGTGTTGGAGGGGTCGGGCGGGGACGGCGGGCGCCCGAGCGGGCAGGCCGTGGTTGGCCTGCCCGTGGTGGTGGCTGGCAGGGGCTGCGGAGGCTCGCCGGTCCAGGGCGGCGACGCAGGAGCCGTCGCGTGCGACGCCGCAGGCGCCCTGGAGGGGGGAGGGCAGCCCCGTACGCTGCCCGCCGTCCCCGCCCGACCCCGGACCGAAGCCCGACGTCGGATCATGGTGTCCGGGGCGGACCGGGAGGAGATCTCCCGGGGGATCGCCGAGGGCGTCGAGGGTGTGGTGATCGCGGCGCGGATCGGGCGGAACCCCAGCGTGGTGAGTCGGGAGATCGCCCGTCATGGTGGTCGGGAGCGCTACCGGGCGAACCGGGCCGCCCGGGTGGCCGCCCGCGCGCGGTGTCGGCCCAAGGCCCGCAAGCTCGACGCCGATCCGGTGCTGCGCGCGCAGGTGATCGCGCGGCTACGGGCGGGGCACTCCCCGGATCAGGTCGCGGGCCGGTTGCGCCACGAACACAGCGGTCAGCACGCTGAGCGGGTGGCCGACACGGTGTCGCACGAGGCGATCTACACCTGGATCTACGCGCTGCCCAAGGGGGAGCTCGCGCGCCAGGGGATCCTGCTGCGTTCCGGGCGGACCCGGCGTCGTCCCCGCGGACGCAGCTCCAGCCCGGGGGCCCGGATCGTGGGTATGACCAGCATCGACGCCCGCCCCGCCGAGGCCAGCGACCGGGCCGTGCCCGGCGCCTGGGAGGGCGACCTCGTGATCGGCAAGGCCGGTCGGTCGGCGATGGCGACCCTGGTCGAGCGGACCTCCCGCTACACGGTGCCGGTCGCGCTGCCCGCCGGCCGCCGGGACGCCGCCACCACCTGCGATGCCCTCATCGCGGCCGTGTCCGGCATGCCCTCACAGCTGGTCAAGACCCTCACCTGGGACCAGGGCAGCGAGATGGCCGGCCACGCCGCGTTCAGCCTCGCGACCGCTGTGGACGTCTACTTCGCGCACCCGCACTCGCCGTGGGAACGCGGCACCAACGAGAACACCAACGGGCTGCTGCGCGAGTACTTCCCCAAGGGCACCGAGATCACCGACGACCAGGCCTACCTCGACCTTGTCGCCCGCGAGCTCAACAACCGACCCCGGCGTATCCTCGGCTACCGAACCCCAGCAGAAGTCTTCACCGACCTCCTGGCCAGCTCAATTGCTTCCACCGGTTGAGACCACCCGCCTTTGCCGGGTTGAACAGCACCCGTTCGGTGGTGCCCGGCCACCATCCGCCCGCGCAGTAGCGGCGGCGGAGTTCTTTCCAGGTGATCCGGCGGTGTTTGCGGCGCAGCCATCCGATGACCCGGGCCCAGGTGTAGGCGCGCAGGTAGGCGAAGGTGCGATGGACACGCCGGGCCGGAAGTGGGCGCACCAGCCCCGCAGCATCGGGTTCAGCCGGAGCAGCAGGGCTTCCAGCGGCTGGTTCGTGTCCATCCGTCGGCACCACGTCTTGACCTTGCCGGTCACGGCCCTGATGGCCTTGCGCGCCGGGTAGGTGTAGACGTAGCGCCGGTTGGTGCCTCGTTTGCGGTGACGTTGGATGCGCCAGCCGAGGAAGTCGAGGCCCTCGTCGATGTGGGTGATCAAGGTCTTCTCCGGCGACAGGCGCAGACCCATCGTGGACAAGACCCCGGCGATCTCCTCGCGCAGGGCTTCGGCGTCGGCCTTGGTGCCGGAGATGAGCAGGCACCAGTCATCGGCGTACCGGACCAGGCGGTAGTTGGGCAGACCCTGCGGCGCGACGCTTGGCCCGTTGGTAGCGGCTGGCGGCCGGGCCTCCCGGGGCCTGGGCGATGTGCTCGTCCAGGACCGAGAGGGCCACGTTGCTCAGCAGCGGGGAGAGAATCGATCCTTGCGGGGTGCCGGTGTCGGTCGCCCTCAAGACGCGGTCCTCGCCGAGGATGCCCGCCTTGAGGAACGCCTTCACCAGAGCCAGGACGCGTTTGTCCCCGACGCGTGCCCGCACCCGGTCCATGAGGCCCGGATGCGAGATTTCGTCGAACGAAGTCGGCACTCACTACCCACTTCGAGGACCTGGCCTTGGCGATGGTCGCCCGCGTGGCTGGGATTTACTGTGAGGAGGCGGCTGTCGGGTTGTTGATCGGCCATCGGCGGTGGTTGTGTCGCGAGGACTTCCTCGATGAATGTGTCCAGGTCGGCGTCGCTGAGGTCGATGTGTTCGCCTGCGTTGACTGGACGGCGGCCGTGGCCGGGCTGAACACGGGGCGTTTGGCCTGTTCGGGCAGTGAGCGGCGGGTGCTGCTGCTGGCCGCGAGTCTTGCCGGGGGCGTCCCAGTCGATCTGAGTGATGTGCTGACCGGCTTGGACGAGGCGACTGCCGCGCTTGTCGCCGACGTCATCGCGCACGCGGCCGGACACCGGCGTTATGTCCTCACGCTCGGCGGCGGGACGGTGCGGTGACCGAGGTGACGGTGACCCGGCCGCGGCATCCCTTGGAGGGCCGGCGGCTGCAGGTGATCGGGGCGATGCGCAGACTCGGCCGCGACGAGCTGCTGGTCGTGCTGCCCGACGGAAGCAAGACCCTGATGCCGGTGGCGTGGACCGACCGTGACACCACGACGGCGAACGAGGGCCAAGCCCTGGACCGGGCAACAGCGATTCTCGCCGCGCCGGCGGAGCTGCTTCACGCCCACGAGCTGGTTGCCGGTCTCGGCGCCCGCGTCGATGCCGGTAGCGGACAGGCTGCGCGGAAACCACCGTGCGAGGAGGACAAGCGTGCAGTCCGCGCAGCTGAGTTTGATGCCCGAACAGATCCCGGGATCGCCACCGGAAGTGATCTTGTCGCTGCCCGAGACGGGGGTCGCCGCCGCGATCCGGATCCTGGCCCGGCTGATCGCCCACGCCGCCACGACGACGATGACGGGGGCCTGCAAAGGCCGGCGATGAGTGACACCCCGAAAGTGAGCGCCGCCCACCGGCAGAGGGCAGCGATCGTCTATATCCGTCAGTCGACGCTGGCCCAGCTCGAGCGCAACCGGGAGTCCACGACCCGCCAGTACGACCTGGTGGCCAAGGCGGTGGCGCTGGGGTGGCCGCGCGGCGCGGTCCGGGTCATCGACGAGGACCAGGGGATCAGCGGATCCTCGGCCGAGGGCCGGTCGGGGTTCGCCGAGCTGGCGGCCCAGGTCGGCCTCGGGCAGGTCGGGATCGTGCTGGCGCTGGAGGTGTCGCGGCTGGCCCGTAACAACGCCGACTGGTATCGGCTGCTGGACCTGGCCGGCATGACTGACACCCTGATCGCGGACGGGGACGGCCTCTACCATCCGGGCCTGTTCAATGATCGTCTCGTTCTCGGCATGAAAGACATCCCAGGAGCTGAAATGTCAAGCCGCGACGTTCTCGGCGTGATGCGACCAAGCGGTCGTCTCGTCGTAGAGGGTGCCGGTCTTGAGGCAGCCGTGCAGGATGCCGACGAGTCGGTTGGCGAGTTGACGCAGGGCGGCGTTGTGACTGGCGCCGCGGGCACGGTGGCGGTCGTAGTAGGCGCGGGCGCCGGGCGAGGCCTTCAGCGCGGCGAACGCCTGGGTCATCAGCGCGTCGATGAGCCGGTCGTTGTGCACGAACCGGGCCAAGACGGCCTTCTTCTTGCCCGACGCGCGAGTGATCGGGGACGTGCCCGCGTAGTTCTTGCGGGCCTTGGCGCAGGTGTAGCGGTGGGGGTCGTCGCCGAACTCTGCGAGCACCCGGGCGCCGAGGATCGATCCCAGGCCGGGCTGAGAGGTGATGATCTCAGCGGCCGGGTGCTGCCCAAAATGGGCCTCCACCTGCCCTTGCAGGGTCGTGATCTGGGTGTTGAGCACGATCAGGACGGCGATCAGCGCCTGAACGCTGGCGGCGTAGGCGTCGGCCACGACCTCGGGTTGGCCCAGGTGCTCGGCACGCAACGCGGTCTGGATCACCGCGGCCTTCTCCGCGACGTTTCTGCGACGCGCACGCTTGAGCGCGGCGCTGATCTGTGCCGACGTCAGCCGGGCCGCCTGCGCCGGGGTGGGCGCCTTGGCCAGCAGTTCCAGCGTGTCAGCGGCGTCCAGGTCCGCGAAGGCGACCAGCGCGGCCGGGAAGTAGTCGCGCAGCGCGTGCCGCAGCCGCTGGGTGTGGCGGGTCCGTTCCCAGATCAGTGTCTTGTGGGTGCGGGCCACGACCTTGATCGCCGCGGCCCGCGCGGAGTCCCCGGCGACCGGGCGCAGCTCGTGGGCGTGGGTGCGGACCATGTCGGCCAGCACATGGGCGTCACCGGCGTCGCTTTTCGCGCCGGACACACCGAGCCGGTCACGGAATCGGGCGGCCTGCAACGGGTTGACAGCCATCACCGTGTAACCGGCGGCGACCAGCGCGGCCACCCAGGGGCCTCGGTCGGTCTCGATCCCGACCACCACCTCCACATCCTCGTCGGGGTCCTCGCCGACCCGCTCGCCGATCATCGCGTGCAGCCGGGCCATACCGGCCACGCCCTCGGGCAGCCGGGCCGTGGCCAGCCGTCGGCCTGTGGCGTCCATCAGCTCGACATCGTGATGGTCCTCAGCCCAGTCATCCCCCACGAACAGTCGCAACGGTCCTCCCGTTCTCGATGCCGATCACCCTGCGCAGCCGGCGGGAGAACTATCAGCGACCTAATCAAGCAGTGCTCACACCACCAGTGGGTGGGCACGACATCCCAGCAGCGATCAACTCTCCCGGCCTACCGGCAGGGGCACTGTCTTTCATCAGGACTCAACGTCCAGGAACCACGAGTGCTCACCTGCCGGTCGGCTACCGCCAGGAGTGTGCCGGATGGATCACTCCCAGAACTGATTAGGCACCATGTCAGAAGCTGAGCTGCACATTCTGCGGGCTCGCCTGGACGGCGGGGTCCGTAACAAGGCCGCCCGCGGCGAGCTCAAGCGTGCGCTGCCGGTCGGACTGGTCTGGGGGGAGGGTCCCGCCGAGGTCCTGTTCCACCCCGACGAGGCGGTGACCGGCGTCATCGCCGCGGTGTTCGAGCGGTTCGCCGCGTGCGGATCGGCCCGCGCGGTGTGGCTATGGCTGCGCGAGCAGGGCCTGAGATGGCCGCTGACCCCGACGGCCTACCTGCACGGCACCGACATCAGGTGGGTCGAGCCGACCTACCACGCCATCCATAACGTGCTGACCCATCCGGCCTATGCCGGCGCGTATGTCTACGGCCGGACCAAGTTCGAACGCCGCCTCGGCGAGGACGGCCAGATCCGCACCCGCCGCCGGGTCCTGCCGCGCGAGCAATGGCAGGTCCTGATCGAGGACCACCATCGCGGCTACATCGACTGGGACACCTACCTGGCCAACACCGAGAAGATCGCCGCCAACACCCGCCCGGTGCGCCACGAGCCGGGCACCGGTGCCGTCCGTGAGGGCTGCGCCCTGCTGCAGGGCCTGGCCGCCTGCGGGATCTGCGGCCGGAAACTCGCCGTGCTCTATCAGGGCCCGAGCAAAACCACTCCCGGCTACTACTGCACCGGCACCGGTGCGCTCGTCGACGGCCGGGGAACTCGACACCTGCAGTTCGGCGGCCTCGCCATCGACACCGCTGTCGCCGCAGCGTTCCTGGCCGCGCTCGCCCCGGCCGCGTTGTCCGCGTGCCTGGCCGCCGTCGACGAACTCGAACACGGCCACGACACGGTCCTGGCCGGGCACCGCCGCGAAGTCGAGCGCAGCCGCTACGACGCGGCCAGAGCGGAACGCCGCTACCGAGCCGTCGACCCGGACAACCGGCTGGTCGCCCGCGGCCTGGAAGCCGACTGGGAGAAGACCCTCGCCGCGCTGGCGGCCGCCGAGGCCGAACTGGCACGGCGGGAGAAACGCCGCCCTGCGGCGCTGAGCGCCAGCGAACGGGCCATGGTCGTGGCCCTCGGTGACGACCTGGACGGGATCTGGGCCGCGCCGAGCACCACCGACAAGGACCGCAAACAACTCCTCCACACCCTGCTGGACGAAGTCATCGTCACCATCACCACCGAGGACGCCAATCGCCGCGCCGACCTGCGGATCCGCTGGAAAGGCGGCGCGATCAGCGAACTGACCGTTCCGCTCAAACGGGCCCAGCCGAAGATCCGCACCGATGACGACACCATCGAGTTGATCCGTCGCCTGGCTATCCACCACTCCGACACGGTCATCGCAGGGATCCTCAACCGGCAAGGCCGACGCACCGCTCGCGAACTGTCATACACCGCCAATAGAGTCCAGAGTCTGCGACACCACTGGCGCATCCCCTGCCACCAACCCGGCACCGAGCCGACCGAAGGAGAACTGATCACCGTGGCCGAAGCCGCCGCCACGCTGGGACTCGCGCCCTCCACTCTGCACCGCTGGCTCGGCGACGGGTTCATCGCCGGAGAACAGACCACCCCCGGCGCTCCATGGCGGATCCGCATGAACGACGAACTACGCGCCCTATTCGTCGATGACGCACCCGAAGGCTGGCTGGCCATGCTTGAGGCCACCCTGGCGCACGGCGTCTCCCGCCAGACGCTGTTGCACCGTGTCAAGCGCGGCGAACTCCGCGCCGTCCACGTCCACGCCGGACGCAGGAAAGGCCTGCGTATCGAGCCTCCGACCGCCCCCCAAGGACTGTTTTGATCATGACAATCAGCGAAAGGAGCAGTGTGACCATGCATCCAAGAAGTCGCGGATGTCCGCGTCCAGCACCCAGTTCACCCTCTTGCTCGTGATCCCGACCGTCAACGCGTCGAGCGCGTCGTGGGGCTTGCGCCCCGGCCGGAACCCGTAGGAGAAACCCCGGAAGTCCACCTCGTAGACCGCGTTCAACACCTCGACGACGGCCCGCTGGACGATCTTGTCCTCCAGCGAGGCGATACCCAACGGGCGTTGCCGCCCGTCCGCCTTCGGGATGTACACGCGCCTGCTCGGCTTGGCCCGGTAGCGCCCCGCTCGCACCCGTGCGTGCAGATCCCGCAGGTTGGCCTCCAGGTCCTGCCCGTAATCGGCCCACGTCACCCTGTCCACCCCCGGGGCGGCCTGCGGGCGGATCGCCCAATAAGCCTTCCGGAGCCGAACCAGATCGACGTGGTGCAGCAGCGCCGTGAACCGCGCATCCTTGTCTCGTCGTGCAACCTCACGCACACGCTCCAGCGCACTGGACGCCCCTGGCCCGGCACTGCGTCCGGGAGGCGTTTTGCTGGCCGTGTTCCCCTTGGCCGATCCCCTTTCCTCCCCCACCTCCGCCACCGCTCCCACGGCCTCGTTCGGCAGGTTCGCAGGTACTACGGGACCGTCCGACTTCCCACCCTCGTACATCTCAGGCGTACCACCTTGTGTTCCCTGAGCGGCCCGCCCGATGATCAACCGGACGGGCGAACGTGGGATCTCCCGGTTCTCGCACACGAAGGTTCCGTACATGCCATGGCTCTCTGACCCCGCGGGGTCCACCGACGCCTCGCGCTAACGCCGCCGGCGGTGTTGCCTTCCACCATTTGAACAGCGTGGGCACCCCGAAGCTGCGATTTCGTG
This sequence comes from uncultured Actinomycetota bacterium, assembly GCA_963739465.1. Lineage (GTDB taxonomy): Bacteria > Actinomycetota > Actinomycetes > Mycobacteriales > Pseudonocardiaceae > Pseudonocardia. The sequence continues at coordinate 7,641 of CAVUAS010000019.1, forward strand.
GCTCAATAACCCGGCCTGCACGTACCCCTGTCAACGCTTCGCCACGCCCTCGCGGGTCGTCGACGCATGACTCGGGGCCGCCGTGGGTCGCTACCCCTTCGGCGTAGAGCTCTTCCATCTCCTCCTCCATGCCGGTTTATCCCGGCGCTTCCTCAAGTTGCCGCGTCGCCCCTGGTGACGTGATCAGGGACCGGAACCCTCCCTCGCGCGGACGATCTTCAACCGTGTTCAGGGGGCGGTAGGTGACCCGGATCGACAACAACACCCGGCGGCGCGCCGAGCAGTCGACACAGGCGTACTGCCGCCCGGGATGAGGTACGCCCGGTTGGCCGCGGCCCTCGCCGTTGTGATCATCGCTTGCCGACGTTCGGCATCGTTCATCGGGAGTTTTCCGGGAGAACGGCTTCATAATCCACCAGCTGAGCTGCGTTTCCGCTGGTCAAGTGGGCCCCCGGGGGATCGAACCCCGAACCCGCGGATTAAAAGTCCGCTGCTCTGCCGATTGAGCTAGAGGCCCGTGCCGTCAGCCTACGGGCCGGGCCGGGTGGGGTGCGCCACCAGCACACCCGTGGCGGGCGACCGACCGAAATCCGGAGAACCGCGCCGCCTCGTCCGCCACAACCGCACTCGATCCAGCCTCTTCACGCGCGGCTCGCCGACGGCGCACGCCTCGAAGTGCCGGGGGCCCCGATCGCTCGACGGCGACGCCCCGGGTACGGCACACTCAGCGTGAGGGGAGGGTGACGTGGCGCGTTCGGCACGGCCCGACGGGGTCATGGCCGCCGGGTGGATCGTCCGCCGTCGGGTACCTACCGTGGTCAGCGCGATCCGAAGGACACTCGGCCGGGTGACGGCCGCCCCATCCCTCACCGAGACGGCGAGCGGACGGTCCCGATGACGGGACCGGGGCCCGTCGACCTCTTCGCGCACGGCATCCGCAGCGCCTTCGACTACGCCCCGACGGGCATGGCCGTACTCAGTCCCGCGGGCGTCCTGGTCACCTGTAATCCCGCGCTCGGCGAGTTGCTCGGCCGTACCCCGGCGAGCCTCGAGGGCAGCACGCTCTTCGCCATCACCCACCCCGACGACCAACCCGCGGCCCGCCACAACTGCCATCTCGTCCAGACCGGCGCCCAGCGCATCCTGCGTCACGAGTGCCGCTTCGTGCGCGCCGACGGCAGCGCCATCTGGGTGCTCGTCAGCACCGCGACCGTGCCCGAGGCGCCCGGTCGACCCGCGCACCTGATCATGCACGTCGACGACATCGACGCCCGCAAGGCGCTCGAGGCCGAGCTCCTGCACCGCGCCCACCACGACCCGCTCACCGGCCTGGCCAACCGCTCCCTGCTGGCCCAGCGCATCGACGACGCGCTGATCCGGCACGTCCGCCCGAGCTGTCTGCTCTTCGTCGACCTCGACGGGTTCAAGGCCGTCAACGACCGCCACGGCCACGCCGTCGGCGACCAGCTCCTCCAGCAGCTCGCGCGGCGGCTCACCACACTCCTGCGCCCGCAGGACGTGTGCGCACGGCTCGGCGGCGACGAGTTCGTCGTTCTCTGCGTCGACACCGAGCCCTACCAGGCCGACGCCATCGCCGAACGGCTCCGTGCCGCCGTCGCCGAGCCCTTTACCATCGAGGGCCTGGCCATCACGATCACCGCCGCCATCGGCGTGAGCGCGTCCGACGTCACGACCGCGATCGACCCGGCGCGCCTCCTCCGTCAGGCCGACGAGCGGATGTACGAAGCCAAGCGACGTCGCTACACCTGATCAGGCGCATCACCGATCGCGTGATGTGCCGCATCCCGGATCGCACGGCGGCGTGGAAAAATGGCACGACGTGAGTGCTCCCGCCGTCACGCGCCCGCTCACCATCGGGCCGTACACCTCCGCCACGCCGGTCGTGCTGGCGCCGATGGCGGGCATCACCAACCCCGGCTTCCGACGGCTGTGCCGCGAGCAGGGCGAAGGCTTCTACGTCTGCGAGATGATCACCTCGCGCGGGCTCGTCGAGCGCAACCCACTGACGTTCCAGATGATCGCCTTCGACGCCGACGAGCACCCGCGCTCCCTCCAGCTCTACGGGGTCGATCCGGCGGCGATGGGACGGGCGGTGCGGATGGTCGTCGAGCGCGACCTCGCCGACCACATCGACATGAACTTCGGCTGCCCGGTCCCCAAGGTCACGCGCCGCGGCGGGGGTGCCGCGCTGCCGTACAAGCGGCGGCTGTTCGCGGCGATCGTGCGGGCGGCCGTGGCGAACGCCGACGGGCGGCCGGTCACCGTGAAGATGCGCGTCGGCATCGACGACGAGCGGCACACCTACCTCGACGCCGCGCGCCGGGCCGCCGACGCCGGGGTTGCGGCGGTGTCCCTGCACGCGCGGACGGCGGCGCAGCGGTATTCGGGCACGGCGGACTGGTCGGCCATCGCCCGCCTGCGCGACGCCCTGCCCGCCGAGCTGCCCGCGTTGGGCAACGGCGACATCTTCTGCGCCGAAGACGCGTTGCGGATGGTCGCGACGACGGGCTGCGACGGTGTCGTGGTCGGCCGGGGATGCCTCGGCAGGCCCTGGCTCTTCGGCGACCTCGAAGCCGCGTTCGCCGGACGAGCGCTGCCCACCCCGCCGGACCTCGGGCGGGTCATGGCGACCATGCGCCGCCACGCCGAGCTGCTCTGCGTGCACATGGGCCCGTACAAGGGCATCCGCGACATGCGCAAACACATCGCCTGGTACCTCAAGGGCTTCCCGGTGGGGCCCGAGACGCGCCGCAGGCTGGGGATGGTGGAGAGCCTCGACGAGCTCGCCGAGCTGCTCGCCGGGCTCGACCCCGACCTCCCCTTCCCGGCCGACGCCGAGGGCCCGCGCGGACGGCAGGGCTCGCCCGGCCGGGTCGTGTTGCCCGAAGGGTGGCTGGACGACCCGGACGACGCCGCCGTGCCACTCGGTGCCGAGCTGGAGCACTCGGGGGGCTGAGCCGGGCGCGCGAACGGGTGCAGGCTATCAAGACCATCGGCCTGCGCGTCGACATCTCCGACGGGAGGTGGTCAGGTGGTCACGGTCGAGCAACCGGTCGGCGCCGCGGCGCAGCACACGACGGACGCCGAGGAGCTCGCCGCGCTGGGCCGGTGGGAGGAGGCGTACGAGCATCTGCGCGCGGCCGTCCGGCTGTTGAACGGCAACCCTTCGCACGAGCTCGACCGCCTGCGCCGCGAGCACGCCGAGGCCCGCGAGCTCTCCCGCCGCGACAGCCTCACCGCGAGCTACAACCGTCGCTATCTGGACGAGCGGCTCGTCGCTCTGCTGGCCTCGCGGGGCGCGTCGAACCTCTGCGTCGCGCTCGCTGACGCCGACCACTTCAAGCAGGTCAACGACACCTTCGGGCACCGGTTCGGGGACCGCGTGCTTCAGCGGATCGTCAATGAGCTGAGCCGGGGCCTGCCCGACGGTGCGTTCTGCGCGCGATATGGGGGTGAGGAGTTCGCGCTCGTGCTCCCCGGCTGCGGAAAGGCCGAGGCGGTGCTGGCGTGTGAGGCGGCCCGCGAGCGGGTGGCGCGCCATCCCTGGCACGAGCTCGATCCCCGGCTGCGGGTCACGATCAGCATCGGCGTGGCGCACGGCGCAGGGCCGCTCACCGATACCGAGCGGCTGATCGGCGCAGCGGACGTTCTGCTGTATGCCGCCAAGAACTCCGGCCGGAACGCCGTGGCCTACCGCGACGAACTCATGGGCCGCGTCCATCTCGCTGGTCCGGCCGGGCAACGGCGGGCCATCAGCCAACCGCGGCCCGCCGAGACCCTCCTGTGATCCACGAGGGCGGGCTTCGTAAGCTCGTGGGCGTTGGAGGGGGCGGGAGCGAGATCGTGACGATCTCACCCGCCCTCTGTCGTGTACGGCGCGGGGAGGTGGCGTGGCGGACGGTCCAGACCGGGCCCGGCGCGCGTCGCCTGCGCCGGGGTCCGACGACGTCCTCGCCCGGTTGGGACTGACCGGCGGCACCGCAGCCCCGGGCGGGCGGGCGGCCCGCCGCCGCGCCGCCGAGGAGGCCGAACGCCAACGGGCTGAACAGGGTGCCGAAGCGACGCCTGCCGTTGATCAGGGCTCGGACGCCGATTCGGCGCCGCCTGTGGTGGAGGCCCAGACCGCGGGACCGCGGGATGCTCGGCAGCGGTCTCGGTCCCAGTACCCGGCGTCGCCGCGGGTGGATCAGGAGCACGGCTTCGGCCGACCGGGGGGTCGGGCGCCCTGGCCGCGATCCGAGTGGCAGCCCGGCGCGCCGGGGCCCGGTGCTCCCGCGGCGTGGACGACTGCTCGTGGGCACCCGATCCCGTCGACGGGGCGGCCACCCGCGCCGAACGGCCGCCCCGCACCGTCGTCGCCGAACGGACGGCCTGCGCCGCTGCCCGGTCCGAACGGGCATCCGCTGTCGCCACCGCCGGGCGGGCACCCGACCGGGTACGACGGACGGCCTGCGTCGTCCCCGCCGAACGGACGGGCGCCGCTGCCCGGGTCCGACGGGCGGCCTGGCTCGCCCGCGCCGAACGGGCGCCCGCCGTTGCCCGCGGCGGACGGACAGCCTGCATCGTTCCCGCCGAACGGACGGCCTGCGTCGTCCGGGCCGAATGGGCGGACACCGTCCTCCGGGCCGGACGGACGTCCGCCGCTGCTCGGGCCAAACGGGCGGCTTGCGTCCCCGCCGAACCGACGGCCTGCGTCGTCCGCGCGGAACGGTCAACCGCTGCCCGGGCCCGCAGTGGGGCCGCCGCCTGCTGCCCAAGCGGGCCGGCCACCAGCCGCCGGCCAAGTCGGGCGCCCGCGCCCGCCCGCTGGGCTGCAGGCGCGTGACGGCGCCGACGGCCAGGCGCAAGACCCGCGTCGCGGCGACGGACCCGGGCGCGGCGCGGGACAGACCCGCGGCACCGAGCGCGCGGACGCCGGGAGGACACGCGCCGGGCAGGCACGCGGCACCGAGCGCGCGGACGCTGGGCGCACACGCGGCAGGCAAGCCCGCGACGCCGAGCGCGCCGACGTCGAGCGCACACGCGCCGGGGAAGCCCGCGACACCGAGCGAACACGGGCCAGGCAGGCGCGCGCTGCCGAAGCGGGGCCGATGCGCGGGGTCGACCGGACGCGCCGAGTGGACACCGACCGAGCGCGAACCGACGACGAGCCGGAGCGAGCCAGGCGGAACGCCGGCCGAGCGCGAACCGAGGACGAACCGGAGCGCGCGGGGCGAGCCGGGCGGAACGCCGGCCGAGCACGAACCGACGACGAACCGGAGCGCGCGGGGCGGGCCGGGCGCGCCCGTCGAGACCCCGGCGCTGCCCGACCGCAGGCCACGGCGGCCGCAGAGGGTGCGGCCACGGCGGAGGCGCTGGTCGAGGCCACGACGCGGGTGCAGCGCATCGACGAGACCCTCACCCGCCTCACCGCCGCCCACGCGGGCCTCACGCTCGGGGCGAGCCGCGACGCGGCCACCGACACGCCCGACCCGACGCCGCGCAGACGGCGGCCGAACGCCCTGCGACTGGCGGCGCTGGCCGTCACCGTCCTGGTCGTCGCGGCCGCGGGCGTCGGCTGGGGCGCCCAGCGGTGGCTCGCCGCCGCCGTGCCCGCTGCGGCCGCGCTCGACCCCAGCTCCGGCGCCATCGTCAACGCGGCCGCGCAGGTCGGCGACGAGAATGTGCTGCTCGTCGCCACCGACCGCGCCGCGACCTCCGGCGCCACCGCCCGCCCCGACACGGTCGTCGTCGCCCACCTCCCCCGGAACGGCCCGCTGACGGTGCTGGCGATCCCCGCCGACCTGGAGGTCTCCCGGCCTCCCTGTGAGCGCTACGACCCCACAGCGGCCACCTACACGACCGACACCGTGCCCGCCCAGGCCCGCACGCAGCTCGCGAGCGCGCTCGACCTCGGTGGCCCCCGCTGCGCCACCCGCGCCGTGCAGCAGCTGACCGGCCTGGCGATCACCCGCTACGTCGGGCTCGACCTCGCCCGGCTCGGCGACGCCGTCGACGCGCTCTCCGGGGTGCGGTTCTGCACGCCCCGGGCGGTCGTCGACACGGCGCTCGGCACCGTCGTCCCCACGCCGGGCACGATCACGCTCAACGCCCGGCACGCCACCGACTTCGTGCGAGCCGCGTCCGTCACGGGCGACCCTGCGGCGGGTCGCGGACGCATCGAACGCCAGCAACAGGTGCTGGCCGCCGTGCTCGGCCCGGCGCTGTCCGGCCTCGGCCTGATCAACCTGCCCCGCGTGGCGGCGCTGCGCCCGGCGCTCGGCCACGTCCTCACCACCGACGGCACCGACCTCGACCAGGTTCTCGCCCTGGCCCGCTCGCTGCGCGACCTCGGTGCGACCGGCGTGACGTTCACCGCCGTCCCCACCGACCCCGACCCCGCGGGCCAAGGCTCCGTGCTGCGCACCACCGACGCCGCCGCCGTGTTCGACGCGCTGCGCACCGACGCCCCGCTCCCCACCATCGCGCCGGGCACGACCAGCGGCCCGCACCCGTCAGACCTGACGGTGCAGATCGCCAACGCGGCCGACCGCCCCGGGCTCGCCGGGAAGATCGCCGAGACGCTGCGGGGGCTCGGCTTCGGCGTCGGCAAGGTCACCAACGCCGCCCGACCCACCCCGCAGACCCTCATCCGCTACTCCCCCGACCAGACCGCGGCCGCGCAGCTGCTCGCCGCCACCGTCCCGGCCGCCACCACCGTGCCGGACCCGGGCGCCACCGGGGTGCTGCAGCTCGTGCTCGGCCGATCGTTCGACGGCGTCGTCCGCGCCACCACGACCGCGCCCACCGGATCGACCGAGCCGCCGCCCGGCCCGGCACCGGCCGCGGTGACCTGCCCCTGACGGTCGTCCGGCGTTCATCTCGGCTTCAGCCGCAGATCCGTTTCGATCGGCGACCGCCGGTTACCCTCAGGCCATGCGCGACGCCTACCAGGACCAACTCGATGAGCTGGCCACGAGCCTCGCGGGGATGTGCGAGGAGGTCGCGGAGGCGCTGGCCAAGGCGACGCGGGCGCTGCTGGAGGTCGACCTGCAGCTGGCCGAGGAGGTCATCGCCGAGGACATCCGCGTTGATGAGCTGCGCGACCGCGCCGAGGAGCAGGCGTTCGCGCTGCTGGCGTTGCAGGCCCCGGTGGCCACCGACCTGCGCATCGTGGTCGCCGCGATCCACGGTGCGGGCGACATCGAGCGCATGGGAGACCTCGCGCTGCACGTCGCCCGGGCCGCCCGCCGCAGGCACCCCCAGTCGGTGCTGCCCGCCGAGGTGGCGCCCTACTTCGCCGAGATGGGACGGGTCGGCTGCGCCCTCGCGCGCAAGGCAGGCGAGGTGATCCGCTCCCGCGACCTCGCGAAGGCCGCCGAGCTGGAGTCCGACGACGACGCCATGGACGACCTCCACAAGCACATGTTCACGGTGCTCATGGACCGCAATTGGAGCCACGGCGTCGGGCCCGCCGTCGACATCACCCTGCTCGCCCGCTTCTACGAGCGCTATGCCGACCACGCCGTCGCGGTCGCCCGCCGGATCGTGTACGTCGTGACCGGACGGATGCCCGGTCCCCTCACGGTCTAGGCCGTGCCTCCCGACCCGCTGCCGCGCCAACTCGCCGATCTGACCCTCCTGCTCGCCGACATGGCCGCCGCCGTTGCCACCGCGATGCAGCGGGCCACCTCCGCGCTGCTGGAGCGCCGGGAACGCCTGGCGCAGCAGGTGATCGCGGGCGACGCGGCGATCGACGCCCGCCGCGCGCGGGCCGAGGAGATCGCCACCGACGCGCTGCTGTTCCACGCCCCGGTCGCGGGCGACCTGCGGGCCGCGGTGGCGGCGATCCGCGCGGCCGGGGACCTGGAACGGATGGGCGACCTCGCGCTCCACGTCGCCGAGCACGCCCGGCGCGCGCGGCCCGTGCCCGCCGCGGTGTGCGCCGACTTCGCCGAGATGGGCCACCTCGCCGTCGCCATGGCGCGGAAGGCCGCAGAGGTCGCGCGCACCCGCAACGTGCTGCTCGCCCGCGAGCTCGATGCCGACGACGACGCGATGGACGGCCTGCACCGACACATGTTCACCGTGATCATGGACCCGGCGTGGGCGGATGGGGTGCCTGCGGCCGTCGACCTCACGCTGCTCGCGCGCTACTACGAGCGCTACGCCGATCACGCCGTCGCCGTGGCCCGCGAGATCGTGTACGCGGTCACCGGCCAGGCGCCGGAGGCCTTGCCGCTCTAGCCGAAACGGCCCGACACGTAGTCCTCCGCCGCCTTCTCCCGCGGGTTCGAGAAGATCGTCCTGGTCGCGTCCATCTCGATGAGATGCCCCGGCTTGCCGGTGCCCTCGATGGTGAAGAACCCGGTGTAGTCGCTGACCCGGGCCGCCTGCTGCATGTTGTGCGTGACGATGACGATCGTGTACTCGCTCTTCAGCTCGTTGATCAGATCCTCGATCGCGAGCGTGGAGATCGGGTCGAGCGCCGAACACGGCTCGTCCATCAGCAGCACGTCGGGCTGAACGGCGATCGCCCTGGCGATGCACAGCCGCTGCTGCTGGCCGCCCGAGAGCCCCGAGCCCGGCTTCTCCAGGCGATCCTTGACCTCGTTCCACAGGTTCGCGCTCTGCAGCGACCGCTCGACCAGCTCGTCGGCGGCGTCCTTGCGCATGCGCTTGCCGTTCAGCCGGTGCCCGGCGATCACGTTGTCGTAGATGGACATCGTGGGGAACGGGTTGGGCCGCTGGAACACCATGCCGATCATGCGGCGCACGCCGACCGGGTCGACCCCCGGCCCGTAGAGATCCTTGCCGTCCAGCTCGAGGGTGCCCTCGACGCGCGCCCGGGATCACCTCGTGCATCCGGTTGATCGAGCGCAGGAACGTCGACTTGCCGCAGCCCGACGGCCCGATCAGCGCCGTGACCGTCTGCGGCCGGATCGCCATGGACACGCCCTCGACGGCCAGGAACGACCCGTAGTAGAGCGCTGCTGATCGGGGCGCCGTTGGGCGTCGCGGTCGCGTCGGTCTCGTTGGATGCGCCGCAGCCCGCGAGGAGCAGGGCACCATCGGCGGCGATGCCGACCGCGGCGAGTCGGGTCTTCACGTGTGGTTCCTCCGTAGCATCGGCCGTGCGGCTCGGGGTGGCCGCACCTGCACTCGACGCTAGGCGGGGTGGGTAGGGGTCCATCCCCCGTCAGGCGAACGGTCCGTGACTAGCGGACGTACGCAACGTCGGTGTCCCACCGGGTGAAGCCGAGGTCGCGGTAGACGCGGACGGCGGCGTCGTTGTCCGCCTCGACGTAGAGCATCACCTGGCGGAGCCCGCGATCGCGCAGGTGGCGGAGCCCGGCCAGCGTGAGCGCCGAGCCGAGGTGCAGGCCGCGCGCCGACGGGTCCACGCCCAGCACGTACACCTCGCCGATGGGCTCGTGGGAGTGCGTCCCGTCGCCGTGCACCTTGGTCCAGTGGAAGCCGAGCAGACGGTCGTCGGCGTCCACGGCGAGCAGGAATCCCTGTGCGTCGAACCAGGGCTCGGCCTCGCGGAGCTTGACCTGCTCGAGGTCCCAGCCGCCCTGCTCGGGGTGCCAATTGAAGGCGGCGTTGTTGACGCGGAGGAACTCCGGCTCGTCGGCGCCGACGACGAACGGGCGGAGGAGCACACCCTCGGGCAGGCGGGGCTCGGCGAGCGGCGCGAGCAGGCTGCGGCGCATCTGCCACAACACCCGGGCCTGCGTGAAGCCGAGGCGGCGGGCGAGCGCGACCGCCCCCGGGTGCTCGCCGTGTGCCCAGAGCCGCAGCCGCCCGCCCGCGGGTGCGCCCGCCTGTGCGGCGCGGTCGAGCAGCGCCTGCACGATGCGCGTGCCCAGGCCCGACCGCCGATGCGCCGGGTGGACCACGAGCTCGCCCGCCCCGCCTGCGACCGGGTCGGTGAGGTCGAGATGGGCGAACCCCACCAGCTCGTCCCCCTCCCGGGCGAGCAGGTGCGCGGCGTGGGTGTCGCCGCCGTAGCGCAGGTGCAGCAGCACGTGCTCGGACAACGGCGCGGTGCCGTCGGCGTCCGTCGCCGCGGCGACCAAGGCCTGGACCTGCGCGATCTCCTCGCCGGTGAGGGGCCCGCACCACCGCAACTCCGCCACGACCGGACCCTACCCGCGCGGTGGCCCCGTCAAGCCAGACCTGCCAGCCGTGTGGGCGAGCGATCGGCCTCCTCGTCGGGGCCGTCCTCCTCGGCGTCCCCGACGGCGGCGGCCGCCCCGAGCGCGCCCCGGCCGGGCCGCACGAACTTGTAGCCGACGTTGCGCACGGTGCCGATCATCTGCTCGTGCTCGGTGCCGAGCTTCGCGCGCAGGCGGCGGACGTGGACGTCGACCGTGCGGGTGCCGCCGAAGAAGTCGTACCCCCAGACCTCCTGCAGCAGCTGGGCGCGCGTGAAGACCCGGCCCGCGTGCTGGGCGAGGTACTTGAGCAGCTCGAACTCCTTGTAGGTTAGCTCCAGCAGCCGCCCGCGCAGCCGCGCCGCGTAGGTGGCCTCATCGATCACGAGCTCGCCGAGCACGAGGGCGCCGCCATCGCGTCCGGCGTCGGCGCCGGGCCGGGACTTGAGCAGCCGCAGCCGCGCGTCCACCTCGGCCGGGCCCGCGCCGGGCAGCAGGATCTCGTCGACGACCCACTCCCCCGACACCGCGACCAGCCCGCCCTCGGTGAGCACGGCGATCACGGGCACGTCCATGCCGGTGCTGCCCAGCAGGCGGCAGAGGCTGCGGGCGGCGACGAGGTCGGTGCGGGCGTCGACGAGCACCGCGTCGTGCGGGCCTGCGTCGAGCAGCGCCGCCACCTCGGGGGCGGCCGTGCGCACGCCATGGGGAAGGAGCGTCAACGCCGGCAGTACCGACCCGGGCTCGGGATCGGCGGTCAGCAGCAGGAGTTCCACTCCCGGTCTCCTCTCACGCCGGGCTCTACGGCGGGCGACGCTGACCGCTACCGTTCACCCCCGCGTGACCCGGCCGGAACACCACCACGCGGATCATTGCAGGATAACCGGGTGGACGCCCCCATGCGTAGCGCACGAGACGCGCGCTTCGACACAGCTCCCCCGCGAAGCCACCACGTACGGCGGCCCTACGGTCGACGTCGTGGAGGCGGCATGCGCACACTGATCATCATCCTGCTGGTGCTGGCAGGTCTCGCGGTGGCGGCCGATTTCGGCGCGGCCGCGTATACCGAGTCGGCGGTGTCGCGACAGATGCGGGGGGAGTTGGGGCTCGTCGACGACCCGTCGGTGCGGATCAACGGCTTCCCGTTCCTCACCCAGGCGATCTCCGGCACGTACTCCAGCATCGACGTCGACGCCACCCGCATCCCCTACGGCTCGTTCAAGGAGCTGGAGATCAACGCGCGCCTGCACGACGTCAGCGCGCCGCTGTCGATGATGCTCGGGCCGGGGCCGAAGTCGCTCACGGCGGCCACCGCCGAAGGCATCGTGAAGATCAACGCCGCGGATCTGCAGCGGCTGATCCCGGAGGCCAAGAAGATCCGGATCGAAAGCGTCGACGCGACGACGCTGCAGCAGGCGGTCAAGAAGGGCGCCGACGCCTCGGTGGCGAAGCTGAGCCCCGAGCGCACCGCCCGGCTGGTCGGCACCGTCGACTTCTTCGGCAAGTCCGCCGAGATCGCCGTGCTCGCCACCCTGGAACTGGACAAGGGCAAGCCGTCGATCGTCCCGGTCGACGCCCGGCTGTCCGACGGCACCGGCCTGCCCGTGCCGGGGTCGGTGTTGCGGCACATCCTCGACCTGTTCCGGGTGCCGCTGATCACCGGTGATCTGCCCCTGGACGTCACGGCCGACACGTTCCAGGCGAAGGACGGCACCCTGCAGATCAGCGGCCGGGCGCGGAACCTGACGCTGGACTGAGCGGTCACACCTCGAGCAGCCACTCCACGGCCGCGGGTTCCGAGGTGAAAAAGCGGGTGGGCACCGGGTAGCCCTTGCGGCCGAGGTCGGGGACGAGGCTCGCGCGCACCCGGTCGACCGCGGACGCCCCGAGCAGGGCGACGCGGGACGCCGAACACCGCTCGCCGAACCGCTCGCGCGCCTCGCGGGTCGGGGTCTCGGCACCGGCCATCTCCACCAGCAGGGGTCGCTCGCGCCCGCGGTTGAGCTCGTCGACCGCGGCCATCGCCGCGGCGGCCATCGGGCCGGTGATGCACAGGCCCGGCGGCCAGCACAGCCGGACGACGCCCGTCTCCTCCATACGGACACCGAAGTGCTCTGCTGCCCCGGCCATCGCCTCGGAGGGTAGCGGTCGCGTGAGGGCGTAGCCCGGGCACTGTCCGTGTCCACGTCGCCACGCAGCGCTGGCATCCCCGGGCGAGGCGGTTCACACTGACGGGTGACGACTTCCTGCGGAGGCGCCGGTGTGGAAGCGCATCTTCATCGCGGCGCACGTCCTTCGTCTCCGGCGCCGGGCGCCACGGCAGGCGAGCACCCGCTGGGACCACTTCTGGACGGGGGTGCAGGCCACCGGCGACGGCGGCGACGTGCTCTGGGACGCGAGCAGCCCCACCGAGGCGGCCCGCTACCTCGACCTGCTCGCCGAGCACGCCGACCCCACCCTGCCCGTCGTCGACATCGGCTGCGGCAACGGGCGATTCACCCGTGCGCTGGCCGGCGGGTTCCCGACGGCCGTCGGCGTCGACCTCTCCCCGGCCGCCGTCGCACGGGCGGAGGCGGAAAGCGCGGGTACGCCGGGCGTCGCGTTCCGGGTGCTCGACATGACCGAGCCGGGGGCGGGGCGGCTCCTGCGGGATGTCCTCGGCGGGGACGCCAACGTGTTCGTCCGCGGCGTCCTCCACGTCCTTTCCGCGTCCGCCCGGCGGCGGTTGGCGAGCAGCGTCGGCACGCTCGTCGGCGACCGCGGTCGGGTGCTGATCAGCGAGACGAACCACCGTGGCAACGCGCTGGGCTATCTGGAGCGCCTCGGCGCCGGGCCGCGTGGCCTGCCCGCCGCGCTCGCCTGGGCCATCGCGACCGGGATCCCAGCGCCGTCGCCGTTCGGCGAGGCGGAGCTCGACGCCTGCCTTCCCCCGAACGAGTGGCGGCGCGTCCTGGTCGACGCCGACGCCGCCATCGCGACCATTCCGCTGTCGACGCCCCGGGCCCACGACACGATCCCGGGCCTCGTCGCCGTCCTCGCCCCGCTCGGCTGAGCACCGGGCGTCAGGCGTCGGTGGACCCGTGCTCCCGCAGCCCCGCCGGCGCGACGGGCACCGAGGTGAAGAACCGCGACGGGATGGCGATGCTGGGCCTTGTACGAGCCGCGCGTGCCGCGCCTGTCATCCTCTGCGCGGGTCTCGGCCGGTCGGCCGCGCGCGGACGGATCGGCGCGGTGGGGAATGGGCCCGGCCGAACGCGGGTTGGTGATCACGTGGATCTCGTCGGGGTGTCGGCGGTGGTGGGCGCGCTCGCCGTCGCCACCGTGGTCGGCTTGGTGCTGCGGGCGCGGTCCGGGGTGGTGCGCCGGGGCCGGGCGACGGGCGGCTGGGTGCTGGCCGGGCGCGCTCCGGCTGCGGGAGAGCGGGTCCTGCTGCTCCAGCTGTCCTCGCCGGTCTGCACGCCGTGCCGCCAGACCGCCGCGGTGCTCGACGGGCTCGCCTGCCACACTGCGGGCGTTGTCCACGTCGAGGTCGACGTCGCCGAGCGCCCCGACGTCGCCCGCTCGCTCCACGTGTTGCGGACGCCTACGACGGTCGCGTTCGACCGCGCGGGCGTCGAACTGTTGCGCGTCTCCGGTGTGCCGCGCGCCACGGAGCTGACGTCCGCGCTGGCCCCGGCGCTGGTCACATAAATGAGGCGCTCCCACAAGCAGCGATCCTCAGCTACCCTCGTCGCCGTGAACTGGCCGCTGACCCGACGTCGCGCAGTCGATCTGTGCCGCGTCGGCAGCTGCCTGTGTCGGGCCGCCTGAGGGTTCTCACCACCGTCGAAATCACTCAGGAGCACTGCCATGTCCGACAACCGGCCGGATCCGCCGGCCGATCCCCGAGGCGTGCGGTTCGCCGCAGGGGTCACCACCGTCGTCCTCGCGCTGGTGCTCGTCACCGGCAGCGCGTGGCTGTTGGCGGCCCAGATCGCGGTGTTCGCGCTCGCCGCGTTCGCAGGCCTGCGCTTCGCCCCGTACTCGGTGGTGTTCCGGCTGCTCGTGGCGCCGCGGATCGGCCCACCCACCGCACCTGAGGACGCCGCCCCGGTCCGGTGCTCCCAGGCCGTCGGGCTCGTCTTCGCCGCGGTGGGCCTCGCAGGTTACGCCACGGGCCTCACCGCGCTCGGCGTGGTGGCCACCGCGCTCGCGCTGGCCGCCGCGTTCCTCAACGCCGCCTTCGGCTTCTGCCTGGGCTGCGAGCTGTACGGGCTGATCGCCCGTCTCCGTACGACGTCCACCAAGGGAGTTTCCGCATGAGCCGCCAGGATGTCCTGGTCACAGCCGACTGGGCCGAGAAGAACCTCGGCACGCAAGGGATCGTGTTTCTCGAAGTCGACGAGGACACCACCGCCTACGACGGCGGACACCTCCCCGGCGCCGTCAAGATCAACTGGACCACCGAGCTGCAGGACCGGGTGCGTCGCGACATCGTCGACGGCGACCAGTTCAGCGCTCTGCTATCGGCGAAGGGCGTCGGCAACGACGACACCGTCGTCCTGTACGGCGGCAACAACAACTGGTTCGCCGCGTACGCGTACTGGCAGTTCAAGCTGTACGGCCACGCGGACGTCAAGCTCCTCGACGGCGGCCGCAAGAAGTGGGAGCTCGACGGGCGCACGCTGACCACCGAGGTCACCGACCGCGAGCCCACCACCTACACCGCGCAGGCGCCCGACACCTCGATCCGCGCGTTCCGCGACGAGGTCGTGGCCGCGATCGGCCAGAAGAACCTGGTCGACGTCCGCTCGCCCGACGAGTTCTCCGGCAAGATCCTCGCGCCTGCGCACCTGCCGCAGGAGCAGTCGCAGCGGCCCGGCCACATCCCCGGGGCGATCAACATCCCGTGGAGCAAAGCGGCCAACGAGGACGGCACGTTCAAGTCCGACGAGGACCTCGCGAAGCTCTACGGCGACGAGGGCTTCGACGGCTCGAAGGCCACGATCGCCTACTGCCGCATCGGTGAGCGGTCATCGCACACGTGGGTGGTGCTGCACGAACTGCTCGGCCACGGCGATGTCAAGAACTACGACGGCAGCTGGACGGAATACGGCTCGCTCATCGGCGTGCCGATCGAGCTGGGGGCGAAGGCCTGATGTGTGGAGCACCTGACCAGGACGTGAAGTTGCCTGCCGGTACCGACCTGTCCAAGGAGACCGTGCTCACGGGGCGCGTGGTCGCGGGCGGCGAGCCGGTGAGCGGGGCATTCGTGCGGCTGCTCGACGGCAGCGGCGAGTTCACCGCCGAAGTCGTGTCGTCGGCCAGCGGCACGTTCCGCTTCTTCGCCGCGCCGGGCACGTGGACGCTGCGCGCCCTGCACCGCAGCGGCAATGGCGAGGCGCAGGTGACGGCGGACGCGCCGGGCCTGCACGACGCGGTCGTCCGAGTGGCCTAGCCGGGCTCCAGCGCGACTGCGCACCCCTTGTCGCCACCTCGCACCCCATCGGTGGGGTGCGAGGTGCACACATGGGGTGCGTAGTGCGTGCGGACGGGGCCTCCCGGCGCGCACGGCCAGCCCGCCGTACCCTTGCCGACCGTGCAATGGTTCTTCACCGCGCTGCTGATCCTGGCCTCGGCGGGCACCGTCGGGTACGCCGTGTACCTGCTGCGGCGGCTGTTCACCACGCCGCCCGCGGACGGAGGGCCGGTGGAGGACCAGTGACCGAGCCGCCGTCCACCAACGCCGCGCCGGACGCGCCGCAGCGCAACCGCCCCCGCTTCGAGGACCTTCCGGTCCCCGACGACACGGCCAACCTCCGCGAGGGCCCCGACCTGCACCCGCAGTGCGTCGGGCTGCTGCCGCTGATCGGGGTGTGGCGGGGCGAGGGCGAGATCGTCTACCCGACGATCGACGGGCCCTACCCATTCGGCCAGCAGCTTGTGTTCGCCCACGACGGACGGCCGTTCGTGTCCTACGAGGCGCGCGCGTGGCTGCTCGGCCCGGACGGCGAGGTGCTGCGGCCCGCGGCCCGCGAGACCGGCTTCTGGCGCCCTCAGCCCGACGGCGAGCTGGAGGTGCTGATCACGCACGCCACGGGGATCACCGAGATCTTCTACGGGCAGGCGCGCACGTTGACGTCGTGGGAGATCGAGACCGACGCGGTCGTGCGGACGGCGTCGGCGAAGGACGTCGTGTCCTCGCACCGGCTGTACGGGCTGGTCGAGGGGGGCGACCTGGCCTACGTGGACGAGCGGCAGATGATGGGCCAGCCGCGGCAGCCGCACCTGTCGGCACGCCTGCGTCGGATCGCGGGCTGAACGAGACCGTCTCCCGCACGGTCAACGACCTACCCGGGGACGGGCTGCGGATCCGCCAAGGCTGCCTCTCGACCCGCCGGAACGGCGCTGGTGCTCTGGGTGGGGACCCCGAGGACCCACCGCCGTTCTCGGCGTCCTCAACGTCACGCAGCTGATCGGGTACTCAACGTGCGGCCGATGTGGTGAGGTCGTCGCCTGCCGTCATGGACGGGCGGAGTGGGCCGTCCGCAGAGCCGCCGCCCTGCAGCGCGTTATCCGCCGATCCCGCGGCGCAGGAATTCGGCGACCTCGGCGTCGGAAAGTCCGGAGAGGCGGGCGAGTTGGTCGGGGCGCAGGCCGGAACGTGCGAGTCTCCCCAGCACATCGCCGAGTCGACTGCGCTCGTCGTGCAGGGTGGCGGCGAGGCGGTCGATGCGTTCCTGGCAGTCCTGGAGGTCCACTGCGGCGCCCACTGCGCGCAAGGGATCGTCGAGGAGCACGGCGAGGAGCCGATCCCGGGCGTCGCCACGTCGGTCGGCATCCGGCGTCTGGGCCGCGGCCCGGGCCGCGAGCACCTGCGCGACCGCGGCGGCGACGCTGTGGCTCGACCCGGCCGTCGACGCGGGCTCGCTCCCCCCGATGACCGGCCGATGATCGACAGGCCGGCTCGTGCCAACCGCGGGCTCGGTCGCGTCCAGGCCGCCACCGGTCGGCGGGCCCGTCCCGGCCGTGGGCTCCCCGGCGCCGACATCCAGCCGGTGATCGGCGGGCAGGCCCGACGCAGGGGTGGGCCCGGCGGCGGCCTGCCGATCTGACCCGGCCTGGATCGCCTGCCCCGCAGCGTCGTGGGGCCTGCGCTCGTCAGGCGTGGAGCGCGTTGCGGCGTCGTCCGGCCCGGGCTGGGCCGCGGCCCTCGGGTCGGTCTCGCCTGAGGAGCCATGCGGCTGGTGCTCGGCGCACCGGGTACCGGGCAGGTTGTCCGGCGCCGCCACACCCGGTGTGGATTCGGCCGAGATGGTGCCCGGCCCGTTCTCGGGATGGTCCGGACGGGCGGGCGCAGCCGGCCGCGTCGATGCGCAGGTCGCGGCATCGTGCCCGTTGTCGACGGCAGGGTCCGGCGGCTCCGGGCGGTGATCGACGACGGCGCCGGGCAACGGGGCGGGCACACCCGACGGACCGTCCGTTGGGTGTTCGGTCCCGCAGGGGACGGGCGAGGCATCCGACCGCGCATGAGGCACGGCGGCTGACCGCGGATCGGGCACGGGGCCTGCCTGAGGCTGGGCCGCGGCGGAACAGGGGCCGGGCACGGGGCCTGCCTGAGGCTGGGCCGCGGCGGAACGGGGATCGGCCACCGGACCTGGGTGCGGCTGGGGCGCAGGGGACCGGGGGTCGGCACCGGGCCCGACATGATCAGACGTCGCCGCGCCGAAGAGTGGATCCGGCCGGGAGGTGGGGCCGTCGGCCTCGTCGGCGGGGCGATGGTGCCGGGCCTGGCCATTCACGACGTTCGGAGCCTGTCCGGGAGCGGCGCCGCCTGCGGTGGTGACCGGCCGCGGGGCAGGCGCGGCCGCCGAGTCCGCCGCTGCAACGGAAACCGCACCCGGGTCGGCCGCCGCCGCATGCCGCGGCCGACCGACGACAGGTGGCTGCATAGCCGCGCCCGCTCCTGCGGCCACCACGGGCAGGGGCCGCGCGCCGTCCGCCGACGCCTGCGACCCCACCTGAGCGGGGCCTGCTCCGTTCACCGCAGGTCCGGGGGGAGTCGCACGTGCCCGACCATTGATCGCCGCCGCGGCGACCGGACCGAGGCCGGGATTCTCGCCTTCGACGGGCTCGGCAACGCCTCCCCTGACGGCGTCGGACGCGTCCGCCCGCTCCCGCGCCGACATGACCGGAAACGGATCGGTGTCGACGTGTCGAGCCGCCACGGCCTCGGCCACGGTTCGCTTCCGCGGCGCCTGCGACGGCGGCGGAGCGGCGAACTCGCCCACGTGCTCGCCGGTCCAGTCGTCGTGCGTGGGCGTGGGCGCGTCATCAATCCGTCGCTGCAGGCCGATCACGAGCACGATCGCGGCCACGACCGCCACGAGCACTCCGACACCGACCGGGACCAGCACGTCAGCGGATAGGGACAGCGGCATAGCTGCGCACCGTACGCGCGAGATCGCGACTCTGTGCGCTCAGACTCATCCGGAGCGTAACCATCGCTCGTCTGTGTGACAGCTCAGTCTGTGCGGCCGTCCGACTTGCCCGCTCCGGGCGGAACCGGCGCGAGCGACCGTCCATCCGCCCCGTTCGTCGGCCCACCGGAGGGAGCGTTGACGGTGGTGTCCGGCGTGGCCGGGCGAGCGGGACCGGATGTCTTGGCGTCACGGGCTGCGGGGCGGAAGAGCTCGGCGGGCTCCGGCATCGGCTCATTGCGCGGACGCATCGAAACCGACTCGTTGACGACCGGGTAAGCCTCCGTGTTCAGCCGGTGGGCGCCCTTCTTCGACGCCTGATCGTCGGAGTCGGACCCGGCGGAGGTTGACCCGTTCCGCCTGTCCGCTCCCTCTGTGCTTGTCGTCTCCGGGCCGCGGACGAACGGGCGGGTGACGTCGGTCGACTTCAGACGGGCCGGCTCGACCGTGCCGGAGGACCCGTGCGCCGCGGAGGCGGGTGGCCGGGACTCGGCCGACGCGTCGGGCCGGGCGTCGGCAGGGCGCTGATCGGCCCTGGACTTCTCCGCCGACGAGGCGTGCGAGCCGGAGTGCGGCCACGGCACCGGCGCAGCCGCTGCTGACGCGTCTGCCGATGACGCACTGCCTTCGCCCGAGCGTGGCGCGCCGAGCGGGACCGACCCCGGGGATGTGGCGCCCTGGGCCGGTGACTCTCCCGGTGCCGGTCCGGTCGCCGCCGCCGAACGATCCGGACTCGCCGATGGCGCCCCGGCGGCGTCGGTGGAGCCGGTGCGCGGCGCGGGGCTGACGGAGGCGCCGTCGCCGGGTCGCGCGGAGCGCGGGGGGGCAGAGTCCGACGGGGCGCCGGTCGGCTGCGGGCCGGACGGACCTGCGCCCGGCGAGGGCGAAGGAGCATCGGAAGGCGTCGAGCCCGGCGACGCGCCCGCACCGGAGGGCGCGGGGTCGGAGGTGTGCGCGCGCTCGCCGTCGGCGGGCGCGGCGGGGCGGGGCCTGGGCGGCTGCTCCGGGCCGCTCGCGGCCGACGCGCTCTCGGCGGACGTCGGATCTCCCGGTCGGGACGACGACGGCGGCGGCAGGTCGATCGAAGCGGTGCGGCGCTCGGACCGGACCACGAACGGACGTGGGTACGCCGATCCCGCCGACTCTCCCCGGTCAGGGCGCGCGCCTGCGGCTGCTTGATCCGGACCAGCCTGTGTGGCATCACCGGCGGAGCCCGAGGCGGGCGTGGAACGGTTCGGGCCGCCTGATGACGCCTCGCGGTCGGGACTCCCTGCCGCTGCCGCGCTGTCCGGTCGGTCTGCGGCCGATTCGGGGCGGGCAGAGCTGTCGGGGACGGCGCGGTCGGGCCCCGCGGGCGGCGTGCCGTGCTCATGCCCGGCGGCCGCGCGGTCGGCGCCCGGTGTCGGTGCGCCACGATCGGCAGGCGCCGTGCCGCGCCCGAGCGCCGACGCTGCGCGGTCAGGACCGGGAGTCGGTGCGCCACGTTCGGCGGGCGCCGTGCCGCGCCCGAGCGCCGACGCTGCGCGGTCAGGACCGGGAGTCGGTGCGCCACGTTCGGCGGGCGGCGTGCCGTGCTCGTGCCCGGCGCGGTCAGAATCCGGCGCCTGTGCGCCA
The DNA here is from genome assembly GCA_963739465.1 of uncultured Actinomycetota bacterium. GTDB lineage: Bacteria > Actinomycetota > Actinomycetes > Mycobacteriales > Pseudonocardiaceae > Pseudonocardia. Next base: position 27,874 of record CAVUAS010000019.1, read on the forward strand.
CGATCCGCTGCCGCAGGACCTGCCCCGGGCGCGGCCGCCGATGCGGCCCGGTCGGCGCCGGACGCAGGGGCTGCGCGATCGGCGCCGCGTGTCGACCCCGCAGTGGTCGTGGCGGCGGAATCGCGCGGACCCGGGCCGCCGGGAGAGCCCACAGGCGCTGCGGGACGCGGGCCGGGCGGCGAACCCGAGCGGTCGCCGCCAGTGCCCGGACCTGCGACGACGGTTGTGCTGTCCGGGCCCGGCACGGTCGGAGCGACCGGGCGGCGCGACGCTGTAGCGCCCGGCGGGGCCGGGGCAGGTCGACCGGGCAGGTCGGGGTGTGCGGCATCGCGCTCGTGCGGGCCGTCGGGTCGATTCTCCGGCGCCGGGTAACCGCCGCTGCGCGCCGGGCCGGGGCGTGGGGGCGAGCCCGGACGGCCGCCGTCACCAGGCGGGAACCCGGGCGCACGGCCGGGTGGACCGCCGGATCCGGGGCGCGGCTCGCCCGGCCTGCCACCGGAGCCGGGCTGGGCGCCCGGGAGCGGGCTGGGTTGGGTGCTGCCGCGAGCGGGCACCGGCCGATCGGACGCCCCCGCGCCACCGCGGGCGGGAGCGGTGCGGTCGCCCCCGGATCCGGCTGCGGGCGGCAGGGGCGGGCGGGGGCCACCGCCGTGCGGGCCGGCGGGCGCATGCGGGCCGCCCACGCCACCACGAGCGGCGGGCGCCGCATGGGGACCGCCCGCGCCACTCCGGGGGGCGCCCGAGACACCGGGACCGGGCAGCGCGCCAGGCGGTAGTCCACCTGCGGGAGCGGGTGCCCCGGGGCGCGGCTGCGGGCGCCCCGCGCCGGGCTCGACGAGGGTGCGGCCGTCCGCATCGTCCCCACCGGGACCCGACGGACCGGACGCACTCGCCGGGACCGGCCGCCCACTGCGACCGTCGGGCGGACCAGCCGGGCCGGAACGACCACCGCCGTCAGGCGGACCCGCTGACCCGGGACGACCACCGCCGTCAGGCGGACCCGCTGACCCGGGACGACCACCGGCGCCGTCGGACGGACCCGGGCCGGGGCGACCACCGCCGCCGCCTGCGGCCCCACCCGGGCCACCGCTCGCTGCGCTACTCGAGCCACCGCCCGCAGCGCCACCACCAGGACCACCGGCAGGCACGCCACTCAAGGCGCCTCCCGAGCCACCGCCCGCAGCGCCGCGCAGCGCGTCCACCTGCCCGCGCATCCGGGCGATCTCACCCCGCAACGCGTCACGCTGCCGGATCAGGTCCGCCAGCTCGGCGCGCACCGACTCTCGTTCCGCGCGCGCGGCCGCGCGGGCCTTGCCGCGGATCTCGGCCGCCTCCTCCTCCGCGGCCTGGAGGATGTTCTGCATGCGGTCGGTGAAGCTGCCGATCGCGTCGCCTTGGTCGCCCCGCGGGCGCGGGCCGGGCCGCGAACGGGGCCCCGGGCCGGGCGGCGGGGGCAGGCCGGGGCCGAACCCCGGCGGCGGCACGAGCGGGAGCGGCTGACTACGCGCCGCCTCCAGGTCCGCGCGCATCCGCGCAAGCACCCGCTGCAGCCGTGCGACGTGCTCGTCGACCTGCTTCCGGTCGTATCCGCGCAGAACGACGTCGAAGCGTGGGGCGCCTGGCCCCCCCACATCTGCCGTCATCGCGACGCCCTTCCACTGGTCCCCTTCACCTCGACGAGGGTAGGGATCATCCGGTTCCCCCAACCGGTACGTTCACTCCTACGGAGCATACCGAATCGATATCGATCACCGGCCGGCGGTGTTTTGCCGCAGGTCAGCCGGGTACGGAGGCAGTAGGGCCCGCGCGACTAGGATCGATGCCGTGGACACGACGACGCTGCGACACACGTTGCATGAGCGCGGCCTGCGGATGACACCGCAGCGGCAGCTCGTGCTCGACGCGGTGCGTGCCCTCGACCACGCCACGCCGGAGCAGATCTGCGCGCAGGTCCAGCGCACAGCGCCTGCGGTCAACATCACCACGATCTACCGCACGCTGGACCTGCTCGACCGCATCGGCCTCGTCCGCCACACCCACCTCGGCCACGGCGCGCCCACCTATTCGGCCCGGGAGCACGAGCACGTCCACCTGGTCTGCCACCAGTGCGGGGCCGTCACGGAGGTGCCCACGGAGCTGATGGAGCGCCTCGCCGCCGAGCTGGCCGACCGGCACGGCTTCGCGCTCGACGTCAGCCACCTCGCCCTCTCCGGGCTCTGCTCGACCTGTCAGGACGGCTCATGACCTCGCCGACCAACACCACGACCCCGATCCCAGCCGCGCCCCCGGCCGAGGAGCACTTGTCATGACCCTTCCCGAGCACCACCTCGACGACGCCGTGCCCGCCCACCGCGGCGACCCCTTCGCCGAACAGCGCGCCATGGCCCGCACGGCGGCCGTCGTCGACCGCAGCCACCGCGGGATCATCGCCGTGTCCGGCCCGGACCGCCTGGAGTGGCTGCACCTGCTGCTCACCCAGCACGTCAGCGCGCTGCCCGACGGCGGCGCCACCGAGGCGCTGGTGCTCGACGGCCAGGGCCGGGTGCTGCACCACATGGGGGTGGCCCACGTCGACGAGGTCGTTTACCTCGACGTCGAGGCGGCCGAGCTCGCGGAGTTGCTGGCATACCTGGAGAAGATGGTCTTCTGGTCCAAAGTGGAGCCCCGCGACGCGACGGCCGAGCTGGCGCTGCTCTCGCTGGTCGGGCCGCAGGCGCAGGCCGTGCTCGCCGCGGTCGGCGTGGCCCTGCCCGAGGGCGCCGCCGCGCTCGACGGCGGCGGGTACGTCCGCCGCACCCGCGGGCCCGGGGTGGCCGATCTCGTGGTGCCCCGCCCACAGCTCGCCGAGTGGTGGCAGCGCCTCACCGCCGCGGGCGCGCGCCCCGCGGGCACCGTGGCCTACGAAGCGCTGCGGGTGGCGGCCATCCTGCCCCGCGCGGGCCTGGACACCGACGAGCGCACGATCCCGCACGAGGTCGGCTGGATCAGCGCCGCCGTGCACCTCTCGAAGGGCTGCTATCGAGGCCAGGAGACGGTCGCGCGGGTGGCCAACATGGGCCGGGCGCCGCGCAGGCTGGTGCTGCTGCACCTCGACGCGGGCGACGAGCACCTCCCGATTCCGGGCGAGCCGGTCACGCTGGAGGGCCGGGTGGTCGGCCGCGTGGGCACGGTCGTGCAGCACCACGAGCTCGGGCCCGTGGCGCTCGCGCTCGTGAAGCGCTCGGTGCCGGTCGACGCGGAGCTCACCGCGGGCGCGGAGACCCCGGCCCGCATCGACCCGGCGTCGGCCCCCGCCGAGGACGCCGACGCCCCCGGCCGCGCCGCCCAGGAGCGCCTGCGCCGCGGCTGACGCGCCCCGTTCGCCGATTCCGGTGACCCGTCACGTCACACAACCGGTGCCACGTCGCACATCGGCCGCCGCGCAAGGTACGGTAGATGGCAGGACACTGATGAGATGAGAACGGGGCCGCCGAGACATCCGGCCGCCCCTTCCCTGTTGTAAGGGGGACCAGCCATGGGGCGCGGACGAGCCAAGGCCAAGCAGACGAAAGTGGCCCGAGAGCTCAAGTACAGCTCCCCCCGCATGGATCTTGACGCCCTGCAGCGCGAGATCGGCAGTGGGACGGCTGTCCACGACGGGGAGGCGGAGGACGAGTACGACGAGTACGACCCGTACGCCCCCGCATACGACGAGGACGACGACGACCGCCAGCGCGGCTACAGCCGCCGGTAGGCGGCCACCAGCGCAGGCAGCGTCCGGACGTGCGCGGGCTCCGTTCCGCGCACGGTTCACGACGCCCGCTTGACGTCGACCTCCCGTAGCGACTGGTCCATCTGGGCGGCCAGGCGCTCGAACACGGTGTCGATACAGGCCAGCGCGGCCCGCTGCTCGGCGGCGGAGACCGGAAGCCGGGAGAGCCGCACCGCGTCGGCCGCCGGGTCCGGATCGAGCGCGGGGTGCGCCAGCCGGTGGCGGTCGGCGAGATAGTCGAGCGGCCTGCCCAACCGCCGCTCGACGGCCCGCGCCAGCGCGCTGCCGTGCCGGAAGAACGCCTCGCCGCTGGCCTGCAGCGCTTCCATCAGCCAGTAGCGCACCACCGGGCTGGGGTGGCGGAACGCGAGGTCGACGAACGCCGCCACGCTCCGGCGTTGCAACTCGGTGGCCGCGTCGCGGCCGAGGAAGTGCAGGGTCTCCCCCGCGCTCCAGCCGAGCGCGCCGTCGAGATCCAGAGCGGCGGCGTCGGCGAGGAACAGCCGGTGGTGGCAGGCGAGCCGGGCGGCGTGCCGGTTCAGTGCGCGCTCGGCCACGGTGCGCGGCCGCGGATAGGCCAGCGCGTACGTCATGAGGTCGGCGTAGCCCATGATGTCCGGGATCCACAGCGGCACGTAGGCGCGCAGCCGCGCGACCGGGTCGGGGGCGGGCGCCGCGAGCCACGCCAGGAACGGATGTGCCGCCAGCTCCGCCTTGCGCACGGCGAGCCGCGCACCGATCGGGCCGTGCGGCTCCTGCTCGACGGCGTGCAACGGACGCACGTCCCTGCTCCGCGCGACTTCCCGTCGGGCCGCCCGCGCAGGCCGTGGCACCGGCGCTCCGGCCGTGACCGCCGACGCGTAGGCCAGCAGGTGGTCGTTCTTCACCGTGAACATGGCGAACACCTCCTCGACCAGCGCCAGCGCCCGTCGCCGCTGCTCGGGCGTGAGGACGGCGGCGTCGAAGAGGTCGTCCGCGTCGATCAACGAGCCGGTCTCCCGGGCGAGGTGGTACGGGCCGAAGTAGCGCAGCGCGGCGCCCGTGCGCCGGGACAGCTCGGCGGCCAGCGGGGCGGTGTGTCCGAAGAAGACGTGCCCGCACGTCTCGATGGCCTCCATCATCCCGAAGCGGACGAGCGCGTCGGGCGTCTCCACGCACATCCGGGTGAGCCGCATGGCGTAGCGACGGAACACCTCGGTCTCGGGCGCCGTGTAGTACCAGGCCATCGTGTCCTCGACGCCCCACCCCAGCTGGGCGTCCAGCCCGAGCTCACGCCAGTCCTCCAGGAACAGCGCCGAATGGGTCTCGTCCTCCTCGGTGTGCGCGTTGATGGCCGCCTCGTAGCCGTCGCGGGGCTGCGGGTAGCGCAGGAACCAGCGGTTGAGGTCGCGGAAGCCCAGGATGAAGTTCGCGAAGAGGGGCGCGAAGACGAACCGCTGCGACAGCGGGACCTCCGCGTTCGCCATCCAGGCGTAGAGCGGGTGCGCGTCGATCGCGGCCCGCCCGCGGGCGATGGCCGAAAGAACCGTCTCCATCGCTTACGGCCTTCCGTCGAGCAGCACCCGCAGGGTGCGCAGCTCGCGGCCGAGCGGGCGGAACACCATCCAGTCCGGCTGCGGGTCGGCCGGGGCCATCCGTGGAAACCGCGTGAGCAGCGTGGAGAAGAAGACCTGGCCCTCGAGCCGGGCCAGGGCCTGCCCCATGCAGCTGTACGGGCCGACCGTGAACCCGACCTGCCGGTGCGCGTTCGGCCGGTCGACCCGGAACTCGTCGGGCTGCGTGAACACCGCGGGGTCGCGGTTCGCGGCGAGCAGGGCCAGCACGACCGTGTCTCCCGCGGCGATCCGACGGCCCCGCAGCTCGACCTCGGAAAGCGCCACCCGACGGATCGTCGACACCGGTCCGTGGAATCGCATCATCTCGTCGAAGGCATTCGGCAGGTTCGCGAAGTCGCGCTCGACCAGCGCCCGCCGCTGCGCTGGATGGTCGAACAACAACTGCAGCCCGTTGGCGAGCAGATTGGCGGTGGTGTGGTAGCCGACCACCACGAACATGATGCCCTGCGCGGCGATCTGGTCGTCGTCATAATCGAGCCGCGCGGCATCCGGCCCGGCGAGCACGGCGAGCAACCCGGAACCGTTTCCGGCACGCGCGGCCGCAATGTGCGGGCGCAGATAGTCGATGACGTCGAGCATGCCCTCCTGGGACCGCTGCAACTGCCGCAGCTCCCCCATTTCCAGCAGCCCGGAAACGGCGTTCGACGCCCGCAGAAGCCGAGCGACATCGGTGGGGCCCGGCGGCGCGCCGAGTAGGTCGCAGACCACCGACATCGCGAGCGGATGGGCGAGGTCGTTCACCACGTCAACCGGCCCGCCCCGGCGGATCGCGGCGTCGACCAGCCCGTCCATCAGCCGCTGGATCGTGCCGACCCGCGCCCCCATCCGGCGCGGCGTGAAATACTTCTTCACCACCCGCAGGAAGACGTCGTGGTCGTGCGCGACCGACCGGCCGCCCCATTCGTTGAAGATGCGGCGCAACGGGGCCAGCTCGGCCTGTTGGCCAGGCGGCAGCGCGTCGACCCGCTTGCATTCTTCGACGACGTACATCCGCGGGTCTTTCAGGCTTGCGACGACGTCGTCGTAGCGCGTGATCACCCACGAGTCGAGCCGCTCGTCGAAGAACACCGGGCACGTCGTTCGCATTTCCCGCAGGACCGCATACGGATCGAGATAAAGGTGCGGATCCGCAATCGTGAACGACAGCTGAGAGGTCATAACCGGTGCCCTTTCGCGTACTGACCCCTCGGCACGCGACTATAACCGGTGAGTGACGGGTTGACTACCCTCCGAATCAGACGGTGAGGCTCAGCTCGAAGGAGTAGCGGCTCGCGCGGTAGACGTGGGCGCCGTACTCGACGGCCTCGCCCCGCTCGTCCCACGCGGTGCGGCTCATCGTGAGCAGGGGCGCCCCACGGCTCTCGCCGAGCACCCGCGCCTCCGCCGCGTTGGCCGCGCGGGCGCCGACGACCTGCGTCGCCATGCGCGGCACGTGCCCGGCGCCGCGCAGCAGCTCGTACAGCCCGCGCTGCTCGAGGTCGGCGCGCTCCAGCGACAGGATCGCCGTGGGCACGGCGTTGTGCATGAGCGCCAGCGGCTCGCCGCCCGTGTAGCGCAGCCGCTCGAACCAGGTGACCTCCAGGCCCTCCGGCACGCCGTACTGCTCGGCCATCCGCTTGGTCGCCGGGCCGACGCTGAAGTCGAGCACCTCGGTGACCGGCGACTGACCGCTCTTGACCAGATCGTCGTAGAGGCTGGACAGCTCGACCGGCCTGCGCACCTTGGGGTGCACGATCTGCGTGCCCACTCCGCGCTTGCGCACGAGCATGCCGCGCTCCACGAGGTACTGGATGGCCCGGCGCATCGTCGGCCGCGAGACCCCGAGCCGGTCGGCCAGCTCGACCTCGTTGGCCAGCCGGCCACCGACGGGCATCTCGCCGCTCTCGATCATCTCTTCGAGCTGTTTGGCCACCTGGAAGTACAGCGGGACAGGGCTGCCACGGTCGAGTGACACCGCTAACCCGGCGATCGGCTCCGTCACCGCACCCCTCCCGCCGACACTTTGTCTTAACAAAGTGTTGACTTACTGATGCTCCGAAGAGTACACCTGAGCACGCACTTCACGGCAAGGGCGACGAGAGGGGCAGGATGGACGTCCTCACCATGGGCCGCATCAGTGTGGATGTCTACCCACTGCAGGTGGGCGTCCCGCTGCAGAAGGTCGAGTCGTTCGGCAAGTACCTCGGCGGCAGCCCGTCGAACGTCGCCGTGGCGGCCGCGCGCTACGGCCGCTCCAGCGCCGTGATCACCCGCACCGGCGACGACCCGTTCGGGGAGTACCTGCACGACGCGCTGCGCGGCTTCGGCGTGGACGACCGCTACGTCTCCCCCGTGCCGAAGATCCCGACACCCGTCACGTTCTGCGAGATCTTCCCGCCCGACGACTTCCCGCTCTACTTCTACCGCTACCCCACCGCCCCCGACCTGCAGATCCAGGCCGATGAGCTGGATCTCGACGCCATCCGCGAGGCGGGCGTGTTCTGGGTGACGGTCACCGGCCTGTGCCAGGAGCCCAGCCGGGAGGCGACCCTGGCCGCGCTGCGGGCCCGCGACAAGCGCGGGATCACCGTGCTCGACCTGGACTACCGCGAGATGTTCTGGCCGTCCCGCGCCGAGGCGCACGCGGTGGTCGCCGAGGCGCTGCCGCACGTCACGGTGGCCGTCGGCAACCTCGACGAGTGCGACACCGCGGTCGGCGAACGTGAGCCGCACGCCGCCGCGGCCGCCCTGCACGCCGCGGGCATCGAGCTCGCGGTCGTCAAGCAGGGCCCCAAGGGCGTGCTGGCCTCGGACACGAAGGAGACCATCGAGGTGCCGCCGGTGCCGGTCGACGTCGTCAACGGGCTCGGCGCGGGCGACGCCTTCGGCGGCGCGCTGTGCCACAGCCTGCTCGTCCGGGTGGGACCTCGAGCAGAGCATGCGGTTCTGCAATGCGGCGGGAGCCATCGTCGCCGGGCGGTTGGCCTGCGCGGACGCCATGCCCACCGCCGACGAGGTCGAGGCCAAGCTGCGGGAGGCCGTCCGTGCGTGAGGAACAGCTCCAAGAGCTCATCGCGACCCGGGTGCACCGGCCAGGGGCGATCGCCGAGGCCGCGGGCCGCCGGGTGCGGCCGACGTCGCTGCTCGGCGAGCACGGCAAGCTGATGATGATCGCCGCCGACCACCCGGCCCGAGGCGCGCTCCGCGCGGGCGAGCGCCCGCTGGCCATGGCCGATCGCGCGGACCTGCTGGACCGGCTCGTGCTGGCCCTGTCCCGCCCCGGCGTCAACGGAGTGCTCGGCACGCCGGATGTGCTCGAAGACCTGCTGCTGCTCGGCGCGCTCGACGGCAAGGTCGTGGTCGGGTCGATGAACCGCGGCGGGCTCGCGGGCACCACGTTCGAGCTGGACGACCGCTTCACCGCCTACGACGCCGCCGCGATCGCCGACGCGGGGTTCGACGGCGGCAAGATGCTCACCCGCATCGACCCCGACGACCCGGCGACGGTCGTCACCCTGGAGGCGTGCGGCCGCGCGGTGAGCGCGCTCGCGGGGCAGGGCCTGATGGCAATGGTCGAGCCGTTCATCTCCCACCGCGTGGACGGGCGCGTCCGCAACGAGCTCACCGCCGACGCCATGATCCGCGCGATGACGGTGTCGGCCGGGCTCGGCACGACCTCGGCGCACACCTGGCTGAAGGTGCCGATCGTCGACGACATGGAGCGCGCGATGGCGGCCACCACGCTGCCCGCGCTGATCCTCGGCGGCGAGGTGGGCCAGGACCAGGACGCCACGTTCGCGGGCTGGGCCAAGGCGCTCGCGCTGCCGACCGTGCAGGGCCTCGTGATCGGCCGTTCGCTGCTCTACCCGCCCGGCGACGACGTCGCCGCGGCCGTCGATGCGGCGGTGGGGTTGCTGTGACCGAGCACGTCGTCCGGCGTGGCGAAGCGGCGGAGGGGCCGTTCTCGCTGGTCATCACGCCCAAGTCGGCCGGCTGGGGGTACAGCTCGCTGCGCATACTCGAGCTTCCGGCGGGCGGGAGCACCACGTTCGCCACCGGCGAGGACGAGGCCGTTGTGCTGCCGTTGTCCGGCGGGTGCACCGTGGCCTGTGACGGGCAGGAGTTCGCGCTCACCGGCCGTCGCAGCGTGTTCTCCCGGGTCACCGACTTCGCCTACGTCCCCCGCGACGCCGAGGTCACCGTGTCGTCCGCGGGCGGCGGTCGCTTCGCCTTGCCCGCCGCCCGCGCGACCCGGCGCCTGACCGCCCGCTACGGACCTGCCGAGAACGTGTCGATCGAGCTGCGCGGGGCGGGCCAGGCCAGCCGCCAGGTCAACAACTTCTGCATGCCCGGCACGTTCGAGGCCGACAAGCTGATCGCCGTCGAGGTGCTCACCCCCGGCGCGAACTGGTCGTCCTACCCGCCGCACAAGCACGACGAGGACCGCGAGGGCGAGACCGTGCTGGAGGAGATCTACTACTTCGAGGTCGCCAAGGACGGGCCCGGCTACCAGCGCGTCTACACCTCGGGCCCCGGCCGTGAGATCGACGTGTGCACCGAGGTCCGCTCCGGCGACACCGTGCTCATCCCGCACGGCTGGCACGGTCCGTCGATGGCCACCCCGGGCTACGACCTGTACTACCTCAACGTCATGGCCGGTCCCGGCGCCGAGCGGGCCTGGCAGATCTGCGACGACCCGGCGCACGCCTGGGTCCGCGGCACCTGGGACACCCAGGAGATCGACCCGAGGCTGCCGTTGACGTCGACGAAGGAGCGCGACGCCGGGTGGCAGGAGGGTGACACTCCTGACGTTGAGCGTCCGCAGGGTGACATTCCTGACGCTGAACGTCCGCAGGGTGACACTCCTGCAACTCCGACACCCACCGAAGGAGAGCGGCCGTGACCCGGCTGACCGTGGCCCAGGCACTCGTCAAGTTCCTGGCCAACCAGTACAGCGAGCGCGACGGCGTCGAGCAGCGCCTGATCCCCGGCACGTTCGGCATCTTCGGGCACGGCAACGTCGCGGGCGTCGGGCAGGCGTTGCTGGAAGTCGCCGAGTCGGGCGACATGCCTTACCACCTCGCCCGCAACGAGCAGGGCATGGTGCACGCCTCCGTCGGGTTCTCCCGCATGCGCAACCGCCTGCAGGCGATGGCGTGCACCGCGTCGATCGGGCCGGGCTCGACGAACATGCTCACCGGCGCGGCGCTGGCCACCACCAACCGCATCCCGGTGCTGCTCTTGCCCAGCGACATCTTCGCCACCCGCGTCGCCGCCCCCGTACTGCAGGAGCTGGAGCAGCCCTACGGCTACGACGTGAGCGTCAACGACGCGTTCCGCCCGCTCTCGAAGTTCTTCGACCGGGTGTGGCGGCCCGAGCAGCTGCCCGCGGCCCTGCTGGGCGCGATGCGCGTGCTCACCGACCCCGCCGAGACCGGCGCGGTGACCATCGCGCTGCCCCAGGACGTGCAGGCCGAGGCCTTCGACTGGCCCGAGGAGCTGTTCGCCAAGCGGGTGTGGCACATCGCCCGACCGGTGCCCGAGCCCGCCGCGCTGGAGCGGGCCGTCGCGATCATCCGAGGTGCCCGGCGGCCGCTCGTGGTCGCGGGCGGCGGCGTGCACTACTCCGAGGCCACGGACGCGCTGCGGCGCTTCGCCGAGGCCACCGGCATCCCGGTCGCCGACACCCAGGCGGGCAAGGGCGCGCTGCTGTGGGACCACCCGCAGGCCGTCGGCGGCGTCGGCTCCACCGGCTCGCCGGTCGCCAACGCGCTGGCCCGCGACGCGGACGTCGTGATCGGCGTCGGCACCCGCTACTCCGACTTCACGACGGCGTCGCGCACCGCGTTCCAGCGGCCCGGGGTGCGGTTCGTGAACCTGAACGTCGCGGTGCTGGACGCGGCCAAGCACGCGGGCGCGATGCTCGTCGCCGACGCCCGCGAGGGCCTCGACGCGCTGCGCGGCGCGCTCGAGGGCTACCGCGCCGAGGTCACGTGGGACGCGACGGCGTGGAACCGGGTCGTCGACGAGTCGTTCCACCTCGGACACCGGCCGCTCCCGGCCCAGACCGAGGTGCTCGGCGCGCTGAACGAGGAGATGGACGCCCGCGACGTCGTCGTGCAGGCCGCGGGCTCGATGCCCGGTGACCTGCAGATGCTCTGGCGCGCCCGGGACGCCAAGCAGTACCACGTCGAGTACGCCTACTCCTGCATGGGCTACGAGATCGCGGGCGCGCTCGGGATCAAGATGGCCGCGCCCGACCGGGAGGTGTTCGCCCTCGTCGGCGACGGCTCCTACCTGATGATGGCCTCGGAGATCGTCACCGCGGTTTCGGAGGGGATCAAGCTCAACCTCGTGCTCGTCCAGAACCACGGGTTCGCCTCGATCGGCGCTCTTTCCGAGTCCGTGGGTTCGCAACGATTCGGCACCAACTACCGCTTCCGCGACCCGGCCACCGGAATGCTGACCGGCGAGAAGCTGCCGGTCGATCTCGCCGCGAACGCGGAATCGTTGGGGGCGCAGGTGATCCGAGTCAAGACCATCGAGGAGTTCCGCGCCGCGATCGCCGAGTGCCGAGCAGCCACCCGCACCACCGCCATCCACATCGAGACCGACCCGGTCGCCCCCGTCCCCAGCTCCGAGAGCTGGTGGGACGTGCCGGTGAGCGAGGTCGCCGCGCTCGACTCCACCCAACAGGCGCGCAAGGCCTACGAGGTCCACAAGCGCGACCAGAAGCCCTTGATCGGAGGCACCCAACCGTGAGGACCATCAGCCACTGGATCGGCGGCAAGCCCGCCACCGGCACGTCCACGCGCACCAGCCCGGTCTGGAACCCCGCCACCGGCGAGCAGCAGGCCGAGGTCCTGCTCGCCTCCACCGCCGACGTCGACGACGCCGTGCGCACCGCCGCGGCCGCGTTCGAGTCGTGGTCGCAGTCGTCGCTGTCCAAGCGCAGCAAGGTGCTCTTCGCGTTCCGCGAGCTGGTCAACGCCCGCACCAAGGAACTCGCCGAGATCATCTCCGACGAGCACGGCAAGGTGCTGTCGGACGCGGCGGGTGAGGTGCAGCGCGGCCTGGAGGTCGTCGAGTTCGCCTGCGGCATCCCCACCCTGCTCAAGGGCGCGTTCTCCGACCAGGTCTCCACCGGCGTCGACCTGTTCTCCTTCCGCCAGCCCCTCGGGGTCTGCGCGGGGATCACGCCGTTCAACTTCCCGGCCATGGTGCCGATGTGGATGTACCCGGTCGCGATCGCGACCGGCAACACCTTCGTCCTCAAGCCCAGCGAGCGCGACCCGTCGCTGTCGAACGTGGTCGCCGAGCTCTGGGCCGAGGCGGGGCTGCCCGACGGCGTGTTCAACGTGGTGCACGGCGACAAGGAGTCCGTCGACGCGCTGCTCACCCACCCGGACGTCGCCGCGATCTCGTTCGTCGGCTCCACCCCGATCGCCAAGTACATCTACGAGACCGGCCTCGCGCACGGCAAGCGTGTGCAGGCCCTCGGCGGCGCGAAGAACCACGCCATCGTGCTGCCCGACGCGGGCATCGACTACGCCTCCGACCACCTCGTCGCGGCCGCGTTCGGCTCCGCGGGCGAGCGCTGCATGGCCATCTCCGCCGCGATCGCGGTGGGCGGCGCGGCCGACGACCTCGTCGCCGCCGTCTCCGAGAAGGCCCGCGCCACCAAGGTCGGGCCCGGCCGCGACCCCGAGTCGGAGATGGGCCCGGTCATCACCGCCGCCGCCCGCGACCGGATCGTCGGGCTCATCGGCACCGGCGCCGAGCAGGGCGCCGACCTCGCCGTGGACGGCCGCGGCCTCATCGGTCGCAGGCCACGAGAACGGCTTCTTCGTCGGCCCGACGGTGATCGACAAGGTCACCGCCGAGATGGACGTCTACCGCCAGGAGATCTTCGGTCCGGTGCTGTCGGTGGTGCGCATGGACACCGTCGACGACGCCATCAAGCTGATCAACTCCAACCCCTACGGCAACGGCACCGCCATCTTCACCGGCTCCGGCGAGGCCGCGCGCACGTTCCAGCGCGGCGTCAAGGTCGGCATGATCGGCATCAACGTGCCGATCCCGGTGCCGATGGCCTACTACTCCTTCGGCGGCTGGAAGGACTCCCTGTTCGGCCAGAGCCACATCCACGGGCCGGAGGGCGTGCAGTTCTACACCCGCGCCAAGGTCGTCACCCAGCGCTGGCCGCACGTCGAGGCCGCCAGCGGCTCCTCCTTCCACTTCCCGACCGCCATTTGACGATGACGCTCCATATCGGTGTCATCGGCACGGGGATGATCGGTCAGGACCACATCCGCAGGCTCAGCCACGTGCTCTCCGGATCGCGAGTGGTCGCGGTGACCGACGTCGACCTCGAACGGGCCCGCGGCGCCGCCGACGAAGGCGTCACCGTGCACCCGAGTGGCCAAGCGCTGATAGCCGACCGTGCGGTCGACGCGGTAGTCGTCACCTCCTGGGGCCCGACCCACGAGGAGTATGTGCTCGCGTGCATCGGCGCGGGCAAGCAGGTGTTCTGCGAGAAGCCGCTCGCGCCGACCCGGGAGGCGTGCGAGCGGATCATGGACACCGAGGTGGCCGCGGGGCGGCGGCTGGTGTCGGTGGGCTTCATGCGCCGCTATGACGCGCAGTACCGGGCGATGAAGGCCGTCGTGGCCAGGGGGGAGATCGGTACACCGCTGCTCATGCACGCCGCGCACCGCAACCCCTCTGTGCCGGACTTCTTCACCAGCGAGATGATCATCAACGACACCGCCGTGCACGACATCGACGTCGCTCGGTGGATGTTCGACGAGGAGATCGCCGCCGTCACCGTCCTCAAGCCCCGGGTGTCGTCGAAGGCGAAGGCGGGATTCCAGGACCCATTGCTGGTACTGCTGGAGATGACGTCCGGCGTGCTCGTCGACGTGGAGGTGTCGGTGAACGCCGGGTTCGCTTACGACATCCGCGGCGAGGTCGTCGGCGAGGACGGCACGGTGGAGCTGTCGGAGTCGGCGGGTGCCGTGGTCAAGCGGGCAGGCACCTATTCCGGGCGGATCCCGGCGGACTGGCGGGAACGGTTCGTCCGCGCGTTCGACGCCGAGTTCCAGGCATGGATCGACGCTGTGGCGGCGGGCGGCACGACCGGCCCGTCGGTCTGGGACGGCTACGCGGCCACGGTCGCCTGTGACACCGGCCTGGCCGCCCTGCGCTCGGGAGCCCGCGAACCGGTCGTCCTGCGCGACGTTCCGGACTTGTACAAGGAGCCGACCCGATGAGCCGCGTCGGGATCGGCCTGGCGGGCCTGGGCCGCATGGGGCGTGTGCACGCGCGCAGCCTCACCGCCCGGTGCGCCGACGCCCGACTCTCCTGCGTGTACGACGCCGATCCGGCTGTCGCGGAAACGGTCGCGGCGACGTTGGACGTGCCCTGGTCGACGACCTTCGGTGAGTTGCTCGAACGCAGCGACGCCGTCGCGATCGCCACCCCGACCGGCACCCATGCCCCGCTGACGATCGAGGCCGCGATCGCGGGCAAGCCGGTCTTCTGCGAGAAGCCGCTCTCCCTCGACCGGGACGCCGCCCTCGCAGCCGTCGAGGCGTGCGAAACGGCGGGCGTGGCGCTGCAGGTCGGCTTCCACCGGCGCTTCGACCCTGACTGGGTGGCCGCGGCCGACCGGATCGCGGCGGGCGAGCTGGGCGCGGTGCAGCTCTTCCGCACGTCGCTGCGCGACATGGATCCGCCCGACCCGGCGTTCCTCGCGCATTCCGGCGGGTTCTTCACCGACGTCACTGTGCACGATCTCGACGTCGCGCGGTGGCTGGTGGGCGAGGTCGTCGCGGTCACCGCGCACGGCGCCGCGGCCGATCCAGCCTTCGCGGCCTATGACGACATCGACACTGCCGTCGTCGTGCTGCGCTTCGCCAATGGCGCCCTCGGCGTGATCGACAACAGCCGGTCGGCCCACTACGGCTATGAGTGCTCCACCGAGGTGATGGGCAGGCTCGCCACCGCCCGGATCGACGCCCCGCACCCGCGCGGCCTGGAGTGGCGCACACCGGGCGCCGCGACTCGCGGCTTCGCGCGCGACTTCGAGGAGCGCTACCCATTCGCCTACGCCGCCGAGCTGGACGCCTTCGCCGAGTGCGTGCGCGACGGCAGCCTGCCGCGCGTCACCGGGCGCGACGCGATCGCCGCGTCGGATCTCGCCGACGCCGCCACCGAATCATGGCGCACCGGCACGACCGTATCCCTGGAGGTACCTGCATGAACCGCATCGCAGGCGCGCCCATCTCGTGGGGGGTGTGTGAGGTGCCCGGTTGGGGCTACCAGCTCGCACCCGCCCGCGTGCTCGCCGAGATGGCCGAGGTCGGGCTCGCCGCCACCGAGCTGGGTCCCGCGGGCTTCCTGCCGACCGACCCCGCCACCGTCCTAGCGCAGCACCACCTGTCCGCGATCGGCGGCTTCGTGCCCGTCCAGCTGCACCGCGTCGACCACGATCCCGCCCCAGAGATCGAAAAGGTGCTGGACGGCTATGCCGCCACCGGATCAGACGTCCTGGTGCTGTCCGCCGACACAGGCCTGACCGGCTACGACGCCCGCCCTGAGCTCGACGAAGCGGGATGGCGCACGCTGCTGGCCAACCTCGACCGGGTCGCCGCGCTCGCGGCCGAGCGCGGGGTGAAGGCTGTGCTCCACCCGCACGTCGGCACGCTGGTGGAGAACCCGGACGATGTCCGCCGCGTGCTGGACGGCTCGTCGATCGCGCTATGCCTCGACACCGGCCATCTGCTCATCGGTGGGACCGACCCGGCCGAGCTGACCCGCCAGGCACCGGAACGGATCGCGCACACGCACATCAAGGACGTCGACGCCCGGCTGGCGAAGCAGGTGCAGGCGGGCAGGCTGACCTACACCGAGGCCGTGCGCGAGGGGATGTATCGACCGGTCGGTGAGGGCGACGTCGACTTCGGCACGATTGTCGGGCACCTGCGTCAGCACGGCTATGCAGGCTGGTACGTCCTGGAGCAGGACACGATCCTGACCGACGAGCCACGCGACGAAGGACCCATCGTGGACGTCCGCACCAGTGTGGACGCGCTCCGCAGGCTGCTCACCTGAGCAATGCCAACGCCCGACCAGCAAATTTGGTCCTTGAGTCGTGATGCGCGATGGCCCTACTACTTGACGGCGAAGCGATCACAAGTCGCCTGCCAGAGGTGCGAGGCCGCGAGCATCGTCGCGTCCCGCCGCGCGCCCGGCCGCCCCGTAACCACCTCAGATCGATCTGAAAGGACTCCCCCATGAGACTTCGTAAAGGCGTCATCGCCGCCGCCTCCGCGGTGCTGTTGCTGGCGGTGGGCTGCAGCGGCACCGGACAGCCGTCCGGCGGTGGCTCAGGCGGTGGCGGCGGCAGCGCCAAGTACGGCTACAAGATCTCCGTCGTCACCCACGGCGCGGCAGGCGACTCGTTCTGGGACGTCGTCAAGAAGGGCGCCGAGAAGGCGGGCACCGACATGGGCGACACCGTCACCTACCAGGACAGCAATGGTGACCCGACCAAGCAGTCCCAGTTGATCGACGCGGCCGTCAACGAAAAGGTGGACGGGCTGGTCGTATCGATGGCCAACCCGGACGCGCTCAAGGCGTCGATCGAGAAGGCCGTCGCCGCGGGCATTCCCGTGATCACGATCAACTCCGGGCAGGCCAAATCGAAGGAATTCGGCGCGCTCGCACACGTCGGGCAGGACGAGGTCATCGCCGGGCAGGGTGCAGGCCAGAAGTTCAAGGACGCCGGGGTCACGCACGCGCTGTGTGTGATTCAAGAGGCAGGTAATATCGGACTCGAACAACGCTGCCAGGGCTTCGCGCAGGGGCTGGGCGGCAAGGTTGACAGCCTGCAGGTGGAGAACAGCAACCCGTCGGGCGCACAGGCCACGATCAAGTCGAGCCTGCAGTCCGACCCCTCGATCAACGGCGTGCTCACCCTCGGCCCGGTGATCGGCGCCGCGGCGATCCAGGCCCTCGCGGATGCCAAGTCGCAGGCCAAGCTGGCGACCTTCGACCTCAACGGCGACGTCACGAAGGCAATCGCAGACGGCAAGATGCTGTTCGCCGTCGACCAGCAGCAGTACGTGCAGGGTTACTTGCCCATCGTGATGCTGACGCTGTACAAGGCGAACCTCAACACCATCGGCGGCGGCCAGCCCGTGCTCACGGGCCCGGGCTTCGTCACCAAGGACAACGCGGCACAGGTCCAGAGCCTGGCGACGCAGGGCAGCCGCTGAGAATCCGGCTGGAGGGGAGCAGGCGCCAGCGCCACGCTCCCCTCCGTCGGGAATGGGAGGTATTCCATGACTACTACTCTTTCGCCACCGCCCGCGGGAACGGACGAACGGGTCGCCAGGATCGGCCTGATCCGGCGGCTTGTCGTGCGGCCCGAGATCGGTTCGCTCATCGGCGCCGTCGTCCTGTTCGTCGTGTTTGCCGTCGCGTCGTCGAACTTCTACGCGCTATCGGGTATCTCCAACTGGTTGGACCCGGCTTCTCTCTTCGGCATCATGGCCGTCGGCGTGGCGCTGCTCATGATCGGCGGCCACTTCGACCTGTCGGCGGGCGTGATGACCGGCACCGCGGGACTCGTCACCGCGATCACCACCACCCAATGGGGTTTGAACATCTGGGTGGCGCTGCTTCTGTCGCTGGCGATCTGCCTGGGAGTCGGCTTCCTGAACGGCTTCATGGTGACCCGCACCGGGCTACCCAGCTTCATCATCACGCTGGCCACCTTCCTCATGCTGCAGGGCCTCAACCTCGCGCTCACCAAGCTGATCACCGGCACGGTGTCCGTGGGTGGCATGGCTACCGTGCCCTTCTATGACACCGTCCAGCCGATCTTCGCCAGCAAGATCAGTCTCTTCGGCGTGGACTTCAAGATCCAGATCGTGTGGTGGATCGTGATCACTGCGATCGGCGCGTGGGTGTTGGCGAAGACCCGCTTCGGCAACTGGACGTTCGCTGTCGGCGGCGACCCGGTCGCGAGTCGCAACGTGGGCGTGCCCGCAGTGCGTACCACCATCACGCTCTTCATGATCGTCGGCGCGTGCGCGTGGCTGGTGGGAACGCTCAAACTGCTGGTCCAGACCTCGGTGCAGACCAGTCAGGGCTTCGGCGAAGAGCTGATCTACATCGTCGCGGCGGTGATCGGCGGCTGTCTGCTCACCGGCGGCTATGGCTCGGTGATCGGCGCCTCGATCGGTGCACTGATCTTCGGGATGACCAACCAGGGCATCGTGTATGCCGGGCTGGACAGCGACTGGTTCAAGTTCTTCCTGGGCGCGATGCTGCTGCTTGCGGTGCTCGCGAACCAGTTCGTCCGCCGTTACGCCGAGAGCAGGAAGTAGCCATGGCCGTCGAGTCTGCCAAGACCAACGGGACCGCGCCGCTGATGGAGATTCGGAACGTCTCCAAGTTCTTCGGCAGCGTGATCGCCCTGCAGGACATCACCACCAAGGTCGGTGAGGCCGCAGTGACCTGCGTCCTTGGCGACAACGGCGCAGGCAAGTCCACGCTGATCAAGATCTTCGCCGGGGTGCACCAACATGACGCCGGGGAGTTCTTGGTGGAGGGCGATCCGGTCAAGTTCTCGTCGCCCCGCGAGGCGCTCGACCGCGGGATCGCCACCGTGTACCAGGACCTCGCGGTGGTGCGGCTCATGCCCGTGTGGCGGAACTTCTTCCTCGGGTCGGAGATCCGCAAGGGAAAGGGTCCGATGGCGCGGCTGGACACCGACGCCATGCGGAACACCGCCAAGTCGGAACTGCTTGCGATGGGCATCGACCTGCGCGACGTCGACCAGCCGATCGGCACACTGTCCGGCGGCGAGCGGCAATGCGTCGCGATCGCGCGCGCTGTGTTCTTCGGCGCCAAGGTGCTCATCCTGGACGAGCCGACTGCCGCGCTGGGCGTCAAGCAAGCAGGCGTGGTGCTGAAGTACGTCATCCAAGCCCGCGAACGTGGGCTGGGCGTCATCTTCATCACGCACAACCCGCACCACGCCTACCCGGTCGGCGACCGGTTCATGCTGCTCAAACGCGGTCGCAGCCTCGGTGACTTCGCCAAGAGCGAGATCACCCGAGACGAGCTGACCGCAATGATGGCAGGCGGCGCCGAGCTCGAAGCGCTCAGCCACGAGCTGGAAAGCGGCGGTGGCGCGGCCGCCGAGGCGGCGCACGAGCTCGAGGCCGAGGTCAAAGGCCTCAACGTCCAGGCCGCCGAGGAGCACCTCGGCCAACCATCCGTTCCGGACGCCGAGGCGCTGCAGACGCAGGCAGGACGCCAAGAGAAGGCATAGACCGCGCACCGAAACCGCCAGTGCCACGGTGGATCATCTCGGCTTCGATCCATCGTGGCGGGCGGGATTGGTAGATTGCCCCGGCGCGGTCGAGTCCTTCGGTCGCGACGGACCCGATCCGAAGGTTGGACGCCGGTGAACGCCGATTCGACCAGCAGTCGTCTCAGCTCGGTTTTGATCACGCTCAAGCCCGATCCGGAAGCCGAGCCCGATGAGGTCGAGCGCTATTCGCGGCAGCTCTTCACGGAGCTCAACGACCTCGACATCGAGTCGCTGCGCCCGGTGGCAGCCGCGGAGGCGCCGCCGGGATCCAAGGGTGCCGAAGTCTTCGAGTTCGGCGCCTGGATCATGGCGTTGAGCGCGAGCGGAGGCGTTTTCACAAGAGTTGTGGACGTGGTACGGGACTGGCTGGGACGCCACCCATCCGAGAACCGCATCTCGATCACGATCGATGGCGACGTCTTAGAGCTCAGCAACGCCACGCCGCATGAGCAGCACGACATTGTGAAGGCATTCATCCGCCGCCATTCCGAGGAGTAGACGTGGCGGGCCGTGCGGTAGCCCTCGTCATCGCTACCTACGAGTACCAGGACACCGGGCTGCGCCGCCTCACCGCACCCGCCAGCGACGCCGAGGCCTTCGCTGATGTCCTCGCCGATCCGACCATCGCGGGCTTCGAGGTGACCACGCTGGTCAACCAGCCGAATCACGTCGTCGGAGAAGCCATCGGCGAGTTCTTCCGACAGCGACGCCGGGACGATCTCGCACTGCTCTATTTCACCGGGCACGGTCTGAAAGACGACGACGGGCGCTTGTACTTGGCGATGTCGAACACGCGGCGCGAGTCGCTCCTCTTCACGGGCCTGTCCGCCGATCAGCTCAACGACTCGATGGCACGAAGCCGTTCCCGGCAGAAGGTACTGATACTCGACTGCTGCTACAGCGGCGCCTTCCCCGCCGACCGGTCCACGAAGGCTGACCGTGAGGTCCATACGCTCGACCGTTTCAAAGGCAAAGGTCGCGTCGTTCTCACGGCAACGGACGCAACGCAGTACGCGTTCGAGGGCGACGTCATCTCCGGGGAAGGAGCGCGGTCGGTCTTCACGCGTTTTCTGGTCGAGGGGATCCGGTCGGGCGAAGCCGATCTCGACGGGGATGGCGAAGTGGCGCTCGACGAGCTGTACAGCTACGTCCACGAGCGTGTGACCGACGAGATGCCGCAGCAGCGGCCCAAGAAGCAGGAGGACGTCGAGGGCCGGATCTACATCGCGCACAACGTCCGCTGGAAGCTGCCTCGGCATCTTCGGGACGCATTGGAGAGCCCCCTTGCGCCGCAGCGGCTCACGGCCGTCGACGGGTTGGGGCACCTCGCCCGGATCGGCAACGCAGCCGTTCGCGAGACGGCGACGGACGAGCTGCGAAAGCTGGCGGACGACGACAGCCGGAAGGTCTCGGCCGCGGCGCTGGGGATGATCGAGAGGGTGGCGCCGCTACAACCCGGTGGCGTCGCGCTGCCACAAGATGTGCGCGCCGACCCGGGCGACGCTGCCCAGCAGCCCGGCCCGACGACGACCCGCGATTCGGAACAGTCGCTATCCGAGGCCGCGACGACCCCTGCGTCCGAACAACCCGTGGCGGCGACACCCCGAAAAGCACCGATCGACTGCGCCCGGAAGAGCCACCCCAACGTCCGCGCCAACGTGCGCCACGTGGCAGTCGGCCATCCGCCAACGTCCGCGCCAACGTCCGCGCCAACGTCCGCGCCAACGTCCGCGCCAACGTCCGCGCCAACGTCCGCGCCAACCGAGACCGCGCAACACAGCCCGCCCGCAAGTCGATCACCGAACGCCGCTGCCCCGCCGACGTCGAAGGCCAAGCCGGAGGCACCGGCCGCTCCCCCTCTGGGTTGAAACGAGCGCCGTTGTCCTTCCGACGTTATGTCGCATTCGGCGTCGTCGTCCTGGCCGTCCTCGCAGCGGTTGCCGTGTACGCCGTCGCGCGATCTTTCACAGGATCGGGTTCGGGCGCCGCAGACTCCGACCGCAGGCTCGGCGTTCACCGTCGCGATGGTGACGCGCGGCCAGCCCGGCGACATCTTCTGGGACAAGGTTCGGGCCGGGGCGCAGGCCGCCGCCGCGGCGCACAATGTCACCCTGAAGTACTCCAATAACAGCGATGCCGCTAATCAGGCGACGCTTCTCCAGAATGCGATCGACAGCGGGGTGAGCGGGATCGCCACCACGATCCCCTCCGACCAGGTCGGGTCGGCGGTGCGGGCAGCCGTCCAGAAGGGCATCCAGGTCGTCGCCTTCAACGCGGGCATCGACAGCTACGCGCAGTTCGGAGCCTCGATGTACTTCGGCGCCGACGACGATCTCAGCGGCCAGACGGTCGGCCAGGCGGTCGCGCGGGACCAAGGCGCCAAAGGCAAAGTGCTGTGCGTCATCCATGCCCAGGGCTCTATTGCGCTGGAGACCCGGTGCACCGGTGTGAAGAAGACCTCGCGGCGACAGAGAACCTGCAGGTCAACGGGGCTGACCTGCCGGCAGTTCAGGCCACGATAACCGCGAAGCTGCAGCAGGACCCGGCCATCACCGATGTCGTGACCCTCGGCGCACCGGTCGCGACGGCGGCGGTCCAGGCGGTAGCGCAAGGCCGGTAGCGCCGCCAAAGTGATCACGTTCGGACTGAACAGCGACGTCGCCCAAGACATCCAAGACGGCAAGATCGCCTTTTCTGTTGACCAACAGCCGTACCTGCAGGGTTACCTCGCCGTCGAGGGACTGTGGCTGCGCCTCAACAACGCCGCCGACATGGGCGGCGGCAAGCCCGTCCTGACGGGCCCACAGGTCGTCGACAAGAGCAACATCAGCGCAATCATCAAGTACGTCGGCGCCAATACGCGATGACCCGCTCGGAGGCTGAACGAGACGAGGTCGGGATGAGAGTGGCTGGCCAATCGGTAGCGCTCATCATTGCTACCTACGAGTATCAAGATGCTGGGCTCAGCCGGTTAACGGCACCCGCTAGCGATGCCCAGGCCCTCGCGGACGCATTGTTTCCAGATGCCATCAGGCTTCCAGGTGACCACACTGGTGAATCAGCCCAGCCACGTCGTGGGCGAAGCTGTCGGCGAGTCTTCGGCAAGCGAAAGCGGGATGACCTGGCGTACTTTAATTCACCGGCCACGGTCTGAAGGAACGATGATGGCCGCCTGCATCTAGCCATGACGAGACACTCGTCGCGACGGGAGCCTCTTCACGGGCCTGTCCGCCGATCAAGTTAATGACGCGATGAGTCCAGCCTCTCGCGACAAAAGGCGTTGATCCTGGACTGCTGCTATAGCGGCGCCTTCCGGCGGGCAGGCCCGCGAAGGCCGACCAGGAGATCCACACCCTTGAGCGGTTCAGGGGACGGGGTCGTGTCGTCCTCACCGCCACCGACGCCACCCAATACGCCTTCGAGGGCGATGTCATCTCCGGATCGGGTGCGCGGTCGGTGTTCACGCGCTTCTTGGTGGAGGGGATCCGGTCCGGCAATGCGGATCTCGACGGAGATGGCGAGGTAGCCCTTGACGAGTTGTACAGTTACGTACACGACCGCGTGACGGACGAGATGCCGCAACAGCGGCCGAAGAAGCAGGAGGACGTCGAAGGCCGGATCTACATATCGCACAACATCAACTGGAGCCTTCCCCGGCACCTCAGGGACGCACTTGACAGCCCGCTTGCGGCGCAACGATTGGCCGCCGTGGAAAGCCTCGGACATCTCGCCCGGATCGGCAACGAATCCGTTCGTCGAATCACAACCGGAGAATTGCGGAAGCTGTCCGATGACGACAGCAAAGCTGTCTCTTCGGCGGCGGGCGTTCTGATCGAGAAGCTGTCCTCAACCAAGAGCCCTCCGGCTTCTGAGCCACGAAGCACACCGCGCGCCGCCGCCGCGAATACGCGACCGAGCATTTCTCAGCAGGCCCGGCCGACCGAAACCATACGACAACGACCCACGGAAACGCAGCCCCCGCCGCGGAGCCCCACACCGATCCGGCCTACCGACACAGCGCCACAGCGGTCCGATCCCCCACGACGGCGGACAAGCGACGGAGCGGCACAACCGCCCGTCGCCACATCGATTCCTCGCCGCGTCAGCCCGACTCCCGAACGTGACGTCGCGGCGGAAAAACCGGCCCCGACTGCCCGTCTCGATGCGCAGCCACAGAAGCCTCACCCAGCGCGCCGGGCCATCACCCGCCCGGAAGTAGGCGCGATTGCCGCAGCAATCGCGATCTTTATTTTCTTCTTCACCGTCGCGGCGCCATTCCGCACGATCAACGCGTTCTCGACGGTCCTGTACGCGGGCTCGACGATCGGCATCGTCACGGTCGGCGTCGCCCTGCTCATGATAGGAGGAGAATTCGACCTCTCGTCTGGCGTCAACGTCACGACCGCCGCGCTGACCACGGCGATCATCTGCTACGAGTTCAGCCTGAACATGTGGGTCGGCATCGTGATCTCACTCGTTTTCGCGCTGCTGATCGGGTTCGTCAACGGTTACATGGTCGTCCGCACGGGCATCCCGAGCATCCTCGTCACGCTCGTGACGTTCTTCGTGCTCCGAGGCATCAACCTCGGTGTTACCGAGGCGGTGACCGGCACCGAGGCCACCGCCAATGTCTCCGAGCTCGGCGGGTTCAACTCGGCCAAAGCCGTGTTCGCCGCCAACGTCGACCTCGGGTTCATCACCATCAACATCACTGTGATCTGGTGGCTGGTGTTCGTCGGGCTCGGCTCGTGGATCCTGCTCCGCACCCGGATCGGCAACTGGATCTTCGCCGCGGGCGGTAACCAGGACTCCGCGCGCGCAGTCGGCGTTCCCGTGCCCAAGGTCAAGATCGGCCTGTTCATGGGCGTGGCGTTCCTGTGCTGGTTCTACGGCATGCACCTGCTATTCAACTTCTCCTCGGTGCAGGCCGGGCTGGGCATCGGCAACGAATTCATCTACATCATCGCCGCGGTCGTCGGCGGCGCGCTGCTCACCGGTGGCTACGGCTCCGAGGCGGGTGCTGCGGTCGGCGCGTTCATCTTCGGCATAACCACCCAGGGCATCGTGTTCGCGGGCGGCAACCCCAACTGGTTCTACGCCTTCCTTGGCGTGCTACTGCTGCTTGCGGTGCTGGTCAACCTGTACGTCAAGAACAACGCGAGCACGAGGAGGTGACGCGATCGTGACCGACACGATCCGTGAACACGCGGACCATTCGCTGCACAAAGGCGAACCCCTTGTCGAGATGAACGACGTGGGCAAGGCCTTCGGCCCGATCATCGCCCTGGAAGGCATAAACCTCACCGTCCGCGCAGGCGAGGTCGCCTGCGTGCTCGGCGACAACGGCGCAGGCAAGTCCACTCTCGTCAAAATCATCTCAGGTCTGCACCCGCACACGTCGGGCTCGCTCAAGGTCGACGGTCAGGAGGTGCACTTCGGCTCGCCGCGTGACTCGCTCGACCACGGCATCGCCACCGTGTACCAAAACCTCGCCGTCGTCTCGCTGATGGAGGTCTGGCGCAACTTCTTCCTCGGCTCCGAACTGCGCAAGGGCAACTACCCGCTCGCGCCGCTCGATATCAAGGCCATGCGCGAGATCGCCGACAGCGAGCTGCGCAAGATGGGTGTCGTCGTCAAGGACATCAACCAGCCCATCGGCACCCTGTCCGGCGGTCAGCGCCAGTGTGTGGCGATTGCCCGTGCGGTCTACTTCGGCGCCCGCGTGCTGATCCTCGACGAGCCCACCGCCGCGCTCCGCGTCAAGCAGTCCGGCGTGGTGCTCAAGTACACCGCGGCCGCCCGGGACGCAGGGCTGGGCGTCGTGTTGATCACGCACAACCCTCACCACGCGTTCATGGTCGGCAACCACTTCATCATCCTCAAGCTCGGCCGCCGGGTGCTGGACACGACCCGCGAGGAGGTCACCCTCGAGGAGCTCACCAGCGAGATGGCCGGTGGGCGTGAGCTTGCCGAGCTCTCCCACGAGCTGCGGTCGTAGGGGCGAGATGACGTTGAACGTCGGTGTCATCGGCACCGGGATGATCGGGCAGGACCACATCCGCAGGCTCACCCACGTCCTCTTCCGGGTGCGGGTGGCTGCGGTGACCGACGTCGACCTCGACCGGGCGCGCTCGGTCGCCGACGATCCCGGCGTCGACGCCGTCGTCGTCACATCGTGGGGCCCACGCAGAAGGAGTACGTGCTCGCCTGCCTCGCCGCGGGCAAGCAGGTGTTCTGCGAGAAGCCCCTCGCGACCACGCGGGAGGCGTGTGACCGCATCATCGATGCCGAGGTCGCCCTCGGACGGCGGCTGGTGACGGCGGGCGACACCACCGGCCCGTCGGCGTGGGACGGTTATGCGGCCACGGTCGTATGCGACACGGGCCTTGCCGCCCTGCACTCGGGAGCGCGGGAGCCGGTCGCGCTGCGCAGAAGCCGGATCTGTACAAGGGCGGGATCGATGGGGCGGGCGGATGACGCTGATCACCCAGCGGTGCGCGGCCGCCGAAACTGGCGTCGCTCTCGCTCGACCGTGGCCACCATCGAGGCCGTAGAGGCTGCGGGCGTGCCGCTGCAGGTGGGGTTCCATCGCCGGTTCGACCCGGACTGGGTCGCCGCGGCGGCCCGAATCCGGGCGGGCGAGCTGGGCGAGGTGACGTTCTTCCGGACGTCGCTGCGCGACATGACCCCGCCCGACCCGAACTTCCTGTCCGGCTCCGGCGGCTTCTTCGTCGACGTCACCGTGCACGACCTGGACGTCGCGCGCTGGCTCGTGGGCGAGGTCGTCGAGGTGACCGCGCACGGAGCGGCGGCCGACCCGGCGTTCGCGGCGCTCGGC
The DNA here is from genome assembly GCA_963739465.1 of uncultured Actinomycetota bacterium. Classification (GTDB taxonomy): domain Bacteria; phylum Actinomycetota; class Actinomycetes; order Mycobacteriales; family Pseudonocardiaceae; genus Pseudonocardia. Next base: position 54,447 of record CAVUAS010000019.1, read on the forward strand.
GACATCGACACCGCCGTCTGCGTGCTGCGCTTCGCCAACGGCGCGCTCGGTGTGATCGACAACAGCCGGTCGGCGGGCTATGGCTACGAGTGCTCCACCGAGGTGATGGGCACGCGGGCCACGGTGCGGGTCGAGGCACCACGGCCGGTCGAGTGGCGCACGCCCGGGCTGGCCGCCTACCCGCTGGCGCGGGACTTCGAGGAACGCTACCCGGTGGCCTACGCCGCCGAGCTGGACGCGTTCGCCCGCTGCGTGCGCGACGCCACCCCACCGCGGTGCACCGGTCGCGACGCGCTGGCGGCGTTCGACCTGGCCCTCGCGGCCACCGAGTCGTGGCGCACCGCGACCACATCCCATCTCCGGGCCCCCGACGATGGCGATGGCCCGTCGACACTCCCGGCCTCATTGGCCGGGCGGAAGGGAGACCCATGAACCGGATCGCCGGAGCCCCCATCTCCTGGGGTGTGTGCGAGGTGCCGGGCTGGGGCTACCAGCTGACGCCCGCCCGCGTGCTCGCCGAGATGGAGGAGGTCGGCCTCGCGGCCACCGAGCTGGGGCCCGACGGCTTCCTGCCCGCCGCGCCCGACGCCATGGCCCACGTTCTCGCCGAGCACCACCTGCAGGCCATCGGCGGGTTCACGCCGACCCTGCTGCACGTGCCCGGCCACGACCCGGTGCCCGGCGTGCAGCAACTGCTCTCGACGTACGCCGCGACGGGCTCGACGGTGCTGGTGCTGTCCGCCGACTCCGGGCAGACCGGCTACGACTCGCGGCCCGAGCTGGACGACGCGGGCTGGCGCACGCTGCTGTCCAACCTCGACCGGATCGCCGCCGTCGCGGGCGAGCACGGGGTGCAGGCGGTGCTGCACCCGCACGTCGGCACGATGGTGGAGAACCCCGACGACGTGCGGCGCGTGCTGGAGGGCTCGGCGATCGCGCTGTGCCTGGACACCGGGCACCTGCTCATCGGCGGCACCGACCCGGCCGAGCTGACCCGCCAGGTGCCCGACCGGATCGCGCACACCCACATCAAGGACGTCGACTCGAGCCTGGCGAAGCAGGTCCAGTCGGGGCGGCTGTCCTACACCGAGGGCGTGCGCGCGGGCATGTACCGGCCGGTCGGGCAGGGTGACGTCGACTTCGGCGCGATCGTCGAGGCTCTGCGTGGGCGCGACTACGCGGGCTGGTACGTGCTGGAGCAGGACACCATCCTCACCGAGGAGCCCCGCGGCGAGGGCCCGGTGGCCGACGTCCACACGAGCGTGGAGCACCTGCGCGCACTGCTGAAGGACTGACCCGCCGTCAGCGGGGCAGCGCGGTCGTGCCGCGGACCACGGGCTTCGATCGCAGCGCCCCCCACCGTGGGTGGGTGCGACCGTTAACGTGACCGCGTGAGTTCCCCACCGCTGCGAATCGGGATCCTCGGCGCGGCCCGGATCGCCGAGCAGGCCATCGTCGGGCCCGCGCGGGCGACCGGCGACCGGCTCGTGGCGGTGGCCGCCCGCGATCCCGAGCGCGCCAAGGCCTTCGCCGAGCGACACGGCGTCGAGCGCGCCCTGGGCTCGTACGCCGAGGTGTTGGCCGACCCGGAGGTCGACGTCGTCTACAACCCGCTCGCCAACAGCCTGCACGGGCCGTGGAACCTCGCGGCGGTCCGGGCGGGCAAGCACGTGCTCTCGGAGAAGCCGTTCGCGTCGAACGCCGCCGAGGCCCGGGAGGTGCGCGACGCCGCGCTCGCCGCGGGCGTGACCGTCGTCGAGGCGTTCCACTACGTGCACCATCCGCTCGCGCTGCGGCTGCGCGAGGTGGTGCGCTCCGGTGAACTGGGCGCGGTGCGGCGCATCGTGACCACCTTCCGGATGCCCGCCCCGCCCGACACCGATCCGCGGTGGTCGTGGGAGCTGGCGGGTGGCGCGCAGATGGACCAGGGCTGTTACGCGCTGCATCTGCACCGGTTCCTCGGCGACCGGCCGCGCGTGGTCGCGGCCCGCGGCGGCGAGCGGGCGGGGCGCCCGCGCGTCGACGAGTGGCTGGAGGCCGAGCTCGAGCACGCGGACGGCGTCAAGGGGATCGCGCTCTGCGACATGGCCGCCCCCGCGTGGCAGATCACCGCCTATGTGGTGGGCGAGCGCGGACAGGCCTTGGCGCACAACATCGTGCTCCCCCAGCGCGACGACCGGCTGACCGTGTGGACCGGCGACGGCGTGCGCGTCGAGCGGCTGGGCACCCGGTCGACCTACACGTACCAACTGGAGGCCCTCGGCGCGCACCTGCGTGGCGCGGCGGCGTTCCGCCTGGACCTCGACGACGCGGTGGCCACCGCCGAGCTGATCGAGGCGGCTACGCGGCGGCTTACGCGGCGGCGGGCTTCTCGCCCCGTCCCCGGACGGTTATCGGGTAGGCGCGGCGAGCCTCCGACACGTTCCGTGACGCCGCGAGGGCCCCTCGTTCATGTGATACACGTCGCATCCCGCGGTGATACGTACCAGGCCGCGGCGGCGATTACTCCTGGGTATACGCAAAGTCCCCGACCCACCCGGGAGGGCCGTCATGATCAGCATCTCCGTCTCCGCACGGTCGCTCGCCGCGGCGCGTGCGGTGGACCCCGAAGTCTCCCCCGCCGCCGTGCGCGCGGCGGTCGAGGCCGCACTGGCCGAGCACCTGCGCCAGTCCCGGCAGGAGCCGCACCCGCCGTACCTGCGCCGGGCGAGCTGACCTAGGGCAGTGTCGACGAGGGCGGGGGCGCGGTCGTTCCCCGCACGACCAGGCGCGGCGCCAGCACCGAGTCCGTCGCCTCCGTGCGGCCGCCGTCGAGGCGTTCCAGCGCGGCCGCGACCGCCCGCTCCGCCTGGCGCGGCCCCTCCTGACTCACGGTCGTGAGGTTGACGTGGGCCAGGCGCGCGAGCGCGCTGTCGTCGAAGCCCACCACCGAGACGTCCTGCGGCACCCGCACGCCCGCGCGCACGAACACGTCGAGCAGGCCGATCGCGCAGCGGTCGTTGGCGCAGACGACGGCCGTCGGGAGGTCGTCGAGCAATGTCCGCGCGGCGGCGGCGCCCGCGGCCTCGTCGTAGCCGCCGGGAACGACACGGGCGTCCAGGCCCGCGGAGGCGGCGACGAAGCCCGTTCGTCGGTCCACCGCCATCGGCTCCTGCGCCCCGTCGACGTGCACGATCCGCCGGTGCCCGAGCCCGACGAGGTGCTCGACGGCCGCGGCCACGCCCAGGTCGTCGGCGACGCGCACCACGTCGAACCCGTTCGGGTCCAGATGCCGCCCGAGGACCACGACCGACGTCCGGGCGGCCAACGCGGCCAGCGCCGCGGGCGGAAGCGTGGGCGAGAGCAGCAGCAGCGCCTCGCACCGCAGGTCCAGCAACGTCTCGACGACGCGGGCCTCGTCCTGCGCCGGGGTGATCGCCGAGAGCGCGACCGTGTACCCCGCGGCGTCCGCGGCGAGCTGCACCTCCTCGGCGAGCTCTGCCCGGAACGCATCGCGCAGCCTGACCGGCACGCCGAGCAGGTGCGTGCGGCGGCGGGCCAGCAGGCTCGCCGTGCGGTCGGCGCGGTAGCCGAGCCGGGCGGCGGCCGCCAGCACACGCTCGCGGGTCTCGGCGCTCGGGCCCGGCACACCGCGCAGCACGAGCGACACCGACGCCGGGGACAGGCCGACCTCGGCGGCGACGTCCTCCAGCCGGATCCTCCTCGCTGCCACCCCTACATCTTGACGGCGGCCGCGCGGAGGTTCTCGGCGGCGAGGGCGAGGCCGTCGAGACGGGAGTATGCGGCGTCCTCGTGCTCGATGTTCACGGCCATGTCGGGGTCGATCTCGGCCAGCGCGCGCAGGAACTCCGTCCAGTACTCCACGTCGTGCCCGACGCCCACGGCGACGAACCGCCAGCCCGGGTTCTCCGGCCAGGCGTTGCACCAGAAGCCGTAGCCGGTGGGCACCTTGTCGGGCGCATCGGCGGGCACGCGGGTGAACGAGGTGTCGAGCACGCCGCGGATGTCGACCCCCGGCGTGATCATGGCGTCCTTCGCCGCCGCGTGGAACACCAGCGGGCCGAGCCAGCGGATGCAGGCAACGATGTCCATGCCCTGCCACATGAGGTGTGAGGGGTCCATCTCGGCGCCCACGTGCGTGGCGCCGGTCATGTCCACGAGCCTCTTCAGCGTGACCGGGGAGAACACCAGGTTGTGCGGGTGCATCTCGACGGCGACCCTGACGTCGTGCGCGGCCGCCAGCGCGTCGATCTCCCTCCAGAACTCGGTGGCGACGCCCCACTGGTAGTCCAGGACATCCATGTAGACCCCGTCCCAGGGGTTGACGACCCAGGAGGGGTAGCGGGCGTCGGGGTCCGAGCCGGGGGTGCCGGACATCGTCACCACGCGCTTGATGCCGAGCAGCCCGGCCAGCTCGATGGTGCGGCGCAGGTCGTCGGCGTGCTTCGGGCCGACGCCGGGCAGCGGGTTGAGCGGGTTGCCGTTGCAGTTGAGGCCGGTCAGCTCCATGCCGCGGGAGGAGAACTCGGCCAGGTAGTCCGTGCGCGCCTGCGCGGAGGCGAGCAGGGCGTCGACCGGGCAGTGCGGCGAGGGGATGAACCCGCCCGTGTTCACTTCCACCGAGGTCAGCCCGTTGGCCTTGAGCACCTCGAGGGCTTCGGCGAGGGGGCGGTCGTGCAGGCAGGCGGTGTAGGCGCCGAGCTTGAGAGCCATGGGGATCCTCTTTTCAGGCGGGGACGGCGACTTCGGCGCCGCCGTTCTGGGCGGACTCGACGACGGCGGCGAGCAGGCGGAGGTTGCGCAGGCCGTGCGCGAACGACGGCACCGGGGGCAGCTTCCCGACCCCGGCGACCTGCTCGAGGAACGCACGAGCCTGGAAGACGAAGAGATCGTTCTGGCCGTAGTTGACGCTCGGGAAGTCCATCGCCAGACCGCCCTGCAGGTACGGGTGCTCCGGACCGATCAGCACCTGGCGGTAGCCCTGCGTCGCCGAGGCGGGCGCGCCGTCGACGAAGCGGAACTCGCCCGCCCGGGCGAGGTCGAACGTCGCCGCGCCGTTCGCGGTGAACAGCTCGAAGCCCAGCGAGTTGGGCAGGCCGTAGGCGACGCGCGAGGCGGACATCGTCGCGGTGGCGCCGGAGGCGAACGTGGCGGTGAAGGTGACCAGGTCCTCGTTCTCCACCGGTTCGCGCTTGTCCGACAGCGCGGCCTTGGCGTGGCCGACGACGTTGCCGAGCGGGAGGGCCCGCTCCTCGATGGCGGTGGCGAGCACGCCGCCGCGCACGGCGGTGATCGGGCCGCAGACGAACTCGGCGACGTCGATGACGTGGCTGCCGATGTCGGCGAGCGCGCCCGAGCCGGGCCCGCCCTTGTACCGCCAGCTCATCGGGGCGTCCGCGGCGACGCCGTAGTCGCACCAGTAATGCCCGTTGAAGTGCAGCGGGCGGCCGAGGGTGCCGTGCTCGACCTGCTCGCGGATTGCGCCCACCGCGGGCGAGCGGCGGAACGTGAACCCGATGCCCGACTGCGCGCCCGCCTTCTCGGCGGCGGCCACCATCGCCTCGGCGTCCGCGACGCTCGGCGCCATCGGCTTCTCGCACAGCACGTGCTTGCCCGCGGCGAGCAGCCCTTCGGCGATCTCGCGGTGCAGGTGGTTGGCGACGACGATGCTGACGACGTCGATGTCGTCGGCGTCGGCGACGGCCTTCCAGTCGGTCTCGCCGCGCTGGTAGCCGAACCGGGCGGCGGTCGCGTCGGCGAGTCCGGGGTAGGCGTCGGCGATCGCGACGAGCCGCACCTCGGGGAGGTCCGGGCCGTACAGCGTGCTCGCGGTGCGGTAGCCCGCGATGTGCGCGCGCCCCGCCATACCTGCGCCGATCACCGCCACGCCGAGGGAGGAAGTGCTCACGGGTCGTCCTCTCGGTTGATTTAAAGCGCTTTAAGTACCGCTCAGAGTGCGGCCTCTCCGGCCCCGTGTCAAGGGGTGTTCAGCGGCGCAGGAGCTCGGGCGGGGGCGGCTGCGGGGCGTTGAAGGGGGTGACCACCTGGATGCTCGACGGCCACGAGAGGATCCCGCCCGGCAGCGCCCGGTGCGCCTGCATGATCACGTGGCAGGCGCGGCGCATGTCCTGGCCGAGGTCGTGGTGCAGCACCGCGGAGATGCGCCCGGCGCGGAGGAGGGCGACGTTGTCGTCGTCGAGGTCGTGCGCGATGAACACCGCGCACTCCCGGCTGCCGAACGCGTCGAGCACCGCGCGGTTGCCGCCGCCGATCGAGTAGACGGCGCGCACGCCGGGGTGCGCGTCGAGCGCAGCGCCGACCCGCCCGCGCAGCGTGTCGTTGAGGCCTTCGGTGTCGGGTACGACGACGATCGCGCGGCCCCGCAAGGTCGCCCGGAAGCCCGTCTCGCGCTCCTCCTCGCCGCGGAACACGCTGCGGGACAGCGTGACGAGCACGTCGCCGGGCGCATCGCCGAGCCACTGCCCGACGAGGTAGGCGGCGGTCGCGCCCGCGGCCCGGTTGTCGATGCCCACATAGGCCAGCCGTCCGCTCGCGGGCACGTCGGTGACGAGCGTGACCACCGGGATCCCCGCCGCGACCAGCCGCTGCGCGGCCTCGGCGACCTCGGGCACGTCCGGCGCCTTGAGCAGCACGCCGTGCGAGCCGCGCCTGCGCAGCCCGTCGAGCAGCGCGACGATCTCGGCGACGGACGCCGTCTCGCGCAGGTGGAACCGGGCGCGGAAGACGGCGGGCCGCAGGGCAGGCAGCTCTGCCTCCAGCGCCCGCCGGACCGCCGTCGTGAACCGGGCCGGGGCCTGCATGACGACGTCGACGAGGAACGTACGGCCGGTGAGGCGCAGCTGGGTGCGCTGGCGGTCGAGGTCGTCGATGGCCTGGCGGACGGTTCGCGCGGTGCTCGCCCGCACGCCGCCGCGACCGTTGAGCACGCGGTCGACGGTGGCATCGCTGACGCCCGCCTGCCGGGCGATCTCGCGCAGCGGGTAAGGGTGCTTCCTTGAGGGGTTTTTGCCGGCTTTCTGCGGTACCACGGCGCGACCGTACTTCCTACCGTCGAGACCATGCCGACCTTGACCGAGACCGGGTGCAGGCTGTCGGACTTCGTCGAGGTCCTGGCCGACCGCACCGACCCCGCCCACTACCCGCACGCCGCCGCGGTCGAGCAGGAAGTGCTGATCTACGACCGGGACGGCCTGCTCGCCGCCCCCGCCGAGGAGCTCGTGCACGCCCTGTCCGCGGGCCCGGGCATCGTCGTCATCCGGGGCGCCTACCCCGACGTCTCGGTGGTCGACGCCACGACCGCCGTCTTCGAAGAGCTGATGACCCGCCAGCGCGCCGAGGGCGGGGGCGCGGGCGATCACTTCGCCCCGTTCGGGGTGAACGAGCGGGTGTGGAACGCGCTGGAGAAGCTCGCGGTCACGGCGCCCGCCGTCTTCGTCGACTACTACGAAAACGACGCCATCGCCGCGATCGCGAACGCGTGGTTGGGGCCGAACTACCAGGTCACGTCGCAGGTGAACGTCGTCAACCCCGGAGGGAAGGCGCAGAGCGGCCACCGGGACTACCACCTGGGCTTCCTGCACGCCGAGACGATCGCCCGCTTCCCCGAGCACGTGCAGCGGCTGTCGCCCGTGCTCACGCTGCAGGGCGCGGTGGCGCACACCGACATGCCGGTGGAGAGCGGCCCGACGATGTACCTGCCGCACTCCCAGAAGTACGTGCCCGGCTACCTCGCGATGAACCGGCCGGACTTCCAGGCCTACTTCGAGGAGCACCACGTCCAGCTCCCGCTGCGCCGGGGCGACGCGGCGTTCTTCAGCCCGGCCGTCTTCCACGGGGCGGGCACCAACCGCTCGGCCGACGTGCGGCGCATCGCCAACCTGCTGCAGATCTCCTCGGCGTTCGGGCGGGCGATGGAGGGCGTGGACCGCGCGCGGATCTGTGCGGCGATCTACCCGGCCCTGCGGGCGCACCCGAGCCCCGAGCACGCCATCGCCGCCTCCGCGGAGGGCTACGCGTTCCCGACCAACCTCGACCGCGACGCCGCCGTGGACGGCCTCACCCCGCCCAGCCAGGCCGACCTGGTGCGGCGGGCGCTCGCCGAAGGCTGGGACGAGCCGCGCTTCCAGGCGGCGCTGGACGCCAACACCCGGCTGCACGAGACGCACTGAGCCCGGTGATCACCGGTTCGGCGCGATTGCGGCCGGATTTGGCCGGTCTGCGCGCCGAACCGGTGATCTTGGACCGCTCGCGGCCCCACGGCAGGCATGATCTATTGTCACCGCGACGATAATCCCTTTCTCGTCAGGATGACAATGCGGGGCAATCTGTTCGCGGTCGCCGTCGACCTGGTGATCCTGACCGTGCGCGACGGCGTTCTCTCGGCGCTGCTGGTCCGGCGCGGGGTGCCGCCGTTCGCGGGGGCGCCTGCCCTGCCCGGCGGGTTCGTCCTGCCGCACGAGGACCTCATCGACACCGCCACGCGGGAACTGGTCGAGGAGACCGGCCTCACGGTCGCGGGCCACCACCTGGAGCAGTTGGCGAGCTATGCCGCGCCGGACCGCGACCCCCGCGGGCGGGTGCTCTCCGTCGGCCATCTCGCGCTCGTGCCCGACCTCCCCGAGCCGCAGACGGGCTCCGACGCGGCGAGCGCGTGGCATCCGGTCGCGGACGTGGCCGGGCTCGCGTTCGACCACGACCGGATCCTCGCCGACGGCGTCGAGCGCGCCCGCGCCAAGCTGGAGTACACGACGCTCGCGGCGGCGTTCTGCCCGCCGGAGTTCACCGTGTCGCAGCTGCGCGGGATCTACGAGGCCGTGTGGGGCACGGAGCTGGACCCGCGCAACTTCCAGCGCAAGGTCACCGGCACACCGGGATTCCTGTTGCCCACGGAGCGGCTCGTCACCGGTGGACGGGGCCGCCCGGCTCAGCTGTTCCGCCGCGGCCCGGCGACCACGCTGCACCCGCCGATGCTGCGCGGCGACACCTAGCCCGAGTTTCCGGGATAAGTCGATCTTGGTGCTCGGCGGTCTGGGACGTCTGTCCGCTGAGCTGGGGTAACACGCCGCGAGGGTGCTTGACCATCCCTCCAGATCCGTATTACCTAAATTCGTGGCGTCGGTGATCAGTAAGCGGGTCGGTGGGAAGACGTACTACTACCTGGCGACCTCGGCGCGGGTGGACGGCAAGCCGCGGATCGTGAGCCAGAAGTACCTGGGCACTGCCGCGAACATCGAGGCGGCGATGGACGGGGCGGTGAGCATGCCGTCGCGGACCCGGCATCTGGCGTTCGGGGATCTGGCCGCGACCTGGGCGGTGATCGAGAAGCTGGAAGTGGTCGGCATCATTGATCGGGTGAGCGGTGGCCGCCGGGCGGACGCGGGCGCTTCGGTGGGCGCCTACCTCGCGTTGGCGGCGATGAACCGGGTGGTGGCTCCCTGCTCCAAGCTGGGCTTCGCTGACTGGTGGGCGGGCACGGCTGGCGATCGCCTGGTCCCGGTGGCCGCGGCGGCGTTGGACCACCGCCGGTTCTGGGACGCCATGCACGCGGTGGACATCGACGCGCTGGCCGAGATCGAGCGGCGGATCGCCGCCCGGGCCATCACCGTGTTCGGGCTGGACACTTCGTCGATGGCGTTGGACATGACCAACTTCGCCACCTACATCGACTCCACCAACGGCCGGGCGCCGATCGCGCAGCGCGGCAAGGCCAAGCAGAAGCGATCAGACCTGCGACTGGTGGGACTCGGGCTGGTGCTGACCCGCGACGGTGGCGTGCCGCTGCTCTCGCACGCCTATCCCGGTGACCGGCCCGACGTCACCCAGTTCGCCGGCATGATCGACGAGCTGGCCGCCCGGCACCGCGACCTGTCCCGGGCCGGCTCGGCCGACCCGCCCGGGCCGTCGGGGCCTGCGGGGTTTTCCGGGTCGGCCGAGTTGACCGTGGTGTTCGACGCCGGGCAGAACTCCGAACCAAACTTCGAGCACCTGACCGAAGCCGGGCTGGGCTATGTCGGGTCACTGCCCCCGTCCGACCGTGACGAACTGCTGGCCATCCCGATCAGCGACTACCAGCGCATCGACGCCTTCGACGGGCTACACGCGGTCGAGGTCGGCACCATCGATGCGCTGGGCCGCAGCCACCGCGGCGTGCTGACCCACTCCGCCGAGCTACACGCCGGCCAGGCCCGCGGCCTCGACCAGACACTGGCCAAGGCCGAACGCGAGCTCGACAAGATCAGCCAAGTACTGGCCTCCGGCCGGGGCCGGCGCACCCACGAACAACTCGCCACCGCCATCGGCAAGATCACCAACAAGCGGTGGGTCCGCGACCTGCTCACCACCACTGTCACCGGCGACCGCCCGTCCACCTTTCGGCTGACCTGGCACGTCGACGACCAGGCCCGCACCGCCCTGGAAGAACGCCTGTTCGGCAAACGCGTCCTCATCACCGACCGGCACACCTGGACCACCACCGAAGTCATCGCCGGCTACCGCTCCCAATCCGACGCCGAGTTCGGCTTCCGCCAGCTCAAGGACCCCCACCTGGTCTCCTTCAGCCCGATGCGCCACTGGACCGAGCACAACATCCGCGTACCCGCCCTCTACTGCGTCCTCGCGCTGATGATCGCCCACCTGATGCGTCGCATCGCCCACCAGGCCGGCCTGCACCTGTCAGTCCGCGAGCTACTCGCCCAACTGGCCAACATCCAGCAGACCGTGCTGCTCTACCCCGGCCAACGCGGCCGCCCCAAGGCCCGACACATGATCACCGACCGGACCGACCTCCAGCAGCAACTGTTCGACCTCTTCGACCTCGCCCGCTGGGCCCCACCGGTTAGGTAATACACTCTCGAAGATCAACATAGTGGCTGACCTGGGAACGCACACCCCTAGATCGACTTATCTAGGAAACTCGGGCTAGGCGGGGCTGGGTCGTGAGCGGAAAACGTGGCGGGAACAGTGTTATCCACTCACGAGCTCAGAAGCGGGGGTGCTCGCCCACCAGCTCGACGCCCGACCCGCGACGCACCTCGCCCAGCACCCACGAAGGCACGTGCCGGGCGGTGAGGACGGCCAGCGCGCGGTCAACGTCGTCGGCGGGCAGCACGGCGACCATCCCGACGCCCATGTTGAACGTCTGCTCCATCTCCGCGCGCTCCACCCGGCCCAGCGAGGCGATGAGTCCGAACACCGGCTGCGGGGTCCAGCTGCCGCGCTCGACGACCGCGCCGAGACCGTCGGGCAGCACCCGGGCCAGGTTGCGGGCGAGCCCACCGCCGGTGATGTGCGCGAATATGCGGATGCTCGTCTCAGCCACCAGCGCCAGGCAGTCGCGGGTGTAGATCGTGGTGGGGACGAGCAGCTCCTCGCCGAGCGTGTGTCCGAGCTCCTCGACGTGGCCTTCCAGCGGCATCCGGGCGATCCTCAGTAGGACGTGGCGGGCCAGCGAATAGCCGTTGGAGTGCAGGCCCGAGCTGCCGAGGCCCAGCAGCACGTCGCCGGGCCGCACGTGCGCGGGCCGGAGCATGGCGTCGGCCTCGACGATGCCGACGCCGGTGGCCGACAGGTCATACCCGCCCGCCTCCATCATCCCGGGATGCTCGGCGGTCTCCCCGCCCAGCAACGCGCAGCCCGCCCGGCTGCAGCCCTCCGCGATGCCCGCCACCACGGCCGCGATGTGCTCGGGCACGAGCTTCCCGACCGCGATGTAGTCCTGCAGGAACAGCGGCTCGGCCCCGCACACGACGAGGTCGTCGACCACCATCGCGACCAGGTCCAGCCCGATCGTGTCGTGCTTGTCCAGGGCCTGCGCGATCGCGACCTTGGTGCCAACCCCGTCGGTCGACGCGGCCAGCACCGGCTCGGTGTAGCGGCCCAGCTTCAGCGCGAAGAGGCCCGCGAACCCGCCGATGCCGCCGAGCACTTCGGGCCGCCGCGCCTTCTCCGCGAACGGGCGCAGTGCCTCGACCGCGCGCTCCCCCGCGTCGATGTCGACGCCCGCGGCCGCGTAGCTGGCCCCGCCGTTCGCGCTCATGGCCGGTTCAGGGCGTCGGCCGCCCCGTAGCCGACGGTCAGCGGGGTGGGATCGGCCGCGAGCTCCTCCAGGAGGTGCTTGCCCAGCCGGGCCTCGTCGGGCAGCGGGATCGGGTAGGTGCCGTCGAAACAGGCCATGCAAAGCCGGCTGCGCGGCTGCTCGCTGGCCGCGACGAGGCCGTCGAGCGAGATGTAGCCAAGCGTGTCGGCGCCGATCGAGCGCCGGACGCCCTCGACGTCCAGGCCACTGGCGATCAGCTCGGCGCGGGTGGCGAAGTCGATGCCGTAGAAGCACGGCCACCGCACCGGCGGCGACGCGATGCGGATGTGCACCTCCAGCGCTCCCGACTCGCGCAGCATCCGGACGATCGCGCGCTGGGTGTTGCCCCGCACGATCGAGTCGTCCACCACGACCAGCCGTTTGCCCCGGATGACCTCGCGCAGCGGGTTGAGCTTGAGCCGGATGCCGAGCTGGCGGATCGTCTGGGACGGTTGGATGAAGGTGCGCCCCACGTAGGCGTTCTTGACCAGGCCGTGGCCGTAGGGGATGCCGGAGCCCTGCGCGTAGCCGACCGCGGCGGGGGTGCCGGACTCCGGTGTCGGGATCACGAGGTCGGCCTCGACGGGGTTCTCCGCAGCGAGGCGACGTCCGATCTCGACGCGGGTGGCGTGCACGGAGCGACCCGCGATCGCGGTGTCGGGGCGGGCGAGGTAGACGTACTCGAACACGCAGCCCTTCGGCTCCGGGTTGGCGAACCGGGAGCTGCGTATGCCGTCGGCGTCGATGGCCAGGAGCTCACCGGGCTCGACCTCGCGCACGAACGACGCGCCGACGATGTCCAGCGCCGCCGTCTCGCTCGCGATCACCCAGCCCCGCTCCAGCCGCCCGAGGACGAGCGGGCGGACGCCGTGCGGGTCGCGGGCGGCGTAGAGGGTGGCCTCGTCGGCGAAGACCAGCGAGTAGGCCCCGCGCAGCCGGGGGAGGAGCCGCATCGCCGCCTCCTCGACGCCGATGTCGGCGGCCGTGGCCGCGAGCAGCTCGGTGATGAGGTCGGAGTCGGTGCTCGCGCCCATGCCGGTGCGGTGCTCCAATGCGGCGACCTCGTCGCGCAGCTCCGCCGTGTTGACGAGGTTGCCGTTGTGGCCCAGCGCGATGCCGCTGCCCGCCGCGGTGGTGCGGAACGTCGGCTGGGCGTTCTCCCAGGTCGTGGAGCCGGTGGTGGAGTAGCGGCAGTGGCCGACGGCGATGTGGCCCGACAACGCGGAGAGCACCTGCTCGTCGAAGACCTGGCTGACCAGGCCCAGATCCTTGTAGACGACCGTGCGCCGCCCGTCGGACACGGCGATGCCCGCCGCCTCCTGGCCGCGGTGCTGCAGGGCGTAGAGGCCGTAGTAGGTGAGGTTGGCGACGTCCTCGCCAGGGGCCCAGACGCCGAAGACGCCACATTCCTCGGCGACGTCGGGATCGGGGGGGTTCTCGTCCGGGTCGGGGCTCGGGCGCACGACACGCTCCTCGACAGCGCCAGCGGGTCAAGTGACCATCCTACGCCGCACCAGCTCCGGAACCCATTCGCCGGGACCCGCGTCACCGAACCAACGGCCTTGGCCCAGGTCACAGGTGAGGGCGGCCAACCGCTCCGCCTGGACGCCGGTTTCCACCCATTCGGCCGTCACCTCCAACCCCAGCGCATGGGCCATTTCGACGAGTGCGCCGACGATCGCGGTGTCGGCCGTGTCGGCGTCGGGATGGCGCAGGCCGTCGATGAACGAGCCGTCGATCTTCAGTGCGTGCACCGGGAGGCGGCGCAGCCACGCCAGGCTGGACCAGCCGGTGCCGAAGTCGTCCAGCGCGAGCCGCACCCCCGCCGCCCGCAACGCCGACAGGCCCTCGGTAACCGCGGTGCCGTCGCCGAGCACCGCCTGCTCGGTGATCTCCAGCTGGAGCTGCCGGGGTGGGAGGCCTTCGGCGCGCAGCGCGGCGATGACGTCGGACACCCAGCTCGACTCGCCGAGCTGCACGGGCGAGACGTTCACGCTGACGAACGGCGCGTCCTCGCCCAGCTCGCGCCACCAGCGGGCGGCCTGCGCGCACGCGGTGGCGAGCACCCAGCGGCCGAGCGCGACGATCGCACCGCTCTGCTCGGCGAGCCCGATGAACCGACCCGGCCCGATCAGCCCCTCCTGGGGGTGCTGCCAGCGCACGAGGGCCTCGGCGCCGAGCACCCGGCCGTCCGGCAGCGTGACCAGCGGCTGGTAGACGAGCCGGAACTCGCCGCCCGCGACCCCCGTGGCCAGGCCCGCGACGAGCGCGTAGCGCGCGGCCTCGCCCGCGTCGCGCCGCGGGTCGAACATCACCCGGCGCCCGCCGCCGAGGGCCTTGGCCCACGACCGGGCGACGTCTGCGGCGCGCAACAGCTCCATCGGGCAGCCGTGCGCGGTGGGGCCCTCGGCCACGCCGATGCTCGCCGAGACGACGAGGTCCTGCCCGTCGATGCGGAACGGCACCGCCAACGCGCTCTGCAGGCGGTCGGCGACCCGGCACACGGCGGCGATGTCGTCGGGGTCGGCGACGAGCACGGTGAACTCGTCGCCGCCTGTGCGGGTGGCGAGGTGCGTGGCCGCCGCGAACCGCACGCGGCGCGCCACCGCGAGCAGGAGCCGGTCGCCGACAGCGGCGCCGTGGGCGTCGACGAGGGCGCCGAAGCCGTCGAGGTCGAGCGCGCAGATGCCAACGCGGGTGATGCCGTCCGCGAACGCCCGCCGGAGCCAGGCCTCGGTCACCGACGCGCCCGGCAGGCGGGAGAGCTGCTCGCGCACCGAGCCACCCGCCGACCACAGCCGGTCCGGGTCGTCCTGGACGACGACGACCACGTGCGACGGCGCGCCGTCCGCCGCCCGGACGAGCGCGGCGACGATCCGCACCCAGACGATCACGCCGTCCGGGCGGACCAAGCGCACGTCCATGCGCTGGATGTCGGGCTCGCCGCGCAGCAGCCGGGTGTAGCGCTCCAAGACCTCGGGCAGGTCGTCGGTGTGGACGAAGTCGGTGAACGGGCGGGGCTCGACGAGGAGGTCGCCGAGGTCGAGGAATGCGGTCAGCTCGGGGTTGGTCGCGAGCACGTGCCCGTCGAGCGCCATGGCGGCCACGCCGACGGGAGCGTGGTCGATCATGACGAGCCGCAGGTCGGGCACGCCCGCCACGCTCACGACACCGGTGTGCCCGGACGACGGCGCCGCAGCGGCGGCCACCCACGGCTGCTCGGGGGGCAGCGGGCGTCCGGCGGCGGTCGCGGTCGACGGCGGCGGCGAGGCAGGCGCGGGCCGCCCGGCGTCGTGCGGCGCCTGCTCGGGGGGCAGCGGGCGTCCGGCGGAGGTCGCGGTCGACGGCAGCGGCGAGGCAGGCGCGGGCCGCCCGGCGTCGTGCGGCGCCTGCGCGTGGGGCATCGGGCGTCCGGCGTCGGTCGCGGTCGACGGCAGCGGCGACGAGGCAGGCGCGGGCCGCCCGGCGTCGTGCGGCGCCTGCGCGTGAAGCAGCGGGCGTCCGGCGGCGGCGACGGCAGGGGCCCGGGTCAGCCCGGCGACGAACCCGGCCGCGAGCTGATCAAGGGCAGCCTGCAGCCGCTGGGCGCCCTCGGCGCCGGGCACGCCGAGCGCGGCGGGCGACTCGGTCCGCAGGAGGTGCAGGCTCGCGGCGAGCACGTCGGCCGCGCCGACGGGCGGGTCGCCGCACAGCCCCGTCTCGACGAGCGCGAGCCCGAGCTCCTGCGCGGCGTGCGGGGAGAAGGGCTCGGCGCGCAGCACACCGGCGAGCCTGCGCAGGATCGTGGCCAGCCGTTGCTCGACGACGGTCGAGGGGGCGGCAGGCGCGGCCGGGGCGGGGATCGCAGGCGCGGCCGGGATCACCGGGACGGGGGCCGCAGGCGGCGCGGCAGGCGCGGGGACGGCAGGCGCGGCCGGGGCGGGGGCCGCGGCCTGCTCAGCCCACCGCCGCGCGAGCCGGTGGAGCGCGTCCGGATCGACCGCGTCGCGCGGGAGCTCCGCGCCGCCTCGGGAATGCCGCAACACCGCCGCCGGGCCCGATGTCGTTCGACCGCGCGGTGCGCTCACGGCGCCACCTCCCGTCGCCGCTGCGGCCGCGGCGCTCGTCCCGCTCACCGCAGTGTCCGCCGCGCACCGTCATTGCGCCACTACAAAGGGTGTCACCCACTCGTTCGTCGAGCAGCCTGCCGGCTTCTGATCACGTAAGCGGCAGGAGCTGTCGGACTTCACCCGTCCGGGTACCCGACGCGGCGAGCCGCCCCGTGCGCTGCGCCTCGTCCCAGCCCAGCCGTCCGGTGACGAGCGCGAGCCAGGTCCGCGGGTCGGCTTCTACGACGTTCGGCGGCGTCCCGCGCCCGTGGCGCAGGCCGCTGATGCACTGCACAGCGCCGAACGGCGGCACGCGGACCTCGACGCTGCGCCCGGGCGCCGCGGCGGCGAGCGCGGCGAGGCTCTCCTTCACCGCAGCCCGCAGCACGGCCCGCTCAGGAGCCGGGCCACCGTCGAGCCAGGCCATGACGACGGCCAGCTCGCCGCCCGTGGCACCGTCCGCCATGAATCCGGACGCTAGCCGGTCCCATCGGCCGACCGCGCACCCCATGTAGGCACCGCGCACCCCATCGGTGGGGTGCGCAGTGACCCCATGGGGTGCGCGGTGCTCCGCAGGGGTGCGCGGTCGGCCGGGCGTGCGCGGGGAGCGGGAGTGGGCGGAGTCAGCCGAACAGCGCCGGGAGCGTGCCCTCCCACGCCGCGCGCAGCTCGGTGAGCGGCAGGGGCGGGATCACGTCGATGCCGAGGGCGTTGCCGCCCGTCCAGCCGATCGGTGACGCGGGCACCCCGAGGGCGGCGGCGCGCTCCAGGAGCACCTCCGAGTCCGCCACCGTCACCAACACACGGGCGGCCGACTCGGAGAAGAGCGCGACGAACGGGTCCATCCTCGGCAGCCCGTCGATCATCGCCCCCGAGCTGCCGATCAAGCACGACTCGACCAGCGCCTGCGCCAGCCCGCCGTCGGACAGGTCGTGCGCGCTGGTGAGCAGCCCGTCGGCGGCCGCGGCGGCGAGGAGCCGCGCGAGCCGCCCTTCGGCGTCGAGGTCGACCGCGGGCGACCGCCCGCCCAGGTGTCCGTGCGCGACGTGCGCCCATTCGCTGCCGCCGAACTCCTCGCGGGTCACGCCGAGCAGGACGATCACGTCGCCGCTGCGGGAGAAGCCGGGCCGCACCCGGCGGGCGACATCGGAGATCACGCCGAGCACCCCCACCACGGGCGTGGGCAGGATCGGGCGGTCGCCGGTCTGGTTGTAGAAGCTGACGTTCCCGCCGGTGACCGGGATGCCGAGGCGCGCGCAGCCGTCGGCCAGCCCGCGCACGGCCTCCCGGAACTGCCACATGACGTGCGGATCCTCCGGCGAGCCGAAGTTGAGGCAGTTGGTGACGGCACTCGGTACGGCGCCGGTCGTCGCCACATTCCGGTACGCCTCGGCCAAGGCGAGCTGGGTGCCCGCGTAGGGGTCGAGGGCGACGAAGCGGGCGTTGCAGTCGGTCGCGACCGCCACCCCACGGCCCGTCTGCTCGTCGATCCGGATCATCCCGGCGTCGGCGGGCTGAGCGCAGACGGTGTTGCCGCGGACGTAGCGGTCGTACTGGTCGGTGACCCAGGCCCGGCAGGCGAGGTTGGGGCTCGCGACCATCCGCAGGATCTCGGCCCGGAGCTCGGACGGGGCGGCGGGGCGCGGGAGCGTGTCGGGGACGTCGGCGACCAGCGCGTCCTGTGTCTCCGCGCGGACCACCGGGCGGCGATAGACCGGGCCGTCGTGGGCGACCGTGCGCGGAGGCACGTCGACCACGGTCTCGCCGCCCCAGGTGATCTCCAGCCGGTCCCCGTCGGTGACCTCGCCGATGACGGTGGCGAGCACGTCCCACCGCCTGCAGATCGCGAGAAACGGTTCGACGTCGGCGGGCCGCACGACCGCGCACATCCGCTCCTGCGACTCGCTGGAGAGCACCTCCGCGGGCGTCATGCCGGTGGCCCGGAGCGGGACGGCATTGAGATCGATGCGCATGCCGCCGTCACCCGCGCTGGCCAGCTCCGAGGTGGCGCACGACAGGCCCGCGCCGCCGAGGTCCTGGATGCCGACGACCAGGCCCGCGCCGATCAGTTCCAGGCAGCACTCGATGAGCACCTTCTCGGTGAACGGGTCGCCGACCTGAACGGACGGGAGCTTCTTGCGCCCGGTTCCCGACTCGTCGCCGTCGAAGGTCTCGCTGGCGAGCACGGACACGCCGCCGATGCCGTCGAGCCCGGTACGCGCCCCGAACAGGATGATCTTGTTGCCGACGCCGGACGCGAACGCCAGATGCAGATCCTCGGCCCGCAGCGCACCCACGCACAGGGCGTTGACCAGCGGGTTGCCCGCGTAGGAGGCGTCGAAGACGACCTCGCCGCCGATGTTGGGCAGGCCGAGCGAGTTGCCGTAGCCCCCGATGCCCGCGACGACGCCGGGCAGCACCCGGCGCGTGTCGGGCGCGTCGGCCGGGCCGAAGCGCAGCGAGTCGGCGACGGCCACCGGGCGCGCCCCCATGGCCATGATGTCGCGCACGATCCCGCCGACCCCGGTCGCCGCGCCCTGGTAGGGCTCCACGTACGACGGGTGGTTGTGCGACTCGATCTTGAAGGTGACGGCCCACCCGTCGCCGATCGTGACGACGCCCGCGTTCTCCCCGATCCCGGCGAGCATGCGCTCCCGCATGGCGGGCGTGGTCGTCTCGCCGAAGTAGGCCAGGTGCACCTTGGAGGACTTGTACGAGCAGTGCTCGCTCCACATCACCGCGTACATCGCGAGCTCGGCGTCGGTGGGGCGGCGGCCGAGGATCTCCCGGATGCGCGCGTACTCGTCGTCCTTCAGACCCAGCTCGCGGTACGGCTGGGCGTGATCGGGGGTGGCGGCGGCGTCGGCGACGGTGTCGGATGGAGCAACGGTCGTCACGCCGTCAGCCTACGGTCGCCACCCTCCGCACCCGGAATCGCCTGCTCAGTCCTCGCCGGTCGGCAGCTGGACGACGCTCACGAAGAAGTGGTCGATCTGGCGGATCGCCTCGATGAACCCGTCGAAGTCGACCGGCTTCGTGACGTAGGCGTTGGCGTGCAGCTGGTAGCTGCGCAGCACGTCCTCGTCGGCCCGCGACGTGGTGAGCACGATGACCGGGATGTGCCGCAGGCTGTCGTCGGCCTTGATCTCCGCCAGCACCTCGCGGCCGTCGCGGCGGGGCAGGTTCAGGTCGAGCAGGATGAGGTCGGGGCGCGGGGCCTCGGCGTACTCACCCTCGCGGCGCAGGTAGGAGATCGCCTCACCGCCGTCGCTCACGACGTCGAGCCGGTTGTTCAGGTACTCCTCGAACGCCTCGCGGGTCATCAGGACGTCGCCGGGGTCGTCCTCCACCAGCAGGACGTTGATGACGCGCACTTCGGAGGCGATCATGGTGTTTCAGTCTCCCGGAGGGCAGGCAGCGTGAGCCGGACCGTGGTGCCCGGTTCGGCGCAGGGTGCGTCGATGCCGATGCGCCCGCCGTGGAACTCCACGATCTTCTTCGCCAGCGCGAGGCCGATACCGGTGCCAGCATAGACGTCACGGGCATGCAGCCGTTGGAAGATCACGAAAACCTTGTCGACGTACTCCGGATCGATACCGATGCCGTTGTCGGTGACGGTGACCTCCCACTCGTCCCCCACTTCGTGCGCGCTCACCGTGACCTGTGGTGGCACTCCGTCGCGGCGGAACTTGAGCCCGTTGCCGATCAGGTTGACGAAGAGCGCCCGCAGCAACGACGCGTCGCCGCGCACCACCGGCAGCGACCCGACGTCGATCGTGCCGTCGACCTCGGAGCGGGCCGGTTCGAGCTGGGCGGCGGCCCCGGCGACGACGTCGGCGAGAGCGACCTCGGAGAAGGCCGCGGTGGTGCGGCCGACGCGGGAGAACGCGAGGAGGTCGTTGATCAGCTGCTGCATGCGCTCGGCGCCGTCGACCGCGAAGCCGATGTACTGGTCGGCCCGCTCGTCCAGCTTGCCCGCGTAGCGCCGCTGGAGCAGCTGGCAGAAGCTCGCGACCTTGCGCAGCGGCTCCTGAAGGTCGTGGCTCGCGACGTAGGCGAACTGCTCCAGGTCGTTGTTGGACCGCTCCAGCTCCTGGGCCTGTTCTTCGAGCAGCCGGTTGGTGTCCTTCGTCGCTTCCAGGTCGCCCAGGATGGCAAGGCGCATCGATTCGACGTCGGCGCCCAGATTGATGATCTCCCGCGGTCCGTCGACGGTGACCGGGTGGCCCACGTCGCCGGACGCGACGGCGCGCACCTGCGCTGCCAGCTCCGACACCGGACGCAGCACCGAGCGTCGCAGCCCGAACGCGGCCGCCGCGAGAAATCCGATGATCATCAGCGTGATCCCCAGCCCGACCAGGGCCAGGTTGTTCGCCGCGACACCGAACCGGTCCCGCGCGACGGCCCGTTCCGTGGCCAGGTCGCCCTCCAGGCGGCCGACCGCGAGCCGGACCTGGTCGAACAGCTCCTTTCCCCGGTCGATGGTGGGGGCGCTGGGCGAGCGGTCCAACGCGGGCTGGGCGTAGGTGCTCCGCCACTCCTGCACGGCGGCATCCGTGGCGGCGAGATCCGCGGCGATGGCCGGATGGCCACCGGACGCAACGAACGCCCGAATGGCGGCCGCATCGCGTTCCTGGGCTGCCAAGCCCTGCATGTAGGGCTCGAGGAACGCGCGGTTGCCGTCGCTGAGGACGAATCCGCGCATCCCCGACTCCTGGTCGACCAGATCGCCCAGCAGGTTCTGTGTGGCGATAACGGTGGGCCCCACCTGGTCCAGCAGGACGGTGCGGGTGTCGGAGAGCCGCAGCAGCGCCGCTCCGCCGAGCGCGACGGCCCCCACCGTGACGAGCCCGGCGCACGCCGCGCCGAACGCGAAGATCCGCTTGAGCGTCCACCGCCGCGTCGGGTCCGGCCGCATCACGGGCCCACCAGCAACAGGATGGCGACGTCGTCGAGCAGCGGTCCGCCGTTGTAGGCCTCCGCACGCTCGACGAGCCGGGCGGGCAGCTCCGCGTACGGGGCGACCCGGTCGGCGGCGAGCAGGTCCAACAGGCCGTCGATCCAGAGGAAGTCGCCGGTGGCGGGATCGCGGGCCTCGATGAGACCGTCGGTGTAGAGCAGCAGCGCCCACCCGGGCGGCAGCGTGACCGACAACGGCGGCCACTCCGTGACCGGCCCGACGCCCAGTGGCAGTCCCACCGGGGGCGTGAGCATCGTCGACGACCACAGCCCCACTGGCGGCGGATGCCCGGCGAGCCGCACGGTCGCGGTCGCGGCCGAGATCGTGATCGTGATCGTGCAGGCGGTGGTGAACAGCCGGGGATCATGCCGCTCGCTGACCAGCAGCCGCTGCAGCTCCGGCAGCAGCCGCTCCTCGCCCACCCCCGCCAGGACGAGCGCCCGCCACGACACGCGTAGGAGCGCCCCCAGCGCGGCCTCGTCGGGGCCGTGGCCGGAGACGTCGCCGATGATCGCGTGCACGGTGCCGTCGGGGTCGCGGACGGCATCGAAGAAGTCCCCGCCCAGCACGGCGCGGGTGCGGCCCGCGCGGTAGAACATGACGGGGTGCACGCCGCTGCCCGCGAGCAGCGGCGAGGGCAGCAGGCCGCGCTCCAGACGGGCGGACTCGGCGGCGACGAGCTGCTCCTCCCGCAGCCGCAGCACGCTGGTCTCGGCACGGCGGCGCTCGACGGCGTAACGGATGGCGCGGACCAGCAGCGGGCCGTCGACCTTGCCCTTGACCAGGTAGTCCTGGGCGCCTGCGGCGACGGCGTCGGTGCCGAGGTGCTCGTCGTCGAGGCCGGTGAGGACACAGACGGCGGCGAGCGGGTCGGCCGCGAGCAGGGTGCGCAGCCCCTCGAGGCCCGCGTAGCCCGGCAGGTTGAGGTCGAGCAGCACGCAGTCGACCCCGGCGAGGTTCGGGAGCGCCTCGGGCATCGACCCGGCGACGGTCAGCTCCAGGTCCGGGTAGACCTCCGCGAGCAGCTCGCCGACGAGGAACGCGTCACCGGGATCGTCCTCGACCAGCAACAGCCGCAGCACCGGCTCCCGCAGCTCGCCCCGACCGAACATCACGCCGCCGTGGCCGCGCTCAGTACGGAGGTGAACAGCGCGAGCCCGTCGGTGGAGGGGCCGGTGAGCCGGTCGATCGCATGCTCGGGGTGCGGCATCAACCCGACGACGCGCCCGTCGGCCGACCCGACGCCCGCGATGTCGTTCAACGAGCCGTTGGGGTTGCCGCCCGTGTAGCGGAACACGACCCGCCCCGTGTCTTCCAGCTCGGCCAGCGTGGCGGCGTCGGCCACGTAGCGGCCCTCGGCGTTCTTGACCGGGACGAGGATCTCCCGGCCCGCGAGGTCGGCGGTCCACGCCGTGTCGGCCTCGACGCGCAACCGCTGGTCGCGGCAGACGAAGTGCAGCCCCGCGTTGCGCACGAGCGCGCCGGGGAGCAGGCCCGCCTCGCACAGGATCTGGAAGCCGTTGCAGATGCCCAGCACGGGCAGGCCGCGCCGGGCCGCGGCGATCACCTCGGTCATGATCGGCGCCAGGCTCGCGATGGCGCCCGCGCGCAGGTAGTCGCCGTAGGAGAAGCCGCCCGGCACGATCACGGCGTCAACCCCGCGCAGGTCGTGGTCGGCGTGCCACAACGCCACATCCTGCCCGCCCGCGAGGCGGACCGCGCGCGCGGCGTCGCCGTCGTCGAGCGTGCCGGGGAACGTGATGACGCCGACCCTCACGGCGCCACCCTGACAAGCGGGTGCCGCGTTCTCACGACCGGGTGACCCGCCAGTCCTCGATCACCGGGTTCGCCAACAGCTGGCCCGCGATGCGTTCCAACGTCGCGTCGTCGACAGCGTCGTCCACCTCCAGCTCGAAATGCTTGCCCTGGCGCACGTCGGCCACACCGGCGATCCCGAGGCGGGCGAGCGCGCCCGTCACGGCCTGCCCCTGGGGATCAAGGATCTCCGGCTTCGGCATCACGTCCACCACCACTCTGGCCACGGCTGTGCAGCCTACGAGTCCGCCGAAGACGGAGGTATCAGGGCGGGGGTCGGACGACTCCTCATCCGGAGGAGGGATAACCAGGTGGACATCGACGAGCTGGCCGCACAACGACCCGGCAACATCGAAGAGGCCCTCGACGCCATGCGGAAGGGCCTGCACTACTACCACGAGAAGAACGACCGCAGGGCCATCTTCCTGCGGCTTTACTACATGATGACGTTGGAGGTCTACTCCGCGATCCACGGCTGCCGCGCGTACAAGGGCCGCCGGATCTTCATGGACGCGGACTGGATCTACCGGCTGTCGGGCAAGTTCTCCACCCTCTACTTCGAGTCGCTGGTCACCCCGGAGGGCGACCGGGCGTGGCAGATCGCCCATAGCGTCGCCAAGCAACCCGGTTCCTCGGTCGTCCAGAACGCCCTGCTCGGGATCAACGCCCACATCAACTTCGATCTCCCCCGGGCGATCGCCGCGAACCTCGATCCCGCCGAGCTCCCCGACTACGAGATCATGCAGAGGCGCAAGTTCGACCACGACCAGGTCAACAACCTCTTGGTCCGCACGGTGAACCCGGTCCAGCGGGTGCTCGCCAAGAACTACGAGCCGGGCATCGCGGTCGTCGACCGGGTCCTGGGCGGGTTCGACGAGCGGGCCTGCGGGTGGCTGCTGCGGACCTACCGCGAGCAGGTGTGGTGGAACGCGCTCTCCTTCGCCGCCGCCAAACCGGGCATCGAGCAGACGATCGTCCGGAACAAGCTGGAGTGGGAGTCCAACCATCTCGCGAAGTCGCTCCGGCGTTCCCGGATGTGGGGCGCCGAGCGCACCGTGAACCGCGCCGCCCGGGTAGTGATCCGCCGGGATTGGGCGGCCATCCCCCTGGAGCGGCGGTGCCACGACCACCGCGACGACCCACGGCCGATCGACCGCCCACTCGGCGAAATAGGGTGCTCCGCCCCGGGCGCGTAGGCAATTCGCCGGACGCCCTACACCCGATCACGGATCGAGGCTGTCCTCCCCGCAAGTGTGAACGCGAGGAGAGCCCCGATGACCCTTTCCCTCGACGATCCCGTTGCCGACACCCTGACCACCACCGAGCTGCTCCGCGTCGCCGTCGACGGCAAGACGGCCGCCTGGGAGACGATCGTGCGGCGGTTCGAGCCCGCCGTCGCCGCGATGATCACCACCTACCGGCTCCAGGAGGCCGACGCCCGCGACGCGACGCAGCGGACGTGGCTGCGCATGCTGGAAAACCATCAGCAGATCCGCGAACCCGAGGCACTCGGCGGCTGGTTGAAGACGACGGCCCGCCGCGAGTGCCTCCGGATCCTGGCCGAGCATCGGCGGATCGAACCGCTGCCGGACAGCACCGAGTACCCGGACGCGCGCGTCGACGTCGAACAGACGGTCGTCGACGCCGATCAGGCCCGCCACCTGCGCAATCTGCTGGCCATGCTGCCCACCCGGTCGTTCGAGTTGATCAGCACGCTGTTCCAGGACGACCCGCCCGGCTACGCCCAGCTCTCGGCCGCCATCGGCATCCCGGTGGGCAGCATCGGGCCGACCCGCGCGCGGGCGCTGCGCAGGCTGCGACGCATGGTCGAGGAGGGGTCAGGGTGTACGGCTTGAGCGGTGCAGCACGGCGCTGGCCTGCACCCGGCTGTGCACCCCGATCTTGGAGAAGATCCGGGCGACGTGCACGCTCACCGTCTTCTCGCTGATGTAGAGCCGCTGGCCGATCTCCTTGTTGGTGAGGCCGTTGGCCACCTCGTGCAGCACTTCCAGCTCGCGCGCGGTGAGCACGTCGAGCACATCCGGGTTCGGGTCCGCCGCGGGGGGCGGCACCGGGACCTCGAGGGTGATCCGGGCGCGGCCCGCGAGATCGGCGATGTCGTCCAGCAGGGGGCGTGCGCCGAGGGTGCGGGCCAGGTCCTCGGCCCGTCGTAGGGCGTCGGCCGCGGGCGTGCTCCGCGAGCGCCGGATCAGCAGCGCTTCGGCCTGGCGCATGCGGGCGTAGGCGGCCGGGTAGGGCTGCCGGTAGCGCTCCCAGGTGTCGGCGGCGCGCTCCCACGCGTCGGGATCGGTCGCGTTCTCGGCCCGGCCGATCTCCGCCGCGCACATGAGGTGGAACGCCTCGATCACGCCGCGGACGGCGGGCACGGTTTCCGACCCGCGGCGGTGAAGCTCCGCGGTGTGGTGGCGCAGCCGGTCGGCCTGCGCCTGCGACGGCCGGATGCGCCCGGCGGTGGCGAGGTCGGCCCAGGCGCGGGTGCCGTGCCACACCAGCGGCGCGACCGCCCAGATGTCGTCGGCGCCCGCCTCGGCCACCGTGAGCCCCTCCTCGACGTGCCGCAGCGCAGGCTCCGGGCGGCGACGCCACAGCTCCAACGCGGAGAACAGCACGAGCAGCGGGATGCGCTGGCGCGGGCCGGTGATCGAGCGGGCCAGCAGCTCCACGGCCTCCAGGTCGGCGGCCGCGGCGTCGAGGCGGCCCCGGCCGAGGTCGATGCGGCAGCGGGCCAGCCGCACGTCCAGCGCGGCCGCGCCGCTCGGCCCGAGCTTCCACGCCTCGGCCACCGCCTGCTGCGCGTCCGCCCACCGCCCGAGCCGGAACAACGCGTTGGCCGCGTACGTCAGCAGCGCCACCCCCGCGGTGCGCTCCAGCCCCAGCTCACGCATCCGCTCCACGCCCTTCCGCGCGTAGGCGATGCCCTCCTCGAGCTGGTTGAGCGGCCCGGCCAACAGCTCGGCCCGGCGCAGGTGGGCCTCGCCGATGGCCTCCGGCTCGCCCGCGGCCTCCGCCACGGCGAGGGCCTGGTCGAGGGCGTCCGCGCCCGCCGCAGCGTCCTCAAGGTAGGCGAGGCTGAAGCCCAGCACGGCCAGGATCCGCGCCTCGACCGTGCGCACCCCCGCGGCGCGGGCGGCCGCCAACGCCTGACCGGCGACCGTGCGCGCGCCCGCGAACTCCAGTGCGTGCAGCAGCGCGCGGCTCTGCCCGGCGAGCACCTGCGCCCGCTCGGCCTCGGCGCCGGTGGTGGTGGTGGGCAGCAGCGCGGCGGCGGCGCGGTAGCTCGCCGCGGCGTCGGTGACCCGGCCCGCGCCTGCGAGCGCGCTGCCCTTGCGGGCGTGCAGCAGCGCGGCCGCCATGCCCTCGGGTGCCTCGCGGTCGCTCAGGAGCTCGTCGAGCAGCCGCACGGCCTGGTCGTGATCGCCGCCGAGCTCGGCTGCCCTGGCCGCGCGATCCAGGCATTCCGCGCGCCGTACCACGACGGCGTCCTCGGACACGCGCGGCCGAAGCTCCGCCGCGCGCAGCCAGTGCCGGTGCGCCTCGGTGTAGGCGTGCACCCCCTCCGACGCCCACGCCGCCGCGACGGTGGCGACCAGCGCCTGCTCCGCGTCACCGGCCTCGTACCAGTGGTGGGCGAGCTGCGCGGCCAGCCCGGGCTGGGTGGAATCCGGACCGGCCTCCAGGGCCACCGCGAAGCGGCGGTGCAGCTCGATGCGCTCGCCCGGCAGGAGGTCGCCCGTCACGACCTCGGTCATGAGGCCGTGCCGCAGCCGGTAGCCCTCGCCGCTGTCGTCCACCACGACCACGCCGTGCGCCACCGCCTCCCGAACCGCGTCCAGCAGCACGGCGGCGGGCAGGTCGAGCACCTCGGCCAACAGCTGGTGGCGCAGCGGCCCGACGCTCGAGGCGATCGCGCGCACCACCTGCTGTCCGGCGGGCGAGAGCACCGCGATGCGGCTCAGCACGACCTCGCGCAGGGTGGGCGGGAGGCCGCGCGCGTCGCCGCCGAGCACCGCGCGCACCGTCTCCTCGGCGATGAACGCGTTGCCCGCCGACCGCTGCCAGACCAGCTTCTCCAGGTCCGGACGGCCCGGCGCCCACTCCTGGACGAGCGCGGCCACGACCGCACGCGGCAGCGGGGCCAGCTCCAGCGCCGTCACCTTCTGGTGGCGGCGGAGCTCGGCCATCGCGACCGCGAGGTCGGGGGTGCGGCCGGGGCTGTCGGTGCGGAAGGTAGCCACCACCAGCACCGGCTCGTGGGTGAGGATCGCGATGAGGTACGCGACCAGGTCGCGGGTCGACCGGTCGGCCCACTGCAAGTCCTCGATCACCAGCACCACCGGCCGCAGCTCGGCCAGGTCCGTGATCATCTGGTGCAGCAGGTCCAGCAGCCGCACCGGCGGACCCTCGCCGCGGCTGGACGGCAGCCGTTCCAGCCATTGCGACAGCAGCGCGCCGACCTCGTCGTCGGGCCGCGACCGCATCGCGGTGCGCAGGGCGGAGAGAACCGGCCAGAACGGGGGCGCGTCGGCGATGTCGATGGCGTTGCCGATGAGCACGACGGCGTCCTCCCGCCGCGCCTGCCGTACGAGCTCGCCGACCAGGCTCGTCTTGCCGACGCCCGCGTCGCCGCCGACGAGCACGGCCCCGGCGTGGCCCGCGGAGGCCGCACGAAATGCGCCGACGAGCTCGGACAGCTCGCGCGCGCGTCCCCGTATCCCGGGGACGCCCTCTTCAGCAGCCATTGGGGTGTCAGGCTACCGAGGGAGTCTTCCCCCGACCAGCCGCCGTCGCGCCACAGCGTGTGACGCCGTACGGGTCAGGCCGCCCGACGGATCGCCCGCCCGTAGGTCGTCGGGGTGACGTGGGCGAGCGCAGCGTCGACGGCCGCGAGCGCGGCCTCGGCCCGGCCGGGGCGGCGCAGGTCCTTGGCCCGCACGTGGATCCGCACCGGGCCGCCGCGCCGCAGCACCCACGCGACCTCCGCCCCGAGCAGCCGCTCACCCGCCCGGAAGCCGAGCACCCGGGCGGCCACGACCGCGCCCGTGGGCAGGTCGCGGATCCCGGACTCGTCGGCGAGCACGCGGAAGCCCTGCCCGGCCGCCGCTTCGACCGTGCCGTCGGACGCCAGCCAGCGCGGCGGCACGAAAACGTCGGTCCACAGCGCGGCCGCGGTGAGCGCGCGCCGCGCTGCCGTCAGGCGCAGCCCGGCCTCGTGGCGGGGCAGGCTCGCGAACTCGCCGCGCCGACCGCGACCGTGGCCGAGCGGGCGGGCGGCATGGTCGTAGCCGTGCAGCGCGAGAGCGTCGCCGCGGGCGCAGCGCCCGCGGATCCACGCGACCAGGTCGGCGGCCGCGTCCGCGGGCCGCAGCAGGTGGGTCAGCGGCACGCCGCGGGCGTCGAGCGCGGCCGCGAACGCCTCGGCGACCACACCGCCCGACAGCGACACGAAGAGATCCGTCACGCACTCATTGCGACATACCGAAATGAACGCCGGTGAGCGCCTCGTATACCTCCGTGTAACGAGCCCGCGTGGCGGCGACGACGTCGGGCGGGATCGCGGGGCCCGGTGGGGTGCGGTCCCAGTCGAGGCCCGCGGACCAGTCGCGCACGAACTGCTTGTCGAACGAGTACTGCGGGCCGCCGGGGCGCCACCGGTCGGCGGGCCAGAACCGCGACGAGTCGGGCGTGAGCACCTCGTCGGCGAGCACGATGCGGCCTTGCGCGTCGCGGCCGAACTCCAGCTTGGTGTCGGCGACGAGGATCCCGTTCGCCGCCGCGAGGTCGGCGCCGCGCCGGTAGACATCGAGGGTGAGCGTGCGCAGCCGGTCGGCCGTCGCCGCCCCGACGAGCCCGCAGACGTCGACGTAATCGAGGAACTCGTCATGCTCGCCGACCGGCGCCTTCGTGGTCGGGGTGAAGATCGGCTCGGGCAGCCGGGAACCCTCCACGAGGCCCGGCGGCAGCGCGACGCCCGACACCGTGCCGTGCTTCTGGTACTCCCCCCAGCCCAGTCCGGCGAGGTAGCCGCGGGCGATGCACTCGACCGGCAGCATGTCGAGACGGCGGCAGCGCAGCGCCCGGCCCGCGAACTCCGGCGGCACGTCCGTGGCGGAGAGCACGTGGTGGGGCACGAGGTCGGCGAGGCGCTCGAACCACCAGAGGGACAGCTGCGTCAGCACCGCGCCCTTGTCCGGGATCGGGGTGGGCAGCACGACGTCGTAGATGGAGATGCGGTCGGAGGCGACGAGGACCAGATCGTCGCCATCGAGATAGAGGTCGCGGACCTTGCCCGAGTGCAGCAGCTTCACAGGATCGCCCCGGGGGTGTAGCCGGCGGCGGCGGGATGCGCGGCGACGATCGCGTCGACCCGTTGCACCACCGCCTTGACCTGCGCGGACGCCGCGCCGGTGAACGCCAGCGGCTCGGGAAGGGTGAACGCGGGGAGGCGCTCGTCGGCGGCGAGGCGGGCCAGCAGGTCGTTCTCGGCCTGACCCTTCTCCCGCATCGCGAGCGCGACGGCCACAGCGTGCTCCTTGATCACCTCATGCGCGGTCTCCCGGCCGACACCCGCCCGCACGGCGGCCATGAGCACGGCCGTCGTCGCGAGGAACGGCAGGTAGCGGTCCAGCTCGCGGGCGATCACGGCGGGGTAGGCGCCGAGCTCGTCGAGCACGGTCAGGAACGTCTCGTAGAGGCCGTCGAGGGCGAAGAAGGCGTCGGGCAGCGCGACCCGGCGCACCACGGAGTCGGAGACGTCGCCCTCGTTCCACTGCGCCCCGGCCAGCTCGCCGACCATGCCCGTATAGCCGCGCAGCAGCACCGTCAGCCCGTTGACCCGCTCGGTGGAACGGGAGTTCATCTTGTGCGGCATGGCCGAGCTGCCGACCTGGCCCGGCCGGAAGCCCTCGGTGACGAGCTCGTGGCCCGCCATCAGCCGGATGGTCGTGGCGAGCGACGACGGGCCCGCGGCGAGCTGCAGGAGCGCGGCGACGACGTCGAAGTCGAGCGAGCGGGGGTAGACCTGGCCGACGCTCTCGAGCACGCGGGTGAAGCCGAGGTGCTCGGCGACGCGGCGTTCGAGGTCGGCGAGGCGGGCGGGGTCGGGCTGATCGACGGGGCCCAGGAGGTCGAGCATGTCCTGTGCGGTGCCCATCGGGCCCTTGATCCCGCGCAGCGGGTAGCGGGCGCGCAGGTCCTCCAGCCGGTCGTAGGCGACGAGCAGCTCGTCGGCGGCGCTCGCGAAGCGCTTGCCGAGCGTGGTGGCCTGGGCGGCGACGTTGTGGCTGCGTCCGGTCAGCACCAGCTCGGCGTGCTCGGCGGCGCGGCGGGCCAGGCGGGCGAGGACGGCGACCGTGCGGTCCCGGATGTGCTCCAGGGAGAGCCGGATCTGCAGCTGCTCGACGTTCTCGGTGAGGTCGCGGCTGGTCATGCCCTTGTGGATGTGCTCGTGGCCCGCGAGCGCGCAGAACTCCTCGATGCGCGCCTTCACGTCGTGGCGGGTGACGCGCTCGCGGGCGGCGATCGAGGCGAGGTCGACGTCGTCGACGACGCGCTCGTAGTCGGCGAGCACGCCGTCGGGCACGGGGACGCCGAGGTCGCGCTGGGCGGCGAGGACGGCGATCCACAGCCGCCGCTCCAGCACCACCTTGGACTCCGGCGACCACAGCGCCACCAGCTCCGGGCTCGCGTAGCGGGCGGCGAGGACGTTGGGGATCACGTCCGGTCAGCCTACGGCCCGTGCGGTGCCGCCGCCCCACCCCCGCATGATCACCGTGTCGGTGCAGAAGCGGCCGGATCTGGCCGCCTTACGCGCCCAACCGGTGATCATGGGCAGCGCCGGCTAGGGCGCAGCGACCGCACGAGCGCCGCGCGGGCGACGGCGCGGGGGTCGGGATCGGCCTCGATGAGCGCGCTGATCACGACGCCGTCGATGATGGCGACGAGGTCGTACAGCGCCGCGTCGTCCAGCCGGTGACCGCTGCGGGCGAGGATCTCGTGGAGGAGGGCGTCGAGATCCACGCGCATCGAGCGCATGAGCGGCGCGAGGTAGGGCCGCCGTCCGGAGCCGACGAGCTGCTCGTAGCGCAGCAGGACCGCGTCGAGGCCGCCGTCGCGGGACTCGGCGCCGAGCAACTGGTCGAGGAAGAGCTCGACCAGCTCGGCCCGGTCGCTCGGGTCGGCGGCGTTCAGGCGCTCGCGACCCTCGGCGAGCCCGTCGCGGCCGTGCCGCTCCACCGCCGCCGTAACCAGCTCGTCCAGGGAGGCGAAGTAGTACGTGGTGGACGCGAGCGGCAGCCCGGCCTTTTCGGCCACCGCGCGGTGGCGGACGGCGTCGAACCCGCCGGAGGCGAGCAGTTCCGCCGCGGCGGCGGTCAGCGCGTCCCGCCGTCGCTCGCCCTTGGGGGTGCCCACGGGCCCAGTGTGCTCACCCCCGCGCACCTCCCGCGCGCCACCTCCCGCACCAAACGGTGATCTTGGCGTCAGAGGCGGGGGCCGAGGGCGGCCAGCAGCGCGGGCGCCCGGTCGCGGAGAGCGGGGGGCGCGGTGACGACCACGGTGCCGCCCGAGGCCGTCGGGGCGCTGCTCGCACCGGTGGCGAGCCTCGCCGCGGTGCCCGGGGGCAGGTAGGCCACCGTGAGCACGCCGCCGCCGAGCTCAAGGCTCACGTAGCGCTGGCCACCGGGCAGGCAGACGTCGGTCGTCGCCGCGGCCCGGGCGCCCGCCGCCTCCGGGAGCGCCCGGACGAGGAGCGCGCGCAGGGCAGGGTCCTGCCGGTCGGCGCAGGTCGTGGTGCCCGGCCCGAGCGGCGCGGCCTGACCATCGCCGGGCCGCGCCCCCACGCCGCCCGATCCCGCGCCACCCGGACCGCCTGCCGCGGCCGCATCACCGCCCGATCCCGCGCCACCGCCCGAGCCCGCACCACCGCCCGAGCCCGCGCCACCTGCGCCGACACCACCACCTGCCGAGCCGCCCCCTCCTGCGCCGCCCGAACCCGCGCCGGTCCCCGAGCCGCCCGCACCCGCGCCGACCGCCGCCTCCGGGGCCGCCGCGGCCGGACCGCCCGGCGCACCGGCGGCGTTCCGCTCGGCGGGGGCGGCCGGGGCCGCCGCGCTCACCGCGGCCGTCTCCCCCCGCGGCAGGGCGACCACCGTGCCCACGCCCGCCACCACCAGCAGCGCCACCGCCCCGCCGATCACCGCGGAACGGCGGCGCGCCGTGATCCGCCGAGACGTGGCGACGACGTCCCCGTGGTCGAACCGGGGTGACGGCGCACCCGCCTCGGACGCAGCCGCGCGGAACAGCCCCGCGAGCCGGTCGTCGTCTCCTGTGTCGCCGGTCATCTCGTCCTCCCTTCGAGCCTCTGCCTAACCCGCCGGTCGCAGGTCGTCGAGCGATCCGCCGAGCGCGGCGCGCAGGGCGGCGAGCCCGTGCGCCGTCTGGCTCTTCACCGTGCCCTCGCTGCACCCGAGCGCGGCGGCCGTCGCCGCGACGTCCAGCCCGTCCAGGTAGCGCAGCACCAACACGGCGCGCTGCCGCGGCGGCACCGCGCGCAGCCCGTCGACCAGCACATGCCGCGTCGTGACGTCCGGGTCCGCGACCTCCCGGTCGATCGCCACGACGTCGTCGGTGAACCGCTCGCGCCGCCACGGCCGCCGCGACTCGTCGACCACCGTCCGCATGAGCGTGCGGCGCATCCACGCATCGAGCGCGCCCTTGTCCCGCACCCGTCGCCAGTGCCGGTGCAACGCGACGAAGGCGGCCTGGGTGTGGTCGTCCGCGCGGTGCCAGTCGCCGCACATCAGGTAGGCCGTGCGACGGACGGCGTCCCGGCGCGCGCGGAAGTACCGCTCGAACTCGGCCTCGGCGAGCGCGTCCACGTCCCTCCCTCCGTCGGGGACGATAGAGGCGTCGCACACCGTTGCACCGGATGCCCGGATTCCCCCGATCAGCGCAGTGGCGTGACCGTTCCGTGACTCGGGCGCGACCAGTGCGACGCCGACTGGTTGAATCAGGACCCGTGCGACCCACCACCCGAGCGCGCCGGGCCTCGGACGGCCCGATCGACCTCCGGTCGGACACCGTGACCCGGCCGACCAAGCAGATGCGCGCCGCCATGGCCGCCGCCGTGGTCGGGGACGACGTGCTGGACGGCGACCCGACCATGCGCGAACTGGAGGTGCGCGTCGCCGGGCTGCTGGGCACGGCCGACGCGCTGTGGACCCCCAGCGGCTCCATGGCCAACCTCATCGCGTTAACCGGCCACCTCTCCCGCGGCGACGCCTTCCTCGCGCCCGCGGGTGCGCACGTGCTGGACAACGAGCTGGGCACGGCGGCATGGCTCGCGGGCGGCATGCCGCGCGCCCTGCCGCACGACGCGGGCCCCGGCAAGATCACCCCGGATGCGGTGCGCCGCGCCGCGGGCAGCCCCGGGCCGTACTACACGCTGCGCACCACGCTCCTGTGCCTGGAGAACACGCACAACTCCGCGGGCGGCACGGTCACGGCACCCGACGAGCACGCCTCCCTCGCCGCGGCGGCGCGGCGGGCGAACCTGCGCGTGCACCTGGACGGCGCCCGGCTCTGGCATGCCGCCGTCGCGCTCGGAGTGCCGCCTGCGGCGTTGACCGTCGGCGCCGACACCGTGCAGGTGTGTCTGAGCAAGGGGCTGGGCGCTCCGGTCGGCTCGCTGGTGGCCGGATCGGAGGAGTTCATCGCCGAAGCGCGGCGGCTGCGCAAGATGCTCGGTGGCGGCGTGCGGCAGGGCGGGGTGCTCGCCGCGGCGGGCCTGGTGGCGCTCGACCGCATCGACCGGCTCGCCGAGGACCACGCCAAGGCCACCACCCTCGCCGCGGGTCTCGCCGAACGGGGCTGGGCGGTGGGGACGCCGCAGACCAACATCGTGCTGGTGACGGTGGCCGATCTGGCGGGCACGCTGGAACGTTTCGAGCAGGCCGGAGTCCGCGCCACCCCGATGGCCGGGCGGGTGCGGCTGATGACCCACGCCGACGTCACGGACGCCGACATCACGGCCGCCCTGGACCGGATGGGCCCCGTCGAGGCGGGCCGCTCCGGGGTGACAGTGCCCGCGCCCCGCTCGCTTCGCCACGGCGTGGGCCGCGCCGCGGCGGGTCGCTAGCCGTCACGCCTGCGCCCGCAGCGTGCGGGTGTACCCGTCAGCCTGGGCCCGCGGCCCGCGGGTGTACTCGTCAGCCTGCGCCCGCGCACCCGCGGGTCGTACCCGTCAGCCTGCGGCGCCCGGTCACGCTGCAGCGCCCGGCCCGCACACCCGCCGCGGTCGCACCTCGCACCCCTGCGCATGACTGCGCACCCCATCGATGGGGTGCGCGGTGACACGATGGGGTGCGCGGTGACAGGACGGGGTGCGAGCCCGCGTTCGGGCGCAGCGCCGGGAGCCTACGACGCGACCGCGATCCCGGGGATGCCCTTCAGCTCCCCCAGCAGCGCCGACGTGACCGTGACCGAAAAGCCGTCGATCGAGAGCGTTTTTTCCTTACCGGCGTAACAGAGCACCAGGTGCAGCGGGGTGTCGCCCGCGTGTGCGATGAGTGCCGACTTGAGCTCGCCGACCGTGGCGTGGTCGAGCTTGAGCGCGTCGGCCTTGAGCACGAGCGGCTGGACGAGCCCGGCCTGGGCGTCGGCGATGTCGAGCGCCACCACCCCGGAGGCGAACACCGACATCCGCTCGTCGCGCCAGTTGACCCGGCCCTTCACCGCGACGGCCGCGTCGGCGACGAGGTCCTCGTACATCACCGAGTACGACTTCGGGAAGAACAGCACCTCCATCGCCGCGTCGAGGTCCTCGATCGTGACGATCGCCCAGGGCTCGCCCTTCTTGTTCACCCGCCGGTCGACCGACGAGATCATCCCGGCCAGGACGATCTCGCCCTCCTTCGGCGCCTCGTCGATCAAGGCGGCGATCGGCTTGGGCGCGTGTTTACGCAGGATGCGCTCGGTGCCGTCGAGCGGATGCGCCGACACGTACAGGCCGAGCATCTCCCGCTCGTAGCCGAGCATCTGCTTGCGCGGCCACTCCTCGCTGGTGATCTTCAGGTGGGCCAGCGGGGAGACGTCGGAGGCCGCGGGCTGGTCCTCCATCACGAACAGGTCGAACTGGCCCATGGCCTCTTGCCGCTTGAGGCCGGTGATCCCGTCGACCGCCTCCTCGTGCACCATCAGCAGCGCGCGCCGGGGCTGGCCGAACGAGTCGAACGCGCCCGCCTTGATCAGCGACTCGATGATGCGCTTGTTGCAGCAGAGCAGGTCGACCTTCTCCAGGAAGTCGGTGAAGGATGTGAACCTGCCCTTGTCCCGGCGTGTCTTGATGATCGACTCGACGACGTTCGCGCCGACGTTGCGCACCGCGCCCAGCCCGAACCGGATGTCGCCGTCGACGGCGCGGAACCACAGGTCGGAGTCGTTGACGTCGGGCGGTAGCACCTTGATGCCCATGCGACGGCACTCGGCGAGGTAGACCGCCGACTTGTCCTTGTTGTCGCCGATCGACGTGAGCTGCGCGGCCATGAAGTCGACCGGGTAGTTGGCCTTGAGGTAGGCCGTCCAGTAGGAGACGAGCCCGTAGCCCGCGGTGTGGGACTTGTTGAACGCGTACCCGGAGAAGGGCAGCATCACGTCCCACAGGGTCTGGCAGGACTCCTGCGAGAAGCCCTTGGCGAGCATGCCCGCCTTGAACCCCTCGTACTCCTTCTCGATGATCTCCTTCTTCTTCTTGCCCATCGCGCGGCGCAAGAGGTCGGCCTGGCCGAGGCTGTAGCCCGCCAGCCGCTGCGCGATGGCCATGACCTGCTCCTGATAGACGAGCAGGTGGTAGGTCTCGCCGAGGATGGGCTCCAGCGCCTCTTCGAGCTCGGCGTGGATCGGCGTGAGCTTCTGCCGCCCGTTGGAGCGCTCGGCGTAGTCCATGTGCGCGTTGGCCGCCATGGGGCCCGGCCGGTAGAGCGCGAGCGCTGCCGCGATGTCGCCGAAGTGCGAGGGCTCCATCGCCTTGAGCAGGGTGCGCATGCCGCCGCCGTCGAGCTGGAACACCCCGAGCGTCTCGCCGCGGGACAGCAGCTCGTAGGTCTTCTTGTCGTCGAGCGCCAGTGTGGCCGTGTCGATCTCGACGCCGTAGTTGGCCTTCACCGAGTCGACCGTGTCGCCCACCACCGTGAGCGTGCGCAGGCCGAGGAAGTCCATCTTGAGGAGGCCGATCTCCTCACACGACGGGTAGTCCCAGCCCGTGATCACCGAGCCGTCGTCGCGCTTCCACAGCGGGATGACGTCCAGCAGCGGCTCGGCGGAGAGGATCACGGCGCAGGCGTGCACGCCCGCGTTACGCACCAGCCCCTCCAGGCCGCGCGCGGTGCCCATGATCCGGCCGACCTCGGGGTCGGTCTCGGCGAGCGTGCGCACCTCGGTGGCCTCGGCGTAGCGCTCGTGGGCGGGATCGAAGATGCCCGAGAGCGGGATGTCCTTCGCCATGATCGGCGGCGGCAGCGCCTTGGAGATGCGGTCGGCGATGGCGAAGCCCGGCTGGCCGTGCAGCACCCGCGCGGCGTCCTTGATGGCGGCCTTCGTCTTGATCGTGCCGAACGTGATGACCTGGGCGACGTTCTCCTCGCCCCACTTGTCCACCGTGTAGCGCATGACCTCGCCGCGCCGACGCTCGTCGAAGTCGAGGTCGATGTCGGGGGGGCTCACGCGCTCGGGGTTGAGGAAGCGCTCGAACAGCAGGCTGTGCTCGATCGGGTCGAGGTCGGTGATCTGCAGGATGTAGGCCAGCAGCGACCCGGTGGCCGAGCCGCGGCCGGGCCCCACCGCGATCTTCTGCTGCTTGGCCCACCGGACGAGGTCGCCGACGACGAGGAAGTAGCCCGGGAAGCCCATCTGCGAGATGACCCGCAGCTCCAGCTCGATGCGCTCGCGGTACTCGTCGGTGAGGCCGTGCGGGAAGCGCTCCGGCGTGTACTTCTCGACCTCGGCGCGCAGCAGGTCGTCCTCGGTCTGGCCGGGCGAGAGCGGGAAGCGGGGCATCCGGTCGACCTCGCCGAACACCCCCTCGTAGGACTCGACGCGCTCGGCGATCAGCAGGGTGTTGTCGGCCGCGCCGGGCACCTCGGCGTCCCAATACCCGCGCATTTCCGCGGCGCTGCGCAGGTAATAGCCGTCGCCGTCGAACTTGAATCGGTTGGGGTCGTCGAGCGTCTTTCCCGCCTGCACGCACAACAATGCGGCATGCGATTCCGCCTGGCCTTTCGTGACGTAATGCGAATCGTTGGTGGCCAACGGCGGGAGGTCGAGCTTTCTCGCGATCTCCAGCAATCCCTCCCGCACATTGCGTTCGATGGGCAGGCCGTGATCCATCAGCTCGAGGAAGAAATTCTCCTTCCCGAAGATGTCGCGGTAATCCGCCGCCGCGGTGAGCGCCTGCTCGATCTGGCCGAGCCGCAGGCGGGTCTGCACCTCGCCGGACGGGCAGCCGGTGGTGGCGATGATCCCCTCGGCGTGCGCGGCGACGAGCTCGCGATCCATGCGGGGCTTGCGGTAGTAGCCGTCGAAGGAGGCCAGGCTGGAGAGTTTGAAAAGGTTGCGCAGGCCGGTGGCGGTGCGCGCGAGCATCGTCATGTGCGTGTAGGCGCCCGCGCCCGAGACGTCGCCGCCCTCGCCGTACTCGTCGGAGCCGCGCTGGTTCGCCTGCCCCCAGAACACCGGCTTCTTGTGGTGCCGCGACTGCGGCGCGAGATAGGCCTCGATACCGATGATGGGCTTGGCCGCCGACTTTCTCGCACGTCGATAGAATTCCGCGGAACCGTACATGTTGCCGTGGTCGGTCATCGCCACAGCGGGCATTCCGAGCCGCTCGACCTCGTCGAACAATGCGCCGACCTTGGCCGCGCCGTCGAGCATCGAATACTCGGTGTGCACATGTAGATGTACGAACGAGTCCGTCACCGAGCACCTCTCCTCACGCCGCACCTGTTCTACCAGACAGTCATGATCATGATCTGTCACGGTGGGGGCGCGTCGGGGTCATGATGCCGGTCATGCTGGCAGGGCCCACCGACAGTTCCGGCGCGTCCAGCCGGGCGCCGACGCGAGCTGCGTCTCGATGCGCTCGGCCTCTCGGCCGCTCGCGCGCACGCTCTCCACGAACCACCTTGCGATCGACGCCGTCACCACCGACCAGGCGTAGGCGGCGAGGAAGACCAGCGCCAGCCCGGTGAGCGGCCAGTCGACCCGCCGCTTCCACGCCGCGACGCGCGGCTCATCAGCCGATTGGGGGAGCATGCGGGGCGGCGTAAGCCCCCAGCCAGCGCTCCAGCCGCACCAGCGCCTCCCGCACCTCGGCGGCCGAGCCCGCGAACGACAGCCGGATGAACCGGTGGCCCTCGACGGGGTCGAAGTCCAGGCCGGGGGCGACGGCGAGCCCGACGTCGGCGAGCAGGCTGTACACCAGGTCCATCGAGTCGTCGGTGAGGTGCGCGACGTCGGCGTAGACGTAGAAGGCGCCGTCGGCGGGGGCGAGGCGGGTGATACCCAGACGGGTGAGGCCGTCGAGCAGCAGGTCGCGGTTGACCCCGTAGCGCGCCACGTGCCCGTCCGCCTCGGCGTAGCTCTCGGCGTCGAACGCGGCCAGCGCGGCCACCTGCGGCAGTGCGGGCGGGCAGACGGTGAAATTGCCTGCAAGGCAGTCGGCCGCGCGCAGCAGCCGGGGCGGCAGCAGCAGCCAGCCCAGCCGCCACCC
This sequence comes from uncultured Actinomycetota bacterium, assembly GCA_963739465.1. GTDB lineage: Bacteria > Actinomycetota > Actinomycetes > Mycobacteriales > Pseudonocardiaceae > Pseudonocardia. The sequence goes on from CAVUAS010000019.1 coordinate 93,185, forward strand.
GGTCATCGAGAAGTACTTGGAGAACGAGTTGACGATGATCGCGTCGCGCGAGGTCGCCCACGCGCACGACGGTGCGGGGGCGCCCGCGTAGGCGATGCCGTGGTAGATCTCGTCGCTGATCAGCTGCACGCCGTGCTCGGCGCACCAGGTGGCGAGCTCGGCCAGCTCGGCCGGGTCGAGCACCGTGCCCGTGGGGTTGGCCGGGCTGGCCAGCACCAGACCCTTCACCGGCTCGTCGAGGGCCTCCAGCATCGCCACCGTGGGCTGGTAGCGGGTCTGCGGCCCGCACGGCAGCTCGACGACCTCGCAGCCCAGCGCGGTGAGGATGTTGCGGTAGCAGGGGTAGCCGGGGCGGGCCATCGCGACGCGGTCGCCCGCGTCGAACGCCGCGAGGAACGCCAGCAGGAAGCCGCCGGAGCTGCCGGTGGTCACGACGACCTCGTCGGGGGCGACGTCGAGGCCGTACGTGCGGGTGTAGTGCGCGGCGATCGCGGCCCGCAGCGGCGGGATGCCCAGCGCGACCGTGTAGCCGAGCACCTCCGACTCCAACGCCTTCGCCGCGGCCGTACGGACCGGCGCGGGTGCGGGTGTGGAGGGCTGGCCCGCCGAGAGGTTGACCAGGTCGCCGTGGGTGCGCTGGCGCTCGCCCGCCGCGGCCCAGACGTCCATCACGTGGAACGGCGGAATCCCCGCGCGCCGCGCCGCGCCGAGTTGGGTGGTCACCGACGCCAGCCTACGGCCCGTGCGCGGAAACGAGGGCCAGAGCACTCGTTGCCGCGCACGACCTCACGCGGGGACGGTGACCTCGCCCGCGGCGGCGCGCTCGGCGATGTCGGTACGGTGGTGGGAGCCCGCGAGGTGGACGCCGTCGAGCCTGCGGTAGGCGTCGGCGCGCGCCGCGGCCAGGTCGGGGCCGGTGCCCACGATCGACAGCACCCGCCCGCCCGCGGACACCACGGCCCCCTCGTCGCGGCGCCGGGTGCCCGCGTGCAGCACGCCCTCGCCGTCGGCGCCGGTGATGACGTCGCCCAGCCGCGGCGGCCCCGGGTAGCCCTCGGCCGCGACGACCACCGTGACCGCCGCACCGTCGGCCCACGCGAGCGGCGGGTGGGCGGCCAGCGCGCCGGTGGCGGTGGCGTACAGCAGCCCGGCCAGCGGGGTGCGCAGGAGCGCGAGGACGACCTGGGTCTCCGGGTCGCCGAACCGACAGTTGAACTCCACCACCGCCGCGCCGGACGACGTGAGCGCCAGCCCCGCGTACAGCAGCCCGGTGAACGGGGAGCCGCGGCGCTCCAACTCGGCCGCGACCGGCGCGACGACCTCGGCCACCAGCTCCTCCGCCAGGTTCGGCGGCGCCCACGGCAGCGGGGCGTAGGCGCCCATGCCGCCGGTGTTGGGGCCGCTGTCGCCGTCGCCGACGCGCTTGAAGTCCTGCGCGGGCAGCAGCGGGACGACGGTCGCACCGTCGACGAGGCAGAACAGCGACACCTCCGGCCCGTCGAGGTAGGCCTCCAGCAGCACCGGGTGGCCGCCGTCGAGCAGGGTGCAGGCGTGCGCGCGGGCGAGGTCCAGATCCGGGGTCACCACCACGCCCTTGCCTGCGGCGAGCCCGTCGTCCTTGACCACATACGGGGGCGCGAAGCGGGCCAGGGCGGCGTCGAGGTGGGCGGGGTTGTCGACGACCGCAGCGGTCGCGGTGCGCACCCCCGCGGCCGCCATCACGTCCTTGGCGAACGCCTTGGAGCCCTCGATGCGCGCGGCCGCGGCGCTCGGGCCGAAGCAGGGGATGCCCGCCGCCCGCACGGCGTCGGCGATCCCCGCCACCAGCGCCACCTCGGGCCCGATGACGACGAGATCGGCCGACCAGTCGCGGGCGAGCGCCGTGACGGCGGCGGGCTCGGCGAGGTCGACGCCGTGCTGCTCGGAGACCGCGGCCGTGCCCGCGTTGCCGGGCGCACACGCCAGCGCGGTGACGCCGGGGTCCTGCGCAAGCGCGAGGACGATCGCATGCTCACGAGCACCGGACCCGATCACGAGGACGCGCACGACCGGACATCGTAGGCGGCGGCGCCCCGACGAGCGTCGCAGCGCTCCCCCGACTCGGCGCGCACCACCCGACCGGCCACCGCACCTGGCATGACGCCGCCCGCCGCTTCGCATCGCTCCGCCGCCCGCTTGGCACGCCGTCGCCCATCACTTCGCACGGCAGGCGGCCACTTCGCACGGCACCGGCGGGGTGCGAAGGGACGCCAGGGTGCGAAGTGCGCACCCGGGGCTCCGCGCCGCGCCCGGGGCCGGCGGCCCGCGCCCGGGGCCGGCCGCCCGCGCCCGGGCACCCGCGCCGGGGGCCGGCGGCCCCACCGGAGGGCGCGTTCACCGGCGTGTGGCCGGGCCGTGGCCATGGCGTTGTCGGCGACCGGGAGAGTGCGCGCCGTGGGCACACCGATCGTCATCGGGCACCGGGGCGCGCCCGGCTACCGGCCCGAGAACACCCTCGCGGGCTTCGAGCTGGCCGTCCGGATGGGGGCGGACTTCGTCGAGCCCGACCTCGTCTGCACCGCCGACGGCGTGCTCGTCGCCCGCCACGACGCCGAGCTTTCCGCGACCACCGACGTCGCGGCCCACCCCCGGCTCGCCCATCTGCGCAGGCCCGACGGCTGGTTCGTCGAGGACCTGACGCTCGCGCAGCTGCGCGACCTGCGGGCCGTCGAGCCCGCGCCCGACCTACGGCCCGCCAACACCGCCTACACCGACTCCATCCCCACCCTCGACGAGATCCTCGCCCTGCGCGCGCGGCTGTCCGCCGAACTGGGCCGGGCCGTGGGGGTGTACCTCGAGCTCAAGCACCCGAGCCGGTTCGCGCGGCTGGGCCTGCCGTTCGGACCTCCCCTGGTCACGTCGCTCGAGGCGGTGGGACTGAACACGCCGGCCGCACCGGTGATCGTCGAGTCGTTCGAGAGCCTGCGGGAGCTGCACGCCGACCTGCGGGTGCCGATCGGGCAACTCGTCGGGCCGGGTGCGCCCGTGCCGGTGGCCGACATCGCCGGGTACGCCCGGGCCGTCGGCGCCCACAAGGACCTCGTCATCCCCCGCGATGCCGCGGGCCGCCTCGCCGCGCCGACCGGCCTCGTCGCCGACGCCCACGCGCTGGGCCTCGCTGTGCACTGTTGGACGTTCCGCGACGAGGCCCGGTTTCGCCCGGCGGGCCTCGACGCCGTGGGCGAGCTCAGCGCGTTCTTCGCCGCCGGGGTGGACGGCGTGTTCGCCGACCAGCCGGACACCGCCGTGGCCGCGCGGCGGTCGTGGATGATGAACCGGTGAGCGACCCCCACAACGACATCGACGAGGGGCGCGCCCGGAAATCGCGGTCGCACCTGTTCGCGGGCATCGCGGCGTTCGTCGTCGCCCTCATCGCGTTTCCGCTTTACGGCTGGCTGCCTGCGCTGGCGATGGTGGTGTTCGGCATCGGCGGCGTGCTGGCGTCGCGCACGATGCGCCGCGACGGCGAGGTGGCGCCCGCCGCCCGCGCGCTCATGATCGTCGGCGGGGTGGGGTTCGCCGCCGTCTGCGTGCTGCTGGCGGTCCACGCCTTCTCGGGCTAGACGATGCGCCGGTCCAGGTAGCACCACCGCCAGCTCTCCCCCGGCTCGAACGAGCGCATCACCGGGTGGTCGGTGGCGTGGTGGTGAGCGGTGGCATGGCGGTGCGGGCTGGAGTCGCAGCAGGCGACGTGTCCGCAGGTCAGGCACAGGCGCAGGTGGGCCCAGACGTTCTCGCCGAGCACGTCGCAGTCCTGGCACGTGTCCTTCGCGCCGGGGGCGGGCTCGACCCAGGCGGGCCGGTCGTAGTCGACGGTGTGGGCGCAGTTCATCGTGTTTCCCGCCGGGAAGTCGCAACGTCGGTCATCAGTGAGCCATCCTGCCATCGTGCACACGGAACTGTTGTTGCTCGCCCTTGTCACGGGCGCGCTGGCGGTGACCTGGGTCTGTCGCCGGTTCGACGTGTCCGCCCCCCTCGTGCTGGTCGTGGTCGGCATCGCCGCGTCGTTCATCCCCGGCGTGGAGACCGTGCAGTTCGACCCGAACGTCGTGCTGTTGGCCGTGCTCACGCCACTGCTGTATTCGTCGGCGCTGGAGTCGTCCTTCCTGGGTATCCGCCAGAACCTGCGGCCCATCGGGCTGCTCGCGGTGGGGCTGCCGGTGTTCAGCGCGGTCGCGGTCGGGCTGGTGGCGTGGCAGGTGGTGCCGGGGTTGAGCCTGCCCGCCGCGCTCGTGCTGGGCGCGGTAGTGGCGCCGCCGGACGCCGTGTCGGCGCTGTCCATCGGGCGGCGGTTGGGGCTGCCCCGGCGCCTCATGACGATCATCGGTGGCGAGAGCCTGGTCAACGACGCCACCGCGCTCACGCTGTTCCGAGTGTTCGTCGCCGTGGCGGCGGGGAGTGGGATTTCTCTCCTCGAGGGGTTCGGGATGTTCCTGCTCGCCGCAGTCGGCGGCACGGCGATCGGGCTGGCGGTCGGCTGGCTGGTGCACAAGATCCGGACCCGCCTCGACGATCCCGACGTCGAGAGCGCGCTCGGGCTCGTCGTGCCGTTCGGGGTCTACCTGATCGGCGAGCTGGCGCACACGTCCGGTGTGCTCGCGGTGGTCGTCGCCGGGCTCTACCTCGGCTTCAAGGCACCGGAGAGCGGCTACGCCACCCGGCTGCAGGAGCAGGCGGTGTGGCGGGCGAGCGACACCATCCTGGAGTCGGTCGTGTTCGGGCTGATCGGCCTGCAGCTCACCAGCGTCGTCGCCGCGGCGGGCGACATCCAGTCGCTGCTGGTCACCGGCGTGATCGTCACGCTCGCGGCGGTGGTCGCGCGCATCGTCTGGGTGTTCCCGGCGACCTATATCCCCCGTTGGATCATCCCCGCCATCGGACGCCGCGACCCGGCGCCTTCATGGCGTACCCCCGCGGTGATCGCCTGGTCGGGGATGCGCGGCGTGGTCACACTCGCCGCGGCGTTCGCGATCCCGGAGACCCTGCCGGGCCGCGACACGATCGTGTTCCTGGCCTTCTTCGTGACGGTCGCGACGCTGCTGCTGCACGGCCTGACCCTGCCCACGGTCATCCGCAAGCTCGGGATGCGCGAAGACGCGTTCCAGTCCGACGTGCTGGCCGAGGCACAGACGCAGTTCGACGCCGTGCAGGCCTCCATTTCCCGGCTCGACGAGCTGACGGCCGAGGCCGACAACTACCTCAGCCACACGGCGGAGAAGCTGCGGCGGATGGCCGAGTACAGCGCCAACTCGGTGTGGGAGCGGTTGGGGCGCCCCGAGTCCGAGACCGGGGAGAGCCCGAGCGCGGCCTACCGGCGGCTGCGGCGGGAGATGCTCGGCAGCGAGCGCAACACGTTCGTGGCCCGCCGCGACTCCGGCGACATCGACGACGAGGTGCTGCGCCGTGTCCTGCGGCGTCTCGACTTCGAGGAGGCCGCCCTGGCCCGCGACGACCACTGAGACGCCCGGCCTGCGCCGGCTGTGGGGACGTGGCCGGGCCAGGGAGTCGTCGGGTCGCGGTGGCGCGGGCGGGTCCCGCGCGACGCGGGCGGGTTGCGCCCGGCCCGTCAGCGGTCGAGGAAGTCGGCGATGCGGTTCGCCACTTCGACGGGCTGCTCCTCGTGCGGGAAGTGCCCGACGCGGGGCAACACCTCCAACCTGTGCCGCTCCCCCGCCCACGGTGTCGACGCGGCGGCGGTGCGCGGAAGCAGCCACGGGTCGTCGGCGCCGTGCAGGCCCAGCACCGGCACCTCCGCAGGCCGCGCCACGGCGGCGGCGAACCGGCGACCCTCGGCCCGCAGCTGCGAGCGCACGGCCCACCGGTAGTACTCCATCGCGCAGTAGGCCACCCCGGGGATGCGGGCCGCCGCCCGGTAGCGCGCGACCACGCCCGCGAAGTCGGCGGAGGCCGCCCACTCCGCCCCCGCCCGGGCGCGCATGATCCGCTCGACGCCCGCGCCCTCGTCGACCCGCAGGGCGCGCTCGGGCCATCGGGGCAGTTGGAACCCCGCCACGGCCGCCAGCGCCCGCCCCTGGCCACGCGGATCTCGCCGGACCGCGCGCCGTATCGCCAACGGGTGCGGCGCGGCCACGGCGACCAGCGCGTTCACCCGGCGCGGATGCAGCGCCGCGACCGTCCAGCCCACCACCCCGCCCCACCCGTGCCCGACGAGCGCGGCGCGGCCTTCCCCCAGCGCAGGCACCAACCCCGCGACGTCCCCGGCCAGCGTCCAGAGGTCGTAGCCGCGTGGGGGCTTGTCGGAGTCGCCGTAGCCACGCAGGTCCACCGCCACCGCCCGGAATCCCCGTTCGGCCAAGCGGACGAGCTGATGCCGCCACGCGTACCAGAACTCGGGGAACCCGTGCAGGAGAACGACGAGCGGGCCGTCACCGCGCTCGGCGACGTGCAGCCGGATCCCGTTCGCCGAGACCGCCCGGTGGGTCCACGGTCCCGGGTACCGAACCGACTCCGGCGCGGGCGGGCGCGGGGCGGGCGGGCCCACCCTCAGCGCGGAAGGCCGTGCCCGTTCAGCTCGGCGGGGGTGGCGGCGTGCCCGCGATGGGTGAGCACCTGCGCCGACTCCTTCAGCGACGAGATCGTCCGCTCCGGCTTACGGATCTTGCGCACCCGCAGATAGCCGAGGAGGCCGAAGAGCGCCGCCGCCAGGATCATGATCCCGAAGGTGATGGCGAAGCCCGCCCACTCGGGCAGCCAGATCGCGATCACCTCCGCGACCGTGAAGAACAGGAAGAACAGGCTGAACAGCACGATCACCAGCGCGACGATGAAGAAGATGCTGCCCTGCAGCCCCTTCTTGACCTCCGCGGTGACCTCGGCGCGGGCCAGCTCCACCTCGGCGCGCACCAGCGTGGAGACGTGCGCCGTGGCCTCCTTGACGAGGCTTCCGATCGACTGTTCGGACAGCGGGGTCACCGGCTCGGGCGCGAGCGGGATCGAGGGCAGCACGGGCGGAACCGCCTCTGCGCCGCCTCTGCTGGTCGGGCTGGCCACGCTGGTCCTCCTGCCGTCCGCTCGATGATCCTCCGGCATCCTTCCATGGCCACGTGCATACCGCCCGACCTGCCACGCCGGGCCGATGGGCCTCGGCCGGGTGACGCTACTCGTCGGGGCGACCGCGCAGCCGTTTGATCGCGCCGCGGCGGGCCTTGGCGTCGAGCCGCCTGCGCCGCGACCCGGCCGTCGGACGGGTGGGCCGCCGCGGCGGCGGGTCCGGCGCGAGCGCGGCCGCGAGCAGCGCGAACAGCCGCTCGCGGGCAGCGTCCCGGTTGCGCAGCTGGCTGCGATGCTCGGTGGCGACCACCGTCAGCACGCCGTCGGCGAGCCGTCGGTGCAGCCGGGCCAACACCCGCGCCCGCAGGTGCGCGGGCAAGGTGGGCGAGCGGGCGACATCGAAGGACAGCTCGACCCGCGAATCCGTGGTGTTGACGCCCTGCCCGCCCGGGCCCGAGGAGCGCGAGAACCGCCACGTCAGCTCGCTCTCCGGGGGCCGGTACACCGCAGTCCCGCCGCGTCAGTCCTCCGAGGACCCGCCCTTCTCGAGGCCCTCCGAGATGAGGTTCATGACCGACGAGTCGGCCAGCGTGGTGACGTCGCCGACCTCGCGGTGCTCGGCCACGTCGCGCAGCAGGCGTCGCATGATCTTGCCCGAACGGGTCTTGGGCAGTTCCTCGACGACCATGATCTGGCGCGGCTTGGCGATCGGGCCGATCTCCTTCGACACGTGGTCGCGCAGCGCCTTGATCGCGTCGGCGCCCTTGGCCTCGTCGGTCGCCGCATTGCCGCGCAGGATCACGAACGCGACGATGCCCTGCCCGGTCTGCTCGTCGGTCGCGCCCACGACCGCCGCCTCGGCCACCGTGGGGTGGCTGACCAGCGCGGACTCCACCTCGGTTGTCGAGATGCGGTGCCCGGACACGTTCATGACGTCATCGACGCGCCCGAGCAGCCAGATCGCGCCGTCGTCGTCGTACTTGGCGCCGTCACCCGCGAAGTAGAAGCCCTGATCGGCGAAGCGCGACCAGTAGGTGTCGCGGTAGCGCTCCTCGTCGCCCCAGATGCCGCGCAGCATCGACGGCCACGGCTTGTCCAGCACCAGGTAGCCGCCGCCGCCCGGGCCGACCGGCTCGGCGTCGTCGTTGACGACCTCGGCGCTGATCCCGGGCAGCGCGCGCATCGCCGAGCCCGGCTTGGCCGCCGTGACGCCCGGCAGCGGCGCGATCATGATCGCCCCGGTCTCGGTCTGCCACCAGGTGTCGACGATGGGGCAGTTGTTGTGCCCGACGTTCTCCCGGTACCACATCCAGGCCTCGGGGTTGATCGGCTCGCCGACGCTGCCCAGCACCCGCAGCGAGGACAGGTCGTACTTCTCGGGGATCTCCTTGCCCCACTTCATGAACGTGCGGATCAGCGTGGGCGCGGTGTAGTAGATCGACACCCCGTACTTCTGGATGATCTCCCAGTGGCGGCCCTCGTGCGGGGTGTTCGGGGTGCCCTCGTACATGACGGACGTGGCCCGGTTGGCCAGCGGCCCGTAGACGATGTAGCTGTGGCCGGTGACCCAGCCGATGTCGGCGGTGCACCAGTAGACGCTCTCGCCCGGCTTGTGGTCGAACACCACGTTGTGCGTGTAGGCGCATCTGGGTGAGGAAACCACCGGAGGTGTGCAGGATGCCCTTGGGCTTCCCGGTGGTGCCCGAGGTGTAGAGGATGAACAGCGGGTGCTCGGCGTCGAACGCCTCCGCCTCGTGGCTGTCGGACTGGCGCTCGACGATGTCGTGCCACCACACGTCGCGGCCCTCGGTCCACGGCACCTCGGTCTCCGTGCGCCGCACGACCAGCACGTGCTGGATCGTCGACGTCTCGGCGACGGCCTGGTCGGTGTTCTCCTTCATCGGCGCGGGCTTGCCGCGCCGGAACTGGCCGTCCGAGGTGATCAGCAGCTTGGCCTGGGCGTCCTCGATGCGGGCCTTCAGCGCGCTCGGTGAGAAGCCGCCGAACACCACGCTGTGCGTGGCGCCCAGGCGCGCGCAGGCCAGCATGGCCACGACGGCCTCGGGGATCATCGGCAGCTGGATGGCCACCCGGTCGCCCGTCCGCACACCCGAGCTCGGCCAGCGCGTTGGCGGCCCTGCAGACCTCGCGCCGCAGGTCGGCGTAGGTGATGGTGCGGCTGTCGCCGGGCTCGCCCTCCCAGTGGATCGCGACCTGATCGCCGTGGCCCGCCTCGACATGGCGGTCGACGCAGTTGGTGGCCACGTTGAGCGTGCCGCCGACGAACCACTTCGCGAACGGCGTGTCCCACTCGAGGACCTTGTCCCACTTCTTGGCCCAGGTCAGCCGGTCGGCCTGCTCCGCCCAGAAGCCCTCCCGGTCCTCGTCGGCGCGGGCGTACCAGTCCTCGGTGGCGTTGGCCTGTGCGGCGAACTCCGCGCTCGGCGGGAAGCTGCGGGTCTCGGTGGAAAGGTTGGAAAGGGTCGGTCCCGAGTCGGCCATGGTCGGTGTCTCGTCCTCCTCGTCAGGGCGCCACGGCGCGGCGCTGCGCTGGGGCTTGACGCTAGTCCGCAGGGTCGCACGGCGCACCGTCAGTCCGGGCAGGGCGTGCGACCCCTCCGATGGACGGCAGACCGGGGACCGCCGGGTGGCAGCATGACCGGATGCGCCGAGATCCGCTGGCCCCGCTGGTGGCGCTGCCCGGCGTCGAGGAAGCGGTGCGGCGGGCCCGGGACGCGGTCGTCACGCTGCACCACCATCCGGTGAACCGCACCGGATGGGCGGCGTCCGCGGCGGAGGCGGCCCTGCGGGCGGCGCGGGCGTCGGCGGCCCTGGATGGTGCGTCGCTCGTGCTCGCCGGGGGCGATCGGCGCGACGGCGTCGTCACCGATCCGGTGCTGGCCGGGGCGGTGCGGGCGGTGGAGGCGACGGGACGGCTGCTCGGATCGTGGCGCACGGCGCCGCTGCAGGCGCTGGCCCGGCTGCACGTGCTCGCCACGGCGGATCTCGATCCCGACGCCGAGCCCGGACGGCCGGTGCGCGGCACCGAGCGGCTCGCGTTGTTGGCCGACCTGGTGACGGGCGCGACGGCGGCACCCGCGCCGGTGCTGGTCGCCGTCGTCCACGGGGAACTGCTGGCCCTGGCCCCTTTCCCGTCGGCGAACGGGGTGGTGGCGCGGGCGGCGGCCCGGCTGGCGGCGATCGGGTCGGGGCTGGACCCGCGGGGGCTCGCGGTGCCGGAGGTCGGACACCTGCGGGCGGGCGCGGCCTACCGGGAGGCGGCGCAGGGCTTCGCGGCGGGCACACCCGACGGGTTGGCCGCGTGGATCCGGCATTGCTGCGAGCAGTGGGTGGCGGGCGCACGCGAGGGCCGGTCCATCGCCGATGCACGCAGCCGCACGAAATGACGGGCGGCGGTCCTCCGAGGAGGATCGCCGCCCGCCGACGCGACTCTCGAGATCCAGGCGTGCACTACGTGTCGTGATGGTGGCCTCGGCGTCCGGCGTCCCGATACGCAGGCCCACGACGACATGCCTCCCGCGGCGTGCTGTGCGTGGAGCGCCCGATCGTCACGTACGAAGCCCTGAACAGGGTGGACGGGTGCTTCTCTACCGCACCGCCCCTGGCCGCCCAGGAGTTCGTGGGGTTCTTTGTAGTCGGTGACGCGGGGCACAACAAGGGCCGAAAGCCGGTGCACCGGTTCAGGCACGCAGGGTGGCGACCACGGGCACGCGCGGTCAGCGATCCTCACCCCGTTGGCGGATGGTCAGACCGGCGCCGAGCGCTCCGCAGAACAGCCCGACCGCCGCGGTCGCGGCGAGCGCACCCAACCCGGCCTGCCTGCGGAACCGGGTGCGCAGGGCGACCGGCTGGGCGAAGGTCAACACCGGCCAGCCGCGCTCCAGCGCAATGCGCCGCAACGCCCGGTCGGGGTTGACCGCGGTCGGGTGCCCGACTGCAGAGAGCAACGGGAGATCTGTGATCGAGTCGGAGTAGGCGCGGCAGCGGGCCAGGTCGTAGCCCCGTTCGGCGGCGATGGCGCGCGCCGCCTCCGCCTTGGCCTCGCCGAAGCAGTAGTACTCGATCTCCCCGGTGTACCGGCCGTCCGCCACGCCCATGCGCGTCGACAGGCAGCGGTCGGCACCGATCAGCGCCGCGATCGGCTCGACGACCTCCTGTCCGGACGCCGACAGCACCACGATCTCGTCGCCCTGCGCCCGGTGCTCCCCGATCAACGCCTGGGCCTCGGCGTAGACGAGTGGCTCGACGGTCTCGCGCAGCGTCTGCGCCACCACGGTGCGGACCTGGGCGACGTCCCATCCCGCGCACAGCGCCGTGATGCGCCTGCGCAGCCGATCCATCGTGGATTCATCCGCACCCGCGATAAGCAGAAGCAGCTGCGCGTAACCGCTGCGGAGCACGGCCCGCCGCGATATCAGGCCCTCACGCAGGAACGGACGGCTGAACGCGAGCGCACTCGAGCCCGCGATGATGGTCTTGTCCAGGTCGAAGAACGCCGCATCGGCCACGGGCGTCGAGACTGCCAGACCGGCCGCCGACCGCGCGGGGCGACCGGCACACCGATATGGGTCCGTCCAGGGGGCGCATTGCAGCTCCGTAACGGCTACAGTTGGCGTCGTCCGGATGCGTCCGGGCACGGGTTCAGCTCGACCCCCCGGAGCTGAACCGCCGACGGCCCCCGCCAATCCCCCCTGGCGGGGGTCGTCCCGCGTCCGGCCCACGCCACGCCTCGATCCCCGCCCGCGCGCGAGTGGGGGTCCCCCGGATTCCACGCTTGCACAAAGCACCGACAGAAACGACCGCGGCCGCGTTTCGAGACCGGAGTTATCCCCATCGCCGCGGCCTATCCACAACCCACATGATCGTTCCCCGTTCCGGACTCGACGCCGCCACGCTGAATGGCATCGCCCCCGATCCAGGGCGAGCCGGAGCGCAGTGGGAGGGCGAGGATGACGGTGACATCGGACCGGGCACCACGAGGTTGGGCGCCGCCGCGGTCGGCAGGCCTGCCGCGGTCGGTGGCTTCGCCGCGGTCGGCCGCCGACGGCCGGGCAGCTCCCCGGCGGGCGGCACGCGGCCCCGCCTCCCCCACCCCGGCCACCCCCACCCCGGCGATGGGCGACGCCCGGCCCGGTGGGGCCATAGCGGGCCCGGAAGCACCGCGCCCGCCGCACCCGGGCCCCGGGGCGCACCCGGGCCCGGGCAGGCGCGGGCTTGTGATGATGTCCGATCCCGATCTGCTCGACGGCGCGCTCCGCCTCGCCGCCGCGGCGGGCTGCGAGATGCTCCGCGTGCTGGATCCGTTCCAGGCCCGCCGCGGGTGGGCCGAGGCGCCGGTCGTCGTGCTGGATGAAGACGCCGCGCTCCGCTGCGGCCAAGCGGGCCTGCCGCGGCGCGACAACGTGCTCGTCGTCGTCCGCGCCGAGCCGCCACCGCAGGTCTGGCGGCACGCGGTCGCGGTCGGCGCGGCGCACGTCGTGTCCTTGCCGGACGGCGAGGCGTGGCTGGTCCAGGTGCTTGCGGAGGCGATGGAGGCGGTCACGGCGGGCCGCCGGCGCGGTGCGGCCGTGGCGGTGGTCGGTGGATCCGGCGGGGCAGGCGCGTCGGTCCTCGCGGCCGCGCTGGCGGTCACCGCTGTGCGCCGCGGCGGCCGGGCGCTGCTGGTCGACTGCGATCCCCTCGGCGGCGGGCTCGATCTCGTGCTGGGCGCCGAGCATGTCGCAGGTCTGCGCTGGCCCGAGATCGACGTGCGCGGCGGCCACGTCCCCGCCGCGGCGTGGCATGCGGCCCTGCCTGCCCCTCCGGTGTCCGGAGGCGCAGTGGGCGAGCTGGCGCTGCTCTCGTGTGACCGATCCCCGCACGGGCCCACGGCGGCTGCCGTCGCCGCCGTGCTCGAGGCGGGGCGGCGGGCGGGCGAGACCGTCGTGTGCGACGTCCCCCGCTACCCCACCGACGCTGCGGTCACCGCGCTCGGCGCCGTCGATCTGACCGTGCTGGTGGTGCCTGCCGACGTCCGTGCAGGTGCGGCGGCGGCCCGCGTGGCCGCACGGTTGGCCGAGTACGGCGGCCGGGTGCGGCTGGCCGTCCGCGGCCCGTCGCCCGGCGGGATCGCCGCCGCCGAGATCTCCCGGGCGCTCGAACTGCCGCTGCTCGTCGCCATGCGACCCGAGCCGGGTCTGGCCCGGTCAATCGAGGCCGGAGGCGCACCGGGGCGCCCCCGCGGGCCGCTCGCGGGCGCGGCTCGCACCGTGCTCGCGGAGCTGGATCGACTCACCGGTGCGATCGGGGGTGCGCCGTGAGCGCGCCGACGGTCGGCCTCGTCGACCGGGTGCGCTCCCGGTTGGCCGCGGCAGGCGGCGACACCGATCCGGCCGCCGTCGCCGCCGCGGTGCGGGCCGAGTCGGGCGGGGTGGCGTCGGATCTCGACGTCCTCGCCGCCCTCCGCACCCTCCGCCAGGAGTTCACCGGCGCCGGTCCGCTCGACGAGTTGCTTCGCGATCCCCGCACCACCGACGTCCTCGTCTGCGGCCCCACCGCGGTCTGGGTGGACCGCGGCTCCGGCCTGGAGCGCACCGACGTACGGTTCCTCGACGACGCCGCCGTCCGCAGGCTGGCCCAGCGGCTGGCCGTCGCGGCGGGACGCAGGCTCGACGACGCGTGCCCGTACGTAGACGGCTGGCTCACCGACATCGGTGTGCGCCTGCACGCCGTGCTGCCGCCGGTGGCCGCCGACGGCACCTGCCTGTCGCTGCGCGTGCTGCGGCCCGCCACCCACGACCTGGCCACCCTGCGGGCGCTGGGCACGGTGGACCATCTCGGGGAAACGTTGCTGCGCGCCGTGCTCGACGCCCGGCTGGCCTTCCTCGTGTCCGGCGGCACCGGCACCGGCAAGACCACGATCCTCAGCGCGCTGCTGGGCGTCGTCGGCGCCGGTGAACGCATTGTCACCGTCGAGGACGTGGCCGAGCTGCGACCGCGCCATCCGCACGTCGTCCGTCTGGTGTCCCGGCCTGCCAACATCGAGGGCGCGGGCGGCGTCGAGCTGCGCGATCTGGTTCGGCAGGCGCTGCGGATGCGGCCCGATCGCCTGGTGGTCGGCGAAGTCCGCGGCGCCGAGGTCTGCGAGCTGCTCGCGGCCCTCAACACCGGCCACGACGGCGGTGCGGGCACCGTGCACGCCAACTCGGCGCAGGAGGTGCCCGCGCGCATGGAGGCGCTCGCCTCCACCGGCGGCCTCAGCCGCCCGGCTTTGCACAGCCAGCTCACCGCCGCCGTCCAGGTCGTGCTGCACATGCGGCGCCTGCCCACCGGCCGTCGGGTGTTGGACGCGCTCGGCGCCCTCGCCGCCGTCGAGGGGGGCGTGGCCGTGCGGCCGGTCTGGGTACGCGGATCGGGCCTGACGGGAGAACGGGACACGCTCGGGTCGCTGCTTGCCCGCCGCGGGACGGCGGTGCCGTGGTGAGCGCCGCCCTGCTCGTGCTGGCGGGCGCGCTGACCTGTCTCCCGATCCGGGTCGCCGCCCACCGGCTCACCGCCCTCGGGCCGCGCCGGGCCCGTTCCCGGCGAGCGTGGCGGCTCGGCGGGCCCGTCGCGGTCGGCGCGTTCACCGGGCTGCTGACAGTGGGGCCGGGCGGAGCGCTGGCCGGGGCTCTGCTCGCGGTCACCGTCGACCGTGCCCGGGCCGGTCGTGCCGCCCGCGCGGCGGAGGCAACCGGGGCGGCCGAGCTCGCCGATGCCCTTCGGCGCATCACCGAAGAGCTGCGGGCGGGCAGCCACCCGGCCACGGCGCTCGCGGGCGCGACGGCCGACGGGCCCGTCGCGGCCCGGCTGCTCGGCCCCGCCGCCACCGCGGCCCGGCTGGGCGACGACGTGCCCGCTGCCCTGCGGCGCGGGCAAGATGGCGCCCCGGGCGCCGCCGCCGAGCTCGGACGGGTGGCCGCGGCCTGGTCGCTCGCCGAACGGCACGGCGTGCCGCTCGCCGACGTTCTCGTCGGCGTCCACGACGACATCCGCTGGCGGGTCCGCTTCGGGGCGGGGGTCCGGGCCCTGCTGGCCGGCCCGCGGGCGACCGCGGGCGTGCTCACGGCGCTGCCCGGTCTCGGCGTCGCATTGGGCCAGCTGCTGGGTGCCGACCCGATCGGGGTGCTGCGCGGCGGTGCGCTCGGCCAGGTGCTGCTCGTCGTCGGGCTCGGGCTGGTCGCGGCGGGGCGCGCCTGGACCGAACAGATCCTGCGCCGGGCGGTGCCGCGATGACCGCCGCACCGGCTGCCATCGCAGCGGCGATGCTCACGGCGGCGACGCTCCTGCCGCCCGGGCGGGTCGGCCGCGACCGCTGGTGGGGTCTCATGACGACCGCGGCCGCCGCCACCGAGCCGCCACCCCGCTTGCGTCCGGCGTGGCTGGTCGTCGGAATCGCCGCGGTGGGGGCTGTCGGCTGGGCGGTCGGCGGCGCGATCGTCGGAGTGGCCGCGAGCGGGCTCGCGGCGGGGGCGGCCGCCGGGCTGCGCCGGGCCCTCGCCGTTCGGCCCGACGAGCGCACCGAGGACGCCGCCGCGCTCGCGGGCTGCTGGGAGTTGCTCGCCGCCTGTCTGGAGGCGGGCCTGCCGGTCGCGGATGCGGTCCTCGCCACGGCCACGCCGCTCACGGGCGCGGCGGGACACGGCATGCGCCGGGTCGCGGGCCTGCTGGAGCTCGGCGCCGACCCCGTCGACGCGTGGCGCACGGTCGAACATCGGCAGGCGCTCGCGGCGTTCGCGCGCGCCGCCGCGCGGTCGGCGGGCACCGGGGCGGCGCTCGCCCGGGTGGCCCGCACCGAGTGCGCCCGGCTGCGCGCGGAGCTGACCGACACCGCGCAGGCCCGCGCCCAACGCGCCGCCGTCCTCATCACCGGTCCGCTCGGGCTCTGCTTCCTCCCCGCTTTCCTCGTCCTCGGTATCGCACCGGTCGTGATCGGCCTTGCGGGCGAGGCGTTGGCGCGATGGTGACCGCCGTCGCGCCTCCCCGAGAAAGTCCACGAAATGAAGGAGTTCGCATGTCCACGCCCGTTCCCCGCACCGCCCGCATGGTGGCGCGACTCCGTGACGACTCCGGGATGAGCACCGTCGAGTACGCCATCGGCACACTGGCCGCGGCCGCGTTCGCGGCGGTGCTGTACGCCGTCGTCACCGGCGACTCGGTCGTGAACGCGCTGACCGGGCTGGTGCAGCGCGCACTGCAGGTGGCGTTCTGATGACCGGGAGGGCGTCGGGTTCCGCCGCGCAGCAGGGCGCGGTGCCCGCGGCCGCGGCGGCC
This sequence comes from uncultured Actinomycetota bacterium, assembly GCA_963739465.1. Taxonomy (GTDB): domain Bacteria; phylum Actinomycetota; class Actinomycetes; order Mycobacteriales; family Pseudonocardiaceae; genus Pseudonocardia. The sequence continues at coordinate 109,547 of CAVUAS010000019.1, forward strand.
CGCCGCCCTCCCCTGGCCGCCGATCTCGGTGCCGTCACCGTGGAGGCGGCGCTGGCGCTGTGCGCGCTGACGATGTTCCTGGCGTTGGCGTTCGGCGCGCTCACCGCGGTCGCGCAGACGATGCGCTGCGCCGACGCCGCACGCGAGCTGGCGCGGCTCGCCGCCCGAGGCGAGCCCGACGGCGGCCGGGCGGTCGCGGCCCGGCTCGCGCCTTCCGGGGCGCGGCTGGAGCTGGTCCGCGACGGCGACACGGTGATCGCGATCGTCTCGGCACACCTAGGCGGCTCTTTGCCGATCGTGGTGAACGGCCGCGCGGTCGCGGCGCTGGAGACGGCGGGTGAGCCATGAGCCGCGACGCCGGGGTCGCCACCGTGTGGGCCGCCGCCGCGGTGGCCGTGCTGATGATCGTGCTCACCGCCTGCCTGCACCTCGGTGCGGCGCTGCTGGCGCGGCACCGGGCGGAGAGCGCTGCCGATCTCGCCGCCCTCGCCGCGGCGCGGGAGGCGGTTCGCGGGGAGGCTGCGGCGTGCCAACGGGCGGCGACGATCGCGACCGCTGCGGCGACCCGCCTGGTGCGGTGCCGCCTCGTGGGATGGAACGCGCTGGTCGAGGTGCAGGCCCCGGTGCCGTTCGCGCTGCCCGGTCTCGACACGGCGAGCAGTCGGGCGGTGGCGGGACCGGATCCCATCGGGCAACCCCGGGTCGGCGAGCGGTCGATGGATACCGCCGGGCGGGCGGACGCTGCAACCCGGGCGATGATCGCCGACGGAGACCGCTCAGAGCACGGTTCGCCGCCGCCACGACGCGCTCGTCGTTGCGACAGCACCAATCGGCGACGCACCCTGGCCCGGCGCGCCGGACACAGGCCTACTGGAACAGGTTCCCGGCCGGCTCGGCTGGTACGGGAATCGCCGGATGTCGCTCCCCAGACTGCGGTGGGGCCGGAGCGTCGTTTGACGCCCACCCCCGAACCGGCCCCACCGCGAACGGCCGCCGCCGTCCCGCTCGCCCCCCCGACCGGGCGGGCCGGCGGCGGCCTACCTCTCGCGCATGTCCCCACCGATCGCGTCCAGCACCACGTCCAGCACCCGCACGGCGCCCGCCTTGTCCAGTGGCGCGTTACCGTTGCCGCACTTGGGCGACTGCACGCAGGACGGGCACCCGGTGCGGCACTCGCAGCCCGCGATGGCCGCGCGGGTTGCGCCGAGCCAGCGCGGGAGCACCTCGTGGCCCCGTTCCACGAAGCCCGCACCGCCCGGATGCCCGTCGTGGACGAAGACGGTGGGGCGTCCGGTGAACGGGTGCAGCGCGGTCGACATCCCGCCGATGTCCCAACGGTCGCAGATCGCGAACAGCGGCAGGATCCCGATGGCGGCGTGCTCGGCGGCGTGCAACGCGCCCGGCGCCCGCGCGCCGTCGATGCCTGCGGCGTCCAGGGCGGCCTCGTCGAGGTCGTACCACACCCCGCGGGTGTGCAAGGTCTGCGGCGGGAGATCGAGCGGCACGGTCGCGAGCACCGTGCCGTCCGGTGTCCGCCGCTGGTACTCCACCACCTGTGTGGTCACCGTCACCTCGCCGAACGCCACCCGCACCGGCCCGTGCTCCCGGCAGGCGAGCACGGCGGACACCTCGACGTCGGCCGTCGAGCGGGCGTCGGTGCGCCAATCCGGGGTGGCGGGCCGAACCAGCGCGATTCCGGCCTCGAGGTCGAGATCGTGCACGAGGTAGCTCTCGCCGCGGTGCAGGTACACCGCGCCGGTGTGCACCGTGGCGGGCGCGGAGGCGACGTCGACCGTGCCCAGCATCCGCCCGGTGTCCGCCTCGACCACGGCCACCTGTCCGAGCCCGGATCCGCGGATGTCCACGGTGCCAGCGGGCCGCTCTCGGGTCGAGGGCCAGAACCACCCGGTGGGTCGGCGCCGCAGCACCCCGTCGGCCACCAGCTCGTCGAGCACCGCGTCCGCGCCGGTGCCATCGAACACGCCGGTGAGGTCCGCCTCGGTCAGGGGCAGCTCGGCCGCGGCGCACGCCAGCTGCGGGGCGAGAACGTAGGGGTTGCCGGGGTTCAGCACGCACCCCTCCACCGGGGCGCCGAGCAGCGCGTCGGGATGGTGCACGAGGTAGGTGTCCAGCGGATCGTCGCGGGCGACGAGGACCACGAGGGCCTCGTCGCGGGCCCGCCCGGCGCGGCCCGCCTGTTGCCAGAACGAGGCGCGCGTGCCCGGGAAGCCCGCCACCACCACGGCGTCCAGGCCCGCGATGTCCACGCCCAGCTCGAGCGCGTTCGTCGCCGCCACACCGAGGAGGTCACCCCCGGCCAGCGCCGCCTCCAGGGCTCGCCGCTCCTCGGGGAGGTAGCCGCCGCGGTAGGCGGCCACCCGGTCCACCAGCTCGGCGTCGACGTCGGCGAGGAGCCGTTGCGCGCTCAGCGCGGCCACCTCGGCGCCGCGGCGCGACCGCACGAACGCGAGCGTGCGGGCCCCCTCGACGACGAGGTCGGCCAGCATTCGGGCGGCCTCGGTGCCCGCGGGCCGCCGCACGGGGGCTCCGTTCTCGCCGGTGAGCTCGGGCAGCAGCGGCGGCTCCCACAGGGCGACCGTGCGACCGGCGCTGGGCGAGCCGTCCTCGCTCACCGCCGCCACGGCGCGGCCGGTGAGGCGCGACGCGAACTCGCCGGGCGCGGCCACGGTGGCCGAGGCGAGCACCAGCGTGGGCGTGGCGCCATACCGCGCGCAGATCCGCAACAGCCGCCGGAGCAGGAGGGCGACGTGCGAGCCGAACACCCCGCGGTAGGTGTGGCACTCGTCGAGGACGACATAGCGCAGCCTGCGCAGGAATGTCGCCCACCGGGCGTGCCGGGGCAGCACGGCGCGGTGCAGCATGTCCGGGTTGCTGAACACCCAGCGGGCGTGCCGCCGGGCCCAGTCGCGGTCGTCGAGCGAGGTGTCGCCGTCCAGCGCGGCGGGCCGCACGTCCGGCAGGTCGAGCTCGGCGAGGGCCCGCAGCTGGTCGGCGGCGAGCGCCTTGGTCGGGGACAGGTAGAGCGCGGTGGCGCGGGGGTCGGTGGCGAGTGCGGTGAGCACCGGCAGCTGATAGGCCAGCGACTTCCCGGACGCCGTGCCCGTCGCCACCACGACGTCCTGCCCCGCGTGGGCGAGCTCGGCGGCGCGCACCTGGTGCGTCCACGGGGCGCGCACGCCGTGGTCGACCAGCGTGTCGCGGATCGGGCCGGGCACCCAGTCCGGCCACGGCGCCGTGCGTCCGGCCCGCGCGGGCACCCGCACGACGTGCCGCAGGGGCGAGATCTCGACGCCTGCGGGCCCGGCGGCGAGATCGGGGACGGCATCCGGCCCGCCGAGCCCGTCCGGCAGGTTGCCGGATCCGGCCAGCACGCGGCGCAGCAGGTAGGCGCCGCGCCCCTGCGCCTCGCCCACCGCACCCACGGCCCTCGCGCCCACGGCCACCGAGGTTGGCACACGCTCCGGCCGGGGCCGCGACGACCCATCCCTTCGGCCAGACCTCGACACCGTCACACCGACATCACGACAGTGTCACGAGCATCACCGAACGGCGGGGCGACCAGGGGTCCGAAGGCATCCGGTCCGTGATGTAATCGTGACCCATTCCGGCGCACGGTACCTCCCGGACGGCCGTGCGCGGTCGCCCACTTACACTGCGATGACCCCGTCACCGCTTCTACCTGCGGCGAGGGGTTGTTCTGCTTCCGACGCCAGGGACGCCGTCTTCAGAGCCCTGGTCGATTGATTCACCGAACCAGGAGGACGGATGGACGTCACAAGCCTCGCGGCGGGCCTAGAGCTCGGCGGGGGTGATCGCATTCTCGTAGGTGTCGTCGCGGTAGTCGCAGTGGTCGCTCTGGCCGTCGGCTTCGTCCTGCGCCGGGAGGTGCTCGCCGCGGGCGAAGGCACCCCGAAGATGCAGGAGATCGGCAAGGCGGTCCAGGAGGGCGCCGCCGCCTATTTGAATCGTCAGTTCCGCACGCTCGCCATCTTCGTCGTCATCGTGTTCGTCCTGCTGTTCTTCCTGCCCGCGGACACCATCGGCGAGCGGATCGGTCGGTCGATCTTCTTCATCATCGGTGCGGTGTTCTCGGCCACGATCGGCTACCTGGGCATGCGCCTGGCGACGTTCGCGAACATCCGGGTCGCGGCGGCTGCGCGCGAGGACGGCGGCCGCGAGAAGGCCATGCGGATCGCGTTCCGCACCGGCGGCGTGGTCGGCATGTTCACCGTCGGCTTGGGCCTGTTGGGCGCCGCGGTCGTCGTGATGGTCTACGCGGGCGGCGCCCCCAAGGTGCTGGAGGGCTTCGGCTTCGGCGCGGCGCTGCTGGCGATGTTCATGCGTGTCGGCGGCGGCATCTTCACCAAGGCCGCCGACGTGGGCGCGGACCTCGTCGGCAAGGTCGAGCAGGGCATCCCCGAGGACGACCCCCGCAACGCCGCCACGATCGCCGACAACGTGGGCGACAACGTCGGCGACTGCGCGGGCATGGCCGCCGACCTGTTCGAGTCCTACGCCGTCACCCTGGTCGCGGCGCTGATCCTGGGCGCGGCCGCGTTCGGCCAGCACGGCCTGCTGTTCCCGCTGATCGTCCCGGCCATCGGCGTGCTCACCGCGATCATCGGCGTCTACATCACCCGCGCCAAGGAGAGCGAGGGCGGCCTCACCACGATCAACCGCAGCTTCTACATCTCCGCGGTGATCTCCGCGGTGCTGTGCGTGATCGCCGCGTTCACCTACCTGCCCACCACGTTCGGCGCGCTGATCAACCCGACCGACACCACGGTCGTCGCGGGCATGGGGAACGCCAACCCGCAGGTCATCGCGTCCGTCGCGGTGATCATCGGCATCGTGCTCGCGGGCATCATCCTGTGGCTCACCGGCTACTTCACCGGCACCGAGCACAAGCCGGTCAAGACGGTCGGCGAGTCCTCGCTCACCGGCGCGGCCACCGTCATCCTCTCCGGCATCTCGATCGGCTTCGAGTCGGCCGTCTACACCGCGCTGGTCATCGCCGCGGCCGTGTTCGGCGCGTTCACGCTGGCCACGGGCTCGATCACGGTGGCGCTGTTCGCGGTGGCGCTGGCGGGCACCGGCCTGCTGACCACGGTCGGCGTGATCGTCGCCATGGACACGTTCGGCCCGGTGAGCGACAACGCGCAGGGCATCGCGGAGATGTCCGGCGACGTCGAGGGCGCCGGGGTCGGCATCCTCACCGAGCTCGACGCGGTGGGCAACACCACCAAGGCGATCACCAAGGGCATCGCGATCGCGACGGCCGTGCTCGCGGCCACCGCGCTGTTCGGCTCTTACCGCGACGCGATCACCACCGCGATCGGCAACACGGACATCTCGGCCGTTCCGTCGTTCAACTACCAGGTGTTCACCCCGAGCACCCTGGTCGGTGTGATCGTCGGCGCGTCGGTGGTGTTCATGTTCTCCGGCCTGGCGATCAACGCGGTCACCCGCGCGGCGGGCGCGATCGTGTTCGAGGTGCGGCGCCAGTTCCGGGACAACCCGGGGATCATGGAGGGCACGGTCCGGCCCGAGTACGGCCGGGTCGTCGACATCTGCACGCGTGACTCGCTGCGCGAGCTCGCCACGCCCGGCCTGCTGGCGATCTTCGCGCCGATCGCGGTCGGCTTCGGCCTCGGCGTGGGCCCGCTCGCGGGCTACCTTGCGGGCGCCATCGCCACCGGCACCCTGATGGCGATCTTCCTCGCCAACTCGGGCGGCGCGTGGGACAACGGCAAGAAGCTCGTCGAGGACGGCAACTTCGGCGGCAAGGGCTCCGACGCGCACGCCGCCACCGTCATCGGCGACACCGTCGGCGACCCGTTCAAGGACACCGCGGGTCCTGCGATCAACCCGCTGATCAAGGTGATGAACCTGGTCTCGTTGCTCATCGCGCCCGCGGTCGTCGCGCTCTCGCTGCCCGACGCGCCCGCCGGACCGGTCCGCTACGTGATCGCGGTCGTCGCGGCCGCCATCATCGTGGCGGCGGTCGTCGTCACCAAGCGGCGCTCGACGTCGATCTCCGACACACCGGCGGAGAGCACGGTCGGCTGACCGGAGCCGTATCCGGCGCGAAGGCCGCTCGTCCACGCGGACGGGCGGCCTTCGCCATTTTGCGGGTCTTTTCCACCTCGTCCCACCCGTCCGTGCAGACTGTCCGCCATGCGCCGCCTCCTCTTCGCCGCCGTCATCGCCGCCGCGGTGGCCCTGAGCGGCTGCTCCGCGACCGTCACGGGCTCCCCCGCCCCGATCGGCGCGGTCACCGGAGGCGGCGCCGCCATCGAACCCACCACCGACCCGGTCGCCTGGACGAACAACGTGTGCGGCTCGTTGCTGCCGTTCGTGCAGACGGTCGCTGCGGCGCCGAAGCTCGACAACGCCGATGCGGGCGCCACCGCGAAGTCGATCTCCGACTTCCTCGGCAGGAGCGAGAGCGCCATCGACCAGGCCTTGGCCGGTCTCGACGCCGTGGGGCCCTCTCCCATCGCGGATGGCGACGCCACCGTCACGACGATCAAGTCGGCGTTGACGACCGCCCGCTCGTCGTTCGACCAGGCGAAGTCGGCCCTCGACAAGGTCGACCCCAACGACGCCGCCGCGGTGGCCGGCACGCTGCCGACGGTGTTCGCCTCGCTGGCAAACCTCTCGAAGATCCAGGATCCGACGACCGGCCTGCAGAACAATCCCGAGCTCAAGAAGGCCGCAGCCCAGGCGCCCAACTGCCAGACGCTGGCCAAGAACAGCTGACGGCGTGCCGTCCGCGCGCCGTCGAACGCGTGTTCTACAGTGCGCGGTGTGTCGCAGCTCTCGCTGTTCTCCGCGGACGCCCGTCCCGCCGCGCTGAGCGACCTCGCGGGCCTGCTGTGCGGGCCGGGGCAGATCGTGCGCTTCGGGGCGGGCGACCAGGCGCGGCTGTCGATCGTGCTCGCCGACGCCACCCGCGCCCCGGCCGTGCGAGCGGCCTGCGCCGACGCGGGGATCGCGGCCCAGGCCGTCGTCACCGAGAGCGGGGCCACCGCGGTGCGCACCGCGTTCCGCTGCGATCTGGCCGAGCTCGCCCGGGCGTGGACCCGCGGCGCGGTCAAGTCGGTGCCCGCGGAATGGCAGCTGGACGGTCCGACGTTACGGCTTTGGGCGCTCACGGCGGGCGCGCCGGACGGCCGTGGGGGCTACCTGCTGGGCCTCGACCCACATGCCCCCCAGACGCACCAGGCGCTCGTCGCGGCCACCACCCGCGCGGGGCTGCCACCCGCCCGTGTGAACGGCGCGCTGAGGATCAGCGGCACCAGACGGGTGGCGCGGTTGGTAGAACTGGTGGGGCCACCACCCACCCGGATGGCCGCCGCGGCGTGGCCGCGATACCGCGGTCGCGCGGCGTGCTGAACCAAGCGCCTTGACAGATGTGGTTACGCTCTCGCGGCACACGGCGTTCGTGCCCGGACCGTGACCATCGTGACACCAAGGGTGCGAACCGACCCGTACCCGCATACTCGGGAGTGCGACCCGGAGACGATGGAGTAGGACCGCACGTGACAACCGGAACGACGAGCTCGAAAACCGCCACGGCATCCGCCGGGGGCGGCCGCCGCCGTGCGCCCACGGCGATGACGGCGGGCGGTCCACGGCGACGCCTGGTGATCGTCGAGTCCGGCACGAAGGCCGCCAAGATCCAGAAGTTCCTCGGCAAGGACTACGTCGTGGAGGCCTCCGTCGGGCACATCCGCGACCTCCCCCGCGGCGCGGCCGACGTCCCGGCCAAGTACAAGGGCGAGCCGTGGGCGCGCCTCGGCGTCGACGTCGACAACTCCTTCGCCCCCCTCTACATCATCACGCCGGAGAAGAAGGGGAAGGTCGCCGAGCTGAAGGACGCGCTGAAGTCGGTCGACGAGGTGCTCCTGGCCACCGACCCGGACCGCGAGGGCGAGGCCATCGCCTGGCACCTGCTCGACACGCTCAAGCCCAAGGTGCCCGTCCGCCGGATGGTGTTCCACGAGATCTCCGAGCCCGCCATCCGGGCGGCCGTGGAGAACCTGCGCGACCTCGACCACGACCTCGTCGACGCCCAGGAGACCCGCCGCATCCTCGACCGCCTCTACGGCTACGAGGTCTCGCCGGTGCTGTGGAAGAAGGTCATGCCGAAGCTGTCGGCGGGCCGGGTCCAGTCGGTGGCCACGCGGATCATCGTGCAGCGCGAGCGCGAGCGGATGGCGTTCGTCTCGGCGTCGTACTGGGACATCGCCGCCGTGCTCGACGCGGGCGCCCGGGCCACCCCGCGGCAGTTCCCGGCGCGGCTCGTGGCCGTCGACGGCACCCGCGTGGCCACCGGCCGCGACTTCGGTCCGGACGGACGGCTGAAGGGCACCGCGAAGGCCCTCGACGAGGCGTCGGCGCGGCGGCTGGCCGAGGCGCTCGAGGGCCGCGACCTGGCCGTCGAGTCGGTCGAGTCCAAGCCGTACACGCGCAAGCCCTACGCCCCGTTCATGACGTCCACGCTGCAGCAGGAGGCCGGGCGCAAGCTGCGCTTCTCCGCCGACCGCACGATGCGCGGCGCGCAGCGGCTCTACGAGAACGGCTACATCACCTACCTGCGCACCGACTCCACCACGCTGTCGGAGTCGGCGATCGACGCCGCCCGGGCGCAGGCCCGCGAGCTCTACGGCGACGCCTACGTGCCCGCACAGCCGCGGCAGTACATGCGCAAGGTGAAGAACGCGCAGGAGGCCCACGAGGCCATCCGGCCCGCCGGGGAGCGGTTCCGCACACCCGGCGAGGTGGCCAACGAGATCGACGGCGACGACTTCCGCCTCTACGAGCTCATCTGGCAGCGCACGGTCGCGTCGCAGATGGCCGACGCGCGCGGCACCACCGTCAGCGTGCGGATCAGCGGCACGGCGGGCACCGGCGAAGCCGTCACGTTCGCGGCGTCCGGGCGCACGATCACGTTTCCCGGGTTCCTCAAGGCCTACGTCGAGACCCTGGACGAGGGCAGCGAGGGCGAGGCCGACGATGCCGAGTCCCGCCTCCCGGAGTTGACGCAGGGGCAGGCGCTCGTCGCCGATTCGCTCACCCCAGAAGGTCACTCCACCAACCCGCCCGCGCGCTACACCGAGCCCAGCCTGGTCAAGGCCCTGGAGGACCTGGGCATCGGCCGCCCGTCCACGTACGCGTCGATCATCAAGACGATCCAGGACCGCGGGTACGTGTGGAAGAAGGGCGCGGCGCTCGTGCCGTCGTGGATCGCGTTCGCGGTCGTGGGGCTGCTGGAGCACCACTTCGGGCGGCTCGTCGACTACCACTTCACCGCGGCCATGGAGGACGAGCTCGACGCCATCGCCTCGGGCCACCAGCACCGCACCGACTGGCTCTCGGCGTTCTACTTCGGCGCCGCGCAGGGCAGCGAGGGGTCGGTGGCGCGCTCGGGCGGGCTGAAGAAGCTCGTCGGCGTCAACCTCGAGGAGATCGACGCCCGCGAGATCAACTCCATCCCGATGTTCGACGACGTCGTGGTGCGGGTCGGGCGCTACGGCCCGTACCTCGAGCGGGTGCGCGACGGGGAGTCGCAGCGCGCCAACCTGCCCGACGACCTGCCACCCGACGAGCTGACGCCGGAGATGGCCGAGCAGCTGTTCAGCGTGCCCGTCGACGGCCGCACACTGGGCGCCGACCCGGTGACGGGACACGAGATCGTGGCGAAGGAGGGCCGGTACGGGCCGTACGTAACGGAGATCCTGCCCGAGGACGCGGCGGCCAAGAAGGTGAAGCCGCGCACGGGGTCGCTGTTCAAGGACATGTCGACCGAGACCGTCACGCTGGAGGACGCGCTGCGCCTGCTGTCGCTGCCGCGGCTGGTTGGCAACGACCCGGAGAGCGGCGAGGAGATCACCGCGCAGAACGGCCGCTACGGTCCGTACCTGAAGAAGGGCACCGACTCGCGGTCGCTGGCGAACGAGGAGCAGCTGTTCACGGTCACCCTCGACGAGGCGCTTGCCATCTACAAGGAGCCCAAGCAGCGCGGCCGTCGCACCGCCGCGGCCGCGCCGCCGCTGCGCGAGCTGGGCACCGACACGGCCACGAAGAAGCCGATGGTGATCAAGGACGGGCGGTTCGGGCCGTACGTCACCGACGGTGAGACCAACGCGAGCCTGCGCAAGGGCGACGCCATCGAGACCATCACCGACGAGCGCGCCTCCGAGCTGCTGGCCGAGCGCCGTGCCCGCGGCACCACGCCGAAGCGCAAGGCGCCCGCCCGTCCGCGGAAGAAGGCGCCCGCGAAGTAGCCGGGCCGCGGGGGCAAGGAGCGGCCCCGACCGCGCCGCCCCGACCGCGCCCGCCCCGCGGCGCCGACGTGGCGGAGCCGTGCCGACACCGGCGACGCGGTGCCAGCCGAGCCGCACTGGCGTAGCCGTGCCGACACGGGCGTTGCAACGCCGGTGCGAGCAGTGGAACGCCGGTGCGAGCGACGGCGGCGGGCCGTGCTGCGGGCGCCTCAGCCGAGCAGCAGCGCCTTGACCGCGGCCGCCACCCGGCCGCCGTCCGCCCGACCCGCGGCGGCCGCGTTGGCCCGCCTCATGACCTGGCCCATCTGCCGGGGGCCCGGCCGCTCGCCGAGATCGGCGGCCGTCTGGTCCACCGCCGTCTGCGCGATCGCGGCCAGCTCGTCGTCGGTGAGCTGCGTGGGCAGGTAGCGCGCCAACACCTCGCCCTCGGCGCGCTCTTGGGCGGCGAGCTCCTCCCGCCCGGCGTCCGCGAAGACCTCGGCCGATTCGGCGCGCTTCTTCGCCTCCTTGGCGATCACGCGACGCACCTCGTCGTCCGACAGCTCCCGCGCCTCGGTGCCCGCGACCTCGGCGTTCCCGATGGCGGTCAGCGTCATGCGCAGCGTGGCCTTGACCAGCTCGTCACGGGCCTTCATCGCCGCGGTCAGGTCGGCGCGCAACCGCTGCTTCAGCTCGCTCACGGTCGGGAACGCTACCCTCGGGTACGTGAACACATGGGCTCGGCTCGCGCTCGGCGCGGTCGCCACGGGGGTGGCGGGCATCGGCTACGCGGCGGCCATCGAGCGCCGTCACTGGACGCTGCGGGAGGTCACGCTGCCCGTGCTGGCCGAGGACGCCCGGCCGCTCAAGGTGTTGCACGTGTCGGATCTGCACATCACGCCGGGCCAGCGCAGCAAGCAGCGTTGGGTGGCCGCGCTGGCGGAGCTTCAGCCCGACCTCGTCGTCGACACCGGCGACAACCTCGCCCACCCCCGCGCCGTCCCGACCGCAATGGCCGCGCTCGGTCCGCTGCTGGATTTCCCGGGTCTCTTCGTCTTCGGCAGCAACGACTACTTCGGCCCCACCTTCAAGAACCCCGCCCGCTACCTGTGGAAGAGCACGAAGCGCCAGCATGGAGTGCGGCTGCCGTGGCGGGATCTGCGCGCCGCCCTGCTGGAACGCGGATGGCTGGACGCCACGCACGCCCGGGTCACGCTGGAGGCGGGTGGGCGCACGGTCGCGGCGGCGGGCGTCGACGATCCGCACATCCAGCTCGACCGCTACCAGCGCATCGCCGGGCGTCCCACCGGCACCCCCGACCTGCGCCTCGGCCTCACCCACTCGCCCGAGCCCCGCGTGCTGGACGGGTTCGCAGGCGACGGGTACGACCTCGTGCTCGCGGGCCACACCCACGGTGGCCAGCTCCGGCTGCCCGGCTACGGCGCGATCGTCACCAACTGCGGCATCGACCGCTCCCGCGCCCGCGGCGTCTCCCGCTGGGGCGCGCACATGTGGCTGCACGTCTCCGCGGGCCTGGGCACGGCCCCCACCGCGCCGGTGCGCTTCGCCTGCCCGCCGGAGGCCAGCCTGCTGACCCTCGTCCCGCGCCCGACCGAGCCGCCCGCGGCGCTGGCCACCCCCGCAAAGGCGGTCGCGGACGTCGGCTAGACTCGTCCAACATCGGGGTGTGGCGCAGCTTGGTAGCGCGCTTCGTTCGGGACGAAGAGGTCGCAGGTTCAAATCCTGTCACCCCGACCACTAAAAGGCCTGGTCAGGAGCGATTATCGAAGCTCCAGGCCAGGCTTCTTTGATCTTGCCGCCTGGGGCGAGTAACTAAGAGCCTGTTGGTGAACGGTTTCACGCCGCTTGTGGATCTTTCTGCCGCGGCTTCGGCACGGTGCGTTCAGTACCCCAGCGCGGCCGGGGCGGTTCTCCGCTGCGTTGGTGGGCCAACTGCCGGGTCATGATCATGGTGGTGGCCCACAGCACCATGGCCTCGTGGTGCTGGGGCCGCCGCTCGTAGTCGCGGACCAGACGCCGGTGTCGGCTGAGCCAGCCAAACGTGCGCTCTACCACCCACCTGCGGGGAAGCACGATGAACCCGCTGACGGTGTCGGTGCGCTTGACGACGGTGACGGTCAGGGCCAGCACGGCCGCAGCCCAGACGACCAGCCGCCCGGCGTACCCGCCGTCGGCCCACACGAGTGTGATCGTGGAGAACCGTTCCCGCAGCAGCGCCACCAGCCGGTGACCGCCGTCGCGGTCTTGCACACTCGCCGCGGTGACCAAAACGGCCAGCAGCCACCCGTTGCTGTCCACCGCGACGTGCCGCTTGCGGCCCTTGATCTTCTTTCCGCCGTCGAATCCGCTGGTGGCGGCCCCGACCGTGTCCGCGGCCTTGACCGACTGGGAATCGATCACTGCCGCGGTCGGCAGTTCGGCCCGGCCCGCGCCCATCCGCAGCTGCCCCCGTAGCGCGTCGACCAACCGCTGCGGCAACCCCCGCTCGGCCCACCGTTGGAAGAACGCGTACACCGCCTGCCAGGGCGGGAAATCCGCCGGCAACGCGCGCCACTCCACCCCGTACCGGACCAGGTAGCCGATCGCGTCCACCACGACCCGTAACCGGTGCACCATCGGCCGTCCGCCCGGGCCTCGCCGCAACTCGGCCATTACCGCCCGCGCCTGCGGCTCCAACAACTCCCACTCCGCGTCGGTCATGTCCGAGGGATATCGGGGCACCCGCTGCGCGCACACACAGCTGGCAACGGGGCAGTTGGCCTTCTCTGCCGAGACAAGGTAGACAGTCATCCTGAGGGCTTCTGGGCGAGGGGTTCGTGGTGATCTCCATCTGCCCAGAAGCCCTTGTCTGCACCCGGCATGACACGCCGGAGACGCCCATGATCTTTTTCATACGAGCGGCGCCAGCGATCCCTGATCAGTTCGCCAACAGGCTCTAACTGAGTAACTACGGGACCTCGGGAACAGCTCGTTCATCGCCGCGGCGCCGTCGTTGATGACCGGGCGCAGTTGCTTGCGGTAGACGGTCTCGGTGACCGCGGAACCGCCGGTGTGCCCGACGAGGCGGGCGATCTGCTCGATCGGCACGCCCTTGTCAGACAGCAGCGACACGAAACTGTGCCGCAGCTCGCGCGGCGTCCATTGGGCGGCATCCACGCCCGCCGCAGCGGCGATGCGGCGGAACCCCCGCCGGACGTTGGCGGCATCGAGTGGAGTACCGGCTTCGGAGGCGAAGACCAGACCGGAGTCGCCCCCACGGGACCCCGCCAGGCGCTGGGCTCCTTGCCGCTGGCGCTGCTCGTACAGGGCTTCCACGCAGCGGTCCGGCAGCGCCAGGGTGCGGCGGGAGGTCCGTGTCTTGGTGTCGCCGCCGGCTCGTACCGAGCGCCAGACGCGCATGTGCGGCGGGACTGGTGGCGTCGCGTCGGGGCTGCCGGTGAGGTCGACGTGGCTCCAGGTCAGCGCGCGCAGTTCCTCGGTCCGCGCACCGGTAAGCAGCGACACCAGCACGTAGGCGCCCATGGTGGATCCCTTCGCGTGCTCCACCAGAGCGTGGGCTTGCTCGAAGGTCAACGCTTTGGAGGGGCGGCCGGTCTGACCGGTCGGGGTCTCGCACAGCAACACGACGTTGCGGGCGACCTTGTCGCGGGCTTGGGCGCGGGTGATCGCGCGGCGCAGGATGGACTTGAGGTCCTGAACGGTGCGGGTCGACAGTGTGCGAGCCTTCTCGGCCAGCCAGCGGTCCACGTCCTCGGCGGAGAGCTCGACCAGTCTGCGCGCACCCAGCGCCGGAATGACATGACGATGAGCGAGGATGCGCCGCGTTTCCACCGTGGCCGGGTCGCGCCCGCCCAGCCCGTGCTGGAGCCAGTCGCGCACGGCGTCGGCGACGGTGTAGTCGGTCGGGGCGTCGGTGTGGCCGGTGTCGCGGTCGCGGACGAGTTGCTGCAGTTTGAGCCGGGCTTCGGTCTTGGTACGGCCGCTGGCACGGCGGAAGATGCGTTTGCCCGCCGGGGTGTAGCCAACGGTGACAATCGCGATCCAACGCTGCCGGATCGGGTCCCAGGACATACCGCCTTCGCCGCGGCTACGCCGGGCCGTCATCGGCTTCACGCTGCAGCAGCGCGACGTAGTCCGCGATCGCCGCGGCGGAAATCAGGCGGGTTCGGCCCTGGCTGACCGACCTCAGCCGCCCGACCCGGATCTGCTCGTAAATCACCGAGCGGCTCAGCGACAGCAGCCGCATCACGTCCGGCACCCGATACAGCTGCTGCGCCGGCTCAGCTGATTGATCCACCGCGCACCTACCGCGTCGGCCCGGTGTCAGGACGGGGTGCGCCGTCGGCACGTCGCACGATCGGTGGATGGACGCCGCGGACGCCGCCTCTGCCCCATCGTCGGGCGGCATGGTCGGCGCTGACCCCGGCGGCGTCGCCGATCTGCGCCCAGGACAAGCCGGCGCGGCGGGCAACGGCGACGGCCTCGGTCAACGTGGTCTGGATGGCGGTGAGCTGGCGGGCCAACTCGTGGACGGGCAGTCCCGGGACGGCTTGTTGGACGTGGCGTACCCACTCGCCGCAGGTGGCGGTGGCGTCTTCCCAGCCCTCGACCGCGGCCGGAACCGCGCCGGTTGGGCTGGGCCACTCGGCGCGGGGGTAGAACTGTCGGCCGCGCCAGCCGCAGTCACATGCCGACCGCCAGCCGATCACCGCCTCGTGGGCGGGCAGCGGGGTGGCGCCGGTCTCGGTGCCGTCGGCCAGTACGGAGATCGGGTAGCCGACGTGTTGCTGCGCCGGTGGGTAGTCGGTGCCAGGGACCCAGACCATCCGAACCTCCGCCATCACGATGGCGAGCGCGCTCGCCCGCCCGGCCAGGTTCGTCGAGGCCGTAGACGGTCGCGTGTCCCTCCAATGCGGCCGCGCCGCCGGAAATGACAGCTCGTGCCGCAGCACGCACGCTCGTTGCCGCGACTCGGGCGCTTGGGCGCTCAGCCGGCCTGCGTGACCTGGCCGGGCACGAGAGACCATCCAATGCGCACGCAGGGGCCACGCGCACTGATCGCGGTGCCTGCACGTGTGACTGCGCGGCAATGTCCCACCGACCCGGGCACCCGGGCACGCACGCGTGCGCACGAGGGCGAAGACGTGGTCCCACCTGCAGATCCCCAGGTCGACAGCGTGGCCACCCCGTTCCCGCAGCGTGCGCACTCCGTTCCCGCAGCGTGCGCACCGCGTGCGCACGCGGTGAGCACGCATCGCGCACGCGGCAGCGGACGGTCGGCCCCGACACGAACCACGAGGGGGCGAGGTGAACGAGGCAACCGCACGGCGGGCGCCCACGGTGGCCGGGGTCGCGGGCGGGGTGGGTACGACCACGATCGCTCGCGCGCTGGCCGGGTCCGACCGCGGCGTGTTCACCGGTCGCCCCGTCGACGTGCTGGTGTGTCGCGCGACAGCGGACTCGCTGGTGCGCGCCGCCCGCGCCGCCTACCTGATCTCCACCCAGCAGCATCACCGCCCGGTGCTGGCGGTCAACACCGCCGACCCGGCCGGGCCGAGCCGCCCGAGCGTGGCCCGGATGCGGCTGCTGGAACCCCACACCGCCAGCGTGGTCGTGCTGCCCTACGTGCGCCGCTGGCGGGACCTGGCCACCCCGCTACAGGACGTCACCGGCCTGCTGACCCGCCCGGTGACCGAGTTGCCGCGCCCGTTGCGCCGCTTCGCCACCGCCGTGCACGCCCTCGCCCACAGCCTCGGCGACCGCACAGGTGCCACCGCGCCTCCGTACTCGTCCGCTCCCCACCGACCCACTCCACGCCCGTCTCGCACCACCGCACAAAGGAGCCAACGGTGACCTTCCACCTTCTGCCGACGAGACTCTCCTCCGCCCTCGTGCTCGCCATCGCGGACGTTGCCCAGCCACCGGATCCGCCACCCGCGCCACCGCCGGGACTGACAGAGATCACCAACCGGCTCGTGTCGTGGATGAAGTGGGGCGTCGTCGTGGTCGGGGTCGTCGGCCTTCTCACCTGCGCCATGATGATCATCATTGGGCGGCGTAACCGGTCGGCCACCGCCTACGAGGGCCTGGTCGGGGCGGCGTGGGTGCTCGCGGGGCTGGGTCTGGCCTCGGTCGCGGCGCTGATCGTCGGCGCGTTCCAGCTGGGCTCGTGATGTCCACCGTCACCTCCGTCATCGCCATCAGGGCCGCGCAACCGCCACCCACACCACTCCCGCCCGCGCCCGGACCGTCGTGCACGGTGTGGGATGCCGGGTGTCAGGCCGGGCAGGTCGCGCAGACCGGGTTCCAGTCGCTGGTCGCCGAGATCGCCCGGGGCACCGGCGAGTTCGTCGTCTCCGCCACCACCTGGTGGGTCACCACGCCGAGCGTGGACCCGTTGGATCCGGCGGTCGGGCACGCCCAGTCCGTGCTGCAACCGCTCAGTTTGGTGATCCTGGTCGGGTCGGTCCTGGCCCAATCCATCCGGATGATGATCTCCCGCAAGGGTGATCCGCTGGTGCAGGTACTGCTCGGGCTGATCCGCTACGCGGTCACCGCCGGGCTCGGCCTGACCGTCCTGCACGCCGCGCTAGGTGCCGGGGACGCGTTGGCCACCGGCCTCCTCAACGACGCCCCCGCGAAGTTCGCCCGCCTGTTGCAGGCGATGCTGCTGGCCAACCCCACCAACCTGTGGGGGGTGCTGCTGCTGTCGAACATCGCCACCGTGCTGGCGGTGGTGCAGTGGCTGTTGATGGAGCTGCGCCAGGCCGGGCTGCTGGTGTTGGCCGCCATGCTCCCGCTGGCCGCGTCGGGGTCGCTCAACCGGGCCACCCGGGGATGGTTGGACCGGCTGGTCGGCTGGCTGCTGGCGATCGTCGCCTACAAGCCCGCGGCCGCGTTCGTCTACTACCTCGGCTTCTCCTACCGTCTCCCCGCGTTCCGGCGCGCCGGGTGAGCTGGGCACGATCCTGTCCGGCGTCCTGATATTGGGCCTGGCCGTTGTGGCCATGCCGGTGTTGTTGAAGTTCTTCTCCTGGTCGGGTACCCAGATCGGCGGCTCGGGCGGCAGCGGCTCCGGGACGCTGGCCGCTGCGGGAGCGGTCGCGTTGGCCCGCGCCGGGCGCGGCCCGGGCATCGACCGCGGCGCCGCCCTCAGCGCCGCGGCCGGACCGGCGGGTGCCACGGTGGCGGCGGCCGGGGCAGCCGCCGCGGCCGGGCGCGGAGCGGTCAACCAGTTCACCGGGCCGCCCCGCCCGGGTGGTGGCCAGCCGTGACCGCCTCCGCCTCATCACCTGCCACCGGCGTGCGGGACCCGCGGCTCTACGGGAACTGGCGGGCGGAACGCGGCTGGGGCATCGGACGGCTGTCCAGCGGTGCAACCATCGTCGTGTTCCTGGCCATGCTCGCACCGCTGCTGGCGGCCTCGGCCGCACCCGTGGCGGTGCTGCCGCTCACCGTGGCCGGTGGCCTGGTGGTGGCCGCGCTCGTGATCCGAATCGGCGGCCGCTCCGCGGTCGATGTGCTCGGGGTGCGGCTGCGGTTCTGGCGGGCCCGCCAGCGGGGCTGGACCCGGCTGTCGGCCGGGGTGCTGGCCGACGACACCCGCGCCGCCTGCCTGCCCGGCGTGCTGGCCCCGCTGCACCCGCTGGATGTCGATGATGGCCGCGGCGGTCGTCATGTGCTGCTGCACAACCGGCGCACCGGCACGTTGACCGTGCTGCTGCGGTGCGCGCCGATCGGGCTGGATCTCGCCGATCCCGATCAGACCGACCAGTGGGTGGCCGCATGGGGTGGGTTCCTCGCCGACCTCGGCTACCAACCCCTCGTCCGCCACGTCGCGGTGACGGTCGACACCGCCCCCACCGGCGGCAGCGGTCTCGCCGCGCACGTCACCACCCAGCTCGACCCGCACGCCCCCCGGCTGGCCCGTCAGGTGCTTACGGACCTGGTTGCTGATACCGCGTCCCGGACCGCAGCCGTGCAGGTGTGGCTGGCGGTGTGTCTGGATCCGGCCCGGGCCACCCCGAAACCGGCGGATCTGCTTGCCGCGTATGTCGAGGTCGGCCGCTGGCTGCCTGGGCTGGAAGCCCAGCTCGCCGCCTGCGGGGTCGCCGTCCACGCCCGCGCCACCCTCACCTGGCTGGCCCGGGCGATGCGGGCCGCGTTCGACCCGGCCACCCGCCCCCACCTGCACACGGCCGCCCTGGAGTGGGTGGACGCGGTCCCGGCCGCCGCCCGTGAGGAATGGGACCACTACCGCCACGACAGCAGCATCTCGGTCAGCTGGGCGCTGCGCGAGGCACCCCGCCAAGCCGTCGACGCCACCGTCCTGGCGCCACTCGTTGCTCCTGGGCCGTATCCGCGGCGGGTGTGTTGGCTGTATCAGCCCTACCCCGCCGAACAGGCCGCCGCGAAGGTCGAAGCCCAGGTCACCGCCGGACAGATCCGCCGCGCCTGGGCCGCCCGCACCCGCCGCGATGAAACGCAACGCGACTGCGACGACCGCGACCGCGCCCGACAGGCCGCCCGTGAAGAAGCCGCCGGGGCCGGGGTCGGCCGGTTCACCCTCTACGCCACCACCACGGTCACCGACGACGCCGAGCTGTCCGCGGCGGTCGCCGATGTCGAGCAACGCGCCGGGCAAGCCCGCCTGCGGCTGCGCCGCCTGCGCGGAGCCCAGGCGGCCGGGTTCGCCGCCGCCCTCGGCCTCGGTCTCGATCCCGACGACCTGCTCACCCTCGGAACATCGCGATGACCCCGGGACGATGAGACTCACCCCGACCGGCTGGGCCGTGCCCGGCGGTGGCCGCGCGGCGAACGTCGCCGCTGGTACCCGCTATGCGGGCACCACCAGCCAGCTGTGTGGCCTGTTCCCGTTCAGCGTGGCCTCCGGGGCCGAGCTGACCGGGGTGCCGTTGGGGCGCAGCCTGCACACCGCCGAACCGGTCGGCCTGGATCCCGCGCACTGGCTGCGCACCGGCCTGATCAGCAACACCGGGGTGTGGGTGCAGGGCCAACCCGGGATCGGGAAGTCCTCGATCACCAAACGCCTCGTCACCGGCCTGGTCGGCTTCGGGATGCGCGCCCTGATCCCCGGCGACATCAAAGGCGAATACACCCCGTTGATCACCGCGCTGGGGGGCACGGTGTGGCGGTTGGGCCGCGGCCGGCACACCCTCAACCCGCTCGACCCCGGCCTGGCCGCGCCCGCCCTGGCCGCCGCCGTCGGTACCGAACGCCAGCGGATCGGCGAGAACCTGCGCACCCGCATCCTCGCCCTGCTCGAGGCTCTGTTGGCCATCACCGGCGGGCGGGCGCTGTCGGCGACGGGTCGACGCCTGCTCGCGGCCGCGCTGGATCAGACCACCGCGGCCCGGATCGAGCCGACCATCCCCGACCTGCTGCACGCCCTCACCCTCGGCGCCGACCCCCTCCCCCACATCGTCGCCACCACCGACGAGCGCGGCTACGCCCGGGCGGTGCGGGGCCTGGTGAACACCCTCGGGCTGTTGTGTGACGGGAGCCTGCGCGGGCTGTTCGACCGGCCCTCCACCATCACCGCCGACCCCACCACCCCCGCCCTCTCCCTCGACCTGTCCGCGTTGGACAACGACGCCGACGACGTCGTCGCCGCGGCCATGCTGTGTTCGTGGGCGTGGTCGGCCACCCTGGCCGACACCGCAGGCGATCGCCGCAACACCGTCCAGGTCCACGACGAACTCTGGCGCGCTCTACGTGCGGCGCCGGGCCTGGTGGAGCATTCCGACCGGATCACCCGGCTGGGACGCCACCGCGGGATCGTCTCGATCCAGGTCACCCACAGTTTGGATGACCTCGACGCGCTTCCGACCCCGACGGATCGGGCCAAAGCCCGGGGCATGGCCGCCCGCAACGCGATCCTGATCTTGGGTGGCATGGCCCCCCAAGACATCGACCGCCTCGCCGGGATCGTCGCCCTCACCGACCCGGAACGGGAGCTGGTTGCCTCGTGGGCCGCGCCGCCGACCTGGCATCCCGGCCACACCCACCCCGGCCGGGGCCGCTACCTGATCAAGTCCGGGCAACGCATCGGCCTGCCCGTTGCGATGCGGCTCACCCCTACCGAGGCCCGGCTCTACGACACCGACACCGCCTTCCGGACCCGGCCATGATCCCCTCCAACAGCGGCGGCAGCGGCACCGTCGGGCTGGCGCGGGATGCCGCGGCGCCGCTGCTGCTCCTGGCTGGCATCGCCGCCGTCGTGCTCGCCAGCAGCGCCGTCTGGGTCGCCGCCGGAATCGCCGCATTTCTGGGCACCGGCAGCTGGACCGCCCCGGCGTGGAGCCTGGGCTTGCTCCCCCGCCTGTTCACCGGCGGGGTTCCCGCTCTGGTCGGGCCTGCGGGCTCCATTGGCGGCTTCTACGCGGCGCTGGCCACGCTCGTCGCGACTGCGGTCGGCGCCGCCATCCTGGGCTGGCGGCAGACTCGGTCACGCAGCAACCCGGCCACCCGGTCCTTGTTGCGCGGGCATCAGCTCGGCGACCTGACCGGGCCTGCCGCCCACGCCAAGGCGAGCGAGCTGCGGCCCAACCTCATCACCACCGCCACAGCCGCGGCCCAGGGGCTAGCGGGTGATCAGGTGGGGATCCGGGTCGGGCGCCTCGACGGGCGCGACGTGCGCATGTCCTGGGAAGACGTCGCCCTGATCATCATGGGTCCGCGGTCGAACAAGACCAGCGCCCTCGCGGTGCCCGCCGTGCGCACCGCGCCCGGCCTCGCGGTCGCGACCTCCAACAAGGCCGACCTGTGGGCGTTGACCAGCGGATCCCGCGCCGAACTGGGCCCGGTGTGGGTGTTCGACCCCCAGGACATCGCCTACCACCCCCAGCGGTGGTGGTGGTGGGATCCGCTGCGGGCGATCCGCGAGGTGCCCGACCCGCACCGGGTCGAAGCCGCCAACCGACTGGCCGGGCACTTCATGGCCACCATCGGCGGCACCCGACGCGACCCGTTCTTCCACGCCGCAGGCGAACAAGTCCTCACCGGCACCCTGCTCGCCGCCGCCCTCGACCCCGACGCCTCCCTGCGCGAGGTCGTCGACTGGCTACAACACGGCCGCCGCGACGCCATCATCGCCCTCGACACCGCAGGCGCCGACACCGAAGCCGCCGACCTGCACGCCGCCCTCTCCGGCGCGGACGTCACCGCCAAAGGCATCTTCCAAACCGCGCGCACCGCCACCAAGGCGCTGACCTCGCAGCGGATCCTGCGCTGGGTCACCCCACCACACACCTGGCGCGAACCCGGCCCGGACCTGCCCGAGCTCGACCCCTGGACCGTCCTCGACCACACCCCCTCCACCCTGTATCTGCTGTCCAAAGAGGGGGCGGGCACCGCCGCCCCGGTCGTGGCCACGATCGTCGACCGACTCCTCGACACCGCCGAACGCACCGCCCAAGCCCGCGGCGGCAGGCTCGACCCACCCGTGGTCGCCGTCCTCGACGAGGCCGCGAACATCTGCCCCATCCGCGAACTCCCGCAGCTGTACTCCCACTACGGCTCCCGCGGCATCCAAGTCCTGACCATGCTGCAGAGCTATCAACAAGGCGTCGGCGTGTGGGGCAACCCCGGCATGGACGCCCTCTGGTCGGCCGCCACCGTCAAACTCGTCGGCGCCGGTGTGGACGACCAGCCCTTCCTGGCCCGCCTGTCCGGGCTGGTCGGCGACCACGACGTGCCACAGCTCGCGATCACGCACGCCCGCGGACAAGGCCACTCCCGCCAGTACTCGACTTATCGGCGCCCGATCCTCGCCGTGTCCGACCTGCGCGCCCTGTCCAAGACCCGGGCCGTGCTGCTGTCCACCGGACGCCCGGCCGGGCTCATCGACCTGTGCCCCTGGTACCGCGAGCCGGACGCCGCGGCCATCACCCGCCGCTGCCGGCATGATCAGACGCGGCGTGGACGTCGCCGGTGATGGTGTCGTACATGTCCCACTTGTTCTTCGTCTGTGGCCCTCGCCATCCGCCCTTGCGGAACACCTGCCACCGGTGGCCCTTGGAACCGCACTGAAGAAATCGCACTCGACCAACCGCACCCGGCCTTCGACACCGGCCGCGGCGAGCACCGGCGGAGCCTCGAGCAGCACCTGCGGCTGCTCGGCGAGGATGGCACTGACGGCGGGATGAGCCTGCAGGATCGCCGCAAGCAGCGTGCCCGTGCCGCCACCGACGTCGGCGATCACCGCATGCCGCCCGAAGTCGTAGGCGTCAAGGATCCCGGCGGCGAATGAGGCGGCCATCGTCCGCATCGCCGCGTCGAACACCACACCGTCTCGCGGGTTGCGACGCCGGTACTCCCACACATCCATTCCGAGAGCGTGCACGGCCGCATTGCCGCCCGTGCGGACGCTGAAGCCCAGTTCGCCCCACGCCTGCCACTGGTAGTCGGCGCAAAACATCCGCACGGCGGGGTCGATCGACTGCGGATGATCACGGCGCAGGAGCTCACCCATCGCGGTCAGCGCGAAGCCCCCGTGCTCGTCCTCGTGGAACACACCGATCGACGCCAGCGCACGCAGCAGCCGATACAGCGCCGCCGGGTCCGTCGCGGTCGCCGAGGCGAGGTCGGCCGCCGTCCGCGACCCGGCGGCCACCAGATCGGCGACTCCAAGCTCCGCAGCGACCGCCAGCGCCTGCGAGCGCTGATAGCCGCGCGCGATCCCCATCAACGTCGCGTAGTGCTGCGCCACCTGTTGCGCCATCGCGGCCCACCCTCGCCCCTGAACGCCCTGCCCGATAGACCTCGTCCCAAGGGCGTGGAACGTGACGCTATCGCCGGTGCAGCTCTGACGGCCCTAAGGACCCACAGGTGAGACACCCGGAGACGCAAGCCTCCCGACTCACGACCCGGCGATCAGATGCCAGATGTCTCCTGAAATCGCACCGTGGCCCAGCGTCGTGTGCCCGACATGATCTGCTGCCATGAGCCAACGACGTACGCGACCGTCGCGACCTTCCGTATGGACATGAGCCGCATCGACGAGGAACGTCACGGCTTGCACGCGATCGTCGTTCCAGGCGTCCGAAAGCATCCGGGATTCGTGAGCGGCAACTGGTTGCTTGACCGCGAGGCTGGCCAAAGGGTAGCGGTGATGTAACTGATCAGGTCTGCGGCGTGGCTGCTTGATCTTCTGCTGGTTTTGTCGATCATTGCGGGGTGTCCGCTGGCCGGGGTCCGTCCTATGAGGAGCTAGCGGCCCTCGTGCTGCGGCAGGCCGAGCGGATCGAGCAGCTCGAAGCGGAGGTTGCCGAGCTGAAGCGGCGGTTGGGCATGAACTCGACCAACTCGTCGAAGCCGCCGTCGTCGGACTCGCCGTTCACCAAGCCGACGCCGAAGTCGCTGCGGCGCCGCAGCGGCCGCAAGCCGGGTGGGCAGCCTGGTCATCCGGGGTCGACGTTGGCGCTGGTCGCCGACCCGAACGAGCGGAAGCGGCATGAGCCCGGCCCATGCACGGGTTGCGGCGCGGACCTCAGCGACGCTCCCGAGGTGGGGGTGGAACGCCGCCAGGTGTTCGACCTGCCACCCGTGCAGGTGCGGGTCGTCGAGCACCAGCTCATCTCCCGCCGCTGTGGGTGCGGGACCACCTCCGGCGCCACGGCGCCGGAGGGGGTGACCGCGCCGGTGCAGTACGGGCCGCGGATCACCGCGATCGTGCTCTATCTCTACGTCGGGCAGTTCCTGTCCAAGAAGCGCACCGCCCAGGCTCTGGCCGAACTGTTCGGCACCCCGCTCTCCGACGCCACCGTGGCGGGCATGACCGCACGCGCCGCGGACGGGCTCGACGGGTTCCTGACCGAGGTCGGCGACCGGATCGCGCAGGCCGAGGTGGCCGGGTTCGACGAGACCGGGCTGCGTGTGGCCGGGAAGCTGCACTGGGTCCACTGCGCCCGGACCGGCAAATACACCCTGATCACCTGCCACCCCAGACGTGGCACGAAGGGCATCGACGCCGCCGGGGTCCTCGGCCGCTTCGGTGGGGTCGCCGTCCACGACGCCTGGGCACCGTATGACACCTACGCCGACGTCGAACATCAACTGTGCTGCGCACATGCCTTGCGCGAGCTGGCCGCCGTCACCGACACCGCGCCCGCGGATGCCGACTGGTGCTGGGCCACCCAGGTCGCCGACACCCTCGTCGCAATGCAGACACTCGTGGCCGAGGCAACCGCCGCCGGCGCCGACGCGATCGACCCGGAGGCCCTGGACAAGCAGGTCCGGCTCTACCGCTCGGCGGTCCGGATCGGGGCCACCCAGACCTCGGCGCGTACCAGCAAGGTGATGCGCAAACACAACGCCCTGGCCCGCAGACTCCGCGACCGACAAGACGACTACCTGCGCTTCACCACCGACTGGCGCATACCACCGGACAACAACGGCTCCGAACGCGACATCCGCATGATCAAGCTCCGGCAGAAGGTGTCCGGCTGCCTACGCACACTCAACGGAGCCCAACAGTTCTGCGCGATCCGCAGCTACCTCTCCACCGCCGCCAAACACGCCCGCACCCTCCTCGAAACCCTCGTCAAGCTCGCCGAGGGCCGACCCTGGATGCCCGAAACAAGCTGATCACCACCCGGTGAGCTGACCAGTTACGCGGTGATTACCTTCGAGTCGCGGGATGCAGCTGAGGCACTCCGGGAGAACGTCCGCAACAACGCGGCGAACCAGGCGGCCGCCGGGATCGAGCTGATCGAGATCCGGCTGCTGGAGGTCGAGGCCAGCGCGAATGGTCCGGGCTAGTTCTTCGGCCTCGACCGTCAGGCAGCAGGTTTCATGACGGAGCAAAGCCGGAACGAACGGTCGAGTCGCGGCCATCACCACACGACATCGGCCGCCACGGCGCCGCACGTCAGGCGGTACAGGGCGTCACGAAGCGTCCCATCCTGTGGGATTCCAGAACCAGTGCCGAGGCCCGTGATCAGCGGTTTCAGGCTGCGGGTTCGTACTGGTTGATCAGCCCGCCGAGGATCGGTCGACGTCGGATCTTGCCGTAGTCCGGCTCGGGGGCTGGCGCTTCCGGACGGGGCGGGTGCAGTCTGCTTGTAGGCGACGCGGTAGAGGGTCCGCTGCTCCTGCGTCGGCGTCGACGGCCCGGAATGAAACGTGCGGGAGAATTCCGAGTAGTAGCCGTGGCAGCCGACGACGTCGGTGTCAAGAGCGATGAGCTCATCCGCTTCGATGATGTTGTCGCTGCTCTCTTGGAACCACGGGTTGGTTCGTCGTCCGGCATTGAGCAGCATCGCCACGAGGTCGATCCCCTCATCCTCCGGCTCGCGGTCCAGAAGCGCGAGACCGTCGAGGTCTGCCCGTTCTCCGTGCCAGTCCAGCTCAGCCAACGTAACCAACCGTTCCTTCCGCGCTCGTCGAGCCACACCCATCTTCACCCAGGGCCCGCAAGAAACCCGGGCCGTTCTCGCAGCCTGGGCCGCCGCCGGGACTTGATCAACAAAACCGCGAAACACGAGGGCCGACTCGGCGTGCTCCCGGATCTGTGCCATGCTCGACTGCCGGACATAGACCACCGCCGCCCGCTCCAAATGACGGCGACTGATCTTCGGCGACCTGCACCGTCGTGGGCTCATCCTCGATGTATCAGGGTCCGCCACCGAACACTCTGTGAGTCGGGAGCTACGAAGGTAGTCGGTACCCCGGCTGCGTCCTCAGAGGTGGTGTACGAGCTCTTCGCCGGTGAGCGGCGTGGCGTCATGACGTGAGACGGCCACCGCGTGATCTTTCTCGAGTACCGACCAAGGAACTCTGGAAAGGATCACCACGATGGCCGCACCGCACACTATGGACCCGACCGCGTTGTGGGAGCAGACCTGGCCGAGGCGTCCCCGGACGTGTTGCGACAGATGATCACGTCGTTGGCGAACGCGATGATGTCCGCCCAGGCCGACCAGGTGTGCGGCGCCGAGTACGGCGAACGCAGCGACGAGCGGACCAACCAGCGCAACGGCTACCGCGCCCGGGAGTGGGACACCCGTGCCGGCACCGTTGAGCTGGCGGTGCCGAAGCTGCGGCAGGGCTCGTTCTTCCCCGACTGGTTGCTGACACACCGCCGCCGTGCCGAGCAGGCCCTGGTCACCGTGGTCGCCACCGCCTACCTGCTCGGCGTCTCGACCCGGCGGGTGGAGAGGCTGGCCGAGCAGTTCGGGGTCAAGTCCCTGTCCCGTTCGCAGGTCAGCGAGATGGCCGCCCACCTCGACGCGCAGGTCTCCGCGTTCCGTTCCCGGCCGTTGGACGCCGGCCCGTACACGTTCTGCTGGGTCGACGCCCTGACGGTGAAGGTGCGCGAGGACGGGCGGGTGGTCAACGTGCACGCCCTGATCGCCACCGGGGTGAACGCCGACGGGCACCGGGAGATCCTCGGGCTGGACGTCGCCAGCGCCGAGGACGGGGCGGGCTGGTTGGCGTTCCTGCGTGGCCTGGTCGCCCGCGGCCTGTCCGGCGTGCAGCTGGTCATCTCCGACGCCCACCCCGGGCTGGTCGCGGCGATCGGCGTCCGCGCTGCCCGGTGCGTCCTGGCAGCGGTGTCGCACCCACTACCTGCGCAACTTGTTGACCCGCGTGCCCAAGTCGGCGCAGCCCCACGTGGCCACCCAGGTCCGCACGATCTTCGACCAGGCCGACACCGATGCGGTCACCGCGCAGTACGACCGGGTGGTGGACGCGCTGGAGGGCAAGTACCCGGCCGCGGCCGAGCATCTCGACGCCGCCCGCGAGGAGCTGCTGGCGTTCACCGGCTACCCGCGGGAGATCTGGCGGCAGATCTGGTCGAACAACCCCAGGAACGGCTGAACAAGGAGATTCGCCGCCGCACCGACGTGGTCGGGATCTTCCCCGGCCGCGACGCCCTGATCCGCCTGGTCGGCGCGGTCTTGGCCGAGCAGAGCGACGAATGGACCGAAGGCCGCCGTTACATGGGCCTGGACGTGCTGGCCAGCACCCGCGTCCGCATCGTCGCCGAAACCGATCCCGCGCCGACCACATCACCCGTGACGCCCGAGCCCCTGACCGCCTAAACTCCCACCAAGATCACGCGGAGTCGATCTCATACACCACCTCCGCGGACGTGGCCCGGTACCCCACCTTGCTTGGGTACTGCCACGAAATCCGGCGTCAGAGTAGAAATTAAGAGGTTCGATGTCAGCGAGTCGGGGCGCCCTCGCTTGATGAGGAGGTGAAGAGGGCTGTGCAGGCTTTACGCTGCGACCTCTGGAACGCTGCGACGGCGGTCAGCAGTCTTGGCCGGTCGTGGGACGAAGAGCTGAGCCAGGTTGCGCCGTTACCGACCCACCTCTGTCGTGATCTCGTTGTGATCACTACCCATCCCTACGAGGCCATGTGTGCGGCGGGTGGGTTAATCTCGCATCTGGCTGCACAGGGCGCGGATGTCGAGGTTCTCGCCGTCACCGACGGCGATTGCGCAGTGTCGGGCGCGATCGACGCTACAGTGCCGCAGCACCCATCCCTGCGCCGCGCGGAGGTACTGGCCGCCTACCGGCGGCTCGGTGTGCCCGAGGTGCGCCGTCACCGGCTCCAGCTGGAGTCCGGCAAGGTCAGCGACGCCGAGCCTGACTTGATTGCGGCGTTGAGCGAGCTGGTCGGTCACGACTGCTATCCCGGGCTGTGGTGCCTCGCGCCGTGGCGGTGCGACGGCAACCCGGACCACGATGTGGTTGGTCTCGTGGCGGAGGCGGTGTGCGACAGCTACAACCTGCGCCTGGTGCGATACCTGTGCGCGGCGTGGGAGTGGTTACGGCCGGAGGACCTGCCGTGGCGCCGCGTCCGCCAGTTCGCCCTGGCGGACACGGTGCGAGCACGCAAGAACGTCGCCGTGGCGCACCCGGCCGCGCTCCCGGGCCGGGAGTGGGTGGCCGACCGCGAGTTGTTTCTGGTCTGAGAGTGCCTGCGCCTCTACGAGTGTGTGAGCCCCCTCGCGGCAGTGACTGGGCTGCTAGTGGCGCGGGGGCGAGCGTGGATGTGCTGATCTCGCGGCGCGGGGTCGCATTTCTGGCCATGGCAGTTTGCGGCGGCGAACACGTCTGCCCGGCCTCGTCACTCATCGAACCGCAGCATGCACTCGGGGTATCGGCGAGATCAAGGACAGGTAGCTCTGCATCGTGAATATCCAGCGCCTGGGCAGTCTCAGCGCTGCACGCTCCAATGGCAGCAGCGGTCCATGCGGCACCCGACCCGACCGCTCGATGAGAACCTCGGTACCGTGCCGGTTGCAGATGGTTTGACCGTGGCCAGGCCGCCTACGACTCCAAGCGAGGACGAGGCTCAAGGTATTAGACGAACCCTCGCCCAGGCCGGTCTGACCCGATTCGGCGAGTAGTAGGTGAGTTGATCTATGCCTCGATTTGTGGATCTTTCCCGGGTGCATTTCGGGTTCGGGCAGGACGAGGCCCCGAATGACGCCTCGGGTGAGCGGGGTTCCGGGGTGTTCGGGGCCGGTTCGGCCTGGTCAGGACGTTGCGGGGAGTGCGCGGATGCGAGCGAGGACCTCGTTGAGCAGGTGATGTCCCGGTGGTGGGCGCAGGGTGAGCCCGCCGGCGTGGCGGATCAGCCTGGCCGGGACGCGGATCAACCGGTGCCGCAAGGTGGCGATCATGGCTTGGCCGCCGCGGAGGCCGTGCCCGAACAGCCGCGCGCCGGGTCCTGGGGTGGCGGTGAGCTGATGCAGCCAGCCCGCGATGCTGGCCGCGAGCAGCGCACCCCACATCCACGCGGTGTTGACCTGCGGATATCCCGAGGGGAGATGGCGAAGCGCCGCTCCGAGCTTGGCATCGCGGAACACGTTCTCGACCTGGGTGCGGTGCCGGTACCAGTGCTCGACCGCGGCTGCTCGCTCGCCGGTAGAGACGTCGAGGTCGGTCACGATGAACGAATAGCCGTACACCGCGTCGGCGCCGGCGAGCTCGGTGATCGGCAGAGCGCGCTGGTCGGGGTGCAGGGTACGGCGCCGCCGGGCTCGGGGGTCGGCGGAGACCTGCCCGGCGGTCACGTCGAGCCGGACCCGGCGGATCAGCAGCCGGGTGGCCGCGGGCCACCAGTCCGGGCAGTACTCGGCGACCGCGACCTGCGCGCCGTCCATGTCGACCGCGTCGGTCCACGCGTCCTCGGCGACGCCGTCCAGCAGCCGCCACAACGGCGCGATCCGTTTGGCGCCGATGGCGAACTCGACCCCGGCCAACAGCGCCGCGCGGGCCAGCCGGCCGGCGAAGTAGCCGGCGTCGGCACGCAGCCGGATCTTCCCGGCCCGCGCCGGGGCGGGCAGCGCCGCGAGCGCCCGCCCCAGCAACTCGGCGGCATGCGGGCGGGGGTCCTCGTTGCCGGCCATCAAGTCCGCGGCCAGCACCGTCGCCGTCTGCGCCCAGGTGGCCACATGCGGCCGCCCACACCGCTGCCCCTGGTGGTTGAACGCCACCCCACGCTTGTGCCGCCCGTACACCTCCACGTCGGTGGTGTCCAGATCGATGGTCACCTCGGCGCACAGGGCCGCGGCCCGCTGCGCGGGCAGCGCGGCCAACATCGCCGCGCCGATGTCACCGATCCCGGTCTCCACCGCATGCCACTGCCCGTCGGTGAACCTGCGGGCCAGCCCGGCCGCGGTCGTGGAACTCAACCCGGGCACCGGCGCGAGCTGCTGCCCGGCGACATCGTCACGTTGGCGATCCAGCCCGACCAAGAAGTCCTCCCCGGCCAGCTGCGCCGCAGCCATGCCGACCAGCACCTCACCGCCCGAGAAGCCCCGATCCCGCTTCTTGATCGGCCCGATCGCCGCGTCCAACCGGTCGATCACCCCGAGCCGATCGACCAACTCGGTCACCGCGAGCATGCCGGAGAACCCCGTCAACGACCCGTCCGGCGCGCCGATCCGCACCCGCCGCCGCAACCCACGTTGCCGTCGTATCCTGCCCACCAGATAGGTGCCCTCCCGACCCCGACGATATTGGCTCAACAACCTCATCATCGCAGGTCACAGGGCACCTATCCCCAACTCGCCGCACGTGTCGCACCGCTACTCGCGGATTCGGGTCTGACGGACCTTGAAAATTGTTGGAGGGCGAGTCCGTCACCTATTGCTCGAACCTCATGGTCACTAACGAGGTCGGCCTGATCGGGGGGACGCGAGCCCTATTGCTTCCCGAAGCTGTTCGGCAACGTCGAGTGGGTGAAGGAGCACGAGATCATTTCTGCCTACGCGGAATGTCCCCGAGGCAAGCGCATCTGCAGCGACGTGCTGCGCTCGCGCGACATCCCTCCCGCCTGAGGAGGTGGCGAGCCCACCGCTGGCCACCTTCAAGGTGATCCCGAGCCCGGAGGAGGTGCGCCGCCCGAAGTCTGCGAGCTGGTGCTGACGCCCCTGCGATTCGAGTTGATCGTCGGCTCCGATGGGCGGGGCGAGGGCTTCAGCCCGGCCCCGGCAACGTGACGGCAGCGCTTCGACCAGCACAAACAGCCGCCGGGTCGCGGGATCGGCGGCGATGTCCTCGTAGCCGCGACCCCGTCCACGCGTAGTGGGATCTCCCGGTGTGGGCCGCAGAGCGCCAGATCGGGGTCCAGGATGGCCACCCTGCCAGTGTTGTCGCTGACGACCAGCAGCAGGCCGTCGCGCACCAGCACGCCGCTGGCTTCGCGGCGCAGGTGGACGCCCACCAGGTCGGCCACGCGGGCGCGGCGGACGAGCGTGAGTGCGCTCACCGCCCACCTGGCGTGAACGGCACCGGGAAGCCGGCGCCGCTGGACCCGCGCGGATGGACCCGGCGCAGCACGGCGAGCTGTTCGCGGGCATGGTCGTGACGCATGCGCACATAGTGCGTGATCGCTTGGATGCTCGCCTCCCCCCGGTGCAGTTCGACCTGCTTGCCGTTGGCCAGGTAGACCTCGTCGTTGCTGAACTGGCGGCCCGTGTGCGCGCCACCGTGCGGCGTGGCCGACTCCAGGTAGGCGGCCTGCTGGACGCGGTCCACAGGCCGCCGCCGTCGGGCCCGATCCGCTCGGTCACCGTGTCGGGCGCGAATGTCGTGTCCAGCAGGTGTTCGAGGTGGTCGAGGTAGTAGCGCAGCAGCTCCGGGTGCCGCAGGAGGTTGGTCACCAGCGGGATACGGGAGCGCCCGGGGCCTGCCGTGGTTGCGGGCGTGATAGCGCTCGGTGGCGGCGGGCCAGTCGACGATGTCGGCGTACTGCCATGCCTCTCCGACGTAGTCGATGCCGAAGCTGTTGTCGTAGTCCCACGGCAGGAACGTGAACCACGGCTGTCCGTCGGGGCGGGAGTTGTAGAGGTAGTAGTTCGACGGGGTCGCGAAGTAGTTGTCCCAACTGCCCAGCAGGATGTTCACGCCGGCCCAGCGCAGGAAGGTGCGGGTGTCGAACACCTTCTCCAGCCCCGCGCGGTAGGCGTCGGTGGCGAAGCGGGCGTCCCCTCCGGGCACACTGGTGCCGTCGATGGCGCGGATCAGCGCGGCGAGGTCGTCGTAGCCGGTGGCACCCGAGGACTCGGCGTGCAGGTCGTAGGTGGGATCAGCACTGTCGATGCGGTACTGGCGGCCGCTGTCGTCGCCGTCGGCGCCGACGCGGCGCTCCAGCGTGGCGCAGCCCAGCGTGCCGCAGCCGGCCTTGTAGAGGTTGCCCTCGTCGGCGTGCCCGAAGCGGTCGTGCAGGTAGCGCCGGTCGACGTCCTCCACCACGCTGAACAAGCCCCGGTAGCGACCGTTGATCGTCAGCTTGGCGTAGGTGTGCCGGGACGCGGGCACCCCGGCCTCGGCGAACGCCCACCAAGCCAACGCCTCGCGCATCTGCGAGGGATCGTTGTACATGGCCTTGAGGTTGATCCGGGCCAACCCGAGGAACCGCTCGCCGTCCGGCTCGACGGTCAGCGTCGCGCGCCAGGACCGCTTCGGCACGTCCAGCGTGCGGTTGCCGGTATTGCCCAGGGCGAACGCGGTGGTGGAGAACAACACGCCCGCGGCGTCCGGGGACGGGGTCGGCCGGAGTCGTGCGGCGCGGTCGGCCACAGCGCCAGCCGCGCACCCGCGGGCGCGGTCACCGGGCCCTTCAGCGTCGGCGCGTCCTGGGGCCAGCCCTCGACGTCGACCACGTACATCGGCTCGGCGAAGAAGGCGTCCTTGTCGAGCAGGACGGGCTGATACGGCGCGAGCGCCGCTTCCGGCACGGTCGTGGCGCCCTCGGCGAGCAGGTCGAACAGCGCGTCGTATTCGGCACGGGTATGGAGTGAGCCGTCGCCGCGACCAACGGATTCGTTGGCACGGGCGGCCAGATCCCGCGCTGGCCCCACGGGGAGCCGGGTGAACACCAGCGCCCGTTCGTCGATCAGCTTCCGGAAGCCTCTGCGGTCGGTTCCGCGATCCACAGCGAGGAGGACGGTGCTCTCCCGGCCGCTGACACCAGCCTCACGGCGAGGCTCCCCGGCGGCGGACGGCAAGCCGCTGCTCGAGGAACCCGCCGACCTCGCCTTCGTGGCGGCTGGCCCGACCACAACGACCTCGAGCGGCTCCGTCACGGGGTCGGCGTCCTCGACCGGGTGAGGCACGGCGGAGGTCCGCGTTGCGGGCGCGCCCCAGCGCCGTTCGGGACGGCGAGCCGCCACCGCGACGACCACGATGACCAGGACCGCGACCACGGCCGAGGCCACCGCCGCGGCACCGGCTGCAGAGTCGGTCAAGGGCGGACGGCCCGGCCAGCCGACCAGCAGCGCCACCGCGGCGGCCACGACGGCGCCCGCCATGACGGGGACGAACGCCGGAACGAGCTTTGACATACCCAACAGAGCGCGCCCGCTCACGACCTGATACGGCAACCTGTTCGTGTGCGGTGATGTGGGCCTGTCGCCGCATCGAGGCGCGCTTGCTGGTCACCGCAGTTCGAGGGGGCGGCCGGCCGCCGTGTCGGCGGCGGGCTCTCGCCCCGTGGGTCAGGCGCACGCTCAGGGTGCGGAGCTGCCGCGCCGTGGCGTGAATTCGGTCAGCCGATCGCCCCCGGTCGGTGCGGGCCAGGGTACGCGGCACGGCGATGGCGCAGCCGCGTCGTTGCTGTTTCACCTGCCACGGCAGGCGATTCGCCAGATTACGAGCGCCGCGGGTCCGGGCGCGACGTTGCACAGGCGCGGTCCGGCGCTGTGCCCGGTTTGATCACCGGCGAGCCTGGCTGACCTGCGGCTTCAGCCCGCGGATCTCGTACTCACAAATCAACCAACCGAGAATCGGCCCCGACGCCGAACCCCTCGTATTTCGCAGCTTCGTTGATCATGTTCTGCGGCAAGCCCAGTCTGTCGGAACGGCCCGCGTTTCCTGCGCCGTGACCCGGTCAGGGCAAGGACCGCGAAATCTGGCGGCGATGATGACACGGCGGAACGTGACGGCCAGGGCGTCGGACGCTTCGGTCGTCGTGGTGTACCCGTGGGCCCGATCCCGGGTGGCTGGTCATTCGTCGGCGGCGGGCCCGTGCAGCGCATACCAAATGGTGACCACGCTCAAACATGTTCAACTCGAACGGCACCGTCCACTGCACGGCGTGCACCAGCCACCGACCGGCGGGCCATCCCGCACCACGGCGCGCCATTGGATCGGGGCCGCCGAACTCGGCCCGCAGGAACGCCGGGCCGGCACCCGGCCTGCGCCGGGCTGGGTCGGCATTCACCTCGGGTTCACGTCGCAGCCGTATTAGGATCACCGGTTGTTCGCTCTCTCCGGGCATGACCAGAGCAGAAACACGGCGGCACGGTGGTGCGCCATGATCGGGAAATACGTGGGGTACGTCTCGGGCGACGACCCGTTATATGGCTTCCTCAGCAAGATCACTAGGGATGAGTTGGGGGTTCGGAAGCCGCGCCCGGCCTTCCGGGCCTTCCGGCTGTCGGGCAGCAACGTCGTGTACGGCTATGAGGAAAAGTCCAGCCGGACCCGGTTGATCTGCAAGTTCTACGGTCCGCGGTTCGGTGCCGATCGCGGTCGTGCGGCGTCGCTGGCCCACCGGGAGCGCGAGAGCCTCAACACGCTGCGCGGCTATCAGCTGGTCGGCTCACCGCATCATGTCATTCGTCCGCTGGGTGTCGATCGCGACATCAACGGCGTGCTCGCCCTCGAGTACTACGCCGGGGAGCAATTCAGCCAGGCGATCGGTACCTCGATCCGCAGCCGCAACGACGCCCACCTGTTCTGGCGCTTGAAGGCGTTGGCCTACTTCCTGGCCACCCAGCACAACCGGACCGCGAATGGGGAGCAGGTCAACTTCGAGAGCGACTGCCGATACTTCGAGACGGTGGTGGCTCAGCTGCACCGACGCGAGCGCATCGGTCAATGGGACTCCGAAGAGCTGTGCTGGCTGCGCGATCTCTGGCGGGGCCGGCCCCGCATGTGGGAGGACCAGCAGGTCTGGCTGCACGGTGACGCCACCCCGGCGAACTTCCTGTTCGGCCACGACATGGACGTCGCCGCGATCGACCTGGAACGCATGAAGCGCGGCGACCGCATGTTCGACGTCGGGCGGATCGCTGGCGAGCTGCAACACTCCTTCATGGCCGCCACCGGCGACAAAGCGCGCGCCGAGCCGTTCATCGGCCATTTCCTCTGGGAGTACTGCCGCCATTTTCCGGATCAGGAAAGGGCGTTTCACTCCATCACCCTGCGGCTACCGTTCTACATGGCTGCGAACCTGCTGCGGATCGCCCGGAACGGATACATCTCACCCGAGTACGGGGCTCGGCTGGTGTCCGAGGCCAAGCTGCTGCTGCAGGCCGGCTGAGTGACGACGAGGATGCGCCCCGACGTCCGAGCAATTGCTTTCGACGTGAACGGAACACTCACCGAAATCGTCACCGACGAGGGGACGGACGAGGTATTCCGGGCAGCCGCGCATTTCCTGACCTATCAGGGTATCAACCTGCGCAGGCATGAGCTGCGCGATCTCTACGCGGACATACTGAAAAGCCAGCGGCAGGAGAGCGCCGAGGACCATCCCGAGTTCGACGCGGTCGCCATCTGGCAAACCATCATCTCCGGCCACCAGACGGACTACACCCGCCGGCTGCCTGCGGAGAAGCTGGCCCAGCTGCCGCTGTTCCTCGCCGAGCTCTACCGCGGCGTCTCCCGGCGACGGCTTCGGCTCTACCCACACCTACGCCGGGTGCTCGACCTGCTGCACACCCGGTTCCCGCTCGCCGTGGTCACCGACGGGCAAAGCGCCTACGCCCGGGCCGAGTTGCACCAGGTCGGCCTGCTCGACTACTTCGACCCGATCATCGTGTCCGGCGATCACGGATACCGCAAGCCCGACCGGCGCCTCTTCCACGCCGCAGCAGCCGGCATGCAGGTCGCCCCCGAACACGTCCTATACGTGGGCAACGACATGTACCGCGACGTCTACGGGGCCCAGCAAGCCGGGATGACCACCGTGATGTTCGACTCCGACCAGGGAACCAAGGAATACCCCGGCTGCGTCCCGGACCACACCCTCACCGACCATCGGCAACTGCTCACCCTTCTCGGCCTCGACCTACCCCCACGACCTCACCACGATCCTCGGCGACCCGCCGACACCCACGTCGTCGCCGATGTTGCAGCAGGCCACATGGCGAAGCGGCCGGGGCCGGGGCCTGGCGGGTTCCAGAACGCCGCACCCGCCGCTGAGCAGCAGTGAACGGTGGCCACCAGCGGTCAGACCTGATCGCCGCCGTCTCGGGCGACGTCGCGCACCGGGCGTTTCGGTGGCACGGGATGTCGAAGGTGCGACCGCGACGCCACGATCGTGCTGCTACAGGAAGAACAGGCCCGGCATCTCGTCTTCGCACCCGATCTCACCCGACTGCTCCACACGCTCGTGCTCGCCGCACCAGCCGACGACCCCGTTGCATCGCAAACCGCACTCCCGCGGCGACGGGCTCCTGCTGCTCCACCACGGCCACGTCCCGCATGAGCGTGCACGGGCCGTTGAAGTTCGCGCAGACGGTGGTTCCTTGACGGAGATAGTCCCAATGCTCGCCGCCCCGGAAGACGACCTTGTGGGTGGCGCCCTGCGTCTCGTGCCAGATGGGGTCGTTGGCCCCCTCGAGCTGCGAGTAGAGATCACTGCTGCCCGTTCCCCACATGAACATGGCGGCCAAATCGAGTCTGGCCAGCGGGCGCGGTGGCGACGACGGCCACTCGAGCCACCCACCGCTCAGCGCTGCGTACGCCGAGACCGAACCTTGGGCCTGCCGTCACCGAGACGTTTCTCCAGCTGGCGGATGTAACACAACCCGTGTCCGCGCCATCGTCACGAACAACCCTGTTCTTGCACCACTCTCGCCGGAGTGCACGCTGGTCGTCGCCCTGCGCCCGCTGCTCGCCGGATCCCGCCCGCGGCTCGTGCTCGTCTGCCCTACGACGGGCTCGGCGAGATGCGCTAGCCCAACCTGCCCGACGTGCTGAGCGGCCGGCGCCACCGCGCCCGACACTGCCGCGCTCTGTAACGGACCGCTCACGAGCGGCGAAACACGTCGTGCCAAGCATGCTCCCCGCCGGGCGACGTCCAGCTGCCCGCCTCAGCGAAGAGGTTCCCCGATGAGGTCATCCTTGCGTCACCCGCGACGACCGAGTGGTCGCTCGCTGATTCCCGTCGTCGCTGCCCTCGCGCTGATCATGGGCAGCGCCGGAGCGGCACAGGCCGCCGGCGTCACGGTCCGGGGCGTCGTGGCGTGTCCAGCTGGCCAGCCGGTGACAGGCATCTGGGTCGCGTCCAAGAGCTCTGGGTGGGCGGCCTGGTCGGCCGTGCCGGGGAGCACGAGCGTCGCCACCTACTCGATCGTGCTGTCGACGACCGCACCGGCAAGCGTCCAGCTCAGGGTGGGCTGCGGCGGCACGCCGAAGAGCTGGACGACGACGAACAACTCTCCCCCCCGGTCCGCGGGGGCGAGCAACGTCTGGAACGCGGTGTGCGGCGGTGGATCCTGTTTGTGGTCGACGGCCGCGGCAGGGCCCCAGGCGATGGACCAGCGGCCGGCCGCCGATGCGGCCAGGCGCGAGCTCGGGACGAGCCGCCAGACCGGAATGAGCCAGCCCGGCGAATGCATCATGAGCGTCAAGCGCTGGCTGGCCGCCGCCGGCATACGGATGGCCGGAGGCGGACCGCTCAGTGCCTACCGGAACTCGCCCGCCCTGCAGCTGGCGGCGGGAAACGCGGACGTCGTCGCGCGGGCCGCCAAGGGCGACGTGATCCAGTACGTCTCGAACGCGACCCCCGACGCGTACCCGATAGGGGTGCACACCGTCATGGTCTTCGCCAACAACGGCGACGGGACGCTATGGATCGTGCAGTCGAACGTCCCGTACGGAAGTGGCCGGGTCTCGGAGGTCACACGCTGGAAGCCGGCGCCCCCAGCTGGTTTTACCGCCAATCTGTGGCGGTTCGGCCGGACCGGATAGCGAGCCGAGGCAGCTGACCACCGACGCACGTTACGAAGGGTGAGACATGTCGATCGACAGCATGGCCCGGGCCTGGAACGCGATGCCGGACCGGCATCAGGGCCCACTCCGCAAGCTCCAGCCCAAGATCGAGGACATCGCAGCAAAGCTTAGCGACGAGGTCGTCGGCATCATGCGGGTCACGCAGGCGTCGGCGGGCGACTTCGCGTTGATCGCAACGACGGCGCGGCTGATCCTCGTGAGCTCCGAACGAAACACGCAGGTCCTGCGCTACGCCGACCTGCACAGCATCATCTTCACCGAGGCGAAGAAGAAGCGGTTCGGTCTCGACCGGGAGGCCTACCTGCTGATCGAGGGCGCCGACTACAAGTACACCTTCGTGATCTACTCGGAGGCGGACTGGGTCAACGCGACGGGTGCGCGGATCGAGTCGGCCTTCGAGTCCGCTCGGCTCCAGCTCTGATCCCGGCGCAGGCCAGCTGGCCGGCCGGGTTCGACGGCACGGTGGAACACTCGTCCCATCGGCCCGATCGCGCCGTTGTCGTCGCCCGTTATGCGTCG
>CAVUAS010000020.1:0-21170 GCA_963739465.1 uncultured Actinomycetota bacterium
ACGACACTGGCCGGATGCTGGGTGTGGTGTTCCGGCCGCAGTTGCCGCCGGAGCGGCTGCGGGCCGTCGCCCGGGCCGCGGAGGAGGCGGGGGTCGCGCAGCTGTGGCTGTGGGAGGACTCGTTCTTCGAGGGTGGGATCGCGTCGGCGACCGCCGCGCTGGGTTGGACGTCGCACCTGCAGGTGGGCATCGGGCTGCTGCCGGTGCCGCTGCGCAACCCGGGGCTCACCGCGATGGAGATCGCCACGGTGGCCCGGCTGCACCCCGGCCGGTTCCTGCCCGGGCTGGGCCACGGCGTGCTTCCGTGGATGGCGCAGGCGGGCGCGGCCGTGGCGTCGCCGATGACGTTGCTGCGCGAGTACACCGTGGCCGTGCGCGCCCTGCTCGCGGGCGAGCGGGTCAGCACCGAGGGCCGCTACGTCCGGCTCGACGGCGTGGCGCTGGACTGGCCGCCGTCGAGCCCACCTCCGCTGTTCGTCGGCGCGCGGGGCCCGAAGACCATCCAGCTGGCCGCCGAGCTCGCCGACGGCCTCCTCCTGACCTCGAGCACGACGCTGGAGGGCGTGCGCGCGGCCCGCGCGCTTGTCGACGGGATCCGCCGCGACCGCCCGTTCCGGGTGGTGCTGAACCTCCTGGTCGACGACCTGGGCGCCGTCGGAGATCGGGTGGCGGCGGCGACCGCGGCGGGCGCCGACGTCGTCGTGCTGGAGCCGCCCGAGCACGTGCCCGATCCGGAGCCGCTGATCGCTGCCCTCGCCCGCAGCTGAGCGGGCTGCGGGCGGTCGGGCGAGCTGATCGGCCCCGGCGATCGGGACGAGTTGGTGGCAGTCGGCAGCCGCATCATGACCGGCTCGACCCGATCGGGGCCGGGAGCGGCTACCGGCTCCGTCGCGGTCGCGGTCGCGTGGTCGCCGCCGAGGCCGCAGTCGGGACGGTCGTGACGGGGATGGCCGTCGCGACGGGGGTCGTCGGGAGCGGTGTCGTCGTCGCGAGCGGTGTCGCGGTCGCGACCGATGTCGTCGTCGCGGTCGTCGTCGCCCCGGCCGCGGCGTCCTCGGCGGTCCCGATGCCGGTCAGCGCCGGGCAGCCCAGGTTGGTCCACGATGCGTCCAGGCGCGAGACGAGGAAGCCGTGCAGGTCCGATGCGACACCCGGGTCTGGGGATGGGGCGCCAGAGGTCAGGGTCTGGTCCATCGCCAGCCGCGGAACGGCGATCCTGGCCATGTTCAGGCAGTACGCCTTGCCGGTCTCCGTGGCCGTGTTGACCGGCGGCTGGTCGACCCCCGCGCGGTAGAGGTTGGTACGGACGACGTTGGTCGCGCCGTTCGCGCCGACGGTCATCGGGTCGTTCACCGGCACGAGGGCGACGGGCGCGGCCTGATCGGCGGCGGCCTGGAGCTCGTTGAGCGCGAGTGCCGGGCTCGGCGCTCCGCCCGCGGAGAGATCGGGTGCGGTGGCCGGGTGGCAGCCGAGGACGGGGTCGAGCCTGGCGGCGACGAGCCCGTTGTCGGAGGCGTTGTTCAGCACGGTCGCGCCCGCCAGCGCCTTCTGGTTGGCGGCGGAGAACTGGGCCGTGCGCCCGTCGGCGGTGGCCAGGTAACTGCCGGGCAGGTTGTCGCTCTGGTCCTGGTCGACCACGCTGAAGTCGCGGGTGGTCGGGCACGGCAGGCCGTCCTTGCCGGTGCCGAGCGCGGGGACGGTGAGCTTGCCCGCCTTGATCGCGGCGTTGGCGGCGGCGAAGAACTGGGGCGCGCCGCAGTAGGCGAACTGGCCGAACGGCGTGCCGTTCGTGCCGTTGACGCAGTTGTCGCCCGCGTGGAAGCGCAGGCCCATGAAGCCGCGGCGGAAGTGGCGCTGGCGCAGGCTCAGCGCGTCGGCCTGGTAGCCGAACCAGACGCCGACGACGGCCCGCTGCGGCAGCGTGGGGACCGCGGTCGGGATCGCGGGCTGCGTCCGGTCGTCGACGACCAGCGGGTGGTATACCGACAGCTTGCCGCTGGCGGGGTCGAGGATCGCGGCCTCGACGAACGCGGACTGGTCGGTGTTCGCCTCGTGGCAGGCGCCCGCGCCGGGGTCGGTGGCGATGAGCCGGTACGGGGTGGCCAGACCGGCCGCCGACAGTGGCGCGGGTGGCACGATCAGCGTGCAGTTCGGGTTCGGGCCGCCGGTGGCGGGCGGAGTCACGGGCGCCGAGGTCGGCGGCACGGCGGGTGCCGTCGTCGGAGCTGTGGTCGGCGCCGGGGTCCGGCGCCGGTGCGGGTCGGGCGCTGTGACCGGTGCGCGGTGGCCGCCGGGGTTGGCTGAGGCGAGGACGGGGATGAGCGCCTGTCCTGAGGTCAGCGCGGCACAGGCCGCCGCGGCGGCGGTGAGTACGACGGCGAGTCGGACCCGGGGCGAGCGCGGGCGGTGGTGGGGGGGTCGAGCTCCGGACATGGTGGCCTCATTGACGTTCTGGTTCGGGGAGCGACATGGCGTCGGCATCGGACGGTAGTGAGCGAGGGGACCCGTTCGAGGCGAATCTGAGCGAGGGGGTTGCGTCGGGGGCGTCCAGCGCATCGATCCGAGCTGCCAGCGGCGGTCAATACGCCAAAAGTTGCAAGACGAATTGCGCTAGAAGATGCAATACCTTCTCAGGTTGAGATGCGGGCAATCCGCCTGAATGGTCATCAACGGACGGACCGGGCCGGACGGGACGCACCGGTTCCGTCGGTGTGCGACCATGGAACTCCGGCGTGCAGAGTGTGCACAATGAGGAGCTGTGGTCGACGCATCGAGGAACACCGGGTCGCAGACGCTCGACCGGGGCCTGCGGGCGTTGGAGCTGGTCTCGGCGTCGGCCACCGGGCTGAGCGTGCAGGAGGTCGCCGACCGCCTCGGCGTGCACCGCACGATCGCCCACCGGCTGCTGGCGACGTTGGCCGACCACCGGCTCGTCGCCCGCACCGGGGACGGCCGCTTCCACGCAGGCGGCGGCCTCACCGCGTTGGCCCAGGGCGTGCAGGGCACGCTGCGCGCGGTCGCGGTGCCCGTCATGCGCGAGCTCGCCGACGAGCTGGAGTCGACGGTCGCGCTGCTGGTGCGCGAGGGCAAGGAGGCGGTCGCGGTCGCCGTCGTCCCGCCGACGATGGCGACCTACCACCTGGCGTTCCGCACCGGGAGCAGACACCCGCTGGGCCGTGGCTCAGCGGGTATCTGCCTTCAGGCGGCGCTGCCGCCGGAGGACGGCGAGCGCCCCGAGGTCACGCGGGCGCGTGAGCAGGGTTTCGCGGCGAGCAAGGGCGAGGTCGAGCCGGGGGCGCACGGCCTCGCCGTGCTGCTGCACCAGCCCGCGGAGAGCCCGATGGCCTGCCTGAACCTCATCACCTACCGCGACGACGTGATGGCCCGCGCCGTGTCGCCGATGCTCGCGGGGGCGGCCAAGATCGATGCTGAGCTGGGCTGACCGGCGTTGAGGTCGGTGTGCGCGCCCTCCCGGGCCAGACGGATGATCACGAGGCTCACGGCGAACGCCGCCGCCACGAAGATCGCGACCGCACCGAACCCGCCACCCACGGCCAGGACCGCGGCGACCAGCGGCGAGAGGCCGCCGCCCAGCGTCGAGGCGATCTGGTAGCCCAGCGAAGCGCCCGTGTAGCGGTGTGCGGTGTCGAACATCTCCGAGATGAACGCCGCCGACGGGCCGTAGATCGCGGCCTGCACCACCGGCATCCCGATGATCATGCCGAGGTACAGCAGCGCCGTGGAGCCGTCGGCGATCATCCAGAAGATCGGGTATGCCGCGACGATGCCCAACACGGCGCCGAAGGTCATCACCGGCCGCCGCCCGAACCGGTCGGACAGGTGCGCGTAGAACGCCAGGCCGCCGACCTGCAGCACCGAACCCACGGCGAACGCCACCAGCACGGACTGACGGCTGTGGTGGCCCACCGTGGTGCCCAGCGTCAGCGCGTAGGACGCCAGCAGGCCCTGCAGCGCGAAGCTCGACAGCGTGCCGAGCGCGGCCAGCAGCACCGCCCGCCAGTGGTTGCGCAGCACCGCGACGATCGGCACCTCGCGCCGCTCCTGCTCCTCGGCCTTCGCCTGGATCTGCGCGAACAGCGGTGACTCGCTCATCCGCAGCCGGATCCGCAGGCCGACGAGGACGAACACGGCGCTGATGAGGAACGGGATCCGCCAGCCCCACGACAGGAACGCGGCGTCGGGCATCGCGCCGAACAGTGCGAGCACGAGTGACGCGACGACGGCGCCGCTCGGCGCGCCCATGTTGACGAAGGCCGCGACGAGGCCGCGGCGCTTGCCGTCGGCGGCTTCCACCGACAAGGTGGCCGAGCCGCCCCAGTCGCCGCCCACCGCGATGCCCTGCACGACCCGAAGGACCACCAGCAGGACCGGTGCCAGCACGCCGACCTGCGCGCAGGTGGGCAGGGCGCCGATGAGGGTGGTCGCGACGCCCATCATCGCCATCGTGATCAGCAGCATCCGGCGGCGGCCCAACCGGTCACCGAAGTGGCCGAAGATGATGCCGCCGATCGGCCGGGCCAGGTAGCCCGCCAGGAGCGTCACGAACGAGAGCACCGTGCCGAGCGCGGGCGGGATGTTGCTGAAGAACACCTTGGCGAACACCAGGCTCGCCGCGGAGGTGTAGAGCAAGAAGTCGTAGTACTCGATCGTCGTCCCGAAGTAGCTGGACAGGACGACCCGGCGGACCTCGCGGCGGTCCGGGACTGCGGTGGCCATCTGGGCTCCCTGTGTGCGAAGTATGTATATGTCCGTGCGTAATTCGCACAAAGGTGAGCGCGCCGACCCCCGCATGTCAACGCGTGACATGTCACATGGCAGGCCGTTGACGTCGTGTAGATCAATGTGTTCACTTAACGCACGAGATGAAGTACATATCGCACAGGAGATCACGATGGCTCAGCCTTACACCAGCGTCTGGTCCGACCTCCGCGAGGTCGAGTTCAGCCAGGGGTTCCTCCAGGCAGGTCCCTACCGCACCCGCTACCTGCGTGCGGGCGACGCGTCGAAACCGAAGCTGCTGATGCTGCACGGCATCACCGGCCACGCCGAGGCGTATGTCCGCAACCTGCAGGCCCACGCGCAGCACTTCGACTGCTGGGCCATCGACTTCATCGGCCACGGCTACTCCACCAAGCCCGACCACCCGCTGGAGATCCCGCACTACATCGACCAGCTGCTCGCCGTCCTCGACGCGATCGGCGCCGAGCGGGCCTCGTTCACCGGGGAGTCGCTGGGCGGCTGGGTCACGGCCCGGTTCGCGCAGCTGCACCCCGAACGGGTGGAGCGGATCGTGCTCAACACGATGGGCGGCACGATGGCCAACCCGAAGGTCATGGAGCGGCTCTACACGCTGTCGATCGAGGCGGCGAAGGACCCGAGCTGGGAACGGGTCAAGGCGCGGCTGGAGTGGCTGATGGCCGACCCGACGATGGTCACCGACGACCTCATCCGCACCCGGCAGGCGATCTTCGAGCAGCCCGAGTGGCCTGCCGCGTGCGAGGCCAACATGGCGCTGCAGAACCCCGAGATCCGCCGCCGCAACATGCTCACCGACGCCGACCTCGCCGCGATCGCCGCGCCCGCGCTCGTCCTCTGGACGACCAAGGACCCGTCCGGCCCGATCGACGAGGCCCGGCGCATCGCCGCGCTGATCCCGAACGCCCGCCTCGCCGTGATGGACAACTGCGGGCACTGGCCGCAGTACGAGGACGCGGCGACGTTCAACCGAATCCACCTCGACTTCCTGCTGGGAGAATGACCATGGACACCGACGTTCTCATCCTCGGCGCGGGCCCGGTCGGGCTCACCCTGGCCAACCTGCTCGGCGGCTACGGCGTGCGCGCCACCGTCATCGAGCAGGGCGAGAAGCTGATCGACTACCCGCGTGGGGTCGGCCTGGACGACGAGGCCCTGCGCACCTTCCAGACCGCGGGCGTCGTCGAGCGCGTGCTGCCGCACACGACACCGCAGCACATCATGCGGATGACGGGCGGCGCGGGCCAGGTGCTCGCCGAGATCGCCCCGCCCGCCATCGACTACGGCTGGTCGCGGCGCAACGCGTTCATCCAGCCGC
Organism: uncultured Actinomycetota bacterium; assembly: GCA_963739465.1. Lineage (GTDB taxonomy): Bacteria > Actinomycetota > Actinomycetes > Mycobacteriales > Pseudonocardiaceae > Pseudonocardia. The sequence goes on from CAVUAS010000020.1 coordinate 6,095, forward strand.
TCGTCGACCGGGAGCTCCTGGCCGGGCTGGAGCGCTTCGCGCACGTCGACCTCCGGTTCGGGCACCGCTCGATCGGCTACACCGACGACGGCGACGGCGTGACCGTCACGATCGAGGACGCCGAGGGCCGCCGGTCCACGATCCGGGCCCGCTACCTCGTCGGCTGCGACGGCGGCCGCAGCGCCACCCGGCGCAGCATGGGCATCACGTTCGAGGGGATCACCTCGCCGACCCGATGGCTGGTGGTCGACGTCCGCAACGACCCGCTCGGCACCCCCAACGCCTACCTCGGCGCCGACCCGCGCCGCCCGTTCGTCTCCATCGGACTGCCGCACGGCATCCGCCGGTTCGAGTTCATGGTGTTCGACCACGAGACCGACGAGCAGGTGGCCGAGCCCGCGTTCGTGCACGCCGCGCTGGTCGGGCACGTGCCCGACCCGGCGTCGCTGGACTACATCCGGCAGCGCGTCTACACCCACAACGCCCGGATCGCGGGCAACTTCCGCAAGGGCAACGTCCTCATCGCGGGCGACGCCGCGCACCTCATGCCGGTGTGGCAGGGGCAGGGCTACAACAGCGGGGTCCGTGACGCGACCAACCTCGCGTGGAAGCTCGCCGCCGTCGTCACCGGCGTGGCGGGGGACCGGCTGCTCGACACCTACGACACCGAGCGGCGCGACCACGCCAAGGCGATGATCGACCTCTCGGTGGCCGTCGGGCGGATCCTCTCGCCGACCAACACGGCCGTCGGTCGTATCCGCGACCTCGTCGCGAAGGCCCTCAACCTCGTGCCGCCGGCGAAGCGCTACATCGCCGAGATGCGGTTCAAGCCGCAACCCCGGTTCCACGCAGGCGCGCTCGTGCCCGCCGTCGGCCCCGTGGCCGACGCCGACCCGGTCGGCCGCATGTTCCCCGCAGCCGCGCGTCACCACCCGGGACGGCGCGGAGCTCCTGCTCGACGACGTGCTCGGGCCGTGGTTCTCCGTGTTGGTGTGGGGCAACGACCCGCGGGCCGTGTTCGGCGGCGCCGCCCTCGCCACCCTGCGCTGCCTCGGCGTGCGGCTGGTGGGCGTGCGGCCCATGCCGCAGCTGCACTGGGAGCCGCAGCCCGACGGCGGTCCCACCGACGCCGCGCCCGCCGTGTCCGACGATCCCGTCGCCGTCGTCGGCGACGTCACCGGCAGGCTCAAGACCTGGTTCGACGCGCACCCCGTCGGGTTCGTCGTCATCCGGCCCGACCGCTACGTCGCGGCGGCCGCGCTGGCCCAGCACGCGCCGTCCGTCGTCGCCGACCTGGCGGCGGTGCTGCACCTGAACGCCGCCGGTCGGCCCACGCCCGCCTCTGCTGCGGCACCCGCCATCCCCGCCCCCGCCAACGAAACTGGAGCCACCGATGTCACTCGCCGTCTGCTGCCTGTCACACAGCCCGCTGTTGGAGCTCTCGCACCCGGCGCCTGAGCTCGCCGCGGACGTCGAGGGCGCGTTCGCCGCCGCCCGCGAATTCGTCGCCGAGTTCGACCCGGAGCTGGTGGTCGTGTTCGCGGCCGACCACTACAACGGCTTCTTCTACGAGCTGATGCCGCCCTACTGCATCGGCCTTGCGGCCACCTCGATCGGCGACTACGGCAGCGCGGCCGGGCCGCTCCCGGTTCCGCGGGAGCTCGCCGCGGACGCCGCCCAGGCCGTCCTCGACCAGGGCGTCGACGTCGCGGTCTCGCTGCGGATGGAGATCGACCACGGGGCCGTGCAGCCGCTGGAGATCCTCCTCGGCGGCCTCGACACCCGGCCGGTCATCCCGGTGTTCGTCAACTCGGTGTCCCCGCCGTTCGCGCCGATGGCCCGGGTGCGCGCGCTCGGCGAGGCCCTGGGCCACCACCTCGGCCGCCTCGACGAGCGGGTGCTGCTGGTGGGCTCGGGCGGCCTGTCGCACGAGCCGCCGGTGCCGACGCTCGACACCGCGCCGCCCGCGGTCGCCGAAGGCCTCATCGCCGGGCGGCACCCGACGGCCGCCGCCCGCGCGGCCCGGCAGGACCGCGTGGTCGCCGCCGCCCGCGACTTCGCCGCGGGCGCCGGGAACCTCAAGCCGCTCAACCCGGAATGGGACCTCGCGTTCCTCGACCGGATCGAAGCCGGCGACCTCGACGCGATCGCCGCCATGTCCACTGCGGCGATCAGCGCGGAGGGCGGCAACTCCGGCCACGAGGTGCGCAACTGGCTCGCCGCCTACGCCGCCCTGTCGACCGCCGGCCCGTACAAGGTCGACTACCGCTACTACCGGCCGATCCCGGAGTTCATCGCGGGCTTCGCGGTGACGACGGCGGTGCCCCTGCGGTGACACGCCCGGCCCGTTCGCCCGTGCTACGTCGCCGGGGCCTGTGCCGTGGCCCGTGCCGTGGCCCGTGCCGTTGCCGCTCTCGATGTGGCATCCGCCTCCGGGGCCGCCCGGTCCTTCGCGGGACGGGCGGTGGTCGCGGCCGCGGTCGTCGTCGGAGTCGTGGTCGGGCTGGCTGTCGGGGCCGCGGTCGCTTTCTGAGGCGCGGTCGGGGCGGCCGTCGCCCTGAACCCCGGGTCCGCGGCCACGGCCCGGTCACCCGTCCGCGCCGTCACGGTCGTCGTGGGGGCGGCGGTGGCGCCTGCCGTGCCGCTCGGACTCGGCTTGCCGGTGAGCGCCGGGCAGTTCAGGTTGGTCCACGAGGCGTTCAGCCGATCGACGAGGAACACGTGCAGGTTGGCCGCCGCCGCGGGGTCGGGGGACGGCGCCGCCTTGGTGAACCGCTTGTCGAGCTCCAGCCGCGGCACGGCGACGGCGGCGAGATCGGTGCAGTAGGCGCGCCCGGTGTCGGTGCCGCGGTTCACCGGTGCCTGGTCGACCCCCGCCCGGTAGAGGTTGGTCTTGGTAATGCTGGTGTCGCCGTCCACCTGCGCCATCGGGTCGTTCGGCGGCACCAACGCGATCGGCGCAGCCTGCTGGGCGGCGGCCTGCAGCTCGTTGAGCGCGAGCGCCGGGCTCGGCTTGCCGCCCGCCGAGAGGTCGGGGGCCGTGGCCGGGGTGCAGCCCAGCACCGGGTCGAGCTTGACGTCGACGAGCCCGTTGTCGGAGGCGTTGTTCAGCACGGTCGCGCCGCGCAGCGCCCGCTGGTTGGCGGCCGAGAACTGTGCGGTGCGGCCGTCGGCGGTGGCGAGGTAGCTGCCGGGCAGGTTGTCGCTCTGGTCTTGGTCGACCACGCTGAAGTCGCGCGTGGTGGGGCACGGCTTGCCGTCCCGGGCGGTACCGAGTGCGGGCAGGTGCAGCTTGCCTGCCCGGAGGGCGGCGTTCGCCGCCGCGAAGAACTGCGGAGCACCGCAGTAGGCGAACTGCCCGAACACCGAGCCCGGCGTCCCGTTCACGCAGCCTGCGGGGGCACGGCCCCGTGCACCGGGGGTGCCGTCGCGCAGGGTGAGGTTGCCCGCCTGGAAGCCGAACCACACGCCGACGACGCCGCCGCGCGGCAGGGTGGGGACCGCGGGCGGGATCGCGGGCCGCGTCCCGTCGTCGATCACGAGCGGGTGGTAGATCGAGATCGTACCCGCCGCCGGGTCGAGGATGGCCGCCTCGACGAACGCGGACTGCTTGGCGTTCGCCTCGTGGCAGGCGCCCGCGCGGGGGCTGGTGGCGACGAACCGGTAGGGCGTCGCCAGTCCGGCGGCCGAGAGTGGGGCGGGCGGCACGATCAGGGTGCAGTTCTGGTCCGGGTCGGGTGGCGTCCCGTGGTGTCTGCGGTCTGCGGCCGTCGCACCCTGCCGGGCGTCGTGGCCGCCGGGGTGGGCGGAGGCCAGGACGGGCAGGAGGGCCTGGCCTGCCGTCAGTGCGGCGCATATCACGGCGGCCGCCCCGAGGACGAGCTGCGCCCGCAGGTGCGGGACGCGGTGGCGGTGCGGCCGTGATCCGGACATGGGGACCTCAATGCGACGTTCAGATGTGGGGAGCGACGAGGCCGTCGACAACGAGACGGTAGTGAGCCCGCGATCGTGCGCGGGCCGAATCTGAGAATGGTGGTTGCTTCGGAGACGCCGAGTGATGTCTTCCCTGCGACCGACGACATCGATTCGGCAGAACGGATGCTCGGCGACTACGTCCGTACGGCCGAGCGCGCTCTCAGGTTCGAAGACGGGCATTCGTCGCCACCCGGACAAGGAGGCGCTCGACGGCCGGGGTGATGCGGGCGCGGTCACCGGTGGCGAGGAGGTCGAGCACGGCACCGCGCAGCACGGCGAGCACGAGCGTGCGCTCGGTGGGGTCGGAGCCGAAGTCGGCGAGCAGGGCGAGCCAGTCCTCCACGGTCCGCGCGGCGAAGCCCGCCCAGGCGCCATCCGGCTCGGCGAGCGACCGGGCGTAGGCCTCGGTCCACAGCGTGAGGATGCGGGCGTGCTCCGGCGCGGCCAGCCACCGCCAGAGCGCCGCGGCGGCCTCGGCGAGCGTGCCCTGGTCGCGGCGCACGGCCCGGAGCAGCGCGAGCTCGTCGGCGCGCGCCCGCTCCAGCAGCGCGCGGACCAGGCCGTCCTTGGAGCCGAAGAGGTACAGCAGCACGCGCGGGCTGGAGCCGACGGCCCGGGCGAGCGGTCGCAGCGACATCCCGGCCAGGCCGTGCTGCAGGGTGTGCCGGTAGGCGCTCTCGAGCAGCTCTGTGCGTCGCGCCGACTCGGCCACCGCGCTATTGTGCCACTGAAACACTCGTTTCAGTGAGGTGCTCATGATCCGTGATCTCGACGCCCCGGGCGACCTCGGTTGGGTCGTCATGGCGCACGGCGAGCAGTACGCGGCCGAGTTCGGCTGGGACACGTCGTTCGAGGCGCTCGTGGCCCGGATCGTCGCCGACTATGCGGCGAGCCACGAGCCCGGCCGGGAAGGGGCGTGGATCGCCGAGCACGCCGGGCGGCGCGTTGGCTGTGTGTTCTGCGTGCGCAAGGACGACGAGACCGCCCAGCTGCGGATCCTGCTGGTGACGCCGGAAGGCCGCGGGCTGGGGCTGGGGCTGGGGCGGTGCCTCGTCGACCGCACCATCGCGTTCGCGCGCGCGGCCGGGTACCGCCGGATGGTGCTGTGGACCAACGATCCGCTCGCCGCCGCGCGCAAGATCTACCTCGCGCGGGGCTTCCGGCTGGTCGACGAGGAGCGCCACCACAGCTTCGGCGTCGACCTTATCGGGCAGAACTACGCGCTGACGCTCTGACGTGAGGTTCGATCTCAGCGATAACGGTCGGTACGCCGGTGGACATTGCGGGTGGATGCCGCCAGCTCGTCCCGCTGATCGATCGGCGATTTTCCGAACTCTCCGGCGAGCGCGCCGAGAAGGAAAGCGTCCCACTCGTCGGCCGTGAATTCGACGGTCTGGCTGGGTCGGCGTGAATTGCGGATCCGGACAATGGTTCGATCGAATTGCACCTCGACGCAATCAGAATGCGAGCAGGCGCTACTCTTGCGCCACACCGGCATGGGCGACCCGCCTCTGATGATCACACCGACTCCCGAGCACTCGAAAGCGCGGCCACGCTCATGCCGATGCCGGGCGTGATGGGCCGCGGATCTCCTGAGTCTAAGAGCTCGCGATGTTGGAACCGGTAGGCCGAGTGAGTGCAATACGTCGATACGAATCTGCTCCGGTGGAGTAGGGAGTCGCCTCCCTATAGTTTGTCAAGCGCCCTTCGTATGTAGTGGTCGAGGGGCTCTTGTGACACATGCTGCTCCTCGATGGTCATCCAGACCTCGCGGCGAGCGCGGGCTGCCTCGGGCTCGTAGACGTTGAGATCGCCACGAGGGCCCTCGATGAACAGCACGTCGGGGTACTGGTCGAACTCGAGGAGGGTAAATGATCCACGCAGGGCCGGACTGGCGCCGGCGGACAGCGGCACGATTTTGATCGAGATATGCGGGCGCCGTACGAGCTCCTGCAGCTGACGCAGCTGCTCGGCCATGATCGCAGCGGATCCGAACGGCCGGTACAGCACGGCCTCGTCAATGATGAACGACAGTTTCGGGGGAGACTCGCGGAAAGCAATTTTTTGCTGCCGATCTCTTCTTGAGGACAGGAACGCCTCGATGCCACCCTCAATACCTTGGACGGACTGGATGACCTCACGGGCGTAGTCGTCGGTCTGGAGAAGGCCTGGCACGAAGACGATCTGAAGAGTTCGGATCGCGCTGGCCACCTCCTCGTAGCCGAAGAACTGCAGCGCCTCGTTGCTCAAGCTTTCTCGATACTGGTCGTAAGGCTGGCCGGTGCTTTGGCTGCGACTGGCGAGATCCAGCAGGCGCCCCTCGAGCATGGGATCGCTGATCTCGAGAGCCCGGAGCAGTGACTCGATCTGCGGACCTTTGATCAGGCTGCGCCCTTGCTCGATGCGGTGGACGGTGGTCCCGGAGGTCCAGAGAATCTTGCCAACCTCGGCCTGTGTCCATCCGCGTTCTTCCCGGAGGCGTTGTAGCTCGTTGCCGAGCCGTCGGCGGGCCAACAGGGCCTCACTCATCGAGCTGTCTCCCGCTCAGCTGGGCAAGGGGGGAGCGTCGCATTACACCGCCTGCGATCGACAAGTCGCATATCGCAGAGTGGTTGATGCCTCACGCGGCCGTACTCTACGCAATTTTCACGCGCCCGACCGAATGAAACACGCTGTGTAGCAGTTGAGGGCTCAAGCCGCCAGGGTGTCCACGGACAGTGATCATCTGCTCGAGACCGATGGCGGGTTCCTCCGATCGATGGCCGCTGGACGCGGCGCGTTTGGCCTAGTGGAGCTTGCTGGATGAAATTTGCAGTCAGTCGCACGCGACGCTACGCTTTGCGCGCTGGAAGATGCCACGGCGCACTGATGCTCGTGTCGATGGCGACGGTCGTGAAGGAGAACTGCTGTGAGTGCCGAAGACGGTCAAGCCGGTCCATCCGAGGCGACGACGGCGTCGGCCGATGCCCTTCCCGCCGGGCTCACCCCGGGCGCCCGGGAGGCATTCCAGGACGTCAAGGACGAATTCCGGGACGGTCTCGCGGGAGAGCTGCGACGTCGTAGGCGCTCGCGGAGGGACCTCACGAGCGACGACGTATACGAGGCAAGAGCGATCGTTGCGCAAGCCATGTGTCAGTCACGCCAGCGCTCGGGATCGGACCGCGCCCTCAGCACCGGTTTGATCGCCGTGGGGTCGGTCGGAATGGGCGTCATGCATCCCTACCTGCACAGTCCCTGGCAGATAGCGCTGCTGGTGGTGTTCGGCCTCGTCTTCGTCGCGGGTGTGGGGCTGGCCGTGCGCAGCGGCCACCCCGTGACTACACCCGCAGACCCGAGTAGCAGCTAGGAGAGGCCATGATGCTCGACCCGCGACACGATGCACGGCGGGGCGGCGCGGCGTCGCCCAAGCGTTTCATCCTCTACCGACAGCAGGACGCGACCGGGGTGTCGGGCACCGGCATCGTCGCCACCGGGGTCGTCTGGCCCGACGGGCACGCCGCGATGCGGTGGAAGGCGGACGACGACGCGGCGGCGTCGTCGACGTCGGTCTGGTCGTCGGTCGCCGATCTGCTGCAGGTCCACGGCCACGGCGGACTCAGCAAGATCTTCTACCTGGACGCGGACGGCGCCGAGGAGCGTGCGCAGGAGACGTGTGCGGATGTGGTCACCCGGTTGCACTGCACGGGAAGCGAGGCCACCCCTCAACGACACCGGCCCGAAGCCGTCGGTCTCTGGGCGTGGCCGCGCTGACACGGGCGCTCTGACCACGCCCGCACGCTCGCCGGGGACGTACTGTCCCTTCGTGGTCGACACCGGGCTCCGGACGCTGTGGACCCGCCGCGGCGCGGCGCCGCTGCGCGCGTTCGTGCGCACCGAGTCGGCCAGCGCGGTGGTGCTGGTCGCGGCGGTTGCCGTGGCGCTCGTGTGGGCGAACGTCGCGCCCGCGTCCTACGCCGCGGTGTGGGAGATGCGGGTGGCGCTGCGGATCGGTGACGCGGAGTTCGGCCAGGACCTGCGGTCCTGGGTCGACGGCGGTCTGATGACGCTGTTCTTCCTGGTCGTGGGCCTGGAGGCGCGGCGCGAGTTCGACCTCGGCGACCTGCGCGAGCGCCGCCGGTTCGTCCTGCCGCTCGTGGCGGGCGTCGTCGGCATGGCGGTGCCGATCGGGATCTTCCTGATGTTCAACGCAGGCCTGCCGAGCGCGCACGGGTGGGGCGTCGCGATGTCGACCGACACCGCCCTCGCCCTCGGCCTCCTCGCGATCCTCGGCCGCGACGTGCCCGACAAGGTCCGCCTCTTCGTCCTCACGATCTTCGTCGTCGACGACCTCACCGCCCTCGCCGTCATCGCCATTGCCTACAGCGACCGGATCGCCGCGCTGCCGCTGGCGCTCGCCGCGGCGGTCTTCGTGCTGCTGCTGGTGGTGGCCCGGACGATGCGGCGTCGCTCGGTGTACTTCGCGATCGGGCTGGGACTGTGGCTCGCCCTGGAGGCGGGGGGCGTCGACCCGGTCGTCGCGGGGCTCGTGATCGGGCTGTCCGCCCCGGCGTACACGCCGAGCCGCGACGCGCTGGAGCAGGCGACCGGGCGCGTGCGGCAGTTCCGCGAGCAGCCGACGCCCGAGCTGGTGCGGGAGGCCACCACGAGCCTCACCGCCACGCTCTCCCCGAACGCGCGGCTGCAGAGCTTCTACCACCCGTGGACGAGCTTCGTGATCGTTCCGTTGTTCGCGCTGGCCAACGCGGGGGTCGAGCTGTCCGGCGACGTCCTCGCCCACGCGTTCACCACGCCGGTGACGCTTGGCGTCCTCGTCGGCTACGTGGTCGGCAAGCCGCTGGGCGTGGTGGTCACGGCGTGGGCGGTGACGCGGGCGTCCCGCGGCCGGATCCGACCGCCCGTCGGGTGGGCCGCCGTGCTGGGCAGCGGGACGATCGCCGGGGTCGGCTTCACCGTCGCGCTGCTCATCGCCGCGCGCGCGTTCCAGGGCGCCGAGCTGGATCAGGCCAAGGTCGGGGCGCTCTCGGCCGTCATCGTGTCCGCCGCCCTCACGTGGGCGGTGTACCGGCTGACGGCGCTACTCCCGCCGACGACCAAGGCGCGCGCGCTGATCGGGGACGTGGCCTACGTCCAGGACCTCGTGCCGGAGGTCGACCCGGACCACGACCACATCCGCGGCCCGATGAACGCCGCGATCACCGTGATCGAGTTCGGCGATTTCGAGTGCCCGTACTGCGGGCAGGCCGAACCGGTCGTGCGCGAGCTGCTGTCCGACGCCAACGTCCGCTACGTCTTTCGGCACCTGCCGCTCACCGACGTCCACCCCCGCGCCCAGTTCGCGGCGGAGGCGGCCGAGGCGGCGGCCGCCCAGGGCGCGTTCTGGGAGATGCACGACCTCTTGCTCGCCCACCAAGACGATCTGCGCCCGGTCGACGTGGCCCGCTACGCCGAGGAGCTCGGGCTCGACATGGAGCGCTTCCGCAACGAGATGCGGCGGCACGTCCACGAGGCCCGGGTCGCGCAGGACGTCGAGTCGGCCGACCTCAGCGGCGTCTCGGGCACCCCGACGTTCTTCGTCAACGGCCTGCGCCAGCACGGCGCCTACGACATCGCGACGCTCGGGGCCGCCGTCCGCGCGGCGCAGGCCCAGGTGCGGGCGGCGCGCTGACTCGCCCGGCAACTCGGCTCGGAGTCAGGCATCGCCAGCGCGGGTGATCTTGCGGCCGTCGATGGCGGGTGCCCGGACCTCCTACCGTCTAGGCTCGCGCGGCGTGACGGTGGACTGGTCGACCGAATGGCTCAATAGTCTCATCTGGATCGTCGTGGTCACGGTGCCTGCGGTGCTCGGCTCCGCCCTCGCGCTCCAGCTGGTGGTCCGCTTCACGGAATGGGGCCACCAGTTTCGCCGCCTCGCCTACCCCTACTTCTCGCCCCGGGGCGGGCAGGGCTGGGGGCCGCTTCTCACCCTGCTGGCCGTCATCGCGCTGGCGATGGCGGCGGTGCGGGTGCAGGTGGTCAACTCCTACATCGTCAACGGCCTTTACACCGCGCTGCAGGACGGCGACGCGGCGGGTTTCGGCCGTTACGTCCTGATCTTCGCGATCCTCTCGGTCATCGCGCTGGCACAGGCGCTGCTCGCCTTCTACGTGCAGCAGCGGCTCATCCTGCGCTGGCGGGTCTGGCTCAACGACCACATCGTCGACGACTGGCTCGACGGCCGGGCTTACCACCGGGCCCGCTTCACCTCGGCCGCCGTCGACAACCCCGATCAGCGCATCCAGCAGGACATCACGTCCTTCGTCGGGGACTCGATGACGCTCGGCGTCGGCGCGATCAGCTCCATGGTGTCGCTGGTGTCATTCACCGTGATCCTCTGGCAGCTGTCGGGCCCACTCACGGTGTTCGGGCTCGAGATCCCGCGGGCGATGACGTTCGCCGCCTACCTCTACATCATTGTGGCCTCGGTGATCGCCTTCCGCATCGGCCGTCCGCTGATCCAGCTGAACTTCTTGAGTGAGGCCCTCAACGCCTCGTTCCGCTACGCGCTCGTCCGGCTGCGCGACAGCTCGGAAAGCGTGGCGATGTACCAGGGCGAGGAGGTGGAGCGCGGGATTCTGTCCCGGCGGTTCCGGGCGGTGATCGCCAACGCGTGGGCCATCGTCTTCCGCACGCTGAAGTTCCAGGGCTTCAACATCGTGATCACCCAGTACTCGCAGATCATTCCGCTGGTCCTGCAGGCGCCCCGGTTCTTCGCGGGCCAGATCACCCTCGGCGACATCCAGCAGACGGCGCAGGCGTTCGACCAGGTCCAGAGCGCCCTGTCGTTCTTCCGCCTCGCATACGACAACTTCGCGTCCTTCCGTGCCACCCTGATCCGGCTCGACGGCCTGCTGGACGCCGACGACTCGGCGCGCGCTCTCCCGTCGGTGCATCTTGAGGAGGCCGACGGGCTCGTCGTGCAGGGGCTCACCGTCCGGCTGCCCGACGAGCGGATGCTCATCGACGACCTCACCCTCGACGTGGCGACGGGCGACGCACTGCTCGTGACCGGGGTGTCCGGGAGCGGGAAGACCACGCTCCTGCGCAGCCTCGCCGACCTCTGGCCGTTCGCCGCGGGCACGGTGCGCAGACCGCTCGGGCGCGCGGCGTTCTTCCTCGCCCAGGAGCCCTACGTCCCGTTGGGCAGCATGCGGGCCGCGCTGACCTACCCGGAGGCGGCCGACACCCTCGCCGACGACCGTGCCGTGGCCGTGCTGCGCCAGGTACAGCTGCCGCACGTCGCCGACCGGCTCGACGAGGAGACCGACTGGAGCCGCAGGCTCTCACCCGGCGAACAGCAACGCCTCAGCTTCGCGCGGGTGCTGCTCGCCCGGCCGAAGGTGGTGTTCCTCGACGAGGCCACCTCCGCCGTCGACGAGGGTATGGAGGCCGCTCTGTACACGCTGCTGCGCGCCGAGCTGCCCGACACGATCATCGTCAGCGTGGGCCACCGCAGCACACTGGCCCGCTTCCACGCCCGAGGGCTGGAACTGGCCGGTGACGGCGGCTGGCGGGAGGTCAGCACTCAACCACGTTGACGGCGAGGCCGCCGGTCGAGGTCTCCTTGTACTTGTCGAGCATGTCCCGGCCGGTCTGGCGCATCGTCTCGATGGCCTGGTCGAGGCTCACGTGATGGATGCCGTCGCCGTGCATCGCCAGCGACGCGGCGTTCACGGCCTTCACCGACGCCATCGCGTTGCGCTCGATGCAGGGGATCTGCACGAGCCCGCCCACGGGGTCGCAGGTCAGCCCGAGGTTGTGCTCGATCGCGATCTCGGCGGCGTTCTCGATCTGCGCCGGGGTGCCGCCCAGCAGCGCGGTGAGCCCCGCGGCCGCCATGGAGCAGGCCGACCCGACCTCGCCCTGGCAGCCCACCTCCGCGCCGGAGATCGAAGCGCGCCGCTTGAACAAGATCGCGACCGCCGCGGCGGTGAGCAGGTAGGTGACCACGGCGTCGTCGGCACGCTCCCCGTCCTGCAGGTCGGGCAGATAGTGCAGCGCGTAGAACAGCACGGCGGGCACGATGCCCGCGGCGCCGTTGGTGGGCGCGGTGACGATCCGCCCACCCGCCGCGTTCTGTTCATTCACCGCCATGGCCGCCAGGTTGAGCCAGTCCATGGCGCGGGCGGGGTCGCCGGGTGTGCCGTGCGCACGGAGCCGTTCATGCAGCGCCGCGGCCCGGCGCCGCACGCGCAGCGCACCGGGAAGGGTGCCGCCGGTGCGGCAGCCTGCGTCGATGCACTCCCGCATGACCTGCCAGATCTCGAGCAGCCGCGCCCGCACCTGGGCCTCGTCGCGGACTGCCGTCTCGTTGGCGAGCATGAGCTCGGCGATGGTCGCTCCCGTTGCCGCGCATCGTTCGAGCAGCTCGTCGGCGGTCTCGAAGGGGTGCGGCGCCGCGACCTCGGCCTGCGCGGCATCCGACTCGTCCTCCGCGACCACGAAGCCGCCGCCGATCGAGTAGTACGTCTGTTCGGCGAGCACCCCCGCGTCGGCGCCGGTGGCGGTGAACCGCAGCGCGTTGGTGTGGCGGGGGTCGATGACGCGGGGGAGAAGGGCGATGGCGTCCTCATCGAGGGCCACGGGATGTCTGCCCGCGAGCAGCACCTTGCCGCCGCCGTGGATCTCCTGGCGGCGGCGGGCAGCGTACTCGGGGTCGACGGATTCCGGGCGGTGCCCCTCCAGCCCGAGCACAACGGCGTCCGGCGTGCCGTGGCCGGGTCCGGTCGCGCCGAGTGAGCCGTAGAGCTCGACGCGCAGACCTGACACCCGGCCGAGAACCCGCCGCTCGTCGAGCAGGTCCGCGAAGCGGTTCGCCGCTCGCATCGGGCCGACCGTGTGCGAGCTCGACGGGCCGATGCCGATCGAGAACAGATCGAAGACGCTGATCACGGCGATGTCCCCTGGTGGTCGTCGGGGCGGACGAGCGTGGCGCTCATAGCGAGACGGTAGGGCGATCGCGGGCCCGCCGCACCGGCGGAACGCTCGGACTTCGAGCCGGGGTCTCCTACACTTGTCGGAATGGCGGATCGGCTCCAGGAGGAGCTCGACGCGCTTGCGGTCCGGCTCGGCCGCAGCCTCACCGTTGACGGCGTGGACGGTGAGCTCCTCGCGCACAGCACCCAGGGCGACGACGCCGACCAGGCGCGGATCGCCTCGATCCTGCGGCGCCACGTCACACCGGAGCGCCGGGCCTGGGAGGAGCGCCACGTCGGGCCGGACCCGACCGGCCCGGTCGCCGTGCCCGCCAACCCCGCGCTCGGGATGTCGGCGCGGCTGTGCGTGCCGCTGCGCCGCGGCGGGCGCACGCTCGGTTTCCTGTGGATGCTGCACACCGACGGCACGCTCGGCGCCGACGAGCAGCAGGCCGTTCACCGGGGCGCCGACGCCCTCGCCGCCCAGCTGGCCGCGCCCGCCCGGTCGTCGGCTCCCGGGCGCGAAGTGGACCGGCTCGTCCGACGTCTGTTCGACGACGGCCAGGCCGAGGCGGCCGACCAGCTCGCGGTGACGGTGCCCGGCATCGTCGAGGGCGTCGTTCAGGTCGTCGCGACGGTCGCGACGGGGCCCGGCGACGGCGCGCGCCCGTTCCGGCCGTCGGAGCTCAGCGCGTTGAGCGGCGCGCTCACCCCGACCCTGCGGGCCGCCCCGGCCTACGTCGGCGCCTGTGCGTCGAGGACGTATGCGCTGGTCGTGCTGCACCACCGCGGCGCCGCTGACCCGGGTCCAATGCTCGCCCAGCTCGAGCGGACCGTGGCGCGCTGCCTGGGCGCCTTCACCCTCGGCGTGAGCGACCCGGTGCCGATCGGCCTGCGCGCGGCGCGGGAGGCACGCAGGCAGGCGCTGGCCGCGGCGGAGCTGGCCGCCCTCGATCCGGCCCTGCCCCGCCGCACGCACTGGTCGCAGCTCGGCGCCTACCGCACCCTGCTCGCCGCGCCACGCGCGGTCGACCAGGCCCTGCGCCCGCTGGACGAGGCCGGGGCGTCGGCGCCGATGCTGCTGGCGACCCTGGAGACGTTCCTCGACCTCGCGGGCGACGTCCAGGCCGTGGCGAAGCGCCTGAACCTGCACCGCAGCAGCCTCTACTACCGCCTGGACCGCATCAGCCGCCTCGCCGCCGTCGACCTCGCCGACGGCCTCGTGCGGCTGGAGCTGCACCTGGCGCTCAAGGCGCGCCGGGCCCGTCGTCGGACGCTGCGGTAGGCCCGCGGTCACCCGTCGCGCATCTCCCGCGCCCGGCGCGCCGCCTCCTTCCGGGTCGTGACGCCCAGCTTGGCGAGCACCGCGGAGACGTGGTGGTCGACGGTGCGGGTGGAGACGACGAGCCGCCCGGCGATCTCGCCGTTGGTCAGTCCCTCGGCGAGGAGGTCGAGGACGTCCAGCTCGACGCTCGGTCAACCCGGCCGGGTTGGCCCGGGTGGTCGCGGTCGGCCCGCGGGGCACCCGGGTGACGCCGAGGTCGCGCAGCCTGCGGCGGGCGATCCGCGCGGCGGGCGCGGCCTCCAGCCCGTCGAGCACGGAGATCGCCTCCAGCGTCGCGTCGACGTCACCGGAGTCGAGCAGCTCCAGCGCCCGTTCATACGGCGCGCCGATCCGCTCCCACTCCGCCGCGGCGGCCCGCCAGTCGCCTCAGGCACGCCGGGCATCGCCACCGTGGCCAGGACTCCGCGTCCAGCAGCCCGGCGCGCAGCAGCCAGCGCGCGAGCTCGGCCGAGTCCAGGTTGAGCAGCCGCACCGCGGCGCGCGCGATCAGCGCCTCGGCGATCGGTCGGCAGTCCTCGGCGCGGTCGGCGAGCCAGCACCACTCGACCACCGCCGGTGCCGCGCCCGGATCCCGCGGCGTGACGACGTCCGGCGGCTGCCGGGCCTCCTCCAGCGACTCCTCCAGCAGCGGCGCGAGCCACCGGTCGGCGTCCGGAAGCCCCGTCGGGACAGCAGCACGCCCGACGCCCTGCGGGGCACGGCGCCGAGCACGCCTGCGTCCCCGACGTCGGCGTGCAGCGCGTCGAGCAGCGCCTCGGCCTCCGCGTAGCGCCCGTGCAGCAGCGCGGTCTCGGCCCGCGTGCAG
>CAVUAS010000021.1:0-809503 GCA_963739465.1 uncultured Actinomycetota bacterium
CGAGGGTGGGGGCGGGAAAGATGTTGTTGAAAATGTGCTGGGGGTGAGGATAAAGGACAGCGTCCGACATTGTCTAACTCCGTCGAACGCGCAATGCCAGGGAGATTCGGTAGTTCGCGGCGCGGCGGACCCTCGTGGTGATCTTCGAGTTGTGTACGGAGGGTGATAGCGGTCGGGGGGCGTGGTGGTGGCCCGGCGGTCTGGCCGGGTGCGCCGGGTTCCCGCCCGGGGTGGTGATGTTCTGGTCGAGGGACGCGACGGTGCGGGGGTCAGGCCGCGGTGGTGCCGCAGACGTGCACGTGGGCGGGGGCGGTGCGGGTGGTGATGCCGCGGGGGGCGTGGGGAAACGGCTGTCTGGTTTTGATCTTGTGGTCGCGGTGGCGGTGCCGGTCGGTGGTGACGCGGGCGCTGGCGATCACGGCCAGGGCCGTGTGGTGGGCGGCGGCCCGGGCGGGTGCGGGTAGTGAGGCGGTGGCGGCGCCAGCCCGGACGGTGGTGATCAGGGTGCGGCGGGCGGTGGTGAACGACAGGTGCCGGGCCGCGACGGCCTGACCGGTGCGTGGGCCTTTCCGGAACGGCTGTGCAATGGTGGCGGCCGAGCGGGTGGTGACGCGGACGAGCTCGGTGGCGACGATCCAGGCGGCGTGTTCCTGCCGGATCAGGTTCGGGGTGTGTGAGCGCAGGATCGCCCCGGTCGCCGGGCCGGCGTCGTGGATGGCCGACTTGGCCTCCCGCAGGGCGGTCTCGGATCCGTCCCACCGCCACCGGTAGGCATCGGCGAGTAGATGCGCCGGGTGGGTGGTGTGGTCGAGCAGATCGGTGACCAGGCAGAACAGCTCGGGCGTGGTCTGTCCGTCCAGGGTGACGTAGTACTCGACCACCCGCATGGTCAGGGTGGTCCCGCCGCCGGACAGGAGGGCCAGGTAGGACCCGTCCTCGGCGAACCCGCCGATACGGGGCAGCCGGATGTCGGACTTGACGCGGATCAGGACGTGGCTGCCGGTGGCAAGCATCGCCTTGATCCGCGCCACCCCGGGGAAGTTCCGGTCCATGATCCACAACCGGTCGGGGCCGAACACGTCGGGCTGCTCGGCCAGGGCCCGGTCCAGCAGCGCCTGCTCGGCCTCGGCCTTGTCCCCACCGGCCGGGCCGGTCACCACGGCCAGGGTGGCGCGGGTGAGCGCGTCGGAGATGTGCAAGTGGCGGATCTGCGGGTAGCCGGTCTCGGCCGCCCCGGCGGTGCCGAACACGGCCCGGTTGGCCGCCGTGTCGGGCATCCGGGTCACGGTGCCGTCGATGGAGCCCAGCCGCAGCCCGCCGCCCACCTCCACCGCGAACAGCCCATCGGGGCGGTGCTCGGCCACGACCGCGGCCAGCAACTCCCGCTGCAGCTCCTGCAGCGGTGCCGGGCCGATCGCGGTCCGCCAGGTGGACAGCACCGTGCCCGAGGGCACCGTGTGCGCCCGCTGCCACGGCACCTCGACCAGCTCTCCCAGTAGCGTGGTGAGCACCTCGCGGGCGTCGGCGTCGGGCATCAAGGTCATCAGCAGCACCGCCCGGATCGTGAACGCCACGCTCATCTCCCGCCGCGCCACGGCCTTGATCTTCCCGGTCGGGTGGACCCCCGCGGCGATCCGCTCGATCGTCCCCGGCCCGCAGCGGCGGTCCAGTTCCTGCTCCGCGGCCCCGAGCCGGGCGTGATCACACGGGCGGCCCTCGGCTTGGACCCGCCCATCCCGGCGCAGCAGGGCCGGCGCCACCACCACAACCTTGCACCAGGCCACCAGATCGCCCGCCGTGATCCGTGAAGGCCCCGCGACCACCAGCGCCGATCGGCCTTCACCGCCCGAATCCGCCCGCACGGGCCAGGCCAGCGCCGAGACCGGGACGGCCACCATCACCGCCGCCTGATCTACACCGGGAATCTCCACACCGGGGATCGCGGGCCAGGACGAGACCGGGTAGAAAGACACGCGGAGGCTCCAGGGACGAAGATCGGCTTCATACACCTGATCTTCTACCGGGAGCCTCCACCCATCCCGGCACGCCACGCCGAACACGCCCCGATCACATCGAACCACCCACACCAGAGGTCGCCCGGCTGTCGCAGGAGGGCCTGCCGATCGACCTCACTCAACGTGACCGCGGCGAGCAGCCCCCAGACAGAGGCCGAAACCACTCATCTCCCTGGCATTGGTCGAACGCGCCACGCTATCTTTTATCCCAACCGTGACCACCAATCGACTTGTGCGCCCGGAGCGAGTGCGTCGATGCGCTGGCCGGGTCGGGGAAGTGCGATCCGCACGTCGGCCGCCGCGGCGGCGAACAGCAGCCGCCGCACCGGTTCCGCCCAGGTGTGGAATCCGAGATCGAAAGTCGCCCAATGCACGGGCACGAGCAGTCCGCCGCCCAGGTCGAGGTGGGCGCGCGCCGCTTCCTCGGGGGTCATGTGGATGTCGGGCCAGAGGTCGGCATAGGCCCCGATCGGCAGCAGGGTGAGGTCGAACGGGCCCAGCGCGGCGCCGGTGCGGGCGAACGCGGCCGTGTAGCCGGTGTCACCGCCGAAGTACACGCGGTGGGCGGGGCCCGCCACGGCCCACGCCGACCACTGGGTCGTGTTGCGGGCGGCGCGGCGGCCGGAGAAATGCCTGCACTCGACGCAGGTCAGCATGAGGCCGCCCACCCGGGTCGCGTCGCCCCAGTCCAGCTCCACGATCCGGCTCGCGGGCACTCCCCAACGACGGAGGTGCCCGCCGATCCCCACCGGCACGACGAACGGAGCGGCACAGATGTCGACGAGTTCGGCGACCGTCGCCCGGTCGAGGTGGTCGTAGTGGTCGTGCGAGATCAGCACCGCGTCGAGGGCGGGCAGCCGGTCGAGGCCGGTGGGTGTCGGGTGCATGCGACGGGGCCCGACCGTCCGCGACGGTGAGGCGCGCTCGCTCCACATCGGGTCGGCCAGCACCCGGTGGCCGTCGATCTCCAGGAGCACGCTGGAGTGCCCGAACCAGGTCACGGCGAGCGGGCCTGCCGCTGCGTCCGGTGCACCCGGCACGAGCGGGATCGGGCCGGCCGGATGGCCCGCGCTGCCGCGGGTCAACAGCCGTCCGACGATCACGGGGAGGCTCGCTGGGGTGACCAGCGCGCTCGCCTCGGTGTTGGCGAACCGGCCGTCCACCGCGTGCGGCGATCGACTCGCAGCCGCCCGCATCTCATCGACGTCCGCGCCGAGGGCGGACGGAACATCCCGTGCGGCACCGGCGAGCCGGGCGGCGGCCCAGAGACAGAGAGCACCACCGACAGCAGGGAGCAGACGCACCACAAGAGCTTAAGGTCGATGACCATGGACTCGACGGTGACCACCGAGCGGCATGGCCGCGTCCTGCTCGTGCGCATCGACCGCCCGCACAAGCGCAACGCGATCGACGCCACGACCACCGCGGGCCTCGACGCGGCGCTCAACCTGCTCGAGGACGACCCGGACCTGTGGGCAGGGGTGCTCGCGGGCACCCCGGTGGCGTTCTCGGCGGGCACCGACCTCGCGGCGGGCGCAGGCCCACCGACGCCGCGCGGCGGCAAGTACGGCATGGTGCGCCGGGCCCGCACGACGCCGTTGATCGCCGCCGTCGAGGGCCTGGCCTACGGCGGCGGCTTCGAGATCGTGCTGGCCTGCGACCTCGTCGTCGCGGCGCGCACGGCACGGTTCGCGCTGCCCGAGACCGCGCGCGGGCTGGTCGCCAACTGCGGTGCGTTGTTCCGGGCGCCGCGCGCGCTGCCGCTCAACGTCGCGCGCGAGATGCTGCTCATCGGCGACCCGCTCGACGCCGAGCGGGCCTGGTCGCTGGGCCTGGTCAACCGGCTCGTCGAGCCGGGGGAGGCCGAGCGGGCGGCGCTGGAGCTGGCCGAACGGGTGTGCGCGAACGCGCCGGTCGCGCAGCGGCTGTCGCTCATGGCGGTGGCGGCGGCCGACGCCGAGCGCGAGGCGGTGGGCTGGGCGGCCACCGAACGGGCGGACGCGGACGTCAACGCGTCGGCCGACGCCGCGGAAGGCGTCGCGGCGTTCCGGGAGAAGCGGGCGCCGCGCTGGACGGGACGCTGAGGGGCTGGCTCGGAGCGCGCGCTGGGTGGCGCTGCCGCGCCGGGTGGCGCTGCCGCGCTAGGTGGTGCTGCGCTGGGTGGCGTTGCCGCGCTAGGTGGTGCTGCCGCGCAGGGTGGTACTGCCGCGCAGGGTGGCGGCGGCGCGCCCGTGCTGCCGCGCTGGATGGCGCTGCCGCGCGCACGACGTACGCTCGCGCCGTGACCTCGCCCGCCGTGCCACCCGACGTGCGCGACGAGCTGGTGCGCTTGCTCCAGACCTACGCGGCCGAGGCGGAGCGGCTCGGCCAGGTCTTCGCCGAGCGCAACGGCATGCACCCCACCGACTTGGCGGCCCTGCTCGCGGTGATGCAGGCCGACGCCGCAGGCGCGCCCCTCACCCCCGGCAGGCTCGGTGAGCACCTCGGCCTCTCCTCCGGCGCCACCACGGCCGTCGTTGACCGGCTGGAGCGCGCCGACCACGTCCGCCGCGAGCGCGACGACCGCGACCGACGGCGGATCACGCTGCGCTACGGCGCCGCGGCCGCGACCGTCGGAAGCGCGTTCTTCGGCCCGCTGGGCGCCCGGATCGAACGCATGCTGGCCGGCTTCACCCCCGCCGAGCTGGACGCCGTGCGCCGCTTCCTGGAGCAGACCAATGCCTTGATGCGGGCGCACCGCGCGGCTGTCACCGCCGCAAAAGCCGGGCCACGCGGTCCGGGAACCGACCGCGGGCCGTGCTGACCGCCTGCGGTAGGGCCGCGCCGTCGACGGCGGGCGGCACCACGACCTCGATCTCCCCGCCGAGCGCGAACCCGGGCACGAGGTCGAGATCGTCGCCGCTCCAGAAGCGACCGGGGTCATACCAGCTCGGGCGGCGATCGTCGCGGAGCAGGCCCATCTCGACGAACGTGACGGCGACGACTTCGGCGCAGTAGGCGGTGGCCAGCGAAGCCTCGTCGCCGTCGGCGGTCGTGGGCCGCAGATGTGGCACCCGACCGCGCAGCCACCGCCCGGCGAGCGCCGCGGTCGACGGGAACGGCGTGCCGTCCAACCGGGCGATCGCGCGCAGGAGCCCGTCCTCGTGCTCGCGCGTCAGCTCGCCGGACAGCTGCCGCACCCAACCCCGCTGCCCGTAGCGCTGCCCCCAGTGCAGCACGGCGGCGCGCAGGTCGTGCAGCTGGACGCCGCGCTGCCGCTTGCCGGTCCACAGGTCCGGCAGGCTGCGGCCGAGCTCGGCGTGCCACATCAGCGGCGGAAGGTCGTCGAGCGCGACCGTCATCCCAACGTGGTTGACCGGCGCGTTCGTCAGGCCGCGGATGGCGCGGTCGGCCCTGCTCGACCCGCGGAACACCCAGATGTCACCCGTGCGGGCAAGCTCGACCGCCCGATCAAGCGTGATCACGTCTCCCCGCATCGCGGTAACTTATCGGCCATGCATTGGTGGAAGTGGGTCGGTCTGGCCGGGCTTGCCGGGGTGGCGGCGACCGGTGTCGTCACGGTGCGCGCAGAACGCCGCCGCCGCGCCTACACCCCCGACGAGATCCGCGCGCGGCTGCACGAGCGCGCGGCGGAGGCCCGGGACGAGGCTCACGAGTCGGCGGTCGCAGCGTCCAAGTAGGCGGCGAACTTGCGCCGCGCCGCCTCCGTGCGGGTCGGCACGT
Organism: uncultured Actinomycetota bacterium; assembly: GCA_963739465.1. Classification (GTDB taxonomy): domain Bacteria; phylum Actinomycetota; class Actinomycetes; order Mycobacteriales; family Pseudonocardiaceae; genus Pseudonocardia. The sequence goes on from CAVUAS010000021.1 coordinate 5,739, forward strand.
GCTCGGTCGGCACCTCTCGCGGCGTGTAGCCGCGCAGGATGCGGCGGGCCACGGTGGCCTTGTGCACTTCGTCGGGGCCGTCGTAGATGCGGGCGGCCCGGGCGGCGCGGTACATCTGCTCCAACGGCAGGTCGCCGGAGAAGCCGAGCGAGCCGTGCACCTGGATGGCCCGGTCGATGACGTCGTGCAGCACCCGCGCGCCCCAGTACTTGATCATCGCGATCTCGACGCGCGCGTTGGACGCGCCGACCTGGTCCATCGTCCAAGCGGCGTGCAGGGTGAGCAGTCGGGCGGCCTGCATCTCGGCCGCGCTCATCGCCACCATCTCCTGCACCATCTGCTTGTCGGCGAGCACGGAGCCGTGGGTGTAGCGGCTCACCGCGCGCTCGCACAGCATGTCGAACGCCCGGCTGCTCTGGCCGAGCCAGCGCATCGCGTGGTGGATCCGGCCGGGGCCGAGACGCTGCTGGGCGAGCCGGAACCCGTCGCCGGGGACACCGACGAGGTTCTCCCTCGGCACCCGCACGTCCCGGTAGATCACCTCGGCGTGGCCGCCGTCGAGCCGGAGCCCGGACGTGGGGTGGTCCATGGTCGGGATGTCGCGGACGATGTCGACGCCGGGCGTGTCCACCGGCACGATGATCATCGACGATCCCTGGTAGGGCGAGACGTCCGGATCGGTCACGCACATGACGATGAGGAAGTCGGCCACCGACGCGTTCGAGCTGAACCATTTGTGGCCGTTGATCACGTACTCGTCGCCGTCGAGCACGGCGCGCGTGGCCAGCAGGGTGGGGTCGGCGCCCGCGCCGGGCTCGGTCATCGAGAAGCAGCTGCGCAGCTCGCCACGCAGGAGCGGGTGCATCCACCGCGCCTTCTGCTCTTCCGAGCCGCCGATCGCGAGCAGCTCGGCGTTGCCGGAGTCGGGCGCGTTGTTGCCGAAGATGCCCGGCGCAAAGCGGCAGCGGCCGAGGATCTCGTGCATCAACCCCAGCTTGACCTGCCCGAACCCGCCGCCGCCGAGCTCGGGCGGCAGGTGCGCGGCCCACAGGCCGTGCTCCTTGACCTGTTCCTTCAGCGGCGCCGTGATGCGGTCGAACATCGTCTGGTCGATGTCGAGCGTCTCCAGCGGGACGATCTCGTCACGGACGAAGCCGCGCATCCACTCGAGCTGCGCCTCGAACTCGGGATCAGTCGCGAAGTCCCACGCCATAGACCGTTCCTAGTGGAGGGCGGACAGCTTCGTCCACTGGTCCCACGGCACGGACCAGTCGTAGACGTCGCCGTCGGCCGCGGAAAGCGGCACCGCGGTGCCGGTGATCTCCACCGGGTCACCGAACATGGCGGTGTCGAAGTAGTTCTTCGCGTTGGTGGTGCTGAGGTTGATGCAGCCGTGGGTGACGTTGCTCCGGCCCTGCGCCCACGAGGATGCCGGATTCGCGTGGATGAACTCGCCGTTGTTCGAGATCCGCACTGCCCAGTGCTCGGGGATGTCGTTGTAGCCGAAGTCCGGGTTGCTCATGAGGACGGTCTGGGCTTTGGCCATCACGATGTGGGTGCCGCTGCGCGTGACCCGCCGTGGGTCGGACTCGGCGCCGTAGCTCGCGGGCAGGTCCATGACGACCTTGCCGTCCCGGAGGACCTGGATGCGGTGGGTGCGGGCGTCGGCCTTGACGATCTGGGACCGCCCGATCGTGAAGTCGGCAGTGAGGTCGGACTTGCCGAACCCGGCCGTGCCCATGTCCACGCCGTAAAGGTGCGCGGCCATCTTCACCGTGGTGCCCACCGGCCAGTAGTCCTTGGGGCGCCAGTGCACACGGGAGCCGCCGTAGGCGTCGGGCAGCCACGCCCACGACCCCGTGACCGGCTGCGACGTCGTGACCGACAGCGCCCGCTCGACCGCCGCCCGGCTCGACTCCGGGATCGAACGGCTGAACTGGATCATGAGGGGCGCGGCGACGCCGACGCTCTGGCCGTCGCCGATCGCGCTGGTCGCCGTGACGAACTTCCTCGGCGCGGCAGTGGTGAACGTGCCGGTGACGGGCGTGGTGCCGCCGGATCCGGTGACGGTGCCCGCAAAGTGGTAGGCGGTGCCGAACTTCGGGGCGGCCGTGGCTCGCCACGTGGTGCCGCCGGTGGCGAGCGCGCCGGGCAGCACGCTGCCGTCGTCGGCGGTGAGCGTGACGCCGGACAGGGCGCCGCCGCTCGCCGTGATCGTGACGAGCTCGGAGGGCGCGACGGCCTTGGCTCCGTCGGGCGGGTCGACGGTGACCCGCGGCGCGGGCGCCACGACCGGGGCGGCAGGCGCGGCGGGGCCTGCCGCAGCGGGCGCGGTGCAGCCCGCGGCGAGAGCCAACCCGAGCGCGCCCACGGCCGCCATGCCGAGAGCTGATCTACCAAAACCCCGTCGATCGGCCCCCGGGCGCGGCAAACTCACACCTGACACTCCGGTCCCCCCAGTCCCCGAAACTCCCCGAGATCATGAGATCAACCCGGGGACGCGGCGTCAATTATGCCGCGGCTCGCTTTGCGATGTCGTAATCGTGGTGTCTCTAGTAGACGGCGGCTCCGCGACGGGGGGAGTGGGCGGCCCGGTCGGCGCGGCCGGGGCCGGGTCGTCGTTCGCGCGCAGCTCCGACTTGAGGATGCGGGCCGAGCGGCCGAGGCTGCGCGCGGCGTCGGGCAGCCGCCGGGCCCCGAAGATCACCACCAGCGCGATGATCACGACCGCCCAGTGCCAGGGACTCAGCTCACCCATGGCGGGTCTCCTTCATCTCGAAACTCAGGACCGCCGTACCCGGACGGCGAGCCAGACCAGGCCGAGCCCCACGAACACGGCGATGAGCCCGTTGATCGTCCACAGCTTGGAGCCCGTCATGGAGCTGCCGCCGAGCACGCCGATGCCCTGCAGGGTCCACACGGCGCCGATCAGGACGAGGACGACGCCCACGGCAGGCACGAGCCAGCGGGTCACGCGCCCATCATGCCCCGCCCAGCGCGCGGTAGACGGGGCGCAACAGCTCGGTGACCGATATGCCGCGTATCTCCACCGGAAACGGTGGAATCTGGTCGAGCAGGGCGTCCGGCGGGGTGTCGGGGCCTGCCGTGGGTGCGGGCAGCGGGCCCGCGGCGTAGAACGCGGACAGCACCTCCGCGAGCGGGGCGCCGTGCGCGGGGGCAGGGCTCGCGCTCGCGCGCCGGGCCCGCAGATCTTCGAGCAGCGTCTCCCGGTCGCGGCCGCGCAGCGCGAGGATCGCGAACGGGTCGGCGTCGAACCGCTCGGCCAGCACGTAGCAGACCGCGGCCAGGTGCTTGCACGGCACGGCCTGGTCGGGACACGTGCAATCGAGGGCGAGGTCGCGGGCGCTCGCCGGGAACAGCGAGAGCCCCACCCGGGTGAACACGCCTTCGATCTCGTGCGGCATCTCCCCGGCGAGCAGCGCCGCGGTGAGCGACGCGTCGGCGACCATGGCCTCGGCCACCTCCGCCCACTCGGCCTTGCCGAACGCGGGCACGCCGACCCGCACGGCGTACGGCCGCGGCCTGCTGCCCTGCACCTTCGCCATCGCGCCGCCCGTGTCGACGTCGAGGGAGACGATCTGGCCCTGCCGGGCGTAGGCGCGGCCGCGGGCCATCCGGCCGCCGACCCCGATCTGCTCGAGCACCGACAGGAAGCGCTTCGACCACCACGTGCGGGCCACCGCGCCGCGGGTGGAGTTGATCTGGATGCCGCCGGTGACGCGGATCGGTCGGGTGGAGGCGGCGTCGGCCCACCACGGCTCGGTCACGACTCGTCCACCGCCGCCTCCTCGTCGAGCATGAACAGCGACCGCAAGCTGTCGGTGGACAGCTCCGTGAGCCAGTTCTCGCCCTCGCCGACGACCATGCCCGAAAGCGCGGTCTTCTGCGCGATCATCGCCTCGATCCGCTCCTCGACGGTGCCGGGGCAGAGGAACTTCCGCACCTGGACGGTGCGCCGCTGCCCGATGCGGAACGCCCGGTCGGTGGCCTGGTTCTCCACGGCCGGGTTCCACCAGCGGTCCAGGTGCACCACATGGTTGGCCGCCGTGAGCGTGAGCCCGGTGCCGCCCGCCTTGAGCGAGAGCAGCATGACCGGTGGCCCCTCGCTCGCCTGGAACCGCGCCACCATCTCGTCGCGGCGCTTCTTGGGGGTGCCGCCGTGCAGGTACGCGATGTCGGTGTCGAACCGGGCGGACAGGTGCGGCACCAGCAGGTGCCCGAACTCGGTGAACTGCGTGAAGCACAGCACGCGGTCGCCCTCGGCCAGGATCTCGGCGAGGATCTCCTCCAACCGCACGACCTTGCCCGAGCGCCGCCCGACCGCGGAGCCGTCGTGCAGGAGCTGGGCCGGGTGGTTGCACACCTGCTTCAGCTTGGCCATGGCGGCGAGCACGTTGCCCCGCCGCTGGATGCCCTGCGCGTCCTCGATCTTCTCCATCATGTCGTCGACGACGGTGCGGTAGAGCGTGGCCTGCTCCGGCGTGAGCCGGTAGTGCTGGGTGATCTCGATCTTCTCGGGGAGGTCGTCGATGATGGTGGGGTCGGTCTTGACCCGGCGCAGCAGATAGGGCCGGGTGACCGTGCGCAGCCGCGACGCCGCCTCGTCGCTCCCGTGCCGCTCGATCGGTACGGCGTAGCGCTCGCGGAAGCGGTCGGCCGTGCCCAGCAGCCCCGGGTTGAGCACGTCCACCACCGACCAGAGCTCCGACAGCCGGTTCTCGACCGGGGTGCCGGTGAGCGCGACCCGGTGCTCGGCGTCGATCCGGCGCACCGCCCGCGCCGCGGACGCCCGGCTGTTCTTGACGGCCTGGGCCTCGTCGAGCGCGAGCCGCCGCCACCCGATCGCGGACAGCTCCTCGACGTCACGGGTGGCGGTGGCATACGTGGTGACGACCAGATCGGCGTCGGCCACCGCGGCGTGCAGGGCGGCGCCGCGGGGACGCCCGGGGCCGTGCAGCGCGAGCACCCGCAGCTCGGGCGCGAACCGCTCCGCCTCCCGCTGCCACGTGCCGACCAGCGACATCGGGCACAACAGTAGCGTGGGTGGGTGCGCGGCCGCGGCGCGCTCGGTGTCGATGCTCGCTCCGCCTGCGCTCCGCTCGTGCGTCTCCAGCGCCAGCAGCTGCACCGTCTTGCCCAGGCCCATGTCGTCGGCCAGCAGAGCGCCCAGACCGAGCTCGGCGAGGAACGCCAGCCACGACAGGCCCCGCTGTTGGTACGGGCGCAGCTCCGCGCGGAAGCTCGGTGGGGTGGCGACCGGCGCGATCGCCCGGTCCACACGACCCTCCAGCAGATCGCCGAGGAAACCCTGCGCGCGCACCGCCGTGACCGGCAGCGGCACCTCCTCGTCGGCCGCCCAGTCGTCGGGATGGCGGCCCGCGAGCGCCAGCACCTCGCCGACGGTGGGCGGCCGCCGCGGCGCGCTGCGGCGCAGGAAGGCCAGCCCCGCCCGCAGCTTCTCGGCGTCGACGCTCACCCACCGGCCGCGCACCCGTACGAGCTGCGCCTTGGCCGCCACGAGCTCGGCGAGCTCCTCCTCGCCCAGCTCCTCGTCGCCGACGGCCACCGACCAGCGGAAATCGGCCAGCTCCTCGCGGCCGAGGCCGCTGCGGGTGAGCACCCGGTCGGCGGGGGTGCTGCGGGCTGACAGCGTGAGCCCCACCCGTCGCGACCCGTCCCACCCACGGGGCAGCTGCACGCCGAACCCGGCGTCGGCGAGCAGCGGCGCATCGACGGTGAGGAACTGGTGCGCGCCGCCGTTCTCCAGGTCGAGCGACTCCGGGCGGGCCGCGCGAAGGGCGGGCGCGAGGTCGGGCATGACGCGGGCGGCCCGCCCCAACTCGGCGAGCAGCAACTCCTGCGGATCGGCCAGCAGCCGTGCGGCGCGGCCGTCCCAGACCTGCGCGGCAGGCACGAGCAGGCTCGGATCGGCGGTGGACTGGAGGAAGAACTCCAGGATCCAGTGGGTGCCGTCGCCGCTCTGGTCGTCCGGGTCGTCGCCGGGATCGGCCGGGTCGTGCAGCGTGCGCACCTCCGACAGCCGGAAGCTCGCCCGCCCGGCGCCCGGCGGGCCCGCGCCGACGGAATCCCACTCGCGCAGGGCATCGGTGAGCCCCGCCAGCTCGCGCTCGCCCGCCTCGACCCGTGCATCGGGCGCGGTGAGCGCGCGGAGCCACGTCGCGACCGCGGGCCCACCCCGCGACCGGCCTGCGGGTGCCGAGGTGACGCCCGTGCGGGCCAGCCGGTCGCGCACCGCCGCGTCGGTGAGCACCGCCAGGGCATCGTCGACGAGCACCTGCGGATCGGCGCCCCGCTCGTCGCGGGGCGCGGCCTGCTCGGCCCGCCCGACCGGCGGCAGCGCCTCGACCAGCGCCTCGACCGCCACGGCGTCCAGCCCGCGCACGATCGGCCGCCACCGCGCGTGCGGCACGCCCGCCTCGCGGACCAGCGTGGGCAGGACGCGGCCGCGGGCGGCGAGATCATCGGCCAGCTCCGCGAGGGCGCGGAGGTGGGCCACCGACGCGCCGTAGCGGGCCTCGTCGGCGGGATCGGCCAGCTCGGCGACGTCGACGGCCAGCGCGGGCACCGTCCACGGCCGTAGCACCGGAGCGCCGCGCGGCGCCCCGTGCGGGCGGGCGCGCACCAGCTCCGGCGAGGCGACCGGCCCGCCGGGACCCGCGGGGAGCAGCAGCGTGAGCGTGGCGGGCTTGCCGGGGTGCAGCGCCAGGAGCGCCGCCGGGTCGGCCGCGAACGGGTGCGGCCGGGCCGTGCGCAGCGAGCGCGCCCCCGATGACGGGGGCCGATCGCCGTCCTCGGCCCAGAGCAGCACGCCGCGGCCCGGCGACCAGACGGCGTGAACGGCGAGCACGGCCCCAGGCTACGGCCGGCCTCCGACAGAACTGTCGGGGTGCTGCGGCACAGTGGGCCCATGACCGAGACACCGACAGCGACACCGACACCGACACCGATCGCCTGGAACCGCGTGCTGACCGACCAGCTCACCTTCCACTGGCAGCACCAGCTCCGACCCCGCCTGGAGGGGCTCACCGACGCGGAGTACCGGTGGGAGCCGGTGCCGGGAAGCTGGAATGTCCGCCCCCGCGAGCGCGCCGAACAGCCCGGCACCGGCCCGTTCACCATCGACTGGGTCTACCCCGCGCCCGACCCGCCGCCGGTCACGACGATCGCCTGGCGGATCGCGCACATCGTCGTCGGCGTTTTCGCGATGCGCACGGCCGCGCATTTCGGCGGCCCCGAGGCGGGCTACGACAGCTGGCCCTACCCCGGCACGGCGGCCGAGGCGCTCGATCAGCTCGACACCGCATACGCCGGGTGGCTCGCCGGAGTGCAAGGGCTCGGGGAGACCGGGCTCGCCCGTCCCTGTGGCCCGGCGGAGGGCCCGTACGCCGAGCTGCCGCTGGCCGATCTCGTCACCCACATCCACCGCGAGGTGATCCATCATGGAGCCGAGATCGCGCTGCTGCGCGATCTCTGGGCGCATCGTTTCGCCGCCCGCGACGGCGCACCCGACGCCTGACTGCGCCCCGGGGCCAGCGCCGCCCGGCGGCGGGCGGCGGTGCTCACCCGGCCCCTGAGGGAGGCCCCCCGGTGCCGATGGGCGCGCACCTGGCGCCCGAGGGAGCAAACGCGACGCCCGAGGGACGGTGAGTCGAGCACCCAGATCGGGTGAGTCCCCCGTTTGGGCACGGTGAGTTGGCGTTTCGGCACGTGATCGTCGGTTGGGTGCGCCAAACGGCCAGATCCGGCCGTATTCGCGCCGAACCGGTGATCACGGCCGGTGGCAGCGCCGCTCAGTGGGATCGGGCGGCGGCGATCAGGCCACGAGGTCGGCGTAGTCCGCGTGCTTGGCGATCCAGCCCGCGATGAACGGGCAGTCCGGTCGCACGGCGAGGCCACGGGCGCGGACGTCGTCGAGCGCGGACCTGGCCAGCTTTCCGCCGAGGCCCTGCCCGGCGTAGGCCTCGTCGATCTCGGTGTGCACGAACGTGATCCGGCCCGGCCCCAGCCGGTACACGGCGAATCCGGCGAGCGCGCCGTCCACGCTGATCTCGAAGCGCGAGCGCGCCGGCGCGTCGGCAACCGTCACGCTCATCCGCGGGCCCCCCCGTGCGGCACGTAGGTCGCGGGCACGACGCCGAGCTTGCCCTTCTGGTAGTCCTCGAACGCTGTCATCACTTCGGCTTTGGTGTTCATGACGAACGGGCCCGCCCACGCGATCGGCTCCCGGATCGGCTGCCCGCCGAGGATCACCACGTCCATGCCCCCGAGGCGCGACTCCTGCGTGGCGTCGGCGGCCACGGTGATCGCGTCGCCCGGCCCGTAGAGCACGGCCTGGCCGGTGCGCACCGGCCGTCGCTCGGCTCCGACCGTGCCCGTGCCGGACAGCACGTAGACCAGCGCATTGAACTCGCGCCGCCACGGCAGCCGCACCGAGGCGCCGGGGGAGACGGTGGCGTGCGCCATCGTCATCGGCGTGAACGTGGTGCCCGGGCCGGTGTGCCCGCCGAGCCCGCCCGCGATGAGCCTGATCAGCGCGCCGCCGTCGTGGCTGGTGAGCAGCGTGGATTCGCCGCCGCGCAGGTCCTGGTACTTGGGCTCGAGCCACTTGTCGGCCTTCGGCAGGTTCACCCACAGCTGCAGGCCGTGGAACAGCCCGCCCGACACGACCAGGCTCTCCGGCGGCCGTTCGATGTGCAGCAGGCCGCTGCCCGCCGTCATCCACTGGGTGTCACCGTTGGTGATCACCCCGCCGCCGCCGTGGCTGTCCTGGTGCTCGAAGATGCCGTCCATGATGTAGGTGACGGTCTCGAAACCGCGGTGCGGATGCCACGCCGTGCCCTTCGGTTCGCCGGGCGCGTACTCCACCGCGCCCATCTGGTCCATCATCAGGAACGGGTCGAGGTCGCGCAGATCGACACCCGCGAACGCACGCCGCACCGGGAAGCCCTCGCCCTCGAAGCCGGACGGGGCGGTGGTCACCGAGCGCACGCCGCGCTCGACGGCCGCCTCGCCGGGCTCGGGCACCCGGGGCAACACGGTGACATCGGGGACGGTGACGGCGGGCACGGCGACCTCCAAAGTAGTTGTGTCTGCAATCAACGGGTGGGCGGGCCGTTCTCTTCCCCCGCGCGGGAGACTGGCCCGGTGCCCGCCCTCGATCCCGACGAGCAGCGCGCCCGGGTGTCCGCGGCGCGGGTCGCACGGCTCGCCACGTTACGCGCCGACGGCACCGCTCGGCTGGTCCCAATCACGTTCGTGCTGCTCGACGGCCTGGTCTGCTCGGCAGTGGACGAGGTGAAGCCCAAGCGCTCGACGCGCCTCGCCCGCCTCGCGGACGTGCGCCGCGACCCGCGCGCGGCCGTGCTCGTCGACCACTACGCCGAGGACTGGACGCTCCTGTGGTGGGTGCGGATCGACGGCACGGCCGCCGTTCACGAGGAGGGCGAGCTGGCCGACCGGGCGCGGGCGGCCCTCGGCGCGAAGTACCCGCCCTACGCGGCGGCGCCCCCGGGCGGCCCGGTGCTCGTGCTCACCCCGCACCGCTGGGCAGGCTGGCGAGGAAGCGCACCACCGCCGCGGTGACCGGCTCGGGCGCTTCGAGGTGCGGCGCGTGGCCGCAGTCGAGCACGAGCAGCTCGACCGGTCCGGGCGCGCCGTCGCGCACCGCTTCGACGTGCAGCACCGTGCCGTACGGGTCGGCCGTGCCCTGGATCGCGAGTACCGGCGCGGTGATCCCGGCGAGCAGTGGCCGCAGGTCCCACGCTCGGAACTCCGGCGACAGCCAGACGTCGTTCCAGTTGCGGAACGTCACGTCCGCGTCGCGGTGGTGGCGGCCCATGCGGGCGGCGAGGTCGCCGTTGCGGAAGGAGTCGCGCGCGGCGGCGATCTCGACCAGCCCCTCGGGCTCCGTGATGACGTGCGGGGCCAGCACCACGGCACCGGACACCGTGTGCGCGGCGGCGTGCGCCAGCGCGATCGAGCCGCCGTCGGAGTGCCCGACCAGCACGGGCGCGGTGAGGCCCAGCGCCGCCCGCAGCGCGGGCACGACGACGGCCGCCTCCTCGTGCATGAACGCGACCGTCCGCGGGGCGGGCGGGAGGTCGGAGAAGCCGTGCCCCAGCCGGGAGTAGGCGACCACGCGGCGGCCCGTCGCGGCCGCCACCACCTCCGGCCAGCCGCGCCACAGCCGCACCGAGCCCAGGCCCTCGTGCAGGAACAGCAGCGGCGCGCGGTCGGGGTCGCCGGGCACGTCCAGGTACTCGACCCGGCCGCCGGGCACGGCGACGAGCGGCAGCTCTGACTTCTCCGCCATCGGGGTCACGGAGCCCTACTCGAGGCCGACGTTCGTCGGCCGCGGTGAATGGCTCACGAGTGGTGGGCGGCGGTGTGGGCGGCGAGCACGTCGCGCCCGAAGTCGGCCTCCGGGTCGCGCCACGCCGCGTGCGCGTGGTTGACGTTGCGCTGGGTGTTGTCCCACTCGATGAGCAGCCGCGGGCCCTGCAGGCGGTAGTAGTGCCGCTCACCGGGGGCGAGGCTGCCTGACCACGCGAAGTGCACGGCGTCCAGCGCGGCCTCGTCGGCGTAGCGGCCCATGACGCTGATCTCCTCGGGCACCCGGTCCAGGTACGTCGAGAGCAGCTGCCGCAGGAGCTCCCGCTGCTCCGCGTCGAGCTCGCCCGCGGGCAGGCCCTTCGGCGCGGCGGTCAGGGCGAGGACGGCGTGCTCGTCCTCCGACAGGTCGGCGAGCTCGTCGACCGCGTCGCTGGCCTTCTGCAGCCCCGCCTGCTGTACGGGGTCGTCGAACGGGCCCCGCCACAGGTCGAGGAGCGAGAGCACGCGGTCGCCCTCGGCCAGCGTGGTGCGGTTGCCGCCGATGATGTCGCCCGGCGCCTTCGGCAGCAGCAGCGCGCGCTCGGCCAGCGGGGCGGCGAGCGAGCGCATCAGGTCGCGCGCGATGTCCTCGGGTCCCGCGAGCGGCCGCAGCAGGGAGCCCAGCAGCGGGGCGGACGCCGGGTCGGAGCCCAGGAACGACGGTGTGGACGCGACGACGGCACCGTCGACGACCAGGTGCGACACCGAGACGTGGTGCCCGCCGAAGCGCCAGCCCCACGGCGCCGAGCCTGCCGGGTCGCCGAACACCCGCAGGTAGTACAGGCCCGGGTCCCGGCCGCGCTCCCGGTCGAACATCACGGTGAAGTTCTCGCTGTGGTCGAGGACGTTCTCCAGGCCCATGACCGTCGCGGCCGACACGAAGCCGGGCCGCGACGTGCCCGAGCCCAGCAACGTCATCGCCAGCCGCTGCTGGGCGGGGCGCTGTGCGTGCAGGGTGAGGCCGCCGTGGTCGGTCGGCGTGTAGAACCAGCGGCGCCGCTCGCCGTCGCGTTCGGCGTCGGCGTCGGGGCCCGCCCCCACCGCCACGGAGCGCTGCTCGTCGGTGAGCGAGTCGAGCCAGGCCAGAGCGGTGGCGGACATGCGTTCGGCGACTACCCGGGCGCCGTCGGGAACGGGTTCCACGCCGGTGACCCTACGGCCGGTGCCTGCGGCGCTCAACGCAGCGACGGCGGCCCGCCCGGCACCCGGCCCACCTCGATGTCGCAGTGGATCGCCGATTCGGGGATCCCGGTGAGGTCGGCGATCAACGACCGCGCGGCGGCGTCGGCGTCGGGCATCGCGGGCACGGTCGTGGCCGCCTCGATCGCAGGCACGTACAGCACGAAGCGCCGCTCCGACACCCAGGCGAGCACCCGGAACCTGTGGCCGTCCCCCGACACGCCGACCACGGTAGGCGGCTCACCCGCAGGGCGACAACAACGTGCAGGTGGAGCCCGCGTCGGCGGTCGTCGTCGGGACCGGCTCCGGCGGGCCGGGCGGTGGCGTCGGCGCGGTCGTGGGGGGCGGGGTCGGCGCTGTCGTCGGCACCGGGGTGGGCGCAGCGGACTGCTTGCGCGGGTCGGCGCCCGGCGGCAGGTCCGACGGCGGCGACCCGATCGGGCGGAACGGGGCGAAGTCCTGCGCGGGGCGGCCCGCGGTGGCGTCGGCCATGAAGTCGTGCCAGGCCGTCCCGGGCAGGTCCTTGCCCTCGATCGGTCGTCCGGACGCCGTGCGGATCGGTTCGTTGCGGTCGGTGCCCAGCCATACTGCCGCCGCGACCGACGGCGTGAACCCGGCCATCCACGCGTCGTTGTTCTGGCCCGCGACGTGCGACTGCACCGTGCCGGTCTTGGCCGCCACCGGCCGTCCGCCGGGCAGCGCGAGGTCGTCGTGCGGGGCGACGTCGAGCATCGCCTCCGTCACGTTGCGCGCCACCCGGTCGGAGAACCGGCGTTCGCCGTCGGTCTGTGACTGGTAGAGCACCCGACCATCCGTCGTGACGACCGAGGCCACCAGGTGCGGCTGGTGCCAGACACCGCCCGCGGCGATCGTCGCGTAGGCCGAGGCCAGGTCGACGGCGGTGACCTCCTTGTTGCCCAGCGCGATGCGCTCGTCGGGACGGTCGAGTGGGGTGGTGATGCCTGCGGCCCGGGCAGCGTCGGCGATGCGCTGCGCGCCGACCTGCTTCGCCAGGGAGTTGAACACGACGTTGTTCGAGAGCGTCATCGCCTGCTTCAGGTCGCAGCGCGTGCAGTTGGCGCCGTCGTCGTTGCGCAGGCCGGGCAAGGGCTCGCCCGCGAACGAGGTGCCCAGCCCGACCGGCGGGTCCTGCTGCAGGCCCGCGAGCACGGCGAAGGGTTTGAAGGTCGATCCGGCGAGCCGCTCGACGCGCGCGTAGTCGAGGCCGAGGCCGTTGTCGCCGCCGTAGTAGGCGAGCACGCCGCCGGTCTGCGGGTCGATCGCCACCAGCGCGCTGCGCAGGTTGTCGGGCTGGCCCGCGAGCGCGTCGTGGACGGCGGCGACGGCCTGGCGCTGCCGGGTCGGGTCGATCGTCGTCGTGATGCGCAGGCCCTCCTGCGCCACGTCCTGCTCGGTGATGCCGAGGTCGGCCAGCTCGGCGACGACGGCCGACACGATGTGCCCGTCGGCGCCTGCGGGCACGCCGCCGCGCTGCGGGGTTCGCGGGACGGTGGTCGGGAAGCGCTGGGCTGAGCGCTGCGCGGGGGTGAGCCAGCCCTGGGCGACCATGCCGTCGAGGACGAAGTGCCAGCGCGTCACCGCACCGTCCGGGCTCACGGCCGGGTCCCACCGCGACGGCGACTGGATCACCCCGGCCAGCACCGCGCCCTCCGCGACCGTGAGATCCTGCACGTTCTTGCCGAAGTACGCCTGGCTCGCCGCCTGGATGCCGTAGGCGCCGCGGCCGAAGTAGATCGCGTTGAGGTAGTCGCCGAGGATCTGGTCCTTGCTGTGCTGCTGAGAGACCTTGACCGAGACGATCAGCTCCTTGTACTTGCGCCACAGTGAGCGCTCGTCCCCGACGAGGGTGTTCTTGACGTACTGCTGGGTGATCGTCGAACCGCCGCCGTCGCCGCCGCGGACCTGGTTCCAGGCGGCGCGCGCGATGCCGATCGGGTCGAAGCCGGGGTTGGAGTAGAAGCTGCGGTCCTCGGCGGCGAGCACGGCGTCGCGCACCTGCTCGGGCACCGACTGGATCGGCACCTTCGTGCGGTTCCCCTGCTCGGGGACGAGGCGGGTGAGCGGGTCGCCGTTGGCGTACGACAGCAGCGCGAGCTGGTTGTTGACCACGTCGTCGGGCGTGGGGACGGGGAACAGCGCGTAGCCGACGACGAAGGCCAGAACCGGGCCGAGCACCGCCGTGGCCGCGAGGCCGAGCACCACGATCCGGACGCGGCGCCCGCGGATCCCGGCGCCGCCTGGTCGCCTGCCGCCCGCGGCCTCCGGCACGCGGTGTCGGGCGCCGTCGGTCCGCGGCCGCGCCTTGGGTGCCTGCCACCAGCCGACCCCGCTGCGGTGGGCGCTGCGCGCACGCCCTTCGTCGCGCCCGAGGGGTGCCGCGGTGGTCGCCGGGCCACCCGGCGCCGGGTCGGCCGCAGCCCGGCCGTCCGGCGGCCGTGTCGTCGGGGTCGGTGCGTCCAGCGTTCGCGTTGTCGCGCTCGGGCTGTCAGGGGACGGCCCTGCGGGGACCGAGGCTGCGGGCGCCGCCGGGCTCGGCGCGGTTGGGCCTGTGGGAGCCGAGCCTGTGCGGGCTGACGCTGCGGGGGCCGCCGGGCCCGGGGCTGGTGGGCCTGCGGGCCGAGCCGCCGGTGCGGCGATGGCCTCCGGGCCGCAGGCCACTCGGGGCAGGACGGGTGTGGCCGGGTCGCCGATCACCCGTCGGGGCAGGGCGAGTGTGGGGTCACCGGCCACTCGTCGGGGTCGCGCGGGCGCGGCCGGGGCGCCGACCGCGCGCTCGGGAGCGCGGGTGCCGGGTGTTGCCACGGGCAGCGCGACGGTGCGGGCGGTCGAGCTGACGGCCACCGAGGGGACCGTGCTGCCCACCGCACCGGCGTGCGCCGCGCCGGCGTCGTACCCCGTACCCGCGTCGCCGCCGGGACCCGGGTTGGCGGGACGACCCGCACGGGCCGCTCCCGGACCGAAGGCGGCGGCGCGGGCCGCGGCGCAGGGGTCGGTCGTGGGAAGGGTGGCGCCGTCGTCCAACGGCAGGCGCGGGCCTACCGATCCGGCGGCGCTCCGTGCGGGGTCGGCCCGCGGGTGGGGCCCAGGTTGGCGCTCCGGCGTCCGGGTGCCCGGCACGTTCCCCACCTCGCGTTTCGACCCGCAGTAGCCCTGCCTTGTCCGGCCCAACGGGTTGCGGACCGGCGCGGTATGGCGGATCACGCGGGATCACCCGATGGAGAGGCCCGGGTGGGTTGCCCGCGCCACGACCGAACACGCGCGGTAGCCGTGGTCGACCGTCCGGCGCAGCAGGCGCGGCTTCGGTACTCGGGCGGACAGCACGACCGCGCGCTCGATCGCGGCGCGGAACGCGGCCGTCGGGTCGCTCAGCGCGCCGGAGCAGGCGCGAGCACGCTGCTCAGCAGTTCGTACGAGCGAATCCGGTCGGCGCCGTCGTGCGTGCTGGTGGTGACCATCAGCTCGTCGACCCCGGTGCGCTCGACCAACGCCCGCACTCCGTCACGCACGGTGGTAGGCGACCCGATCACCTGGCCTGCCATCCGGTGCTCGATGAATGCCCGCTCCTGGTCGGAGTACGGATGTGCGGCGGCTTCCTCGGGTGTGGGCACGAGCCCGGGCGTGCCGAGCCGCAGCCGCAGGAACTGCAGGGCCGACGGCAGGGCCAGCCGCCGGGCTTCGGCGTCGGTCTCGGCGACCAGCACCGCGGCACAGATCATCGCGTAGGGCTGCTGCAGCACCGCCGACGGCCGGAACGTCTGCCGGTACAGCGCGAGGGCCGCGTCCGTGTTCTCTCCGCTGAAGTGGTGGGCGAACGCGAACGGCAGCCCCAGCAGGCCCGCGACCTGCGCGGAGTAGCCGCTGGACCCCAGCAGCCAGAGCGCGGGCTGCTGTCCCTTCGCGGGCACCGCAAGCACCGGACCGTCACCGTGGAAGTAGGCCATCAGCTCGGTGAGCTGCTCGGGAAAGTCGTCGGCGCCGAGCGGATCGGTGCCACGGCGCAACGCCCGGGCGGTGCGCGGGTCGGTGCCCGGCGCGCGGCCGATGCCCAGGTCGATGCGACCCGGGTGCAGCGCGTCGAGCGTGCCGAACTGCTCGGCGATCACCAGCGGTTGGTGGTTGGGGAGCATGACCCCGCCGGAGCCCACCCGGATGCGCGACGTGGCCCCGGCAAGATGCGCGATCAGCACCGCGGGCGACGAGCTGCCGATGCCGGGCATTCCGTGGTGCTCGGCCACCCAGTAGCGGACGTAGCCCAGCTCGTCGACGCGCCGCGCGAGCGCCGTGCTGGCGGCCAGCGCCGCGGTGGCCGTCGAGCCGGAGCCGATCGGGACGAGGTCGAGCACGGAGAGAGGCACCACGCAGTGTGCAACACGCACCCGGCGGAGGTTCTTCCGTCGCTGCTCAGCGCACTCACATCGTCACATACAGCGCGTAATTGCCCGCCGTTCGCCCTATCAGACGCTAGGCCGCACAGCCTAATAGCGGACCCTGAAAGGGTTGAAGAATGCACGCGGTTCGGCATGTGCCATGCTCTCCGCAGCGGAAGGATTTCTGCGCGTGACGATGCGTGACATGGTTCTGGGTCTGCTCGATCTACCGGGATCGAGATACTCATGTGTGGCCGAACGGGAAAGCGGCCGAATTGTGATCCAATTCGGTGCCGCGGCGGTCGACCCGGCTGTCGTGTTGCGCTGGGGAATGGAGGCTACAACTGCGCTCGGGACGGCAGGTGACGGCGGTCTGGAGGATTTCATCCTCACCTCCGGCGGCCATTACCATCTCGTACGCCCGCTCGGTGCGGCGCGGTCGCTGCTGGTTTACCTCTGCGTAGACCGTGCGCGGGCCAACCTCGCGGTGGCCCGTCGCGAACTCGCGGCCGCGCGGCCGGACGAGGCGGGCGGCGTAGCGCCATCCGCGCCGCCACAACACCTTTCACCTGCGGTTTCCTGGACGACCTCCCTTCCGCTGGCCGCGAGCCCGCCTGCCAGGACGCGACTCGCGGATCGCAGGCCGGATGCTGTGGCCGTTCCGCTGCCACGGCGCACCGGCTCGACGGCCGTGCCGCTGCCGTCGTCCGCACCACCACGTCCGCGGTCGTCGTCCGATCCCGTGCTCGCGCAGCCGTGGGCCGACGACGTCGCGACAATGAATCGACTCTTGACGGCATTACGTGCGTTGAGTAACGATGCCAATTCGACCTGAGAACGCTGGAGAAGCGATCTCTGTGGTCGTCCACCCCGATGAGAGAAATGACCTTTGCGGCTCGTGATGATCGAGCCGATGGTCCGCCCATGGAGGCACTGGCAATGAGCAGCATCGAATACACACTGGATATGGCGGCCAACATCAAGGGCGCTTTTGCCGTCGCCATCGTCGACTACGACAGCGGGATGACGCTCGGCTCCCGCGGCGGTAGCCCCGAGTTCGACCTCGACGTGGCCGCCCCCGGCAACAGCGACGTCGTGCGCACCAAGCTGGAAGTCATGCAGAAGCTGGGTCTGCGGGAGGCGATCGAGGACATCCTGATCACTCTCGACAGCCAGTACCACCTCATCCGCCCGATCCACGGGAACACCGATGAGAAGCTGTTCTTCTACCTGGTGCTGAACCGGGCGCAGGCCAACCTGGCGATGGCCCGGCGCGACCTGCGGATGATCGAGCAGCAGTTCTACATGACCAACCCGACGCCGGGCCGGATGCCCAACCAGCAGGACGGCCAGGCCTTCTTCCCGGCCAACGCCGGCCACCGCTGACCGGCGTCGGCGAGCGGTGGTGGCGCGCCATCGGCGCCCGGTCAACGTCCGGGACGACGGCCTGACTGCCGTCCTCGGTCCGCTCGCCACGGCCGGTGGGGTCGAGCTCGCGGTGCTGCTCGACGTCGACAGCGGCATGGTGCTCGACGCGTGGGCGCGGGGCGGCGAGGCGGAAACATCCGACGCCGAGTCGCTCGGCGCCCGGCACGCGGACGTTGTGCGCGCCTTGCTCGCCCTGCCCGGGTCGCCGCCCGCCGAGCTCACCCTCACCGTGGACGGCCGCCACCACCTCGTGCGCTGCGTCGCCGACCCCGCAGGCGGGCGGCTTGCCCTCGCCGTTGTCGTCGACGGCACGCCGTGGGTGGTGCGCCGGGTGCGTCGCCACCTGCGGCAGCTGCCCGAGGCAGGCCTGACGACCGGTCCCTGGATCCTCTCCTGGGCGGTTCGGCCGGAGCCCCCATCGAAGCCACCCGCGGAGGGGTCGGCCCCCCGCTCCGACCCGATGCAGGCAGGTCCGCTGCCCGACGGACAGCCGCCTGTGGTGCCCGAAGTCGGGGCGCCGTCGGCACCCGATCGGCCTCTGGGGGCGGTGGCCCTCGGCGACCCGGCCACCCCCCCGCCCACCACGGGCCCGACGGCGACGGTGCCCGACCCGCGCCGCGGCCCGGCGCCCCCCTCGGCCCTGCCGCCCGCCCGCAGCGGCGGCCGGTGACCGTGAGCGAATCCCGATCGACCCCCCGTCTAGCATCGACGAGGCAATCCGCTCACCGGCTCCGGAGGTCCGCAGTGTCCGCGCCAGCATCGTCGCCACCGCCGCCCGCCGTCCGGGTGCGGGCCGGGACGACGGCCGGTGCGGCCGTGCGCGCCGCGGGCCTTCCGTCGAGCGGACCGAGCGCGGTGGTCGTCGTCCGCGCCGACGGCGCCCTGCGGGACCTCGCGTGGGCCCCCGTTGGCGACGTCGACGTCGAGCCCGTCGCCGCGGACACCGAGGACGGCCGCAGCGTCATCCGCCATTCCGCCGCCCACGTTCTCGCCCAGGCCGTCCAGCAGCTGCGGCCCGACGCCAAGCTCGGTATCGGCCCGCCCATCACCGACGGCTTCTACTACGACTTCGACGTCGACACCCCGTTCACCCCGGACGACCTGGCCGCGCTCGAATCCGCGATGAAGAAGATCATCAAAGCGGGGCAGCGGTTCTCCCGGCGGCGTTTCGAGTCGGTCGATGACGCCCGCAAGGAGCTCGCCGACGAGCCCTACAAGCTGGAGCTCATCGACCTCAAGGGCGCGGCGCCGGAAGATGCGGTCGAGGTCGACGCCTCCGGCGAGCTGACGATCTACGACAACGTGCACGCCCACACCGGCGAGACCGTCTGGTCCGACCTCTGCCGCGGCCCGCACCTGCCCACCACGAAGTACATCCCCGCGGTGAAGCTCACCCGCAGCGCCGCCGCGTACTGGCGGGGCAGCGAGAAGAACCCGCAGCTGCAGCGCATATACGGCACCGCATGGGAGTCGCAGGACGCCCTCGACGCGCACTTGCAGCGGGTCGCCGAGGCCGAGCGGCGCGACCACCGCAGGCTCGGCGCCGAGCTCGACCTCTTCTCGTTCCCCGACGAGATCGGGTCCGGCCTCGCCGTCTTCCACCCCAAGGGCGGCGTCGTCCGCCGTGAGCTGGAGGACTACTCGCGCCGCCGTCACATGCAGGCGGGCTACGAGTTCGTCAACACCCCGCACATCACCAAGGCCCAGCTGTTCGAGACCTCCGGGCACCTGTCCTGGTACGCCGAGGGCATGTACCCGCCCATGCACCTGGACGCGGAGCACGGCGCGGACGGGCAGCTGCGCAAGCCCGGGCAGGACTACTACCTCAAGCCGATGAACTGCCCGATGCACAACCTGATCTTCCGGTCCCGTGGCCGGTCGTACCGGGAGCTGCCGCTGCGGCTGTTCGAGTTCGGCACGGTCTACCGCTACGAGAAGTCCGGCGTGGTCCACGGCCTCACCCGCGCCCGCGGCTTCACCCAGGACGACGCGCACATCTACTGCACCGACGAGCAGATGCAGGACGAGATCCGCTCGCTGCTGCAGTTCGTCCTCGACCTCTTGCGCGACTACGGGCTCGATGACTTCTACCTCGAGCTCTCCACCCGCGATCCGGAGAAGTCGATCGGCAGCGACGAGGACTGGGAGCGGGCCACCGAGGCGCTGCGCGAGGCCGCCGAGGCGTCCGGTCTTGACTTCGTGCTCGACCCCGGCGGCGCCGCGTTCTACGCCCCGAAGATCAGCGTGCAGGTCAAGGACGCGATCGGGCGCACCTGGCAGATGTCGACGATCCAGGTCGACCTCATGGAGCCCGACCTCTTCGGCCTCGAGTACACCGCCGCCGACGGCTCGCGGAAGCGCCCGGTGATGATCCACCGCGCGCTGTTCGGCTCGATCGAGCGCTTCTTCGGCATCCTCACCGAGCACTACGCGGGCGCCTTCCCGGCGTGGCTGGCGCCGGTGCAGGTGGTCGCGATCCCGGTCACGGACGAGCAGCACGGCTACGTCGCCCAGGTCGCCGAGCAGCTACGCGCCCATGACGTTCGGGTCGAGGTCGACGCGGGCGACGACCGCATGCAGAAGAAGATCCGCACGCACACGTTGGCGAAGGTGCCCTTCCTGCTGCTCGCCGGTGCCCGTGACGCCGAGGCGGGCGCGGTGAGCTTCCGCTTCCGCGACGGCACGCAGCGCAACGGCGTGCCCGTGGCGGAGGCGGTCG
Source organism: uncultured Actinomycetota bacterium (assembly GCA_963739465.1). Taxonomy (GTDB): domain Bacteria; phylum Actinomycetota; class Actinomycetes; order Mycobacteriales; family Pseudonocardiaceae; genus Pseudonocardia. Next base: position 25,866 of record CAVUAS010000021.1, read on the forward strand.
AGCTGATCACGGGTTGGATCGGTCGCCGCGACAACGCGAGCCCGACGGCCGACCGGCTCACCTGACCCGGGCCCTAGGATCGGCCGTCATGAGCGAGCCGGTCCCAGAGGCGCAGGACGGGGTGGGCACCCCGGACGGCTTCCGCAGGCTGTGGACGCCGCACCGGCTCGCCTACATCAAGGACGCGGGCGAGGGCGGGTGCCCGCTCTGCCGGATCCCGACCCTTCCCGACGAGGAAGGGCTCATCGTCGCGCGCGGCGAGGTCGTCTACGCCCTCCTCAACCTGCACCCCTACAACCCCGGCCACCTGATGGTGCTGCCCTACCGGCACGTTGCGGAGCTGGAGGAGCTGACGGACGCCGAGTCCGCGGAGCTGATGCTGTTCACCCAAGACGCGCTACGGGCGATGCGGACGGTCGCCGCGCCCCACGCGTTCAACGTCGGCATGAACCTCGGCACGGTCGCGGGCGGCTCGCTGGCCGCTCACCTGCACCAACACGTCGTACCGCGCTGGGGCGGCGACGCCAACTTCATCGCGGTGATCGGCCAGACGAAGGTCATACCGCAGCTGCTGTCCGAGACGCGCGCGCTGCTGGCCGAGGCGTGGCCGGGGCGGGCGCAGAGATCCGGATAGGCTGGCGGCGAGCCCGAGACAAGCAGGAGCACATGCTCAACGTCGTCGCCCGCGTGTACGTCAACCGCGTCACCGAGCCGCTCGGCCGGTGGCTTGTGGCGCGCGGGATCACACCCGACGCCGTCACGGTCGCGGGCACTGTCGGCTCGGTGGCGGCGGCGCTGTGGTTCCTGCCGCGCGGGCAGCTGTTCGCAGGCACGCTCGTCGTCACCCTGTTCGTGCTGTTCGACCTGGTGGACGGCGCGATGGCACGGGCCCGCGGGCGGGGCACGCCATTCGGGGCGGTGCTCGACTCCACCTGTGACCGCATTGCCGACGGCGCCCTCTTCGCCGCCCTCACGTGGTGGGCACTCGGCGTCGGGGAGGCCCGGGTGCTGGGCGTGGCCGCGCTGATCTGCCTGGTCGCGGGCCAGCTGATCTCCTACATCAAGGCGCGGGCCGAGGGGGCGGGGCTGCGGGTGGTCGGCGGCCTCGTCGAACGGGCCGAGCGGCTGATCCTCGCCCTCGTCGGCACCGCGCTCGCCGGGCTGGGGGTGCCGTATGCGCTGGACGTCGCGCTGTGGGTGCTCGCGGCGGCGTCGCTGTGGACGGTGGGGCAGCGGCTGGCCGAGGCCCGCCGGAGCGCACGCGACGTCCCGCCCGACCCCGCCGCGTCGTGAACGCGCGCCTGACCGACCTGCAGTACGCCGCCGCGTGGCGACTCGTGCGCCTGCTGCCGGAGCGGCTCGCGTACGCCGTTTTTCGGCTGGGCGCCGACCTGGCCGTGCGCCGCAACGGGCCGGGCGTGCGGCAGCTGCGGGCCAACCTGGCGCGGCTGGGTGCCGCCGCGCTGGTCCGCGACGCCATGCGCAACTACGCCCGCTACTGGTGCGAGACGTTCCGGCTCACCGCCGCGGACGGAGCGCGGATCGTCGCGGACACGACCGTCACCAGCCGTGCGCCGTTCGACGAGGCCCTCGCCGCAGGTCGCGGCCTGATCGTCGCCCTGCCGCACAGCGGCAACTGGGACGCCGCGGGCGTCTGGCTGATCGAGACCCTGCGCCGGCGCGGCCTTGACCCGGTGTTCACCACGGTCGGGCAGCGGCTGCGGCCCGAGTCGGTGTACCGCCGGTTCGTGGCGCACCGGGCGGCGCTGGGCTTCGACATGGTCGCGGAGGGGGCCTACCGTGCGCTGCTGCGGCGGCTGCGGGTCGGCGGCGTCGTCTGCGTGCTCGCCGACCGGGACGTGCTGGGCGCGAGCCTCGACGTCGCCCTTCTCGGCGAGCCCGCCCGGCTGCCGTCCGGGCCTGCGCGGCTGGCCGCCCTCACCGGCGCCACGCTGCTGCCGACCCGGTTGGGGTTCACCCGCGACGGCTGGACGATCGCGTTCGGCGCACCTGTCCCGGTGCCCGGGCCCGCGGACGTGGCGAAGGCGACGCAAGCGCTGGCCGACGCGCTGGGCGCGCTCGTCGCGGACGACCCCGCCGGGTGGCACGTTCTGCAGCCACTGTGGACGGCCGATCGCGCGTGACGCTCCGCATCGGCATGGTGTGCCCGTACTCCCTCGACGTACCGGGCGGGGTCCAGGCGCACGTGCTCGGCCTGGCCACGGCGCTGCGGGCGCGGGGCCACGCCGTGCACGTGCTGGCGCCCGCCGAGGGCCCGGTGCCTGCGTTCGTCACCCCGGTCGGACGGGCCGTGGGGGTGCCCTACAACGGATCGGTGGCGCGAGTCGCGTTCGGGCCGGTGGCGTACGCGCGGGTGCGGCGGTGGCTCCTCGGGCACCGGTTCGACGTGCTGCACCTGCACGAGCCCACCACCGCCAGCGTGTCTGCGATCGCGCTGCTCCTGGCCGATGGGCCGGTCGTGGCGACGTTCCACACGTCGACCGAGCGCTCGCGGGCGCTCGCGGTGCTCGGCGGGGTCATCCAGCCGCTGATGGAGAAGGTGACGGCGCGCATCGCCGTCTCGCCGTCGGCGCGGCGGGTGCAGGTGCGTCACCTCGGCGGAGATGCGATCGAGATCCCCAACGGCGTCGACGTGGCTGCCCTGGCGCCGACCGGTCCGCGGGCGGCGGACACCGTGGCGTTCGTCGGCCGGTTCGACGAGCCCCGCAAGGGCATGGCGGTGTTGCTCGACGCACTGGCCCGGTTGGGCCGTCCGGAGCTGCGGCTCGTCGTGGTCGGGCGGGGGGATGCCGCAGGCATGCCCAGGAGGGTGAACGTGCTCGGCGCTGTCGACGACGCTCGCAAGGCGGCTGTGCTCGGGGCGGCCACTGTGTTCTGCGCCCCGCACACCGGCGGCGAGAGCTTCGGGATCGTGCTGGCCGAGGCGTTGGCGGCGGGCGCGCCGGTGTTGGCGAGCGACCTCGACGCGTTCCGCGCCGTGCTCGGCGACCCGCCCGCAGGCGCGCTGTTCCGCGCCGGGGACCCGGTGGCGCTGGCTGCCGCGCTCGGGGCACTGCTCGACGACCCCGCCCGGCGGGCCGCGCTCTCAGCCGCGGGGCGGGTGCGGGCGGCGGAGTTCGAATGGTCGCTGGTCGCGGCCGACGTCGAACGGGTTTACCGGGCCGCGGTCGCGGCTGACCCGCGGCGGTGGGCGTCGTGACGGCCGCTCGCGTCGAGGACGCCGGTCGGGTTGCGGCGCAGGCTGGTCGGGTTGCGGCGCGTGGGGGGGTCGGTCGGGTAGTGCCTGCTGGGTCGCGTGGGGGCGTCGGTCGGGCCTTGGTACCGGTCGGGCGGGCTGCTGCGCGTGGGGGGGTCGGTCGCGTGGTGCCTGCTGGGTCGCGTGGGGGCGTCGGTCGGGCCTCGGTACCGGTCGGGCGGGCTGCTGCGCGTGGGGGCGTCGGGTGGGCGGCGTCGTGACCGCGGTCGGGGTGCTGCTCGGCCTCGTCGCCGCGGCGTGGGTGGTCGTGCTCTGCCTCGCGCGCGTCCGGCGGCTCCACCGGCTGCACATCCGCGTCGACGCGGCCCGGGCGGGGCTCGACGCGGCGTTGGCGCGACGGGCCGCGGCCGCGGCGCGGGCGGGTGTCGCGGTACCCGACGGGGCCACGACGCAAGCATCTCGGCGTCCGCGCCGCCGTCCGGACGGAGGCGCGGACTCCACGACGGCGGTGCGGTCGTCCGCCATCGACCCCGAGGCCGCGGCCAACGCGCTCAGCCGCGCCCTCACCCAGCTCGACCGGGCCGCGCTGCCTCCCGACGTGCGCACCGCCCTCGCCGACGCCGAGCAGTTGCTCGTCCTTGCCCGGCGGGTGCACAACGACGCCGTCCGCGACACCCTCGGCCTGCGCTCCCGCCGCCTCGTCCGCAGGCTGCGGCTCGCGGGCACCGCGCCGATGCCCGCCTACTTCGAGATCGCCGACCCGTCACCTGCGCTGACGTACGATCGGGTGTCACCGTCGCAGGAGTGAGAGGTATTGCCGTGTCGTCCGACCAGCACGTGTCCGCCACGCCGAGCGCAGGCCAGCAGCAGGGCACCGCGCGCGTGAAGCGCGGGATGGCCGAGATGCTGAAGGGCGGCGTGATCATGGATGTGGTCACCCCCGAGCAGGCCAAGATCGCCGAGGATGCGGGGGCCGTCGCCGTCATGGCCCTCGAGCGGGTGCCCGCCGACATCCGCGTGCAGGGCGGCGTGGCCCGTATGAGCGACCCCGACATGATCCAGGGCATCATCGACGCCGTCTCGATCCCCGTCATGGCCAAGGCACGCATCGGGCACTTCGTCGAGGCGCAGGTGCTGCAGTCGCTCGGCGTGGACTACGTCGACGAGTCCGAGGTGCTCACACCCGCCGACGAGGCCCACCACATCGACAAGTGGCCCTTCACCGTGCCGTTCGTGTGCGGCGCGACCAACCTCGGTGAGGCGCTGCGGCGCCTCTCCGAGGGCGCGGCGATGATCCGCAGCAAGGGTGAGGCGGGCACGGGCAACGTCGTCGAGGCCACCCGGCACATGCGGTCGATCCGCTCGGAAATCCGCAAACTGGCCGCGTTGGACGAGGCCGAGCTGTACGGCGCGGCCAAGGAGCTGCGGGCGCCGATCGAGCTGGTCACCGAGGTGGCGCGGGCGGGCAAGCTGCCGGTCGTGCTGTTCACCGCGGGCGGCATCGCGACGCCCGCCGACGCCGCGATGATGATGCAGCTCGGGGCGGAGGGCGTCTTCGTCGGCTCCGGGATCTTCAAGTCCGGCGATCCGGCCCAGCGCGCGGAGGCGATCGTCAAGGCCACCACGTTCTTCGACGACCCCGCCGTGATCGCCAAGGTCTCGCGGGGCCTCGGCGAGGCGATGGTCGGCATCAACGTCGCCGAGCTGCCTGCCGAGCAGCGCTACGCCGCGCGCGGATGGTGACCTCCGTTCAGCCATTCGGGCACGCACGGCGCGGATTGACCGCTCGTCGCGCCTAACGCTCCGGCCGTCGGCGGGGGACCCTACCCGCGACTTCGGACGGTGATGCACCGTCGCTGCGAAGTCGCACTCGATGGGGTGTCTTCTACTGATCTTTGTAACGGGATCGCCCTACTGTGCCCTCTGCCAATCCGTGTGACACGAGGGGCAGGAGAGCTTGATGAGGCGATACGTGACGGTCGGGGGGATCGTCGTCACGGCCATGCTGGCAGGTTCGATCGCTGCTGCTGCCGAGCCGCGGGCCGGTGGGATCCCGCTCGACGCACCCGTAGGCTGCGTGGCTCCCGCGGACCCCGGCGTGCAGGCGGCCCCCGGCGCACCGGCTGTTCCGACGGGCCCGGCCGCGCCGGTAGAGCCCGCCGCGCCCACCGGACCAGCTCCTTCCGTACCCGCGCCGGGTGATCCGGCCGGTCCTGTCGGGGCCGCCAACCCGGGGGCACCGGCCCCGACATCTCCGGCACCTGGGGCCCCGGCGGTCCCGGCCGCTCCGGCGGTCCCGGCCCCCCCAACTGCGCCCGGCGCCCCGGCCGCTCCGGCGGTCCCGGCCCCCCCAGCTGCGCCCGGCGCCCCGGCCGCTCCGGCGGTCCCGGCCCCCCCAGCTGCGCCCGGCGCCCCGGCCGCTCCAGCGGTCCCGGCCGTTCCGGCGGCACCTGGGGCCGCCGCGGCACCGGCGGTCGGCGCTGCACCTGCCGTCCCACCGGCACCGGCGGTCGGCGCTGCACCTGCGGTCCCGGCGGCACCGGCGGTCGGCGCTGCACCTGCCGTCCCACCGGCACCGGCGGTCGGCGCTGCACCTGCGGTCCCGGCGGCACCGGCCGTCGGCGCTGCACCTGCCGTCCCACCGGCACCGGCGGTCGGCGCTGCACCTGCGGTCCCGGCGGCACCGGCCGTCGGCGCTGTGCCTGCCGTCCCACCGGCACCGGCGGCACCGGCCGTCGGCGCTGCACCTGCGGTCCCACCGGCACCGGCCGACGGCGCTGCGCCTGCGGTCCACGGGGCTCCGGCGGCACCTGTCGCCGGAGGCCTGGCTGCGCCTGCGGTCCCGCCTGCACCGAACGCACCGGCCGTCGGCGCCGCGCCTGGGCTCCCGGCGGCTTCGACTGTCGGTGCCCTGGACGCTCCTGAAGCCCCGCGGGCTCCCGCCGCACCTGCTGTCGGTGCTTCGGCTGCGTCCGCGGTCCCGGGAACTCCAGGTGTCGGCGCCCCGGCTGCTCCTGCGTTCCCGAGGGCTGCCGCGGCTCCGGTTGTCGGCGCTCCGGCTGCACCCAAGGTTCCGACGGCGCCCACGGTTCCGGTGGAGCCCGTCTCGGCGGCGGTTGCCAAGGCACCTGCCGTCCGGGCGGTGCCTGCGGCTCCGGCCCCAGCCGCACCGGTTCTAGATCGTGTGCATGGTCCCGTGCCCGCGGCGGCGGGCGCTGCCCCGGCGGCGAGCCCGGTCGCCGTGGCAGGTGCCCCCGCACCAGCGGCGTCCTCGGCCTCGGCAGGCGTAGCGGCCGCTGCCCAACCGGCGAGAGAGGCCGAGCCCGCGACATCCGCTGCGGTCGGCTCACCTGCCGGTTCCGCTGCGGCGGCAGCTCCGGCTTTGCCCGCCGAACGTAGGGTGCCCGCATCGCCTGGGGTTCCCGCGCGTCCCGCGTCGCCCTCGGCCCCCGTTGCGCCCGTCGCCTCGGCCGGCCCTGTCGGCTCAGGCGGTCCCGCCGACGATCTCGTCGCACAGGCCAACAAGCTGGTGAGCTCCACCGCCGCGTTGGCCGCGTTATCGTCCGCCGCCCTCACTAGGTCGGTGTCCGCAGTGGCGATGTCGGCCGCGCTGGTCGTGCGCTCGGCCGAGGCGGTCGCGCGGGCGGCGATGGCTCTGACGGCCCAAGCTCCTCCGGCCGCCGTTCCGGCGCTGGGGGCTCCCGCAGCCGATCTTCCCGGCGGCTCCGTGCCCGCCGCTGCCGCGCCTCCGGTGGTCGCTCCGCCTGGCTTGGCATCGGGGGCGAGCGCTCCGGCCGTATCTGTGCAGGCCCCGCCCGCAACACCGTCCGCGCCCGCCGGGGCGGTGCATCCGGTGACCGTGCGCGCCCCGGTGACCGTGAACGGGGTCGGTCCCGACGGCACAGCGCCCGCCGCACCGGCAGCGGGCCCTGCACCTGTCGCGCGCGTCGAAGGCGGGCCGGACAGCGCCCCGGCGCACGTCTCCGGCGGCGTCACCGTCAACCGCGCTTCGACGGCGGACGCAGCCGTCGCCGCTCCGGTTGCGGCGCGCCCGACTCCCCAGCCCGCTCCGTCGTCCGACGATCCCGAGGACCCGCCCGCGCAGCGGTCCAACGCCGGTGGCACCGACCCGACGCCCGTCGATCCCTGCCATCCCGACCAGTCCGCAGGCTTCGCGACGAGCGCGGCAGCGAAGTACGGCTGGGGAAAGCCGAACCGGGTCGAGGAGTTCGACGGCCCGCTCGACAAGTCCTGGGGTCTCTACGACGGCCCGGGCCACGGCGGCAAAGGAAGGCGTACGCCCGACGCCGTGAGCCTCGAGAACGGCGTTATGACGATCACCGGCGACCCGAACGGCAACACCGAAGGCATGGCCTGGGACCACGGCCAGAAGTACGGCCGCTGGGAGGGTCGGGTCAAGGCGCCCGCTAGTGACCGCTCCTACAACGCGCTGCTGCTGCTCTGGCCGGACGCGGAGAACTGGCCGGTCGGCGGCGAGGTCGACTTCATGGAGATGTCCGACCACACGCGCCAGTCCACCGACATGTTCCTGCACTACGGACACGACAACTCCCAGCTGCAGGGCAACGTGAAGATCGACGCGACGCAGTGGCACAACTGGGCGGTCGAGTGGACGCCCGATCACATCGCCGCCTTCGTCGACGGCAAGCAGTGGTGGCGCACCGACAACACCAAGGCGCTCCCGCCGGGGCCGATGCACCTGTGCATCCAGCTCGACTGGTTCCCGCACGGCGGCTCCGTCCAGACCTCGCACATGTACGTCGACTGGGTCCGCCAGTACTCGCTGAACCCGGGCGACACGTCCGCGGACAAGCCGGATGACGAGTCGAACTCCGAGGGCACCGCAGCGAGCGCCAATCCGGGCCTCGTTCAGGTGGCGGTGGCGGTGCCGTGACACTGGCTCCGTGCTGACTGTCAGCGGAGCCGACCTGGTGTGGACCGGCGCAGCGGAGATCCCCGGCGGGGTCGTCCGCTGCGCCGGCGGGCGTGTTGTGACGGACGATGGTCCCGGCGAGATCCTCGACGCGTCCGGATGTGTCGTGACCCCCGGCCTGGTCAACGCCCATCACCACCTCCTGCAGACCGCCTTCCGCACGCTGCCCGGCACCCGCGGCGTGCCGATGCGGGAGTGGCTGCCGCGGATGGCCGCTGCGTATGCCGCGGTCGGGGTGGACGCCGAGCTGGCGCGGACAGCGGCGTCGGTCGGTTTCGCCGAGGCGCTCCTCTGTGGGGTGACGACGGTGGCCGACCACCACCTCACCTGGCCGCCCGGCAACGGGGTCGACATCGCGCTCGCCGTCGCCGACGCCGCCGCCGAGCTGGGCGCGCGGCTGGTGTTCGTGCGGGGGAGCGCCCGCGACGACCCGGAGCAGGCGGCGGCGTCCGCCGACGCGATCGCGACGGCACTAGGCGGCGACACGACCGGGATGGTGCAGGTCGCGGTCGGGCCTGCAGGCGTGCACAGCGACGGCGAGCGGACGTTCGCCCTGCTCGGTGAGATCGCCGCGCGGCACGGGCTGCGACGTCGGACGCAGGCGGGCGAGCAGGTGGATGTGGAAGTCGCCGAGCAGCGCTACGGGCGACGACCGCTGGAGCTGCTCCGCGACTGGGGCTGGCTCGCGCCGGACGTGACGCTCGCCCACCTGTGCGGGGTGACGTCCGCCGAGATCGACGCGGTGGCCGCGGGGGGCGTGAGCGTCACCCACGCGCCCGGCTGCGACGTGCCGATGGGCTGGGGCGTGGCCCCTGCGGCGACGTTGGCGGACGCGGGCGTCGTGGTCGGGCTCGGAACCAGCGGCGGCGGCAGCAACGACGCCGGTCACCTCTTGGCCGACGCACGTCTCGCGCTGCAGGTGGCGCCGCTCGCCGGACGCCCCGTGACGGCGCGGGAGGTGCTGGGATGGGCCACCGCAGGCTCCGCGGTCGGGCTGGGACGTCCGGAGCTGGGCGTTCTCACCCCGGGTGCGGCGGCGGACCTCGTCTGTTGGGACGTCACTGGCGTCGCCGACGCGGGCGGCGCCGATCCGTTGGGCGGGTTGCTGTGGCGGTCGCCGGGGCGGCGGGCGCGGCACGTCGTCGTGGCGGGCCGGGTGGTCGTGCGCGACGGTGAGCTGGTGGGCCGGCCCCAGCGCGAGATCGCCGACCGGCTCCGGACGCTCCTGGCCGGGCGGGCAGGCAACTGACCCGTCTGCACTCGGCTTCCCCACCCGCCGCTGCCGCCCGTGCCGCTCCCCGGCTCTGCGCTCGCGGTCTGTGCCGACCTCCGTGCGCCTCCCGGCAGTCCAAGATCCGGGGCCGGCTGCGTTGATATCTGGGGAGCGCTGTGCCGCAGCGCGGGACTCGCCGTGCCGCAGCGCGGGACTCGCCGTGCCGAGACGGGGGACTCGCCGTGCCGAGACGGGGGACTCGCCGTGCCGAGACGGGGGACTCGCCGTGCCGAGACGGGGGACTCGCCGTGGCGGTCGGCGTCGTGGTCAGCTGCGGAGGGCGCGGCCGACGGTGGCCAGGGCGCGGGTGGTGCGGTCTTCCTCGCCCTTGACCGGCACGGCGCCGAGGTCGACACCGCGCACTCGAGGCACGTCGAGCAGCTCCTCGGCGAGCCGGACCGCCGCGTCGATGCCCGCGACGGTCGGGTCGCGCGCGTCGAGGATCCCGGCGAGGAACCCCGGCGGCAGGACGAGGCCGGGGAACGCCGCGAGCAGCCGGGCCTGCGTGGGCCCGAGGACCACCGGGACGCACGCGATGTAGGGGATGTCCGGACCGGCCGCGACGAACTCCGCGACTGCGGCGCGCCCGCCCGCGTGATTGACCACGCACACCTGCGCGCCCGCCCGCACCTTCTCGGCCAGCCGGGCCGGGCGCCGGGCGGCTGGCGGCGCGCACGGCGACTCCGCCACCGACACCAAGAGGCCCGCCGCGCGCGCCGGCGCCGCCAGGCGGGTGGCGTCGAGGTCGAACACCGGCGCGGCGTCGGGCCGGTGGCCGACCGCGGGGTGGTCGCCGGTGACGCAGTGCACCGCGGCCGCGCCCGCGTCGGCAAGCGCGGCGAGCTCACCCTCGAGCGCGACCCGGTTGCGGTCGCGGCAGTTCAACCCCGCCCAGATAGCAACACCGCGGTCGCGCAGCAAGAGCGCCCGGTAGGACGGCGGAAACTGCACCCGTGCGCCCGGATGGTCGCCGATGAGCACGCCGTCGACGCTGCCCGCCAGCAGGTCGGCGCTGCGCAGGAGCGCGCCGCGATCCAACGCCGCCGTCGGCAGGTCGGCGAGCACCACCCGCGACGTGGCCGACCACAACGGCGCCGCGGGCGACAGGTTCGCTCGCGACCTCGAAGGCATCGGGCGGTTCGGCCGCGGCGGGCGCCGCGCGCGGAAGGGACCGTGCGGCACGGGATGGTCGGGCTACGGCGGGCGTCGCGGCCGGGAGGGACGGGGCGCCGGGCGGGGCCTGCGCGGGGGTCGGGCCGTCCCAGGCGACCGTCGGCGCGTCGACGAACGGGCACGGCAGGGCGGCGTCGACCTCACATCCGCCCGCAGGCGTGACGCCGCCGCACGGCCCGTACACCATCCGTTTCGGACAGGTCACCGGTGCTCCATCACCAACACGGCCGAACTCCCCGGCTCCAGCGCCTCGTAGGAGTGCGGCCGATCGCCAGGGAAGCGCGCGTAGTCGCCGGGACCCAGCTCCACCTCGGCGCCCACCGGCCCCGCCCGCCACCGGCCCGCGGCCACGACGACATGCTCGGTGGTGCCGGGCAGGTGGGCATGCGCGTCACGGGTGCCGCCCGGCTCGGCCGTCATGACGTGCAGGTCCCGCCGCGCGCCCGGTGGGCAGGCCGACAGCAGCACGGCGGCGAACGGTGCGTGGTCGGACCGCATGACGTTCCCCTCGCCCGCGCGGATCACCTGCACCGGCTCCTCCTGCGGGTCGACGAGTCTGCTGAACGGCACGTCCAGCGCCAGGGCGAGCGCCCAGACCGTCTCGATGCTGGGGTTGCCGATGCCCGCCTCCAGCTGGGAGAGCGTGGACTTCGCCAGGCTCGCCCGCCGGGCCAGTTCGGCGAGCGAGATCCCGTGCCGCTCCCGCTCCCTGCGCAGCGACGCGGCGATCACGTCGAGCGGTGCCGTTCGCTCCATCGGTCTCCTCGTTCGCCTTGACGAACCCCACTTCTCGGGTTCACTGTAATGGACGTGCGTTCGTCAGATCGAACAGTGGGGGATTTCCGGGCCGATGTGCGGGACGCGCTCGCGTTGGCCGTCGCGGTCGGCGTCGTGGGCGTGTCGTTCGGGGCGCTGGCCGCCGCGGCGGGCGTGCCGTGGCCGCTGACGGTCGCCATGTCGTTGCTGGTCCTGGCGGGCGGCGCGCAGTTCCTCGCGGTGGCCGTGGTCGCCGCGGGCGGGAGCCCGGTCGCGGCCGTGGCGGGCGGGCTGCTGCTCAACGTGCGGCACCTGCCATTCGGGCTGGCGGTCGCGAACGTCGTCGGCGACCGCTGGCCCGCCCGAGTCCTGGGCGCGCACCTCCTCATCGACGAGGTGGTGGCGTTCTCGCGGGCGCGGGGGAGCGGCACGCGGGCCCGCCGGGCCTACTGGACGTGCGGCATCTTGCTGGCCACGTTCTGGAACATCGGGACGCTGCTGGGGATTGTGGCGGGCTCGACCGTTCCCGATCCGGGCGTGTTCGGGGTCGACGCGGCCTACCCGGCCGCCCTGCTCGCGCTCCTGCTCCCGGCGTTGCACCGCACCGACGCCCGGCGGGTCGGCCTCGCCGCGGCGGTGATCGCGGTGGCGACGACGCCGTTCCTGGCGCCCGGCCTGCCGGTGCTCACCGGCCTGCTGGGCTTGGGGGCAGCGGGGCGGAAAGGGAAGGCATGACCTGGCCTGCCGTGCTCTCCCTGGCCGCGGGGACCTACCTCATCCGGCTCGCGGGCCTGCTCTTGCGCGGTCGGGTGCGCGTGCCCGCGCACATCGAGCGGTACCTCGACCTCGGCGCCACGGCGCTGCTGCTCGCGCTCGTCGCCGTGAGCACGTTAACCCAAGACGGCGGCTTCGCCGGATGGGCGCGGCCGCTCGGGGTGGCCGTCGGCGCGGTGGCGGCGTGGCGGCGGGTCCCGTTCGTGCTGGTGGTGATCCTCGCCGCCGGGACGACGGCGCTGCTGCGGCTCGCGGGCCTGCCCTGACCCGGCTGGCGGCGTCCTCCGCGTGCGGGCACCCTTGGCCGGTGCGCTGTCTGGTCATCGGGGCCACCGGTTACGTCGGCTCCCGCCTCGTCCCCCGCCTTCTCGACGACGGGCATGCCGTGCGCTGCCTCGTCCGGGACCCGGCCAAGCTGGCCCGGCGACCGTGGGCGGGGCAGGTCGAGGCCGTGCGCGGCGACATGGCCGTCCCGTCGTCGGTCGGCGCCGCGTGTGCGGGCGTCGACGCCGTGTTCTATCTCGTGCACGCGATGGACGGGCCCGACTTCGTCGAACGCGACCGGCGTGCGGCGACCATCCTCGCCGCGGCCGCCGCCGATGCCCGCCGCGTCGTCTACCTCGGCGGCCTGCAGCCTGCGGGCCCGCGGAACTCGGCGCACCTGGCGTCGCGGCGCGAGGTGGGCGAGATCCTGCTGGCCGGGCGGGCGCCGACGGCGGTCCTGCAGGCCGGGATCGTGATCGGGGCGGGCTCGGCGAGCTTCGAGATGATCCGCACGTTGGCCGGGTCCGGCCCCGTGCTCGTCCTGCCCGACCGCGCGTGGAACAACACCCAGCCCATCGGCATCGACGACGTGCTCCACCACCTCACGGCCTGTCTCGCCCTCCCGCCCGAGGTCAACGCGACCTTCGACGTGGGCGGCCCGGATGTGCTGACGTTCGGCGAGCTGGTGGCGGGCTGCGCGGTGGCGACGGGGCAGCCCCGGCCGGTGCTGGTGCCGGTCCCGGTCTCCGCGCCGCGGCTCACCGCGCGGGCGCTGGGTGCCGTCCTGCCCGTCGACCGGCACCTCGCGGGACCGCTGCTGGAGTCGATGGAGCACGAGCTGGTCTGCCGGGGGACGCCGCCCGCGGGTCCGCCGCCGGGCGGCCCCACACCGTACGCGGAGGCGGTGCGCCGGGCCCTGGCCGAGCGGGGGACCCCGCCCCTCGTCGGCGAGCACGTCGAGGCCGTCGCCGCGCCCGCCGCCGTGTTGTGGGACGTGATCACCGGACTGGGCGGCGACACCGGCTGGTACACGGTCCCGGGCGCGTGGGCGCTGCGCGGCGGCGTCGACCGCCTGCTCGGTGGCGTGGGCGCGCGCCGCACCCGTCCCGCACGGATCGAGCCCGGCGCGGCGTGGGACTGGTGGCGCGTCGAGGAGGTGGAGCCGGGCGCCCGCGTGCTGCTGCGCGCCGAGACCCGGCTGCCCGGCACCGCGCGGCTGGAGCTGCGGGCGGAACCGGACGGCGCTCGCCGTAGCCGCTACGTGCAGCGCGTGCTGTTCACGCCCGACGGGCTCGCGGGTCGCCTCTACTGGCACGCCGTCCGTCCCGGGCACAACTTCGTGTTCGGGGTGATGGCGCGCACGGTCGCGGGCGTCGCGGCGCGTAGAGCCCGGTGACGTCGTGAGTGGAAACAGTGGCTATGGCCACTGTTTCCACTCACGAGCGCGCTAGCGCCCCTGAGGGGCCTCCTCGTAGCGGGAGAAGCGCCGGGTGAACGCCGCCGCGCCGCTGGTCATGGCGCGCAGGTCCACGGCGTAGCGGACCAGCTGGATGGCGGGCACCTCGGCCCGGACCATCGTGCGGCCCAGCCCGGCGACCTCGGTGCCGAGCACGCGTCCGCGCCGCCCCGACAGGTCGCCGAGCACGGCCCCGAGGTAGTCGTCCGGGATGCGGATCTCCACCTCGTCGACCGGCTCCAACAGCACCACCCCGCACGCTGACGCCGCCTCCCGCAGCGCCAGCGCACCGGCGGTCTGGAACGCGGCGTCGGAGGAGTCGACGCTGTGCGCCTTGCCGTCGACCAGCGTGGCCTTGAGGTCCACGGCCGGGTGCTTGGCGTCGGAGAGGCCCCGCTCCAGCTGCGCCCGCAGGCCCTTCTCGACGCTCGGGACGTATTGCGTGGGCACCGAGCCGCCCACGACCTTGGACTCGAACGCGAACCCTTCACCGCGCGGCAGGGGCTCGAACTCGACGTGGCACACGGCGAACTGGCCGTGCCCCCCGGACTGCTTGACGTGGCGGCCGGTCACCCGCGCGGGCTTCGCGATCGTCTCGCGCATCGCGACCTGCACCGGCTCCGTGTCGACCTCGGCACCGCCCGCCCGCAGCCGCGACAGCACCACGTCGGCGTGCGCCTCGCCCATGCACCACAGCACGGTCTGGTGGGTCTCCTGGTTGCGCTCCAGCCGCAGCGTGGGGTCCGCGGCGACGATCTTGGCGAGCGTCTTGACCAGCGCGTCCTCGTCGCCACGGGTGTGCGCGGTGATCGCGACGGGCAGCAGCGGCTCGGGCAGGTTCCAGCAGGCGAGCAACAGGGGGTCGTCGGACGCCGACACCGTGTCGCCGGTCTCGGCGCTGCCCAGCTTGGTGAGCGCGCAGATGTCGCCCGCGCCGCACGCGTCCACCGGGTTGAGCGTGGCGCCCATCGGTGAGTAGACGTGCGCGAGCCGCTCGTCGGCGTCGTGGCCGCCGTCGGAGGACGACGTGCGCTGCGCCGGGATGAACGTGTGCCCGCTGATGTGCACGGTGGTGTCGGCCCGCAGCGTGCCGGAGAACACCCGCACCAGCGAGACCCGGCCCACATAGGCGTCGGCCGAGGTGCGCACGACCTCCGCGGCCAGCGGACCCTCGAGATCGGCCGTGAGGGCGTCCCGATCGGAGCCGTCGATGCCCGACACGCGCGGCAGCGGGTGCTCGAGCGGCGACGGGAACCCGCCGATCAGCACCTCCAGCAGCGCGTCGAGCCCGATCCCGCTGGAGGAGCAGACCGGGATCACCGGGTGGAACGTGCCGCGCGCGACCGCCGTCTCCAGGTCGTCGATGAGGGTTTTGAGCTCGATGTCCTCGCCCTCGAGGTAACGCTCCATGAGCGTCTCGTCCTCGGACTGCTCGATGATCCCCTCGATGAGGGTGGCGCGGGCGTCCTCCGCGTCGGGGGGCGCCTGGCCCGCAGGCGTCTGGGACAGCAGGCCGTACAGCCCGGTCATCGACTCGCCGTCGCGGATCGGCAGGTAGAGCGGGGCGACACCGGCGCCGAAGCTCTCCTGGCAGGCCGCGATCGTGGCCTCCTGGTCGGCCCGCGCGTGATCGCACCGGGCGACGACGACCGCGCGGGGCAGCCCGACCGCGGCGCACTCCTCCCACTGCGCGACGGTGGCCGGGTCGATCGTGCCCTCGCGG
The DNA here is from genome assembly GCA_963739465.1 of uncultured Actinomycetota bacterium. Taxonomy (GTDB): domain Bacteria; phylum Actinomycetota; class Actinomycetes; order Mycobacteriales; family Pseudonocardiaceae; genus Pseudonocardia. The sequence goes on from CAVUAS010000021.1 coordinate 41,456, forward strand.
CCCTCGCTCGCGGGGATGACGAACAGCGCAGCGTCGGCGGCGCGCAACCCGGCCCGCAGCTCACCGACGAAGTCACCGTAGCCGGGGGTGTCGATCAGATTGATCTTGTGTTGCTCGTGGAGAACGGGGGCGACGGCCAGCGCGACCGACCGCTGCTGGCGCACCGCGGCAGGATCGTGGTCGCACACCGTGGTGCCGTCGACGACGGTGCCCGCGCGGGGAATCGCGGACGTGTGGGCGAGGAGGGCCTCGACGAGGGTCGTCTTGCCGCCCCCCGAAGGCCCGACGAGAACGACGTTGCGCACTTTCGCCGGATCGGTGACACCCGCGATCCGGGTCTCGGAACGGCTTGCTGCTCTGACGGTCATGAGACGACCACCTCCGCGTCACTGCGTAGAAGCCAGTGGTTCATCTCACACCCGGTCACGGTGGGGTCACAACCCCCGTGGACGGAATGGCCAGAACTCCGACCGTCGCCGCATGCCGCAGTATCTTGATCCGACCAAGCCACGACGGCCGCAACGTGTGGCCGCCTGGTCGGCATCGCGTTCAGAAGGACTTCCCGTGCCCGTTCCCGGACCTGGATACGCCATCACCGCCCGCGTGGAGGTGCCCGCCTCCGCCAGCGCGGCGGGGGACCTCACCGTGGCCGTCGGCCGTGTCGGCGGCGTCGTCACCGCGTTCGACGTGGTGGAAGGGGCGGGTCGCCTCCTCGTCGTCGACATCTCGTGCAACGCCCGCGACGAGGCGCACGCCGCGGAGATCACCGCGGCGCTGGAAGGCCTGTCGGGCGTACGGGTGCGCAAGGTGTCCGACCGGACGTTCCTGCTGCACCTCGGCGGCAAGCTGGAGGTGCATTCCAAGGTCAGCCTGCGCAACCGCGACGACCTGTCGCGCGCCTACACCCCCGGGGTCGCCCGGGTCTGCCAGGCGATCGCGGCCAATCCGGCCGACGCCCGCCGTCTGACGATCAAGCGCAACACCGTCGCCGTCGTCACCGACGGATCGGCCGTCCTCGGGCTGGGCAACCTCGGCGCCGCGGCCGCGATGCCGGTGATGGAGGGCAAGGCGGCGCTGTTCAAGCGGTTCGCGGGCGTCGACGCGTGGCCGGTGTGCCTGGACACCCAGGACACCGAGGAGATCATCCGGACGGTCCAGATCCTCGCCCCGGCCTACGGCGGCATCAACCTGGAGGACATCGCCGCGCCACGCTGCTTCGAGATCGAGGCCCGGCTGCGCGAGATGCTCGACATCCCGGTCTTCCACGACGACCAGCACGGCACCGCGATCGTCGTGCTGGGCGCGCTGCGCAACGCCCTGCGGGTGGTCGGCAAGCCCCGGGCCGACTGCAAGATCGTCGTGTGCGGGGTGGGCGCCGCGGGCTCGGCGATCATCCGGCTCCTGGCGACGGACGGGCCGTGCGAGGTGCTCGCCGTGGACGTCGACGGGATCGTGCACCGCGGCCGTCCCGGCATGGACGCGAACCTCGTCTCGATCGCCGAGCAGACCAACTCCGCAGGAGTGTCGGGCACGCTCGCCGACGCGCTCATCGGCGCCGACGTCTTCATCGGCGTGTCCGCCCCCAACCTCTTCGGCGCCGCGGAGCTCGCCACGATGGCGTCCGACGCGATCGTGTTCGCGCTGGCCAACCCCGATCCCGAGGTCGACCCGACGGTGGCGATGCAGCACGCGGCGGTCGTGGCGACCGGCCGATCGGACTACCCGAACCAGATCAACAACGTGTTGGCCTTCCCCGGGGTGTTCCGCGGGCTGCTCGACGCGCACGCCCGCGACATCACCGACAAGATGCTGCTCGCTGCCGCGGCCGCGATCGCCGACGTCGTCCATGAGCCCAACCCGAGCTTCATCGTGCCCAGCGTGTTCGACGCCGCCGTCGCCCCCGCCGTCGCGGAGGCGGTGCGGACGGCGGTCTGACCCGGGGTGGGGCGGTGGCCGCGGAGCGTCGTCCCGGCGGGGCCCGTGCTCGCGGCGATCTACCCTGGTGACATGTCCGTCATCGGTGTGCTGGCCCTGCAGGGCGATGTCCGCGAGCATGTCGCTGCGCTCACCGCGTGCGGTGTGCGGGCGGTGCCGGTGCGCCGCCCCGCCGAGCTGGACGCCGTCGACGCGATGGTGCTCCCCGGCGGCGAATCCACCACGATGAGCAGGCTGCTCACGACGTTCGAGCTGCTCGCGCCGCTACGGGCGCGCATCGCCGCGGGCATGCCGACCTACGGCTCGTGCGCGGGGATGATCCTGCTGGCCCGCGAGGTGCGGGGCGGTCGGCCCGACCAGCAGCAGCTCGGCGGCCTGGACGTGGTGGTGCGGCGCAACGCCTTCGGCCGACAGGTCGACTCCTTCGAGACCGACCTGCGGTTCGACGGGCTCCCCGGCGCCCCGGTGCGGGCGGTGTTCATCCGCGCGCCGTGGGTGGAGGAGGTCGGCGCCGGGGTGCAGGTGCTCGCCTCCGTGCCCCGCCTCACCGTGGCGGGCTCCGACACCGGCGCGGCCGCGGGGCGGGCGGTCGCCGTGCGGCAGGGCCCGGTGCTCGCCACGGCGTTCCATCCCGAGCTGACCGGCGACCTGCGCGTCCACGCCCTGTTCTGCGACCTGGTGCGGGCAACGGCCGCCGCGGCGTAGCCCGCCCCCGTGTCAGCCCGCCCCCGATGTCAGCAGGGTGACATTCCGGACGTTGAGTGTCTGCGGTGTCACCCTGCTGACATCCCGGCGGCGCGGACGGCACGAACCGACGGTCGTGGGCGGGCCGCAGCGTGGCGGTGCGCTTCCTGCAGTTCGCGCACCACCGCAGCGGGCTCCTCGACCAGCCGCCGCGGCAGCGTGGGAAGCACGGGAATGCCCGCAGCCGTGAAGCGTGCGGTCCTGGCCTGCTCACGGGCGTAGTCACCAGGGGCCAGGTGCCAGGCGACCGAGTTGATCTCCCAGGCCAGCGCGGCGTCGTCCCACCAGGCGTCGGCGACGCCAAGGAAGCCGCGATCGTCGTAGACGGCGGCGTTCCACCAGGGCTCGGGCAGGCCGGAGCGCCGCCACACGGCCATGGCCGTGCGTTCCGCCGCCGATCGCACGCCGGCGCTGACGTCCCGGAGCACCGCGCGCGGGATCGCGGTGCCCCGGCGCTGCGCGCTCTCGATCTCCGACCACAGCTGGCCGACCGTGCAGAGGCCGCGTTGCACGGCGTCGGCGAACAGCTCGGTGACCTGTCCTGGTGTGCAGGGCCTTCGTGCCCCGTCGACCACGGCGCGCGGAACAGGGGCCAACGGCACCCCGCCGTGTCGGACGGAGAGCGGCATCCGCTGCGTCCGCTCGATGACGACATATCGAGTGCTCGCGGGTTGCTGATCATGAGGGACGAGGAGGTGGAGTCGGCCGTCGGGATCCGGTCCGCGCCGCACACCATGTCGACGGGCGGCCTCGATGCCGGTGATCACCGCGTCTGGGCCCGCGTAGAGGAGACCCGCGACGACGAGCTGATTCGGCGTCGGCCTTCCGTTGGCGAGCAAGACGGTTGCGGGCAGCAGAAGCTGCCACGGACCGCCCGGGCGGCAGCGTCGGTACACCGATCTCTCCGGCACACCCAACCCCACGAGCGCGGGTGCGCGGATCACGCCGTCCTTCGCCGCCGCCTGCAGCCGGGCCAGCCCCGGCCCGTCGGCCCAGGGACCTCGTCTCACGGCGGAGATGGTGCCCATAGACGTCGTCGGGCCGTGGGCGATTGGTGCAACGGATACCCGGGAACGGCGACCCGCCTCGCCCGGGAGGTCAGCAGGGTGACATTCCGGACGTTGAGTGTCTGGGGTGTCACCCTGCTGCCACGCGGGGGGGGGGGAGGGGGGGAGGGGGCCAGGCCCTATGCGCGGACGTCCGGCAGGCGACCGTCGGTAAGATGGACGGGGTTTGCAGGGCGAAGGGACGGGCATGAGCGGGCACTCCAAGTGGGCGACGACCAAGCACAAGAAGGCCGTCATCGACGCCCGCCGGGGCAAGATGTTCGCAAAGCTGATCAAGAACATCGAGGTGGCCGCCCGCACCGGCGGCGGTGATCCCGACGGCAACCCGACGCTCTACGACGCCATCCAGAAGGCCAAGAAGAGCTCGGTTCCCAACGACAACATCGATCGCGCCGTCAAGCGCGGCTCGGGTGCCGATGCGGGTGGCGCGGAGTACCAGACGATCACCTACGAGGGCTATGGCCCGGGCGGCGTCGCGGTGCTGATCGAGTGCCTCACCGACAACCGCAACCGGGCCGCCACCGAAGTCCGGCTGGCGATGACCCGCAACGGCGGCACGATGGCCGACCCCGGCTCGGTGTCCTACCTGTTCACCCGCAAGGGCGTCGTGATCGTCCCGAAGAACGACACCTCCGAGGACGACATCCTGCTCGCCGTGCTCGACGCGGGCGCCGAGGAGGTCAACGACCTCGGCGACAGCTTCGAGGTCGTCTCCGAGGCCACCGACCTCATCCCGGTGCGCACGGCGCTGGTCGACGCGGGCATCGACTACGACTCCGCCGACCCGACGTTCCTGCCGTCCGTACAGGTGCCGCTGGACGCCGAGGGCGCCCGCAAGGTCTTCCGCCTCATCGACGCGCTCGAGGACAGCGACGAGGTGCAGAACGTCTACGCCAACTTCGATGTGTCCGACGAGGTCATGGCCGAAGTCGGCTGACGGCGCTCAGCCCGTGTGCAGGAACAGGCAGAACGGGTGCCCCACCGGGTCGAGGTAGACCCGCACGTCCTCCTGCGGCTGGAACGCCGCCAGCCGGGCGCCGACGGCCGTGGCGTGGTCGCCCGCGACGTCGAGGTCGTCCACGTGGATGTCCAGGTGCACCTGCATCTGCTGGTCGCTCGGTCCCGCGGGCCACGTCGGCGCCGTGTAGCGCTCCTCCTGCTGGAACGACAGGCCCGCGCCGCCCTCGGGCCCGGCCAGCTTGACCCACGTGGGCTCGTCCTGGGTTCGGCGCCATCCCAACAGCTCCTCGTAGAAGGTCGCGAGGGCTTGTGGGTCGGGGCAGTCGAGGACGACGCCGGACAAGGTCATACGGGGACGGTGCACGTCGCCGACCCTGCCGGCGCAGCGCGCCGCGTGCAGGACGGGCCATCCGCTACGGCGTGGTCAGCTTGTGCACCGCGACCCGGGCGGGCCGGACCGACCGCGGCCCGACCGAAAGGCCGGGTTCGAGCAGCGCTCCGACCGTGCGGTCGGCCGCCGCGTCGACCGTCGGGGTGACCTCGGCCGCCTCCATCGTGCGCGCGTCGAACGCCACCCCGCAGGCGGGCGCCACCACCGTGCCGCCGCGGCCGACGAGCAGCCGCTCCAGTCCCGCCGCCATCGCCGTGAACGCGTCCCGCTCGCGGTCCGACCGCGCGGTGGCGGCGCACGCGAGCGCGTCCACCCGCAGCGTGTGCAGCTCCACCAGCAGCGGCACATCCGGGCCCGACTCGCCGGGCCCGGCGCGCATTTCGCCGAGCGTCGCTGCCTGCCGGGCCAACGCGCGCGCGACGTCGTCCACTCGGTCCGCGACGTCCTGCAGGGTCACCTCGCCCATACCGCGACAGTAGCTACGCTCCGGCCGTGGCCGTTCACGGAATCGACCTCGGCACGACGAACTCCGCGATCGCCCGCGTCGGCAAGGACGGACGACCAGAGGTGCTCGCCGGGCTGTCCGGCGGCGCGACCACCCCGTCGGTCGTGCTGTTCGCGGGCCCGCAGGAGTACGTCGTCGGCGAGGGGGCGCGCCGCGAGGCCCGCCTGGACCCCGAACACGTGTGCACGCTCGTCAAGCGTCGGATGGGCGACACGGAATGGCGGTTCGTGGCGCACGGCACGGCCTGGTCGGCGCCCGCCGTCTCGTCGCTGATCCTCAAGAGCCTCGTGGCCGACGCCGCCTTCGCGACCGGCGAGGAGCCCACCGCCGCCGTGATCACCGTGCCCGCCTACTTCGGCGACGAGGAACGCCGCGCCACCGTGCTGGCGGGCACCTACGCCAACCTGGACGTCGTCGAGGTGCTCTCCGAGCCGATCGCCGCCGCGCTCGCCTACGGCTTCGGCAGGCTCGATGGGGCTCCGGACATGTCCAAGGCGGGCCCGAGCGAGACCGTGCTCGTCTACGACCTCGGCGGGGGCACTTTCGACGCCACGGTCATCGAGCTGGCCGACCGGCGCATCTCCGTGCTCGCCGTCGAGGGCGACCACCAGCTCGGCGGGGCCGACTGGGACGAACGCATCGCACTGCACCTGTCGCGGCGCTTCTGCGCGGACAACCCCGACGCCGAGGACCCGCTCGACGACTCGGCCGGTTCACAGGCCCTCGTGCTCGCCGCCGAGCGGGCGAAGCTGGCGCTCTCCGACGCCGACCGCACCGAGGTGGTGGTGACCCACGACGGCGCGCGCGCCACCGTGCCGCTCTCCCGCGCCGAGCTGGAGGAGATGACCGTCCCGCTGCTGCGCCGCACCGTCGACCTCACCCGGGCCTGCCTCGATGAGGCCGCCCGTCGGGGCGTGGCGCAGGTCGACCGGGTGCTGCTCGTCGGGGGATCGTCGCGCATGCCCGCCGTGGCCGAGCTGCTGCGTCGGGAGCTGCACCTCGACCCCCAGCTGCACGACCCCGAGCTGGCCGTCGCCCGAGGAGCGGCGATCTACGGCGAGAAGACCGAGCTGGAGCGCATGGTGATCGACGACCTGCGGTCCCGGGGTCGGCTGCGCGACGCGGCTTCGCTCGACGAGGCGCTGCCCGCCGACCTCGAGGCCGCCTGCCGCCGGGTCGCCGACGCGTTCGGCGTGCCGCTGGCCCAGGTGCGCCGGGCCGTGGAGATCCGCGTGGACACGGTCGTGTCCCGCGGCTTCGGCGTGCTCGCGGTGAACGCCGAGCTGGGACGGCTGGAGGTGAGCTGGCTGGTGCACCGCAACGACCGGCTCCCCATCCGCACCAGCCGCTCGTTCGGCACCGTGCGGGCCGACCAGCCGACCATCGAGGTCACCGTTGTCGAGCAACAGGGGCAGGCCGAGTCGGCCCGGGCCCAGGACGCGAAGGTGCTGATCGCGGGGGAGATCACCGGCATTCCGCCGGGATATGGGGAGGGCAGCGAGGTGCGCGTGACGTTCGAGATGGGGTTCGACGGCGTCCTACACGTCACCGCGTTCCACATCGACGCCGGGCTGCCGCTCGTGCTCACCGCCACCACCGGCGCCACGCTGTCCCAGGCCGAGGTCGCCCGCGAACGCGACCAGCTGGGGAAGCAGCGCAGACGTGAGTGAGCTGGCCCCGTTCGATCCCAACGGTTACCGCAAACGGGTGCTGGCCGCCGTGGAGCGCCGTGGTGGACCGGACACCTCGGACCCGTTCGAGCTGTACGACCTTCCGCTCGACCGCGCGCTGTCCGGCGAGCTCGGCGACGACGTCGTCGCGGCGCGGGTGGCCGAGGTGTGGGGGTTCTGGCAGCGCCAGCGCGACCACCCCCGCTACCGCGCGCTTGTCGCGCTGCTGGTCGAGACGCACGCCGCGCGCAGCGCCGAGCTGCTCGACGCGCACACCCGGCGCGCCGCCGCGACCCGGGCCCGCGCCCACCGCGAGGAGCGGGAGGCGGCTCGCTACGCACTGTTGGACGCCGCCATCTCCCGGCTCGTCCAGCGGCACGGGGGCATCCCGCGGGACAAGGTCACCGGGCTGGAAGAGGTCGGCGGGCTCAGCGGGCTGACGCCCGACGAGGTGGCCACGCGCGTGCGGCGGCACCCGATGCTCGGCCCGTCGGTCGGGCCGGAGCGGCGGCGGCAGATCCGGGCGCTGCTCGACGAGTTCGGCAGGCTGACCGGGGCCGCGGCGCCGCCGACGCTGCTCGCGTTGCTCGGGCTCCTACCATCGGCGACGGAGCCGCAGGTGACGGCCGGGTGGACGGCGTGGCGCTCCCGGGCGCGGGAGCTGCCCGCCGGGCGGCTGCGGGCCGTCGTCGACGAGCTGCTGGTGAACGTCGGGGACCTGCTCGCGCCCGGGCGGGCCGCGGTGGAGGCCTACCTCGACGCGGTGGCGGCCGACGTGGCCGACTATCTGCGGCCGCGGGTGCGGGCGGCCGTGCTCGTCGAGGACCGGCTCGTCGCCGACGACCACGCCCACCTGCTCGCCTCGGCCGCCGAACGGGGTCTCGACGACCGCCGTGCCGCCATGGTGATCGCCGAGCTGGCCGCCGAGCTGGGCGCGGTGGTCGAGCGCGCCCCGGGCGGGGCGGAGGCGCGTGGCGGCGGGGCCGACTCCGGGCGGTGGGGTGCCGGGTCGGTCGATGGGAGGGCTGCGGGCGGCGGGCAGCCGGGCGGCGCGACGCCCGGCGGAAAGACCGGGAGCGGCGACCGGGCGGGCGCCGGATGGCCGGACGGAGGCACGGGCGCCGGGCAGGCAGGCGGGAGCGCCGGGGCGCCGGGCGGGCAGGCCGGGTCCACGCGTGGTGCGACGGCCCAGGAGCTCCTGCGGCGCGCGCGGGCGGCCCTGCGCGCCGGGCGACCGCGGGAAGCGCAGGAGCTGGTGGCCGCGGCGACGAGCGCGGGCGCGCAGGCCGGGCAGGCCCGGGCGCTGTCCCACGAGGTCGCCACGGTGCTCGCCGACGCCGAGCGCAGGCTGGCCGACGCGGCCGCCGCGGCGGCGGATCGGCGCTGGGTGGCCGCCGCGGTCGAGCTCGACGATCTTGTCCGGACCGCGTCCGACATCGTTCCTGACCTGGAGGAGCGACGATCCCGCGCGCGGGCCGAGGTCGCCGCGGCGGGCGAGGCGTATGCCGCCGCGCTCGCCGGGCCGGAGGCGGGCCGGGAGGCGGCGCTGCGGGCCGTGCTCGCCGACTGCCGCGACCACGAAGGCGCCCGGACGGCGCTGGAGCAGCTCGCCTGCGCGCCGCCCGACCCGCCCGCGTGGGTGAACGCCGCGCGGGACCTGCGCGGCGACGTCGTGGTGCTGTGGGCCCCGTCGACGTCGCGCGGCGTCACCTACCGCGTGCGCCGGATGCGGCCGGACGGGACCTGGCAGGTCGTCGGCCGGGTGACCGACAGCTCGATCGAGGACGGCGGCGCCCCGCCCGGGGTCGAGGCGCCGGTGTACGCCGTGGCCGCGATCCAGGCAGGCCGCACCTCCGACGAGACCCGCTCCGACTCCGCGCCCGCCGTCGTCGGGCCCGCGGCGCCCGCGGGCGTGCTCGCCGTGCGCGGGGGCGACGGCACCGTGGACGTGACCTGGACGCCCGTCGCGGGCGACGTCGAGTACCGCGTGCGTCGGCTCGACGGCGACCGTTGGCAGGTGGTCGGCCGCACCCGCACCACGCGGTTGCAGGACGGCGGCGCGCCCGCGGGCACCGTGCCGGTGTACGCGGTCAGCGCGGCGTCGGGCGGCGTACGGTCGGCGGAGGGCCGTTCCGACGGGGGGTGACCGCCACCCGCCGCGGCGAATCCAGGCACACTGGACATGGACGACATCCGGGCGAGCGAGAAACAGGGGACATGAACCTTCGGATATTCGGCCTTTCGTACGCGGTCACCCTGGCGGCGCTGGTGGTGGCCTTCGTGTACGGCGGCGTCACCGGGCTCGTCCTCTGCGCCATCCTCGGCATCCTCGAGGTCTCGCTCTCGTTCGACAACGCCGTGGTCAACGCGACGGTACTGGAACGGATGGACCCGTTCTGGCAGCGCATCTTCCTCACCGTCGGCGTGCTCATCGCGGTATTCGGTATGCGGCTGATCTTCCCGCTGATCATCGTGGGGATCACCGCGCACCTCAACCCGGTGGAGGCGTTCGAGCTGGCGCTCCAGCAGCGCCCGGCGAGCGACCCGACGAGCTACGCCGCGCTGCTCAACGCCGCCTACCCGCAGATCGCCGCGTTCGGCGGCACGTTCCTGCTCATGCTGGCCCTCGACTGGCTGTTCGAAGACCGCGACATCCGCTGGCTGTCCTGGCTGGAGAAGCCACTGGCCAAGATCGGTCAGCTGTCCCGGCTGTCGATCGTCATCGCGCTCGTCGTGCTCGTCGTCATGTCCGAGACGCTCGCCACCGATCCCAACGTCGTCCTCATGGCGGGCTCCCTGGGACTTGTGACGTACCTGCTGGTCAACGGGCTCGGCGACTTCTTCGACCAGGCGAGCGATGGTGAGGACGACGAGGAGGCCGCGCCCGCGCGCAACAGCTCCGGCCCCTCCCAGCTGGTCAAGGCCACGGGTAGGGCAGGCTTCTTCCTCTTCCTCTACTTGGAAGTGCTCGACGCCGCATTCTCCTTCGACGGCGTCATCGGCGCCTTCGCCATCACCACCGACCCGATCCTCATCGCGCTGGGCCTCGGCCTCATCGGGGCCATGTTCGTCCGCTCGCTCACGGTGTACCTGGTGCGCAAGGGCACGCTGGCCGACTACGTGTATCTCGAGCACGGCGCGCACTGGGCGATCGGCGCCCTGTCGGTGATCCTGCTGGTCGGCATCGGCTATCACGTCGACGAGATCATCACCGGGCTCATCGGCGTCGCGTTCATCCTGGCGGCGTTCCTGTCGAGCGTGTTGCGCAACCGCAGGCTCGCTGCCGAAGGGATCGACACCCACCGCACCTTGGAGGAGATGGAGCACTCCTCCTGATGGGCACCACATGCTGGTGCACGTGCTCGCGGACATCACCCGGCACGCGGGCCACGCCGACATCCTGCGAGAGACGGTCGACGGCGTCGCGGACCTGCGGACCAGGGGCGACAACCTGCCGTCGACGGACCCGGCGTTCTGGGCGGCGCACGTCGCGCGTCGAGGCCGCCGCGCTCGCCGCCGCCGAGCAACCGCGCCGCGAACGAGCCCGGACGGGCAGCGGGGCGACGGCTCGACCGTAGGCCTGGTCGCCGCCCCGGACCGCATTCAGAGGTCGAACTCGGCCGGTGCGATGCCGAGCGCATTGCAGGCCTCGCGCACGGCCGCCTTCTCATGCGGGTCGAAGTTGCCGTCGGCGCCGCCGATGATGATGCCGACTTGGATCACCGCGCGGGCCGCCTCCGGCTTGCCCTTCAGCTTGCCGATCGTCGCGATCGCCTCGACCAGTCCGAAGTCGTAGTCGCGTTCCAGCTTCGACGAGTAGAACTCGAAGTGCTGCTGCAGCTCGCTCGGCTCGAACACCGACAGCGCGTCGTTGCTGCCGATGAAGGCCGCGGTCTTGCGGCGCTCCTCGGGCGAGATCGTGCCGTCCGCGGCGGCGATCAGCGCGCACATGGCCATGCTGGCCTTGGCGAAGTCCTTGCTCTTGTACTTCCCGACCTGCGTCTTCGTGGTGCTCTGCAGGTCGGTCAGACGGCTCTTCAGCTGGTCCCACAGCGCCATGACGGCGTCGTCCTTTCCTCGTCCGTAACGCGGGCGTGCATCCACGCCAGCATCTCCTCGCCTGCCCGCACTCCGGTGGTGTCGGTGACGGTCAGGTGGTCTCTGGTGAACCCCGCTTCGGCCAGCTCGCCGTGGGCGGGGCGGATCGCGGCGTCGGCGACGTCGAGCAGGTCGGCGTCGAGCCGCGAGTCACCCGCCGCGAGCAGCGGTCCGCCGCCGAGCCGACCGCGGAGCTCGACCGCGGCTGCCGCCTTCCTCAGCGGGCGCGGAAACGCATAGACCTTGCGGCCTTGCAGCGACACCGTCCAGCCGCGGGGCGCGCACCATGCCCCGAGCGCGTCGACCCAGCCGACCGGAAGGGCAGCGCGGGCCACGACGGCGTAGGCGAACAGGTCACCAGCCGTCCGCAGCGCGTGCACGAACGGACCAGCGGTCGCCCGCAGGTGGGCTTCGACCTCGGCGAGCGGTGCGCATTCGCGCAGCCGCGCCGTCATCTGCCCCGTCCAAGCGGCGTCGGGGACGCCGTCGACGAGCAGGTGGCCGCCGTTGCTCGCGATCGCGTAGCGCGGCGGCGGACCGGGCAGACGCACCCGGGCGAGCTGCTCGGGGGTGCGGGTGGTGACCGGGACGACGACCGCGCGGGCCTGCAGGTCGCACAGCAGTTCGGCCGCGGCCTCGGTCAGGTACGACAGCGGTGCGCCGCGGTAGACCTCGACGCACAGCAGCCGGGGCGCCTCCGCGTCGGGAACCCGCAGGTCGAGCGCGTCCGCCGAGTAGATCAGCGTGCGGTCCAGGTCGGTGCAAACGATCAAGGGAGGCTCCCGACCGCGCGACCGTCGGCACCGGTGGCGCCGCGCGTGAACCGCGGATGGATCAGCCCGACGCAGCTGTAGGCCAGGTCGGGCACCTCCTCGACGGGCACGCCGCGCTGCGCGGCCAGCAGGCGGACGTGCGCGAGATCGGCGGCGGGCGCCCCGGCCCGAACGAGCACCTTCCACGGGACGCGGCGCAGCAGCACGCGGGTGGTCTCCCCGACACCCGGCTTGACCAGGTTGACATCGCCGATCCCGTAGGCCGCCGTGATGTCGCCGGACGTTCGCAAGGCCCGCGTAGTCGGGGATGCGGTCACGTGGCGGGCGGGTGTCGACGACGCTCGGAAACCGCGCCGCGACGGCGTCGAGGAACGCGGTGGAGACGTCGGCGGACGCGAGCTCGGCGTAGAACTTCGCGCCGTGGTACATGCCGGGGCGGATCAGCTTGCCGTTGAGGACCGTGCGCGACACGAGCCCCGACACCGTCGAGTTGAGGCACGCGGACGGGATGAGCCAGTCCTCGCGGGTGCCGAACGTGCGCGTGCACCGGCCGGGGTCGGCGAGCACCGCCAGCTCGGGGGAGAACGGGGTGCCGCGCAGCGCCGCCGCCAGCTCGCGGTTGATCGCGCCCTTGCCGGTCCAGCCGTCGACGAACACCACGCAGGCCGGGTCGTGGCGCTCGGCCAGGTGGCGCAGCGCCACGGTGTCGATGCCGCGGCCACGGACGATCGAAACCGCGTAGTGCGGCAGCGCGAGCCCGTGCCGGGCGGCGGCCCATCGACGCAGCAGCACGCCGACCGGGGTGCCCGCCCTGGCGAGGGAGGCGAGCACGACGTCGGCTCCGCGCTCGGCCAGCACCAGCTCGGCGACGACGCCCACCGCCTGCGCGAGCCGCCCGGCCGACGTCACCAGCGCCTCGTGGAAGAGCCGGAGGTACGCCGCGTCGGGCTGGTACTCGTGCGGGGAGCGACTCCGCGTAGTGCGCGCCGCCGTTCTGGACGGCCTCCTCCCGCTCCTCCGTCGGTGCCTCCAGCGCGACGTCGGAGAGGTCGGTGAGCAGCCACGCGACCTCGTCGGGCGGGTAGCTGCCGAACGCGGGCCCGCGCAGGGGTGCGGGTGTCGATGCGGCGGTCACGGCGTGAGCACCACCGTGGTGCGTCCGGTGTGCGGGGCCAACGCGGTGAGCAGCCCGGTGCGCAGGGCCGCCGTGTCGCCGGGCGGGTCGACCACGACCAGGACGTGGTCCCAGGGCCGGGCGATGTTGTAGGCGTAGCGGGGTCCGGGGCCGTCGGCGGGGTCGTCGTGGGAGCCGAACGCGATGCGGCTGGTGAGGGCGTAGTCGGGCTCGTCGACGACGACGGCGGGGGAGCGCGTGGTGGTGGAGAATCGGACGTCGTGGCCGGTCTCGGCCAGCGCGACCGCCAGCCGCAGTGGCGTGGCCATGAGCTCTTCGGTCGCCGAGCACGAGCGTGCGCTCGCCCGCCCGGAGGAAGGCCGCGTGGGCCAGCCGGGCGCCGAGGTGGGGAAGCGCGGTCGCCAGGTCGCGGTGATGGGTGGCGGTGAACCCGTGCCGTCCGCCCGCGGGCACCCCGGCGGGCCAGCCGAGGTCGGTGAGCAGGACGCGCCCGTGCGGTGGCCGGGCCATGCCCGCGGCGCCGGTCGGGGTCGCGGCGGATCCCCCGGCGGCCAGCTCGGCGCGCAGCGCGGTGGCCCGGTCGGCGAGGTCGACCGGCAGGCGGAGGTGCGCGCGGGCCAACGCCACGACGTCCACCCGCACCCCGTCGGGCAGACCGGCGAGCGCATCCTCGCGGAGGTCCACCAGCGTGGCCAGCACGTACTGGTCGCGCGGCGCGGTGCGATGCAGCGCCGTGATCGTGTTCACGGCGGTGCGGCCGGTCGACAGTTCGTCGTCGACCAGGACCAGCGGCCGCGGTCCGGCCAGCACGCCCGGTTCGGACGGCAGCAGCAGGTGGCCGGTGTGGTGGGAGTGCTCCTCGACGAACGCGCCCGCCGTCGCGACACCGGCCACCGGCCGCCGGGTGGAATGCAGGTAATCCACTCCGCCGAGGGCCTCCGCGACGCAGTGTCCGAGCGCCGTGGCCGTCTCCGCGAAGCCGAGCACGACGGCGTCGACCGGCTCGGCAGCGATACGGCGCCGGGCGGCCGTGTGCAGGGCCGCCGCGGAGTCCGGCGAGTCCAGGACCGCGGCGTGCAGCAGGTCGACCGGAAGGCGGCTGCTGCGGCCGTCCGGCGAGGGTGTCGGCGACCAGCGCGCCGAGGAGCAGCCCCGCCGCGTGCACCACCCGCGGGTCGGTGGGCACGTGTTTGCCGAGCACCCGCGAGACGAGGAGCTGTGCTCGCCGCGGGTTGTCCCGCAGCGCGAGCCCGAGCAGCACCTGCGGATCGGGCCCGGCCCCGCGGCCACACAGCTCCACTCCGAGCCGCCCGACGGTCGTGCGCGAGAAGCACGGCTGGGACGACATCATCCGCGCACGAGCAGGTCGACGAAGGAGACGCCCTCGGCGGCGACCCCGAACACCTGCGAGCGCAGCATCGTGCGGCGCGCCCACGACAGGTGCGGCCGGATCTCGTTCATCTTGTTGCGGTGCCCGGACGGCATCACGCCGCCCGCGCGCCCGGCCTCGACGACATCCCGCGCGTCGCGGTACTCCTCGGCCGACACGACCGACAGTGCGTTCACGACGGCGACGTGCCCGGGATGGATCGCCGTCTTCCCGGTGAGCCCGTTGGCCCGGTCCAACTGCACTTCGCGGATCAGCCCGTCGATCGCCCGGGAGACGAGCTCGCCACGCAGGTGCAGTGCGTCGTGCTGGTGGAACGGAGACTGTCGAAGCTGCGGCTTGAAGATCCGCTCGGGTCCGCCGTAGTACTCCCACACCGGCCCGGACACCGTGAACCCGGTGCCGTCGGTGCGGCCGAGCACGTTGACGACGTCGCCGATGAGCGCCGACACGACCTTGATGTCGTAGATGGACAGCTCCGGTGAGCGGCGCAGGCCGTACAGCGCGCACAGGTCCGTGGCGCCGATGCGGACCGCGAGGATGCGTCGTCGGTCGCGGTGCAGGAGCGCGCGCAGGCGGGTGAGCTCGTCGACCCGGGTCTCCGCGTAGAGCACCGCACCGGACTCGATCACCGGCATCGCCAGCAGCGATACCCCCGCCTCCCGCTCGGCCGCCTCGAGCGTGAGCAGGTACTCGGTGCCGCTGACCGCGGTGAACTTCGGCAGGACGAACCCGTCGAGCAGCTGCGCGGCCGGGCCGAGCCGCCGGACGAGCGCGGGGATCTGTGCCGCCTCGCGCACGCGGACGAAGAGCAGCGGCAGCTCGCCGTGGGATTCGGCGTGCAACGCGGAGAACGCGTCGACCAGGTTGCCCTCGGCCTCGGCGACCTGCTCGTCCGCGATCGCGTCCTCCAGACAGACGACGACCGAGGTGACCCCGGCCGCCGCCTGTTTGGTGATGTCCGCGACCAGCGCGGGCCGGTCGGCGGGCATGTAGAGCGTGGCGCCGAGCGCCACCGAGAGCAGGCCGGTGCCGCTGCCGCGGTCGAACCGCTCCGGTGGGCGCTCGAAGAGCGCGTCCACCTGCGCCGCGCTCAGGTAGCCGAAATGGCGCACGAGGCTCGGGCTACTTCCGCCCGCGCGTCCACTCCATGCCCCAGCCGTAGGCCCGGTCGAGGTCGGCCTGGCCGCCCCGGATGTACCGGACCTCACGGTGCACCACCAGCTCGCCGCCCTTGTTCTCCAGCATGGCGATCGCGCAGGTGGGGGAGCCGGTGTCGGCTTCGTCGAGACGCACCTCGATCTCCGGCCCGCTTGCCGGGTAGAGGGTGACGACGCCGTCGGCGCTGGCCCAGTTGGGGACGCCTTCGTAGATGAACGCGAACACGAGGATCCGGCGGATCTCGTTCACCCGGGACAGGTCGATGAACATGTTCTCGCCGCCCGCGCTGCTGCCGGAGCGGTCGTCACCGTCGAGCCGGATGATCGGCGCGCCCCGGTAGGGCGCATGGAACGCGTTGCCGAGCGCCTGGACGACGCCCTTGCTGCCGTCGGAGAACTCCCACAGGCACGCCAGGTCGAGATCGATCGCGCCTGCCCCCGGGGCGAGCCTGCCGAACAGGCCCTTCTTCTGCGGCGCGCCCGTGCTCCACTGCAGGTTGACCCGCAACTGGCCGCCGACGCCGCCCCGCTTGGTGAGCGAGACGCTCGGCGACCCCTTGGTCAGGGTGACCTTCGAGAGCGATACCCCGCCCGAGTCCGGCGGGCCTGCGCCTGGGCGCTTGTTGTAATCGATCGCCATCAGACGTTGACGCCGTAGTCCCGCGCAATGCCGGACAGGCCCGACGCGTAGCCCTGGCCGACGGCGCGGAACTTCCAGTCGGCGCCGTTGCGGTAGAGCTCGCCGAACACCATGGCCGTCTCGGTGGAGGCGTCCTCGGTGAGGTCGTAGCGGGCCAGCTCCTTCTGGTCGGCGGCGTTGACCACGCGGATGAACGCGTTGCGCACCTGGCCGAAGCTCTGCGAGCGGGCGTCGGCGTCGTAGATGCTGACCGGGAACACGACCTTGTCCGCCTCCTGGCCGAGGCCCGGCGAGGTTGACCTTGACCTGCTCGTCGTCGCCCTCGCCCTCACCGGTGAGGTTGTCACCGGTGTGCTCGACGGAGCCGTCGGGGCTGGTCAGGTTGTTGAAGAAGACGAAGTGCTTGTCCGAGAGGACCCGGCCGTCGGCGCCGACGACGATCGCCGACGCGTCGAGGTCGAAGTCCGTGCCGGTCGTGGTGCGGACATCCCAACCCAAGCCGACGACCACGTTGGTGAGGCCGGGTGCCTCCTTGGTCAGGCTGACGTTTCCACCCTTGGTGAGGCTGACGCTCACGACTGCTCTCCATCTGTCGTGGGGGGCTCGTTCCCCCCTGGTCCGAGCTGAGCGCGGCCGAGCATATTCGGACAATCTCGGCGCGCTTCTCACGGTGCCAACGGGCTGTGCGGCCGTTCGGTTCCCGCGTCGGCCGCCGTGGCCGCCGGAGTACGCCATGCGACGTCCGATCGATAGCCGACCCGGGTCGTGGTGGGCGAACAAGACTGTCGGTGGGCGGTCCTAGACTCAGCTCCGATGAGCCCCGCCAGCCGCACCGCCGCCGCCCCGTCGAATCTGTCCGGGCTGCCGCCGTCCACCGGGCGTCGGCTGCTGCTTCTCGACGGGCATTCGCTCGCGTACCGGGCGTTCTTCGCGCTGCCCGCGGAGAACTTCCGCACGGGCACGGGGCAGACCACCAACGCGGTCTACGGCTTCACGGCCATGCTCATCAACCTGCTGCGTGATGAGCAGCCCACCCACCTCGCCGTGTGCTTCGACGTCTCGCGGCAGACGTTCCGGTCGGAGCGTTACACCGAGTACAAGGCCAACCGCACCACCACGCCCGACGATTTCCGCGGCCAGGTCGATCTCATCAAGGAGGTCCTCCGCGCGCTCGCCATCCCCGATTTCGGGGTGGCTGGCTTCGAGGCGGACGACCTGATCGCCACGCTCGCCACGCAGGCCGAGGCCGACGGCTTCCAGGTGCTCATCACCACGGGCGACCGCGATGCGTTCCAGCTGGTCAGCGACAACGTCACGGTGCTCTACCCCACGCGCGGGGTGTCCGAGCTGGGGCGGATCGATCCCGACGCGGTGATGGCGCGCTACGGCCTCACCCCGGCCCAGTACCCGGATTTCGCGGCGCTGCGCGGCGACCCGTCGGACAACCTGCCCTCGATCCCCGGCGTCGGCGAGAAGACGGCCGCGAAGTGGGTGCGCGAGTTCGGGTCGCTCGCCGAGCTCACCGATCGGGTCGACGAGGTGAAGGGCAAGGCGGGCGACGCGCTGCGGGCGCACCTGGCCGGTGTGGTGCTCAACCGGCAGCTCACCGAGCTGGTGCGCGACGTGCCGCTGGATGTCCAGCCCGGCGATCTCGCCGTGCGCGCGTGGAACCGCGATGCGGTCCACCGCCTCTTCGACGAGCTGGAGTTCCGCGTGCTGCGCGAGCGGCTGTTCGCCACGTTGCAGAGCGCTGAGCCCGAGGCCGAGGGCGGCATCGAGGTGCAGGGCGGTGCGATCCCCCCCGGCGAGCTGCGGGCGTGGCTCGACACGCATGCCCGCGACGGGCGGCGGGTCGGCCTGGCCTTCCACGGCGTCGTCGGCACCGCTGCGACGGCCGACCTTGCGGGCATCGGCTTCGCCACCGGCGAGCCGTCGGTGGAGGCCAGGGCGGCGGGGGCGGCCGCGGGCCTGCCGCAGGCGGGCTACGTGGAGGTCGCGGCGCTCACGCCGGACGACGAGGCGGCGCTGGGGGAGTGGTTGGCCGATCCGGCCGCGCCGAAGGCCGCGCACGACGCGAAGGCCGCAATGCATGCCCTGCGCGGCCGCGGCTGGAGCCTCGCGGGCCTCACCAGCGACACCGCGCTCGCCGCCTACCTCACCCGCCCGGGCCAGCGCAGCTTCGACCTCGCCGATCTCACGCTGCGCTACCTGCGGCGCGAGCTGCGGCAAGGCCGTGAGGACGAGGGCGGCCAGCTCTCGCTGCTCGGCGGCGAGGAGGAGGCTGACGCCGAGCGCGCCACCGCGCAGATGGTCGCGGCCTCGGCGGTCGCGGAGCTGGCCGACGCCTTGGACACCGAGCTCGCCGAGAAGGCAGGCAGCGAGCTGCTCGCGGAGCTGGAGCTGCCGCTGGAGTACGTGCTCGCCGACCTGGAGACGGCGGGCATCGCCGTCGATCACGATCTGCTGTCCTCGCTGGAGGCCGAGTTCGCCGCGCAGGTGAAGCAGGCCGCGCAGGACGCGTACGCCGTGATCGGCAAGGAGATCAACCTCGGTTCGCCGAAGCAGCTGCAGGTCGTGCTGTTCGACGAGCTGAACATGCCCAAGACCAAGCGCACCAAGACCGGCTACACCACCGATGCCGATGCGCTGCAGACCCTCTTCGAGCAGACCGGGCACGAGTTCCTGTCCCACCTGCTCGTCCACCGCGATGCCACCCGGCTGAAGATCACCGTCGAAGGGCTGCTCAAGTCGATCGCCGACGACGGCCGGATCCACACCACCTACAGCCAGACCATCGCCGCCACCGGGCGGCTGTCGTCCACGGAGCCGAACCTGCAGAACGTGCCGATCCGCACCGCGGCCGGTCGGCGGATCCGCGAGACGTTCATCGTCGGCCCCGGCTACGCCGAGCTGATGACGGCCGACTACAGCCAGATCGAGATGCGGATCATGGCGCATCTCTCGGAAGATGCCGCGCTCATCGAGGCGTTCCGCTCGCAGCACGATTTCCACGCCGAGACGGCCGCGCGCGTGTTCGGCGTCGACGCGGCCGTGGTGAGCCCCGCCCAGCGCGCCAAGATCAAAGCGATGAACTACGGCCTGGCCTATGGCCTGTCCGCGTTCGGGCTGTCCAACCAGCTGCGCATCCCCACGGAGGAGGCGCGCAGCCTGATGGACGGCTACTTCGAGGGCTTCGGCGGCGTGCGCGACTACCTGCGCAGCGTCGTCGATGTCGCGCGCAAGGACGGCTACACCGCCACGATCCTCGGCCGCCGTCGCTACCTGCCCGATCTCACCAGCGACAACCGGCAGCGCCGCGAGATGGCCGAGCGTATGGCCCTCAACGCGCCGATCCAGGGCAGCGCGGCCGACATCATCAAGGTCGCGATGCTCGGCGTGCACCGCGCGCTGCAGGCCGAGGGGCTGCGCAGCCGAATGCTGCTGCAGGTGCACGACGAGCTCGTGCTGGAGGTCGCCGAGGGCGAGCGCGCGGCGGTTGAAGCGCTCGTGCGCCGCGAGATGGGCGCGGCCGCGCAGCTGTCGGTGTCGCTGGAGGTTTCCGTCGGCTACGGACGGAGCTGGGACGACGCGGCCCACTGAGCGGCTCCCGGACGGGCCCGCCGCCGACGGCGCTTCCGCCGCCGATCGCAGCGCCGCTTCCACCGCCGATCGCAGCGCCGCTTCCGCCGCCGATCACAGCGCCGCTTCCGCCGCCGATCGCAGCGCCGCACCCGCCGCCGCACCCGCCGCCGCACCCGCCGCCGAGCCCGCCGCCGAGGGCGCCGCCGAGCCCGCCGCCGAGGGCGCCGCCGAGCCCGCCGCCGAGGGCGCTCCCGCCGCCGATCGCAGCGCCGCACCCGCCGCCGCACCCGCCGCCGAGCCCGCCGCCGAACCCGCCGCCGAGGGCGCCGCCGAGGGCGCTCCGGCGGCCGATCCCGGCGCCGCACCCGCCGGGCTGGACGTGGCGCCGTTCGTTGCCACGCGCTACGCGGATCCGGTGCGGCTCGCCGCGTACACGGCGCCCGCGTACGACCTCATCGAGCCCGCCGAGCGGGCCCGCCTCACGTCGGCCGATCCGCGCAGCATCGTGCACCTCACGCTGCCGACCTTCGGCGCCGAGGATGCGGCCGCCCGCCTGGGCGCCTGGCGGGCCGACGGCACGCTCGCCGTCGAACGTGAATCCGCCGTCTACATGTACGACCTCGACGGTCCCGGTCCGCAGCCGTCCACGCGGGGGTGGTTGGGCGCGGTCGCGTTCGCCCCGCCGCCGGTCGTCTCGCCGCACGAGGCCACGGTGGCGGCGGTCGTCGCCGACCGGCGGGCCTTGCGCGACACGACCCGGGCCGATCTGGAGCCGGTGGTCCTCGCCCATGACGGGCCGCCCGGGCCAGCAGCGGCGCTGGGCCGCCGGATCGTCGCCGAACGGGCGCCCGACGCCGACCTCACCGACGACACGGGTGTTCGGCATCGGCTGTGGCGGGTGGCCGATCTGGCGGAGATCGCCTGCGTCCGCACCGATCTCGCCCGACGACGCGCGGTGATCGCCGACGGCCATCACCGCTGGGCCGCCGCATTCGGTCCCCGCGACCCGGCCGTGGCTCCCGACTCCGCACCGGGCGGCATCCCCGGCGCCGCCCGCGTCCCCGGCGCCGCCCGCGTCCCCGGTGCCGCCCGCGTCCCCGGTGCCGCCCGCGTCCCCGGCGCCGCCCACATCCCCGGCGACCGGTCGGACGGTGCTGCGGGTGCCGCCGGAGCTCCCACTGCGGCCCGCGCCGCTGGTGACGGCGCTGCGCCCGGGGGCGCCGACACCGCCAGTGCCTGCCGGAGTGGCGATCGCGCCGGTGCCCCGGGCGCGGCCGGTGCTGCGGCCGATGGTGCCGATGCCGCGCGCACGGCGGCCGATCGGTTGCTCGCCCTCATCGTGCCCGCGGGGGAGCACGGTCCCCAGGTGCGGGCGATCCACCGGGTGCTACCCGAGACCCCGCTCGACGGGGTCGACGTCCGGCGCTTCCGGTGCGATCCGGTGGGCCCGCTCGCCACGGAGGCGGCCGAGCAGCTGCTGGCTCGGGCCCCTGAGCCGCTGGTGTTGCTCACCGACGGCGAGCGCTGGCTGCGCCTCACCGAGCCCGAGGCGGTGGCCGTCGCACCCGCCGCCTGGCGGAGGTTGGACGTTGCGCTCGTCGACGTGCTACTCGTCGGCGGGCAGTCCGTGGTGATCCTGCGCCACGCGGTCGCGGCCGCCGTCGACGAGGCCCGCCGCACCCGCGGAGTGGCGCTGCTCGTGCGCCCCACCGCGACCGCCACCGTGCTCGAGCTGGCCGCGCTCGGGGTGCTGATGCCGCGCAAGTCCACGTTCTTCGTCCCCAAGCCCCGCACCGGCCTCGTGCTGCGCTGCTTCGCCGACCAGGCTGAACGCGGCGAGTGATTGCCGTACCCGGCGTGCCCCCGCCGGGATGCCGACCGTCCGCCGGTAGCCTCCCCCTCGAACGACTGTTCGCGGAGGGAGCGGCGGGTGCGCGTGCTCGGTGTCGATCCGGGACTGACCCGGTGCGGCCTCGGCGTGGTCGACGGCGGCGGCGGCCGGGAGGTCCGCTGCGTCGCGGTCGACGTCGTGCGCAGCCCTGCAGACGCCCCGGTCGAGCGGCGGCTGCTCGCCATCGGCGCGGTCGTCGAAGAATGGATCGCCCGACACCGCCCCGACGTCGTCGCCGTGGAGAGGGTGTTCAGCCAGCAGAACGTGCGCACGGTGATGGGCACTGCGCAGGCCTCCGGCGTGGTCGCGCTGCTCGCCGCCCGCGCCGGGCTCCCGGTGGCCTTCCACACCCCCAGCGAGGTCAAAGCAGCGGTCACCGGCGAAGGACGGGCGGGCAAGGCGCAGGTCACGGCCATGGTCACGCGGCTGCTTGCGCTGGCGGACGCGCCGCGCCCCGCCGACGCCGCCGATGCGCTCGCGCTCGCGATCTGCCACTGCTGGCGGGCCCCGATGCTGGAGCGCATGGCGCAGGCCAAGGCGCGCTCCGACGCTCTGGCGCGCGCGCACCGCGCCCGCCTCGCCGCGGCGGCGAAGGCGAGGCCGACGAGGAGAGGGGCCACCGGATGATCAGCTCAGTGCGGGGCGAGGTCATCGCCATCGGGCTCGACCACGCCGTCGTCGAGGTCGGCGGGGTCGGCCTGGCCGTGCAGGCCACCCCGAACACGCTCGCCACGCTCTGCCGCGGGCAGCAGGCCCGGCTCGCCACCGCGCTCATCGTCCGGGAGGACTCGCTCACCCTCTTCGGCTTCACCGACGACGAGCAGCGCGACGTGTTCGGCCTGCTCCAGTCGGTGGCGGGCATCGGGCCGCGGATGGCGCTCGCCACCCTGGCCGTCCTGGACCCCGACGCGCTGGCCACCGCCCTCATCCAGGGCGACGTCAAGGCGCTCACCCGGGTGCCGGGCATCGGGCCGAAGGTCGCGCAGCGCATGGTGCTGGAGCTCAAGGACAAGGTCGTCGCCCCGGCGACAGGGCCCGTGCTCGTCCCGCAACGCCCCGGCGGCGATCCCCGCCGCGAGCAGGTGGTGGAGGCGCTCGTGGGGCTCGGGTTCACCGCCCGGCCCGCGGAGGCCGCCGTCGACAACGCCCTCGCGGCCGACGCCGAGGCCGACGCAGGCACCTTGCTGCGGACCGCCCTCGCCGCCCTGGGCCGCGCCCGATGACCCGCGCGCGGCCTCACTGCGCACTTCTCCGGGTCACTGCGCACCCCACCGCGTCACTGCGCACCCCACCGCGTCACTGCGCACCCCACCGGTGGGGTGCGCGGTCCTGTCGAGGGGTGCGCGGTCCTGTCGAGAGGTGCGCAGTGAGCGCTGCAGCCTCGGCGCGTGGCCTGTACCCGGCTCGGAGGCGCCGTGAGTGAGCTGACACCCGCGGCCGAGCCGGAGGAGCTGGAGGTCGAGGCCAGCCTGCGGCCGCGGACCCTCGCCGAGTTCGTCGGGCAGGCCCGGGTGCGCGAGCAGCTGTCGCTGGTGTTGGAGGGGGCGCGACGGCGCGGCGACCCGCCCGACCATGTGCTGCTCTCTGGCCCGCCGGGGCTGGGCAAGACCAGCCTGGCGCTGATCGTCGCGGCCGAGCTCGGTGCGCAGATCCGGCTCACCAGCGGGCCTGCCCTGGAGCGGGCGGGCGACCTCGCCGCCATGCTGTCCAACCTGTCGTCGGGCGACGTGCTGTTCATCGACGAGATCCACCGCATCGCCCGGGCCGCCGAGGAGATGCTCTACCTCGCGATGGAGGACTTCCGGGTGGACGTCGTCGTCGGGAAGGGGCCCGGCGCCACGTCGATCCCGCTCGACATCGCCCCGTTCACGCTGGTCGGGGCCACGACGCGGTCGGGAGCGCTCACCGGCCCGCTGCGCGACCGGTTCGGGTTCACCGCGCACATGGAGTTCTACGAGCCCGGCGACCTGGAGCGGGTGCTGCGCCGTGCGGCCGCCATCCTCGACGTCGACCTGCGCCCCGACGGCGCCGCGGAGATCGCGCGCCGCTCGCGGGGCACGCCGCGCATCGCCAACCGGCTGCTGCGCCGCGTGCGTGACTTCGCCGAGGTCCGCGCGGACGGCGCGGTCAACCGCGGCGTGGCCCGCGCCGCGCTGGAGGTCTACGACGTCGACGAGCTGGGTCTCGACCGGCTCGACCGCGCTGTCCTCAGCGCCCTCGTGCGTTCCTTCGGTGGCGGCCCGGTCGGCGTGTCCACGCTGGCCGTCGCGGTTGGAGAAGAAGCCGGTACGGTCGAAGAGGTCTGCGAGCCCTACCTCGTGCGCGCCGGAATGCTGGCCCGCACCCCGCGCGGCCGGGTGGCCACCGCGGCGGCATGGGGCCACCTGGGCGTGCCGCTGCCGCCGGGCGGCGGCCCCGCGGCACTGTTCTGAGCCCTGGGCCGGCAGACTCGGTTGACCACGCGCGGAGAGACGGAGACCCACCCAGACCATGGACATCTCACTGCTGTTCCCCATCCTCATCCTGCTGCTGTTCATCCCGATCTTCCTGTCGAGCCGCAAGCAAAAGCGGGCGCAGGTGGCGATGCAGGCGCTGCAGTCGTCGCTGGAGCCGGGTGACGTCGTCAGCACGACCTCCGGCCTGCGCGGCACGGTCGTGGATTCCTCCTACGAGGACACCATCGACCTGGAGATCGCCGACGGCGTCGTCACCACCTGGGTGCGCGCCGCCATCCGCGAGCGGATCACCACGGAAGAGCCCGCGCACGAGGCCCCCCACGACGCGGAGCCGCCCCCCGTCATTGACGAGGCCGCCCCGCCGTCGCTGGAGAAGGCGGAGCGGCCCAGCCTGGAGAAGGACGACTCCACCAACGGGACTCCGCGCAGCTGATCCACCCGCCGCGGCGCGCCCGCGGTGACTTCAGGAAGAGACTTCAGTGGCTACCACCCCGGGGCGCATTCGTCCGTGGCGCTACCTGGCGGCGTTCGCAGGCATCGTCGTCGTGCTCTACGCGCTTGTGTTCGCAACAGGCGACGGCAAGCCCGCGCCGAAGCTCGGCATCGACCTGCAGGGCGGCACCCGCGTCACGCTCGTGGCCCGCACCGTCGATGGCGGCTCACCGCCGCGCGACCAGCTCGTGCAGGCCCAGCAGATCATCGAGCAGCGCGTCAACGGGCTCGGCGTGAGCGGCGCCGAGGTCGTGCTCGACGGCGACAACATCACGATCACCGTTCCCGGTGACGCCGGTGAGCAGGCCCGGTCGCTGGGCCAGACCGCACAGCTGCGCTTCCGCCCGGTGATCGGCCAGCCGGTCTCGGCCGCGCCCGCGCCTGCCGCACCCGCGCCCGGCGGCTCGGCCGTTCCGTCGCCCACTCCCGCGCCCGCTCCGTCGAGCGCACCGAAGCCGCAGGGCGCCGCCGATCCGGCCCGGCAACCCGTGAAGCCCGCCGCGTACTCCGTTCCGCTGCAGGCGCCCACCCCGGCCCCCGCGCCGACCCCGGCCCCCGCGCCTGCCCCCGCCGCGGCAGCCCCGACCCCGGCGGACCCCCAGCTGGCCAAGGAGATCGCGGCCGCCAAGGCCCTCCGGCAGAGCGCCGACCCGAACACCCAGCAGATCGCGCTGCAGACCCTCGACTGCAGCAAGCCCGACCCGCTCACCGGCTACGACGACCCGGCGCTCCCGCTCGTCGCCTGCAACCAGGACGGCACCGCCAAGTACGTGCTCGGCCCCTCGTTCCTGGAGGGCACCCAGATCGCCAGCGCGCAGGCGGCCACGAACGGCAAGGGCGTCGGCTACGTCGTGAACGTGACGTTCAAGAGCGCAGGCGAGGCGATCTGGGGCAAGTACACCAGTGAGCACATCGGCGACGCGGTGGCGTTCACCCTCGACGGCAAGGTCGTCTCCGCCCCGACGATCCAAGGCGCGATCTTCGGCTCCACCGAGATCTCCGGCCAGTTCAACCAGGCCCAGGCGCAAAACCTCGCGGGGATCCTGCGCTACGGCTCGCTGCCGCTGTCGTTCGAGTCGAACGAGGCGCAGACCGTGTCGGCCACGCTGGGCCTGGCCTCGCTGGACGCCGGGCTCATCGCGGGCGGACTCGGGCTGCTGCTCGTGTTCGTGTACTGCCTGATCTACTACCGCGTCCTCGGCGTGCTGACGATCCTGTCGCTCGTCCTGTCCGGCGTGATCGTGTTCGCGGTGCTCGTGCTGCTCGGGCGGTGGATCGGGTTCACGCTCGACCTCGCGGGCGTCGCCGGGTTCATCGTCGCCATCGGCATCACCGCCGACTCGTTCGTGATCTTCTTCGAACGGCTCAAGGACGAGATGCGCGAGGGCCGCACGTTCCGCTCGGCCGTGCCGCGCGGCTGGGTGCGGGCCCGGCGCACGATCTTGTCGGCCGACGCGGTGAGCTTCCTCGCCTCGGCCGTGCTCTACATCCTGGCCGTCGGGCAGGTGAAGGGCTTCGCGTTCACCCTCGGCCTTTCCACCGTGCTCGACCTGATCGTGGTGTTCCTCGTGACCCATCCGCTGGTCGCGCTCGCGTCGAGCTCGCGGGTGTTCGGCAGCCCCGCGCTGTCGGGCCTCGGGGCCGTGGCCCGGATCGGCGCCGAGCGCAAGGCCTCCGTCGCAGGCAGCGTCTCCATGACGAAGGGGGGTGCGTGAGATGTCGGTGCTCTCCCGCCTCTACACCGGCACCGGCGCGTTCGACATCGTCGGGCGCCGGAAGGCCTGGTACATCGGCTTCGGCCTGCTTGTGTTGGTGTGCGTGGCGTCGATCGTGTTCCGCGGGTTCAACCTCGGCATCGACTTCACCGGCGGCACACAGATCCAGTTCCCGGCCAACACGGCCACGGCGCCCGCCACCGTGCCCGCCGTGCAGGACGTCTTCCAGAAGGCCACCGGCGTGGAGGCCGCCTCGGTGCAGACGGCGGGCACCGGCCCGTCGGCGTCGGTCCTGATCCGCTCGGAGTCGCTCACGCCCGCGCAGACCGTCGCGGTGAAGCAGGCGCTCTTCGACGCGTTCGGCCCGCGCGGCACCAATGGCCAACCCGCGCTGGCCGTGATCAGCGACAGCGCGGTCAGCGGCAGCTGGGGCGGCCAGATCACCCAGCAGGCGCTCATCGCGCTCGCCGTGTTCCTCGTGCTGGTCACGCTGTTCCTGGCGTTCTACTTCGAGCGCGCGATGGCGGTGGCGGCGCTCGTGGCGTTGATCCACGACGTCACGGTCACCGCGGGCATCTACTCGATCATCGGCTTCGAGGTCACGCCCGCCACCGTGATCGGCCTGCTCACGATCCTCGGGTTCTCGCTCTACGACACCGTCGTCGTGTTCGACAAGGTCAAGGAGAACACCCGCGGCCTGCTCGGGCTCACCCGCCGCACCTACCCCGAGGCCGCCAACCTCGCCCTGAACCAGACCTTGATGCGCTCGATCAACACCTCGCTCATCGCGGTGCTGCCGGTGATCGGGCTCATGATCGTCGGCGTCGGGGTGCTGGGGGTCGGCACGCTGGCCGACCTCGCGCTGGTGCAGCTCGTCGGCATCCTGACCGGGGCGCTGTCGTCGCTGCTGTTGGCCACGCCGCTGCTGGTCGACATCAAGATGCGCGATCCCCGCTTCCAGGAGCAGGCTGCGCGCGTCGTGGCCCGGCGGCAGCGGGCCGCCGCCGCGGCCACGAAGCCCGCGCAAGCGGCCGCCGACGCGGACGAAGCGGCGAACGCGGAGCCCGACCTCGCCGACGACGCCGAGCTCGCGCGACAGCTGCGGCGGGAGCGGGCGGTCGCGGCGGCGGCGAGCACGCCCGCCCGCACCGGCAAGGGCGCCCACGCCGCAGGGCGCGCCCGGCCCACCGGCAAGGCGTCCCGGCCGACCGGCAAGCGGCACCGGTGACCGAACCCGGCGACGACGGCGTCGAGGAAGATCTCGCGCGCGTCCGGGAGCTCGTGCGCGACGTCCCGGACTTCCCGACGCCCGGCGTGCTGTTCCGGGACATCACCCCGGTGCTGGCCGACGCCGCGGCGTTGACGGCGGTGGCCACCGAGCTGGCGACCTGGATGGGCGCGGCCGACGTCGTTGTCGGCATCGAGGCGCGCGGCTTCCTGCTCGGCGCAGCGGCGGCGCTGGTGGCGGGCACCGGCGTCGTCCCGGTGCGCAAGGCGGGCAAGCTCCCGCGGGTGGCCGCGTCCCGCACTTACGAGCTGGAGTACGGCACGGCCACGCTGGAGCTGCCCGCGGACACCGTCGCGGCCGGGGCGCGCGCGTTCGTCGTCGACGACGTGCTCGCCACCGGTGGCACGGCCGCGGCCACGTGCGCGCTGCTGGCCGACGTCGGTGCCGAGGTGGTCGGGGTCGGGGTGCTGCTGGAGCTGGTCGCGCTCGGCGGCCGCGAGCGGATGGGCTCGTTGCCGGTGCACGCCGTGCTCGCCGTCTGAGCGGAGCGAATCTCGGCGCTCGGCCCGCGTGGAGCCTGCGGAGCGAACATCTCTGCCCGGGGGCGACTATCCTGGTGACGTGGAGCTCCCCACGGCATGACCGACCTGCAGCCCGCGGCGCCGCCGGTCCCCGGCCCGGACGGCTCCCGCCCGTCCGCCACCCGCCGGGTCCGCGCGCGCCTCGCCCGGCGCATGACGCCGCAGCGCGTGGCCGCCGTGCCGCCGGTGCTGGAGCCGCTGGCGAGCGTGCACCGCAGCCTGCACCCGAAGGCCGACCTGGGACTGCTGGTGCACGCGTACGAGGTCGCCGAGGCCAGACACGCGGGGCAGAAGCGCAAGTCGGGAGATCCCTACATCACGCATCCGCTGGCCGTCTCGACGATCCTCGCCGAGTTGGGCATGGACACCACCACGCTCGTGGCGGCGCTGCTGCACGACACCGTGGAGGACACCGACTACTCGCTGGATCACCTGCGGGAGGAGTTCGGCGACGAGGTGGCGCATCTCGTCGACGGCGTCACCAAGCTGGACAAGGTCGAGTTCGGCAACGCGGCGGAGGCCGAGACGATCCGGAAGATGGTCGTCGCGATGGCCCGCGACCCGCGGGTGCTGGTCATCAAGCTGTCCGACCGGCTGCACAACATGCGCACGATGCGCTTCCTGCCGCCGGAGAAGCAGGCGAAGAAGGCGCGCGAGACCCTGGAGGTGATGGCGCCGCTGGCGCACCGCCTCGGGATGGCGACGGTCAAGTGGGAGCTGGAGGACCTGTCCTTCGCGATCCTGCACCCGAAGAAGTACTCCGAGATCGTGCGCCTGGTGGCCACCCGGGCCCCGTCCCGCGACACCTACCTCAAACAGGTGATCGACGAGGTGCGCCAGCAGTTGGACGCCGCGCGCATCGCGAACGTCGTCGAGGGCAGGCCCAAGCACTACTACTCGATCTACCGCAAGATGATCGTCAAAGGCCGGGACTTCGACGACATCCACGACCTGGTCGGCGTGCGCGTGCTCGTCGACGAGGTGCGCGACTGCTACGCGGCGATCGGCATGGTGCACGCGCTGTGGCAGCCGATGCCGGGCCGGTTCAAGGACTACATCGCGCAGCCGCGGTTCGGGGTGTACCAGTCGCTGCACACCACGGTGATCGGGCCGGACGGCAAGCCGCTCGAGGTGCAGATCCGCACCCATGAGATGCACAGCACCGCCGAGTACGGCATCGCCGCGCACTGGCGCTACAAGGAGACGCCGCGCACGCAGGGCACGCAGAGCGTCGAGATCGACGAGATGTCGTGGATGCGCCAGCTGCTGGATTGGCAGCGTGAGGCCGCGGACCCGGGCGACTTCCTTGAGCAGCTGCGCTACGACCTCGGCGCCCAACAGATCTTCGTGTTCACGCCGAAGGGCGACGTGATCACGTTGCCCGCGAAGTCGACACCGGTCGACTTCGCCTACGCCGTGCACACCGAGGTGGGGCACCGGTGCATCGGGTCGCGGGTGAACGGGCGGCTTGTGGCGCTGGAGCGCACGCTGGAGTCCGGCGACGTCGTGGAGATCTTCACCTCCAAGGCGGAGGGAGCGGGTCCGAGCCGCGACTGGCTGGGGTTCGTCGCCTCGCCGCGGGCCAAGACGAAGATCAAGCAGTGGTTCGCGAAGGAACGGCGCGAAGAGGCCATCGAGGCGGGCAAGGACGCGATCACCCGCGAGGCGCGGCGCACGTCGATGCCGCTGCAGCGGCTGGTGTCGGCCGACGCGATGGCCGCGCTGAGCCACGAGCTGCACTTCCCGGATCTCACCGCGCTGTACGCCGCCGTGGGGGAGGGCCACGCGAGCGCGCGGCACGTCATCCAGCGGCTCACGGCGCTACTGGGCGGCGAGGAGCAGGCCGAGGAGGATCTCGCCGAGCGCGCCACCCCTTCGACGGTTCGACAGCGCTCCGGCGGGGAGGCGGGCGTCGTCGTGCGGGGCCATGAGGGCGACGTCGGCGACCTCTACACGAAGCTCGCCCGCTGCTGCACCCCGGTGCCGGGTGACGAGATCATGGGCTTCGTCACCCGCGGCGGCGGGATCTCGGTGCACCGGGTGGACTGCACGAACGCGGGCGACCTGCGTGGGCGCGCCGAGCGGATCGTCGACGTGGCGTGGTCGGTGTCGCCGGGATCGGTGTTCCTCGTGGCGATCCAGGCCGAGGCGCTGGACCGGCACCGGCTGCTGTCGGACATCACCAAGGTGCTCGCCGACGAGAAGGTCAACATCCTGTCGGCGTCCGTGGCCACGTCGAAGGACCGGGTGGCGATCTCGCGGTTCAGCTTCGAGATGGGCGACCCGAAGCACCTGGGCCACGTGCTGTCGGCCGTGCGCAACGTCGAGGGCGTCTACGACGTGTACCGGGTGACCAGCGCCAGCTGATGCTCGTGAGTGGAAACAGTCGCTATAGCCACTGTTTCCACTCACGACCTCAGCCGACCGTCGCCTTCTCGATCGTCACCGGCTGCACCGGCTTGCCACCGCCGGGGCTCGGGTCCAGCGAGCCGTCCGAGCCGCGCTTCGCGATCGTGTCGAGGACCTGCAAGCCCGCGGGCGTGATCGAGCCGAACGCCGTGTACTGCGGGGGCAGCTCGCCGTCGCCGTAGATCATGAAGAACTGGCTGCCACCCGTGTTGGGCTGGCCGGTGTTGGCCATCGCGAGGATGCCGCGGCCGTACTTGAGCTCGGGGAACACCTCGTCGGGGATGGTGTAGCCGGGGCCTGCGGTGCCCGTGCCGGTCGGGTCGCCGCACTGCAGCACCTGCAGGCCGGGCGCGGTGGTGATCCGGTGGCAGGTGGTGTTGTCGAAGTAGCCCTGGGTGGCGAGGCTGACGAAGCTGTCCACGGTGCACGGCGCGAGGGCCTTGTCCAGGCTGAGCCCGATCGGTCCGTCGCCGGTCTGCAGCGTGACGCCGACGGTGCCCCGCGCGCTCACGTTCGTGCCGGACGGCGGCTTGACCGGCCGCGCGGCCTGCCCGCTCGCCGGGAAGCTGCAGGTGACCGTGGCCGGGAGAGCGGTGGGCCGCTTCGGGAGCGGGGCGACCGCGGAGGGGATGGCGGCCGGAGTCTGCGGGGCGCCCGTGGGGGTGGCCGCCGCGTCGGGGGTGGGCGTGGCTGCGGTGGCCGGCGCGGCGGTGCCGCGGCCCAGGGTGGCGAACAGGACGACGCCGACGACGACCACCACGACGGCCGCCACCGACCCGACGACGGTGAGCTGCCGCCGCCGCCGCGCCTGCGCCGCACGGCGCTCCCGCTGCCGGGCGAGCTTGCGCTTCGCCGCCTCGCGCCGCATCTGGTTCGTCGCCACCGCCATCGCTCCCGTCACCCCGTGGTCCGACCGGGGCCCGCGCGAGAATAGCGGCCGTACCTGAGCGGCCTCTGACGGGCCGATTAGGCTGGTTGGTGTGCTAGTTGCGGGTTTTCCGGCCGGGTCGTTCCAGACCAACTGCTACGTGGTGGCCACATGGGGCGGGGGAGGCGTGCGTCGTGGTCGACCCCGGCCAGGACGCCACCCAGCCCCTGGAGGCGCTGTTGGCCGAGCACCGGCTCACCCCGGTCGCCGTGCTGCTCACCCACGGGCACATCGACCACGTGTTCAGCGTGGCGCCCGTCTGTGACGGCCACGACGTGCCCGCGTGGATCCACCCGGCGGACCGGGACATGCTCATAGACCCGCTGCGTGGCCTGTCGCCCCAAGCCAAGGCCGCCTTCGGGGGCCCGCTGACGCTGCGCGAGCCACGCGAGGTCCGGGCGCTCGACGACGGCGCCGCCCTGGAGATCGCCGGGCTCACCCTGCGCGTCGACCACACGCCTGGCCACACCGAGGGCTCGGTGATCTTCACGACGCCCACGGACGAGGGCGTCGAAGTGATCTTCGCGGGGGACCTGCTCTTCGCCGGGTCGATCGGCCGCACCGACCTGCCCGGTGGCGATCCGGAGCAGATGATGGCGAGCCTGCGCGACACGATCCTGACCCGCGACGACTCCGCCGTCGTCCTGCCCGGCCACGGGCCGACGACGACGATCGGCCGGGAGCGCGCGGCCAACCCGTTCCTGCAGGATCTCGACGTCCCGGCGCGGGGACGGTGGCTGTGACCGCCGTGCAGGAGCGCACCACACCGTTCGCGGCGCCCAAGGGCGTGCCCGACTACACGCCGCCCGATTCGGCCGGGTTCGAACACGTTCGCGACACGCTCGCCGCCGCCGCCGACCGCGCGGGCTACGCCCTCATCGAGCTGCCGGTCTTCGAGGACACGGCGCTCTACGCGCGCGGGGTGGGGGAGTCGACCGACGTCGTGTCGAAGGAGATGTACACGTTCAGCGACCGCGGTGACCGGTCGGTCACCCTGCGGCCGGAGGGCACCGCGGGCGTCGTCCGCGCCGTGATCGAGCACGGGCTCGATCGCGCGGGCCTGCCCGTCAAGCTGCGCTACGCGGGCCCGTTCTTCCGGTACGAGCGTCCGCAGGCCGGGCGTTACCGGCAGCTGCAGCAGGTGGGGGTGGAGGCGATCGGCGTCGACGACCCGGCGCTGGACGCCGAGGTCATCGCCGTCGCCGACGAGGGCTACAAGGCGTTGGGGCTCACCGGCTACCGGCTGGAGCTCACGTCGTTGGGCGACGCCGAGTCTCGCCCCGCCTACCGGGAGCGGCTGCAGGAGTTCCTGGCGGGGCTGCCGCTCGACGAGGCCACCCGCGAGCGGGCCCGGATCAACCCGCTGCGGGTGCTGGACGACAAGCGGCCCGAGGTGCGTGCGCTGCTCGCCGACGTGCCGCTGCTGGTCGACCACCTCTCGCCCACCGCGGCCGAGCACCACGCGCAGGTGCTGCAGCACCTCGACGATCTCGGCGTCGCGTACGTGGAGAACCCGCGCATGGTCCGCGGGCTGGACTACTACACGAAGACCACGTTCGAGTTCGTCCACGACGGCCTCGGAGCGCAGTCGGGCATCGGCGGCGGCGGCCGCTACGACGGACTGATGGCGACGCTCGGCGGCCCCCCGCTGACCGGGGTCGGCTTCGGGCTCGGCGTGGACCGCACGTTCCTCGCCTGTCGAGCGGAAGGGCTCGCACCGTGGTCGACGACGCGCTGTGCGGTGTTCGGGGTGCCGCTTGGCGACGCCGCGCGACGCCACCTGGTGGTGTTGGCCGGGGCGCTACGTCGGGCGGGAGTGCGGGTCGACCTGGCCTACGGGGGGCGGGGGCTCAAGGGCGCGATGAAGGCCGCCGATCGCTCCGGCGCGCGCTACACGCTCGTGCTCGGCGAGCGCGACCTCGACGCCGGCACGGTCGGGGTCAAGGACATGGCCTCGGGGGAGCAGCAGTCGGTGCCGCTCGCGGAAGTCGTCGACGAGCTGGTCGCGCGGCTGGGATGACCTGCACCATGATCACCGGTTCGGCGCGCGAACCGGTCAAATTCGACCGACTTCGCGCCGAACCCGCGATCATGAGGGCGGAGAGCCGGTGAGCGACGTCGACCGGCGCCGCTGGGACGCCCGGCACGCCGCGGCGCAGGATGTCGTGGCGCTCCCGCCGGATGCGTTGCGCGGCCGGGAGGACCTGGTGCCGACGGCGGGGCGCGCCCTCGACGTCGCCTGTGGGCGCGGCGCGGTGGCGCTGTGGCTGGCCCGCCGCGGCCTGGCCGTCGACGCCGTGGACGTGTCGTCGGTCGGCCTCGGCGCGGGGGCGCGCCGGGCCGCCGACCTGCCCGTCCGATGGTGGCGCCACGACCTGGACGCCGGGCTCCCCCCGGGCTGCGCGGGCCCCTACGACGTGGTCGTGGTCCAGCGGTACCGCCATCCCGCGCTCTACCCGGTGTTGGCCGCGGCCCTCGCGCCCGGCGGGCTGCTCGTGGTCACCGTGCTGTCCGAGGTCGACGAGGGCCCTGGCCCGTGGCGGGCGGCGCCGGGGGAGCTGCGCGCGGCGTTCCCGGACCTCGACGTGCTCGTCCACGCCGAGGCGAAGGGGGAGGTGAGCCTGGTTGGGCTCAATCCGACGCCGGGGCCGCCTCCCGGCTCGCCACGACGGCCGCCACCGCCGTCGTGATCGGCACCGAGGCGACGAGCCCGATGCTCCCCACGAGCGTGCGGACGATCTCGGTGGCGACCTCCTCGGTGGTCACCACGTCGCCCAGGCCTCGACCGGAGACGCTGAAGATCAGCATGAGGGGGAGTGAGGCGCCCGCGTAGGCCAGTACCAGGGTGTTGACCGCCGACGAGACGTGGTCGCGCCCGATCCGCATCGCGGCGGTGAAGAGTCCGCGGGCGCCGAGCGCGGGGTTGGCGCCGTGCAGCTCCCACACCGCGCTGGTCTGGGTGACCGTGACGTCGTCGAGCACGCCGAGCGCGCCGATGAGGACACCCGCGAGGAGCAGGCCGCGCGGGTCGACGCTGGTGCCGAGCGCACCGATCAGGGCGCTGGTGGTCTCGTCGAGGCCGGTCAAGCGGGCCAGGGCGGTGAAGGCCGCGGAGAGGCCGCCGATGAGCAGGAGCGAGACGAGGGTGCCCAGCACGGCGGTCGACGTGCGCGCCGACGGGCCGTGCGTCAGGTAGAGCACCGCGAACATGATCAGACAGGCGCCGACCACGGCCACCCAGAGCGGGTCGTGGCCCGCGAGGATCGCGGGGAGCACGAAGACGAGCAGCACGCCGAAGCTCAGGCCGAGCGCGGCGAGGGCGGCCAGCCCGCGCCACCGGCCCAGCGCCAGCACGGCTGCGGCGAAGAGGGCGGCCAGCCACCACAGCGACCCGCCTCGCTGGAAGTCGACCACCTGGTAGGAGCCGGGGTCGTCCGGGTCGCCGCCCGACCAGGACAGCACGACCGGATCGCCCACGCCGAACCGCGGGGTGCTCGGTTCGACGGGAACGAGCTGGACCAGGTCGCGATTCGCCCGCGGCCCGTCGGCCATGTGGACAATGAGCGCGACGCAGCCAGCGCCGTCTCCGCCCGCGCCGCCCGCGCCTGTCCCGCCCGCACCTGCCCCGCCCGCGCCTGCGCCTGCCCCGCCCGCGCCGCCCGCGCCTGCGCCGCCTGCGGCTGCGGTTGCCCCGCCTGCGCCTGCCCCGGATGCAGCCGCTCCACCTGATTGGCCTGCGGCTGCTCCGCGCGGTTGGCCCGCCCCGCCTGCGCCTGCCCCGCCTGTAACCGCTCCACCCGGTTGGCCTGCGGGCGCTCCACCCGGTTGGCCTTCGCCGATCGCCGCGCCGCCGCCTGCGGCGTCGTCGCATGGGGCGGCCCGCGTCTCGATGACTTGCGAGTGCACCGGCGTGGCCGTGGCCGCCTGGGTCGCGGGGGCGGGGCTGGACGGCCAGAGCACGACGAGGCCGACCAGCGCGGCCACAGCGGCGGGCACGAGCAGGGCGGCCAGCAAGATCCGTACGCGACGGCCCGCGGGCGGCGCGGGGGTGTGGCCGTGGCCGTGGCCGTGTGATTGGCCGACCTCCGGGGTCATCGTGCGACGCCCGCCGTGCGCCTTGTCGTGGGCCTGGTCCGTCAGAGCGCGCCCGCCCTGCGCCTCGTCGTGCATCTGGTCTGGCACGGCGCGATGGCCGTGTGCCTGGCCCGCGGCCGGTGGCAGGCTGGCTGTGTGCCCGTGGCCCTCGCCGTGCCGGCTACCGTGCGGCTGGGCCTGCGCGTTCCTGGGCTCGGGCCGTCGTACGACGCGGCCCTGCCCAGGCTCGGCCTGCGCGGGCTGCGACGACGCGAGCGGCGCCGCGATCAGCGGAAACGCATCCGTCGGGGTGTCGTCCACGAGGTCCCGGTCGAGGCCCCGGTGGCGACCCTCGACCGGCGGCGGCTGGGGAGGCACGCTGCCATCGTCGCAACTCCGCTCTCGACCGTCGGCGGCGGTCGTCTCGGTTTGGCGCGCGATTGCTTTCGGATCGAACTTGTGTTCGAATACGGCCATGCGATGGAACGGGCAGCAGGTGGGCGAGCAGGGCGTCGGCGCGGCGCAGACGCTTCCGGGGCTCTCCGGGCTCCTGCGCACCGTGCGCACACCCGAGTTCGCGGGCGTGGTCTTCCACGAGGTCGAGGCGCGCTCGGCGCTCAACAGGGTGCCGGGGTCGTCGCCGGTGCCGTTCCGCTGGACGGTCAATCCCTACCGCGGCTGCGCGCACGCCTGCGTCTACTGCCTCGCAGGCCCCACCCGGGTGCTGCTCGCCGACGGCAGCACCCGTCCGATCGCCCAACTCCGCGTGGGCGACGTCGTGCTCGGCACCGATCGGGTTGACGGTGTGCGGCGCTACGTCCCCACCCGGGTGCTGGCGCACTGGTCCACCACCAAGGCCGCCTACGTCGTACGTCTCGCGGGCGGCACCGAACTGATCACGAGCGGTGAGCACCGCTTCCTCACCGCCGACGGGTGGCGGCACGTCAGCGGTGGTTGGTGCCGCGCCGGACGGCGTCCGCACCTGCGGCCCGGCTCGCCGTTGCTCGGTCCCGGACCGTTCGGCCCGGATCGTCCGCCGCCCGATTCTGCTGAGTATCGGCGGGGTTACCTGTGCGGCGTCGTGCGCGGCGACGGGCCGGAGTTCCCGTCCGAACGCTTGGCGCTCGAGGCGCTCGGCCGGGTCCACCACCTGTTGGCCGAGGTGCAGTCCGCGCCGATCGTGGTCAGCGCCGAGCCTGGTCGCATCGCCCTCGTCGGAAGTGGTCGGATGGGCCTGGCCACCGATGCACCGCCCACGCTGCGCGGGCGGATCTCCCCGGTCGGCCGGATCGTGCTGGATGCCATGCGCTGGCCCGAGAACGCGGGCACCGACTGGTGCGCCGGGTTCCTCGCCGGGATGGTCGACGCGTGCGGCGTGGTCACGGCAGGCGAGCTGTGGGTCGTGCACGCGGACGAGGCCGTCGTCGGGCGGATCGCGGGCGCGCTGCACCGGCTGGGCTTCGCCTTCGCTGTGGGCGCCCAGGCCGACGGAGCGCGCGTCGTGCGGCTCGTCGGAGGCGTGGGTGCCCTGCGCGCGCTGCTGGCGCGCACCGGTCCTGCGGTCACGCGGCGGCTCGCGGGCGCGCCGGTCGGCGGCGCGCCCGAGCTGGAGGTGGTGGGCGTGCGCGCGCTCGGCCACGAGCTGCCGCTGTACGACATCACCACCGGCACCGGCGACTTCGTGGCCGAGGGCGTGGTCAGCCACAACTGCTTCGCCCGCAACACCCACACCTACCTGGACATGGACGCGGGTGCCGATTTCGACCGCCAGATCGTCGTCAAGGTCAACGTCGCCCGGGTGCTGCAGCGCGAGCTGCGCTCCCCACGCTGGAGCGGCGAGCCGGTGGCGATGGGCACCAACACCGACCCCTACCAGCGGGCGGAGGGGCGCTACCAGCTGATGCCGGGCATCATCGACGCGCTCGCCCGCGCGGGCACCCCGTTCTCGGTGCTGACGAAGGGCACCGTGCTCACGAGGGACCTGCCGAGGCTTGCGGCGGTCGCGGCGGACGTTCCGGTCTCGCTGGGTGTGTCGGTCGCGCTGCTCGACCGCGCGGTGCACGCCACGCTGGAGCCCGGCACCCCCACACCCGCCGCTCGGCTGGATCTCGTGCGCCGCATCACCGACGCGGGCCTGCCCTGCGGCGTGATGGTGGCGCCGGTGCTGCCACTGCTCACCGATTCGGTCGAGGCGCTCGACGCGCTGCTGGCCCGCGTCGCCGCCGCGGGCGCCACCGGGGCGAGCGTGTTGGCGCTGCACCTCCGGCCCGGCACACGCGAGTGGTTCCTGGCCTGGCTGGAGCGTGAGCACCCGGAGCTCGTCGAGCAGTACGCCCGTCTGTACCGGCGCGGGGCGTACGTGGCGCCCGAGTACCGACGTGCCCTGGCCGCACGCGTCGCACCGCTGCTGCGCCGTCACGGCCTCGACACCAGGGCCGAGGGGCCGTCGACGCGCGTCACGTCGCCGATCCCGACCGAACCGACACCCGAGGCCGAACAACTCGCCTTGCTCTGACGCGAGCGGCACTCCGCCCGCAGCGCGTCGTGGTGACCGCGCACCCCATGGCGTCACTTCGCACCCCATCGATGGGGTGCGAGGTCCGCCGGTGGGGTGCGCGGTGCCCCCACGGGGTGCGCGGTGCCCCCATGGAGTGCGCGGTGCCCCCATGGAGTGCGCGGTGTCCCCACGGGGTGCGCAGTCGGTCCGGTGGAAGTGGGTCGGGCGCCGAGCACGACGTGGGTGCCGCCACCGCAGGCCACTCCCCGAGCGCGGGTGTGGACATCGGGCGCGAAACCTGTTCGCGGGGGCCCCGGGGGGCACCGATAACCTCGGATCCGTGATGCGCAGCGACCCCGCAGGCACCCTCCGTGCCGAGCACGCCGGACAGACCGTGACCCTCGCCGGCTGGGTGGCCCGGCGCCGCGATCACGGCGGCGTGATCTTCATCGACCTGCGCGACGCGTCCGGCACCGCCCAGGTGGTGTTCCGCGAGGGGGAGATGGCCGAGCGGGCGCACCGGCTGCGGTCGGAGTTCTGCATCCAGGTCGTCGGCGAGGTCGTGATCCGCCCCGAGGGCAACGAGAACCTCGAGCTGCCCACCGGCGCGATCGAGGTGACGGCCACCGCGTTCACCGTGCTGTCGGAATCGGCGCCGCTGCCGTTCCCGGTCGACGAGCACGCCGAGGTGGGCGAGGAAGTCCGGCTCAAGTACCGCTACCTCGACCTGCGGCGCAGCGGGCCCGCGGCGGCGATGCGGCTGCGCAGCGAGGCCAATCGGGTCGCCAGGGAGGTGTTGCACGACCGCGGGTTCGTCGAGGTCGAGACGCCCACCCTCACCCGGTCGACGCCCGAGGGCGCGCGCGACTTCCTGGTGCCCGCCCGCCTGCGCCCCGGTTCCTGGTACGCGCTGCCGCAGAGCCCGCAGCTGTTCAAGCAGCTGCTCATGGTCGGCGGCCTGGAGCGCTACTTCCAGATCGCGCGCTGCTACCGCGACGAGGACTTCCGCGCCGACCGCCAGCCCGAGTTCACCCAGCTCGACATCGAGATGAGCTTCGTCGAGCAGGACGACGTCATCGAGCTGTCCGAGGCCGTCCTCGCCGCGCTGTGGGCGCTGGTCGGCTACGAGATCCCGCGCCCGCTGCGGCGGATGACCTACGCCGAGGCGATGGGCCGCTACGGCTCCGACAAACCCGACCTGCGCTTCGGGATCGAGCTCACCGACCTCACCGAGTACTTCGGGCAGACCCAGTTCCGGGTGTTCCAGAACCCGTACGTCGGTGCCGTCGTCATGGCGGGCGGCGCGAGCCAGGCCCGGCGCCAGCTCGACGCATGGCAGGACTGGGCCAAGCAGCGCGGCGCTCGCGGCCTGGCGTACGTGCTGGTCGGCGAGGACGGCGCGCTCGACGAGCGCGGCCCCGTCGTCAAGAACCTGTCCGAGGCCGAGCGGGCAGGCCTCGCCGCGGCCGTCGGCGCCGGGCCCGGCGACTGCATCTTCTTCGCCGCGGGCACCCCGAACGAGGCTCGTGCGCTGCTCGGCGCCGCCCGCGGCGAGATCGCCCGCCGCATCGGTGTGCTCGACGAGTCGGCGTGGTCGTTCGTGTGGATCGTCGACGCGCCGATGTTCGAGGCCACCGCCGAGACCACCGACGTGGCCGTCGGACACGGCCAGTGGACGGCGCTGCACCACGCGTTCACCTCGCCGAACGCCGACTGGATCGACAAGTTCGACGCCGACCCGGCGGGCGCCCTCGCCTACGCCTACGACATCGTCTGCAACGGCAACGAGATCGGCGGCGGCTCCATCCGTATCCACCGCGCCGACGTGCAGAAGCGGGTGTTCGAGGTGATGGGCCTTGGCGCGGACGAGGCGCAGGAGAAGTTCGGCTTCCTGCTCGACGCGTTCGCCTTCGGCCCGCCACCGCACGGCGGCATCGCGTTCGGCTGGGACCGGATCTGTGCGCTGCTGTCGGACACCGACTCGATCCGCGAGGTCATCGCCTTCCCCAAGACCGGCGGTGGCTACGACCCGCTGACGGCCGCCCCCGCGCCGATCACCGCCGAGCAGCGCAAGGAGGCGGGCGTGGACGCCAAACCGGCTGCCCGGCCCGCTCTGTAGATCCGGTGCTCCACCTGCGGGTCATCGCGACCGAAGGTCTCGCCGACGCGGTGCGCACCACGCTGCTCGAGGCGCCCGGCGCCACGCACGTCACGGTGCTGGCGGGAGCCGCCGTGCAGCCCGCAGGCGACGTGGTCGAGGCCGACATCACCCGCGAGGCCGTCGACGACGTGCTGGCCGCGCTGACGCGCCTCGGCGTCGACAAGGTCGGCGGCGTGACGTTGGAGGCGATCGACACCACGCTCTCCGCCTCGGCCGACGCGGCCGAGGCGGCCGTTCCCGGTGATCCGGCCGACGCCGTGATCTGGGAGGAGTTGGTGGTCCGCACCGGCGAGGACTCCCGGCTCTCGTGGAGTTTTCAGGCCTTCCTCACCATCGCCTGCCTGCTCGCCGCGATCGGCGCCGTGACGAACTCGCCGGTCACGGTCGTCGGGGCGATGGTGCTCGGCCCGGAGTTCGGGCCGCTGGCCGCGGTCGCCGTCGGCACGGTGCTGCGCCGCCGCGACCTCGTCCGCAGCGGCGCGGTCGCGCTGCTCGCGGGCTTCCCGCTGGCCGTGCTCGTCACCGCGGTCGCCGCGCTCCTGGCCTCGGCCGCGGGCCTGCTCACGACGGCCGACCTCGACGCGGGCGACCAGGTCGACTTCATCTACTCCGTCGGGTGGTTCTCGCTCATCGTCGCGCTGCTCGCGGGCGCGGCGGGCATGCTCGCGCTCACCTCGGCCAAGTCGGCCACGTTGGTCGGGGTCTTCATCTCGGTGACCACGGTGCCCGCGGCGGGCTACGCGGCGGTCGCCGCCGTCGAAGGGCGTTGGGCGCAGATGGGGAGCTCGCTCGGGCAGCTCGCGGTCAATCTGGTCGGCATCGTCGTCGCCGCCGTGCTCGTGCTCTTCTTCGCTCGCCGATTCACCCGGTCGGGACGGGGGTTGGGTGGGGCGGCGGCGGGGTAGTGTCAGGTCTGATGGTGGACGACCTGGGCAGGTTCCCCAGGCCGGTGCTCGGTGCGCTCGCGGCGGCCGAGCGGCTTCTGAGCCGGCGCGAGGGGGCCACGATCGTGCTCGCGGACCCGGAGGACCTCGGCGGCAGCGACCGTTCGGTGGTGGCCAGGGCCCGCGTCGCACGTAATCCCTTCTCGCTGCCCCGCACGCTCGTCGTGAAGTACTACCCCGGCGAGCCGTCCCCGGGCCGACCCGACCCGTTCCCGTTCGAGGTGGCCAGCGCCCAGCTGTTCACCTCGATGTCGCCGGAGCTGCGGCCGAGCCCGGTGCTCATCGCCCACGACCCGGCGGCCCGGCTGCTCGTGATGGAGGACCTCGGGCGCAGCTCCACGCTGGCCGACAAGCTCTTCGGACCCGACGGGGCGGCCGCGGGACGCTGCCTGCTGTCGTGGGCGAGCGCGCTGGGCCGGATGCAGGCGGCCACCGCGGGGCGGGAGAAGGACTTCGGCGCGCTCCTGCGCCGCCTCGGCGAGCGCGCCTGGCGCGACCCGATGGCCGACGAGGCGCGCGCGGCGTTCGCGGGCGTCGCCGGGCTGTTGCGCGACGAGCTCGGGGTCGTCGCGTCGCCCGCCGCGGTGCAGGAGGCCCACGACACGGCTCGGCTGCTCGGCGGCACCCGCTACCGGGCGTTCAGCCCGTCGGACACCTGCCCGGACAACAACCTCGTCACCAGCCGCGGGGTGCGCTTCGTCGACTTCGAGTGGGGCTGCTTCCGCGACGTCGCGCTCGACGCCGCCTACTTCCGGGTGCCGTTCCCCGGCTGCGAGGCGAGCTTCGCGCTTCCGCCGGGGATGGCCGACACGCTGCTCGACGCCTGGCGCAACGAGATCGCCGCGGTGTGGCCCGACCTCGACGAGCCCGGCAGGCTGAACGCCCGACTCCTGGATGCGCAGCTGCTCTGGGTGTGGCTGTGCACGTGGTGGATGCTGCCCCGCATCAGCGTCCGCGACCAGCACGTCGGGCTGGACGCCGCGCGCTCGCCGCGCATCAGCACGGCCCTGTCGCACTACTGGGATCAGCTTGCCGCCGACGCCGCCATCGCGGGCAAGGCGGCGACCGCCGAGCTGGGGGTCGCGGTGGCAGAGGCGCTGAACAAGCGCTTCCCGGACGCGCCCGCGGCGCTGCCGGTCTACCCGGCGTTCCGCACGGCCGCCTGAATCAGGCGGCGCGGGGCAGCGGGACGGGCGCGCGCGGGGGCGTGCGGCGTCGCGATGGTCAGGCCCGCCTCGATCAGCCACAGCTGCGCGCGCGTGCAGGTGGGGCAGATCCAGGTGACGGTGCCGTCCGCCTCGTGCTGGCTGCTCCACGCGAGCCCGGCTGTGTCGTCGGCCGTGCGGGCGAGGGCGCAGAGCGGGCAGATTGGGGTGGACTCCATGCGTTCGAGGGTGCGGGGGGCGGGTTACGGGACGGTTACGGAACGGCGAACAACGCGGTGCGTTGATCTCCGACTACTGGCCGTCAGAAGCATGGAGATCAGACCGTAGGAAGCGGTCCATCCGCGTCAGCGCCTCCTCCAGCAGCGGCAACGCGGTGGCGTAGGAGCAGCGCACGTGCCCTTCCCCGGACGGCCCGAACACGTTGCCGGGCACCACGGCGACGCCCTCGGCGTGCAGGAGCCGCTCGGCGAACGTCGCGGAATCCAGGCCGGACGCGCGAATGGACGGGAACGCGTAGAACGCCCCGCCGGGCTCGGGGCAGTCCAGCCCGATCTCGCGGAGACCTTTGACGAACACCCGCCGCCGCCGGTCGTAGTCGGCGACCATCGCGGCCACGTCATCGTCGGGCCCGGAGAGCGCCTCGACGGCGGCCATCTGCGAGACGTGCGGCGCGCACAGCATCGTGTACTGGTGCACGCGCACGCACAGCTCGGCCACGGCGCGCGGCGCGCAGATCCACCCGACCCGCCAGCCGGTCATCGCGTGCGACTTGGAGAACCCGCCGAGCAGCACCGTGCGATCCGGCGCCAGCGTGCCGAGGCAGGTGTGCGCGGTGTCGTAGGTGAGCCGCTCGTAGATCTCGTCGGAGACCAGATAGAGGTCGCGGCGCTCGGCGATCCACACCAGGGCCTCCAGCGCGGCGTGCGGCTGGACCGCGCCGGTCGGGTTGGCGGGCGAGCCGAGCAGCACCGCCTTGGTGCGCGGGGTGACCGCGGCCTCCACCACGGCGGCGTCGAGCGCGAAGCCGTCCTCCCAGCGGGTCGGCACCCGCACCGGCACCCCGCCCGCGAACGCGATGCACGGCTCGTAGGCGACGTAGCAGGGCTCCGGGACGATCACCTCGTCGCCGGGGTTGAGCAACACCCGCAGGGCCAGGTCCAGCCCCTCCGACACGCCGGTGGTGATCAGGCACTCGTCGGTCCACGCGTAGTCGGTGCCGTAGCGCGTGTTCAGGTCGGCACAGATCAGCTCGCGCAGCCGCGGCAGACCCGCGTTGGACGTGTACGTGGTGTACCCGTGCTCCAGCGCGTAGATCCCCGCCTCCCGCACCCGCCACGGGGTGACGAAGTCCGGCTCGCCGACGCCGAGCGAGATCACGTCGTCCCGCTCGGCGGCGATGTCGAAGAACTTCCGGATGCCCGACGGCGGGCAGGCGGCGATCACGTCGTTGAGCGGCTTCACCACGCCGCGACCCTACGTCAGCCGCGCCAGGTTGCCGGGGGTCGCCGAGCGTCAGCAGGGTGACACTGCGGACGTTGAGTGTCCGCAGTGTCACCCTGCTGACACCGGGGCCGCGCTCACCCCGCCGGCGCCGTCAGCCCGCCCGGCACGCCGTGGACGCCGCCGCCGCGCTGTTCGCGGTGCAGCACGGGCTGCTGGGCCTCAGGGCGTGACCGGCAGCCGGTGGTCCGGCTCGGGCTTCCCGAACGCGTCGCCGTCGCGCTTGTAGGTCTTGAGGACGAAGTGGGTGGCGGTGGAGCGCACCCGGTCGATCGTCGAGAGCTTCTGGGAGACGAAGTCCGACACGGCCCGGATCGTCGGGCCGGTCACCGTGCAGCGCAGGTCCTGGCTGCCGGAGACCAGGTAGACGCTGCGGACCTCGTCGAACCGCGCGATGCGGCCCGCCACGTCGTCGAAGCCGACGCCGCGGGCCGGCGTGATCGACACGTCGATGAACGCGGTGACCGTCTCGCGGGTCGGATCGTCGTCCACGGCGTCCCAGTCGACCACCGCGCGGTAGCGGCGGATGGCGCCGGAGCGCTCCCAGGCGGCGATCTGTGCGCGCACATCCTCGACGGGCTCGCCGGTCATCGTGGCGAGCGTGTCGGGGGTGAGGGTGGCGTCGCGCTCGAGGAGCTCCAGGATCTGCCGCACGGGAACGACCCTAGGTGACGCAGGAGGCGAGCCGCGCTACCGCATC
Source organism: uncultured Actinomycetota bacterium (assembly GCA_963739465.1). Lineage (GTDB taxonomy): Bacteria > Actinomycetota > Actinomycetes > Mycobacteriales > Pseudonocardiaceae > Pseudonocardia. The sequence goes on from CAVUAS010000021.1 coordinate 86,245, forward strand.
GGTGAGCGTGGCCTCGTCCACCGAGGCGTAGCAGCACCGCGCCGCGCGGGTCTGGTCGGCGTGCACGGCGAACGCCGCGCCCGGCACGAAGCCCACACCCGCGGCGAGCGCGCGGGGTAGCAGCTCGGTCGTGTCGACCCCATGCGGGAACTCGAGCCAGCTGAACATCCCGCCGGTCGGTGTCGTGTACGTGACACCGGGGAGTCGTTGGGCGACCGCGGCCGTGAACGCCCGCGCCCGGGCCGCCGTGACGGCGCGGGTGGTCGTGAGGTGCGCGTCGAGCCAGCCGGTGTCGGCGAGCAGCTCGGCCGCGATCGCCTGGGTGAGCGACGAGCCACACAGGTCGGTGCCCTGCTTGAGCCGCTCGACGGCCGTGATCACGGCGGACGGCCCGGTCAGCCACCCGACCCGCAGCGCCGGTGCGACGATCTTGGACGCGCTCCCGAGCCGGAGCACCCGGTCGCCGTACGCGGCCACGGGCCGGGCGGGCTCGCCGTCGAAGGCGAGCAGGCCGTACGGGTCGTCCTCGACCACGAGGAAGCCGTAGCGGTCGGCCAGCGCGGCGAGGGCTCGTCGCCGGTCCGGCGCGAGCGTGACCCCGCGGGGATTGTGGAAGCTCGACACCGTGTGCACGAGGCGGGGGCGCAGGCCCCCGGCCAGCCGGTCGGCGAGCACGTCGACGCGCATGCCGTCGGCGTCGAGCGGCACCCCTGTCAGGTCGGCGCCCGCCGCCTGGAAGACCTGCAGCGCCCCGACGTACGCCGGGTCCTCAACGACGACGGCGTCGCCGGGTTCGAGCAGTGCACGGGCGACCAGGTCGAGCGCCTGCTGCGAACCACTGGTGACCACGACGTCGGCCGGGCGGATCGGGCGGGCGCAGCGGGCGGACTCGTGCGCGGCGACCGTCTCGCGCAGCGGGGCGATGCCCGCGGTCTCGGCGTACTGAACCGCGGCCGGATCGGCGAGCCCGCGGCCGGGTCGGCGATCCGCTCGCGGGGCAGCAGGTCGGCGGCGGGCAGCCCGCCCGCGAGGCTGATCACCTCCGGCCGGGCGGTAAGGGTGAGCAGGTCGCGGATGGCGGAGCCACGGACGGCGGCGACCCGACGGGCGAGGGTGATCATGATGGTTCCCGGCGATCGGAGGACGCCCTGGATCGACAGGGGCGAAGGAAGCGCCGGGTGCGGCGACCCGACGAGGGTCGCATCTGGGTCCCGAAAACTGGAAGCGGGTTCCCGAGATGTGGGAGCCCGCCGCGCGGCGCCGACCTGCCGCGGGCAATGCGGGCAACTGGCAGGCTGGTGCCATGGAACCCGACGGGCTGTTCGACCTCGACGAGGCGCCCACGGCCGCCCCGTCGGTCGACCCACCATCGGCGTCGGCGCCGCTGGCCGTCCGGATGCGGCCACGCACGCTCGACGAGGTGGTGGGGCAAGAGCACCTCCTGCGGCCGGGCGCGCCGCTGCGGCGGCTCGTCGAGGGCGGCACCGCGGCGTCCGTGCTGCTCTACGGCCCGCCCGGCACCGGGAAGACGACGATCGCGCGGCTGCTGGCCGGTGTGGGCGAGCGGCATTTCGTCGCGCTCTCGGCGCTGTCGTCGGGCGTGCGGGAGCTGCGGCAGGTGATCGAGGACGCCCGGCGGCGTCGGGACCTGCGGGGTCGCCAGACCGTGCTGTTCATCGACGAGGTCCACCGGTTCTCCAAGACCCAACAGGACGCCCTGCTGGGCGCGGTCGAGGACCGGGTCGTCCTGCTGGTCGCCGCGACCACCGAGAACCCGTCGTTCTCGGTGGTGTCGCCGCTGCTGTCGCGCTCGCTGGTCCTGCGGCTGGAGTCGCTCACCGAGGACGACGTGCGCGCGCTGCTGCGCCGGGCCGCGGCCGACGAGCGTGGGCTCGCCGGGGTGTTCACCGTGGCGCCCGACGCCGAGGACGCGCTCGTCCGCCTCGCCACGGGGGACGCCCGGCGCGCGCTCACCGCGCTGGAGGCGGCCGCCGACGGGGTTGCGGGCACCGGGCACACCGTGATCGATCTCGCCGCGGTTGAGCGCGCCGTCACCGAGGCGAGCGTGCGCTACGACCGCCAGGGCGACCAGCACTACGACGTCATCAGCGCGTTCATCAAGTCCATCCGCGGCTCGGACCCGGACGCGGCGCTGCACTACCTCGCCCGCATGCTCGTGGCGGGGGAGGACCCGCGGTTCATCGCGCGGCGGCTCATGGTGCACGCGAGCGAGGACATCGGGCTGGCCGATCCCACCGCGCTGCAGGCCGCGACGGCCGCAGCTCAGGTCGTGCAGCTCGTCGGGCTGCCCGAGTGCCGGATCGCGCTGGCCCAGGCCACCCTGCACCTGGCGACGGCGCCGAAGTCGAACGCCGTCGTCACCGCCATCGACGCCGCGATGTCCGACGTGCGCGCGGGCGCGGTCGGCGCCGTGCCCGCCCATCTGCGTGACGGCCACTACGCGGGCGCGCAACGGCTGGGCAGCGCGGTCGGCTACCGCTACCCGCCCGACGACCCGGACGGCGTGGTGGCCCAGCAGTACCCGCCCGACGACCTGGTCGGCCGCGACTACTACACGCCCACGACGCGCGGCGCGGAGCGCGCGCTCGCCGACCGGGTGGACCGGCTCCGCCGCGTCGTGCGCGGGTCGTGAGTGGATAACAGTGTCAGAACAACGTTATCCACTCACGACCGCAGCGCGCTCACGTCCACCGTGAACTGCATGGCGCGGTAGGGCCAGTTCGTCGCCGTGTTCCACTGGCTCACCACGAGGTGCAGGTCGGCCAGCGTGCTGCCGGGCAGGATGTAGCCCCCGTAGAGCTGGGCCACCCGGCCCGCGGCGTGGTCCTCGTCGTCCCAGCCCACGCCCTGCAGCACGGTGGCGCGGGGCGCGGTGTGCAGGTCGGCGGTGGGGGAGTCGAGCACGAGGACGTCCATGCGGTAGTTGCCGTCGTCGAACAGCGCGAGCACCCACCGGTCCTCGACGCGGCGCAGCGACAGCTCACCGAAGCGGCCGGGCAGGACGACCGTCGGCGGTCGACCCCACCCCCAACCCTCCCTGGTCAGTCCCCAGGTCTGCCACGCGGCGCGGTCGAGCACGCGATCCTCGGGCACCCGCGACAGGACCAGGCCCTTGTCGCGCTGAAAGCCCGTCGTCAACGCGTAGACGTACCCGCCGTCGCGCTCCCAGGTGAGCATCTGGAAGTGGCCGTCGAGGTGGTCGCCGCGCCATCGGACCCCGGTCGGCCGCCAGGTGACGCCGTTGTCGCGCGAGCGGTGCACCTCGGTCCACCGCACGTTGCCGAGCTCCCGACAGACCATGACGTGCAGCAGCATCTCGTCGCCGATGGTGATCAGGTCGGTGGGCAGCACGGTGGTGACCCGCCGCACCCGCCACCGCCACCGGCGCACCCCGTGGTGGCGGTAGCGCACCACCTGGCCCGCGTGCGCGCCCGGCCCGGCCGAGCCCGTCCACCGCAGGCCGCCGCCGACCGAGTCCGGGTCGGCGAACAGGACGACCGGCGCCCGCCAGCCCGGCCCGCCCACGGTCGGCCGGGCGAACGTGTCGCCGAACACCGACACCAGCCGCCCGTCGGGGGCCACGGCCGTCGCGCCGAGGTCCGTGCCGCCGATCGCGAACCGGTCGGTGTGCCCCGGCCCGGTCAGGTCGCGCACCTTCCTGGCAAGGGTCATCGCCGTCGCCGCGCGCGGGGCAGGTCCGCCGGCCATCGGGGCAGCTCATGCACCGCGGTCCGCCACGGCCCCGGCCGAGCTCGCCGCCGGGGATGTCGAGCACCTCGATGCCGTGCCCGCGCAGGAAGGTGTTGGTGGTGACGTTGCGCTCGTAGGTCACCACGACCCCGGGTGCGACCGCGAGCGTGTTGCACCCATCGTCCCACTGCTCGCGCTCGGCGGCGTGCACGTCCTGCTCGGCGGTGAGCACCCGGAGCTCGCGCAGGCCCATGACCTCGGCGATCGCCGTGTGCATGCGCTCGGGCGGGTGATCGGTGACGTCGAGCTCCTTGTCGTTGTCGCCCGGGCGGATCGTGTAGCCGGGGAGCATGCCCAGCCCGGCGTACTTCGTGAACGTCTCCGGGTCGACCATGGTCATCACGGTGTCCAGGTGCATCAGGGCGCGGGTCTCCGGCATGCGCAGCGCGACGATCCGGTCCACCTCGCCGCCCGCGAACAGCCGCCGGGCCAGCCGCTCGACGCCCGCGGGCACCGTCCGCTCGCTCATCCCGATCAGGAGAGCGCCGTCGCCGAGCACGAGCATGTCGCCGCCCTCGGTGGTGGCGAGCCCGTTCTCCGTGCCCGCCGACCACGTCGTGAACGCGGCCGCCGTGAACAGCGGATGCCAGCGGTAGACGGCCTCGTAGTGCGCGGTCTCCCGCACGCGGGCCTTCTTGCGCATGCTGTTGATCGCCACGCCGCCGTAGATCCACGCCGACGTGTCGCGGGTGTAGAGGTGGTTGGGCAGCGGCTCCAGCACGAAGTCGTCGAGATCGAGCACGTGGAAGGCCACCGAGCGCGGCTCGGGGATGCGGTCGAGCACCTCACGCTTGGTGATCCCGCCGACGAGGTGGTCGGTCAGCGTGTCGAGATCCATCGCGTCGAAGCAGTTGCGCAGGGCGTCGATCGCCAGCGGGCCGTAGATCCGGTCGTCGAAGATCGCGTCGAGGATGTGCGCCTTGGCGTCGGGCAGCTCCACCGTGGTGCGCAGGAGGTCGCCGAAGAGGTGCACCGTCACGTCGCGCGCACGGAGCACCTCGGCGAAGCGGTCGTGCTCCTCCTGGGCGCGGTGCACCCACAGCACGTCGTCGAACAGCAGGCGGTCCTTGTTGCCGGGGGTGAGGCGTTTGAGCTCCAGCCCCGGTCGGTGGAGGATCACCTGCCGGAGCGGCCCGACCTCGGAGTCAACGCGATACATGCTGGGAGATACTGCCGTGCCGCTGGATCCCGTGGACGAACGAATCGTCGGGATGCTCGTCGACGACGCCCGCCGCAGCTTCGCCGAGATCGGCGCGACGGTGGGCCTCTCCGCGTCGGCGGTCAAGCGGCGTGTCGACCGGATGCGCGCCGACGGGGCCATCACCGGGTTCACCGTGCGGCTCGACCCGGGCGCGCTGGGCTGGACCGTGGAGGGCTACGTGGAGCTGTACTGCGGCGCCCGCACACCGCCCGCGACCATCCGCGACGCCGTGCGGCGCTTCCCCGAGGTGGTCGAGGCCAGCACGGTCTCCGGCGAGGCGGACGCCGTGCTGCGCATCCTCGCCGCGGACATGCGGCACTTCGAGAAGGTGCTGGAGCAGATCAGTGCGGCGCCGTTCGTCGTGCGCACGAAGTCGGTGCTGGTGCTCAGCCCGCTGCTGCGCCGTCCGGCCCACCCACACGCACCCTGACGCAACAACCGCGCGTCTCTGCCTAAGAATCCGCAACGGATCGCCGTGTACCGGCAACGCCGCGGGATTGTCGCGCGTCGACGCCGTTCCCTACCGTTGGAGGCATCTCGGCCCCGTTGCCGCGGCCACCCCTGCCCAACCCGTGGAGCGTGCCCGTGACCAGCGTCCTGTCCCGCCCATCCCGCTACGGCGAACGCGTCGCCACCCGACGCCACTACCTCATGTGCCCGCCTGCGCACTTCGCCGTCACCTACGCGATCAACCCCTGGATGCGGCCCGGCGTGCCCGTGGACGTCGAGCGCGCGCTCGCCCAGTGGCACGCGCTGCGCCGCACCTACCTCGACCTCGGCCACCGCGTGGACCTCCTCGACCCGGTGCCCGGCCTGCCCGACATGGTGTACGCCGCCAACGGCGCCACGGTCGTCGACGGGGTGGTCTACGGCGCCCGTTTCCGGCACGCCGAGCGCGCGCCGGAGGCCGACGCGCACTGTGCCTGGTTCCGCGCGGCGGGTTTCAGGCGGGTGGTCGACCCGCGGTTCGTCAACGAAGGCGAGGGCGATCTGCTGGTCGCAGGCGGGGTGATCCTCGCCGGGTCCGGGTTCCGCACCGACCCGTGCGCCCACGCCGAGGCCGCGCGCGTGCTGGGCCGCGAGGTCGTGCCGCTTGAGCTGGTCGACGCGCGCTTCTACCACCTCGACACCGCGCTGGCCGTGCTCGACGAGACCACCGTCGCCTGGCTGCCCGCGGCGTTCTCGCCCGCGTCCCGCGCGGTGCTCTCCGACCGCTACCCGGACGCCGCGCTCGCCACGGCCGCCGACGCCGCCGTGCTCGGCCTCAACGCCGTGAGCGACGGCAGGCACGTCGTACTGCCCGCCGAAGCCACCGACCTCGCGGCCGCCCTCGCCGAGCGCGGCTTCGTCCCCGTCCCCGTCGACATGTCCGAGCTGCTGAAGGGCGGCGGCGGACCCAAGTGCTGCACGTTGGAGGTGCGGGCATGACCCTTCTCGAGACGGCCACCACCTACCACACCCGCCTGGTGGAGGAGCACTCCGCGCACAACTACCACCCGCTGCCGGTCGTGGTTGCGCACGCCGAGGGCGCCTGGGTCACCGACGTCGAGGGCCGCCGCTACCTGGACTGCCTCGCGGGCTACTCGGCGCTCAACTTCGGACACCGGCACCCGGACCTGATCGCCGCGGCGCACCGGCAGCTCGACCGCGTGACGCTCACCAGCCGAGCGTTCGGCAACGACCAGCTCGGCCCGTTCTGCGCGGAGCTGTCGCGGCTCTTGAAAGCACCTGGTGAAGACCGCGGTCCGGAGGCCCGCTCCGGCATCCTGCGCGGATCCTGGTCGGGAAGATTGACAGTGCTGCCGATGAACACGGGAGCCGAGGCCGTCGAGTCCGGCATCAAGGTGGCCCGCAAGTGGGGCTACGAGGTGAAGGGCGTGCCCGCGGGCCGCGCCCGGATCATCGTCGCGGCAGACGCGTTCCACGGCCGCACGACGACGATCGTCGGCTTCTCCACCGACCCGGACGCGCGCGGCGGCTTCGGCCCGTTCACGCCCGGTTTCGACGTCGTGCCCTACGGCGACCTCGCCGCCTTGCGGGCCGCGGTCACCCCCGACACCGTGGCCGTGCTCGTCGAGCCGATCCAGGGCGAGGCGGGCGTGGTCGTGCCGCCCGCAGGCTACCTCTCCGGCGTCCGGGAGATCTGCGACGCCCACCGGGTGCTCTTCGTGGCCGACGAGGTGCAGTCCGGCCTCGGGCGCACCGGACACCTGCTCGCGACACGGGCCGCGGGCGTCGACGCCGACGTCTACCTGCTGGGCAAGGCGCTCGGCGGCGGCGTCCTCCCGTTGTCGGCCGTCGTGGCGGACGCCGACGTGCTGGGCGTTCTGCGGCCGGGACAGCACGGCAGCACGTTCGGCGGCAACCCGCTGGCCTGCGCCGTCGGGCGTGCGGTGATCCGCCTCCTCGAGGACGGCGACCTCCTCGTGCGCGCCCGCGAGCTCGGCGCCCATCTGCACGCCAGGCTGGCGGGCCTCGTCGGGCACGGGGTGTGCGCGGTGCGCGGGGTCGGGCTCTGGGCGGGCGTGGATGTGGATCCGCGGTGGGGCACCGGCCGCGCCGTCAGCGAGGTGCTCGCGACCCGCGGCGTGCTCGTCAAGGACACGCACGGGTCGACGATCCGGATCTCGCCCCCGCTCGTGGTCGACCGGGCGGAACTGGACCGCGCCGTCGATGCGCTGGGGGAGGTGCTCGCGCGCTGAGCGGAGCTTGCGAAGCGACCGTCGGCGCTGAGCGGAGCCTTCGGAGCGACCATCGGCACTGGGCGGTGCCGGGGGAGCGACCATCGGCCGTGCCCATCGTCACTTTGCAGCATTTGGACGACCGTTCGGCGATTGCCTTCGGCAGTTCGGCCCTGCAAAGCAGACGGCCGAACGTCTCAACGGGCAGGTGCGAACGGCCGATCGACGCCGACAAGGGTCTCGGGCTGGAGCGTACCGAACATCACGGTCAGTAACAGCTCGGCTGCCGCCTCAGGGCTCTCGTTCGGCCGGTTCACGTTGCGGATCAGCACGGTGTTCACCAGCAGCCCGGCGACGTCGCCCACCGAGGGGTAAGATCGCAGCTCACCCGTGTTCTGCCCGTACGCGATGATCAGCTCCAGCGCCTCGGTCATGGGCACGAGGGCGCGCGGGTCCGCGTCGTCATCGGGATCGGGCAGTGCGCCGGCCTTGATCGTGTACTCGGCGGCGGCGGCGAAGAAGGCGGCCGTGAGTGTGCGGTTGCGCGCGCACAGCCTGCACAGCGCCCTGACCTGGTCAGACAGCGCCTCTGCGACCGGACGGCCTGCCGCGATGTCCTGCCGGGCGGCCGCGAGCAGCGGGTTGATGATCGGGGCGTAGACCTGCGCGAGCAGTGCGTGCTTGGTGGGGAAGTGGTTGTATGCGGTGGCGGCGCTCACGCCCGCGGACTGGGCGATGTCTTCCACGCGGGTGCGGGCCCATCCGCGGGAACCGAACGCAGTGTCGGCCGCGTCGAGCAGCGCTCGCCGCGTACGGTCACGTTTCGTACGCGCCGCGCGGGCTCGGGGGTCCTCCATTGGGGGGACGGCGGCGGTGGGCATCGTGCAGAGAGTAACCGTTTCGTGAGCTGACCTACACTTGACTCAACTTTGGGGTGAGCTCCAAGATACGTTATTGAAGGTTGCAGGAGGCCTGTAGCGGCGCGGGGCACGGCGGCGATACGGGTGTGGAGACGGTGACGCGTCACGGTCGGGGGACCGTGACGGGCAGGTATCAAGACCGGCAGTCACCGCTCTTGGGGAAGGAGCACGACGGGTCCATCGCTCCAACGGGAGCGGTGCGGTGGACGCGAAGAGCGTCGGGTCTGTGCCCGGCGTGCCGGATGGGGAGGGGTACCCACACGATGTGCCAACCGAAGGCGGCGCGTGTCGCATGACCGACACAGCCGTCCGTGAAGGAGTTTCCACCGCCGAGAGTCCCGACGCTATCCAGGGCGTGGCACCCGTCCTCGAACGTCTGGTTCCGGCGGCCGTCGCAGGCGACAAGGAAGCTCGTGACCTGCTGCTCGCGGAGATTCAGCCGCTCGTCCAGCGCTACTGCCGCGGCAGGCTCGGCCGCAGCGAGGGCGTCATCGGCTCGGCCGACGACGTCGCGCAAGACGTCTGTCTCGCCGTGATCAGCGCACTGCCGCACTATGAGATCAAGGGACTGTCGTTCCGGGCGTTCGTCTACGGCATCGCCGCCCACAAGGTCACTGACGCTTTTCGCGCCATCGGGCGCAACCGGTCCGACCCGGTCGCGGATCTGCCCGATTCGCCGATCTTGTCCGATGGCCCCGAGCAGCGGCTGCTCGCCGCCGAGCTCGCCGAGCGCCTGGGCCACCTGCTGCACAAGCTCACGCCCCGTCAGCGCGAGGTGCTCGTGCTGCGCATCGCCGTGGGGCTGTCCGCCGAGGAGACGGCGCAGGTCGTCGGGTCCACGCCGGGTGCCGTCCGGGTCACCCAGCATCGTGCGCTCAACCGGCTGCGCGGGGTCATCGGCGACCCCCTCGATGTCGACCCGGAAGACCCCGACGACATCCCCGACACCGGCTCGCCTGCCCTCCTCGCATAGGCAGTCGTACGACCATCCCGCGGCGGTCGCGCATCCCGATATCCCGGGGGTGCGCGACCGGCTGCGGGTAGTAGCCTGACCGCGATCATTTCCGCACGTGGGTGGGGATCCGAGGAGGGCACCGGTGTCGGCTGGCCAGATCGCTGCGCTGATCGCGGCAGGGGCCTTCGTGGTCCTCGTCCTGCTGCTGGCCGTACCGCTGTTGAAGCTCGGCCGCACGCTCGACGAGGCCACCATCGCCATCCGGAAGGCCCACGAGGGCAGCGCGCCCCTGCTCGACGACGCGCAGGTCACCCTGCGCCAGGTCAACACGCAGCTCGACCGCGTGGACGGCATCACCTCCAGCGCCCGCACGGTCACGAGCAACGTGTCCGTGCTCACCTCGCTCTTCACCGCCACGCTCGGCGGGCCCCTCGTCCGGGCCGCCGCGTTCTCCTACGGCCTCAACAAGGCCATCAAGGCCCGACGCGAGGTCAAGGACACGGGCAAGCACTCCCGCCGTTCCCGCCGGAAGCGCGCCGCATGAAGCGCTTGTTCTGGCTCGGCGTCGGCCTCGCCGCGGGCACCTACATCGCCCGTCGGGCGCAGACGGCCGCCCACAGCCTCACCCCCGCCGGGATCGGCGCCAACCTCGCCGACGGGCTCCGCGAGCTCGGCGCGGGCCTCGGCGCGTTCGGGGCCGAGGTGCGCGCGGGCATGGCCGAACGGGAGCACGAGCTGAGCGTGATGGTCGAGCGCCGCACGGGCGACCGGTTGCCCACCCTCGGCGAGGCGCTCGCCGACCCCGCACCTCCCGCGCGAGCGCGCGGGGCGGGGGCCTGACCGTTCCGTGTGGACGGTGCGGTTCCTGCCGTTCCCGCGTCCATCCCTCTCGCAGCAGAAGGCCTTAACCTCCCGTGCAGACCCACGAGATCATCAACCGTTTCACCGAGCACTTCGTCGCCGCCGGACACGCCGATGTGCCCAGTGCGTCGCTGATCCTCGACGATCCGACCCTGCTCTTCGTGAACGCGGGCATGGTCCAGTTCAAGCCGTACTTCCTCGGCGACGCCCCTTCACCGTGGCCGCGCGCCACGTCCATCCAGAAGTGCGTGCGCACCGGGGACATCGAGGAGGTCGGCAAGACCACCCGGCACAACACGTTCTTCCAGATGGCGGGCAACTTCTCGTTCGGCGACTACTTCAAGGAAGGCGCGATCGACCTCGCCTGGTCGCTGGTCACCGGTGCCTACGGGATCGACCCCGACCGGCTGTGGGCCACCGTCTACCGCGACGACGACGAGGCGTTCGCGCTCTGGCGCAGGCTCCTTCCCGAGGGCCGGATCCAGCGCCGCGGGGGCAAGGACAACTACTGGGACATGGGCATCCCCGGTCCCGGCGGCCCCTGCTCGGAGATCTACTTCGACCGCGGGCCCGAGCATGGCCGCGACGGCGGCCCGGTGGTCGATGAGGACCGTTACCTGGAAATCTGGAACCTGGTCTTCATGCAGGACGTCCGCGGCGACCGCTCGCCCAAGGACGACTTCCCGCCGATCGGCACCCTGCCGAAGAAGAACATCGACACCGGGATGGGTGTCGAGCGGGTGGCCACGCTCCTGCAAGGTGTGGAGAACGTCTACGAGACCGACCTCGTGCGGCCCGTGATCGCCAGGGCCGAGGAGTTCTCCGGCCGCCGCTATGGCGCCGAGCCCGCCGACGACGTCCGGTTCCGCGTGATCGCCGACCACGCCCGGTCCGGCGTGATGATCATCGGTGACGGCGTGACCCCGTCCAACGAGGGCCGCGGCTACGTCCTGCGCCGTCTGCTGCGCCGGATCGTGCGTTCCGCGCGGCTGCTCGGCGTCCACGAGCCGGTGCTGCCCGCGTTCGCCGAGGTCGTGCGCGACGAGATGGCCCCGTCGTACCCGGAGATCGCGGCCGACTTCGAGCGCATCTCCGCGGTCATCCGGACCGAGGAGGAGGCGTTCCTCCAGACCCTCACCACCGGTTCGAAGATCTTCGAATCGGCCGTCGTCGCGACCAAGGCGGCGGGCTCCGCACAGCTGCCCGGCGACCAGGCGTTCAAGCTGCACGACACCTACGGCTTCCCGATCGACCTCACGCTGGAGATGGCCGCGGAGGCCGGGCTCACCGTCGACGAGCAGGGCTTCCGCACGTTGATGGCCGAGCAGCGCAGCCGGGCCAAGGCCGACGCCGCTGCGCACAAGCACGGCTACGCCGACGGCACGGCCTACCGCGCCGTGCTCGACGCGGCGGGCGGCACGACGTTCCTCGGCTACACCGACCTCGTCGCCGAGGCGGAGGTCGTCGGGCTCGTCGTCGACGGCGTCGGCGTGCCCGCGGCGGGCGCGGGCACCGCCGTCGAGGTGATCCTGGACCGCACCCCGTTCTACGCCGAGGGGGGCGGCCAGCAGGCCGACACGGGCTGGATCCGCGGGGACGGGTACGTCGTCGACGTCGCCGACGTGCAGTCACCGGTCGCCGGGCTCGTCGTGCACCGGGGCACCGTGCGCGAGGGCGAGATCGCGGTGGGGGCGGGCGCCCACGCCGAGGTCGACACGACCCGGCGGGCGGCCATCTCGCGGTCGCACTCGGCCACCCACCTCGTCCACGCGGGCATGCGCAAGGCGCTCGGTGACGCCGCCGCGCAGGCCGGCTCGTTGAACGCACCCGGACGGCTGCGGTTCGACTTCACCTCACCCGCCGGGGCCGTGCCCACCGCCGTGCTCGCCGATGTCGAGGACGAGGTCAACGACGTCCTGCTGAACGACCATGAGGTCCGCGCGTTCGTCACCACGCAGGACGAGGCGCGGCGGATCGGCGCGATGGCGCTGTTCGGCGAGAAGTACGGCGACCAGGTGCGGGTGGTCGAGATCGGTGACTACTCCCGCGAGCTGTGCGGTGGCACCCACGTGGCCCGCTCCGGGCAGCTGGGCCTGGTGAAGCTGCTGTCGGAGGCGTCGATCGGCTCCGGTGTGCGGCGGGTGGAGGCGCTGGTGGGGCTGGACGCGTTCCGCTTCCTCGCGCGCGAGCACGTGCTGGTGTCCCAGCTCGCCGAGCAGTTCAAGGCGCGGCCCGAGGAGCTGCCGGAGCGGATCGGCGGCGTCGTGGAGCGGCTGCGGCAGGCCGAGCGCGAGCTGGAGAAGGTCCGCGCCGACGCGGTGCTGTCCTCGGCGGGCGCGCTGGCCGACGGCGCCGAGGACGTCGGCGGCACCGCGCTGGTGGCCGCCGCCGTCCCCGGCGGGGTCGCCGCCGCGGACCTGCGGGCGCTGGCCACCGACGTGCGCGGACGGCTGGGGGCGCGGCCGGGCGTCGTCGCGCTCTTCGGGGCCGACGACGGCGGGAAGGTGTCGTTCGTCGTCGCCACCACGGCCGCGGCCCGCGAGGCCGGGCTGGCGGCGGGCAAGCTCGTGCCGGTGTTCGCGCCCGCCGTCGGGGGCCGCGGCGGCGGGAAGCCCGACCTCGCGCAGGGCGGCGGCACCGACCCGTCCGGCGTCCCGTCGGCGATCGACGCGTTGCGTCGGGAGCTGGCGAGCCGGTGAGGCGCGGCCCGACCCGCCGCGCCTGCCGACCGTCGTTCCACCATGCCGACCGTCGCGCCCGCGGGTCGGCGCGGCCGCGGTGGCGGCCAGTGCGCCGGCCCGTCCGCGGCGCTCGCCGGCTCACCGCGCCCACCGCGCCGACCACTTCGCACCCTTTCGGTGCACCTCGCACCCCACCGGCGGGGTGCGAAGTGCGCACAAGGGGTGCGAAGTCGGGTGTGCGCGGCGGCTGTGCGGCGCGGCGGCTGTGCGGCGTGCCACCGGCCCGGCGCGGGGCTGTGCGGCGCGTCGCCGGCCCGGCGCGGTACCGGTCCGGCCGGTCCTGACGGCATGACGGAGCAACGACGATGAGCGCGCCGCGACGAGGGCGGCGCCTCGGTGTCGACGTCGGCGCGGTGCGGGTCGGGGTGGCGCTCAGCGACCCGGACGGCGTGCTGGCCACCCCGCTCGTCACCGTGCCCCGCGACGCCGAGCACGGCTCCGACGTCGCCACCCTGCGCGCGCTGGTGGCCGAGCACGAGGCGGTGGAGGTCGTCGTCGGCCTGCCCCGCACCCTGGCGGGGCGGGAGGGCCCCGCCGCCGAAGCCGCCAGAGCGTTCGGGGACGCCCTCGCCGCCGCCGTGGACGTGCCCGTCGTGTTCTCCGACGAACGGCTGACGACCGTCGTCGCCACCCGCCAGCTTCGCTCACGCGGCGTGAAGGGCCGTAAGCAGCGCGCCGTCGTCGACCAGGCCGCCGCCGTCGCCATTTTGCAGAGTTGGCTCGACGCGCGCCGTTGACGGGCCCCCGGGGCGGGAGGGTCTCCTCCGCCCCGGTTACGCTCCGGCATCGTGCGTCGCGACGGAGTGGACCCCGCATCCTCCGTTGACGACGCTTCCCCCAGCAACGTGGACGAGGAGACCGTGCGGATAAGGGCCGTCGGCGGCCGCCATGCGGAGCGGGAAGCCGCCCGGCCGCGGCGCCGCCGAGCCGTGATCCTCGTGCTGGCGGTGGCGCTGCTGCTCGCGGTCGTCGCGGGCGGCGGCTGGTATCTCTACCACTCGATGGTCGCGACGCCGGACTACCCGGGCGACGGCTCCGGCGCCGTCGTGATCCAGGTGCACGACGGCGACACCACCAGCCAGATCGGCGCCGAGCTGGCGCGCCGCGGCGTGGTGGCCGCGCAGGCGTCGTTCACCGAGGCGGCCGCGGACAACGACCGGATCCGGTCCGTGCAGCCCGGGTATTACCAGATGCGGCTGCGCATGTCCGGCGCGTCCGCCGTCGGCCTGCTGCTGGACCCGACCTCCCGGGTCGGGCGGCTAGAGATCCGCGGTGGCATCCAGCTCGACGACACCCGCGCGCCTGACGGCGTGGTCACGCCCGGCGTGCTCAGCCTCATCGCGCAGGCCACGTGCACGACGGTCGACGGTGCCAAGAAGTGCGTGACGGCCGACGCGCTGCGCACCGTCATGGCCAAGACCGACCCGGCGCAGCTCGGGGTGCCCGACTGGGCGCTCGCGGCCGTCGCCAAGGCCCCGCCGACCCGCCGCCTCGAGGGGCTGCTGATACCGGGCCGCTACGACGTCGCTCCCGGCTCGTCGGCCGTCGACGCGCTGCACGCGGTGCTCACCGCCTCGGTCGACCGCATCGCCGCCACCGGGCTGGTCTCCGGGGCCTCGAAGGTGGGGATGTCGCCGTACGACGTGCTGAAGGTCGCTTCGCTCGTCGAGAAGGAGTCGATCATCTCGGACATGCCGCGCGTGGCCCGGGTGATCTACAACCGGCTCGGCGCGGGCCAGCGGCTCGAGCTCGACACCACGATCAACTACCCGCTGGACGTGCCGTCGCTCTACACCAGCCCGGCGAACCGGGCCAAGCCCGGCCCGTACAACACCTACCTCAACACCGGCCTGCCGCTCACGCCGATCGCGGCGGCGGGATCGGATTCCGTCGCCGCCGCGCTGGCGCCCGCCGACGGCCCGTGGATGTTCTTCGTGCCGTGCGAGAAGAACGGCACGTCGTGCTTCGCGGTGACGTTCGCCGAGCACCAGGCCAACGTAGCGAAGGCCCGCGCCAACGGCGTGTTCTAAGCCGGGCGGCCCCAGAAGCCCGGCGGGGGCATCGGCGACGGGACGGCGGTCCGGTCCGTGCGGGCCTCGGCGGTGAACCGGCCCAGGTCGGAGCCCGCCAGCACCCGGGCGGGGAACGGGTCGGCGGCGGTGGAGCGGCGCAGGTCATCGACCGGAAGCCGCGTCGACGACGCCGTCAGCACGAGGTTGCCGAACCGGCGGCCCCGCAGCACATCGGGGGGAGCGACGACGGCGACGTGCCGGAAGGCCGCGCGGGCCGCGGCCACCTGCGAGCCCGCGAACGCGAGCGCGGGACCGCCGTCGGCGACGTTCGCGGCGTAGGCGCCGCCTGGTGCGAGGGTCCGCGCGACCAGCGCGGCGAACTGCGCCGAGGTCAGGTGGGCGGGCGTGCGCGCGCCCGCGAACACGTCGAGCACGACCAGGTCGACCGAGCCCGGGGCGGTCGCGGCGAGCACGGCGCGGGCGTCGCCGACCGCAACGTCGATGCCCAGCCCGTCGGCGGGCAGGCGATGCGCGACGAACTCGGCCAGCGGTCCGTCGAGCTCCGCGACGGTCTGCGTCGAGCCGGGCCGGGTCGCCGCCACATAGCGGGCGAGCGTCCACGCGCCGCCGCCGAGGTGTAGTGCCCGCAGGGGCGTGTAGGGCGGCGCGCAGAGGTCGATCAGGTGGCCGATCCGGCGGATGTACTCGAACTCCAGGTGCGTGGGGTCGTCGAGGTCGACGTGGCTCTGCGCGGTGCCGTCCACCAGAAGGGTCCAGCCGTGCGGTCGGTCGGGGTCGCCGACCAGCTCCGCTGTGCCGTGCCCGACGTCGGCGCGGATGACGGCGCGGGCGGCGCGGGATCCCGGATGTGCCCCCGAATGTGTCATTGCCGCCATCCTGCCTCGTGTTACAGGCACGTCACACGGCGGCACTAGGTTGCCGGTGTGCTGTTGTCCCCACACGAGCAAGAACGGCTGATGCTGCACGTCGCCGCCGACCTGGCGCAGAAGCGTCGCGCCCGCGGCCTCAGGCTCAACTACCCCGAAGCCGTCGCGATGATCAGCGCATGGGTGCTGGAGGGCGCCCGCGACGGCCGCAGCGTCGCCGAGCTCATGACCGGCGGCCAGTCGGTGCTGACCCGCGACGACGTGATGGACGGAGTACCCGAGATGATCGCCTCCGTGCAGGTCGAGGCCACGTTCCCGGACGGCACGAAGCTCGTCACCGTGCACCGGCCCATCCCGTGATCCCGGGGGAGTACCTCCTGGCGGAGGAACCGGTCGTGATCGACCGCGAGCGCGTCGAGCTGGTGGTCGTCAACACGGGAGACCGCCCCGTGCAGGTCGGCTCGCACTATCACTTCGCCGCGGCCAACCCGGCGCTGGAGTTCGACCGGTCCGCCGCACAGGGGATGCGCCTCGCGGTGCCCGCGGGCACGGCGGTGCGGTTCGAGCCGGGCATCGAGCGCACGGTCCCGCTGGTCGCCCTGGGCGGAACGCAGACGGTGCCGGGGCTGAGACTCCCGTGACGGGCCCCTGGATCATCGACCGCGCCCGTTACGCCGAGCTGTACGGCCCGACCGTCGGTGACCGGGTGCGGCTGGCCGACACCGACCTCGTCATCGAGGTCACCGAGGACCGCTGCCGGGGCCCGCAGGGCGGCGACGAGGTCGTCTTCGGCGGCGGCAAGGTCATCCGGGAGTCCATGGGCCAGGCCCGCACCACCCGTGGCGAGGGCACCCCCGACCTGGTGATCACGGGCGCGCTCGTGCTCGACCACTGGGGGGTCGTAAAGGCCGACGTCGGCGTCCGCGACGGGCGGGTCGTCGGCCTGGGCAAGGCGGGCAACCCGGACGTCATGGACGGCGTGACACCCGAGCTGGTGATCGGGCCGTCCACGGAGATCGTCGCGGGCAACGGCATGATCCTCACCGCGGGTGGCGTCGACTGCCACGTCCACCTGATCTCGCCGACCCAGATCTCGGAGGCGCTGGCGTCCGGGATCACGACGTGGATCGGCGGCGGCACCGGCCCGGCCGACGGCACCAAGGCCACCACCGTGACGCCGGGGTCGTGGTACGTCGCGCGGATGCTGGAGTCGCTCGACGCGGTCCCGCTGAACATCGCGCTGCTCGGGAAGGGCAACACCGTCGGCGTCGACGCCCTGCACGAGCAGGTCGAGGCCGGGATCAGTGGGTTCAAGCTGCACGAGGACTGGGGGTCAACGCCCGCCGCGATCGACGCGTGCCTTCGGGTGGCCGACCAGACCGGCGTTCAGGTGGCGATCCACACCGACACGCTCAACGAGGCGGGCTACGTGCAGGACACCCTCGCCGCGATCGCAGGCCGGGGCATCCACGCGTATCACACGGAAGGTGCGGGCGGCGGGCACGCGCCCGACATCATCACGGTGGCGGGCGAGGCGCATGTGCTGCCGTCGTCGACGAATCCGACGCGCCCGCACACCGTCAACACGGTCGACGAGCACCTCGACATGCTCATGGTCTGCCACCACCTCAAGCCGACGGTGCCGGAGGACCTGGCGTTCGCGGAGTCGCGCATCCGACCGTCGACGATCGCGGCCGAGGACCTGCTGCACGACCTCGGCGCGATCTCCATGATCGGCTCGGATTCGCAGGCGATGGGGCGGGTCGGCGAGGTGCCGCTGCGGACCTGGCAGACCGCGCACGTCGGCAAGCAGCGATGGGGCGCGCTGCCCGGCGACGGTGCGGCCGACAACACGCGGGCGCGCCGCTACGTCGCGAAATACACGATCTGCCCGGCCATCGCGCACGGGCTGGACGGCGAGGTGGGGTCGGTGGAGGTCGGCAAGCTCGCCGACCTGGTGCTGTACCAGCCCGCGTTCTTCGGCGTCCGGCCCTCGTTGGTGATCAAGGGCGGCGTGATCGCGTATGCGGCGATGGGTGACGCCAACGCGTCGATCCCCACACCGCAGCCGGTGCTGCCGCGGCCGATGTTCGGGGCGGAGCCGGTGACGGCGGCGGCGACGTCGGTGCACTTCGTCGCGCCCACGGCGCTGACCGGCGGCCTGGCCGACCGGCTGGCGGTGCGACGGCGCCTGGTGCCGGTGCGGGACACGCGCGCGCTCACCAAGGTCGACATGCCCGGCAACGACGCGTTGCCGCGGATCGAGGTGGAGCCCGACACGTTCACGGTGCGGATCGACGGCGAGGTGGTGGAGGCCGCGCCCGCGGTCGAGTTGCCGATGGCCCAGCGGTACTTCCTGTTCTGACATGGTGGGCTCGGGGCTGCTGTTGCTCGCCGACTCCCGGCTGCCGTCGGGTGGGCACGGACATTCGGGTGGCGTCGAGGCGCTCGTCGACCGCGGCCTGCTGCGGACGACGAGCGATCTCGCGCAGTTCCTGGCCGGGCGGATCGCGACGGGCGCGGCGGTCCCGGCCGGGGCGGCGGCGGCGGCGTGCGCGCTCGCCGGTGGGTGTTCTGGGCGCGGTGCGGCGGTCGTCACGCGTCAGGAATGTCACCCTCCGGACGTTGAGCGTCCGGAATGTCACCCTGCTGACATCGAGTGGCAGGCGGCGTGGGACCACGCCGTCTCCGCCCGACTGCCCGCCGCGGCCGCCCGGGCGGCGTCGTACGCGCAGGGGACGGCGCTGCTGCGCACGGCGTCGCAGGCGTGGCCCTCGGCCGCGCTCGACGGGCTGCGGGCGCTCCCGCGCGCCCACCATCCCCTGGTGCTCGGGGCCGCGGCGGCGGCCGCCGAGGCGACGCCTGCCGACGCCGCCGTGCTCGCCGTGCACCACCTGATCGGCGGGGCCTGCACGGCTGCGGTCCGGCTGTTGGGGCTCGACCCGCTCGCCGTCGCCGCCGTTGCCGCGCAGGCCGGGCGCGACGCCGAACTGGTCGCCGTCGCCGCCGCGCAGGCCGGGGTCACGGCCGCCGCGGCCGCCGATCCGGCCCTGCTGCCCACCGACGGCAACCCGCTGTACGACGTCCTGGCCCAGCTCCACCGATCGACGGAGGCGACCCTCTTTGCATCGTGACGATCTCGCCGCCCCCCTCCCGTACGCTGCCGGGCCCGCCGGACCGCTGCGGGTCGGGATCGGCGGTCCGGTCGGCGGCGGCAAGACCGCGCTGGTCGCGGCGCTGTGCCGGGCCATGCGCGACCATCTGTCGCTGGTGGTCGTGACCAACGACATCTACACCGAGGAGGACGCCGAGTTCCTCCGCCGCCACGGCGTGTTGGGCGACGAGCGGATCCGGGCGGTGCGTACCGGATGCTGCCCGCACACCGCGATCCGGGACGACATCACCGCCAACCTCGACGCCGTCGAGGATCTCGTCGCCCGCCACGATCCCGATCTCGTGCTGGTGGAGAGCGGTGGCGACAACCTCACCGCCACCTTCAGCTACGGGCTCGTGCACGCGCAGATCTTCGTGCTCGACGTGGCGGGCGGGGACAAGGTGCCGCGCAAGGGCGGACCCGGCGTCACCCGTTCCGACCTGCTCGTCATCAACAAGATCGATCTGGCACCGTTGGTCGGCGCGGACCTCGACGTCATGCGCACGGACGCGGAAAAGGTGCGCGAGGGCAGACCGACCGTGCTCACCTCGCTGCGGGAACGACCCGACGCGGGCCCCGTCGTGGAGTGGCTGGTGCCGCAGGTGCGGGCGCGGCGACCGTGACGATCGGGCCGGGCCGGATCGGCACCCCTGCGGCACCGGCCGCCGCCGGGCAGATGGGGGACCACACCGGTTCGCCCGCGACGGCGGGCCACGCCGAGCAGCGGATGCCGGGTCGCGACGGGCTGTCCGCCGCTGCGTCGGTCGATGCGGACCTCCATGCTGGTCGGCCACGGATCCGCTGGACCCAGGCCTGGCCGATCGTGCTACGGCCGACCGGCGACGCACGCCTGCACCTCGTCCACGGCGCGGGCGGACCGCTGGGCGGGGACCGGCTGGCGCTTGACGTCAGAGTGGGCGCGGATGCCGTGCTCGTGGTGCGCAGCGCGGGCGCCACGATCGTCCAGCCCGGTCGGGGATCGGAACCTGCCCGGTGGGACTTCGGCGTGGTCGTCGGCCCTGCGGCGAGCCTCGACTGGGCGCCGGAACCGACCATTGTCACCGCCCGCGCGGACTACCGGACCTCGCTGCGGGTCGAGCTCGCCGCCGGAGCGCGGGCCGTCGTCCGGGAGGTCGTCGTGCTGGGTCGCCACGGCTGCTCGGGCGGCCGGTACCGCGGTCGTCTCGACGTGATCGTCGGCGGCGTCCCCTTGCTCGCCCACACGACGCTGCTCGACGGCGCGGACCCGGCCCTGTGCGGCCCGGGCGGGATCGCGGGCGGGCGCGCCGTCGGGACGCTTGTCGTCGTCGACCCACACGTTCCTGCGGCCGCCGACGCCCTTGTGGGCGAGCGTCCGGACGTGCGGTGGGCCTGGACGGACCTCGACGAACCGGGCCGGGCGCTGCTCGCTGTCGGTGAACCGAGTGCCGTGATCGCGCTCCTCGCCGCCGCGATCTGACGGGGTCGGCGTCAGTCGGGCATGACCCAGCCGTAGATCCGGTCGAACGGCAGCGTCAGCACCACGCGCTGGTCGGCGACCATCGCCTCGCGGTATTCGTCCCAGTCGGGGTGCTCGCCCGCGATCGTGCGGTAGACCTCCACGAGCGCCTCGACGGTGGCGTCGTGCGGATCGGCGGCGGGCGGCGTCAGCTGGGCAGTGCCCTCGCCGACGGCATAGGCGCGCAGATTGCTGGTCGTCACCATGTAGCTTGCGCGCGGGTCGCGGCGCAGGTTGCGCGTCTTCGCCCGCGGCTCGGTGATCGACACCCGCAGCGTCAAGGTGGCCGGGTCGAACGTGTGCGTCACGACCGACGCCTGGGGCCGTCCGTCGCGTTTGAGGGTGATGAGGGTGCCGCCACGCTGCTGCGCGAACAGATCCGCCAGCACGGGATCCACTGCCATGGGCTGCTCCTGGTGAGGGTGGGTCGCTCGTACGGCATCGACAGCCGGTCGGCGCACCCTATTCCCGCAGCGGCCGGTGCTTCGCCGCGGCAGTTGTCCCCATCGCGGCGCGGCATCCACAGATTCCCGAGGGCCGTGGCGTCACGGGTCGTCCCGGGCGAGCGTGGAGGCATGACGGTGGCGAGGACGGTCGTTACGGCAGGAATGGGGTGGCGTGGTGGCACGTGGACGCGGTAGCGGACGGACGGCAGACGAAGTGCCGGACGCGACGGTCGGGATGGCGGCCACGCGACGGCGGTGGACGGCATGACGGCAGGCGCGACGGCGTGGGCGGCGGCCGGGGCGGTCGCCGGAGGGGCTGCGGGGATCGTGGCCGGGGCGGCGGGCCGCCGGTTGCTGGCCGCGCTGCGCCGAGGCACCCGGGTGCGTGCCCCGGTGTGCGAGCTCGCGACGGGTGCCCTGTGGGCGGTCACCGGCGGTTTGTGGGGAACGGGGCGGCTGCCGTCGGCGTGGCTGCCCGTGATGCTCGGCCTCGGCTGGGTAGGCGTCGCGGCCGGGCTGGTTGACGTGCGCCACCGCAGGCTGCCCGACGCCCTCACCGCCCCGGCCGCCTGCTTCGCCCCGTTGGGACTCCTGCCGCTGGGATCCGGCGCGGTCGGCCGTGGGCTGCTCGGCGCGCTTACCGCCGTCCTCGGCTACGGCCTGGTGCACCTGGTCCGGCCGGCCGCACTCGGCGCAGGCGACGTCAAGCTCGCCGCCTCACTCGGCGCGGTGCTCGGGGCCGCGTCGTGGGCCGCGCTCGCAACCGCCGCCGTACTCGCGGCCGTTCTCACCGGGGCCGCAGGCCTCATCGTGGCCTGGGTGGGCCGGGCGCCGCCCGGTGCGAGCCTGCCGCACGGCCCGGCCATGCTCACGGCGACCTGGCTCATCACGCTGGTCGCGGCCGCAGGCGGGGGCTGACCGCCGTGCCCGGCACGACGCTCAGGATGTCGTGGCGGGTCCGCATGCGAAAATCCTGCCGTGCTGCGCTGGATCACCGCCGGGGAGTCCCACGGTCCCGCCCTCGTGGCCGTGCTGGAAGGCATGGTCGCCGGGGTGGAGATCACCACCAAAGAGCTCGCTGCCGAGCTCGCCCGCCGCCGCCTCGGCTACGGCCGCGGCGCGCGGATGAAGTTCGAGGCCGACGAGTTGGAGGTCATCGGCGGCGTCCGGCACGGGTTGACGCAGGGCGGCCCGGTCGCGATCCGCATCGGCAACAGCGAGTGGCCGAAGTGGGAAACGGTGATGGCGGCCGACCCCGTCGATCCCGAGCTGATCGCGGGCCGAGCCCGCAACGCGCCGCTCACCCGTCCGCGTCCGGGCCACGCCGATCTCGCGGGCATGACGAAGTTCGGCTTCGACGACGCGCGGCCCGTGCTGGAGCGCGCCAGTGCACGGGAGACCGCGGCACGCGTGGCCCTGGGCACGGTGGCGCGGGCGTTCCTCAAGCAGGGGCTCGACGTCGACATCGTCTCGCACGTCGTCGGCCTCGGCGGCGTCGAGGCGCCCGACGGCGACGCGCCCGGCCCCGCGGAACGCGACCGGGTCGACGCGAGCCCGGTGCGCGCGTACAGCGACGAGGTCACGGCCGCGATGGTCGCCGAGGTCGACACGGCGCAGGCCGACGGCGACACCCTGGGCGGCGTCGTCGAGGTCATCGCGTACGGCCTTCCCGTGGGCCTGGGCTCCTACGTGCAGTCCGACCGGCGCCTCGACGCCCGGCTCGCGGCCGCGCTGATGGGCATCCAGGCCATGAAGGGTGTCGAGATCGGCGACGGCTTCCGCACCGCGCGGCGGCGCGGTAGCGCGGCACACGACGAGATGATGCCCGGCGACCCGGTGAAGCGGCTCACCAACCGGGCGGGTGGCATCGAGGGCGGCATGACCAACGGGGAGCCCGTGCGGGCCCGCGTCGCGATGAAGCCGATCTCCACGGTGCCCCGCGCGCTGCGCACGGTCGACGTCGCGACCGGCGAGGCGGCGCAGGCGATCCACCAGCGCTCGGACGTGTGCGCTGTGCCCGCGGCGGGTGTCGTGGCCGAGGCGATGGTCGCGCTGGTGCTGGCCGACGCCGCACTCGAGAAGTTCGGTGGCGACTCGCTGGCGGAGACGCGCCGCAACCTGCGCTCCTACCTCGACGCCCAAGACTGACCCGCGCACAGCCGAACCGCCCCGGCGCCCGGCTGTGCACGGCAGGCACAGTGCAGGGCCCGAACCTGCGAGGTGCCCGCCGAGGGACCGCGGGGGCCGTCGTCGGGGTCGGTGGTGCCTCCGGCGGATCGGCGGGGCGTGGGCCGTGAGGGGATCAGGGGGCAGGCGGTTCGCCGTTGCGGCGGCCTCGGCGGGCGCCCTCGTGGAAGTCGGCGGCTGCCGACGTCTCGGCCGCGTCGCCCGGGCCGGCGTGCGATGCGCTCGCAGACCCGCCGGGCGTCGCGCCGTCGGGGGTGTCGGATGTGGCGCCGCCGATGCTTCCGTCCGCCGCGCCCCCGGCACCGGCGCCCGACCCGCCACGCGGCGTCGGGTCGCCGTCCGGCGCGAACGCGGTGAACGGCGTGCCGGTGCCCGCACCGCCCGGCATGCGCAGCTGCGGCTCGATGTGGCCCTGCGCCGACCGGCGGGGGAGCGGGTTCGCCGCCGCCGACGGGGGTCGATCGGTATCCAGCCGATGACGGGGTCCGGCGCGGTTCTCGCGCCGCGGCACCGACCGGCCTGTTCCCCGCCCGCTGTCCTGGTCCACCCACCCCTCCGTCCGTGGTGGCGGCGCCGCCCGGGCGTCACCGTCTGCCATCGACCGTCGCGGCGCACGGTATCTGATCACCGGAACGGGCTCGTCGTGGCCTGCGGCCCATCGGCGCGCACCGGCCACTACCCTCGTGGCGGTGAGTCCGCAGAGACGCCCGAGCGTGGTCCTGGTCGGCGCGCCCGGTGCAGGCAAGACCACCGTCGGGCGCGTGTTGGCCCGGCGGCTCGGCCTCGGCTTCACCGACGTCGACGCGCTGATCGTCGAGCGGGCGGGCAAGTCGATCGCCGCGATGTTCACCGAGGACGGCGAGGACGCGTTCCGGGCGCTGGAGCGCGCCGTGGTGGCCGAAGCCCTCACCGCGACCGATGGCGTGCTCGCGCTCGGCGGTGGATCAGTGCTCGCGGCGGTGACCCGGGAGCGGCTGCGGGGGCACCGGGTGGTGCATCTGAAGGTCGGGCTGGCCGACGGGATCCGCCGGACCGGCATGTCCAGCGCGCGCCCGCTCTTGGCGGGCGTGAACCCGCGCGCCACCTTCAAGGCGCTGCTCGACGCCCGGGCCCCGCTCTACCGCGAGGTGGCCACCGTCGAGATCGATACGAGCAGGCGCAGCCCCACCCAGGTCGCCCGGGCGGTGCTGGAGGCACTCGGCGAGCGACCGTCCACCGAGGCCGCCGACGACCCGCCCGACGACCCCGCCGCGGGCGACGAGCCCCTTCTCCCGAACCCGACCTTCGGCCCTCCCGCGGAGGCGGCAGTGACCGTCGGTGACAACGACGACAGGCGGTAGACGTGCGCTCCATCGACCGGATCGATGTCACGGGCG
This sequence comes from uncultured Actinomycetota bacterium, assembly GCA_963739465.1. GTDB lineage: Bacteria > Actinomycetota > Actinomycetes > Mycobacteriales > Pseudonocardiaceae > Pseudonocardia. Next base: position 110,935 of record CAVUAS010000021.1, read on the forward strand.
AGCGGCCCTACCCGGTGTTGGTCGGCCGCGACGTCCGCGCCCAGCTGCCCGCGACCGTCGCGGATCTCGGCGCGAAGACGGTGCTGCTCGTGCACCAGGCCGCACTCGCCGCGGCCGCGGACGACGTCCGCACCGCCCTCACCGCCGCGGGGATCGACGCGCACCGCGTGGAGATCCCCGACGCCGAGGAGGGCAAGAGCCTTGCGGTCGCGGGCTTCTGCTGGGAGGTCTGCGGGCGGGTCGGGCTCACCCGCTCGGACGTCGTCGTCTCGCTCGGCGGGGGGGCGGCCACCGATTTGGCGGGCTTCGTGGCCGCCACCTGGATGCGCGGGGTCCACGTGGTCCACGTGCCGACCACGCTGCTCGCGATGGTCGACGCGGCGGTCGGCGGGAAAACCGGCATCAACACCGCCGCGGGCAAGAACCTCGTCGGCGCGTTCCACGAGCCGTCCGCCGTGTTGGTCGACCTCGCCACGCTCGACAGCCTGCCGCACGCCGAGCTCGTCGCGGGCAGCGCGGAGATCATCAAGGCGGGCTTCATCGCCGACCCGACGATCCTCGACCTCGTCGAGGCCGACCCGGTCGCGGCGCTGGACCCCGCGGGCGCGGTGCTGCCCGAACTGGTGCGGCGCGCGATCCGGGTGAAGGCCGAGGTGGTGGCCTCCGACCTGCGCGAGTCCCACCTGCGGGAGATCCTCAACTACGGCCACACGCTCGGCCACGCCATCGAGCGCCGCGAGGACTACCGGTGGCGCCACGGCGCCGCGGTGAGCGTCGGCCTCGTGTTCGCCGCCGAGCTCGCCCGGGCCGCGGGGCGCCTCGATCACCCCACCGCCGACCGGCACCGCAGCGTGCTCTCCGCGGTCGGCCTTCCGGTGGCCTACGCGCCCGGCGTGCTGCCCGAGCTGGTCGATTCCATGCGCGGCGACAAGAAGGCCCGCGGGGGCGTGCTGCGCTTCGTCGTGCTCGACGGCCTCGCCAAGCCCGGACGGCTGGAAAACCCCGAGCCCGCGCTGCTGGAGACCGCCTACGCGGCCATGAGCGCGTGACAGGTACCCGACGGGACGCGCTACGGGCGCTGCTCCCCGCGGCGGGCGTCGACGCGCTGCTGGTGACCGACCTCGTCAACGTCCGGTACCTCACCGGCTTCACCGGCTCGAACGCCGCGCTGCTCGTACACGTCGACGGCGACGCGAAGAGCCGCGTGTGCACCGACGGCCGCTACCGCGCGCAGGTCGCCGCCGAAGTGCCCGACCTGGAGCCGGTGATCGACCGCGGCTGCGCCGTCACCCTGGCGGGCCGGGCCGCCGGACTCGGCGTGCGACAGCTGGGGTTCGAGTCCGACCACGTCACCGTCGACGCGCACGCGGAGCTCGCGAAGCAGGCACAGCCGGTCCCGCTGGTCCGAGCGCCCGGCCTGGTCCAGCGGCTGCGGATGGTCAAGGACGCGGACGAGCTGGCCGCGCTGGGCACCGCCTGCGCGATCGCCGACGCGGCGCTGGCCGAGCTGGTCGACGGCGGTGGGCTCGCACCCGGCCGGACAGAGGCCGAGGTCGCGCTGGACCTGGAGTACCGCATGCGGGCGCACGGGGCGGCGGGCCCGTCGTTCGACTCGATCGTCGCGGCGGGCCCGCACTCGGCCGTGCCGCACCACAGCCCGACGCCGACCCCGCTGCGTCGCGGCGACCTCGTCAAGCTCGACTTCGGCGCCCTCGTCGCGGGCTACCACTCCGACATGACGCGCACGGTCGTGCTCGGCCCCGCCGCGACGTGGCAGCGGGAGCTGTACGCGCTGGTCGCCGAGGCGCAGGCCGCGGGCCGGGCGGCGCTCACACCGGGGGCCGAGGTGGTCGACGTCGACGCCGCGGCGCGCCGGGTGATCGCCGGGGCGGGACGCGCCGATCAGTTCGTGCACCCGCTCGGGCACGGCGTCGGGCTGCGGATCCACGAGGCCCCGCTGCTGGCGGCCACCTCGTCGGGATCGCTGGCGGCGGGCATGGCCGTCACCGTCGAGCCGGGGGTCTACCTCGAAGGCCGCGGCGGCGTTCGGATCGAGGACACGCTCGTGGTGCGCGACGACGTCGGACCTGAGCTGCTCACCCGGTTCCCCAGGGATCTGCTGGAGATCTGAGCGGGCTATCCTGGAGGGTGGACGACGGCGCGCCGACGCGCGCCGCACACATCGGCGCGTGCAGCCCCCGCGCCACTGACGAGCGCAGGAGTCGCACCCCTTGGCCACCACGAACGACCTGAAGAACGGACTGGTGCTGAACCTGGACGGCCAGCTGTGGTCCGTCACCGCGTTCCAGCATGTCAAGCCGGGCAAGGGCGGCGCATTCGTGCGCACCACGCTCAAGAACGTGCTCACGGGCAAGGTGGTCGACAAGACCTTCAACGCGGGCACCAAGGTCGACACCGCCACCGTCGACCGCCGCGACATGACCTTCCTCTACCGCGACGGCGCCGACTTCGTGTTCATGGACGGCGACACCTACGACCAGATCCCGATCCCCGCCGACACGGTGGGCAACGCAGCGGGGTACCTGCTGGAGAACCAGGTGGCGATGGTCGCGCTGTATGAGGGAGTGCCGCTCTACGTCGAGCTGCCCGCGTCGGTCGAGCTGGTGGTCGCGCACACCGAGCCCGGCCTGCAGGGCGACCGCTCCACCGGCGGCACGAAGCCCGCCACGCTGGAGACCGGCGCCGAGATCCACGTGCCGCTGTTCCTCACCACCGGCGAGAAGGTCAAGGTCGACACCCGCGACGGCCGCTACCTCGGCCGGGTCTCCTCGTGACGCCTCGATGATCAGAGCCCGCACCCGCGCGCGGAAACGCGCGCTGGACATCCTCTTCGAGTCGGAGGCGCGCGGCGACGACCCGCTCGCCGTGCTCGCGCAGCGCCGCGAGACCGACGACGCGCCGCCGGTCTCGGACTACGCGGCGCTGCTGGTGGAGGGGGTCACGGCGCATCGGGAGCGCATCGACCAGCTGCTCGCCGAGCACGCCGAGGGGTGGACGGTGGCGCGCATGCCCGCCGTCGACCGCACGCTGCTGCGGATCGGGGTGTTCGAGCTGCTGTGGGTCGACGAGATCGACGACCCCGTGGCGATCACCGAGGCCGTCGAGCTGGCCCGCACGCTCTCCACCGACGACAGCCCGCGCTTCCTCAACGGGGTGCTCGGCCGGATCTCCGACATCGCCGAGCACCTGCGGGCGGCCCGTTAGCCTGCGCGGCCGCCCGGAAGCGGCTCGCGTCAGGGCGCGGGGCGCGCCTCGGGCGGGAGCACACCCCACTCGATGAGCTGGTCGGTCAGCTCACCGGGCGTCTTGTCGTAGATGATCGAGAGCGACCGCAGGTCCTCGGAGCGGATCGAGAGCACCTTGCCGTTGTAGTCGCCACGCTGGCTCTGGATGGCCGCGGCGTAGCGAGCGAGCGGGCCGACCTTGTCCGCGGGCAGCTGCTGCAGCCGCTCCAGGTTGATCACGATCTTGGTGGCGGGCTCGGAGCCGGACGGGATCCGGCCCTCGGGCAGCAGCTCGGCCACCGGTACGCCGTAGAAATCGGCGAGCTCGGCGAGCTTCTGCACGGTGACGGCGCGGTCGCCGCGCTCGTAGGACCCGACGACCACCGCCTTCCAGCGCCCGCCCGACTTCTGCTCGACGCCGTGCAGCGACAAGCCCTGCTGCTGCCGGATCGCGCGCAGCTTGCCGCCGAGCGCCTTCGCGTAGTCGCCCATGCTGGCGACCTCCTCACTTGCTCTTGCGCCGACCGCGGGACCGGCGTGCTGACCTGGGTACTGCGTGGTGGGGAGCCGTGCGGCCCCGCGTGGGATCAGCGGTGCTGTCCCGCGGCCGCGGTGCCCACTGCCGCGACCGCTGTCGGGGACGATCGGTCGATACGGAGAGTAATCATGCGCTTGCTCCGCCGTTCGGTCAAGCCGCGTCCCCCTCCCCGGCGATACAGTCGCCCTAGATCACTCGAACGGGTGATCTACAGCCCCCGGCCAGGCGTTACATACCCGTGATCGAAGGCGTCGGAGCTCCTATCGTCTCAGTGCCCCCCCGAGGTAGGGACCGGTGGGGTCCCTGTGGGTGGCGGCGATGCTCACAGCCGGTGCTCTCCGGGCCTGCTGTTCGGTCGCTGATAGGTTCTGTGGTGACCCCGTCCCGATCCTTTAAGCCCGTCCCGCGAGGCGGGGAAGGAGAGACCCGTGGCGCATGACCGCCGCGCGGGCGGCGGCGATGCGGCGGCCCGGGAGCTGCTCAGCGCCTCCGACGTCGCCCGCACCGTCGCCCGCATCGCCCACCAGATCATCGAGAAGACCGCGGGCACCGAGAACGTGGTCCTCGTCGGCATCCCGACCCGCGGCGCACTGCTCGCCCGACGGCTGGGCGACGCCGTCGCCGAGTTCAGCGGCACCGCCCTGCCGGTCGGCATCGTCGATCCGACGCTCTACCGGGACGACCTGCGCCGCCGCCCGGCCCGCGCCCTGGAGAGCACGGACCTTCCCGACGGCGGCCTCGACGACGCGCTGGTCGTGCTCATCGACGACGTCCTGATGTCCGGCCGCACCGTGCGGGCCGCGCTCGATGCGCTCGCCGACCACGGCCGTCCCCGCGCGGTGCAGCTGGCGGTGCTCGTCGACCGCGGGCATCGGGAGCTGCCGATCCGGGCCGACTATGTGGGCAAGAACGTCCCGACCGCGCGCGATGAGCAAGTCAAGGTGCTTCTCGCGGAGATCGACGGGGTCGATGCGGTCCGGCTGGAGCGGGCATGAGGCACCTGCTGTCGGTCAACGACCTCGACGCGGCCGCCGCGACCGCACTCCTGGATACCGCCGACCGGCTGCGCCAGGCGCTGCTGGGACGCGAGGTGCGCAAGCTGCCGACGCTGCGCGGCCGCACGGTGATCACGATGTTCTACGAGAACTCGACGCGCACGCGGGTGTCGTTCGAGGTGGCAGGCAAGTGGATGAGCGCGGACACCGTGAACGTCAGCGCGTCGGGCTCGTCGGTGGCCAAGGGTGAGTCGCTGCGCGACACCGCGCTCACCCTGTCCGCGATGGGCGCCGACTGCGTGATCGTGCGGCATCCCGCGTCCGGCGCGGCGCACCGGCTGGCCGCGTGGGTCGACAAGGACCGGGCGACGACGGGCACGGCCACGGCGGTCGTCAACGCGGGCGACGGCACGCACGAGCACCCCACCCAGGCGCTCTTGGACGCCGCGACGCTGCGCGACCGGCTCGGCGGGATCGCCGGGAAGCGGATCGGGATCGTCGGCGACGTCCTGCACAGCCGGGTCGCGCGCTCGAACGTGTTCCTGCTCGCCACGCTGGGCGCCGAGGTGGTGCTGGTCGCGCCGCCGACGTTGCTGCCCGTCGGGGTCGCGCAGTGGCCTTGTCGGGTGAGCCCGGAGCTGGACGCCGAGCTGCCCGCCCTGGACGCGGTGATGATGCTGCGCGTGCAGGCGGAGCGGATGCACGGGGCGTTCTTCCCGTCGGCGCGGGAGTACGCGGTGGGCTACGGCCTCTCCGAGGATCGGGCGGCGATGCTGCCCGAGCACGCCGTCGTGCTGCACCCCGGGCCGATGGTGCGCGGCATGGAGATCGCCCCGGCGGTCGCGGACGCGCCCAACGCGGCGGTGCTGCAGCAGGTGCGCACGGGTGTCCACGTGCGCATGGCCGTCCTCTACCACCTGCTCGCGGGAGCGCCGCAATGACCTTGTTGATCGCGAACGCCCGGCCGTACGGGGAAGGCGAGCCGGTCGACGTGCTCGTCCGCGACGGCGTCGTCGCGGAGATCGGCACCGGCCTCTCCGCAGCCGAGACGCTCGACGCCGACGGCCTCGTCCTGCTGCCCGGCTTCGTCGACCTGCACACCCACCTGCGCGAACCCGGCGGCGAGGAGTCCGAGACGATCGCCACCGGTTCGGCGGCCGCCGCGCTCGGCGGGTTCACCGTCGTGTTCGCGATGCCCAACACCGACCCCGTGGTCGACACCGATGTCGTCGCGCTGCACGTGCGTCGCCGCGGCGCCGAGGTCGGGCTCGTCGACGTGCATCCCGTCGGCGCCGTCACCGTCGGGTTGCGCGGCGAGCGGATGGCCGAGCTGGGCACGATGGCCCGATCGCCCGCCCAGGTGCGGATGTTCTCCGACGACGGCCGCTGCGTGCACGATCCGTTGATCATGCGCCGGGCGCTGGAGTACGCCACCGCGCTCGACGTGGTCATCGCCCAGCACGCCGAGGACCACCGGCTCACCGGGGGCGCGCAGGCGCACGAGGGCGAGGTCGCCTCGCGGCTCGGCCTCGCGGGCTGGCCCGCCACCGCCGAGGAGACGATCGTCGCCCGCGACTGCGCGCTGGCCCGCGAGTCGGGCGCCCGGCTCCACGTCTGTCACGTCTCCAGCGCGCACACGGTCGCCGTGCTCCGGGCGGCCAAGGCGGCGGCGGTCCGGGTGAGCGCCGAGGTCACGCCGCATCACCTCCTGCTCACCGACGCGCGCCTCTCCGGCTACGACCCGGTCAACAAGGTCAACCCACCGCTGCGCACCGGCGCCGACACCCAGGCCATGCGCGCCGCGCTCGCCGCGGGCGTCATCGACGTGGTGGCCACCGACCACGCCCCACATGCCGCCCAGTACAAGGACACCGAGTGGGACGCGGCCAGGCCGGGGATGCTGGGACTGCAGACGGCGCTGTCGGTGGTGGTGCACACGATGGTCGAGCCGGGCCTGCTGGACTGGCGCGGTGTCGCCCGGGTGCTGTCGGAGCGGCCCGCGGAGATCGGCGGGCTGCCCGACCAAGGGCGTCCGATCGCGGTGGGGGAGCCCGCGACGTTCGCGCTCGTCGACCCGGACGGCGTGTGGACGGTGCGCGGCGCCCATCTGGCCAGCCGCTCGGCCAACACGCCGTACGAGGGCATGCGGCTGCCCGCCACGGTGGTCGCGACGGTGCTGCGCGGCGTCGTCACGGCCAAGGACGGGAAGGTGTGCCCCGCCGATGAGGCGCGGGCCGCTGACCGGAATGACCCGGCACTCGGCCGGGAGAGAATGAGGCAGGCATGACCGCGGTGCTGGTGCTCGAGGACGGGCGGATCTTCCGCGGCGAGCCGTATGGCGCGCTCGGCGAGGGGCTGGGCGAGGCCGTGTTCACCACCGGCATGACCGGCTACCAGGAGACGCTGACCGACCCGTCCTACCACCGCCAGATCGTCGTGCAGACCGCGCCGCAGATCGGCAACACCGGCTGGAACGACGAGGACGACGAGTCGCGGGCGATTCAGGTGGCGGGCTACGTGGTGCGCGACCCGGCGCGGACGCCCTCGAACTGGCGCTCGCGGCGCCCGCTGGAGGAAGAGCTTCGGCGACAGCGGATCGTCGGCGTCGCGGGTGTCGACACCCGTGCGCTGGTGCGGCACCTGCGCGAGCGGGGTGCGATGCGCTCGGGCGTGTTCTCCGGAGACGCGCTGGCGCCCGACGCCGAGCTCGTCGAGCGGGTGCGGCAGAGCCCCCCGATGGAAGGCGCCGACCTCTACGGCGCCGTCACCACCCGGGAAACCTACATCGTGCCCGCGGATGGCGAGCGCCGGTTCCGGGTGGCCGCGCTGGACGTCGGGATCAAGGCGAACACTCCGCGGATGATGGCGGCGCGGGGCATCGAGACGCACGTGCTGCCCGCCTCCACCACGATCGAGGAGATCGAGGCCCTGGGGCCGGACGGGTTCTTCCTGTCCAACGGGCCCGGCGACCCGGCCACCGCCGACGCGCCGATTGCGCTCACCCGCCAGGTGCTGGAGCGGCGGATCCCGCTCTTCGGGATCTGCTTCGGCAACCAGATCCTCGCCCGCGCGCTGGGCCGCGGCACGTACAAGCTGCGCTACGGCCACCGCGGCATCAACATCCCGGTCGTCGAGCACGCCACCGGACGGGTCGCGATCACGTCGCAGAACCACGGGTTCGCCGTCGAGGGCGCGGCGGGGGAGCGTTGGGAGGGCCCGTTCGGGGCCGCCGAGATCACCCACACCTGCCCGAACGACGGCTGCGTCGAGGGGCTGCGGGCGCTCGACCTGCCCGCCTTCAGCGTGCAGTACCACCCCGAGGCCGCGGCAGGCCCCCACGATGCCGCCGACCTGTTCGACCGGTTCGTGGCGCTGATGGAGGAGGCGGGCTGATGCCGCGGCGCGAGGACATCAAGCACGTGCTCGTGATCGGCTCCGGGCCGATCGTCATCGGGCAGGCGTGCGAGTTCGACTACTCCGGCACCCAGGCCTGCCGCGTGCTGCGTGACGAGGGGATCCGCGTCTCGCTGGTCAACTCCAACCCGGCGACGATCATGACGGACCCGGAGTTCGCCGACGCCACCTACATCGAGCCGATCACGCCGGAGTTCGTGGAGCAGGTGATCGCCAAGGAGCGACCGGACGCGATACTGGCCACCCTCGGCGGCCAGACCGCGCTCAACACCGCGATGGCGCTGCACGAGCTCGGCGTGCTGGAGCGCTACGGCGTCGAGCTGATCGGCGCCGACGTCGAGGCCATCCAGCGCGGTGAGGACCGGCTGAAGTTCAAGGAGATCGTCCAGTCCATCGGTGGCGACGTGCCGCGCTCCGCGGTCTGCCACACGATGGACGAGGTGCGCGCCGCGGTCGGCGAGCTGGGGCTTCCGGTGGTGATCCGGCCGTCGTTCACGATGGGCGGCCTCGGCTCCGGCATGGCGCACACCGACGCCGACCTCGACCGCCTCGCGGGCGCCGGGCTCGCTGCCTCGCCGGTCACCGAGGTGCTCATCGAGGAATCGGTGCTCGGGTGGAAGGAGTACGAGCTGGAGCTGATGCGCGACCGCCACGACAACGTGGTCGTCGTCTGCTCCATCGAGAACCTCGACCCGATGGGCGTGCACACCGGTGACTCGATCACCGTCGCGCCCGCGATGACGCTCACCGACCGCGAGTACCAGCACATGCGCGACGTCGGCATCGCCGTGCTGCGCGCGGTCGGCGTCGACACCGGCGGCTGCAACATCCAGTTCGCCGTGCACCCCGAAACCGGGCGCCTGGTCGTCATCGAGATGAACCCACGGGTGTCGCGCTCGTCGGCGCTGGCGTCCAAGGCCACCGGCTTCCCGATCGCCAAGATCGCGGCGCGGCTCGCCGTCGGGTACACGCTCGACGAGATCCGCAACGACATCACCGGCGTGACCCCGGCCGCGTTCGAGCCGACGCTGGACTACGTCGTGGTGAAGATCCCGCGCTTCGCGTTCGAGAAGTTCCCGGGCGCCGACCCGGAGCTGACGACCACGATGAAGAGCGTCGGCGAGGCGATGGCGCTCGGGCGGTCGTTCGTCGAGGCGTTGGGCAAGGCGCTGCGCTCGATGGAGACCGCGGCGGCTGGGTTCTGGACCGTGCCGGACCCGGACGGCGAACCCGACGTCGCCACCCCGACCGACGGGCGCATCTACGCCGTCGAGCGGCTGCTGCGGGCAGGCACGTCGGTGGCGGAGGTCGCCCGCCGCTCGCGCATCGACCCGTGGTTCGTCGAACAGATCGACGCGCTCGTCGCGCTACGCGCCGAGATCCTCGCCGCGCCGGTACTCGACGCGGCTCTGTTGCATCGGGCGAAGCGGGCGGGCCTTTCCGACCGGCAGCTGGCGGCCCTGCGCCCCGAGCTCGCGGGCGAGGACGGCGTGCGTACGCTGCGCCACCGGCTGTCCGTGCGGCCGGTGTACAAGACCGTCGACACGTGCGCCGCCGAGTTCGCCGCGCGCACCCCGTACCACTACAGCGCCTACGAGACCGATCCCGCCGCCGAGTCGGAGATCGCGCCGCAGACGCAGCGTCAGAAGGTGCTCATCCTGGGTTCCGGGCCGAACCGCATCGGGCAGGGCATCGAGTTCGACTACTCGTGTGTGCACGCCGTGATGGCGCTGCGGGACGCGGGCTTCGAGACCGTGATGGTCAACTGCAACCCGGAGACCGTGTCCACCGACTACGACACCGCCGACCGCCTCTACTTCGAGCCGCTGACGTTCGAGGACGTGCTGGAGGTGGTGCACGCCGAGCAGGTGTCCGGCGAGGTCGCGGGTGTGATCGTGCAGCTCGGCGGGCAGACCCCGCTGGGGCTCGCGGACCGGCTCACCGCGGCGGGCGTGCCGGTGGTCGGCACGTCGGCGGCCGCGATCGACCTCGCCGAGGACCGCGGCGCGTTCGGCGAGGTGCTGCGGAAAGCGGGCCTGCCCGCGCCCGCGTTCGGCATGGCCACGTCGTTCGAGCAGGCGCGCGAGATCGCCGACCGCATCGGCTACCCGGTGCTCGTCCGGCCCTCGTACGTGCTGGGCGGCCGCGGTATGGAGATCGTCTACGACGACGAGACGCTGGCGGGCTACATCGCGCGCGCGACCACGATCAGCCCGGACCGCCCGGTGCTCGTCGACCGGTTCCTCGACGACGCCGTCGAGATCGACGTCGACGCGCTCTGCGACGGCACCGAGGTGTTCATCGGCGGGGTGATGGAGCACATCGAGGAGGCCGGGGTGCACTCCGGCGACTCGTCGTGCACGCTGCCGCCGATCACGCTGGGCCGCTCGATCATCGGGCAGGTGCGCCGCTCCACCGAGGCCATCGCGCACGGCGTGGGCGTGCGCGGGCTGCTCAACGTGCAGTACGCGTTGCACGGCGACGTGCTCTACGTGCTGGAGGCCAACCCGCGGGCCTCGCGCACCGTGCCGTTCGTGTCGAAGGCGACGGCCGTGCCGCTGGCCAAGGCGGCCGCGCGGATCATGCTCGGCGCCTCGATCGCCGGGCTGCGCGAGGAGGGGCTCCTTCCGCTTGACGGCGACGGCGGTGAGCTGCCGCCCGACGCGCCGATCGCGGTGAAGGAGGCGGTGCTGCCGTTCCACCGGTTCCGCACGCCGGAGGGCAAGGGCGTGGATCCGCTGCTCGGGCCGGAGATGAAGTCGACGGGCGAGGTGATGGGCTTCGACGCGTCGTTCGGGGCGGCGTTCGCGAAGTCGCAGGCCGCGGCGTACGGCTCGCTGCCGACGTCGGGGCGGGTGTTCGTGTCGATGGCCGACCGGGACAAGCGCGCGATGGTCTTCCCCGTGCTGCGCCTGGCCGCGTTGGGCTTCGAGGTGCTGGCCACGGCGGGCACGGCGGAGGTGCTGCGCCGCCACGGGCTCGCGGTGACCGAGGTTCGCAAGCACTACGAGGGCGGCGTGACGATCATCGACCGGATCCTGGCGGGCGACGTCGACATGATCATCAACACGCCGTACGGCAACTCCGGCCCGCGCATCGACGGGTACGAGATCCGCTCGGCCGCCGTGGCCACGGGCATCCCGTGCATCACGACCGTGCAGGGCGCCGCCGCCGCGGTGCAGGGGATCGAGGCGATGAAGGCGGGCCGCATCGGCGTGCGGTCCCTGCAGGAGGCCCACGCCGCGCTGCGGGCGCGCCCGTGACCGCGCCCGCCCGGCCGGCCGCCGCCCACCCATCCGGCGCCGAAGATCGGCGCGAGCCGCACACCAGCATGGTCGCGAGCGGCGTGGTGTGCGACTCGACGCGATCACCGCGTGCGGGCGAGCAATGAGCGCGGGGTTGGGGGCGCGGCTCACCGCCGCCATCGACGCGCTGGGACCGCTGTGCGTCGGGATCGACCCGCACGGGCCGCTGCTGCGCGCATGGGGCCTCGCCGACGACCCGGACGGGCTCGCCGAGTTCGCCGACGCCTGCGTCGCCGCGTTCGCAGGACGGGTCGCGGTGGTGAAGCCGCAGTCGGCGTTCTTCGAGCGGCACGGGTCGCGCGGGATCGCGGTGCTGGAACGGCTGCTGGTCGCGTTCCGCGCCACCCCGACGCTCGTGCTGCTGGACGTCAAACGGGGCGACATCGGCTCGACGATGCAGGGCTACGCGGACGCCTATCTCGCCGCGGGTGCACCGCTGGCCGCCGACGCGGTGACGCTCTCGCCCTACCTCGGGTTCGGGTCGCTCGCCCCGGCGCTGGACACCGCGTCCGCCGCGGGTCGCGGGGTGTTCGTGCTGGCCAGGACGTCGAACGTGGAGGGCGCGGCGGTGCAGGCGGCGGTTGTGGAGGGACGGTCGGTCGCGCAGGGGATCGTTGCCGAGGCGGCGGCGCGCAACCGGGGCGCCGCGCCGCTGGGCGCCGTCGGGATCGTCGTGGGCGCGACCGCCGACCACGGGCTCGACCTTGCGACGCTGAACGGCCCGGTGCTCGTCCCCGGCCTCGGCGCGCAGGGCGCGGGGCCCGCCGACGTCGCCGCCCGCTTCCGCGACGTCGACGGCCTGGTGTTGCCGTCGGCGAGCCGCTCCGTCCTCGCTGCGGGCCCCGACGTCGGTCGTCTCCGCGCCGCCGCGGAGGCGCTGCGGGACGCGCTGGCGGGGGCCGTGGCCTGACCAAGCCGTGGCCCCGGACGCCGGACGGACGGGTGTGCACCGGCGTTCTGGTGGCGGCATCGGCGTCCGGACATCGGTTCAGCCGCGGCAATGCGGGCGTGGACACAGCAATGCCGGGCGCGGTGCGGAAGCCTTGGCATCGCCGCTGGTGGCCACCCAAGGACCGATCGGCGAACGACTTTCGCCGATCCGTTGGCCACCTGTGACCGTCCGACTGCGGGGAGTGGTCGTCGAGGCGCGCCGATTGTGCTCGCGTGGGCGACACCCACCTGTTCGCGCCGCCCGCCGGCGCGGCGGTGCGTGCTCTCGGCGCATGACGTGTGTTATCACCCCGTCGGGTGGACTGCCGCCGAGAACCCACAGGTGGCACCCCCGTTTTCCCTGGGGCGGGGGTCGTGGGTACGTTCGGCGAAGACCACGTGGGCAGGCCCCGTGGGTGGCGAGGATGCATCCCCCGACGGGGGAGCGAGAACGACGGAGGAGACCGTGGCCCTTCCCCAGCTGACCGAGGAACAGCGTGCCGCTGCGTTGGCGAAGGCCGCCGAGGCGCGCCGGGTCCGGGCTGAGCTGAAGGAGCGTCTCAAGCGCGGTGGCGTCAGCATGACCGAGGTGCTGAAGCAATCCGACTCGGATGACGTGCTCGGCAAGATGAAGGTCTCCGCGCTGCTCGAGGCCATGCCGGGAGTCGGAAAGGTGCGGGCCGCCCAGATCATGGAGCGGCTGGAGATCGCACCGTCGCGCCGTCTGCGGGGCCTCGGCGACCGCCAGCGCAAGGCGCTGCTCGCCGACTTCGAGGAGTGAACCGAACCGACGCCATCCGGAGGGCGCCGTGCCGGGACGGCGCGGGATGCTCGCGTTGAGCGGCGCCCGCGCTGTCCGCAGGGGGCTGGGCTCTCGGGAGGCCGGGGGGTGCTCGCGTTGAGCGGCCCCGGCACCGTGCGCAGGGGTCGGCTGATCGTCCTGGCAGGCCCCTCCGGCGTCGGCAAGTCCAGCATCGTCGCGGCCCTCCGCGAACGGCTGCCGGACTTGTTCTTCAGCGTCTCGGCCACCACCCGCGCCCCGCGCGCGGGTGAGGTCGACGGGCGGGACTACCACTTCGTCGGCAACGTGGGCTTCGACGACCTGATCGCCCGCGGCGACCTGCTGGAGTGGGCCGAGATCCACGGCGGACTGCAGCGTTCCGGCACGCCGAGGGCGCCCGTCGAGCGGGCGCTGTCGGCGGGGCGGCCGGTGCTGGTCGAGGTCGACCTCCACGGCGCCCGCGCGCTCAAGTCCGCGATGCCGGAGTCGGTGAGCGTGTTCGTCGAGCCCCCGTCGCTCGACGAGCTGGAGCGACGCCTGCGGGAACGCGGCACCGAGTCGCCGGAGCAGTTTGCCCGCCGCCTCCAGACCGCCCGCGAGGAGTTGGCGGCGCGTGCGGAGTTCGACGTGGCGCTCGTCAACGAGGACGTCCAGGCCACAGCCGGCCGGTTGGTAGAGTTGTTGGTCGGAAACGCCCCCCTTTCAGGAGTACACGAGTGAGCATGCCGCTGACCGGCCCCCGCGCCGGTTCCATCCCCGAGGGCATCACCAACCCGCCCATCGACGATCTGCTCGGCCAGGTGAGCTCGAAGTACGCCCTGGTGATCTACGCCGCCAAGCGCGCCCGCCAGATCAACGACTACTACTCGCAGCTCGGCGAGGGCCTGCTGGAGTACGTCGGACCGCTGGTCGAGCCGGGCCCCCGCGAGAAGCCGCTGTCCATCGCGATGCGCGAGATCCAGGCCGGCCTGCTGGAGCACACCGAAGGCGAGCAGTAGGCGTGTCCACGCCCCGGGTGCTTCTCGGGGTGGCGGGCGGCATCGCCGCCTATAAGGCCTGCGAGCTGCTGCGGCGGCTCACCGAGTCCGGGCACTCCGTGCGCGTGCTGCCCACGGCGTCGGCGTTGGAGTTCATCGGTGCCGCCACGTTCGAGGCGCTGTCCGGGCAACCCGTGCACACCGGGGTCTTCGCCGACGTGCCCGCGGTGCCGCACGTCAAGCTGGGTCAGGAGGCCGAGCTCGTCGTCGTCGCGCCCGCGACCGCCGATCTCCTCGCGCGCGCCGCGCACGGCCGCGCCGACGACCTCCTGACCGCCGCCCTGCTCACCGCGCGCTGCCCGGTGCTGTTCGCGCCCGCGATGCATACGGAGATGTGGGAGCACCCGGCAACCCGCGCCAATGTGGCGCTGCTGCGCGAACGCGGCGCCGTCGTCCTCGACCCGGCTTCGGGCCGTCTCACCGGCAAGGACACCGGTCCCGGACGGCTGCCGGATCCCGCGGAGATCGCCGAGCTGGCGCGGCTGCTCCTGGAGCGGCCTTCGGCGCTGCCCCGCGATCTCGACGGGCGGCGCGTCGTCGTGTCGGCGGGCGGCACGCGGGAAGCTCTCGATCCCGTCCGGTTCCTGGGCAACCGCTCCTCGGGGCGGCAGGGCTATGCGTTCGCCCGGGTCGCCGCACAGCGGGGGGCGCGGGTCACCCTCGTCGCGGCGCACACGGCCGACCTGGGTGACCCCGCGGCCGTCGAGGTGGTGCGGGTCGGGTCGGCGCTGGAACTGCGTGCCGCCATGCGCGCCGCGGCCAAAGGCGCGGACGCCCTCGTCATGACGGCCGCGGTAGCGGATTTCCGCCCCACGAGCCTTGCCGCTCACAAGATCAAGAAGTCGGGCGCCGCCGACCCGCCGCCGCTCACGCTCACGCAGAACCCGGACGTGCTCGTCGAACTGGTCGCCGCACGGGAGCCGGGGCAGGTCATCGTCGGCTTCGCCGCCGAGACCGGCGACGAGACGGGCGACGCGCTGCACCACGGCCGGGCCAAGCTGGTGCGCAAAGGCTGTGACCTGTTGGTGGTCAATGCGGTCGGCGAGGGCACCGCGTTCGAGGTCGCCGACAACGCCGGATGGCTGCTCGGCGCCGACGGCAGCGAGGTCGAGCTGCCCTCGGGGTCCAAGGCGCTGCTCGCGTCGCGGGTCTGGGACGCCGTCGCCACACGGCTCTGAGCGGAGCTGACCGACCGGCGGGGCGGGCGCGTGCCCGCCCCGCCGCCCCGTCAGCTGAACAGCTTGCTGAGCGCGTCACGCGCGCTCGGGCGCTGACTCATCGTCGGGTAGGCGTCGTCGGCGGGGTCCGCCTCGTTGGTCGGCGTGGCCGTCGTCGTGGTCTCCGCCTCGGGGTCCGACGCGTTGTCGGAGTGGTGGCTGCGCGACGTCG
This sequence comes from uncultured Actinomycetota bacterium, assembly GCA_963739465.1. Classification (GTDB taxonomy): domain Bacteria; phylum Actinomycetota; class Actinomycetes; order Mycobacteriales; family Pseudonocardiaceae; genus Pseudonocardia. Next base: position 126,569 of record CAVUAS010000021.1, read on the forward strand.
ACGTCGACGTCGACGTCGTGCGCATCGGCGCCGCGGGCGTGCGGCCATCCACCGACACGTACTCCTGCGCCGCCCAGCCGCCGAGGTCGGTCAGCTGGACGAAGCCGTCGCGCGTCTTGCCGACCTGCACCGCCTGGCCACGCTCGCAGACCGCGACGATCCGCGAGGCGACGTCGGGCTGCTGCCGGACGTTCACGTTGTCGGTGCAGCGGCCTGCGCCTGCGGCGTTGGCCGTGCCGCCGACGACCACGAGCGTCACGGCACCTGCTGCGACGAGTGCGCCCACCCCGGCGGCGGCGCGTCCCATCAGTCGGGCGTTCATCGTCTGTCCTCCGTATGACTCGGGTATGACGAAACGCCCAACGAGCGTCTCCGTTATCGATTCGCTACTTCGCGTGACATCACCGGAAGGTGGCGTGTAACAGCGGGCGTGTCGCCCACGACGTCACCCACGGTGACCGCTGCGGCGGTGCGATGACCACGGTGAGGCGTCGACTAAGCTCGTCAGGAGAGGTCGCGTCCGGTCAGCCTGTCTACCGACCATCACGAGAGAGACGGAACACGGCGTGTCGAGCATGAGATTGTTCACCAGCGAGTCCGTGACCGAAGGTCACCCGGACAAGATGTGCGACGCCATCAGCGACTCCGTCCTCGACGCGCTGTTGGCCAAGGACCCGCGCAGCCGCGTCGCGGTCGAGACGTTGGTCACCACGGGTCAGGTGCACGTCGCGGGCGAGGTCACGACCAACGCCTACGTGGACATCCCCACCTTGGTGCGGGAGAAGATCCTCGAGATCGGCTATGACTCCTCGGCCAAGGGCTTCGACGGCAACTCGTGCGGGGTCAACGTCGCGATCGGGGCGCAGTCGGCCGACATCGCACAGGGCGTGGACGCCGCGTACGAGAGCCGCGTCGAGCTGTCCGACGACGAGATCGCCCGCCAGGGTGCGGGCGACCAGGGCCTGATGTTCGGCTACGCGAACAACGACACCCCCGAGCTGCTGCCGCTGCCGATCGCGCTGGCGCACCGCCTGGCGCGGCGACTCACCGAGGTGCGCAAGTCGGGCGTGCTGCCCTACCTGCGGCCCGACGGCAAGACCCAGGTGACGATCGCGTACGACGGCACCAACGCCGTGAAGCTGGACACAGTGGTCGTTTCCAGCCAGCACGCGGCCGACATCGACCTCGACGCCATGCTCGCCCCGGACATCCGCGAGCAGGTGGTGGCGCCGGAGCTGGTCGGGCTGGGGATCGACGTCTCGGACTACAAGCTGCTGGTCAACCCGACCGGACGGTTCGTGGTCGGCGGCCCGATGGGGGACGCGGGCCTCACCGGTCGGAAGATCATCGTTGACACCTACGGCGGATTCGCCCGCCACGGCGGAGGCGCGTTCTCGGGCAAGGACCCGTCGAAGGTCGACCGGTCGGCGGCGTACGCGATGCGGTGGGTCGCGAAGAACGTCGTCGCCGCCGGGCTCGCCGAGCGGCTCGAGGTGCAGGTGGCGTACGCCATCGGCAAGGCCGCACCGGTCGGGTTGTTCGTCGAGACGTTCGGCACGGAGAACGTCGACCCGGCGCGGATCACGGCGGCGATCACCGAGGTGTTCGACCTGCGCCCGGCCGCGATCATCCGTGATCTCGACCTCCTGCGCCCGATCTACGCGCAGACGGCGGCATACGGCCACTTCGGCCGCACCGACATCGAGCTGCCGTGGGAGTCGATCGACCGCGCCGACGCTCTGAAGTCCCTGGCAGGCGGCTGACCGCGGCTCCGGCTGGGCAGGTGAGTCGCGCATTTCGGCTCGGTGAGTTTGCGTTTCCGACACGGCGTGTCCGCGGTCCGGCCCGCCTTGCTGGCGCCCGCGGGGGGTGATCACGGGCCCGTCTGCGGAAAGTGTCGGTGGGTGCGCGCAGAATTCCGGCATGTCGCCGCCTTCCGCTGCCGTGCGCGGTGCCGCTGGGCGGCCGGGTGTCCAGCCGCCTGCGCAGGCGAGGAGGGATGGCGTGGCAGGCCGAACGGCGGGGCGCAACCGGGGCGAATGGCGCCCTGCCGCCACGCTGCCCGTGGCCAGGGTCGCCGTCGACGTTGCGCTGGCCCACCTCGACCGCCCCTTCGACTACGCCGTCCCGGAGCACCTCGACGCCGCCACCGGCATCGGGGTCCGGGTGCGGGTCCGGTTCGCCGGACGCCTCGTCGACGGGTTCGTGCTCGAGCGCGTCGCCGCATCCGAGCACGCCGGGCGGCTCGCCTGGCTGGAGAAGGTGGTCTCCACCGAGCAGGCCCTGCCGCCCGAAATCGCCTCGCTGTGCCGCGCGGTCGCCGACCGCTACGGCGGCGTGATGGCCGACGTCCTGCGCCTCGCCGTGCCGCCCCGGCACGCGCGGGTTGAGGCCCAGGCGGCGCGTCCGGACAGTCCACCCGGGGCAGACGGCACCGATGGGCATTCGGGGGCGACCGGCTCGGCCGATGCCGTCGGGGACGAGCGCTCGGCGGGCGCGGAGGACGGCGGCACGGCTGCCGTCGAGGTTGGGGGCTGGGACCGCTACCCGCGGGGGCCTGCCTTCCTGCGCGCGCTGGGCGAGCGACGCGCCGCGCACGCCGTCTGGCAGGCCCTGCCCGGCGACGCTTGGGCCGACCGGCTCGCCGACGCCGCACTGGCCAGCGCACGCGCCGGGCGCGGCGCGCTGCTCGTCGTGCCCGACCAGCGCGACGTCGACGTCCTCCACGCCGCCTGCGCCGCCCGCCTCGGCGCGGATGCGGTCACCGCACTCACCGCGGACCTCGGCCCTGCCGAGCGCTACCGCCGGTGGCTCGCCGTGCGCCGCGGGCAGGTCCGGGTCGTCGTCGGCACCCGGGCGGCGGCGTTCGCGCCGGTCGTCGCGCCCGGGCTGCTCGCGGTCTGGGACGACGGCGACGACTCGCATGCCGAACCCCGGGCCCCGTACCCGCACGTCCGTGATGTGCTCGTCCTCCGCGCGCACGCGGTCGGCGCGGCGCTGCTCGTCGGCGGGCACGCGCGCACGGCCGAGGGGCAGCTGCTGGCCGAGTCGGGGTGGGCGAGCGAGATCGTCGCCGACCGTGCGACGGTGCGCGCGGCCATGCCGCGGGTCGTCGCGCAGGGCGAGAGCGATATCCAGCTCGCCCGCGATCCCCATGCCCGCGCCGCCCGGCTTCCGTCCGCGGCGTTCGAGGCGGCCCGCGCGGCGCTCACCGCGGGACGGCCGGTGTTGGTGCAGACGCCGCGGGCGGGCTACGTGCCGTGGCTGTCCTGCGCCGCCTGCCGGGAGACCGCCCGCTGCCGTCGGTGTGCGGGCCCCCTCGGCCTCCCCGGCCGCGCGGTCGACGTGGCGGGGCCCACGGACCACGCCGCGCGCCCGGGTCGGGCCGCCGGGTCCGCGGCCGACGGCGCCTCCGACCACGCCGGGCGTGCGGGCCGTGCCGCCATGGCCGCGGCCGACGGCGCCATCGACCATGCCGGGCGCCCGGGTCGGGCCGCCGGGTCCGCGGCCGACGGCGCCTCCGACCATGCCGGGCGTGCGGGCCGTGCGGCCGTATCCGCGTCGGAGCATGCCGGGCGCGTGCATGCCGCCGGTGCCGACCGTCCCGCCGAACGCCCCCCGGCATCAGCGGCCGCGGCGGCGCCGAGTTGCCGCTGGTGCGGCCGGGTCGAGAGCGCCCACCGGTGCGGCGCCTGCGGATCGCGCAGGCTGCGCGCAGGCGTGGTCGGCTCCCGGCGCACCGCGGAGGAGCTCGGGCGCGCGTTCCCCGGGGTGCCGGTCCGCATCTCCGGCGGCGGCGCGCCGGTACTGGCCGCGGTCGCGGGCCGCCCCGAGATCGTGGTCGCCACACCCGGCGCGGAGCCGCGCGCGGATTACGGCGCGGCGCTGCTGCTCGACGGATGGGCGCTGCTGGCCCGTCCCGACCTGCGGGTCGCCGAGGAGACGCTGCGCCGATGGATGGCGGCCGCAGCGATGGTCGTCGCGCACACCGAGGGCGGCCGGGTGCTCGTCATGGCCGACCCGGGGCTCCCGCCGGTACAGGCGTTGGTGCGGTGGGACCCGGCCGGGCACGCGGCCGCCGAGCTCGCCGCCCGCGCCGAGGTCGGCTTCCCGCCCGCGGCGCGGATGGCTGCCATCGACGCCGCCCCCGCCGTGCTGAAGGCCTTCCTCGACGACCTGGCCGCCGAGCTCCCGACCGTCGACGTGCTCGGGCCGGTCGAGCTTGACCCCGCCCCCGACTCCGGTGACGTCCGGGGCGGCGAGGACGAGGTCCGCGAACGCGCTCTGGTCCGGGTGCCGCGGGAGCACGGTCGCGCGCTCGCCGCCGCCCTGCACGTCGCGCAGGCCGCGCGTACCGCCCGCAAGGCGACCGATTCGGTGCGGGTACGGCTGGATCCGCCCGACGTCGGGTGATCGGCCGGGGTGGCAGAATGGGCTTCCCAGCCCGTGAGGAGATCCGTGACCGTTCAGCCCATCCGGCTCTTCGGCGACCCGGTGCTGCGCACCCCTGCCGCCCCGGTCACCACCTTCGACGCCGAACTGCGCAAGCTGGTCACCGACCTCACCGACACGATGCACGACGAGGGCGGCGCAGGTCTCGCGGCGCCCCAGCTCGGGGTCGGCCTGCGGGTGTTCGCCTACGACTGCGACGACTTCAGCGGGCACCTGGTCAACCCCACCTTCGACGTGGTCGGCGACGAGGAGCAGATCGGCCCCGAGGGCTGTCTTTCGATCCCCGGGCTCAGCTGGGAGTGCCGACGCCACCTGCACGTCGTCGCCCGCGGCTGGAACCAGCACGGCGAGCCCGTCAGCATCGAAGGCAGCGCGCTCTTGGCCCGCTGCATCCAACACGAGGTCGACCATCTCGACGGCGTGCTGTTCGTCGACCGGCTCGACGCCGAAACCCGCAAGGCCGCGATGGCCGAGATCCGCGCGGCCGCGTGGTTCGGCGCGCCGGAGCCGGTGGTGGTGAAGGCGAGCCCGCATCCGCTCTTCGGGAAAGCCAGGTAACGAGGTGCGCCTGGTCTTCGTGGGCACGCCCGAGCCCGCCGTGCCGTCGTTGCGGGCACTGCTCGGCTCGGCGCGCCACGAGGTGGTCGCCGTCCTCACCCGCCCCGACGCCCCGAGCGGACGCGGCCGCACCCTGCACCGGTCACCGGTCGGTGCGGTGGCCGACGAGGCCGGTGTGCCGGTGCTCACCCCCGACCGGCCGCGCGACCCCGAGTTCCTCGCCGCGCTCCGCGACCTCGCCCCGGACTGCTGCCCCGTGGTGGCCTACGGCGCGCTCGTGCCGCGGGCCGCGCTCGACGTGCCCCGTTACGGCTGGGTCAACCTCCATTTCTCCCTGCTGCCCGCGTGGCGCGGCGCCGCGCCGGTGCAGGCCGCGCTCCGCCACGGCGACGAGATCACCGGTGCCACCACCTTCCGGCTGGAGGAGGGCTTGGACACCGGCCCGGTGTTCGGGGTGGTGACCGAGGCCGTTCGCGCCGACGACACCGCAGGCACGCTGCTGCACCGCCTCGCGGAGTCCGGGGCCGCGCTGCTCTCGGCCACGCTCGACGGCATCGCGGACGGCAACCTCTCCCCACGGCCGCAGCCGTCGGACGGCGTGTCGCACGCCCCGAAGGTGACGGTGGCCGACGCCCGCGTGGACTGGGCGCAGCCACCTGTGCCCATCGACCGGCTCGTCCGCTCGGTGACTCCCGACCCCGGCGCCTGGACCACCTTCCGCGATGAACGCCTCGGGGTGGGGCCGCTGCGGCCCGTCGCAGAGGCACCCGAGCTGAAGCCCGGCGAACTGCACGTCGAGAAGCGGCGCGTGCTCGTCGGCACCGGCGGGTCGCCACTCGTGCTCGGCGAGGTGCGGCCCGTCGGCAAACGGGCCATGCCCGCCCCGGACTGGGCCCGCGGGGTGCGCATCCAACCCGGTGAGCTGCTGCGATGACGCCTCGGGAGCGACGCGGACGGTCTGCGGGCCCGCGCGGCAGCGGTCCGCCGCGGGGCCGCAGCGGTCCGGCCCGCCCGCCGGAGATCGACCCGGCCCGGCTCGCGGCGCTGGAGCTGCTCACGGCCGTGCGGGTGCGCGACGCCTACGCCAACCTGGCGCTGCCCGCGATCCTGCGCCGATACCGGCTGCGCGACCGCGACGCAGCGCTGGCCACCGAGCTGGGCTACGGCACCCTGCGCGCCCGCGGCCTGCTCGACGCCGTGATCGACGAGTGCGCCGACCGGCCGCTCGCGCGGGTGGAACCCACGCTGCTCGACGCCCTCCGGCTCGGCGCCTACCAGCTGCTGCGCACCCGGGTGCCGCCGCATGCCGCCGTCGACACCACCGTGGAGCTGGTGCGCGTGGAGGCGGGGAGCCGTGCCGCCGGGTTCGTCAACGCCGTGCTGCGCCGGGTGGGGGAGCGCGACGAGAAGGCGTGGGTGCAACAGCTCGCGCCGGACGCGGTGGAGGACCCACTGGGCCACACGGCCTTCGCGCACGCCCATCCGCGGTGGATCGCGCAGGCGTTCGCCGACGCGCTCGGCCCCGACGCGCCCGCCGAGCTGGACGAGGCGCTGGCCGCCGACGACGCCCGCCCGACCGTGCACCTGCTCGCCCGGCCGGGCGAGATCACCGCCGAGGAGCTGGCCCTCGTGACCGGCGGCACCGAGGCGCCCTACTCGCCCTACGGGGTGCATCTCGAGCCCGGCGGCGGCGACGTGGGCGAGCTCGACGCCGTGGCCGAGGGGCTGGCCATCGTGCAGGACGAGGGCAGCCAGCTGGTGGCTCTCGCGCTCACGCGGGCGCCCCTGCAGGGCGCGGATGGGGGCCGCTGGCTCGACCTGTGCGCCGGGCCCGGCGGCAAGTCGGTGCTGCTCGGATCGCTGCTCGCGCTCGACGGCGGCCGCCTCGACGCGGTGGAGCACAGCGAGCACCGCGCCGACCTCGTGCGCCGCGCCACCGACGGCCTCCCGGTGGACGTGCACACGGCCGACGGCCGGGAAGCCCCGTTGCCCGACGGCGCCTACGACCGCGTGCTCGTAGACGCACCGTGCACCGGCCTCGGCGCTCTGCGACGACGGCCGGAGGCCCGCTGGCGCCGCCGCCCCGACGACGTGGCGGCACTGGCCAAACTCCAGCGAGAGCTCCTCATCGCGGCCCTCCGGCACGTGCGGCCCGGCGGTGTAGTGGCCTACGTCACCTGCTCGCCGCACCTCGCCGAGACGCACGGGGTGCTGCGACCCGTGCTGCGCAGGCACCGCGACGTGGAGCAGCTCGACGCCCGCCCGCTGCTGCCCGGGGTGCCGCACCTCGGCAACGGCCCCACCGCGCAGCTCTGGCCGCACCGGCACGGCACCGACGCCATGTTCCTCGGGTTGCTGCGGCGACCGGGTGCCGAGACGACTTAGGCCGTGTCCCGTGGATCACGGGCGATGGGCTTCGTGATCCAGATGGTTCCCGGCAAGGCGGAGGGCGGCTCTCGTACCGGGCGTACTCGAGGCGCCCGACAACGCAGCCGGGGGCCATCTGGGCGCGCGAAGACCGCGGTCGCTGATCCACGGGACACGGCCTAACCTGCTGCCGTGCCTCCGATGATCGCACCGAGCCTGCTCGCCGCCGACTTCGCCCGCCTCGGCGAGGAGGCCCGGATCGTCGGCGGTGCGCCCGGCGACGGGGCCGACTGGCTGCACGTCGACGTGATGGACGCCCACTTCGTGCCCAACCTCACGCTCGGCCTGCCCGTGGTGGAGGCGCTTCTCAAGGCCACGACCACGCCGCTGGACTGCCACCTCATGATCGAGGACCCGGACCGGTGGGCGATCGGCTACGCCGAGGCAGGCGTCTACAACGTGACGGTGCACGTGGAGGCGGCCCACGACCCGATCGCGCTCGCCCGCGACCTGCGTGCGGCGGGCGCCCGCGCCGGCCTGTCGCTCAAGCCGGACACGCCGCTCGAGCCCCACCTCGAGACGTTGCGCCATTACGACACGCTCCTGGTGATGAGCGTGGAGCCGGGCTTCGGCGGCCAGAGCTTCATCCCCGAGGTGCTCGACAAGGTGCGCACCGCGCGCAGGCTCGTGGACACCGGGCACCTCGAGGTGCTCGTGGAGATCGACGGCGGCATCAACACCGACACGATCGAGGCCGCCGCCGAGGCGGGCGTGGACTGCTTCGTGGCGGGCTCGGCCGTGTACGGGGCGGCCGACCCGGGCCGGGCGGTGCGGGCGCTGCGGGAACAGGTGATCATGGCCACTCCGCACCGCTCCTGGGCGCGGTGAACTGCCCGCCCGCGCCCAGGCGTGTACACCGGGAAGGACGACGGCCGCGGTGCCGTTGCACCTGACCAACGGCGGCGGACAACCGCGGTGCGCACAGGCACGGGAGGCAGGGATGTTCACCGGCATCGTCGAGGAGATCGGCGAGGTGCTCGCCGTGCGGGAGAGCGCCGAGGTGGTGGTGCTGACCGTGCGCGGGCGGACGGTGACCACCGACGCCGCGCACGGCGACTCGATCGCCGTGAACGGGGTGTGCCTCACCGTGATCGATCCGGCGGGCAGCACGGACGGGACGTTCACGGTGGAGCTGGTGCCCGAGACGCTCAAGCGGACGAGCCTTTCCGCCGTGGGGCCGGGCGCCGGGGTGAACCTCGAGCGCGCCGTGGCCATGGGCGGACGGCTGGGCGGCCACATCGTGCAGGGCCACGTCGATGGGGTGGCCACGCTGGTGCGCCGCACCCCCGCGGAGCGCAGCGACGAGCTGGAGTTCAGCCTGCCGCCCGACCTCGCGCGGTACGTCGTGGAGAAGGGCTCCATCGCCGTGGACGGGGTGTCACTCACCGTGGCGGACGTGACGGATGACACGTTCGTCGTAGCGCTGATTCCGACGACCCTGTCACACACCACTCTCGGCGTGCGTAAACCCGGCGATACCGTGAATATCGAGGTGGACCTGATCGCGAAGTATGTGGAGAAGCTGGTGGCCAGGTGAATGACTTCGAGTCGATCGAGCGGGCCGTCGCCGACATCAAGGCGGGCAAGGCCGTGGTGGTGGTGGACGACGCGGACCGGGAGAACGAAGGCGATCTGATCTTCGCGGCCGAGCTCGCGACCCCCGAGCTGCTCTCGTTCATGATCCGCTACACGTCGGGCTACGTCTGCGTGCCGTTGACCGAGGCCGAATGCGACCGGCTGGACCTGCCGCCGATGCACCACACCAACGGCGATCACTTCCGCACGGCGTTCACCGTGACCGTCGACGCCCGCGAAGGCGTGACCACCGGCATCTCCGCCTACGACCGGGCGCACACGATCCGCATGCTGGCCGACCCCAGGGCCATCGCGTCCGACTTCGTGCGCCCCGGCCATGTGCTGCCGCTGCGCGCCCGCGAGGGCGGGGTGCTGCGCAGGCCCGGCCACACCGAGGCGGCGGTGGACCTCGCCCGGCTGGCCGGCCTGACCCCGGCGGGCGTGCTCTGCGAGATCGTGTCGCAGAAGGCGGAGGGCGAGATGGCCCGCACCGACGAGCTGCGGGTGTTCGCCGAGGACCACGACCTCACCATGATCACCATCGCCGACCTCATCGCCTACCGGCGCCGGATGGAGAAGCACGTGCTGCGGGTGGCGCGAGCCACGATCCCCACACCGCACGGCGACTTCACCGCCTACGGCTTCGACTCCCTCCTCGACGGCATCGAGCACATCGCCCTGGTGATCGGCGGCGTGGGCGAGGAGGGCGACCCGGGCGAGGATGTGCTGGTGCGGGTGCACTCGGAGTGCCTCACCGGCGACGTGTTCGGCTCCCTGCGCTGCGACTGCGGCCCCCAGCTTGACGCCGCGCTCGCCGCCGTGGCCGCCGAAGGCCGCGGGGTGGTGCTCTACATGCGCGGGCACGAGGGCCGGGGCATCGGCCTGCTGCACAAGCTGCAGGCCTACCAACTGCAGGAGGCGGGCGCCGACACCGTGGACGCCAACCTCGCGCTCGGCCTGCCCGCCGACGCCCGCGACTACGGCATCGGCGCGCAGATCCTCGTGGACCTCGGGGTGCGGTCGATGCGGCTGCTCAGCAACAACCCGGACAAGCGGGCGGGTCTCGAGGGCTACGGGCTGGCCGTGGTGGGACGGGTGCCGCTGCCCGTGCGCACGAGCCCCCACAACCTGCGCTACCTGCGCACCAAGCGCGACCGCATGGGCCACGACCTGCCGGATCTCGACGAGGGCAGCGGCGTGGACGCGGGCCCCGGTACCTCCGTGGTGGACAGCGCGGGCTCGTGAGAAGCTGCCGGGCGTGAGCGGTGAAGGACGGCCGGTGATGGGAGAGGTGCCCGACGCCTCCGACCTGCGGCTGGCCGTGGCCGCCGCGACCTGGCACACCGAAATCGTGGACGCGCTTCTGGCCCGGGCGCTGGCCACCGCCCACGCCGCGGGCATCGCCCGGCCCACGGTGGTACGGGTGCCCGGCACCGTGGAGCTGCCCGTGGTGTGCCAGGAGCTTGCCCGCACGCACGACGCCGTCGTGGCGCTCGGCGCCGTGGTGCGCGGCGGCACCCCGCACTTCGAATACGTGTGCGACGCGGTGACCTCCGGCCTCACCCGTGTGTCGCTCGACGAGGGGGTGCCCGTGGGCAACGGGGTGCTCACCACCAACACCCGCGAACAGGCCGTGGACCGCGCGGGCGGGCCCGGGAGCGCCGAGGACAAGGGTGCCGAGGCGTGCCTAGCCGCCCTCCACACCGCCCTGGTGCTGCGGGACCTGCGGAAGAACGCATGAGCGCGGGCGAGCCCCCCGCCGCCGACGTGGTGGTGGTGCGACCCCGCAAGACCATGATCGTCGCCTGGGTCGGCGCCGTGGTGGTGCTCGCCCTCTTCGTGGTGGTGGCGGTGCTGCTGCGCACCGCGGCCACCGGTGTCTACTTCCGGCTCGCCGACCAGATCGCGATGGTGGTGATCGGAGCGTTGATCGCGGGCGGCGTGCTGCTGCTCGCCCGGCCGCGGGTGCGCGCCGACGCCGACGGCATCGAGGTGCGCAACGTGCTCGTGACCCGCACCCTGCCCTGGGACGTGGTGGAGCGCGTCGCGTTTCCCGACGGCGCCTCGTGGGCGCGGCTGGAGCTGATCGGCGACGACTACCTGCCGATGCTCGCCATCCAGGCCGTGGACGGGCAGCGGGCGGTGGACGGCATCCGGCGGGTGCGGGCGCTGCACGCCGCCGCGGCGCGCCACTGATGCGATCCGCGCACCCGTAGCATCGTGATCGTGCGGCGTGTGCGGGACCGGTCGGCCCCCTTCGGGCCCGGCGACGGTGGGGGAGCCGGGGTGCGCCTCGGCGACATCGTGCTCCGCAACCGGCTGGTGACCTCCTCCAGCCTGCTCGGCTACGGCACGAGCGCCTCCGGCTTCTACGGGATGAGCCCGGTGGCGCTGTTCCTCCCGCTCGCCGCGTTCGGCGCCGTGACCACCCGCACGCTGACCGTGCAGCCCCGCGACGGCCACTTCACCACCCGCGAGGACTGGGCCCCGCACGAGCTGCCCGCGCTGCTGCGTCGCTACCGGCGGGTGCTGCGCGGCACCGACGCCGGCTGGATCAACGCGTTCGGCTGGTGCAACGTCGGCATCGACGCCTACCTCGCCGACTACCACCCGCACACCCGCGACCAGCGCACGATCATCTCCCTCGGCGGATTCTCGGCCGAGGAGTTCGTGACGCTCGTGGAACGGGTGAACGCCGCCGTGCCCGCGGGCGAGATCGCCGCCGTCGAGCTCAACGTGAGCTGCCACAACGTGAACTTCGACTTCTCCACGATCCTCCAGGACGTGCTGGACGAGGCGGTGCCTCGCAGCAGGCACCCGGTGATCCTCAAGCTCTCGCCCGACTACGACTACCTGCGCAACGCCCGCCAGGCCGCGAAGGCGGGTGTGGCCGCGCTCACCGCGATCAACACCGTGAAGGCGCTGCGGCTCGACCCGCGCACCGGCACCCCGTGGCTGGCCAACCGCTACGGCGGGCTGTCCGGCCGGGCGATCAAGCCGATCGCCCTGCGGGTGGTGGCCGAGCTGCGCGACGCGGGGGTGACGCTGCCGATCATCGCCACAGGGGGCATCCGGACGGTGGCCGACTGTCGGGAGTACTTCTGGGCAGGCGCCGACGCGGTGAGCCTCGGCAGCGCCACCTGGCTCGCGAGCTACCCCGGCTACGCGCTCTCCCCGCTGCGCGCGCTGCGGGCCCGGCGGGTGCTGGCCGCGGTGCGCCGGATGTCGCCACCTCACGCCGCGCCCGACTTTGCGTCCCAACCCGCGCCTCCCGAGGCGCCGGACGACGCGCCCGAACACCCGGCCGAGCACCCGCCCGCATCCGCCCCTACCCATCGAGGGCCCGCACGGCGGTAGATCGCACCGGCGACGACACCGCTCGGTCCCCGAGGTCGGCCCGCGCGCCCGCCCGGGTGCCTGCGGCGTAGCCCGACCCGGACAGCCGCGCCTGTCGAGCCCGGCCGACCTGCGGAAAGACCTCGGTGTACGCCTGGTCGACCCGCGCTGTGCGATCGGCGAGGACGAGCGCCAACGACGGCGCAGGACCCGACGGCGACGAGCGCGCCGCCGCCCTGTCCGCCTCCCGCTCCGCCGCCGCCCGCGCCTCGGCCGCCACCAGCCGCTCGTGCACGCGCACCGCGAACCCGTGCAGCCACGACCGCCGGTACGCCGCGACCGACTCGCTCGCCCACGCGGGCCGCAGCATGACCAGCTGGCTGCTCGCCTGCAGCAGCAGCGAGGTGTAGAGCAGCTCCACCCGGGCCCGGTCGGACGCGAAGCCGAGCACGGTGACGGCCGCGACCCGGCCGCCCGCCGCCTCGTGCAGCACCGCCCGGCAGCGCAGCGCGCTCGCCGTCCAGGCCAGGAGCCGGGCCTTGCCCGCGCTGTAGGGATCGGCCACCGGGATGTGGCAGGTGGCGATCTCGTCGCGGCCGGGACTGCCCGGCCCGAGCCCGGCCGCGAGCAGCGCCTCGTCGATCCCGTGGCGGGCCATCAGCTCGACGGCCTTGGCCGTGTAGATCTCCGCCTCCGCGGGGGTGCCCGCGCCATCGGCCTTGGCCAGCAGTTTGCGGACGGTGTCGAGCTTGTCGATTCCCACCGTAACCCCCTCCTCGAACGCATGTTTGGGCGCGGAGAAGGTGTAGCACCGGGCACCGACAAGACCGGGCGGCCTACCCTGGACGGGCCATGCCGGATCCCGCCACCTACCGCCCCGCGCCCGGGTCCATTCCCGACGCCCCTGGCGTGTACCGCTTCTCCGACGCCCACGGCCGCGTGATCTACGTGGGCAAGGCGAAGAGCCTGCGCCAACGGCTGAACTCCTACTTCGCCGACCTGGCGGGCCTGCACCCGCGCACCCGGCAGATGGTCACGACCGCCGCGCACGTCCAGTGGACGGTCGTCACCACCGAGGTGGAGGCGCTGCAGCTCGAGTACAACTGGATCAAGGAGTTCGATCCGCGGTTCAACGTCCGCTACCGCGACGACAAGACCTACCCGGTGCTCGCGGTGACGATGAACGAGGAGTACCCGCGGTTGGACGTCTACCGCGGTCCCCGCCGCAAAGGCGTGCGCTATTTCGGGCCGTTCGCGCACGCGTGGGCGATTCGGGAGACGCTCGACCTCCTCCTGCGCGTCTTCCCAGCACGCACCTGCAGCGCCGGGGTGTTCAAGCGGCACGGCCAGATCGGTCGGCCCTGCCTGCTGGGCTACATCGACAAGTGCTCCGCCCCGTGCGTCGGACGGGTCGACGCCGACGAGCACCGGCGGATCGTCCAAGACTTCTGCGACTTCCTGGCGGGCCGCACGGACCACCTCATCCGTCAGCTGGAGCGCCGGATGGCGCAGGCGTCGGAAGACCTGGAGTTCGAGCGGGCCGCCCGCCTGCGCGACGACATCGGCGCGCTGCGCCGCGCGATGGAACGCCAGGCCGTCGTGCTCGGCGGCGGCACCGACGCCGACGTCGTCGCGTTCGCCGACGACGAGCTGGAGGCCGCGGTCCAGGTCTTCCACGTGCGCGGCGGCCGGGTGCGCGGCCAGCGCGGCTGGGTGATCGACAAGGTGGAGCCGACCGACACCGCGCACCTCGTCGAGCGCTTCCTCACGCAGTTCTACGGCGAGCAGGCGGCGTTGGCCGAGGCGTCCGACGACGCCCACCAGCCGGTGCCCAAGGAGATCATCGTTCCGGAGCTGCCCACCGAGGTGGCGTCGCTCGCCGAATGGCTGTCGGGGCTGCGCGGTTCGCGGGTGAGCGTGCGGGTCGCGCAGCGCGGCGACAAGCGGGCGCTCGCCGAGACCGTCGCCCGCAACGCCGCCGAGGCCCTCACCCAGCACAAGCTGCGCCGCGCGGGCGACCTCACGGCACGTTCGGCGGCGCTGGCGGAGATCCAGGACGCGCTCGGGCTGGATTCCGCCCCGTTGCGGATCGAGTGCATCGACGTCTCGCACGTGCAGGGCACCAACGTGGTCGCCTCGCTCGTCGTGTTCGAGGACGGGCTGGCCCGCAAGTCCGAGTACCGCCGGTTCGAGATCCGCGACGGCGCGGCGGGCGGCGACGTCGCGTCGATCGCCGAGGTCGTGCGCAGGCGGTTCCGCCGCTACCTCGCCGAGACCGGCCGCATCGATCCCGACACCAACGGTGCACGACCGGTCACCGATCGCAATCCGGAGGAGGGTAACGTCGGATCTGCCGCGATCGAGGGATCCGGTGACGCTCCCGACCCGGACGCCAACGCAGTGCCGCACCACCGTCCCGGTATCGACCCCGAGACCGGGCGCCCACGCAAGTTCGCCTACCCGCCGAACCTGCTGGTCGTCGACGGCGGGCAGGCCCAGGTCGAGGCGGCGTCGGACGTGCTGGCCGAGCTCGGCGTCACCGACGTCGCCGTGTGCGGCCTCGCCAAGCGCCTGGAGGAGGTCTGGTTGCCCGCCGAGCCCGACCCGGTGATCCTCTCGCGCACCAGCGAAGGCCTCTATCTGCTGCAGCGCGTGCGGGACGAGGCGCACCGCTTCGCGATCACCTATCACCGACAGCGCCGCTCGGCGGGCATGACCGTCTCCGCGCTGGACGCGGTGCCCGGGCTGGGGCCCGCCCGGCGCGCCGCGCTGCTCAAGCACTTCGGATCGGTGCGCAAGCTCAAGGCGGCCAGCGCCGACGAGATCGCCGCGGTGCCCGGTTTCGGGCCGTCCACGGCGGCCGCCGTGGTGACCGCGCTCGGCGGGGGACCCGAGGCATGACCATCCCGAATCCCGGGGCCCCGCCTGCCCCCGACGACCGGCCGGGCATCGACGTCGTCCTGATCAGCGGTTTGTCCGGGGCCGGGCGCAGCAATGCGGCGAAGGTGCTGGAGGACCTCGGCTGGTTCGTCGTCGACAACCTGCCCCCGGCGCTGATCACCACCATGGTCGACCTGGGCGCCCGTGCCCGCGGCGAGATCACCCGCATCGCGGTCGTCATGGATGTGCGGAGCCGGGCGTTCACCACGGATCTCGCGGCGGTGATCAAGGACCTCGACGGCCGCGGCTACCCCCCGCGGCTGCTGTTCCTCGAGGCCTCCGACGCCGTCCTCGTGCGCCGCTTCGAGCAGGTGCGCCGCAGCCATCCCCTGCAGGGCGACGGGCGGCTCGTCGACGGGATCGCCCGCGAGCGCGACCTCTTGCGCCCGCTGCGGGAGGCCGCCGATCTCGTCGTGGACACGTCCACCACCACGGTCCCGACCCTGCGGGCCACGCTGGAGCGCACGTTCGGCGCCGACTACCCGCACCACACACGCATCACGCTCGTGTCGTTCGGCTACAAGTTCGGCCTCCCGATGGACTCCGACCTCGTCATCGACATGCGCTTCCTGCCCAACCCGTTCTGGATCCCCGAGCTGCGCGAGAAGACCGGCCGGGACGAGCCGGTGCGCGACTACGTGCTCTCCCAGGAAGGCGCGAAGGAGTTCATCGACCGCTACCTTGAGCTGCTCGGCCTCGTCGCGGGCGGTTACCGGCGGGAGGGCAAGCACTACCTCACCGTCTCCGTCGGCTGCACCGGCGGCAAGCACCGCAGCGTGGCCATCAGCGAGGAGATCGCCCGGCGGCTGTCCGGCACCCCCGGCATGACGGTCAGCGTGGCGCACCGCGACCTGGGGCGCGAATGAACATCCCCGCGCCACGCCGTCCGACGACGCTCAAGGCCGTGGCCCTCGGTGGCGGTCACGGGCTGCACGCCACCCTGTCGGCACTGCGGCTGCTCACCGACGACGTCACGGCCGTCGTCACCGTGGCCGACGACGGCGGGTCCTCCGGGCGGCTGCGCCGCGAGCTCGGTCTGCTCCCGCCCGGCGACCTCCGGATGGCGATGGCCGCGCTGGCCGCCGACGACGAGCTGGGTCGCCGGTGGCGCACCCTCGTGCAGCACCGCTTCGGCGGCGTCGGCGCGCTCGCGGGCCACGCCGTCGGCAACCTCCTCATCGCGGGCCTGATCGACACGCTGGGTGACCCGGTCGCCGCGCTCGACGCCGTGGCGGGCCTGCTGGGCGTGCGCGGGCGGGTGCTGCCGATGTGCACCGAGCCGCTCGACATCGGGGCCGACGTCACGGGCCTCGGCGCTGATGCCGATCGCGCGCACCGCATCCGCGGCCAGGTCGCCGTCGCGTCGACGCCCGGGCGGGTGCAGCGGGTGTGGCTCCTCCCCGATCCACCCCGTGCCTGCCCCGAGGCCGTGGCCGCGGTGCGCGCCGCCGACGTCGTGACCCTCGGGCCGGGGTCGTGGTTCACCAGCGTGCTGCCCCACCTGCTGGTCCCCGAACTGCGCGACGCGCTGATCGACACCGCGGCGCGGCGGATCGTCGTGCTCAACCTCGCCCCGGAGCCGGGGGAGACGGCCGGGTTCTCGCCCGAGCAGCACCTGGCCGTACTCTGCGAACACGCTCCCGCGCTGCGGGTGGACGCGGTGCTGGCCGACGTCGACGCCGTGCCCGTGCCCGACCGGCTGCAGTCCGCGGCCGCGGCGATCCTCAACCCGGGCGGTCGCGTGCATCTGGCCCCCGTCGCCGCGAGCCCGATCGAGCCGACCCACGACCCGACGGCCCTCGCCGCCGCGATCGCCGCGGTGGTGGCCGATGTCGCGATCAGCCCCGAAGTCGCGGCCGAAGGAAGGACGTGATCATGGCGATGACCGCCGCCGTCAAGGACGAGCTCTCCCGGCTCGTCGTCACGAAGCCGTGCTGCCGCCGCGCCGAGGTCGCGGCGCTGCTGCGGTTCGCGGGCGGCCTGCACATCGTCGGCGGCCGGGTCGTCGTGGAGGCGGAGGTCGACACCGGCTCCGTCGCACGGCGGCTGCGGCGCGACATCCACGAGCTCTACGGCCACACGTGCGAGGCGCATGTGATCACTGCAGGCGGGCTGCGGCGGGGCGCGCGCTACGTGATGCGCGTGGTCCGCGACGGGGAGGGGCTCGCCCGCCAGACCGGCCTGCTCGACGCCCGCGGCCGCCCCGTACGCGGCCTGCCCCCGCCCGTCGTATCCGGCGGGGTGTGCGACGCCGAGGCCGCGTGGCGCGGCGCGTTCCTCGCCCACGGGTCGCTCACCGAGCCGGGCCGCAGCTCCGCGCTGGAGATCACCTGCCCCGGCCCGGAGGCGGCACTCGCCCTCGTGGGTGCCGCCCGGCGGCTCGGGGTCACGGCGAAGGCGCGCGAGGTGCGCGGCGCCGACCGGGTCGTCGTCCGCGACGGCGACGCGATCAGCGCCCTGCTCACCCGCATGGGCGCGCACGAGTCGGTGATGGCGTGGGAGGAGCGGCGGATGCGCCGGGAGGTGCGCGCCACCGCCAACCGCCTGGCCAACTTCGACGACGCCAACCTGCGCCGCTCCGCCCGCGCCGCGGTGGCGGCCGCCGCGCGCGTCCAGCGGGCGATGGAGATCCTCGGCGACGACGTGCCCACCCACCTGTTGGCCGCGGGCAGGCTGCGCGCCGAGCACACCCAGGCCTCGCTGGAGGAGCTGGGTCAGCTGGCCGACCCGCCGATGACGAAGGACGCCGTCGCGGGCCGGATCCGCAGGCTGCTGCACATGGCCGACAAGCGCGCCGCCGACCTGGGCATCCCCGACACCGACTCGGCGGTCACCGCGGACATGCTGGAAGAGGCTTAGGCCGTGTCCCGTGGATCAGCAGCCGTGGTTTTCGCGCCCAGACGGCCCCTCGCTGCGTTGTCGGACGTCTCGAGTACGCCCGGTACGAGAGCCGTCCTCCGCCTTGCGAGGAGCCGTCTGGATCACCGATCCCATCGGCCGTGATCCACGGGACACGGCCTAACGGCCGGGACGCTGGTCGGCGGGCGGGAAGTCGGCGTGCCGGTGCACCAGCCACCACCGACCGTCGATCCGGCGCAGCACGTGGGTGACGCGCAGGGTCATCACGAAGGGCTCGCCGCCGTCGACGCTCACGGTGCCCTGCTCGGTGCCGACGGTGTAGGCGAGGTCTCCGCTGACGCCCACCACGTCGTGTGTGGGGACCATCGGGCCGCCCGAGAACCGGCTCCCCACCCAGCGGAACGTCGTGGTCACGGTGTCGTGGCCGCGGTCCATCGGGCCCCACGCGCCGTACAGCGTCACGTCGGGGGAGTCGGCCCACAGCGCGGCGTAGGGGGCGGGGTCGCCCCTTCCCATCGCGCCGAGCGCGTCCACCAGGCTGTCGAGTGCCTCGGCCAGGTCCTGGGGGAGGGTTGCGGTCGTCATGTCGGCTCCTTTTCCGAAGGGGCCCGTCTGCGGCAGACGAGCATGCGGTCGCTGTCCGGCGTCGTCGCGTAGGAACAGCCGGTGTCGCGGATTTCGGTGTCCACGCCGTGCGCGGCCAGCGCGGCGCGCAGCGCGGGGAGCTCGGCGTACGGTTCGCCCGCCGAGGTCGTGAGTGGGTAGACCCGCACCTCGCCCCGGGTCACTCTGGCCAGCTCGCGCAGTGCGGCGACGAGCTCGTCGTGCCCGAACAGCTCGGGGTAGACGAAGAGCAGGAAGCCCGACAGCGTCAGCGCGAACCGCCCGTCCGGGAACGGCAGGTGGGGCAGCGCGGCGGCGACGTAGCGGGAGCCGTCCGGGGTGAAGTCGGCGGCGAAGACCTCCAGCGCCGATGTCCAGGTCCGGGCCAGCTCCTCGGGTGAGCCGAGATAGGACCAGTTGAAGCCCGCCGGATGCGCGCGCTGCCACTCGGTGACCCGCGCGATGTCGGCGGCCACCCGGTCGACGAGGCCGTCGGCCTGTCCGTAGGCGGGGTCGACGCCGACCGCCTCGCCGCCGAGCGCCCGCACGAGCGCGCCGAACGGGGACGCGCCCGCCGGGCAGTCCAGGATCGGGCCCGCGCGGAGGTCGTCGTCGGTGAGCAGGAACATGTCGCGGTAGGCGGCAGGCGGTCGCGGTGTGACGGCCACATCGCCCGTCAGCCGGGCCCGTACGAGTGCGTTCGTCACAGCTCTCCCATCACCGTGTCCGCGTCGGGCATCTCCGCCATCTCCGCCCGGATCTCCCGGGCCCGCGCCGCGTGGCCGGGGTCGACCAGGAGCGCCTTCGCGGCGGCGCGCACCCCCTCGGCCGTGACGACGTCCAGCGCCAGCCCGGCGCCCGCCCGCTGCACGGCGGCGGCGTTGGCGGGTTGGTCGGCGCCCTGGGGCAGCACGAGCTGCGGCAGCCCGTGCGCCAACGCGCCGAACAGGATGCCCGCGCCGCCTTGCGAGACGACGAGGTCGCAGCGCGGCAGCAGCAGTGCATGCGGCAGGTAGCGCGCGACGAGAACGTGGGCGGGCTGCGGGGGCAGGGTTGTGGCCCCGGTCGTCACGACGACGTTCACGGGCAGCTCGCACAAGCCGTCCAGCGCGGCGGCCAACGCCGCGGGCGCGGAGAACACGGTGCCGAGCGTGAGGTGCACGGTGCGGCGGTGCGGCAGCGTGGCGAACGCCGCGGGCAGGGCATCCCCGGGCCCGGGCGGCGCGAGCACCGGTCGCAGGAGCCGGACGTTGGGTCGGGCCGGGGGCGCCAGCGACGGCGGGCAGATCGACACGTAGGGAGCGGCCTGCACCTCGGCCGCGAGCTGGGCGACCTGCCACCGCGTGCCCAAGTCGTCGAGGACCGGGGCGAAGGCCCCCGAGCCGCCCCCGGCGCCGTCTCCGGTGCCGCCCGCGGCGATCCCCAATCCGTGCCGTACCGCGCGGGCGCCGGTCCGCGCGGCGACGATCGGGCCCGCGACCTCGGTCTCCTCGTACACGACGACATCGGGGCGGAAGCGCTCGGCGCGGGGCAGCAGGTCGACGCAGCGCTTGTCGGCCGCGGTCACGAAGTCGAGCGGTGAGCGCGGCGGCCAGCCCGCCTCGGCGAACGTCGGGCCCACCGACCAGGCGGTGAGGCCGGCCCGCTCGACCCGGTCGACGAGGTCGACGCCGGTGGCAAAGGCGACCGTGTGCCCCGCCCGGTGCGCCGCGAGCGCCAGCGGCAGCAGCGTGTTGACGTGCCCCACCATCGGGCACGCGGTAAACAGGAGCCGCATCACGGGCTCCGCAGCAGACGTCGGAGGATCTTGCCGGAGGGCGAGACCGGCACCGCGTCGATGAACACGACCTCGCGTACCTGCTTGTAGGGCGCGACGTGTGCGGCGACGTGGGCGGTCAGCTCGTCCGCCGACACCGGGCCGCGCGCGACGACGAACGCCTTCGGCACCTCGCCCGACCGCTCGTCGGGGATCCCGATCACCGCCGCGTCGGCGACCGCCGGATGCGTGCGCAGGACGGCCTCCAGCTCCGCGGGCGCCACCTGGTAGGCCTTCACCTTGATCAGCTCCTTGATCCGGTCGACGACGAACAGTGCGCCGTTCTCGTCGAAGCGGGCGACGTCGCCGGTGTGCAGCCAGCCGTCGGCGTCGACCGTGGCGGTGGTGGCGTCGGGCTGCCCGAGGTAGCCCGCCATCAGCGCGGCGCTGCGGATCCACAGCTCCCCGGTCATCGGGTCGATCCGGGCCTGCACGCCGGGCAGCAGGTGCCCGCACGAGCCTGCCGTGACCGGGGTGTCGACGCGGTCGGCCGCGATCGTGGCGACGACCTCGGTCATGCCGAAGCCCTGCACGATCGGGATGCCGAGCCGCGCCATGCACTCCCGCTGCAGTTCGGCGCCCAGCGGGGCGGCGCCGCAGGCCAGCCAGTTCAACGAGGACAGGTCGTAGTCGGCGACCGCGGGGTGGCGGGCCAGCGCCAGCACCACCGGCGGCACGACGACGGTCTGCGTGATGCGGTGCTCCTGAATCGCGCCGAGGAACGCGTGCGGCTCGAACCGCGGAAGGGTCACGACGGTCGCCCCGTTGCGCAGCGCGCAGTTGGCGACCACGCCCCAGCCGACCGCGTGCGAGAACGGGGCGACGGCGAGCGTGCGGTCCCCGGGGCCGATCTGCAGCGCGGCGACGGTCTGCACGACGTTGGCGACGCACGCGCGGTGGGTGAGCATCACGCCCTTGGCCAGGCCGGTCGTGCCGCTGGAGTAGGGCAGCAGCGCGAGGTCGGCCGCCGGGTCGATCGCGACGTCCGGGGCCGGGTCGGGGCAGGCGAGGAGATCGGCCAAGGCGAGCATGTCGGGCTCTCGGCCGTCGAGTAGCACCAGCCGGGTACCGACGGCGGCCTTCGCGGCGGCGGCCCGGGCGGTCGCCGCGAGCGGGCCGACGGTGATGAGGAACCGGGCGCGGGAGTCGTGGATCTGGGCCGCGACCTCGTCCGCGGACCAGAGCGGGTTGAGTCCGCTGACCACGCCGCCCGCCGCGATCGCGCCGTGGCAGGCGACGAGCCACTCGGGCGAGTTGGGGGCGAGGATCGCGACCACGTCGCCCTTGCGCAGGTGCTGCCCCGCGAACCCGGCCGCGACCCGCTCGACCTGGTGCGCCAGCTCGCCGTAGGTCAGTGACCGGCCCGTCACGGCGTCCACGACGGCCGGGTGGTCGGCCCGCTGCGCCGCGGCGGCCAGCAGGAACGCGGTGAGCGATACGTCGGGTAGGTCCGGTGCGGGCCAGGGGCTCTCGATGACGGCGGGAACGGTGTCGGCGGCGGTGTCGGCAGCGGTCATGACATCCTCCACGTGCTCAGGGGTGCGGCCGGTTCACGGCGACGGGCAGGGCGGCGAGGCCGTGCATCAGCACGCCCGCCCGCAGGCGCAGGTCGGCAGCGGGCACCGCGAGGCGTAGGTCGGGCACGCGGGCGAGCAGGCTGCCCAGGGCGATGCGGCCCTCCAGGCGCGCCAGCGACGCCCCGAGGCAGTGGTGCACACCGTGGCCGAACGCGAGGTGTGCGACCTCCTCGCGGGTCGGGTCGAATGCGTCGGGATCGGCGACCCGGGCCGGGTCCCGGTTCGCGGCCAGCAGACCCGGGACCACCAGCTCGCCCGCCGGGATCACGGTGCCGCCGATCGACACCGGTGTGCTGGTCCAGCGGAACGTCGCGACGTGCACCGGACCGTCGAAGCGCAGCAATTCCTCGATCGTGGCCGGGAGGCGTTCCGGCTCGGCGAGCAACACCGCGAGCCGGTCGGGATGGGTCAGCAGGGTGTACGCACCGTTGCCGATGAGGTTGACGGTGGTCTCGTGCCCCGCGACGAGCAGCAGGAACACCATGGAGGTGAGCTCGTCCTCGGTGAGGCGGTCGGTCCCGTCCCGCGCCGCGACCAGCGCGGAGAGCAGGTCGTCGGCCGGATGCGCACGCTTGGCGCCGACCAGCTCGCGCACGAGGCCGACCAGCGCGGTCGCCGCGGCAACCCATCTCTCGCGTCCGACCGCAGCACCGCCGACGAGTGTCGTCGACCAGTCCCGGAACCCGGCCGCATCGCGTGCGGGCACGCCGAGCAGCTCCCCGATCACCGTGATCGGCAGCGGGTACGCGTACGCGCTGATGAGGTCCGCTGCGCCGCGTTCGGCGAGCGCGTCGGTGAGGTCGTCGAGGAGCTCGTCGGCGATCTGCTGGATGCGCGGCGCGAGCGCGTCGACGCGGCGCCGCGTGAACGCCCCGGAGACCAGCCGCCGCAGTCGGGTGTGGTCGGGCGGGTCGCGGTGCAGCAGGTCGCTGTTCATCGCGGCGTGGATCTCGGGCGGCAGCAGGTCGCCACCGGGGGTCCGGCTCGGGTTCTTGACCAGGCGCGGATCGGTGAGCGCCGCCCGGACGGCGTCGTAGCCGGTGATGAGCCACGCGGGCGTCCCGTTGGGGAGCGTGACGCGGTGCACCGGGCCCGCGGCGGTGAGCGCGGCGCAGGCGCGGTGCCGCGCGCCGGGCGGGGCAGGACCGAAGAGCGCCGCGGGCGTCTCGATGAGGGCGGTCATCCGAACACCAGGCGCTGCCGGGCGGCGAACCGGCCGCCGACGATCCGCGCCAGCACGCGCAGGCCTGCGCCCGCGTCGGCGAGCATCGCGGCCCGCTCCGCCGAGGTCGTGTGCGAGACCACCCACGGTGCGGCGAACACGAGGGCGCGCAGCGAGAGGTTGCCCCGGAAGCGACGCTGGAGCCTGCGGTAGTCGGCCACCCGTACGTACCGGCGGATCACCGGGAACACGACCCGCTCCTCGTCGGCGACGTGCCGGTCGAGCAGCGCGGACAGATCGGCGAGTACGGCCGCGAGCCGCTCCGCGGACGCCCGGTCGGCGGGGTCGGCGGCGAGCTGTCCGGCGGCGCGCTCCGCCGCGTCGAGCAGGGGATCGAGCTCCTCGTGGTCGTCGGTCAGCCCGGTGAGGCCCGTGGTGTCGGCGTCCGCACGCCCGCCGACCGCGACCAGGAACGGCCAGACGTGGTCGTCCTCGATCTGGTGGTGGCTGCGGATCTCCGCGCCGATCCCCGAAAGGTGGGCGCGGACGGCGGCCGCTCTTCGCGCATCGACGGGGTCGTGGCCGAGTGCGACCCGGTCGGCCACCGCGGCGAGGCGCCGCAGGTCCGTCGTCATCGCACGGTGCACGACGAGGTAGTCGGTGAGGTCGGTGGCGGGCTCGTCGGGGCGCCGCGGGAGGGTCGTCATACTCATGCGGTCCGTTGTAGGCACCCCGCGCGGCCGCGGCGTCGGTAAGCGCTACCGACTTAAGTGCCGGGCCGCTCCAGGTGTCGGGTCGCGGCCTCGCGGCGGGTACGGACGCCCAGCTTGTCCAGGATCGCCGCGACGTGCGAGTCCACCGTGCGCACCGACAGCACCAGCCGATCCGCGATCTCGGCGTTGGTCAGGCCCTCGGCCAGGAGCGCGTGGACGTCGAGCTGACGGTCGGTCAGTCCGGCCGGGTTGGCCCGGGTGCTTGCCGCGCGGCGCCGTGGCACCCGGGGGACGCCGAGCGTCCGCAGCCGGTGGCGGGTGTGCCGGGCCGCGGCCGTAGCGCCCAGATCCTCCAGCGCGTGCAGAGCCTCGACCGTCGGCCCGACCTCGCCGGACTCGGCCAGCTCCAGCGCCCGCTCGTACGGGTCGCCGAGGCGCCCCCAGCCGTCGGCGGCGGCGCGCCAGTCGCCGCGCAGGCCCGCCGCCCACGGACCGGCGTCCTCGGGAACGTCGGGGATCGCCACGCCTGCCCGACGCGCATAGCGCAGCAGCTCGGCCCACGCCGGGCCCGCCGTCGGCCGGGTGGCATGCGGTCGCCACGCGCAGACCACGGCCTCGACCCGGTCGACGCGCCCGACGAGCCACGCCCACTCGGCGAGCGCCGCACCCGCCAGGGCGAGCTCGGTGACCGTGCGCCGCCGCAGCGCCATCGCCCAGGCCCCTTCGAGCAGTGCCTCGGTCGGGGTGTGGGTCGCCGGATCGGTCACCAGGGACCGGCGGGCCAGCAGCCGGGCGTAGGGACCCGTCGCGTTCGGCATCCCGGGCTCGGCCTCCGCGGTCGAGGACCGCAAGGCCGCCTCCGCGTCCGTCCATTCGCCGCGGCGCAGCGCCAGCAGGGCGCCGTGCACCGCCAGGTTGTGGGCGTGGGAGGTGAAGCCGCGTTCCCGCGTGAACGCCAGGCCCTCGGCGACGCAGCGCTCCAGGTCGTCGAGCCGGTGGAGGCGGAAGCACAGCTCGCCCAGGTTCGTGTAGCCGCGGGCCGCCACCTCGTGGAAGCCGTGCTCCAACGCGGCCCGCAGGCTGCCCGCGAGCATCGCGATCCGGGCGTCGTCGTCGAGGTCGGGGCGGGCGAGGCTCGCGTAGTTGCGGCAGAGCGCCACGAGGTCCTCGCGCCCCGCCGCGGCCGCCAGCTCCCGCGCGCGGCGCAGGAGGGGATAGGCGCCCTGCCCGTCTGCGGCGGCGCCCCCGCTGAGCGCGCGGATCGCGCCGAGGTAGGTCGCGGCGAACGCCCGCGCCGACGGCGAGCCCACCGTGTCGGGCACCGTGTCGGGCACCGTGTCGGGCACCGTGTCGGGCACCCTGTCGGGCACCCTGTCGGGCACCGTGTCGGGCGCTGCGTCGGGCACCGTGTCGGGCGCCGCGGACGGCGGAGCGTCGAGCAGCGCGACGGCCTCGGTGGCCGCGGCGTCGGCGCCGTCGGGGTCGCCCGCCATGAAGCGGTGTCGCGAGAGCCGCACCAGCGCCTCGGCGAGCGCGCCGCGCCCGCCGTCGCCGGATGGGGCAGCGCCGGGTGGGTCGCCGGGCGACGCGTCGGCGGGTGGACCGCCGCCCTCGACGTCGCGCCTGCGAAGCCGTACCGCCCGCTCGCCGCCGCGCAGCGCCTCGGCGAACCGGCCCGCGTTGTAGAGCTCCCAGGCGTGCTCGTCGACCAGCCGGGCCAGGTCGGCATCGCCGAGCCGATGCCCGTGGCGCAGCGCGGCGGAGAAGTGCGCGAGGGCCTGGCGATGTGAACCCGCGGCGGCCGCCTCCCGCCCGGCGAGCGGGGCGTAGCGGCTGATCGTCGCCCCGTCGTCGGCCTGTACGGCGTGGTGCACGAGCCGCGCAAGGTCCGGCGCGGGCTCGGCCTGTAGCGCCGCGACCACCGCGCGGTGCAGGGTGCGCCTTCGCAGCGGCTGGAGGCTCTGCTCCACGGCCTGGCGGGCCAGCTCGTGGCGGAACGTCAGCCCGTCGGGCCGCGACGACACGATGCCGCGCGCCTCGGCTTCGGCCAGTGCGTCCAACCGCTCACCGAGCAGCGAGTGCGCGAGGTCGAGCCCGACGATCGTCGGCACGACCGAGAGCTGCTCGACCGCGGCGCGGGCGGCGCCGTCGAGCCTGCCCACCCGGGCGAGCACGGCATCGGACACCGACACCGGCACGCCCGGCCCGGTGTCCGCCAGCGCCTCGGTGACGTAGAACGGGTTGCCGCCGGTGAGCGCGTGCAGCCGTTGCGGGTCCCAGCCCGACCCCGCCGCCAGCCCCAACACGGCGGCCGAGCTGAGCGACCGCAGCGGCAGCCGGACGACCGGACGGCCCACCAGCGAGCCCAGCAGCCGGTGCACCGGGTGGGCGGTGGCGGTCGCCTCGTCCCGGTAGGTGAGCACGAGCACCGCGGGCAGGTCGGCGATCCGGCGCGCGAGGTAGCCCAGCACGTCGAGGGTGGCGTCGTCGGCCCAGTGGAGGTCCTCGACGACGACGGCGGTGACCCGCGGCCCGGACAGCTGCGCGACCACCGCGGCGAAGACGTCGCCGCCGGCGCGCAGCGCCGACTCCAGCACCCCACCGCTGCCCGCCGTGGCATCCCGCAGCGGCCCGAGCGGACGCGCGGTCAGCAGGTCGTCGCAGCCGCCGACGAGGAGCCGTGCCCGCCCGGCCACGTGCTCGGCGAACGCGCGGACCAGGCTCGTCTTGCCGATCCCCGCTTCGCCGCTGACCAACACCACCGAGCCGTTGCGGCGGGCCGCCGCACCCACGGCCGCCGTCAGCGCGTCCCATTCGTCGGTGCGCTCCAGCAGCGCGGCCATACCTCCACCGTGGCAGGCCCGGGCCGTAGGCGAAAGCCGGATTTGGCCGCTTTCTGCCGAAGCTCGGGTCATGCTTCGTCGGGCACGACCGTGGCGAGAATCTCCGCGGCCAGGCGGGGGATCAGGGCGTCGGCGGCGAACCGGTAGCCGAAGTCGGCGTATGCCAACAGCTCGCGGTAGACGAGCTCGCCCAGCCCGCCCGGGTAGAGGCGGCGGGCGTGCAGCGCCGCTGCGCGCATCCGCGAGCGCTCGTGGAGCGGAAGTGTCGTGGCGTTGCCCAGCAGTGGAGCGGGTGCGGAAAGTCTCGAGTACAGCATGGTGTCCCCCCAGCCTGGGCCCGGTCCGGGCCCTACGGCGAAGAGCGACAACCGGCGACGGTGATACGCATCGCCGTGTGGATCGATTCCGAGGTTGCTGGTCACGGCGTCGCCGCTGGACGCTAGGGTGGGGTACGACCAGGTACTTCCAAGCGAGGAGGCACGGCGTGACGGTGCGTGTGGGCGTCAACGGGTTCGGCCGGATCGGGCGCAACTTCTGGCGCGCGGTCGAGGCACAGAAGCAAGCGGGCAACACCGAGATCGAGATCGTTGCGGTCAACGACATCACCGACAACGCGACGCTCGCCCATCTGCTCAAGTACGACTCGATCCTCGGCCGCCTGCCCTACAGCGTGTCCTCGACCGACGAGGAGATCGTCGTCGACGGCAAGGGCTTCAAGGGCCTCGCCGTGCGCGACCCCGCCGAGCTGCCGTGGAAGGAGCTCGGCGTCGACGTCGTGCTCGAGTCCACCGGCCTGTTCACCAAGCGCGACGCCGTGGCCAAGCACCTCGACGCGGGCGCGAAGAAGGTCGTGATCTCCGCGCCCGCCACGGGCGAGGACCTCACGGTGGTCAAGGGCGTCAACGATGCCGACTACGACGGCAGCCAGACCATCGTGTCCAACGCCTCGTGCACGACCAACTGCCTCGCGCCGCTGGCCAAGGTGCTCGACGACCTGCTGGGCATCGAGCGGGGGCTCATGACCACGATCCACGCCTACACAGGGGACCAGAACCTGCTGGACGGCCCGCACAGGGACCTGCGCCGCGCCCGCGCCGCCGCGCTGAACATCGTGCCCACCTCCACCGGCGCCGCGAAGGCCATCGGCCTGGTCATGCCGCAGCTCAAGGGCAAGCTCGACGGCTACGCGCTGCGGGTGCCGATCCCCACCGGCTCGGCCACCGACCTGACCGTCATCGTCCGTAGGGAGGGCACGGTCGAGGAGATCAACGCCGCGTACAAGGCGGCCGCCGAGGGCGAGCTCGCGGGCGTCCTGCGCTACTCCGACGACCCGATCGTCTCCTCCGACATCGTCACCGACCCGGCATCCTGCATCTACGACGCGCCGCTCACGAAGGTCATCGGCAACGAGGTGAAGGTCGTCGGCTGGTACGACAACGAGTGGGGCTACTCGAACCGACTCGTCGACATCATCGAGCTGGTGGCCTCGAAGCTGTGAAGACCTACGAAGACCTGATCGCCGAGGGCGTCGACGGCCGCACCGTGCTGGTGCGCTCCGACTTCAACGTCCCACTCGACGGCACCGGCATCACCGACGACGGCCGCATCCGCGCGTCGCTGCCCACGCTGTCCGCCCTGCGCGACGCGGGCGCCCGGCTCGTGATCACCGCGCACCTGGGGCGGCCGAAGGGCGGGCCGGACCCGAAGTACTCGCTGGCCCCTGTTGCCGCGCGGCTGGGCGAACTGCTCGGCAACGAGGTGACCCTGGCGAACCTCGGCGAGAAGCCCGACGCCGACATCGTGCTGCTGGAGAACGTCCGCTTCGACCCGCGCGAGACCAGCAAGGACGAAGGCGAGCGGGCCTCGCTGGCGGCGGAGCTGGCGGCGTACGCCGATGCCTTCGTCTCCGACGGGTTCGGGGTCGTGCACCGCAAGCAGGCCTCGGTCTACGACGTCGCGCGGCTGCTGCCCGCCTACGCGGGCGGGCTGGTGCTGGCCGAGGTCGAGGTGCTGCGGCGGCTCACCGGTGCGCCCGAGCGGCCGTACACGGTCGTGCTGGGCGGCTCGAAGGTCTCCGACAAGCTCGCGGTGATCGACGCGTTGCTCCCGCGGGTCGACGCCCTGCTCGTCGGCGGCGGGATGTGCTTCACGTTCCTCGCGGCGCAGGGCTACGGGGTCGGCAAGTCGCTGCTGGAGGCCGACCAGATCGGCAGCTGCCGCACCCTGCTGGAGTCCGGCAAGATCGTGCTGCCGACGGACGTGGTGGTGGCCGACGCGTTCGCCGCCGACGCCGACCGGCGGACCGTGGCGGTCGACGCCATCCCCGACGGCTGGCTGGGCCTTGACATCGGGCCGGAGTCGGCCGCGGCGTTCTCCGAGGTGCTCGGCCGCGCGAAGACGATCTTCTGGAACGGGCCGATGGGCGTGTTCGAGATGGCCCCCTTCGCCGAGGGCACCCGCCGCGTCGCGCAGGCGATCATCGACGCCCCGGCCTTCTCAGTGGTCGGCGGCGGCGACTCCGCCGCCGCCGTGCGGGCGCTCGGCCTCGCCGAGGACGGGTTCTCGCACATCTCGACCGGCGGCGGCGCGTCGCTGGAGTTCCTGGAGGGCAAAGACCTCCCCGGCGTGTCGATCCTAGGAGGTTAGGTGATGAGGGACCGAGGCGAGATCCACTCGCCAACGGATCCGGTGGCTTGGCCAGGTGAGAGATAGTGGCGCGCAAGCCCCTGATCGCGGGCAACTGGAAGATGAACCTCACGCACCTCGAGGCCATCGCCCTGATGCAGAAGTTCGCCTTCGCGCTGCCCGAGAAGTACTACGACAAGGTCGAGGTGGCGGTGCTGCCGCCGTTCACGCACCTCCGCAGCATCCAGACCATGATCGACGGCGACGGGCTGCTGATGGTGCTCGGCGCGCAGGACCTGTCCCCGCACGATGCGGGCGCCTACACCGGCGATGTGTCCGGGGTGATGCTCGCGAAGCTGGGCTGCCGCTACGTCATCGTGGGGCACTCGGAGCGCCGTGAGTACCACGACGAGACCGACGAGGTCGTGAACAGCAAGGTGCGCGCGGCGATCCGCAACGGCATCACGCCGATCCTCTGCGTCGGCGAAGGGCTGCCCGTCCGCGAGGCAGGCGGTCACGTCCACCATTGCACGTCCCAGCTCTCCGCCGCGCTGGCGACGGTGACGGCCGAGCAGGCGCGCGACCTCGTCGTCGCCTACGAGCCGGTCTGGGCCATCGGCACGGGCCGGGTGGCCAGCCCCGCCGATGCGCAGGAGGTCTGCGCCGGGCTGCGCACCACGCTCGCGACGCTCTACGGCGAGGAGCACGCGGCGGGCACGCGCATCCTCTACGGCGGGTCGGTGACGGCGAAGAACGTGGCCGAGCTGATGGCGGGCCCGGATATCGACGGCGCCCTCGTCGGCGGGGCCAGCATCGACGTCGAAGGGTTCCCGAAGCTCTGCGCGCTGGCGGCGGGCGGGCCCCTCCCCTGAGCAGAGATCGCGGGGTCACGCCGGGTAACATGGTGCTCCCCCGACAAGAACGAGGACGTGGATGCAACTCGCCCTGCAGATCGTGTTGATCGTCACCAGTATCCTGCTGGTGTTGCTGATCCTCCTGCACCGCGGGCGGGGCGGTGGGCTGTCGTCGCTGTTCGGTGGCGGCATGCAGTCCAGCCTGTCCGGGTCCAGTGTGGTCGAGCGCAACCTCGATCGGCTCACGCTGTTCGTGGGGGCGATCTGGGTGATCGCGATCATCGGTACCGGGTTGCTTGTGAAGCTGGGGGGCTGAAACACATGGCGATGTCAGGCGGCAACGCGATCCGTGGCACCCGCGTCGGGGCCGGGCCGATGGGCGAATCGGAGCGGGGCGAGACCGCCCCGCGCCAGTTCATCTCGTACTACTGCGCGAGTGGGCACGTCACGTCCCCGTCGTTCGCGGCCGAGGCGGAGATCCCCGATTCGTGGGATTGCCCGCGCTGCGGCCTGCCCGGTGGCCGCGACAACTCGAACCCGCCCGCGGCGCCGCGCACCGAGCCGTACAAGACGCACCTCGCCTACGTGAAGGAGCGGCGCAGCGACGCCGACGGCGCCGCCATCCTCGAGGAGGCGCTGGGCCGGTTGCGCGCCTCCCGGGAGCTCTGAGCAGGCTCAGCGCGACGGCAGCTTCGCCAGCTGGTCGCTGATGGCCGAGGCCAGCGCGGCACCGGCGGTGGTCGTGGGGATGGCCGATGTGGCCACCTGCACCACCTGGTCGCCGCGCACGAGCGCCCCGTAGACGAGGTCGCCGTCGAATCGGCATACGAAGCCGCCGTCGGCCTTGTTCACGTCGACCCGGGAGCCTTGGGCGCACAGCTGGGCGAGCAGCTCGCGCTCCGCGGCCGCGTCCGCCTGTGTGCGGGCGAAGATCGACACGGTGAGGAACGCGGGGCCCGCGGGCGTCGCCGCGTTCGGCCCGGCGTCGTAGACGCAGCGGGTGTCGTTCGCGGTCGACTGGTCGGGGGTCCAGCTCACGTGGGTCGCGGTGGCGAGCGCGGCCGTGTCCAGCACGCACGCGGCGGGCGGGTCGGGCGGCGGCGCCTGCTCCAGCGGGGGGTCCGCCCCGCACCCGCCCAGCACGACGACGAGCGCCGCCAGCGCGCTCCACCCCGACTGCGCACCCCTTCGCTTCACTGCGCACCCGATGGGGCGACCGCGCACCCCATCGATGGGGTGCGCGGTGCCGTGTTGGGGTGCGCGGTGCGCTGCGGGCGGCGAGCGCGGGGCGGGCGCGCCTCCGTGGGCGCGGCCTCTGCGGGCACGGGCGTCATCGGCCCGCCAGGATCGCGTCGGCGAGCTCCCGGAACGCCCCGTGCCCCCCGGCGGCCCGGCAGTAGTGGACGGCGGCGGCGCGCGCCGCGGGCACGGCGTCGGCCGGGCAGGCGGCCAGCCCGACCGCGCGCAGGAGCGCGACGTCGTGCACGTCGTCGCCGATGAACGCGACCTCGTCCAGCCCGAGCGACCAGCGCGCGCACAGCTCCTTGGCGTCGGCGAGCTTGTCGGCCGTGCCCGCGTAGAGCGCGTCCACTTGCAGCTTTGCCGCCCGCGCGCGGATCTGCGGGCCGTCCTCGCTGGTCAGGATGCCCGTGCGGATCCCGGCGCGACGCAGCAGTTCGAAGCCCTTGCCGTCGCGGGCGCTGTAGGTCTTGGACTCGCTGCCGTCGCTGGAGTAGGTCATGCCGTTGTCGGTGAGCACGCCGTCGACGTCGGTGAGCACCAGCCGGATCCGCCCGGCCCCGGTCACCGGCGGGGCCGGGCGCTCCCGGCGGCGCAGGAGCGCGTCGACGATCACCAGGTCGGCGGGCTCGTCGACCTCCGTGTAGCTCTCCTCGGGCATCTCCCACAGCCCGATCCGCCCGCTGATCCGCACGCCGGTGCTCGCGAGAGCCGCCCGGCTGGTGAGATACAGCGCGCCGTTCTCCACGAGGTAGCCCGCAAGCTCCTGCCTGCGCGGCCGGGCGGCGGGGTCGTAGTCGGGGCGCCCGCCATCCGGTGTGTCCGCCCACCGGAACCGCCGCTGCCGCACCACCGACAGCACGCTGTCGAATCCCGCGGACAGCAGCGCGTGCGCCCCGTCGAGGTCTTCTGCGCGCAACAGCGGGCTCGTGGCCTGCACGAGCCCGATCTCGTCGGCGCCCGCGGACTCCGGCGTGCCCAGCACATCGAGCAGCACGCTCTCCGTGGTGGCCGTGTCCGACGCCGTGATGGGGGAGCGGGCGGGCAGCGCCACCCGGCCCGGCCAGGTCGCCGTGACATGGGCGCGGATGGCGGCATCATCGGTGGAGACCAGCACCCGGTCCACGCAGCGCGCGCCGAGCGCGGCCTCGACCGTCCAGTCCAGCAGCGGGCGTCCGCCCACCCGGGCCAGGTTCTTTCCGGGGATGGCCTTGCTCCCGGCCCGGACGGGGATGACGACGGCGAGCGTCACGCCTGCCCCTGCGCCTCGCTCGCGGCCCGCCACTTCAGCTTCTCGCGCTGGGCCGCTTCGATGGGCAGCACGTCGCTGGGCTTGTAGGTGAGCGCCTTGGCGACGTTGCGCAGGTCGCGCGCCAGCTTGCGCATCCCGTCGGGCTCCAGCGATGCGGCGTGGTCGGTGCCCTTGCTGGTGCGGTCCAAGGTGAAGTGCCGTTCGACGTACTGCGCGCCGAGGGCGAGCGCGGCCACGTCGGCGGCGATGCCGAGGTGGTGCCCGGAGAAGCCGACGGCGTGCCCGTCGGCCCCGTAGGCCTCGCGCAGCCGCTGCACCTCCAGCAGGCAGACGTCCTCGAACGGCACCGGGTAACCCGACGTGCACGCGTAGAGCACCAGGTCGGCGAGCCTGCCGTGCTTGCGGAACAGCTCGACGATGCGCTCTTCCTCGGCCCGGGTCGTCATGCCGAGCGAGAGGTGGATGATTCCGCCGAACTCGGCGCACAGCAGCGTGAGCAGCTCGGTGTGCTGGTTGGTGGCCGACGGGACCTTGACGAACCGCGGCGCCATCCCCACCACGGCCTTCGCCGAGGGCATGTCCCACACGCTCGTCGAGTAGACGACGCCGTGCTCGTCGGCGCATCGGGCCAGCTCGGCGTGCTGGTCGATGTCGAACTCCAGGAACTCCCGGTGCTCGCCGTAGCTCGCGCCGAACGCGTTGCGCGGCTCCGGGTGCGGCGCCTGGTACTGCTCGGGCGTCAGCAGCGTCGCGGGGTCGCGCTTCTGGAACTTGACGGCGTCGACCTCGCAGAACCGCGCGGCCACCGAGATCATCCGCTTGGCGAGCTCGAGGTCGCCCCCGTGGTTGCAGCCGATCTCGGCGATGACGTAGGGAGCAGGCACGACCCGATTGTCGTCCCGTGCGGCGGCGTCCGCGCACCCGGGGGCGGGCCATGCCCGCACGGTCGGTTACCGTCCAGCGCGATGGAGACGGTGTGCGCCACGAGCAGACAGGTTCTCGCGGACCTGGTGCGCACCTATGCCCGCCGAAGCGCGCCCCGCAGCGTCACGATCGTCGGGAACGCGCCGCTGTCCCCGTGCCCGCGGCGCGCGGCGCTCATCGACGACAGCGACCTGGTCGTGCGCATGACCACGTTCGTCCTCGACACGCCCGGCGCCCCACCGTCCGTCGGGCGGCGCACCGACGTCGTACTGCTGCACCGCGCGGTCGTACCGGGACCGGGCACGTTCTACGACCACGGCTCCCGGCTCTACCTGCTCGTCGAGCCCGGACGGCTGCACTGGGAGCGGGAGGACCGGCCGGACTGGTGGCCGGTGCACGCCGTCTCCGTGCCCAACCACGTGTTCACGGTCGAGCTGAAGGAGCTGATGGGCATCCCCGCCGACGAGGCCGCCTGGCCCACCACCGGCACTCTGGCCGCGTACGTCTTCTCCGAGCTGTTCCCGGAGGCGGCGCTGCGCCTGACCGGCACCACCGTCGCCGAGCGCCCGGAGCAGACCGAGTTCGCGCACGGCTGGGGACCTGCCGTTGCGGTCACCGCCGAGCACCGCCTCACGGTGGAGGGCGTGTTGCTGCGGACGTGGGCGGCGCAGGGCCGGATCGAGCTGGTCGCGTGAACGCCCGCACCGTCCTGGTTGCCCCGCTGCGTCCGCTGCTGCGCGGGCTCCAGGCGCGCATCGACAACGCGGTGCGTGCGGCCGAGGAGCGCGGTCAGCAGCGCCTGCAGGTGGTCGCGACCGAGCTGCGCGACGCGCAGGCCACGGAGGCCGCCGAGCAGCACCGCGTCCGCGAAATGCGCCTGGGCGAGGTGTCGCACCGCATCGACGAGCTGGACGACCAACTGCGCCGCATCAGCGCCCAGCTCGTCGCCCTCGAGAACCGCGTCGGCGACCTGGAGCGGCCCGCCGTCGAGCTCGCCGCGGACGACGCCGACCACCGCGCCGCACGCTCGCTGGTCGACGAGGTCCGCCTCGAGCACGACCGCGCCCAGGCGGGCCTGGCCGCGATCGCGTTCTACGAGGAGCGCATCGCCCGGCTGGAGCGCGCCTCGGGAGTTGATACGGCCTCTGGTGCGGGCTGATCGACGGCGCTAGCGTCCGGACATGACGCGCTGGACGCTGCCCCCCGACAAGATCCCGACGGCGTGGTTCAACGTGGCGCCGCACCTCACGTCGCCGCCGCAGCCGCCGCTGCACCCGGGCACCCGGGAGCCGATCGGACCCGACGACCTCGCCCCGCTCTTCCCGATGGCGCTCATCGGGCAGGAGGTGAGCGCCGAGCCGTGGATCGACGTGCCCGGCGAGGTGCTCGACATCCTCCGGCTGTGGCGGCCCACCCCGCTGGTTCGGGCCGTGCGGTTGGAGAAGGCGCTGGGCACGCCCGCGCGGATCTACTTC
The DNA here is from genome assembly GCA_963739465.1 of uncultured Actinomycetota bacterium. Classification (GTDB taxonomy): domain Bacteria; phylum Actinomycetota; class Actinomycetes; order Mycobacteriales; family Pseudonocardiaceae; genus Pseudonocardia. The sequence goes on from CAVUAS010000021.1 coordinate 161,799, forward strand.
AAGGACGAGTCCGTGTCGCCCGCGGGCAGCCACAAGCCCAACACGGCGGTACCGCAGGCGTTCTACAACGCGCAGGAGGGCATCGCGCGGCTCAGCACCGAGACCGGCGCCGGGCAGTGGGGCACCGCGCTGGCGTTCGCGTGCGCGCAGTTCGACCTCGACCTCAAGGTTTACATGGTCCGCGCGTCCTACGAGCAGAAGCCCTACCGCAAGATCGCGATGGAGACGTGGGGAGCGAGCGTCGTTGCGTCGCCGGTGGACGAGCCCGACCACCCCGGTTCGCTGGGCAGCGCGATCTCCGATGCGGTGCGTGACGCCGTCGGGCGCTCGGACACCCACTACGCGCTCGGGTCCGTCCTCAACCACGTGCTGCTGCACCAGACCGTGATCGGACTGGAGGCCAAGGAGCAGCTGGCGCTGGCGGGGGAACGCCTGCCCGACGTCGTGATCGCGCCGTGTGGAGGCGGGTCCAACCTCGGCGGGATCTCGTTCCCGTTCGTGCCCGACGAGGGCGTTCGACTCATGGCGGTCGAGCCGCTGTCGTGCCCGACGCTCACCCAGGGTCGTTTCGAGTACGACTTCGGCGACACCGCGGGCCTCACGCCGCTCATGGCGATGTACACGCTCGGCCACGACTTCGTGCCGCCCTCGATCCACGCGGGCGGACTGCGCTACCACGGCGATTCCCCGCTGGTGTCGCAGCTCGTGCGGGACGGCCGGATGGAAGCCGTGGCGTACCCGCAGGGCAAGGTGTTCGAGGCCGCGGTGCAGTTCGCCCGCACCGAGGGCAAGATCGCCGCGCCGGAGGCCGCGCACGCGATCCGTGCGGCGATCGACGAGGCGCTCGCGGCCAAGGAGTCCGGCGAGGAGAAGGTGATCCTCTTCAACTACTGCGGGCACGGTTTCCTGGATCTGTCGGCCTACGACGACTACGCCAACGGCCGCCTGATCGACGAGCAGGGCTAGTGTCCCGCGCCGGAAGTTCGCCACATATCTCGACGGCCCAGCCGCACGTCAGCGGCGTTGCTGGTCCGGCCGAGTACACCCGGTACGAGGCGCGGACCAGCGCCTTGCCGACGTACACCTGGATCCGCCGATATACGCAACGAACTTCCGGCGCAGGACACTAGTTGCGCAGCCCGCGCACGCCGGTGGCCGCCCTCAGGTACCGGCGCGCGCGGCCCGGATGACGGCCATGTCAGGGAGACCGCTCATCTTTGCGTGTCGGCGAACCACCGCACCCAGCGGCGCTGGCCGGGCGTCTCGACCGCGTGGCGGCGGTAGTGGGCGCGCGTCCAGCCCACCGCGTCGTCGGCGGCCACCCCGGCGAGCACGGCGAGGCAGGCGATGACGGTGCCGGTGCGCCCGGTGCCGCCGCCGCAGGTGATCTCGACCCGCTCGCCCGCGTGGGCCAGCTCGTGGGTGCGGACGATGGCGCCTGCGGCCGCCGCGGGATCGCGAGGTGTCCGGAAGTCGGGCCAGTCCACCCACGCGAGCCGCCAGCCCGGCCGGAAGCTGCCGTCGTCACGGCCGAGGCACAGCCCGAACGTGGGCGGCGGCCCGGCCGGCAGCGGCTCCCGCCGTCCCCTGCCCCGGACGACGGCGCCGTCGGGCAGCGGCACGGCGTAGGAGCGGCTCACGCGGCGGCGAGGGCGGGGGCGGCTTCGGGGGCGGGCAGGAGCCAGTCGACGTCGACCTCGTCGCCGCCGACGCTCGCCGAGTCCCAGGGCTCGCTGACCACGAGCGTATGCAGCGTCTGGCTGCTCAGCCGCTCCAGGTGCGCCCGCAAGGTGGCGTCGTCGGGCAGGCCGTCGAGGCGCGCCTCGAGACGGCCCCGGATGCGGCGCAGCCGCTCGACGAGCGTGGCGATGGCGCTCTCGCGGTCCGGCGCGCCTTCCGTCGCCTCCTTGATCCCCTGCGCGATCCGGTCCTTGATCGGCTGCAGCGCGCCGGTCTCGTCGGCGGTGACCATCTGGCGCCACGCCCGGCTCTTGTGCCGGTACTGCAACATCCCCATGACGGCCTCGTGGCGGACGAAGTCGGCGTCGCGCAACGGCCGCCCGCGCCAGCCCGCGAGGTTGCGCGCCAGCGAGAGCGCCGAGGCCAGACCGCTGTTGAGCCCGCGGCCCGGCCAGAAGTGGATCGCGTTGGCCGCGTCGCCGAGGAGGAACCCGTACGTGCCGGGCGTGGTGGCGGTGGGCGCGAAGAGCTGGGCGGTGAACCGGGGGCGGCCCACCATGTCGAGTCGGAAGCAGGTGACCGCCGTCAGGTTCTCCTCGGCGATGCCGAACATGCGCAGCCCTTCCTCGACGCGGCCCCACAGCTGCGAGTTCCGCAGGAGGGCGGGGAGGAAGTAGGTGTCATGGGTGGAGCAGGTGAACGAGCCGTTCTCGCCGCGCTCCATCAGGCAGGGCTGGGCCTGGACGCACTCGGTGAAGACCTGGCGGATGGGGTCGATCCCGATCGCCTCGGCCGCCTCCTCGTCGGTGAGGCGCATGTTGAGGAAGCCCTCGCCGCGCAGCGAGTTCAGCAGGAACCGGTTCTGGGCGACGGTGAGCAGCACGGCCATCGGGTCCGGCAGGTCGGACTTGACCCGCAGGCCCAGCACCACGTCCTGGACGTGGCGTCCGTCGACGGAGTACTGGCTGCTGTCGGCCGCGCCGAAGCGGTCGATGAAGTGTTCGCGGGTGCGGGAGCGGCTGCCCTCGCAGATGGCGAGCACGTGCCTGCCGACGAGGTCGTCGTGGGCGGCCTCCGGGTCGAACCGCTCCGGGACGAGCGTGATGCGCTTGCGCTCGTTGGCGAGCGCCAGTAGCTGGTCCTCGACGTGGGCGATGCGGATGTTGCGCGGGGGCAGGTCGTCGACCGAGTCCGGGCCCGCGGGCCACATGTGGGTGTGGTCGGCGCCGCCGAACAGCCGCTGCTGGACGTGCGCGGGGAGCTTGGTCCACTGCCTGCTCTGGATGGTCACGACCTGCATGCGACGGGTGTTGCCCTCCGCCTTCGTCTTCCACATGACGCGGCCGTCGCGGCGGGTCCAGCGGCCCTCGTAGACGCTCACCGCAACCCGCTCACCCATCAGGTCATCCAACATGAGCGCGAGGGACAGCCCGACGGGGCCGCCGCCTGCGACCGTCACGCTCAGCACGGGCGGCGCGTCGATGCCGCGTGGGGTCAGCATGGTGGGCGGGTCGAGGGCGACCGCGTCCTCGGCCGCCTCGAGGCGGAGGACGGCGTTGCCGACGGTGATCTCGTCACCCGGCTGCAGCCTGCGGGTGCCCTGCACGCGCTGCCCGTTGACCGCGGTGCCGTTGCTGCTGCCGCAGTCGGCGATCGTCCAGCCGCCGTACTCCCACCAGAGCCGGGCGTGGGCGCGTGAGGCCAGCGGAGTGGTGAGCACCACGTCGTTGCCGCCGCCACGGCCCACCGTGATCGGTACCGTGCCCAGCGGGAAGCTCCGCCCCGCGACCTCGCCCTGGATGCCCACCAGCTTCATCGTCGTCAACCCCTCCACCATGGTGTCTAGGCCTGCTCGCCCCGTCCGCCATGAGTGTCGGGGTGCGCGCACCTCGGTCGCGCTCACCGCCGCGGAGGGGCTTTTCTTGCCGGTGGTCAGGTCCGGCTTACTGTCCGGTAACAGCTGCGGGCGCGTGCGGCTGCACGGTTCGGTCGGATGCGCACGCGGGCTACGATCCACTTCCGGGGGTGGCGAGGCGATGACCGAACCTGGTGGAGTGACCGCCGGGGACCGCCCATCCGTTGTCGCGGATCTGGCGAGCTGTGGGTACACCGACGCGGTCGAGGTCGGGCGGGGCGGGTTCGGCGTGGTGTACCGCTGCACACAGGCGTCGGTGGGGCGCACGGTGGCGGTCAAGCTGCTGCACACCGACCTCGACCCGGTAGGCCGTGAGCGGTTCATGCGCGAGGGCCGGGCGATGGGCGGCCTGTCCGGGCACCCCAACGTCATCGACCTCCTGCATGTGGGGGTGACGCCGAAGGGGCGCCCCTACATCGTGATGCCGTTCCGGTCCATGGACTCGCTGGCGGTCCGGGTCCGCCGAGCGGGCCCGATCCCGTGGCAGGAGGCCACCCGGCTCGGCATCCGGCTGGCCGGAGCGTTGGAGTGCGTGCACCGGGTGGGCACGCTGCACCGCGACATCAAGCCCGCGAACATCCTGCTGTCCGACTACGGCGAGCCGCAGATCACCGACTTCGGCATCGCCCGGATCGAGGGCGGTTTCGAGACCACCACGGGCTCCTTCACCGGTTCACTGGCCTACAGCGCACCCGAGGTGCTCAACGGCCGACGACCCAGCCCGGCCTCGGACATCTACGGCCTGGCCGCGGCGCTGTTCACGGTCGTGGCGGGGTATCCGGCGTTCGAGCGCCGCGACGGCGAGGAGATGATCGCCCAGTTCCTGAGGATCACCGGTCAGCCGGTTCCCAATCTGCGGATCGCCGGGGTGCCGGAGACGCTCTGCGCGGTGCTGGAGCGGGGGATGGCCAAGGATCCCGACGACCGACCGGCGCGGGCCGAGATGTTCGGACAGGAGCTGCAGGAGGTGCAGCGCGCCGCCGGGATCCCCGTCACGGAGATGGCGCTGCCGGTGGCCCGACCGGCGGGCGACGAGGACAAGACGATCGCCGGATCGCCCGGTCAGCACACGCCCGCCACAGCGCTGCCCCTCGCGGCGCCCGTGTACGCGAAGACGGCCATCCCCGGCCAGACGGTGACGCCGGGCGACCGGCCCGCGCCGCCGCCCGCAGCGCCCGAGTCCGACCAGTCCGTGCCGCCTGCCGGGCCCGGCCGGATCGGCCGTCCACTGGCCGTCGTGCTCGCCGTCGTGTTGGCCCTGTTCATCGGCGTCGGCGGATACGTCGGTGTGCGCGGGCTCGGGTCGACCCCGCAGGCCCCCGCCCCGGAAACGGCGGCGCCCGCGTCGACGGCGGCCGCCGCCGCGACCCCCGCTGCCGTCACGCCCGCCGCGAGCGTCCCGGTGCCCGCGTTGGGGACAGCGATCCCCGTCGGTCCGACGCCGACGTTCGCGGTGGCCTCGCCCAACGGCCGACAGGTGTACGTCGCGGGCGGCGCGTCAGGAGTGATCACCGTCGTCGACACGGCCGTCAACGCGGTGACGGCGCGCATCCCGGTGCCCGCCGGTCCGCCCCAGTTCCTCGCCTTCGCCCCCGACGGCCGCACCGTGTACGTCAGCGTGTGGAACGACGCGCGCACGATCCACGCCGTCAGCGTGCTGGACACCACGTCGAACAGCATCGTGGCGACGATCCCGGTGCGCACGCGGCCGTTCCTGGCCGCCGTCACCCCCGACGGCAAGCGGCTCTACGTGCCCAACCACGACTCGGGCACGATCAGCGTGATCGACACGGCTACCCGGACGGTCACCACCGAGATCAAGGTCGCTCCCGACCCCCACTGGGTGGCGTTCTCCACGGATGGCACCCGGGCGTTCACGGCGAACCACGAGTCGAACCTGGTGTCGGTCCTCGACACGGCGACGAACGCGGTGCTCGCCACGGTGCCGGTGGGGACGAGCCCGCACAGCCTCGCGGTCGACCCGAAGCGCCCCCTCGTCGCGAACGTCGACTACGACGGCGCCTCCGTAACCATGATCGACACCACGACGAACAAGGTCGTCGCGACGGTTGCGGTGGGCCGCAACCCCCAGGACATCGCCTGGGCGCCCGACGGGCGGTTCGCCTACACCACCAACGTCACCGACAGCACGGTGTCCGTCATCGACGTCGGCACGCGGACCGTCACCGCGACGATCCCGACCGGACGGTCTCCGACGTCGATCGCCGTACTCCCCGACGGCTCCACCGGCTATGTGACGAATCTCGACAGCGGCACGCTCACCGTGCTGCACCTGGCGAACTGACCCGGGCTCACGGCAGGCGATCCAGCAGGGTGCCGGGCCCGACGGCGCGGGCGGCGAGGCGGGCCCGCAGGCCCCGGTCGGCCGTCACCACCGTGACATCGCCGGAGAGCCCGGCCGCCAGCTCGACGATCGCGCTGTCGCCGTCGGCCTGCGCGCGCACGACCGCCAGCCGCGGGTGCTCCGGTACGACTGCGGCGCGGGCCGCGCCCTCCAGCACGAGATGCACCCGGTCGGTGTCGAGCGCGCCCGCGTCCAGCGCCGCGACCAACCGCTCGGCCAGCCGGGTCGCCGCCCCCGCGCGGTCGCGCCACCAGCCGTCCGGCCGCGATCCGACGACGTTCGCCCCGTCGACCACGAGGTGCCGCTCGTGCGCCGAAACGAGTGCTCGAGCACTCGTTTCCGCGCACAGGTCGTCAGGCAATGTGCGGAACCAGGTCGCGCGGGAGCTTCGCCGCCGCGGCCCGGTCGAGCAGCCACCGGGTGCGGCGCTGCCCGCGGGCCCCGGCCACCGGGATCGCCACCTCGCCCGCGCCGCCCAGCGCCAGCGCGACCGCACCGGCCTTCGAGTCGCCGGTCGTGATGATCCACACCTCGGCCGCCTTGCGGATCGCCGGGAGGGTCAGCGAGACGCGCGTGGGCGGCGGCTTCGGACAGCCGTGCACCGCCACCACCGACCGCTCCGTCTCGTACACCGCGGGGGAGTGCGGGAACACCGACGCCGTGTGCCCCTCGCCGCCCATGCCGAGCAGCAGCACGTCGAACGCGGGCACCGGGCCGTGGTCCTCGGGCTGTGCCTTGCCTGCGAGCAGCGCCGCGTACTCCTCGGCGGCGGCCTCGGCCCCGGACGGCCCGGTGCCGTGGTCGGCGCCCATCGGGTACACCTTCGCCGGGTCCACCCGGACGTGGTCGAGCAGCGCGGCGCGCGCCTGCGTCTCGTTGCGTTCGGGGTCGCCGGGTGGAAGGAACCGCTCGTCGCCCCAGTAGAACTCCACCTCGCCCCAGTCGACGGCGTCGCGCGCCACCGTGGCCCGCACCTGCTCCAGCATCGCGATCCCGACGCCGCCGCCGGTGAGCACGAGCTTCGGCACGCTGCCCCCGGCCTGGAGGTCCACCAGCCGGGTGATCAACCGCGCGGCCGCCGCGGACGCCAGGATGTTGGGCTGCGCGTGGACGGCGATCTCCGGCGCCGTCACGACGCCGCCCCGTTCATCGCAGCGACGGCGACCGGGGTGCGCCCCTTGCTGATCTTCGCGACGCCCGAGAGCGCCTCGCCGTAGATCTCGTCGGGATCCAGCCGTCGCAGCTCCTCGGCAAGGCAGTCGCGCACCTCGCGACGCGCCAGCGCCACCAGCCGGTCGGGCTGGCCGGGCTGGCTCAGCTTCCCGACCTTGCCGTCCGGGCGCACCAGCTCGACGGCGCCGCCGCGCCGCTCCAGCCGCACCACGCCGAGGCCCGGCCCGGACTTCGACGGTGAGCGCTTCACCTTGATGTCCAGCCGCTCGGCGAGCCAGCCCGCCATCAGGTCGGTCGACGGCGACACCACCTCACCCGCGACGACCGCGGTGGTGATCGGGTCGTGCGGCGGGGCGTCCAGCGCCGTGGCCAGCAGCGCCCGCCAGGGCGTGAGCCGGGTCCAGGTGAGGTCGGTGTCACCCGCGACGTAGCTGGCGCGGCGCTGCTCGAACGCCTTGGTCGGGTTCTTGGCCGACAGGGCGTCGGTGATCCGTCGCTGCGCGAGCCTGCCCACGGCATCCTCCGACGGCACCGACGGGGCTTCACCGGGCCACCAGGCGACCACGGGGGCGTCGGGCAGGAGCAACGGCATGACCATGCCTGCTCCGGCCTCGTCGGCGGCCAGCTGGCCGTAGCCGCGCAGCACGATCACGTCGGAAGCGCCTGCGTCGCCGCCCACCCGGATCTGCGCGTCGAGGCGCGGCGCGGCCTTCTTCTGCCCGCGCGCGAGCACGATCACGCGGCACGGGTGCTCGCGGCTGGCCGAGTTGCCCGCCGCGATCGCGCCCTCGATGGCGCTGCCGTCGTCGGTCACGATCACCAGGGTGAGCACGCGGCCCAGGGCCTGGACCCCGCCTTCGGACCGCAGCCGCACGAGGGCCTTGTTCACGTCCGAGACGCTGCTGGACGGAAGATCGACGATCACTGTTGCCTCGCCTGCTTCGATGAGGTGATCACGGCCGCCGCCACGTGCGGCCGGTGCGGGCCAGCATCGCGTTGGCCGAATCCGGCCCCCACGATCCCGCCGAGTAGGGGTCCGGGCCCTTGGTCTCGGCCGCCCAGTGCTTCAGCACCGGGTCGAGGATCTCCCACGACCGCTCGACCTCGGCGTCGACGGGGAAGAGCGACGGCTCGCCGAGCAGGACGTCCAGGATCAGCCGCTCGTAGGCCTCGGGCGAGGCCTCGGTGAACGAGGTGCCGTATCCGAAGTCCATCGTGACGTCGCGGACCTCCATCTGGCTGCCCGGAACCTTGGACCCGAACCGCATCGTGACGCCCTCGTCGGGCTGCACACGGATGACGAAGGCGTTCTGGCCGAGCTCCTCGGTCATCGTCGCGTCGAACGGCAGATGCGGCGCGCGCTTGAAGACCACTGCGATCTCGGTGACGCGCCGCCCCAGCCGCTTGCCCGTACGCAGGTAGAACGGCACTCCCGCCCAGCGTCGGGTGTTGAGCTCGCAGGTGATGGCCGCGAACGTCTCGGTGCGCGATCCCGGGTTGAAGCCCTCCTCCTCCTTCAACCCCGGCACCAGCTCGCCGCCCTGCCAGCCGCCGGTGTACTGGCCGTGCGCGGTGGTCTCGTCGAGCGGTCCGACGAGCTGGGTCGCGTTGAGCACCTTGATCTTCTCGTCGCGCAGCTCCTTGGACGAGAACGAGACCGGCTCCTCCATCGCGGTGAACGCGAGCAGCTGGAGCAGGTGGTTCTGGATCACGTCGCGCGCGGCGCCGATGCCGTCGTAGTAGCCCGCCCGGCCGCCGAGGCCGATGTCCTCGGCCATCGTGATCTGCACGTGGTCGACGTAGTGCGCGTTCCAGATCGGCTCGAAGAGCTGGTTGGCGAAGCGCATCGCGAGGATGTTCTGCACCGTCTCCTTGCCGAGGTAGTGGTCGATGCGGAACACCGAGTCCTCGGGGAAGACGTCGTTGACGATGCCGTTCAGCTCGATCGCCGAGGCGAGGTCGTGCCCGAACGGCTTCTCGATGACGACGCGTCGCCACTGGTGGCCGTTCTGCGCGGACAGGCCGGAGCGGGCGAGCTGCTTGCACACCACCGGGAACGCGCCGGGCGGGATCGAAAGGTAGAACGCGTGGTTGCCGCCGGTGCCGCGGACCCGGTCGAGGTCGGCGACGGTGAGGTCCAGCTGGTCGAACGCATGGTCGTCGTCGAAGCTGCCCTGTACGAAGCGGAACCCTTCGGCGAGGCGGTCCCACACCGTCTGGTTGAACGGCGTGCGCGCGTGCTCCTTCACCGCGTTGTAGACGACCTGGCTGAAGTCCTCGGTCGCCCAGTTGCGCCGGGCGAAGCCGGTGAGCGCGAAGCCCGGCGGCAGCAGCCCGCGGTTGGCCAGGTCGTAGATGGCGGGCATCAGCTTCTTGCGGGACAGGTCCCCGGTGACCCCGAAGATCACCAGACCGCAGGGACCGGCGATTCGGGGCAGCCGCTTGTCGCGCGGGTCCCGGAGCGGGTTGACCCAGTCCTTCGCGCCGGTCATGGGACCTCCAGACGGATGCGGTCGACGGTCACGGCGTGATCATTGCAGCCTTCGGCGCGGCCCGGCAGGTGCCGGGCCGCGCACGGGTGACCGAAAACGGGGGCTGGAGACCGTGCTCAGGCTTTCGCGCCGTCGAGCTGCCCCTTGACGGTGTCGAGCAGCTCAACCCAGGACTTGTCGAACTTGTCGACGCCCTCGTCCTCGAGCACGCGGAACACGTCGGTGAGATCGACCCCCTGTGCGGCGAGGGCGTCGAACACCTCCTGGGCCTGCGCGCCGGTGCCGGTGACGGCGTCGCCGTGGTGTTCGCCGTGTTCGCCGTACGCGCGGAGGGTCTTCTCCGGCATCGTGTTCACGGTGTCGGCGACGACCAGCTCGGTGATGTAGAGCGTGTCCGGGTACTCCGGGTTCTTCACCCCGGTGGAGGCCCAGAGCGGACGCTGGGCCTTGGCGCCCTTCGCCTGCAGCGCCTCCCAGCGTTCGCCCGCGAACACCTCCTGGAACGCGGCGTAGGCCAGCCGTGAGTTGGCCACGCCGGCCTTGCCGCGCAACGCGAGCGCCTCGTCGGTGCCGATCTTCTCCAGCCGCTTGTCGATCTCGGTGTCGACCCGGGAGACGAAGAAGCTCGCCACCGACGTCAGGGACGCCAGGTTGTGGCCGTTGGCCGCGGCCTGCTCCAGGCCGTCGAGGTAGGCGCCCATCACGTGGCGGTAGCGCTCCACCGAGAAGATCAGCGTGACGTTCACGCTCACGCCCTCGGCCAGCGCCCGGGTGATCGCGGGCAGGCCCGCCTCGGTGGCCGGGATCTTCACCAGCAGGTTGGGCCGGTCGACGGCCTTCCACAGGTCGACGGCCTCGGCGAACGTGGCGTCGGTGTCGTGCGCCAGCCGCGGGTCGACCTCGAGCGACACCCGCCCGTCAACGCCGTTCGTGGCTTCCCAGGTGCTGCGGAACACGTCGCAGCCCTGCGCGACGTCGGCCACGGTGATCTCCCGGACGGCGTCGTCGACCGAGGCGCCACGGGCGGCCAGCTCGCGCACCTGCTTGTCGTACACCTCGCCGTTGGCCAGCGCCGACGCGAAGATGGTCGGGTTGGTGGTGACGCCCACGACGCTGTAGTCGGTGATCAAGGACTGCAGGTTGCCGCTCTGCAATCGCTCGCGTGACAGGTCGTCGAGCCAGATGGAGACGCCCGCCGCGGCGAGTTCTGCCAGCCGTTCGTTGGTCATCTCTTTTCCTTCCCCTAGGAGGTCTTGCCGAGGCTGCGCTTCGCGGCGGCAACCACGTTTTCGGTCGTGAAACCGAACTCACGGAACAGTGTCTGATAGTCCGCGCTCGCACCGAAGTGCTCGATGGAGACGTTCTCGCCCAGATCGCCGGTAAACCGGTGCCACGGCATCGCGATGCCCGCCTCGACCGACACCCGGGCCTTGACGATCGGCGGCAGCACCGACTCGCGGTAGGCGCTGTCCTGCTCGTTGAACCACTCGACGCAGGGCATCGACACCACCCGGGTGGCGATGCCGTCGGCCTCCAGGACCTCCCGTGCGTCGACCGCCATCTGCAGCTCCGAGCCGGTGGCGATGAGGATCACCTGCGGCAGCCCGGACGAGGCCTCGGCGACGATGTACCCGCCCTTGGCGACGCCCTCATGCGACGTCCCGTCGAGCACCGGGATGTTCTGGCGGGTGAGGGCGAGCCCGCACGGGCCGCCGGTGCGCTCGAGGATCGCCTTCCACGCGCCCGCGGTCTCGTTGGCGTCACCGGGGCGCACCATCGAGAGGCCCGGGATCGCGCGCAGCGCGGCCATGTGCTCGACGGGCTGGTGGGTGGGCCCGTCCTCGCCGAGGCCGATCGAGTCGTGCGTCCAGACGTAGGTCACCGGGACCTGCATCACGGACGCCAGCCGCACGGCACCGCGCATGTAGTCGGAGAAGATCAGGAAGGTGCCGCCGTAGGGGCGCGTCGGGCCGTGCAGCGCGATGCCCGACAGGATCGCGCCCATTGCATGCTCCCGGACGCCGAAGTGCAGGGTGCGCCCGTAAGGCTCGGCCTTCCACAGCCGCGTCGCGGTGCTCTCCGGGCCGAACGACGGCTGCCCCTCCATCGTCGTGTTGTTGCTCTCCGCGAGGTCCGCGGACCCGCCCCACAGCTCGGGCAGCACGTCGGCCAGCGCGTTCAGCACCGCGCCGGAGGCCTTGCGCGTCGACACGCCCTTCGGGTCGGGCTCCCAGGACGGCAGCGCCTTCTCCCAGCCCGACGGCAGCGCCCGCGCGGTGAGCCGGTCGAACAGCTCCTTGCGCTCGGGCTCGCGCTCGGCCCATTCGTCGAACGTCTTCTGCCAGGCCGCGCGCGCCTCCTGCCCGCGCTTGACGACTTCGCGGGCGTGCGCGAGCACGGCGTCGTCGATCTCGAAGGACTCGTCGGGGTTGAAGTTGAGGATCTTCTTGACGGCGGCCACTTCGTCCGCGCCGAGCGCGGAGCCGTGCGCCTGGAAGGTGTTCATCTTCGTCGGCGCGGGCCAGCCGATCACCGTCTTCAGGAGGATGAACGACGGCCGCGTGGTCTCGGCCTTCGCCGCCGCAACGGCCTTCAGGATGTCGGTGACGTCCTCGCCGCTCTCCACGACCTGTACGTGCCAGCCGTAGGCCTCGTAGCGCTTCGCGGTGTCCTCGGAAAGGGCGATCGTGGTGTCGTCCTCGATGGAGATCTTGTTGTCGTCGTAGAAGACGATCAGGTTGCCGAGCTCCTGGGTGCCCGCGAGCGACGACGCCTCCGAGGTGACGCCCTCCTCGATGTCACCGTCGGAAGCGATCACGTAGATGTAGTGGTCGAACGGCGAGTTGCCCCATCCCGGGTCCGGATCGAAGAGGCCGCGTTCGCGGCGCGCCGCCATGGCCATGCCGACGGCGGAGGCGAGACCCTGGCCCAGCGGACCGGTGGTGATCTCCACACCCCGGGTGTGCCCGTGCTCCGGGTGTCCCGGCGTCTTCGAGCCCCAGGTGCGCAGGGCCTTCAGGTCGGTCATCTCCAGGCCGTATCCGGACAGGTACAGCTGGATGTAGAGCGTGATCGACGAGTGGCCGCACGAGAGCACGAATCGGTCGCGACCGGGCCAGTCGGCCTCGCTCGGGTCGTGCCGCATCACGCGCTGGAAGAGCGAGTACGCGAGCGGCGCCAGGCTCATCGCGGTGCCGGGGTGACCGTTGCCGACCTTCTGCACGGCGTCCGCGGCCAAGACCCGGATGGTGTCGACGGCGCGGCGGTCCAGGTCGCTCCAGTCTTCGGGCACGCTCACCCTGGTCCGCGCCTGGATGTCGATGTCGGCCACAGCACTCCTTCGGTTCGGGTGGGGCGGGCGGCAACGCCGGAGAGCGTAGTCCGCCCGGCGTGTCGAGTGTGATCGCGCGACCAACTGTTCACGCTGTCTACCCAGCCGCCCGGGAACCCATGCCCGGCGTTAGGATCGACAAGCCGTAGAACACACGAGCAGCTGCACACCCCCGACACGCGGAAGGCGAGGTTGCCGGTGGCCGTGCCCGCGTCCCTGCCGGTCGCGGTGTCGCCCGCGCGGGCGAGCCTGCGGCGTGCGCGCGCGACGGTGGCCGCCTACCTCGGTCTCACCAAGACCCGCATCATCGAGCAGCTGCTCGTCGTCACGGTGCCTGCGATGTTCCTCGCGCACCGCGGGATGCCGTCGGTGGGGCTCGTGCTCGCCACGCTCGTCGGCGGGGCGATGGCCGCAGCGAGCGCGCACGCGTTGAACTGCGTGGCCGACGCGGACATCGACGTCAAGATGAAGCGCACCGCCCGGCGGCCGCTGGCGCAGGGCCGGGTGCCGCCGCGGAACGCGCTGGTGTTCGGCCTCGCGCTGGGCGTGCTCAGCGCCGCGTGGCTGGCGTTCACCACCAACCTGCTGGCGGCGGGCCTCTCGGTCGCGGCGATCGCGTTCTACGTGCTGGTCTACACACTGCTGCTCAAGCGCCGCACCGCGCAGAACATCGTGTGGGGCGGCGCCGCGGGGTGCATGCCGGTCGTCATCGGATGGGCCGCGGTCACCGGCACGGTCGGCTGGCCCGCGCTCGTCATGTTCGCCGTGATCTTCTTCTGGACGCCGCCGCACTTCTGGGCGCTGGCCATGCGCTACCGCGACGACTACGCCGCCGCCGGGGTGCCGATGCTGCCGGTGGTCGCGGCGCCCGCGCAGGTGTCGCGGCGGATCGTCGGGTACGCGTGGGTGATGGTCGCCGCCACCCTGGTGCTGCTGCCGGTCACGTCCTGGATCTACGCGGTGGCCGCGGTGGCGGGCGGGGCGTGGTTCCTCACGCAGGCCCACCGGCTGCACGCGGGCGTCGTCGCGGGCCGATCGGTGAGCTCGATGGCCCTTTTCCACCGCTCCAACGCCTACCTGTGCGGGTTGTTCGTGGCGATCGCGGTCGACGCGGCCGTCGGCTTCCCGGTGCTCGGCTGGCCGAGCTTCTAGCGCAGCAGATCGGGCACGACCCACTCCCGGCCGCGCACGTGATGGTCGAGGAACGCGAGCACGGTCTCGTACCAGAGCACCGCGTGCTGCGGTGTGAGGATCCAGTGGTTCTCGTCGGGGAAGTACAGGAACCGGTGGGGGAGGTCGGCGGGATCGCCCTCGTAACCCGCGACCAGGTCCCACCACAGCGCCAGCGCCTCGCCGATCGGCACCCGGTAGTCCTTGTCGCCGTGCACGACGAGCATGGGCGTCGTGATCGCGGCGACATGGCGGTCGGGGCTGTGCCCGGCCGCCATGTCGGCGGTCATCTCGCGCCGCCAGTAGGCCGGGCCGTCGGTCGTGCGGCCGAACCCGTCGAGCGCCCACAGGCTGGCATGGGTGACGATCGCCCGGAACCGGTCGGTGTGGCCCGCCACCCAGTTGGCCATGTAGCCGCCGAACGAGCCACCCATCGCAACGGCGGCGTCGGCGTCGATCGCGGGATGGGCCGCGGCGGCGTCGGTGAGCGCCATGAGGTCGGTGTAGGGCGCGGCGCCCCAGGCGCCCCAGCCGCGGCCGACGAAGCCGCGCCCGTACCCCGTAGACAGCGCCGGGTCGGGCAGCAGGACGGCATAGCCGCGCGCCGTCATCAGCCACGGGTTCCACCGCCACTGCCAGGCGTTCCAACTGCCCAGCGGGCCGCCGTGGATCCACAGCAGCAGCGGCGCCTGCCCGTCCGCGGGTGGCAGGGCGAGCCAGGCGCGCAACGGGGTGCCGTCGGCGGCGGTCGCGGTGACCTCCGTGAGGGTGCCGGACAGCTCCGGCGGCGCCGCGGGGGCGGGCAGCGGCACGGGGCGCTGGTCGGCCACCGTCGGGTCGAGCCGCACCGGGGCGGGCGGGGCGTCGATGGCGCTGCGCAGCGCGTAGAGCGCGGTTCCGTCGGGAGCGGTCACGAGGTCGCTGTAGAAGCCGTCGTCTCCGGTGAGCCGCAGGGGATCAGCGCCGGGCGCGACGCGGAAGACCGGGCGGCGGCCCGCGTCGTCCGCGGTGACGAGCAGCGCGGTGCCGTCGGCCGTCCAGCACATCTCCTCGGGCCAGCGGTCCCAGCCGGGCGCGACGGTCGTGGGCTCGCCACCCGCCGGCGCCACGACGAGCAGGGTGCGGTCGATCGGAGTGGTCGGGGTGGAGCGGGTCTCCCGCACACAGGCCACCCGGGTGCCGTCCGCGCTGATCACGGGCGTCCAGATGTCGGCGACGGGGTCCTCCAGCAGGACCCGCCGCTCCCCGGATGCGACGTCGAACGCCACCAGCGTCCCGCGCCGGGCGCCGCCCCGGTCGGGCACCGCCCACTCGACGACGACCGTGGCGCCGTCCGGGGTCACCGCGACGTCGCCGAGTGCGCGACCGGGCGCGGGGGTGAGATCGCGCCACACGACCGGCCCGTCAGCCGGAACGGTGCCCACGAGCAGGCGATTCTCGTCCGGTCCGAGATCGTGGTCCCAATAGCGCACGGGGTGGGCGGTGTGCAGGATCGCGCTGACCTTCTTCTCCCGGCGGGCCTTGCGGCGGGCCTCGTCGTCCTCGTCGGTGACGGCGGCGGGCAGCGTCATCGCGGTGACGACGACCGTGCCCGCGTCCCGGGCGACCGCGGGCGCGCCGATCCCGCCCGCCCGCGTGCCCACCACATGGGCCTCGCCCGCCGTCGGGAGCCGCCAGAGCGCTGCGGGCGCGTCGTCGTCGGGCTCCTTCCGGTCCGGGTCGGGCCGAGCCGAGGTGAACAGCAGGTCGCCGTCGGGCAGGAACGCGGGCGCCGACTCTCCGGTGCCACGGGTCAGCCTGCGGGCGGCCCGGACACCGGCCGGGTCGATCTCCCACAGCGCGGTGCGGAAGCGGGTGCGCTCCGGATCGGGCACGGCGACCGTGGTGACCAGCCGCGCGCCGTCCTGCGACAGGGCGAGGCCGGTCAGCCGGGAGAGGTCCTGGAAGGCCTGCAGGTCGCCGAGCGACGTCACGGAATGAGCACCAGCTTGCCCGTCGTACGGCGGGCCTGGAGGTCCTCGTGCGCCTTTCGGGCCTCGTCGAGCGGGTAGCGACGCCCGATCCGGACGTCCAGACGGCCTCCGGCCACCTCCGCGTAGACGCTGCCCGCCGTGGCGAGCAGCTCCTCGCGCGTGGAGATGTGGTGAAACAGCGTGGGGCGGGTGAGGTAGAGCGAGCCGCCCGCGTTGAGCCGCTGCGGGTCGACCGGCGGCACGGGTCCGCTCGCCGCCCCGAACAGCACGAGCATGCCGCGGCGGCGCAGGGAGTCCATGCTGGCGTCGAAGGTCGACTTGCCGACGCCGTCGTAGGCCACCGCCACGCCGACGCCGTCGGTCAGGTCGCGGACCTGTTTGGCCAGGCCGTCGGAGTAGCGCAGCACCTCGGCGGCGCCCGCCGCCCGGGCCAGCTCCTCCTTCTCGTCGGTCGAGACGGTGGCGATCACCCGGGCGCCGAGCCCCGTCGCGAGCTGGGTGAGCAGCAGGCCGACGCCGCCCGCCGCGGCGTGCACGAGCACGTCGTCGCCTGCCTGTACGGGGTAGGTGGTGTGGACGAGGATCCAGGCGGTCATGCCCTGCAGCAGCGCGCCCACCGCGAGGTCGTCGGCCACGCCGTCGGGCACCGGCACGGCCTCGTCGGCGGGCACGGCGACCTGCTCGGCGTAGCTGCCGAGGGTGTTCGTCCAGGCCACCCGGTCGCCGACGGCGACGTCGGAAACACCGTCACCGACGGCGGTGACGCGGCCTGCGCCCTCCAGCCCCAGCACGACCGGCAGCGAGAGGGGGTAGATCCCTCCCCGTTGGTACGTGTCGATGAAGTTGACGCCCGCGGCGCCGACCTGCACGAGCACCTCGCCTGCACCGGGCTCCGGAGCGGGCACGTCGACGAGGTGCAGGACGTCGGGGCCACCGTTCTGGCTGATCTGGATCGCGCGCACCCCGCGATCATGCCCTGGTGGGGGCCAGTTCCGCTGGGGTCGGCTGCGGGGTTGCGCCATGTGGACGCTCGGTGGTGCCCGCCCACAGCGCAGCGGCGCCGACGGTCACGAGCGCGGCCCCGAGGACGTGCAACGACACCAAGGCCTCGGGCACGCCCAGCGCGTACTGGGTGATGCCGAGGCCACCCTGGACGACGACCGTCGCGACGAGCAGACCGAAGCGGCGCCGGAGCACGGGCGGCGCCGCGAGCGCACGCAGCGTGAAGCCGAGCGCGACGAGCATGCCGAGATAGGCGAACAGCAGGTCGGCGTGCAGTTGGGCGAGCGCTTGCACCGGCAGGTCCAGCCGCGGGGTTCGGGCGTCGCCTGCGTGCGGCCCGGCCGCGGTGACGAGGGTGCCCGCCACCAGGAGGCCCACGAGCACGGCGGTGCTCGTCGCGATCAGGCCCCGCACCGCCTGGGGGACGGTTGTCCTGGCGGCCCCACCGCCATCGCCTGCGGCCGCCACGAGCTGCACCGCGAGCCACACCATGACCATCGAGACCACGAAGTGCACGGCCACCGACCACCACACGAGCTGCAGCAGCACGGTGAACCCGCCGATCACGGCCTGGGCGATCACCCCGAGGGGCTGCAGCAGCGCGAGCCGGGTGAGCCGGGTGCGGCGGGGCCGGGTGGCCAGCGCCGCGACCAGGCAGGCCCCCGCGACGACGACGACGAGGAAGGTCAGCAGCCGGTTGCTGAACTCGATCCACTGGGTGAGCGCCTGCGTCTCGGGGTGCGCCACCGGCACCAGGCTGCCGGGGAAGCACTGCGGCCACGTCGGGCAGCCCAGCCCGGACCCGGTGACCCGCACCACCGACCCGGTGACGGCGATGCCCGCCTGCGCGGCCACGGCGGCGATCGCCAGCGCACGCATGGCGCGCGGGGAAGTGGGCGGCAGACGGTCGAGCAGGGCCACGGGTCGATGCTAGGCGACCCACCCGGCCCGGATCGGACCAGCCGCCCGTCCACCCCACCGGCCGGGACCCGTCACCGCGCGCCGCTGTCACCGCGCGCCGCTGTCACCGCGCGCCGCTGTCACCGCGCGCCGCTGTCACCCGGCCACCCCGTCGCGCGCCCACCCGTCGCGCGCCCACCCGGCCCCTGCTGCGCCCCCGGCCCGCCCGCCCTGCTGCACCCGGCCCGGACGTCATCTGCCGCCACGCCACCGGCGGACCGCGCACCCCACCGGCGGACCGCGCACCCCACCGGTGGGGTGCGCGGTGGCACGGTGGGGTGCGCGGTGGCGCCTCAGCGCAATTTCCGCGACGTGCCATGCGCGAGTTGTCCACAGGCTCGGCGGAACCACCGCGGGCACTGGGCCGGGTCGGTCACCCTGCAACCATGCTCATTCGACGCCGCGAGCAGCTGCTCGCCGATGGCTACAGCTCCGACGAGGTGCAGCGCAGCGTGCGCGAGGGGCGGCTCGTCGTCGTGCGGAAGGGCTGCTATGTCGCCACGTCGGCGCTACCAGACGCCTCCGACGAACGGTATGCGATGCGGGTGCGTGCCACGGGCCCGGCGCTCGCGCCGGATGCGGTGATCAGCCACGTCTCCGCGGCGGCGCTGTTCGGCCTGCCGCTCTGGGGCATGAGATTGGAGCGTGTCCATGTGACGCGCGATCGCCGCCACGGCGGTCGCGTCAATCCCCGGCTGCACGTCCACTCGGCGCACCTGCCCGCGACGGAAGTCGGCGCACTGGACGGGCTCGCTGTCACCTCGGTGGCGCGCACCGTCGCCGACCTCGCCCGGAGCCTCCCGTTCGAGCAAGCCGTGGTGCTCGCCGATGCCGCGCTCCACCGCGAGCTCGTCACGCGTGCGCAACTCGGCTCCGCGATCGAGAGCCGCGCTCGTCGGTCGGGCACTCCGGCGGCTCGGCGCGTGCTCGCGTTCGCGGATGGCCTCAGCGAGAGCCCCGGCGAGTCCCGCAGCCGGGTACGCATGCGGTTGTGCGGAGTCGCCCGGCCGCAGCTGCAGATGCCGATCGCGACCCGGTTGGGCGTCATGCACGCCGACTTCGGCTGGCCGCAGCACCGGACGGTCGGCGAGTTCGACGGGCTGATCAAGTACGGCGCCCTCCTGCGGCCGGGCTGGGCACCGAGCGACGCCGTAGTCGCGGAGAAGCGGCGCGAGGACGCGATCCGCGACGAAGGCTGGCGCGTCACCCGATGGATCTGGAACGAGCTCGAGCCGTTCGACGAGGTGGCGCGCCGGATCGAGCGCAACTTCCTGCGGTAGCGGACGCCGCTGGTGGGCGGCTCCACCTCCGACCGCGCACCCCGTGGCAGGACCGCGCACCCCATCGACGGGGTGTGCGGTCGGGCGGCGGGGTGCGCAGTCGTGCGGTGGAGTGCGCGGTCGGTCCTTCGGGATGCGCGGTGGGGTGCGCGGCGCGTCGGTGGGGTGCGCGGTCACGGACGGGCGGCTTGCGGGGCGAGCGCGAGGTGCGCGCGAGCACGGGGTGGGGTGCGCGGCGTGCGGTGGGGTGCGCGGTCACGGGCGGGCGGCTTGCGGGGCGAGCGCGAGGTGTGGGCGAGCGCGGGGTGGGGCGGGCGCGGGGTGGGGCGGGCGTAGCGGGGTCGGCGGGCGGTCAGCGCCAGCGCACGAGGCGGACGGCCGCGGCTCCGGCCACCACGGCCCACGCCACGAGGACCAGAACCTGTTGCCCGGTGGGGGCGGCGCCCGCGTCGAGGGCGGCCCGCAGTCCGTCGGCGAGCGCCGCGGTGGGCAGCCACTGCGCGACGGCGGCGAGCGTGTGCGGCATCTCGTCGAGGGGCACCACGAGGCCCCCGACCAGCACCAGCACCAGCCAGATGAGGTTGGCGACGGCGAGCGTGACCTCCGCGCGGAGGGTGCCGCCGACGAGGATCCCGAGCGCCCCGAACGCCGCGCACCCCAGCAACACGCACAGCAGCGCCCAGCCGACGCCGTCGACAGCGGGCCGCCAGCCCAGCGCGAGGGCGATCGCCGTCAGTACGAACACCTGGACGACGACCACCCCGAGCACCGCCACCAGCCGCCCGGCCACCAACAGCCAGCGGGGGAGCGCGGTGGCGGCCAGCCGTCGGATCACGCCGTAGCGCCGGTCGAAGCCGAGCGCGATGGCCTGGGCGGTGAACGCCGTGGACATCACCGCCAGCGCGAGCACACCGGGCGTCACCGCGGCGACCCGCGGGTCGGGCAGCGGCACGAGCGTGACCAGGGTGAGGCCGATCAGCAACACCATCGGGATGAGCAGCGTGAGCAATACCTGCTCGCCGCCGCGCAGCGCGAGCCGCAATTCGACGCCGGACTGCGCGGCGAGCATCGCGAGCGGGCGGCCCGGCCCGGGGGCCGGGGTGAAGGTGCCGGGCGCGAAGCGAGGAGCGGTCATGAGCGCAGCTCCCGCCCGGTCAGCTCCAGGAACACGTCCTCGAGGCTGCGGCGGGCGACCTGGACGTCGTCGGCGAGGGCACCCTGCTCCGCGCACCACGCGGTGATCGTCGAGAGCACCGCCGGGTCGATCCGGCCCTGCACGAGGTAGCGGCCCGCGATCGGCTCGGCGGCGCGGTAGTCCGGCGGCAGCGCGGTGGCGAGCCCGGTGAGATCCATGCCGGGTTTGGCGCGGAACCGCAGCTCCTGCTGCGGCCCGGTCGACGTCAGCGCGGCCGGGCTGCCGTGGGCGACCACGCGGCCGTGATCGACGATCACCACGTCGTCGGCGAGCGCCTCGGCCTCCTCCATGAGGTGGGTGGTCAGCAACACGGCCACACCGTCGCGGCGCAGGGCATCCACGAGCTCCCACACCAGGCGGCGGGCCTGCGGGTCGAGGCCCGCGGTCGGTTCGTCGAGGAACACCAGCTCGGGGCGCCCGACGACGGCGCAGGCCAGCGCGAGCCGCTGCTGCTGGCCACCGGACATCCGCTTGTACGGGGTGCGGGCGCAACCGGTGAGGCCCAGGACGTCCAGCAGCCACGCCACGTCGAGCGGGCGCGCGGAACAGGCCGCCACCAGGCGTAGCATCTCGCCCGCCCGCACCCCGGGGTAGGCGCCGCCGCCCTGTGGCATCACGCCGATGCGGGCCCGCAGCGCGTCGGGCGCGCCCGACGGGTCGGTGCCGAGCACCCGGACCTCGCCCGCGTCGGCGGCAAGGAATCCGGTGCAGACCTCGACGGTGGTGGTCTTGCCCGCGCCGTTCGGGCCGAGCAACGCGAGCACCGACGCGGCCGGAAGCTCCAGGTCGAGCCCGTCGACGGCGATGGTGGCGCCGAACCGTTTGACCAGCCCGCGCAAGGTCACCGCAGCGCCACTCACAGCAGAGAACTCTAGTCGCGGCCCACCGGTGCGTGCCCGGGCAGGGCGTCGATGTCGACGCCCGTGGCGCCCTGGATCCGGTGGCGCTGCACCAGGATCAGGACGGCGAGCATCACCAGCGACGCGGCCAGCGCGAGCGGCAGCTGGAAGGCGCGGAAGTTGAAGTCCGCCCCCGTCGGCGGGACGACCACCGCGAGCACCGCCGACGCCGCGAGCAGCGCCCGTCGGTAGCGGGGCAGCGCGCGGGTAGCGGCCAGCGGGATCAGCCCCCACAGCACGTACCACGGGTGCACGACGGGCCCGAGCAGCACGACCGCGCCCAGCCCGGCCGCCATGCCGGTGATCGGGTCGAGCCTGCCGCGGTACACCGTCCACAGCAGCCGTGCGCAGAGCACCGCCGCGATGGCCAGGCCGACCCCGCGGAACAGCGACAGGACCGCCGTGGTGTGGTCGCCCAGTCCGCCGAGGATGCCGACCTGGCCGCCGATGAGGCCCAGGTCGGTGGTGGCGGACATCCATGACAGGATGAGCGTCGGCACCGCGAGCGTGGTGGTCCAGCCCAGCCCGACGCCCGTGCCCACCGACACCGGTGTGTAGATCACCACCGTGACCGCCGCCAGCACCCCGGCGACGGCGGCCACGTCCCGCACCCGCCCCCCGAGCCGCCGGGCCTGGTGCAGCCCGAGGAAGCCGAGCACCAGCAGGGCGGGCAGCTTCACCGCCGAGGCGCAGACGATCAGGACCGCCCCGCCGAGCAGGTAAGGATCGAGCAGCCGGGGAGCCGCCCGCAGCCCCAGCTCCATCCCGGCGAGCATGAGCCCGATCATGAGCGCCTCGTTGTGAACGCCGCTGATGAGATGGAAGAGGACGAGCGGGTTGCCGACGCCGAGCCACAGGGCGAGCCCGACGTCCATCCCACACCGTCGGGCGAGGCGCGGCAGCGTCCAGATGATGAGGGCGAGCCCGGCGAGCGCCAGCACGCGGTACGCGAAGATGCCGAGCACGACGTCGTTGCCGGTGAGCGCGGTGATGCCGCGCCCGACGACGAGGAAGAGCGGGCCGTACGGGGCGGGGGTGTCGCGCCAGATCGTCGGGATCGAGCGCACGAGCGGGTCGTCGATGCCCAGGCCGCCCGCCGGGCCGAACCCGTAGGGGTCGATGCCGCGGGCGAGCTCGGCGCTCTGCGCGAGGTAGCTGTAGACGTCGCGGGAGAACAGCGGTGGAGCGATGGCCAGCGGCACCGCCCACGTAGCCGTGGTCCGCGCCAGCTGCGCGATCGTGGGTGCGGGCGCGACGGCGCCGTGGAAGCGCAACATCTTGGCCACCCACAGCCACGCCAGCACCATCAGCACGATGCCCGCGTAGGTGACGGCGATGGCGAGCGTGACGTTGCGGCTCGGGAGCCCGATCAGCCGCAGCCCGAACCCGGGGTTGGGTATCGGCAGCGCGCCCGCCCCGAGCCCGCCCACGGCCATCAGCAGCGCGGCGACCAAGCCGAGCCGCCGCGCACGTCGGCTGGGATCGGGCGCGGTGGCGTGGAGGACGGGCGACGGCGCCCCGTCCAGCTGCGGTGCCACCATGCCCGGAAGCGTAGCGAGCGGGCCCGACAGCGCCGCACGGAGCCGCCGTTCGGGCCGTCGTTCGGGCCGTCGCCGGTGACCGCGCTCACCCTTCCGACCCCCGCCTTTGCCCCCCGCCACCAAATAAGCAACACTGGTGTTGTGAAAAGCGAGTTCGGCACGCGGGAGGCGGTGGCGCGCCTGCTCATGGAGCAGGGGCCGGTCACGGCCGCCGCGGTCGCGACCGCGCTGCGGCTGTCCGGCCCTGCCGTCCGCCGCCACCTCGACGCGCTGATCGCCGACGGCGAGGCCGAGGTGCGGGCCGCGTCGGGCCGGGCCCGCAGGGGCCGCGGTCGTCCCGCCAAGCTCTACCTGCTCACCGACGCAGGCCGGGCCCGCTTCGGCCACGGTTACGACGACCTCGCCGTCGCCGCGCTGCACTATCTCGCCGAGCACGCGGCCCCGACGCGGTGCACAACTTCGCCGCCCACCGGGTCGCGGAGCTGCTCGGTGACGGCGCCGCGCTCGTCGCGGCGGCCGACGGCCCGGACGCCCGTGCCGACGTGCTCGCCGACGTGCTCACCGCGCGCGGCTATGCGGCGCAGATGCGCGAGGCAGGGTCGGGCGTGCAGCTGTGCCAACATCACTGCCCGGTCGCGCACGTCGCCGCCGAGTTCCCGGCGCTGTGCGAAGCCGAGACACAGGCTTTCGCCGAGCTGCTGGGCACGCACGTGCAGCGGCTGGCCACCATCGCCCGCGGCGACGCGGCGTGCACCACGCATGTACCACTGGATGTTCCCGTCACGATCCCGAGAGGGAGGCAGTCCGTATGACGACCGCTCCTGAGTCACTCACCCAGGAGGAGACGCTCGCGACGCTCGGCCGGTACGACTTCGGTTGGGCCGACTCGGACGCCGCCGGAGCCACCGCGCGACGCGGCCTTTCCGCCGACGTCGTCGCCGACATCTCCGCCCTCAAGAACGAGCCGCAGTGGATGCTCCAGTTCCGCCTCAAGGCGCTGGACATCTTCGAGCGCAAGCCCATGCCGCGCTGGGGCGCCGACCTGTCGGGCATCGACTTCGACAACATCAAGTACTTCGTGCGCTCCACGGAGAAGCAGGCCGCCTCCTGGGAGGACTTGCCCGCCGACATCAAGAACACCTACGACAAGCTGGGCATCCCCGAGGCGGAGAAGGCCCGGCTGGTCGCAGGCGTGGCCGCGCAGTACGAGAGCGAGGTCGTCTACCACCAGATCCGCGAGGACCTGGAAGAGCAAGGCGTGATCTTCCTCGACACCGACACCGGCCTACGCACGCACCCGGAGCTCTTCCGCGAGTACTTCGGGTCGGTCATCCCGGCGGGCGACAACAAGTTCTCCGCGCTCAACTCGGCGGTCTGGTCCGGCGGGTCGTTCATCTACGTGCCGCCGGGCGTGCACGTCGACATCCCGCTGCAGGCCTACTTCCGGATCAACACCGAGAACATGGGCCAGTTCGAGCGCACGCTGATCATCGTCGACGAGGGCGCCTACGTGCACTACGTCGAGGGCTGCACGGCGCCGATCTACTCGTCCGACTCGCTGCACTCCGCGGTCGTCGAGATCATCGTGAAGAAGGGCGGCCGCTGCCGCTACACCACGATCCAGAACTGGTCGAACAACGTCTACAACCTGGTCACCAAGCGGGCCAAGGCCGAAGCAGGCGCCACCATGGAGTGGGTCGACGGCAACCTCGGCTCCAAGGTCACCATGAAGTACCCGGCCGTATGGCTCATGGGCGAGCACGCCAAGGGCGAGGTGCTCTCGATCGCGTTCGCGGGCGAGGGCCAGCACCAGGACGCGGGCGCGAAGATGGTGCACCTGGCGCCGCACACGTCGTCCACGATCATCTCGAAGTCGGTGGCGCGGGGCGGTGGCCGCACGTCCTACCGCGGGCTCGTGCAGGTCAACCCGCGGGCGCACCACTCGCGGTCCACGGTGAAGTGCGACGCGCTGCTGGTCGACACGATCAGCCGCTCGGACACCTACCCGTACGTCGACGTCCGGACCGACGACGTCACGATGGGCCACGAGGCCACCGTGTCCAGGGTGGGCGACGACCAGCTCTTCTACCTGATGAGCCGCGGTCTCACCGAGGACGAGGCGATGGCGATGGTCGTGCGCGGGTTCGTCGAGCCCATCGCGCGCGAGCTGCCCATGGAGTACGCGCTGGAGCTGAACCGGCTCATCGAACTGCAGATGGAGGGCTCTGTCGGATGACCCAGGAAGTTGCTGGGCTCGCGCCCGAGCTGAAGGGCGCCAAGAAGGGGCAAGGCGAGCCGCCGGTCCCGTCGGCGAGCGAGCGGTTCACCGCGTACGACGTCGACGCCTTCGAGGTCCCGGGCGGGCGCGAGGAGAACTGGCGGTTCACGCCGACGCGCCGTCTGCGGGGGCTGCACAACGGCACCGCGGTCTTCGACGGCACCGCCACGGTTGCCGTCGACGGCGCGCCGTTCGAAACCGTCGGCCGCGAAGATCCCCGCCTCGGCCAGGGCGGCGTGCCCGCCGACCGGGTCGCGGCCGCGGCGTGGTCGGCGTTCCGCACAGCCACCGTCGTCACGCTCGACGGCACGCCCGCCGACGCACCCTCCTCCGCGGAGGCGGCGTCGGGCATAGCACCGGTCACGGTCACGGTCACCGGGCCGGGGGAGGGCGCGGTCGCCGCTGCACACCTGCAGCTGCGCACCACCCCGCACGCCGACGCCACGGTGGTGCTCGTGCAGCGCGGCTCCGGCACGCTGGCCGACAACCTCGAGGTCGTCTTGGCCGACGGCTCGCGGCTCACCCTGGTCGTCACCGATGAGTGGGCCGACGACGCGGTGCACCTCGGCGCCCACCACTTCGCGCTCGGCCGCGACGCCACCCTGCGGGCCACGTCTGTGGCGCTGGGCGGCGACCTGGTGCGGGTCAGCCCGACCGTCACCTACCGCGCGCCGGGTGGCGACGCCGAGCTCCTGGGCCTCGGCTTCGCCGACGCGGGCCAGCACCTGGAGCAGCGACTGCTCGTCGACCACGGCGAGCCGCACTGCCGGTCGCGGGTGAACTACAAGAACGCGCTGCAGGGCGACGGCGCCCGCACGGTGTGGATCGGCGACGTGCTGATCCGCGACACGGCCGAGGCCACCGACACCTTCGAGCTCAACCGCAACCTCGTCCTCACCACCGGGGCCCGGGCCGACTCGGTGCCCAACCTGGAGATCGAGACCGGCGAGATCGCGGGGGCCGGGCACGCCAGCGCCACCGGCCGCTTCGACGACGAGCAGCTGTTCTACCTGCAGAGCCGCGGCATCCCGGAGCCGATCGCCCGGCGGCTGGTCGTCCGCGGGTTCTTCGGCGAGATCCTCAGCAAGATCACCATCCCCGAGCTGCGGGAGCGGCTGGAGGCGGCCATCGAGGCCGAGCTCGCCGCCACCAGCATCTGAGCGCATCCGAACGGAGCACGACACCCCCATGTCCACCTTGGCGATCAAGGACCTGCACGTCTCCGTGGCCACCGACGACGGCCCCAAGGAGATCCTCAAGGGCGTCGACCTCACCGTCGAGTCCGGCCAGACCCACGCGATCATGGGCCCGAACGGCTCGGGCAAGTCCACGCTCGCCTACGCGATCGCGGGCCACCCGAAGTACGAGGTCACCTCCGGCTCCGTCACGCTCGACGGGCAGGACGTACTCGCCATGACCGTCGACGAGCGGGCCCGCGCGGGCCTGTTCCTCGCCATGCAGTACCCGGTCGAGGTGCCCGGCGTGTCCATGGCCAACTTCCTGCGCTCGGCCGCCACCGCGGTCCGTGGCGAGGCGCCCAAGCTGCGCACCTGGGTCAAGGAGGTCAAGGCCGCGATGGGCGACCTCGACATCGACCCCGACTTCGCCGAGCGCAGCGTCAACGAGGGCTTCTCCGGCGGTGAGAAGAAGCGCCACGAGGTGCTGCAGCTCTCGCTGCTGAAGCCGAAGTTCGCGATCCTCGACGAGACCGACTCCGGCCTGGACGTCGACGCGCTGCGGGTGGTCTCGCAGGGGGTCAACGCCTACCGGGCCGCCGGTGACGTCGGCGTGCTCCTGATCACGCACTACACGCGGATCCTGCAGCACATCCGGCCCGACGTCGTGCACGTCTTCGCGGGTGGCCGCGTGGTCGAGTCCGGGGGACCGGAGCTGGCCGACGAGCTCGAGCGCAACGGCTACGAGCGGTTCACGAGCACCGCGGCGGTTTGATGGACGTCACGAAGATCCGGGCGGACTTCCCGATCCTCGCGCGCACGGTTCGCGACGGTCGGCCGCTGGTCTACCTCGACTCCGGAGCGACGTCGCAGCGGCCGCGCCAGGTCCTCGACGCCGAGCGGGCGTTCCTGGAGCAGCACAACGCGGCCGTCCACCGCGGGGCGCACCAGCTCGCCGAGGAGGCCACCGACGCGTACGAGGCGGCGCGGGCGCGGATCGCGACGTTCGTGGGCGTGCACCCCGACGAGGTGGTGTTCACCAAGAACGCCACCGAGGGCGTCAACCTCGTCGCCTACGCGTTCTCGAACGCCGCCACGTTCGGCGGGGACGCGGCGCGGTTCGCGCTCGGGCCGGGCGACGAGATCGTCGTCACCGAGCTGGAGCACCACGCCAACCTCGTGCCGTGGCAGGAGCTCTGCCGCCGCACCGGCGCCACGCTGCGCTGGTACCCCGTCACCGACCAGGGCCGGGTCGACCTCGACGCGATCTCGCTGACCGAGCGCACGAAGATCGTGGCCTTCGCCCACCAGTCGAACGTGCTGGGCGCGATCCTGCCGGTGGCCGAGCTCGTGTCCCGCGCCCGGGCGGTCGGTGCGCTCACGCTGCTGGACGCCTGCCAGTCGGTGCCGCACATGCCGGTGCACCTCGGTGACCTCGGCGTGGACTTCGCGGTGTTCTCCGGGCACAAGATGCTCGGGCCCTCCGGCGTCGGGGTGCTGTACGGGCGGGCCGAGCTGCTCGCCGCGATGCCGCCGTTCCTCACCGGCGGCTCGATGATCGAGATGGTGCGGATGGAGGGCTCCACCTACGCCGCGCCGCCGCAGCGGTTCGAGGCGGGCGTGCCGATGACCTCGCAGGCCGTCGGGCTGGGCGCGGCCGTCGACTACCTCACCGACATCGGCATGGACGCGGTGCACGAGCACGAGCTGGAGCTGGTCGGCCGCACCCTGTCGGGGCTGGCTGCGGTGCCCGGCGTGCGGATCGTCGGGCCCCGCGCGCTCACCGAACGGGGCGGGGCGGTGTCGTTCGTCGTCGACGGGATCCACGCCCACGACGTCGGGCAGGTGCTCGACGACCGGGGCGTCGCCGTGCGGGTGGGCCACCACTGCGCCTGGCCGCTGCATCGGCGGTTCGGAATCACCGCCACCGTGCGGGCGTCGTTCCATGTGTACTCGACGCCGGAGGAAGTCGACGCGCTGGTGGACGGGGTACAGGCGGCCCGCGAGTTCTTCGGAGTGACCTAGTGCAGCTGGAACAGATGTACCAGGAGATCATCCTGGACCACTACCGCACCCCGCACGGGGCGGGGCTGCGGGAGCCGTTCGACGCCGAGTCGTTCCAGATCAACCCCACCTGCGGTGACGAGATCACGTTGCGCGTGCGGCTGGAGGGCGACACCGTCGTCGACGTCTCCCACGAGACGCTCGGCTGCTCGATCAGCCAGGCCTCGGCGTCGGTGCTCACCGACCTCGTGGTCGGGAAGTCGAAGGACGACAGCCTCACGGTGCTGCGCGCGTTCCAGGAGATGGCGCAGGGCCGCGGCCAGGTCGAGCCGGATGAGGACGTGCTCGGCGACGGCGTGGCGTTCGCGGGCGTCGCCCGCTACCCGGCGCGCGTGAAGTGCGCTTTGCTGGGGTGGATGGCGTTCAAAGATGCACTCGTGAAGAGCGAGGGAGAGTTATGAGCGACGGAAACGACGCTGAAGTGGTGGTCCGCGGGGCCGCCGGGATGCCCGAGCCGCAGGCCGAACGGACCGAGAAGCCGTCGATCGAGGACCTCGAGGAGGCGATGCGGGACGTCGTCGACCCGGAGCTGGGCATCAACGTCGTCGACCTCGGCCTGGTGTACGGCATCCAGGAGTCCGACGGCGTCGCCGTGATCGACATGACGCTCACCAGCGCGGCGTGCCCGCTCACCGACGTGATCGAGGACCAGGCCCGGGCGGCGCTCGTCGGCGCCCTCGTCGACGACATCAAGATCAACTGGGTCTGGATGCCGCCGTGGGGGCCCGACAAGATCACTGAGGACGGCCGGGAGCAGCTGCGGGCGCTCGGGTTCCGCGTTTGACGCCACCGTGCGCGGAAACGGGTGCCAGAGCACTCGTTTCCGCTCACGACCCTCGGGCGCGTTCCAGGACCCACGGGTGCAGGTGGCGGTAGCCCGGCACCGCCACCGGACGCAGCGGGCGCAGCGCGAACCGGGGATCGACCGCCAGCGCCTCGGCCGTCTCGCGATCGACCAGCACGGTGTCCGGTCGCGTGTGGCCGGTGAGCCGGGCCGCGATGTTCACGACCTCGCCGTACACGTCCCCGTAGCGGACCAGCACCGGCCCGGTGGCCAGGCCGATCCGCAACGACGGCAGCGCGGGCTCCGCGCGGACGCGGTCCTGGAGGGCCAGGGCGATCTCCGCGGCGTCGCCGACATCGTCGGCCACGAAGAGCACCTCGTCGCCGATGGTCTTGATGATCCGGCCCCGGCCCTCGGCGATCACCTCGGTGGTGCTCGACCCGAAGCGCTCGATCATCTCCGCCAGCTCGGTGGTGGAGCGCCGCCGCGTCGTGCGGGTGAAGCCGACCATGTCGGCGAAGCCCACGGCCAAGCGCACCCGGCCGTCCGGGTTCGCGGCGACCAGCATCCGGGCGACGGTCGCGGCCAGGTGGCGTCGCCACACATAGCTCTGCAGCTCCTCGAGGACGGGGAGGACCCTCTCGGCCACGCCCAGCGCCTGCCCGGGGCCCATCGGGGCTCCGTCCGCCTCGATCAGGCGTTTGAGCATGCCGACCTGCCATTCGGCCAGCCGGGTCATCGACTGGGCGGTGGCCCGGGCGACCGCCTCCCGGACGTCCGGGTCGAGAAAGCCCGCGTCGGTGAGCCCGGTCATGAGTCGGGCGGCGGTCAGGTCGCGGTCGGTGAAGAGCACGGCGTCGTCGGGCGCCTCGG
The DNA here is from genome assembly GCA_963739465.1 of uncultured Actinomycetota bacterium. Lineage (GTDB taxonomy): Bacteria > Actinomycetota > Actinomycetes > Mycobacteriales > Pseudonocardiaceae > Pseudonocardia. The sequence goes on from CAVUAS010000021.1 coordinate 191,949, forward strand.
GGAAGCCGAGGGAGCGCCAGAGCCGTCGGCCCTCGTCGAGGTCCAGCCCGGCGGCCGCGGCGAGCTCCGCGCGCGTGTAGCGGCGGGGCGCGCCGAGGATGGCCTCCGCCAGGGCGGTATCCAGGGAGTGCTCCACCGTCATGTGGTGTGCACGATGAGCACATCCACGCCGGACCGGCGGGCGACGTCGGACGGCACCGAGCCGAGCAGGCGCCCGGAGAGCGTGTTGAGGCCCTTGTTGCCGACGACGAGCAGGTCGGCGCCGTGTTCGGCGACCGCGGCCCGCAGCACGTCGACCGGCGGGCCGTCGACGGCGGCGGTGCGGATCTTCGCCGCGCCTGCCGCGAGCGCGCGGTCCTCGGCCGCGCGGAGGGTCTCCTCCGCGGGCGACCAGCCCACGACGAGGTACGCCTCGTCCTTGAGGGCGTCCTCCGCGGCGGCGGTCTCCTCCCGGCTTGCCGGGGTGTAGGCGCAGACGATGACGAGCTCGGCGGTGCTGTCGGCGGCCACCGCGGCGGCGCGGTCCACCGCGGCCAGCGACGTGGACGAGCCGTCGGTGCCGACGACGATGGTGCGGTAGGCGGGCATGCGCGCAGGTTACCGCCAGTAGCACGGCCAGTCGGCGGCTGGCAGGTACCCCGATCAGGGCAGTCCTTGTAGCGGCCGTGCCACCAAACGGGCCCCACCCGCTGCGTGGGGCGCTATGCGCTGCCGGTCGGGAAGCGCCGCCGCGCGGGTCGGGAGGCGCCGCCGCGTGGGTCGGGAGGCGCCGCCGCGTGGGTCGGGAGGCGCGCCGCGTGGGTCGGGAGGCGCGCCGCGTGGGTCGGGAAGCGCCGCCGCGTGGGTCGGGAAGCCCCGACCCGCGGCCTCAGCGCGGCGTCGGCAGGGCCGGGGCCGGGCGGCGCAACGCCGGTCCGACGAGTCGGCGGCGTAGCGGCACGTCGGCCCGGCCGAAGAGGGCGCCCATCGCGGCGAGATGCCCTGCGAGGTCGTCCCGACCGGAGAGGTAGGCGCGGCGGTGTCGTTCGGGCAGGGCGAAGAAGGTTTCGAAGAAGGCGGGGACGGCCTCGGGGGGCATGCGCAGGAGGGCCTCCAGGCCGATCCGCCGAAGGCGGTGCACGGCGAGGGCGCGGGCGGGCCAGACGCGGCGCCGGGCGGCGCGTACGCCGCCGGTGGCCAGTGCTTCGGCAACCGATGGGGCGAGCCGCAACGCATCGGCCACGCTGAAGCCGGTGGCCGGGTGCACGAGCGGGGCGGCGGCGCCGAAGCCGAGCACGCCGGGCGTCGTGTGGCGGGGCCGGTCGACGGGAAACCGGACGCGTTCGACGCGGGCATCGGCGGGTGGGGTGATGCCGTGGCGGGCGAGCCGAGCGTGCAGGCGTCGGCGCAGGACGGGCAGCGGGAGGCCGGGGCGGCGGGCGAGCGAGGTCTCTTCCAGCAGCACAGCGTCGCCGCCGAGCGGGACGGCGTAGAGAAACGTCGGCCAGCCGGGCTCGCCGTGGTCGGGCCGCCAGTCCATGAAGAGCGCCTCGCCGGGCCCGACGAGCGGCGCGGCGGTGGCGGTGTCCACCACGACGCCGTGGGCGGTCTGCTCGGCGGCCACGGCCTGCCCGCCCCCCGGTCCCGGCCCGTCCGCCCCCGCGCGCCCGCGCTGCGCTTCCGCCCCCCGCGCGGTGGCGCCCCGTTCGGCGCCACGGTGCACCGCCCCGCCGCCGTCCGGGTGCGGGCGGCGACCGCCGAGCGGGGCGCGGTGGCCGCCCGCGTCGACGATCGCGCGGGCGTCGAGCCCGGTGCCGTCGGCGAGCAGCAGCGTCGATGCCGCGCGTCCGCGGTCCGGCCCGCCGCCGTCGGTGGCCCTCGCGGCGCTGTCCGCGGCCCGCGAGATGACCTGCTCGGCGCGCCCCGCGACCATGCGTACCCCGGCCGCGGCGAGGCGCGCGTCCAGGTGGGCGCGCAGCGCGGGCACGTCGAGCACGGCGTAGGTGCGATCGAGGGCGTGGGCGGTGTGGGCGATGACCCGCCCCCGCGCCGTGGCGGCGGGTGCGGGGAGACCTGCGGGCAGCTCGTCGAGCCAGGCGGCGTAGGTCGCCCGCCAGGGGGCCTCGGGGACGGGGTCGACGAGCGTGGTCGCCAGCCCTCGTGACCCGCACTCGGCGGCCAGCGCCCGGCCCGCGGGCCCCCCGCCGACAACGAGCACGTCGATCACGGCCGCCAGTATGCGCGCGTCCCACCCCCGCCCGGCGAGTCCCGGGTTTCGGCACGGTGAGTCTCGCGTTTCGGCACGGTGAGTTCGGGTTTTCGATACGGCGGGTGCGGCATCGAGCACACCTGCGCGAGTGCGCGAGTGCGCGAGTGCGCGAGTGCGCGAGTGCGCGGGTGCGCGGTTGGGTCGGCCCCGCGCGGCGGCGATAGCCTGCGCGGCGTGGACGACGAGGCGCGGTCGGCGCGGCGGTCGTGGGTCGCCGAGTCCGGGGCGGGCCTCGCGAACAGCCCGTTTCGGGTCGACCGCGACCGGATCGCCGCGTCGCCGTTCTTCGCTCGCCTAGCGGGCGTCACGCAGGTGGTCAGCCCGGCCGGGGCGGGCCTGCTGGTGCACAACCGCCTCACGCACAGCCTGCAGGTGGCGCAGGTCGCCCGCGCGATCGCCGAGCGGCTGGCGTGCGACCCGCTGGTCGGCGAGCTGGGCGGCTGCGACCCGGACGTCGTCGAGGCGGCGGCGCTGGCCCACGACCTCGGCCATCCGCCCTTCGGCCATCTCGGCGAGCAGGTGCTCGACCGCGTGTCCCGCGAGCGCCTCCGCCTTCCCGACGGGTTCGAGGGCAACGCGCAGAGCTTCCGCATCGTCACGACCATCGACCTGCACGGCCCCAGCGGCACCGGGCTCGACCTCACCGCCGCGGTGCGCGCCGCCGTGCTGAAGTACCCCTGGAGCCGCAGCGGCTACCCGGACCCGCACCCGTCCGCCGCCCTGCTGCCGCCGCGTGGGGGCGGGCCGCTGCCGGGCGCGGCCGCCGCGGGCTCGGCCAAGTTCTCCGCCTACACCACCGAACTGGACGACCTCACCGACTGCCGCGCGGCGTTCCCCGTCGGCCCCTGGCAGCAGACGGTGGAGGCCGCGGTCATGGACACCGCCGACGACATCGCCTACGCCATCCACGATCTCGAGGACTTCCACCGCGTCGGCGTGCTGCAGCAGGCCGGGGTGTCCGCCGAGCTGACGGGCTGGGTCAAACACGCCGGGGGCGCGGGCGCCTCCGGCCCCGGGTCGGATCTGGAGCGGCTGCGGCGGCGACTGCGCGACAAGGACGCGTGGGCCTACGACGACGACGCGTTCCGCGCCGCGGTGGCCCGCGTCCGCGACGACCTGGTCGACGGCCTGCTCGCCGTGCCGTTCGACGGGTCGATGGCGGGGGAGCGGGCGGTCGCGGAGTTTTCGGCGCGCTGGACGTCGCGCCTCGTGGCGGGCGTGACCGTGGACCGGAATCCCCCCGTGCGCTCGGCCCACGTGGCGCTGGAGACCGCGCAATGGCACGAGGTGGCGGTGCTCAAGTTCGTGCACCAGCGCTTCGTGCTGCGCCGTGCGGACCTCGCCTCCCACCAGCGAGGACAGGCGACCGTGCTGGCCGCGCTGGTGGACGCGCTGACCGCGTGGCTCGCCGAGGAGGGCGACGGCCCCAGCCTCCCGCCGCGCCTGCACGACCTGGTCGAGCTCTCCCGGGCCGAGCTCGGCGCCACCGCACCGGCCCGCGGCCGTGCGGTCGTCGACTACGTCGCCTCGCTCACCGACGGCCAGGCCACCGCGCTCCTGGACGTGCTGACCGGCCGGTCGAGCCGCCTGTGGACCGACGCCCCGGTGCTCTGAGGGGTCGTGAGTGGAAACGGGTGCTCTGGCACTCGTTTCCCCTCACGGTCAGCCCAGCGTGCCCGTGGCGAGGATCCCGCCGTCCACCCGTACGGTCTCGCCGGTGATCCACGACGCCTTGTCCGACACGAGGAAGCCGACCAGCGCGGCGACGTCCTCCGGCGTCCCGAGCCGCTTCATCGGGTACGCGGCGCTGACCTTGTCCTCGCCTTCCGCGTAGAGCGCGGCGGCGAATTTCGTCTTCACGACGGCGGGCGCGACGGCGTTCACCCGGATCGAGGGGCCCAGCTGCCAGGCCAGCTCTTCGGTCAGCCGGATGACCGCGGCCTTGGACGCGCCGTAGGCCGCGATCACGCCGGTGGAGCGCAGCCCGCCGACGGACGCGAGGTTGACGATCGAGCCGCCGTGCTCGGCCATCCACGCCCGGTACGCCAGCTGGACGTACGCGATCATCGACACGACGTTGACGTCGAAGATCTTGCGGATGCCGTCGAGGTCGGCGTCCACGAGCGGGCCGTAGACGGGGTTGATGCCGGTGTTGTTGACCAGGATGTCCAGCCGCCCGAACGCCCCCATCGTGCGCTGCACCGACTCCTCGCGGGCCTCGGCCGACCCCGCGTTCCCCGCGACCGCCAGCACCCGGTCCTCCGCCCCGCCCGCGGGCCCCTCCACCAGTTCCTTCGCCGCGGCCGCCAGCTCGTCCGGCTTGCGGGCGGTGATCGTCACCGAGGCGCCCCGGACCAGCAGCTCGGCGGCGATGGCGTGGCCGATGCCGCGGCTGGCGCCGGTGACGAGGGCGGCGCGACCGTCGAGTGAGTCCGTGAGATCCGTCATGACGGGGACCCTACGGCCGAAACGCGCTCGCGCCGACCGGTACTCTTGGCACGTGATCCGGATCGGGTAGCGGCGCTACGTCCAGCGATCCCGCCTGCCCCCGTCTCCCGGAGAAACTCCTTTGATCACCGCCACCGACCTCGAACTGCGGGCCGGGTCCCGCATTCTGCTCGCCGACGCCACGCTGCGGGTGCAGCCCGGCGACCGCATCGGCCTGGTCGGCCGCAACGGCGCGGGCAAGACCACCGCCATGCGGGTGCTCGCGGGTGAGGGCGAGCCCTACGCGGGCGCGGTCGGCGGGTCGGGCGCGGTCGGCTACCTGCCGCAGGATCCCCGCGAGGGCGACCTCACCGTCACCGCCAAGGACCGCGTCCTGTCCGCGCGCGGCCTCGACGAGATGCTCCGCAAGATGGAGAAGGCGCAGTCGGCGATGGCCGAGCTCGTCGACGGCGCGCAGAACGAGCGGGCGGTGCGCGAGTACGGGCGCATCGAGGAGCGCTTCGCCGCGCTCGGCGGGTACGCCGCGGAGAGCGACGCGGCGCGCATCTGCGCCCATCTCGGCCTGCCCGAGCGGGTGCTCGGCCAGCAGATCGCCACGCTTTCGGGCGGCCAGCGCCGTCGGGTCGAGCTGGCCCGTATCCTGTTCGCCGCCTCGGACGGCGGCGGAGTCGGCGGGGGCGGCGGCGCGCCGAGTGCCACCACCCTGCTGCTCGACGAGCCCACCAACCACCTCGACGCCGACTCGATCACCTGGCTGCGCTCGTTCCTGTCCGCGCATAGCGGTGGCCTCGTCGTGATCAGCCACGACACCGAGCTGCTCGCCGCCGTCGTCAACAAGGTGTGGTTCCTCGACGCCGTGCGCGGCGAGATCGACCTTTACAACATGGACTGGCACCGCTACCTCGAGGCGCGGGCCACCGACGAGAAGCGGCGCCGCCGCGAGCGGGCCAACGCCGAGAAGAAGGCCGCGGTGCTGCATCTGCAGGCGGCCAAGATGGGCGCGAAGGCGACGAAGGCCGTCGCGGCGAAGAACATGGCCCGCCGCGCCGACCAGATGCTCGCCGCGCTGGAGCCGGAGCACAAGCGCGACAAGGTGGCGCGCATCCGCTTCCCCGACCCGGCGCCGTGCGGGCGCACGCCGCTCACCGCGGAAGGGCTGTCGAAGGCGTTCGGCTCGCTGGAGGTCTTCTCCGGCGTCGACCTGGCCGTCGACCGCGGCGCCAAGGTCGTGGTGCTCGGGCTGAACGGCGCGGGCAAGACCACGCTGCTGCGCCTGCTCGCCGGTGCGGAGACGCCCGACGCGGGCGAGGTGGTGGCGGGCCACGGGCTGCGCACCGGCTACTTCGCCCAAGAGCACGACACGCTCGACATGGACGCCACCGTCTGGGAGAACGTGCGCCACGCGGCGCCGGACACGCCCGAACAGCAGCTGCGCAACCTGCTCGGCTCCTTCATGTTCACCGGCCCCCAGCTCGACCAGCGGGCGGCCACCCTGTCCGGCGGCGAGCGCACCCGGCTCGCGCTCGCCGGGCTCGTGTCCAGCTCCGCCAACGTGCTGCTGCTCGACGAGCCCACCAACAACCTCGACCCGGCCAGCCGCGCCCAGGTGCTCGACGCGCTGCGGCGGTTCGCGGGGGCGGTCGTGCTGGTCACGCACGATCCCGGCGCGGTCGAGGCGCTCACGCCGGACAAGGTCATCGTGCTGCCGGACGGCACCGAGGACCTGTGGTCATCCGACTATCTCGACCTCGTGCAGCTGGCCTGATCGGACGATCCGGTCGGGATGGTCACCACCCGATCGCATCGCCCGCCTGGAGTGTGGTGGGTCACACCGCCGCAGGTCGAAGGTCGTCTCGTCCCCGTCCGGGGTGATCGGAGAGTGGCGACGGGGTGACGGCCCGGTGATCAAACGGCGGCAATGATCACCCGAGTGCGTGATCCATTCGGCGGAACCGTTCACCGATCTTCGAAAAGATCTCCTGGTCCCGGCCCCATCGGGTGGACGATCATTGCCGCACCCGGGCCGGACCGGCCCGGACCAGGGAGTTCGACAATCTGGAGGGGACGACTGCTGTGGCCGATCTGAAGAAGGGGGCGCGCATCACCGGCGCGCAGCGCGAGAAGCTCGCCACCGACCTGAAGAAGAAGTACGAGAAGGGCGCCAGCATCCGCGCCCTCGCCGAGTCGACGGGCAGGTCGTACGGCTTCGTACACCGGGTCCTCTCTGAGACCGGCGTTACGCTGCGGGGTCGTGGCGGGGCCACGCGCACGAAGAAGAAGTAGGTACCGCCGGGAAGCACGGCCGGCCTCCCGCGCGTTGGCACCTCCGTCGAGAGGAGAGCGCGTGGACAGGCCGTTCGGGATGCTGCGGAGCGTCGCCCACGGGGTCGACGCCCCCCGTTCGATCAAGAAGGGGACGATCCCGCGCATCTGGCGCTTCGCTGCCCCGTACCGCCGTGGTCTGGTCGCCTTCCTGCTGTTCACCGTCGTCTCGTCCGTTGTCGGTGTGATCACCCCGATCCTCGCTGGTCAGGTCGTGGACACGATCGTCGCGCGCGGTGACGCCGCGGTTGCCGCCGCCACCGTGGTGGGGCTGGCCGGGGGCATCGCCGCGCTCGCGATCGTCGAGGCGGTCAACGGGCTGGCCACGCGCTGGTTCTCCGCGCGCATCGGCGAGGGACTGATCGCCGACCTGCGTCGTGCCGTGTATGCGCACGTCCAGACGATGCCTGTCGCGTTCTTCACCCGCACGCGCACCGGCGCGCTGGTCAGCAGGCTGAACAACGACGTGATCGGGGCGCAGTCGGCGATCACGTCGACGTTGGCCAGCGTCGTGTCCAACATCATCCAGCTGACGCTCGCGGTGGCCGTGATGATCACGTTGGCCTGGCAGGTCACGGTCCTCGCGCTCGTCCTGCTCCCGATCTTCGTGATCCCGGCCCGGCGCATGGGGCGGCGGATCGCCGACCTGCGCCGCGAGGCCGCCGACCTCAACGCGGGCCTGTCCAACCAGATGACCGAGCGCTTCTCCGCGCCCGGCGCCACGCTGGTCAAGCTGTTCGGCCGCCCCGACGACGAGATCGCCGAGTTCGCCGACCGCGCCGTGCGGATCCGCGACATCGGGGTGCGCACGGCGATGGTGTCGCGGGTGTTCGTCACCGCGCTGTCGCTCGTGTCGGCACTGGCCCAGGCATTGATCTACGGCCTCGGCGGGTGGCTCGCCGTCACCGGGCGGATCGAGGCGGGCACCGTCGTCACACTCGCGCTGCTGCTCACCCGGCTCTACTCGCCGATGACCGCGCTCGCGAACGCCCGCGTCGACGTCATGACCGCGCTGGTGTCGTTCGAGCGCGTCTTCGAGGTGCTCGACCTTCCACCGATGATCACCGAGCGGCCGGGTGCCCGCGCGCTGCCCGCCGGGCCGATCGGCGTGCGCCTCGCCGGGGTGCGGTTCACCTACCCGCGCGCGGACCAAGTGTCGCTGGCCTCGCTGGAGGAGGTCGCCGTGCTCGACCACCGCGGCGGCGAGGAGGTGCTGCACGGCATCGACCTGGAGGTGGGCCCCGGGCGCCTGCTCGCGCTCGTCGGGCCGTCCGGGGCGGGCAAGTCGACGATCGCGGCGCTCGTCCCGCGGCTCTACGACGTCGACGAGGGCGCGGTCGAGCTGGCAGGCATCGACGTCCGCGGCCTGACGTTCGCGGCCGTGCGCGGCGCGGTCGGCGTCGTCACCCAGGACGGACATCTCTTCCACGACACGATCGCCGCCAACCTGCGCTACGCCGCCCCGGGCGCGACCGACGCCGAGCTGATCCACGCGTTGCACCGCGCGCGGCTCGGTGAGGTGCTCGCGGCGCTGCCCGACGGCCTGGACACGGTGGTCGGGGAACGCGGCTACCGGCTGTCGGGCGGCGAACGGCAACGTCTCACGATCGCCCGCCTGCTGCTGGCCCGGCCCCGGGTGGTCATCCTCGACGAGGCCACCGCGCACCTGGACTCCGAGTCGGAGGTCGCGGTGCAGGAGGCGTTGGTCGAGGCCCTCGAAGGGCGCACGGCGATCGTCATCGCCCACCGGCTCTCCACGATCCGGGCCGCCGACGAGATCGTCGTCGTCGAGCACGGACGGATCGTCGAGCGGGGCACGCACGACGGCCTGCTCGCGGCAGGCGGCCGCTACGCCGCGCTCTACCGCACGCAGTTTGCCCACGAGGAACGTCTCGTCGGCGGGCCGCCTGCGGCATAGGCTGCCGGGATGCCCGAAGCATCCCGGCCGGACTTCGTCCTCGACGAGCAGCTCTGTTTCGCACTGCACACGGCGTCGCGTGCGATGACCGGCTGCTACCGGCCGCTGCTCGACAGCATCGGCCTCACCTACAGCCAGTACGCGGTGATGCTCGTGCTCTGGGAGCAGGACAGCCTGACGCTCGGCACGCTGTGCGGCAGGCTGCAGCTCGACACCGGCACCCTCTCGCCGCTGCTGAAGCGGCTGGAGGCCGAGGGCCTGGTCGTGCGCCGCCGACGTCCGGAGGACGAGCGGACGGTGCAGATCACGCTCACCGAGCGGGGGCGGGGGCTGCGTGCGCAGGCCGCGGCGATTCAGGCGCAGGTGCTGGAGGCGACCGGGATGCGGGCCGCCGAGCTGGCGGCGCTGCGCGACGACCTGCACGCGCTGGCCGCCCGGCTGCGGGCCGCGCACCTCGTGGCGGAGCCGGTGTGAGGGGCGCGCTCCGACCTCGTCGTCGGAGCGCACCGATCGGGTCACCCTAACCGCGAAGGCGGCCTGCGCCTAAGTCGTGTGCGACACCGATCGGCGTCGGACCGAGGATTCGACGACGTCGAGCACCGGTCCGAGGTCGTCGGCAGGCAGGCCCATCGCCAGGTGCGAGATCAGGCCCTCCAACACGAGTTCGAGGTACTGGGCGAGCACGGCCACGGGCACGTCGTCGCGCAACGCCCCGGCGCGCGACTGCCGCTCGAGCCGCTCGCGCGTCGCCCGGGTCAGCGCCGCGGAATGGGCCCGGAAGCGTTCCCGGAACGGCGGGTCGGTGCGCAGGCGGCGCGACACCTCCAGCCGCGTGCCGAGCCAGCTGTGCTCCCCGTCCGGATCGGCCAACAGATCGCGCATCACCTGCACGAGGCCCTGCTCGGCGACCACGTCGGCCATCCGCCGGGCGTCCTGTTCGGCGAGCGCGAGGAACAGGGTGTCCTTGTCGCCGAAGTGGTGGAAGATCGCGCCCCGGGACAGCCCGACGGCCTGCTCGAGCCGACGGACGGTGGCGCCTTCGTAGCCGTACGCGGCGAAGCACGCCCGCGCGCCGTCCAGGATCTGCTGCCGTCGCGCCGCGAGCCGGTCGGTGCTGACGCGGGGCACGTCCGCGATCTTAACCCGGTGGGTGGGCGCGATGACCGCACGCCGAACGCTGTGCGAGTCCCGCCGCGCCCGGGTAGCGTTCTCGGGCGTGACTTCTCACGCCGGTCCCATCGCCACCGCGGCGGACCAGCCGGAGCAGGGCGGCGAGGCGGCTGTACTGCAGGATCGCGCAGCGGCCGAGGCCTACGTCGCGTCCGTCTGCTTCAAGCACGGACCCCCGCGCCTCATCGGTGTGGAGCTGGAGTGGCTGGTGCGGCCCCCGTCCTCCGGCAGACTCACGGCCGCTACGCTCGCCGCCGCGCTGGGCAGGCACTGCCCGGTCGCTCTCGATCCGTCGTCCCCCGCTGATCCGCTGCCCGGCGGCTCCCTCGTCACCGTGGAGCCCGGCGGCCAGATCGAGCTCGCCAGCCCGCCGCTTCCCGACCTCGCCGGGCTGCTCGACACCGCGTCCGCCGACGCCGACGCACTGCATCACCGGATTGCCGCCGCGGGCCTTGCCGTCGAGGGCCGGGCCGCCGCTCCGGAAGGTCCGCCGCACCGCATCCTGGACCTGCCCCGCTACCGCGCGATGGAGCAGTCGTTCGATCGCATCGGCCCGCACGGCCGCAGCGCCATGTGCTCCACGGCCGCCGTCCAGGTGTGCGTCGACGCGGGGGAGCGCACCGCCGTCGCCGCGCGGTGGGCCGCCGTACACGCGCTCGGACCGGTGCTCCTCGCGGCGTTCGCGAACTCGCCCCGCATGCACGGGCGGCGCACCGGCTGGAAGTCCACGCGCTGGGCGGCCTGGATGCATGCGGATCCCGCGCGCACCGCGCCCCCCGCCGATCCCGAACCCGCCGACCCGGCGGCGGCCTGGGCGCGACGTGTGCTGGACGCGCCGGTGCTGTGCGTCCGGAGGAACGGCGGCTGGCTCGTGCCCGACGGCCTCACGTTCGCGGGGTGGGTGCGCGGCGGCCTCCCGCGGCCACCGACGCTCGCCGATCTCGACTACCACGTCTCCACGCTGTTCCCGCCGGTGCGGCCCCGCGGGCACCTGGAGGTGCGCTACTGCGACATGCAGCCGGGCAAGCGGTGGGCGCTGCCCGTCGCCGTGCTGGCGGCGCTGCTCTCCGACCCGGGCGTGATCGACGTCGTCCGCAACATCTGCGCCCCCGCGCGCACCAGATGGGTCTCGGCGGCCCGCCACGGGCTCGCCGACCGGGTGCTCGCCCAGGCGGCCGTCCAGGTGTTCGACCTGGCCGCCGCCCGCCTGCCCGACCTCGCCGCCCCGACGTGGCTCGTCGACGAGCTCGTCGCCATGACCGATCGGCTCGTGCGGCACGGCCTGTGCCCCGCCGACGAGCCGGAAGGAACCTCCCTGTGACCGCCGAGACCACTACCCGTTCCCCCGAGGCCCTCCGCACCCGCATCGCCGACCTGCTCACCGCCTCGCGCGCCCGCAGCACGACGCTCACCGACGCCGTCGACGAGGCCGACCTCGTCGCACAGCACTCGCCGCTGATGTCGCCGTTGGTCTGGGACCTCGCGCACATCGGCAGCCAGGAGGAGCTGTGGCTGGTGCGCGACGTCGGCGGCCGGGCGCCGCTGCGGCCCGACATCGACGGTCTGTACGACGCGTTCCGGCACTCCCGATCCAGCCGCGTCGAGCTGCCACTGCTCACGCCCGCCGAAACCCGCGCCTACGTCGCGGAGGTGCGCGACAAGGCGCTCGACGTGCTGAGCCGCAGCCCGATGAACGGCCGCAGTCTCACCACCGACGGCTTCGCCTTCGGCATGATCGTCCAGCACGAGCAGCAGCACGACGAGACGATGCTCGCCACCCACCAGCTCCGAGCAGGCGCCCCGGTGCTCTCGGCGCCGCCACCGCCGCCGGGACGTCCGCTGCCCGCGCAGGCCGCGCTGGTCCCGGCGGGGCCGTTCACGATGGGCACCTCCACCGAGCCGTGGGCGCTGGACAACGAGCGGCCCGCGCACGTCGTCGACCTGCCCGCGTTCCGGATCGCCACCGTGCCCGTCACCAACGGGGAGTACGCCGAGTTCGTCGACGCGGGCGGCTACCGCGACCCCCGCTGGTGGACCGATGCAGGCTGGCGGCACCGCACCGAGGCCGCGCTACGTCGCGCCCGCCTTCTGGGCCCGCGACGCGGACGGCACGTGGTGGCGGCGGCGCTTCGGCGTGGTGGAGCCGGTGCCGCTCGACCAGCCGGTCGTGCATGTGTGCGCGCACGAGGCGCGACGCGTACGCCGCGTGGGCGGGCGCTCGGCTGCCCACCGAGGCGGAATGGGAGAAGGCGGCGCGGCACGACCCGGCCACCGGTGCCTCGCGCCGCTTCCCGTGGGGTGATGCCGACCCGACGCCCGCGCACGCGAACCTCGGGCAGCGCCACCTCGCACCCGCCCCGGTCGGTGCCTACCCGGCGGGAGCGTCGCCGCTGGGTGTCGAGCAGCTCATCGGCGACGTGTGGGAGTGGACGGCCTCGGGCTGGCACCCCTATCCGGGTTTCGCGGCGTTCCCGTACCGCGAGTACTCGGAGGTGTTCTTCGGCGGCGACTACCGCGTGCTGCGCGGTGGCTCGTTCGGCGCCGACCCGGCCGTCGTCCGCGGCACCTTCCGCAACTGGGACTACCCGGTCCGGCGGCAGATCTTCGCGGGGTTCCGGCTGGCCTGGGACGTCTGAGTGTGCCGCCATCTGGCCTACCTGGGCCCGCCGACAACGCTGTCGGCGTTGGTGCTGGACCCGCCGCACGGTTTGCTGCGGCAGTCCTATGCGCCCGCCGACATGCGCGGCGGCGGCACGATCAACGCCGACGGGTTCGGCGTGGGCTGGTACCCGGGGGACGAGGCCGTCCGCTACCGCAGCGCCGCCCCGCTCTGGTCGGACGCGCTGTTCGCCGACCTGGCCCGGGTGACGTCGACGGGGGCCGCGCTGGCCGCGGTGCGCTCGGCCACCGTCGGCATGCCCGTCACCGCGAACGCGGCAGCCCCGTTCGCCGAGGGGCGCTTCCTGTTCAGCCACAACGGCCTGGTCCGCGGCTGGCCCGGCTCGGTGGCGGCGCTCGCGGCCGCGCTGCCGGTGACCGACCTGCTCACCCTCGACGCCCCCACCGACGCGGCGCTGCTGTGGGCGCTGGTGCGCCATCGCCTACGCGCGGGCAAGGACGGGGCCGACGCGCTCGTCGACGTGCTGGCCGAGGTCGCCGCGGCCGCGCCGGGCTCGCGGCTGAACCTGCTGCTCACCGACGGTGTGACCGTCTGGGCCACCGCGTGGGACCACGCCCTGTCGGTGGGGACGCCACCGGGGCGCGCCTACGTCGCGTCCGAACCCTTCGACACCGACCCCGGATGGACCGGGGTCCCCGACCGACACCTCGTGGTGGCGCGCCCCGGCGAGCACCACCTGATCCCCCTGGGAAATTCATGAGCGAGCGTGCAAGCGAAGCATCGACCCGGAGCGCAGGCGTCCTCGACATCCACCTCACCGACGACGACGCCGAGGCCGCCCTGGCCGCCGACGCTCGCGCGGGCCTGACCGCACGCCCGAAGAGCCTGCCGCCGAAGTGGTTCTACGACGCCCGCGGCAGCGAGCTGTTCGAGGAGATCACCCGGCTCCCCGAGTACTACCCCACGCGCACCGAACGGGCCTTGTTGGAACGCGCGGTCGACGAGATCGCGGCGCTCGCGCAGGCCGACACCCTCGTCGAGCTGGGCTCCGGATCGTCGGTGAAGACCCGGCTGCTGCTCGACGCGTTCCGCAAGGCGGGCGGCCTCGTCACCTACGTGCCGCAGGATGTGAGCGCTGCGGCGCTGCGCTCCGCGATGGACGCGCTCGCCCCCGACTACCCGGGGCTCGCGCTGCACGGCGTCGTCGGCGACTTCACCCGGCACCTCGACCGGCTGCCGCAGGGGAAGCGGCGGATGGTCGCGTTCCTGGGCGGCACGGTCGGCAACCTGCGCCCGCGCGACCGGGCCGCGTTCCTCACCACGCTGCGCGGCGTCCTGCGGCCGGGGGAGCGGCTGCTGCTGGGCACGAGCATGGTCGTCGACGTGCCGACCATGGTGGCGGCCTACGACGACGCGCAGGGTGTCACGGCCGCGTTCAACCGCAACGTCCTGCGCGTGCTCAACCGGGAGTTGTCGGCGGACTTCGCGGTCGACGCGTTCGACCACCGCGCGCTGTGGGACGCGCGGCACGAGTGGATCGAGATGCGGCTGCGGGCCCGGCGGGCGATGACCGTACGCGTGGCGGGCCTCGACCTCACCGTGCCGTTCGCCGAGGGGGAGGAGCTGACCACCGAGACCTCGGCGAAGTTCCGGCCCGGCGGCGTGCGGGGCTGGCTGGAGGCGACCGGGTACGAGATCACCCGCACCTGGACCGACGAGCGCGGCCGCCACGCGCTCACCCTGGCCACGGCCGCGTAGCCCCGCGCTGCCGGCGCATGCCGACCGCGCTACCTCACCGGCCGACTGCGCACCTCACCGGCCGACTGCGCACCTCACCGGCGGACCGCGCACCTCACCGGCCGACCGCGCACCCCACCGGTGGGGTGCGCGGTTGCCCTGAGGGGTGCGTGGTCGCCGCGGGCCGCCTCGCTCAAGCGGCGGCGGGCACCCGGTCCAGGAAGCCCAGCACGCTCGTGATCCGCCCGGCGTCGTCGAGGGTGACGACGTCGAAGCCGACAACGGTCGCCTCCCCCGCCCCGTCGGGGCCGAGCGCCCAGGTGAAGCGGGCCTGGCCGTGGTGGCCGTCGACCGGCCCGGCCAGCCGGAACGTCCAGCCAGCGAACTGCTGGTGCGCGCCCCCGATGAGCTCGGCGATCGCGTCGCGGCCGGACACGTCGGCGAGCGGGTCGGTGTAGGTCGCCTCCGGGGCGAACACGGCCGCCACCGCGGCCTGGCGCTCGGCGGCGTCGCGGGTGTTCCAGGCGGCGATGTAGGCGCGGGCGGTGTCGTCGTAGCTGCTCATCTCGTCCTCTTTCGTCGGTGCTGACGTCTCTGACGCCCTCGAGACTCCCCGCCGCGGGTCATGGGGTCGATTACCTCTCAGGTAGTCGTCCGTGGTCGTGGGGGCGGCTAGCGTCGGTGGGGTGAGAACCGCGCGCACGCCCACCGTGGGCGACCTCCTGCGCCACTGGCGCCAGAACGCCCGCCGCAGCCAGCTCGACCTGGCGTCGGCGAGCGGGGTGTCCGCGCGGCACCTGAGCTTTGTCGAGACCGGTCGGGCCCGGCCGAGTCGGGCGCTCCTGTTGCACCTCGCCGAGCACCTGGAGATGCCGCTGCGGGAGCGCAACGCGCTGGTACTGGCCGCGGGCTACGCGCCCGCGTACGCCGAGTCCGACCTCGGCGCCGACCATCTGCGCTCCGCCCGCGAGGCGCTCGCCCACCTCCTTGCGGGTCACGAGCCCTACCCGGCGCTCGTGCTCGACCGCTTCGGTGACGTGCTGATGACCAACCGCGGGGTCGCGCCGCTGCTGCGCGGCGTCGACCCCGAGTTGCTCGCCGCGCCGAACGCCTACCGCATCGGGCTGCATCCCGGCGGCCTCCTGCCGCGGGTGCGGGAGCCCGCGGGCTGGATCGCGCACCTCGGCCACCGGCTCGACCGGGCGCTGCGCTGGAGCGGCGACCCGCGCCTGGCTGCCCTGCACCGCGAGATCCGCGGCTACCCCGGCGTCGCCGACGTGCTCGACGCCCGGCCCGATCCGGGCGCCCAGGAGCTGCTGCTCACCGTCACCCTCGCCGACCCGGACGGAGACCCGGACGGCGACCTCGCCCTGCACTCGGCGCTGACGACGTTCGGTGGCCCGCACGACGTCACGCTCGCCGAGCTGGCGGTGGAGTCGTTCTTCCCGGCCGACGCGGCCACCCGGGAGCGGTTGGCCGCGCTAGCGTCGGTGTCATGACGCGCGACTGGCGTACCGACGGGGTGCGGGTGATCCCCGCCGACGCGCTCGACACCAACACGCCCCAGACGCCCGGCATGCACCGGGCCGCCGCGATCACGGCTGCCCGGGCGGGTGCGGAGAAGCTCTGGGCGGGCACGGTCACGATCCACCCCGGCGCCCGCACCGGCGCCCACCACCACGGCGAGCTGGAAAGCGTGATCTACGTGGTGCGCGGGCGGGCCCGGATGCGCTGGGGCGAGCGCCTGGAGTTCACCGCGGAGGCCGGGCCGGGCGGGTTCATCTTCGTGCCGCCGTTCGTGCCCCACCAGGAGATCAACGCCCTGGACGACACCCCGTTGGAGTGCGTGCTCACCCGCAGCGGACAGGATCCGATCGTGGTCAACCTCGACATCGACGGCGTCGCCGACCCGGAGCACGTGCCATGGATCGACCCGGCTCACCCGGGCTGACACACCGCCGGGTAGTCGGGAAGCGCGATATCGCCCGCCTTCGCGAACTGACGCTCGAGGATCGGCCGCATCGGCCATCGGGTCATCGCGCGCATCGACGCCGTCCGCAGCCGGATGGCCGCCGCGCTGCGCGGCGCGTAGCCTGCGACCCCGCCGGGCGGCAGCTCCTGGGCCCTCGTGACGTAGGGCCGCGCGATCTCCTCGTAGCGGTCGAACGCGGCCCGGTGGTCGCCGCGGGCGCGCGCCAGCTCACCTGCGAGCACGTAGGCCTGCACCAGCGCGACGCTCGTGCCGAGGCCGGTCAGCGGGGTCGGGCAGGCCGCCGCGTCACCGACGAGCGCGACCCGCCCGCGCGACCACCGCGGCAGCCGCACCTGCGCGACGGCCGTGAACGCGAAGTCCGAAGCCGTGTGCATGGCCTCGACCAGCGTCGGCGCCCTCCACCCCACATCTGCGAACGCGCGGGTGAGCAGCGCCCGCTGGCCGTCGGCGTCGCGGGGCAGCACCGAGCGCGGGTCGACACGGAGACCGAGCCCGGCCTTGGCCACGTCGGGGGTGCGCCCGGGCCGCAGCGGGGCGACGCGCCCGCCAGGGGCGTTGTGCATGACGTACCAGTCGTCGAGATCGGACGAAGCGGGCGCGCTGAACCACGCCATCGCACAGCCGAGCGGCCGCAGGCCTGCGGACCCGAAGACCAGCCGCCGGATCGGCGAGCAGAGCCCGTCGGCGCCGATGACCAGCCCGAACCGCCGTCGCGGCGCCTTCTCGAAGGTGACGTCGACGCCGTCGTCGTCCTGGCGCAGCCCGGTGACGGTGTCCCCGAAGACGTACTCGACGCCCGCCCGCGTGGCGTCGTGCAGGACGTGCGCCAGGTCGTCGCGCAGCACCTCGATCTCGGAGATGATGCCTTCGCCTGCGAACGCGTCGACGGGCATGCGCGCGGTGATCCGGCCGCGGCGGTTCACCCAGGCGACGCCGCGCTGGTCGAGCGCGACCGCCCGCACGCGATCCAGCACACCCATCCGCTCGACGACGGTACGGCCCGCCCCGCGCAGGTCGACGGCCTGCCCGCCCGGGCGCACGGTGTCGGCCCGCTCGACGACGGTGACGTCGTGCCCGGCCGTGTGGAGCCAGTACGCGAGCGCGGGGCCCGCGATGCCCGCGCCGGAGATGAGGATGTCGGTCATGCGGCGAGAGTACGACGTACGCCCAGTTGATAACACCCGCGTTCTAGTACGTACTAGTACGCTACACCGCGCCGCACCATCGCCGTAGTGCGGCGACGATGTCCTCCTCGGTGGGTGTGGTGTCGTGCGCCCACGCGACATAGCCGTCGGGCCGAACCAGGACGGCCGCGGGCTCCCGGCGCCCGGCCCGTCCCGTCCGCCGCGCGGCTGACCTTCGACGGCGACGTGGACGCGGCCGCGGCCCACCGCAGGGCCTGCGCATGGTTCGGAAGCTCCGGGCTGCTCCCGGAAGCGGTCGGCCACGCGCCGGCAGCGGGCGACATCGAGGACGCGACGGCCAGGATGGAGTCGGTCGTTTCGATGATGCTGGCCGAGTACGAGTTCCACCGCGCCATGGAGGACTGGCTCTCGGCGCTGTCGGACGCGCAGGTGCGCGCGCGACCGATGCTGGGAACCGGTTTCGTCGAGCACGGCGTCGCAGAGCGGTGCGCACATGCGGTCGAGCACGCTCGTGGTCAGCAGGAAGCGCTGGAGGTGGGCGGGCTGCCGGTCCAGCACCTCGGCGCCGAGATAGTCCGCGACCAGCCGGTGGCTGCCCGCGAACGCCGTCACGAACCCTGCGATGTCGGATCGGGAGCGCATCGCCAGCCCCGCGAGCTGCAGTCCGGCGGCCCATCCTTCGGTGCGGATCACGAGCGCCGCGATCTGGGAGCGCGACAGGGGCAGGCGCATGCCCTCGACGAGGAAGTCGAAGGCCTCGTCGACGGTGAAGCCGAGATCCGCGGCGCGCAGCTCCGTCAGCTCGCCGCGCCCCCGCAGGCGCGCCATCGGCAGCGGAGGGTCCTCCCTGTCGAGATCACCAGGTGGGTCGCGGGCGGCAGGTGACCGAGCAGGAACGCGACGGCGTCGTGCACGGCCGCGGACCGGATGAGGTGGTAGTCGTCGAGCACCAGCACGGTTCCGTGGGGTGCGCGGCGAGGTCGTTGACGAGGCTGGTGAGCACGATCTCGACGTCGGTCTCGGGCGCTTCGAGCCAGGCGAGCGCCGTCGCGCCGCATCCCGGCGCCACAGTCTGGACAGCGGCGACCAGGTAGCGGACGAACCGGAGCGGGTCCTGGCCGCGCTCGTCCAGCGAAAGCCACGCGACGGGATGCTCTCGCGTGGCGAGCCACGCGGCGAGCAGGGTGGTCTTGCCCACCCCCGCCTGCCCGGTCACGAGCGTGCACCGGCCGTCGCTCGCCTGCGCGAGCCGGGCCAGCAGCCGTGGCCGGACAACGAGGTCCGAACGCGCCCTCGGCACGAACAGTTTCGTAGTGAGCAGCGGCATGCCGGGCAGGCCCGTGGGGATCCCCGCCATCACCACCCCGATTCCGGCACAATCACCCCAAACGGTACCCAACGTCCAGATAGGACGCCGACGGCCTGACGGCCGGACGTCGCTGCGCCATCAGGACGTCTGGTGGACCGCCGAATGGCGTTCGGCCGAACGTGCTCTCCGACCGTCGGCCGGACAGGTGCGTCCCAGATCGGGTTACAGTCCGGCTCCGGCCCACGAGCACATCGGAGGTGAGGGTGACCGAGCCGCCCTCCGTGCGGATCGCCGCCGAGCTGCGGACGCAGATCGAGCGGGGTGAGCTGGCGCCGGGGGACCGCGTCCCGTCCGCGCGGGAGATCACCCGGCGGTGGGGCGTGGCGATCGCCACCGCGTCGCGCGTGCTCGCGGCGCTGCGCGACGACGGGTTGGTGCGCGCTGTTCCCGGCGTCGGCACCGTCGTGCTGGCTCGGCAGGCGGGATCCCACCGCCCCGCACCGCCGCACGGGGGCCGAGAGGCGATGTCGGGAGGGCAAGGCGCGCGGACGTCATCCGCCACTCCGACGGGGCGGGTGGCGCCCGGGACGCTCAGCGTGGGCCGGATCGTCGCCGCAGGGGTGCTGATCGCCGACGCCGAAGGGCTGGACGGGGTCTCGATGCGTCGGGTGGCGAGCGCGCTCGGCGCGGCGCCGATGTCGCTGTATCGGCACGTCACCGACAAGGACGACCTGATACTGCGGATGCTCGACGCGACGCTGCACGCCGCCCGCCTTCCCGCCGACCCACCGGCGGGCTGGCGGGCCCGCCTGGAGATCGCCACGCGCTCGCTGTGGGCGGCGTTTCGGCGGCACCCGTGGCTGGCGGGGGCGCTGTCGCTCACCCGGCCGCAGGTCATCCCGGGCGGTCTCGCCTACACCGAATGGATGCTGGCCGCGCTGGAGGACGCGGGACTGACCGGTGCCGATGCGTTCGACGTCCACCTCACGCTCTTCACGTTCGTGCGTGGCGTCGCGGTCAACCTGGAGAGCGAGGCCGCCGCCCAGGCCGCCAGCGGACTCACCGGCGACGAGTGGGTGGCCACCCAGGAGCAGCAGCTGCGGGCCCTCGTTGCGGGCGGCCGGTATCCCCGCTTCGAGCGGCTCGCCGGGCAGGGGTACGACCTCGACCTGGACAGGCTGTTCGAGCGTGGGCTGCGCTGCCTCCTCGACGGCCTCGCCGCCGACGTCGCCCGCCGCGACACGGTCTGACTTCCGCGGGTCCCCTCGCTGTCAATGAAACGTTGACGCCAGCGAATCGTCGATCAATCGACGACATCGCAAGCGCGGGGGACCGCCGCCGCAGGCGCCCGACAGAGGTGCCCGCGGCGGTCCGCCCGCGAGTACGTCAGCCGCGCAGCATGCCGCGCAGCACGTACTGCATGATCCCGCCGTTGCGGTAGTAGTCGGCCTCGCCGGGGGTGTCGATGCGCACGCGCGCGTCGAACTCGACGTCGGCGCCCGACTCCTTCGCCGCGCGCACGTGCACGGTGCGCGGGCTGCTGCCCTCGTTGAGCGCGGTCACCCCGGTGATCGTGAACGTCTCGGTGCCGTCCAGCCCGAGCGAGGCGGCCGACTCGCCCTCCGGGAACTGCAGCGGCAGCACGCCCATCCCGATGAGGTTGGAGCGGTGGATCCGCTCGTAGCTCTCGACGATGACCGCCTTCACGCCGAGCAGCGCGGTGCCCTTGGCGGCCCAGTCGCGCGAGCTGCCCGAGCCGTACTCCTTGCCGCCCAGCACCACCAGCGGGATGCCCGCGGCCGCGTAGTTCTGCGCCGCGTCGTAGATGAACGCCTGCGGGCTGCCCTCTTGGGTGAAGTCTCGGGTGTAGCCGCCGGAGACGCCGTCCAGCAGCAGGTTGCGCAGCCGGATGTTGGCGAAGGTGCCGCGGATCATCACCTCGTGGTTGCCGCGGCGGCTGCCGTAGGAGTTGAAGTCGCGCTTCTCGACGCCGTGCTCGGTGAGGTACTGCCCGGCCGGGGTGTCGGCCTTGATCGAGCCCGCGGGGGAGATGTGGTCGGTGGTCACGGAGTCGCCGAGCAGCGCGAGCACCCGCGCGCCGTCGATGTCGACGACCGGCGACGGCTCCGTGGCCATGCCCTCGAAATACGGGGGCTTGCGCACATAGGTGGAGTCCGGGTCCCACGCGAACGTCGAGCCCTCCGGCGTCGGCAGCGAGCGCCACCGCTCGTCGCCCGCGAAGACGTCGGCGTAGTCCTTGGTGAACATGTCCTGGTTGATCGCGCTGTCGACGACCGACTGCACCTCGGCCGCCGGGGGCCAGATGTCGCGTAGGTAGACGGGCTCGCCGTCGGTCCCGGTGCCAAGCGGCTGGGCCTCGAAGTCGAAGTCCATCGTGCCCGCGAGCGCGTAGGCGATCACCAGCGGCGGCGACGCCAGGTAGTTCATCTTGACGTCCGGGTTGATGCGGCCCTCGAAGTTGCGGTTGCCCGAGAGCACCGACACGACCGTCAGGTCCTTGTCGTTGACCACCGCGGAGATCTCGTCCGACAGCGGCCCGGAGTTGCCGATGCACGTCGTGCAGCCGTAGCCGACGAGGTGGTAGCCCAGCTTCTCCAGGTACGGCCAGAGCCCGGCCTTCTCGTAGTAGTCGGTGACGACCTTGCTGCCGGGTGCCATCGACGTCTTGACCCACGGCTTGACCGTGAGGCCCTTCTCCACGGCGTTCTTGGCGAGCAGCGCGGCGCCGAGCATCACCGAGGGGTTGGACGTGTTGGTGCAGCTCGTGATCGAGGCGATGACGACGGCGCCGTGGTCGAGCACGAACTCGCCGCGGTCGGCCGACGTGACCGGGACCGGCTTGGACGGACGGCCCTCGCCGCCGTTGGCGGCGGAGAACACGGCCGGGGCCGCCTCGTCGGCGCCCGAGCCGGGCGCAGGCGAATCGCTGGCCGGGAAGGACTCCTTGCCCGCCTCGTCGACACCGTCGGACTCGGGGTCGTCGGTGTAGTCGCGGATGGCCTTGCGGAACGCGGGCTTGGCGTCGGTGAGCGCGATGCGGTCCTGCGGGCGCTTGGGGCCCGCGATCGACGGCACGACCGTGCTCAGGTCCAGCTCCAACGTCTCGGAGTAGACGGGCTCGCGGGCCGGATCGTGCCAGAGGCCCTGCTCCTTCGCGTACGCCTCGACGAGCGCGATGTGCTCGTCGGAACGGCCGGTGAGCCGCAGGTAGCGCACGGTCTCCTCGTCGACCGGGAAGATCGCCGCGGTGGAGCCGAACTCCGGGCTCATGTTGCCGATCGTCGCGCGGTTGGCCAGCGGGACCGCGCCCACGCCCTCGCCGTAGAACTCCACGAACTTGCCGACGACGCCGTGCCGCCGCAGCATCTCGGTGATCGTCAGGACGACGTCGGTGGCCGTGGCGCCCGCGGGGATTTCCCCGGTGAGCCTGAAGCCGACCACCCGGGGGATGAGCATCGAGACGGGCTGGCCGAGCATCGCCGCCTCGGCCTCGATGCCCCCGACGCCCCAGCCCAGCACGCCGAGGCCGTTGACCATGGTCGTGTGTGAGTCGGTGCCGACGAGCGTGTCGGGGTAGGCCTGCCCGCCCCGCGTCATCACGACGCGTGCGAGGTGCTCGATGTTGACCTGGTGCACGATGCCCGTGCCCGGCGGCACAACCTTGAACTCGTCGAACGCGCCCTGGCCCCACCGCAGGAACTGGTAGCGCTCCTTGTTGCGGCCGTACTCGAACTCGACGTTGCGCTCGAACGCGTCGGCCCTCCCGAACACGTCGATGATCACCGAGTGGTCGATGACGAGCTCGGCCGGGGCCAGCGGGTTGACCTTGGCCGGGTCGCCACCGAGCTCGGTGACGGCTTCGCGCATCGTGGCGAGGTCCACGACGCACGGCACGCCCGTGAAGTCCTGCATGATCACCCGCGCCGGGGTGAACTGGATCTCGGTGTCCGGCTCGGCGGCCGGATCCCACCCGGCCAGCGCGCGCACGTGGTCGGCGGTGACGTTGGCCCCGTCCTCGGTGCGCAGCAGGTTCTCCAGGAGCACTTTCAGGCTGAACGGCAGGCGCTCGGACCCCTCGACGGCGGAGAGCCGGAAGATCTCGTATTCGCTACCGCCCGCGGCGATCGTTCCTTTCGCGCCGAAGCTGTCGGTGCTGGTCACTGGACTTCTCCTCGGATTACGGCAGTACGCGGCATTGGTTGTCGGGAGTCTCGCGCACCCGGTCGCGTCGAGCATGGCGGACCCCGCCCGCAGTTAACAGTACGCTTGTCCTGTTAAGTTGGCGAGGGTTCGCTCATGTGGGGGTTCTCGCGTGTCGCTGCCGTATCCGCGTTGTGCCAAGTGCAACAGTTCGCCCGCCAACATGTGGGTGATGCGGGAGGTTCGGTGCGGCGCCTCGGTCGGGCGGTAGCCCTGGTCGCGCTCACGGCGGCGTTGCTCGCCGGGCTGGTGGGCCCGGCCCAGGCCGCGCCGCCACCGCCTGCGCCGCCGCCGAACCCGACCGACAACCAGCTCGACGCCAGCCGGGCCGCCGTCACGCAGCGCACCACGCAGGTGGCCGGGCTGACCGCGCAGCTGTCGGCGCTCGACGACCGGGCGGCGGCGATCGCGCTGGAGCTCTCCGCGCGCCAGGAACAGGCCAACCGGGCGCTGGTCGATCAGCAGAACGCCCAGGCCGCCGCCGACGAGGCGAGCCGGGCGGCGGACGCGGCCAGGCAGGCGATCGCCGCCGCAGCGGCCGACGTGGATGCGCTGCGCTCGCGGGTCGACGCCTTCGTCACCGCCCGCTACCAGCAAGGCCTCGACATCGGGCCGCTCGGCCTGCTCACCGCGCCCGGCGGCCCACAGGGCGTGCTGGACCGGGCGGCGTTCGCGGACCTCGTCGCCGAGCAGCAGCAGCAGGCGCTGGACAGCCTGCACCGCGCGCTCGTCGCCCGGGTGAACGCCGACTCGCTGGCCCGTAAGGCCGAGGACGACGCCCGCGCCGCCGCGGAGCGCGCCCGGCAGGCCAGCGCGGCCGCCGCGGCCGCGGTCGCGGGTGTGCAGGCGCAGGCCGCGGCGCAGGCCGCCCTGCTGGCCCAGGTGCGCGCCCAGCGCGAGCAGGTCAACACCCAGCTGGCCGCGGCCATCGCGAGCGACTCAGGCCTGCGCGCCCAGCGCGACCGGTTCGTGTCCTGGCAGCAGGAGATGGCGGCGGCCGAGCGCGCACAGGCGCAGGCGGCGGCGGGTCGTGTGGGCGGTGGGATCGTCCGCGGCGCGGGCGCGGTGCGCAGGGTCATCGACCGGGCGATGTCGCAGTTGGGCGTGCAGTACGCCTGGGGCGGGGGCAACGGCCGCGGGCCGACGATGGGCGTGCGCGACGGCGGCATCGCGGACGCCTTCGGCGACTACCGCCGCGTCGGCTTCGACTGCTCCGGCCTGATGATCTACGCGTTCGCCGGGGCCGGGGTGTCGTTGCCGCACTACAGCGGCTACCAGTACACGTCGGGGCGCCAGGTGCCGGTCGGCGCCCGACAGCCCGGCGACATGCTCTTCTACGCCGACGGCGGCGCGATCGGGCACGTCGCGCTGTACGTCGGCAACGGCATGATGATCGAGGCGCCGTACTCGGGTTCGGCGGTGCGGCTGGTGCCGATGCGCACGGCAGGCCTCATGCCGAATGTCACCCGCATGCTGTGAGCGGAACGAGTGCTGGAGCACTGGTTTCCGCTCACAGGGGCGGGGCTCACCCTCGTCTCACCGCGGTCCGTGTTGGATGCCCAGCGTGAGCGTGCAGGACGGTGTCCCCAGCCCGGCGGCCGAGGGTGAGCGCCTCGAGCGTGCCGTCTTCGAGATCAAGAAGGTCATCGTCGGGCAGGACCGGCTGGTCGAGCGGATGCTGGTCGGCCTCCTGGCCCGCGGGCACCTGCTGCTGGAGGGCGTGCCCGGCGTGGCGAAGACCCTCGCCGTCGAGACGGTCGCGAAGGTCGTCGGCGGCACGTTCGCGCGCCTGCAGTTCACGCCGGACCTCGTTCCGTCCGACATCCTCGGCACCCGCATCTACCGGCAGGGTCGCGAGGAGTTCGACGTCGAGCTGGGCCCGGTCGTGGCCAACTTCGTGCTGGCCGACGAGATCAACCGCGCGCCCGCCAAGGTGCAGTCGGCACTGCTGGAGGTGATGGCCGAGCGGCACCTGTCGATCGGCGGGCAGACCTTCCCGATGCCCGACCCGTTCCTCGTGCTCGCCACCCAGAACCCCATCGAGAACGAGGGCGTCTACCCGCTCCCGGAGGCGCAGCGCGACCGGTTCCTCTTCAAGATCATCGTCGAGTACCCCGGCGTCGAGGAGGAGCGCGAGATCGTCTACCGGATGGGCGCCGAACCTCCGGTCGCCCAGCAGGTGTTGCAGCCCGCGGAGCTGTCGCGGCTGCAGACCGTCTCCACGCGGGTGTTCGTGCATCACGCGCTGGTCGACTACGTCGTCCGGCTGGTCGTGGCCACCCGCACCCCCGGCGAGCACGGCCTCGCCGACGTCGCCGGCTGGGTCGCCTACGGCGCGTCCCCGCGCGCCACCCTGGGCATCGTCGCGGGCGCCCGCGCGCTCGCGCTGATCCGCGGCCGCGACTACGTGCTGCCCCAGGACGTGCTGGACGTGGCCCCGGACGTGCTGCGGCACCGGCTCGTGCTCTCCTACGACGCGGTGGCCGACCAGGTGCCGATCGACCACATCATCGCCAGGGTGCTCGCCACCGTGCCGCTGCCGCAGGTCACCGCCCGGCCGCAGGCGCCGCCCACCCCGGCGGGCGCGGCGGCCCCGTGAGCCCCCGATGAGCAGCGCGCCGCCGTCCCTGCGCGAAGGGCGGCTGGAAGCCGCGCTCAAGGCGCTCGAGCTCTCGGTGCGGATCCGGCTGGACGGGCTGCTGCAGGGCAACCACCTCGGCCTGGTGCCCGGCCCGGGCTCCGAGCTGGGGGAGGCGCGCACCTACCAGCCCGGCGACGACGTGCGGCGCATCGACTGGGCGGTCACCGCCCGCACCACCGAGCCACATGTGCGCCAGACCGTGGCCGACCGCGAGCTGGAGACGTGGGTGCTCGTGGACCTCTCGCCCAGCCTCGACTTCGGCACCGCCGCATGCGAGAAGCGCGACCTCGCGATCGCGGCGCTCGCCGCCGTCGCGCACCTCACCCGGGGCGGCGGCAACCGGATCGGCGCGCTCGTCGCCACCGGTGAGCAGCTGGTGCGTTTCCCCGCCCGCGGCGGCCTGGCCTACGCCCGCGGGCTGATCCGCCAGGTCGCGCAGGTGCCGAGCGCCCCGAGCGGCACCCGCGGCGACCTCACCGCCGCCATCGAACAGCTGCGCCGCCCGCCCCGACGCCGCGGCCTGGCCGTCGTCGTGTCCGACTTCCTCGGCGAGCCCACCTGGGAAGCGACGCTGCGTGCGCTGTCCGGGCGCCATGAGCTGCTGGCCGTCGAGGTGCTGGACCCGCGCGAACTGGAGCTGCCCGACGTCGGCACCGTCGTGCTGGCCGACCCGGAGTCCGGGCGGCAGCGCGAGGTCGTCACCACGCCGCTGCTGTGTCGGGAGTTCGCCGCGGCCGCGGCCGCGCACCGGGACCGGGTGGCGGTGGCCCTGCGCCGGGCAGGCGCCGCGCACCTGCGCCTCCGCACCGACTCCGACTGGATCGCCGATGTCGTGCGGTTCGCGCTCACCCGCAAGCGGGCCTGGTCGGGCGGAGGTCGGTGAAGCCTCTGTGACCGGCGTCTTCACCGAGCCCTGGTGGCTCGCGGGCCTTGCCGTCGTGGCGGGGCTCGCGGTGGCCTACGTCCTGCTGCTGCGCCGCCGCCGTCGCGACACGATGGCGTTCACCAACCTGGAGCTGCTGGATCGGATCGCGCCGAAGCGTCCCGGCTGGTACCGGCACATCCCGGCGGCCGCGCTGCTCGTCGCGCTGGCGCTGCTCACCGTGGCGCTGGCCGGGCCACAGGCCGACGCGAGGGTGCCGCGCAACCGGGCCACCGTCGTCCTCGTGATCGACGTGTCGCTGTCGATGCAGGCCACCGACGTCGCGCCCAGCAGGCTCGCCGCGGCCCAGGTGGCGGCGAAGTCGTTCGCCGACCAGCTCACGCCCGGGGTCAACCTCGGGCTCGTGTCGTTCGCGGGCACGGCCGCGGTGCTGGTGTCGCCGACCACCGACCGGGAGCCGATCAAGCGGGCCGTCGACGGGCTCAAGCTCGCCGAGTCCACCGCCACCGGCGACGCGATCCTCGCGGCCCTGCAGTCCATCGAGACGTTCTCGCAGGCCCTCGTCGGAGCCTCGGGGGAGGGGCCGCCGCCCGCCCGGATCGTGCTGATGTCCGACGGCGGGCAGACCGTGCCCGGCGGCCCCGGCGCCGAGGACCAGCCGCGCGGCGCGTTCACCGCGGCGCGCAAGGCGGCCGAGTCGCACGTGCCGGTGTCGACGATCTCCTTCGGCACCGACTACGGCACGATCGAGCTCGACGCCGACAAGCCGCCGGTGTCGGTCGCGGTCGACGACGAGGCCATGCGCCGGATCGCGGACCTGTCCGGCGGGCAGTTCTTCACCGCGGCCAGCGAAACCGAGCTGCGCCAGGTCTACAGCCAGCTCGGCGAGCAGATCGGCTACGAGATGCGCAAGGTCGACACCAGCAGGCCGTGGCTCGCGGGCGGCGCGCTGCTGCTGTTCGTCGGGGTCGGCGCGGGCATCGGGCTGGGGCGGCGGCTGCCGTAGGGTGCGCCCGTGACTCGCAGCGTGCTGGTGACCGGAGGAAACCGCGGGATCGGCCTGGCCATCGCGACGGCGTTCGCCGCGGCGGGCGATCAGGTCGCGGTGACCCACCGCGGGCCGACCGACGGCCTGCCGGGCGAGTTCCTGCCGGTGCGCTGCGACGTCACCGACGCCGCGGCCGTCGACGCCGCGTTCACGGAGGTCGAGGACAAGCACGGGCCGGTGCAGGTGCTCGTGTCCAACGCGGGCATCACCGACGACGGGCTCCTCATGCGGATGAGCGAGGAGTCGTTCACCAAGGTGATCGACGCCAACCTCACGGGCGCCTACCGGGTGGCCAAGCGCGCCACCCGCGCCATGCTCAAGGCCCGCGCCGGCCGGATGATCTTCATCTCGTCGGTGGTCGGTCTCCTCGGCTCGGCCGGGCAGGTCAACTACGCCGCGTCCAAGTCCGGGCTGATCGGGCTCGCGCGGTCGATCACCCGGGAGCTGGGCTCGCGGGGGATCACCGCCAACGTCGTCGCGCCCGGGTTCATCGACACCGACATGACCCGCGCCCTGCCCGACGCCAAGCGCGCCGAGTACGTCGGCCAGGTGCCGCTGGGCCGCTACGGCACGGTCGAGGAGATCGCGGGCGCGGTGACGTGGCTGGCCTCGGACGCCGCCGCCTACGTCACCGGCGCCCTGATCCCGGTCGACGGCGGCCTCGGCATGGGCCACTAGGGCGGTCACTAGGCTCCCGCCCATGGGACTTCTCGACGGCAAACGCCTGCTCGTCACCGGTGTGATCACCGATGCCTCGCTGGCCTTCCACGCCGCGAAGATCGCGCAGGAGCAGGGCGCGCAGGTCGTGCTCACCGGGTTCGGCCGCATGCGGTTGGTCGAGCGGATCGCGCAGCGGCTGCCCGAGGCCGCGCCGGTCGTCGAGCTCGACGTCTCCGACCAGGCGCAGCTGGACAGCCTCGTCGAGCGGGTGTCGCCGCACCTCGGCGTCCGATCCCGGGCTGGACGGGGTGCTGCACTCGATCGGTTTCGCGCCCGCGTCGTGTCTCGGCGACGGCGCCTTCTTGGGCGCCCCGTGGGAGGACGTCGCGACGACGATCCAGGTGAGCGCGTACTCGCTGAAGTCGCTGTCCACCGCGGTCCTGCCGCTGCTCGGGCCCGGCTCGTCGATCGTGGGCATGGACTTCGACAACCGCCAGGCCTGGCCCGGCTACGACTGGATGGGCGTCGCGAAGTCCACCCTGGAGTCGGTCACCCGCTACCTCGCCCGCGACCTCGGCCCGAAGGGCATCCGGGTCAACCTCTGCGCGGCCGGGCCGGTGCGCACGATGGCCGCCAAGTCGATCCCCGGTTTCGCCGCGTTCGAGGATGCCTGGGACGGTCGCGCCCCGCTGGGCTGGAACGTCGACGACCCGGTGCCGGTCGCGAAGACGGTGTGCGCGCTGCTGTCGGACTGGCTGCCGGTCACGACGGGCTCGATGGTGTGGGCGGACGGCGGCTTCCATGCGGTCGGTGTCTGACCCGCCCTTCGGCGCGCTGCTCGTCCTGTCGTTCGGTGGCCCCGAAGGACCGCAGGACGTGCGGCCGTTCCTGGAGAACGTCACCCGCGGGCGAGGCGTGCCGCCGGAGCGGTTGGACGCCGTCGAGGAGCACTACCGGCACTTCGGCGGCGTCAGCCCGCTGAACGCCCGCAACCGCGAGCTGATCGCGGCGGTCCGGGCGCGCACCGACCTGCCGGTCTACTTCGGCAACCGCAACTGGCACCCGCTGGTCGAGGACACGGTCGCGCAGATGGCCCGCGACGGCGTCCGGCGCGCACTGGTGCTCGCCACCAGCGCGTACGGCGGCTACTCGGCGTGCCGCCAGTACCACGAGGACATCGCCCGGGCCCGCGCGGCGGTGGGAGAGGACGCGCCGGAGCTGGTGCGGCTGCGGCACTTCTTCGACCACCCGCTGTTCATCGCGGCCAACGCCGACGCGGTGCGGACCGCGTTCGCGCAGGTGGGGGCCCCGGTAGCCGGCGGAGCCCGGCTGGTGTTCACCGCGCACTCCGTGCCGACCGCGGCGGACGCGACGGCCGGGCCGCCCGCGGAGGGCGGGCACCGCTACTCGCGGCAGGTCGCCGAGGCCGCGCGGCTCGTCGCGGCGGAGGTGGGGGCCGAGCAGTACGACGTCGTGTGGCAGTCGCGGTCGGGACCGCCGCAGGTGCCGTGGCTGGCCCCGGACATCCTCGACCACCTCGACGCGCTGCACGCGGCAGGCACGTCGGCGGTGGTCGTGGCGCCGGTGGGGTTCGTGTCCGACCACGTCGAGGTCGTGTGGGACCTGGACACCGAGGCCCGGGAGCGGGCCGCGGAGCTGGGCATGGGCTTCGCCCGGGCGGCGACGGCCGGGCCCGATCCCCGGTTCGCGGACATGGTCGTCGAGCTGATGGCCGAGCACGCCGCGGACGTGCCGCCCCGGCGGCTGAGCAGCATCCCCAGCGCGGGGTGCACGGTCAACGGCTCGCCCTGTGCCCCCGACTGCTGTCTCGGCCGCCCACGGTGAGTCGCGCGCTTCAACACGGTGAGTCGCGCGCTTCAACACGGTGAGTCGTGCGCTTCAACACGGTGAGTCGTGCACGTGAGCACGGCGAGTCCGGCATTTCGGCACGGCCCGGTCGACGGTGTGGCCGGTGATCGCCGGATTCGCTGGATGAGGTGCGCTGCTACACCTCACGCACCGAACGTGGCGATCATGGGCGGCCACGCGTGGTGGGGGAGTCCCGCCGCTACTCCGTGGCCGTGTACGCGGCGATCGTGCGCTTCGCGGCGGCCTCCGCGGCGTGCGGCTCGTCGCCACCGGCGATCGCGGCCGCGCACCAGGCCATGCCCGACTCGGTGACGAACCGCACGCCCTCGGGGCTGACCAGCCACGCCATGGCCTCGGCCGGGGTGATCGACATGTCGCCCTCGAGGTGCATCGTCAGCCCCAGGAGCATCGAGTCCCAGCCGACGCCGACCGCGCCCGGGCCGAACTCGGCCCACCGTGCGTCGTCGACGTACGCGATGTGCTCCAGCGTGAACCGCGTGCCGTCCCCCTCGGGCGTCAGGTGCAGCTCGATCCAGCTCACCTCGCCGCCGTACTCCCAGGTCGCGCCGAACGACCGCGGCGGGTCGCAGCGCTCGACGACCCCGCCCGCGTTGCCCTCCAGCTGGTAGCGCCCGCCCAGGCGCAGCTCGCCACTCACCGGCATCAGCCACCGCGTGATGCGCTCGGCGGTGGTGCAGGCGTCCCACACCTCATCGACCGGGTCGGGGTAGCTCCGCGCGACGGTGACGACGCGGGCCTCGCCCGCCGCCAGCGTGCGCGTGCCGACCGTGCGGGCCACGGCGCTGATCCGGTGGGTGACGTCGATCATGAACGGTCCTTTCGTCGGCCGCGCGCCAGCTCGGTGGCCAGCGCGTCGAGCGGGGGAGTCCAGAAGCGGCGGAACGCGTCGAGCCAGGCGTCGACCTCCCGGAACGGCTCGGGGCGCACGGCGTAGAGCCGCCGGGCCCCGTCCGGACGCACCGAGGCGAATCCGTGCTCGCGCAGCACGCGCAGATGCTGGGAGACCGCGGGCTGCGAGATCCCGAACTCGGCGCGGACGGCGGCGGTGAGGTCCCCGGAGGTCAGCTCACCCGTGGCGAGCAGCTCCAGGATCCGTCGACGCACCGGGTCACCCAGGACGTCGAACGCGTGCACCCAGCGAATATAAGCTAGTGCTTCTATAAGTCAAGTGCTTTGGCGACGACGTCGGCGGCGCTGGCGGACCGGCGGCGCAGGCCGCGGTCGTAGTGCTGGGTCGTCGCGATCGTCGCGTGCCCGACGTCGGCGCGGACGTCCTGGATCGGAGCGGCGTGCTCCAGGGCGATCGTCACGTAGGCATGCCGGAGGGCATGCGGGTGCACCCGGTCGGCGACGCCGTCAAGCGCGGGTCCGGCGTCGGCGGCGATGCGGCGCAGCTGGGTGTAGAGGTCGATCCGTGAGCATCGCCCGCCCGTCCGGGTCGCCAGCAGCGGGGCCCCGCCCGCGCCGGTGCGCCCGCGCCGAGCCGGCGCCGCCGTGCCCGCCAGGCGGTCGCGTTCGGCGAGGTAGGCCGCGAGCGCGTCGCGGACGAGGTCGGTCACGTACACCTCGCGGTGCAGTCCGCCCTTGCCCAGGACGCGCAGCACGTCGTCACCACCGGAGCGGTAGCGGGCGCCGCGGTCCAGACCGGTGATCTCGGAGACGCGCAGACCGAGGGTGAGCAGGGCGACGAACGCGACCGACCGGGTGGCGTGCAGCCGCGCGTACCGGCCGCGGACGGTGGGGCGGCCCGCCGCGGTGAGGAGCGCGGCCACCTGCTCGGCGGTGAGCCGGATCGTCGGAGACGCGTCCCGCGCGCCCGCGGCGAGGCCGAGCCGCGACCGGTTGAGCGCCGCGGGGTTCGCGGCGATCACCCCTGACTCGGCGAGGTGGCCGTACAGCGCGGACAGCGTGGAGAGCATCCGTCGTCGGGTGCGGGGCCGCGCGCCCGCGGCGTCGAGGGCGTGCAGCCATCCTTTGACGTGGGTCGCGGTGGCTGCGCGTGGGTCGAGGCCGCGGGCGGCGCACCAGCGAAACCACGCGAGGTGGTGCAGCGGGCCCGGCGCGGCCGGGGGCGGACCCGATCCTGTCGTCGTCGCGGTCGGGTCGACCCAGGCGATCGGCAGGCCGAGCGCGTAGGCGTAGGTCCGGCGGGTGCCCGCGTTGGCGTACTGGGACAGCCACTCGGCGAGCTGGTGGCGCAGTTCTTCGGGGTCGGCGACGCCCGGCCACTCGCGCGGGAGGGACGTGACGACGGCGAGCGCGCCGTTCAGAGCGTCACCGGCAGCGACTCGACGCCGAACACGAACGACAGCTTGCGGTACTCCAGGGTGTCGAGGGGCGTGGCCGCGGCGATGTCGGGAAAGCGGCGCAGGAGTGCGGGGTAGGCGGTGCGCAGCTCCATCCGGGCCAGCTCCGCGCCGACGCACCGGTGGACGCCGTGCCCGAACGCGAGGTGCGGCCGGGCGGCCCGGGTGGCGTCGAAGCGGTCGAGGTCGGGATCGCCGCCGCGGTTGGCCGCCGAGAGGGAGCAGAACACCAGGTCGCCCGCCTCGATCCGGTGGTCCCCGACGGTGATGTCCGTGCGCGCCATACGGGGGAACGCGATCTGCACGACGGTGAGGTAGCGCAGCAGCTCGTCGACGAACGGGTCGACGGCGGCGTCGTCGGCGATCAGGGTGTGCCGCAGCTGCGGGTCGCGGAGCAGCACGATCGCGCCGAGGGCCAGCATGCTCGTGGTGGTCTCCAGGCCGCCGGTGAGCAGCCCGTCGGCCAGGCCTGCGAGCTCGTGGTCGGAGATCTCGTCGCCGTGTCGGCGCACGAGCATGCCGAGCATGCCGTCGCCGGGCTCGGCGCGCTGGCGCTTGACCATGTCCAGCAGGTAGGTGAGCGACTCCGAGATCGCGCCGAGCGAGCCGTCGATGCCGCCGAGGAAGTCGAAGCGGGTGGTGGACAGGCGTTGGAAGTCGGCCCGGTCCTCGTACGGGACGCCGAGCAGCTCGCAGATCGCGAGCGAGGGGATGGGCAGCGCGAAGCTCTCGACGAGGTCCACCCGGCCCTGCTCGGCGGCGATGCGGGCCATCTCGTCGAGCTGGCCCGCGACGATCGCGTCGATTCGGGGGGCGAGTCGGCGTAGCCGATGCCCGGTGAACTCCGGGGTGAGCATCTTGCGCAGCCGAGTGTGGGCGGGTGGATCGGCGAAGCCCAGGCCGCCCGGGTTCTGCTCGGCGGTGATGCCCGCCTTGCCGACCAGGTGGGTGAAGTCGCTCGAGAACGTGCCCGCTGCGCCGAGCACGGCCTTTGATTCCTCGTAGCCGCTCACGAGCCAGCCGCGGATGCCGAAGGGCAGCTTGAGCAGGCTCACGGGTTCGCGGTCGCGCAGCGCGCCCATCTCCGGCACCGGATCGAGCCCGCTGCGCTTGAGCGGCAGCAGGGCCTCGTCGGGCAGGAGGGGGAGCAGCGCGTCGGCCGAACCGCCGCGCCCGCGCCGGAAGCGCATCGACAGCCGCGCGGCCAGCTGGATGATCCGCCCACGCATGCCTCCGATTCTATCGGCGCCGGGATCTCCCTCGTCGTGAGGCACGCCAACGAAACGGTGGTTTCGTTGGTTGACAGTTTAATTCTGATAACTGATAACCGGTTATCCAGTTATGCTGCCGCTAACTGTTACAGTGATCGACATGGACGACGACGCCATACGCTGCGGATACAGCCGCTGTCGGGCCCCGCTGCCGTCGCCGGGCCCGCAGGGTGGGCGCCGCCGCACGTTCTGTCGCGACACCCGTTGGGAGGGCGGACGGACCTGCGCGCAGATGGCGCGGGCCGAGCGGGACGCGCTGGACGCGCTGGGCCTCGACTCGTCCCGTACGGCGTTCGCGCTCGACGCCGAGCGGCTCCGGGAGCACGTGGAGGCGGTGCGGGAGCCGGTGGACGCGCTGGTGGCCGCGCTGGGTGGGGTCACCGCCCGGCTGGCCGAGGTCGAGGCGCACGCCGTCACCGCCGTCGAGGCGGCCAACCGGGGTGCGGCCGAGGCCGAGGGCCAGCGCGTCGCGGCGCAGGAGGCACGGGAGGCGGCCGAACGCGCGGCCCGACGGGCCACGGAGCATGCCGAGCGGGCGGGCAGGCAGCGCGCCGAGGCGGTCGAGCGGGCCA
This sequence comes from uncultured Actinomycetota bacterium, assembly GCA_963739465.1. Taxonomy (GTDB): domain Bacteria; phylum Actinomycetota; class Actinomycetes; order Mycobacteriales; family Pseudonocardiaceae; genus Pseudonocardia. The sequence goes on from CAVUAS010000021.1 coordinate 226,351, forward strand.
CGGCGGCGGCCCGCCAGGCGCTGGAGGCGACCGAGGCGCTCGGCGCCGCCCGCAGCCGCGCCGAGCAGGCCGAAGAGGTGGCGTCGGGTGCGACGGCGCGGGCGGGTGAGGCCGAACGCGAGGCGCGGGCGGCACAACTCGTCGCGGCGCAGGTAGGTGCCGCGCTCGCGGCGGAACGGGAGCGCACCAAGGCGCTGGACGTGGAGTTGGCGGCCGCCCGGCGCGCGGTCACGGTTGCGGAGGGCGAACGCGACCGAGCGACCGCACAGGCCGCGGCGGCCGTCGCCGAACGGGATCGTGCCGCCGCGGAACACACCGAGACCGCGGACCGGCTAACCGCGGTGACCGCCGACCGGGAGGACGTGCTGGCCCGGCTGACCGCGGCGGTGATCGACCGGGATGCGGCGAAGGCGGAGCGGGATGCGGCGGTGTCCGAACGGGAGGACGTGGTGGCCCGGCTGGCCGCGGCGGTGGCCGACCGGGACACGGCGGTGGCCGACCGGGACACGGCGGTGGCCGACCGGGACACGGCGAAAGCGGAGCGCGACACAGCGGTCGCCGCAGGCGACGCGCTGCGGGCGGCCACGCAACGGCTGTCGGTCGAAGAGGCGCTGCGTGTACGGGCGGAGGCCGAGGTCGAGCGGTTGAGCGCCGAGCTCGCGGCGGTCCGGCCGACGGCGACGGAGATCCGGGCCCTGCTCTCGGCCGTGGGCGACCGGGGGCCCACGTAAACGGGTGGATCGGTCGTCGAGAAGTACGGATGTGTCGGGCGACAGCAAATGTGTGACGTTCGGGCGACGCGGCGGTCAGTGACGCACGTCACCCTCGGCGGTGGTCCCCTCCGCGCCCGACCGCTCGTCTCCACGCCGACACCACGTCGGCGAAGGAGATCGAGATGGGCAGGATCATCGTGGCGCAGTTCGTGACGCTCGACGGCGTCGTCGAGGACCCGGACGGCTCGGGCGGCACCTCGCTCGGCGGCTGGGCCTTCCGGCACGGCCCCGAGGCGGTGGCGGGCGACAAGTTCGGTCTCGGCACAATGCTCGACACCGGCGTCAACCTGCTGGGCCGCACGACCTGGCAGCTGTTTGCTGGGCTCTTCCCGCAGCGCACCGACGACTTCTCGCGGAAGCTGACCGCCATGGACAAGCTCGTTGCCTCCCGCTCGCTCGACCGAGTCGACGCGTGGGCGAACTCCACCCTGCTGCGCGGCGACCTCCGCACGGAGGTCGAGCGCCGCCGCGTCGCACAGGACGTCGTCGTCACGGGCAGCGGCAGCATCGTCGACGCACTGGTCGCCCACGACCTCGTCGACCAGTACCGCCTGCTGGTGTTCCCGACCGTGCTCGGCAAGGGCCGCAAGCTCTTCGACGCGGCGGGCGCACCGGTCGACCTCGTCCTCGTCGCCTCGGAGGACGCGGGCGGCGGCGTGCTCCGCCAGACCTACGATCGACACTGAGGAGTCGTCATGCGCTACGCATTGCTGATCAATGAACGGCCCGGCGCCGACGCGGGCCTCGATGACGAACAGCGCGCCGCGATCACCGCGGAGTACTTCGCGCTGCGCGACGACGAGCGGGTGACGGACGGCGCCCGCCTCGCGCCCGCGGAGACCGCCACGACGGTGCGTTCGGTCGAGGGCGAGCTGCTGCTCACCGACGGCCCGTTCGCCGAGACCAAGGAGGTCTTCGGCGGCTTCTACCTCGTCGAGGCCGCGGACCTGGACGCCGCCATCGCCCTCGCCGCGCGGATCCCGGCGGTGCGGATGGGCGGCTCGGTCGAGGTCCGCCCCGTCGCCTACGCATAGCGGTGCTCGCCGACGTCTTCCACGCCGAGTGGGCCCGCGTGCTGGCCGCGCTGGTCGGGTTCTGCGGGGACGTCGACATCGCCGAGGACGCCGCACAGGACGCGTTCGCGATCGCCGCACGGCGCTGGCCCGTCGACGGCGAACCGGACAACCCTCGGGCGTGGCTCGTGGCGACCGGCCGCAACCGGGCGATCGACCGGCTCCGCCGCGACCGCAGCCTCGCCGACAAGCTCCGCCAACTCCCGCCGCCGGTGGAGGTCCCGATGGCCGCGACGTCCATCCCTGACGAACGCCTGGAGCTGGTGTTCCTCTGCTGCCACCCCGCGCTCTCCGCTGAGGCTCGCGTGGCGCTCACGCTGCGCGCGCTCGGCGGGCTGTCGACCCCGGAGATCGCGCGGGCGTTCCTCGCCACCGACGAGACGATGAAACGCAGGCTCACCCGGGCCCGCACCAAGATCCGGGAGGCGGCGATCCCGTTCCGCGTCCCTGACGCGGCGGCGCTGCCCACCCGGCTCGACGGGGTCCTCGCCGTGCTCTATCTGATCTTCAACCAGGGTTACGGCGACGGGCGTGTCGACCTCGCGGCCGAAGCGATCAGACTCACTCGCACGCTCGCCGAGCTGCTGCCCGACACCGAGCGGGTGCTCGCCCTACTGGCGCTGATGCTGCTGCACGACTCTCGCCGGGCCGCGCGCTTCGCCGACGGCGCGCTCGTGCCGCTGGCCGAGCAGGACCGCACCCACTGGGACCGGGACCGGATCGCCGAGGGCCGCGCGCTGCTCGACCGTGCGCTCGCCGCGGGCGCCCGCGACCCCTACGCCGTGCAGGCGGCGATCGCGGAGCTGCAGACCGAGGACCCGGTCGACTGGCGGGCCGTCGTCGCGCTCTACGACACCCTCGAGGCCCAGACCGGATCGCCGGTTGTCGCGCTGAACCGGGCGGTCGCCGTCGCCGAGGCCGACGGCCCGGCTCCGGCGCTGGCCCTGGTCGACCTGTTGGACCTCGAGGGCTACCGCTACTTCCACTCGACGCGCGCCGAGCTGCTGCGCCGCCTCGGTGAGCTCGCGGCCGCCCGGGCCGCCTACGACCGCGCGCTCGCCCTCACCACCACCGACGCCGAGCGTCGCTTCCTCCTCCGCCGCCGCGCGGAGCTCGGCGCCGACACCTGAGAGCCGCTAGCGTGCCCTTCGTGTTCGAGGGGTTCGCGACGACGCGCGTCGACACCGGCAGAGACACCGGCGGGGCCATGATCAACGCCGTGCACGGCGGCTCGGGCCCCCCGGTCCTGCTGCTGCACGGCTTCCCGCAGACCCACGCGATGTGGCATCAGGTGGCTCCCGCGCTGGCGCGCGAGCACACCGTCGTCGCCCCGGATCTGCGCGGCTACGGCGACTCGTCCCGGCCCGCGGCGGGCGACGACCATGCGGGGTATGCGTTTCGGGCGATGGCCGCCGACCAGGTGGCGGTCATGCGCGCGCTCGGTCACGAACGCTTCGCCGTCGTCGGGCACGACCGGGGCGCGCGCGTCGCACACCGCATGGCGCTCGATCATCCCGAGGCCGTCACCCGGCTCGCCGTGCTCGACATCGTGCCCACCTTGCACGTGTACGAGCACGTCGACCGGGCACTCGCCACGGCCTACTACCACTGGTTCTTCTTCATCCAGCCCGCGCCGATCCCGGAGCGGCTGATCGACGGCGACCCGATCGGCTACCTGCACGCCCTGCTGGGGGGGTGGGGGAGTGGTCTGTCGGTGTTCGCCCCGGAGGCGCTCGCCGAGTACGAGCGCTGCTTCGCCGACGCCGACGCCCGGCACGCCATGCTGGAGGACTATCGCGCGGGCGCGTCGATCGACCTCGAACACGACCGGGCCGACGTCGACCGCTTGGTCGAGGTGCCGACGCTGGTCGTGTGGGGCGGGCGCGGCGTCGTCGGCACCCGGCCGGAGAACCCGCTCGACGTCTGGCGCGAGCGCGCGTCCGATGTTCGCGGTGCGGCCGTCGACGCCGGGCATTTCCTCGTCGAGGAGCAGCCCACCGAGACGCTCGATCTGCTCGGCGGCTTCCTGCACACTAGCGTGCGCGCTCAAGCAGAAACGCGCGGCACGCGGCGGCCGCCGGGCTCAGCGGGGGATGGTGCATGAGTCCGACCGGTCGCCGGATCGGCTCGGGCGCCACCGCGTGCACGACCACCGGCGGCCCGGGCGCCTCGGCCACCGAACGGGCGACGAGCGCGACACCCAGGCCGTGCGCCACGAGGTCCCGCAGCCGCGGCAGGCTCGTCGTCTCGAACGGGACGCGCGGGGCGAAGCCCGCCGCCGCGGCGTGGCGATCCAGGAGCGCGCGCAGCCCCGTGCCCATCGGCAGGCAGACGAACGGGTCGGCGCGCAGCGCGGCCAGGTCGAGCGCCCCCGCCTCCGCCGTCGGATGGCCGGGCGCGGTGACCAGCACCAGCTCGTCGCTGAACAGCGGCGCGGCGACGACGCCCGGCGGGACCTCCGCGGGCACTGGGCCGAGCGCGAGGTCGACGCGGTCGTGGGCGAGGTCGTCGAGCAGCACCCGCACCCCGCCGGACCGCAGCCCGAGCTCGACATCGGGATGGCGGGCGTGAAAGGCGGCGAGGGCCCCGGCGAGGTCGAACGGATCGAGCGCCTGGATCGCGCCGATGCGCACCCGGCCGATGACGACGCCCGAGAGGCGGGCGAGGTCGGCGCGCGCCCCGTCCAGCTCGGCCAGCGCGCGGCGTGTGCGGGCGAGGAACAGTTCGCCCGCATGGGTGAGGGCGACGTGGCGGGTGGTGCGGGTGAGCAGAGCGCTGCCGAGCTCGGCTTCCAGCTTGCGGATCTGCACCGACACCGCGGGCTGGGCGACATGCAGGAGCGCAGCGGCCCGGCCGAACCCGCCTTCCCGCACGACCGCGTCGAGATAGACGAGCTGCCGCAGTTCCATAACGGCATGCTATGAGTCTGAGAACAGCTATGTCTTGGACATGCGCAATCGGCGTCGGCACGCTGAGGACATGACCGCAGAAGTGACCTTCCGCCGGTGGCTGATCACCGGCGCGTCCTCCGGGTTCGGCCGCGCGCTCGCCGAGGCGGTGCTCGCGGCGGGCGACGCCGTCGTCGCGACGGCCCGCGCCCCCGACGCGCTGGCCGACCTGGCCGACCACCCCGCGGCCACGGTGCTCACTCTCGACGTGACCGACGGCGAGCGGGTGCGCGAGGTCGTCGCCGAGGCCATTGCGGGCGGCGGCGTCGACGTGCTCGTCAACTGCGCGGGCCACGGCCGGATCGGCGCGCTGGAGGAGCTGACCGACGCCGAGTTCCGCGGCGTGCTGGAGACCAACCTGTTCGGCGCGCTGGCCGTGACGAAGGCCGTGCTGCCGCACATGCGCGAGCGCGGCCGCGGGCACATCGTGCAGCTGAGCTCGATGGGCGGCGTGAGTGCCAACCCGGGCCACGCCGTCTACGCGACCTCGAAGTTCGCGCTGGAGGGCGCGTCGGAGGCGCTCGCCGGGGAGGTGGCGCCGTTCGGGATCCGGGTGACGATCGTCGAGCCGGGCCCGTTCCGCACCGACTTCGCGGGACGTTCGATGCTGCCGTCGACCCCGATGGCCGCCTATGCGGGCACAACCGCGCGGGCGGCTCGAGATCGGTTCCGGGACCAGGACGGCGTCCAGCCGAACGACCCGGCGAAGGGCGCGGCCGCGATCATCGCCACGGTCCGCGCCCCCGCCGCGCCGCTACGGCTGCCGCTGGGCAAGGAGGCCGTCGTGCGCATCCGCGGGAAGCTCGAGCGTCAGCTCGCCGATCTGGAGACGACGATGGACCTGACGCTCTCGACGGCCTACTCGTGAGCGGGGCTCAGTTGGGCACGAACACCCGGACACCCTCGGCGTCCGCGGTGTCGTACGGCGCGATCTCGGACTCATCGAGCGCGGCGCCGTCGGTCTGGCGGTGGAAGTCCCGCAGCGACGTGCCGAGCGCGGCCACGTCGGCGACCGGCGCACCCGCGCCGCTCAGCACGTCCGCGCGGTCGACGGTGCGGAAGTCGATCGAGTACCGCGTCGCCTTGGTGGTGTTGGGGGTAGAGGCGTGCAGCTGGTCACCGGAGAACAGCATGATCCCGCCGACCGGTGGCACCACGGTCAGCCGCGGCTCATCGGCGTCGAGCGGCTTCACCGGCGCCGGGTGGACGCGCGTGTCCTTACCGCCGCTGAACGCCTTGATGTTCGAGCGCCACATGTTGGCCTGGTAGTAGTTGTAGTCGCCGCTGTTGTTCTCGACCTTGTTGCCGAACCCGCGCGGGTAGAACTCCATGATGTTGTCGGCCTCGACCGGCCACACCGGCATCCACCAGTTGATCTGCTGCTTCGGGGCGCTGTACCAGGTGTCGCGGTGGACCTGGAACGCGTAGGCGATGCCGGTCGACAGGCCGCCCTGCGGGAACGCCGTGCGCAGCTTGGGGACGTCGGCGTAGGTCATCTCCGGGTCGGCGCCCAGCGCGGTCGTGATGCGGGTGACGTGCGCGACCGACTCGGGGTGGTGGATGAACTTCGGCTTGAACGAGACCAGGATGTCCGCGAGCTCCTCGGGTGTGCAGGACTCGTGGACGGCGGTCGGCTCGTGCGGAGCGAAGACCTCGGTGATCAGATTGCGCGTGAACTCGACGTAGGCCAAGATCTCCGGGACGCGCGTGTAGATGATCACATCACCCTGGAAAAGCCGCTGGCGACGGGCTGCGTCGTTGAACGTGGGGTCGATATGAACGGTTGCCATGACGAGGACTGCCTCCGAACCAGGTGGGGAGCGTTCTAGCTGTGGTTTTGGGTGTCGGTCACGTGTTGCAGCAGGGGAGCAGCGCTGCTCACGTAGGGAGTCGACAGAATCCGCTCGGTGAGGAAGGTGCTAGCTTGATCCCGAGCGGACGATCACCCGGCGTCAGGCTACCTCGCATGCGACACCGCGTTTCGTCGCGGGGTTAGGTGATCGGCTAACGGCCTCCTTGATCATCGCGAGAAGATTAACCGTGGGTTCACCGTCGTTCGACCGCTCGATCGCTCTTCAACAGCGCCTGCACGAGCTCGTGCCAGGCGGCGCGCACACCTTCGCCCGCGGCGCCGACCAGTTCCCCGAGGACATGGCCCCGGTCATCGTCGACGGTGTCGGGGCGCGCGTCCGCGACGCCGACGGCAACTGGTTCGTCGAGTACGGCTCCGGCATGCGTGCGGTCACGCTGGGCCACGGTTACGAGCCCGTGGTCGAGGCCGTGCGCGCAGCGATCGGCGGCGGGGTCGGGTTCGCCCGGCCCACCACGATGGAGCTCGACGCCGCCGAGGACTTCGTGGCGACGGTCACGGGCGCGGAGATGGTGAAGTTCACCAAGAACGCCTCGGACGCCACGGCCGCGGCCGTGCGGCTCTCCCGCGCCGTCACCGGCCGTGACCACATCGCCGCCTGCGCGCAGCCGTTCTTCAGCGGCCAGGACTGGTTCGTCGGCACACTGCCGCTGGACGCGGGCGTGCCCGCCGCGGTCCGGGAACTCACCCTCCGCTTCCCCTACAACGACCTCGACGCCCTGCGCGCGCTCCTCGCCGCGCGTCCGATCGCGTGCGTGATCATGGAGCCGGCCAGCAGCATGGCCGAGCCTGCGCCCGGTTACCTCGAGGGCGTGCGCGAGCTGTGCGACGCGTACGGCACGGTGCTCGTCTTCGACGAGACGATCACCGGTTTCCGCTGGTCCGAGCATGGCGCGGCGCATCTCTACGGCGTCACGCCCGACCTGTCGTGCTGGGGCAAGGCCATGGGCAACGGCTTCCCTGTCTCGGCGCTGGCCGGGAAGCGGGAGCTGATGGAGCTGGGTGGGCTGCGCACGGAGCGCGAGCGCGTGTTCCTGCTCTCCAGCACGCACGGGGCCGAGGTCGGGGGGCTCGCGGCGTTCCGCGCCGTGGTGGCCGCCTACCGGGAGACCGACCCGATCGCGACGATGGAGCGCCAAGGCGCGCTCTTGGCCGAGGGTGTCAACGCGGCGGCCCGCGACGCGGGCATCGAGCAGCACGTGCGGGCCGCGGGCAGGCCGTCGTGCCTGGTGTTCGAGACCCGCGACGCCGACGGCGAGCCGTCCCAGAGCTACCGCACGCTGTTCCTGCAGGAGCTGTTGCTCGGTGGCGTGCTCGGCCAGTCGTTCGTGATCTCCGCGGCGCACACCGACGCCGACCTGGAGCTCACCCTCGACGCGGTGCGGGCGGCGCTGCCGGTCTACCGCAAGGCCCTGGAGGCGGGCAGCACCGACGGACTGCTGCACGGCAGGCCGGTCGCCCCGGGGCACCGCCGCTACGCCGAGCCCCGCCGCATCCCGTAGGGGTGATCGCGTCGAGTCGCACACCACGCAGGGCGCACCCTGCATGAGGTGCGACTCGCGCCGATCAGACCAGGGGGCTCGTCGCCAGCACCCGCACCGCTTCGGCCACGGCTGCCCGGCGTGCCACGCGCACGGCCGTCTCGATCGGGCGCAGCGCGTCGCGGCGGGCCGTGGCCGCCGACGCCGAGAGCGCGCCGCCGGGCTCGTCGACGGACGCGGCGGACAGGATGGCCTCCACCTCGTCGGCCTGCTGCAGCACCCGCAACACTTGGGCGGGCATCCCGGCGGGCCAGAGCGTGGCGGGGCGGGCGCGCAGGGACGCGGCGATCTCCTCCCGCACGCCCGGCCGGTGCCGTGCTACGCCGAGGTCGGTCAGCACGGACGCCGAGCGGCGAACCTGGTCGCGCAGGTCGCGCTCGGCGTGCGAAAGCGCGACGAACTCGGGCGCGGGCCCCGGCTCGGGCACCCGGTAGACCGTCCACCGGACGACGCCATCAGCAATGGGTGTCGGCACGACGCCCAGCCCGACATCGGCGAAGAGCACACCCTCGCCCGCCGCCGTGGCATCGCGGCTGAACGGGCCGGGCCCGGGGAGGCCGCGGACGTCGCCGGGGGCGGGCAGCACGAGCCGCGCGGGCGCGCGGGGGGCGGCCCGCCGCAGCGCCGCCAGGAGGAACGGCAGCGAGCTCACCGGCGCACCCGGCGGGGGGAGTGTGGTGGCGGTAGCGGCGCGGTCGTCGGCCGCCTGCACGTCGTGCGCGTCGGCCCACGGCGCCAGCGCGTCGAGGACGTCGTCGGGCGCCGCGGCTCCCACGAGCCAGGCCGAGGCCCACACGGTGAACGTCGCGGAGGGGCGGGGCACGCCGTCAGGCTAGGCCACGGCGGGCCGCGGCGGCAGCGTCGGCTGGACCCGTCGGATCACCGCAGGTCGTGCCCGGGGGCGCGTGTCGCAGCGCGGCCACGGCCGGGCGCGCCGGTACAAACATCCGCTGTGCGAGGTCATGACTACCGGGGTGTGTTCACGGTCGACGGCACCCGCCCGGTCACGCGCAAGGCCATCCCGGAGGTGCCGGCCGAGCCCGGGCTGGTGGTCGAGGACCCGGCGAGCGGGTTCTGCGGAGCCGTGGTCGCTGTCGACGTCCGGGAGGTGACGCTGGAGGACCGCCGTGGCGGCCGCCGGGTCTTCCCGCTGCGCCCGGCGGCGTTCCTCGTCGAGGGCGCGGTGGCCACGCTTGTCGTTCCGGCCAGGGCACAGCAAGCGCCCGTGCGGTCGGCGTCGGGCTCGGTCAAGGTCGTCGGGCACACCGCGCGCACCGCTCGGGCGGCGCGCATCTGGGTGGAGGGGCTGCACGACGCCGAGCTGGTGGAGCGCGTCTGGGGGCACGATCTGCGCGTCGAGGGCGTCGTCGTGGAGCCCATGCACGGGATGGACGACCTCGCTGCGGCTGTGGCCGCGTTCGGACCCGGTCCGCAGCGGCGGCTCGGGATCCTCGTCGACCACCTCGTCGCGGGCACGAAGGAGACCCGCGCGGCGCAGCAGGTGGCCGGGCCGCACGTGCTCGTGACCGGCCATCCCTACGTCGACGTCTGGGAGGCGGTGAAGCCCGCCACCGTCGGCATCCGGGCCTGGCCACAGGTTCCCCGCGGCACGGACTGGAAGACCGGGGTCTGCGCGGCGCTGCGCTGGGGTGAGCCCGCCGACGGCGCGCGGCGCGTGCTGGGGGCCGTGCGGAGCTTCCGTGACCTGGAGACGCCGCTGATCGGAGCGGTCGAGCAGCTCATCGACTTCGTGACCGTCTGATCACACGACGCTGTGGATTCTGGCAGGATCGTGCTATGTGGCCCGCAGTGCTCTGGCTGATCGCGGGGGTCGTGCTGATCGGGGCCGAGGTGCTCTCCGGTCAGTTCGTGCTTCTGATGCTCGGCGGGGGTGCACTGGCCGCGGCCGGGGCGTCGTTCCTGGTGCCGGATTCGCCGGTCGTCGGCGGAGTGACGTTTGCGATCGCCGCGGTGCTGCTGATGTTCGCCGCCCGGCCCGCGCTGCGCAAGCGGCTGGAGAGCGGGCTGTCCGACCATGCGCCGCTGCACACGCGAGGCCTTGTCGGGCGCGGCGCGGTCGCGGTCAGCCGGGTCGACGGTCAGGGCGGGCAGGTCCGCATCGGCGGCGAGCTGTGGTCGGCGCGGGCGCTCGACGACCACGACGTGATCGAAGAAGGCACCGCGGTCACCGTGATGCAGATCAGCGGGGCGACGGCACTCGTCGTCACCGCAGGGTAGAGCGAGGGAGTGGGCTCGTTGGTGGACCCGAACATGCTGCTGGTGATCGCGGCGTTGCTGCTGGTCGTGCTGGTGGTCACAACGATCGTGCGTGCGGTGCAGATCATCCCGCAGGCCACGGCGGCCGTGGTCGAGCGGTTGGGCCGGTTCAAGGCGGTGGAGGACCCCGGGCTGGTGTTCCTGGTGCCGTTCGTCGACAAGATCCGCGAGCGGATCGACCTTCGCGAGCAGGTGCGCTCCTTCCCGCCGCAGCCGGTGATCACCAAGGACAACCTCACGGTGAACATCGACACGGTCGTCTACTACCAGGTCACCGACCCCAAGTCGGCGGTCTACGAGATCGCGGACTACATCAACGGCGTCGAGCAGACCACGATCACGACCCTGCGCAACGTGGTCGGCGGCATGAGCCTCGAGGAGACGCTCACCGCGCGCGACGAGATCAACTCGCAGCTGCGCGGCGAGCTGGACAAGGTCACCGGCGGCTGGGGCATCCGCATCGCCCGCGTGGAGATCAAGGCGATCGAGCCGCCCGCGTCCATCCAGGACTCGATGGAGCGGCAGATGAAGGCCGACCGGGAGAAGCGGGCGGTGATCCTCACGGCGGAGGGCCAGCGGGAGTCGGCGATCCGCAGCGCCGAGGGGCAGAAGCAGAGCCAGATCCTCACGGCGGAGGGCGCGAAGCAGGCGGCCATCCTCGACGCCGAGGCCGAGCGGCAGTCGCGCATCCTGCGGGCGCAGGGTGAGCGGGCGGCGCAGTATCTGCAGGCCCAGGGTGAGGCGAAGGCCATCGAGAAGGTGTTCGCGGCGATCAAGTCGGGCAGGCCGACACCCGAGCTGCTCGCCTACCAGTACCTGCAGACGCTGCCGCAGATGGCGCAGGGCGACGCGAACAAGGTGTGGATCGTGCCGTCGGACTTCGGCAAGGCGCTCGAGGGCTTCACGAAGATGCTCGGCGCCCCGGGCGGCGACGGCGTGTTCCGCTTCGAGCCCTCGCCGGTGGACGACGCGGTCTCGCGGCCGGAGGACGACGACGAGGCGATCAAGGACTGGTTTGACACGTCGCCGGATCCCGAGCTCGCCCGTGCCGTGGCCGACGCGCAGGCCCAGGCCCGCGCCGAGATCCCGCCTGCGTTCACGCCGAGCACTCCGACGCCGCCGCCGGGCGAGCTGCCGTCGCGCACACCCGACGAGCTGCCGACCGGCGCGGGCGGGGGCCGGGTCGGGCTCCCCGCCGGGGTCAACCGCCATGCGTCGTCGGAGTGGCCGTCCAGTCCGGGCGAGCGACCGGTCGGGTCGCCGGAGTGGTCGTCGGGGACGGACCGGACGGGCCCGGGGGATCGGGACCCGGCGCCTTGGCCGCGGCCCGGCGGCCCCGCCGCCGCCCCGTCGCAGGCGGGTTGGTCGGACCGGCTGCACGAGGCGCCCTCCGCGCCGCGGGGCGGGTCATCGGCTCCGCCGTCCTCGGCGGGCGCGCCGAGCCGCGAGAGCGCCGTGCCCACTCCGCCACGGGGCATTCCCCGCGCCGACCAGGACTCCGACACCGTCGAGCACGTCAACCCGGCCCGCCCGGGCTACCCGTCCCCGCCGCGGTCCCCCCACGGCTGACCGGCCGCCGCGCTCGCGCGACCCCTGGAGGCAACGGCGCCTGCCGGGTAGGCGGTGTGGCGCCGCCTCGGGGCCGCCCCGGTAGCGAGGGAGGCGTGCCCCGCCGACGTTGCGGTGGCCGCACCGGCGCTGCCGTGGCCGCGCCGGTGCCTTGCCCCGGACGCCGGCGTGGGCACCAACACGCCGGTGCCGCGGTGGCCGCACCGGTGCCGGGATGGCCGCGCGGGCGCCGCGTGCAGCTCTGGTGGCCCGGTCACCGCCGTGGCCGCACCGGCAGCGCTGGTGACGCGCCGGTGCCGGTCGACAGGTGCGTGGGGACGAGCTGCGGCCGAGCGCGAGGCGCGGCGGCCGCCGGAGCGGGTCAGGCGGCGGTGGCCTGCGGGGCGCGCTTGGCGGCCTTGCGGGACATGGCGTAGAGCGCACGGCGGCGGGCCCGGCCCACGGGCGCGAGCATGCGCCCGATGGCCAGGTCGATGCCGCGCACCTGGAACAGCGCGGAGTTGCCGAGCTCGTTGGTGAGCGCCCGTTGGTCGCGGTAGATCTCGCCTTCGTCCGCGGCCGAAAGGGTGTTGCGGCCGATGCGGAACGCAGCGAGCGTCTCGGGCAGGCCGAGGAACTCGCCGTACTGCAGCAGCCGCATCCAGAGGTCGAGGTCCATGACCGACGGCTTGTCCGACCGCCACCCACCCGCGGCCGCGAAGTCGTCGCGGCGGAAGAGCACGTTGCCCGGCTCTCCGATGGGGTTGGCCCCGTTGCGGACGACCCGCCGGGCCACCTCGACGCCGCTGTGCACGCCGACGAGCCCGCCGAGCCCGCGCCGCGGCACGATCACGCGGCTCTGCTCGTCGATCATGTGGCGGCGGGCGGCCACCAGGGCGAGCCCCGGGTCGGCCTCCATCGGCCCGACCTGCAGCTCGAGGCAGCGGGGGTGGATGAGGTCGTCGGCGCAGACGAGCTTGATCAGCGGCCCGCGGCAGAGCGAGATGAGCCGGTTCCAGTTGTCGGTGAGCTCCAGGACCGAGGAGTTGCGCTCGACGCGCATCCGCCGGTCGCCGAAGGACCGAGCGATCGCACCGCTGCGATCCGTGCTGCCGTTGTCCAGCACGATCAGCTCGAAATCGCGGTAGGTCTGATCCAGCACGCTGCGGATCGTTTCCCCGAGGTAGGTCTCGCCGTTGTACACCGGGATGCACACGGAGACGCTCGGGGTGGCCAGCAGCACGTCGGCGATGGTAGCCGGCCGCGCCTGGTCCGTGTGACGGGGCCTGCCGCCGTGGCGGCGGGACGACCCGGTAGCGAATTGACCAAGGAGGGGTCGACGATCAGCGCGTCGGTGCGCTCCGTAGAGTGCACCCCCGCGGACGCGGAGCAGGCATGACCGACAAGAGCAATGCCACTACTCCAACAAGAGTAATCGGTTTCAGAGTACGCTACGTAACGCGCATGACGTCGGCGCAGATAAGCCCCATGAGGTCCGCTGTCCCGCGCGGCGTGACCAGGGACAACGGCTTGTACCGGCATGATGGGCAAGACATCGCCTGGTGGCGGTGGGGGGGAGAACATCGATGCAGCGCAACGGCAACCCGCGGGTGTCCGTGGTGGTGCCGACCCGCAATGAGGCCCGGAACCTGGAGGTCGTACTTCCGGCGATCGCCGCGGTCCGGCCCGTCGTTCACGAGATCATCGTCGTCGATGGCAACTCGGTCGACGGCACGATCGAGACCGCGCAGCGGGTCCTGCCCTGGGTGAAGGTCATCACTCAGACCCGCAAGGGCAAGGGCAACGCCATGGCCTGTGGGTTTGCCGCAGCCACCGGTGACGTCATCGTCATGTTCGACGCCGACGGGTCGGCTGATCCGGCCGAGATCCCGGCGTTCGTGCGTGCGCTGGTGGCGGGCGCTGATTTCGCGAAGGGCAGTCGGTTCGTCCGGGGGGGCGGAAGCGACGACATCACCCTGCTGCGCAAGACCGGCAACGCCGGGCTCAACGGTGTGGCGAACGCGCTGTTCGGTACGTCCTACACCGACCTGTGTTACGGCTACAACGCGTTCTGGACCGACCTGCTGCCTGCGCTGGACCTGCCGGACATCAGCCTGCCCGCGCCGCCGCAGGGCGGCATGCTCTGGGGCGACGGCTTCGAGATCGAGACCGTCCTGAACTGCCGCGTCGCGGCGGCCGGGATGAAGATCACCGAGGTGCCGTCGATGGAGCGGGAGCGCATCTTCGGCCAGACCAACCTGCGGACGTTCGCCGATGGCACGCGCGTGCTGCGCACGCTGGCGGCCGAGCACCGCCGAGCCATTCGCAGGCGCGCCGAGCGCGTGCGGATGGAAGAGCAGTCCCGCGCGCTGACCCCGCCCGGTGGCTTTCCGGCGGTCCCCCTGGCCGATCCGGCGCCGCCGGTGCGCCGCAGCGCAGGCGCGCCGTCGCGGTCCACGGACGGACGTCGCGACACCTCGCACATCCGCCTCGCCCTGGAGGAAGAGGCTTCCTGACACCGTCCGGGGTGCCACGCGCGCCCGGCTAAACTGCGGTCCTGCCGGGCCGATCCCCAGCGTGTCCGGAGATCACGATCCGGTGACAATCCCGGTGACGAACGGAGCTGGCCTGTGACCGTCCCGTCCAACGCTGTTCTGACGCGTGCCCGCGTCGCGCGGCGGGCGGTGGCCTTGCTGCTCGTGGTGGCGGGCCTCGCCGCCTGCGCCATGAGCGTGCTCAACGTCACCGGCGGGCTCGTCGGCGACGTGCGGTTCGCCGCCACGCTCGCGTTCCTCATCCTCGGGCCGGGCTGGGCCGCGGCCGGGTTCCTGCGCCGCGCGCCCGCGGCCCACGTGTGGCTGCTCACGATCGGCACCGGTGTCGCCGTCACCCTGCTCGCAGGCCAGATCATGGTCAGCAGCGGCTACTGGCAGCCCGCCACGGCGCTGTACGCGCTCACGGCGGTGAGCATCCCGTTCCTGCTGCGGCACGCGGTGGTCGCCCAGTGAAGATGCGGCCATCGGCCGCCGCGCCGCCGCGCCCGCGGCGGGCCGACGGGCTGAACGACGGCCTGGCGCTCTCGATCAGCGCGGGGATGGGCTCACTCGCGGGGCTGCTCGGCTGGATCCTCTCGACCCGACTCTTCGACCCCGCCCAGGTGGGCCAGGCCGCGAAGGTCGTCGCGGCGTTCATCCTCATCGCCGGGATCTGCCAGCTCAACGTCAGCGTCGGCACCCTCCGGTGGGTCCCGACGGCCGGGCGGCAGACCAGCAGGCTGGTCTGGAGCTCGCTGCTGCTGATCATGCCGCTGGGCGGCGTCATCGCCCTGATCTACGTGCTGTTGCTGCCCGATATCGGGCAAACCGCAGCGGGGGAGTGGCCGTTCTGGGTCGGCGTCGTGCTGTTCGTGGCATCGGCCGCGGGGTGGACGGTGTTCGTCGTCCACGACACGATCCTCGTGGCCATCGGCAAGCCGTGGTGGGCGGTGTGGCGCAACGCGGTGTTCGCCGTGGTCCGCCTGGGCCTGCTGATCCTCTTCGCCGTGGTCGGGCTGGGCGGCCAGGGCATCGTGCTGTCCTGGGCCCTGCCCATCGTGATCTGGATCGCGGTCGGTTCGGTGGCGCTCGCCGTGCTGGCCCGCCGGGTCAGCAGGCGGTCGGAGGGCGGCACGCTGCCGAGCCGCCGTACCGCGGTCACCTTCCTCGGCCCGACCGCCGTGGCGCAGTTCGGCACGTCGCTGCTCTACAACCAGGTCACCGTCCTCGCCACCGAGCGGTTCGGCGATGCCACCGGCGCCAAGTTCTTCATGGCCTGGCAGGCGGTCACGGTCGTCGATCTCAGCGCCACCTACTTCATGAACTCCCTCGCCGTCGGTGTGGCCCGCGAGCCGCACCGCGCGGCCGAACTGGCCGCCGTCGCCCGGAAACGGCTGTTGATGATCTTCCTGCCGCTGCTCGCGATCGGCTGTGTCGTCGCGGGCCCGGCGCTCTGGCTGGTCTTCGGTCCGGAGTACGCCGAGGCCGCCGACGTGCTGCGGCTGCTGTTCGTCGGCCTGGCGTTCCGGCTCGTCATCCTGCACGAGCTGGGTGTGCTGCAGGCGCTGGGCCGCGGGTTCGCCTACGCGCGCCTGCAGCTGATCAGCACCGTGCTCGTGGTGCTCGTCGCGGCCGTTGTGCCGGTGGGTGAGTCCGACATCGACGGGCTCATCCCTGTGGCGATCGGGTACATCGCCGTGCAGGTCGTCTGCGCTGCCGCCGTACTCTTGGCGTCGGCTCGTAGTCGACCGACCGCAGTGGAGGTGGTCTCGCCGTGACGTCGACGGACAACCGCGCCACCGCGGCGGAGCCCGCCACCGCCTTCATCCCGATCGTTCGGGACCCGGCCGAGCCGCCCACCACCGCGCTCCCACCGGTGCCGGGCCCCCCGCGCCCGCCCACACAGGTCGACGTCGGGATCTTCCGCTGGCTCTCGCCGATCTTCGCGTTGCTGGCGGTGGCGCTGCTGCCGATCGCGGCGGCCACGACCAACCTCGACGCGCTCGACGGGTGGGGCCTCGGCCGGGTGCTCAGCCCGGCCGGATGGGCCGCGATCGTGTGCGCCGTCGCCGCGTGCGTCAGCGAGCTGAAGTCGCCCCGCCCACGCATCCCGATGCTGGGCACCGCCACCGGCGTGCTCATCCTCTGCACCACCGGCATGCCCTCGGTCGTGGAGCCGGTCGCCCGCTTCGCCACGGCGTGGCTGATCGCGGGCTTCTCCGACGCGATCGCCATCACCGGGCACACCCCGTCCGGGGTGGACGCCCGCTTCTACTGGCCCGCCTTCTTCGCGCAGTGGGCGTTCTTCCGCGACGCGGGCGGCGCCACCCAGCTGGACGCGGTGCTGCGCTGGTTCCCGCCCGCCGTCGTCACCGTGTGGACGATCGGCATCTACGCGCTGGCGCGGTCGATGCTCGGCGGCACCCGGGCCCCGTGGGTCGCGGCGTGGCTGTTCGTCGGCCTGAACTGGATCGAGCAGGACTACTTCTCTCCGCAGGCCACCGGCATCATCCTGATGCTCACCGTGCTGACGTTCGCGCTCGGTCCGCTGGCCACACGGCGCACCGACGCCGCGGGCGTGCCGGGCTGGCCGTTCCCGCATCCGGACGCGAAACGCACATCCCTGGTGCGGCGATGGCTCGTGGCCGCCTTGACGCCGCCGAACCGGCCCACGCTGCCGCCCCGCCAGCTCCTGCTGATCTACTTCTGCGCCGCGCTGTGTCTCATGGCGGTCGCTCCCGAGCACCAGATCACGCCGTTCGCGATCATCGGCCAGCTGGCCCTGCTGGCCGTCGTCGGCCGGTTCCGCGGTCGCGGGCTGGTGCTGGTCGCGATCATGTCCTCGGCGCTGTTCATCCTCATCGCGGGCCGCGAGTTCTGGATCAACCAGCTCGGCCTGATCCTCGGTTCCGGGGACCAGGGAGCGCTGCAGGAAGGCGTGGCCGACCGGCTGACCGGTGACACCGGCCAGGTCGCGGTCAAGTACCTGCGGGTGGCCATGCCTGCCCTCACGTGGTTCCTGGGCATGGCGGGCGCCTGGGTGTACTGGAAGCGCCGCCGTGACCTCGTGCCGATCGGCCTCGCGGTGGTCCCGATGTTCTTCGCGGCCGTCCAGAGCTACGGCGGCGAGCTGATCCTGCGCATCGTGCTCTACGGCCTGCCGATCCTGTCGATCCTCGGCGCCGACGCCCTACGCGCGTGGGTGCGCAAGCACCGGTCGCGGGAGTGGTTGCTGGCGGTCGGCATGGTCGTGCTGATGGCCCTGCTGGTCGTGATCCGCGGCGGCAACGACTCGTTCCAGGTCGTGTTCCCGCAGGAGGTCGCGATGTACCGGCAGGTCGAGGCGGAGACGCCGCCGGGGCAGACCATCTCGGCGCTGAGCAGGCTGGGGCCCGCGGGCGTCGTGGGCATCAACGATCACCCCCTCGGCGACAACCCGCAGGGCTGCGGGCAGCTCGCGGCCGACCCGGCCCGGTGCACTCTCGAGGCCGACCCGGACGTGCTGGTCTCGTTCACGTCAGTGGAGAAGGAAGGGGTCTACCTCAACGGCGAGAAGCCCGGCTGGTCGCTCCAGGCGCTGCAGCAGATCCTCGCCACGGGGCACTACACGCTGACCTACCAGGACGGCTACAACTGGGTCGTCCGCAAGATCCCGCAGGCGGGCGGCTGACGTGATCAACCCGGCATATGACGCGTGGGTGTGGGGAGCCGGCGTCCTGTTCCTGCTGCTCATGGGGATCAGGGCGTACGTCGTGGAGACCGGCCAGGTGCGCCTGGGCGGCACCCCGACCGCCGCGCGCGTGCTCACGGCGGCGATCTTCCTCGTGCTCGTCGGGCTCGGCGGCCTGCTCGCGATGCAGGGCGGCATCGTGCTGTACTCGTCGATCGCCAACCACACCGATCCGTCGCAGATCCCGAACCTGGTGCTGGACCCCACCCCGCCGCCTGCGAACCCGGCGCCTGCCCCCGCCCCGGCACCGGCCCCCGCCCCGGCACCGGCCCCCGCGGCCCCGGCGCCCGCGGCCCCGGCGCCCGCCCAGAACTGACCGTTCTCGTCATCCCGCCCGCGCCCGCGGTGTGACCGGAAACGCACTCCGGTTCTCGATGGGCCGATTAACCGCGCGCGTTCTGTCGGTCGTCACTCATACGCTGGCCCCGCGACCGAGACGAAGAGGACGACCGTGACCGAGAGTATCGACCTGTACCCGAGAGAGGTGGGCGCCGCTTCGGCGGCACTGAATCCGCGTGACCGCACGGTCATCGGCGTTCTCCTGGTGGCCACGTTCGTCGTGATCCTCAACGAGACGATCATGGCGGTGGCGCTGCCGGTTCTGATGACCGACCTGGGTGTGTCCCCGAGCGTGGGCCAGTGGCTCACCGCCGGTTTCCTGCTCACGATGTCGGTGATCATCCCGATCACCGGCTTCCTGATCCGCCGTGTCCCCACCCGCACGCTGTACGGCGTGGCGATGGGGCTGTTCACCACGGGCACGCTCGTCGCGGCGCTGGCCCCGGGGTTCGCCGTGCTGCTCGGCGCGCGCGTCGTGCAGGCCAGCGGCACGGCGATCATGCTGCCGCTGCTCATGACCACCGTGATGACGCTCGTGCCGCCCGCCCGGCGCGGCGCGATCATGGGCAACCTTTCGATCGTCATCTCGGTGGCGCCCGCGGTCGGGCCCACCGTGTCCGGGATCGTGCTGTCATTCCTCGGGTGGCGGGCGATGTTCCTGGTCGTGCTGCCGATCGCGCTGGTCACGCTGTGGGTCGGGCTGCGGCGGATGGTCGATGTCGGCGAGCCGACCCGCGCTCCGATCGACGGGCTGTCGGTCGCGCTGTCGGTCGTCGGGTTCGGCGGCCTCGTCTACGGCCTGAGCTCGATCGGCGCGGGCGGCGGCGCATCGCTGATCCCGAGCTGGGTGCCGTTCGTGCTCGGCGGCCTGGGCATCATCGCGTTCGTCGCACGCCAGATCGTCCTGCAGCGCGCCGACCGCGCCCTGCTGGATCTGCGCACGTTCCGCTCACGCACGTTCACCACCGCGTCGGTGATCATGATGCTGATGATGGCCACGCTCCTCGGCTCCCTCACCCTGCTGCCGATCTACATGCAGAACGTCCTGCGGCTCAGCCCGCTCGCCACGGGCCTGCTGTTGCTGCCGGGCGGCCTGGTCATGGGTCTGCTGGGGCCGGTGGTCGGGCGCCTCTACGACCGCGTCGGTGCGCGTGCGCTGTTGGTGCCCGGCACCGTGGTCACGAGCCTCGCCCTGTGGTGGAGCACGCTGTTCGACGCCACGAGCCCGGCCTGGTTCGTCCTGGGCTTCCACGTGCTGCTCTCGGTGGGTCTCGCGTTCGTCTTCACACCGCTGTTCACCGCGGGGCTCGGCGCCGTCGAGCCGCGGCTGTACTCCTACGGCAGCGCGATCTTCGGGTCCACCCAGCAGCTGGCGGGCGCGGCGGGCGTGGCGCTGCTGGTGAGCGTGCTGAGCGTCGGCGCCGCCCGGCTCACCGCCGCGGGTGCCTCCTCGGTCGTCGCCACCGCCGGCGGTGTGCACGACGCGCTCCTCGTGGCTGCGCTGCTCTCCGTCGTCGCGATCGTCGTGGCGCTGGGGATGCGCACGCCGGTCGCGCCGGTGGAGCCGATCGACCACTAGCCGTGTCCCGTGATGCACGGGACACGGCCTAGTGCCTGCGCGGCGCGGATGGCGCAGGATGGGCGCGTGACATCCACGGTCGCGCGCCTGCCTGAGCTGGTCCCGCCGCCCGCCGACCTGCCACCCGCGGCGGCGCGGCTACGGGCGCAGGTGCGGGAGTTCCTCGCCGCCGAACGGGCCGCGGGGGCCTGGACACCGCGGGCGGACGTGTGGCTGTCGGGCTGGGACGAGCGCTTCACCAAGGAGTTGGGTCGCCGCGGCTGGCTGGGCATGACCATCCCCGTCGAGTACGGCGGGCACGGCGCGTCGCCGCTCGAGCGCTACGTCGTCACCGAAGAGCTGCTGGCCGCGGGCGCACCGGTGGCCGCCCACTGGGTGGCCGACCGGCAGATCGGCCCGACCCTGCTGCGCTTCGGCACCGATGAGCAGCGCCGCCGGTACCTGCCGGGCATCGCGGCGGGCGAGGTCTACTTCGGTATCGGGATGAGCGAGCCGGACGCGGGCTCGGACCTGGCGAACGTCCGGACGAAGGCCCAGAAGGTCGACGGCGGGTGGAACCTCACCGGCACCAAGGTCTGGACGTCCGGCGCGCACCGGGCGCGCGCGTTCTTCGCCCTCGCCCGCTCCACGCCCCGGGACGACGCCCACCGCCACGCGGGTCTCTCGCAGTTCATCGTCGAGCTGGACAGCCCGGGTGTGACGATCCGCCCGATCCCGCTGCTCACCGGCGCCCACCACTTCAACGAGGTCGTGTTCGACCAGGTGTTCGTGCCCGACGCCATGGTGCTCGGCGAGATCGGGTCGGGATGGCATCAGGTGACGAGCGAGCTGGCGTTCGAGCGCAGCGGGCCCGAGCGGTTCCTGTCGACGTATCCGCTGCTCGCGGCGTTGGTAGGGGAGCTCGGCCGGTCGGCGGACCGGGGTGCGCGCCGCGAGGTCGGCGCGCTGGTCGCGCGGCTGTGGACGCTGCGGCGGATGTCGTTGGCCATCGCCGGCGCGCTCGCCTCGGGCGCGGCGCCGGAGCTCGCGGCCGCGGTCGTCAAGGACCTCGGCACCCGGTTCGAGAACGAGATCATCGATGGGGCGCGGCTGCTGGTGGAGATCCCGCCGGATCCGGGGGCCGAGGGTGGCTTCGCCCGGCTGTTGGCCGACGCGGTGCTGCACGCCCCCGGCTTCACCCTGCGGGGCGGCACCAACGAGGTGTTGCGCGGCATCGTCGCGCGCGGGCTGGGATTGCGGTGACGGGCTGTGCGCCGACCCGTGTCAGCAGGGTGACACTGCGGACACTCAACGTCTGGAATGTCACCCTGCTGACATCTCGGGGGTGGAGGCGATGACCGTGGCGACCAACGATGCGCTGGCCGAGCTCGCCGACGAGGTGTTCGGCGGCCGCGATGCGGGCGTCGGGTTCGACGCGGACCTCTGGTCAACCCTGGAACACACCGGCCTCGCCCGGCTCACCCTGCCCGGCGACGTGGGCGGCAGCGACGGCGCGTTCGCCGACGCGGCCGTCGTGCTGTCGGCCGCCGGGGCGCACGCCGCACGCGTCCCGCTGGTGGAGACCGACCTCCTCGCGGGCTGGCTCCTGCAGGCGGCCGAGATCCCGCTGCCCGACGGGCCGCTGACGCTGGCCGCGGGCGATCTCGACGTCGCACGCACCGTCCGCCGGGCGGCCGGTGTGCTGCACCGCGTGCCGTGGGCGCGCGCGGTCACCGGGATCGCGGTGCTGGCGGGCGATCACGCGCTGCTGATCGATCCCGCCGACGTCACGGTCACGGACGGCACGAACCTGGCCGAGGAGCCGCGCGACACCGTCACGGTCGACGGCCCCATCACCGCGGCGCCGGTCGAGGAGCACGTCGGCGCCCAGCTGCGCCTGCGGGGGGCGCTGGGCCGCTCGCTGCTGCTCGTGGGCGCGCTGCGGGCCGCGCTCGCGGCGTCGGTGCGGTACGCGGGGGAGCGGGTGCAGTTCGGGCGTCCGATCGGCCGGTTCCAGGCCGTGCAGCAGCAGCTGGCGTTGGCCGCCGCCGAGGTGGCCGCGGCGTCGGCCGCCGCTGAGGCCGCCGCTCGCGCGGCCGACGCCGACGGCGTGCTCGCCGCCGAGCTCCCGATCGCGATGGCCAAGGCGCGCACGTCCGAGGCAGCGGGCACGGTCGCCCGCATCGCCCACCAGGTGCACGGCGCGATCGGGTTCACCCGCGAGCACGACCTGCGCCTGGCCACCACCCGCCTCTGGGCGTGGCGCGACGAGGACGGATCCGAGGCGCAGTGGCAGGAGGTCGTCGGGGCGGCCGCGCTCGCGGCGGGCGCGGACGGGCTGTGGCCGCTGATCACCGGTCGGTAGGAGCGGGCCACCCGCTCGGGGTGCGCGCCGCGCAACGACCCGCTCGGTCGGCGGGGGCACACTGGGCAGCGTGACCGACGCAGGCGCCACCGCCGAGACCGCACCTGCGGAGCAGTCTGCTCCAAGCGGTGTGCCGGGTGGCACCGGCCGCGACCATCCGGCCGCGCACAGCGGCGGGCTGTACGGGCTCGCGCTCGGCGCGCTGGGCGTGGTCTTCGGCGACATCGGCACCAGCCCGCTCTACGCCGTCCAGACCGTCTTCTCGATCGACGACGGCGCGGTCAAGCCCACGGTTGCCGACGTGTACGGCGTGGTGTCGCTGATCTTCTGGTCGATCACGGTCGTCGTGTCGGTGAAGTACGTGTCGTTCATCCTGCGCGCCGACAACGACGGCGAGGGCGGGATCATGGCGCTCGCCGCCCTCGTTCGCACGGTGTCCGGGGCCACGGCCCGCCGGGCGGCGTTCGTGCTGGCGCTGGGCGTGCTCGGCGCGTCGTTGTTCTACGGCGACTCGCTCATCACGCCCGCGATCTCGGTGTTGTCGGCCGTCGAGGGCCTGGAGGTCGCGCAGCCGGAGCTGGCTGACGCGGTCCTGCCGATCGGCGTCGTCATCCTCGCCCTGCTGTTCGCCGTGCAGCGCTTCGGCACCCACCGCGTGGGCAGGCTGTTCGGGCCGGTCATGGTCATCTGGTTCGTCGTGCTGGCCGTGATGGGCGTGCCGCACGTCATCCGGCATCCCGGGGTGCTGCTGGGGCTCTCGCCGACCTTCGTGGTGTCGTTCGTCGCCGACCATCCGTTCACGGCGTTCGTCGCGATGGGTGCGATCGTCCTGGTGATCACCGGCGCCGAGGCGCTCTACGCGGACATGGGCCACTTCGGACGGCGGCCGATCCGGGTCGCGTGGTTCGGCATGGTGTTCCCGGCGCTGATCCTCAACTACCTGGGTCAAGCCGCCTTGATCCTCGACGACCCGTCGGCCGTCGCCAACCCCTTCTACCTGTTGGCCCCGTCCTGGGCGCGGTGGCCGTTGGTCGTGCTGGCCACACTCGCCACCGTCATCGCCTCGCAGGCGGTGATCTCCGGGGCGTTCTCGGTGTCCCGGCAGGCCGTGCGGCTGGGCTATCTGCCGCATTTGACCGTGCGGCACACGTCCACGATCGAGGGCGGGCAGATCTACGTGCCCGCCCTCAACTGGCTGCTGTTCGCGGGTGTGCTGGTGCTCATGCTGGTCTTCGAGTCCTCGAACAAGCTCGCCACCGCCTACGGCCTCGCGGTGACCGGCACCCTGATCCTCACGACCACGCTGTTCCTCATGTACGCGGCCATCGCCTGGCGGTGGGCCCCGTGGAAGCTCGTGCTGGCGGGTGTGGTCTTCGGCGGCATCGAGCTCACGTATCTGGGCGCGAACCTCACCAAGATCGTCCAAGGCGGGTGGTTGCCGCTGCTGGTCGCGGCGATCGTCGTCACGGTCATGACCACCTGGCAGCGCGGCAGGAAGATCATCACCGCACGCCGGGTCGACGTGGAGGGGCCGCTGCCCGAGTTCGTCGAGCGGCTCGACACGGAGGACATCCCCCGGGTGCCGGGCACCGCCGTCTTCCCGCATCCGACGAAGCTCACCGCGCCGCTGGCGTTGCGGGCCAACGTCGAGTTCAACCACGTGCTGCACGAACGGGTCGTCATCGTGTCGGTGATGTCGGAGAACGTCCCGCACGTTCCGCCCGATGACCGGCTCGCGATCGACGAGCTCGGCAACGCGGACGACGGCATCGTGCACCTGTCGGTGCGGTTCGGGTTCCAGGACGAGCAGGACATCCCCGACGTGCTGCGGCAGGCGCAGGGGCGGTCGCCCGAGCTCGACATCGACCCGGACACCGCGTCCTACTTCCTGTCCCGGATGACGATCGAACGCGGCCGCGGGCCCGGCATGAGCGCCTGGCGCAAGCGGATGTTCATCGGGCTCTCGCACAACGCGGCCAACCCCGCGGCCTACTTCTGCTTGCCCGTCGACCGCACCGTGATCATGGGATCGCGGATCGAGCTGTAGTCCGATGTCCACGCCGGAGAACCCGACCACGCTCGGGACCTACCAGGTCGTGCGGCCGCTCGCGGACGTCCCGGTCGGTCGCACGCTGCTCGGGACCGACGCGACCGGTCGGGCCGTGGTGCTCACGCTCGTGCATCCCGCGGTCGCGGCGGCCGTCGGGTTCCGGGAGCGGTTCGCGGCGGCGGCGCGCGCGGCCGCCGCGGCGCCGCTGTGGTTCGTGGCGGCCGTCGTGGACGTCGACGCCGCGGCCGACCCGCCCTGGCGCGCCGAGGTGCACGTCGCCGGGTCCACGCTGCAACGGTTCGTCGACGAGCGCGGGCCGCTGGGGGAGGCGGGCACGGCCGCGTTGGCCGAACGTCTTGCGGGTGGTCTGGCCGCGTTGCACGCGGGCGGCTCCGCGCACGGCGACCTCACGCCGTCGGCCGTCGTGCTCGCCGAGAACGGCCCGCGGCTGGTCGGGCTCGGCCTGGCCCGCGCCGCCGGGCCGGAGTACGGCACCCCGGGCTACCAGGCCCCCGAGCAGGTGGCCTTCGGACGGTCCGCCGGGCAGGCCGAGGCCACCGCGCCGATGGGCATGTCGCCTGCCACCGCCGGGGCGCCTCCGCAGGGTGGGGTGGAGCCCCCGGCGTACGAGGCGGCCTCGGGCAGCGCGGGTGACGTGTTCGCGCTCGGCTGCGTGCTCGCCTTCGCGGCCACCGGGCGCCCCCCGTTCGCCGCGGGATCGGCGGCCGCGACGCGGCGGCGCACCGTCGAGGCCGAGCCCGACCTCGCGGGGATGGCCGAGCCCGTCCGCTCCACGGTGCTGGCCTGTCTCCGCAAGGACCCGACCCAGCGCCCGACGGCGGCGCAGGTCGCGGACATGCTGACGGCGAGCCCAGACGGCCCGACCGCCGTGCTCCCCGGTGGGACGCCTGCGCGACGGCCCACCATGGCCGGGCCCGCGCCGACGCTCGTTGGGATGCCCCCGCCGGGCGATGCGGGACCGCCCCGGCCCGGGCAGGCGGCCCATCGGGCCCGTCGACGGTCGCGGGGTCGGCTCGTCGCCCTCCTGGCCGCGGTCGCGGTCGTCCTCGCCGCGGCGGTGGCCGGGGCGGTGGTGCTCACCGCGCGGGTCGGCGGCGCGCCTACGGCAGCCCCGTCGGCCACCGCCGGGCCCGCCACCGGCGCCGCGGCGAGCGGCACCCTCGACCCGGGCACCGGCGCTGCGCTCGTCGACATCACCCCGTACGGCGCCGACCGCCCCCGCTTCACTACACCCAGCCGCAACATCGCCTGTCGGCTGACCGACACGGCACCCGCGAGCGACGGCGACGCGCGCTGCGACGTCGCCCAGCACACCTGGCCGGTGCCGCCGAAGCCCGCCGACTGCACCGGGTCCTGGGGCGGCGGCGCGTCGGTGTCCGGCGCCGAGCGGGCCCGGTTGACCTGCGTCGATGACACGGTGGCCGACGCCGGGCTGCGGGTGCTCGGCTACGGCCAGGCCGTGTCGTACGGCGGCATCGTCTGCGACAGCCGGGAAACCGGGGTGCGATGCGTCAACCGGGCCACCGGGCACGGGTTCCGCGTGGCGCGCGCCTCCTACGACCTGTTCTGACCGATCTTCCGGAAGTCCCAGCTCGTGATCTTGTCGGGCACGACGCGGAGCCAGCCGTGGCGGCCGTCGCGCACGATGGTGCCGCCGGTGTAGCGGTCGGCGAAAGTCTGCTCGGGCCGGTCCAGCTCGGGCACGGGCTCGCCGGTGCGCGGCACCTCGCCCACCACCTCGATCCGCCCCCGCAGCTCCACGCCACGCAGCTCGCCGTACGCCTCGCCCGCGTCGACGACCACGGCGATGCGCGGGTCGGCCATGAGGTCGGTCCACCGTTGGCTGCGCGACAGCGACGTGAGCCACAGCGCGCCGTCGCACCAGACGTACCAGAGCGGGGTGGCGTGCGGGCCGCTCGCGCCGACCGTGGCGACCCGACACGTGCGCTGCTCGGCGAGGAACGCGTCGACCTCGGCCGGGGACATCGCGATGGCCCGGGCCCGGCGCTGGGGCCGGGGCGCGGTCACAGCGGGCTCACCATGTGATCACCATAGCCGCCGCGACGCCACCCGGGCGCCTTCCGCGAGCGCCCGGAACTTCTCCCACACCACCGTCGGATGCACCTCCGGATGGAACGACGCCCGCGACGAGAACCCGCAGTCCGCGCCCGCGATCACGTTCTCCCGACCGACGATCCCGGCGTAGAGCTCGATCATGTCGGCGATCAGCTCGGGGTGTTCGACGTAGTTGCTGGCGTGCCCGAGCAGGCCCGGGATG
This sequence comes from uncultured Actinomycetota bacterium, assembly GCA_963739465.1. Lineage (GTDB taxonomy): Bacteria > Actinomycetota > Actinomycetes > Mycobacteriales > Pseudonocardiaceae > Pseudonocardia. Next base: position 253,256 of record CAVUAS010000021.1, read on the forward strand.
AGGATCTTGCCGTCGGGCAGCGGGATGTCCCGCCAGATCTTCCACTCGTGCTGGTGGCGGGGGTTGGCGACCTCGAACGAGTACGCGCCTGCGTTGATCTTCAACATGAGCGGGGCGATGTCGCGGAAGGCCAGGTCGTGGACGCGGGGGCCGTGGTTGAGGCCGTAGCAGGTGTGCAGCCGGATCTTCTCGGTGGGGATGCCGCGCAGCGCGTGGTTGAGGATCTCGATGTGCTGCTCGGCGTCGCGGCGGCGCTGCTCGGGTGTCGTCGCCGGGTTCTCCGACAGGTACTCGATCAGCCACGGGTCGTCGATCTGTAGCAGGAACCCGGCGTCGACGATCGCCAGGTACTCCTCGCGCAACGCCTCGGCCACGGCCGCGAGGTACTCGCCGTAGCTCGCGTAGTACTCGTTGCGCCCGAAGCCGCTGGGGCTGGTGGAAGGCAGGAAGGCCTCGACGACGTCGTGGCCCGCGAGCGCCGCGCGCAGGTTGGCGATGTCGGTCTGCAGCTGGGCGTGGCCCTGGTAGGTCACCGGGCCGGTGCACACCATGGTCGTCATCGGGCTGACCTGGTCCTTGTACTTGCCCAGGTAGGCGGCGTAGTACTCGGGGAAGGCGTCGATCTCGACCTGCCAGGACGGCGGCATGAGCCGCTCGCCCGCCGAGGTGTCGAAGCCGCCGAGCCGGTCCTTGACGTAGGTCAGGAAGCTGACCTTGCCGAGCTCGCCGTCGGTGACGACGTCCAGGCCCGCCTTGACCTGCTCGGCCACGACCTCGGCCACCGCGCTCGCGACCCGCTCGGTGCAGGCGTCGGCGTCGTAGGGACGGCCGTGCTCCTTCTCCCGCATCATCTCCAACAGGTCCAGGGGCCTGCCGAGGCTGCCGACGTGGGTGGTCAGGATCCGATCGATGCTGCGCCGCATGATCCCGGGACGGTACGAGCGGCCCGTCCGGCTGCGGAAGCACGGCGTTTCGCCCCGGCGAACGCGGGCAGCCATCCCGCGAGCAGGCCCCGCTGCGGCACCCCGCGCGCCTCCTCGGGGGCCGCGCCCACCTCGGCCAGCACGTCGTTCGCGGCCAGCACCCCGGTGAGCGCGGCGCGCTCCATGAGCCCGCACAGGTACGGCGGGTCGACGTGATCGCCCGCGATGCGCACCCCCGGCGCGGCCCCGGTGACCCGCGGCCGGGTGCCCGCGGTGCCGGGCGGGAACGTCGGCGCCGTCGCTTCGAGCCGTTCCAGCCGGTGCACCACGCGGGCGTCGGCGGTCTCGGGCCACAACGCCCGCAGCTCGGCGCGCATGCGGGTCGTGGCCGTGGCGGCATCGGGCGCGGCGCAGGCGTAGGAGTGCACTTCGAGCACCGACCCGCCGGTGCGCGCCGCCCACTCCGCGGACGGGCGCTCCAGCCGGGAGTAGAGGGTGACCGAGTCGAGGGTCGGCTCGCGGCTCACGGCGCTGAACGTCGGCCGCGCGGGAGCGACGTCGCGGTCCAGCCAGAGCCGGGAGACCGCGAAGGGCGGCGCGACCACGCAGGCCGACGCCTGCCGCGCCAGTTCGGGGGTGACCGACGAGGCCGCCACGAGCGTGCGCAGGGCTCCGGGATCCACCGCCAGCACGACGTGCCGGGTGGTGAGCACCTCATCGTCGGTCTCCACCCGCCACCGGTCCGCAGACCGGAGGGCGCGGGCCGGGGTGGCGGTGCGCACCCGCACCCCGCGGCGCTCGAGGTAGGTCCGCAGCGGCGCCCAGATGCAGGTCAGGTAGTCGGTGTCGGGGGCGTCGAACCCGATGCCCTCCGGGTTGCCGAGGAAGTAGTAGTGGAACATCGCGATGAGCTCGGCCGCCGACAGCGCGGCGGGCCGCGCGAAGAACGAGCGGGCGAACGCCTCGAACAGCATCGCCTGGGCCCGGTCGGACATGCCGAGCTCGGCGAGGAACCGGGCCGCGGGCATGTCGTCGAACGCGGCGGTGGTCGCGGCGGGATCGTAGGCGAGGAGCTGGGCGGCCAGGGCCTGGTCCGAGCCCAGGAGGTCGCGCAGGCCGAGGCTGGGGGAGCGGGCGAAGAGCGCAAGCAGGTTGAGCGGAGGCGCGCCCGGCAGGCCGGTGAGGTCCTCCGGCGGCCAGTTGCGCGAGATCACCGGGTAGCCGCCGACCGGACGCAGGAACGCCAGGCGCGGGTCGGCCCGCCGCAGGATGTCCCGCCACGTGTAGTAGTGCCGGAAGAAGGCGTGGAACCCGTGCTCCACGACCTGCGCGGTGCCGTCGGGGAGCGTGTGCGGCCACGCGCCGAGCCTGCCGCCGAGCGTCGGCGCCGCCTCCAGCAGCGTGACGGCCACACCGCGTTCGGCCAGCACCACCGCCGCGCTCACGCCCGCGATCCCGCCGCCGACGACCACGGCCTCGGTGCCGGGCGGCGCGCTGTGCGGACGGCGGGGATCGGGGGCCACCAGCAGGCGGGGCCGCATGCGCAGCGGCGCGGCGCGCGCTCTCGGGTCCACCCGCCGACCCTACGGTGGCTCAGGTCAGGCGTCGGCCGGGTACGGCGTGGGCGCCGTCACCTCGCAGCGGAAGCACTCCTCGACCCGCACCCTGTCGGCGGCCGGGCTGGGCCGCGGGCGGCGGATCAGCGTGAACGACACGACGGCGGCCGCCACAACCAGTCCGGCGGAGATCAGCACCGACATGCGGAAACCCGCGTCGAGCGCGGCCGGATCGGCGTAGGCGCCCCCCGTGATGCCCGCGATCCCCGGGATGATCGCCACCGCCAGCAGCCCGGCCGCGCGCGCCACCGCGTTGTTGACGCCGGACGCCGATCCGGCGAACCGGTCGGGCGCCGCGTCGAGCACGGTGGCGGTCAGCGGCGAGACCGTGAGCGTCATGCCCGCCCCGAACACGACCATCGCGGGCAACACATCGGTGAGCCATGACGCGTCGGGCCCAACGCGCAGCAGGAGCAGCAGTCCGCACGCCGCGACCAGTGGTCCGACGGTCATCGGGATCCGGGGTCCGATGCGCCCGGCCAGGCGGCCCACCCGCGCCGAGAACAGCAACATGATCACGGTGAGCGGTAGCAGCGCCGTGCCCGCGGCGACCGGGCTGAACCCGGCCACAATCTGCAGCTGTAGTACCAGCACGAGGAACACGACGCTCAACGGGCCGTAGATGAGCAGCGTGGCGGCGTTCGCCGCTCTGAACACCGGGTTGGCGAACAGTGCGGGCGGCACGAGCGGGTGGCGTGAACGCCGCTCGACCAACCAGAACGCGATGAGCGCCACGACACCCGCGGCGGTGGTGCTCAACCCGAGCGCGTTCACCCCCGTCGCGCCGAGCGTGGTGAGCCCCCAGGTCACCAGCCCCAGCCCGAGCGCGCAGAGGGCCGTCCCCGAGACGTCGAGGCCGGGCGCCGAGTCCGGGTCGCGGCTCTCCGGCACGTGCCGCACGGCGACGACGATGACCAGCGCCGCGAGCGGGATGTTGATCAGGAAGACGGCCCGCCACGTCCACTCCACCAGCCATCCGCCGAGGAACGGGCCGATCGCGCCCGCGATGCCGCCGAGGCCCGACCAGGCGCCCACCGCGGCCGCCCGGTCCGGCCCGTGGAACGAGGCGGAGATCAGGGCGAGGCTCCCGGGTGTCAGCAGCGCGCCGCCGACGCCCTGCAGCGCCCGGGCCGCGATGAGGACCGTGGCGTTCGGGGCCAGCCCGCAGGCGAGCGACGCGAGCGCGAACCACGCCACCCCGATGAGGAAGACCCGCTTGCGGCCGAAGTGGTCGCCAAGCGACCCGCCGAGCAGGATGAGCGACGCCAGCGTCAGCGTGTACGCGTTCACCGTCCACTGCAGGGCGCTGAAGCCGGCGTCGAGGTCTTGTCCGATCTGCGCCAACGCCACGTTCACCACGGTGCCGTCGATCATCACGATCCCGGAGCCCAGCACTGTGGTCGCAAGCACCCAGCGGCCCGCAGCAGTGCCCATGCGCAGCCCGCCCGCCTCCGCCATGGCCGCACTGTAGGCCGCCGCCCACCCAGGGGCCCGTCCGGCGACGAGTGGTGATGTCCGATCATGGATCGTCACGTTCGGCGGCGTGGGTCGTTGCTTCGGTCAGTACCGGGAAGGGACCTGGAAGTGGGATCTCACGCTCGACCCCGCGCGCGCCGCGGGCGCACGCGAACGGCCGTGCTCGGCGTGGCGGCGGCCACGGCGCTCGTCGTCGCGGGCGCGGCGATGCTCGTCGCAACCGGCGGCCCGACCGCCGCGCTGCCCGGTCCGCTCCCCGGTGCGGCCACCGCGCTCGCGGCCGACCTGCCTGCCGTGCGCCCCGCCCCGGCCCGCGCCGGTGCCGTGCCCGCCGCGCGGCCTGCGATTGCCCTGGCGCCCGCCGCCCCCGCGCGCGCCGTCGCGCCCGCGCCCGCGGGCTCGACCAGACCGACGATGACGGCGCCGACCCCCACCACGGCGGCGCGCCCCAAGCCCACCACCGCCAAGGCAGCCGCCCTCGTGAGCGGCACGCCCTGCACGGTGGCGGCCAAGGCGTGCGTCGACCTCGCCGACCGCGAGGCCTGGCTGCTCGACGACGGTTCCGTCGCCCGCGGCCCGGTGCACGTCATGGCGGGCGACCAGGACGACCCCACCCCGACCGGCACGTTCCACGTCCAATGGAAAGCGGAGCAGTACACCAGCCGCCAGTACCTGGTCCAGATGCCGTACTCGGTGTTCTTCGCCGACGGCGGCATCGCCTTCCACGAAGGCCGCCAGGACACCTACTCGGGCGGCTGCGTGAAGCTCTCGCACGACGACGCCGTCGCCTGGTTCAACTACCTCCAGGTGGGCGACGAAGTCCAGGTCCACTAGACCCGAGCGTTCGCTCTACCTCGGGTAGAATGAGGACTGTGCCGAAACTGGGTGAGCTCGAACGCGCCGTGATGGAGGCGCTGTGGTCCGCCGACGCCGCGGTGACAGCGCGCGATGTCCAGGATGGGCTCGCAGGCCGCGAGCTGGCGACCACCACGGTCCTCACGGTGCTGGGCCGCCTTGAACGCAAGGCCCTCGTCACCCGCGAGCGCAGTGGCCGCGCGCACCGCTATCGGGCGGTGGCGAGCCGGGAGGACCACGTCGCCGAGCTGATGCGCGATGCCCTGGACGCCACCTCCGACCGTGGCGCCGCCCTGGCCCGTTTCCTCGGCTCCATCCCCGACGACGAGCGCGCCGCCTTGCGCGATCTCCTCGGCTGAGCCGCCGCCGGAGATGGAGCTGGTCGCGCTCGGCCTGCTCGTGTTCGGCGTCGCCCTCGCCGAGCCGGTGAGCCGCCGACTCGCCAAAGCCCACTGGCCCACGCGGGACCCGGTGGGGGCGCTCCTGCTCTGGCAGGCGATCGGGCTGGCGGGCGGCCTCGCGCTCCTCGGCGCCGGGCTGGTCTACGGGCTGTCCCCGCTGGGTTCGCCGCTGCCCGCCGCAGGCGCGGCGCTGGCGGCGCTCGCGGACGGACGCACAACCGGGCTGGGCGTGCCGCACATCCTCGCGCTGGTCCTCACCGCGGCACTGGCCGCCCGCCTGCTCGGCGTGCTCGCCGCCGTCACGTTACGCACCCTGCGCGGGCGCGCCCGCCACCGCGAGCTGCTCGACCTGCTCGCCACCCCGTGGCCCGCCGCGCCCGGCGCCCGCGTGCTCGAACACCCCGTTCCGGTCGCCTACTGCCTGCCGGGCCTGCGGTCCCGCCTGGTCGTCTCCGCGGGCGTGCTGGATTGCCTCGACGTCGACCAGGTGTGGGCCGTGCTCGCCCACGAGCGCACCCACCTGCGGGAACGGCACGACCTCGTCGTGCTGCCGTTCGTGGCGTGGGGGGCGACGGCGCCGTTCGTGCAGGGGATGGTGTGCGCGCAGTTCGCCGTCGCCACGCTCATCGAAATGCGGGCCGACGACGTCGCCGTGCGCCGCGCGAGCCCCGCGCAGCTGTCCGAGGCGCTCGGCGCGATGAGCGCCGCCGTGCCCACCGCGGCGCTGAGCTCGTTCACCGCGGCGCTGGACCGCAGGTTGGAACGCATCAAGGACCCGCCGCGGCCGCTGCCGATCGTCCTGCGCGCGCTGGTGCGGCTCGTTGCGGGCATCCTCGTCGCGGTGCCCGTCGTCGCCGTGCTCGGGTAGGCCGAACGGCACCACAGCGCCGTCCTTCGCTCCACAAGTTCCGCTCAGCCTCCTCACAGCCTCGTTTTGCGATGCTGCTCACAGCACCTGATCGGGCCCCACAAGGGGCCCATGACCGGAGGCTCCCCATGACGGTCCAACTACACACCGGTTCGCGAACGGTCACCATCGGCGCCGAATTCCTGGTATGGGACGCCCCCTGCCGGGTCGTTCTCACCGACCCGTGGCAGCTGCGCGAGGCCCGCGAGGTGTTGCGCCGGGAGCTCACCGCGCTGGATCGGGCCGCCCGCCCGCGGTCGTGGGTCGCCCGGCGTCGGCGCGGTGCCCCTCTGGCGTCCCCGGCGCCCACCGGGCCGTTTCCGTACGGGGTGACCACCGCCCCGCCCAACGGCGCCATCCACCACCACATGACGGCGCCCGACGGCCTGCAGGGCGGCCGCGGACACCGTCGCCCCCTGCGGCTCGACCCCGCGCCCTCGCTCGCGGCCGTCGCGGTACAGCGGTGCGCCGAAGCGGTGGCCGAAGCCGCCCGCTGCGGCGTGCTGGTGGCGCTCGGCGGCGATCTCGCCGTCTCCGGCCTTGCGCCCGCCGGTGGTTGGCGCATCGCGCTGCCTGCCCCGCCCGACGCCGTACCCACCGTCCTCGCCATCGACGGCGGCGCGCTCCGCACGCTCGGCGTCCCCGCCGCGGGCCCGCTGCGCAGGCTGGTCGTCACGGCCACGGCGCGCCCCCTGGAGCCGGTGTGGCGGCACCTCGCCGTGCTCGCCGCCACCGCCCCGGCCGCGAACGCCGCCACCTCCGGGGCGCTGTTGCGCGGCGCCGCCGCGGGTCCGTGGCTGGCCGGGTGCGGCCTCGGCGCGCGGCTCGTCGACGCGCAAGGCGCGGGCCACGAGGTCGGCTGCTGGCCCGACCGCACCGCCACCCCGGTCGGGCCGTAGCCCCTCCGAGCACCGCGCCGCCGCTCCTGTCCGGGCGTAGCGTGGTAGGGGTGCCTCACGATCTTCCCAGCACCCTGGGCGCGCTCCGCGCGTCCGGCCACGTCCAGCACGGCGTCAAGGCCGAGATCCGCCACAACCTGATCGACGCGCTGCGGGCGGCCCGCGACCCCTGGCCCGGTATCGTCGGCTTTGAGGGCACCGTGCTTCCCCAGCTGGAGCGCGCCCTGCTCGCGGGCCACGACGTCGTGCTGCTCGGCGAACGGGGCCAGGGCAAGACCCGGCTCCTGCGCGCCCTCGTCGGCCTGCTCGACGAGTGGACCCCCGTCATCGCGGGCGCCGAGCTCGGCGAGCACCCCTACGCTCCGATCACCCCCGCGTCCCGGCGGCGCGCCGCCGAGATGGGCAACGACCTGCCCGTCGCATGGCGGCACCGCAGCGAGCGCTACACCGAGAAGCTCGCCACCCCCGACACCGCCGTGGCCGACCTGATTGGCGACGTCGACCCCATCAAGGTCGCCGAAGGCCGCTCGCTCGGCGACCCCGAGACGATCCACTACGGCCTCGTCCCGCGCGCCCACCGCGGCATCGTGGCCATCAACGAGCTGCCCGACCTCGCCGAGCGCATCCAGGTGTCGTTGCTCAACGTGATGGAGGAGCGCGACATCCAGGTCCGCGGCTACACCCTGCGGCTCCCGCTGGATGTGCTGCTCGTCGCTTCGGCCAACCCGGAGGACTACACGAACCGCGGGCGGATCATCACACCGTTGAAGGACCGGTTCGGCGCCGAGGTGCGCACGCACTACCCGCTGGAGCTGGCCGACGAGATCGCGCTCGTCGACCAGGAGGCCCACCTGGTCGCCGAGGTGCCCCGCCATCTGCGCGAGGTCGTCGCCCGCTTCACCCGCTCGCTGCGCGAGTCGAGCGCCATCGACCAGGGTTCGGGCGTGTCGGCCCGGTTCGCGGTGGCCGCGGCGGAGACGGTGGCGGCGGCCGCGCTGCGGCGGGCGGCGCTCACCGGGGAGTCGCGGGCCGTGGCCCGCCCCGTCGACCTGGAGTCGGTGCCCGACGTTCTGCGCGGCAAGCTGGAATTCGCCTCCGGCGAAGAGGGGCGCGAGTCCGAGCACCTGGAGCACCTGTTGCGCCGCGCCACCGCCGACACCGCACGGGCCCGGCTGCGCGGCCTCGACCTCGGCCCCCTCGCGGACGCCGTGTCCCGGGCGCCGGTGCGCACCGGCGAGCGGGTGCCCGCAGGCGAGGTGGTGGCCGCCCTGCCCACCGCGCGGCCCGTCGAGGCCGTGCTGACCGAGATAGCCAAGCGGCTGGACGCGGCGGGCACCGAGGAGCCCGGGCCGATGGCCAGCGCGGCCGAGCTCGCTCTCGAGCTGCTGTTCCTCACCCGACGGCTGGCCAAGGACGAGGGCGACGACGACACCGTCCGCTACGGCTGACCCACCCGGCATACTCCGCGGCATGGGAGCCGAGGGGGAGCAGGTGCTGGGCAGGCGGAGCGTGATGGCCGCGGCCGCCGGGCTTGCGGCCGTCGGTGCCGTGTCCGGCTGCGGCGGCGGGTCGACGGGCGGGCCGGAGACACCCGCCCCATCGCCGTCACCCGCCCCGCCGACCGACGCCGGAGCGGCGGGCACGAAGCTGGGCCCCGCGGCCGACGTGCCGGTCGGCGGCGGCCGCGTCTACGAGACCCTGGAGGTCGTCGTCACCCAGCCCGCGGCAGGCCGGTTCGAAGGCCTGTCCGCGGTGTGCACGCACACCGGTTGCATCGTCGACAAGGTGGCCGACGGGCTCATCGAATGCCCCTGCCATGGCAGCCGCTACCACCTCGACGGCACCGTGGCGCGCGGCCCGGCACCCCGGGCGCTCACCCCGCGACCCGTCGTCGTCGTCGACGGCACGGTCGTGCTGACCTAACACTCTCGGCAGCACCGGGTAACGGGGGTAACATCCTTCGTCACCCGTTCGACTCCCAGCACGACCCGGTGCCGACCGCCGGGACCGTCGGCGGGTCTCGTTGGGGGTTGCCATGGAGCAGTTCGGCCAGTACCGAATCGAGGGCATCATCGGTTCGGGTGGCATGGGCGAGGTCTACCGGGCCTACGACACGCGGCGCGACCGCGAAGTGGCATTGAAACTGCTGCCGACCGCATTGTCTGACGACCCCGAGTACCAGCGCCGCTTCCAGCGCGAGTCCTACGCTGTCGCGCGGCTGCGGGAGCCGCACGTCATCCCCATCCACGACTACGGCGAGATCGACGGCAGGCTGTTCATCGACATGCGCCTCGTCGACGGGCCCAACCTCGGCACGCTGATCGGGCGCGGCGGCCCGCTCGCGCCCGAACGGGCCGTCAGCCTGGTCTCCCAGATCGCCGAGGCGCTCGACGCCGCGCACGCCGACGGCGTGGTGCACCGCGACGTCAAGCCCAGCAACGTGCTCGTCACCGCCAACGACTTCGTCTACGTCGTCGACTTCGGCATCGCGCACGCCGTCGGCCACACCCGCTCCAAGCTGACGATGACCGGGGCCACCATCGGCACCCTCGACTACATGGCCCCCGAGCGCTTCGAGAGCCACCCCGTCGACCCGCGCACCGATGTGTACTCCCTTGCCTGCGTGCTCTTCGAGTGCCTCACGGCGGAGAAGCCGTTCCTCGGCGAGGACCTGCCCGCCCTCATGTACGCGCACCTGTACACGCCGCCGCGGCGCGTCAGCGCCGTCAACCCCGCGGTGGGCACCGAACTCGACGCGGTCGTCGCCAAGGGGATGGCGAAGAATCCCATCGACCGCTACCCGAGCACGGGGGCGTTGGCCGCTGCGGCGCGCGCCGCGATCGCCGCGGCAGGCGACCAGACCGAGCACGTCGAGGAGATCACGCGGCGCGTCGAGGCCCCCGCCGAGCCGGACACGGTGGCCGCGCGGCCGCTGGTCGGCGCGCCGGTCGGGGTCGGCGCACCGATGGCGGGCGGCATCAACGAGCCGGCTCCGCCGCACTACGCCGAGCCGCGTTTCGACGACCCGGATGCGGCCCCCACGATCGGGGTCCCGTACGAGCGTCTGCATCCCGGCGGACCTCCGCCCGGACCGCCCGCCCCGCCGCCGTTCGGTCCCGCAGCGCCCGGGTCCCGGCCCGGCTCGTCCCGTGCGCGGCTGGTCGGCCTGCTGGCCGTGGTGGCGCTGCTCGTCGCGGGCGGGGCCGGCGCGGTCTGGTTCCTCTCCCGCGGGTCGGCCCCCTCGCCGTCAGCCGATGCCGGCGCGGTGGCGGCGCCCGCGGAGCCGGGCGTCGGGCCTGCGATCGTCGCGCCGCAGGCGCCGCTGTCGGTCGGACGCAGCGTCGACACCCCGACGGTCGGCCAGACGGTGGCGGCCAACACCACGCCCGGCTACATAGAGATCGCCCCCAACGGCCGCTTCGCCTACATCGCGAACCGCGAGCTGGGGGTGCTGAGCATCTTCGACACCACCCGCAACGCCGTCACCGGCACGATCAAGGTGCCCGAGGGCGGCCCGCAGTTCGTCGCGTTCACCCCGGACGGCAAGCGCGCCTACGTCAGCATCTTCAACAACGCGCGCACGGTGAACCTGGTCGGCGTGCTCGACACGGCCACCAACGCGTTCATCACCACGGTCCCCGTCGGCGTCCGGCCCTTCGCCCTCGACGTCACCCCGGACGGCAGGCGCGTCTACGTGCCCAACCACGACTCCGGGTCGATCACGGTGATCGACACAGCCACCAACGGCGTGGTCGACACGATCAAGGTGGCGCCGAACCCGCACTGGGTCGATGTCTCCGCGGACGGGAAAACGCTGTACGCGGCCAACCACGAGTCCAACGTGGTCTCGGTGATCGACACGACCACGGACAAGGTCGTGACGACCATTCCGGTGGGCCAGTCGCCGCACAGCATTCTGCGTCATCCCACCAAGCCGCTGCTGTTCAACGTGAATTACGACAGCAATTCGATGAGCGTGATCGACACCAATTCCAACCAGGTCGTCAAGACCATTCCGACGGGTAGCCATCCGCAGGACATCTCCTTGTCGGGCGACGGTGAGCACCTTTACATCGCGGCCGTCGACGACAACGCGATCCAGGTGTTCAGCCTGAAGACCATGGAGATCGTCTCGCGGGTTCCCGTGGGCAAGGCCCCGACGAGCGTGGCGGTGAGCCGGGACGGCAGGCAGGCCTACGTCACGAACCTCAACGACGGCACGGTGACGATCCTCAACCTGGCGGGCACCGCCTGACCGGTGGCGCGCTGACACCGCCCGGCCGCGCGCGACGGGCCGGGCCTCACCGACCGCCGAGGGCGGTCAGGCGCTCGGCCACGGCCTCGGCGCTCGGCAGCCTGCGGTCGTCGGGCGCCAGGCACAGGCGCACGAGCTCGGCCTCCTCGGGCCGCAGCGCCGGATCCACCCGCGGCTGCGCGCCCAGCACCTTCCGGATGGCCAGCAACGGCTGGGCGTCGGGCAGCTCGCCGTAGAGGCCGGTGCCCGCCAGCGCGCGGTGCACGGTGGCGCCCAGCGCCCAGATCTCCGTGCGCCGCGACGGCCGCGCTCCGCCGATGACGTCCGGGTCGAGGTACTCGACCGAACTGGCGCGGCCCATGCTCGTCAGCGTGGTGCCCGGCGCCAGGAAACGGGCCAGGCCCAGGTCGGAGAGCCGCCCGCCGATCTCGCCGTCGTCCTCGCCGCCTTCGGCCAGCAGGACGTTGGCGGGCTTGATGTCGCTGTGCGCCATCCCGGCCTCGTGCAGCGCATGTGCCGCCCGCGCCGCGTGTTCGAGCGCCCGGTAGACCTGCGTGCGCGCCAGCGGGCGGGCGGGCGCGGCCAGCGAGCCGAGCGGGAAGTACTGCATGGCGTAGGCGAACGTGTCCTCGAGGACGGCGTCGTACACCGTGACGAGGTAGGGCGAGCGCACGGCCGCGAACGCGCGCAGCTCGCGCACCCCACGGTCGTAGGCGAGCTCGCTGACCCGGTCGCCGAAGACCTTCAGCGCCACGAACTCCTCGGAAAGCTCCAGCCGGGCGGGTGGGCGGGCCAGGTAGTAGCAGCCGTGATTGCCTTCGCCGAGCTGGCGCACGATGACGTAATCGGCAATCGCGGCGGGAACGGGGGCCTGGGCGCCGGAATCGGTGGCCGACATGAGCGGGGACGCGTCCATCCTGTTCTCCCTCTGGGCCGATGTCCCTCCGGGCGACCTGCCGTTCTGCGCTCGCTACCCTAGCCCGCGCGGGCCGGGGAAAGGCGTGAGGGGGCCGCGTGGCCAAGGACGTCGTGCCGTTCGTGTTCCTCGACATCGCGATCGTCATCGCCGTCGCCCGACTCATGGCGCGCCTCGCCGTGCGGTTCCGCCAGCCCGCCGTCATCGGCGAGATCCTGGGCGGGATCGTGCTGGGCCCGAGCGTGCTGGGGCTCCTGCCGGGCAACCTGCCCCAGGTGCTGTTCCCGGCCGACGTCCGGCCCCATCTGACGGTCATCGCCCAGCTCGGGCTCGTGCTGTTCATGTTCATCGTCGGGCTGGAGGTCGACCTCCGGCTGATCCAGAGCAGACGGCGGGTCGCGACCACCGTGTCGCTGTCGTCGATCGCGCTGCCGTTCGGCCTGGGGGTGGCGCTGGCGTTCGTCCTCTACCCGGCGCACTCCGGCGCCGCAGGCCCCGGCGCACCGCCCGTGTCGCCGGTCGCGTTCGCGCTGTTCCTCGGCGCCGCGATGTCGATTACCGCGTTCCCGGTGCTGGCCCGGATCCTCACCGAACGACGGATGCACCGCACCCCCGTCGGTGTGCTGGCGTTGGCGTGCGCCGCGATCGATGACGTGGTGGCGTGGTCGTTGCTGGCCGTGGTCATCGCGGTGGCGGTGGGCGGCACACTGGCGGGCTTCGGCACGATCCTGCTGCTGACCGCGGTGTATGCGCTGGTGATGGTCGTCGTGGTGCGTCCGGTGCTGGCCCGGCTCACGGACCGCTACCGCGCGGCCGGGCGGCTCACGCCCGATCTGCTGGCCGTGGTGCTTGTCGGCCTGCTGCTGTCGACGTGCGCCACCGAGGTGATCGGCATCCACGCGATCTTCGGGGCGTTCGTGTTCGGCGCGGTGATGCCGCGCTCCGAACCCGCGCTCACCCGCGGCGTGCTGCAGCGGCTCGAACAGGTGAGCACCCTGCTTCTGCTGCCGGTGTTCTTCGTCGTCGCCGGGCTGCAGGTCGACGTGCGCGGCGTCGGGTCCGCGGGTGTGGTGGAGCTGCTGCTGATCCTGGTCGCGGCGATCGGCGGCAAGTTCCTCGGGGCGCTGGCCGCCGCCCGCCTCTCGCGGGTGCCGCACCGCCCGGCGGTCGCGCTCGGCGTGCTCATGAACACGCGCGGGCTCACGGAGATCGTCATCCTGCAGGTGGGCGCGCAGCTGGGGGTGCTCGACACCCGGCTCTTCACGCTCATGGTGCTGATGGCGCTCATCACCACGGTCATGACCGAGCCGCTGCTGCGCCGGGTCTACCCGGACCGCATCGTGGCACGAGACATCGCCGAGGCGGAGCGGGCCGAGCTGGGGGACGCCGACTCGTTCGGGGTGCTGGTATCCGTGCCCGAAGGCACCGGCGAGGCCGACGGACGGCGGCTGGCCGAGCTCGCGTGCGCGTTGGTGGGCTACGAGCGTCCCGCGCGCATCGTTCTGGCACGCCTGCTCCCGACCCCACGCGTGCCGTTGGAGCTGGCCAGCGGGCTCGGCTCGGACCTGCTCACGATCACCCACGCGGGTGACGAGCTGCGTCGGCTGGCGCCGTCCGGCGGGGCCGAGGGGTTGCGCAGCCAGGTCGTCGCGCGGTTCTCGGCCAGCCCCGTGAGCGACGTCGCGGCGCTCGCGGGCGACGTCCGCGCCGACGTCGTCGTCGTGCCGGAGCCGCCCGAGACGCGGACGGGCGGGAAGGCCGCCGCCGACCTGCCCGACGTCGGTGAGGCCGCGCTCGCGGTGGTGCGAGCCGCCGAGGCCGCGCCGACGTCGTCGGCCGTACAGGTCCTGCTCGACGGGTCCGGCGCGGGACGGGCGGCGGTGCGGCTTGCCGGGCGGCTCGCCCAGCACCTGGGCGCGCCGATCGCGGTGGGCACGACCGGCGAGGCCGACCGGCGCGCCTACCGGCGGGCCGCGGCGGCGGTGCAGACCCTCCGCAAGCTGGGGCTGGATGCGATCGAGTTGCCCGAGGCGGGCGCCGTGCCCGGCGTTCTGGTGCTTCCCGAGGGGGCCGCGGCGCCCCCGACCGCGCCGTCGACGACCGTGGTGCGGGTGCGGCCCGCGGCGTCCGACGAGGACGAGGACCTCCAGCAGGCGCTGGCGCGCATCCCCGCCGCGGGGTAGCGGGGCCGGTGCGTCTCGATCCCCGATCGGTCCGGCGTCACCGCACGCCCGAGGGGGACTCGAAGAGGAACGTCCGGCTGCCGAGGCGGACGCGGGTGCCGGGGGTCAGCCGGTGGGACCGGCCGGTCGGCACGGGTGTCCACGCCGTCGCGCCCGGCCCCGCGATGTGGGTGCCGTTGCGGGAGCGGCTGTCGACGAGCATCACGTCCCACCCGTCCACCCGCACCTCGGCGTGCACCCGCGAGACCGCGCCGCTGCGGTCCTCGACGACGATCGAGCGCAACGAGCCGTTGCGGACGCGCTCGTCGACGTCGGGCATCCGGCCGACCAGGTATTCGGCATCGACGATGTAGGTGGCGCCGTCGTCGAAGACGAGCAGGCCCAGCGGGGGCCGCGGGCCGAACACCAGCTCGCCGGTGCGCTCGTTCATCCGGATGCCGCACAGCACGCAGAAGTGCGAGCGCGGGTCGTTGAGATGCCCGCGGGAGCACAGGTGGCCGCGGGTGCGCGGGCCCTCGACGACGGGGCTGTCGTCGATCTGGCGTCGGGCCGCGGGCTCGGTCGGCCCGGGGGCGTGCGGGTCGGGGTCGGCCGGGCGGCCGCGGCGGGCGGGCGAGAGCGGGCGGCCCGGCGTGAGCGGGGGGCGCGCCGCGGGCGCGGGCGCCCTGTCGATGCGGTCGGCGCGGCGCGGGGGCCGGAGGGCGGGCTCCCCGGCGCGCGGGGTCGGGGGGATCGGCGGCGGGCCCGAGCCGTCGCTCACCGTCAGCTCGGTCTCGTCCTCGTCCGGCACCGACCGCCCGCTGGCGGGGTCGGCGTGCCCGACGGGCGGTGGCGCGGCGGGGGCCTTGGCGAAGTCCACGCCCGGCGGCTGCGCGCCCGGGGCCTCGATCGGCGACGAAGGAGCGGCGTCCCCCGGGCGCGGCGGTGCAGCGGACGCCGCAGCCGGGGCCACCGCGGGCGGACCGGCGGGCGACGCGAGGGGTGACACAGCGGACGGCGCCGCGAGGGCCGGATCCGGGGCCACCGCGGGCGGCGCGAAGGGTGCGACAGCGGACGGCGCGGCGGATGGTGCCGGGGGCGCTGCGGGTGAAGCCGGGGCGGGCAGCGGTGGGATGGCCGTGTGCCGGGCCGCGCTCGCGGTGGCCAGGACGACGCCGCGGCCCGGCACCGTGCCCGCGCGCAGGTCGTGCAGGTCGGCGAACGGGTCGTCCGCCCGGCCCCCGACCCGGTCCGCCGCCCCGTCGACGGCCCCGTTCACGGCCCCCTGCGACCCATCGAGGAGGAGCACGAGCGGGCCGCCGGGCGGCACGAGCCGGTCGGTCCACGCCGCGGCGTCGGCGCCCGGGATGGTCGTGTCGATGCCCGCGTCGTGCAGGCTGACCGCGCCGGACAGGAACACCGCCCACCGGTCGCCCGCGTCGGCGAGGGTGCCGAACCGCAAGCTCGACGGGGGCGCGTCCGGGCCCGACAGCCAGGCCGCGAGCCTGCGGGCGAGTGGGCGTCCCGGTTCGAAGCCCGCCACGGCGGCACACAGCGCCACCAGCGCCCGCACGGGTTCGGCGGCCGCCGCGTCGGCGACGCACACCACGCCGGGGTAGCGGGCCACGACTCCGCGCCCGGCCAGGATGCCCGCCGACAGCCGGTCGAAGTCGGTCCGCTCGTCGGACACTAGATCAACCTTCCGCCGCGGAAGCGCCAGTGCACGAAGGGCACGCGCATCGGGCCGTTCGCGATCAGCCATACCAGGATCCACGTGGTGAGGAACTGCGCGAGGAACACCCCGGTCGGCACGGGGAACGGCAGCCCGGGTGCGGATCCGTTGTGCACGAGCAACCACACCACGAGTCCCTCGTTGACCGCTGTGACCAGCCCGAACAGCGTCGGCCAGTCCTTCTCCCAGCGGAATTGCTGCAGGAGGTGGTAGATGAGCTCCCACCCGATCCCGAGCACGAGCACGGTCAGGAGCACCACGAACGTCGCCCGGTAGGCGGTGCCGAGGGGCACGCCGAGCGGCAGCATCGGGGTGAGCAGCAAAGTCCAGATCCCGCCGACGACCAAGAGCAGGAAGATCCGGGTCTGGATGCGGCCGTTCAGAGTCGGGAGCACTGTTCTCCTCAGATCTTCTCTCCGCGGACCCACTTCCACCACTGGTTGACCGACCGCGTCGGGCCGAGTTTCTGGCAGAAGCCTTGGCGGGCGAGGTCGTCGGCGATCTCCTGTGCGGCGATCTGCAGCCCGAGGAAGGTGTCGACGCCGGGGAAGTAGCCGCCCAGCGTGGCGGTGCCCGAGGCGTACAGACGGCCCGGTTCGCTGCGCGTGCCGCGCACCTCGAACGTGCGCTCCACGTCCAGGCGCCGCAGCGGGTTGCGGCCCGCGCCGCCGTGGTCGAGCAGGTCGGCGAGCACGCGGTGTTCGCGGATGTCGGCCTCCAGCCCGGTGCAGTCGATCACGCCGGTGACCTGGGCGCGCGCAGGTCCCGTGGCGGTCTTCAGCACCACCTGGACGGTGCCGTGCGGGCCGGGCTCCATCGTCGCGATCTCACCTTGGAACGGCCGGTACCAGCCTTCCTGTCGCCCACGGCGCATCTGTGCCTGCCAGCTCCGTCGCCTGGGCGTGTTGGTGCCGCCGAACACCTCGTAGAGATCGGCCCGCTCCTGGCCCTCCAGCTTGCCCACGCGGGCCTTGAGCTGGCCGCCCCACACCGACTTCGGGTAGTTGAAGCCCTGGTAGGCCCAGCCGTCGCCGCCGCGTCGCCGCATCCACAGGTGCGGGCCGTGGGCCCCGGTGACGAACGTGCGGAAGACGTGCAGGATCTGGGTGGACAGGCCGCGCGCGTCGCGGTCGTCGATCAGCCGTTGCAGCACGCGGGAGGCCACGATGCCACCGCCGCGGACCAGCACGGTGCCCGGCGCCCGGTGCAGCCGCTCGTAGATCTGCTCGTGGGGCTCGTAGGCGTTGACGACGCTGCCGAAGTCGCGGTGGGTCTCCCGGTAGTCCATGAGGTCGGGAAGGAACTTCAGGCCGGGGTAACCGACGGCGACGTGCACGTAGCGGCTCCGGAACGCGACCCGCTTGGTGCGCGTGGCGCCCGCGGGCGGGGTGAGGATCGTGAAATAGCCGCCGCCGATCCGCCTGCGCACCATGCGGACCTGGCCTTTGACCACCGTCTCCGGGTAGCGGATCCGGTGGTATTCCTGCTCCATCGACTCGAACGCCTGCCCGGCCTTCGGCGTCCAGTAGTCGTCGAAGATCGGCTCCAGCAGGACGTGCTTGAGCGGCTTCAGCGACCGCGTCGCCACCGCCTCCCGCACCGCGTAGCTGGGAAAGCCCCAGATGTTGTCCGGGCAGGACGCCGAGTCGCTGCGCAGCCGTTCACCGCGCGGGATCTGGCTGACCCGCGTGAGGTACTCGTAGCTCTCCCACGGCGTCTGGAGCTGGGTGAACACCCGGATCGCCGACGTCGGCACGCCGCAGATCCGCAGGTAGTCGACGGTGACGAAGGAGCCGATGCCGCCGCCGATCGACACGAACGGGATGTCGACGACGGGGATGTCGGCGCGGGCCAGCATCTCGTCGGTCCACCAGTCGGTGCGCAGCAGGTCGTCGGTGAGGTCGCCGTGGGTGCCCGGGCGATCGGGAGCACCGGGGACGGGGATGGTGTCGTCTCGGATGGCGGCCCTCCTCGACCGGCGCGGCAGGTCGTGCTCGGGGTCTCGACCACCCGCGTCCGCGTGTTACGCGCAGGCGACCCTATCGGGTGCCGCGTTCGGGGCATTCCGCCCGGTCGCACGCGATCGCGGGACCGCCGCCGGAGACGTAGCGTGGAGTCGTGAACAGACCCGGACAGCGGCGGGGTCGCCGGTACGCCTACGGCCCCTACACCGATGGGCCCGATCCGCTCGCCCCGCCGGTGGACATCCGCGCGGCACTGGACGAGATCGGCCGGGACGTCATGGAGGGCTCCTCCCCGCGCACGGCGCTGCAGGAGCTGTTGCGGCGCGGCATGGGGGAGCGGCGCGGGCTCGACGACCTCACCCGCGAGATCTGGCGGCGCCGGTCGCGGCTGCAGCGGGAGAACCGGCTCGACGGCACCCTGCAGGAGGTCCGGGAGCTGCTGCGCAAGGCGATCCAGGCCGAGCGCGACACCCTCGCCCGCGACGACGGCGACGACGCCCGGTTCCGCGAGATGCAGCTCGACGCGCTGCCCGCCGACACCGGCGGCGCCGTTCGCGAGCTCGCCGAATACGACTGGCGCTCCGCGGACGCCCGCGAGGCCTACGAGCAGATCCGCGACCTGCTCGGCCGGGAGATGCTCGACCAGCGCTTCCAGGGCATGAAGCAGGCGATGGAGAACGCGACGCCACAGGACGTCGAGCGGATCCGGGCGATGCTCGACGATCTCAACGACCTGCTCGCCAACCACGCCGCGGGCCAGGACACCACCGCGCAGTTCGACCAGTTCATGGCCGAGCACGGCGAGTTCTTCCCCGAGAACCCGCAGAGCACCGAGGAGCTGATCGACCTGCTCGCCGCACGGGCGGCCGCCGCCCAGCGGATGCTGAACTCGATGAGTGAGGCCCAGCGCAACGAGCTGATGGAGCTGGCGCAGCAGGCGTTCGGCGACCCGCGGCTGGCCGAAGCACTCGGCAGGCTGGATGCGCAGCTGCAGGGCCTGCGCCCCGGCGAGGACTGGCAGGGTCGGGGCCGATTCCGCGGCGACAACCCGATGGGCATGGGCGAGGCCACGCGGGCCATGGAGGAGCTCGGGCAGCTCGACGCGCTCGCCGAACAGCTGGCGCAGAGCTACCCGGGCGCGCGGATGGAGGACATCGACCTCGACGCCCTCGAACGCCATCTCGGCGACGAGGCCCGGGTCGACGCCCGCGCCCTGGCCGACCTGCAGCGGGAGCTGGAGCGCCAGGGCCTGTTCGAGCGGGCGCCCGACGGCTCCTTGCAGCTGTCGCCCAAGGCGCTGCGCCGGCTGGGTGAGTCGGCGCTGCACGACGTCGTCGACCGGCTCGGCGCCCGGCGCGGCGAGCGCGAGACGCATCGCTCCGGGGCGGCGGGCGACGCCACGGGTGCGACGCGGCCGTGGGCGTTCGGCGACACCGAAACCTGGAGCGTGCCGCGCACCCTGCTCAACGCGCAGCTGCGCCGGGCGGGGGGCGACGAGCGGCTGCTGGACGTCACCGACGTGGAGGTCGTCGAGACCGAGCAGCGCACCCGCGCCGCCGTCGCGCTGTGCGTCGACACCTCGTGGTCGATGGTGCAGGACGGGCGCTGGGTGCCGATGAAGCGCACGGCCCTCGCGCTGCACCAGCTGATCTCCACGCGGTTCCGCGGCGACGACCTGAAGCTGATCACGTTCGGCAGGCATGCCCGCGACGTCGAGCTGGGCGAGCTGATCGGGCTGGAGGGCGTGTGGGAGCAGGGCACGAACCTGCACCACGCGCTGACGCTCGCCGGGCAGCACCTGCGGCGCAATCCGGACGCCCGCCCGGTGGTGCTGGTCGTCACCGACGGGGAGCCCACCGCGCACCTCGAACCCGACGGCCACGCCGTCTTCGACTACCCGACGAGCCCCCAGACCCTGCACGCCACGGTCGCCGAGCTCGACCGGCTCACCGGGCTGCGCGCGGCGTTCACGTTCTTCGTGCTCGGCGACGACCCCCGCCTCGCGGTCTTCATGGACGGCATCGCGCGCCGCTGCGGCGGCCGGGTGGTGGCCCCGACCCTGGACGGGTTGGGCGCCGAGGTGGTCGCGGACTACCTGCGCAACCGTCGATGACGTGCGCGTTGTGCGGGGCCGAACCGGGCCCCGCGACGGCGCTCGCGTGGGTGCACGAGCCCGGGCCGGAGCCGCGCCTGCTGTGCCCCGACTGCGTGCGCCGCCACCTGCGCGACATCGAGGCGAAGCTCGCACCCGAGTGGTGGGCGCACGACACTTAGGCTGGTGACATGGACACCTGGGCCCCGGTCGACGTTCCCGTGCTCGACGGCGGCGGGCCACGGCTGCGCCTGCACGACACCGCGACGGGGCGGGTCCGGCCGACCACCCCCGGCCCGACGGCCACCATGTACGTCTGCGGGATCACCCCCTACGACGCCACCCACCTCGGCCATGCCGCCACCTACCTGGCGTTCGACCTGGTCCACCGGGTGTGGCGGGACCTCGGGCACGACGTGCACTACGTCCAGAACGTCACCGACATCGACGACCCCCTGCTGGAGCGCGCCGCCCGCGATCACGACGACTGGGTGGTGCTGGGCATGCGGGAGACCGCGCTGTTCCGCGAGGACATGGAGGCGCTGCGGGTGTTGCCGCCGCGGCAGTACGTCGGCGCGGTCGAGGCGATGGGGGAGATCGCCGAACTGGTGGGCAAGCTGCTCGCGCAGGGTGCGGCCTATCGCGTCGACGACCCCGACTACCCCGACGTGTACTTCGACGCCGCCGCGACAGGCCGGTTCGGCTACGAGTCCAACTACGACGAGGCCACGATGCTCGCTCACGCGCGCGACCGCGGCGGCGACCCGGACCGGCCCGGCAAGCGCTCTCCGCTCGACCCGCTGCTGTGGCGCATGGCGCGCGACGGCGAGCCGTCGTGGGAGTCGGACCTGGGGGCGGGCAGACCGGGATGGCACGTCGAGTGCGCCGCGATCGCGCTGAACCGGCTGGGCACGCAGATCGACCTCAACGGCGGCGGCTCCGACCTGATCTTCCCGCACCACGAGTGCGGCGCCGCGCACGCCGAGGCGTTCACCGGCGTGCATCCCTTCGCCCGCCACTACACCCACACCGGCATGATCGGCCTCGACGGCGCGAAGATGTCCAAGTCCCGGGGCAACCTGGTGTTCGTCTCGAAGCTGCGGGCGCAGGGCGTCGACCCCAACGCGGTCCGCCTCGCGCTGCTCGCCGGGCACTACCGCAGCGACCGCGAGTGGACCGCCGACCTGCTCACCGCGGCGCAGCAGCGGCTCGCCCGGTGGCGCGACGCGGTGGCGCTGCGGACGGGGCCGCCCGCGGCCGATCTCGTGCTGCGCCTGCGCACCCACCTCGCCGACGACCTCGACACGCCGGGCGCGCTCGCGGCCGTCGACGCGTGGGCTCGGGAGGCGGCCGAACGGCGCGGCGCCGACCCGGACGCGCCCCTGCTCGTCCGTGCGGCGCTCGACGCGCTGCTGGGGGTGGCACTCTGAGGTGATATCCGTCGAACTGGCCCGGCGGCTGCGCGACGCCGGGCTGAAATGGAAGCCCGCACCGGGTGATCGGTTCGTCATCACCGACCGCGACATGGACGCCGAGGTGTTCGTGGTCAGCCAGCTCACGATCGACGTCCGGGAGACCCCGACGGGACCGATCTTCCAGTTCAACGGCACCACCGAGTGGGCGCTCGACAGTGTCGAGCAGGCGGCTGTCGTGTGGCTGCCGCACGAGGCGCAGCTGCGCGCCGAGCTCGGGCCGGCCTTCCGCCGCCTGGAGCCCCTGGGCGACGGCTGGGTCGTCGCCGTCGAGCGGGACGGGCGCGAGGCCCGGCACATCGACATCGACCCGGAGTGCGCCTACGCACGCGCGTTGCTCGACCAGCTCCGCTGAGCCGCCCCGCCCGACGCCGTGACCGGCGCCGGTCAGGGCGTCGGGCGGGGGAGCGCCAGCGGGGTCACCACCGCGAGAATGACCGCCGCGAGGAGGAACGCCCCCGCGACCGTGACGTCGTAGAGCGGCGTGAACACCACGGGCGCCAGCGAGCCGCCCCCGAAGCGGATCGCCTGCACGAGCGACATCGACCCGCCCCGGTTCACCGGCGACGAGCGCAGCACCAGCACGTTCACTCCGACCAGCACGAGCTGGGTGGCGACGCCGCCGAGCGCCCACGCCGCCGCGACCAGCCCGACCGTCGGCCCGAGGCCCACCCCGACCAGCACGACGATCCCGACGGCGGCGCCGAGCAGCACGCTGCGCCGCGGTCCGATGCGGTCGACCCCGGACCCCGCCAGCCGCGCCGTGGCGAGGCCCGCCACCCCCAGCCCCGTGAGCACGAGGCCGCGCGTGCCCGCGGAGAGTCCGAAGGTGTCCTCCAGGCGCAGCGCCACCAGGAAGCTCAGCCCGGAGACGCAGCCCCACCCGACGGCCGCGACCACGCCAACGCGCAGGACGTCGCGCCGCCACGCCGTCCGCAGTCCGGGTGGCCGCTCGGGCCGCTCGTGCCTCCCCGGGATGCCGACGAGCGCCAGCAGCGCGCTCACCACCGCGGACACCACGAAGGCCCAGCGCCAGTCGATCTCGGCCGCCACACCGCCGATGAGCGGCGCCGACGTCTGCCCCGCCGCCTGCATCGAGCCGAACCAGCCCAACGCCCGACCCAGCCGCTCCGGGACCACCGAGCCGGCGAGCGCCGCGAACAGCAACGGGGTCGTGAAGGCGTTCGCGCCGCCCTGCAGCGCCCGCGCCCCGAGGAACAGCGTGAGCGTCGGCGCCAGCGCGCACAGCAGCGAAGCCGCCGTGTACACGACGTAGGCGATGCGGACCGTCCGCAGGCGGCCCCACCGCTCGCCCAGCGTGCCCGACACCATCTGCAGCGCCGCGAACGGCAGCAGGTAGGCCGTGACCGACACCGCGACGTCGGCCGATCCGACGCCGTAGGACGCGCCGAGCTCGGGCAGCATCGCCACGGTGACGCCGCCGCCGAACGGCCCGATGAACGCGCCCGCGTACAGCCCGGCGACGGCGAGGCGGTGGAGCGCGGGCCGGGTCAGTGGCCCGGGCCCCCGGCGCCGCGACGGCGCAGGTAGCGCTCGAAATCGGCGGCGATGGTGTCGCCGTCGGCCTCCGGGGCGCCCTCGCTCTCCTCGGCCTGCTCCTCCAGCTGCCGGACGTACTCGCGCACCTCGTCGTCCGCCTCGGCCATCTCCGAGACCGTGCGCTCCCACTCCTCGGCCTGCTCGGGAAGCGCGCCGAGCGGCACCTCGACGTCGAGCACCTCCTCGACCCGGTGCAGCAGCGCGACGGCCGCCTTCGGCACCCGCGCCTGCGACACGTAGTGCGGCACCGACGCCCAGAACGAGAACGCGGGGATCCCCGCCTCGACGCACGCCTGCTGGAACACCCCGACGATCCCGGTGGGGCCCTGGTAAGTGGACGGCTCGACGTCCATCGAGGCCGCCGACGCCTTGTCGTAGGACGTGCCGCTCACCGGGGTCGGCCGGGTGTGCGGGGTGTCGGTGAGCAGCGCGCCGAGCGTGATGACCTTGGTCACACCGAGCCGCTCGGCGTGGTCGAGCAGCTCACTGCAGAAGGCGCGCCACCGCAGGTTGGGCTCGATACCGTTGACGAGCACGACATGCCGCTCGGTGCCCGGCAGGGCCGCCCAAGACAGCCGGGTGGTCTGCCACTCGATGCGGCGGGTGACGCCGTCGGCGAGGCGCACATGCGGACGCGTGACCTGGAAGTCGTAGTAATCCTCGGGGTCGATCGCGGCCAGCGGCTCGGCGTCCCACATCAGCTCCAGGTGCTCCAGCGCGGTGCTGGCGGCTTCCCCGGCGTCGTTCCAGCCCTCGAACGCCGCGATCATCACCGGCTCGACGAGGCGGGGGTGGGTGGTCTCCGCTTCGGCTTCCGGGTCGCGTTCGGTCATCGGTCAAGCGTACGGCCGCGAGGGCAACTGTGACGGATCGCCACCCCACAACGACTACCGTGGGGGATCAGGCCGTCGCCGAGGAGGACACCGTGCAGCCGCACACCGTCGAAGCCGTCAGAAGCTCGTTCTTGGACACCTTGTCCGAACGGATCGTCGTCGCCGATGGCGCGATGGGCACCATGTTGCAGGCCGCCGACCTGGTGCTCGACGACTTCGCGGGCCTCGAAGGCTGCAACGAGATCCTCAACGACACCCGTCCGGACGTGGTCCGCGCGATCCACCGCGCCTACTTCGCGGCGGGCGCGGACGCGGTCGAGACCAACACGTTCGGCGCGAACCTGCCCAACCTCGCCGAGTACGGCATCCCGGAGCGGATCCGCGAGCTCGCCGAGAAGGCGACGGTGCTGGCCCGCGAGGTGGCCGACGAGATCGCGACCCCGGATCAGCCGCGGTTCGTGCTCGGCTCCGTTGGGCCCGGCACGAAGCTGCCCACGCTGGGCCACGAGACGTTCGCCCGCCTGCGCGATGCCTACGCCGAGTGCGGCCGCGGCCTCGTCGCGGGCGGGGCCGACGCGATCGTCGTCGAGACCTGCCAGGACCTGCTGCAGGCGAAGGCGGCCATCCTGGGCGTGCGCCGGGCGATGGCCGCCGAGGGCCGCCGGGTGCCGATCGTGGCGCAGGTCGCGGTCGAGACCACCGGCACGATGCTGCTCGGCTCGGAGATCGGCGCCGCGCTCACCGCGTTGGAGGCGCTGGGCGTCGACCTCATCGGCCTGAACTGCTCCACAGGGCCCGCCGAGATGAGCGAGCACCTGCGCACCCTCTCCAAGCACGCGCGGATCCCGCTGTCGGTGATGCCGAACGCCGGGCTGCCCGAGCTCGGCCCGAACGGCGCGGTCTACCCGCTCACGCCCGACGAGCTCGCCGCGGCGCTCACCGCGTTCGTCAACGAGTACGGCACCGTACTTGTCGGCGGCTGCTGCGGCACCACGCCCGAGCACATCGCGACGCTGGTCGAGGCGATGCGCGACCTCGATCGGCCCGCCCGCCACCCGCGCCCGGAGCCGGGGGTCAGCTCGCTGTACGCCGCCGGTGCCGTTCCGCCAGGACACGTCCGTGCTCATGGTCGGCGAACGGACGAACGCGAACGGGTCGAAGAAGTTCCGCGAGGCCATGCTGGCCGAGGACTGGGAGGCCTGCGTCGGCATCGCGCGCGAGCAGACCCGCGAGGGCGCGCACCTGATCGACCTGTGCGTCGACTACGTGGGCCGCGACGGCGTCGCCGACATGGCCGAGCTGGCCGGGCGTCTCGCGACGGCCTCGACGCTGCCGGTGATGCTCGACTCGACCGAGCCCGAGGTGCTGCGCGCGGGCCTGGAGCGCCTCGGCGGCCGCTCGATCATCAACTCGGTGAACTTCGAGGACGGCGACGGGCCCGGCTCGCGCTACCAGCGCGCCATGGAGCTGGTCGACGAGCACGGCGCCGCCGTCGTCGCGCTCTGCATCGACGAGGAGGGCCAGGCCCGCACCGCGGAGTGGAAGGTCCGGGTGGCCGAGCGGCTCATCGACGACCTCACGACGAACCACGGCATGCGCGAGTCCGACATCGTCGTCGACACGCTCACCTTCCCCATCACCACCGGGCAGGAGGAGGTGCGCCGCGACGCGCTGGAGACCATCGAGGCGATCCGCGGGCTCAAGCGCCGCCACCCCGACGTGCAGACCACGCTGGGCGTCTCCAACGTGTCGTTCGGGCTCAACGCCGCGGCGCGGCAGGTGCTGAACTCGGTCTTCCTGCACGAGTGCGTGAACGCGGGGCTGGACACCGCGATCGTGTCGGCGGCGAAGATCCTGCCGATGGCGAAGATCCCCGACGAGCAGCGCTCGGTGGCGCTCGACCTGGTCTACGACCGTCGCCGTGACGGCTACGACCCGCTCAACCGGTTCATGGAGCTGTTCGAGGGCGTCTCGGCGTCGTCGGCGAAGGCGGGGCGGGCCGAGGAGCTGGCCGCGCTCCCGCTGTTCGAGCGGCTGGAGCGGCGGATCGTCGACGGCGAGCGCCAGGGTTTGGCGGCCGATCTGGACGCGGCGTTGGAGTCCCGCCCGGCGCTGGAGATCATCAACGACACGCTGCTGGCGGGCATGAAGACCGTCGGTGAGCTGTTCGGGTCCGGCCAGATGCAGCTCCCGTTCGTGCTGGCGTCGGCCGAGGTGATGAAGGCCGCCGTGGCCCACCTGGAGCCGCACATGGAGCGGTCCGACGGGGAGGGCAAGGGCACGATCGTGCTCGCCACGGTCAAGGGCGACGTGCACGACATCGGCAAGAACCTCGTGGACATCATCCTGACCAACAACGGCTACACCGTGGTCAACCTGGGCATCAAGCAGCCGATCTCGACGATCCTGACGGCCGCGACCGAGCACCGCGCGGACGCGATCGGCATGTCCGGGCTGCTCGTGAAGTCCACGGTGATCATGAAGGAGAACCTGCAGGAGATGAACGCGCGTGGGGTGACCGAGCTCCCCGTGCTGCTCGGCGGGGCCGCCCTCACCCGCTCCTACGTCGAGAACGACCTTTCGGAGATCTACGAGGGCCGCGTCTCCTACGCGCGCGACGCGTTCGAGGGCCTGCGGTTGATGGACGCCACCATGGCCCGCCGTCGGGGCGGCGCGCCCGCGGTCGACCCCGCCGAGGAGGCCGCGCGCGCGGAGCGCAAGGCCCGTCACGAGCGCAGTCGGCGGGTCGCGGCCAAGCGGAAGGCCGCCGAAGCCGAGGTGGCGGGGCCGATGCCTGCGCGCTCGGACGTCGCGACCGACAACCCGATCCCGGTGCCGCCGTTCTGGGGGACCCGCGTGGTCAAGGGCGTGGCGGTGGCCGACTACGCGGGGATGGTCGACGAGCGCGCCCTGTTCCTGGGCCAGTGGGGCCTGCGCGGGGCACGCGGCGGTTCCGGCCCGTCCTACGAGGAGCTGGTGGCGACCGAGGGCCGCCCCCGGCGGCGCTACTGGCTGGAGCGGCTGTCCACGGAGGGGGTGCTGGCGCACGCCGCCGTCGTCTACGGCTACTTCCCGGCCGTCGCCGAGGGCGACGAGCTGGTGGTCCTGGATGAGCCGAAGCCCGACGCGCCGGAGCGGTACCGGCTCGCGTTCCCCCGCCAGCGCCGCGACCGGCACCTGTGCCTCGCCGACTTCTGGCGGCCACGCGAGCTGGCCGTGGCCCACGGCGAGGTGGACGTGCTGCCGTTGCACCTGGTGACGATGGGCCAGCCGATCGCCGACTACGCGAACGAGCTCTTCGCCAAGGACGCCTACCGCGACTACCTGGAGGTGCACGGCCTCGGCGTGCAGCTCACCGAGGCGCTCGCGGAGTTCTGGCACCGACGGGTCCGGGAGGAGCTGCGGTTCGCCGAAGGCGCGGCGGTGGCGGCGGAGGACCCCGACGACGTCCGCGCGTTCTTCGACCTGGGCTACCGCGGCGCGCGCTACTCGCTCGGCTACGGCGCCTGCCCCAACCTCGACGACCGCGTGAAGATCGTCGATCTGCTGCGGCCGGAGCGCATCGGCGTGACTCTGTCGGAAGAGCTGCAGCTGCATCCGGAGCAGTCCACCGACGCGATGGTCGCCCACCACCCGGAGGCGAAGTACTTCAATGCCGGCTGAGCGGAGCTTGCGGAGCGAACATGGGCGCTGAGCGGAGCTTGCGGAGCGAACATGGGCGCTGAGCGGAGCTTGCGGAGCGAACAGGGCGCTGAGCGGAGCTTGGGAGCGAACATGGGCGCTGAGGCCTCCGGCCCGGACGCCGTCCTGTGGGACATGGACGGCACGCTCGTCGACTCCGAGAAGCTCTGGACCGTCTCGCTGCACGACACGGCGCGGTGGCTCGGCGGCAGCCTGTCGCAGACGGCCCGGGATGCGATGGTCGGCGCCGACCTGGATCGCACGCTCGTGCTCCTCTTCGACGACCTCGACCGGCCCCGCGACGCCGCGCGGATGGCGGCCGCGGGACGCTACCTGTCCGGCCGCACCGCCGAGCTGTTCACGGGCGGGCTGCCCTGGCGGCCGGGCGCGCAGGAGGCGCTGCGGTTGGTCGACGACCTCGGCTGGCCCACCGCGCTGGTGACCAACACCGCGCGGGCGCTCACCGAGGCGGCCCTGGACAGCATCGGGCGCGAGCACTTCACGGTGAGCGTGTGCGCGGACGAGGTGCTCCGCGGCAAACCCGACCCCGATCCGTATCTGCGCGCGGCGGAGCTCCTCGGGCTGGCGGCGGAGCGCTGCCTCGCCGTCGAAGATTCACCGAACGGGGCGCTGGCGGCGCAGCGGGCAGGCGCCCCCGTGCTTGCCGTGCCCTGCGACGTGCCGGTGCCCGCCGGACCGGGGCGGGCCGTGCGGACGTCGCTCGTCGGCCTGACGCTCGATGACCTACGGTCCTCTTACGCAGAGGCACGGGGCGAACGCGCGGCGTAAGACCGCTGGACGTGCCAGGTGATCCGCTCGGCTCGCAACGCGACTACCGTCGGTATGGCCTGTTCCTCTCGGCGCAGGATCGGCGCCGGGTGCAGCAGGTAACCGGACGCGCGCGGTCGTATCGGGTGCGACGCACCAAACTGATAGCTGTGAGGGGAGACGAGCCGTGAAGACCTTCGACGAGCTGTTCGCTGAGCTGAGCGAGAAGGCCGCCACGCGCCCGACAGGCTCGGCCACGGTCGCCGCGCTCGACGCGGGCGTCCACGCGCAGGGCAAGAAGGTCCTGGAGGAGGCGGGCGAGGTGTGGCTCGCCGCCGAGCACGAGGCCGACGACGCGCTGGCGGAGGAGATCTCGCAGCTGCTGTACCGGCTGCAGGTGCTCATGCTGGGCCGCGGTCTCGGGCTCGAGGACGTGTACAAGTTCCTGTAGGAAGTCGCAGTACGAGCGAGGAGGGCGCATGCTCCGCATCGCCTTGCCCAACAAGGGCACACTGGCCGAACCCGCCGCCACGATGATGCGCGAGGCAGGCTACCGCCAGCGCAATGACACGCGGGACCTCTCGATGCTCGACGAGGAGAACGACATCGAGTTCTTCTACCTGCGGCCGAAGGACATCGCCACCTACGTCGGCTCGGGCGACCTGCAGCTGGGCATCACCGGCGCCGACCTGATGGACGAGTCGGGCAGCCAGGTCAGGAGGGTCATCGCGCTGGGCTTCGGCCAGTCCAAGTTCCGCTTCGCCGCCCCGGACAAGGGCATCGACGGGCGCGAGTGGAAGCTGGAGGACCTGGAGGGGAAGAAGATCGCCACCTCCTACCCCCGGCTGGTGCGGGCCCACCTCGCCCGCAGCCGGGTCCGCGCCGACATCATCAAGCTCGACGGCGCCGTCGAGATCTCGGTGCAGCTCAACCTGGCCGACGCGATCGCCGACGTCGTCTCGTCCGGCCGCACGCTGCGCCAGCACAACCTCGTCGCGTTCGGTGACCCCATCGCGGAGTCGGAGGCGACGCTGATCGAGCGCGAGCCGCGGCCCGACCGCGAGGAGACCGTCGAGACGAAGGCGGAGAAGGCGATCTTCACCGAGCGGCTGCGCGGCGTCGTCTACGCCCGCCAGTTCCTGATGGTCGACTACGACTGCCCGGAGCACGCCCTGGAGGCGGCCAAGGCCGTCGCGCCCGGCATGCAGGCGCCCACCGTGTCGAAGCTGCAGGACGAGGGCTGGTACGGGGTGCGCACCATGGTGCTCAAGCGCGAGGCGAACCGGATCATGGACGAGCTCGTGTCGGTCGGCGCACGGGCCATCCTGACCTCGGAGATCCGGTCCTGCCGGGCGGTCGACGGACGGCGCTAGTTCCGCCTGCGCACCGTGAGGCACTGCGCGGACCGGCCCACATGGCCGTGCTCGTCGAACAGCAGGCCCGTCACGGTGCCCAGGCCGGAGGGACCGACGATGGTCTGGGCGTCCACGGCCATCCACGCGCCCGTCGGCGGCCGGTGCAGGTGGATGGTGAGCTCGGTGTTGACGAAGAGCCAGGCGCGGATGTCGAGTGGCGCGGCGGCTCCGTTGCCCGAGTCAGCCACCAGCATCAGCCGCTGCAGTGCCGACGGCTCTTCGTCGGCGACGAGCGGCACCCGCTGACGCGCCCAGACCGTGCCGGGCCCGGGGTCGCCCAGCCAGCCGCGCAGCCAGCGCCATTCCAGCGCGTCGATGAAGCCGGGCAGCCACCCCGGCGGAAGCTCGGTGCGCAGCCGCGCGTCGGCGGGCGGCGGGAGCGGGGCCGGGGCGCCGTCGTTCTGCCGGGTCGAGACGGTCGCCGTGTCCCCGAGGGCGAGCCGCCACGCCCGCGCTCGAAGGACCACGCGGCCGCCTGCGAGCAGTTCCGCGGCCAGCAGCATGACCGAGCGGCCCGGCCGTTCGACGCCTGCCCGCACGGTGACGTCGCCCGCGGGGATCGGTCCGAGCACGTCGACGGTGACCCGCCCGATCTGGGTGTCGGCCTGCG
This sequence comes from uncultured Actinomycetota bacterium, assembly GCA_963739465.1. Taxonomy (GTDB): domain Bacteria; phylum Actinomycetota; class Actinomycetes; order Mycobacteriales; family Pseudonocardiaceae; genus Pseudonocardia. Next base: position 283,793 of record CAVUAS010000021.1, read on the forward strand.
GCGCGCAGCGTTCAAGGGCCCGCACGAGCAGCGCGGTGGGCGGCCCGGCGTGCTGGGCGTCGGCGAACCAGGGGCCGGTGGTGGCCGCCGTGGCGTGGAAGCGCTCGCCGTCGGGGCCGTCGAGCGGTAGGTAGAACGGTTCGGGCACGCCCTGATCATGCCGTCCGGTTGCTGCTCGGCCGCCCGCCGCCCGCCTCAGTTCAACCGGCTCGGTCGGCGGGCGTCTCCTCGGCCGGGTCGCCCGGCCAGCCGGGGTAGGCGGGGGGACTGCCACCCCACGCAGGGCACACCGGCCGATGGCTGCACCACTCACAGAATCGGCCGGGGTTGGGCCGGAAGTCGCCGTCCGCGCCTGCGGCGAGGATCGCGGCCCAGATCGCTTCCAGGGTGCCCGCGAATCGGTGGAGCTGCGCCTCGTCGGGCTCGTAGGTGAGCGACTCGCCGTCGGTGAGGTAGAGCAGCCGCAGTTGGGCGGGCACCGCGCCGCGCAGGTACAGCAGCACCAGCGCGTAGAACTTCATCTGGAACAGCGCCCGGGCCTCGGCGACCGGGCGCGGCGCCGCGCCGGTCTTGTAGTCCACGATCCGGAGCCCGCCCGGGGCGACGTCGAGCCGGTCGACGTAGCCGCGCAGCAACAGCCCGGACGGCAGCTCCGTCTCGACGAGCAATTCCCGCGCCGTGGGCTCCAGCCTGCGCGGATCCTCCAGCCGGAAGTAGGTGTGCAGCAGCGGCTCCGCCGACGCCAGCCATTCGGCGAGCTCCGGGTCGTCCGGGCCCGCGAAGAGCGCGTCGAGCAGCTCCGGCATCTCGCGGCACAGCCGCGCCCACTCCGGTGCGACCAGTGCCTGGGCCGCGGCGGGATGCCGGTCTTCGGCGGGCAGGTCGTAGAGCCGCTCCAGAACGGCATGCACGAGGATGCCGCGCACCTGGGCGCGGGTGGGGAGCTCGGGCAGCCGGTCGATGGCTCGGAACCGGTAGAGGAGCGGGCATTGCTTGAAGTCGGCCGCTCGGGACGGGGACAGCGCGGGCCGGCGCGGTGCCGCGTTGGCAGCAGTGGCCTCAGCGGCCTGGGCTCCGGTGTCGGCTCCCATGAGGGCGCAGGCCACGGCATCGCCGGTGGCGGCGCTCTCCGTCATGGCTGTGAGGGTAGGTGAGCCCACCGACAGTCCGGCTGCGGCGTTGCCACCGTCGCCGCACCGGGAGCGCAGTTCGTCGAATCGGGCCCCGCGGCCCGCGCGGGCTCGCTACCCTCCCGCCATGCCCGCACTCGACCTCGAGACGCTCGCCGCTCGTGTGGCGGGCCACGACGAGTCCCTGCGGGCGATCAGTGACACCCTGGTCGACCTGACCGAGGACGTCAGGGGTCTCGCACGGGGCATGGACGACCTCACACAGCGGGTCGACGGCCTTCAACAGACCGTTGACCAGCACTCGGCCACCCTGGAGCGGCATTCAGCCATCCTGGACCAGCACACCGCCACTCTGGACCAGCACACCGGCTTGCTCACCGAGATCCTGCGCATCGTGCGCGCCTCCGCGCCTGATGGCCCGGGGCCCGCCGTCGGCGAGGGCGACCGGCCGTCAGCGGACGGTGACCGTTAACGTCCTCGGCGTGTCCGACGTCCCGACCCGGCCGCGCAGCGGGCCGTTCCGCGCGGGTGACCGCGTCCAGCTCACCGACCCCAAGGGGCGCCACTACACCGTCACCCTGGAAGCAGGCGCCGAGTACCACACCCACCGCGGCGGCCTGCGCCACGACGACCTCATCGGACAGCCGGAGGGCAGCCTCGTCGTCTCGCCCACCGGCACGCCGTACCTCGCGCTCCGCCCCCGCCTCGCCGACTACGTGCTCTCGATGCCCCGCGGCGCCCAGGTGATCTACCCGAAGGACACCGCGCAGATCCTCATGTGGGGCGACGTCTTCCCCGGCGCCCGGGTGCTGGAGGCAGGCGCGGGCTCGGGCGCGCTCACCTGCTCGTTGCTGCGTGCCGTCGGCCCGGAGGGGAGTGTGCTGTCCTACGAGGTGCGCGCCGACCACGCCGAGCACGCGGTGCGCAACGTCGAGCAGTTCTTCGGCGACGTGCCCCCGAACTGGCACCTGCGCGCCGCCGACGTGCACACCCACGACGGTGTCGCGGAGCCCGTCGACCGGGTCGTGCTGGACATGCTGGCGCCGTGGGAGCACCTCGACACGGTCGCGAAGTCGCTCGTCCCCGGCGGGGTGCTCGTCGGCTACGTGGCCACCACCACCCAGCTCTCCCGGCTGGTCGAAAACCTGCGCGAACAGCGGTGCTGGACCGAACCACAGGCCTGGGAGTGCCTGATGCGGCCCTGGCACGTCGTCGGCCTCGCGGTGCGCCCCGACCACCGCATGCAAGGCCACACCGCCTTCCTGTGCACGGCGCGGCGCCTCGCCGACGGCGTGGTGCCGCCCCGCCCGCAGCGCCGCCCGACCAGCCGGTGACACCCACGGTTACGCAGGCGCAACTCGCTTGTCATGGAACGGCCGAACGCGGCACCGTCAAGGTGCCGTCCGGATGAGCGACGCTCGCGCAGCGAGCAACGCCACTGAGTGGTGGATCACCGGTTCGCCGCACGGTAACCGCGCGTATGGCCGGGTACCGTATGGAAACGGAACACGGAGGGAGGATGCCGTGAACCCCTACGACGGTCCCGGCAGAAGCACCGGGGACACCGGCGGGCTTGACCCGGCGGAGGCCGCGGCGCAGATCCGCTTCCTTGAGGAAGAGGTCGCCCTGCTTCGCCGCAAGCTCACCGAGTCGCCACGCCACGCCCGGGTGCTCGAGCAGCGGCTGGCCGAGTCCGCGAGCCGCCTTGCCCAGCTGTCGGCCCGCAACGAGAAGCTCACGGAGACGCTGAAGGAGGCGCGCAGCCAGCTCGTCGCTCTCCGCGAGGAGGTCGACCGGCTCGCGCAGCCGCCGAGCGGCTACGGCGTCTTCCTCGCGCGGTTCCCCGATGAGACGGTCGACGTGTTCACCTCGGGAAGACGCATGCGCGTCGCGGTCTCGCCCGCGGTCGACACGGCCACGCTCCGTAGCGGGCAGACCGTCCGGTTGAACGAGGCGCTCACCGTGGTCGAAGGCGGCGACTTCGAGCGCGTCGGCGAGGTCTGCGCGCTGCGCGAGGTACTGGCCGAGCCCACCGACGAGCTGGCAGGCCGCGCGCTGGTCGTCGGACACGCCGACGAGGAGCGCATCGTGTGGCTGGCCGCGCCGCTCTTCGACACCGACGACCCCGACCTCGTCTCGCTCAAGCCGGGCGATTCGCTGCTCGTCGACACGAAGGCGGGCTACGCGTATGAGCGCGTGCCGAAGGCCGAGGTCGAGGACCTCGTGCTGGAGGAGGTCCCGGACGTCGACTACTCCGACATCGGCGGCCTGTTCCGGCAGATCGAGCAGATCCGCGACGCCGTCGAGCTGCCGTTCCTGCACGCCGAGCTGTTCCGCGAGTACGAGCTGCGCCCGCCGAAGGGCGTGCTGCTCTATGGTCCGCCCGGCTGCGGCAAGACGCTCATCGCGAAGGCGGTGGCCAACTCGCTGGCCAAGAAGGTCGCGGCGGTCCGCGGGGACGACCCGGACGAGGGCCGTGCGTTCTTCCTCAACATCAAGGGCCCCGAGCTGCTCAACAAGTTCGTCGGGGAGACCGAGCGGCACATCCGGCTGATCTTCCAGCGGGCCCGGGAAAAGGCCAGCGCGGGCACCCCGGTGATCGTGTTCTTCGACGAGATGGACTCGATCTTCCGCACGCGCGGGTCCGGCGTGTCGTCCGACGTCGAGACCACGATCGTGCCCCAGCTGCTCGCCGAGATCGACGGCGTCGAGGGGCTGGAGAACGTCATCGTCATCGGCGCCTCCAACCGCGAGGACATGATCGACCCGGCGATCCTGCGGCCCGGCAGGCTCGACGTCAAGATCAAGATCGAGCGGCCGGACGCGGAGGCGGCCCAGGACATCTTCTCCAAGTACCTCACCGACACCCTCCCGATCCACGAGGACGACATCGCGGAGTTCGGCGGCAACCGCAAGGCGTGCATCGACGCGATGATCCAGCGGATCGTCGAGCGGATGTACGACGAGACGGAGGAGAACCGGTTCCTGGAGGTCACCTACGCCAACGGCGACAAGGAGACGCTCTACTTCAAGGACTTCAACTCCGGCGCGATGATCCAGAACATCGTCGACCGCTCGAAGAAGGCGGCGATCAAGTCGGTGCTCGAGACCGGCCAGCCCGGTCTGCGCGTGCAGCACCTGCTCGACGCCATCGTCGACGAGTTCGCGGAGAACGAGGACCTGCCCAACACCACCAACCCGGACGACTGGGCGCGGATCTCCGGCAAGAAGGGCGAGCGGATCGTCTACATCCGCACGCTCGTCACCGGGAAGAACGCCGAGGCCGGGCGGGCGATCGACACCGCGAGCAACACCGGCCAGTACCTGTAGGCACGCGTGGCGAACGGCGCCGCGGACTCCGGTCCGCGGCGCCGTTCGTCGTGTGCCACGCAAACCCGGCCAGGTTGCGTCGGAAGGGCGTGGACCTCGACACAGGCGCTTGGGGAACCTCGCCGCAGCCGCCGGAGTTCTACCGGTTGTAGTGCGAGAGGGAAGGAACTGGGCTTCGCAATGACGTACGTGGCCGTTGCCGGCATTCTGCTGATCTTCGCGCTGGCCGTTGTGGTCGGCGTGGTCGACGCGCGGACCGCCCCACGCTGGCGGCAGGTCGCGGCGGAGCGGCGTCGCGCGTGGGAGGCCGTCCACCTGCGCGACGACTACCCGACCGGCCCCCAGCCGCTGTCCGGCAGGCGCTGAGACCCGGCGGGGGCACGTCCGATCCGTTCACGACCGTGACCCACGGCCGCGCCTAGCCTCACCGACCATGAGCATCGAGGCGCGCTTGGACGCGATCGGCATCGTGGTGGCGGACATGGCGAAGGCGCTGGCCTTCTACCGACGGATGGGCTTGGACGTACCGACTTCCGCCGACGGCGAGGAACACGTCGAAGTCGGGCTGCCCGGTGGTCTGCGGCTGCTGTTCGACACCGAGAAAGTGATCCGCTCCTTCCACCCCGGCTGGACGTCGATGCGCGGTGGGCGGACCAACCTCGGGTTCGCGCTGGCCGATGCGGCCGGGGTGGATGCGCTGCACGCCGAGCTGGTGGCGGCCGGGCATCCGAGCGAGCTGGCGCCGTTCGACGCGGTGTGGGGCCAGCGCTACGCGGTGGTGCTGGATCCCGACGGCAATGGTGTGGACCTGTTCGCCCCGCTCGCCAGCTGACCCGGCGACACCCCGGCCAGCGCCCGGGTCTCCCGGGACAGGTGCGGCTGGTCGGCGTAGCCCGCCGCGGCCGCGACCTCGGCAGGCGCCACGCCCATGCGGAGCAGGGCGGCGGCCCGGCGGAACCGCAGTACCCGACGCAGCACCGCCGGGCCGTAGCCGAAAGCCGTGAGGCAGCGGCGGTGCACGGAGCGCGGGGTGCACCCGAGCGTGTCGGCGAGGGCGGCGACCGGCACGGCCCCGGGACGAGCCCCGGCCCCGACCTCGACCGAACGCCCCGCGGTCGACCCGCCCGCGGGGGCGAGCGCGCGGCGCAGCGCGGCCACCGAACGGTCCGGCGGCGCACCCGGAAGCCGGGCGGCGAGCCCGGCGAGGACGGAGATGGGCTCCTCGCCCGCCTCCAGCCGCGCCAGCGCCTCGCGGGCGGGCCCGGGCAGCAGCTCGGCCAGCGGGACGCGCCGGTTGTGCAGCGGCGCCGCGGGCACGTCCAGCAGGGACGGCAACGCGCCCGGCAGGAAACGCAGGCCCGCCACCGTGACCCCGCGCGTGCGCCGACCGTGCTGCGCCACGGTGTCGGGCCCCGCCACGAGCAGCTGCGCACCCGTCCACACCAGGTCCATGCAGCCGTCGGGCAGCACCTCGTGTGCGGCGTCGGCGGCCGCCGTGTCGACCCAGACGCACTCCACGAGCCCGACCAGCGCGGGCGGGGCGCCCAGCTCGCGGTAGCTCATGGGCCCGACGGTAACGCCTGACCCCGACAGAATCCCGTCGAGCGCCGGGCCGCCGTGCCCGGGCGTCGTTTGCCGGGAACGGAACAGCCCCCGGGAATGCCGGGGGCCGGTTCACCGTGTGCCGGGTGTCACGAGGCGCGCAGGACGGCCTCGATCTCCAGTGTGATGGTGACCTTGTCGCCGACGACCACGCCACCGCCGTCGAGCGGCATCGCGATGTCGACGCCGAAGTCGTTGCGGTTGATCGTGGTGGTGGCGGAGAAACCCGCGCGGGTGCCGCCGAAGGCGTCCGGTCCGAAGCCCTCGACCTCGAGCGAGAGCGTCACGGGCCGGGTCACACCCTTGATCGTGAGCTCGCCGTCGAGGAACAGGTCGCCGTCATCGGCGCGGACGCCGGTGGAGGCGAAGGTCCAGGTCGGGTGGTTGACGACGTCGAAGAAGTCGGCCGAGCGGATGTGGTTGTCGCGCTGCTCGTTGTTGGTGTCGATGGACGTGGCGTCGATCGTCGCCGTGACGCTCGAACCGGTGATGTCCTCGCCGGTCGCGATCTGTCCGCTGAACGAGCCGAAACGACCGCGTACCTTGCTCACCATCATGTGCCGAACGCTGAAGGAGACGTCGGAGTGCACCGGGTCGATGTCCCAGGTACCGGCGATGTAACTCGGGATGAGGGTCGCGGCGGTCATTGGAAGCCTCCAAGTTAGTTGAACTCTCAGGTGTTGAGAGTGACAGTAGTATCAACGTGTTGAGAGTTCAACTATTTCCTGGAGATGGTGACGTGGAAGACACCCGCTGGCTCGACGACGAGGAACAGCGGACGTGGCGCAGCTTCCTCGCTGCGAACCGCCTCCTCTTCGAGCGCATCGAGCGCCAACTGCAGCAGGAGGCCGGGCTGCCGCACGCCTACTTCGAGATCCTGGTCCGCCTGTCCGAGGCCCCCGACCGCACGCTGCGGATGAGCGAGCTGGCGACGAACTCGATGTCCTCGCGCAGCAGGCTCAGCCACGCCGTGGCGCGCATGGAGGAGGCGGGGTGGGTGCGGCGCCGCGCGTGCCCCACCGACAAGCGCGGCGCGCTGGCCGAGCTCACCGAGGCGGGCTTCGACCGCCTGGACTCGGCGGCACGTGGGCATGTCGAGGAGGTGCGCACGTTCCTGTTCGACGTGCTGACCCCCCAGCAGCAGTGCGCGCTGCGCGAGATCAGCGAGGCGATCACCGAGCGCCTCGGCGACGGCGCAGGCTGACGTCAGCGAACGGCCGCGCGCTGGGTGTACCGGTACAGGCCGATGATCGTGGCCACGAACAGCACCACGCCGATCCCGATCGCCCAGTACTCGAAGCTGTCCCCGACGACGGCCAGCGGCGAGTCCGAACCGGATGCCGCCACGATGCCCGCGAAGACCACGCCGAACAGGCTCTCGCCGACGATCAGCCCGGTGGCCATGAGCACGCCGAGGCGCTTCTTGAACTCGACGTTGTCGCCCTGCCGCTCGGCCCACCTGTCGTACCAGCGGCCCAGCAGGGCGCCGATCGGGATCACCAGGGTCAGCGACATCGGCAGGTACATGCCCATACCAACGGCCAGCGGCGGCAGCCGCAGCTTCGTGAAGCGGCCGAGCAGCTCGTCGATCACGATCACCACGGCACCGATCGCCACGCCGAGCCCGATCAGCCCCCAGTTCAGGCTGCCGCCGAAGACGCCCTTCGCCAGCGCGGAGATCAGCGCGGCCTGCGGGGCGGCCAGCGCGTTCTCGCCCGCGCCTGGGGCGCCCGCGAAGCCGAACGCCACGTTGAGCAGATCGAGCACCGGCGCGATCACCACCGAACCGAAGACCACCCCGATGACCAGCGCGACCTGCTGCTTCCAGGGGGTGGCGCCGACGAGCTGGCCGGTCTTGAGGTCCTGCAGGTTGTCGTTGGAGATCGTGGCGACGCTGAACACGATCGCGGTGGTGAAGAGCGCGTAGGCGATGAGCGCCGTGGTGCGCTCCGGGTCGCCGCTCCGGCCGTGCAGGGCGACCAGCACCAGCGACGCGCCCAGCACCACGAGGATGCCCACCCCGGAGATCGGGCTGTTCGACGAGCCGATGAGACCGGCCATGTACCCGGCGACCGAGGCGATCACCGCGCCGATGAGGACGATGTAGATCAGGCTGACCACGATCGTCGCGGTGGTGTTGTCGGTCACCGGAGTGCTGGACAGGAAGACCCACAGCAGAATGGCGATCGGGATCAGGAGGACCGCGATCGTGCCGCCAACGATGCCGATCGGCAGGTCTCGCTCGGTGATATCGACCGTGCCGCCGCCGTGCCGTGCCCTGGCCGACACCGCGGCCGCGCGGATGCCGCGCACGATCGGGCCGAGGATCTTGAGCAGCGTCCAGATGGCGGCGACGCCGATGGCGCCCGCGCCGACGAACCGGACCTCCGTGCCGAACGTGCTGGAGACGACGTCCGAGATGTCGCCGCTCGCCGGCACGGCTCCCCAGGTCAGCGTGGGGAGCAGCACCCCGTAGGAGATCAGCAGGCCGACGATCATGGCGGCGCCGACCGTGAGGCCGACCAGGTGCCCGACCCCGATCAGTGCGAGCGACAGGCTGGCCCCGAAGGTCGAGCCGCCCGCGCCGACCCGGAACACCGCCGAGACCTCGTTGCTGATCACTTTGAGCGCTGCGAGCAGGGAGAAGCCCGCTGCGGTGAGCGCCGCGACCACGATCGCGCGCAGGCTCTTGCGGTTCTCCTCGGCGCCCCCCTCGGAGTGTTCGCCGACCTTGAGCACCTCGGCGGCGGCGCGGCCTTCCGGGTACGGCAGATCGGAGCCGGTGACCAGGGCGCGGCGCAGCGGCACCGAGTACATGACGCCGAGGGTGCCGCCGATGACGCACACCGCCACCGTCGTCCAGTACGGGAAGCCCTGCCACCAGCCGATCATGATCAGGCCCGGCAGCACGAAGATGATCGCGGCGAGCGTGCCCGCCGCCGACGCGATCGTCTGGACGATGTTGTTTTCCAGGATCGAGTGGTCGCGGAAGTAGCGCAGGATCGCCATGGAGATCACCGCGGCCGGGATCGCGGTCGCAAACGTCAGGCCGACCTTGAGGCCGAGGTAGACGTTGGCGGCAGTGAAGATCAACGTGATCAGGCCGCCCAGCACGACGCTTCGGACGGTGAGCTCACGCAGTGCCGTGCCGCGGGTCGTGGTCATCCGGTCCCCCCGCCTACTCGTGCCCGCGGGGCCCGCGAGCTCCGCGATCACCCTAGGCGTCGGCCCGTCCGGCGAGCCAGCGTTCGATGCCCGCGCGTCCGTCCGGCGCGAACGGCCACCCTTTCGGGTCGGCCAACCGGAGGGCGAGCTCGGCCAGACTCACCCAGCCCGCCCAGGAGATCTCCGTGGGCTCCGGCCGCAGCGGGCCGTCCCAGCGGGTCTCGAACAGGAAAGCGTGGTAGCGCACCCGGCCCCCGTCGACCACGCCGTCGTAGACGGAGCGGGGGAGCGGGGCCAGCTCCACGCCGGTGATCCCGAGCTCCTCGGCGAGCTCGCGGACGGCGGCGTCGGCGGGGTCCTCGCCCGCGCCGACCACACCGCCCGCCCAGCAGTCCCAGGTGTCGGCGAAGACGAGCTTGTCGGCGGCTCGCCGATGCAGGACGACGCGCGCGCCATCGCCGCTGCGCACCAGCACACCGGTGGCGGCGTGCCACAGGCCCCGCCGGTAGACCTCACCGCGCGGGGCGGCCCCCGTCACGCGGCCCGCGGCGTCGTACACGGCCACCCGCTCGTCGGCAGCGCTCACGGGCGTCATTCTGGCCGGTTACCCTCAGGCCATGACCGCGCGCCGCATCATGGGCACCGAGGTGGAGTACGGCATCTCCGTGCCCGGCGACCCCACCGCCAATCCGGTGATCACCTCCACACAGGTGGTGCTCGCCTACGCGGCCGCGGCCGACATCCCGCGCTCGCGGCGGGCCCGGTGGGACTACGAGGTGGAGTCTCCACTGCGGGACGCCCGCGGGTTCGACCTGTCCGCGCCCACCCTGCACAACCCGGTCGACTCCGAGCTCGACGACCTCGGTGCGGCCAACGTCATCCTCACCAACGGTGCCCGGCTCTACGTCGACCACGCCCACCCCGAGTTCTCGACGCCCGAGGTCACCACCCCGCGCGATGTCGTGATCTGGGACAAGGCGGGGGAGCGGGTGATGGAGGAGGCCGCGATGCGCGCGGCCACCGTCCCCGGGGCGCCGCGGATTCAGCTCTACAAGAACAACGTGGACGGCAAGGGTGCGAGCTACGGCTCGCACGAGAACTACCTGATGGCCCGTCAGACGACGTTCCCCTCGATCGTCGCGGGCCTCACCCCGTTCTTCGTGACCCGCCAGGTCGTCTGCGGCGCGGGCCGGGTGGGCCGCGGCGCGTCCGGCGACGAGGCGGGCTACCAGCTCTCGCAGCGCGCCGACTACATCGAGGTCGAGGTCGGCCTGGAGACCACCCTCAAGCGCGGCATCATCAACACCCGCGACGAGCCGCACGCCGACGCCGACAAGTACCGCCGCCTGCACGTCATCATCGGCGACGCGAACATGAGCGAGTACTCCACGCTGCTCAAGGTCGGCACCGCGGCCCTGGTGCTCGACATGATCGAGGCCGGGGTCCGCTTCGACGAGCTGCGGCTGGCCGAGCCGGTCCGGTCCGTACACCGGATCAGCCACGACCCCAGCCTGAAGCTGCTGGTCGACACGGCCGACGGGCGCAAGCTCACCGCGCTCGACGTGCAGCGGGCCTACTACGAGAAGGCCTGCAAGCACGTCGAGAACACGCTCGGCGCCGATGTCGACGAGGCCACGGCCGAGGTGCTCGCGATCTGGGGTCAGGTGCTCGACGACCTCGCCCGCGACCCGCTGTCCACCGCCGACCGCCTGGACTGGACGGCCAAGCTGCGGCTGCTGGAGGGCTACCGCGAGCGCGACGGGCTGGCCTGGGACGCGCCGCGGCTGCACCTGGTCGACCTGCAGTACACCGACGTGCGCATGGCCAAGGGCCTCTACAACCGGCTCGCCACGCGCGGCTCGATCAAACGGCTGGTCAGCGAGGATCAGGTCACCGCGGCGATGGTCGCCCCGCCGGACGACACCCGCGCCTACTTCCGCGGCCGCTGTCTCGAGCGCTACCCGGCCGAGGTCGCGGCCGCCTCGTGGGACTCGGTGATCTTCGACCTGGGTCGGGAGTCGCTGGTGCGCATCCCCACGCTGGAGCCGCTGCGCGGCACCCGTCGCCACGTCGGCGAGCTGATCGACAACTCGCGCACGGCCGAGGAGCTGGTGGAGGCCCTCACAAGGGGCTGAGCGGGATCGTCACGGCCTCATCGCACGCGTTTCTGTCGGTGCCCTGAGCGAAGCTTGCGGAGCGAACCTCGGTGCTGAGCTAGGGTTGAAGTGCACGACAACGACAGGAGGCGTCATGTCGCAGGAGCAGACCAAGCGCCAGGGCGGCGGTGGCGGCGACGACGACGAGGCGGGCGACGCCGCGGCGGCGGGCCAGGAGCGGCGCGAGAAGCTCGGGGAGGATGTCGACACGATCCTCGACGAGATCGACGACGTCCTGGAGGAGAACGCCGAGGACTTCGTCCGCGCCTACGTCCAGAAGGGCGGCGAGTAACCTCCCCGCCCGCCGGTCCGCCGGCGCCCCGCTTCACCCCGCGATACCCCGACGTGGGCCCCTGCACGGAGAGAGGCACGCACCTGACCATGGAGTTCCGGCCGCCGGTTCCCCCACCCGGCCTGAGCGCCTTCCTGGCGCCCGGCCCGTCGTCGTTCACCGACTTCGTCACCGCCAACGCCCCGCACCTGCTGCCCGGCCGTGTCCCCGAGGATGCGGGGGCCACGGTGCGGTGGTGCCGGCCGGGCTCGGCAGTGCCGCACGCCACCACGATCGTCGCGCTGGTGTTCCGCGAGGGCGTCGTCATCGCGGGCGACCGGCGGGCCACCGCGGGGAACATGATCGCCCAGCGCGACATCGAGAAGGTGTTCATCACCGACTCGTACTCGGCGGTCGGCATCGCGGGCGCGGCCGGGATCGCGCTGCAGATGGTGCGGCTCTACACCGTCGAGCTGGAGCACTACGAGAAGATGGAGGGCGTGCCGCTCTCCCTCGACGGCAAGACCAACAAGCTGGCCGGCATGGTCGCGGGCAACCTGGGTGCGGCCCTGCAGGGCTTCGTCGTCGTGCCGCTGTTCGTCGGCTACGACACCGACGCCGAGCCCGCCAAGGCGGGCCGGATCGTCACCTACGACGCCACCGGCGGCCGCTACGACGAGTGGATCGGGCTACCACGCCGTCGGCTCCGGATCGGTGTTCGCGAAGTCGTCGCTCAAGAAGCTGCACCGGGTCGACGCCGATCTTCCCACCACCATCCGCAACGCCGTGGAAGCGCTCTATGACGCGGCCGACGACGACACCGCCACCGGCGGCCCCGACCTCACCCGCAGGGATCTACCCGGTGGTCGTGAGCATCACCGCGGCCGAGGGGGCCGTCCGCCACCTCGACGAGGAGATCGGGGTCGTGGTCCGCGACGTCGTGGCCGCCCGCACCGAGAACCCGGGGGCCTGACCGATGACCATGCCGTTCTACTCCTCGGTCGACCAGCTCCTGCGCGACCGTTCGGAGCTGGCCCGCAAGGGCATCGCGCGCGGGCGCAGCGTCGTGGTGCTCACCTACACCGGCGGCGTGCTGTTCGTCGCCGAGAACCGGTCCAGCACCCTGCACAAGGTCTCGGAGGTCTACGACCGGATCGGCTTCGCCGCGGTCGGGCGCTACAACGAGTTCGAAACGCTGCGCAACGCGGGCATCCGCATGGCCGATGTGCGCGGCTACTCCTACGATCGGCGCGACGTCACCGGGCGGATGCTGGCCAACTTCTACGCTCAGGTCCTCGGTAGCACCTTCGTCGAGCAGCAGAAGCCCTACGAGGTGGAGCTGTGCCTCGCGGGCGTCGGCGAGACCGCCGACGCCGACGAGCTCTACCGGATCACCTACGACGGGTCGATCACCGACGAGCCGCAGTTCGTCGTGATGGGCGGCACCACCGACCCGATCAGCGCCAAGCTGAAGGACACCTACCGCACGGGCCTCGACCTGGCCGCGGCGATCGAGATCGCGGTCGATGGCCTCCAGGCGGGCCCGGCCCCCGGCGGCAACGGCACGTCGGCGCGGGTGTTGGGCGTGTCGGCGCTCGAGGTGGCGGTGCTCGATCGGGCCCGGCCGCGCCGCACCTTCCGCCGCATCACCGGTGCCACGCTGCGCGGCCTGCTCCCGGAGGCCAACCAGGCGGTCGACGCTCCGGCGGCGTCGGCGGACCCGACGGGCGGCGACGACGCGCCTGCGGGTGCGGGCGCCACGGAGTAGCCCCGCGTTCGGGTAGGCGCACCTAGACGCGCTGGTAGGGCCGGTCGCGGTCGGTCCACTGGCGCTCGTCGCGGCGGTAGACCGGGATGGGGCGCGGCGCCACGCGGAAGGTGAACCGCCCCGCCTTCTCCACCACCTCGCCGTCGGTGGCGAGCATCCCGGGCACGGCCAGCTCCACGTCGAACTCGGGAACCTGGCGCTCGCCGTACACGCGGCTGTGGCCGAGCGCACCGGTGAGCAGGCCCACCACGGCACGCAGCCGCGAGAAGCGCAGGTCGGCGCGCAGCCAGCGCACATCCAGCAGCCCCGAGTCCAGCGACGGCCGCCAGGCGGGCACCAGCCCGCGCGGCGTGTACGGGCCGTTGCCGACGAACAGGAACCACACCTTCACCCACCGGCCCTCCAGCTTGACCTGCACGGGCTCGGCGCGATGCAGCACGGTCAGCAGCGCCGCGGCGAACGCGGGCCACTTGCCCCACCGCGGCTCCCACTGCTCGCGCAGCCGCACGAGGTCGGGGTAGGAGCCGAGGCTCGCCGTGTTGAGAAAGCAGCGCAGGCGCATCACCGCCGGTGACTCCGGGTCGTCGCCGCGTCCGGGATGCACGTCCACCAGCGCGAGGTCCACGGCCACCGCCTGCCCCGTGCCTGCGGCGTCCACCGCCTCCTGCAGGTCGTACACGCCGACATCGCGGGCGAAGTGGTTGAGGGTGCCGGTCGGTATCACGACGAGCGGCAGCCCGCGGCGCCCGGCCACGGCGGCCACGGCGGCCACCGACCCGTCGCCGCCCGCCACGCCGACGGCGAGCGCCGCGGACCCCGCCTGTTCGAGCGCCTCCTCCAGTTGCTCGTCCAGCTCGCGGTCCGGGTCGGCCCGCACGATCACCGCCTCCGGCAACGCGGCCTTCAGCTCGTCGGCCGGGTCGTAGCCGGGGCCGCCGGACTGCTGGTTGGACATCAGCACCAGTCCCGCGCCGCCGGGCAGCTCGGGCACCGCGTCGAGCGGACGGGCCCGCGCCTCGTCGTGCTCGCGCACCGGCCACCAGCGCTGGGTGGCGAGCGCCGCCCCGGTGCCGACCGCGGCCCCCACGAGCACGTCGGAGGCCCAGTGCACGCCGACGTGGATCCGCGAGTAGCCGACGGCCGCCGCGAGCGGGATCACCGCGAGCGACGTGCGCGGGCTCTCCAGCGCGACCGCCGTCGCGAACGCCGCCGCCGAGGCCGCGTGCCCGGACGGGAACGACGACGAGGTGGGCGGGTTGGCGATCGTCTGGTAGGCGGGCAGCTCGGCGGCCGCGGGCCGCCTGCGCGGGAGCAGCGGCTTGAGCAGGCCGTTCGCCGTCGGGCTGGTCAGGGCGATGGCCAGCACACCGCGCATGGCGCCCTTGCGCGTGGTCCCTTTGCGCAGGGCGAAGAGCGCGGCCACGCCGAACCACAGCACGCCGTGGTTGGCCGCGCCGGACAGGCGCTTCATCGCCGTGTCGAGCGGGGTCGGGGGCAGCGAGGAGATCGCGCGGGAGATCGCGCGGTCGACGTCGTTCACGTCGTCGGCGCGGCGGCGGAACCAATGCGTCACGGCGTGCACCCTAGGGGTGGACGGCCGCGCACGCCGCGCGAACCGGCGTCACAGGCGTGACATGAGGGCCCGCTCTCCGCTTACGCTAGGGAGATGCAGCGGCGGATCTACGGTGTCGAGACCGAGTTCGGGGTCACGTGCACCTTCCACGGCCAGCGACGCTTGTCCCCGGACGAGGTGGCGCGCTATCTGTTCCGTCGGGTCGTGTCCTGGGGGCGCTCGTCCAACGTGTTCCTGCGCAACGGCGCGCGGCTCTACCTCGATGTGGGCAGCCATCCCGAGTACGCCACGGCCGAGTGCGACTCCCTGGCGCAGCTGGTCGCGCACGACAAGGCGGGCGAGCGGATCCTGGAGGATCTGCTCGTCGACGCCGAGCGGCGGCTGGTCGACGAGGGCATCGGCGGCGACATCTATCTGTTCAAGAACAACACCGACTCCGCGGGCAACTCCTACGGCTGCCACGAGAACTACCTGGTGGCCCGGGCGGGCGAGTTCTCCCGCATCGCCGACGTGCTGCTGCCGTTCCTCGTCACGCGCCAGCTGATCTGCGGTGCGGGCAAGGTGCTGCAGACCCCGCGCGGCGCCGTGTACTGCCTTTCCCAGCGCGCCGAGCACATCTGGGAGGGCGTCTCGTCGGCCACCACCCGTTCGCGGCCGATCATCAACACCCGCGACGAGCCGCACGCCGACGCCGAGCGCTACCGGCGGCTGCACGTCATCGTGGGCGACTCGAACATGTCCGAGGTCACCACGCTGCTGAAGGTCGGGTCGGCCACCCTCGTGCTGGAGATGATCGAGGCGGGCGTGCAGTTCCGCGACTTCACGCTGGACAACCCGATCCGGGCGATCCGCGAGATCAGCCACGACCTCACCGGGCGGCGCACCGTGCGGCTCGCGGGCGGGCGCGAGGCCAGCGCGCTGGACATCCAGCGCGAATACCACGCGCGGGCCGTCGAGCACCTGGCCGCCCGCGGCAGCGAGGACCCGACGATGGCCCGGGTCGTCGAGCTGTGGGGCCGCGTGCTGCAGGCGGTGGACACCAGCGATCTGTCGCTCATCGACCGCGAGATCGACTGGGCGATCAAGCACCGGCTGGTCGAGCGCTACCGCGCCCGCGCGGGTCTTGACCTGGCCAATCCCCGGGTGGCCCAGCTCGACCTCGCCTACCACGACATCCGGCGGGGCCGCGGCTTGTTCGACCTGCTGCAGCGCAAGAGCCTCGTCGACCGCGTCACCGACGACGGGGAGATCGAGCTGGCCAAGGACACGCCGCCGCAGTCCACGCGGGCGAAGCTGCGCGGGGACTTCATCGCGGCGGCGCAGGCCGCCGGGCGCGACTTCACCGTCGACTGGGTGCACCTGAAGCTCAACGACCAGGCGCAGCGCACCGTGCTCTGCAAGGACCCGTTCCGATCGGTCGACGAGCGCGTCGACCGGCTCATCGCCAGCTTGTGAGCGGAAACGAGTGCTGGAGCACTCGTTTCCGCGCACGGCCCGGCTAGGCCGTGTCCCGTGGATCACGGCCGATGGGATTCGTGATCCAGATGGCTCCTCGCAAGGCGGAGGACGGCTCTCGTACCGGGTGTACTCGAGACGTCCGACAACGCAGCGAGGGGCCATCTGGGCGCGAAGACCGCGGCTGCTGATCCACGGGACACGGCCTAGGCCTCGCCGAGCATCCGTTCGCGGATCTCGGCGAGCTTGTCCTGCACCGACGGCGAACTCACCGTCTCGTCGTTGCGGCCGGGCTCGATGCCCATCGAACGCAGCAACGCCGCCGCGGGCACGGCCGGGTCACCGGCGTCGCCGAGCACCGGGTGCAGCCCGTGGTCGGCGAGGTGGTGGAACACGAGGTTGACGACGGTCCACGGGTTGAACGTCTCCTGCTCGGCCATCCCCGGAGCCTCGAACTCCGCGTCCGCCCGGTCAAGTCACGGCCCTGCAGGTGTCGCAAGGTGAGACGTCGGTCCGGTTCGCCCGGCCGCCCACGGGGCCTGTCGCCACCGCCGTACGATGCCGAACGTGTCCTCCGCACGGGCCGAGCGTCTGGTGAACCTGGTGCTCTGCCTGCTGTCCACGCGCCAGTTCCTGTCCGCCGAGCGGATCCGCGCGATCGTGCCCGGCTACGCGGACGCGCGGGGCGACGAGGCGTTCTTCCGGATGTTCGAGCGGGACAAGAACGAGCTGCGTGAGCTCGGCGTGCCGCTGGAGAGCGGGCGGCGGGCGATCGACACCGCCGACGGCTACCGCATCGCCCGCCAGGACTACGAGCTGGGCGAAATCGACCTGGAGTCGGACGAGGCGGCCGCGGTGGCGCTCGCCGCGCGCCTGTGGGAGTCACCGGAGCTGGCCGGGCCCGCGCACGGCGCGCTGGTGAAGCTGCGGGCGGCGGGCGTCGAGGTCGACGAGGACCAGGGTCGGGCGCAGCCGCGGGTCCGCGGCGGGGAGCCCGCGTTCGGCCCGCTGCTCGCCGCCGTGCAGGCGGGGCGGGCGGTCACCTTCGACTATCGCCGGGGTGGTCCCGGCGGCGAGGTCGCGCGGCGCACGCTCGAGCCGTGGGGGGTCGTGTCCTGGCGGGGTCGCTGGTACGTCGTCGGACACGACCGGGAGCGGGCCGCGCCGCGGTCGTTCCGCGTGTCGCGCATCGTCGGGCCGGTACGGGTGATCGGCCCGACGGGCGCGGTCACGGTGCCGTCGGACGTCGACCTCCTCGCCATGGTGCGGGGCGGGGTCGAGCCGCCGCCGGTGGTCGGCACGGCGCGGGTGTGGGTGGCCGAGGGGCGGGCGTACGGGCTGCGACGGCTCGGCCGGGTGGTCGGACCGCGGGTGTATGCCGGTCGGCCGGGCGAGGAGCTCGAGCTGGAGCTGCGGAGCCTGGAGACGGTCGCGCGGTGGCTGGCGGGTCACGGCGCGGACGTCGCGGTGCTCGGCCCCCCGTCGCTGTCCGATCGCGTCCGGGCGAACTGGGAAGCCGCGGCGGCCGCCCACGCGGGCTCCGCGGCGCCCGCGGCGTCGGCATGAGCGGCCCGCCGTCGCGCTCCCGCGGAGGCGGCGTGAACACCGCCGATGTGCTCGTTCCCGCGGAGGCGGCGTGAACACCGCCGACGTGCTCGTTCCCGCGGAGGCGGCGTGAACACCGCCGACGTGCTCGTTCCCGCGGAGGCGGCGTGAACACCGCCGACGTGCTCGTTCCCGCGGAGGCGGCGTGAACACAGGCGGGGTCACCGATCGGCTTCCCCGGCTGCTGTCGCTCGTGCCCTACCTGCTGGCCCGTCCCGGCATCCCGGTCGCGGAGGCGGCGGCCGACTTCGGCATCTCCGAGCGGCAGCTGCGGCGCGACCTCGAGCTGCTGTGGATGTGCGGCCTGCCCGGTTACGGGCCCGGGGATCTGATCGACCTCTCCTTCGCGGGCGACACGGTGACGGTCACGGAGGACGCGGGCATGCGCCGTCCGCTGCGGTTGACCACGGCGGAGGCCACGGCGTTGCTCATGGCGTTGCGCACGCTGGCCGACGTTCCGGGGGTGGTCGACACGGAGGCGGTTCGGCGGGCCACGGTCAAGATCGAGCGCGCGGTCGGGGACGCGGGCACGACGGCGCTGGCGCCGGACCGGTCGGGCGAGGAGGAGGCGACCACGGCGACGGTGCAGCAGGCGCTGGCGGCGGGCCGGGCGCTGCGCATCCGGTACTACACGGCGAGCCGCGACGCCGTCTCCCAGCGCACGATCGACCCGATGCGGCTGCTCATCGTGTCCGGGCGCGGCTACCTGGAGGCGTGGTGTCGCCGCGCGGAGGCGGTGCGGCTGTTCCGGCTGGACCGGGTGGAGGACGTCACGGTGCTCGACGAGCCCGCCGCTCCGCCGCCCGAGGCCGAGCCGACGGACCTGTCGGCCGGGCTGTTCCAGCCCGCGCCGGAGCACCGCAGGGCCGTGCTCGTGCTGGCGCCCGACGCGCACTGGGTGGCCGAGTACTACCCGGTGGACGAGATCGTCGAGGAGCCGGGCGGCGAGGCGATCCGGGTGGTGATGCGCTACGCGGACCCGGCGTGGCTCGTGCGGCTGGTGCTGGGGTTGGGCGGCGCGGCCCGGGTGATCGAGCCGCCGGAGCTGGCGGCGGCGGTGCTGGACCGGGCGCGGGAGGCGTTGGCCGTGCCCGGCGGGACGGGATGAGGGGGCGGGGATGGACGCCGAGGTGTGGGCATGGGCGCTGATCGTGCTGGGTGTGCTGGTAATGGTCGTGCTCACCGTGCTGCTGGGCCGACACGTGCGCAGGCTGGGCCGGATGCGCGTGGCCGCGACAGCCGACATCGCGCCGCGGGTGGCGCGCCTGCGGCTGCTGGCCGCGGGCCGCGCCCGGAGGGGCCGCCGCGGCCGGGCGCCCGCGTAAGCTGGCCCGAGAAGACGGCGCGGGAAACCGGAAGGAGCGACCATGGGCAGCCTCGGAGGCTGGGAGATCCTGATCATTCTGGGGGTGCTCGTCGTTCTCTTCGGCGCGAAGCGGCTGCCGGACATGGCGCGCTCGATCGGCCAGTCCGCACGCGTGTTCAAGGGTGAGATGAAGGGCCTGCGCGAGGACGACAAAGCCCCGGAGCGGGCTCCTCGCACAGATGCGCCGCCGGAGGGCAGCCCCGCGACACGTCCCGAGACCCCGGGTCCGGCCGCGCAGTAGTACCGCACGGCCGTGGTCCGGATCCCGCTTCGCCTGCGCGGTCGGAGAGCGCACAACCCCGACGGCACGATGACGCTCGTCGAGCACCTCTACGAGCTGCGCAATCGGCTGGCCATCGCGCTGGTCGCGATCGCGATCACCACGGTCTTCGGCTACATCTGGTTCGGCGTGCCGATGTTCGGCGCGCCCGCGCTCGGTGAGGTGCTCAAGGCCCCGTACTGCTCGATCCCGGCCTCCTCCCGCGCCGTGTTCACCGCCGACCCGAATGCGTGCGTGCTGTTCGGCACCGGCCCGTTCGACCAGTTCGCGCTGCGCCTGAAGGTCGGCGCCACCGCGGGCGTCGTGCTCGCCTGCCCCATCTGGCTCTACCAGATCTGGGCCTTCATCACCCCCGGCCTGTACGCGAAGGAGCGCAAGTACGCGCTCACGTTCGTGTCGTGCGCGGCGGTGCTGTTCGTCGCGGGCGCGGTGCTGGCGTACTTCGTCGTGGCCCAGGGGCTGTCGTTCCTGCTGCAGGTGGGCTCGGATGTGCAGGTCACCGGCCTGTCCGGCGATTCCTACTTCTCGTTCCTCATCGCCCTGCTGATCATCTTCGGGGTGAGCTTCGAGCTGCCGCTGCTCGTCGTGATGCTGAACGCCGTCGGTGTGCTCACCTACGCGCGGCTCAAGGCGTGGCGCCGCGGGCTGATCTTCGGGCTGTTCGTGTTCGCCGCCATCGCCACCCCCGGGCAGGACCCGATCTCGATGACCGCGCTGGCGCTCGCGCTCACCGGCCTGTTCGAGATCGCGATCCAGATCGCCCGTGTGCACGACCGCCGCAAGGCCCGCCTGCGTGCCGCGGAGGGCTGGGACGACTGGGACCCGGACCAGCCGAGCCCGATCGACACCGCGCCCAGCGCGCTCGACGCCGTGCCCGGCGCGCTGGACACCACCCCGAGCCCGATCGCGCCGCCGGACCCGGCTTACCGCCTGGACGACGTCACCTGACCGGCGCCCGCGGGCGGTGTGTCAACCTGGAGGGGTGGCCCGTAGTACCCAGGCGTCGACCGCACTGCCTCCGGCGGACGCCTACGCAGCAGCACGCGAGCGCGCCGCGCAACCCCGGTTGACCGAGTTCGCCGCGCTGTTGCCGTTCACGCTCGACGATTTCCAACGCCGGGCGTGCGCGGCGCTGGAGGGCGGACACGGCGTGCTGGTCTGCGCACCGACCGGGGCGGGCAAGACCGTCGTGGGCGAGTTCGCGGTGCACCTCGCCTTGGCCCAGGGCCGGAAGTGCTTCTACACGACCCCGATCAAGGCGCTCTCCAACCAGAAGTACGCCGACCTCGTCGAGCGGCACGGGAAGGCCGCGGTCGGGCTGCTCACCGGCGACACGGCCGTCAACGGCGATGCCCAGGTGGTGGTGATGACCACCGAGGTGCTGCGCAACATGATCTACGCGGGCAGCAGGCAGATGGGCGAGCTCGGCTTCGTCGTGATGGACGAGGTCCACTATCTGGCCGACCGGTTCCGCGGCGCCGTCTGGGAGGAGGTGATCCTGCAGCTGCCCGAGCACGTCGCGTTGGTCAGCCTCTCGGCCACGGTGAGCAACGCCGAGGAGTTCGGCGACTGGCTGGTCACCGTGCGCGGTGATACCGCGGTCGTCGTCGACGAGCACCGGCCCGTGCCGCTGTGGCAGCACATGATGGTCGGCTCGCGGCTGTTCGACATGTTCGGCGAGTCCGCGGACGGCGCGCTCGTGGTCGATCCCGTACTGGTCCGCCAGACCGCCGACCTCGAGCGGCAGAGCACCGTGTGGGACCGCGGTCGGGGCAGGGGACCCGGCAGGCGCGACACCCGCTTCCGGCCGCCGTCCCGGGTCACGGTCATCGACCGGCTCGACCGCGACGGCCTGCTGCCCGCCATCACGTTCGTGTTCAGCCGCGCGGGCTGCGACGCCGCTGTCGGCCAGTGCGTGCGCGCCGGGCTGCGGCTCACCACCGACGACGAGGTGGACCTGATCCGGGCGACGATCGAGCGTCGCACCGCCGAGCTGCCCCAGGCCGACCTCGCCGTGCTCGGCTTCTGGGAGTGGCGTGAGGCGCTGGAGCGCGGCATCGCCGCCCACCACGCGGGCCTGCTGCCCGCGTTCAAGGAGACCGTCGAAGAGCTGTTCGTGCGCGGCCTCGTCCGCGCCGTGTTCGCCACCGAGACACTGGCGCTGGGCATCAACATGCCCGCCCGCACCGTGGTGCTGGAACGCCTGGTGAAGTTCAACGGCGAGAGCCACGCCGAGCTCACCCCGGGCGAGTACACGCAGCTCACCGGGCGGGCCGGGCGGCGGGGGATCGATGTCGAGGGCCACGCGGTGGTGATCTGGCAGCCCGGTGTCGACCCCGAACAGGTCGCGGGCCTCGCCTCCACCCGCACCTACCCGCTGCGCAGCTCGTTTCGGCCCGGCTACAACATGGCGGTCAACCTGGTCGGCAGGCTCGGAATCGAGGCGGCGCGCGAGCTGCTGGAGCAGTCGTTCGGCCAGTTCCAGGCCGACCGCTCCGTCGTCGGCCTGGCCCGGCGGATCGACCGCAACGGGGAGACCCTCGCCGGGTACGCGGCGTCGATGCGCTGCCACCTCGGCGATTTCACCGAGTACGCGGCCCTGCGCCGCCGCGTGTCCGAGCGGGAGAAGGCGTTGGCCCGCCAGGGGGTGGCCGACAGCCGCGACGCCGCCGCGGGCGCCTTGCGCCAACTCAAGCCCGGCGACGTGATCGCCGTACCGGTCGGGCGCCGCGCGGGCCTGGCCGTGGTGCTCGACCCCGGGATCGCCGGTGACGCCGATCCCCGTCCGCTCGTGCTCACGGAGGACCGGTGGGCCGGGCGCCTGTCGACCGCCGACTTCCCTGTGCCCGTCGAGGCGCTGGGCCGGATGCGGCTGCCCAAGCGCGTCGACCACCGCGTGCCCCGCGTCCGCCGCGATCTCGCGTCGGCACTGCGCAGCACCGGCATCGTCGCTCCCATGCCCGGGCGACGGCGCGGGAACGGCGGACGGGCGGCCGAGGATCCCGAGCTGGCCGCGCTGCGCCGGGCGCTGCGCGCACACCCCTGCCACGGCTGCGACGACCGGGAGGCGCACGCCCGGTGGGCCGAGCGGTACACCCGGCTGGAGCGGGAGACCGAGCAGCTGCGCCAGAAGGTCCGTGCCACCACCCACTCGCTGGCCCGCGCGTTCGACCGGATCCGGGCCGTGCTCGCCGAGCGCGGCTACCTCGACGACGAGACCGTCACCGCCGACGGCGAACGGCTCGCCCGGCTGTGGGGGGAGTCCGATCTGCTCGCCGCCGAATGCCTCCGCCACGGCATCTGGGACGGGCTCGCCCCCGCCGACCTCGCCGCCGTGGTGTCCGCGCTGGTCTACGAGTCGCGTCGGGACATCGGGCCGGTACCGCGGGTGCCTGCAGGCGCCGTCTCCACAGCGCTCACCGCCACCGTCGGAGTGTGGTCCGGCCTGGAGGCCGACGAGCGCCGCCACCGGGTGGAACGCACCCGCGAGCCCGACCTCGGGTTCGCCTGGCCGATCCATCGATGGGCGCGGGGCGAGTCGTTGGCGACCGTGCTGACGGCCGCCGAACAGAACGGCGCCGAACTCTCCGCGGGCGACTTCGTGCGCTGGTGTCGCCAGGTCGTCGACCTGCTCGACCAGGTCGCCGACGTCGCAGGTCGGGCCGACGGCGTCGGCAGAGCGGCGGCGGACGCCGTCACCGCAATCCGGCGCGGGGTGGTCGCCGTGGGCACCGCATAGCGGGCTATTTCTGTGCCGGGCACCGCCGTGTGTGCTTGGATCCCCCCATCGAGACGAGGGGGACGACGCATGAGCGAGCCCGAGGGGCCCCGGCCCGACTCGCACGGCGAGCCGCCCGCCTGGGGCAAACAACCTGCAGGCGGCTGGGGTGCGCCGCCGCCACAGGACGACGAGACGCAGCGGGTGGACCCGCGCACCTTGCAGGCCGCCCAGGACGATGACGACCGCACCCAAGCCGTCGACCAGCGCGCGTTCCGTGGCCAAGGCCCGGGAGGCCCCGGCGGGCCCGGCGGTCAGCCGCCCGGCGGTGGGCCGGGCTACGGTGGCCCCGGCGGGCACGGACCCGCCGGACCGCCGTTCTCCGGCCAGCCGCCCTACGGCGGCCCGCCGTCCCAGCAAGCCCCGCCGCCGTACGGCCAGCAGCCGCCACCGTATGGCGGCCCGCCCCCGCAGCAGGCCCCGCAGGGATGGAACCCGCCACCTCCGCAGCAGGGCTGGGGCGCGCCCGGCCAGCCGCCGCAGCAGAACTGGGGGCAGCAGCCGCCGAACCAGGCGGGATGGGGGCCCGGGCAGAGCGGTCCGGCACCGGGCTACGGCGGTTCCGATCCCCGCCAGGACTACAACCCCCAGGGCTACGCGGGCCAGGACTACGGCGCCCAGGGCTACGCGGCGCCGAGCTACGGCCCGCCGGACCAGGCGCCCCCGGGCTACGGGGCGCCGTCCTACGGCGGCCAAGGCTATGGCGGCCAGGAGCCCCCCGCCCCGGGCTACGGCGACCAGAACGCCCCTGACCAGCATTACGGCGACCAGAGCTACGGGGCCCAGAACTACGGATCGCAGGGCTACGGTGCCCCGAGCTACGCGGGGTCCGACGCCGGCGCGGGCGGTGCCGGATCCGGCTATCCGGCGCTGCCGGAGGCGCCCGCCGCGGCGAAGAAGTCGAAGCTGCCGCTCATCCTCGGCATCGTCGTGGTGCTCGTCGCCATCGCGGTGGGCGTGCTCGGCTTCTACAAGCCGGGGTTCTTCGTCACGAAGGTCTTCGACAGCGCCGCGCTGCAGACCGGCGTCACGAAGATCCTCACGCAGGACTACGGGCTCGCCAACGTCAGCGGCGTCAACTGCGGACAGAACATCAATGTGACCCAGGGCGCGACGTTCACCTGCTCGGCGAACGTCGACGGCAAGCCGGTGACCGTGCCGGTCCGCGTCACGTCCAGCGCGGGTGACTACGAGGTCGGCAGGCCCACCTGAGCCACGAGCCGCGCACGCTGGGCGTCGAGGAGCTCCGCGCCGCTCGGGACCTGTTCCTCGGCGCGCTACTGTACCCACCGCTCGACGACGACCGCTGGGCCCGCGCCGCGGCGGCCTACGAGCCCGACCGCACCTGGGGGGTGCACGCGGGCGACGCGATCGTGGGCACCGCCACGTCCTATGCGTGCCGGATGGCGGTGCCGGGCGGTGCCGTGCTCGACACGGCCGCCGTCACCCAGGTCGGGGTGCGCGCCGACCACACCCGGCGCGGTCTGCTCACCGCCCTGATGCGGGCGCAGCTCGACGACGTCGCCGCCCGGGGGGAGGTCCTCGCCGCCCTGCACGCGACCGAGGCGCGGATCTACGGCCGGTTCGGCTACGGCGTCGCGACGCGTGCACAGGCCTTCCGGGTGCGGCGCAGCGGGCGCGGTCTGCGGCCCACCGTGCCGCGCTCCGGGGAGGTTCGGGTGTTGGGGCCGGACGAGCTCGACCCGGTGTCCGCCGCGGTGCACGAGCGGGTCGCCCTCACCCGACCGGGAATGATCACGCGTGGGGAGAACTGGTGGCGTTCGCCCGTCGAACGGGCCCGCCGCGACCAGCGGTCGCTCGTGGCCGCCGTCCACACCGGGGCCGACGGCGACGACGGCTTCGTCGTCGCGACCGCGGGCCAGGGCGATCTCGCCGACCGCGCCCTGCAGATCGACGACCTGCACGCCGACGGGGTGGCCGCGGCCGCGGCGCTCTGGCGCTTCCTGCTCGACGTCGACCTGATCGGCAAGGCCAGCGCGTGGGGACGTCCCCGCGACGAGCCGCTCGACCTGCTGCTCGCCGACCCCCACGACCTGAGCGTCACCGGCGTCGAGGACGAGCTGTGGCTGCGGCTCGTGGACGTGCCCACCGCGCTGGCCGCCCGCGCGTTCGCCGACGTCGGACCGGTGCTGCTGGGGGTGCACGATCCGCTGCGGGAGGGCAACGCGGGCGTCTACCGCATCGCAGGCGGTACTGCGGAGCGCGTCGAACCGATCGGCGGGCCGGTGGCGCCGGAGCTGGAGTGCGACGTCGCCGCCCTCGCGATGGCCTACCTCGGCGACCGCCGCCCCGCCGAGCTCGCCGCCACGGGTTGGTGGACCGTGCACGACCCGCGTGCGCTCGAACGGGCCGATGCGGCCTTCGCCACCGCGACGGTCCCGTGGTGCGGCACGATGTTCTAACCGGCCAGCGCTTTGATCAGGCGATCCACCGAGCCGCCGAGCCCCCACCGTTCCGACAGCTCGGCCAGCCGATCGGCGTCAACGGGTGCCGACGGCAGGGTGTCGGGCCGGTCGAGCTGCACCGGCGCGTCCACCGCCACCCGCACCACCGGCTCGACCACCGCGAGGTACGGCGCCGCCGCAGCCAGCTTCGCCCGCACCGGCGGGGCGAGCCGGGTGTCGGAGCGGTCGATCACGGCCTCGCACAGCTCCAGCCAGGAGCCGAACCGACCCACCAGCGTCGCCGCCGTCTTCGCCCCGACGCCGGGCACGCCCGGCAGCCCGTCGGAGGGGTCGCCGCGCAGCATCGCCATCTCGGCGTACGCCTCGCCCGCCCGGGCGCGCGGCACCCCGTACTTCTCGGCGACCTCTACGGGCCCGAGGTGCTCGGCCTTGGCCAGCCCCCGCCCGACGTACAGCAGCCGCACCGGCACCGGCTCGTCCCGCACGATCTGCATGAGGTCCCGGTCGCCGGAGACGGCGAGCACCGGGTCGGTGCGCTCGCCCGCGGCGAGGGTGCCGATCACGTCGTCGGCCTCGTAGCCCTCGGCGCCGCCGGTGGCGATCCCGGCCGCCGCGAGCACGTCGAGGATGATCGGGACCTGCGGCGCGAGCGTGTCGGGCACCTCTTCGGGCACGCCGACCGGCGCGGTCTCGGGCTCACCGGGCACCCGGTGCGCCTTGTAGGAGGGCAGCGCCTTCACCCGGAACGCGGGGCGCCAGTCCAGATCCAGGCAGGCGACCAGCCGCGACGGCCGTCGCTCCGTGACCAGCCGCGCGATCATGTCGGTGAAGCCGCGCACCGCGTTCACCGGTGTGCCGTCC
Source organism: uncultured Actinomycetota bacterium (assembly GCA_963739465.1). Classification (GTDB taxonomy): domain Bacteria; phylum Actinomycetota; class Actinomycetes; order Mycobacteriales; family Pseudonocardiaceae; genus Pseudonocardia. The sequence continues at coordinate 310,559 of CAVUAS010000021.1, forward strand.
GGCGCGGTGATCGTGTCCGGCACGCCGTAGTAGGCGCGGAAGTACATGCTCGCGGAATCCAGCAGCATCAGCGGCGCGGGGGCGGTCACAGCCCCGAGCTTGCCCGAATACCCTGAACACCATGACACCCGGGCTCCCCGACCTGCATGCCGACCGCATCCGCCGGGCCGGAGAGGTCGCCGCGGACCTCGGCGTCGAGCTGATACTCGTCACTCCCGGCACCGATCTGCGCTACCTCATCGGCGCGGACACGGCCACCCACGAGCGGCTCACCTGCCTCGTCGTGCCCGCCGCGGGCCACCGGGCGCCGCCCGCGCTCGTCGTGCCCCGGCTGGAGGCGCCGGGATTCGCGCACCTGCACCTGGAGGCGCTCGGCGTCGAGGTCGTCACCTGGCAGGACGGGGAGGATCCCTACCTGCTGGTCAGCGACCTGGCGGGCGGCCCGACCCGGATCGCGGTCGCGGACACGATGCCCGCGGTCCATGTGTTCGGCGTGCAGGCCGCGCTGCCCGACGCCGTCGCGTCCCTGGCCGGACCGGTGCTGCGGGAGCTGCGGATGCGCAAGGACCCGGCCGAGGTCGACGAACTGCGCGCCGCCGGTGCCGCGATCGACCGCGTGCACGCCCGCATGGCCGAGTTCGTCAAGGCGGGCCGCACCGAGGCGCAGGCCGGGGCGGACATCGCCGCGGCGATCGTGGAGGAGGGGCACGCGGAGGCGGCATTCGTCATCGTCGGCTCGGGGCCGAACGGGGCGAGCCCGCACCACGACGTCTCCGACCGGGTGATCGAGGTCGGTGACCTCGTCGTCGTCGACATCGGCGGCCCATTGCCGAGCGGCTACAACTCCGACTCCACTCGCACCTACGCCATCGGCCGCGAGCCGTCCGCGGAGGTCCGCGAGGCCTACGCCGTGCTGCAGGACGCCCAGGAGCGGGCGGTGGCGAGCGTGCGGCCCGGCGTGACGGCGGAGCAGGTCGACGCCGTCGCCCGGCGGGCGATCACCGACGCCGGGCTGGGGGAGCGGTTCATCCACCGCACCGGGCACGGCATCGGCATGGACGTGCACGAGGAGCCCTACATCGTCGGCGGCAACGCCCGGCCGCTGGAGCCGGGCATGGCGTTCTCGGTGGAGCCGGGCGTGTACCTCGACGGCGAGTGGGGCGCCCGCATCGAGGACATCGTCGTGGTCACCGCGGACGGGGTCGAGCGGCTCAACCACCGCCCGCGCGACCTGGTCGTGCTGTCGTGAGTGGAAACAGTGGCCATAGCCACTGTTTCCACTCACGACCAGCTAGACCCGGGACGACGGCATTGTGAGACCGGTGCCGGGGCCGGGCACGCAGGCGCCGGTCGGGTCGCCGGAGCGAACGAACGCCGCCAGACAGCCGCCGATCGCGGCGTGGGCCGCTGCCGTCGGGTGGAACGACTCCTGGGCGAGGTGGAAGCCGACCGCGTCGAGCCCGCCGTAGACCAACGCGTGCGGGTCGACCGTGACCCGCCGCTGCCAGTCCTGAGCGGGGTTCTCATGGGTGCACGCCTCGCGGCCCTCGGTGGCGCGCAGAAGGTCGAGAAACGCCGCGCCGGTGCGCGCGGCGACCCCGCGCAGCGCGTCCGACAACGCCGGGAACACCACGGTGCGGCCCCACTCGGCGTCCGCGCGGCTGTACGGGCAGCCCTGCGCCGCGTTCAGCGGGATCATGCGCCCGGTGATCGTCGCGGCGTAGGAGGCGAGCACGAGCCGCCACGCCCCGTCGGCGTACCCCGCGCCCCGCATCGCCGCCCGGACGTCACCGACCGCCTTCTCGACCTTCGCCGCGGTCGCCGCCATCCGCTGCGGCACGAGCGGCCCCACGGTCTGGCGGCAGGGCGGGGTGAGCACGTCGAGGAAGGCCCGTATGCACGTGATACCGGTACCGACGAGCGCGGCGTCGTCGTTGGCCCCGATCTGCAGCACCACGGTCGTCACGCGGTAGCGGCGGGCCACGCCCGCAAGCTGCGTGACCTGCGCGGGCTCGCCGTACTGGCCGCCCCCGACCTCGACGTCCGCGGTGTCGGCGCCCGAGCACGCCAGGTCGATCGCCACCGGGGTGAGCCGGGTGGCGTAGATGTAGGCGTGCGGGGAGCGGTGGCACCAGTCGCCGCCCTCACCGCGGGTGCCGGGCACGTAGTCGCCCGCGCCCTCACCGGACGCGGCGCTGTCGCCGAGTGCCACCACCGCGGACTGGGGGGCGGCGGCCGCGGGCTCCGCGGTCGCGAAAGCACCCATGGCGAGCGCAACGGTCAGGAGCGCGGGGAGCACGCGGGTCACGGGATGCACCGTAGGGACGCGGTCGGCGCTTGACCATGACCTTCACCGCATCCCCCTGGACGGCGGAGCGCCGCCCTCACGGTGCGCGACCCCTGTCACCCGGGAGGGGAACCTCAGGGTCGGCTCGGGACGTTCCCTGAGGGACCGGGCCTGCCGACAGCGCAGACTGGTCGATGAGCGGCGAGATCCGCCGCTGCGGACGAAGGAGAGCAATGTGAGCACGACGACCCTGACCCGGCCCCAGCAGGGACGGGTGATCGCGGGCGTGTGCGCGGGGCTGGCCGAGCGGTTCGGCTGGAACGCCAACGTGGTGCGGCTGCTGTTTCTGCTGTCGTGCCTGCTGCCGGGGCCGCAGTTCGTGATCTACCTGGTGCTGTGGGTGCTGATCCCGAAGGCCCCATACTGAGCGGTGTCGACACCGTACTGACCGGCGCACGGGTCCTCGATCCCGCCGCCCCCGAAGGCCCGGCCGAGCTGCGGACCAGCGACGGCCGGGTCACGGCGCTCGGAAGGGCGCGCGGCCGCGGCCCGCACGGCGGGCTCGTCGTCACCCCGGCGTTCGTCGATGCCCACGTGCACGCCACCGCCACCGGCCTGCTCGTCGACGGCCTCGACCTCGCCGCATGCCCGTCGCCCGACGCGCTCCTCGACGCCGTCGCCGACCGGGCCCGCGCCCGCCCCGACGCGCTCATCTGGGGCCACGGATGGCAGGACCTCGGCTGGGCCGTGCCCGGCCGGGCCGCGCTGGACCGGGCAGCGGCGGGCTGCCCCGTCTACCTCAGCCGCGTCGACGTCCACTCCGCCCTCGTCTCCTCCGCGCTGCTGGGCCGTGCCCCCGCCGCCGTCGGCACCGCGGGCTGGTCGGACGGCCCGCTGTCGGCCGACGCCCACCACCACGCCCGGCGCGCCGCCCTGGCCGCCGTCGACCCCACCACCCGCGCCGCCGCCCAGGACGCGTTTCTGCGCGCCGCCGCGGCCGTCGGGATCGGTGTGGTGCACGAGTGCGCCGGGCCCGACATCTCCTCCGTCGACGACCTCGCCGCGCTCGTCGCCCGCTCCCGCACCGATCCGCATTCTCCGCGCGTCGTGCCCTATTGGGGCGAGGCGGTGACGACCGCCGCCGAGGCGCGCGAGCGGTTGGCCGTCACCGGCGCCCACGGCCTCGCGGGCGACCTGTTCGTCGACGGCTCGCTCGGCTCCCGCACCGCCGCCCTGCGCTCGCCCTACGCCGACGCCCCCGGCTGCCACGGGCATCCCTACCTCGACGCGGACCAGGTCGGCGCGCACGTCGCCGCGTGCACGGCGGCCGGGGTGCAGGCCGGGTTCCACGTGATCGGCGACGCCGCCGCGGACGCGTTGGTCGACGGCCTGTGCCGGGCGGCCCGGCGCATCTCGCCCGCCGCGGTGCGGGCCCGGGCGCACCGCGTCGAGCACCTGGAGATGGTCGACACGGCGCAGACGGCGCTGCTCGCCGAGCTGGGCGTCGTGGCGAGCATGCAGCCGATGTTCGACGCCTGGTGGGGCGGGCCGTCCGGCATGTACGTCGATCGGCTCGGCGTCGACCGGGCGCGCGCGATGAACCCGTTCGCCGCGCTGCATGCCGCGGGCGTGCGGCTCGCCTTCGGCTCGGATGCACCGGTGACCCCGCTCGGGCCCTGGGCGGCGGTCCGGGCCGCCGTCGCGCATCGCACGGCGGGGTCGGGTGTGCCGCAGGCGGTGGCGCTCGCCGCGCACACGACCGGCGGCCATCGCGCGGCGGGGGACCGGTCGCCCCTCGCGGGCAGGCTGGTGCCCGGCGCGCCCGCTTCGTACGCGGTGTGGGAGTTGGGCGACACACCGCGCTGCCTGCGCACCGTCCAGGACGGGCGTGTGCTGTACGACACGCTCTGATGGCGGCTGACGGCGGCGGCGGCCGGTGTGCCATCATCTGCGCCGTGAGCACATGGGCGCTGTGTCCGGAGTGTTGTCGCTGCTGTCGCAGCTGACCCTCCGGCCCGTCCGTCTGCCGCCACCGCGGCGCTCACCCCCTGGATCTCCCCGTGTTCACTCCCGCCCTGCCGGATCTGCGCGGCCACACCGTCCTCGTGCTGCACGCCCACCCCGACGACGAAGCGATCTTCACCGGGGTCACGCTGCGGCGTCTCGCCGACGCCGGGGCCCGCACCGTGCTCGTCGTCGCCACGGCGGGGGAGCTGGGCACGTCCCGCGTGCCGCTGCGGGTCGGTGAGACCGTGCCCGAGCGGCGCATCGCCGAGCTGGAGGCGGCCGCCGCCCTGCTGGGCGTGTCCCGGCTGGCGCTGCTGGGCTGCCGCGACTCCGGCCTGCCGGGCTGGGCGAGCGGCACGCACGCCCGGGCGCTCGCCGCGGCGGACCCGTTGCGCATGGCGGCCACCGTGGCGCGCATCGCCGCCGACGAGGGTGCCACCACGGTGGTCCACGACGACGAGCACGGCATCTACGGCCATCCCGACCACCGCGCGACGTTCCGGATCGGCGCGACCGCCGCCGAGCTGCTCGGCGTGAGCGCCTACCGGATGACGGTGGACCGCGAGCACCTGCACATCAGCGCCCGCGACCGGCACCTCGTCCACGGCGCCGCCCGCGCCGCCAGCGTGCCGTTCGGCCGGATGACCGCCGAGATCCCGCTCGCGATCGCCGGGACGGTCGCCGAGCTGGCGACCAAGCGGGAGGCGATCATCGCGCACGCGAGCCAGGTCGCCGCGGCCGACGTGCCCGCCGACGGCTTCGCCGACGCCTACGGCCTGGAGTGGTTCCGCCGCTCCGGGCCGCCCGGCGTGCTCGACGCGCTCGGCAACGCCCACATCTTCGCCGCCGCCCACCGCTGACGGAGCGGCCGCCGCGGACCCGGTGGCCCTCCGTCGCATGCTGCAGCGCTGTCGCCCCCGCCGCGCCGTCTCCCGGCGCGCCGGCCATCGTCCGGTGCTGGGCTGTGGCCCCGGACGCCGTCGCTTGCTGGATCCCTTGGCCGCGCAGCTGCTGCCGGGCCGCCCCACGGCCGCGCGGCCGTGGGGGCGCACGGTGCCGTTAAGGCGTCGGGCCGCACCGGCGTTGCGGTGCTCGCACCCGCGCCGGGACGTCGGTGCGGCCACCACCACCGGTGCGGGCCGGTGCGGCCACCACCACCGGTGCGGGCCGGTGCGGCCACCACCACCGGTGCGGGCCGGTGCGGCCACCACCACCGGTGCGGGCCGGTGCGGCCACCACCACCGGTGCGGGCCGGTGCGGCCACCACCACCGGTGCGGGCCGGTGCGGCCACCACCACCGGTGCGGCCATCCCAACACCCGTGCGGCGACCACAACGCTGGTGTGGCCAACCACCGCGATGCGGGTGGGCCACCGACCGCCGGTGCGGCGACTACAACGCCGGTGCGGCCACCGTGACGCCGGTACGACCGCCGCAGCGCGCGGCTGGTCACGGCCGCGCGGGCGCGTGGGCGCGCCGCCGCCGGGTCGGACCGCGCGGCGCACACCGTAGGCTCTTGTCGTGGCCGCACCGACCGCCGATCCCGCTCCGGCGCCCCCGCGTCGCCGCAGGCCCTCGGTCCCCACGCTGGCGCGAGCCGTCGCCGCGGCCGGGGCAGGCCTGCTGCTGTACGCGAGCTTCCCGCCGCGGCCCTTGTGGTGGCTCGCGCTGCCCGCGCTCGCCGTGCTCGGCGTGGTCGTCCACGGCCGTCGGACCAAGGCGGCCTTCGGCTACGGGTTCCTCTTCGGCATGGGGTTCCTGCTGCCGCTGCTCACGTGGATCGGCGCGCTGGTCGGGCCGGTGCCGTGGGTGGCGCTCGTCGTGCTCGAGTCGCTGTTCGTCGGGCTCGGCGGCGCGGGCATGGCGTTGGTCGCGCGGCTGCCCGCCGCACCGGTGTGGTCGGCCGCCGTATGGGTCGCCAGCGAGGCGCTGCGGGCGCGGGTGCCGTGGGGTGGGCTGCCGTGGGGCCGGGTCGGCTTCGGACAGCCCGACGGGCCACTGGTGCACGTCGCGGCGCTCGGCGGTGAGCCGTTGCTCTCGTTCGTCACGGTGCTGGCGGGCTTTGCGCTCGGCGAGCTCGTCCGTCGGGCCGCGGTCTGGCGGCTCGCGACGCGGACCGCGCTCGAGGGTTACTCCGCGGCCGGGCCGGGCCCCCGCGCGCTCGCCGTCCCACTCGTCATCGGTCTGGCGGCCCTGGCGACCGGCCCTCTGGCGGCCCTCGTGCCGCCGCTGTCGGGTGGTCCCGGCACCACGGTGACGATCGCCGCCGTCCAGGGCAACGTGCCTCGCCTCGGCCTGGACTTCAACGCCCAACGCCGCGCCGTACTCGACAACCACGTGAAGGAGACCGAGCAGCTCGCCGCCGACGTCGCCGCGGGCAAGCTCGCCAAACCCGACCTGGTGATCTGGCCGGAGAACTCGTCGGACATCGATCCCCTGCGCAACCCCGACGCCGCCGCCCAGATCGAACGGGCCGCGCAGGCCGTCGGCGTGCCCATCCTCGTCGGTGCGGTACTGCAGAACCCCGACGGGCGCACCACCAGCAACTCGGCGCTGGTCTGGCAGGCCGGGATCGGCGTCGTCGAGCGGGCCGACAAACGCCGGGTGCAGCCCTTCGGCGAGTACATGCCGTGGCGCTCGTTCTTCCGGCTGCTCTCCTCCTACGTCGACCGGGCGGGGTACTTCGTGCCCGGCACCGGCCCGGGCGTCGTCGACATGGCGGGCACCAAGGTCGGGGTGACGATCTGCTGGGAGGTGGCGTTCGACGACCTCGTCGAGGCCTCCGTCGACAACGGCGCCCAGGTGCTCGCGGTGCCGAGCAACAACGCGACGTTCGGCTTCACACAGATGACCTACCAGCAGATGGCCATGTCGCAGGTGCGCTCCGTCGAGCACGACCGCACCTCGATCATCGCGACCACGAGCGGGGTCAGCGCCACCATCGACGCGGACGGTACGGTCACCCAGAGCACGACGCAGTTCACCCCCGCCGTCCTGGTCAACCGGACCGTGCTGCGCGACACCGTTACGCTGGCCACCCGGCTGGGCGCCGCACCCGAATGGGTTCTGGTCGCGTTGGGCGTAGGGGCGGTGGCTGTCGCCGTGTCACGACGGCGGCGGACGGCAGGAAAGGACGAGGATGGCTGAGCTCGGGCCGGTGCTGGTGGTGATCCCGACCTACCAGGAGCGGGACAACCTCAGGCCGGTGCTGACGCGCCTGCAGGCCGCCGTGCCCGATGCCGACGTGCTCGTCGTCGACGACGCGAGCCCGGACGGCACCGGACGGCTGGCCGACGAGATGGCCGCCGCCGACCCGCGCATCCGGGTGCTGCACCGCCCCGGCAAGGACGGGCTCGGCGCCGCCTATCTCGCCGGGTTCGCCCGCGCGCTGCAGGGCGGCTACCGGCTCGTCGTCGAGATGGACGCCGACGGCTCGCACGCCCCGGAGGACCTTCCCGCCCTCCTCGACGCGGCTGCCGACGCCGATCTGGTGCTCGGCTCCCGCTACGTGCCCGGCGGTCGGGTGCTGAACTGGCCCGCCCACCGGTGGTGGATCTCGCGCACCGGCAACCTCTACTCGCGGCTCGCGCTCGGCGTGCCCATCCGCGACATCACCGGGGGCTACCGGGTGTTCCGCCGCCAGGTCCTCGAGGAGCTCGACCTGGGCTCGGTGTCCTCGCAGGGCTACTGCTTCCAGGTGGACATGGCGTGGCGGGCCGTGCTGGCCGGGTTCAGGGTGCGTGAGGTGCCGATCACGTTCACCGAGCGCGAGCGGGGGGCGTCGAAGATGAGCGGCGCGATCGTGGCCGAGGCGCTGTGGCGGGTCACCTGCTGGGGCGCCGCCCGCGTGCTGCGCCGGTCCGCGGCGCCCTCCAACGGCCCGGTCCGCGCATGAGCGAGCGCGAGGAGCTGTCCTGGGAGCTGTTCGGGATCGCGGCGCGCGAGCTGGCCCAGCAGGTCGCCGCCGACGGCTACCGGCCCGACATCATCCTGTCGATCGCCCGCGGTGGCCTGTTCGTGGCGGGCGCGCTCGGCTACGCGCTGGACGTCAAGAACCTGCACGTCACCAACGTCGAGTTCTACACCGGTGTCGACGAGCGGCTGCCGATGCCGATCATGTTGCCGCCGATGCCGAACGTCGTGGACCTGTCCGGGCAGAAGGTGCTGATCGCCGACGACGTCGCCGACACCGGGGCCACCCTCAAGCTGGTCCGTGACTTCTGCGCGGGCCACGTCGCCGACGTCCGTTGCGCGGTGGTGTACGAGAAGCCGCACAGCACCGTGACCTCCGAGTACGTGTGGCGGCGTACCGCGCGGTGGATCAACTTCCCGTGGTCCACGCTCCCGCCCGTCGTCCAGCGCGACGGCCAGGTGCTCGACGCATAACGAAGCCGGGCCGTCCCGTGGGGACGGCCCGGCTTCGTTATGCGCGTCAGGCGATCTCGGCGCGCCGATCGGCCAGGAGCTCGAGGCGCTCCGCCAGCAGCACTTCCAGGTCGGCAATGGAGCGCCGCTCCAACAGCATGTCCCAGTGGGTGCGCGGCGGCTTGACCTTCTTCTGCTCGGGCGCACTGCCGTCGACCAGACGGGAGATGCTGCCGTGCAGGCGACACTCCCAGGTGGCGGGCGGCTCGGCGTCGTTGGCGAAGGGCACCTCGAACTCGTGACCCCGCGGGCACGCGTAGCGCATCGACTGCCGCGGCGCGAGGTCGTGGTTGCGATCGGTCTCGTAGCTGACAGCCCCGAGCCGGCTGCCACGGAGCACGCGGTCGGCCATGCGTCATCCTCCCGTTCCTGTGGTCGGGAGCCACTCCCGACCGGGTCACTACCGAGGTGTAACGTCAGAGGCACTGACGCCATTCCTCGCCGAAGGACGACGACCCCAGGTGGCCTGGGCACGCGAAGGCCACCGGGTAGTTGCTGCCCCGATTCGTTAGTGTCCCTCATTTGCCTCCGCCGCACATCCGGAAGTGACGTGTCACGCCCTTGTGACTTATGTCACCGCCGCGCGACGCAGTATTTACACCGGTGACGGATGCGCGTTACCCGGCGCCCGAACCGGGACGAGCGCCGCGAGGCCCGCCGCGAGCACCACGAGGATCCCCGCGATGCCCGCCCGCTGCGCCCCGAACACCGTGATCGCCACCCCGAACAGCGTGGGGGCCAGAAACGACACCGCGCGCCCCGTCGTGGCGTACAGGCCGAACAGCTGCCCCTCCCGGCCGGGCGGCGCGAGCCGAGCGAGGAACGTCCGCGACGAGGACTGCGCGGGTCCCACGAACAGGGTGAGGAACAGCCCGAAGATCCAGAACATGGTCGGGCCGGACACGAAGAGCAGGATCGCGCCCGCGGTCAGCAGCCCGACCAGCGAGATCATGATCACCGCTTTCGGGCCGATCCGGTCCTCCAGCACGCCCCCGGACAGCGCGCCCGCCGCCGACACGACGTTGGCCACGACCCCGAAGATCAGCACGTCGCCCTTGTCGATCCCGTAGACGGTGACGGCGAGCACCGCGCCAAACGTGAACACCGCGGCGAGCCCGTCGCGGAAGAGGGCGCTGGCCCCGAGGAAGTAGACCGTGTGCGGGCTGGCCCGGTACAGGTCGCGCAGGTCACGGACGAGCTTGCGGTAGGAGCCGACGACCCCGAGCCGCACGGCGCCCGGGTCGGCCGGGGGCAGCTCCGGCACGACGACCAGCAGCGGCACCGCGAACACGGCGAACCACGCCGCGGCCAGCAACGCCACCAGCCGGATGTTGAACCCGTCCGCGGTGCTCACCCCGAGCGCGCCGCCCTCACCCGCGATCAGGCCGACGTAGACCGCCAGCAGCTGGACGATGCCGCCGAAGTAGCCCATCGACCAGCCGAAGCCGGAGATACGGCCGATCGTCGCGGGCGTCGACACCTGCACCAGCATCGCGTTGTAGGACACCGACGCCAGCTCGTAGAAGATCGACCCCAGGGCGAGGAGCAGGAGGCCCAACCACAGCCAGCGGTAGTCCTCGCGCACCGCGAACAGGCCCGCCATCGTCGCGACCGTGCAGGCCGTCCACACCCCGGTGGCGAACTTGCGGCGCCCCGCCGCGTCGGAGCGCTGCCCCAGCACCGGCGCGGCCAGCGCGATGAGGAACCCCGCCGCGCCGATCGCGTAGCCCAGCCAAGCCCCGGCGCTGATCGGGCCCGGCAGCCCCTTGCCGACCGCGTCGGTGAGGTAGACGGAGAAGACGAACGTGAGGATGACGGCGTTGTAGGCCGACGAGCCCCAGTCCCACAGACCCCACGCCAGCACCCGGCCCCGGTTGACCGTGCTCACGCCCCTTCCTCACCGGCGCTCGTCAGCCGCTGCGCTGCTGTGTTGAACGGTGGGCTCGCAAGCTCGCTCACGTGGGCCACTGCCCGCGGTCGCGCAGCACATCGCGCAGCAGGTCGGGCCGGTCCGACAGCAGCCCGTCGACGCCGAGGTCGAGCAGTTGCCGCATCTGCTCGGGCGCATCGACCGTCCAGACGTGCACCTCGCGGCCGTGCGCGTGCGCGGTGCGCAGCAGGCTCGCGTCCACGACACGGATCGGGCCCGCGCTGACCGGCACGTGCGCGACCTCCCCGGCCAGTGGCAGTGACGGGAGCGCCGCCAGCGGGCCGGGCAGCGCGGAAAGCCACGCCCGCATCCGCAGGGCGAGGACGTCGCGTTTGGCCATGGACGTGCACAGCCGTTCGCCCCCGCCGCGGCGGGCCGCGTCGAGCCAGGCCTGCTCGAATGCGCCGAGGCACACCCGGTGCCAGGCCTGCGCCGCGTCCACCACGGCCAGCGCCGCGGCGACGACAGCGGCCGACTTCAGCTCGATCGTGAACCGCGTATCGGGCAGCGCGTCCAGGACGTCGGCCAGCAACGGGATCGGCTCCCGTCCGCGCACCCGCACCTTCGCCAGCTCGGCGGCCGTGTGCTGGGAGAGCCGACCCGTCCCGTCCGTCGTGCGGCCCAGCATGACGTCGTGGTGCACGACGGGCACGCCGTCGGCGCTCGCGTGCACATCCAGCTCCACGTAGCCGAATCCCTCACGGGCCGCGCGGGTGAACGCGGCGAGCGTGTTCTCGCAACCCGCGAGGTCGCCGGTGTGCCAGCCACGGTGCGCGTACGCGCGGGGACGGGGCCCGGCGAGGTAAGGGTGCACGGCCGGATCGTGCCGGCCCGGGCGAACCCGCGAGCCAGCGGCGGGTCAGCCGGAACGGGGCAGGCGCTGCGGGTCGGCGAGCAGCGGGGCGAGCAGGTCGCCGTGCTCGGCCAGCCGGGCGGGCAGTTCGGCGGCGGTGAACACCAGGTCCTCCGGCCGGGTGGCGGCCCGCACCTCGTCCCACGAGATGGGGGTGGCGACGGTCGGCCGAGCCCGCCCGCGCAGGGAGTAGCTCGCGATCGTCGTCTTGTGCGGGTTGTTCTGGCTCCAGTCCACGAAGACGCGGCCGCGACGGCGGGCCTTCGCCATCACCGCGGTGACGAGCCGCGGGGTCTCGGCAGCCAGTTCCTCGGCGAGCGCCTTCGCGTACTCCGACGTCCGCTCCGGCGTGCTCACGCTGACCGGCAGGTAGAGCTGCATGCCCTTGCCCCCGCTGGTGCGCGGGTAGCAGGTGAGGCCGTCGGCGGCCAGGCGCTCGGCGATCCGCTCGGCGACCCGCGCACAGTCGACCACGGTGGTGCCGTCGCCGGGGTCGAGGTCGAACACCATGAGATCGGGGTTGTGCCGGGCCCCGCGTGGCCCGAGCCGCCACTGCGGCACGTGCAGCTCCAGCGCGGCGAGATTCGCCGCCCACGCCAGGCCCTGCGCGTTTTCGATGACCGGGAAGTCGGCGTTCTCCGAGCGGCCACCGGGGGTGCCGACGCGTGCGGTGCGGATCCACGACGGCGCGTGCCGCGAGACGTCCTTCTCGAAGAACGACGGCTTCTCGACGCCATCGGGCCAGCGGACCATCGTGACGGGGCGGTCGGCCAGGTGCGGCAACATCACGTCGGCGACCGCCAGGTAGTAGGCCACCACGTCCGACTTCGTGGTGCCGGTGAGCGGGTAGAGCACCTTGCGCGGATTGGTGAGCTTCGCCCGGCCGACGGCGGCGGGGGGCGCCGCGGGCGCGGCGGGGGCATCCACGGCCACCCACGCCGGGCTGCGGGTGCCCGGCTCGTAGGGCGCGTCGGCGTCCTTCGCGATCACCCCGCCGAGGCGTTGCTGCCGGACCGCGGCGACGACCTCCGCCCCGCCGCCGGGGAAGACCGGGGCCGGGCGCCAGTGCGGGCCCGCAAGCGGCAGGTTCTGCAGCAGCGCGTGCCGCTCGCGGAACGGGAGGCTCGCCGTGTCGCGGCCGTCGAGGTGCAGGAGGTCGCCGATCCACAGGTCGCCGCCGACCAGCTCGCCGTCCAGCAGGACGGGGGTGGCGCCCAGGGAGGGGCCGAGCTCGCGCAGCGTCGGCGCCTCGATCTCGGTGCCGTCGGCGTCGGTGATCCGGGCGCGGCCCCCGTCCACGCGGACGATCACCCGTCGGCCGCCGAAGCCCACCTGCAGCCACCAGTTCTCGCCGCGGGGGAGGGGGCCGGGGGTGGCTTCCATCGGACGGGTGTCGCGGGGGAGCGGGTCGCGGTCGGGCGCCGCGTCCGAGCGGCGCAGGATCCAGTTGTCGCCGGTGCGGATGAACACGTAGCGGCCCTCGGCCCGCCGCCCGCGCAGCCGGACGATGACCTCCCGCGGGTTCCACTTCTCGGTCTCGTACGTTCCGGTGTCCCAGATCGTCATGCGCCCGCCGCCGTACTCGCCCGCCGGGATCTCCCCGGAGAACTCCAGGTACTCGATCGGGTGGTCCTCGGTGCGCACGGCGAGCCGCACCGTGTCCGGCTCGGTGGGCAGGCCCTTGGGCACCGCCCAGGACGCGAGGACGCCGTCGCGCTCCAGCCGCACGTCCCAGTGCAGGCTGCGGGCGTGGTGCTCCTGCACGACGAAGCGGTCGTCCGAGCCGGGGGCGGGATCGGTCTCGGGGACCGGCTCGGGCGTGCGCGCCGCGTCGCGCTTGCGGCGGTATTCCTCCAGCGGCACCAGATCACAGTAGCGGTGCCTTGCCTCATCCCCGGACCCGATGCGAGCATAGCCTAACCTGAACGAAGGGCTGCCTGATGTACGTCTGCATCTGCGAAGCTGTGACCGAGGACCAGGTCCGCTCGGCGGTGGCGTGCGGTGCCCGCACGATCGAGGACGTCGGAGACGCCTGCGCGGCGGGCACCGGCTGCGGCTCCTGTCACGACCACATCGACGTCTTCCTGCTCGCCGCCGTGGCACCCTCCGAGTTGGCTGCCTGACACTCGATCGGGTACGGGCGCTAGGGTCCTGACGTGCGTGGCGATCCCGAGATCATTGCCCTCCTCAACGAGCAGCTCACCAGCGAGCTCACCGCCATCAACCAGTACTTCCTGCACGCCAAGATGCAGCAGAACTGGGGCCTGACGAAGCTCGCCGCGTACACGCGTGATGAGTCGATCGACGAGATGAAGCACGCGGAGAAGATCACCGACCGCATCCTGTTCCTCGAAGGCCTGCCCAACTACCAGCGCCTGGGCACCCTGCGGATCGGCCAGACCGTCCGCGAGCAGATGGAGGCGGACCTCGCGGTCGAACTGGCCGTCGTCGAGCGGCTGCGGCCGGGCATCATCATGTGCCGCGAGAAGGGCGACGCCACTACGGCGAACCTCTTCGAGGAGATCCTCGCCGACGAGGAGCACCACATCGACTACATCGAGACCAACCTCGAGCTGATGGACAAGCTCGGCGAGCAGCTCTACCTGGCCCAGTTGGTGGACCAGCCGCCGACGCCCGGCTGAACCGTCACTGGCGGCAGTGCGGGGCGGATCCCGAGGCGGCCGTGCAGTTCGCAGGCAGCTTGATCTCCTTCACCACGGTCGCCGCGAGTGCCAGGCTGCGCGTGCCGTCCAGGTAGTTGTTCACACCCGCCCGGTAGGCGTCAACGGTGAGCGGCTCGGCCGCCGCCACCGTCTTGCGGCCCGCGGCGAACGCGTCGCGGGCCTGGGTGAACTCCGCGACGATGAGCCCGAACCGGGTCTTGACCTCGTCGTCCGGGGCCTCGTCGCGCAGCACGGTGAGATCGGGTAGCGCGGCCTCGACGGTGCCGATCGTGCGGTCGGCCACGGCGAGGTGGTCGCGCACGACGCCCGCCACGACGGCGGCCAGCACACGCCCGCGCCGAGCACCCGAACGCCACGGCGGGACGGCGGACGTGTCGGCTGCCGGTGCGCCGGTGCGTGCGGCGGCAGCCCGGGTGGTGGGCTCGCGGACAGCCCGACGTCGTGGCGCCGCGCGGGTCGCGCCGGGCCGGGAGTCGGACCGCGAGCTGCACGGCGGTCGGGCGCTGCGCGGGGTCCTTGGCCAGGCAGGCTTCGACGATCGACGCGATGCGGGGCGGCACGCCGCGCAGATCCGGTGGCATCGCCATGATGCGGTACAGGGTGGCGGCGGTCTGGTCGGTCGCGAACGGGCCCCGCGAGGTGGCGGCCCAGGCGAGCGTCGAGCCCAGCGCAACGACATCGCCCTCGGATCCGCTCTCCCGCATCCCCTCGATCTGCTCGGGGGCCATGAAGTCCGGGGTGCCGATGATCTGGCCGGTGACGGTGAGCCGCGACGAGTCCACCGCCCGCGCGATCCCGAAGTCGATCACTCGCGGGCCCGCGGGGGAGAGGAGCACGTTGGCGGGCTTCAGGTCGCGGTGCACCAGCCCGGCGGCGTGGATCGCGGCCAGAGCCTCGGCGAGCCCGCGGGCCAGGTCGAGCAGCGCGTGCACGGGCATCGGCCCACGCGTCAGCACGGCGTCGCGCAGCGAAGGGCCTTCGACGAACTCGGTGGCGAGCCACGGCGGGTCGGCGTCCGGGTCGGCGTCGAGCACCCGGGCGGTGAACAGGCCCGCCACCGCCGACGCCGCGGCCACCTCCCGCCGAAACCGGTGCCGGAAACCCGTGTCGTCGGCGAGATCGTCGCGGATCAACCTGATGGCCGCGGACGGTCGTCCGGGCTCGTCGCGGCGTAGACCCGGCCCATTCCGCCGACGCCCAGTTTGCCGACCAGGCGGTAGCGACCGACCTGCGTCGGGTCGTCGGCCTGTAGTGGCTCCACGCCGCGAGCCTAGAGCCGCCCGGGTGACGGCCCGCCACGGCCGTCGCATTCGGTGAGGACGGTCAGCGTGCGGTGGATGCCCGGATCGGCCTCCGCGCCGAACTGTCGGTGCGACGTGGCACGATCTCGAAGGTGACCAGCAGACCCGCCGCGGCGCAGCACCTGTGCGATCTCGCGCGCCTGCGCCGTGTCCGCGACCGAATCGACCGGGAATACGCCCGGCCGCTCAACGTCGAGGCGCTCGCCCGTGGCGCGAACATGTCGGCCGGGCACCTCAGCCGCGAGTTCCGGGCGGCCTACGGCGAATCGCCCTACGGCTACCTGATGACGCGGCGGATAGAGCGTGCGATGGCGCTGCTTCGCCGGGGTGACCTCAGTGTCACCGAGGTCTGTTTCGCGGTCGGCTGCCAGTCGTTGGGCACGTTCAGCACGCGTTTCACCGAGCTGGTCGGTGTGGCGCCCAGCGCCTATCGGCGCGACGCCGCGCGCGCGACGGCGGGCATGCCGTCGTGCGTGGCGAAGCAGGTCACCAGACCGGTCAGGAATCGAGAAGCACGTGTCCCCGAGCCGCACCTAGCGTGATCGTCATGAACCGCACAGACATCACCGTTCACTCCAGCTTCCTCCCGCAGGACGACCCGGATGCCGCGCTGGCGTTTTATCGCGACACGCTCGGCTTCGAGGTCCGGGGCGACGTCGGCTACAACGGATTGCGCTGGATCACGGTCGGCCCCACCGGCCAGCCCGAGATCAACATCGTCCTGCATCCGCCCGCCGTCGGTCCCGGCATCACCGACGAGGAGCGCCGCACCGTCGCCGAGATGATGGCCAAGGGCACCTACGCCACGATCATCCTGGCCACGAAGGATCTCGACGGCACCTTCGAGCGGCTGCAGGCAGGCGACGCCGAGGTCGTCCAGGAGCCCACCGAGCAGCCCTACGGCGTCCGCGACTGCGCGTTCCGGGATCCCGCAGGCAACATGGTCCGCATCCAGGAGCTGCGCCCACGATGACCACGGCCACGAAGACCGACCTGCACCCGGCTGCGCCGCACCTCGCCGACAGCCACGATCTGATCCGCGTGCACGGCGCGCGCGTGAACAACCTCAAGGACGTCAGCGTCGAGCTGCCCAAGCGCAGGCTCACGGTGTTCACCGGCGTCTCCGGCTCCGGCAAGAGCTCGCTGGTCTTCGACACGATCGCCGCCGAGTCACAGCGGCTGATCAACGAGACCTACAGCGCGTTCGTGCAGGGCTTCATGCCGACCTTGGCGCGCCCCGAGGTCGACGTGCTGGACGGGCTCACCACCGCGATCATCGTGGACCAGCAGCGGATGGGCGCCGACCCGCGCTCCACGGTCGGCACGGCCACCGACGCCAACGCGATGCTGCGGATCCTCTTCAGCAGGCTCGGCAGGCCACACATCGGCTCGCCGCAGGCCTTCTCCTTCAACGTCGCCTCGATCAGCGGTGCCGGTGCGGTCACCCTGGAGCGGGCAGGCCGCACCGTGAAGGAACGCCGCAGCTTCAGCATCACCGGCGGCATGTGTCCGCGCTGCGAGGGCCGGGGCGCGGTCAACGACATCGACCTCACCCAGCTGTACGACGACAGCAAGTCGCTGGGCGAGGGCGCCCTCACGATCCCCGGCTACAGCATGGACGGCTGGTACGGCCGCATCTACCGCGGATGCGGCTACTTCGACCCGGACAAGCCGATCCGCACGTTCACGAAGAAGGAACTCAACGACCTGCTGTACCGCGAGCCGACGAAGATCAAGGTCGAGGGCATCAACCTCACCTATGCGGGCTTGATCCCGCAGATCCAGAAGTCGTTCCTGTCGAAGGACGTCGACGCGCTGCAGCCGCACATCCGCGCCTTCGTGGAGCGTGCGGTCACCTTCACCGTCTGCCCCGAGTGCGACGGCACCCGCCTGTCGGCGGAGGCGCGCTCGTCGAAGATCGCGGGCATCAGCATCGCCGACGCCTGCGCGATGCAGATCAGCGACCTCGCGGCCTGGGTGCGCGGCCTCGCCGAGCCGTCCGTCGCGCCGCTCCTGGAGTCGCTGGGCCACACCCTCGACTCGTTCGTCGAGATCGGACTCGGCTACCTCAGCCTCGACCGCCCGTCGGGCACGCTCTCGGGCGGCGAGGCGCAGCGCACCAAGATGATCCGTCACCTCGGATCCTCGCTCACCGACGTCACCTATGTGTTCGACGAGCCGACGATCGGCCTGCACCCGCACGACATCCAGCGCATGAACGGCCTGCTGCTGCAGCTGCGCGACAAGGGCAACACGGTCCTCGTCGTGGAGCACAAGCCGGAGGCCATCGCGATCGCCGACCACGTCGTGGACCTGGGCCCCGGCCCGGGCACCGCAGGCGGCGAGGTGGTCTTCGAGGGCACGATCGACGGGCTGCGGGCCAGCGGCACGCTCACCGGGCGGCACCTCGACGATCGCGCGTCGCTCAAGCCGTCGGTGCGCACGCCTTCTGCCACGCTGGCGGTGCGCGGCGCCGTCACCCACAACCTGCAGAACGTCGACGTCGACATCCCACTCGGCGTGCTCGTCGTGGTCACCGGGGTGGCGGGCTCTGGCAAGAGCTCGCTGATCCACGGCTCGGTGTCCGGCCGCGACGGGGTGATGTCGGTCGACCAGACCCCGATCCGCGGCTCCCGGCGGAGCAACCCGGCCACGTACACCGGGCTGCTCGACCCGATCCGAAAGGCGTTCGCCAAGGCCAACGGGGTGAAGCCCGCGCTGTTCAGCGCCAACTCCGAGGGCGCCTGCCCCACCTGCAACGGCGCAGGCGTCATCTACACCGACCTGGCGATGATGGCAGGCGTCACCACCACCTGCGAGGAGTGCGAAGGAAAGCGCTTTCAAGCGGAGGTGCTCGAATACACGTTCGGTGGTCGCGACATCAGCGAGGTGCTGGCGATGTCGGTCACCGAGGCCGCCGGCGTTCTTCGGCGAGGGCGAGGCCCGCACACCCGCCGCGCACAAGATCCTCGAGCGGCTCGCCGATGTCGGGCTCGGCTACCTCAGCCTGGGCCAGCCGCTCACCACGCTGTCCGGCGGCGAACGGCAGCGGCTCAAGCTCGCCACCCGCATGGGTGACAAGGGCGGCGTCTACGTCCTCGACGAACCCACCACGGGTCTGCACCTCGCCGACGTCGAGCAGCTGCTGGCGCTGCTCGACCGGCTCGTCGACGCGGGCAAGTCGGTCATCGTCATCGAGCACCATCAGGCGGTCATGGCGCACGCCGACTGGATCATCGATCTCGGCCCGGGCGCCGGTCACGACGGCGGCCGGATCGTCTTCGAGGGCACACCCGCCGAGCTGGTCGCCGCGCGATCGACGCTCACCGGGGAGCACCTCGCCGAGTACGTCGGCTCCCCTCGATAAGCCGATAATCGAAGTTATGACAGTCAGCGACGTGGCCGCAGACGGACGGAACCTGCTCCAGCCGAGCCCACTCCGCGTCGGTCAGGTTATGGCGATCGAGCACGGACAGGGTCTACCGAATCCCGATCGTTCCGTGCGGCGGCGCCTGGAAGGGCGCCAGGCCACACCCCCCTCGCCGCGCATGCCGTAGTGAACGACGATGTGCCATGCTCATCGTATGACGGTGCAGATAGCGGTGAAGCTCGACGACGGGTTGGCGGAGCAGGTCAAGGCGGCGGCTGCGGACGCGGGAACGAATCTGTCGGAGTGGGTTCGGACTGCGTTGCAGCGCCAGGCCGCGCTCGCGAAGGCGGTCCGCGCTCGAGCTGAGGAGGATGCACGCGCGCCGCTCTACACCAACGAGCAGGAGCGTGCGCTCATGGAGGCTCGCCGCCGCCGCGCGATCGCCGCCCTTGACGAAGGATGAGCCGGCCCGCCGAGCCGATCCGTTACGGGCAGGTCTGGGTCTCCCGTGACGAGGTGATGGGTCCAATGAACTACCTCGTCGTCTCCTCCGATGCCTACAACGCCGCGTTCGGAGACCGGCGGGTGATAGCGGTCGAGGTCGACTCCCGCTCCGTCTACCAAGGCACCTACCGCGAACCGATCGTCGACGCCGGCACTGCATTGCTTGACCGGCTGGTCTGGGTTGCTCGAGGCATGCTCGAGGAACTGGTCGCCGAGCTGCATCCCGAACGGCACGTCGCGGTCGCAACGCAGATCCGCGAGCTGATCGGGAACTAGCCACGCCGAGCAACCGCCGGGAAGGCGATTGATGTCGGCAGGACGCAGCACGGCGGCAGTTGACCAACTGCGGCGGCCTCGACCGGGCGGACATGGAGCCCTCGCCCACAGCTGCGGCCACAGACGGAGCCGCGAAGCAACTTATGACAGTTCGGGCCATGCCGTGCTACCCGGACTTCCTCTCCATCAACCTGAGGCGGCCCCGTCCCGGCTATTGCAGCGCGCCCGGTTCGCGGACACTGATGCGGCCGCGGGCCAGGGAGAGCACGCCGCCGTCCGCCAGCCGTCGCAGGTTCGCGTTGACCCGTCGCGCGTGCTCGACTCGTTGCCGTACTCCGCAGCTCGGCTGGTGGCTTCGTGAGCGGATTCGTCGTCGTCCTGCTGGGTCCGCCCCGAGGCGGGGCAAGAGCACTCAGGGCGTGATGCTCGCCGATCGGTCGGCCTGCGCCGCATCGCCAGTGGCGAGTTGCTACACGACGAGGTTCGGTTGGGCACCGCTCGCGGGGCGGCGGTGCACCGCTACCTCGCCGCGGGTGAGCTGGTGCCGGACGCACTCGTCGTCGACATCGTCGCCGCGGCGATCGCTGCGGCGCTGCTGGAACCCGGCCCGAGCACGCCCGGTCGGGTCAGCGCGCGTCGAGCGCGCTCGTCACGTCCGGGAAGAGCGGCAAGATCGGCTCCAGCTTCATGACCTCCCACGGGCGCACCACCGCGCGGTTGTCCGGCGGCGCGACCAGCCGCACCGGCACGGGCTGCGCGTCGGGCGGGCGGCTGGCGGGGGTGCGGGTGGCGAGATCGGCCAACGTGCCGAGACCCGAGGAACCGAGGAACGTCACTGCGGAGAGGTCGATGACAATCGCGGTGAGGTCGGGCCAGGTCAGGGTGTCGTCGACGGCGCCCATCAGCGTACGGGCGGTATGCAGATCGAGCTCGCCCTCCACGGTGACCACAGCCGCGGAGCCGATGCGGGTCGTCACGAGGTTGAGCAGCGGGTCGCCTTCCGTCACGACGCGACCGTATCGTGCCCGGTGTTCGGCGACGTCAGCGGCGGTGCACGAGGTGGTCGAGCAGCACACGCAGCGCGTCGTTGTCGCCCTCGTGTGCGGCTTTGGACGCGGCGACGTTCTCGGCGGGATCCATGCCCGCCCAATGGATCGGGTGGCCCGCCTCCACGGCCAGCTGCCCGAGGAACGCCCGCTGGGTGCGGCCGTTGCCCTCGCGGAACGGGTGCAGCGCGTTGAGGTCGGCGAAGAGCTCCGTGAGGCCGTCGACGAACGTGTCGCGGTCGCGGCCGCGCAGGTGGTCGGAGCGCGCGAGCCAGGCGAACAGCTCGTCGGCGTCAGCCTCGAGATGCTGGGGCAGGCTGAACAGCCTTGCCCGGCCGATCGACACCGTGCGCAGCTCGCCCGCCCAGTCGTAGATGTCTTGAAAGATGTGCCGGTGGAGGGCACGGAGGTGGGTGAGGTCGTACCCGCCGGGGATCGGGCGGCGGATGAGCTGGGCGATCCGCACCGCGGTGAAGTCCGCCTCGGCCCGCCGGAACGCCTTGGGGTTGTCGATGCCGAGCAGGTTGCGGAGGACCCCGGACCGCAGATCGAGGTAGGGATCCCAGGTCATCGACGGTGGCGCTCGCGCAGGAACGCGATCGCATCGTCCTCGGTGAGCTGACCGGACGCGATCTCCTGCAAGGCCCGCATCCCCACCTCGCTGGGCTCCAGGCCCTCGGCCCGCACGGACGCAAGAGCCTCGGCGACGGCCGCGCGGCGCTCGGAGATCTCGACCAGGTCCCGGTAATGCGCCACCGACATGATCACGGCCTCGGGCTTGCGGTGCGACCCGACGAACACCGGCCCCTCCCCCTGCACCCGCTTGAGGGTGGCGGCCAATCCGGCGCGGAACTCGCGGAACGACAGCACCTCCGGCGTTCTCATGGCCGGAAGCGTACCCGAATGCGTACGCATTCGGGTACGCAACGCGTCATGAGGCGCTCGACTGAGCCCACAGGTTGATACCCGCATCCACCGCGTGCTTGTCGATCTGCTCCAGCTCGTCGGCGGTGAAGGGCGCGGACTCGCGCGCGGTGAGGCTGTCGTCGAGCTGCGCGACGCTGCTGGCACCGATCAGCACCGACGTCACCCGCTCGTCGCGCAACGCCCACGCCAACGCCATCTGCGCCAACGACTGGCCCCGCGCCGTGGCCATCTCGTTGAGCGCGCGCACGTGGGCGAGCGTCTGCTCGGAGAGCAGGTCCGGCGAGAGCGATGCGTCGCGCGCCGCCCGCGAACCCTCCGGGATCCCGTCGAGGTACTTGCCGGTGAGCATCCCCTGGGCGAGCGGGGAGAAGGCGATACAGCCCACGCCCGTCTCCCCCAGCACGTCGAGCAGGTCCTCCTCGATCCAGCGGTTGAGCATCGAGTAGGACGGCTGGTGGATCAGCAACGGTGTACCCAGCTCGCGCAAGATGGCAGCCGCCTCCCGGGTGCGCGGCCCCGAGTACGACGAGATGCCGACGTAGAGCGCCTTGCCCGCACGGACGGCCGCGTCGAGCGCGCCCATCGTCTCGTCCAGCGGAGTGTCCGGGTCGAACCGGTGGCTGTAGAAGATGTCGACATAGTCCACGCCCATCCGCGCCAGCGACTGGTCCAGGCTCGCCAGGAGGTACTTGCGCGACCCGCCGCCCTGCCCGTACGGGCCCGGCCACATGTCGTAGCCCGCCTTGGTGGAGAGGATCAGCTCGTCGCGGTACGGGCGGAAGTCCTGCGCGAAGATCGTGCCGAAGTTGCGCTCGGCGCTCCCGTACGGCGGGCCGTAGTTGTTGGCCAGATCGAAGTGGGTGACGCCGCGGTCGAACGCACGCCGCAGGATGGCCCGTTGGGTGTCCAGGGGGCGCTCGTCGCCGAAGTTGTGCCACAGGCCGAGTGAGATCGCGGGCAGGTCGAGCCCGCTCCGCCCGCAGCGGCGGAAGGCGGCACCGGAGGCGGCGGTGTCGTACCGGTCCGGGTCAGCGAGGAAGGTCATCGCGCCATCTTGCCCCGTGCCGGGCGAAGCGGGCGGGCGTCGTGCCGACGAGGCGGGCGAAGTGGCGATGCAGGTGGGCCTGGTCGTGGAAGCCGACCGCAACGGCCACGTCGGCGATGGGCTGTCCGGCCAGCAACCGCCCGCGCGCGGCCTCGATGCGCCGTCCGGTGAGGTAGCGGTGCGGCGGCAGGCCGAAGGTCGCGGTGAAGCGCCGCACCAGGTGCGTGGGGTGAGCGTGCAGGGCCTGTCCGGCGGCGCGGAGGGTGAGCCCGTCGACGAGGTGCGCGTTGAGCAGGTCCCGCAGGTCGGCGGCGAGACGGTCGGGTGGCGGCGCGGGATCGGTGCCGCCGAGGTGGGCGCGGAGCCGGTCGCCGACCAACGCAAGGCGGCTCTCCGCCGCCAGCGGCTCCGCCAGACTGGCGTGCAGTTGGGCGACGCGGACCCGCAGCAGGTCGTCGGACAGGCTCGGGCGCGTGATCGCGGCGCCGACGAGCCGTTCGTCGAGCACGTCGGTGTCGAGGTAGAGCACGCGTTTGCGGAACCCGTCCGCGGTGGCCGGGCGCCCGGTGTGCGCGACGTGCGGCGGGAGCAGCGTGACCGCCGGGCGCAGCGCGCCGTGCTCGTGGCGGTCCAGGTCGTAGCGCACCGCGCCCTCGTCGACGAGGAGCAACGTCCACGCGTCGTGGGTGTGCTCCGGGTAGGCGTGGTCGGTGAACCGGGCGTGCAGCGCCTCGACGATCCCGGGGACGCCGGGAGCCCACGCCCGCACCCGGTTCGGCATGCGTCGAACGTACAAGAATCCGGCTGCGCCGGGTGCCACGATCGGCTCGTGCGCTTCGACACCAAGATCGCGATTGTGCTACGCGACGACCTGGAGACCTGGCAGAAACTGAACGTCACGGCGTTCCTGGCCAGCGGCATGGCGGCCAACCCCGAGCTGCTCGGCGCGCCGTACACCGACGCGGACGGCACGCTCTATACGCCGATGTTCCGCCAGCCCGTGCTGGTCTTCGAGGCCGACAAGACCGTCCTGACCGCCGCGCACGAGCGGGCCGTGGCGCGCGGGTTGCCGATGGCGGTGTTCACCGCCGAGCTGTTCGGCACCGGCTACGACGAGGCGAACCGGGCCGCGGTCGCGGCGGTGCCGCGCGGCGGGCTGGACCTCGTCGGGGTCGCGGTGCACGGGCCGCGCAACGCCGTCGACAAGACGATCAAGGGCGCGCAGCTGCATCACTGAGGCTTCGCCGCCGCCCGCGTCGCCGTGCCGAAAAAGCGAACTCGCCGTGCCGGGATGCGCGACTCACCGTCGTTGGGGGGTCAGGCGGGCTTCAAGGTCTGCACGCTGAGCTGGTCGCCCGGCGGCGTGCCCGCGCAGCCGGTGCCCGCCCGCTCGACATAGAGCGAAGCGGTGTCGCCCGGCGGGTACACCCGCAGGCCGCGGACCGGGGTCGGCCTGCACACCGCCGCGTCGAAGTTGGCGACGTTCACGAGCTGCAGCTGGGCCGCCGCGGCGGCCCCCGGCTTCAGCACGACCTCTCCTCCACGCGGCCCGCTCATCGCGGCCGCCGGGCCGACCTGGTGCCCGTCGTCGCCCGCCACGTACGAGACGCCGGGAAAGCCCCGCAGCTCGCAGGTGCGGCCGCCGACGTTGGTGAGCACGAGCGGCACGTACACCGAGCCCGCCGCACCCTCGGCCGCGCCGAGCGAGCCCCGCAGCTCGCCCGCGCCGCAGTTCGGCGTCCCGCCCGGCGGTGTGGGGGCGAGGGTCGACCGAGGTGGAAGCCGACGCCGGCCCGGCCGCGGCGGTTGTCGACGGCACCGTGCCAGGTGACGGCTCCGCGTTGCCCGCCGTCGATCCGCCACACGCCACCGCCGATGCCGCCACGAACGCGAGCGCCACGGCGCGGAATGCCTGCTGTCCCATCAGTTCCCCCGATCCACTCCCCTACCGGTAAGACGCACCGCGGGGTGGGGACGTTGTCCCGCGATCGGGCGAGGATCGATCCGCCACCCGCCACCGCACTAGCCTGGCGACATGGCGAAATCCGGCGACCCGAGCGCCGAGCGCACGCGAGCTGTCCGCACGGCGGGCGGGTGCGCCACGGTGGCGGCCGGACCTGCCCGTGCCTGACGTCGGCACGTTCCTGCTGCTCGTCGTGGGCGGTCTCGGCGCGGGTCTCTCCGGCACGATGGCGGGGCTGGCCTCGCTGTTCTCCTACCCCGCCCTGCTGGCCGCCGGGCTGCCCGCGGTCGCCGCGAACGTCACCAACACGGTGGCGCTCACGTTCACGGCGGTCGGCGCGGCCGCCGGGTCGCGCCCGGAGCTCACCGGCCAGTGGCCGACCGTCCGGCGGTTCGCCGCGCTCACCGCGCTCGGCGGGGCGCTCGGGGCGGGGCTGCTGCTCATCACGCCGCCGGGCGCGTTCGAGAAGGTGGTGCCCGTGCTGATCGGGGGCGCCGCGGCGGTGTTGTTCTTCCAGCCGCGGATCCGCGCGGCCGTCCTGCGCAAGGCGGGCGAGGACCATCGCGGCGGTCCGCTCGTGCTCGCCGGGATCCTCGCTGTCGGCGTCTACGGCGGCTACTTCGGCGCGGCGGCGGGCGTGATGCTGCTGGCGTTGCTGCTGGTCGCACTGCCGGTCTCGCTGCTGCAGGGCAACGCGATCAAGAATGTGCTGCTCGGTGTGTCGAACGCGATCGCGGCGATCGGCTTCGCCCTCTTCGCGCCGGTCGACTGGTGGGCCGTACTGCCGCTGGCCGCGGGCGCGCTTCTGGGCGCACGCCTCGGGCCGGTGGTGGCCCGCCATCTGCCGCCGACGGCCCTGCGGGTGGGCATAGCAGTGGCCGGGCTCGGACTGGCCACTGTGCTCGCCGTGGGCGCTTGGTAGCCCGCTAACGCGGATTTCCGCGCAGTTGGTTCGCCCCAAGGATCAGGTGAATTCGTAGCGGAGGGTGCGGTTGCCCAACCAGGGGACGGGGGTGTCGGGGAGGTTGGCTTGGCGCAGGACGGGGGTGTAGGCGCGCCGGTCGAGGCGCACGGTGATCGCGTCTGGGGTGGTGATGATCTGGCCGGGGGTTTCCAGGAAGCGGCGTTGTAGGACGTCGGGGGTGACGCCGGCGTAGCCGGGTAGGCGGGCGCGCAGGGCGGCGAGCAGGGCTTGGGCGAGCACGCAGAGCATGATGTCGAGGTCGACGTTGAGGTTGACCGTGGAGGACAGCGCGTCGGCGTGGAAGGCGCGGATGATCTCGGCGAGGCGTTGTTCGATGGTCATCCGGCGGGCGTAGCGGGTGATGAGCTGTTTCGCGGTGCTCTCGGTGTCGTTGGTGATGATCACGGTGGGGGTGTCGCGGCCCAGCCCGGTGATGATGAACTGGCGCAGATTGCCGGGGTAGTTCGAGGGTCGGATGGTGGATTCGTGCACGCGGGGCCGGTTGTGGGGCCCCGAGCGGTCCAGGGTGATCGTTTTATAGTCCGCCGGGCGCAGGCTGTTGATGTCGCGGATGAGGGCGGGTGAGCGCATCCGCAGGGTGAGGAAGCGGATCCCGCGTTGGTCGAGTTCGGCGAGCACCGGCTGGGTGGTGACCTTCTGGTCCATGACCAGCAGGTGCGGGTCGTGCCCGCTGACGGCCTTCCAGTGGTCGCAGAAGGCGATGACCTCGCGGTTCTGGGTGGCCTTGGACAACTCGGCGTTGGCGTAGACCAGGTTGTGGGTGCCGGAGTCTTGGGCGAAGAGGTCAGCACCGAGCGGGCCCGTTGGGAGCGGGTGGGCACATGGTGCTTCTCCAGCGCGGGGTCGGCGCCCCAGTGCATGACGGCGTGGAAGTCCAGGTCGAAGATCGCCTGGTCGCCGGTGGCGAGCCCGCCGGCGATCATCTTCTGGTCCAGCGCGGCCAGGAAGGCGCGCTGGTGGTCGTGGCCGGTGCGGTAGGAGTAGTCGGTGAGTGCGGTCTTCTTCGGCAGCGTGGCCAGCCCGGCCAGCAGCGCGGCGGCCGGGTCGGTCAGCAGCAGGTCATCGACGTGGGAGACGCGCCGGGTCCGGGTCAGTTTCAAGGCCAGCAGGCTCAGCAGCCAGCTGGTGGCGGGCACCACCCGGGTGCCGGGGTAGCCGGCCGCCTTGACCAGGGCGGGCAGATCCAGGGCGACCAGGTCGGGTATCAGCAGCAGCAGCCCGGCCTTGGCCGAGTCCACCCGGGCCGGCCAGGTGGTGAAGTCCAGGACCGCGGTGCGGGGCAGCCGGGTGTCGCGGCCGGGCGTAGCCGCCGCGGTGGAGGCCTGCTCGGCCGGGTGGCGCAGCAGCCGCCCGAACCCTTCCTCGGCGAGGATTTCCCCGACGCCGGTGCGGTTGAGCGGGGTGGCTTCGGCGGCCAGCTGCGCGGAGATCTCGTAGGTCGACAGGCCTTGGCGGCGGAGCTCGATCACCCGGCCGCGGACGCGGTCCTTGGCCGGGGCCACCCCGGGCGGCGGTCCGGGTTTGCGGGGCGGGGCGAACAGCTGAAGCTTCCCGGCCCGGTAGTCGTGCACCAGGTCCACCATGGTCCAGCGGGTGTAGCCGAAGCGTTGTCCGGCTTGGGCATGGGTGAGCCCGTCGACGAAGAACGCGCGCAGCGCCTCGTAACGGCGCTGGTTGACCTGCTCCGGCGCGGTGAAGAACTCCGCCCCGGCGCGTTGGGGTGATCCGCCTGTCATAGCGGAGTTCTACCAGGGCACTGTGGCTCCTCGGTTGATCCGTACGCCCCCGGTTCTCCACTCATGGACGGCCTGCGACAGCATCTGCGCTGGTCAGCGACAGGCTACCGAGATCGACTACTAGATGTCTCGACACGATAACGAATTGCAGAGCTGTGATTCGGTGGGCAGATGAACCCAAGGCAGTGCGGCGGATGCCTAGGCGGCGGTACTGACTTCTCCCATGCCAGAACACGGTCCGAGCCGGTGGCTGGGCATCCAAACCCGCGGGCGAGGTTGGGCTGAATCAGCTACGCGGAAATCCGCGCTAACGCGGCGCTGCCGCCGGTTGGCCGCGCGCGGGGGTGGCGGTGCGCCGCAGCCAGTCCTCCAGAGCCCGCTGGACGTCGCGCAGCGCGGGGCGGCGCGCCGGGTCGTTGTCCAGCGCCGCCCGCAGCAGCGCCAGGTGCGCGGTGCGGCGGGGCAGGTGGCTGAGCGGCGCGCCGGTGGCCGCGGCGCGCAGGCCGGAGACCGCGTCCGCGTGCCCGCCGCGGGGTGGGTGCCCGGTGAGGGCATACGAGATCGTCGCGGCGAGCTGCCAGGCGTCCGACGCCGCCGAGGCGCGCTCCCCGCACGCGATCTCCGGGGCGAGGAAGTCCGGGGTGCCGAGCACGAATCCCGTCTGGGTCATCGTGGCGTCGCCGGTCTTGCGGGCGATGCCGAAGTCGATCAGGTGCGCGACGCCCTGCGGGTCCACGACCACGTTGCCCGGCTTGACGTCGCGGTGCATCACGCCGCGCGAGTGCGCGGCGTCCAGCGCGCCCGCGAGGTTGACCCAAACGCGTGCGGCGGCGATGTCGTCGAGCACACCGCGGTCGCGCACCAGGTCGCCCAACGACATGCCGTCGACGTAGCCCATGACGATGACCATGCCGTCGAGGTCGGAAAGGCCGGGGTCGCTGCGGGCGGGCACGAGGTCATAGATCCGCACGCAGTTCGGGTGCCGAACGGCGGCGAGGGCGCGGGCCTCCCGCTCGAGGCGCTTCTCGGTTTCGGCGTCGGGGGCGTGCGCGGCCTTGAGCGCGACGACGTGGCCCAGCTTGTTGTCCTGGGCGAGCCACACCCGGCCGAAGCCGCCCGACCCCAGCCTGCGGATCGGCCGGAACCGGGGGCCGCTGCGCACCGGGCCGGACGGCGCCTGGGCGACCAGCGTGGGCCGATGAACCCGGGGCGGCGGCGGGGCCGGAGCGGGCACCGGGGCCACCCTGGTCGGGGTGGGCGTGCGCGCGGGGGTGCGTACGGGCTGGGCGCGCTCCTGTCGGGCCGGGGGCTGCGTGCCCCGGCCGACCACCGACCACGGTGGCGGCGCGATGGAGAGCGGGAGCAGCATGCCGAGCAGCGCGCCGAGGCCCGCGCCCAGCCACAGATGGGCCGCGGTGAGCGCCGGCACGGCCGTGGTCAGCAGGGCCACACCGAGCGTGGAGAGCCAGAAGAACGCGGCGGGCCAGCGTGGCCCCCGCCGCAGCGCGATCCGGGCCTGCACGAACGTGAGCGTCGCCACGATCACCGGGACGAGGCCGAGCCCGACCA
This sequence comes from uncultured Actinomycetota bacterium, assembly GCA_963739465.1. Lineage (GTDB taxonomy): Bacteria > Actinomycetota > Actinomycetes > Mycobacteriales > Pseudonocardiaceae > Pseudonocardia. Next base: position 339,466 of record CAVUAS010000021.1, read on the forward strand.
GGCCGACGCCGAGGCGCAGCGGGCTCGTGCCCATGAAGCTCTGCCCTACCGTGCCGCGGCCGAGGTACTCGACCTGGCTGCCGAGCGCGGCGAAGCAGGCGTCCGTGCGCAGGCCTGCGCGGCTGAGCCCGGGCACGGCGGTGCCCGCCGCGGCGGCCGCGAAGATGCGCCCGGTCGCCGTGAATATCAACAAGGGCGCAAGGCCCGCGAAGACGAACCCGATCGCGGCGCACACCACGGACGCGGAGTTGCCCACCGTCTTGCGCAGCATCGCGACGAGCAGCGCGCCCACCGCCGGGAGCAGCCCCACGAGGACGCCGAGCAGCGAGACCGCCCACGGCCATCCGCCGGGGCAGACATCGGGCGCGACCGAGCGGTGCAGCGCCGTGAGGAGGCCCGCGATCACCGCGGTGACCCCGTCCACGCCCTCCGACCCCCTCCCCGGAGCCCCGCCGGGGGCGCCTCACGTCACACCACTATGGCACCGCAAAGGTCACAGATGGACAACAGCCGCGTTCGGACTCGGTTGGTCGGTCACTCGTCAGCGCTAATCGTCATCGACGAGCAGCGCCTCCAGGGCGGGCAGCGCGGCGGTCAGCGCGCTGCGCTGCGCGTCGTCGAGGCGGGCCAGCCTGCGCGCGATGAGGGCGGTGCGCTGGGTGCGGACCTCGTCCAAACGCCGGGCGCCCTCCGGCGACAGTGTGATGAGCACACCTCGCGCGTCCTGGGGGTCCGGGGAACGGACGACGAGGCCCTGCTCGTCGAGGGCGCTGAGCACCCGGCTCATGGTCGGCGCCGTGACGGCTTCGCGGCGGGCCAGCTCGGACAGCCGCAGCGGGCCGTGCTCCTCCACCGTGACCAGCGCGGACAGCTGCAGAGGCGGCACCGACTCGCCGCCGTCGATCCGCACCCGCCTGCTCAGGCGGCCGACCGCGAGCCGCAGCCGGGTGGCCAGCTCGTCGCCGGAGCCGGCCACGGCCACGGCCGCGTCCATGTCCTCGCCCGCCACCGCAGTGCTTCCTGCGCCGCCCTCCATCCGTCCATCGTGCCACCTCGGCCCGTTCACACCTTGCGCAGGCGCACGCCGGTGACGTTGTGGTCCGGACCTTTGTGCAGCACGAGGCTCGCCCGGCCGCGGGTGGGCCGGATGTTGCGCTCCAGGTTGGGCTCGTTGATCTGCGCCCAGAGGCTCTCCGCCCGCGCGACGGCCTCGGGCTCGTTCAGCGCTGCGTAGCGACGGAAGTAGGAGTCGGGGTTGCGGAACGCCGTCTCGCGCAGCCGCAGGAACCGCTCGACGTACCAGCGGCGGATGTCGGTGGTCGCCGCGTCGACGTAGACCGAGAAGTCGATGAAGTCGCTCACCGCGACCGCGTCCCGGCCCGCGGGCTGCAGCACATTGAGGCCCTCCAGGAGGAGGATGTCGGGGCTGCGCACGATCGTCTGCTCGTCCGGCAGGACGTCGTAGACGAGGTGCGAGTACACCGGGGCGCCGACCTCGGGGCAGCCCGCCTTGACGGCGCGGACGAAGCGCAGCAGCGCCCCGCGGTCGTAGGACTCGGGGAAGCCCTTGCGGGCCATCAGCCCCCGTCGTTCCAGCTCCGCGTTGGGACGCAGGAACCCGTCGGTGGTGATCAGCTCTATGCGCGGATGGTCGGGCAGGCGGGCCAGCAGCCGCTGCAGGAGCCGCGCGATGGTGGACTTCCCGACCGACACCGATCCCGCGATCCCGATGACGAACGGGGTGCGCGCGGGCGGCTCCTCGCCGGGCGCCAGGAACGCGCGGTAGGTCTCGTAGAGTCGCCCGCTTTCCTCGATGTGCAGGGCGAGCAGCCGCGTCAACGGCAGGTAGACCTCGCGCACCTCGTCGAGGTCCACGGGATCGCCGAGGCTGCGCAGGCCGTCGAGCTCGGCGGCCGAGAGCGGCAGCGGGGCGTTCTCCCCCAACTTCGCCCACGCTCCGCGATCGAGGTCGACGTAGGGCGAGTGCTGCATGCGCTGAAACGTAGACGGCGCACGCCCGCCGGACGCCGCGCGAGTTGCCGATCTCACCCGGTGCGGCGTGATCGGGGAGCAGGTCCTCGCCCTCGGCAGGCGCGCACGACGCGCCGGTAGACTGGCGCCCACCCCTCTGGAGGAGTTGCCACCGTGCCCACCGCACGTTCCGGCGAGCCGGGCTGCAGTAGGGCGCCGGGCCTGCCCCGGCGCATCACCCACATCGCACGGCAGGCGCCGTCATGACCGTCCTGCTGTCCCTCCTGGGCGTGCTCGCCGTCGTCGTCCTCACGCTCGGCACCGCGGTGGCCGTCGCGTCCGAGTTCGCGCTCACCGCGCTGGAGCGCAGCCAGGTCGACGCACACGCCGCCGCGAAGGGCGACCGGCGCGCCCGCGCCGTGCAGCGTGCCCACCGCAGCCTGTCGTTCCAGCTGTCGGGCAGCCAGCTCGCCATCACCGTCACCACGCTGGCCACCGGCTACATCGCCGAACCCGCGATCGCCACCCTCTTCGTGCCCGGCCTCGCCGCGCTCGGCCTGTCCGAGGGCGCGGCGGCAGGCACCGCGACCGTGCTCGCGTTGGTGTTGGCCACGGCGCTGTCGATGGTGTTCGGCGAGCTCGTGCCCAAGAACCTCGCGATCGCCGACCCGCTGCGCACCGCGCGCGCCGTCGTCTGGCTCCAGAGCGGGTTCGCGAACGCGTTCCGCTGGCTGATCGGCGCGCTCAACGCCGCGGCCAACGCCATCGTGCGCAGGCTCGGCGTGGAGCCCGCCGAGGAGCTGCGCTCGGCGCGCTCGCCCGGGGAGCTGAGCTCGCTCGTGCGCGCCAGCGCCGAGCACGGCACGCTCGACGAGGGCACCGCGACACTCCTGGACCGCTCGCTGCGCTTCACCGACCGCGTCGCCGAAGAGCTCATGACCCCGCGGGTGCGGGTGACGTCCCTCGACGCCGACGACACCGTCGCCGGGCTCGTCGCACAGTCGCGGCGCACCGGGTTCTCCCGCTTCCCCGTCGACGACGGCGGCGACCCCGACGCGCTCGTCGGGGTCGTCCACGTCAAGCAGGCGTTCGGCGTGCCCGCGCCGCGCTGGACCGAGGTGTCTCTGCGGACCTTGGCCCAGCCCGTACCGACCGTGCCCGAGTCGCTCAGCGGCGACGCCCTGCTCACCCGCCTGCGGGCCTCGGGGCTGCAGCTCGCCGTCGTCGTCGACGAGTACGGCGGCACCGCGGGCATCGTGACACTGGAGGACCTGGTCGAGGAGATCGTCGGCGACGTCCGCGACGAACACGACGCGGGCGAGCAGGCGCGGGTCCGCCCGCTCGGCGAGGGCAGTTGGCTGGTGTCCGGTCTCCTGCGCGACGACGAGGTCGCCGACGCCACCGGCTTCACGATGCCCGGCGGCGACTACGAGACCCTCGCCGGGCTCGTGCTGGCCCGCCTGGGTCGCATCCCCGACGTCGGCGACGACGTCGACGTCGACGGATGGCACCTCACCGTGACGCGGCGCGACCGCAACCGGGTGGCCGAGCTGCGCGTGACCGCGCCCGTGCCGGAGGCCGTCGGTGAGTAGCGACCTCCTGGCCCTGGCCGCGGCGATCCTCCTGCTGCTGGCCAACGCGTTCTTCGTCGGCGCGGAGTTCGCGCTGATCTCCGCCCGCCGTGACCGGCTCGAGTCGATGGCCCGTGCAGGCACCCCGGGCGCGTCGACGGTGCTGAAGGCGGGCGCCAACCTGTCCCGCATGCTGGCCGCCGCCCAGCTCGGCATCACGATCTGCTCGCTGCTGCTCGGCCGCCTCGGCGAGCCCGCCGTCGCGCACCTCATCGAGCGGCCGTTCACCTGGCTCGGGGCGCCCATCGAAATGCTGGCACCGGTGGCGTTCACGATCTCACTGGTCGTGGTCGTCGTCGGGCACATGGTGATCGGCGAGATGGTGCCGAAGAACATCGCGATCGCCGGGCCGGAGCGCACCGCGCTCTGGCTGGTGCCGCCGTTCCTGGCGTTCACCACGGTGCTGCGCCCGTTCATCAGCCTGTTCAACCACACCGCCAACGGTGTGCTGCGGCTCATGCGCGTCGTGCCCCGCGACGAGCTGGAGACCGCGGTCACGTCCGGCCAGCTGGCCGACCTGATCGCCGAGTCCGGCCGCGAAGGCCTCCTCGACGACGACGGCTCGCGGCGGCTCACCCGCACGCTGTCCTCGGCCGGGCACACCGTCGCGGACGTGCTGGTGGCCCCGGTCGAGCTGGTGTCGCTGCCGCAGCGACCCGTCGTCGACGACGTCGCGCGGGCCGTCGCCGACACCGGCTTCTCGCGGTTCCCGGTCCGCGCCGCCGCGGGCTTCTCGGGCTATCTGCACGTCAAGGACATCCTCGACATCGCCGACGACCCCGGCGCCGAGGTGCCGTACCAGCGGATCCGACGGCTGCCGCAGGTCCGGGTGACCGATCGGCTCGACGTCGCGCTCGCCGTGCTGCGCCGCGCGGGGGCGCATCTGGGCCGCGCGGTCGACGCCGGGGGCACCACGGCCGGGTTGGTCACGTTGGAGGATCTCATCGAGCACTACGTCGGCACCGTGCGCGACGCCACCCACGCGCGCGAGGGGCCCGCTTGACCTGCACCTGGGTTGAGGTCGCAAGCTTCGGAGCGTGAGCATCTTCAGCGACGCCGAGCTCGAGTTCCTTCGCGACGCCCGCCTCGCCCGGCTGGCCACCCTCGGCCCCGACGGCGCACCGCAGGTGCGGCCCGTCGGGTTCACCGTGGACGCGGCGGCGGGCACGATCGACATCGCGGGGTTACGCAACCCGAGCACCCAGAAATGGCGCAATGTCGCCCGCGACGGGCGTGTGGCGCTGGTCATCGACGACGTGCTGCCCCCGTGGCAGCCGCGGGCCCTCGAAATCCGCGGGGACGCCGAGGTGCTGCCCGACGTGGTGCCGGTCGGGGCGTTCGAGGGCGCCGCGCCGGGCGTGATCCGAATCCGGCCGCGGCGGATCCTCGCGTACGGGATCGAGGAGGGCGCGCCCGCGGCCCGCACGGTCGGCGGCTGAGCGGGCGCCCGCCCGCACCGGCATCACCGTGCTCGCGCAGGCGTCCGGACGGGGGTGCGGAGACCGCAGCGCCGGTGCGGACGCCTCGGGGCCGGGGAGGAGCCCGCGTACCCTCACCGCGGTGGACCTCGTGCTGGCGGAGGGCGAGTGGCGGTCCCGTGCGGCGGCGCACCGGGACCGCGTACGGCGCTTCACCGCGCCGCACCGGGCGCGCAAGCATCGCGGCGAGGCGCACCCGGTGCTCGACTTCCTCTTCACCTACTACTCGTACCGGCCCGCGCGGCTGGAGGAGTGGCATCCCGGGCCGGGCGTCGTGCTGCGCGGCGCCGCCGAGTACCTCGGCCGACCCGGCTATCGGCCCGCCGACGAGCCGGGCAGCGTGCGCCTCGACCCCGCCGCACTCCCCCGGCTCGCGCCGACCGCGCGGTTCGTCCGCACCCTCCTGACGGCCACCGCGGCCCGCCCACCCCGCCTGAGCTGCTTCGGCCTGCACGAGTGGGCGATGGTGTACCGCGCCGCCGCACCCCGGCACGCCGCCGTGCCGCTCCGCCTCGGCGCCGCGGGCACCGACGCCGTCGTCGAGTCCCTCCCCGTGCACTGCACCCACCACGACGCGTTCCGGTTCTTCACCCCGGCGGCCCGGCCGCGGAACGCCGTCGCGCCCGCGCGCTCCGACCAGGTGAAGCACGAACAGCCCGGCTGCCTGCACGCCACCATGGACCTCTACAAGTGGGCCTACAAGCTCGCGCCTGCTACGCCATCCGACCTGGTGGCCGCGTGCTTCGAGCTCGCCGCCGACGTTCGTGAGCTGGACATGCGCGCAAGCCCCTACGACCTCACCGCGCTCGGCTATCCGCCCGTGCCCGTCGAGACCCCGGCGGGCCGTGCCGCCTATGCGCGCGCCCAGGCGGACGCGGCACACCGGGCCGCTCCCCTCCGCGCCCGCCTCATCGACCTCTGCACCGCGCTCCTCTGAGCCCGGCCGCTCCCCTGGTTCAAGGCTGTTGGTTGTCGTCGATTCATTGGCGAGATGATGGCGTCAATGATTGCTTGACATCGAGAGGGAAAAGTCTTTGCACTGCGACGTATCAGGAGCGGTGTTGCCTGCTCTTAGGACAGCGGGCGGGTGGCGACACTCGGAGGGGATGTGGGGCCGCCCGTCCGCGCGGCCCTGCCCCGGATCAGGCGAACGCCTCCGGGGCAGGGCAGCTGCAGACCAGATTGCGGTCGCCGTAGGCCCCGTCGACGCGCCGCACCGGCGGCCACACCTTGCGGTCGTGCACCCCGGGCGTGGCGCCGCTCGGGTACGCGGCCAGTTCCCGGCTGTACGGGTGGTCCCACTTGTCGGCAAGGCACGTCGCGGTGTGCGGGGCACCGCGGAGCGGGTTGTCGTCCACGGGCCACTCCCCCGTGGCCACGCGCTCGATCTCGCCCCGGATACCGATCATGGCGTCGACGAAGCGGTCGATCTCCGCGAGGTCCTCGCTCTCGGTGGGCTCCACCATCAGCGTGCCCGCGACCGGGAACGACATCGTCGGCGCGTGCAGGCCGTAGTCGGCCAGCCGCTTCGCGACGTCGTCGACGCTCACGCCGGACGCCTTGGTGATACCCCGCAGGTCGAGGATGCACTCGTGGGCCACCCGCCCCGCGGTTCCCGCGTACAGCACCGGGTAGTGCTCCGCCAGCCGGGTCGCGACGTAGTTGGCCGCGGCGACGGCGGTGAGCGTCGCCCGGCGCAGCCCGTCGATCCCCATGAGCCGCAGGTAGGCCCACGGGATCGGCAACACCCCCGGGCTGCCGTACGGCGCCGCTGACACGGGCCCGACCACCCCGCGGCCGGGCAGGAACGGCGCCAGGTGCTCGGCGACGGCCACCGGCCCCACGCCCGGGCCGCCGCCGCCGTGCGGGATGCAGAACGTCTTGTGCAGGTTCAGGTGGCTGACGTCACCTCCGAACGCGCCCGGGCGCGCCACGCCGACCAGCGCGTTGAGGTTGGCGCCGTCGACGTAGACCTGTCCGCCCGCCGCATGCACCGCGTCGCAGACCTCCCGCACGGCCACCTCGTACACGCCGTGCGTCGACGGGTAGGTGATCATCAGAGCGGCCAGCGCGTCCCGATGCTTGTCGATCTTGGCGTGCAAGTCGTCCAGGTCGACGTCGCCGGTCGGGCCGGTGGCCACCACAACCACCCGCAGCCCCGCCATCACCGCCGACGCCGCGTTGGTGCCGTGCGCCGAGGCCGGGATGAGGCAGACGTCCCGGTGATCTTCGCCGCGGCTGCGGTGGTAGGCCGCGATCGCCAACAGGCCCGCGAGCTCGCCCTGGCTGCCTGCGTTGGGCTGCAGGGACACCGCCGCGTACCCGGTGAGCTCGGCCAGCCAGCGCTCGAGGTCGGCGATCAGTTCGAGGGTGCCCGCGGCGTCCTCGGCGGGCGCGAACGGGTGCAGATCGGCGAATCCGGGCCAGGTGATCGGCTCCATCTCGGCCACCGCGTTGAGCTTCATGGTGCACGAGCCGAGCGGGATCATCGTGCGGTCGAGCGCCATGTCGGCGTCGGCGAGGCGCCGCAGCCAGCGCATCAGCGCGGTCTCCGAGCGGTGCTCGTGGAACACCGGGTGGGTGAGGTAGTCGCTGGTGCGGACAAGGTCGTCGGGAAGTGCGTCGGCCGTGGGCTGGTCGAGTGCCGTGGCATCGGCATCGACACCGAAGGCGGCCCACAGCGCCTCCAGATGCGCCACGGTGGTCAGCTCAGAGCAGGAGATGCCCAGTGTGTCGGCATCGACGCGGTGCAGCGCGATCCCGGCGGCGTGTGCGGCGTCGGCGACCGCGGCGGCCCGGCCCGGCACGCGGACCCGGACCGTGTCGAAGAACGCGTCGTGCACCACCTCGACGCCGCCTTCGCGGAGGCCCGCGGCCAGCACGGCCGCCATGCGGTGGGCCCGCCGGGCGATGCGGGCCAGCCCGTCGGGCCCGTGGTAGACGGCATAGCAGGCGGCGACGACGGCGAGCAGCACCTGCGCGGTGCAGATGTTGGAGGTGGCCTTCTCGCGGCGGATGTGCTGCTCGCGGGTCTGCAGGGCCAGCCGCAGCGCGGGGCGGCCGTCGGCGTCGTGGGAGAGCCCGACGAGCCTGCCGGGCACCTGGCGGGCGAGCCCGTCGCGCACCGACAGGTAGCCCGCGTGCGGGCCGCCGTACCCGAGCGGCACGCCGAACCGCTGGGTGGTGCCGACGGCCACGTCGGCGCCGAGCTCGCCGGGCGGCGTGAGCAGTGTCAGTGCGAGCAGGTCGGCGGCGACGGCGGTGAGCGCGCCGCGTTCGTGGGCCGCGGTGATGACGGGTCGGAGGTCGCGCACGGCCCCGGAGGCGCCGGGATAGGACAGCAGCAGGCCGTAGAACTCGCCGTCGGGGAGCTCGGCGCCCGTGTCGAACGGCACGAGCTCGATGCCGAGGGGCTCGGCCCGGGTGGCCAGCACGGCGTGGGTCTGCGGGAGGGTGTCGACGTCGACGAGGAACCGGGGGCTGGTGGAACGGTTGGCGCGGCGCAGCAGCGTCATGGCTTCGGCGGCGGCGGTGGCCTCGTCGAGCAGTGAGGCGCCCGCGACGGGGAGACCGGTGAGGTCGGCGACCGTGGTCTGGAACGTGAGCAGGGCCTCCAGCCTGCCTTGGCTGATCTCCGGCTGGTAGGGCGTGTAGGCGGTGTACCAGGCGGGGTTTTCCAGCACGTGCCTGCGGATCACGGGCGGGGTGACGGTGCCGTGGTAGCCGAGCCCGATCATCGGCACCGTGACGGTGTTGCGGGCGGCGAGCGCGCGCAGCGCGGCGAGCACCTCGGTCTCGGACCCGGCGGGCGGCAGGGTGGAGGGCACGGGCTCGGTGTCGCGGATGGCGGCGGGTACGGCGGTGTCGGCCAGCTCGTCGAGCGACGCTGCGCCGATGGCGGCGAGCATGGTGGTGAGCTCGTCTTCGCGGGGGCCGATGTGCCGCTCGGCGAACGGCACGCCGCGCTCGAGATCGGTCAGCGACGGGCGGTCGGCCGCAGCGGGGTCGGTCGCAGGGCGGTCGGTCGCAGCACGGTCGGTCATGGCGCCTCCAGGCAGGACTGGACGGGGCGGAACGCCCTCCCCCTCTGTCTGTGCCCGCGCGGGGGCGGGCGCCTGAGAGATTCACCCCGGTCGGGCCAGGGCTTTCCCCGTCGGCGGATCACCGCTTCGGCGCGGCGATCGCTTTCCAGAGGCGTCTCACCGGCGCGGTCCTGGGGCCTGAGAGATTCCGGGGAGGATTTGCTCCTTCGGCGCCCGGCTTTCGCCGGGACTCTCCCGCGCTGGTTCGGCGACTGCGCCGCCTACTCTAGTCCTACAACGTGGAACTGCTACCCGATGGCGCGCCGGGCCCGTCGGCGAGAGAGTTCGTCCTCGGGGGCGTCGTCGACGGAGCCGCCGTCGGCCCGCTCCACCGGGAAGTCCTTGATCGAGCCGCTGATCTCCTTCATGGCGCCGGAGACGGCGATGCCGAAGACGCCTTGGCCGCCGCGCAGCACGTCGACGACCTCCTCGGGTGAGCTGCACTCGTAGACGGTGGTGCCGTCGGAGAAGAGGGTGACGCCCGCGAGGTCACGGACGCCGCGGCGGCGCAGGTACTCGACGGCGACGCGGATGTTCTGCAGCGACACCCCGGCATCGAGCAGCCGCTTGACGACCTTGAGGACGAGCATGTCCTTGAACGAGTACAGCCGTTGCGAGCCCGAGCCCGCGGCGCTGCGGATCGAGGGGACGACCAGGCCGGTGCGGGCCCAGTAGTCGAGCTGCCGGTAGGTGATGCCGACGACTTGGCAGGCGGTGGGGCCGCGGAAGCCCACGAGCTGATCGGGCAGCCCATCGAGCCCGGACCCGACGAGGGGATCCGGGAAGAGCTCGCCCTGCTCGGGCGTGGACGGCGGCTCGTCCACCGCGCCCCCTTCCCCTGAATCACATGCTGGTTCTTCGACCGTAGGCGCCTCTCGACGCAGGGTCAACGCAACACGCTCGTGCGAGGTAACGGGTGCGGCGGTAGGCGCGCGGCGGCCGGCTGGGGCTGGGCGCCGCGGAAGTCCTCACAGGATCTACGCGACGGCACCGCGGGGAACCGAAGGCCCGCTACGGCTGGGCGCCGCGGAAATCCTCAGGGGAGATGCTGTCGAGGAACTCCCGGAACTTCTCGACCTCGTCCTCTTGCTCGTCCGGAATGATGAGCCCGGCCTCGGCGAGCACCCGCTCCTCCGCGTGGATCGGGACGCCGGTGCGCAGGGCCAGCGCCACGGAATCACTCGGGCGCGCGGACACCTTCACGCCGCCGTCGAAGACGAGCTCGGCGTAGAACGTGCCCTCTTGCAGGTCGGTGATCCGGACCTGCTCCAGCCGCCGCCCGAGGCCCGCGATCACGTCCTTGAGCAGGTCGTGGGTGAGCGGCCGTGCGGGCTTCACGCCCTGCTGCTCCAACGCGATGGCGGTGGCCTCGACCGACCCGATCCAGATGGGCAGGTAGCGGTCGCCGCTGGTCTCCCGCAAGAGGAGGATGGGCTGGTTCGCGGGGAGTTCGACCCGGACGCCCACCACACGCATCTCGCTCATGCGGTCCCTCCTCCTGACGGTCCTGCTGCCTCCCGACGCTACACGGCGCACTCCGCCCGCGCGCGCCTCCGGACGGGCGGCCCGAGCGTGTCGCCGACGGCGGAGCGTCAGCCCTGCGGGCCGGTGATGAAGACCAGGCGGAACTTGCCGATCTGCACCTCGTCGCCGTCGACGAGCACCGCCGTGTCCACCGGTTCGCGGTTGACATAGGTGCCGTTGAGGCTCCCGACGTCGACGACCACGAACTCCCCCGCGTCACTGCGGAACTCCGCGTGACGGCGGGAGACGGTGACGTCGTCGAGGAAGATGTCGCTGTCGGGATGGCGCCCCGCGCTGGTGACGGCCCGGTCGAGAAGGAACCGCGATCCCGCGTTGGGGCCCCGTTTGACGACCAACAGCGCTGCGCCCTCGGGCAGCGCGTCCACGCCCGAGACGCCCGGGTCCTGTGCGGGCGGCTCCGCCTCGGAGAGGAAGTCCGCACGGAAGACCGAAGTGGTCTCCGGGGCGCGCTCCGGGGGCACGCCGGGCCCGTCATTCATGGTCACCTCGGGGTCTCCTCCTGCGGATAAGTCCGGATAGGGTCAGCGTGGCGGTGCCGGACAAACCTACCGCGCGGGCGTGTCGGGCATGGGTCACTCCCCGACGAGCTCGCCGTACGCGGCCGCGTCGAGCAGCCCCTCGGGTGTGTCGGTCACCCTGATGTCCAGCATCCAGCCGTCCTTGTACGGCGCAGAGTTGATCAGCTCGGGCGTGTCGGCCAGCGCCGTGTTGACCGCTACGACAGTACCGCTGACCGGCGCGAAAAGGTCTGAGACCGACTTGGTCGACTCCACCTCGCCGACGGCCGCGCCCGCCTGCACCTCGGCACCCTCGTCGGGCAGCTGGACGAACACGACGTCGCCGAGCTGGGTCTGCGCGTAATCGGTGATGCCGATCCGCACGACGCCCTCGCCGAGGTCGCGGACCCACTCGTGAGCATCGGTGTAGCGCAGGTCGTCGGGGATCACGGCGGGAGCCTAGCCAGGCGGTTCGGCCCGCTGCGCGCGGGGCGTGCGGAGCGCCAGCACGATCTGGGCCAGGTAGAGCGCCCCGGTGTAGAGGTACAGCGCGCTCCCCCAGATCGCGAACGCGTACCCGGTGGGGCGGCAGAGGTCGGCGAACCAGCCGGTCTGCAGGCCTGCCAGCAGCAGTGGGAAGGCCCACAGGAGCAGGAACGTGGCCGCCTTGCCGAGGTACACGACGGGCGGTGGGCCGTAGCCGCGGCGCCGGAGCAGCGGGAGGCACGCGGCGAGCAGCAGGTCCCGGCCGACGAGCACCCCGACCGCCCACCACGGCACGACCCCCCGCACCCCCAGCCCCAGCAGCGCGGCCAGGATGTAGAGGCGGTCGACCGCCGGGTCGAGCAGCTCCCCCAGCTTGCTGTACTGGTTCAACAGCCGGGCGAGCTTGCCGTCGGCCCAGTCGCTGATCCCGCCGACGGCGAGCACGACGATCGCCCAGATGTCGGTCTCCGGCGCCCCGTGCCCACCCAGCAGCAGCCACAGGAAGAGCGGCACGCCGAACAGGCGCAGCACGGACAGCAGGTTGGGGACGGTCAGCACCCGCCGGTCGGCCTGCTCGTCCGTGCCTTCGACCACGTCGCGAGGGTAGAGGTGGTGGCACGATGCGGCCATGACCCCCGACGCGACGACCCCCGACGCGACGCCCGACACCGCCGTCGATCCCGCAGCCGTGCTCAAGGAGAAGCAGGCGCCCCTCAAGCAGCGGTACCGCGACGACCCGGCGAGCGCGGTGGTCACCCTCATGGCCGACGGTGAGCTGTCCGGCACGGGCGTGGCGTGCCGGGTGCGCACCGCGTCCGCCCTCGCCGAGGCGGGCCTGCACCCGGCCTCCGGAGGCGACGGCACCCAGCTGTGCTCGGGCGACATGCTCTTGGAGGCGCTGGTCGCGTGCGCGGGCGTCACGCTGCGGGCCGTGGCCACGTCCCTGGGGCTGGACGTCGCAGGCTCGGTGCACGCCGAGGGCGATCTGGACTTTCGCGGCACCTTGGGCGTCGACAAGGCGGCCCCGGTCGGGTTCCGCGACATCCGGCTGACGTTCGACCTCACTACGGAGGCGGACGCCGACCGGCTCGCCACGCTGATCAAGCTGACCGAGCGGTACTGCGTCGTCCTGCAGACGATCCGGCAGTCGCCGTCGACGATCGGTGCACGTGGTCACGCCGTGAACGGTGCCCACGCGCTGCTGCGCACCCTCGTCGACGCGGGCGTGGACATGTGCTTCGCCAACCCCGGCACGTCGGAGATGCACTTCGTCGCCGCCTTGGACGGGGTGCCCGCGCTGCGGCCGGTCCTCACGCTGTTCGAAGGCGTCGCCACCGGCGCGGCCGACGGCTATGCGCGGATGGCGGGGCGCCCGGCGGCCGTGCTGCTGCACCTCGGACCGGGCCTCGGCAACGGCCTGGCCAACCTGCACAACGCCCGGCGGGCGGGCTCGGGTGTGGTGACGGTCGTCGGCGAGCACGCCACCGGCCACCAGAAGTACGACGCGCCGCTGCAGTCGGACATCGCGGCCGTCGCGGGCTCGGTATCGGGGTGGCTGCGCACCAGCGCGACCCCCGCCGACGTGGGCCGGGACGCCGCCGACGCCGTGGCCGCCGCCCGGTCGGGCCGGGTCGCGACGCTCGTGCTGCCCGCCGACGTGAGCTGGTCCGACGGCGGCCTGCCCGCGGCGCCCGTCTCGGTGCCCGACCGTCCGGGCGCCGACCCCGCCGCGTTGACGGCGGCCGCCGACGCGCTGCGCGGCGGCGAGCCCACCCTGCTGCTCGTGGGCGGCGACGCCTGCCGCGCCGAGGGCCTGGCCGCGGCGAGCCGGGTCGCGGCCGCCACCGGCGCGCGGATGCTCGCCGAGACGTTCCCGACCCGGCTGGAGCGCGGCGCGGGAGTGGCGCCCGTCGGGCGGTTGGGCTATCTGGTCGAACAGGCGCAGCACCAGCTCGCGGGCATCCGCCACCTGGTGCTGCTCGGCGCCCGCGCGCCGGTGGCGTTCTTCGGCTACCCCGACAAGCCCGGCGACCTCGTCCCGCAAGGCTGCACGGTGCACGAGGTGGTGCCCCAGTACGGGCGGGCCGCCGCGGCGGCCGCGGAGCTCGCCGACCTCGTCGCGGGTGAAACGCCGCCCACCCTCGCCGCCGCGGGGCGCCCCGAGGTCCCGAGCGGCCCGCTGACGGTCGCGAGCGCCGCCGCCGTGGTCGGGGCGCTGCTCCCGGAGGGCGCGGTCGTCGTCGACGAGGCCAACACCTCCGGCGTCGGCCTGCCCGCGGCGACCGCGGGCGCGCCCCGCCACGACTGGCTCACGCTCACCGGCGGCGCGATCGGCTACGGCCTGCCCGCCGCGACCGGCGCGGCGCTGGCCTGCCCGGAGCGGCCCGTCTGGTGCCTGGAGGCCGACGGCAGCGCGATGTACACGATCTCCGCGCTGTGGACGCACGCGCGCGAGGGTCTCGACGTGACGACCGTCGTCTACCACAACAGCGCCTACGCCATCCTGCGCGCCGAGCTGCAGCAGGTCGGCGCGGCCGGGTTCGTCGTCGGCGACGGCGCGCGCGCCCGCTCGCTGCTGGACCTGTCCGGGCCCCGCCTCGACTTCGTCGCCCTCGCCGCGGGCATGGGCGTGCCCGCCACCTCCGTGGACACGGCGGACGGGCTCGCGGACGCCCTCCGCCGAGCCGGGGCGGAGGCCGGACCTCACCTGATCGAGGCAGTGGTGCCGCCTGTCGTCGCCTGAGACCGCCCGCTCGCCGCGCCCGGGCGACGCCTCGGCGCGGGGTTCCCCATCCGTCCCGGCGCCTCGCCTGGACCAGCGACGTACTCTTTCCGGTGGGGAGCGGCAGGTAGGGCACCGGGGAGCCCGACGCAAACGCCGAGAGAGTGCGTATGACGGGGATCAGCACGATCGACGACCTTGGTCGCGTCGGGCACGCCTGCCTCGTCCCCGACAGCGACGACCACCTCTGGGAGGCCACCGCCGCGTACGTCGCGGGCGGCCTCGCGGCGGGCCAGCGCGTCGTCTACTTCGAGAACGACACCGCGGACGTTCTGCTCGGCAGGCTCGCCGACGATCAGGTGTCGGTGGCCGAGTCCCTCGCCGACGGCGGCCTGGTCATCGTCCCCACGGAGCGCACGCGCCAGGTCTGCGCCTTCCCCGTGGCCGACATCGTCGATCTCATGCGCCAACAGATCCTCGAGGCCGACACGGCCGGGTGGCCGGGCATCCGGCTGGCGGGCGAGTCCCGCGAGCTGCTCCCGATCGGCGGGCTGCGTAAAGTCGTCGAATACGAGACGGCGGTCGACGTGCTGCTGTCCGCGCACCCCAACGCGGGCATGCTCTGTCGTTTCGACCGACGCTTCTTCGACGACGAGGCCGTGGCCGCGATGCGCGAGATCCACCCCAGCGAGCTGGTCACGCCCGCGCTCTACGACGACACCCTGCTGCGCGTCACCGGGTCGGCGGCCACCGCCCTCCGGTTCGCGGGTGAGATCGACCTCTCCAACCGGCCGCAGGTGCGGCGCGTGCTCGAGACCGCGCTCGACTCCGCCCTGCGCTCCCCCCACGCCACCACCGACATCACCATCGACCTGGCGTCGCTGCGGTTCATCGACGTCGCGAGCGCGGTCGAGCTCGTCCACGCCGCCGAGTCCTTTCCCGAGACGCACCGGCTGGTGCTCGTCGGTGCCCGCCCCGGCGTCCACCGCGTCCTCGACCGCTGCGGCGCCCCGTTCGCCGCCCGGCTCGAGGTCGTTCCCCGCGAGGAGGTCCGGTGAGGATCATCAGCCCGCCCGCGGCCACCCGGCTGCGGCACGGCGTGGCGTTCTACGACACCGAGGTCGACCTGATGGCCCAGCTCGTGCCGGTGGTCGAGGCGGCGCTGCGCGCAGGCGAGCCGATGGCGCTCGCGCTGCGGCCCACCACCGAGGCGGCGTTGCGCGGGCAGCCGTCATGCGATCTGTCCGACGCGGTCGCGCTGACCCGCCCAGACGGCCCGGACGGCCCGTCGGGCCAGACACTCGCCGCGCGGTGGGCGCGGGAGCTGCGCATGCTCACCCCGTCCGGACACCAGACCGTCTGCGTCGTCACCGAACACTGGGACGCCTTCGACGGCGCCGACGGCGGCTTCTGGACCGAGCTCGACGCCGCCGCGAACGTCGCGCTGTCCGATCTCCCCGTCGCCATGACCTGCTTCTACCCCGCCTACCCCCTGCACGAGGCGGTCCTCGCGGGCGCGCGCCGCAACCACCGGACCGTGCTGCGCCGCGGGCAGCCCGCCGAGAACGCCGACTACCTCTCCCCGCAGGAGGTCCTCCTCGCCTTCCCCGCGCCTGCACCGCTGGTACTCGGGCCGCCCGACGTGCGCCGCACGTTCGGCGCGTGGGCGCTCAACGAGGTTCGGGCAGGCGTCAGCGCGATGCTGAACGCGTCCGGGTTCGGCCAGGACCGCGCCGAGGACGTCGTGCTCGCCGTCAACGAAATCAGCACCAACGCCGTCGAGCACGGGCCGGGCGACGCCGAGATCTGTCTGTGGTCCGACGCCGACGGGTTCGTCGTCGAGGTGCACGACCGGGGGCTGCTGAACAACCCGCTGCCCGGCCTCATCGCGCCGCACCCGGCCGAGCCCCGCGGCCGCGGGGTCTGGATCGCCCGTCAGCTCTGCGATTCCCTGCATGTCTGGGCCGACGCCGACGGCACGCACGTCCGACTGCGCGCCGCTCCATGACCTGCGCTAAGGTCCTCGGTAGGTTGAAGGGTTACCGACCGTCACCGGGCGAGCCGTAAGGTTCCGCCAAGTGTGACGAATCAGGCCCTTCCCAAGCCGCGTCCACCGGAGAACACTCTTCGACGGACTCGGCGGACCACACGCGGGCCGAAATTGACGAGCACAACTCTTCCACGGGACGACCATGTCTGACGATCAGCGACGATCTCGCACGGCTCAGGCGCTCCCGCACCGCATCACGGTGCTGGGCGCGTTCACCCTCGCGGTGGACGGGGCACCCGTCGCGTTGAGCGTCGATGCCCGCAGGTTGGTCGCCTATCTGGCGGTACACCACCGCCCCCAGGCCCGCGCCGCGCTCGCCGCCGACCTCTGGCCCGGGGTGGCCGCCGCCGACCGGCTCCTGGCCGAGGCCATCGCGGCCGTCGACGTACCGGGGCTGCTCGCCGAGCGCGAACCCGAGACGCTTGCGCTGGCCGAAGGCGTCGCCGTCGACCTCGCCGACGCCATGCGCCTCATCCGCATCCTGCCGACCTTGCCCGCGGGCACCGCGGTGGACACCACCGTGCTCACCGCCGACATCCTGCCCGGCTGGACGGCCGCGTGGATCGAGATCGAGCGCGAACGGTTCCGCCAGCTTCGCTTGCACGCCATCGAGGAGCGCAGTCAACGGCTGATCACCGCGGGCCGCTTCGACGACGCCGTCGCGATGGCCAAGGTGGCCGTGCGCACCGCGCCGAGCCGCGAGAGCGCCCGCCGCGCGCTCATCGAGGCCTACGTGGCCAAGGGCGATCTCGCCGCCGCGGTCAACGAGTACGACGAGTACCAGGAGCTGCTGCGCTCGAGCCTCGGCGGCCCGATCGCGCACGGCCTGGAGGGCCTCTTCCCGACGACGCCTGCCTGGCCCGTGCTGCGGGCCCGTAGCCTGATGCCGCGGTCGGCGGTCCAGCTGCCCGGTGGGGTGCGGACCACGCGTGGCGGCAGGCGCCTCGTGGCGGGCGGCTCGGCCCCCGGCCACCCGCACTAAGGACGCGCGACGAAATAGAGTAGGTTTTCGTGCCCGGCGGATCTACCGTTGTGCTATGGCGAGTGAGGGGCAGCCCGAGGAGTCGGTGGCTCGGCGCTATGCGGCGCTGCGTCCGTATCTGGACGAGCGGCAGCGCCGCCTGCTGCTCGGCGCCGAGGCGGCGGAGCTGGGCCGGGGCGGGATCAAGGCGGTTGCTCTGGCGACCGGGGTGCACCCGGACACGGTGGCCAAGGGGGTGCGGGAACTCGAGGGCGGTGTCGAGCCCGCCGGGCGGGTGCGGGCGCCCGGCGGCGGCCGCAAGCCGGCCACCGAGAACGACCCCGGGCTCGCGCCGGCCTTACGCACGCTGGTCGATCCGCAGACCCGCGGGGATCCGACCTCGCCGCTGGTGTGGACGACGAAGTCGACCCGTAACCTGGCCGACGCGCTGGCCGGCGGCGGGCATCCGGTGTCGGACCGGACGGTCGCGCGGATGCTGCGCGCGCAGGGGTTCAGCCTGCAGGCCAACGCCAAGGTCAGCGAGGGCCGCCAGCACGTCGACCGGGACGCCCAGTTCGGCTACCTCAACGCCGCCGTCGTCGAGCACCTGGCGGTCGGGGCGCCGGTGGTCAGTGTGGACACCAAGAAGAAGGAACTGGTCGGCGAGTTCCACAACGGCGGCCGGGAGTACCAACCCCAGGGTTCACCGGTGCGCGTCAACGTGCACGACTTCCCGGACAAGGAGCTGGGCAAGGCCATCCCGTACGGCATCTACGACATCGCCGCGAACACCGGCTGGGTGTCGGTCGGCGCCGACCACGACACCGCCGCGTTCGCCGTGGAAACCCTGCGCCGCTGGTGGAACACCGTGGGCCGACACCGCTACCCACACGCCGACCGGCTACTGATCTGCGCCGACGGCGGCGGCTCCAACGGCTACCGGGTCCGGGCGTGGAAGATCGAACTCGCCCGCCTGGCCGCCGAGACCGGCCTGACGATCACCGTCTGCCACCTCCCACCGGGAACCAGCAAATGGAACAAGATCGAACACAGGTTGTTCTCCCAGATCACCCTGAACTGGCGCGGCCGGCCGCTGACCAGCCACCAGATCATCGTTGACCTGATCGGCGCCACCAGCACCACCACCGGGCTGACCGTCCGCGCCGAACTCGACACCGGCACCTACCCCACCGGCATCAAGTACACCAAGAAGCAGGTCGACGCCCTCCCCATCACCCGTCACGACTTCCACAGCGAGTGGAACTACACCGTCGCGCCCGCACCAGCCGACACGCCGACATCGACCTAGACTATTTCTTCGCGGGTCCTAACGGAAGCGGGGCGCGCGCTTCTCCACGAACGCCGTCAACCCCTCCGCGCCCTCCGGCCCGGCCGCGCTCGCTCCGATCGCCCGGGCCTCGGCCGCGAGCTGCTCCGACAGCGTGGCCTCGAGCGAGCCCGCCAGCAGAGTCTTGATCCGCCCGAGGGCGACCGTCGGGCCGTCCGCGAGCCGGGCCGCGAGCCGCTCGGCCTCGGCGAGCACGTCGGCGTCGTCCACCACCGCCGCGACGATCCCGAGCGCCGCCGCGGTCTCCGCGTCGAGCACCTCGTCGGTGAGCACGATCCGCCGCGCGCGTCCGGCCCCGACCAGGCGCGGCAGGGTCCAGCTCATGCCGCCGTCCGGGGAGAGGCCGATGCTCGGATAGGCGGGCCGCAGGCGCGTGGAGCGCCCGGCCACCGCCAGGTCCACCGCGCACACCACCGACATCCCCGCCCCCGCCGCCCAGCCGGGAACGGCCGCGATGACCGGCACCGGGCAGGTCACGATCGCCGTCACCATCTCGTGGAACGCCTCGGCCAACGCCCCGACGTACCCGCCGCGGTCCTCCGCATCCGCGAACGCGCGCACGTCGCCGCCGGTGCAGAAGCTCGCGCCCTCGCTGACCATCAGCGCGGCGCCGATCTCGGCGGGGTCGGCCGTGTTCAGCGCCTCGGCGATCATCGGCAGCGCGTCGCCGTCGAGCGTGCCGTGCCGCCCACGCGCGACCCGCAGCCGCAGCACCCGTCCCTCGCGCGTCACGGCATCCCCGGACGTCGGCACCGACGGAGCTGCGGTCACGCCAGGTTCCGCAGCTTCGGCAGGACGTCCTCGGCGAACTGGGTGAGGTAGCGTTCCTGGTCGTCGCCGGGCCCGTGGAACACCAGGTGGTTGAGGCCTGCATCGACGTACGGCTTGATCTGCGCGACGGCCTCGTCCGGGTCCGACGCCACGATCCACCGCTTGGCGACCTGCTCGATCGGCAGCTCGTCGGCAAGGCGCTCCATCTCGACCGCGGAGTCCACGCTGTGCTTCTGCTCGGCGGTGAGCGACAGCGGGGCCCAGAAGCGACAGTTCTCCAACGCGGCATCCGGGTCGCGGTGGTAGGACATCTTGATCTCGATCATCTTGTCGATCGCGGCCGGGTCCCGTCCCGCGGCCTGCGCCCCCTCGGCGACGGCGGGCATCAGCTTCTCCGTGTAGAGGTCCATGCCCTTGCCGGAGGTGCAGATGAAGCCGTCGCCCGCGCGGCCCGCGTACTTGGCGACGACCGGACCGCCCGCGGCGACGTACACGGGGACCGGCTGCTCGGGCTTGTCGTAGATCGTCGCGTCGACGGTCGTGTAGTACTCGCCCTCGAACGACACGTCCTCGGCCGTCCACAGCTCCCGCATCAGCCGCACGGCCTCGCGCAGCCGGGCGAAGCGCTCCTTGAACTCCGGCCACTCCCGTCCGGACACCGCGATCTCGTTCAACGCCTCGCCGGTACCGACGCCGAGCATGACCCGGCCGGGGTACAGCAGCCCGAGGCTGGCGAACATCTGGGCGAGCACCGCGGGGTTGTAGCGAAAGGTCGGGGTCAGGACGGACGTGCCGAGCTGGATCCGGGACGTGCGCTCGCCCACCGCCGTGATCCACGCCAGCGCGGACGGCGCGTGGCCGCCGATGTGCCGCCAGGGCAGGAAGTGGTCGGACACCACCGCGCTGTCGAGGCCCACCTCCTCGGCACGCACCGCGTATTCCACGAGCTCACGCGGGCCGAATTGCTCCGCCGACGCCTTGTATCCGATCCGCAACGTCATGAGCAACAGCCTGCCGGCCCGGGCCGCGTTCCGCCGCCACCGAAACTCGGATGACCTGCCCCGGCAGGCCGCCTACCGTTCTCTGCGCCATGAGCGAAGCCCTCACGGCAGGCGATCGGCCACCCGCCCCACCCCTGCGCGCGCTGCGTCGTCTGCTGCCCTATGTCCGTCCGCACCGCGCCGCACTGATCGGCAGCGGGGTCGCCGCGCTGGCCGCGACGCTGGCGGGCCTGGCGATTCCGCTCGTCACCAGGGCGATCGTCGACGGCCCCGTCGCGCATGGCGACCTCGGCGGCCTCCCGTGGCTCGTCCTCGGTGTGCTGGCCTTCGGCGCCGTCGAAGCCGGGCTGATCCTCCTGCGCCGGATGCTGGTGGCGGGCGCCGCCAACCAGGTCGAGGCGACGATGCGCGCCGACCTCTACGCGCACCTGCAGCGGCTGCCCGTGGCCTTCCACGACCGCTGGGCCTCGGGACAACTCCTGTCCCGCGCGACCTCCGACCTCACGACGATCCGCTGGTTCGTCATGTTCTCGGGCATCTTCCTCGTGGTGAACGCGCTGACGGTCATCGTCGGCGTCGGCGTGCTGGTGTGGCTCTCCCCGTGGCTCGGCCTGGTGATCGCGGTCATGGCATTGCCGCTCACGGTGACGACGCTCGCCCTCGAACGCCGGTACTCGCGCGCCGCCCGCCGGGCTCAGGACCAGGTGGGCGACCTCGCGACGGTCGTCGAGGAGTCCGCGCTCGGCGTCCGGGTGCTGAAGTCGCTGGGCCGCGGACGCAGGCTCACGGCCCGCTTCCTGGCCGACGCCCGCGGCCTGCGCGGCACGGAGCTGACCAAGGTGCGGCTGCTCGCCGCGCTGTGGACCGTGGTCGTGCTGGTGCCGGAGTCCGCGATCGCCGTCATCCTCGCGCTGGGCGCCTACGGCGTGGCCGACGGCACGCTCACGCTCGGCACGCTGGTCGCCGCGGCGACCGTCGTCACCTACCTGTACTGGCCGGTGGAGTCGCTGGGCTGGCTCCTGGCCGAGGCGAGCAATGCGGCGGGCGCCACCATGCGCTACTTCGAGGTGCGCGACATCCCGCCCGCGATCACCGACCCGCCGCGGCCGGTGCGACTGGGCGGGGTGCGGGGCGAGCTGGTGCTGACGGGCGTCCGGTTCCGCTATCCGGGCGCCGACCGCGACACGCTGCGCGGGGTGGACCTCGTCGTGCGCCCGGGCGAGACGATGGCGCTGGTCGGCGCCACCGGCTCGGGGAAGACCACGCTCACGGCGCTCGTCCCGCGGCTGTACGACGTGACCGGCGGCCAGGTGCGCATCGACGGCGTCGACGTCCGCGACGTGGCGTTGGCCCAGCTGCGCCGGGTGGTGGCCACCGCGTTCGAGGACCCGGTGCTGATCTCGGCGAGCGTCCGGGAGAACGTCGGGCTGGGCGTACCCGGCGTGCCCGACGACGAGATCTGGGCGGCGCTGCGGGTGGCGAGCGCCGACGGGTTCGTCGCGGCGCTGCCGTGGGGGCTGGACACCCGGATCGGCGAACAGGGCCTGTCGCTCTCGGGCGGGCAGCGCCAGCGGCTCGCGTTGGCCCGCGCGGTGCTGGGCCGTCCACCGGTGCTGGTGCTCGACGACCCGCTCTCCGCGCTCGACGTGCACACCGAGGCCGAGGTCGAGGCGGCCCTGCGCCGGGTGCTCGGCGGCGTGACGGCGCTGGTCGTGGCACACCGACCGTCGACCGTCCAGCTGGCCGACCGCGTGGCGATGCTGCGCGACGGCGTCGTGGCGGCCGTCGGCACGCACCGCGAGCTGCTGGCGACCGACCCGGACTACCGGGCGCTGCTGTCGAGTGTGAAGCAGGAGGTGGGGACGTGACCGCGGTCGACGACGGTTGGCGCGGTGTCGCCGATGAGTCCGAGGACGCCGATCCGACGGCGGCCGGATTGCGGCTGCAGACGCGAGCGCGGCAGCTGCTCGGCGCGCTCATCCGGCCGCATCGGCATGCGGTCGCGGCGGCCATACTGCTGCTCGCGGGGCAGAGCCTCGCCGAGCTGGCCGGGCCGCTGCTCGTCGCGTCGGCCATCGACACGGGCATCCCGGCCGCGGTGGCGGGCGACGTCACGCCGCTCGCGTGGGCGATCGCGGGCTACGCGGCCGCGGCGGCCGCGGCGGCCGGGCTGCGCGCGGGCTTCCTGCTGCTCACCGGGCGGGTCGGGCAGGACGTGCTGCTGGACGTGCGGCGGCGGGTGTTCGCGCACGGCCAGCGCCTGTCGCTCGACTTCCACGAGTCGTTCACGTCCGGACGCTTCATATCGCGGCTCACCAGCGACGTCGACGCGCTCAGCGACCTGCTGGAGAAGGGGCTCGACGGGTTCGGCGGCGCGGTGCTGTCGCTACTGGGGATCTCCGTGCTCCTTGTGTGGCTCGACCCGGTGCTGGCCGTGATCGTGCTCGCCGGGTTCATCCCGCTGCTGCTGCTCACCCGCTGGTTCCAGCGCCGTTCACGCGCCACCTACCGGCGCACCCGAGTGACGGTGGCCCGCCTGATCGTGCAGTTCGTCGAGTCCATGAACGGCATCCGCGCGGTGCAGGCCTACCGCCGGGAGCGCCGCAACGAGGAGATCATGGACAGGCTCGGCGCGGCCTACCGGGACGCCAACGCCGACACGATCCGCACGGTCGCGTGGTACGTCGGGTCGCTCCGCGCGATCGGCAACCTCACGCTGGCGCTGGTGCTCGCCGTCGGCGGGCTCCGCGTGGCGGGCGGCGCACTGGAGTTGGGCGCGCTCACCGCTTTCCTGCTCTACCTGCGCCGGTTCTACGACCCGCTCGACGAGCTCGCCCAGTTCTTCAACGCCTACCAGTCCGCGGCGGCGGCGCTGGAGAAGATCGCCATGGTGCTCGACACGCCGCCCGGTGTGCCCGAGCCGGTGGTGCCGGTGCCGCTGCCGTCGCCGGTACGCGGGGAGCTGCGCTTCGCGGCGGTGCGGTTCGCCTACCGGGCGGATCGGCGCCGCACCGTGCTGCCGGAGCTGTCGCTGACCGTGCCCGCCGGGCAGACCGTGGCCCTGGTCGGGGCGACCGGGGCGGGCAAGTCGACGCTGGCCAAGCTGGCCGCCCGGTTCTACGACCCGACCGACGGCGCGGTCACCCTGGACGGCGTCGACTTGCGCGACGTCGCCGACGCCGAGCTGCGCGCCGCGCTCGTGATGATCACGCAGGAGGCTTTCCTGTTCTCCGGCTCGGTGGCCGACAACATCGCGCTGGGGCGGCCGGACGCGCCGCGGGCCGCGGTCGTCGCCGCCGCGGAGTGCGTCGGGGCGCGGGAGTTCGTCGAGGCGCTGCCCGACGGGTTCGACACGGATGTCCGCAAGCGCGGCGGACGGCTGTCGGCGGGCCAGCGCCAGCTCGTGTCGCTGGCCAGGGTGGTGCTCGCGGACCCGGCCGTGGTGCTGCTCGACGAGGCCACCTCGTCGCTGGACGTGCCCAGCGAGCGGGCGGTGCAGGCGGCGCTGGAGACGGTGCTGGCCGACCGCACGGCGCTGATCATCGCCCACCGGCTCTCGACGGTGCTCATCGCCGACCGCGTGCTCGTCATGGCCGACGGCCGGGTGGCGGAGGACGGGTCCCCCGCTGCGCTCCTGGCCGCGGGCGGCGCGTTCGCCGAGCTGCACGCGGCCTGGCGCGCAAGCCTCCACCTCCAACGGTGAGTCCCGCGTTCCAGCACGGCGAGTCCCGCATTCCAGCACGGCGAGTCCCGCATTCCAGCACGGCGAGTCCCGCATTCCAGCACGGCGAGTCCCGATTCCTGGCCGGGCGAGCCCCACCGCTGCGGGCTGTGGACACCGCGATGCCGGTGCGGGCACGGCAACGCGGGCGCGGCGCGCGGCGGCCCGCAGACCGGCGCCTACCATCGAGCTCGTGCTCCCCGACACCGCGCCCGCCCCGCTGGAGGTCCTGCGGCGCGTGTTCGGCTACGACGAGTTCCGTGGCGAACAGGCCGCGATCGTCGAGCACGTCTGCTCGGGCGGCGACGCGGTGGTGCTCATGCCCACCGGCGGGGGTAAGTCGCTCTGCTACCAGATCCCTGCGCTCGTGCGCCCGGGCGTCGGCGTCGTCGTGTCGCCTCTGATCGCGCTCATGCAGGACCAGGTCGACGCGCTCACCGCGC
Source organism: uncultured Actinomycetota bacterium (assembly GCA_963739465.1). Classification (GTDB taxonomy): domain Bacteria; phylum Actinomycetota; class Actinomycetes; order Mycobacteriales; family Pseudonocardiaceae; genus Pseudonocardia. The sequence continues at coordinate 364,173 of CAVUAS010000021.1, forward strand.
TCGGCGTCCGCGCGGGTTTCCTCAACTCGACGCAGGATCCCGACGAACGCCGCATGGTGGAGGCGCTCTTCCTGGCCGAAGAGCTGGATCTGCTGTATCTCGCACCCGAGCGGCTCCGGGTCCCGGCAAGCATGAGCCTGCTCGAACGCGGCCGCATCGCACTGTTCGCGATCGACGAGGCGCACTGCGTCGCCCAGTGGGGCCACGACTTCCGGCCCGATTACCTCGCGCTCTCCCAGCTGCACGAGCGCTGGCCCGACGTGCCGCGCATCGCCCTCACCGCGACCGCCACCCGCGCCACCCACGCCGAGATCACCCAGCGGCTCAAGCTGGCCGACGCCGGGCAGTTCGTCGCGAGCTTCGACCGGCCCAACATCACCTACCGCATCGCACCCAAGAACGAGCCGCGCCGACAGCTTCTCGAGCTTCTGCGCAGCGAGCACGTCGGCGACGCGGGGATCGTGTACTGCCTCTCCCGCAAGTCGGTCGAGCAGACCGCCGAATTCCTGGTCGCGCAGGGTATCCCAGCTCTGCCTTACCACGCCGGGCTCGACGGCCCGACCCGCGCCGCCCACCAGACCCGCTTCCTGCGCGAAGACGGCGTCGTCATGGTCGCGACGATCGCCTTCGGCATGGGCATCGACAAGCCCGACGTTCGGTTCGTCGCCCATCTCGACCTGCCCAAGTCGATCGAGGGCTACTACCAGGAGACCGGCCGGGCAGGCCGCGACGGTCTGCCGTCCACCGCCTGGCTCGCCTACGGCCTCGCCGACGTCGTGCAGCAACGCAAGATGATCGACGAATCGCCGGGCGATAGGGACCACCGGCGCAGGCTTGCGCAGCACCTCGACGCGATGCTCGCGCTGTGCGAGACGGTCGAGTGCCGCCGGGTGCAGCTGCTCGCGTACTTCGGTGAAGAAGCGTCACCGTGCGGCAACTGCGACACGTGCCTGGTGCCGCCCCAGTCGTGGGACGGCACGGTCGCCGCGCAGAAGGTGCTCTCGACCGTGTTCCGGCTCGACCGGGAGCGCCACCAGCGCTTCGGCGCCGGGCAGATCATCGACATCCTGCTGGGGAAGCGCACACCAAAGGTCGAGCAGTTCCGACACGACGAGCTGAGCGTGTTCGGCGTGGGCACCGAGCTCTCGGAGGGCGAGTGGCGCGGGGTGGTCCGCCAGCTTCTGGCCCGAGGCATTCTCGCGATCGAGGGCAGCTACCAGACGTTCCAGCTCACCGACGCCAGCCGACCGGTGCTGCGCGGGGAGCGCCCGGTGCTGCTCCGGCGCGACCCGGTGAAGACGGCACGCACCCGCTCGTCGCGAACGGGCGCCGCGCTGACCGACGACGTCGCGCCGGTTTTCGAGCAGCTGCGGGCCTGGCGCGGGGCGGCGGCGAAGGAGCAGGGCGTGCCCGCCTACGTGATCTTCCACGACGCCACGCTGCGGGAGATCGCCACCCGCCGTCCGACAACGCTCGCCGAGCTGGGTCGCATCAGCGGCATCGGCGAGGCCAAGCTCGCGCGCCACGGTCAGGCCGTGCTCGACACGCTGGCCGCGATCACCCCCTGACGGAACCGGTCCCGCGGACGCGGGCGCGGAGCGCGCCGCCCGGTCGGCCGGTCGCGCCAAGGGCTGGTGCGCCGTTGCCGAAAACCCCGACTCGCCGTGTCGAAATGCGCGACTCACCGTGCTGAGGAGCCCGACTCACCGTGTCGAAACGCGCGACTCACCGTGCCGAAACGCGCGACTTACCGTGCCGAAACGCGCGACTCACCGTGGGGGGCGGCGGGCTCAGGCTCGGATGCGCGCGCCACGCGGGTCGTAGAGCGCCGCCTGCGCCACCTCGGCCGGGATCCATTCGCCGTCCACCGCCACCGCGACCGTCGCACCGTCCCCCGCGCCGTCCCCCGCGCTCACCGGCAGGTACGCGTACGCGATCGAGCGGGCGACCGTGTAGCCGTAGCCACCGGAGGTCACCTGTCCCACCACCGTCTCGCCGACCCGCACCGGCTCACCGCCCAGCGCGACGGCACGCGGGTCGGCCAGGGTCAGACACCGCAGCCGCCGCGCCGGTTCTCGCAGCGCCGCCACGGCGCCGACGAATCCGCCCCCGCGCTGCACGGCGAACCCCAGCCCGGCCTCGGCGGGCGTCGTCTCGGGCCCGATGTCGCTCCCCCACGCCCGATAGCCCTTCTCCAGCCGCAGGCTCTCGATCGCGCGGTACCCGCCGGGCGTGGCGCCGGTCGCAGCGAGCGCCGCCCACAGCGCCACGCCGTACTCCGTCGGGCAGTACAGCTCCCACCCCAGCTCGCCGACGTACGTGACGCGCAGCGCCCGCACCGGCACGTCCGCGACCGTCGTCTCGGCCAGCGACGGGTATGGGAAGTCCGCGCTGGCCAGCGATGCGGGCGTCAGCGGAGCCAACAGCTCCCGCGCCCGCGGCCCCCACAGCCCGAAACACGCCCAGGCGCTCGTCACGTCCGCGATCCGCACGTCCGCGCCGCTCAGGCGGCCCTGACGGCGCAGCCAACCGAGATCGTGCGGCCCGAACGCCGTACCCGTGACGACGAGAAACGCATCGGCGGCCACGCGCGAGACCGTCACGTCCATCTCGATGCCGCCGCGCTCGTTCAACGCCTGCGTGTAGACGACCGCGCCGGGCGGCCGCCCGAGCTGCCCCGCGAACACGTGCAGGCAGAACCCCGCCGCGTCCGATCCGGTGATCTCGATCTTGGCGAACGACGTCTCGTCGAAAAGGCCCGCGGTCTCGCGCACCGCCCGGTGCTCCGGTTCCACGCACGGCGACCAGTGCCGCCCCGCCCATCCCCGCGGGCGCAGGGCATCGTCCCCGGGCGTCGCGTAGTGGTTCACCCGCTCCCACCCGGCCTTCTCCCCGAAGCTCGCCCCGTGCGCGGCGTGCCAGGCGTAGACGGGCGACACCCGCAGCGGCCGACCCGCCGTCCACTCGGCGCCCGGGTAGCGGATGTCGTAGTAGGACTCGTAGTTCTCCCGGACGCGGGCCACGGTGTAGCCCGGTGAGCGGTAGTGGCGGCCGAACCGGCGCACGTCCATGTGCCACAGGTCCATCCCGGGGTCGCCGTCGAGCACCCAGTTCGCCATCACGTCGCCGATCCCGCCCGCGCCCGCGATCCCGTGCGCGCAGAACCCGGCGGCGACGAAGAACCCGGCGACCTCGGTCTCCCCGAGGCAGAACTCGTTGTCCGGCGTGAACCCCTCCGGACCGTTGATCATCGACTGCACGCCGACGTCGGCCAGCATCGGCACGCGCACCTGGGCGTTGGCGACGATCTCACCGAACCGGTCCCAGTCCGGCGCGAGCAGCTTGCCGTTGAAGTCCGCGGGCGGCACGTGCCCCGGCCAGGCAGGCGCGGACTCCCGCTCGTAGCCGCCCATCACCAGGCCATCGATCTCCTGCCGGTAGTAGACGAGCAGGTCGGGATCACGCAGCGACGGCAGCGGCCGTCCGGTGAGCGCGCCCGCGGGCAGGGGCGCGGTGACGAGGTACTGGTGCGACATCGGCACCACCGGGATCCGCACGTCCACCAGCGCCGCGATCTCGGCGGCGTACATCCCGCCGCAGTCGACGACCGCCTCGCACTCGACCGCACCCCGATCGGTGCGCACCCCGACGACCCGCTGCCCGTGCGGCCCGGCGACCGTCACGAACCCCACCACCCGGGTCTGCTGGGCGATCCGCACCCCGGCCGCGCGGGCCCCGGCCGCCAGCGCAGCGCACAGTCGGGCCGGGTCGATCTGGCCGTCGGTGGGCGTGTACGCGGCGCCCAGCACCCCGTCCGTCGTCATCAGCGGGAACAGCTCCCGCGCCTCCTCCGCGGAGACGAGCTCCAGCGGCAGCCCGGCGCGCTGCGCCCACCCGTGCTGACGGCGGATCTCCACCAGCCGCTCCGGCGAGGACGCCAGCCGCAGCGACCCCGACTCCATCCACCCCGGATCGTGCTCGCTCGCCGCCAGCTCCCGGTACAGCGCCACCGAGTGCACGTTCATGCGGGTCAACGCCGGATCGGAGCGCAGCTGGCCGACCAGCCCCGCGGAGTGGAACGTGGAGCCGCTGGTGAGCTCGGCCCGTTCCACGAGGAGGACGTCGGTCTCCCCGCGCCGGGCCAGGTGATAGGCGACGCTCGCCCCGCCCACGCCGCCTCCGACGATCACGATACGGGCACGGTCCGGCAGCTCGGCCACGACGGCGACCCTACGATCTTCCTCTGCCTTCGGGCGAGCCCTACCCTCGCGAGGGTGCAGGTGGGAGACCTCGATCGGGACGTCACATCCCTGTTGGACGCCATCCCCGCTACGGCCCGTCACCCCCGCACCGTCGAGGAGCTCCCCGGTGGGCTGACCAACCGGAACCTGAAGGTCACCAACGCCGACGGTGTCTGCATCGTCCGGCTCCGCGTCGAGGAGCACGACCTGCTCGGGATCGACCGCGCGCACGAGTACGCGAACACGGTCGCCGCCGCCACCACCGGCGTCGGCGCGCCCGTGCTGCACCACCGACCCGGTGAGGGGCTCACCGTCGGCTTCGTGCCGGGCCGCACGCTTTCCGACGAGGATCTGCACGATCCCGCCGTGCTCGGCCGGGTCGCGGCGGCCTGCCGTCGGCTGCACGCGGGCCCGCGCTTCGCCAACGACTTCGACATGTTCGCCGTGCAGGCCCGCTACCGGCGGGTCGTCGCCGAGCACGGCTTCCGGCTGCCACCCCGCTACGACGAGTACACGCCCGCCGTCGCCGCGATGCGCGAGGCGCTCGGGCCGCGGACGACCGTGCCCTGCCACAACGACCTCCTCGCCGCGAACATGCTCGACGACGGCACCCGCGTCCGGCTCATCGACTACGAGTACGCGGGCAACAACGAGGTCGCCTTCGAGCTGGGCAACATCTGGAGCGAGGCCGCGCTGCCGCCCGAGCTGCTCGACGTGCTCGTCACCGCCTACCACGGAAGCCCCCGACCCGTGCAGGTCGCGCGGGCGCGGCTCTTCGGCACGTTGGCGAAGTACGGCTGGACGCTCTGGGCGTCCATCCAGGACGGCAGCAGCCCGATGGACTTCGACTTCTGGTCCTGGGGGATGGCCAAGTACGACCGCGCCGTGGCGGAGTTCGACAGTGATCATTTTGACGCGCTGCTCCGCGCCGCGCGTACGCCCGAGAGGGAGGCGTGATGTCCACACCATCCACACCCACTAGGCCGTCGGACGACGAAGCCGTACTCCACCGACTCGGCTACGCCCAGGTGCTCTACCGGGAGATGGGCGGCTTCGCCAACTTCTCCATCTCGTTCACGATCATCTCGATCCTGGCGGGCTGCCTGACCTCCTACTACATCGCGTTCAACTACGGCGGCCCCGTCGCGATCACGTGGGGCTGGCTGCTGGTCGGCGGGTTCTGCGTGCTCGTCGCGATGGCCATGGGCGAGATCGCCTCCGCCATGCCGACCGCGGGCGCGCTCTACTTCTGGTCGTCCAAGCTGGGCGGCCCCGCGTGGGGTTGGTTCACCGGGTGGTTCAACCTGATCGGCCAGATCGCCGTGACCGCGGCCATCGACTACGGGGCGGCGATCTTCACCACGGCGCTGCTCAACCTCTGGTTCCCCGCCGCGATCGGCACCGACGCCGGCGCGATCTTCATCGCCTACACGGTGATCATCGCGCTGCACCTGGCGCTGAACCTGTTGGGCGTCAACCTGCTCGCCATGCTGAACACCATCTCGTCGTGGTGGCACATGGTGGGCGTGCTGGTCATCGTCGTCGTGCTCTTCGTCGTGCCCGACCATCACCAGTCGGCCGCGTTCGTGTTCGGCCAGACCATCGACAACTCCGGGTTCGACGGCGCCCCGTTCTGGCTCGTGTTCGGCCTCGGCCTGCTGATGGCCCAGTACACGATCACGGGCTACGACGCCTCGGCGCACATGAGCGAGGAGACGCGTCTGGCCTCCCGGTCGGCCGCCTGGGGCATGGTGATGTCGGTCGTCGTCTCCGTGGTGTTCGGCTTCATCCTGCTGGTTGCCGTGACGTTCGCGGTGCCCGACGTGCAGGGCACGCTCGACGCCGTCGCGAACGCCGTGGTCTACATCTGGACCACCTCGCTCGGCGACACATGGGCGGAGATCCTGCTGCTCATCGCGGTGGTGGCGCAGTTCTTCTGCGGCACGGCGTCGGTCACGTCGGCGTCGCGGATGATGTTCGCGTTCTCCCGAGACCGCGCCGTGCCCGGCTCCAGCATCTGGCGCAAGGTCTCCACCAAGCGGGTGCCGGTCTACGCCGTGACCGCGATCGTGGTGCTCTCCTGGGCACTGATGCTGCCCACGCTGCTCAACGCCGCCATCGGCTACCTCGTCGGCACCTCGATCGCCGTCATCGGCCTCTACATCGCCTTCGCGATCCCGATCTACCTGCGGATCCGGGCGGGCGCGCGCTTCGAGCACGGCGCGTGGAGCCTCGGCGACCACTACAAGTGGATCTCGCCGCTCGCCGTGATCTGGATCGTCCTGATCTGCATCCTGTTCCTGCTCCCGGTGTCGCCCAAGGGAATCCCGGGACCGGACTTCGACTGGACGGTGGTCAACTACGCGCCGCTGACGGTCGGGGGTGCGCTGATCCTGTTCGGCGGCTGGTACCTGCTTTCGGCCCGCAGGTGGTTCACCGGCCCGGTGCGTGAGGCGGGCTCCGAGGCGGAACTGGAGACCATCGAGCAGCGGATGGCGCGCTGATGCCGTCCCGCGGGGGGATGCTCACGCTCGACCAGCTCGCCGCCCGCGTCGAGGACGGGTCGGTGGACACGGTGCTCGTCGCGCTCACCGACATGCAGGGGCGGCTGCAGGGCAAGCGCTGCGCCGCCACCTACTTCCTCGACGAGGTGGCGCCGCACGCCGCGGAGGCCTGCAACTACCTGCTGGCCGTCGACGTCGACATGAACACGGTCGGCGGCTACGCGATGTCGAGCTGGGAGCGTGGCTACGGCGACTTCGTGCTCCGGCCCGACCTCACGACCCTGCGGACGGTGCCCTGGCACGAGGCCACCGCCCTGGTGCTGTGCGACGTGGAGTGGGGCGACGGCTCGCCCGTCGCCGCCTCGCCACGCCAGATCCTGCGCCGCCAGCTCGACCGGCTCGCCGCGCACGGGCTCGTCGCCGACGTGGGCACCGAGCTGGAGTTCCTGCTGTTCGCCGACTCCTTCGACGCGGCGTGGCAGAAGGGCTACCGGGACCTGCGGCCCGCCAACCTCTACAACGTGGACTACTCGATGCTGGGCACCGCCCGCGTCGAGCCGCTGCTGCGGCGCATCCGCAACGGGATGGCGGGTGCGGGGATGGTGGTCGAGTCGGCGAAGGGCGAGTGCAACCTCGGCCAGCACGAGATCGCCTTCCGCTACGCCGACGCACTCACCACCTGCGACAACCACGCCATCTACAAGACCGGGGCCAAGGAGATCGCCGACCAGGCCGGGATGGCCCTGTCCTTCATGGCGAAGTACGACGAGCGCGAGGGCAACTCCTGCCACATCCACATCTCGCTGCGCGCGGGTGACGGCGGCAACGTGTTCCCCGGCGACGGCCCGCACGGCTTCTCGCCGCTGTTCGCCCGGTTCCTCGCCGGGCAGCAGGCGTGCCTGCGCGAGCTGACGTATCTGTTCGCGCCGAACGTGAACTCCTACAAGCGGTTCGCCGAAGGCAGCTTCGCCCCGACGGCCGTCGCGTGGGGGATGGACAACCGCACCTGCTCGCTGCGGGTCGTCGGGCACGGCGCCGGGCTGCGGGTGGAGAACCGGGTGCCGGGCGGGGACGTCAACCCGTACCTCGGGGTGGCCGCGCTCATCGCGGCCGGGCTGCACGGCATCGAGCGCGAGCTGCCGCTGCAGCCCGAGCTCACCGGCAACGCCTACGTCGCCGACGCCCCGCGCGTGCCGTCGACCCTGCGCGACGCGGCCGAGCTGTTCGCCGCGTCCGAGGTGGCGGCCGAGGCGTTCGGCAAGGACGTTGTGGACCACTACGCCAACGCCGCCCGCGTCGAGCTCGCGGCGTTCGACGCGGCCGTCACCGACTGGGAGCGACGACGCGGGTTCGAGCGGCTGTGACGCCGCTGATCGGCATCACGGCGTACGGCGAGGAGGCCGCCTACGGGGTGTGGAAACACGAGGCGGTGCTGCTCCCCCGCACCTACCCCGACGCGGTGCTCGCGGCGGGCGGCCTCCCGGTGCTGCTGGCGCCGCGGGCGGAGGCGGCGGCGGCCGTCGACCGGCTCGACGGCGTCGTGCTCGCGGGCGGCCCCGACGTCGAACCGGCCCGCTACGGCGCCGCGCCCCACCCCCGCACCGGCGCGCCGCGCACCGAGCGCGACGCCGCCGAGCTGGCCGTCCTGGCCAGGGCGTTGGAGCTGGGCCGCCCGGTCCTCGCGGTGTGCCGCGGCCTGCAGGTGCTCAACGTCGCCCTCGGCGGCACGCTCGTGCAGCACGTCCCGGAGTCGGTGGGACACGCCGGGCACAACCCGCGGCCGGGTGTCTTCGGGCGCACCGTCATCGCGCTCGACACCGGTTCGCGGGTGCATGCCGCGCTGGGCCGCTCGGTCACCGGGCAGTGCCACCACCACCAGGCGATCGCCCAGCTCGCCGAGGGCCTCGTGGTGACCGGCCGGGCCGGGGACGGCACGGTCGAGGCCGTGGAGCTGGCCGGACACCCGTTCGTCGTCGGCGTCCAGTGGCATCCCGAGCAGGACGATCCACGGCTCTTCGCCGCCCTCGTGGCGGCTTCCCGCGTGGAGGTGCCGTGAACGTGGAGGTGCAGTGAACGTGGAGGTGCGGTGAACCGGTTCGAAGGCCGCACGGCCGTGGTCACCGGCGGCGGCAGCGGCATCGGTCGCGCGACGGTGCGACGGCTCGCCGCGGAGGGCGCGCGCGTGGTCGTCGCCGACGTGGACACGAACACCGGGGCGGCGGCGGCGCAGGAGGTGGACGGGCTCTTCGTGCGCACCGACGTCACGGCCGAGGCCGACGTCGAGACGCTGTTCACGGCCGCCGTGGACACGTACGGCACGGTGGACGTCGCGTTCCACAACGCCGGGATCTCCCCGCCGGAAGACGACTCGATCCTCACCACCGGGATCGACGCCTGGCGGCGGGTGCAGGAGGTCAACCTGACCTCGGTGTACCTCTGCTGCCGCGCGGTGCTGCCGCACATGCGGCGCCAGGGGCGGGGCGCGATCGTCAACACGGCCTCGTTCGTCGCGGTGCTGGGCGCGGCGACCTCGCAGATCTCCTACACGGCGTCCAAGGGCGGGGTGCTGGCGATGACCCGCGAGCTGGGCGTCCAGTTCGCCCGCGAGGGGATCCGGGTGAACGCGCTGTGCCCCGGGCCCGTCGACACCCCGCTCCTGCAGGAGCTGTTCGCCGCGGACCCCGAGCGCGCGCAGCGGCGTCTGGTGCACATCCCGATGGGCCGCTTCGCCAGAGCCGAGGAGATCGCGGCCACCGTCGCGTTCCTGGCCAGCGACGACGCGAGCTTCATCACCGCGAGCACCTTCCTCGTCGACGGCGGCATCTCCGGCGCGTACGTCACCCCCCTGTGAGGCGGTGGAGCACGTCGGGCAGCGGTTCGGCGTGGACGACGGCCAGCCGCTGGGTGGCGCGGGTCAGTGCCACGTAGAGGTCGTTGGCGCCGCGGGGGCTCTCGGCCAGCACCTCGGCGGGCTCCACGAGCACTACCGCGTCGAACTCCAGCCCCTTCGCCTTGCCGATCGGCAGGACGACGACCGGGGAGGTGAGGTCGACCTCGGGGTCGGCCGGACCGTCGGGGGTGTCGGGCCCCGGGTCCACCGCGCCCATCAGCCGTTCCCGCAGGCCTGCGACCCGCGCGGCGGGGGCCAGCACGGCGGTGCGGCCCTCCCCCACGGCGCCCGCCTCCTCCGCCGTGACCTTCGCGACCTCCTCGTCCAGCGCCCGCGCGGGCACCGCGACGGCCCGCGGGGGCACGCCGGTGCTCCGCACCGACCGCGGCGGGGCGAGACCCGGCTCGATGACGGCCAGCAGGTCGTCGGCCACCGCGGCGATCTCCGCCGGCGTGCGGTAGTTCACCGTGAGCTGGGCCAGGCGCCACCGGTTCGCCACGTACGGGGCGAGCACCGCATCCCACGACGACGCGCCCGCCAGATCGCCGGTTTGCGCGATGTCGCCCACCAACGTCATCGACCGCGTGGGGCACCGGCGCATCACCAGGCGCCACGCCATCGCCGACAGCTCCTGCGCCTCGTCGACGATCACGTGCCCGTAGGTCCACTCGCGGTCGGCGGCAGCCCGGTCGGCCGTCGAGTCGTAGCGTCGGACGGCCTGCCGCTCGGCGAGCCGGTCGGCGTCGATGACGTCGGTGGCGCGCAGCAGCTCCGGGTCGAGGTCCTCCTCGAGGTCGAGCACGTCGAGCACGCCCTGGGCGTACATGACCTCCTCGCGCAGCGCGGCGGCCTCACGGGCGGCGGCCTCGGCGCCGTCGTCGCCGAGCAGTTCGGCCGCCTCGTCGAGCAGCGGGACATCGGCGGTGGTCCAGCGCAGGCCCGGCGGGACGTCCTCGGCGGCCCGCGGCCGGGCCAGCAGCGCCCGGTCGGCGGCGGGCAGTCGCCGGGTGGCGGCGGCGAGGCGGCGCGGGTCGGCGTAGAGGTCGCCGAGGAGCTGCTCGGCCGACAGCGTGGGCCAGAGCGCGTCGAGCTCCTTCTGCAGTTCGCGGCTTTCCCTCAGCTCGTCGCGGATCTCGGCGAGGTCGCCCGCGTCGAGCAGCCGCCGTCCCCCGGGCACGATCGAGCGCGCGACCTGCTCGGCCAGCAGCCGGATCGCCTCCTGGTGGAAGATCCGCTTGGCGGCGTTGTGCGGCCTGCGGGAGCGGCGGGCGCGGGTGCGGGCGGCGCCCACGACGTCCCGATCAACCCGCACCTCCTGCTGCTCGACCACCAGCCGCACCGGCCGCCGCGGCAGCTGCTGCCGGTCGCGCACCGCCGCCGCGACGACGCCCGCCATCTCCACCCGGCCTTTGACCTCGGCGACCGCAGGTGCCTCCGGCCGCCGCGCGTCGAGGCCCGGGAAGAGCTGCCCGATGGTGCTGAGCACAACGCTCGTCTCGCCCAGCGACGGCAGCACCTGCCCGATGTAGCGCAGGAACGTGGGGTTGGGCCCGATGACGAGCACGCCGCGCCGGGCCAGCCGGTCGCGGTGGGTGTAGAGCAGATACGCGGCGCGGTGCAGCGCGACGGCGGTCTTGCCGGTGCCCGGGCCCCCTTGCACGACGAGGACGCCCGACGGCTTCGACCGGATGATCTCGTCCTGCTCGGCCTGGATCGTGGCCACGATGTCGGCCATGTGCCCGGTGCGGCTCGCGCCCACCGCGGCGAGCAGCGCAGCCTCGCTGGTGAGCCCGCTCGCCTGGGCGGCCCCGGCGGCGCGGGCGGCGTCGAGATCGAGGATCTCGTCGTCGATGCCCGTGACCTCGCGGCGGCGGGTGCGCAGGTGCCGTCGCCGTCGGATGCCCTCGGGCGACGCGGCCGTCGCCGTGTAAAAGGGCCGGGCGGCGGGCGCGCGCCAGTCCATCAGCAGGGAGTTGTACTCGTTCTCCTCGTCGAGCAGGCCGAGCCTGCCGACGTAGCGGACCTCGCCGTCCTCGGTGTCCAGCCTGCCGAACGCGAGACCGTGCTCCGCGGCCCGCAGCGCGGCGAGCCGGTCGGTGTAGATGCCCGCCGCGATGTCCCGCTCGGTCAGCGCCTGTGGCGTGCCGACCGTCTCGTCGCGCAGCACCTCCTCCAGCCGCCGCGCGGTCTCGGCGCGACGGCGGTCGAGCCGCTCGTAGAGCATGGCGACGTATCGACGCTCGTGCTCGATTCCGCCCCCGGCCACCTCACCGGCCGTGCCGTCCGACGTGCTGAGTGCCACCGATCACCTTCGCCGCAGGTCTCGTCATGAAGAAGCGACCTACGACCGTACCAGCGGATCGCCCTCAGCTGCCCGGGTGGCGCGCCCGCGGCGACCGTCCGAACGGCTGCTCCACCGGCTCGACGGGCTCGAGGGGCGGGATGGGGCGCACCGCGGGCGCATCGGCCAGCGCGAGCTGCTCCCCGTGGTGCGACAGCCGCATCGGTGGGCCGCCGACCAGCCGATACTCCGCCTCCTCCTGGCGGATCTCGACGCGCAGCTGCCGGTCGTGCCAGTTGAGCCCGAACGAGATCCGCGACAGCGCGGGCGGCAGCCGCGGTGCGAACCGCAGCCCCTCGGAGTCGCACTGCATCCCGCCGAACCCGGTGACGACGGCGGTCCAGGTGCCCGCCATCGACGCGATGTGCACGCCGTGGTCGGAGTTGCCCGCCAGGTTGTTCAGGTCGACGAGCGCGGCCTCGGCCAGGTAGTCGAAGGCGAGGTCGAGATGCCCCGTCCACGCCGCCATCACGGCCTGGGTGCAGGCCGACAGGGACGAGTCGCGCACCGTGATCGCCTCGTAGTAGGCGAAGTTGCGCTGCATCTGCTCGTGGGTGAACGCGTCGGGGCGGAGCACCATCGCGAGCACCAGGTCGGCCTGCTTGACGACCTGCTTGCGGTAGAGGTCGAAGTAGGGCACGTGCAGCAGCAGCGGGTAGTGCTCGGGCGGGGTTTTCTCGAAGTCCCAGTGCTGGTGCTGGGTGAACCCCTCCGACTGCGGGTGCACGCCGAGCACCTCGTCGAACGGGATCGTCATCGCCTTCGCCGCGTCCCGCCAGCTGGCCATCTCCTCGGCGTTGACGCCCAACGCGTTCGCGGCGCGCCGGTGCTTGGCCGCGGTGTCGGCGGCGACGCGCAGGTTCAGCTGGGCCATGAGGTTGGTGTAGACGTTGTTGTCGACGATCGCGGTGTACTCGTCGGGCCCGGTGATGCCGTCGATGCGGAAGCTGCCCGACGAGTCGTGGTGGCCCAGCGAGCGCCACAGCCGCGCGGTGGCCACCAGCAGCTCCAGCCCGACCTCGCGCTCGAACACGGTGTCGCCCGTGGCGGCGATGTGGCGGCGGACGGCGTCGGCGATGTCGGCGTTGATGTGGAACGCCGCCGTGCCCGCGGGCCAGTAGCCCGAGCACTCCTGCCCGCGGATCGTCCGCCACGGGAACGTCGCGCCCGAGAGGCCGAGCTGCTCGGCGCGCTCGTACGCCAGCGGGAGGATGGACTGCCGCCACCGCAGCGCGTCGGCCGCGGCATCCGGGGCGAGGAATGACAGCACGGGGAGGCTGAAGGTCTCGGTGTCCCAGAAGGTGTGGCCGTCGTAGCCGTCGCCGGTGAGGCCCTTCGCTCCGATGGCCCGCCGCTCGGCCCGGGCGCCTGCCTGCAGCACGTGGAAGATCGCGACGCGGACGGCCTGCTGCAGCTCGGCGTCGCCGTCGATCTCGATGTCGGCGGTGGACCAGAACGCGTCGAGGTACTCGCGCTGCTCGGCGAGCAGGCCGTCCCAGCCGGTGAAGCGCGCCGCGGCCAGCGCGGCCCGCACCTGGTCGTGCACCGCGGGCTGGCTGCGGCGCGCCGACCAGCCGTAGGCCAGGTACTTGACGATCGAGAGCTTCTGCCCCGGCTGCAGCCGCGTGATCACCGTGCTGCGGCCGATGTCCTCGGTGGCCTCGGACATGAACTTCAGCTTCTCGGGGCCTTCCACCTCGTGGTCCATCGCTGCCGCCACCCGCAGGCCGGACTGGCGGGTCTGGTGGATCAGCCACGCGCCGTTGTCGTGGGTGCCGTGCTGCTCGGACACCAGAGGGTCGGAGAGGGCCGCCTCGACCCGCGGATCGGCCTCCTGTCGGGCGGGCAGCTGCTCGTTGGCCACCAGCTCGGACTGCACGACCATCAGCGCGGGGGCGTCGAGCACCTCGACCTCGTACCGGATCGCCGCGATCGCCCGCTGGGTGAGCGACACGATGCGCACGCTGCGCACCTTCACGATGCGCCCGGCGGGCGAGGCCCACTCCACTTCGCGGGTGAGCGTGCCCGCCTGCAGGTCGAGGACGCGCTCGTGATGGCGGAGCTCGCCGTAGCGCAGGTCGAAAGGCTCGTCCTCCACCAGCAATCGGATCAGCTTGCCGTTGGTGACGTTGATGATCGTCTGACCGGACTCCGGATAGCCGTAGCCGCCCTCCGCGTACGGGAGCGGCCGCTTCTCGTAGAACGAGTTGAGGTACGTGCCGGGGGTGGCGTAGGGCTCGCCCTCGTCGAGGTTGCCGCGGAGTCCGATGTGGCCGTTGGACAGCGCGAACACCGACTCGGCCTGGCCGATCGCGGCCATATCCAGCTTCGTCTCGCGCACGTGCCACGGCTCGACGGTGAACGGACGGCTGGGATCGGGACTCATGACGTTCTCCTACCTGGCCAAGCCGCTCGTTCCGCTGGCGAAGCGGATGTCCCGTTGGGTGGAGCTCACGTCAGTAGTTCGGATAGATCTTGCACGACGATGTCGGCGCCGTTCGCCCGCAGCGCGTCGGCGTGGCCGATGCGGTCCACGCCGACCACGAAGCCGAAGCCGCCCGCGCGCCCGGACGCCACGCCCGCCAGCGCGTCCTCGAACACGACGGCCTGCTCTTTGGCCACGCCGAGGTCGGCCGCGGCGGCGAGGAACGTGTCGGGCGCGGGCTTGCCCGGGAGGCCGCGCTGCTTGGCGACTACCCCATCGACCCGGTGATCGATGAACGAGGCGAGCCCGGCGACGTCGAGCACCTGCGCGGCGTTGGCCGACGACGACACGCACGCGACGAGCAGGCCAGCGTCCTTCACGGCGTGCAGGTAGCGGACCGAGCCGGGGTAGACGTCAACGCCGACCGTGCGGATCTTCTCCTGGACGAGGTCGTTCTTGCGGGTGGACAGCCCCCACAGGGTCTCGATGTTCGGCGGATCGTCGGGTGAGCCTTCCGGGAGGTCGATGCCGCGGGACTCGAGGAAGCCGCGGGTGCCGTCCAGCCGCGGACGGCCGTCGACGTAAGGGCCGTAGTCGGCCTTCACGTCGAACGGACGAAACGGCGCGCCGTCCCGCTCGGCGCGGGCGCGCAGATAGTCGTCGAACATCTGCTTCCACGCCGCGGCATGGACGCTCGCGGTGTCGGTGAGCACGCCGTCGAGGTCGAAGAGGCACGCGCGGGAGCCGTTGGGGAGGCCGAGCATGGACGAAAGGTACCGACCCTGCGATCACGGGACGCGACCATCCGGCGGATATTCACCTGGTCGCTCTGCGCGGAGCGTCAGACGGTGACGTGCGCCGTCAGGTCGAGTACCCGCGCCTCCCCTGCGCCGCCCGTCACGGTGACGACGCAGCCGCCTGCTGTGGGCCGGGCGGTCACGGAGAGCACGCCACCCTGGGCGCGGGGCTCGATGTCGCGCTGCACGGCGTCGCGCACGGCCGCGAGCAGGCGCAGGGGCTCGACGGGGGCGCGCTGCAGCGCCGGGTTGACCTCGATCTCGACCCGCAGCCGCTTGCCGAACCGGGCCTGCTCCAGCGCCAGATAGTCCCGGACGGTGGCGAGCTCGTGCCCCAATGTGCTCGGTGCGTCGGTGGGCCGGTCGGTCGCCCGGCTGAGGTCGGCGAAGCCGACGAGCAGCTCCCGTGCGCGGGCCGGGTCGGTGCGGATGAGTGAGGCGATCGCGTTGAGGGAGTTGTAGACGAAGTGCTGTTCGAGGCGGCGGGCCTCGACCGGTGCCGACGGGGCGGCCTCGTCGCCGGGGTCGGCGGCCGCGGCGGCGTCTTCGCCGGGCGGGGCGGCGGACCCCGGGGTCGTGGACTCGGCGGTGGCGGACTCGGCGGCGGACTCGGCGCGCGACTCGGCGGCGCCCGACTCGGCGGCGCCGGAACCGGCGGCGGTGGACTCGGCGGCGGTGGACTCGGCGGCGGTGGACTCGGCAGCGGTGGACTCGGCAGCGGCAGGCCCTCGGGTGGCAGACCCGGCAGGGGCGGATCCCGCGCCGGCGGGCCCTGGGGCGGAAGGCCCTGCGGTGGCGGGTGCCGCGGTGGCGGATGCCGCGGTGGCGGACTCGGCAGCGGCAGGCCCTCGGGTGGCAGACCCGGCAGGGGCGGATCCCGAGCCCTCGTGCCCCGCGGCGGCAGGGCCCGGGGTAGGTGACCCCGGGCCGGCGGACTCGGCGCAGGTCTGCCGCGCGATGGCGGGATCAGGGGTGACCGGATCGGAGGTGGCGGGGCCGGCGATGGCGCGGTCGGGGGTGGCGGGGTCGGGGGTGGCATCGGGCGGGGCCACGTCATCCCCGGCGCGTGCGGCCCCATCCGGCGCGGACGGCGTCGGGGCAGCGGTCCGGCGGGAAGCGTCGTCGTCCGGGGCGTCCGCACGCCGCGCCCACGGGATCGCGGCGGAGCCCGCACCTGCCGTGCCCCGCCACTGCGGAAGCCGCAGCCTGCCGTCCGCGGTGAACCCGGTGTAGTCGACCAGGCCTGCCACCCGCGGCTCGACCCAGATCGCGTCGCGGGCGACGTCCGGGGGCATGCCACCCGCGAACGGCGAGCCGTCTCGGCGGAGCTGGCAAAGGCCCGCGACCGGGCGGCGCTCGTCGCCGCTCACCCCGACCCGGCCGACATAGCGCAGCCCGCGCCCGTCCGGCACCCCCACGAGCAGGCTCGCGATGCGGTCGGGCCTGCGCGGATCGACCGGCGTCCACCCCCCGACGAGCACCCGCCCGATCCGCGGCACCGGCACCCGCACCCACAGCGGCGAGCGCTGCCCCGGCCGGTAGCGCGACGCCAGATGTCGCGCGTGCAGCGCCTCGACCCCCTTGGCCTCCGCGATGCGCAGCAGCGACGGCAGCTCGGAGATCGGCATCGGCGAGGTCGTCCACACCGGGGCGGCGGCGAAGCCGAGCCCTTCCAGCAGGGTGCGTCGGTCGCGGTAGGGCAGGTCGACGACGCTGTGCCCGTCGAGCCAGAGCAGGTCGGCCACCTGCAGGTCCACCGGCACCGTGCGGATGTGCCGCTCGGTGGGCCGGAAACGGGCGCTGCGCCGCTGCAGCCGCGCCACCCGCGGCGCATGCTCCTCACCGCGGGCGACGAGGGTGCCGTCGAGGATCATCCCCTGCGGCGGCGAACGCCGCTCCAGCTCCGGCACCAGCTCGGGATAAGCCGGGGTCATCGACACGTTTCCCGAGCTCAGCAGGCGCGTGCGCCCCCCGGGCTCGACGTACGCGACGCAACGATGCCCCGTCCAGGCGAGCTCGACGACCCAGTCCGGGCCCACCGGCGCCTGCCCGGTACCCGCGGCGACCTGCATGGGCGGCACGAGATCCGGCATCGACCGCGGACCCCTCGTCACGGTGTTCACGGTAGTCGCCGCCCAGCCCACCCCGATGGCAGCAGGGTGACACTCCGGACATCCAGTGTCCGCGGTGTCACCCTGCTGCCATCCGCCCAGCCGCCGCAGGGACGATGGAACCACCATGACGCTCACCGATCGGCTCCCGCCCATCCCCGACCCCGACGACCTGGTCGAGGCGTTCGCCGACTGGGCGTTCGAGGAGCGCGGGCTCTCGCTCTACCCGGCGCAGGAGGAGGCGCTGCTGGAGCTCGTCACCGGCGGCAACGTGATCCTCTCGACGCCGACCGGGTCGGGAAAGTCGCTGGTCGCAGTGGCCGCGCACGCCGCCGCGCTCGCCCGTGGGCACCGGACGTTCTACACGGCGCCGATCAAGGCGCTCGTCAGCGAGAAGTTCTTCCAGCTGATCGAGACGTTCGGCGCGGAGCGGGTCGGCATGCTCACCGGCGACGCGGCCGTCAACGAGCGCGCGCCGATCATCTGCTGCACAGCCGAGATCCTCGCGAACCTCGCCCTCCGCGCGGGCCCGCGCGCGGACGTCGGGTCGGTCGTGATGGACGAGTTCCACTTCTACGCCGATCCCGACCGCGGCTGGGCGTGGCAGGTGCCGCTGATCGAGCTGCCGCAGGCGCAGTTCCTGCTGATGAGCGCCACGCTCGGGGACGTCACGTTCTTCCACGCGGACCTCACCCGCCGCACCGGCCGCGACACGGCGGTGATCACATCGGTGGAGCGCCCGGTGCCGCTGCACTACCGCTACGTGCTCACGCCCCTGCACGAGACCATCGCCGAGCTGCTCGCCACCCATGAGGCGCCGGTGTACGTCGTGCACTTCACCCAGGCCTCGGCCGTGGAGCGGGCGCAGGCGCTGATGAGCGTCAACGTCACCAGCAAGGCCGACAAGCAGGCCATCGCCGACCTCATCGGCGCGTTCCGGTTCACCGCGGGCTTCGGGAAGACGCTGTCGCGGCTGGTGCGCCACGGCATCGGCGTGCACCACGCGGGCATGCTCCCCCGCTACCGACGCCTGGTCGAGACGCTCGCGCAGGCGGGGTTGCTGAAGGTCATCTGCGGAACGGACACGCTCGGCGTCGGCATCAACGTGCCGATCCGCACCGTGCTCTTCACGGCGCTGTCCAAGTACGACGGCCAGCGCACCCGCCCGCTCAAGGCGCGCGAGTTCCACCAGATCGCGGGCCGGGCGGGCCGCGCGGGATACGACACGGTCGGCACGGTCGTCGCCGAGGCGCCCGACCACGAGGTGGAGAACGCACGCCTGCTCGCGCGGGCAGGCGACGACGAGAAGAAAAAGCGCCGGATCGTGCGCAAGAAGCCGCCGGAGGGCTTCGTCGGCTGGTCGGCTACCAGCTTCGAGAAGCTGCAATCGGCCCAGCCCGAGCCGCTGACCAGCCACTTCAAGGTGACGCACGCGATGTTGTTGAACGTCATCTCGCGGCCGGGCAACGCGTTCACGGCCATGCGGCACCTGCTGGAGGACAACCACGAGCCGCGGCCGCGGCAGCGTCGGCACATCCTGCGGGCGATCGCCATCTACCGGGCGCTGCTCACCGCGGGTGTCGTCGAGCGCCTGCCCGAGCC
Source organism: uncultured Actinomycetota bacterium (assembly GCA_963739465.1). Lineage (GTDB taxonomy): Bacteria > Actinomycetota > Actinomycetes > Mycobacteriales > Pseudonocardiaceae > Pseudonocardia. Next base: position 383,084 of record CAVUAS010000021.1, read on the forward strand.
CGACGCCGACGGCCGCATCGTGCGGATCGTCGGCGACCTCCAGCTCGACTTCGCGCTCAACCAGCCGCTCTCGCCGTTCGTGCTGGCCGTGATCGAGCTGCTGGACCGCGCGTCGCCGACCTACGCGCTCGACGTCCTGTCCGTCGTGGAGGCCACCCTCGACGACCCGCGCCCCGTGTTGTACGCGCAGCAGAGCAAGGCCAAGGGCGAGGCCGTGGCCGCGATGAAGGCCGAGGGCCTGGAGTACGAAGAGCGGATGGCCCGGCTGGAGGAGGTCACCTGGCCACGGCCGCTCGACGAACTGCTGGAGGCCGCACTGACGACCTACCGGCGCGGGGCGCCGTGGGTCGAGGACGCCCGACTGTCGCCGAAGTCGGTGGCCCGCGACATGTTCGACCGGTCGATGACTTTCGTCGAGTACATCGGCTTCTACCAGCTCGCCCGCTCGGAGGGCCTCGTGCTGCGCTACCTGGCCGACACCTACCGCGCGCTGCGCCAGACCGTGCCCGACGAGGCCAAGACCGAGGAACTCGCCGACATCGAATCCTGGCTGGGTGAGCTGGTGCGCCAGGTCGACTCGTCGCTGCTCGACGAATGGGAGGCGCTCGCGGCCGGGGAAGGCGGCGGCGACTCCGCTCCCCCGCCGCTGGACGAGGTCCCCGGCGCCGTCACCCGCAACGTCCGCGCGTTCCGGGTGCTCGTGCGCAACGCGCTGTTCCGCCGGGTGGAGCTGGCCGCGCTGCGGCGATGGGACCTCCTCGGCGAGCTCGACGCGGAGGCGGGCTGGGACGCCGACGCCTGGCGCTCCGCGCTGCAGCCGTACTTCGCCGAGTACGGCGACACGTTCACGGCGATCGGCACCGGGCCGGCCGCCCGCGGGCCCGGGCTGGTGACGATCACCGAGGAGCCGGAGCGCTGGCTCGTGCGACAGGTGTTCGACGACCCGGCGGGCGACCGCGACTGGGCCATCACCGCCGAGATCGACCTCACCGCCTCCGATGAGGAGGGCGTGGCGGTGGTCTGGGTGTCCGACGTTGCCCCCCAACCCTGAGGTGAGTCGCCCGTCTCGCCACGGCGAGATCGCCATCTCGGCACGCCCAAATGCCGAACTCGGCGTGTCGGATCGCGCGACTCACCGTCCCGGCGGCGCGCTGTCGAGGCGGCGTGTCGTCGTCGATTCGATGACGATCTGTCCGCGTCAATGATTCACTGACACCGTGAGGTACGACGACGCACGACGCTGGCTGGAGCGGGTGGACCCGGCGATCACCCGGGACCGGTCGCCGCAGGCCCTCCTCGAGCACCTCAAGGAGCGCAGCACGGTGGGACCGCTCACCGGCGACGCCGCGGCCGCCTGGTACGCGCTGGTGCACGAGATGCGCAGGCTTGCCGACTACTACGAGCGCGACCTGATCCGCAAGCTTCGCGCCGACGGACTGACCTGGGCGCAGGTCGCCGACGCCGTGCAGGCCCAGCTCTCGAGCAGGCAGGCCGCGCAGGCCAAGTGGAAGCGGCTCGTCGACCCGGGCCGCCGGATCACCACCGGCGACATGCGCCGGGGCGGCCGCCGTCCCGAGCGCGAGACGGCACCGGCCCCCGACGACGCCGGGTAGGAGCCGCCGCGGGCGGCGTGTCGGTCTGCGGCGCGTCGTCGGCCCGTCCGTTAGGGTGCCGCGACGGCAGAGTGACACGTTCGCCCGGTCGCAGTGCTGCGCCGCGGGCGGTGCGGAGGGCGGACCGACCATGACGGCCGACGACACCTGCCCGCGCTCCGCCTGCGACGGCCCTGCCGAATCGCTCCTCGACGCCTGGGCCACCGCGCTCGCGGGTCCTCACCCCGGCGCCACGCTGCGCCACCGGCTTGCCCCGCTCGCCGCGGGCCTCCTCGACGTGGTCCACGGCCGCGCGGCCCTCTCCATCGCCCGCGCGGTCGGGGCGGCGCTGGTCACTGCGGGCCTCGGCGACCCCATCATGCTCGAACGCACCCTGATCATGCTCCAGCGCGAGCTCGCCGAGCACCCTCGCGGGCCCGACATCACCGCCGCGCTGGCGGCCGGGTTCGTCGGCGCCACCCGCGAACTGATCGTGCGCGAGCACGCCGCGCCCGACCCGGTCCCGCGCAACCCGCACGGCGCCGACGCGGACGCGTCCCGTTTCGGCGCCGTCTTCAGCCACGCCGCCGCCGGAATCATGATCATCGCGATCGGGGGCACCGTCGTCGAGGTCAACCAGGCGTTCTGCGCGATGTTCGGCCGCGGCCCCGAGGCGTTCGTCGGCTCCGACGTCTACGTGTTCGCGCGCCTCGACGACGAGCCCGGCTCCGTCGAGGAGGTGCGCAGCCTCCTCGACGGCGAGCGCGACCGGGTCACCCTGGAGCGCACCTACCTGCACCGCGACGGCTCGCCGGTCCGTGTGCAGGCCTCCCTCTCGCTCGTCCGCGGCCCGTCCGGCGAGCCCCGCTACGTGATCTGCCTGGTCGAGGACGTCACCGAGCGGTTCCGCCTTCAGTCCCGGCTGCGCTTCCACGCCGACCACGACCCGCTGACCGGTCTCGCCACCCGCGCGATCCTCGCCGAGAAGCTCCAGTTCGCGCTCGACGAGTCCGGCGGCCGCCGGGTCGGCCTCTGCGCCATCGACATCGACGGATTCCGCGGCGTCAACGACACCCTCGGCCACGACATCGGCGACGACCTGCTGCGCGCCGTCGCGGGCCGCCTCACCGAAGACCTCGGCCCCGACGGCCACCTCGTGGCCCGCGCGGGCGGCGACGAGTTCGTCGTCCTCGCCGTCGACGTCGACGTCGTCGCCCTGCGTGCGCTCGCGGGCCGGGCGCTGGCGGCCGTCGCGCGGCCATTCGACCTCGGCGGCCACCGGGTGGTGGTCACGGCGACCATCGGCATCGTGCCCGGCAACGGCCTCGGCCTCCCCGACGCGGGCGCGCTCCTGCAGGCCGCCGACACGACGTTGAACCGCGCCAAGCGCCACGGCCGCGGTGGCGTCGCGGAGTTCGAGCCCCGGCTGCACCGGCGCGCGGTCAGCCGGTTCGCGCTCGCCGCCCGCATGGCCGACGCGCTGGCCGCGGGCGAGTTCTCGCTCGAGTACCAGCCCCTCGTCCGGCTGGCCGATCTCGTGCCCGTCGGCGTGGAGGCGCTCGTCCGCTGGAACCTCCCCACCGGAGAGAAGATCGGACCCGACCGGTTCGTGCCGGTCGCCGAGGAGACCGGGCACATCGTCCCGCTCGGTCGATGGGTGCTGACCCAGGCGTGCAGGCAGGCGAAGACCTGGTCGGCGGGCCGCGACAGCGCGCCGCTGCTGCTGTCAGTGAACCTCGCCGCCCGTCAGATCCGCGAGCCCGGGATCGTCGCCGAGATCGCTGCCGTGCTGGCCGACACGGGCTGGCCCGCGTCCGGCCTTCAGGTGGAGCTGACCGAGAGCGACGCCATGGACGGCTCGACGTCGCTGTCGACGCTGCGGGCGATCGCCGACATGGGCGTCCGGATCGCCATCGACGATTTCGGCACCGGCTACTCCAACCTCGCCTACCTCCGCCGCCTGCCCGTCCAGACGCTCAAGCTCGCGGCCCCGTTCGTCAGCGGACCGGACGGCGACGCCGTCGACGTCGAGATCGCCGCAACGCTCATCCGCCTCGCGCACTCGCTGGGAATGACGGTCGTGGCCGAGGCGATCGAGACGGCCGAGCAGTGCGCCCAGCTGCACGACCTGGGCTGCGACATCGGACAGGGGTACTTTTTCTCCCCTCCCCTGCCCGCGGACGCCATCGCCGAGCGGCTGACCTGACCTCGCGCCGCGCCCGGCCGCCGCGCAGGGCAAGATCGAGGCATGACCCACCCGATCCGGATCGGCCTGCAGCTACAGCCGCAGCACTCGGACTACGCCCAGATCCGCGACACGGTTGCGGCGGCCGAGGACGCGGGCGTCGACATCGTGTTCAACTGGGACCACTTCTTCCCGCTCTACGGCGAACCCGACGGCAAGCACTTCGAGTGCTGGACGATGCTGGGCGCCTGGGCCGAAGCCACGACCCGCGTCGAGATCGGCGCGCTGGTCACGTGCAACAGCTACCGCAACCCCGAGCTGCTGGCCGACATGGCCCGCACCGTCGACCACATCTCCCGCGGACGGCTCATCCTCGGCATCGGCGCAGGCTGGTTCCAGCGCGACTACGACGAGTACGGTTACGACTTCGGCACTCCGGGCTCGCGGCTGGCGGACCTGGCCCAGGCCCTTCCCCGCATCCGCAGCCGGTGGGGCAAGCTCAACCCGGCGCCCACCCGCGACATCCCGATCCTCATCGGTGGCGGCGGCGAGAAGAAGACGCTGCGCTACACCGCCGAGCACGCCCAGATCTGGCACAGCTTCGGCGACGTCGAGGTGCTCCGGCGCAAGAACGCCATCCTCGACGGCCACTGCGCGGACGTCGGCCGCGACCCCGCCGAGATCGAGCGCTCGATCGGCGTCCAGAAGCCCCCGAAGCAGGTGGGCGAGGCACTGCTGGCCGCGGGTGCGAGCCTCTTCACCGTCGGCTTCGGCGGCCCGCACCACGACCTCGGCCTGCTCAAGGCGTGGATCGCCTGGCGGGACGACCACGCGGCGTGACCGTGCACTCGGCCGGGGTGCTCCTGCACCGCACCGGCCCAGACGGCGCCGTCCAGGTGCTGCTCGCGCACATGGGCGGCCCGTTCTGGGCCCGCAAGGACGACGGCGCATGGTCCATCCCGAAGGGCGAACACGCGCCGTCGGAGGACGCCCGTGCGGCGGCCCGCCGCGAGTTCGCCGAGGAGCTCGGCTCCCCCGCTCCTGATGGCGAGCTGCGGGAGCTGGGCACCGTCCGGTCCGGCAGCAAGGTCATCGCCGCGTTCGCGCTCGCGGGCGACCTCGACGCCGACCACATCGTCAGCAACACCTTCGAGCTCGAATGGCCGCCCCGGTCGGGCCGCACCCAGGCGTTCCCGGAGGTCGACCGGGCCGGGTGGTTCGACCTCGACACCGCCCGTCGCAAGATCGTGAAGAGCCAGCGACCGTTCTTGGATCGAATCTGACCGTCGCTCACCGACGGTATGCTCCGGATCGTCCAAACGATACCGTATGGACACGATCGGGTTACGATCTCCCTGTGCCGGAGTTGCGGCTGACCACCACGTCGTACGTCGTTCTCGGCATGATCGCGTTGCACGGCCACTGCACGCCGTACAGCCTCAAGCGGGCCGTCGGGGAGTCGGTCGGGCTGTTCTGGCATTTTCCGCACGCCCAGCTCTACGCCGAGCCGGACCGCCTGGCCGACCTGGGGCTGCTGGCCCGGTCGGTGGAGAACGCGGGACGGCGCCGCAAGACCTACTCGCTCACCGGTCCCGGCTTGGACGCCTTGCGCGAATGGCTCGCCGCGCCGACGGCCGAGCACTTCCAGGTGCGCGACATCGCCGAGCTCAAGCTGTTCTTCCACGAGATCGGCGACCCCGATCAGGTCGCGACGCTGGCCGCCGAGCAGATCGCCCAGCACCGCAGGCGCATCGCCCGCTACGACGACCTCCTCGGTCGCGCGGGCGACGGCCCGCCGACCTTGGAGCTCGGCCTGGAGCTGGAACACGCCGCCCTGCGATTCTGGACCGCGCTGGCCGAGAACGACCTCCCCCGGCTGCGGAGGCAACGCGACCGGGAATGAACCGACCAGAACGGCGATTGGAGTCGGCATGGCGACGGTGACCCGCGGTTTCCTCGGACGACGGCGCGAGCGCGACGACCGCCTGCCCCCCGGGCAGTACGACGCCCGCGACGATTGGCCGGTCCTGCACGCCGAGGCCACCCCCCGGCTGGCGACCGACCGCTGGACGTTCACCGTCTCGGGGCTCGTCGAGCGGGAGACCACCTGGACCTGGGACGAGATCCGGGCCCTCCCGGGTGCCCGCTACGCGGGCGACATCCACTGCGTCACCACCTGGTCGAAGCTCGGGATGACCTTCGACGGCGTCTCCGTCGACACGCTCCTCGACGCGGCGGGCGTGCGGCCCGAGGCCACCCACGTCGTCGCCGTGGCCCACACCGGCTACACCACCAACCTCCCGCTGGCCGACGTCACCGACGGCAAGGCGTGGGTCGTCTGGGATGCCGACGGCCGGCCGCTGACCACCGAACACGGCGGACCGGCGCGCCTGCTCGTGCCGCACCTGTACTTCTGGAAGAGCGCGAAGTGGGTGGCCGAGCTGCGCCTGCTCGACCACGACGAACCCGGATTCTGGGAGCGCAACGGTTACCACGACCGCGGGGACCCGTGGAAGGAGCAGCGCTACCAGGGAGACTGATCCGGTGAGCACCCCCGCAGGCACCACCCACCGCCGCACCCTGCGCTGGCAGGCCGCCCGGGTGCTGGCGGTGCACGACGAGACGCCGACCGCGAAGACCTACCGGCTGCGCCTCCCCGAGCCACGCCGCCAACTCGCCGGACAGCACTACGTGGTCCGGCTCACCGCGCCCGACGGGTATACGGCCTCCCGCTCGTACTCGGTCGCCTCGGCGCCCGACGACACGGGCGAGATCGAGCTGACGGTCGAGCGGCTCGTGGACGGCGAGGTCTCGGAGTTCCTGCACGACGTCGTCGCACCGGGCGACGAGCTGGAGGTCCGTGGCCCGATCGGCCTCTTCTTCGTGTGGCCGGGCGACCGGCCCGCGCTGCTCGTCGGCGGCGGGTCGGGGGTCGTGCCGCTGATGGCGATGCTGCGCAAGGCCCGCCGCGACGGCCGCGCCAACCTGCTGCGGATGCTGGTCTCTGCCCGCACCCCCGCCGACCTCTACTACGCCGACGAGCTGCCCGGCGACGGTGTGCGCATCGTGTGGACCCGCGCGGCGCCGCCGGACGACCCGCGCGGCACCGGCCGGATGACCGTCGAGGACGTCGCCCCGCTCGTCCGCGGCGGCGTCGACGGGGCGGCCTACGAGGACGTCTACGTGTGCGGCTCACCCGCGTTCGCCGACGCCGCCACCGAGCGGCTGCGGGAGGCGGGCGTCCCGGACGGGGTGATCCGCGTGGAGCGGTTCGGCCCTTCGGGTTGACGCCGGTCACGCGGCGGCGAGCACGTCACCCGATCGAGGTGCACCGGCGCGACACCTTCGGGTGATCTCCCGCCGCACCGGCGACCGCGCAGGGCGTGGCACGTCAAGCTGACCGCCATGCACCGCACCCGAGTCGCCGCGATGGCCATGCCGGTTCCCGTCGTCGCCGCCGTGGCGACAGCCGTGGTCTTCGCCGCGCTGGCGGTCGTGACCACGTTGGGTGGGCTCGACGTGACCGGGCTCGCGGGAAGCCCGTCCGCCGTGGCTGTCCTCGCCGAGGGCGGTAACCGGGGCTGGTAGCGCGCTATCAGCCACCCGGCCCGCGCAGCCCCCACGGGTTCGCGCGGTCGGTCGGGTCCGCCGCCGCCATCCGCTCGTAGGTCGCTGCGGCGGCCCGGGAGAACCCGTCGGGCAGGCCCACGGCGGCGAACGCATCGGCGGCCTCCTGCATCTCCCCCACCCAGCGCCAGGCCTTGCCCCTGGCCTGCCCGTCGATCCGGGCGAGGTGGGCATCGAGGTCGACACCGGTGCGGTGCAGCTCCTCGCGGATCTCGTCGGCCACGCCGTAGGCGCGCGCGGCGGTGTCGAGCGCCACCCAGAGCGTCGGCAACGCCTTGCTCTGCAGCGCGAAGCACGCTTTGAGCGCGCTCGCCGCGCCCACCGGGCCATCCAGGACCCGCGCCGCAAAGGGCGAGCCCGCGAACAGCGCGGCAGCCGCGGGCGCCTGCGAGCCCGCCAGCCACACGACCGTTCGCCCCGGCTCCCACGCTGGCGGACCGATGATCGCCCCGTCGACGACGCGCTCGGCGCCGAGGAGCTCGGCGATGTCCGCAACGGTGGCGGGCGAGACGGCGTTGGCCTCGACGAAGAGCGGGCCGGGTCGGGACCGGTCGAGCTGCCCGGCGACCTCCTCCGCCACCGCCCGCGCCGCATCCGGCGGGCACACGGAGATGATCACGTCGGACCGGTGGACCAGCTCGGCGAGGTCGGGCACGCCGACCAGGTCGGCCGTCTCGGCCCGCTTCGATGTCGTGAGGCTGCGCCCGGCGGCCGCCCAGATCACCGCGCTCGCCGCGGGCTTCAGCGCCGCGCCGACCGCGGCGCCCATGGCCCCCGGGTGCAGGATCCCGATCACCGGGCGTGGCGGTAGCACGAGGACAACCTATCGTGAGTGGAAAACGTCGCTCTGGCGACGTTTTCCACTCACGACCCCGGGGTCAGGTCAGGCCGAGCGTCTTCAGCAGCGTCTCGGCGCCCAGCGTCGGCGTGAGTGTGCCCGACCGGACAGCCCGTTCCACTTCCGGCAGCGCCGCACGGACCCCTTCGTCGGTGCGCAGGCGGTCGAGCAGCCGGTCGCGCACCATCGACCACATCCAGTCGACCTGCTGCGTCGCTCGCTTCCGCGCGAGCTCGCCGTGCTCGTCGAGTGTGGCCCGGTGGCGGGTGACGGCGGCCCACACGTCGCCCATCCCGGCGCCGCTCTGCCCGCTGCAGGCCAACACCGGCGCCCGCCAGTACGGCAGGATCGGCGCCATCATCCGCAGCGCGGCCGACAGCTCGCGGGCGGCCGCGCGGGCGGGGCGGGCGTGCTCGCCGTCGGCCTTGTTCACGGCGATGACGTCGGCGATCTCGAGGATGCCCTTCTTGATCCCCTGCAGGCTGTCGCCGGTGCGGGCGATCGTGAGCAGCAGGAACGTGTCCACCATCGCCGCGACGGCGACCTCGGACTGGCCCACCCCGACGGTCTCCACGAGCACGACGTCGTAGCCCGCGGCCTCCATGACCACGATCGTCTCGCGTGTGGCCCGCGCGACGCCGCCGAGCGTGCCCGCGCTCGGCGAGGGCCGGATGAACGCGTTCTCGTCCACGGCCAGGCGCGCCATCCGGGTCTTGTCACCCAGGATCGAGCCCCGGGTGCGGGTGGACGACGGGTCGACGGCGAGCACGGCGACCCGATGCCCCTCGGCGGTCAGACGGCCGCCCAGCTCCTCGATGAACGTCGACTTCCCGACCCCGGGCACGCCGCTGATGCCCACCCGGTGGGCGCCGCCCGCGTGTTCCAGCAGCTCCATGAGCAGCTGCTGGGCCGCCTCGCGGTGATCGGGCCGGGCGGACTCGACGAGCGTGATCGCCCGCGCGATCGTCGCCCGTGAGCCGTCCAGCACGCCCTTGGCCAGCGCCGGGACGTCGACCTGCCGCCTAGCCACGCACCCTCCCGGGCTCCGCCGGGGAGGTCAGCGGGGACGTCAGCTCTCCTCCAGGGCGGCGAGCAGCTCGACGGCGGCCTCGGCGATCACCGTTCCCGGCCCGAAAACGGCGGCCGCGCCCATCTCCTTCAGCCGCGGCACGTCGTCGGGCGGGATCACCCCGCCGACGATCACGACGATGTCCGGCCTGCCGAGCGCGGCCAGCGCGGCGCGCAGCTCCGGCACGAGCGTGAGGTGCCCGGCCGCGAGCGAGGACACGCCGATGACGTGCACGTCGGCCTCGACGGCCTGGCGGGCCACCTCGTCCGGTGTCTGGAACAACGGGCCGACGTCGACGTCGAAGCCCAGGTCGGCGAACGCCGTGGCGATCACCTTCTGGCCGCGGTCGTGCCCGTCCTGGCCCATCTTGGCGACGAGGATGCGTGGCCTGCGACCCTCGGCTTCGGCGAACTCGTCCACCGCCGCGCGCGCCTGCGCCACCGCGGGGCTCGTCCCTGACTCTTCGGAGTACACCCCGGAGATGATCCTGATCTGGCCCGCGTGCCGCCCGAAGACCTTCTCCAGCGCGTCGGAGATCTCACCGACGGTGGCCTTTGCCCGCGCCGCCGCCACCGACAGCGCGAGGAGGTTCTGGTCGTCGTCGCGCTTCGCGCCCTCGGCGATCGCGGCCGCCGCGCCGGTGAGCGCCTCCAGGGCCGCCGAGACCTCCCGGTCGTCGCGTTCCTCGCGCAGCCGCGCCAGCTTGGCGAGTTGCTCGGCGCGCACGCCCGCGTTGTCGACGACCCGCACCTCGATCTTCTCGTCCGCCGTGACCGGGTAGGTGTTGACCCCGATGACCGGCTGGCGGCCGGAGTCGATGCGGGCCTGGGTGCGCGCGGCGGCCTCCTCGACCCGCAGCTTGGGCAGGCCCTCGTCGATGGCCCGGGCCATCCCGCCCGCCTTCTCGACCTCGGTGATGTGCCCCCACGCCCGGCGGGCCAGGTCGTAGGTGAGCCGCTCCACGTAGAACGACCCACCCCATGGGTCGATCACCTGCGTGGTGCCCGCCTCCTGCTGCAGCAGCAGTTGGGTGTTGCGCGCGATGCGGGCCGAGAAGTCGGTGGGCAGCGCCAGCGCCTCGTCCAGGGCGTTGGTGTGCAGGCTCTGCGTGTGGCCCTGCGTGGCGGCCATCGCCTCGATGCACGTGCGGACGACGTTGTTGTAGACGTCCTGCGCCGTGAGCGACCAGCCCGACGTCTGCGAGTGCGTGCGCAGCGACAGCGACTTCGGGTTCTTCGGCGAGAACTGGTTCACGAGCTTCGCCCACAGCAGCCTGCCCGCCCGCAGCTTCGCGACCTCCATGAAGAAGTTCATGCCGATGCCCCAGAAGAACGACAGGCGCGGCGCGAACACGTCGACGCCGAGGCCCGCGTCCATCCCGGCGCGCAGGTACTCGACGCCGTCGGCGAGCGTGTACGCGAGCTCGAGGTCGTTGGTGGCCCCGGCCTCCTGGATGTGGTAGCCGGAGATGGAGATCGAGTTGAACTTCGGCATCTCGCGCGAGGTGAACCCGAAGATGTCGGAGATGATCCGCATCGACGGCTGCGGCGGGTAGATATAGGTGTTGCGGACCATGAACTCTTTGAGGATGTCGTTCTGGATGGTCCCGGTGAGCTGCGCGTGCGGCACACCCTGCTCCTCGGCCGCCACGATGTAGAGCGCGAGCACCGGCAGCACCGCGCCGTTCATCGTCATCGACACCGACATGCGGGAAAGCGGGATGCCGTCGAACAGCTGGCGCATGTCGTAGATCGAGTCGATCGCGACGCCCGCCATGCCGACGTCGCCCGCGACGCGCGGGTGGTCGGAGTCGTAGCCACGGTGGGTGGCGAGGTCGAACGCGATCGAAAGGCCCTTCTGCCCGGCGGCCAGGTTGCGCCGGTAGAAGGCGTTCGACTCGGTGGCGGTGGAGAACCCGGCGTACTGGCGGATCGTCCACGGCTGGGTGGCGTACATCGCCGGGTACGGGCCACGCAGGTAGGGCACGATGCCCGGGTAGGTGTCGAGGAAGTCGACGCCCCGCAGGTCGGCGGCGGTGTAGAGGGGCTTGACCGGGATGCCCTCCGGCGAGTCCCACACCGCAGGGCCGGGGCCCCACTCGGCCGCGGTTGCGTCGTCCGGGCCGAGGTCGACGCCGGTGAAGTCGGGAATCGTCATGCCGAGCCTCCTGCCACGTAGGCGCCGTCGATCACGGCGAGCGCGTCGCAGCCCGCGTAGAGCTGCCCGTCGACCCCGGGCACGTCGACCTTGCCCGCGACCAGGATGTGCCGCGCCCCGGCCGCCCGCAGCGCCGCCGCTGTCGCCTCCCCACGCTCGGCGTAGACGGCATCGCCCGAACAGAGGACCGCGACCGGCGACTTCGCCTGCTCCCAGGCCGCTGCGACCGCTTCGGCCGTCTCGGTCGGGCCCGCCTCGACCGCGTCGATCCCGCCCGACGCCAGCAGGTTGCGCGCGAACGCGGCCCGGGTGCTGTAGGTGGCGAGCGGACCGAGCGTCGCCAGGAACGCCGTCGGGCGGGCGCCGGTGGCAGCCAGCACCGCGTCCGAGCGGTCCCGGTAGGCCTCGTACGCCGCTGCGGGCCGGTAGACGGGAAGGCCCCCATTGGGCGTCGACGGGCGCGGCGCACGCTCCACCGGCGCCTCCGCGAGGTCGGGGAACTCGCTCACACCGGTGATCGGGGTTCGTCGGGTGGCCACCGCCTTCTCCCGCGCGGCCCGCACCGTCTCGACGCGGGCCGCGACCAGCCCGGCGTCGAGCGCGACGACGGCGCCGCCCGCGGATTCGAGCTCCTGGAAGAACGCCCACGCGGCGCGCGCGAGGGCGTCGGTGAGCGACTCCACCAGCCACGCGCCGCCCGCCGGGTCGATCACCCGCGCGAGGTGCGCCTCCTGGACGAGCAGCGCCTGCGTGTTGCGCGCGACCCGGCGGGCGAACGGGGTGGACGCGCCCAGCGCCGCGTCGAACGGGGCGACCGTGACCGCGTCCGCGCCGCCGACACCCGCGGCGAAGCCTGCGATGGTGCCGCGCACCAGGTTCACGTAGGGGTCGCGGCGGGTGAACATGGTCGGCGAGGAGACGGCGTGCTGGCGCTGGCCGCCCGCGTCGGTGGCCGCGCAGGCCGAAAGTACCCGCGCCCACAGCCTGCGCGCGGCACGCAGCTTCGCGATCGTGGGGAACTGCTCGTCGGTGGCGGCGTAGCGGAACTCCAGCAGCCGGGCGGCGGTGGCGACGTCGAGCCCGGCGTCGGTGAGCGCGCGCAGGTAGGCCACCCCGGCCGCCATCGAGAAGCCCAGCCCCTGGGCGTCGGAGCCGCCCGCGGCGTGCACTCCAACGGCGTCCACCACGATCGCGCGCGTCAGCGGGTGTTCGGCCGCCACCTGCTGCGCGAGCGGGACGACCGAGGCCACGTCGGGGCCCACGCCGGTGCGCGCCCGCAGCCCGATCGGGTCGAGCCCGAGGGTGCCCAGCAGCGCGGTCGGGTCGGCCAGGACGCGGGCGGCGTGCGCCAGGTAGGCGGCCGCGGCACCGGTGTCCGCCCCGCCGGTGTCGAGCACGACGGGGGCGAGGTCGAGCAACACGCCGTCGAGCACGGTCGGCAGCTCCGACCCGTCGCCGGTGGCCAGCCAGATCGAGGTGACCCCGTTCTCCAGGTCGGCGACGACGGCCTCGTGCGCGGCGCGGGGATCGGGGTCCTCGTGGCGTTGCCGCACGTCCCAACCGTCGGGAGCCGGACCGTCCGTCGTGGCGCCGCGGACGAACGGCGGCCTGCCCGGCACGCCGATCGGCGGAAGGTCCGCGACGTCGGCCGCCGTGTACAGCGGGGCCACGGGGATGCCCTCCGGCGTGCGGCGCACGAGCTTGCCGACCCCGGCGCCCGCCTCGGCGTCGGCGCCGATCCGACCCGACTTGCGCAGCACGCCGTCGACCAGCGCAGTCCACTGCTCTCGCGTCGCGGCCGGGAACTCCCCGGCCAGCACGAGCTCGTCGGGCGGGGCGGGTGGTGGGGTGTCCGCGTCGACCATGGGGGGAAGTCTAGGTCGGGTGGGCCGCTCCGCAGGACCTGTGCAGGTGAACCCGGACACGGTGCCGGGTGCCGGAAAGGCGCGCGGACCGGTCAGGCCGCGGTGATGGATCCCCCCGATATCTTGATCTTCTTGGCGGCCAGCGGCTTCTGGGCGGGCCCGTTCACCACCGCGCCATCCGCGATGGCGAACTGGCTTCCGTGGCAGGGGCAGTTGATCGTGCCGCCCTCGACCGTCGAGACCGTGCAGCCCTGATGGGTGCAGATCGCCGAGAACGCCTTGAACGTGTTGGCCTTGGGCTGGGTGATCACCAGGGCGGCGGCGGGGATGATGATGCCCCCTTCGACCGGCACGTCGGCCGTGGCGGCGAGCTTGCCGCCCGCCTGCCCGGCGCTGCCGCCGGCGCTGCCGCCGGGTTGCACGGAGGGTGCGGGCGCGGGTGCGGCCTGGCCGGGCCCGTAGGCGGCGCAGCCCGCCAGTGCGACGGCGCAGGTGCCGCACGCACCGACGAGTACGGAGCGGCGATCGAGTGTGGACATGGAGTGTTCCTCCCGGGGAGTGGTGGAGGGCGGGGTCTAGAAGTGGACACCGGAGGTGCCGAAGAACCAGGCGGCGGCGGTGAGCCACAGCACGGTCAGGCCGGTGAAGACGGCCCCGCCGAGCATCGGCAGGGCCCAGCCGGGTGCCTCGTGGCGCTGCAGCACGAGCATCTTGGCCACGAAGGCACCGTAGAAGAAGCATCCCGCGATCGAGTGCACGAGGCCCCGCGTCGCGTCCGTCTCGAAGCCCAGCGCGTAGAGGCAGTGCACGGCCACGGGCACGGTAGTCAACACCGCCGCCCGCCCCGACCAGCGGTGCAACGTGCCGATCCAGTGCGGCGCCCGCACCGGGATCCGCCCGTACATGATCATCGCTGAGCCGAGCTGGACCAGCGCCAGCACGAAGGCGAGGGTCGCCAGCCACGCCTTGGCCGCGGTGCCGGAGGAGAAGCCCGCGAGGTTGAACGCGAAGAATGCGGCGTCGTGCAGGCGGGCGTACACGCCCAGCCCGACGGCCACCAGCGTGCCGATCCCGAAGGCGAGCGCCATCGTGGTGGTGCGGGCCGAGCTGCCCGCGGGCGTCGGCGCGCTCATTGCCCGACCACGGCGTCGCCGCCGCCGACCGTGCGGACGGTGACCGGCACCCCGTCGACCACGACGGCGTCCGGGTGCGCCGGGTCGAGGACCGGCGGCGCGACCTTCTCAACGCCCTGGTCACGCATCCCCGTCTGGGTGCCGTCCGGCAGCACGATCCAGCCGATGCGGTTGACCACGCCGCGCACCTGGGCCCGGCCTTCGTAGAGGCCCGCGGGCGCCTTGGCGGCCTGCGCCGCGAACGGCCATTGCTTGCCGCCGACCGCGACCGTGCCGAGCGACTTCGCGTCGTCGACGGTGCCCTCGATCGTCGACGTGCCGTCCTTGCTCTTGAGCGCGAGGTCCGACCCGGACACCGTGCCGTCCAGCCACGCCTCGGTCTTCTTGCCGTCACAGATGTAGCCGACCGCGCGCCCGTCCTTCACGGCGATCGCGACGGTCACCTCGTTGCCCGCGGACCGGCCCGCGTACGCCTTTTCCCCGACGGCGGGTGCCGGGGCTGCGCTCGCGGGCGGCGGGGCGACCGGCGCGGGGGTCGGGGCCGCCGCCGCCCGGGTCTCGGACGCCGCGGCGGGCTGGGCGGCCTGGTTGCCCGGGTTGCCGAGCACGTTGACGGCGAACAGCGCGCCGCCGAGCACGACCACGGCCAACAGCGTCAGCAGCGGCGCGAATTTCCTCATGTCGACCTCACGGATCCCGAGCAGTCGCGGTTCACGGCAACATTCTTTCGAACCCGCTCCGTCTGCGATACGTGTACGCGACGGATCCGCTGCGACTGCCGTCGCGCTCCGCGGGTCACCAAAGGGGCAACCCTGAGGAGGGGCATGGGTCGCGAGCAGGCGGTCGACGAGGCGTTGGTCCACGCCGTCTACGCCGAGCACGGTCGGGCCCTGCTGGCGTACGCGACCCGGCTGCTGGGCGACCGTGCCGCAGCGGAGGACATCGTCCAGGAGACGCTGATCCGGGCCTGGCGCCACCCGGAGGTGATGACCAACGGGCGGGGCTCGACCAGGGGTTGGCTGCTGACCGTCGCGCGGAACCTCGTCACCGACCGGATCCGCGCCCGGGCCGCCCGTCCGCGGGAGGTGCCGGAGGACCCGGCGCTTCCTCCTGTCGAGCGCGACCACGCCGACCGGGTCGTGGCGTCGGTGACCGTCCTGGAGGCCATGGACGGGCTGTCCGAGGACCACCGCGGCGTGCTGCAAGAGCTGTATTTCCACGGGCGCAGCCTCGCCGAGGCCGCCACCGCGCTCGGCATCCCCGCGGGCACGGTGAAGTCCCGTTCGTACTACGCGCTCCGCGCGCTGCGCGAGCGCCTGACCGAGACGGAGGGGGTGCGCGCATGACGGGCCCCGACCCGCGGCACGACCCGGTCGAGCTGGGTGCGCTCGCGCTCGGCCTGCTCCCCCCCGAGCAGGCTGCCGCCGCGCGACGGCACGTGACCGGCTGCGCGATGTGCCGCCGCGAGTTCGAGGAGCTGAGGGAGATGACCGGCGTGCTCGGCGAGCTACCGCCCGAGGCGTTCCTCGACGGACCACCCGAAGGCGACCTGGTCCTGCAGCGCACGCTGCGCCAGATCCGGGCCGAGACGGGCACGCGGCGACGCCGCAGGCTGCTCGGCGTCGTCGCCGCGGCCGCGGTCGTGGTGGCCGCCGTCGCGGGCGGCGGTGTGGCGATCGGCCGGGCCAGCGTGCCGCTCGTGCCGCCGCCGGGCTCGGCGGTCGGCGCGCTCGTCCTAAACGGGACAGGCGCAGGCGGCACCGCCATGCGCGCCACGCTCGGCCCGGCAGGCAGCTGGGTCCGGCTCACCGTTTCCGTGACGGGCGTGACGGCCGGGGAGCGCTGCCAGATCCTGGTGGTCAAGCGCAACGGGTCGCGCGAGATCGCGGGATCGTGGGTGGTGTCGGCCACCCCGGGCGGGTCGGTGGACGGATCGGCGGCCGTCGCGCTGGCGGACGTCGCCGCGGTGGTCGTGCAGAACGAGGCGGGGCATGAGTTCGTGCGCGCCGTCGTATGACACTCTCAGAGACTGTTGCGTAACCGCGTTGTCGCGGTGCGTGATGTCGTGGCCGGGATCGGCGTGGCGGCTCGACGTGAAGATCATCCCCGCCAAGATCGCGCTGTGTGTGCAACTGCAACCCTGGCGGGGATGACGCCGCGCGATGCTACCCGTCGAGCCTCACCGACGAGGTGTGGTCGGTGATCGAACCCCTGCTTCCGGTCCGTGACCAGCGCAAAGGCGGACGACCTCGGAAGTATGGGGATCGGCTGGTACTGGATTCGATCTTCTACGTGCTGCGGGCGGGTTGCCAGTGGCGGATGGTCCCGCACGATCTGGCGCCGTGGTGGGTGGCCTACCGCCGGCATCGTGGCTGGGCTGCGGACGGCACGTGGGACACCGTTCATGACCGGCTGCGGGTGCAGGTCCGGGTGGCCGCGGGTCGGAACCCGGACCCGTCGGCGGCGGTCCTGGACGCCCAGTCGATCAAGAGCAGTGAGGGCGGCGAGGCGCGCGGGTTCGACATGGGCAAGAAGACGACCGGCCGCAAGCGGCATCTGGTGGTGGACACGCTCGGGCTGCTGCTGGTCGTCATGGTCACCTCCGCGGCCGTGCAGGATCGCCGGGGTGGGCGGGCGATCCTGGAGTTGCTGGCCGCCCGGTTCCCGGGTGTGGCGCTGGTGTGGGCCGACGGCGGCTACGCCAACAAGATCGACTCCGGCATTCTGGCCTGGGCGAAGGAGAAACTCGGCCTCCTGATGGAGATCGTCAAGCGCAGCGACGACGTCCAGGGCTTCCAGGTCCTGCCGCGCCGGTGGGTGGTCGAGCGGACATTCGGCTGGTTGGTCCGCAACCGCCGGCTGGCCCGGGACTACGAGCGCCTGACCGCCACCTCCGAAGCGATGGTCAAGGTGGCGATGATCCGGTTGATGGCGACCCGCCTGGCCGGACAGAGCGTCACCTGGGCCAATGCCACCGAGCGTGAGGCCCTTCGCCGGATGAAGATCGAAACCCAACTCGCAGCGTAAATGATCAGTTACGCAACAGTCTCTCAGCGCCGCCACAGCGACGCGCTGGGACGCTCGATCCCGACCGTCGGTAGGCTCCCCATACCGGCCCTTCTGATCGGGACGAGGTTTCTGTCTTGCGTGTCCGCCTGCTCACCGCCCTCTGCGCAGTGCTCGCCGTGGGACTCGCCGCCTGCTCGAGCGGTGGCAGCTCCAGTCCAGTGCCCCCGGCCCCCAGCGACGTGGCGAAGAAGACGATCCCCTTCGACGGCGAATGGGGATGGGCGCAGCAGCCCGCGAAGATGGATCTCGGCGTCACCCACACCCAGGACAGCCTCGACGATTCGGAGCCGGACGCGGCCCGCTCCCGCGGCAAGGCCATTCTGTCCAACGACGCCGCCGTCTGGCAGAACATCCACCTGATGGGGTTCGGCACCCTCAACCCGGAGCCCGCCCCCGGCGAGTTCGACTGGGGCAGCCTCGACACCCGTATGCGGCTGGTGAAGGACACCGGCGGCAAGGCGATGCTCACGCTCTGCTGCTCGCCGGACTGGATGAAGGGCGGCCCGGACGGCGCCACCGACTGGGACAAGCTGGAGAAGGCGCCGGTGCCCGAGCACTACGCCGACTTCGCGAAGCTCGCCGCCGCCGCCGTGCAGCGCTACCCGCAGGTCGGCCGGGTGCTCGTGTGGAACGAGCTGAAGGGCTTCTACGACGACGACAAGAACCGCTGGGACTACGAGGGCTACACGGCGCTCTACAACGAGGTCTACAAGGCCGTGAAGGCCGTGCGGCCCGACGTCCAGGTCGGCGGTCCGTACGACGTGATCACCAGCCTCGACCCCGACCAGCCGACCGGGTCCTCGCTGCAGGGCGACTGGGGGGTTGCCGACCAGCGCTCGCTGGACGTCGTCGACTACTGGCTGTCCCACAACGTGGGCGCCGACTTCATCGTGCTCGACGGCTCCACCAGCACCCAGCAGAAGACCAACCCGCCGTCCATCGACCAGGGATCGGCGAAGTTCGCCGCCGTCGACCAGTGGATCCGGCAGCGCACCCAGCTCCCGATCTGGTGGGCCGAGTACTACCCCGACGCGCCCGACGGGGTCGAGGCCGGACCGTCCGCCCCGGCCAGCGCCGTGGCCGACATCGCCGCGATCGGCGCCATGGCCCGCTCCGGCGCCGCGGGTGCCCTGAAGTGGGGTCCGCAGGGCAGCAAGGGTCTCAAGTACGCCGCGCTGTGGACCGACAGCACCAAGGACGACGGCGGCCAGGCCACCCCGCTCACCGCGCCGTGGCAGTGGCTCGTGCCACGCCTTTCGCAGGGCAACGTCGAGATCGGGCACTCGCCCACGGATTCGTTGCTGGCGTTCCGCGCCCCGGACGGCGTGCTGGTGGTCAACACCAGCGACAAGGAGATCACGATCGGCAACGACACGATCCCGCCGTGGGGCACCGTCCTGTCCGACCGCGACGCCTGACCGATCAGTCGGCCCCGTCGCCGGTGTCGGGGCCGATGTCGTTCCCGGTGGGCAGCACCGTCAGCGTGCGCGTGATCTGCGGCAGGATCCGCCCGATGTAGGCCTGCGCCGCGGCCGTCGTGCCGACGTCGGTGCCCGCCTGCTCGGACAGGAACCACCGGTGTTCGAGGATCTCGTGGAAGACCTCGGCGGGCGCGAGCCGGTCGTCGAGGTCCGCGGGCACCATGGCTATCACCCGGTCGTACATCTCGGCGCGCCACCGGTGCCCGGCCACCGTCTCCGGCACCGGCCTGCCCTCCTTCTGCTCGAGGTAGCCGCGGTAGCTCACCACGTCATTGAGCAGCCGCCGCGCCTGGTTCTCGGTGACCTCGAGCCCGGTCAAGGCGAACAGGCGGCGCCGGTCACGCCCGGTCTCGGCCACCCGGGTGCGCACGCGGAGGCGGGTGCCTTCCGCGGTGTTGACGAGCTCGAGCTCGTCGACGTCGAACCCCAGGTAGTTGAGCCGCTCGATCCGCTCCGCAACGCGGTAGCGCTGCTCGTCGGGGCGGAAGACCTCCTCGCGGGTCAGCTCGTCCCACAGCGCGTGATAGCGCAGCGGCAGCTCGCGGACGACGGAGATCGGGTCGACGTCGGCGGGGAGCAGGCCGCCGTCCTGCAGGTCGAACAGTTCGCCGCCGACGCGTTCGGCGGCGTAGTCGATGTCGCCGTGGCGCTGGCCGTCGGACAGCGTGGGATGCATCTCCGCGGTCTCGGCGTCCACGAGGTACGCCGCGATCGTGCCCGCGTCGGGCCGGAAAAGCGTGTTGGACAGCGAGCAGTCGCCCCAGTACAGCCCGGCGAGGTGCAGGCGGGCGAGCAGCTCGACCATGGCGTCGATGAGCTGGTCGGTGGCGTGGCCCGTGTGCCGGTGGGAGAAGACGTATCGGTAGGACATCGCGTAGTCGAGGAACCGGGTGACGAGGATCGCGTCCTGCTCGTGCCCATCGACCGGGAAGCGCTCCACGCAGATGCCGAGCACCGACACGGCGGGCATGCCCATCGCCTCCAGCCTGCCCAGCAGGTGGTACTCGCGGCGGGCGAGGCGCTCATCGATCTCCTTGAGCGCGAAGACCATCCCGTCGACCTCGACGAACCGCACGACATGCCGCGAGATGCCGCGGTGCGCCACCTCCAACAGGCGGTCGTCGACCCACTCCGCCAGCGGGGCATCCCATGGCAGCGTGAGCAGCCCCGCGGCGTGCTCGGCCGGTGGGCGGAAGATGAAGCGCACGCCGTCAGGACCCCGTCATGCTCGTGGCCCGCCCGCGACGTAGAGGACCTGACCGGAAATGAAGCCCGCGCCCTCGCTGACGAAGAAGCTCACCGCGTGCGCGATGTCCTCGACCTGGCCCGCGCGGGCCACCGGGATCTGGGCGGAGCGGGCGGCGACGTAAGTCTCCCAGTCCTGGCCGATGCGCGCTGCGGTCGCCCGGGTCATCTCCGAGACGATGAAGCCGGGCGCGATGCAGTTCGCGGTGACCCCGAACTTGCCCAGCTCGATGGCGAGGGTCTTCGTGAAGCCCTGCAAGCCCGCCTTCGCCGTGGAGTAGTTGGCCTGGCCGCGGTTGCCGAGCGCCGAGGTGCTGGACAGGTTGACGATCCGGCCCCAGCCGGCGTCCACCATGTGCTTCTGCATGGCCCGCGCCATCAGGAACGCGCCGCGCAGGTGGACGCCCATCACCGCGTCCCAGTCGCTCTCGGTCATCTTGAACAGCAGATTGTCCCGCGTGACGCCCGCGTTGTTGATCAGCACGGTGGGGGCGCCGAGGCTCGTCGCCACGCGCTCGACGGCCGCGGTGACCTGCGCGGCATCCACCACGTCCGCGCCGACGGCCACCGCGCGACCGCCCGCCGCCTCGATTGCGTCGACCGTGCCCTTCGCGGCAGCCTCCTCCAGATCGAGCGCCACGACCGCGAGCCCGTCGGCGGCGAGCCGTAGCGCGGTCGCGGCACCGATTCCCCGCGCCGCTCCGGTGACAATCGCCACGCGCTGGGTGTTGTCGGTCATGGGCTCCTCCACGAGACATCGGTTTGGCGCGAGTCTTCCTCGCCCGCGAACGTGCGGCGTCGCGGGGTGGCGGGGTCGGTGGTGTGCCCGCGAGCCGTATCCGCCCCGTCGCCGATCCGTGACATCCTTACGTGATCATCACGACCGATGAGGCCGGTGCCGACCGGCTCGGACCACTCCGGGCTCGGGTGCCGGCGCCCGAGACCCGATCCCCGGTAGAGGCGAGGACGCCGTGCCATCTCATGCTGGGCCATCTCATGCCGGGCCATCTCATGCCGGGCCATCTCACCGTGCATCGGGCGACCGTCCCGCGCCCCGGCCGCCGTGGCTGCTGCTGGTCGCGGCCGCCGTCGTCGTGCCGACCGTGCTGGCCGGGCTCACGCTGCTGTGGCCGCGGCCGCAGATCGAGAGCGCGCTCACCGAGCAGTCGCAGGCGGCGCTGGCGGCCGCGGGTATCAGCGGTGCCACCGTCCGGTTCGACGGCCGAGACGCGACGATCACCGGCCTGTCCGGTGCCGCGGCCGCGCGGGCGGCCCAGGTCGTGACGGGCGCGACCGGGGCGCGAGTGGCGTCGGTCGGCGGGGGCGCAGGTCAAGGCGCAGGTCAAGGCGCAGGTCAAGGCGGGAGCTCCGGCGGGAGTGGAGTCAGCCCGGCGCCCGCGCCCGCGCCGGCTCCCACGAACGCGGGCCAGCTCGACTCCGCCACGAAGCAGGCGCTGCAGGCGAAGATCGCGGCGCTGGTGGCGACCGCGCCGATCACGTTCGACCCGAACAGCCCGCAGCTCACGCCACCGGGCTCGGCCACGCTGGCGCAGGTGCTGACGGCCGTCCGGGCGGCGCCTGCGGCCCGCCTGGAGATCGACGGCTATGTCGCCACCGGCCGGGGCAACGGCGTTCTCACCGCCCAACAGCTGTCCGACCAGCGCGCGACGACGGTCCGCGACGCGCTGGTGGCGGGTGGCGTCCCCGCCGACCACCTCACCGCGCGGGGGCGTGGCGAGGACACCACCGCGACGGACCGGGCGTTCGCGCGCCGCGTCGACATCACCGTCGTCTAGTGTCCTGCGCCGGAAGTTCGTTGCGTATATCGGCGGATCCAGGTGTACGTCGGCAAGGCGCTGGTCCGCGCCTCGTACCGGGTGTACTCGGCGGACCAGCAACGCCGCTGACGTGCGGCTGGGCCGTCGAGATATGTGGCGAACTTCCGGCGCGGGACACTAGGAGGTCGTCATGCTCTGGTTGCTGACGCAGGTCTGGGTCTGGGTCCTCGTCGCGTTCCTGCTCGGCGTGCTGGCGGGTTGGCTGTTCTGGGCCCGCCCGCTGCGACGCCGCGTCGCCCGGCTCAGCGACGACCGCGCCGACGATCTCTCGGCCGCGGGCTGATCGTCGCCCGCCCCGGATCCTGGAGGACTGCTCCGTGTCGTGGCTCTACGGCCAGACCTGGCTCTGGTACCTGATCGCCTTCCTCATCGGTCTCCTGCTGGCCTGGCTCGTGCTCGTGCGGCCACAGCAGCGGCGGCTCATGGCTTTGCACTCGCGTGCAGCGCCCGCCGCCACCCCGGCCGCGGGCCCATCGGCAGGCGCCCCGGCCACCACCGGCACGACCGCCAGCGCGGCGAGCGCCGCAGCGGCAGGCGCTGCGGGAGCCGAGCCGGAGTCCCGCCCGGTCGATCCCGCGGGCGACGCGCCGACCGAGTCGATCCCGGTCGTGGACACCGGCACGGAGCCGCCGACGGACGTCTTTCCGGCCGTCGATCCGGCGCTGAACACGCTGGACACCGCCAACCTCGTAACCGCCGACGTGGCGACGCCCCCGGACGGCGTCCCTGCCGTTCCCGCGCCGGACGACACGGCCACCCCACCCGAAGGCCTCCCGGTCGCCGCGGAGCGCCCGAATGCCGACGACCTCATCCCCGACGACCCGATCCCCGAGCAGGCGGCGGCCACGGCCGAGACGGAGGACGCGCCCACGTCGGCACGGCCTGTGCGCGATAACGCCTCCTCGGGTCAGGCCGCGCCCGACGCGCCCGAGGCCCGCTCGTGATCGCCGCCCGCGGCGCTGCTGCACCGCAGACACCGCAGACGGCGATCATGTCCCTCCCGAGCGCTTACAGCGCCAGCTTCTCGGCCGCCATGCGCGAGCCCTCCACCCGCGACTTGATCTTGCCGAAGGCCACGTCGCGGGCATAGTCGGGCGAACCGTGGTTGGGCTTCTCGTCGATGGAGAACGGGGAGAAGCCACAGTCGTCGGTGGAGCCGATCTGGTTCTTGTCGATGAAGTTCGCCGCCCGGATCAGCTGGTCGGCGATCTCCTGCGCCGATTCGACGCGTGGCGACTGGGTGACGGTGGTGCCGAGATAGGCCATCTGGGTCACGCCGTCGGCGTCGGTGCGGAGGTTCTTGCCGATGATCTCGTAGACCGGGTCGCGGTCGCGTTCGGACGCGAGCTGGATGAGGAAGTAGCCCGCGTTGATGTCGAACATCGTGCTCAGCAGGTTGGTGTAAGGCACGTCGGCGGAGTGCACGGAGTCGCGGTCGCCACCCGGGCAGGTGTGGACGCCGATGTTCCTGCGCTCGTCGGCGCTGAACCGGGCCATCACGCGGTTGATCAGCTCGATGAAGTGCGGCAGCAGCCCGGCCCCCGTCCACGGGTTGCGCGGGTCCTCACGGGTGGCCAGCCGTCCCTCGGTGAAGTCCACCGACACGTGCGCGGCGCCGGCGGCGAACGCCTGCCGGATGTCCTTCTCGCACTCGTCGATCAGCGCGGCCTCGAACTCCTCGCGGCTGTAGCCGTCCACCGGGTCCTTCAGTGGGTAGAGCAGCGCCAGCATCGACGGCGCGATGACGGCCTGCTTCATCGGCTTCGAGGCGTACCGGATCGACTTGCGCAACGCGTCGGCCGCGTACTGGTTGTAGGCGAACGGGCCGTGCACCAGCTTGGGCAGCTGCCTGCCGTGGCCGTCGGCGAAGATCGCGAAGAACTGGCCGCCCGGGCCGAGCATGGGCGCGAGCCCGGTGCCCGCGAGCGTGGTGGCGATGGGGTAGGTGGCGAAGCTCGACCAGCGCTGCTCACCGTCGGAGACGATCGGCGAACCGGTGGCCTCCATGCGCTCGATGGAGTCCTTGGCCGCCGCGTCCTGCAGCTCCTGGAGCTCGGACTCCTCGATCTCGCCCGCGTCGAACTTCGCGTACGCCTCCTGGAGCTTCGCCGGTCGTGGCAGAGAGCCGACGGGCTCGGTGGGGATGCCGGTGTCGGTGCGGGGATCGTAGTCGGCCATGTGTCTGCTCCCGATGTCGGTTGCGTCGCTTGCACCGTGCGCGTGGCCCTTCGGGTGACCTACGGTGATCGCCCGCGCTACGCGTCGCGAACGTATCGGGTGACGCAGATCACGTCAACGAAAGATGATCATGGCCGACGGGCCCTCCGTCCGCCTATCGTCCGACCAGGAGATCCGCGACGGCGACGGGGGCCGACATGCACGTCGAGATCCGCCCCACCGCCCGGCTGCGCGGCAAGAACGCCGTCGACCTGGTTCCCGCGCTCGCGCCTGCCCTCGACGCGGTGATCGCCGACCCGGAGGTCGATCTGACCCGGCTGCGGGTCACCGCGGACTGGGTGCAGTACCGCCAGAGCTTCCGCCCGCCGGTGATGCTGGTGCCCAGCACCGGCGGCGACATGCTGGAGCTCGCCGTTGACCTGCGCCGCGCGGGCGACGCTGACGCGACGGCGAGTGCCGTCGCCGCGGCCCTTCGCGCGCACCGCACCGGCGGCGAGGCGGGCAGGCACCGCACGCTCGAGGAGTGGGGCCCGACCAGCCGCAGCCTCATCTGGCGGTTCAACACGCTCTACTGGCAGCACCTGCAGGCCTGGGAGGAGGCCACCGGCCGGGGCTACGAGTCCGCGCTTCCGGGTGGGCAGAGCGACGCCCGTGAGGACGAGCCGGTGCGCGCGATAATCCAAGCCCTCTTCGGCGTCTGGGATTCCCTCGCGCAGCGGCACGCCCTGCCCGAGGAGCTCTACGTCGTGGAGCTCGGCGTCGGCAACGGCAACCAGGCCCGCACCTTCCTCGACGCGTTCCGAGAGCTCGACGCCGCGCACGGCCACCGGTACTACCGCCGCCTGCACTACCTCATGTGCGACTACTCCCCGCATGTCCTGGAGCTGGCCAGGGCGGCCGTGGCCGACCACGCACAGCACGTCAGCTCGCTCGTACTCGACGCGCTGCGGCCGATGACGGCACTGGGGTTCCTGCGGTTCAAGGTCTTCCTGGTCTACATCTCCAACGTCTACGACAACCTCCCCACCGACGAGATCGCCACGATCGGTCAGCGCGAGCACCTCGTGCAGGCCCGCGCCTACCTCGACGAGGCCGACGCCGCCGCGATCGCCGCGAGCGTCGCCACGACGCCGGACGCGCTGGGTGGGCTCATCGAGAAGCTCCTGCGGCTCGGGCCGACGCTGCTCGCCGAGGCCGCACCGGGGCACATCCCGGACCCGGCGGCCGGGGTCGCGTTCTGGCGGGCCTGCTGGGCGGCCCTGCGGCTGCAGGAGCGCTACGTCCCGCTCTACGGCCTCGACACCTACGAGATCGCCCCCGGGATCAGCGGCGAGCTGCTGCGGCCGATGACCGCGACGGGCGGCGACCTACGCCTGCACGCCGCCAACGGGGCCGCCGCCAGCTTCGCCGACACGCTGCCGCTGCTCCACCCGTTCGGACGGCTGCAGTGCCACGACATCTTCGTCACCGCGACCGATCAGTACCGCGCCGGCTTCCGCGGTCCGGGCAAGTACGACGGATCGGTCGTCAACTGGGTCAACGGGCCGCTGCTCGCCCACATCGGCGCACGCAAGGGCTTCGACGTGGCCTTCGCCCCCTTCGCCCGGCCCGGCAGCAACATCGTCACCCTCACCGCGGACGTCCGGGACTGAGCATGCCGAGGTCGATGCTGACAACGACGGTGATCGGCTCGTGGTCGGTGCCCGACTGGCTGGAGCGCGCCAAGACCGCCGCCTACCACGGCGGGGTCAGCCGCACACAGCTCGCCGACATGCATGACATGGCGATCAAGGCGGCGCTCAAGGACCAGGAGGTGGCGGGCATCGACGTCGTCAGCGACGGCGAGCTGCGCCGCGACAACGACGTCGACCACATCCTCGCCCGCGTGCCCGGGGTCGTCGCCCGCGAACCGGTGAAGGCCTTCTACTTCGACTACCTGGACCTGGAGCTGCCCGCCCGCATCCCGGACGTCGGGCCCGGGCCGCTCGGGCTCGCCGCCGACCTGGCCTTCACCCGTGCCTACACCGAGCGTCCCGTGCGGTTCTCGATGACCGGGCCGTTCTCGCTGTCCCGGCGGCTGCGGACCGGCGGCGGCGCGGGCTACGGCGACGCCGCAGGCCGCGCCGACCTCGTGCGCGACCTCGCCCGGGTGCTCAATGCCGAAGCCAAGGCGCTGGCGGCGGCGGGTGCCGAGCTGTTGCAGCTGGACGAGCCGTTCCTCGCCGGGTACCCGGAGCATGCGGGCCTGGCCATCGAAGCGGTGAACATCGTGGTCGCGGACGTGCCGGTGACGTGGGCGCTGCACGTCTGCTACGGCAACCGCTACGCCCGTCCGCTCTGGGAAGGGCACTACGACTTCCTGTTCCCCGCCGTGCTCGACGCGGCCGTCGACCAACTCCTCCTGGAGTTCGCGCGCAAAGGCGACGACGATCTCGCCCTGATCGAGAAGTACGGCTGGAACCGCGTGCTCGGCGTCGGGGTGCTGGACGTCAAGACCGCGGAGGTCGAGTCGGTGGAGGTCGTCGAGCGGCGCATCGAGCGGGCCCTGGCCGTCGTGGCGCCGGAGCGGCTGCTCGTGACGCCCGACTGCGGGCTGCGGCACCTGCCCGCGACCGTTGCCCGCGCCAAGCTGCGGGCGATGACGACGGCGGCCGCGGCCGTGCGGGACCGCCTCGCGGACCGGCCTTCCTGCCCCTCCTAGGAACGGTCGCGCAGGAGCCGCAGGATCTCGTCCTGCCCAGAGCGCAGCGCGGTGACATCATTCCGCAGCTCGGCCTGCCCGGACTGCAACGCCGCTACATCACTCCGCAACTCGTCCTGGCCTGCCCGTAGATCGTCCTGCCCAGAGCGCAACGCGGCGACGTCGCTCCGCAGCTCGGCCTGCCCGGTCCGCAGCTCGGCCTGCCCGGTCCGCAGCTCGTCCTGCCCGGTCCGCAGCTCGTCCTGCCCGGTCTGCAGCGCGCCCAGCCGCACGCCGTGCTCCTGCTGCGTCGCCGCGATGCCGCGCACGGTGATCTGCAGCTCGCCGACCAGGACATACAGAGCGTCGAGATCGTTGCGGAGCTGAACCGGGCGCTCGGGTGGGGAGTCCACGCCGCGAGTGTAGGACCGCACCCCGGCGCCGCGGGCGCGATCGGAAGAACCGCGATCCCCGATCGGCGGGTGAGCGAGATCTCCTCGGCGGGATCCGCGTGGCGGGGCGAAGATCGGCAGGTGAGTGCGGGCGAGCGGCGGCATTGGGTGCTGCTCGTCGTCGGCACGGCCGCGGGCACCGTCGTGACCGCCCTGCTGCGGGTCCCGTCGCCTGCGCTGTTCGCGGGATTGATCGTCGCCACGGTGCTGGCGCTGGCGGGACAGGCCCCGGCGGCCGTCCCCCGCCGCGCGACCACGCTCGCGCAGGCCGTGATCGGCGTCGTCATCGGGGTGCTCGCCCAGCCCTCTACGCTCACAGGCCTCGCGGTCGACTGGCTCCCCGTTCTGCTGATCACGGTGGGGACGCTCGCGGTCAGCATGGCGGCGGGCCTGCTCCTGGGCCTGCACCGCGGCGTCACCCCGCTGACCGGGATGCTCGCGCTCACCGCGGGCGGCGCGTCGGGCCTGGTGGCGGTGAGCCACGATCTCGGCGGCGACGACCGCGTGGTGGCGGTGGTCCAGTATCTGCGGGTCGGGATGGTCACCGCGACCATGCCGGTGGTCGCCGCGCTGGGCTACGGCGCGGCGGCGGGCGGCGGCGCGTCGGCCGCGGCAGGCGGGTCCGTCGGCTCCGTCCTCGGCTCGCTCGGCTTCCTCGTCGTCTGTGCCGCAGTGGGCCTCGGCCTCGCCATGCTCGCCCGGGTGCCCGCGGGCGGCCTGCTCGGGCCGATGACCGTCGCCATCGCGCTCACCGTCAGCGGCCTGTGGTCCGCCGCGGCGCCGCCGGACGTCGTCGTGGAGCTCGCCTACGCGGTGATCGGCTGGCAAGCCGGGGTGCGGTTCACGCGGGAGAGCCTGCGCACGGTGGTCACGGTGCTTCCCCTGGCCTGCGTCCTCATCGTCGCGATCATCGCCGCCTGCGCGGGGCTCGGCATGCTGCTGTCCCTGACGACCGGCACGACGGTGCTGGAGGGCTATCTCGCCACCACGCCGGGCGGTGTCTATGCCGTGCTGGCGATCGCGATCGCCGCGGGCGGGAACGTGACGTTCGTGGTGGCGACGCAGGTGCTGCGCGTGATCGTCATGCTGCTCGTGGCGCCCGGGCTGGCCCGGCTCGCGCGCCGCCGGGCGCGGTGAGCCGGGTGTAGCGCCGACGTCCGCTCAGCCGTCCCGCGCCGCCTTGAGCCGGTCGTGCGCCTCGGCGGTCGCGCCTCCTTCGAGAAGATCCACCGCATCCTCGACGGCGGCGCGCAGCTGCGCGCACTCCGCCGCCTGCTCGGCCAGGCGCGCATGCACGGTCCAGAGGTCGACGAACACGCCCACCTTGGAGCGCAGCACCCACGGGTCGAACGGCTTGGTGATGTAGTCGACCGCCCCCGCCTGGTAGCCGCGGAACGCCAGGTGCGGGTCGTAGTCCACCGCGGTGAGGAACAGGACCGGGATATGGCGCGTGCGCTCGCGCTGCTTGATGTGCCCTGCGGTCTCGAAGCCGTCCATACCGGGCATGTGGGCGTCGAGCAGGATCACCGCATAGTCCTCGGTGAGCAGCCGTTTGAGCGCGTCCTCCCCGCTGGTGACGGACACGACCTCCACCGCCAGCCCCTCCAGGATGGCCTGCAGCGCCAGCAGGTTCTCCCGTCGGTCGTCGACCGCGAGCACGCGGGGACGGCCCGTCATCGAGCGACCCGTCGGGGACGGCGCGGCGGGGTGACCCAGTTGGCCATGAGAGCCAGCAACTCATCGAGGTCGACGGGCTTCGTGACGTACTCGGTGGCGCCCGCGGCGAGGCTGGCCTCCCGGTCGCCGGGCATGGCCTTCGCGGTGAGGAACACCACCGGGAGCTCCCGGCCGCCGGGGAGCTCGCGGATCCGGCGGGTGGTCTCGTTGCCGTCGAGGTCGGGCATCATCGTGTCCATCAGCACGACGTCGACCTCGGGATGCTCGGTGAGCAGGCGGATTCCGCTCGCGCCGTTGTCGGCGTAGAGCACGGTGAGCCCGTGCAGCTCCAGCGCGCTGGTGAGCGCGAAGACGTTGCGCACGTCGTCGTCGACGATCAGCACGGTCGCGCCCGCGAGCACCGGCACGGCCGGGACGGTACGCAACACAGGGCCACGCAGCGGCACGGGCGCGGGCGCCTGGGCGCGCGGAGCCGTGGTCGCCGTGGCGGGCGGCTCGTCGGGCACGAACAGCGTGAACACCGACCCCTTCCCCACCGTCGAGGACACCTCGATGCGCCCGCCCAGCATGCGCGCCAGCTCTTTGGAGATCGACAGTCCGAGCCCGGTGCCGCCGTACTTGCGGCTCGTGGTGCCATCCGCCTGCTGGAACGCCTCGAAGATCATCTCCAGCTTGCCCGCCGGGATGCCGATGCCGGTGTCGCGCACCGCGAACGCAATGAACCCGGCCCTGAGCGCGCCCGACCGGCTGACCTGCAGGGTGACCCCGCCGTTGTCGGTGAACTTCACGGCGTTGGCCAACAGGTTGCGCAACACCTGCTGGAGCCGCTGGGAGTCCGTGGTGATCGTCGAGGGCACTTCCGCGCCGATGTCGACGGCCAGCGTGAGCCCCTTCTCCTCGGCCTGCGGGCCCAGCGCCTGCTCCAGGTCGCCCAGTACCTCGACCAACACGACCGGAGCGGCGTCGAGATCGGACCGCCCGGACTCGATCTTGGAGAGGTCGAGGATGTCGTCGATGAGCCGCAGCAGGTCCGAGCCCGCGCCGTGGATCGTGTTGGCGAACTCGATCTGGCGGGGCGTGAGGTTGGCGTCGGGGTTCTCCGCGAGCAGCCTCGCGAGCAGCAGCAACGAGTTCAGCGGCGTGCGCAGCTCGTGGCTCATGTTGGCCATGAACTCGGTCTTGTACTGGCTGGCCTGGGAGAGCTGCTGGGCCTTCTCCTCCACGCCGCGGCGGGCCGCGTCCAGCTCGATGTTCTTGATCTCGACGTTGCGGTTCTGCCGGGACAGCTGCTCGGCCTTCTCCTCCAGCTCGGCATTGGCCCGCTGCAGCTCGGCCGACTGGTCCTGCAGCTCGGTGGTGAGCCGCTGGCTCTGCGTGAGCAGCTCTTCGGTGCGCCGGTTGGCCTGGATGGTGGCCAGCGCGACGCCGATCGTGTCCACGAGCCTGCCGAGGAACGTCAGGTGCAGCAGCGGGAACGGTGTGACCGACCCGAGCTCGATGACCCCGAGACACTCCCCCTCGAACAGGACGGGCAGCACGACGACCGCCCGCGGCGTCGCCGACCCGGTGCCCGACCGGATCGTCAGGTACCCGTCGGGCACGTCGCGCACGTGCATGATCCGTTTGCCTGCGGCCGCCTGTCCGACGAGGCCCTCGCCCGCCACGAACGCGACCGGCGGCGTGCCGACGGCCTGCGCGTAGCCGCCCACCATCACGTACTGGCGGTCCGCGGCCAGGAAGAACGCGCCGACCTGGGCGTCCACCAGCGGCGACACCTCGTTCATGATCAGCTGGCAGACCTCGCCGAGATCGCGCTGGCCCTGCAGCTGCTCGCCGATGCGCGCGAGGTTGGAATCCAGCCAGTTCTGCTGGGCGTTCTCCGCCGTGGTCTCGCGCAGGGTCGCGATCATCCGGTTGATGTTGTCCTTCAGGTCGGCGATCTCGCCTGCCGCCGCCACCCGGATCTCCTGCGTCAGGTCACCGCTGGCCACCGACGTCGCGACGCCCGAGATCGCGCGCAGCTGCGAGGTCAGCGTGAGCGCGAGCCGGTTGACGTTCTCGGTGAGGTCGCGCCACGTGCCGGACACGCCGCGCACCTGCGCCTGGCCACCGAGCTTGCCCTCGGTGCCGACCTCGCGGGCGACGCGGGTGACCTCGTCGGCGAACGAGCCGAGCTGGTCGACCATCGTGTTCACCGTCGACTTCAGCTCCAGGATCTCGCCCCGGGCGTCCACCGTGATCTTCTGCGAGAGGTCGCCCTTGGCCACGGCCGTGGTGACCTGGGCGATGTTGCGCACCTGGCCGGTGAGGTTGGAGGCCAGCTCGTTGACGTTCACCGTGAGGTCGCGCCACGTGCCCGACACCCCGCGCACCTGGGCCTGGCCGCCCAGCTTGCCCTCGATGCCGACCTCGCGCGCCACCCGGGTGACCTCGTCGGCGAACGACCGGAGCTGTTCGACCATCGTGTTCACCGTCGACTTGAGCTCCAGGATCTCGCCCCGGGCGTCCACGGTGATCTTCTGCGACAGGTCGCCGCGCGCGACCGCCGTGGTGACCTGGGCGATGTTGCGCACCTGCATCGTGAGGTTGGACGCCAGCTCGTTGACGTTGACGGTGAGGTCCCGCCAGGTGCCCGCCGCGTTGGGCACCACGGCCTGGCCGCCGAGCCGACCGTCGGTGCCGACCTCGCGGGCCACGCGGGTGACCTCATCGGCGAACGAGCCGAGCTGGTCGACCATCGTGTTCACCGTCGACTTGAGCTCCAGGATCTCGCCCTGCGCGTCCACGGTGATCTTCTGTGACAGGTCGCCGGTCGCCACGGCCGTGGCGACGTGCGCGATACCCCGGACCTGGGCGGTGAGGTTGGCCGCCATGACGTTCACCGCGTCGGTGAGGTCCTTCCAGGTGCCCGCGACGCCCGGCACGGTCGCCTGGCCGCCCAGCAGGCCCTCGGTGCCGACCTCGCGGGCCACGCGCGTGACCTCGTCGGCGAACAGGCGCAGTGTGGCGGTGAGCGCGTTGATCGTGTCGGCGAGCCCGGCGACCTCGCCCCGCGCGCTCACCGTGATCGTGCGGGACAGGTCGCCCTGTGCGATGGCGGTGGCCGCGTCGGAGATCGAGCGCACCTGGTTGGTGAGGTTGGACGCCATGGTGTTCACCGAGTCGGTGAGCGCGCGCCACGTGCCCGCGACGCCACGCACGTCGGCCTGCCCGCCCAGCCGCCCGTCGGTGCCGACCTCGCGGGCCACCCGGGTGACCTCGTCGGCGAACGACGAGAGCTGGTCGACCATCGTGTTCACGGTGCGGCCGATGCGCCGGTACTCACCGCGCAGCGGGCGGCCCTCGATCTCCAGCGCCATGTGCTGGGACAGGTCGCCCTCGGCGACCGCCTCGATCACGCGTGCGATCTCCGCGGTGGGCGCGGCCAGGTCGTCGACCAGCGCGTTGACCGCCCGGGCGCCGTCGGCCCACGCCCCGTCGTAGGACTCCTCGTCGAGCCGGTCGCCCATCCGGCCTTCGCGGCCGACGCTGCGTCCGATCCGCAGGAGATCCCGGTTGTGCCGTTGCGCGACGGCGGCCATGTCGTTGAACTGGTCGGCGAGCGCACCCGCCGCTCCCTCGCGACGCGGCAGCCGCACGTCGAACCGGCCGCGCCGGAGCTGCGCCAACGCTTCGGTGAGCTCGGCGAGCACCGGATCCACCGAGGCAGCGGGGTCGACGGGATCGAGGCTCCGCGCCTTCCGGGCCGTCGTCACGGGTCTCGGCCTCCCCTCTCGGACGCCTGGGCCGCTCCGCCGACGGCCGGCCGCCCGGCACCGGTTCGCCAGGGTAGTGGACCGGATCCGCGCGGTGGTTGTCGCCCGCTTCGGGTCAACACCGCGCCAGGCCCGACGCACCCAAGCGGCTCGGACCGCCACCGGGCACACTGCACCCCGTGCCTGCTTTGCTGCAGCGGCGGCTCCGGCTCCCGCCCGACGCGCGCTCCGCCCGGCAGGCCCGCCGCATGCTCCAGGACGAGCTCGACACGATCCCCGACCTGGACCCCGAGGTGGCCGAGTCCGCCGTCCTCCTGGCCAGCGAGCTGGCCGAGAACGCCGTGCTGCACGCAGGCACCGAGTTCGAAGTCGACCTCGAGGTCGCTGATGTTGACTCCGGGGCCGCCCTCACCGTCACCGTCACCGACCGCGGCTCCGGCCCGCTGGAGGCCCATCTGTCCGAGCCGCGGCACCGCTACGGCCGGGCCGCGAGCCACGGCCGCGGGCTGAGCCTGGTGGCCCGCATGGCCACAGCCTGGGGCACGCGCCATGACGCGGACGGACGGCACGCGGTCTGGTTCACGCTCGCGAGCACGCCTGCCCCGCCCGCGCCCGCCCCGGCCGCGCCGCCCGACCACGCGCCGCGGCGGGTCAGCCCCGAGCAGGCGCGGCGCCTGCTGCATGTCCCGGCGGGCCTCGTGGACCGGCTCCAGCCCCTGGAACTGGTCGAGGAGCTCGTCCGGCGCCTGCGCGACGTGCTCGACGTACACGCCGTGGCCGTGGTCGTCGACGAGGGCGACGGCACGGGGGCGGCCGAGGTCGCCCGCGCCGGGCCCGAGGGGGGCGCGGTCGTCCTCGACGTCGCGCTGCCCGTCACCCCGCCGCTGCGCGGGTCGGTCCGGCTGCTCGGTCCGCCCAGCGACCGCGACGGCGGCGAAGACCTGGTGGAGCTGGTCGCCTACCGCGTCGCCATGGCCGTCGAGACGCGCTGGCTGCGCGCCGTGGACCAGCGTCGCCGCGCCTGGATGGCATACCTCGCCGAGGCCAGCGAGCTCTTGGGCCAGTCCTTGTCGGTGGAGCTGGCCGTGGCGGTCGTCCCGCAGGTGGTGGTGCCGCGGCTCGGGCGCTGGTGCGCGGTGCACCTCGTCGACGGGGGCTCCCTGCGGCTCGCCGCGCTCACCCACGCCGACGAGGACGAGCTCCCCGAGCTGCGCGCGGCGCTGGACCCGGATGCCCGCCCGGGGCCGTCCCGGGAGCTGCGCGCCCTGCTCGACCAGGTGGCGCGGGCCGAAGCGGCGCCCGTGCGCATCGCCGCGCCGACCGACGGTCTCGCGGTGCCGCTGCGCTCCCGCGGCACCACGATCGGCACCCTCCTGGTGGGGCGGCCCGACGGACGGCCGCACGCGCCCGAAGACATCGTCCTCATCACCGACATCGCCCGGCGGGCCGCCCTCGCCGTGCAGAACGCCCAGAGCGCCGCCGCCCACGTCGCGGTGTCCCAGACCCTGCAGCAGGCGCTGCTGCCGCGGGCGCTCCCCACGGTGCCGGGCATCGACCTCGCGGCGGAGTACCTGCCCGCCAGCCGCGGATCGGACGTCGGCGGCGACTTCTACGACGTCCTCACCGTGGACGGCGAGCGCTTCCTGGTCGCGATCGGCGACGTCTGCGGCAAGGGCGCGCGCGCCGCGGCCCGCACCGGCCTCGTCCGCGACGTCCTGCGCGTGCTGGTGCGCGGCGGACACGGGCTCACCGAGGCCGTGCGGATGCTCAACGACGTGATGATGGAGGCCGCCGACCCCCTGCAGTTCTGCACGCTTGCCGCGGCCCTCGTCCGCAGAAGCGGCGCGGAGGAGCCGCCGGGCCTCGCGGTCGAGCTGCTGCTCGCGGGCCATGAGCGGCCGGTGCTCATCCGGGCCGACGGGCGAGCCGAGCAGGTCGGGGCGTTCGGCACGGCCGTCGGTCTGCTGCCGCAGATGCTGGTCGAGGCCACCACCTACCGGCTCGCTCCCGGCGACACGCTTCTGCTCTACACCGACGGCGTCACCGAGCGGCGACGCGGCCGGGAGCAGTTCGGGCCGGAGCGGCTGCTCGCGGTCGCAAAGCGGGCGGCCGGACGGTCGGCCCGCGAGGTCGTCGCGACGGTCCGCGACGCCGTCGACCGGTTCTCGTCGAGCCCGGCGACCGACGATGTCGCGCTGCTGGCGGTACGCGCGCTCCCTGATTAGCGCGCCACGTGGGCCGACTTCGCACCCTTTCGCAGCATTTCGCATCCCGCCGGAGTGGCCGACCGGGTGCGAAGCGCCGATCGGGTGAGCGGCCGACCTCTTCCCCGGCGGCACTGCGCAGCGCATGCTGGGCCTCTCGCCGGAGCAGGAGGGGGCCCGCCCTGTACGACCGACGCAGGCGCCGGGCCGCGCTGCGCCAGTGGCCGAACGTCGCGCTCGTGACTTTCTGTCTGATCGCGGGCATCCCGACGACGATCGCGCTCACCCCCGGCCGTGACGTCGTCGCGTTCGGCCAGGTCATCACCGTGGGCGCGCGGCCCCCGCAACTCACCCCGGCAGGGCCTGCCCGGCTGGTGCAGGTCGGCAACACCGCGCTCGACCTGCGGCCGCTCACCGTGTGGGGCCCGCTGCGCCCCCAGCTCACGATGGGCCCGGTGCAGCACAACGCCGGGGCGGCAGCCGTGTTCGACGCCGACCGCGGCCCCGCGGCCCGCGACGCGGCGGTCGGCGCCATCGTCGACGGGTTCCTGGACTGGTATCTCTGGGCCGGGGCGGGCCTGCTCGCGTTCACGCTGGTCGCGGCCCTCGCGGCGGTCGGGATCCGCAGCCTCGTGGTGCTGCGCCGGGTGGCGCACGACGGGCTCGCACCCCCGCCCGACGTCTGGCGCCGCAGCGTGCGGGCGACGCGGCGGACGACGGCGCTCGCGGTCGCCGTGTCGAT
Organism: uncultured Actinomycetota bacterium; assembly: GCA_963739465.1. Taxonomy (GTDB): domain Bacteria; phylum Actinomycetota; class Actinomycetes; order Mycobacteriales; family Pseudonocardiaceae; genus Pseudonocardia. Next base: position 418,871 of record CAVUAS010000021.1, read on the forward strand.
CCTCGCGTGGGTGGGCTGCGGCGCCCTGGCCTGGACGGGCACCGCGGCGGGGCTGCGCGGTGTCACCTCGCTCGCCCAACTCGTCGGCGCTTACCACCTCTCCCCCGACCCCGTCGGGCCGCCGGTCACGGGCTACACCGGGGCCGTCATCGGTGACTCGCGCGCCGCCCGGCTCGGCGGTCCGCTGGTGCCCGCGACCGGGCCGTACGCCCGTCCGGACGACGCCGTGTGCAAGCGCAGCACCGACTCGCTCGCCTCCGAGATCGGCGACCTCCTGCCCGCCCGCGTGCTCAACCTCGCCTGCCCGGACGCGACGGTCACCGCGGGCCTGCGCGGGCCGCAGGACATCGGGGGGCAGCAGGTGCCCGCCCAGGTCGGTGTGCTGCGCCAGGTGCAGGGCCTGCGGTTCGTCGTCGTCGAGATCGGGCCCAACGACGTGGGATGGACCGACTTCCTCCGCTACTGCTACGGCGTCCCCGACTGCGCCGACGCCCTCACCCAGGGCGAGTTCGACTACCGGCTGGCCGCGTTCGACCGCGCCTACGCCGACCTGCTCGTCGACCTCAACGACCTGCCCGGCCGCCCGCAGGTGATCGTGGTGACCTCGTACGGCGCGTTCGCGCACGACGCCGCCTGCGCCGACACGAAGGCCGTGGGCCATCCCGGCCTCGACCCGACGAAGATCGCCCTGCTCACGGCGCGCAACGAGCAGCTCAACGCCGTACTGGCCGCGGGGGCCGAGAAGTACGGCTTCGCGGTCGCGCGCCCGGAGCTGTCGCTCCTGTGCGACCCGCACTCCGATGGGCTGGGCCCGGACATCCAGGGCATGGCCGACCCCTTCCCGTTCCACCCCACCGGCATCGGCTCGCTGCGCATGGCCTCGTCGGTGGTCCGGCTGGTCAACCCCTCGCCGCAGCGCTAGTTCCGTGTACCGGGTGCTGCACGTCGACCTCGACCAGTTCATCGCGGCGGTCGAGATCCTCCGGCGCCCGGAGCTGGCGCAGCGGCCTGTCGTCGTCGGCGGGCACGGCGACCCGACGCGCCGCGGCGTCGTCGCCACGGCGTCCTACGTCGCGCGGGAGTACGGCGTGCGGTCCGGCATGCCGCTGCGCACGGCGCTCGCCCGCTGCCCCGACGCCGTGTTCCTGCCTGCCGACAACCCGGCGTACGAAGCCGCCTCGGAACAGGTCATGGCGGTGCTGAAGGGCTTCGACGGCGTGACCGTCGAAGTCATGGGGTGGGACGAGGCGTTCGTCGGCGCCACCGTCCCCGACGAGGATGGCGCGGACGATCTGGCCCGGCGGATCCAGGCCGCGGTGCTGGCGGAGACGCGCCTGTCGTGCGCGGTCGGGATCGGCGACAACCTGCTGCGGGCGAAGATCGCGACCGGGTTCGGCAAGCCCGGCGGCCGGTTCACGCTGACCGCGCAGAACTGGGCCGAGGTGATGGGCCACCGCCCGACGCGCGCGCTGTGGGGCATCGGCGCGAAGACCGCGGCGAAGCTCGCCGAGCGGGGCCTGTCCACCGTGGCCGAGCTGGGTGCCGCCGACCCGGCCGCGCTCGCCGCCGAGCTCGGCCCCGCGCTCGGCCCGTGGTACGTGCAGCTCGGGCGCGGCATCGGCCGGGTCGAGGTGCGCGGCGAGCCGTGGGTCGCGCGCTCGCACGGGCGGGAGGAGACCTTCCCCGCCGATCTCACCGAGTGGGCGGACGTGCAGGCCGCCGCCGCGACGCTCGCCCGCCGCGTCGCCGACGACGTGCGGGCCGAAGGCAGGCCCGCCGCGCGCGTGGGCGTCAAGGTGCGGTTCGCCCCGTTCACGACGAAGACGCGCAGCATGACGTTGCCGGAGCCGACGTCCGACACCGCGGCGCTGGAGGCGGCCGCGCTGGCCGTGCTGGAGCGGTTCACCCAGGGCCGCCCCGTCCGCCTGGTCGGCGTGCGCGCGGAGCTCAGCCCGCCGCCGACCCACTCTTGATCTGCACCAGCCAGTCCACCGCCTCCTCGACCGTCGCCACGATCTGCACGCCGTCCGGGGCGGGCGGCCGGTCCACCATGACGACGGGAAGGCCCAGCTCGCGGGCGGCGACGAGCTTGGCCGCGGTGAGGTCGCCGCCGCTGTCCCGGCAGACCACGACGTCGATCCGGTGCTCGCGCAGCAGGGCGTGTTCGGCGTCGGCGGTGAACGGGCCTCGGGCGCGGACGAACCGGTGGCGCGCAGGCAGCGGCGGGGCGGGCGGGTCGACGGCGCGCAGCAGGAACCAGCCGGGTGCGTCGGCGAAGGCGGCGACGCCCCCGGACCCGATCGCGAGGAACACCCGCTCGCCGAGGCGCGGCGCCAGCGCGGCGGCGGCGGGCATGTCCGGCACCCGGTGCCAGCGGTCGCCGGGTCCGGCGGTCCAGCCGGGGCGACGCAGCGCCAGCAGCGGCAGGTGCAGCGCGGCCGTGGCGGCGACCGCCGCGGCCGTCATCCGCGTGGCGAACGGGTGGGTGGCGTCGACGACGGCGTCGGTGCCGTGGTCGCGCAGCCACCCCGTGAGCCCCGCGACGCCGCCGAAGCCGCCGATCCGCACGTCCCCCTCGGGCAGCAGCGGCACGGCGACCGCGCCCGCGAGCGACGAGGTGAGCGCGATCCCCGGCCGCGTCGCGGCGGCGGCCGCGAGCCGTCGCGCCTCGGCCGTGCCCCCGAGCAGCAGGACGTTCACCGCCGTCGCAGCAGGTAGGTATCCATGATCCATCCTTTGCGGGCCCGTTCCCGCGCCCGCACCGCCACGATCTCGTCCTTGACGGCGGCCAGGTCGCCCGCGATCAGCACCTCGTCCGGCGTGCCCAGGTAGGCCCCCCAGAAGATGTCGACGCCGTCGGCGGGCAGGCCCGCGAACGCGCACCGGGCGTCGAGCACGACCACCACATCGTCGCCGGTCATCCCGTCGCGCGCCAGCCGCCTGCCGGTGGTCACGGTGAACGCCCCGCCCGTGCGGTTGAGCACGAGCCGGTGCGCGGCGGCCAGCGCCTGCACCGCGCTGACGCCCGGGATGGACACGACGGTCAACGGAAGGTCGAGGGTTTCGAGGATGCGCAGGGTGCCGTCGTAGATCGCCGGGTCACCCCAGACCAGGAAGGAACCCACACCGCCGTCGGGCACCTCGTCGGCGAGCGCGCGGGTGTAGTGCGCGGCGCGGCGACGCTGCCAGTCGCGCACCGCCTCGGCGTACGCCTCACCGGTCAGGCCCGCCGAGCGGTCGCGTTCGGGATCGGGCATCGTCGCGACCCGGTACGGGCCGGTGACGTGGCGGGCGAGCAGCTCCGCGCGCAGCGCCGCGAGGTCGGCGGTCGGCTCGCCCTTGTCCACCACGAGGAACACGTCCGTGCGGCGCAGCGCGGCCACGGCCTGCAGCGTGAGGTGCTCGGGGTCGCCCGCCCCGATGCCGATGACCTGGACCGTCCGCACGATTCCCGACGTTAGCCCGCGCCGCGCTCCACCCGGCCCGGCACCCGGACGACGAGCGCACCCGGGTCCACCCACACCCGCAGCTCCCGGGCCTCGCCGATGAGGTCGCCGTCCACCTGCGCGGGCTGGGCGACGTCGGAGGTGATGATGATCTCGCGGGCCTGCCAGTGCTCGATGCGCCTGCTCCCCCGCCGGTTGCGGGTCACCACCCGCGCGGCGACCCCCAGCCAGCCGAACACGCCCTTCGGGGCGAGGCTCACCACGTCGAGGCGCCCGTCGTCGACCGTGGCGTCGGGCATCAGCGCGAGCCCGCCGACGAGGGTGCCGGTGTTGCCGACGACGACCATGCGGGTGCGGCGCCGCAACGGCGGCGCGCCGTCGATCGCGATCGACACCCGGGCCCGTCGTCCGCGCATCGCCCGCAGCCCCGAGATGATGTACGCCAACGGGCCGACGCGGCCCTTGAGCTCCTCCGGCGTGCTCTGCATGATCGTCGCGTCCAGACCGGTGCCCGCCATGACGAGGAAGACCCGCTCGTCGGCCCGATCGGCCGGGTCTGCCGGGTCCTCGCCCAGGTCGCTGGCGGGATCGCCACGGTCGGCGCACAGCCGCCCGACGTCGATCGGGCGGTCGTCGCCGGTCAGCGCGACCCGCGTGGCGGAGGCGACGTCGGTGGGCAGGCGCAGCGTGCGCGCGAGCAGGTTGCCGGTGCCCGCGGGCAGCAGGCCCATCGCGATGCGCGTGCCCGCCAGCGCCTGCGCGACCGCGCGCACCGTACCGTCCCCGCCGCAGGCGATCACCACGTCCGCGCCGCGCGCGATGGCCTCGCGCGCCTGGCCGGTGCCCGGGTCCTCGGGCGAGGTCGGCAGCCACAGCGGGGGCGCCCAGCCCAGCTGTGCGCAGACGGTGGCCACCTGCCCGCGATCCGCCTCCTCGATCTTCACCGGGTTGACGACCACGGCCGCCAGCGGCCGGTCCTCCGGCTCGGCGGTGAGGACGTGCTCGCTCGCGTGGTCGCGCCGCCGCAGCGTGAGGACGGCGCCCCCCGCGAGCAGCACGACGAGCACGCCGAGCAGGACGAACCACCAGAGGGCGGACACACCGCGCACCCTACGACCCGGCGATCAGCCGGGCCGGAAGGAGCGCCAGGCGCGTCGGTCGGCGCCGTCTCAGGCGGTGACGAGCGTGCCCGGCTCGGTGTAGGGCAGGCCCAGGTCGTGCGCGACCTCCAGGCTGTGCAGGGCGCCGTCGTGCGTCGCCAGGCCCTTGGCCAGCGCCGGGTCGGCGGCGAGCGCAGCCTCCCAGCCGACGTTGGCCAGGCGCAGAACGTACGGCAGCGTCGCGTTGGTCAGCGCGTAGGTCGAGGTGTGCGGCACGGCGCCGGGCATGTTGGCGACGCAGTAGAACACCGAGTTGTGCACGCGGTAGGTGGGGTCGGCGTGTGTGGTGGGCCGTGAGTCCTCGAAGCAGCCACCCTGGTCGATCGCGATGTCGACGAGCACGGAGCCGGGCTTCATCCGTCGCACGAGGTCGCCCGACACGAGCTTCGGCGCGCGGGCGCCGGGCACGAGCACCGCGCCGATCACGAGGTCGGCCGCAAGGCAGGCCACCTCCAGCTCGTGCGCGTTGGACACGACCGTGCGCACCCGGCCCGCGTAGCGGTCGTCGAGGTGGCGCAGCTTCGCGACGTCGAGGTCGAGCACGGTGACGTCGGCGCCGAGGCCCACGGCCATCGCGACGGCGTTCTGCCCGGAGACGCCGGCGCCGATCACGACGACGTCGGCGGGGCGCACACCGGGAACGCCGCCCAGCAGCACGCCACGCCCGCCCGCGGCGGCCAGCAGCGCGCCCGCGCCCGCCTGCGGGGCGAGCCTGCCCGCGACCTCGCTCATCGGGGCGAGCAGGGGCAGTGTGCCGTCGGGCAGCCGCACGGTCTCGTACGCGATCGCCGTGGTGCCGGAGTCGAGCAGCGTCTGCGTGCAGGGTCGCGACGCGGCGAGGTGCAGGTAGGTGAACAGCACCTGGTCGCGGCGCAGGCGGTGGTACTCCTGCTCGATCGGCTCCTTCACCTTGAGCAGCAGGTCCGCCGCGGCCCAGACGTCGTCCGCGGTCGGCACGATGCGGGCGCCCACGGCCTCGAAGTCGGCGTCGGTGATGGAGCTGCCCAGGCCCGCCCCGCGCTCGACGAGCACGTGGTGGCCGGAGCGGATGAGCTCACGCGCCCCGGCGGGGGTCAGCGCAACGCGGTACTCGTGATTCTTGACCTCGCGGGGTACACCGATTCGCATGCCCATAGGGTGAAGATATGGCCGACTGAACAGCAACTTTCCCGTAGAAGATTCTCTATACTGTGGCTATGCCTCTGCCTTCTGCGGGAATGGTGGCCGCGCGGCGCCACCCACCGAAGGATGTTCGGCCGCTCGACGACACCGACCGCGCGATCCTGCGGGCGCTCGTCGACAACGCCCGCATGTCCAACAAGGAACTCGCCGAGAAGGCCGGGATCGCGCAGTCGACGTGCCTTGCCCGGGTGCGGGCGCTGCGCGAGGCGGGCGTGATCCGCGGCTTTCACGCCGACGTCGACCCGAAGGCCCTCGGCCACGACCTTCAGGCGATGATCGCCATCCGGCTGCAGCCGCACGCGCGGGGGGCGATGGTGCAGTTCACCGCCGAGCTGTCGCGGCGCCCCGAGGTGCTGGAGGTCTACTTCGTGGCGGGCGGCAACGACTTCCTGGTCCATGTGGCCACCGCGAGCACCGATGCCCTCCGCCGCTTCGTGGGCGACCGGCTCAACTGCGACCCCGCGATCGCGGGCACCGAGACCAACCTGATCTTCGAGCACACCCGGGCGGCGGGCCTGCGCGCCTAGCCGTTCGGGACGAGTCCGCGCTCGAACGCGACCTGAGCGGGGTTCTCCGGCGGGCGAACCGCCCTCAGGTCCCACTCGCGGGCGAGATCCGCCAAACCGCCATGGCGCGGTACGTCATCATGCGGCCATGCCCCCGGGCCGGGCCGGCCCGTCGCGTCCCGGGGCTCGCGCGCCCGGGCTCGTTTGCGGCGAGCCCGAGCGGATCGTCGCCGAGCCGGCTCGGGCGCGCGAACGACGGCCGCCACACATCGGGGAACGAGCAGGCCTGTGGCACGGTGGGCGGATGAGCGATTCCGGCGAGGAGACCCGACGGCGGCGGCGCGTCGTCGGGGCGACGGCTGTCGTCGGGGTGGGGGTGCTCGGGGCGTCGCTGTCGACCCGACCGGGTTCGCCCGCGTTCTACGCCCTCACCGGCGCGACCGCGCTCACCTGGACGGCGGGCGGACTGGCCGCCGGTCCGCTGCACCGCGGCTGGACCGCGACCGGGACGACAGCGCGGCGCAGGCCGGTCGCCGGGCCGGTTCTCACCGGTATCGGGGCGTTCGGCGCGTTCTACGCCGCGGCGCTCGTGGCGCGGCGCATCCCGGCGCTGGATCGGGCCATCGCGAAGGTGCTGCGCTACGCCGATGTCGGGGCTGACCAGGGCACGGGCGGGCTGGTGCTCGCCACCACGCTGGTCAACGGCGCGGCCGAGGAGCTCTTTTTCCGGGGCGCGCTGTACGACGCCGCGGGCCGCCGGGCGGTGCCCGCCTCCACCGCCGCGTACGTGCTCGCCACGACCGCCACCCGCAACCCGGCGCTCGTGCTCGCCTCGGGGGTGATGGGACTGTTGTTCGCGTGGCAACGCCGTGCCACGGGCGGGGTCCAGGCGCCGCTGCTCACCCATCTGACGTGGTCGGCGCTGATGTTGCGGTTCCTGCCGCCGCTGTTCAGGCGCCGGTGAACGCGTCCAGCGCGGCGAGCAGCCGATCGACGTCGGTGTCGTCGACGTAGGGGGCGAGCCCGACGCGCAGGGCTCCGGTGTCGCCCAGCCCGAACCGCCGGGACGCCTCCAGCGCGTAGAACGAACCGGCGGGGGCGTTCACACCGCGCTCGGCGAGGAACGCGTACGCCTCCTGCTCCCGGCCGCCCAGCCCGAGCAGCAGCGTCGGCGTGCGGTGGGCGGCGCGGGAATACACCGTGACGCCCGGCAGGCGCGCGAGCCCTGCCTCGATCCGGGCGCGCAGGCCGTCCTCGTAGGCGTCGACGGCGGCCATCGACAGCAGCAGCCGCTCCCGCCGCGACCCGACGGTGCCGCCCGGTGAGTCCACGATCCCGGCGAGGAACTCGACGGCCGCCGTGGTGCCTGCGAGCAGTTCGTAGGGCAGCGTGCCGAGCTCGAACCGCTCCGGGACGGCGTCGGTCGAGGGCGCGAGCTTGGCCGGGCGCAGGGTTTCGAGCAGGGCCGGGTCAGCCGCGAGGACGCCGCAGTGCGGCCCGAGGAACTTGTAGGGCGAGCAGGCGTACAGGTCGGCGCCGAGCACGTCGACGTGCACCGGCACGTGCGCGGTGTAGTGCACGCCGTCGACGTAGACCAGGGCGCCCGCGGCGTGGGCCAGGTCGGCGATCGCGCGGACCGGCGGCCGGGTGCCCACCAGGTTGGACGCGGCGGTGAGCGCCACCAGCCGGGTGCGGGGCGAGAGGACCGCGGCGACGTCGTCCTCGGTGAGCTCGGCCGAGTCCGGGTCGAACTCGGCCCAGCGGACGGTCGCGCCGACGGCCGCGGCGGCCAGGAGCCACGGCCGGATGTTCGCGTCGTGGTCGAGGCGGGTGACGACCACCTCGTCGCCGGGCGTCCAGGTTGCCGCGAGCGTGCGCGCCATGGCGAAGGTGAGCTCTGTCATGCTGCGGCCGAAGATGATCCCGCGGGCGTCGGCGCCCAGCAGATCGGCCATGGCGGCGCGGGCGTCGCGGACGATGCCGTCGGCCGTGCGTTCCGCCTCGGTGACCGTCCCCCGGTTGGCCATGGGGGTAACCAGGGTCCGCGCCACCGCGTCCGCGACCGCGTCCGGCACCTGGGACCCGCCCGGCCCGTCGAAATGCGCGAAGCCTGCCTTCAGCGCGGGGAAGCGGTCGCGGAGGGCGGCGACGTCGTAGGACGCGGCATCAGGGTGGGACACGGCATCTGGGTGAGACACGGCTTCAGGGTGGCACACCACGCCCCGAGGCTAGGGCACGCGACCGCTCCAGGTGGGTTCGACGAGGGCCCACTCCCGGGCCCAGGCGGCGGCGTTGTGGCGCGCGGTGGCCGCGCGCACCGCGGTCCACAGGAGCGCCAGCAGCGCCCAGCCCGCGAGGACGACCGCCACGCCCCAGGTCCAGCCGACGGCCGTCGCGGCGGCCGCCGGGGTGGGGGCCTGCGCGAGCCGCCCTGTGGGGTCCATCCAGATCGGCACGGTGTCGCCGACGGACTGCTTGCTGCCGACGATCACGCGGCCCTGTGTGACGCGGCCGTCGGGCCCGCTCCACCGGGCGAGGGCCGTGTGCGACCGGGAGCCGTCGGCCGGGACCGCCGGATCGATGTCCTCCAGCAGCTCGGCGCGCGTGGGGATGCGCGTCGCCGCCTCCGCTCGCGCCCGGGCCAACGTGTGCTCGACACCGGTCTGGCCGACCGCGACGGCGACCAGCACGACGCCCGCGGCGCAGGCGGTGAGCACCCAGGCGACGAGGTCCTCGAGCCGGTCGGTGCGGCGGGAGCGCGGCCACCGGCAGGCGCGGCGGGCCTGCCTGCGGCCCGGACGGCGTCCGACCACCACGATCTCATCCTCTCGCCCGCCGCCCACGCCCGATGCGCGAGCTACCTGCATCCTCGCACCGTTCACACGCAGTGTTACGAACTATGCGCGCGGTGCGACGACCGGTGGATTCGGCACGATAAACAGCACGAAGGGCGCGAAGCTCACCAGGCGGCGGGATCGCCGGGGTCGATCGGGTCGGCGCGGTGCCTGCCCTGACGCAGTCCGCGCTGGTAGGTGGCCAGGCGCTCGCGGACGCGGTCGGGCACCCGGTCCGGCACCCGCTCGGCGGGCGCACCGGGGCGGGCGTGGGCGCCTTCCCCGCCGGCGCTGCTGCCCTCGGCCAGCCGGGGCGGCACCAGCCTGCCGCCCGGCCGCCGCCGCGGCAGCCCCTCGGCCGTGAACGTGACGTCCTCTGGCTGGTGGGCGGCCCGCTCGGCCGCGGCCCGCCATTCCCGATCGCCGGGCGATTCCCAGTCGGCCGCGGCGTCGCCCCCGGCGGCCTCCACGGAACCAGGCCGAAGCGACCGCCTCGTAGATCGGGGTGGCCTCCGGGTGATGCTCGGCGGGCAGGTCGACCATCGGGCCGAAGAGCTCGTCGACCGGCGGGGCAGCCGGGTAGGCGCGCCCGTTGCGGGGTTCGGACGCGCGTCCGTAGGCCCCGAACCGGTCGGTGGTGCCGGACGGACCGCCGGTCGGGTCCGGGGGACGGCCCGCGGCCCTGGCGTTCGTCTCCGCCGTGAGCTCGCTGAACAGCGCCTCGACCGTGGTGCGCGGTGACGGCAGACCGCCCTGCCGGTCCAGCGGGAGGCCGTGGGCCGGGGTCACCGCCTCGGTCTCGCGCGCGAAGTCGCGGTGGAGCGCGCCGTTGGACCCGCCGATCCCCGGGCGCCCCAGCGCGTCATAAGAGGATTCGTCGGGCCACGGGGAGTAGTCCAGCTCGTGGACGGTCACCGCGCGCGCCGGGCAGTGGATCGTGGCGATCGGCGCACCGGGGTTCGCGGGGCCGGGCAGCGGGGTGCGCAGCACGATCCCGCTGCGCGAGCGCTGGGCGATGCGGGTGGCGGCGGCCATGCCGCGCCTGCCGGAGGGGTCGTAGCGGGTGGTGCTCGCGGTGCGTATCTCCACCACGATCCCGCCGGGGGCCTCGGTGCGGCTGGCCACCTCGACGCGTGCGCCGGGATGGATGGCCGTGACGTGGTCGACGACCTCCGACACGACGTGCAGCAGCTCGATCGCGGCGCCGGGCTCGACGGTGGCGTTGGGCCCGCTGCGCACGTCGACCCGCATCGGCTCGTCGGTGGCGTCGACGGCCTCGTCGAGCAGGGCGGCCAGGCGGGCCGGGGCGCCCGGCCGGGGACCGGCGTCGATGCCCGCCAGCAGCAGGAGGGTTTCCGCGTCATGGCGCATGCGCCGGGCGGTGTCGATCAGCTCGGGGAGGCCCGGCGGCTCGGGGGCCAGCGGATCGGCCCGCATCCGGTCCACCAGGCGTACGTTGCGGTCGACCCGCTCGCGCAGCCGCCGCAGCACGTCGGCGGAGACGTCGCCGCCGCTCAGGCCGCCGTCCCTGCCGCCGTCCGGTCTGCCACCGTCCTGCACCGTCTCTGCCGCTGTCGATGCCACCGTCGACGGCCACGGGCGCGGGGCCGCCGCTGCGACCGTTCTCGCGAGTGGCCGTGCTCTGGCGCCCGACGTTCGCCGAGTCACCCTCGGTCGCGAACATGTCGTCGCCCACCATCGGTCCTCTCGAGTGGGGTTCGGCCGCACGGGCCCGCGCCGCGCCGCTGGGGAGGCGCAGACGGGGTCGCAACTGCCGGTCCTTAGCTGCACGCTACCCGGACCGACCCGGGATCCACCATCGCGCCGGCGCCCAGCACGCGGGTGGCTGCGACGGGCGGCCGGTCGGGCTGCCCCGTCCGGCCCAACGCCGCCGACGGTCGACCGGTGGCCGATCGGCGATCGGTCGGTCATCGGTCGGCAATCGGTCGATGGTTGGCCACTGCCGAATCGGGGCACCCCTTGGTCGTCCGTACGTGAAAGGAGCGAGCCATGGGTCTCGACGACAAGATCGACAACAAGTCCGAAGAGATGAAGGGCAAGGTCAAGGAAGGCGCGGGCAAGGCCACCGACGACCCCGATCTCGAGGCCGAGGGCCGTGCCGACCAGGCATCCGGCTCGGTCAAGCAGGCGGGCGAGAAGGTCAAGGACGCCACGAAGTCGGTGTTCGGCAAGTAGCGCTCACGCTGCGGCGGTGGTCTCCGGCGCGCCCGGATCGTCGACCTCCACCGGTTGTTCCCGGTGGACGTAACGACGGCCGCGCAACGCGGAGGCCACCGCCGCGACCAGGCACGCCGCGGCGGCGAAGCCCAGCGCCAACGTCAGCCCGGCGGCGAACGGACCCGCGATGAGCTGCGGGAAGAACGTCCGGCCGGTCAGATCGGCGGCGTTCTGCGGCGGCAGCGCGGCGAGCACGCCGGGGCCGAGCAGGCTCTGGACGGGGTTGTCCCCGAGCAGCGCCGCGAAGAGCGTGCTCACCGGGGGCAGCGCCGCGACCCGCGCCGCCACGGCCGCGGGCACACCGTGCGCGACCAGGCCCGCGTCGAGCGTGGTGGGCAGGGTGGCGGCCAGCCCGAGGATCAGCATCGAGAAGAAGACGCCGATCGAGAGCACCGTCGCGGAGTTCTGGAACGTCGAGGTCATGCCCGCGCCGACCCCGCGCTCCCCCGACGGCAGGCTGTTCATGATCGCGGCCCGGTTGGGCGAGGAGAACAGGCCCATGGCCAGGCCGTTGAGCGCGAGCACGGCGGCGAACGCCGGGTAGGCGAAGTCGACGGGCAGCAGGCCGAGCAGCAGGAAGCTCGCGGCCGCCAGCACCATCCCGCCGGTGGCGAAGGGCCGGGCGCCGAACCGGTCCGACAACAGCCCCGACACGGGTCCCGCCACGAGGAACCCGACGGTGAGCGGCAGCATGTAGATCCCGGCCCACAGGGGCGTCGCCGCGAAGTCGTAGCCGTGCTCGGGCAGCCAGATCCCCTGCAGCCAGATGATGAGGATGAACTGCAGGCCGCCGCGGCCCAGCGCGGCGAGGAGGCTGGCGATGTTGCCCGCGGTGAACGCCCTGATCCGGAACAGCGAGAGGTCGAACATCGGCGCGGCCACCCTGGTCTCGATCACGGCGAACGCGGCGAGCACCGCGACGCCGCCGCCGATGAGGCCCAACACCAGCGGACTCGTCCAGCCCATGGTGTGTCCGGCGTAGGGCTGGATCCCGTACGTGATCCCGACGAGCACGGCGACGAGGCCGACGGCGAACGTCACGTTGCCCCACCAGTCCAGGCGGACGCGCCCGCGCGGGCGGGTCTCGCGCAGCTTGGCGTACGCCCAGACCGTGCCGAAGAGCCCGACCGGCACCGAGACGAGGAAGATCAGCCGCCAGTTCAGCGGCGCGAGCACGCCGCCGACGACCAGCCCGATGAACGATCCCGCGATGCCGGCGACCTGGTTGACGCCCAGCGCGAGGCCACGCTGCTCGGCCGGGAAGGCGTCGGTGAGGATCGCCGTCGAGTTGGCGAGCAGCAGCGCGCCGCCGACGCCCTGCAGCACCCGCATGACGATCAGCCACAGCGCCGCGGCCGTCCCCTGCATCCACGTCGCCGCGAGCAGCACCGAGAACACCGTGAACACGGCGAAGCCCAGGTTGTACATCCGGGTGCGACCGAACAGGTCGCCCAGCCGTCCGAAGCTGACCACGAGCACGGCCGTCACGACCAGGTAGCCCATGATCAGCCAGAGCAGGAGGCCGACGTTGCCGGGCGCCAGCGGGTCGATGCCGATGCCGCGGAAGATGTCCGGGAGCGCGATGAGCAGGATCGACATGTTGATGGTGACGATCAGTACGCCGATCGTCGTGTTCGACAGGGCGATCCACCGGTAGTTGTTGAGCATTGCTCACGAGTCTAGACCCGGCTAGTACATCATCCGGGGATCGGCGTAGTGCTTGAACTCCAGGAGGTTGTGCGACGGGTCGCGCAGCACGAACGACTCGTGCTCCTCCGCGCGGTCCGCGAAGCGGTGGAACGGCTCCTCGAAGAAGGGCAGGCCGCGGGCGCGGGCCAGGCGGAGCAGGCGCTCCCAGTCCGCGCGGTGGCGGAACGTCACGCCGAAGTGCCGGGGGTAGAGCCGCGGCTCGGCGACGATCTCGTCGGAGAGGTGGCACACCACCTGGTCGCCGAAGAAGTCCAGGGTGATCCGGTCGGCGTAGCGACGGGCCAGCTTGCAGCCCAGCCCGGCCACGTAGAACTCCTGCGCCGCGTCCAGGTCCGCCGCCGGGATGGCCAGGTGGAACGCGTCGTCGCTCGTGCGCATCCCTACCGGCCGGTCCGCATCGAAGTGGACATCGTGTCCGAGCGCAGCCCCAGGCGCAGCGTCTCCAGCGACAGCACGTCCGGTGCGTGCACGTTGCCCAGGTTCACCCCGGGTCCGAGCCGCTTGACGAAGAACGTCTGGAGATCCTTCGTGGGTGCCTCGAAGAGCAGCCGCTCGACGTCGACGCCCGAGGCGAGCACGTCCTCGACGATGTCGCCGCGCGGACGGCCGTCGGGGTGACACAGGCCGCTGCGGCCGCTCTCCCGCGCCTCGGCGGTGACCAGGGTGGCGCCCGCCGCCAGGTCCCGGTCGATCGCGTCGATCCACTGCCGCGCCGTCATCGCGTCCGCGCGCCCGGGGTCTTTGAGCCCGACCTCGCTGAACACCGTGAAGTCCGCGGCGAGCGCGGCGACCCAGCGGGCCTTCTCGGCGTTGCTCATCGCGACCGTGCCGTTCGAGACTTCGACGTGCGTGGCGCCGAGCCCCGTGCACAGCTGGCGGAAGTCGTCGACCATCCCGTCCAGCGCGAACCGCTCGAACAGCGTGCCGCCGAAGTAGAAAATGATGCCCGCCTCGCGCAGCACGTCGATCTTGCGCTTGATGTCGCGGGTGACGAGCGCGGTGCACCAGCCGAACTTCACCATGTCGATGTACTCGCCGACGCTGTCGACCGCGTCGACGAACTGGCCGGTGTACAAGCCCGTGTCGATCACCATCGTCAGCCCGGTCCGCCGGGGCGCCGATTCCCGGGCGGGCAGCTCGAGCCTCGTGTCGATCATCTTCGTCTCCTGTCGCTCGGTTTACCGGTGAGAGGCATGCGCAGCGGGGTGGCGCGGAACAGCGCCACGAGAGCAAGCGAGCCGACGACCGCGGCGAGGTAGACGACGACCGTCGGCAGCGGCGGGGGGAGATGCGCGGTGGGCGCGGACGGGCCCGCGACCGTCAGCGCGAAGAGCAGCACCGGGTGCACGAGGAAGACGCCGAAGGAGCGCTCCGACGCCCAGGTCACCCACCGCGGCGAGCGACCGCCGCGGTGGCCCGCCCACCACAGCCCGAGCAACGCGAAGCCTGCCACCACCGCGACCACCCACGGCAGCATCACCGGCTGGAACACGTCGCTCGCGAACTGCGGGTTGACGCCGGTCGCGACCGACCACCGGTACCAGCCCTCGGCCGCGGCGCCGGTCACGACGACAGCGGCGGCGACCAGCACCCGGTGGCGGCCCAGCGCGGCGAGCACCCGGTCATGGTGCAGCGCGACGACGCCGCCGAGCACGAGGAAGAACACGTACGACCCGACGAACGAGCCCGCGTACGGCAGCAGCTCCGCCTTGATGCCGGTCGGGGCGGGATCGTGGATCCGCAGGTCGACGAGCACCTGCAGCACCGCGGCGACCGCCAGGAGCCACCGGTGCCTGCCCCGTGTCGCCACGAGCAGCCGCTGGAACAGCGGGAACAGCAGGTAGAACTGCATCGACACGAGCAGGAAGTACAGGTGGTACCAGGCGGTGCCGGTGGCCAGGTTGAGCGCGACGGTCCGCAGCGCGATCTCGGGGGCGGGCGCCGTGAGCACCGGCCCGGCGCCCGTGTAGCCGACCGTCTGCAGTCCGGTGTAGAGCACCGTCCACACGAGGTAGGGCGAGCCGACCAACAGGAACCGCCGCCGCCAGAACGGGCCGGTCCGCGGCGCGGTGGTGCCGTACCGGTGCATGAGGACGAACCCGGTGAGCACGAAGAACGCCTCGCGCGTGAAGTGCAGCAGCATGACGAGCCCGTCGGCCCGTGGGTCGTCCAGCGGGTGGGTGGCCGAGAGCGTGTGCACGGCGATGACGCAGGCGAACGTCAGCACCCGCACGACGTCGGCCGAAGGCACGTGGGTGGCGCGCGAGACCGACGTCTTCGGGATTTGATCACCGGGAACGTCGCTCTCGACGCGATCATCTGCTTGCGAGACCGTCACCGTTCGACCGCCAGCCCGGCGCGCACCGCGGCCCGCCGCACCTTGCCGGTCGGGCCGACGGGGAACCGCTCGACCACCCGGATCTCCACCGGCCGCTTGAACGGCGCCAGCTCCCGGGCGCACCGCGCTCCCAACCGGTCGGGCAGGTCCGTGGCGGGGTCTTCTTCGGTACGCACCAACGCCACCGGCACCGCGCCGAGCACGTCGTGCGGACGGGCCGCCACGACCGCCTCGACGACCGCGGGGTCGGCGAGCAGCACCTCTTCGACCTCGATCGGATGCACCAGCTCGCCGCCCCGGTTGACGACGTCGTCCGCACGGCCGTGCAGGTAGAGGTAGCCGTCGGCGTCGAACGCGCCGAGGTCGGCGGTGTCGAGCCACCCGGCGGGGTCGAACCGGTCGGCCGCCACGCCGTCGACGTAGCCGCGGATCACGCCCGCCCCGCGGATCCGCACCCGGCCGACGACGCCGGGCGGGCACACCTGTCCTGCCTCGTCCACGACTCGCACCTCGGCGCCCACCGGCCGCCCGACCGAGCCGGGCCGATGCGGCGCCGACAACGCGGTGGCGGTGATCTGGCTCGCCGCCTCGGTCATCCCGTAGCTCTCCACGACCGGCAGCCCGGTGCGGGCCACGAAGAGCTCGCGCACCGCGGGCGGCAGCGCGGCCGACGCCGAGCGCACGAACCGCAGCCCGGCGGGCACGATCGGATCCTCGGCGGCGCGGGCGAGGATGGTGAGGATCGCGGGCGCCGCGTTCACCCAGGTCACCTCCCGCTCGGCCAGGAGCTCCCAGAAGCCGGTCCGGCGGAACCGCCGGTCGAGCACCAGCTCGCCCCCCGCGACCAGCGTCGCCAACAGGGCCACGACCTGCGCGTTCACGTGGAAGAGCGGCAGCGGGCAGAAGCCGCGGTCGGCGCGGGTGAGCCGGTGGTGGGCGGCCACCGCGCGGGCGACGTGCAGGCACTGCGCCTCGGTCAGCGCCACCGCCTTCGGTGTTCCCGTCGACCCGGAGGTGAGCAGCAGCACCGACCCCGGCCCCGCGGCGGGCGCGCTCGACCAACCGACCGGGGCCGCGGGGAGCCCATCGGGCGTGACGAGCACGACGTCGGCATCCGGCGTGGCGGCGGTACTGGTGGACGAATCGGCAGCCGCGCCCCGATCGGCGGCGCCCTGATCGGCAGCGCCCCGGTCGGTGAGCACCAGCGCGGGCGCGACCAGCGCGCGGACCCGCGCCGCTTCGGCGGGTGGCGCGCCGGGGTCCACGGGCGCCGAGCAGCGCCCGGCCGCGACCACCGCGAGGTGCGCGACGGCGAACGCGAGCGGGTCGGCGATCGAGAGCAGCACCCGCGCGCCGGGCGCCACGCCGCGGGCCGCGAGTTCGCCCGCCCACCGTTCCGTCGCGGCGGCCAAGGCGCGGTGCTCGACGGCGCGCGGGCCGCGGGCGTCGGAAACGAACGTCGTCGCGGCCGCCCGCTCGGAGATCAGCCGACGCAAGCCGAGGCCCATGTCGACCCACGGTGTCGATCGATCCTGTGGGTCTGCTGTGCGGGAAATGTGCGGCTCCTCAGTGTGTACCGCGATGCCGACCCCGGGGCGCATACTCGCCCCTGTGCTGCGCGGGCGTCGGACGGGAACCCTCGTCTGCGGGGCAATTGCCCTGGCGTTCGTCGCGGTGTTGGTGGCAGTGTCCGACCCGGCGGGGGCGACGGCCGTACCGGGGATCGAAACGGTACCGAGCACCCCGCCGGACCTGGCGGGCACGGTCGTCGCCGAGCGGTCCATCGAGGTCGGCGGCGTGCCGCGGACCTACCGCACGATCGCGCCTGCCGCAGCGATATCGACCGCGGCGCCCGAGCACGCCCTGCCGCTCCTCGTCGTGCTGCACGGGCGGGGGCAGCCGCCGTGGACGGCGGTGCGCGCCACCGGCTTCCTCCCGTTCGCCCGCCGCGACCAGGCCGTGCTCGTCTACCCGGACGGCCTGTCCCGGTCGTGGAACGCGGGCTCCGGCTGCTGCGGCGTCGCGGGCGGCCACGGCACGCCCGACACCGCGTTCGTCGCGGCTGTCGTCGCCGCCGCGCTGCGCGACCTCCCCGTGGACCCCGCGCGCGTGT
The DNA here is from genome assembly GCA_963739465.1 of uncultured Actinomycetota bacterium. Taxonomy (GTDB): domain Bacteria; phylum Actinomycetota; class Actinomycetes; order Mycobacteriales; family Pseudonocardiaceae; genus Pseudonocardia. Next base: position 436,398 of record CAVUAS010000021.1, read on the forward strand.
ACCTCGCGGGCTACAGCAACGGCGGCAAGCTCGCCTGGTCGCTGGCCTGCGGGCATCCCGCGCTGTTCGCCGCCGTCGCCACGTACGGCGCGGTGCCGCTCACCCCGTGCCCGGCGGGCAGGCCGCTCCCGTCGCTGATCGCCGTCGGCGTGCACGACCACGTGCTGCCGATCGGCGGCGACCCGACGGGCCATCCCCCGCTCCCGGCCGCCCGCGTGGCGGCGGCCTGGCTCGCCGCGCGCGACCGCTGCGCCGCGGCCCCGGTCACGTCGACCGAGCCGGACGCCGTGCTCTCCCGCTGGTCCGCCTGCGCGGCGGGCGCCGAGGTCGACCTCGCGGTCTACCCCGGCGCCGACCACACCTGGCCGCAGGCCGTCACCGGGCGGATGTGGAGCTTCCTGACGGCGCGCCACTCCGCTGCTCCCGTGACGCGAGCCCCGGTGGCGCCGAAGCCAGCGCCCGCGTGATCGCCCCGACCAGCGCGAGCGCCGCTTCCTCCGTGAGCTCGACGGCGACCCGCGCCGACGGCCCGCGGTCCGGCGCCAGGAAGTCGATGTTCACGGTGTGCCCGTACGGGGCGTGCACCGGGTGGTCGACGTAGGCGGTGGCGTGGGTCAGCGGGAACCAGCCCTGTGCGCCCTTGCCGCTGCCCTCGATCGCGACCTTCTCCGTGACGTAGGTGCACATGCTCACGCCGCCAGGTGGGTGCCGAGGAACGTGAAGATCTTGGCCCAGCCGTCGACGGCCGCCTCGGGGCGGTAGGCGGGCCGGTCGACGGAGAAGAACGCGTGGCCCGCGCCCTCGTAGGTGTGGAACTCGTGCGGCTTGCCCAGCCGGTCCAGCTCGGCCGACAGCTTCGCGGTCTCGTCGGGCGCCGGGAACGTGTCGTCGGCGCCGAAGAGGCCCAGCAGCGGGCATGACAGCTGTGGGGCGAGCCCGAGCAGCGGCTTGACGGCGAGCGGGAAACCGGCGGGCGGCTCGTTGACGACGAACGCGCCGTAGCAGTCGACCGCCGCGTCGAGCGGCAGGGAGCAGGCCGCGAGGAACGTCTGTCGACCGCCGGAGCAGTACCCGATGACCCCGACCTTGCCGGTGGCGCCGGGCAGCCCGCGCAGGTGCCGGGCGGCGCCGTCGACGTCCCCGACGAGCTGCTCGTCGGGAATGCCGCCCTGCGCGCGGACGAACGCCGCCGCGTCGTCGGGGCTCGCGCCGGGCGCCTGGCGGGAGTACAGGTTCGGGCACAGCGCCGCGTAGCCGTTCGCGGCGAAGCGGCGCACGATCTCCTTGGTGCCCGCGTCGTAGCCGGGCAGGTGGTGGATCACCACCATGCCCCCGTACTGCGCCTTGTCCGTCGGGCGGGCGAGGTAGGCCTCGATCTCGTCGCCGCCCTGGCCGGTGATCGTGATCGTCCCGGCTTCCATGCCATCGGTAGCAGTGCTCACGACATAGTTCTACGCCGTCCCCGTCAGCAGCGCGGCATAGCGGTCCAGGTCGACGTTGCCGCCGCTCACGAGCACGCCGACGCGCAGGCCCGCGAGGTCGCCCGCGGCACGGGCGGCGGCCAGGCCGAGGCAGCCCGTCGGCTCCACCACCAGCTTCATCGTCGCGGCGAACACCCGCATGGCGGCGACGAGCTCGGTGTCCGACGCCGTGCGGATCTCCGTGACCGCCCGCCGGATGATCGGGAAGGTGTGCCTGCCCAGGTGGGTGGTCTGGGCGCCGTCGGCGATGGTTGCGGGCACGTCGATGTGCACGATCTCGCCCGCCGCAAGGGATCGGCGCCCGTCGTCGCCCGCCTCGGGCTCGACCCCGTACACCCGACACGACGGGGCGAGCGCTTCGGCGGCCAGCAGCGTGCCCGCGAGCAGGCCGCCGCCGCCGAGCGGCACGAACAGCGCATCGAGCGGGCCGACGTCGGTGAAGAGCTCCAGCGCCGCCGTGCCCTGGCCCGCGAGCACATCGGGGTGGTCGTAGGGCGGCACGAGGGTGAGCCCGCGCTCCGCCGCGAGCGCCGCGCCGATGGCCTCCCGGTCCTCGCGTGAACCGGTCGTAGCGGACCACCTCGGCCCCGTACCCGAGCGTGGCCGCGACCTTCGTGGCGGGCGCGTCGTGCGGCATGACGATCGTCGCCGGGATGTCGAGGATCCGGGCGGCCAGCGCGACCGCCTGCGCGTGGTTGCCCGACGAGTACGCCACCACGCCCGCCCGCCGCTGACCGGGCGTGAACCGGGAGAGGGCGTTGAGCGCGCCGCGGAACTTGAACGCCCCGACCCGCTGCAGGTTCTCGCACTTGAACACCACCTTCGCCCCGATCTCGGCGTCGATGCGCGACGAGCGCAGCACCGGCGTGCGGTGGGCATGGCCCGCGATCCGGGCGGCGGCGGCCCGGACGTCCTCGACGCTGAGGCGCTGTGCCGATGGATCGCTCGCACGCTCGCTCACCGGGCCGCGCTGGTCCAGATCGTGACCGGGGTGCCGGGCGCGAGGTTGCCCTGCGGGCTCTGGCCGATCACCTGTCCCTGCGGCAGCGGGGACGGGAGGGGCCGCACCTGGGTCGGGTAGCCCGCGGCCGTCACGGCCTGGGCGCCCGCCGTGCCCGGCTGCCCGACGACGTAGGGGACGATCGGCTGCCGATCGCCCTCGTCCTGGTAGGCGTCGTCCGGGCCGGCGACGGGCAGGTCGGGCCTGCCCGCGAGCAGCTGGTTGAACGCGGCGAAGTAGGGCGGGGCGGCGACCGTGCCGCCGAACGCCCCGTGCCCGCAGTTGCCGAGGTGCACCGGGCGGCCGGGGCAGATCTCCTGCGGGTGGGAGCTGTCCGCGTACACCATCGAGGCCGCGGCGTAGCCGTCCACGCCGCCGATGAACGCCACGGACTCGCTCTCGTTGGTGGTGCCGGTCTTGCCGATGTCGGGCCGGTGCCAGCCCGCCGCCCCGGCGGCCGCGGCGGACGTGCCGTCGGTGGTGTCCTTCGCCAGGCCCGCGGCGAGCGTGTGCGCGAGGCCGGGGTTGACGACCTGCTCACACGGCTGCTGGGCCACCGCGACCGGCTTCCCATTGCGGTCGGTGACGGACTGGACGGGGTTGGGCGGGCACCACACGCCGTCGGAGAGGATCGTGGCCGTGACGTTGGCCATCTCCAGGGGGCTCACCGGGCTCACGCCCAGCGTGAACGAGAGCAGGCCCTGGAAGTACTGCGACTGCGGCTGGTTGTAGAGCGGGTTGCGCGAGAGCGGGTCGGCCGGGTCGGTGATCGGCGTGCTGCCCGCCGCGTTGGACGCCAGCGTGTGCCGCAGGCCGAGCCGCTGGGCCATCTGCACCACCGCGGGCATGCCGGTGCGGGTCTCCAGGTCGACGAACGCCACGTTGGGCGAGGTCGCGAGCGCGTCCGGGAGGGAGATCGGGTCGGCGTAGTCGCCGTCGTTGGCGACCGGGTAGCAGTGGGTGTACCGGTTCGCGTGCGGCGGGGTGAAGCAGTCCGATCCGGGGTTGGGCAGGTCGGAGTTGAACCCGACGGTGCCCTGTTCCAGCGCCGCCGCCGTCGTGAAGATCTTGAACGAGGAGCCCGCGCCGAAGACGTTGCTCGGGTCGGCGACGATGTTGGTCGACCGCTCGCCCTTGGCCGCGTCGGTGCCGAAGTTGCGGTTGGCCACCATCGCGACCACCTCGTGCCCCGATGTGCCCGGCGTGACCACGGCGAACGGGTTCGCGACGCCGTCCTGGGTGGTCGGGACGTTCCGGTCGACGGCGTCCTTGACGACCTGGCTGACGGTCGGGTCCATCGTCGTCTTGATCGTGTAGCCGCCCGTGGCGAGCTGGTCCTCGGTGAACCCGTCCTGCTCGAGGTAGCGCACCACGTAGTCGCAGAAGAAGCCCGCGTCGGGCGCGGCCGCCATGCAGGTGCTGCCGGGCGCGGCGGGGCCGTCGGGCACCACGCCGAGCGGCGCCGCCTTCGCCGTGGCCGCGTCGGCGGCGGTGATGGACCCCGTGGAGGCCATCGCGTCGAGCACGGTGTCGCGGCGCGCGGCCGCCTGCTGGGGATGGGTGTAGGGGTTGTAGAAGTTCGGGTTGTTCACCATCCCGGCCAGCAGCGCGGCCTGGGGCACGGTGAGCTTGTCGGCCGTCGTGTTGAAGTAGGCGTGCGCGGCGGCGGCGACGCCGTAGACGCTGCCGGAGAACTCGACGACGTTGAGGTACCCGGCGAGGATCTGCTCCTTGGGCACGCTGTGGCCCAGCTGCAGCGCCAGCTCGGCCTCCCGGACCTTGCGGGAGATGGTGTCGGCCCGGTCGGCCCGCTGCCCGGCGGGGTCCGTCCGGTCGATCACGTTGATCAGGTAGTTCTTGACGTACTGCTGGGTGATGGTCGACGCGCCCTGGGTGGTGCCGCCGGACGTGTTGTTCACCGCCGCCCGCAGCACCGCGCGCGGATCGACACCGGACTCGGCGAAGAACCGGCGATCCTCGATCGCGATGATCGCGGCGTCCATCGTCTTGGCGATGCCGTCATAGGTGACGGGCAGTCGGTACTGGTCGAACAGCGTGGCGATCGGCGCCCCGGTGCGGTCGAGCACCGTCGTCACCAGCGGCACCTGGGCCGCGGTCAGCTGACCGTCGTCCGCGTTCGCCGCGATCGCCCCGACCGCGCCGTTGACCTGGTTCGACAGCACGCCGAACCCCACGCCGACCGGGGCGAGCATCGCCGCCACCAGCACACCTGCGACGACACATGCCGCGGCCAGCCGTGCGACCGCGCGCAGGCTCTGCCGACCCCGCACCATCCGTTCCCCCTCGTGCCCCCTGTCCCGGGCACGACGCTACCCCCGCGCGGGTGGGCCGGGTGTCAGGCCGGGCGGCGGGCGAACCGGCGCAGCAGCACCACGGCGGCCACCACACCCTGGCCGCCCACGAGCGCCACGCCCACCCCGGGGAGGCCCCACAACGGCATGAGCACCCACACCGCGGGCACGACGATCAGCGCCGACGCCAGCGTGACCCCGTACTGGCCGATCCGGTGCTGGCGCACGCGCGCCGCGGCGATCTCGGCGAGGTTCACGCACGCCGGGATCGCCGAGAACGACGAGAGCGCGAGCAGGAGGCCGCCGGTCTCGGCGTAGTGCCTGCCGAACACGAGCAGGATCAGGTAGGACCCGGCGGAGAGGACGAGCACGGCGGGCACCACGAGCATCAGCGACTTCGTGAGCATCTGCCGGTAGGCGGCGTCGATCTCCGAGGGGTCGGCCGCGGAGTGTGCCACGAGCGACTGGCCCATCCCGGTCGGCACGAGGTAGAGGGCGTAGGCCAGCTGCCACGAGACGCCGAACGTGGCCGCGGAATCCGCGCCGAGCTGCGCGAACACGAGCAGCGGCAGGCCGAAGTTCACGAGCGTGAGGCACATGCTGCCGACCCAGTCGGCCGCGACGAACCCGCTCATCGTGCGCAGGGTGACCGGTGACGGCGACCGATCCGCCTTGGGCAGGCGCGGCGGCAGCACGCGGAGCAGGTAGATCGTGATCGCCACGACGGTCACGGCGGTGCCCAACGCCCACGAGCCTGCGATCGCCCCGCTGAAGCCCAGGAGGCCGCCCACGACCAACAGCACGATCTTGAGCAGGGCGAAGCCCAGGTTCTCGAACGGCACGACGGTGGCGCGCTTGATTCCGGTCAGCAGGTAGTCCTGCATGTTGAACACGGTCCAGAACGGCGTCGCGAGGGCGAAGTAGGCGACGAGCGCACCCGCGCCGACCGCTGCCTGCAGCTCCGGCGCCCACCAGCCCGCGCCGAGCGCGAACCCCGTGCCGATCACCACGGCCGCGCCGATGCCGGTGGCGTAGCAGGCGGCGGCGAGCGTCCGGGCGCCGCGCCCGACCACCGGCACGAAGCGGAGCATCGCGCTGCCCAGGTTGAGCTGGGCGACGATGCCGAGCAGGCCCAGCGTGGACACCACGGTGGTGTTGATCCCGACCGTCGTCGGGTCGAACATCCGCGCCGCGACCACCCAGTACAGCAGGCCGACGGCCGAGGAGATCCCGGAGCTGAGGACCAGCGCCATGCCGTCGCGGTTCTGCGGGTCCCGCCAGCCCGTGGCCAACGCCTTGAGCCGCGCCGCGACGGACGGCCCGCCGGACGCCGGGGGTGCGGCCGCGTCGCGGGCCTCTGCGGGGATCACCGGGTCATCATGCAACGCGGCGCTCCTCAGCCCGTCGGCAGGCTGACCTCGGCCAGAACCGCGCGGTGGTCGCTGCCCGGGATCGGGAAGACCGCGAAGCGGGTCGTCGTCGCCTCCGCGGGCACGAGCACGTGGTCGATCTGGATGCCGCACCACCACGGCGCGCTCGCCGGGAACGTGCCGACCAGGCCGCGGCCGGTCCCGTCGGCTGCGCTGCGACACCGGCGCAGCACCGCGCGGAACGCGGCGTTGTCCGCGGTGGCGTTGAAGTCGCCCGCCACGATCGACCCGGGCGACTCGGCGTACCAGCGCGCGACGTGCGCGAGGTCGGACCGCCACCAGGCGGTGCGCACCGGACCCGTCGGGGCCTCGGGGTGCACGGCGTAGAAGCTCCGCTCCCCGAGCGCGCCGCCGGTGGCCCGCAGGTAGCGGTGGCGCATCTCGCGGCCCGAGTTGACGGTCAGCGCGCCCATCCGCGCGGCGGCCAGCAACACGACGCCCTCGCCGTCGGACGTGCCCGGCGCGGTCGACGCCCACGCCCGGTAGCCCAGCGCGGCAACCAACGGGAGCAGCTTGTCGCGGTAGTCCGGCCCGGCCTCCGGCAGGGAGACGAGATCGGGCCGCTCGCGTTCGAGGAGCGTCGCGAGCGCCCCCGTATCGGCCCGGCCGACGAGCACGTTCGCGGCGAGCACGCTGAGCTCCGTGACGTTCGCGACGTCCGGGCCGGGCCGTCGGCGGCCGGAGCGGGCGCCCACCGACGCCGCCCCGGCGAGCGCGGCGGACCCGACGCCGAGCGCCAACGGTCGGGTGCCCGGGCGGACCGCCAGCAGCGCGGCCGCGCCGAGGGCCGTCGCGGCGACGTGCGGGCGCAGGGCGGCCAGCGCGGCGTACGGGAAGCGGGAACCGCCGAACCGGTCGGGCAGCAGCGCGGCGGCAGCCGCGGCCGCGCCGATCGCTGAGCCGATCACAGGGCCGATCACAGGGCCGACGACCGAGGACGCGGGCCGCCCCCGCGGATGCCGGGGCGGTCGTTCGAGGTCCACGCGGCGGTCAACGGACCGGCCCGCCGGGCGGTTCCACGGCGTGTCGGGCACGCCCTCATCCGACCACGCGCCGCCGTCCTGGGCGCGCCCGGGGGGTGATCAGGACATACCTCTCCGGGGCGGGGCTCGTGCGCGCCCAGCCGGTCGCATGGGTGAGAATCGGGGTCGGGCACGGACGAGATCCGCCCCGCCGTGCTCACCCGATCGGATGGAGTGTGACCGCGCCGATGGCACCGCTTCGCAGCCTGCGCAGGCTGCCCGCCGCGCTCGGTGTGCTGGTGCTCCTCGTCCTCGGCGGCGGTCTGGCCGTCGCCACCACGGCCGGATCCGGCCCGGGCGGTCTGGGCGGCATCGGGGGCCCGGCGGCCACGCCGACCCCCGCGCCTCCGCCCCGGCCGGTGGTGTCGATCACCCCCGGGACGCAGGGGGTGAACCCGACCACGCCGATCGTCGTGCACGTCGCCCAGGGCAGCGCGACCAAGGTGACCGTCACCAACAAGGCGAGCGGTGCCCCCGTCGCGGGCAAGCTGGCCGCCGACGGCAGCACCTGGACCTCCACCGAGCCGCTGGCCTACGCCGCGGGCTACGCGGTCGGCGTCGACGCCAAGGCCGCAGACGGCACGGCGAACCACCAGGACCTCGCCGTCTCCACGCTCTCGCCCGCGGTCCAGGCGTTCCCGTCGTTCATCCCGCCGCCGTCGCAGAGCACCGTCGGCGTCGGGCAGCCGCTCGTCGTCAAGTTCAACCATCCCGTGCACGACCGGGCCGCGGCCCAGCGGGCGCTGACGGTCACCGCGAACCCGCCGCAGGCGGGCAGTTGGTACTGGCTGTCGGACAGCGAGGCCCACTACCGGCCGCAGACGTACTGGACCGCGGGTTCGACGATCACGCTCAAGGCCGCCATGTACGGCGTCGACCTCGGCAGCGGCGTCTACGGTGAGACCGATCGCACCGAGACCATCCACGTCCACGACGCGTGGGTGGCCAAGGCCGATGGCGCGACGAAGCAGATGCAGATCTTCGACAACGGCAAGCTGGTCAACACGATGCCGATCAGCCTCGGCTCCCCCGGCTTCCCGTCGCACATCGGCCCGCATGTGATCTCCGACAAGCAGCCCAGCATCGTCATGGACTCCTGCACGTACGGGGTCTGCGAGGGCCAGCCGGGCTACTACAAGGAAAAGGTCGACCTCGACGAGCGCATCTCCGACGACGGCGAGTTCGTGCATTCGGCCCCGTGGTCGGTGGGCTCGCAGGGCGGCGCGAACGTCTCGCACGGGTGCGTGAACCTCAGCCCCGCCAACGCGCAGTGGTTCTTCGACCACTTCGGCATCGGCGACGTGGTCGAGATCGCCAACTCGGGCGGCGCCCAGCTGCCGCTCGCCGACACCTACGGCGACTGGGAGCTGTCGTGGGCGCAGTGGGTGAAGGGCAGTGCGGTCTAACGGGTTCCGCCGACCGGCTCGCCCAGCAGTGCCAGCACGTGCCCCAGCAGCACGAGCAGCACCTCCTTGCAGGACTCCCGCATGCGGACGTCGCAGAGCAGCACCGGCGTGGCGTCGGGGACGTGCAGGGCGCGCCGGATGTCGGCCACGTCATAGGCCTGCACGCCGTCGAAGCAGTTGACGCCGACGACGAACGGGATGCCCCGGCGCTCGAAGAAGTCGATGGAGGCGAAGCAGTGTTCGAGCCTGCGGGTGTCGGCGAGGACGACCGCGCCCAACGCGCCGGTGGCGAGCTCGTCCCAGATGAACCAGAACCGCTCCTGCCCGGGCGTTCCGAACAAGTAGAGGATCACTTCCGGGTTGATGGTGATCCGGCCGAAGTCCATCGCGACCGTGGTCGTCTCCTTGCCCTCGACCAGCGAGAGGTCGTCGACACCGGCGGAGAGCTCGCTGAGCAGCTCCTCGGTCCGCAGCGGGGCGATTTCGCTGACCGCGCCGACCAACGTCGTCTTCCCCACTCCGAAGCCGCCCGCGACGAGCAGCTTCACCGCCGAGTACGGCCGCTCCAGCTCGGCGCCTCGGTCGATCTCAGAGCCTGCGTACGCCATCGATCACCGTCCGGATGAGCTCGCGGTCGACGCCGGGATCGTCGCTCCGGCGTGGGGTCTTGAAGACCACGCTGCCGAGCTCGACCAGGTCGCTGATGAGGACCTTGGCGGCGACCAGGGGGAGGTTGAGGGTCGAGGCGACCTCGACGACGGGGCGCGGGGTGACGCACAGCCGCAGGATCGCCCGGTGTTCGGGGCTCGGCGCCGGGACCGTCGGGCGCACGGTCATCACGAGCGTGACCATGTCGAGGTAGCGCGAGGGGCGAGTCCGGCCGCGGGTCACGGCGTAGGCGCGCACCAGCGGGCCCGCGTCGTCGTCGAACCACGGCGCTCCGACGTTGTCGCCGAGATCGTCAATCATGGAACGCGCCCGGAAGCGGTGAGGGTCCCCGCGAGCGCGGCGCGACACCGAGGTGGTCCCCGACGCGGCACACGAGGAGCTGCATCTCGTAGACGATCATGCCGAGGTCCGGTTCGGGATCGGTCAGCAGCGCGAGCGCCGTGCCCTGGCCTGCCGTGGCGACCAGCAGGTAGCCGCCGTCCATCTCGATCGCGGTCTGGTGCACCCGGCCGCGGGCGAACTGGCGGCCCGCGCTGCGGGCGAGCCCGGTCAGCGCCGACGCCGTGGCCGCGAGGTGCTCGGCGGGCTCGAGCCGCATGCCCGACGACCGGGACAGCAGCAGCCCGTCGGCGGAGAGCAATACGGCCATGTCGATGCCGACGACGCGTTCGATGAGCTGATCGAGCAGCCAGCGCAGGTCCAGCCCGTCACGGTGGCCCGACATCGCCGCCGTCATTCGCGGCCGCCGTCGGAGCTCTTCGGGGTGGGCTGCGCGGCCTTGGCGGCGGCCGCGTTCTTGCGGCTCCTGCGCACTCCGCTCTGCAGCGCGGACATCGCGGTGGAGGTGCGGCCCGCTGCGGGTTCGGCGAACTCGGCGAGCTCGGTGGCCGCGGGCGCCTGCCCCGCCGGTCGGCCGCGCAGGCCGTCAGCCAGGTGGCCCTGCGGTCTGCGCTCCGGCAGTGGCGGCACGGCCGTGACCTTGGGCAGCGCCGCCGTCGTGGCGGCGTCCGGCGCCGGGCCTTCGGCCGGGTCAGCCGGGTCGGCGGGCGATGCGTCGGCGGGCGCGGCAGCCGGGGCGACGGCCCGAGCGGCAGCGGCCGAGGTTCCGGCAGCCCGAGCGACGGCCGGGCTGTCGTCGGCCCGAGCGGCAGCAGCCGGGGCGGCGGCGGCCGAGGTTCCGGCAGCCCGAGCGACGGCCGGGCTGTCGTCGGCCCGAGCGGCGGCAGCCGGGGAGGCGGCGGCGAGGCCGGACGAGCGAGGCGGCTGCCGTCGGCTCGCGTGGCGGCGGCCGAGCGGCCCCGGCGGCCGGGGTGACCGAGGCGGCGGCGGCCTGCTCGACCGGAGCCGCGGCCCGCATCGGCGCGGCGCCCGCCGTCGCCCAGGTCCCCGCCGCAGGTGTGGGCGCCCCGGCGGCCGGGGCGGGTTCGCCTGCGCGGCCGTTCGCAGACGGGCGAACGGGCGGCCGGGGTGCCCCGCCGCCGTCGCCGCCCCGTCGAGGCGCAGTGCCGTTCGCGCTCGACGCGTCGCGTCCGGCCTCGTCGTCGGCCGACTGCTCCCCGTCGGGCTCCGCTACGAGCAGCGCGTTCGGCACCAGGATGAGCGCCTGCACGCCCCCGTACGTCGATTCGAGCAGGGTCACCCGCACCCCGTGCCGGTCGGCCAGCCGGGCGACCACGAACATCCCGAGCCGGGCGTCCTCGGACAGGGTGAGCAACCCGAAGTCCGGCGGCTCGGCCAGCATCGCGTTGAGCCGGGCCCGCGGCTCGGGCTCGATGCCCAGCCCGCGGTCCTCGATCTCGACCGCGACCCCCCGGCCGACGACGCTCGCGCTGATGTCGATCGGGCATTGCGGCGGGGAGAACGAGGTGGCGTTGTCCACCAGCTCGGCCAGCAGGTGGATCAGGTCGCCGACCGCGGCGCCGTCGACGTGCCGGTCCGGTGTGTCGCCGAGCGTGATGCGCGTGTAGTGCTCGCTCTCCGACACCGCGGAGCGGATGATCTCCGCGAGCGGTACGGGCCTGCGCCACCGCCGCCGCGGCTCCTCGCCGCCCATGATGATGAGGTTCTCGGCGTTGCGGCGCTCGCGGGTCGACAGGTGGTCGAGTTGGAAGAGCCGGGCCATCTGGTCGGAGTCGTTCTCGGCCCGCTCGGCTTCGTCGAGCACCTGCAGCTGGCGGTGCACGATCGCCTGGCTGCGGTGGGCGATGTTGAGGAACACGGCGTTGGCGCCCGCGCGGGTGCGCGCCTCCTCGGCCGCGGCGGCGACGGCGGAGCGCTGCGCCGCGTCGACCGCCGAACCAACCTCGCCGATCTCGTCTGAGCCGTGGTCGATGAGCGGGAACTCGGCGTCGAGGTCGACCGCCTCACCGCGTCGGATCCGGTCCAGCATCGTGGGCAGCAGCGCGGCGGTGCGCTGCGTCCCGGCCTGCAGCGCCGCCATCCGGCCGCCGAGCCGATTGCCCGTCCGCATGGCGGCGAGCATCGCCGCCACCGCGAGCGCCATTACGCCGAGCACGACGCCGACGAGCACGTTGAGCGTCGTGTTCGCCCGGTCGGCGGCGAGCGCGGCGGCGTCGCGCGCCATGCCGAACGCGAGCTCCGATGTCTTGACGGCCATCGCGTCACCCGCGGCCGCGAGATCGTCGACCAGGACGGCGCGATCGGCGGTGGCGCGGTCGGTGGCCGAGCGGTCGGCGCCGTGGGGGGTCTCACTCACCGGGGCGGGCGCACCCGGGCCCGCGTCGAGGAGCCGGTCCGTGTTCGTCGTGAACGTGCGCCACTGCGGCGAGTCCAGCAGGCTCGTACCCGCGTCTCGCCGAGCCTCCGGAAGCGCGGCGACCGCGGACCGCAAGGCCGCATCGACCGGGCCTGTCGTCGCGCTGAGAGCCCGGTAGGCGGGCACGTCCAGGCCGCGTGGCCCGGCTGTCACCGCAGCGACATCGGCATCGTGCACGGCCTCCGCCACCACCAGCAGCTCCCGAGCCGCGGCCATGTCCGTGATGACGTCGAGGTCGCCGCCCGGCGCAGACCCCGCGCCGAGCACCCCGGGGAGCGGATCGAACACGGGCTCGTAGGCGCGGTACGCGTCCGCGTTGCGGGCGCCTCCGTCGACGTCGCGCCGGGCGCGACTGACCGCGTCGACCGCGTCGTCGAGGCGGATGAGGGCCGCCCGCACCCCGGCGGGCGCGCCCGCGGGCACCCGGCCGGAGACGGCCCGAACCTCGCCCACGGCCGCGTCGGTGGCGGCCCGCGCCGCCGCCGGGTCGTCGCCACCCGCGGCACTGATCCGGCGTTCTTCGACCACGGCCTTGTCGAACGCCGCCATGGCGTCCACGGCGTCGCCGACCAGCGTCGCCGAGTCGCGCACCCGCAGCGCGTTCTCCGACTGGTACCAGCCCACTCCGAGCACGGTGCAGATGAAGATCAGCGAAGGGATGACGGCGATCGCCACCACCCGGGATCGCACGGAGGCGAAGAGGCCGGACCGGGCCCCGGCCGGAGGCATGCTCATATGAGGCTCCTTCACAACCTCGCACGATCCGAGCCGGTTTCTCGGGGGAGCGAGCCGGCCAGGCGGTCGCGGAACGTTAGCGTAGGACGTCGACGTATCCGCCGTTCAGGGTGCACGTGCGGCGGCGACCTCGATCGTTCGGGCTAGCTTGTTACCCCGCGTGAACGGCGTGCGGCCTGCGCTTAGACTGCGGCGCTCGGATGGATCAACAGCGACGCAACAGGGGCTCCCCCAATGGCCTGTTCACACTCCGCGGGCTGCCCGCTCTTCCCGAAGCTGAACGCCAGCCTCAGCGGATGGCGTGACGCCTACTGCGACAGCGATGCGGGCTGGCGCAACTGCGCCCGCTACACGCAGTCTTTGACCGGCCGCTCCGTGCCGATCACGCTGCTGCCCAACGGCAAGTACGCCCACACGATGACCCGGGCCGACGGTGCCGCACCGACCACCGCGCGGCCTTCCCGCTTCGCGACGCTGCCCCGCCCGACCGCCGCCGCGCCCGGTTCGCCGTTCGAGCAGGCGCCGGCGCGGGCCGTCCCGGTGCTGGTCCGACCGCAGGCGCCTGCGCCGACCCCGGCCGCCCCGCCACCGCCACCGTCGCCGCCCCGCAGCGTCGGGAGCTGGTGGACACGAATCGTCGATTGGATGCGAGGACCCGCATGAGCGCCTACTGGCCGTGGTGGGCGGGGGCCATCGGGCTCGCCGCCGTCACGATCTTCTACACCGTCGCGACCGGCCGGTCGCTCGGCCTGTCCGCCGCCTGGGATCGGGTGCTGCACTGGCGGGAGGAACGCGAGCTCGAACGGCTGGACGCGGCGTTCACCGACGACGAGGCGTTCGCCGAGGCGCTGGCCCACGCCACCGCGGCGGAGTTCGGCACCCCGCCTGTACCAACCGCCGCCGCACCCGCCGCACCCGCTCTCCCCGAGGCGCCCCGCAAGCCCGCTCCGCTGGCCACGCACGCGGCGCTGCTCGCCTCGGTCTTCGTCGGCGGGCTGATCGCCGCGCTCGTCAGCGGCCGCTTCACGCTGCGCTTCGACATGGGCGACGCGTTCCGCAGCCTGGTCACCGAGAACCCGATCACGATGCTGGTGGTGCTGTTCGTCGGCGGCGTCATGGTGGGCTTCGGCACCCGGCTCGCGGGCGGCTGCAGCTCGGGCCACGGTCTCTCCGGCTGCGGCGGCCTGCGTCCGGTCAGCCTCGTCGCCACCGCCGTGTTCTTCGGCACGGCCGTCGTCGTGTCGTTCCTGCTCTGGAAGGTGATCTGATGCTGCGCACCCGCGGCGGGGTCCTCGCCGCCACCGTGGTGACGGGTCTCGCCTTCGGCTTCACCATCGCGCAGATCGGCTTCGGCGACTTCGGCGAGCTCAACCGCATGTTCACGTTCCAGGACCTGCGGATGCTGCTGTCGTTCGCGGGCGGGGTCGCTCTCATCGCGCTCGCGTTCCTCGTCCTGCGCGTCCGCCGCCGCCCCGGCCGGATACACCCCGGCGTGGTGCCGGGCGCGGTGCTGTTCGGCGCCGGGTGGGCGATCACGGGTGGCTGCCCGGCGATCCCGCTCGTGCAGCTGGCGACCGGCTACCTGCCTGCCCTGTTCACGATCGCGGGCGTCGTCGTCGGCGTCCGGCTGTGCCGCTGGGCCAACGGCCGCTTCCTGCACCTCGACCGGGGCTCGTGCGGGCTCTGACGGCTATCCGAGGGAAATGAAGGCCGACAGCACCTCGCCGGACGTGTCGAAGATGCCGTCCGCGCCGATGAGCGCCGTGATGCCGTAGCGGTCCAGCTCGGCCCGGACGATGTCGACGACGTTGGACAGCACCACCCGCACGCCCGCCGCACGCTCGCGCTGCACGATCTGCGTGAGTACGGAGGCTGCGGTGTAGTCGATGTCGCCGATCGCCGCGGCGTCCAGGCACAGCCACCGCACCCGCGGCCCCTCTCCGAGGATCGTCGTGAGGTCGGCGGCGAGCCGGACGACGTTGGCGAAGTAGAGCCCGCTGCCGAACCGGTAGACGAGCAGGCCGTCGAGCGTGCGGGCGCCCGGCGCGACCGGCATCGACCGCCAGTGCCCGGCCGCCGATTTCGTCAGCACGCTGCTGCGCGGGGCGTAGCTGTGCCGCAGATGGTCGATGATCGACACCACGATGGCGACGATGGTCCCGTCCTCGACGCCGAGCACCACCACGGCCAGCGCGGTGAAGACGGCGACGACGAACTCGGCCCGCCGCACGGCCAGGATCCGGCGCATCCCGGCGACGTCGACCAGCTCGACGCCGATGAGGAACACGACGGCGGCGAGGGCAGCCAGCGGCAGCCCACCCAGCGGCCCGGTGGCCACCGCGCACACCACGACGACCACGGCCACCGACGCCAGCTGCGCGACCTGGCTCCGCCCACCCGCGCCCACCACCATCTGCGTCTTCGTCGGGCTGCCGTTGACCACGAACGCACCCGTGACGGCCGCGGCGAGGTTGGCGCCGCCGAGCGCCAGCACGTCGCCATCGGTGTCGACCTGCTCGTCGAACCGTGCCGCGTACGCCCGCGACGTCGCCGCGCTCTGGGCGAGGATCACCACGACCATCGAGGCGGCGACCGGGAGCACGGCGGCGAAGTCGGCCGGGGCGAACGCGGGCAGCGCCACGCCGGGCAGCCCCGCGGGCACCGGGCCGAGCACCGCCACGCCGAGCCCGGACAGCCCGAGCAGGGCGTTGGCGACGATCGCCGCGACCACCGCGAACAGCGCCACCGGGACCCGCCGGTCGATCGCCCGGCCGACCAGCACGGCCGCGACGACCGCGCCGCCCACCAGCACCGTCGGCAGGTGCGCGTGCGGCAGTTCGGAGAGCGCGTGCAGCAGCCGCTCCGGCGCGGTACCGCCGCCCACGTCGATGCCGAGCAGGTCCCCGAGCTGGCCGATGGCCACCTGTACGCCGACGCCGGTCAGGAACCCGACCAACACGGTGCGGGACAGGAAGTTCGCGAGGAACCCCAGCCCGATGACCCGCGCCAGCACGAGCAGCCCCGCCACGACCAACGCCACCGTGCCCGCCAACGCGACCCAGCGCGGCGATCCCGCCGCCGCGAGCCCGGCCAGGTCCGCGGCGAGCAGCGCCGCGGTGGCCGAATCCGCCGCGACGACGAGATGACGCGACGAACACAGCAGCGCGAACACCGCCATCGGCATGAGCATCGTGTAGAGCCCCGTGACCACGGGCATACCGGCGATCCGCGCGTACCCGAGCACTTCCGGGACGGCCAGCGCCGCGAGCGTCGCCCCGGCCAGCGCCTCGGGCAGCAGGCGGGCGCGTGGAACGGGTCGGACGCCGCGCAGCAGGCCGCCCCGCACCCCGCGGAGAAGGGCGTGCAGACGATCATCAGCCACGGCCCGTCACGTGGGTATAGTCCCCGGCGGTGCCACCCGCCACGGCGTCGCCCCTGAGCAAGCTTGCGCAGCGAATACCCGCGCTGAGGAGGACGAGCGTGACCGACCTGTCCGAGACCACCGTCACCGGCGCACAGAGCCCCCGTGATCCACAGACGATCGCGTGGCCCGCGCGGACCCGTGCCCGGCAGCGCGGGGTGGTCGAGGCGCTGCCCCCACACGTGATCGTGCTCTTCGGCGCGACCGGTGACCTCGCCAAGCGCAAGCTCATTCCCGGCCTCGGTTTCCTCCAGCAGTCGCGGTTCACCCCCGACGTCCGGATCGTCGGCACGGCCATGGAGAGCCTCAGCACCGACGAGTTCCGCGCGCTGGCCAAGTCGGCCATCGACAGCTTCGGCACCCACAAGCTCTCCGCGGAGGAGTGGCACGACTTCGCCGAGAAGCTCACGCTACGTCCCGCAGGGCGCCGGGCCGGAGGGCCTCACGTCGGCCGTCAAGGCGGCCGAGGCGCTGCTCGGCGAGAGCGCGCGGAGGCTGCACTACCTGTCCGTGCCGCCGCGTGCCGCCCAGGCCGTGATCGCGATGCTCCGGGACGCCGACCTCGTCGAGAACTCGCGCGTGATCATGGAGAAGCCGTTCGGGGACGACCTGGAGACCGCGATCCGGCTCAACGACTTCGTGCACCAGACGTTCGCCGAGTCGCAGGTCTTCCGCATCGACCACTTCCTCGGCAAGGAGGCGGCGCAGAACATCCTCGCCTTCCGCTTCGCGAACGGCCTCTTCGAGCCGATCTGGAACCGCAACTTCATCGACCACATCCAGATCGACATCCCAGAGACGCTGGGCCTCGACCAGCGGGCGGACTTCTACGAGGCCACCGGCGCCTACAAGGACATGGTGGTCACCCACCTCATGCAGGTGATGGCGTTCGTCGCGATGGAGCCGCCCACGGCGCTGGAGCCGCGGGCGATCAGCGAGGAGAAGAACAAGGTCTTCCGCTCGATGCTGCCGATCCACCCGTCCGACGTGGTGCGCGGCCAGTACACGGGTTACCGCAACGAGAAGGGCGTTGCGCCCGACTCGGACACCGAGACCTTCATCGCGCTGCGGGTGGGCCTGGACAACTGGCGCTGGGCGGGCACCCCGTTCTACCTGCGCACCGGCAAGAAGATGCCCGAGGGCATGCGGATCATCTCGATCGCGTTCAAGGAGGCGCCGCGCACGATGTTCCCGCCCGGCTCCGGCGTCGGGCAGGCGGGCCCTGATCACCTGACGTTCGACCTCGCCGACAACTCGCGGGTGTCACTGTCGTTCTACGGCAAGCGGCCGGGGCCCGGGATGCGGCTGGAGAAGCTGTCGATGCAGTTCGCCACCGGGGAGACCGAGCGCGCGGGCGATGTCATGGAGGCCTACGAGCGGCTGATCCTCGACGCGATGCGCGGCGACCACACGCTCTTCACGACCGCCGAGGGCATCGAGTCGCTGTGGGAGCGCTCGGCGCCGCTGCTGGAGGACCCGCCGCCGGTGAAGGTGTACCCGCCGGGCACCTGGGGGCCCAACGCGATCCACCAGCTCATCGCGCCGAACGCGTGGCGGCTGCCGTTCGAGCGGGCGTGGCGGGAGAAGAGGTAGGCGTGCGCGGCTCGGCCGGTCCTCAGACGCCGGCGCGGAAGGGGCCGGACAGCAGGTCGTGCGTGGCTTCGGGGAGGTCGTCGCGGAAGGCGGTCGCGACGGCCGCGCCCCAGACGGCGTCGGCCAGGCTGCGGTCGGCGCTCACCGACAGCGCTTCGCCGAACAGGTAGCGGGCGAGGAACGGAACACCGCAGACGCTCGACGTGTCGTCGACGACGCCGCACGCGGCGTTCCAGGCGTAGGCGGGGATGGCGGCCCGGGCCTCGTGGGCGCGCAGCCGCGCCGACGGCGACGCCGCCCACGCGTGCCGCAGCACGTCCTCGACCTCCGGCGTGCGCGGCCCGTATGCGGTGCCGGGCGTCAGCGAGGTCGGCAGGCACGCCCCCGTCCAGCCGCGCAGGAGCACGTCGTTCGCCTCGGGCTGGTCCGGGACGCCCGGCGAGAGCGCGAGCCCGGCGTCGAAAACGGCGAGCACGCCCGAGAGGTACGGCACGAGCCTGCGGTGGACGTGGTCGATCGCGTCGAAGGGCGCGAGCAACAGCCGCGCGGCCGGGTTCGGCGACGCGGGCAGGCGCGGTAGGCCGAACATGCGGGCCCAGCGGTACCACCGGGCGCCGAGCCAACCCTCGGGCTCCAGGTGCGAGATCCGGCCGATCACGGCGAGCCGGGCGGCGGCGCGCTCCTCGGCGCCTGCGGCCTGCTCCCCCATGCGCAGGACGCGGTCGACGTCGAGGCGGGCGACGGTGACGTCGAGCATCGTCCGCCGGACGGCGGGCTCCTGAACGGGCGTGGTGCGCACGGCGACGGGGAGCAGGTCTAGGGACATCACACACCAGGCTTCGAGCGGGGAGCGGGTCGTCCAGACCGTAGGCAGGAGCCCGACGCCGGTTGCCGTACCTGAGAAAGAGGGTTGCCCAGCGGGAGATCACCGGGGGACGAACGGCAACCCGCCCTCAGCGGATACGACCGTTCGGATCACCGGCGAAGGCCGAATGGTCGTCACGAACTCTCAGCTTCGCCAGCGGTCCGCTCACCGACCCGCTCGCAGCCCGTGACCGCCGTCTACGGAACGACCGCGACGAACAAGAAGGCCGCGAAGATCACCAAATGCACCACGCCGCCGAGCACCATCGCGCTGCCGAGCCCGACGGTCAACGAGCCGACAACCGCGGTGACCGCGAGCAGCACCAGCTCCGTGCCGGACAGCCCGAGCAGCAGCGGCCCGTCCATCCAGATCGACGCCAGCGCGATGGCGGGAATGGTCAGCCCGATGCTGGCCAGCGCGGAGCCGTACGCGAGGTTGAAGCTCGTCTGCATCCGGTCGCGGGCTGCGGCGTTGACCGCAGCGAGGGTCTCGGGGAGCAGCACGAGCAGCGCGATCGCCACCCCGACCACTGACAGCGGCGCCCCCGCCGCGGTGACTCCGGCCTCGATCGCGGGCGACTCGCTCTTGGCCAGCCCGACGACCGCCACCAACGAAATGAGCAGAAGGCCGAGGCTGGTCAGCGCGGTGCGGCTGCTCGGTGGCTCGAGGTGATCGTCACCGCGCTCCTCGATTCCGTCGCGGACGACCGGGAGGAAGTAGTCGCGGTGCCGGACGGTCTGCACGAACACGTACACGCCGTAGAGCACCACGGAGACGACCGCGGCGAACGCCAGCTGCGGGCCCGCGAACGTAGGCCCCGGTGAGCTGGTGGTGAAGGCGGGGAAGGCCAGGCAGAGCGTCGCGAGCGTGATCACCGCGGCGAACGCGCCGCCGCTGCCCGCCGCCTGGAACTCGACGACGTGGTGGCGCACCGCCCCCACCAGCAACGACAGCCCCACGATGCCGTTGCAGGTGATCATGACGGCGGCGAAGACGGTGTCGCGGGCGAGCGACGCGGTCTGCGGCCCTCCGGAGGCGGTGATGCTGAGGATCAACCCCACTTCGATGATCGTCACGGCGACCGCGAGGATCAGCGAGCCGAACGGTTCGCCGACCCGGTGCGCGACGACCTCGGCGTGGTGCACGGCGACGAGCACCGCGCCGACCAGGACGATCCCGACGAGCGCGACGAGCACGGGCCCCAGTTCGCGGCTCCACACCAGCGCCAGCACCAGCAGGGCGACGATGGGCGTTCCGACGGTGCGGAGTGCGGCGGCGGAGGGCACGGTGCCGAGGCTGTCACATTCGCTCAGGATCCGGGCGCGGCCTTGTCGCCGGTGTTGCGGAGGGAAGCCAGCCGGGTGCGCACCTGGAACCAGAACGGTGCGCCGAGGCTCGCCGTCGAGCACCCGTCCACCACCGCCGCCACCGGCATCGTCCGGTTCCCCTCACCCCGACAGGGCGCCGCAGGCTAGCGGACCGTTCCCCGCCGAAGGGTCGGGGGTGGCCCGACCTTCGAACGGCGCGGCGCCGACGACACGCCGGGCGCATTCCAGGCGCCACTCACAGGCGCATCGGTCCGACGCCCATTGCCGAGGGGCGGGCGCGATGGAACGCTCGGTGGCAGTGAAAGCGAAGAAGAAGGGCCTCTCGGCGACCGCCGCCGTGATCCTCGCGGTCGTCCTTGCCGTCGTCCTGGCGGGCTGCGGTCAGCAGTCGGCACCCGTCGGCCCGCTGCCCAGCCAGGCACCGGTCCCCGCCCTGGCGGACGCGCCGTCGCCGCAGGCCGAGATGGTGTGCCAGCCCGAGGCCCAGCAGGACATCCAGGACCTCATCGGCGTCGTCCCGACCACGGTCGGCCCGATCCAGTACGCCAACCACACCACGACGTGCCGCTACGTCTACGCGAACGGCTCGTTCACGCTCGTCGTCCAGGACCTGCCCAACGAGCTCGTCACCACCAGGACGTACGAGGCGCTCGCGGGCAAGCTCGGGAAGGTCGACAGCATCGACCTCCCCGACGCACAGGCGTTCAGCACCAACGACGGCTCGGTCGTGCTGCGCCGCGACACCAAGGTGATGCTGGTGGACGTGACGCAGCTCCCCGCTACGTTCGGCAGCCCGCCCAGCCCCCGCGCCGACGCCGCCCGCCTGATCATGAAGGCGGTGCTGAACTGCTGGGTCGGCGACTAGCCCGCCGCCCGCTTGCGGATGTCGGGCGGGAACGCGCTGCCCTCGACGCACAGCCGCGACCAGGCGTCCCCCTGCTCCACCACCGACGCCAGGTCGTCCCCGACCGCGGCCATGAGGTCGTCCTGCGCGGTGTCGGTCGCCGCCTCGATCGCGTCGCGGAACGCCGTGCCCGCCGGCGTGATCTTCCCGTCGGCGATGAGCCCGTCGGCCTCCAGGCGCGCGGCCGCCTTCGCGTGCACGTCCTCCGGCCACGCCCGGGTGCCGCTGTACTCGCCCACCGGATAGCCGACCCAGACCTCCGACAGGATGCCCATCCGCACCGGGTCCAGCCCGGCCACGACCGACGCCGCGAGGTGCGAGTCGCCGCGGTGCTCGCGCACGGTGTCGGCGGCCCGCCAGAGCCGGGCGTAGGGATCGGACACCGGCGGCCGCGCGCGCAGCGCCGAGAAGAGCACCCGGCCTGCGCCGTCGACCGCGGCGATCGCCCGCTCCAGCACCTCCGCCACCGCGACGACGGCCTCCTCCGATGCGGCGGACCCGATAGTCGCGCGCAGGCTCTCCCCGGTGACCCGGTCCCGCAGCGCGACCATGTCCTCGGGCTTCAGCTTCGCGCAGCCCTCGTCCCACATGCCGCCGATCACCGCGGGGTCGAACACGCCGAACGTGGCCGCCACGACCGCGCCGGGCACCTCGCCGAGCGGCGCTCCCCGCCCGACGACGTAGGCGGGGAAGAAATCGAGGCCGTGCTCGGCCATCGCGGCGTTCACCGACGCCGACCACACGTCGTGCATCGCGATCGGCTCCAGCGCGTCGCGCAGGCGCCGCGCGGGGGTGGCGGCGGCAACCACGGCGGGGGTGGCGACGTCGTCCGGAGCGGGCGCGAAGAAGATCTCGACAGCGGCGGCGTAGTCCATGCGCCGCACCCTAAACCGGCCGGATCGGCCCTGACCAGCGCCGAATCAGTTCGCCGGGATGCCAAGAACCCCGCGGGTCTCGGCGATGGAGGCGGGCGTGCGCCCCAGGCGTTCGACGAGCCCCACCACGCCGCGCAGCAGCTCGGCGTTGGACGGCTCGGCCGGCCCGGCGTAGTCCTCGAGCCCGACCCGGACGTGCCCGCCGCGGCGGATCGCGTGCTCGGCCAGCCCGCAGGCCACGACGTCGCCGCCGAGCACGGCCACCGACCACGGCAGCCCCGAGGGCTCCAGCATCTCCAGGTAGGCCTCCAGCCCGGTCGGGGTGGGCGGCAGCCCGAACTCCAGCTCGCCGCCGAAGTACAGCTTCACGATCGCGCCCGCAGGCAGCTTGCCGAGCCGATGCCAGGTGAGCGTGGTGCGCAGGAAGCCCGGCTCGAAGATCGAGATGCTGGGCGCGGCGCCGAGCTCCGCGCTGCGCGCGAACATGTACTCCAGGTCGAGGTAGGAGTTCAGGTACGGGCCGGACGCGGCGGCCTCCGGTACTTCGCCCGCGCTGGTGAGGCCGACGTTGACCGAGCCGGGGTCCACCAGCGTCATGCCGCCGAGCCCGCGCCGGGCCAGCTCCTCGACGTGCGCCCACCGGCGCTGCACCGGGATCCCGCGGGCCCCCGCGCCCATCGTCGGGTAGAGCAGCACGTCGGGGTGGCGGGCGAGCACCGGCTCCCACGCCGCGACGTAGGGCTCCGTGGCGTGCACGGCGTCGAGGGTGAACATCGGCTCGTCGTTGTGGTTGTGCACGATCGACGCACCCAGGTCGATGCCCTCCAGGGCGACCTCGGCGATCTCCTCGGGCGTGCGGGGAACGTGGCGGTTGCGCACGCGGGGCGTGGCCCCGTTCAGCGCCAGCTCGACGATCACCGGTGACGTCATGGCGCACTAGCATCCTCGAACCATGAGCAAGTCGCATCCCCATCAGTGGGTCATCGGCACCGAGGCCGAGCGTCCGGACCCGGCGGTGGTCGCGGAGCTCGCAGGCCTCGCGACCACGCAGATCGCGGACTGCGGCGGCCCGGTCGGCGTGGTGGGACCGGGAATCCGCAGGCTCGCGGGCGGCGCCGGGATGTGCGGACCCGCCGTCACGGTGTGGACCAAGCCCGGCGACATCCTGTTCGTGCTGAAGGCGGTCGACCTCGTCACGCCCGGAGACGTCCTGCTCATCGACGGCGGCGCCCGTGTGGACGCCGCGGTCATCGGCGACATCGTCGGCAAGACGCTCGCCGACCTCGGCTGCGTCGGGCTGGTCGTCGACGGGGCGGTCCGCGACATCGACGGCCTCGACGAGGTGGGGCTGCCGACGTTCGCCCGCGGCGCGCACCCGGCCACCGGGTCCAACACCGGTCCCGGTGCGATCAACGTGCCCGTGCAGTGCGGCGGCGTGTCGGTGCTGCCGGGCGACGTCGTGCACGCTGACGGGAGCGGCGTGGTCGTCGTTCCGCGGGAGCGGCTCGCGGAGGTCGTCGCGCTGTCCCGGGCCGTCGACGAGCGGGAGACCGCGTGGCGGGCCGCGATCGCGGGCGGCGAGAGCCTGCCGTCGGCCACCGGGATCGACGCCCTCCTCGCCGAGCAGCGGGCGCGGAACGAACCGCCCGCCCCCTGAAACGCGGCCACGGCCCTGCGGGCCGGGCGCCGGGATCGTAGGGTCCACCCCATGGCGAAGTCGGCGGAGGAGTCGGCCTCCGGCCGGGTCGGCAGAGTCCGCACCGACCTGCGGACGCTGCTCAACCGCGCCGAGGCGGCCTCCCCCGTCGAGGCCATCGACGTCATGGCCGACGAACTGGCCGAGATGCTGGACGCCGACGACCTCTGCTTCCTGATCATGGACCTCGGCGGGCGCGCCGTTGCGCGGTTCGGCGGCCTCGACGCCAACGCCGCCCGCAAGCGGCAGGACGGGGCTGTCCATGCGCCGGTCGTCCCGCTGCCGGGCACGGTGTACGAGAGGGTGCTGCGCAGCCAGCAGCCCGACGTGCGCGCCGACGGCGGAGGAAAGCACACGATCGTCGTGCCGGTCACCGACCGCGGCGACGCGATGGGCCTGATCGAGATGACCGTGCCGTGGACGCCGACCGCGCGCGACGTCGCCGACGTACAGGAATGCGCCCGCGCGCTCGCGTACGTCGTCGTCGGGTGCAGGCGACACACGGACCTGTTCGAGTGGGCACAGCGGTCGCTGCCGTTCTCGCTCGCCGCGGAGATCCAGCGGCGGCTGCTGCCCGCGGCGTTCACCTGCGAGGCGGGCCAGCTCACGGTGTCGGGCTGGCTGGAGCCCGCCAACGCCGTCGGCGGCGACACGTTCGACTACTCGCTGGACCGCGACACCCTGCACGTCTCCATCACCGACGCGGTCGGACGTGACGTGCACGCCGCCATGCTCGCCACGCTCCTCGTCGGCAGCCTGCGCAACGGTCGCCGCCGCCAGCGCGGATTGCTGGAGCAGGCCGCCGCGGCCAACGACGCGCTGGCCGCGCACTCCGGCCCGGGCGACTTCGTCACCGGTCAGCTCGTACGTGTCAGTCGTCACACCTCCCGCATGTCGATCGTCAACGCGGGCCACCCGTTCCCCTACCGGGTGCACGAGGGCGTCGTCGACCGGATCGACCTGGCGATCGACATGCCGTTCGGCCTGCACCCCGGGCGGGCGTTCACGTTCCAGGAGATCGAGCTGCGGCCCGGCGACCGGATCGCGCTCGTCACGGACGGCGTCCTGGAGCGCAACGCGGCCACCCTGGAGATCGCGGCCCTGCTCGCCGACACCGCCGACCGGCACCCCCGGGAGGTCGTCTACACCATCGGGGACGAGGTGCTGCGCGCCACCGGCGGCGACCTGCGCGATGACGCCACGATCGTGTGCATCGACTGGCACGGGGGCCCCGTCCGCGGCCGGGTCGCGACCCCGCTCGACGGGACCTCCTGATCGTTTCCGTTCCGTTATCGGCTACCTTCCGCGTCGTGCGGCGGTGGCGGCCAGCTTCCCCGCATCATCACGGGACTGCGGTCGGCCAGCTCCCCACTCACATGGTCGGCCGGGGGAGGAGCGTGCGGATGTCGAGGCATCGGGCGCAGGGCCATCGAGCGCAGAGTCGGTTCGCGGGCAGATGGCAGAGCCCGGCAATGCTTCGGGCAGCACGCGGGAGCGTCGCGCTCGCGCTCGTGGCCAGCGGCGTCGTCGCGTGCGCGACGACCACCGCCCCGCCACGGCCCAACACCGCGCCGGTGCAGCGCACGACGATCACCAGCGGTGTGTCGTCGGCCGGGTCGCTCACGGCGCTCACCGAGCAGAATCTCGGGTTCACCAAGGGTGGTCAGCTGACGGCGGTCAACGTCAAGGTCGGCGACCGGGTCACGGTGGGCCAGGTGCTCGCCACCGTCGATCCGTTCGCGGCCCAGCAGGCGCTCGACCAGGCGCGCGGCCAGCTCACCACCCAGCAGGCCACCCTGGACAAGACCCAGAACTCGCCTGCCGTCTCGAACGCGCAGGACACCCTCGACCAGGCCGAGAAGATCCTCCAGAGGACCAAGGACCAGGCCGACGCGGTGCAGGCAGCCGACGAGACGGCCGTCGACAACGCCCGTCGCCAGCTCAGCCAGGCCAAGAAGACGCTCGACAAGGCACAGGACCAGCTGAAGGCCGACCAGGCGGCGTGCGGGTCAGGCTCCTCGTCGGGCTCCTCGGGCTCCCCGGCGGGCTCCTCGTCGGGGGCGTCGAGCAAGACCCGGGGCACCACGTCGGGCGCCATCGCCGCGGTGGCCACGATGGCCTCGTCATCCACGACGTCATCCACGACGTCATCCACGTCGTCGGCGGCCTGCGCCAAGATCCCCAGTGACCAGGCCGCCGTCAGCTCGGCCAAGAGCGCGGTCGTCACCGCACAGAACGCCGTGGACTCGGCGAAGAAGCAGCAGGACGTCGACGAGCAGAGCGGCAGGCTCGCGGTGGCCAACGCCCAGCAGGGCGTGGTCACCGCGCAGAACGCGCTCAACCAGGCGTCGTCGGACCGGCCCTCCGACATCACCGCGCAGTCCGGACAGGTGTCCGCGGCCCAGGCGGCGGTGGACCAGGCGCAGCGCGACCTCGATGACACCACACTGCGGGCGCCGGTCGACGGCACGGTCTCGGCGGTGAACGGGGCGGTCGGCGAGGTCGTCGCGGCCAGCTCCGGGACCTCCGCCCTCGCGCCGGGCTCCGACGCCCCCATCCCCGGCACGGGCAACGGCACCGGCACCGGTTCGTCTGCCGCGGCCGCGCAGGGGGTGGCCAGCCCGACCCGGCCGGGTGGCACACAGTTCCTCGTGCTCGACAACATCGACGAGTTCCAGGCCGTTCTGGCCTACACCGAGACCGACGCCGCCCTGATCTCGCCCGGGCAGAAGGTTCGCCTCACGTTCGACGCCGTGCCCGACCTCGACCTGACCGGATCGGTGCTCTCGGCGTCCCCGACGGCGACCGCGATCTCCGGCGTGATCAGCTACTATGTGACTGTCGTCCTGCCGAAGGGCGACCCGCGTCTCAAGAGCGGGATGACCGCGCAGGCCGAGGTCCTCACCAAGGAGATCCCAGGCGTACTGGCCGTCCCCAGCGCGGCCGTGCACACGCAGAACGGAACGAGCGTCGTGACGGTGTTCGATCCGAACGGCACCCAGCGAACGGTCACGGTGCAGACCGGCGCGACCGGCGACGGCAAGACCCAGATCCTCTCGGGCGTCACGGAGGGGCAGCAGGTCGTGCTGCCCGCCACGCCATGAGCGAGCCGAACACGGAGCCGTCGGGCACCCCGGCCGCGGGTGGCGCGAGCAGCACCACCGCCGTGCCGCCCGCCGGGGGCCCGCCGCCCCAGGAGAAGCCCGCCCGCCGCAGGATGAAGCGCAGCACCCGTATCGCGCTGCTCGTGGTGCTCGTCGTCGCCGTCCTCATCGCCGCGGCGATCACGGCCACCTACTTCATCAACTCGCGCAACTACGTCACCACCGACAACGCGCAGATCGACGGCGACAAGATCTCGATCAACGCGCCGAGCTCGGGCACGCTCATCGACTGGCGTGCCACCCAGGGCACCGAGGTGCACACCGACGAGATCGTCGGCCGCATCCGCCTCCAGGGCGCGTTCGTCCAGCCGCAGCAGTACATCCGCGCGCCCGGCGACGCCACCGTGGTCGTCGACAACGGCGTCGAGGGGGCCTTCGTCACCGCGGGCACCCAGCTGGCGCTCGCCTACGATTTCTCCAGGATCTACGTCACCGCCCGGGTCGACGAGACCGACATCGACGCCGTGCGTCCCGGCCAGCAGGTCGACATCTCCGTCGACGCCTTCCCCGACGCCAAAGTCACGGGCACCGTCTCGGAGATCCAGGGCGGCGCAGCGGGCGTGTTCTCACTGTTCCCGCAGGCCAACACGTCGGGCAACTTCCAGAAGGTCACCCAGGTCATCCCGGTCAAGATCGCGATCTCGAACCCGGGCGGCGTTGCGCTCGTGCCCGGCATGAACGTCTACGTCAAGATCCACAAGAACTGACCGGCGCTGCCGTGGACGGCTCCCCCGCTCCGCAGGCAGGCTGCGGCAGCTGGTACGCGCCGACAACACCGAAACGCGGCCTGCGATTCGGACGAACCGAGAAACCTAGTGCGCTGCGCCGGCCGCCGACCCGGCATCGGGGCTCGTCTTGGCCGGGCCGGACCGGAGCAGGAACGCCAGCGCCACACCGACCAGCGTGAGCCCCGCGGTGATCGTCATCAGCTGGTCGAGCGCGGCGACGAACACCTGCGTCTGGGTCTGCTGGTAGATGGCGTACATCCCGACCGTCTGCCCGGACGGCCCCGGCAACAGCTCGGGCATCGGCGTGTCGGAGCTGATCAGCGCCGTGCGGTCGGTCAGCATCTGGGCCCGCTGTGCCGTCATCAACGCCGTGAGCACGGCCAGCCCGAGCGCGGCGGCGCTGCGCTGCACGACGTTGTTGAACGCGCTCGCCGCGCCGACCTTGGACAGCGGCACCGCCGCCACCCCGCCGGTCATGACGGGCATCATCGCAATTCCCATCCCGCCTGCGCGCAACGCCAGCAACGCCGCGATCTCCCCGCGCGAGATGTCGAGCGACATGTTGTGCAGCGAGTACGTCCCGATGGCCACGATCGTCAGCCCGACCACCGCGGGCCAGCGCGGGCCGATCTTGTCGTAGAGCCGCCCGGCGATCGGCATCAGCACCGCCATGACCAGCGCCTGCGGCAACAGCAGCAGGCCCGCGTCGAACGCGCCGAGGCCTTGGGCCTGTTGGAGGAACAGCGGCACGTAGAACAGCGTCGCGAACAGGCCGACCATCAGCACCGAGATCAGCAGCAGCGAGTTCGTGTACGGCCAGTACTTGAACACCCGCACGTCCAGCAGCGGGTGCTCGACCTCGAGCTCGATGATCACGAAGAGCGCAAACAGGATCGCCGCCCCGGCCAGCAGGCTGATGACGCGGTAGCCCGTCCAGCCCCAGTCTTGGCCCTCCGAGAGCGCCAGCAGCAGCGCGAACAGCCCGCCTGCGATCGTGAGGAAGCCGAGCACGTCGAACCGTTGCGACTTGGCCGCGGGGAACGCGGGCAACACGATCGCGGCCGCGACCGCGCCGAGGATGCCCACCGGCACGTTGATGAAGAAGATGAGCCGCCAGTCGACGTACTCGACCAGGTAGCCGCCGAGCGTCGGCCCGATCGCGGGCGCGACGATGATGCCGAGCCCGTACATGCCCATCGCCGCGCCGATCTTCTCCCGCGGCACGATCCGGTAGACCATCGCCAGGGTCACCACGGGCAGGATCCCGCCCGGGATCGCCTGGATGATCCGGAAGACGACCATGCTCTCGAGGTTCCAGGCGAGGCCGCAGAGCGCCGAGCCCGCCGCGAACGCCAGCAGCGCCACGTTGTAGGTGCGCCCCGCGCCGAAGCGGTCCGAGAGCCACGAGCTCAACGGCACCACGACGCCCAGCGCGAGCGTGTAGGAGGTGGCGATCCACTGGACCTGGTCGGTGGTGGTGCCGAACGCGTTCTGGATGGTCGGGATCGCGACGTTGACGATGCTGGTGTCCAGGATCGACATGAACATGCCGACGATGAGCACGACCAGCGGCAGGCCCCAACCGCCCGAATCCGCGGGCGCCTGCGCCGGTGCGGGCGCGCGCTCGGGCGGGGCTGCGGGCGGCGCAGGTGGCGCTGGCGCCACCCGGGTCGGGGCCGTTGTCACCGGCAGGTCGTCAACGGACATCACCCGAGTGTGGCACGCATAGGGCCGCCGCGCGGCCCACCACGGGCGGGGAGGTCGTCAGGTATGGCAAATATCGACGCCGTATCGGACATTCGACACGCCGCTCCTTTCCGACAGAAATGGACACCGAGGGGCGCCGCCCGCAGCTGTCGGCCACCGTGGTGGCCGACAGCTGCGGCTACTCCCCCAGGAAACCGCCGGACTGGCGCTGCCACAGCTGGGCGTAGCCGCCACCGCGGGCCAGCAGCTCGGCGTGGGTGCCCTGCTCGACGATTCGACCACGATCCAGCACGACCAGCCGGTCCATGCCCGCGACCGTGCTCAGCCGGTGCGCCACGGCGATGGCCGTGCGGCCCGCCATCATGGTCCACAGCGCACCCTGGATGAGCGCCTCGCTCTCGGAGTCGAGCGCGCTCGTCGCCTCGTCGAGCAGCAGGATCGGTGCGTCGCGCAGGATTGCCCGCGCGATCGCGACCCGCTGCCGCTGCCCGCCGGACAGCTTCACCCCACGCTCGCCGACGAGCGTCTCGAAGCCCTGGGGCAGCGCCTCGACGAACTCCGTGACGTGCGCCGCCTCGGCCGCCGCCCGGATCTCCGCGGCGGTCGCGCCCGGCCTGCCGAACCCGATGTTCTCCCCGATCGTGCGGTGGAACATCACCGGGTCCTGCGGGACGTAGGCGATGAGACCGCGCAGGTCGGCCTGCGACAGCCGGGTGATGTCCTGGCCGCCGACCAGGATGCGGCCGCCGTCGACGTCCATCAGCCGCAGGAGAAGCCGCGCGATCGACGTCTTGCCGCCACCCGAGCGCCCGACGAGGCCGACGCGTTCGCCATCGGCGATGCGCAGGTCGAGCCCGTCGAACAGCGGCGTGCGGTCGCCTGCGTGGGTGAACCGCACCCGCTCCAGGACGACGCTCGCCCCGGTCTGCGCGACCGGTTCCGGCGACTCCGGGTCCAGCACCGTCGGCGGGTCGAGCAGCAGCTCGGCGAACTGCGCCGCCTCGGTGAGCGTCCGCTCCAGCTGACGGTAGATCTGGTTGAAGTCGAACAGGATCTTCGTGGCCTGCACGAAGTACGCGAACGTGACGACCACGGCCGCGACGCCCGCGGTGCCCATCCGGCTCGCGAGCAGAAGGGCCAGCGCCAGCCCGGCCACGTTCACCACGACCGACAGCGGCGCGACGACCGTGTCGATGCGCAGGTTGTGGTAGTCCCACGACAGCAGCGTGAGCCTGCGGTGGTCGCCGACCCGCCGCCGGTGCTCGGCGGCCTCGCGGCGCTCCGACGCGTAGGCGCGCACGGCGTCCATGTTCGTGAGCGTGTCAGCCACGTGGCCCGACAGCCGTACCCACGACGCCTCCCGCGCGTCCACCAGCGCCTGCCTGCGCCGGATGAGGGGCGCGACGGCCACACCGGCGAGCCCGATGGTCCCGAGCAGCACCACGACGAGCAGCGGGTCGTACTGCCAGAGCACCACCGACGCGAACGCCAGCGGCACGAGATTCGCGACGATCTGGAACGACAGCGTGTCGACGAAGTCCTCGTACTCCGAAGCGTAGGACAGCACCCGCTTGGTCAGCGACCCGGCGAAGTTCTCGTGGAAGAACGCCGCGTCCTTGGCCAGCAGCGCGTCCATGCCGCCGACCGACAGCCGCTCGATGCCGTACGCGTCGGTCCGGTTGAGGCAGTGCACGCCCAGCCGCCAGAGCGCCTCTCCGGCGAGGAAGGCGCCCGCGAACGCGAACAGGTGCGGCGTTACCAGCGACACCGTGAGCGGGGTACCCGCCGCGAGCTCTCCGACCAACGCGGCGACGACCAGCGGCGGCAGGTAGCCGATGCCGACGTTGCCCAGCGCCGGGCACAGCAGCGCGCCCGCGGCCAGCAGCGGGTGCGAGCGGAGCTCCCGCAGGTACAGCCGCAGGGCAAGCAGCAGCGCCGCCCGCCGCCGCCCGGACACGACGGGCGCGGTGACGGCGGGCGTCGGCCGCATGGCGGTGGTGACAGACACCGCGAACCTCTCTTCTCCGACGCCGGGACGGTTCATGGTCGGTCCGGGGGCCGGGGCCGTCCACCGGGTTTCCGGCCGGTAATCCGCTCGCGTCCGCCTGGAGCGGGCGGCACGCTGGGGTCGGGGGACGCCATGACCACACATGCTCAGCTCGGGGTCGAGGAGTACGCCGGGGATCGGGATGCCCTGCGGTGGCTGTTCGAGCTCGCGGAAGACTCCGAGGACGAGCTGCGGAGCTACCTGTACCGCGGACGGGTGCTCGTCGCGCGCGTTGACGGGCAGATCGCCGGGCACCTGCTGCTCGTCGACACCGCGACGCCCGGCGAGGCGGAGCTGAAGAGCATGGCCGTGCGCGCCGACCTGCAGGGCCACGGCATCGGCGCCGCCCTCGTGCAGGCCGCCCGCGCCTTGCTCACCGATGCGGGAGTGCGGGTGCTGCTCGTCGCGACGGCGGCGGCCTCGGCAGGCAACCTGCACTTCTACCAGCGGCAGGGCTTCCGCATGCGCGCGATCGAGCGCGACGCGTTCACCGCCGCCACCGGCTACCCGCCGGGCATCATGGTCGAGGGCATCCCGCTGCGTGACCGGGTGTGGCTCGACGCGGAGCTGACGTCCTGAGATCGTCGGCCGTATTCTCCAGGCCAGGACGGAGATCGACCGGAGAGGACCGAGCCGCCGCATGCCCATGCCGTCGGAGCCGCTGGACCGGCTCGGCTTCCTCACCATCGGCTCGTTCGACGGAGCCGATCCGGCGCCGGGGCACGAGACCACCCTGCAGGTCATCGAGCTGGGCGAACGGCTGGGCTTCGACAGCGCCTGGGTGCGGCACCGACACCTGCAGTACGGCATCTCCTCGCCCATCGCGGTGCTCGCCGCCGCGTCGCAGCGCACCAGCCGGATCGCGCTCGGCACGGCGGTCATCCCCCTGGGGTGGGAGAACCCGCTGCGGCTGGCCGAGGACCTCGCCACGGTGGACATCCTCACCGGCGGCCGCCTCAACCCGGGGGTCAGCGTCGGGCCGCCGATGCGCTACGACGACGTGCGCGCCGCCCTCTACCCCGACACGGGCGACATCGAGGACTTCACCTACGAGCGCGTCGAGCGGCTGCTGCGGCTCGTCGACGGCGGGCAGGCCAGCTCGTTTCGCGGCGTCGTTGGGATCGAGGAGTTCTCCGACCGGGTGCAGCCGCACTCGCCGGGCCTGCGGGCTCGGATGTGGTACGGCGCGGGCAGCGTGCGCTCCGCCTCCTGGGCGGGCGAGCACCGGATGAACCTGCTGTGCAGCAACGTGGTGCGCGCTGTGGACGGGGAAGACTTCGCCACCACCCAGCTGTCGCACATGACGGCGTTCCGGGCGCACCACCCCGACGGTCCGGCCGCGCGGATCTCGCAGGGGCTCGTCGTCGTCCCCACCGACAGCGCCACAGCCGCCCAGCGGGCCAAGTACCTGGCGTACGCCGAGGCCCGCATGCCGCGCACGGCGTCACCGCAGGGGCCCGCCCGGCTGATGTTCGCCAGAGACCTGGTCGGGTCCGCCACGCAGATCGCCGAGCAGCTGTACGCGCACCCGGGCTTCCGGCAGGTGCGGGAGGTTGTGTTCGCGCTGCCGTTCAGCTTCGCGGCCGAGGACTACGAGCAGATCCTCACCGACATCGCGGGCGCCATCGGCCCGGCCCTGGGGTGGCAACCGGCGACGGCAAATATTTCTTCGTGACGTAACCTTCGGCAACGGGCCGGTAGTCCCCGGTTCGTAGCGTTCGCGCCATGACACAGACCGTTGACCCGACGATCGTGGCGCAGAAGGGCGGCGGCCCGCGCGGCTTCCGCCGATGGGCCGCGGCGGAGTCCATCGAGGACTACTCGCTGCGGTTCGCCCCGACGACCTTCCGCCGGTGGACCCCGCTCATGGTCGCCTCTACCGCGCTCGGCGGGATCGCCTATCTCGCCGACTACGCGATCGGGTCCTCGATCGTGCTCACCAACGGCGCACCCAGCGCGATCCTCGGGATCCTGCTGGCCGCGGTCACGATCTTCGTGACCGGCATTCCGATCTCGTACTACTCGGCCCGCTACGCCATCGACATGGACCTGCTCACGCGCGGCGCGGGCTTCGGCTACTTCGGCTCCACGCTCACCTCGCTGATCTACGCCAGCTTCACGTTCATCTTCTTCGCGCTCGAAGGCTCGATCATGGCGCAGGCCTTCGAGCTGGGCCTGGGCATTCCGCTCCCGATCGGCTACATCATCACGTCGGTGCTGGTGATCCCGATCGTGATCTACGGGATGCGAGCGCTGACCAAGCTCCAGGCGTGGACGCAGCCGATCTGGTTGGTGATCTTCGCGGCGCCGCTCATCGCACTCGCGGTGCTCGACCCCGGTGCCTACGGCCGGTTCTTCACCTTCCCCGGCCCCGACGGCCCCGGCGTGCACCTGCTCGGCGTCGGCCTCGCGGCGGGCGTCGCGCTCTCGCTGATCGCCCAGATCGGCGAACAGGTCGACTACCTGCGCTTCATGCCGCCGCTGACCCCGACCAACCGGTTCGCCTGGTGGGCCGCGGTGCTCGCCGCGGGCCCGGGCTGGGTGATCCTCGGCGCGATCAAGCAGATGGCGGGTGGGCTGCTCGCGGTGTGGATCCTCGACCAGGTGGGCCAGGCCGCCGCCGTCGAGCCGATCCAGCAGTTCACCCACGGCCTCGGCCTGGTGTTGCCGGGATGGCTGGTGCTCCCGGTGGCGGTGCTGTTCGTGGTGATCTCCCAGGTCAAGATCAACGTCACGAACGCCTACTCGGGCTCACTGTCGTGGTCGAACTTCTTCTCCCGCGTGCTGCACGCGCACCCCGGCCGGGTGGTCTGGATCTTCCTCAACGTCGGCGTGGCGCTGGCGCTGATGGAGCTGGGCGTGTTCGGGTTCCTCAACGCCGTGCTCGGGTTCTACTCGAACGTCGCCATCGCCTGGATCGGCGCCGTCGTCGCCGACCTGATGGTCAACAAGCCGCTCGGGCTCAGCCCCGGCTACGTCGAGTTCAAGCGGGCGCACCTGCGGTCGATCAACCCGGTCGGGTTCGGCGCCATGGTGATCGCCTCGGTGGTGTCGATCGTGGCCTTCTTCGGCGCCTTCGGCCCGCTGCTCGCCGCGTTCTCGCCGTACCTGGCGCTGGTGATCGCGTTCGTCCTCTCGCCCGTCCTGTGCGTCGCCACGAAGGGCCGCTACTACCTCGCCCGCAGCGACGACCTGCAGCCCCCGCTGAAGGAGGCCGACGGCACGCTCTCCACGGCGCTGCTCACGTGTGCGGCCTGCGGCGGCGGGTACGAGCGCCCGGACATGGCGGGCTGCGACTTTCACGGCGGCGCGGTCTGCTCGCTGTGCTGCAGCCTGGAGAAGGGCTGCCACGACATGTGCAAGTCCGAGGACAGGTCGGGTGACGGCGTGACCGAGCTCCCGATGCCCGGCGCCGCCCGGAAGGCGTGACGCGGCCCGGCCGAGACCCGTAGGTTGGCGATTATGCGGGTCGCGGCCGGGGTGTGGGCGTGACGGTGCTGCGGGTCGCCAACGACGGGCTCGCCTTCGTCCTCGAGCTCGCCGCGCTCGCGGCCCTCGCGGTCTGGGGATTCACCGTCGACGCGGTGTGGCCGCTGCGGGTGGCGCTGGGCCTCGGCGCCCCGATGCTCCTGATCGTCGTCTGGGGGCTGCTGCTCGCGCCGCAGGCCGACCACCGCCTGGCGATGCCGTGGCTGCTCGTCGCCAAGCTGGTCGTCTTCGGGCTGGCGGCGGCTGCGCTCGCGGCCGCCGGGCACCCCCGCCTCGCCGTCGTGCTCGGCGTGCTGGCGGTACTGAACCTCGGCCTCGCGGTGGCCTGGAACCAGGCCTAAGCCCGGTCGAGTACGACCATCAGCAGGCCGCCCATCAGGCCCGAGTTCTTCCAGAACTGGATCTTCTGCTGTTGGCGGGCGGCCGGGTCCTCGATCGTCCAGTAGAGGTGCGCGGCCGCTGTGGTCGGGACCAGGGACGCCGCGAGCGCGAGCGCGGACAGCCGCGGCATCCGGCCGAGCGCGAGCAGGGCGCCGCTCGCCACCTGGACGGCGGCATTGGCCTGCACGAGGAGCGTGTCGTCGGCGGGCAGGGGCACGACCTTGCGGATCGCGGCCAGGGTTTCCGCGGCGATCTCGGGGCGCTTGCCCGGTGCGAGGAGGGCGTCGGTGCCGAGCATGACGTACGTCGAACCGGTGAGGACCCGGGCGACGACGCGGATCGGATTCTGCATGCTCAGCCTCCTCCTTGGCGCGGACGCGTTCAGCCTAGGCCGTGTCCTGCGGATCACTCCCGCCGAACCGTGCTCGCGCTCGACGAGCTCGACCAGCGCGCCGACGGAGGCGGCTGGCAACGGCCGCTTTCGGCGAGGACGGGGCCTTCGGCTTCGCGGCCGTCACCCGTAGCGGGATCACGGGTTTCGTCGCCGTCCTCGGCGAGCTGCCAGGCGAAGTCGGCGGCCGCTCAACCGCCCAGGAACGGAGCCGAGTCGCCGCGCACCCAGCTGCCGCTGGAGATCCAGCGGTGGAAGCCGCTGGGGGCGCGGCGCTCGATCTCGTCGAGCTGGCGCCTGCGGAGGGCACAGATGAGCTCCAGCGAGCCGGGGTCGCGCGCCATCCCGAGCGCCAGGTAGCTGGCGTGCCATTCGCGCGCGAGCTGGGCGTTGGACAGCGTGGCGAGCGAGGACCCCTCCTTCGCCGTGGCGGGCTCGGCGTCCGGCAGACGGCGCTTGCGGCGCGTCCACAGCAAGGGGGCGACGACGGCGGGCGCGGCGACGATCGTGGCGGGGCCGGTGAGGATGGCGAGACCCGCGATGGCGAGCACCCCCGCCCCGCAGGCCGAGCCGAGGCCGAGTGCGACCCACGCCGAACGCTCCTGCGCCAGCGCCCAACCCACGACGGCGCCGACGCCCGCCGCTATCGCTGCGGGCACGACGACCGCGACGCCTGTAGTGATCAGTCCGAGCGCGGCGAGGATGCCGATGAGCGTCCACGTGCCAACGCGGACGATCGTGGTGACGGCCGGGGTCATGGCCGGGAGTACCCGGCCACCGCGGCGGCCAACCGCAGCATGCAGGGGGTCGGCGCGGACGGCGCCGCCGCCGTTCGGGTCATCCGCCCGCGATCGGGTGTGAGGAACACGTTTCGGAGTCGCCCGATTGCGGAGATGTCATCTTCCCTGGTGGAGCAGTACAGTTCGACGCGCTCGGTGAGTCGTCTGGGAAGGGTGGTGGCTGTGGAGGCCGACTCCTGGGACGTCTACTTCCCGGCCCCGCTGAGCCTCTCGCTCGTGGCCAACACGTTCGCGCACAACGGGATGCAGCGTGAGCTCGGGCGGCTCCTCGACCTGCACGACGGTCAGGTCGATGCGATCACCGCCGATCTTGGCCTCCTCGCGCCGAACCGGCGGCTGGACGTCACGGCGATCGCCCACCATTCCGTCCCCGGTCAGCCCGCAATGCATCTCCACGTGCACGTCTACGTGGCGCGCACGGCGATCGACCCGGGCACGGACGTGCGGCTCCCGGTCGCGCGAGCCGAGCTCGCGGCCGTCGCGGCCACGGCCTGGCTTCGCTATTCGATGCGGCTGCGCGCGGACACGACCGAAGCGCTGGGCATCGGGTGGGACCCGCTGCCCGACGACCCGACGGTCGGCGCCACCGACGAGGTGCGGGTGGTCGGGTTGCCGCGCGCGCTGCACGTCACCGGCGGCGGGTCCGGCGTCTGCCACGGCTACCTCGGGCCGCACGAGCAGATCATGGCCGCCGACCACGCCGACCACCCCGCAGACCACGCTGCCGCGCCCGACATCAGGACCGAAGCACGGCCTGCGTCTGGGTGACCTTGGCAACGGCGCGGCCCTCGGCGTCGCGCATGTCCGTCTCGATCACGACCACCGTGCGCCCGACCTGCAATGGCCGCGCCGCCGCCTCGACGTGCCCCGTGCGCACACCGCGCAGGAAGTTCGTCGCCGAGCTGATCGTGGCCGTGCCGGACGCGCCCTCGGGGAGGTTGAGGAACGCGCACAGGCCGCCCGCCGTGTCGGCGAGGGCCATCAGCGCGCCGCCGTGCAGCAGCCCGCCCGCGGTGCAGCGGCCCGCGTCCCACTCCAGTCGCAGCCGTACCTGCGCGGGCGTCACCTCGGCCACGGTGGCGCCGAGCAGGGCGGTGAACGGCATGGCGGCGTGCAGCGCCGCCGTGTCCCATGCGCCGGTCACTTCCTGAGCAGAACCTCGCCCTCGAGGCCGTCCGGGTCGCGGAAGAACGTGCTGAAGGCCCCGCCGAAGTCGTTGACGTGCCCGTCACCGGCCCCGGCCGCGATGAGCCGCTCGCGGATCACGTCGAACGCGTTCGCGTCGGCGGCCTGCAGGCCGAAGTGGTCGATGCGCCCGCGCCCCCACATCGGGGTCTGCCGGTCGGGCTCGGTGTTGCCCTCGATCGTGAAGATGTTGAGCTCGGTGTGCGGTCCGATGCGGATGATCGTCATGGTCTCGCCCGGCGCCTCACCGTGCGGGCGGGTCGGTCCGACCTCGGCGTCGAACACCTCGGCGTAGAAACGGCCGAGCCGGGCGACGTCCTTGGAGATCCAGGCGATGTGGTTGACCCCGTCGAGCAGCATGCGCCCACCCTAGGCGCGGTGCACCGGGTCGGTCACCGGAAGGCGGCGACGTCGGCCTGCCACAGCTGGTCGCCCGCCACGACGAACACCGACGGGCCCACCCGTACCGCCGCCGTGACCGGCCCGGTGGGACCCGCCGCCGTCCGGGTCGACGTCGTCTCCCCCGCTTCGACGATCTTCACGCGGCCCTGGTCGGCCACGATCTCGGTCAGCGACCCGTCGGTGTCGACGGGAGCGGCGAGCCGGTCGGAGTCGCCGACCGCGATCGGCGGGACGCCGGGTACGCGGCTCCACCGGCCGTCCGCGAGCCGCCACAGCGCGAGCATCCCGTCCACCCGTCCGGCCACCGCGCAGGTGGGCGCCGCGCACCGGATCGCGGTCGACGTGCCCGCCTTGCCCGCATCCGGCAGCACGGTCTTGTTCCAGCCTGTCGCGTCCGGCCCGGACTGCCACACCACCGGGGCCTGGCCCGCGCCCGCGCCGGTCGCGATCTGCCAGCCCGCGACCATGACGCCCGGCCCGTACCCGGTCGCCGCGGTCGCGAACGCCACGCTGGACCGGGTGCTCTGCAGCGGGGTGCCGGTGGAGGAGCGGCGGACCCAGGCGTCGCCCTGCGGTGTCCAGACGGCCACGTCGAGCCCGGCGTCGTCGCTCTGCCAGGAGCCGACGACGGCCGAGCCTTCCGGGGTGAGCACCGCGTCGATCAGGTCACCCGCGCCCCAGCCGCCGAACGTGCTGAACGCCTGCGCGTGCTCCGCGACCCCCGCGCTCGACCCGGTCCACACGCTCCAGCGGACGTTGCCGTGCGCGCCGCCCCGGTCGCCGCCGACGGCCAGGATCCGGTTCCCGTCCGCGGCGAGCGAGTACCAGTACGCCGTCCGCCCGTACCCGGTGGCGGCCTGGGCCGGGATCTCGGTGACCACGCCGTCGGGTCCGCGTCGGACCAGTCCCGGCTGCTGCGGCGCTGCGTCCCGGCGTATCCCGACCAGGAGCTGGTCCCCGTCGGCCGCGAGCACCTCCGGCACGGCACCGGTCGGCAGGGCGACCTGCGAAAACCGGACGTCGGGAGGCCCCGCGGGGGCCGTCGGTGCCGCGCATGCGGCCATCACCCAGATCGTCATGACCAGGAACAGCGCTCGTCGCACGGCGCCCAGTATCCGCCTGGGGTGCGCCCGTCACGGGGCGAAGTCGTAGCGGGTCCACCAGTCGTAGAGCGCCGCGCTGTTGCCGTCGGCCCGGGTGATCACCCCCATGGCCAGGGCGGAGCGGTCGGTCCAGCGCAGGGTGCGCCCGGCCGTCGGGTCCGGGTAGCACGCGAGCAGGCCCGCGATCTGCCCGTTCTTCGACCAGGTCGTCTGGAGGGCGTCACCGTCGCGACAGCTGCCGTTGTCCAGCGGAAGCTGCCGCCTGCGGGCGTCGTCGGCCACGAACCGGTCGAGGGTGGCGACGTCGCGGAATCGCACGAACTCGGCCGTGTCGGGTCCGCCCGCGGGGCCCGCGCCACACCGCAGCGCCGCCGCGGCGGCCGCAGGGGGCGCGGGGTCCGGGCCGCAGATCGCCGCGGTGAAGCCGGGGGGCAGCGCGGTGAGCAGCGCGCGGTCGGCGGCCGACAACGCCGGGTCGGTGGTGGGAGCGGCCTGGGGCAGCGGACGACGGCGCTGCCGACGGCGGGCTCGGCTCGGCGCGGGCCATCAGCAGCGCACCGGCGGTCACCCCGACCGCCAGCAGGGCGACCGTCGCGCCGAGCAGGCGCACCCGGCGTCGCGCGGCCTCTGGCGGCGGCCGGGGCTCCGAGGATGCGGGTGGCATGGGCGCCGGGGAGGCGGGTGGTGCGGGCGGCGGCGAAGCGGGTGGTGCGGGCGACCCGGGCGGCGGGATGGCGCCCGACTCGGTCACCGTCGGCCCGCCCGGCCGCGGCGCCCGCCGCGGCACGGTATTTCGCGGGCCGGACAGCGCCGCGCGCGCCGCGGCGGCCAGCGCGCCCGCCGTCGGATAACGCGCCGCCGGATCCTTCGCCATCCCCACCGCGACAACCCCATCCAGCGCGGCCGGAATGCGCGGGTCGCGATCCGTTGGGCGCGGCGGGTCGGCGTGCAGATGCGCGGAAATGACGGCGAAAGGCTCGCCCGACTCGAACGGGCGGCGTCCGGTCAGGCACTCGTACAACACGCAGGCGAGCGCATAGACATCGACGCTACGGTCGATCGGTGCGTCGAGAAATCGCTCCGGCGCCATGTAGGCGAGTGTTCCGACCGGCGCGCCTCCGGTCGTCCCGGCCCCGTCATCCGCGGAATAGGCGAGCCGGGCGATGCCGAAGTCCGCCAGATACGCGAAGTCGGCGCGAGAATCGCCGGATCCGGCGAGCAGGACATTGGAGGGCTTGACGTCGCGGTGCACGAGCGCGACCGCATGGGCGGCATCCAGCGCGCCCGCCACCTGCGCGACGACATCCACCGCGCGGTCCGGCGGCATCGCCCCGGCGCGGGCGAGGCGGGCGCCCATGTCCTCGCCCGCGATGAAGCGCATGTCGATGTAGAGCCTGCCGTCAACCTCGCCCCAGTTGTGCACGGGGATCACGTGCGGATCGGTCAGCCGGGCCGCGAGCCGCGACTCGCGCAGAAATCGAATGCGGTACATCTCGTCGTCGGACAGCGTGGGAAGCAGCAGCTTCAGCGCGACGATGCGTTCCTGCCCGGTGTGGAAGGCGCGATACACCTCGCCCATCCCGCCGCGCCCGAGCAATTCGCGGAGACGGTAGGGCCCAAACACCTCGTCGGCCATGTGCATCCCTTGGCGATCGCGACCTGCCGGGCGCAGGCTAATGGACGTCGTAGGCCCACGGACAGGCCGACAAATCAGACAAGGCCTATCTCGATCTCATCCCGCGGAGTTACCCTCGCTTTGGTTCGGGGATCGTAGGCGCTGCAGCGAGGGGTCTCGGCGTGCGCTCGGACGACGAACCGACTGTACCGATTCCGATCGTCCCCGACATCCGAGCCCGGTGGTCTACCGGCCGAACAGCGCTCGTCGCCGTCGTTGTCGTGCTGCTCCTCGGGGGTGTGAGCGTACTGGCATGGCCGGTGGTCTTCCGGCCCGCTCCCACCGCGACCAGCGGCGGCGAGGTGTACCGCGAGTCGACCGACAATCCGGGCCGCGACCCGTTCAGCGGCACCGTCGTGGTCGGCAACCCGCCGGGCACGAAGTCCCAGACCCCGATCGGCGCCGCCGGAGGTGGCGTGTCCACCATCCCCGGCGACGTTCCCGCCCTCTACGGCGGATCCCGCAACGAACGCGTCTGCGACCGCCAGAAGCTGATCACTTTCCTCCAGCAGAACCCCGACAAGGCGGCCGCCTGGGCGGGCGTGCTGGGCATCGACACGGCGGACATCGCCACCTACATCGGCACGCTCACCCCCATGCAGCTGCGCGCGGACACCCGCGTCACCAACCACGGCTTCGTCAACGGGCACGCCACCTCGCTGCAGTCGGTGCTGCAGGCGGGCACGGCCGTGCTCGCCGACGACCACGGTCGGCCACGGGTCAAGTGCGGATGCGGGAACCCGCTGCTCGACCCGATCGCCACGCCGGTCACCCCGGTCTACACGGGCGACGACTGGCCCGACTTCGATCCGCGCAACGTCTCCGCCGTCACGTCCGCCGAGGTTCGGGTCGCCCGTTTCGTCGTCTACGACCTCCGGACCGGCGAGACGTTCTACCGCCCCCGCGGCACCGACGGCGACGAGGACCAACTCACCACCCCGCCCGCCGCGACCACGACCCCGGCGACGCCGACACCGACACCGACGCCGACGGTCGTGGCGTGCCCGGGGGGCACCCACCTGAGCGGGTCGGTCTGCGTCGCCAACGCGCCGCCGCGATGCCCCGATGGACAGGTTCGCGAAGGAGGCAGGTGCGTCCCGACCCGGATCTCGTGTCCCGACGGGAGCCACCCGTCCGACGACGGCACATCCTGCGTCAAGGACGAGATCCGCTGCCCGGACGGGACCCATCTCGAGGACGGCAGGTGCGTGGACAACGGCCCACGCTGCCCGTCCGGCACCTACCTCGACGGCGACACGTGTGTCTCGGAGCACCCCTGTCCGACAGGCACCCACCCGGACGGCGGTGAGCGCACCTGCATCCCTGATGGATGCCCACCCCACACCCATCCGGTCAGCGACGGCACCAGCTGCGCCCCGGACCCCCCCTGCCCGACCGACACCGACACCCATAATTTCAGCGGCGAGACCACCTGCGTCCCCATCCCACCGCCCGACGGCGGCCCCTGCCCGACCGGCACCCATCTCGTCGGCAGCGAGACCTGCGTCCCCAACGGCCCCTGCCCGACCGGTACTCATCACGTCAGCGGCGAGACCACCTGCGCCCCCAACCCACCGCCCGATGGCGGCCCCTGCCCGCCCGGCACGCATCACGTCAGCGGCGAGACCACCTGCGCCCCCAACCCACCGCCCACGCAGCGCCTGCCCCCCCGGCACCCACACGTCACGCGGCGAGACCACCTGCGTCCCCAACCCACCACCGCCACACTCCTGCCCTCCCGGCACCCATCCGGCCACCAACGGCACCACCTGCGTCTCCAACCCACCGGCCCCCCGCGCGTGCCCATCCGGCACCCACCCGGCCACCAACGGCACCGGCTGCGTCGCCAACCCACCGGCCGCGCGCGCGTGCCCATCCGGCACCTCTCGCGACAGCAGCGGCGTCTGCCAGAGCAAGCCCCCGACGACGAGACGGACCGTCGCGCCGTCGTCGGCGGTGCCTGCAGCCGGGAATGGCGCGTCCGGGTCGAGGTACCGCGCGCCCTGCCTGCTTCCTGACGGCCGCCAAGGCGTCATCAACCGCTCGACCGGGACGTGTATCCCGGTTCAGTAGGTCGGCCACAACGTGTCGAGCGCGCGACCTCGCCGTGCCGAGTAGCGGGACGCCGTGGGTCGCATGTCCGAGCCTTGTCCGACGCCGCTAGTCTCCCCCGCGGTTCGGGGACGCAACCGCTGCAGCGGAGGTCACAGCGTGCAGTCGGACGACGACGCGACCGCGGTCGTGTCCACGATCCCCCGGCGTCGACCGCCCCGGGCCGGGGGCCGCACGACGCTCGCCGCCACCGTCGTGGTGCTGCTGTTGGCGGGTGTGAGCGTGCTGGCGTGGCCGGTGCTGTTCCGGCCTGCGGCCTCCTCGACCGGCGGCGAGGTGTACCGCGAGTCGACCACCACCCCGGGCCGCGACCCGTTCAGCGACACCCTCGTCGTCGGCAACCCGCCCGGCGCCAAGTCGCAAACCCCCGTCGGAGCGAGCGGCGGCGGCACCGTCAACACGATCGCGGGCGACGTCCCCGCCCTCTACGGCGGGTCACGCAACGAACACGTCTGCGACCGCCAGAAGCTGGTCGCCTTCCTCCAACAACACCCCGACAAGGCCGCCGCCTGGGCAGCGGTGCTGGGCGTCGCCACGGCGGACATCCCCACCTACATCGCCACGCTCACCCCGATGCAACTGCGCGCGGACACCCGCGTCACCAACCATGGCTTCGCCGACGGGCACGCCACCTCGTTGCAGTCCGTGCTCCAGGCAGGCACCGCAGTACTCGTCGACGACCACGGGCGGCCGCGGGTCAAGTGCGGCTGCGGAAACCCGCTGCTCGACCCGGTCGCCACTCCCATCACCCCCCTCTACACCGGCGACACCTGGCCGGATTTCAGCCCGACCAACATCTCCGCCGTCACGTCCGCGAAAACCCAGGTCGACCGGTTCGTCGTCTACGACCTGCGCACCGGCGAGACCTTCTACCGCCCCCGCGGCACCGACGGCGACCAGGACCAACCCACCACCCCACCCGCGACGACGACACCACCGCCGCCGCCACCCACCGTCACCGCCTGCCTCTCCGGCACCCATCTGAGCGGCACGACCTGCGTCGCCAACGCACCACCCCGCTGCCCGGCCGGACAGGTCCGCAACGGAGGCCGGTGCGTCCCGACCGCGATCTCCTGTCCGGAGGGGAGCCACCCCGCCGACGACGGCTCCTCCTGCGACCCCGACCAGCCCGGCTGCCCCGACGGCACCCATCGCGACGACGACACCTGCGTTCCCGACCGCTCGCAGGGGGACTGTCCGCCGGGCACGCACCCGAAGAGCACGCTGTGCGTGAGCGACGAGATCCCGCACTGCGACGACGGCTACCACGTGAGCTACAGCAACACGTGCATCAAGGACTGTCCGGACGGCTACCGCCAGGAGGCGCGCGACAACTGCGTGCCCGACCGCCCGACTCCGACCTGCCCGGACGGCACCCCCAGGCCGACCAGCGGCGAGTGCTACACGGGGACCAGGCGGCCACCGGTCGGCCGACGCAAGCGATCCTCGGGTGCGCGGCCGCGCTGACCGGAATCGTCGTGCTCGAAAGGCGGGACCGGCCTTGAGGAAAGCCGGACTCACCGTGTCGACAACAACGGCTCGCCGTGTCGAAATGCCGGACTCACCGTGTCGAATCGGGCGACTCACCGTGTTCGGGGTCAGGCGCGCAGCTTCTCCAACCGGCTGATGGCGGCGCGGAGGGTCGCCAGGCGTTTAGGGAACGCGAAGCGCACCTTGGCGCGGCCGAACGCGGCGTTCTCCGGACGCCAGAACGACACGGCGGGCACACCGGACACGCCGATCTCGGTGATCAGCCGCCGGGCGAACGCAACGCCGTCGCCGTCGGGCGCGAGGCGGGCGACGTCGCAGAGCACGTAGTACGAGCCGTCGGGCCTGCGCAGGTCGAACCCGATCTCCTCCAGCGCGGCGCAGAGCAGGTCGCGCCGCTCCCGGTAGACGGCGGCCAGCTCGGTGTAGTACGCGGCGGGCAACCCCAGCGCGGCGACCCCCGC
The DNA here is from genome assembly GCA_963739465.1 of uncultured Actinomycetota bacterium. Classification (GTDB taxonomy): domain Bacteria; phylum Actinomycetota; class Actinomycetes; order Mycobacteriales; family Pseudonocardiaceae; genus Pseudonocardia. Next base: position 481,047 of record CAVUAS010000021.1, read on the forward strand.
CGCCTGCAGCGGCGCGGGGGCGGCGATCGTGAGGAAGTCGTGCACCTTGCGGATCGCCGTGGTGATCTCCGGCGGGGCGAGGGTCCACCCCACCCGCCACCCGGTGACGGCGTAGGTCTTGGAGAGCGCGTTGACCGTGACCGTGCGGTCCTCCAGCCCGGGCACCAGCGCGGGCGGCAGGTAGCCCCCGGGTCCGAGCTGGTGGATGTGCTCGTAGATCGAGTCCACCACCAGCACGACGTCCCAGCGCGCGCAGAGCTCGGCCAGCAGGGCGAGCTCGTCGGCGCGGTAGACCTTGCCGGTGGGGTTGTTCGGGTGGCAGAGGAACACCGCCTTGGTGCGGGGGCCGAACGCCGCCCGGAGCTCGGCCTCGTCGAAGGACCAGTCCGGCTCCCGCAGGAGCACCGGCCGTACCACCGCGCCCGAGAGGATCGCGTTCGGCCGGTAGTTCTCGTACCAGGGCTCGAACAGCACGATCTCGTCGCCGGGATCCAGCAGCGCGAACGTCACCGCGACCAGCGCCTCGGTGGCTCCGCAGGTGACGCACAGCTCGGTGTCGGGATCGACCGTCCAACCGGGGTACGTCCGGGCGGTCTTCGCGGCGATCGCGGCCCGCAGGGCCGGGGTGCCGAAGGTCATCGGGTACTGGTTGTCGTCGGCCGCGATCGCGGCACAGGCGGCCGCCTTCAGCTCCGGCGGGCACGGGAAATCCGGGAAGCCCTGGCCGAGGTTGATCGCGCCGTGCTGTGCGGCGAGCCGGAACGTCTCCCGGATCACCGACTCGGAGAACTGGGCCGCCTTCGCGCTGGTCCGCACGGTGCCGCTCCCTCCGCCTCGGTCCCGCCGACCCGACGGTAGCGCCCCTCGCCAGCACCGCCACGTTCGAACGCGACACCACTGGGTTTCGATCTTGCCGAGACCCGCTCACGTCGCGTTCGAGCGCCGCACGCCGCGTCGTGCTCGCGTGACCGGGGACATAGTGACACCGATACCCTACGGGGGTATGTTTCGCCGCATGAAGGTGACCTGGGCGATGGCCGCGACCGCGACACTGCACTGCCTCACCGGCTGCGCGATCGGCGAGGTGCTGGGCATGGTGATCGGCACGGCCACGGGGATGAGCAACGCCGCCACGGTGGTGCTGTCGATCGTGCTGGCGTTCGCGTTCGGCTACGCCCTCACGATGCGCGGCGTGCTCGCCTCCGGCGTCGGCCTCCGGCAGGCGCTGCGGATCGCGCTGGCCGCCGACACGGTGTCGATCGCGGTGATGGAGATCGTGGACAACGGTGTGGTGCTGGCCGTGCCGGGCGCGATGGACGCCGGGCTGACCGACGCGCTGTTCTGGGGCTCGCTGGCGTTCTCGCTGGTCGTCGCGTTCGTGGTGACGACGCCGGTGAACCGCTGGATGATCAGCCGTGGCCGCGGACATGCCGTGGTGCACGCCCACCACGGGCACTGACGCCACTCACCCGAGAGCGGTGGCGAGCCGGTCCAGGCTCGGCACGACGTGGTCGGGCGGCCTGCACCAGCCGGGATAGGGCGCGCCGGTGCGATCGATCCACGCCGTGCGCAGCCCCGCCCGCGCGGCCCCGTCGAGGTCCCAGGGATGGACGGCGACCATCAGCAGGTCATCCGGCGCGACCCCGCACACCTCGGCCACGTAGCCGTACGCGCCGGGGGCGGGCTTCCACACGCCCGCGTCCTCCACCGACAGCACGTGCTCGAACTCCCCGCGCAGACCGGCGTCGCCGAGCAGCTTCTCCGCGACCGCCGCCGCCCCGTTGCTCATCGTCACCAGCCGCAGGCCGCGCGCCCGCAGCGCGCGCACGCCGTCCGGCACGTCGGGATGGCAGGAAAGAGCGGCGAACCCGTCGAGGATGTGCGCGACGGCGGCGTTCACCGGCCGGTCCAGCTCGATCCCGTGCAGCACGGCCTGCAGCCCGCTCTCGGCGAGCACGGCGAACCGCTCCGACTCCCCCGACACGGTTCGCGCGAACCCGTCCCGCAAGAGGGCCGCGAACCACACCCGGGCGAGCACGGGCGGCGCCCCGACGTCGGCGAACCGGCCCGCGAGCCGCGCCATGTCGGAGAGGGTCTCGTTGACGTCGAACACGACGACCTGAAGCGGCATGTCAGAACCATCCGGGGTCGGTCTCGACCGTGGTCGTGTCGAGGCGGGCGAGCAGGTCGAACTTCGGCCCGGTCTGCGGCAGCTCGAAGCGGTAGAAGTAGCGAGCGGCCTGGCGTTTGCCCTGGTGGAAGGCGTCGGCACGATCGTCGGTGGCGAGGAACTGCCCGAGCCACACCCAGGCGAGCACCACGTGCCCCGCCGCCTCCAGGTAGACCGACGCGTTGGCCAGGCGGACGGCGGGGGCGAGATCGGCGCCGTGGACCGCGGCGGTGACGTCGACGAGCCGGGTCAGCGCGGCGTCGAGGGCGACGCCCAGCTCGGCGGCCTCCCCGCCTGCCGTCCGGGCCGTGGCGACGGTCTCCCGCACGGCCTCCGCCAGCGCGGCGAGACCGGCGCCGCCGCCCATGACGACCTTGCGTCCGAGCAGGTCGATGGCCTGGATCCCGTGCGTGCCCTCGTGGATCGGGTTGAGCCGGTTGTCCCGGTAGTGCTGCTCGACGTCGTACTCGCGGGTGTAGCCGTAGCCGCCGTGGATCTGGATCGCGAGGTCGTTGGCCTGCAGGCAGAACTGCGAGGGCCAGCTCTTCGCGATCGGGGTGAGCACCTCCAGCATCAGGTGCGCGTGCGCCCGCCCCTCGGGCGTGGCCGCGGTGCGCTCCTCGTCCAGCAGCTTGCCGCAGTACAGGACGAGCCCGAGCCCGCCCTCGACGAACGCCTTCTGCGCGAGCAGCATCCGGCGCACGTCGGCGTGCTCCACCAGCGGTACCGGCGGCGCGGCCGGGTCCTTCGCCCCGGGCGGACGGCCCTGCGTACGGGTGCGCGCGTAGTCCAGCGACTTGAGGTAGCCGGTGTAGCCGAGCGCCACGGCGCCCGCCCCGACCGCGACCCGGGCCTCGTTCATCATGTGGAACATGGCGGCGAGGCCCTGGTTCGGCCCGCCGACGAGGTAGCCGACGGCACCCGCCGCGCCTCCGGGGAGGTGGCGGCCCTCACCGAAGTTGAGCAGCGTGTTCGCGGTGCCGCGGTAGCCCATCTTGTGGTTCAGCCCGGCGAGCACGACGTCGTTGCGCTCGCTCGGTTCGTCGTCGCGGCCCGGCAGGTGCTTGGGCACCAGGAAGAGCGAGATGCCGTGCACGCCCGGCGGGCTGCCGGGGATCTTCGCGAGCACCAGGTGGACGATGTTCTCGCCCAGCTCGTGCTCGCCCCCGGAGATCCACATCTTGGTGCCGAAGAGCCGGTAGGTCCCGTTATCGGCGGGTTCGGCGCGGCACGTGATGTCGGCGAGCGACGAGCCCGCCTGTGGCTCCGAGAGGCACATGGTGCCGTGGAACCGGCCCTCGATCATCGGGCGGACGAACGTGTCGATCTGCTCGTCGGAGCCGTGGGCGAGCAGCAGGTTGGCGTTGCCGATGGTCAGCATCGCGTACGACCAGGTGCCGATGTTCGCGGCCTGGAACCACGCGAAACAGGCGGTCTGGACGACCTGCGGCAGCTGCAGCCCGCCCACCCGCGCGTCCATGCCCCCGCCGATCAGCCCGGCCTCGGCCACCGCGTCGAGCGCGACCTTGACCTCGGCGGGCATACGGACCCGGCCGTCGACGAACTCCGGCTCGGCCGCGTCGGAGAGCTTGTTGTGCGGCGCGAACCGCTCGGCGGCGATCTCCGCGCAGAGGTCGAGCACGGCGTCGAAGGTCTCCCGGGAATGCTCGGCGTAGCGCTCGCGCTTGGTGAGCGCCTCGACGTCCAGCCAGTCGTAGAGGAGGAAGTCCACGTCGCGGCGCGAGAGCAACAGCGATGTCGCCATGGTGCCTCCTGTCAGCGCCGATGTTCGCTCCGCGAGCTCCGCTCAGCGGCCCTGGTGGACCGCTTTGCCGGGGCCGTCGCGCAGGAAGGACGCTACCGCCGCGGGGAGGTCGGCGCTGGCGAACAAGGCGCCCGAGACGGCGGGCACGGCGTCGTCCGCGGCGCGCACACCGTCCCGTATCGCCGTGGTGACCAGCCGCTTCGTGGCCGCGTGCGCGACGGTCGGGCCCGCCGCCACCCGGCGCGCATACTCGCGGGCGGCCTCGGCGAAGCCCTCGTCGGGCAGCACCCGGTTCACCACGTTCCACCGCTCGAGCACCGCGGCCGAGTACCGCTCGCCGGTGAAGACCAGCTCTCGGGCGCGGGCCGGGCCCGCCCGTTCGGCCAGCCGCTGCGGGCCGCCCATCGACGGGGTGAGCCCGACGACGATCTCCACCAGCCCGAACGACGCGCTCTCGGCGGCGAGCAGGATGTCGCACGCCAGCGCGATCTCGAACGCCGCGGTGAGGGTGAGGCCGTGCGCGGCGAAGACGGTCGGCACCGGCAGGTCCTCCAGCGTCTGCGCGATGCGCAGCAGGCGGGCCCAGAGGGTGCTCGCCCGCTGCACCGCGGCCGGGTCCTCGGTGATCGCCTGGAACAGCGAGACGTCGACGCCGCCGGATACGACCTTGCCGCGCGCCTCGACCAGCACCGCGCGGGCCCGGTCGGCGTGGCCGGGATCGGTGAGCGCGACCAGTTCGCCGACGGCGTGCGCCCAGCCCGCGAACATCTCATCGTCGAACAGGTTCAGCGGCGGTCGGTCGAGGACGACGACGGCGACGTCGCCGTCTCGCTCGATCCGGACGGGTGCCTCGGCGTCGGCGGTCATGGCGCCCATCCTGGCCGATCGGTCAGCCCTCTGCCGAGGTCTCGGCGGCGACCCCGGCGAGCCGACGCCCGAGCCTGCGGCCCAGCGCCATCACCGTGAACGTCGGCGGCAGGCCCCACGCGAACGGGATGACGGAGGCGTCGCCGACGTACAGGCCGCGGATCTCGGTCTGCAGGTCGGTGTCGACGACATCGCCCACCTTCGCCGTGCCACCGGGATGCACCGCGACGTGCCCGGCCACGAAGATCGACCGCGCGCCCGCGTGCCGCACGATCGACCGTGCCTCGGCGGTCCCGCGGGCGAGGACGGCGCGGTCGGCCTGCGTCAGCGGCTTCGCCACACCGCCCCGCCGGGTCAACGAGCCGGAAAGGGCGTCGCGGGCCTTGACCATCACCGACACCGACGAGCGGTACGCGCCCAGCCGGTCGGGCCGTCCCGCCAGCGCGGTGGCGGTGTTGTGCAGCCAGCGCGGGCGGCACAGGTCCGTGAGCAGGTAGCCGTCGGCGAGCCGGTCGGCGGCGGCGAGCATGGGCGGCTCGAAGCCCGCGTCGAGGCCGTCCACCGTGCCGTTCACGACGAGCACCGGGTCGTAGAAGAATCGCTCGCCCGCCCGGGCGATGCCGCTGGCGCGCAGCACCATCGGGGTGCCGAGGCCGCCTGCGGCCAGCACCACCTTGTCGGTCGCGACCTGCACGGTCCTGCGACCCACCCGTACCTCGACGCAGACCACGGCGCCTGCCCGCGTGCCGACCCTGGTCACGGTGGCGCCCGTGACCAGACGCGCGCCGGTGGCGACGGCGTCGTCGACGAACCGGCGCGCGTTCCACCGGGCCGCGCCCCACGCGCCGAGCCCGTCGCGGCGAAGCACGGCTTGGTCGACAAACTTGGGCAGCGGCTGCCAGTCGAAGCCCAGGTCACGCGCGCTGTCCATGACGAGGCGCGCCCGCGGGCCCATCAGATCCGGCGGCAGCGCCGCCGGGCGCAGCTCCGCGCGGAGGGCGGCCGCATCGGCCCGCAGGTCGAGACCGTGCGCGCGCAGCGCGTCATGCGGGGGTTCCCATGCCGTGCCGAAGAAGTAGAGCGAGCTCCCGCCGACCGTGACGGCCCGCAGCACGACGACCGAACCGGAACGGAACAGGCTCCGGCCGGGCAGGAAGAGCTCGCGCAGCGCCTGCCGGGCGCGGCCGGTGGGCGGCTCGGCCCGCCCCCGTTCGAGCACGAGCACCCGGGCGCCCGCGCGGGCCAGCTCGCGAGCGGCCGCTGCGCCACCCGGGCCGCTCCCCACGACGACGACGTCGAACGAGGTCACCGGGTAAGGATCCGGCGCGGGCCCGACGTCGGGCATGTCCCGACGGGACGAACCCGGCCCGCGCGCCCGTCGCGGGCGATTAGGCTGCCCGCAGAAGCGACCGCACCGGAGGCGCCATGCCGGTCCTGCACATCCGCTGCCCCGACTGCGGGCACGAGTACCGGTCGCTCGTGATGCCGGGCGCGCGCGTCCCCCCGGTCTGGACGTGCTCGGTGTGCGGCAACCGCCGCGCACGGCCGCTCCCCGCCGACGATCCCGCCGAGCACGCTGCCGCCCACCCCCTCGCCGACGGCTCGGGCTGCGGCTGTTGCGGCTGAGCGGTCAGCGGCCTGCCTTGCGCTTCTCCCGGCGGTCCACGACGCCGGTGATGAACGACAGCGTGGCGAGCAGGAGCAACACCGCGGGTACGTAGATGAGAACCGGCCAGAGATGGGCCATGCGGGGGCATCCGTCCGATGTCGTGATCCAGTCGTGATTCAGCGCCGGGCACTGTAGCAAGGTGGGTCCACCCGCCCGGGCGGGACCCGGACGTCGCCGACACACCCGCGGGGGGAATGTGGGAGGGGGGCGGCCGCCTTGGATCTCTCTGTGAGCCCGTCCTCCCGCGGCGGGGTAGGCCTGCGCTCGGAGCGCGGTCCGATCCTGCTCGCCCTCATGGTGTCCACCGGCCTGATCGCGATCGATGCGACGATCCTCGCGACGGCGGTGCCGTCGATCGTCCGCGACATCGGCGGCTACGCCCAGTTCCCGTGGCTGTTCTCGGTGTACCTGCTGGCCCAGGCGGTGTCGGTGTCGGCGTACGCGAAGCTCGCGGACACGTTCGGCCGCAAGCCGCTCCTGCTGTTCGGGATCGGGCTGTTCCTGGTGGGGAGCGTGCTGTGCGGCGTGGCGTGGAGCATGCCCGCGCTCATCGCGTTCCGCGCGCTGCAGGGCCTTGGCGCGGGCGCCGTACAGCCGATGGCGGTCACGGTCGCGGGCGACATCTACACGGTCGCCGAACGCGCGACCGCCCAGGGCTACATCGCGAGCGTCTGGGCGCTGTCCTCGGTGATCGGCCCGACGCTCGGCGGGATCTTCGCCCAGCTGGGCCTGTGGCGGTGGATCTTCTTCGTCAACGTGCCGCTGTGCCTGCTCGCCGGTGTGCTCATCGCCCGCAACCTCAACGAATCGGTGCAGCGCCGCGAGCACCACATCGACTACCTCGGCGCACTCCTGCTGACGAGCGGCATGACGCTGGTGCTGCTCGGGGTGCTGGAGGGCGGCCAGGCATGGGCGTGGAGCTCGCCGACGAGCATCGGCGTGTTCGTGGCAGGCGTCGCACTGCTCGGCGCGTTCGCGCTCGTCGAGCGGCGCGCGGCCGAGCCGGTGCTGCCCCTGTGGGCGCTGCGCAGGCGGCTGCTCGCGACGACGACGCTGCTCGCGCTCGGCGTCGGCGTGATGCTCATCGGGCTCACGTCGTTCGTGCCGACCTACCTCACGAACGCGCTGGGGGTGTCGCCGGTCGTCGCGGGCCTGGCGCTGGCCGCGCTCACGCTGGGCTGGCCGCTGGCGGCGAGCCTGTCCGGTAGGCTGTTCTACCTGCGGCTGGGTTTCCGCCCGACGATCCTCATCGGGCTCGGCCTCATCGTGCTGGGGGCGGCCGCGCTGGCCCTCCTCGCGCACACGCCGTCGGTGCTCGCCGTCGCGGTCACCTGCTTCGTCACCGGCATGGGGATGGGCCTCGTCGCGACGCCCTCGCTGATCGCCGCGCAGGCCAGCGTCGGCTGGGCCGAGCGCGGGGTCGCGACCGGCACGAACATGTTCGCCCGCTCGCTGGGCAGCGCGGTGGGCGCGGCCGTGCTCGGCGCCGTCGCCAACGGGGTGATCGCGGCATCCGGGCGCCCCGAGACCGACCCCGTCGCCGCCACCGACGCGGGCGCCGCGGTGTTCGTCGCGGTGCTCGTCGCGGCCCTCCTCACCGTGGTGGCCGGGATCTGCATGCCGAAGGTCGACGCGACGCTCGGCGCCCCCACCGACGCCGCGCCCGACACCGACCCCGAGCCCGCCGCGGCCCAGTAGGCGGCCGGGTGATCGCGTCGAGCCGCACACCGCGCATGTCGCAGCGTGCGTGCGGTGCGCCTCGCGCGGATCACGGTGTTCGCGGTTCCGCCGCGGGCGCCACGCGGAGCCGGGCGACCCGGCGGCCGTCCATCGCGATGACGGTGAACACGTGGTCCAGCGCGGTCACCGCGTCCCCGACGGCCGGGATCCGGCCGAGTCGGTGCACGACGAAGCCGCCGAGCGTCTCGTAGGGGCCCTGCGGGAGCGCGATGCCCGCCCGACCCGCCAGCTCCTCGCGGTGCAGCAGCCCGTCGAGCACGCTGCTGTCGGGCGGCACCGCGGCGGGGTCGAACTCGTCCTCGATCTCGCCGACGAGCTCCTCGATGATGTCCTCCATCGTCACGATGCCGTCGGTGCCGCCGTACTCGTCGACGACCACGGCGAGATGGGTGCGGCTGGCCCGCATCTCGGCGAGCGCCGCCAGCACCGGCTTGCTGCCCGGCAGGAGCGGCGCGGGCCGGGCGATGTCGCCGACCGTGCGCCCGTCGGGCTCGGCCGGGTCGCGGTCTCCGGTGACCGTGGTGAGCAGGTCGGTCAGCAGGTCGCGCACGTGCACCACCCCGACGACCTCATCCACGGTCTCGCCGATGACGGGGTAGCGGGAATGCGGCATGGACAGCACCGCGCGGGCGGCCTCGCCCAGCGGCGTGGCGGCGGGCAGGAACTCCACCTCGGTTCGCGGCACCATCACGCCCGCAAGCTGGCGGTCCGCCGCGCCGAACACGTCGGAGAGCACCCGGCGCTCCTCGACGTCGAGGTCGCGATGGCTGCTGACGAGGTCGCGCAGCTCCTCCTCGGTGACCTCCTCGGCGCCCTGGTGCGGGTTGAACCCGAGCACCCGCACGAGCAGGTTCGTCGTCCGCGACAGCAACCACACCACCGGACGGCCGATCCGCGCCACGACGTCGAGCACCGGCGACACCGACAGCGCGATGCCCTCCGCGCGCTGCAAGGCGATGCGCTTGGGCACGAGCTCGCCCAGCACCAGCGACAGGTACGACACGAACGCCGTCACCGCGACGAACGCCACCGACCCCGCGACGCCCGGCGGCAACCCCAAATCGGTCAGCACCGCCCCCAGTGGCTCCGACAGCGTCGCCCCGCCGTAGGCCGACGCGAAGAAGCCCGCGAACGTCACGCCGACCTGTACCGAGGCCAGGAACCGGCTGGGGTCGACCCGCAGGCGCCGCACCCGCTCTCCCCGACGGCCGGGCAGCCGCTCGACCTGGCTCTCCCGGAGCGTGAGCACGGCCAGCTCCGAGCCGGAGAAGAACCCGCCGATCGTCACGAACACCACGATGAGCGCAAGGTTGGTGAGGGTGCCGGTCACGTCGATCAGCATTCTCTGCTCCGCGCGACACCGCTGCCCGACCTGCCCGGGCCCGACGCCGCTCGCACTGTCGGGGCGTCGGTGCGGCCGCGTCGGCAGCGCAGGTGGGTCGCCCTGGATAAGGTGTGCCGCGACAACTGCGCCGCGTCATGCGGGCCGCGCGCGTCGTCCCGGTCAGAGAGCGAGAGCCCTGCGTGTCAGCGTCCGTCGAGGTCGAGTCGAGCCCACGAACGCCGCCGCAGCCGCCGCCCCCGCCGCCCCTGGCCGCCGCGCCGCGGATCACCCGCCGCGTCGTCCGGGGTCTCGTGTGCGCGACCTTCGCCGCCGACCTGGTGCTGCTCGGGCGGCTGACCGGGCTGCTCGACGGCGCCGCGGGCGTGGTCGTCGCGGTCGTGCTCGTCCTGCTCGTGCCGACGTCGCGGGAGCTGCCCCGGCGCATCCTGGTCGCGGGCTGCCTGCTGCTCGGGTGGAGCCAGGTCCTCTGGTGGTGGCCGCTGCCGGTGGGCGAGCCGGGCCGGGTGACGCTCGGGCTGGCCGTGCTCGCGGGCGCGCTGGCCGCGTGGGTCGGGTTCGCCGAGCATCCCGGCGCCCGCGCGCGCCGCCTGCGGCCCCGGCTGCGCCCGGCCGACCTCGCACTCGCGCTGCCCGTCGGGATCGGCATCGCCTGCACCGGCCCGTGGCTCGCGGCGAAGACACCCGCTGCGACGCTGGGCATGCTCATGGGCGGCTGGGACAACGTCGCCCACTTCAGCATGGTGCAGATGATCCGGCGGTTCGGCGCCACCGTGGACGCGCTGCCGCCGCCGACGCCCGGCGCCACCTGGCAGTTCGCCGCCTATCCGCAAGGGTTCCACGCCGTCGCCGCCGGGGTCGTCGAGCTGCTCATCGGGCCGGGCGACGACGGCGGGATGGGTCCGGAGCTCGTCGCCTACACGCAGGCGATGGCGCTGGTGGTCATCGCGGTCACAACGACGGTGGTGGCCGGGTTCTGCGCGCTGCCCGCGGTCCGACGGCGACCCGTCCTCGCCGCGCCCGTCGCGGCGTTCGTGTCGGCCGTGTTCCTCCTCGGGCCGGGCTCGTTGGCGATCGGCGGCGGCATCGCGAACTTCGCCGTCGCCTGCGGCCTGGCCGCCGCCGTCGTGCTGCTGGTGGTGCCCGCGGCCCGGGTGCTCACGCCGCTGACGCTCGCCGCGATCGGCGGCGCCGTGGTCGGCGTCGCGAGCACGTGGGTGCTGCTGCTCGCCCTCGCAGGGCCCGCGCTTCTGGTGCTGGTCCTGCCGTTGCGGCGACGTCGGTGGGCGGCGTCCCGGGCGCGTGTCGCGGTGTCGACGGGGCTGGTCGTGGCCGTCCTGGCAGGCCTCGCACACACCGCCGCCGTGCTCTCCCGCGTGCAGGCGGCGGACCCGCTCACGATCGACGGCGGGCGCGTACACGTCGACTTCGGGCTCGTGGCGGCGGCGGCGTTGGCCATCGTCGGCATGGGCGTGGCGCTCGTGCGCAGGCACCCGCGGGTCGCGGGCCTCCTGGCGATGCCCGTCGCCGCGGCGGCCACCGCGGCCGCGCTCGTCGCGCTCCAGGTCGCGGTGCACGGCGAGATCACCTACTACGGGCTGAAGTTCCTGCTCGGCACGGAGATCGTGCTCTTCGCCGTGCTGCCGGTGCCGGTGGTCCACTTGCTCCACCGCGCCCGGCCCCGGGCGGGTCTGCGCGGCGCGCTCGCGTCCGGGATCGTGGCGCTGGCGCTCACGCAGGTGTTCGGGCTCACCGTCAGGGGCCTCGGCCTCATCGGGATCGCCGCCGAGGCACCGGGGATCACGAACCGCGCCAAGCAGGAGCAGGCGATCGCCGCGCCACCCGGGGCCGCCGAGCTGGCCGCTCGGATCCCGCGCCTGGACGCGCCGCTTCCCGCCTTCTGGGTCGACTTCGCGGGCGACCGGCGGGTGAGCCCGATCCTCGCAGGCCAGTGGTTCCTGGCGCTCACCGACACCTGGACCCTCGACGCCAACGCGGTGGCCTCGAGCACGGCGCTGAGCGGGCCCGAGCAGGTCCCGGTGGTCGCGGAGCGCATCCTGCTCCGCCGCCCCGACGCGGTCGTCGTCGTGCGCAGTGAGGACGTCGCGGCGGTCCGCCGAGCCGTCGGGCCCGACCTGGCGCCGCGGATCGGCGGGCTGTGACCCCGGAGCGGCGGCGAGCGCCGGTGGGGGTACTCGTCGCGGTCGGTGCGGCCGTGGTCGCCATGGCCGTCGTGGCGGTGTCGCTCGGGTTGGGCGGCACCCCGCTCGGCGCGGGCGACAACGGCGACGGCCCGCGGCTCTACTGCGGGGCGGGGCTGGTGCCGCTCACCCCGGACGGCCGTTCGAACTGGAAGGGCGGCGTCGTCCTCGACTTCGCCACCGGCGGCCCCGCCTGCCCCGACCCCGTCGCCTCGGCCGCGCTGCCGATGCTGCGGCTCGCAACGGTGGGCTCCGGTGCGAGGTGGTCGCTCACCCGCCTCGGCGTGCTGTATGCGCTGGCCGTCGGCGTGCTCACCGGTCTGGCCGCGTGGGCGGTCGGGCCGGGCGTCCGCCTGACCGCGCTCGTGCCTGCGCTGGTGCCGCTGGTCGGCCCGACGTTCACCCGGTTCTTCGTCTCGACCTACAGCGAGCCCGCGGGCCTGCTCGGCGCATACGCCCTGTGCGTCGGGACGGCGGTCGTCGCGGTCACCGGGCGGACGGAGCGCGGCGCGCGGGCCGCCGGGCTGGCCCTCGTGGCGGTGGGTGGGCTCGTCGCGGCGACGGGCAAGGCCTCGTTCGTCCCCTTGCTCGCGGTGGCGCTCGTCGTCGCCGCGGCCACGGTGGTGGGGAACGGGCCGCGGCGGCGGCTGGTCGGCCTGGCGACGGCGGGGGCGTTGGTGCTGGTGGCCGTCGGGCCCGTGGTGGCGGGCGTGCGGTGGCAGGAGCGCCACTTCGCCGCGGTCAACGCCCACAACCTCGTCTACACGGCGGTGCTGCCCGACGTCGGCGCCGGAGCGCTGGGCCCGCTCGGGCTGCCGCCCGCGGCGCTCGCGGCCGCCGGGCGCGCCTACTACCCGGCGGGCGTTCACGGGGTGCCCGGGGCCGAGGTCGTCGCGGCGGATCCGGCGGGCGCCCGCTCGGCCGCCTACGGGGTGCTGCTCGCACACCCGGCCGTCGCCGCGGGCGCGATCGGGCGGGGGCTCACCGCGACGCTCGGCGCGGGCCTGTCCTACCTGCCGTCGACGCCCGTGACGGCGGGGTCGGTGCCGCCCGCGCTGGGCACGACCGTCGGTCCGCAGGGCGCCGACCGCGCGCAGCTGCTGGCCTGGCTGGACGGGCTCCCCGTGCCGTGGCTGCCCGCCGTCGTCGCGGCGGCAGGAGTGCTCGCCGGGCTGTTGACCGTGCGCCGCGGCGGCCCGCTCGTGCGGGCCGCGGGGCGGGTGGCTGCGCTCGCCGCGGTGTCGGCCCTCGGGCTGGTCACCGCGGCCGTGCTCGGCGACGGCTACTTCGAGATCGCCAAGCACACGTGGCTCGCGGCGTACCTCCTGTCGGTGACCGCGGCCGCGGTGCTGCTGGGGATCGCCGTGATCGCCGCGAGACGGACGTTCGCGGTGATCGAATCCCGGAAACGTCGTGCTCGCCCGGCTGCGCCGGTGGCCCGCTAGCGGATCTCGATCACCGACTTGGTGATCTGCGAGCGGGCCAGGAGCCGGTCGCCGACCACGGCGGTGGCCGAGACGAAGCCCAGCCGCCGGGTGCGCCGCTCCAGCGCGGCCGTCACGCGGACGCGGTCGCCTTCGCGTCCCGCGCTCAGGATCTGGGTGGCGATGTGGTGGGTGACGGCGTGCTCGTTCGAGGCCAGGTCCGGGAGCAGCGCCAGCAGGCCCGCCAGCTCCAAGATCGCGCCGAGGGCGCCTGCGTGCAGGGTGCCGCCGGGGTTCATCGCCAGCCCGGTGACCGGGAACTCCAGGCCGTCGGCGGGCCGGTCCGGGTCGATCGGTCGGGCGCGCAGCGCGACCTGGAGCGGGATGGCAAGGGCGGACTCGGCGCGGGCGCGCAGCTCCGTGTCGTTCATCGGCGTGGTCACGAAGGCAGACACTGCCGGCCGTCCACGGCTCAGCCGAGGTGGGTGCCGAACCAGGCGAGCAGCCTGCGGTAGGCGTCGGTCGCGGCGGTGGGGTTGTAGCGCGCGCCGGTGTCGTTGAAGAACGCGTGGCCCGCGCCGGGCTCGGTGACGAACTCGTGGGTGACACCGGCGGCGGTCAGCGCGCGGTCGAGCGTGTCGCGGCCCGCGTTCACGCGGTCGTCCTGCGCGGCGAAGATGCCGAGCACGGCCGCCTTCGTGCCGGTGAAGCGGGGATCGTCAGGGGCCGGGCCGTAGAACGGCACTGCGGCGGCGAGCGGGGTGGGGCCGGAGTTCAGCAGCTGCCACACCATGCCGCCGCCGAAGCAGAACCCGACGACCCCCAGGGTGGCGCCGGAGGCGCGGCGGCCCAGCTCGGCGAGGCCGCTGCGCAGGTCGGCGACGAGGTCGGCCTCGCTGATGGCCGCGAGCGCGGCGGTGGCGTCGGGAACGCCCGCGGTGCCGCCCGCTCGGGAGAGCAGGTCCGGGGCGAGTGCGCTGTAGCCGTCGCCCGCGAGCCGCCCGGTGACGGCCCGGATGTGGTCGGTGAGGCCCCGGTTCTCGTGGACGACGAGCACGGCCCCCCGCGGGTTCTGCGCGACGGCGAAGGCCCCGGACAGCGTGCCGGTGCCGCCGGGGAACGTGACGGGCTGGGTGCGAGCCGCGGCCGTCGCGACGTCGTAGTCGGGTTTGGCGGGCGCGGACGGGGCCGCAGAAGCGGCAGGCGACGACGGGGCGGCGGCGGGTGCCTGCGCCGCCCGGCCGTCGCCTGCGCAGGCCGACAGCAGACCGGACGCGGCGACCGTCGACAGGCCCAGCAGGCCCAGGCGGTGCAACGCGTCCCGCCGGGTCAGCAGGCCATCGACGTGGTCGAGGGCGACTTCGGTGGCGAGGTAGCTGCGCAGGGCCATGCCGAACGGTATCGGGACAGCCTCTACATCTCTGTGACCCGGCCGTCAGGGCTGTGGCCCCGGTGTGACAGCGGCCGGTATCCCGGCGTTGTGCGCAACGTCGACCGCGGATCGGTGGTTGGCATCCGGCCGGGTGATGACGACGATCGCCGCGACGACGGCCAGAACAGCGAACGTGGCTGCTACGAGGAGAACTCGGCGGCGCTTCACGACCCTGAGGTCGCGTACCGTGTCTCATTGGTTACACCATGTTGCAGCCGCGGGGCTACGTCGTCGTGGTCGTTCGAGCGCGGATGTCCGCCACCTGCGCGGGCCGCCCGGCCCCGAAGTAGCCGCCCGCCCACGCCGGGAACGCCGCGGCGGTGCCCACCCAGCCGACGTAGCCGTCCGGGCGCACGAGGATCAGCCGGTCGCCGTCGTGGCCCGGCTGCGCGGCCGCGTCCACCTGGGACGGCAGGTCGAGCTCCGCGGCCCGGGATCCGAGGAGCACGAACCGGCCGCCGTGCAGCGCCTCGTAGAGCGTGCGCCCGTCGCGCAGCCGGACGTCCGGCGCGCGCGTGCCGACCCGGCGGTCGGCGCCCTGCGGCGCCGGGTACCGCACGCCGGTCCCGGAGATCGTCCCCGCGATCCGACGCTGCGCAGGCGGAAGCCCGAGCACCACACCGGAGGCGACGTTGCGCACGGCGCGGCCCCACCGCGAGCGGATCAGGGCCAGCCGCACCAGCAGACCGCTGCTGCGCAGCACGCTGCGGCCGACCCGGTGCCGCTCCGCCTGGTAGCTGTCGAGCAGCGCCTCGCCGCCCCACCCGGCCACGGCGGCGGCCAGCTTCCAGCCCAGGTTGGCCGCGTCCTGGATGCCCGTGTTCATGCCCTGGCCGCCCGCGGGCGAGTGGCAGTGCGCCGCGTCCCCCGCCAGGAACACCCGCCCGACGCGGTAGCTGGGGACCTGCCGCTCGTCGCTGTGGAACCGGGACAGGAAGCGCGGGTCGTGCATGCCGAAGTCGCTGCCCAGCGCCCGTCGCGCGACCTCGCGGACCTCGTCCAGGTCCACCGGCGCGTCGTCCGCCACCTGGTGGTTCCGGTTCCAACCGAAGACGCGGTACCAGCCGTCGCCGAACGGAGCGACGAACGCGAAGGCGTCGCCGACGCCGTTGACGGTGAGGACGTCCTCCGGCGGTTCGGTCAGCCGCACGTCGGCCAGCATCAGCGACCGCACCACCGCGCGGCCCGGGTAGGGCAGTCCGAGCGCGCGGCGCACCACGCTGTGCACGCCGTCGGCACCGACCACATAGGACGCCCGCAGGGTGCGCCCGCCGTCCGGGCCCGCCAGCCGCACCTCCACCCCGGCCGCGTCCTGCGCCAGCCCGACCACCTCGGCGCCCGCGGTGACGTTCACGCCCAGCCGCTGGAGGCGCCGGGCGAGCACCTCCTCGGTGTGGAACTGGGGCGTGATCAGCAGCGACGCGAACGCGCTCGGCAGCAGCTCGAGGTTGATCGTGGCCCGTCCGTACAGGCGCAGCCCCCGGATCGTCGTCCCGGTCGCGATCAGCTCGTCGGCCACGCCGCGGATCCGCAGCTCCTCCAGCGTGCGCGCGTGGACGGCGAACGCCCGCGACAGGTTCGCCTCGTGCGCGGACCGCCGCTCCAGCACCGTCACGCGCACGCCCGCCTCGGCGAGGTCGCCCGCCAGCATCAGCCCCGTCGGCCCCGCCCCGACCACTATCACATCGGTCTGTTCCATCGTCTCCCCCGTTTCGTCGACCGTCCACGGCGACGCTAGGAGAACGGCGGGCGGGCGGCCTCCCACCGAAGTGCAACCGGGGGTGGGATCCGGTCAGTCCAGCAGCCCGAGCGCGCGGGCCCGGGCGACGGCCTCGGTGCGGTTGGCCACGCCCAGCTTGGCGAAGAGGTGGCTGACGTGGCGTTTCACGGTGTCGATGCCGATGTAGAGCTCCTCCCCGATCGCCCGGTTCGGCCTGCCGAGCGCCACGAGCGCGAGCACCTCCCGCTCCCGCGGGCTCAGCGGCTCGGCCAATCCCGCCACCGCCACAGCACCCGCCCGGGTCTCCGGGAGCACGGGCGTGCCCTGCCGCGCGAACGCCGCGGCGAGCCCGGCCAGGTAGGTGCGCGGCACGTCGTCCAGCCGCCGCCCCGCCATCAGCGTGCGCAGCAGCGCCGCCATCGGGTCGCCCTCGCCCACGAAGACGCGCACCCAGCCCTCGGGCGCGGCGAGCGTGAGCGCCTCCGCCAGAGCGGCCAGCGCAGCGGGCTCGTCCCCGCGGGCCGCGTGGGCCAGCGCCGCGAGCGCCTGTACGGCGATGACGAGTGCGCCCGCGTCCTGCGCCGTGGCCAGCGTCCGCCAGCGCTCCAGCAGGTCCACGGCAGCGTCGGGGTCGCCCTCGGCGATCAGCAGCCGGGCGAGCACCCGGTACTCGCCGTGGCGCGCGTAGGACGGCGGATCGTCGGCGGCCAGCCCGCGGGCCCGGACCCATGCGGCGGCCGTGGCCAGGTCGCCGCGGGCGATGGCCAGCTCGGCCCGGCGAGTCCCCAGCAGGAGGCGCCGGTCGCCGATTCCGGGCATCACGGAATCGGCCTCCTCCAGGGCGGCGAGCGCCCCGGCCGCGTCGCCGACCGCCATCCGGATCCTCGCCAGCACGGTCAGGCCGTTGACCAGCGGCGGGGCGTAGGCCAGCCTGCGGCACCGCTCCACCCCCGCGGCCGCCAGCGCGGCCGCCTCGACCAGCTCGTCGCGTTCGAAGATCACCCTCGCGACGCCGACGAGCGACATGCCCGCGAGCGCCGACGTCGCCGAGTCCGTCCGTGCCCCGAGCGTGCGGTAGGTGCGCAGCGCCGCCTCCAGCCGCCCGCGGGCATGCTGGACGAGGCCGAGGTCGAACCCGACCCGCTGCAGCAGGAGCCACTGGTCCGAGGCCGACCACTCGGCGAGCAGCGCGGTCATCTCCTGCTCGGCGGCGGTCAGCCGCCCGGCGAGCCAGTCGATCTCCGCGAGGTGATAGCGGGCCATGGCGCGCAGCAGCTCGTCGACCTCGTCCGCTCGGGCCAGCGCGGCGCGCGCGTGCTCCACCTCGCGCGCGGCGTCACCGCGGGCCCGGGCCAGGTCGGCGCGACAGAGCGCCACGCACGCCGGGACGTTGGAAAGGATGCTGACCCGCCGCTCGACCGACGGCCGGTACGGCGGGCCCGCATCCGCGCCCGAGGCGGCCGCCAGCAGCGCCTCGACCTCATCCAGCGCGCCGCCCAGCACCCCGACGATCGCCTCACCGAGGACCAGGCGCGGACGGCGGAGCAACGCCGCGCGCGGCAGGGCGGTGAGCCACCGCGTCAGGGTGGCGCCCTCGTTGCGGCCGAAGAGCTGCTCCTCCAGGTGCACCTCGACGATCCGGGCGGCCGCGTCGGCGTCGCCCGCGGCGAGTGCGTGCCGGATCGCGTCGTCGGGCAGCCCGCGCCGCTCGTACCAGACGGCGGCGGCGCGGTGCAGCACGGCGACCCGGTCGGGTTCCTCGTGGGACAGCCGGGCGCGCAGCAGGTCCGCGAACAGGTGGTGGTAGCGCCACCAGCGGCGCTCACCGTCGAGCGGAAGCAGGAACAGGTTGTCCCGCTCGATGGCCTCCAGGAGTCGCTGGCTGTCGCGGCGGCCGAGCACGGCGTCGCACAGGGGGCCGGAGAGCCGCTCCAGCACCGACGTCTCCAGCAGGAACGTCCGGACCTCCGTGGTCTGTCGGTCCAGCACCTCCTCGGTCAGGTAGTCCAAGACGTAGCGGTGGCTCCCGGAGAACTCCGCGACGAACCCGGTGACGTCGGCGCGCCCGCGCAACGACAGCGCCGCCAGTTGCAGCCCGGCGGCCCAGCCCTCGGTGCGCTCCCCCAACGCCGCGACGACCTGCGGCGACAGCTCCTGCCCCGTGGCCATGCCGAGCAGCTCGGCGGTCTCGCCGAACGTGAAGCGCAGGTCGGCGGCGCGCAGCTCGGCCAGCTGACCGCGGGCGCGCAGCCGCGCGAGCGGCAGCGGCGGGTCGCTGCGGCCCGCCACCACGAGCCGCAGCGTCGAGGGCAGGTGCTCGACGAGGAACTCCACCGACCGGTGCACGTCCGGGCTGCGGATCACGTGGTAGTCGTCCACGACCAGCAGCAGGTCCTCCGTGGCCTCCGCGAGGTCGTTGACCAGCATCGTCACGACCGCCTGCACCGACGACGTGCCGGGCCCGACGAGGTCGCCCACCACGCCCGGCCGCGCCCCGTCGAGGGCGGCGGCGACGTGCCGCCAGAACCGCACCGGGTCGTTGTCGCCCTCGTCGAGCGAGAGCCACGCCACCGGCGCGGCGGTCGCGGCGTACCCATTCGGCGAGCAGCGTCGACTTCCCGAAGCCCGCGGGCGCGCAGACCAGAACGAGCTCGCGTGCGGTGGCGGTGTGCAGCTGCGCCAAGAGCCGGGGCCGGTCGACCCGTCCCGGCCGCAGGCGCGGGACGGCCATCTTCGTCGCGAGCAGCAGCTCGCGCTCCGGGCCCGCCGTCGTCACCTCGACCATCTCGCCCCCGTCTCCGGGGATCATCCCACGCGGCGCCGAGCCGGGTCGGGTAGGACGGAAACATGCATCCGCTCCGATTCGGGCTCAAGCTGAGCCAGGCCGCCACGATCGACACCCTGACGACGATCTGGCGCATCGCCGACGACTCCGGCTTCGACCACTGCTGGAACATGGACCACTTCGCGAGCCTCGGCGACGACGACACCCTCGACATCTTCGAGGCCTGGACCCTCCTGGCGGGCATGGCCGCGCGCACGTCACGGACACGGATCGGCTGCTCGGTCACCGGCAACACCTACCGGCATCCGGCCGTGCTCGCGAAGGCCGCCGTCACCGTGGACCACCTCTCCGGCGGACGGCTGGAGTTCGGCATCGGCGCGGGGTGGGCGGAGAACGAGCACACGATGCTCGGCCTCCCGTTCGGCACCGTCGGCGACCGGGCGACCCGGTTGGAGGAGGCGTTGCCGATCATCCGGTCACTCTGGACGGCGCCGCGCACCACGTTCGCGGGCAAGCACTACCAGCTGGCCGACGCCGTCGCGGAGCCGAAGCCGGTGCAGACCCCGCACCCGCCGATCTGGATCGGCGGCATCGGCAGGCGACGCACCCTGCGGATGGCGGCCGAGCACGCTGCCGTGTGGAACGCGCCCGGCGGCCGCCCCGAGCAGGTGGCCGAGCTCTCCGCGGTGCTCGACGGGCATTGCGGCGCCATCGGCCGCGACCCCGCCGAGATCCGCCGGTCCGTGCAGATCCGGGTGCCCGCCGATCCGGCCGGCCTCGCCGAGCAGGTCGGCGGCTTCCTCGCAATCGGCGTCACCGAGATCATCCTCATCGTGGCGGCCGATCCGGTGGCACAGGCCGAACGGGTGGCCGCACTGCTGCCCGACCTGCGCGCCCTCGCGCCCAACTAGTGTCCTGCGCCGGAAGTTCGTTGCGTATATCGGCGGATCCAGGTGTACGTCGGCAAGGCGCTGGTCCGCGCCTCGTACCGGGTGTACTCGGCCGGGCCAGCAACGCCGCTGACGTGCGGCTGGGCCGTCGAGATATGTGGCGAACTTCCGGCGCGGGACACTAGCGGTTGGAGGACCTATGCGGATCACGTCGTCGGCCGTGTCGCTCAACGTGGAGGACGTCGCCGCGTCGAGCGCGTTCCTGGTGGACCACTTCGGCTTCCGCGAGGAGATGGCCGCGCCCGGGTTCGCGTCGCTGGCCCGCGACGACGCGGGCATGAACGTGATCTTCCTGCGCCGCGGCCTCCCGACCCTGCCTGCCGATCAGCGCGACGACCACGCCCGCGGGCTGATCCTGGCGTTCGTCGTCGACGACCTGGAGGGCGAGCTGGCCCGCCTGCAGCGCGAGGGCGTGGCGATCACCATGCCGCTGACCGTGGAGGAATGGGGCGAGCGCGCCTTCCAGGTCCGCGACCCGAACGGCGTGATCGTGCAGCTCGTCGACTGGAACGGCGCGTGATCAGGCCTGCGCCCGCTCGTCGACCTCCTGCTCTGCGGCCAGCGTGTCGAGCTCGGGCGGCGGCCTGCGGAACCCACGGGTCAGCACCAGCAGATAGATGAAGCCGAGCGCGAGCCAGCAGAGGCCGAGCAGCTTCGCCAGGCCGGACAGGTTGAACAGCAGGTACAGGTCGATGATCACGCCGATGGTGGGCACGAGCACCCAGCCGAGGACCCCGACCGGCTTGTCGGAGTTCCGCCGCCGGAGGTAGAGCGCGATCACACAGACGTTGACCGAGGTGAAGGCCAGTAAGGCCCCGAAGTTGATCAGCGAGACGGCGCTCTCGACGTCGAGCGCGAGGCCGATGAGCCCGGCGAGGCCGCAGATCGCGATGCCGACCGCAGGGGTGCGGAACCGCGGCTGCAGGTAGGCGAACACCTTCTCCGGCAGCAACCGGTCCCGGCCCATCGCGTAGAGCAGCCGCGACACGCTCGCCTGCGCGGCGATGCCCGAGGCGAACTGCGTCACCACAAACCCGGCGAGGAAGATCGAGGCGAACAGGTCGGCGCCGATCGTCTTGGCGATGTCGAACGCGGCCGAGTCCGATCGACCGCAACCCGAGCGATCGGTCGAGGGTGGGCTGGGTCATCGCGGCCTCCTGTGTGGTCTCAGTCGGAGCGGGGCCGCCACCGCGCCGGGTCGATACGACCCGCGTAGAGCGGCAGGTCGATCGGCCGGTCGGCGTCGGTGAACTGCTCCCACATCCGGTTCAGACCCGCCGTGCCGAACCGCCGCACCCGGGTCACGTCGTCGAGGTCCAGCACGTCGGTGAGCACGGCAGGCGACGGGTTGTCGGCGGCGACGCGCAACCGGCCGCCGGGGTCGCACCAGCTGCGCCACCGACTGGCGTGCGCGTACGTGACCACGAACACCTGGTTGACGATCGCGTTGGCCCGGGCGAGGACCAGCTCCTGCGCCCGGTCGCTGGTCGTGGTCTGCGTCGGGTTGACGACCACCTCGGCGCCGCGCCACGCGAGGTGCCTGCACACCTCCGGGAACCACGCGTCGTAGCAGATGCAGAAGCCGAGCGGCGCGAAGATCACGCCGCCGAGCAGCGCGACCGGTAAGGCCCGTGCCATGTCGTGAGCGTAGGACAAGCAACTGACGGTGACACCCGCAAGCTCGGCCTACGGTGAACGCCATGCGGAGCTTCACCTACGACCAACTGCCCGCCCGGGTCGTGTTCGGCGTCGACGCGGCGCGCACCGCGCTGACGCCGGAGGTCGACCGGCTGGGTGCGCGGCGGGTGCTCGCGATCGCGTCCACGCGGGACACCGCGCGCGTCGCGGCCCTGCTCGCCCCGCTCGGCGAGCGGGTGGTCGGCACGTTCACCGACGTCCGTGAACACGTCCCGACGGCGACGGCCGAGGCGGCGCGGGCGGCGGCGAAGACGGCCGACGCGGACCTGTTGCTCGCGATCGGCGGCGGTTCGACCGTCGGGGCGGCCAAGGCGGTCGCGCTGACCGCGCGCCTGCCGATCGTCGCCGTGCCGACGACGTACGCGGGCTCGGAGGTCACGCCCGTGTGGGGGCTGACCGAGAACGGCCGCAAGACGACCGGCGTCGACCCGGTGGTGCTGCCGCGGGTCGTCGTCTACGACCCGACCCTCACCGCCACGCTGCCGCCCGATCTTGCCGCGGCCAGCGGGTTCAACGCGCTGGCGCACGCGGTGGAGGCGATGTGGGCGCCCCGGCGCAATCCGGTGAGCACGGCCGTCGCGGGCGAGGCCATCGAGCGGCTGGCGGCGGGCCTGCGTACCGGCGACCCGGCGGAGCTGCTGTGCGGGGCGTGGCTGGGCTCGTCCGCGTTCGCCGTGGCCGGGTCGGGGTTGCACCACAAGCTCTGCCACGTGCTCGGCGGCACGTTCGCGCTGCCACACGCCCGCACCCACGCCGTGGTGCTGCCGCACGTGCTGGCGTTCAACGCACCCGGCGCGCCGGAGGTGGCCGGACGTGTTGCGCGGGCGCTGGGCACCGACGACGCGGTCGCTGGCCTGCGCGCACTCGCCGACGCGCAGGGCATTCCGCGTGGGCTGCGTGCGCTGGGCATGCCTGAGGCCGCTGTCGCCGAGGCCGCCGCGCTCACCGCGCCCGCCGTACCGACCGACAACCCGGTACCGGTCACCGAGGCCACCATGCGGCGGCTCGTCCAGGCCGCCTGGAGTGGATCAGACGCGGTGTAGCAGCGCCTCGAACGGGACGACGTCGGCGAACGGGTCGGACAGTCGGGCCTGCGACCGGCCCGCGACGAGGTCGGCGAGCTCGCCGCCTGCCCGGTCGATGCGCGCCGCCAAACCGCGACTCACCCCGTCGGCCGCGCCCCAGTCCTCTGCCGCCGCGAGCACCCCGGTCGGCACCGCGATCGCACGCAGGTGGGCGAACAGCGGCCGCAACGCGTGGTCGAGCGCCAGCGAGTGGCGCGCCGTGCCTGCCGTGGCGCCGAGGAGCACCGGCTTGCCCGCGATCGCTCCCTCGTCGATGACGTCGAAGAACGTCTTGAACAAGCCGCTGTAGGACGCGGCGAAGATCGGCGTGACGGCGATCAGCCCGTCGGCTCCGACGACGGCGTCGAGCGCGGGCCGCAGGTCGGCGTTCGGGAAGCCGGTGACCAGATGGTCGGCCAGGTCGCGGGCGTGCTCGCGCAGCTCGACGACCCGCACCTCGGGCTCGATCCCGTGGCCGCGCAGCGCCGTCGTGGTGGCGACGGCGAGGCGGTCGGCCAGCAGCCGGGTCGACGACGGGACCGACAACCCCGCGCTGACCACGGCCAGGGTGGCGGTGCGCATCAGGCGGCCTCCTCTCCGCCGGTGCCGTCGGTGCCGTCGGTGCCGTCGGTGCCGTCCAAGCGGGCGGCGACGAGCGACGCGTGCGTCGGGGCATCGGGCACGTGCGCGGGCTTCAAGGCGGCGAACTCCCGGCGCAGCACCGGCACGACCTCCTCGCCGAGGATGTCGAGCTGCTCCAGCACGGTCTTGAGCGGCAGGCCCGCGTGGTCGATGAGGAACAGCTGGCGTTGGTAGTCCCCGACGTACTCGCGGAAGGCGAGCGTGCGCTCGATGACCTGCTGCGGGCTCCCCACGGTCAGCGGGGTCTCCCGGCTGAAGTCCTCCAACGACGGGCCGTGGCCGTAGACGGGGGCGTTGTCGAAGTAGGGCCGGAACTCCCGCACCGCGTCCTGGCTGCTCCGCCGCATGAAGACCTGTCCGCCGAGGCCGACGACGGCCTGGTCGGCGCGGCCGTGGCCGTAGTGCTCGAAGCGGCGCCGGTAGAACTCGACCATCCGCCGCGTGTGCTCGGCGGGCCAGAAGATGTGGTTGTGGAAGAAGCCGTCGCCGTAGTAGGCGGCCTGCTCGGCGATCTCCGGGCTGCGGATGGACCCGTGCCAGACGAACGGCGCGACCCCGTCGAGCGGGCGCGGTGTGGCGGTGAAGCCCTGCAGCGGGGTGCGGAAGCGCCCCTCCCAGTCGACGACCTCCTCGTCCCACAGCCGTCGCAGCAGCGCGTAGTTCTCGATCGCAAGCGGGATGCCGTCACGGTCCTTGCCGAACCAGGGGTAGACCGGCCCGGTGTTGCCGCGGCCGAGCATCAGGTCGACGCGGCCGTCGGCGAGGTGCTGGAGCATCGCGTAGTCCTCGGCGATCTTCACCGGGTCGTTGGTGGTGATCAGCGTGGTGGCCGTGGACAGCTGCAGGCGCTCGGTCCGGCCTGCGATGTAGCCGAGCGTGGTCGTGGGCGACGAGGAGAAGAACGGCGGGTTGTGGTGCTCGCCGAGGGCGAAGACGTCCAGGCCCACCTCCTCGGCCTTCCGCGCGATCGTGACGACCGCCTTGATCCGCTCGGGCTCGGTCGGCGTGCGGCCGTTCGTCGGGTCGGTCGTCAGGTCGCTGACCGAGAAGACTCCGAACTGCACGGTGGTCCCTCCGTCCTGATTGTTGAATATGCAACTACATTGCGCCCAACGCCGTCGCTCCGCCACGTATTTCCACCGTCGCGACGCGTACGCTCCTGCGCGTGTTCGACCGGCTCGACTTCGTCTACCAGCCCAGCCGCGACGTCGAAGCGGATCTGACGTACTACGTCGACGCGCTGGGCGCCGAGGTCGTGTTCACCGTCGAGCGGTTCGAGACCCGCGTCGCGATGCTGCGGGTGAGCGACGACGGTCCGCACCTGCTGCTGGCCGAGCATCTCGACGGCGACGCTCCGGTCCTCGTCTACCGGGTCGACGACCTCGCCGCCGCGCGGGAACGGCTCCCCGCCGCCGAGCCGTTCGAGTTCCCGTTCGGCGACGGGCTGCTCCTGTCCAGCCCGACGCCGCAGCGCATCGCGGTCTACGAGCGCACCCGGGCCGAGCGCGGGGCGAGCCTGACCGGACGGCGCGACTTCTAGACGTGCACCACGACGTAGGCCCGCTGCACCTCGACGGCATACGTCTCGGCCACGTACGGGCCCGGTCGGCAGCCAGGCTCGACGGTGGTCTCGTAGGCCCGCACCCGTGTGCGCGCCGGGTCGAACCAGGAGCGGCCGGTGGTCACGTCGAACTCCCAGCCGTGCCACGGGCACCGCAGGATCTCGCCTTCCCGCTCGTAGGTGTACTCCCCCGGCGCGCCCGACGTGACCAGCCCGGACAGCGTGCCCTCGCAGAGCCGGGCCCCCGCGTGCGGGCAGGTGTTGCGCAGTGCGTAGTAGCGCCCGTCGACGTTGAACACCCCGATCGAGCGCCCATCGATCTCCACGATCTTGCGTTGGCCCGGCCGGATCTCGTCGGTCGTGCCCACGACATGCCCCGCCATGCTCACTCCAGGCCGTAGAGCGCCATGGCGTTGCCGCCGAAGATCTGCGCCCGCGCCTCGGGCGGCAGCTTGACGCGCAGCGCCCTGCGCGGGTCATCGAAGTCCCAGTGCGGGTAGTCGGTCGAGAACATGATCCGGTCGGTGCCGCCCATGTTGTCGAACACGGCGAGCAGGTGCCGCGGGTCGGGCGGCTCCTCGATCGGCTGGGTGGTGACCCAGATGTGCTCCCGGACGTACGCCGACGGGGCCCGGGTGAGGTGCGGGACCTCGTCGGCCAGCCGCGCCCAGTGCTTGTCCATTCGCCACATGAGCGACGGCAGCCAGCCGAACCCGCCTTCGATGAGCACCACCCGCAGCGCCGGAAACTCCTCGAACAGGCCCTCGACGACCATGCTGACCACCTGCGTCTGGAAGGCCTGCGCCATCGCCGTGTGGTCCTCGATGTAGAACGACGGCCAGCCTGAGGCCGTCAACGGGTTGCGGCCACGGCCGCCGCCGAAGTGGATCCCCACCGGCAGGCCGTTGCGCACCGCCGCCTCGAAGATCGGCCGATACCGCCCGCGGCCCAACGGCTCGTCGGTGCGGACGAGCAGCAGCACCTGCGCGAATCCCGGATGGGCGGCGGCCCGGTCGATCTCCGCCGCGGCCGACGCGGCGTCCTCGTAAGGGACGACGATGCCCGCCCGCAGCCGTGGCTCCTTCTCCAGCCATTCCGCGACCTGCCACTCGTTGATCGCACGGCAGAGCGCCGCCGCGTAGCCCGGGTTCTGCTGTCGGGACGCCGCGGTGAGGCAGTTGAGGACGCCGTAGCGCACGTCGTAGGCGTCCAGGTGCTGCTGGCGCAGGAACTCCAGGTCGGCGCCCGGTGGCAGGCCCGACGGCGGCCAGGCGTCGGCCCGGGCCGCCCGCGGCGCGCCCTTGGGGTAGGAGAAGCCGCCGTCGCCGCGGTCGCCGTAGGTCTCGTCGTGGTCCCGCCAACGCTGCGGCAGGTATGGGCGCAGGGCGCCGGGGACGAGCTCGTTGTGGATGTCGCAGTCGACCAGCATGGGACATCACTCCAGGCGATAGGTGTCGAGCGCGTTGCCGCCGAGGAAGCGCCCGAGGGCATCCGTGGAAAGGCCCGCGGGCGCGGCCAGCGCGAGGTCGTCGAACTGGTGGTGCGGGTAGTCGGTGGCGAACATGAGCATGCGGTCGCTGCCGAGGCGGTCGAGCACTTCGAGCAGCCGGGCGGGCTCGTCGTCGGGTGCGTCGAGCGGCTGGGCCGTGAGCCGCACCGACTCCCGGATCATCTCCGACGGGAGCCGGTCCAGCCAGGGCACCTCGCGGCGTAGGCCCTTCCAGTTCTTGTCCAGCCGCCACATCAGCGGCGGCAGCCACGTGAAACCCGACTCGACCAGCACGACCGGCAGCCGCGGGAACCGCACCGGCACGCCCTCGCAGACGAGGCTGACCACCTGGGCCTGGAACGCCTGGGCCAGGCCGACGTACTCCTCGAGGTAGTAGCTCGGCGACCCGACCGGTGTGATCGGGTTCCCGCTTGCCCCGCCCGCGTAGACGGCGAGCGCCAGCCCGTGCCGCTCGGCGGCCTCGTAGATCGGCCAGAACGCCCGGGTGCCCAGCGGCGCGCGCATGCGCACCGGCATGAGCACCTGCACGAACTCCGGACGGCCGCCGACCCGGTCGATCTCGGCCGCCGCCCCGATCGGGTCCTGCGCCGCGACGACGACCGAGCCGCGCAGCCGTCGGTCGCCCGCGAGCCACTCGGCGAGCTGCCAGTCGTTGATCGCGCTCGCCATCGCGACGGCCCAGTCGGGGTTGTGGATGCCGTCGATCCCGTAGATGCAGTGCGTGATCGCGATCTGCATCCGCCATGGGTCGAGCAGCTGCACGCGCAGGAGCCCGGGGTCGGAGGCGGGCGGCCCGTCCGCGGGACGGGCACCGGGGATCGCGGACAGCGGAGACCGCGGCGGGTAGAGGTCGGACTCCAGGCCCGAGACCCCGCTCTCGCGGATGTAGGCGCGCCAGCGCGCGGGCAGGTAGGGGCAAAGCGACTCGATCGAGCGGGGCGTGATGTGCACGTCGGTGTCGACGAGCGGGACGTCCGGCCAGCCCGCCGGGCGCGCGTACTCCGGCACCGGGACCTCCTCCGCCCGGCCGCGATCGACGTCCGGGCCGCCGTCGATCGTCGCACGCGGCGGACGGGGCCGAAAGCCGAGACCTGCCGCGCTCAGTCCGGCTACCCTCCCGATTGGACGGTCAGCACCCTTCCCCGGCCGCCGCCGGACGGCGAGACTTTCCGGACATGTCCGCCGAATCCGCTCCTCGGGCGGGTGGCCTGGTCGGGACGGTCCGCCGCCACCCGCTGGTCTCCTTCTTCGTCATCGCCTACGCGACCTCGTGGATCCTGTGGATCCCGGTGATCGGCCTGCCACCGTTCGACGCGGCCCGCCACGCACCGGCCCTCTACATCCTGCCGGGCATCATGTCGGTCACCGCAACGGCCTTCGCGCTCACCGCGATCACCCAGGGCAAGCCGGGCGTGCGCCGCCTCCTCCAGCGGCTCGTGCTCTGGCGGGTCGGACCGCAGTGGTTCGCCGTCGCCGTGCTGCTGATTCCGGTCGCCGGGATCCTGGTGGCCGTGGCGTTCGGCGTCCCGGACGCGCTGGGCGGCTTCGCCCCCGGCGCCTTGGCGCTGTACCCGGCCGCGTACGCGGCGCACTTCATCTTCGGCCCGCTGTTCGAGGAGTCCGGTTGGCGCGGGTTCGCCATGCCGCGGATGCAGCACCGCTTCGGCCCCGTCCGCGGCTCGCTGCTTCTCGGTCTGTTGTGGAGCGGCTGGCACTGCTTCCTCTACGTGCCGGTGTGGTTCGCGTCGGGCAACGCCGCCGACGGGCTGATCTCGCTGGCCGTCTTCGTGGTGACGACAACCGGCATGACGTTCCTCTTCACCTGGCTGTTCAACAACACCCGGGCCAGCCTGCTGACGGCGATCCTGATGCACGGATCCGTCGACGGCACGTCGACCTACATGCAGGTGCTCGCCGACAAGGGCCTGATCTCGCCCGCCGCCGCCGAGCTCTCCATCGGCATCGGCATGGCGATCGCCATCGTCGTGCTGCTGGTGATCCTGCTCGTCACCACCCGCGGGAAGCTCTCCTACCCGCGTTACCGGATCGAGGCCGAGGCGCTCGACCTCGATCCGGCGGAGACGGCGGAGCCCAGCCCGACGGCGGGCGCCTGACGCCCGCTCCCGCCGCTGCGGGGTTGCGGGGCGCAGGCCAGGATGCGCGGCGTGTCCCGACTCCGCCGTGTCGTCGTGCTCCTGTTGTGCGTGGTCGTCGTCGCCGTGCTGGCCGGGGTGTCGCTGGCCGACCCGTTCCACCTGCGGCAGGCCCGGTGGTTCACCGCCGGGCTCATCGCGGTCGGCGTGGTGCTGCTGACGGCGCTGCTCGCCACAGCCGTGCCGCGCGGGCCGCTGCGGTGGGTGACGCTCGTCGTCGGGGTAGCGGCGGTGCTCGGCTGGGCCGCGCTCGTGTACGGGGCGAGCACGCTGACGGGCGGCGGCAGGCAGGTCGCCGAGGCCGACGACGCCGGACGGCGGCTGGTCACGCTCCAAAGCGACGGCGCCCCCGCGTACGCGGTGGTGTTGCGGTCGGGCGGCGGCCCGTTCGAGCAGGAGTCGCTGGTCTACCAGGGCCCGGCGGGCGCTCCCGCCCCGACCGCGCGGTTCGTCGACCCGGCCACCGTCGAGGTCGGCGTCGGGACCTGCCGCTACCGCTCGGGGGTGGAGGCGGGCACCCTCGCCGTCGCCCCGGTGCACCGGCCGCTGGTGCTGGGCTGTTGACCGATCAGCCGAGGAACGGCACCAGCAGGTCCAGGAGCTCGGCCGGGGACTCCTCGGGCACGAAATGGCCGCCGGGCACGGTCGTGGCCGTCACCGTGGCCGCCCACCCCCGCCACACGTCGCCCGCGTCGGCGAGCTGGGTCTCCTCGGCCCCGGTGACGACGAGTGTGGGCGCGACAATGCGCCTGCCCGCGGCCCGGTCGTCGACGTCGTGGCGCTGGTCGATGTGGAAGCTCGCCCGGTAGTCCCCGCACATGGCGGCCACCGCCGACGGGGTCATCGCCGCGTGATACGCGGCCCGGTGGTCGGCGTCGATCGCGGCCGGATCCGCGGGCCAGGTGGCGAACACGTGGTCGAGCATCGCGGCCGGGTCGGCGCTCAGCAGCCGCTCGGGCATCGGCGCGGGCTGCGCGAGCAGCACCCACGGCCAGTAGCCCAATGACGTGCCGTCGCTCATGCGCGCGAACTGGTCGATGGTGGGGATGACGTTGAGCACCGCCAGCCGGTCGACGGTCCGCGGGTGGTCGAGCGCCATCCGGTAGGCGACCCGGGCGCCGCGATCGTGCCCGACCACCGCGAAACGCTCGTGGCCGACGCTCGCCATCACCTCCACCAGCTCAGCGCCCATCTCGCGCTTGGTGTAGCCCTCCCCGTGCGGGCCGCCGGGCGGCGCGCTGCTCTCCCCGTAGCCGCGCAGGTCCGCCAGGACGACCGTGTGCCGCTCGGCGAGCACCGGGGCGACGCGGTCCCAGCACACGTGGGTCTCCGGGAAGCCGTGCAGGAGCAGCACCGGCGGCCCGTCCCCGCCGACCAGCAGGTGGTAGGAGGCGTCGCCGATCCCGCGCCGCAGGTGGTCGAACCGGGCGTCGATCATCAGCGCTTCGCCCGACGGCTGCCGCCGTGCCAGTCCTGCACGACCCCCACCTCGTCCTCGGCCACACCCAGTGCGCGCAGCTGCGGCAGCTCCCGCAGGCTGCGCTTGAGCTCGGCGAACCCCGGGAACCGGGCGAGCGCGACCACGTGGTCCCACAGCTCCCCGGCCTCGTCGGGGTCGGGCAACCTGCTGATCACCGGGCCGAAGAATGCGGGGCCGTCCGGCGGCACGAACTGCAGGATCGGGGTGCCGACGTCCTTGCCCGCGAGCGCGAGCGCCTCGTCGGTCTCGGCCTGGACGACCGCGTCCCACGCCGGGTCGTCGAGCGCGTCGGCCAGTTCCTCGGGCAGCCCGACCGCGGCCAGCACCGGCGCCACGAACGCCCGCGTGCCCCGCCTGCCGTGGGCCTCGGGGGTGTCCGGGACGAACTCGGCGTCGAAGATCCGCGCGCCCAGTTCCGCGTAGAGGCGCCCGATGGCGGCAGGCCCGTGCTCGGCCCGGGTGCGCGCCGCCACCCGCAGCAGCCGCAGCCCCGCCGTGTGCCCCTCCTCGTACTCGGGCGGGAAGTGGGCGGCGTAGTCGACGCGCGCGTTCACCAGGCGCAGCGCGATGAACCGCCAGTCCACGCGGTACTGCCGCCGGTCGGCGACCATCCGCACCCACTTGCTGGTCATCCAGCAGAACGGGCAGACCGGGTCGAAGTAGAAGCGCAAGTCGGCCATGAGGTCACGCTAGCGGTGCACGGCCGCCAGGACCTCGGGCCGGGCGGCGACGTCGACGTCGAACGTCTCCCCCGTCGTCGCGACGACCAGCGCGTAGAACCGGCGCATCGCGGCGCGGGCGCCGTCCGGGTCGTTGTCGGGCACCGGCGCCCAGAGCTGGTTGGCCCGCAGCACCAGCCACGCCCCGTAGCGGGTGCGCGGCCATGGCAGGCCGAACCGGTGCGCACCATCCACACCGCCGAGACCAGCACCACGGCCCACTGCCTGCGGTAGTAGCCGACCCAGCCCGCGCACTCTGCGCCGCCGAGGCGGACCGGGTCGAACGCGCGCATCGAGTGCGCGGCGCGGCGGAGCTTCACCGCCCGGCCAGGAAGGTGACGGCCGTGCGCAGGGCGAGGTCGGTCAGCTCGGGGTC
Organism: uncultured Actinomycetota bacterium; assembly: GCA_963739465.1. GTDB lineage: Bacteria > Actinomycetota > Actinomycetes > Mycobacteriales > Pseudonocardiaceae > Pseudonocardia. The sequence goes on from CAVUAS010000021.1 coordinate 512,315, forward strand.
GTAGCGGGCGCCGGCGTCGCGCATGAACGCGTGCTCGCCGCCCGCGAACACGTGCAGCTCCAGATCGGTGCGGCCCGCGGCGTACAGGGCGCCGACGACCTGCAGGCGGGCGTCGGCGGGTACGTGCGGGTCCCGCGAGCCGAAGACGATCATGAGGCGGCCGCTGATGGCGTCCGCGGCCGCCAACGAGCCCGCGTCGGCGTCGGCGCCCAGCGCGCCGTCGTGCAGGCCCGTCGGGTAGAAGCACACCGTCGCGCCGACCCGCGGGTCGAACGCCGCCCGAAACGCCAGGTGGCCGCCGATGCAGAAGCCGACCGCGCACAGCCCCTCGACGTCGGGGCGGGCGTCGAGGTAGTCCAGCACCGCGACCCGGTCCGCGTCGAACTGCGCGGTGGTCGTCGCGGCCGCGCCTGCCTGGCCCGCCGACTTGCCCGCGTCGTCGAACTCGAGCGTGACACCGGCCAGCTCGCCGTGCGGGTAGATCTCCGGCACGCACACGACGAACCCGCTCGACACGAGCCGCCGCGCGGTGCGCAGCGTGGACTCCGTCAGTTGGAAGATGTCGGTGTAGAGCAGCACGCCTTGGCGCCGCCCACCGTCCACCGGGGCGATCACGACGGCGCGGATCTCGCCATCCGGTGCGGGCACCCGCACGTCCTCCTCGCGCACCTTCACGGCGCAGCACCCTAGCCGGTCGGCGCTGGAGGGTGGGCCAAGATGAGCCCCATGAATGCCCTGCGGTCGTGGATCGCCGCCATCGTCAGCGCCATCGGCCGCGGCATCGCCGCACTGCTGCGCCGGATCGGGCTGATCAGGGCGAGCGTGCAGTCGCATCTGCCACCCGCCCACGGCGGCCGCTGGGACCCGGTGTTCGAGCTGCCGAACGTCGCGATCCACGCCAGCCTGCTGCCCGACGGGAAGGTGCTGTTCTGGGGCCGTCGCGAGGAGCCCGGCGGCTCGATGAACGAGCACTTCTGCACCCCGCACGTCTGGGACCCGGCCACCGGCTCCGCCACCCCGACTCCGCAGCCGAAGCGCGCCGACGACACCACCGTCAACCTGTTCTGCGCGGGCCACGCCTACCTCCCCGACGGACGGCTGCTCGTAGCGGGTGGCCACATCGCTGACGGCGACGGCATCGACTACGCGGGCACCTACGACCATTCGACGAACACCTGGGCACCGCTGCCCGACATGAACGCCGGCCGGTGGTACCCGACCGCGACCACGCTCGTCGACGGCCGGGTGCTCGTGATCTCGGGCAGCGCGGCGGCGCACGGCACGATCGAGGTGAACGCGGTCTCCCAGATCAGCGACGGCGGGGACGACAGCCCGTGGCAGGAGACCGTCGACTTCATCGGGCTCCCGCTCTACCCGCGCATGCACGTCGCGCCCGACGGCCGGGTGCTGATGGCGGGCTCCAACGCCATGACCTACCTGCTCGACACCCACGGGGGCGGCACGTGGACGCCGCTGGCGGCCCGGGCGGGCGGCTCGCGCGAATACGCGTCCTCGGCCATGTTCGCGCCCGGGAAGGTGATCTACGTCGGCGGCGGCAACGACGCGGGCACCGACCTGCCGAGTGCCGCGACCGAGGTCATCGACCTGACGGAACCGACGCCGACGTGGCGGCCCGCCGCGCCGATGCACTTCCGCAGGCGCCAGCACAACGCCACCGTGCTGCCCGACGGCACGGTGCTCGTGACCGGCGGCACCGCAGGTCCCGGGTTCAACGACGTCTCGCCGGGCAAGCCGGTGCACACCGCCGAGCTCTGGGACCCCGAAACCGACCGGTGGACGACCCTGAACGCGGAGGACGTCGACCGCTGCTACCACGCCACCGCAGTGCTGCTCCCCGACGCGACGGTGCTCAGCGCGGGCAGCGGCGAGTTCATGGTGGGCCCGACGCCCAACGGTCCGGCCGACACCCACCGCAACGCGCAGATCTTCCACCCGCCCTACCTCTTCCGCGGCCCCCGGCCGGTGATCACGACGGCGCCGTCGGAGCTCACCGCGGGCGCCACGTTCACGGTCGAGGTCGCGGGCCCGGACGTCGCCACGATGGCGCTCCTGCGGCTGGCGTCGGTCACGCACGCGTTCGACATGAACCAGCGGCGCATCCCGGTGCCGTTCACAGCCGACGGGACGACCCTCACCGCCACGCTCCCCGCGGAGCCGGGCGTGTGCCTGCCGGGGCACTACATGCTGTTCGTGCTGAGCGCGGCCGGGGTGCCGTCGCTCGCGACGATCGTCCGCATCGCCGTCTCGGCCGTCCCGCACGCCCTCGCCGACGCGCCGCGGGCAGGCGCCCCCGCCCGCCTGCTCGCCGCCGACGAACCGGCCCCGGGCACGCGGGTGACGGTGGGACTCACCGCTCAGTGCCCGTACGGCCTCGCCGCCTGTTGGGGCGGGGCCTACGAGGCGCTCACGGCGCTCACCGGGGTGGCCGCGGTGACGCCGTACGCCAACGCCACCGACTCGACGGCCGAGGTCTTCCTCGGCGACGCCGGGCTGCCCGACCTCGATGCCTGGCCCGACCAGCTCGCCCGCTCGGCCAACGGCAGCTACGCCTTCCGCGGGGTGGAGATCACCGTCGACGGCACCGTGGAGCGCCAGGGCGACGAGCTCGTGCTCGTGGGCGCGCACCGCCCGCCGATCCACCTGCGGCCGCTGGAACCCGGCCGGGAGCTCGCCTGGGACCTCACCACCCGGCGGCCCCGGGTCGCGAGCACCGCAGAGCGCGCCGCCTACGGGCAGCTCCCCGACCGCGTCGGCGCCGACGTGCAGGTGACCGGGCCCGCCACCAAGTCCGGCGCGGACTGGTCGCTCGCCGTGCGCGAGGTCCGAAATGGCTGACTATTTCGGAATTGCCCGACCTTCCATTTGAATTTGACCCACCACAACGAGCGAATCTAGTGTCACGTAATGCAGCGATCTTTACGTGCCGTTTTGGCTCACCATCCTCATGACCTGCGAAGACACCCATGGCGGACGTAAATCAGAGGGCATTACGTGACACTAGCGTCGTTGACATGGCGGAAAGCGTGGGATCCTCGACATCGCCACGGCATTCCGAGGCGACCATCGCCGCGCGGATGGACCGCCTGCCGATCACCCCGCTGCATCGCCGGGCCGTCGTCGTCATCGGCCTCGGCCAGTTCTTCGACCTCTACGAGATCTTCCTCGCCGGTGTGCTCAGCAGCGTGCTGGCCAGCCAGTTCAAGTTGGACAAGGGCGTGGTCGCGCTCCTGCTCGCGTCGGCGTTCATCGGGATGTTCGTCGGCGCCATCACGCTGGGCAGGATCGCCGACCGGCTGGGCAGGCGGCGCGCGTTCCTGCTCAGCCTCGGGATCTATTCGGTGTTCTCGCTGTTGTCGGCATTCAGCCCGGGCCCGGCGATGCTCGTCGTGACCCGCTTCCTGGCGGGCATCGGAATCGGCGCCGAGCCGCCGATCGCCGACTCCTATCTCAGCGACCTGCTGCCGCCCCGCAACCGCGGCCGCTACATCGCGTGGGCGTACACGATCGGCTTCCTCGGCGTGCCGGCGTCCGGGTTCCTCGCCCGCGGCCTGGCGCCGATCGCGCCTGCGGGCATCGAGGGCTGGCGCTGGATGTTCGTGATCGGCGCGCTCGGCGCCGTCGTGGTGGCCCTCCTGCGCCGGTCGCTCCCGGAGTCGCCGCGCTGGCTGGCCGCGGGCGGCCGGTGGGACGAGGCCGACGCCGTCGTGCGCCGGTTCGAGGCCGACGTCCCGACGGCCGACCTGCCCGAGCCGGACCCCGTCCACGCCGCACCGCTGCGGGACCGCGGGTCGTTCCGCGAGCTGCTGGTCCCGCCGTTCCGCAGGCGCACCGGGATGATGGCCCTCTTCCACCTGCTGCAGAGCTTCGGCTACTACGGCTTCGGCACGCTGGTGCCGCTCGTCCTCGTGGCCAAGGGTTTCCCGATCGTTACGTCACTGGGCTTCGTGGCGCTGACGTTCCTCGGCTACCCGGTCGGTTCGCTGCTGTCGCTGCCGCTGGTCGAACGCGTGGAACGCAAGTACCTGCTCGTCGCGTCCGGGCTCGGGATGGCGGTGTTCGGGCTGCTGTTCGGCCTCTCCGACGCGCCCGCCGCGATCGTGATCTTCGGCTTCCTCTACACCGTGATCAGCAACGTGTTCTCCAACTCGTTCCACATCTACCAGGCCGAGATCTTCCCGACCCGGCTGCGCGCCACGGCCTCGGGCAGCACCTACGCCCTGTCCCGCCTGTCGAACGCGCTGCTGCCGTTCATCCTGCTGCCGGTGCTCGCGGCGTTCGGGCCGGTGGCGATGTTCGCGGTGGTGTCCGCGGCGATGGTGGTCGTGGCGCTCGACATCGGCCTCCTCGGACCGCGCAGCACCGGGCGCGACCTGGAGTCGGTCAACACGCGCTGAGCTCAGGGCGTGGCGGGCGCCGGGCGGCGGAACACCCGGGTCGCCGCGACCATGCCGGACCCGTCGGGCTCGTCGAGCGCGTCCAGCGCCCGCGCGACCCGTGCGTCGACCGACAGGTACTTGCGCCCCGCCCGCAGGTCGGCGTCGTTGCGCAGCCGGATGATCAGCGGGAACGCGTTGAGCGCGCCCGCGTCGAACAGGCCGGTCGTGTAGATCAGCTGAACGCCGAGCGCCCGGGCCACCCCGAACTGCAGCTCCAGCAGGTAGCCCGCCGAGGCCCGACCGATGGGGTTGTCCAGGAACAGCACTCCCGCGTGCGGACGCTTGCCGTGCCCGCGCTGGTGCGCCCGCAGCGCCGCCATCGTGCAGTAGAGGACGATCGCCGCAGTGAGCCGCTGGCCGCCGGAGAACACGTCGCGGATCTGCGCCACCCGCAGCCGCTCGGTGCGCAGCACCGCGTCGGGCTTGAGCATCTCGACCCGCACGCCCTTGGGCATCGCCGCCCGGACGCCCTGCAGCAGGAGCGCCATGCCGTCGCGGCGCCCGCTGCTCTTTCCGGAGACCTGTTGCTCGGCGGTGCGGTCCACGACCTCGCCCAGCGCCTGTCGCAGCGCCGCCTCGTCGATGTCGTCGAACCGGATCCGCAGGAACTGCTGGCCGGACCAGTCGGCGAGGCCGTCGGGCAGCTCGGAGAGCCGCTGCGCGAGCCGCAGCGTCCGCAGCGCCTCACCGACCATGCCGCCCAGGCGGGTCACGATGCCTGCGTGGTGGCGGCCGATGCTCGCGAGGTCGTCCTCCAGCGAGCGCAGGCGCGGGCGCAGGGCCGCGGCCCACTCGTCGGCCAGCACGGGCACGTCGGTGCGCGCGACCCCGCTGATGTGGCGGCGGACCGGGCTGGTCAGCGTGCCGAACCGGGGCTCCTGGGCGAACTGGGCCACGGCGTCGACGGCGGCCCGGACCTCCCGCTCGGCGCGCGCCCGTTCTCCGGCCGCGGCGGTGAGGGCGGCGCGGGCGGTCGCCGTCGCTTCGACCGCGGCGGCGACGTCGCCGTCGAACGGTATGGCTTCGGGGGGGTCGGCGGGGTCGGCGGGGATGTCCAGGCCGCGCACGACGTGGCCGAAGCCTTCCGCGGACGCGGCGACGGTGGCCCGCTCGCGATCGGCGTCACGGGCCCGTTGGGCGGCGCGGGCGAGGACGTCCTCGGCGGACCGGCGGTTCTGCTCGGCGCGCTCCACCCGCTCCTGCCCGTCCTCCGCGCTCGTCGGCGATCCGTACGCCGCCACCGAGCGCGGGGCCGCGGTGAACCCGGCGAGCTCCTTGCGGGCCAGCGCGGTGGCGGTCACGGCCTGCTGATGGCGCTCGGCGGCGCGCGCTAGGTCGCGCCGGGCCTGGTCGGCGGCGGCGCGTCGGGCGGCGGGATCGGCGGCGTCCGGCGAGTGCAGGAGGGCTTCGGCGCCCGCGCGGGCCGCGGGCGCCAGCGCGTCCACGAGGCCCTGCGCGGTTCGGGCGTCGTGCTCGGCCATCCCGAGCTGCGCAGACAGGTCGGCGCCCACCTCGGCCGCCGCGTAGGCGGCGCAAGCCTGCGCATAGGCGCCGCGCAGCACGCCCAGCGGCAGCGCGCGGGCAGGCGCGCTGGGACTGGCCGGCGCGCCCTGACCAGCTGGCGCGCCCGGGTCAGCCAGCGCTCCCGAATCGGGCGGGGCGCCGAGGACGGCCGGGGCGACGCTGGCTGGGGCGGCGGCTGGGGCGGCTGGGGCGGCGGTGGTCGGGGCGGCGGTGGTCGGGGCGGCGGCGGTCGGGGCGGCGGCGGTCGGGGCGGCCGTGGCGTTGGGCGCGGGGGTGTCGTCGAGGGGCAGCTCGGCGAGCTCGGCCCGTGCGCGGTCGGCGACGCCGGTGTGGCGATCCTGACGGCGGCGGGCCGCGTCGGCGTCCTCGCGCGCCGTCGCACCCTCCTTCTGGGCGGCGATGGCCTGCGCGTCGGCGCGGGCGGCCTCGGCCTCCGCGGTGCGGACCCGCGCGCGCAGCGTGGGTGCGCGCCCGGTCTCGGCCAGTAGACCCGCCAACGCCGTCGCCCGCTCGGTCGTCTCGGCGGCCGCGGCGACGCGGCGGGGGCGCTCGGCCTCCAGCGCCTCAGCCCGCGCATCCAGCGCGCCGACCCGGTCATCGGCGGCCTCGGCCGCCGCGGTCGTCTCCGCCCACCGGGCCCGCGCGGCCTCGGCGGCGTCGGCCAGCTCGCCGAGCGGCGGCCGGCGGTCCCGCCACGCCCGCACCCGCGCCAGCAGGTCATGGTCGTGATCCCGCCCGGCCGTGCACCGTTCGAGATCCGCTGACCGCGCCCGGGTCGCGGCGGTCAGCTCAGCCCGGACCCGCGCCGCGGCGTCCTCGTCGACCATCGCGGGGTTGGGCGGCACAACGAGCTCCACCCCCGGCGCGACCGCGTCGGGCACGACCGCGGCCGTGGTGCCGACGGTCACCGCCGCGCACGGCAGCAGCCGGGCCGCTTCCAGCTCGGCGCGGGCCCGGCCTGCGTCGGCCGCGCTGTTGAGCAGCACGCCGCCGACCAGGTGCGGCAGCCGCTCGACCACCGCGGCGCGCTGCGCGGCGGGCAGCATCGCCAGGTAGCGCCAGCCGGAGTAGGCGGTGATCCCCGCTGCCTCCAGCACCCGCAACACGTCCTCGATCTCGGCGGGCTCGGGCAGCAGGCCGCCCTCCCCGAGCGCACGCAGCGCCCGCTGGTCGCGCGCCTGCTCGGCCAGCAGGCCGGTGCGCTCGCGCTCCGCAGCGTCGACCGCCGCCATCAGCCGCTCGACCAAGGCGGACGCGTCGGTGTCCGGGACGATCTCGTCGACGCCGAGCAACGCGGCCAGGCGCGGTTCAGCGGTCAGCGCGTCGCGGACGGCGGCCGCGTCCCGGTAGGTGCCCTCGGTCGACTCCACGACCGCCCGTGCGGTGTCGGCGGCGCGATGGGCCGCGGCCCGCTCCCCGTCGGCGGCCTGCCGTGCCCGGCGCAGGGCGCTCAGCTCCTCGGCCGACGCCGTCACCGCCGCGGCCGCCTCGCCTGCGTCGACGGCGGCCTGCGCGGCGGCCGCCGCGACGTCCACTCCGGCGTTGCCGAACCCGCCGCCCGCGCCTCCGCCGACCCCAGCGCCCGCGTATGAGCTCGCATCGTCGCCCGGCCCGGCGCCGGTGCCCACCCGGGCCCCGACCGCGTCCCTCCCGGCACCATGGCCCCCGCCGTGCCCGCTACGGTCCCCGCCGCGCAGCAGGCCCGACGCCACCGCCACGGCAACGCGTTCCCGGATCTCCCCGAGCCCGGTGTGCGCGGCGTCGACGGCCGCCGCATGCCCGGCGGCCTCCTTCGCCCGCTCCAGCTCCCGCTCCCGGGCGGCCTCGGCGCGATCCTCCGCGGCGGCGGCCTCCCCTGCTGCCGCGTCCGCGGCGGCCTCGGCGTCGGCGATGGTCACGCGCAAACCCGCGGCGAGGGCCGACGCCGCCGCCTGCCGCACCCGCAGCGCCGGCCGGGCGCGCTCCTGCTCGGCGTCGACGACGCGGCGCAACCGCTGGGCCTCCGCCGTCGCCAGCTCGTGGACGAGCACCGGCTCGACGGCCTGCCAGGCGCTCACGTGCGCCTGGGCGGCCTCGCGCACACCGGAGGCGGCGGCCTCGGCCTGCTCGGCCTCGGCGAGGGTCAGCGCCGCGACGAGCCGTCGCAGCTCCGTCGTGATCTCCCGCAGCCGCCGTTCTTCCTGTCCCGCAGCGGTTTCCGCCTCCCGCGCGGTGGCCAGCACGTCCACCGCGGCGGCCTGGCGCGCGTCCTCCTCGGCCTTGCGCGCGACGATCGCGGCAGCGAGCCCGGCGACGGCCCGCCGAGCCGCGCCCTCGGCGGTGCGGGCGGCCCCGGCCGCGCGCTCGGCCTGCTGCAGCGGCGCCAGCCGTCCGAGGGTGCCCTCGACGAAGTCGCGCTCGGTCGCGAGGTCCGCGCGCTGGGCGATCTTCTGCGCGTACCCGGCGACGAGGTCGGCCAGGGTCTGCGGCTCCTCGGGGTCGAGCACGGCACGCAGGAGGAAGTCGACGAACGCCTCGTCGCTGCCGAACGAGAACGCCTCGGCCGCCTCCCCCTCCTCGGCGTTCATCGCCCGCTGATAGCGGAAGAGCTCCGGGTCGAGGCCGACCTCGACGAGGTGGCGGGTCCACTCGCGGTGCGCCGTCTCCCACACCGGCTCGGCGGCCGGTCCTGCCCGGTGCAGCCGGTCCTTGAACGACGCCATCGTGACGCGGCGGCCGTCGTCGGTGAACGGCAGGTCGTCGAGGCCGAACCCGGGCTCGGGCCGAAACGAGTACCAGGCATCGGCCAGGCGGTGCGGGTCGGCGGAGACGACGTGGCCGGGCCACTCGGACACCTTGCCGGTGACCAGCAGCGCCCCGGTGGCGGTGTGCATCCACTCGCACGCGACGTGCGCGACGTCCTCGCCGAGCACGAACTTCGCCAGCACGTCGGTGCTCGTCGTGCCGACCACCTGGCGGCGGCCCGGCAGCAGCACCGAGAACACCAGCTTGAGCAGCACGGACTTGCCGCCGCCGTTCTCCAGGAACAGCACCGACGCGGGCGACGGGCGGCGCGGCACGCCCTCGACGTCGTCGGCGGCGAACAGGTCGGCCTGGCGCGGCGCCGCGGGCACGGGAGCGCCGACGCCGCGCAGGTCGAGGCACACGTCCTGGTACCGCGCGCCGAGCGGTCCGACGGAGAACAGCCGTACCCGGCAGAGCTCAAACACCCGGGACCCCCCGCAGGCTGTCGGCGCCCGCCACCGGGACGACCCCGAGGCTCACCAGCTCGTCGAACGTCCGTTGCGCGGCCAGCTCGCGGACCTGCACCTGGTAGCGGGGCGTGGTGCGGTAGACGCCCTCCTGCCCGACCGGCACCAGGAAGCCCTGGTCGGCGAGGAACCGCAGCGCCTTCCCGACGATGCCGCGGGTGGTGGCCTCACCCGCGCGGCCGTCCTTGGTCGCGGTGGCCTCCGGGCGGCGCAGCCAGGCCCGCCACACCTCCTCCAGCTGCGGGGCGTCGGAGACCGGGTCGGCCTCGGCGGTGCCCGCCACCCGCTCGCCCAGCGTGCGGCAGGCCTCGCGCACGGCGCCGTCGACCTGGTCCACCGAGACCCGCCCGACGTAGGTGTCGTCGGCGAGGTCGTCCGAGCGGGGGAAGGCCAGCGCGGCGGCGGCGAGGTGCGCGAGGCCGTGCATCACCTTGTCGGCCTGCCGGTTGGCGAGCACGGTGCGCCGCGCGTACTCGTCCATGCGGATCTCGAACACCGAGTCCTCGACCGCAGCCAGCACCAGCCCGGACACGTCCCCTACCGCGAGCACGACGAGCCCGAGCCCGGACGCGACGCGCTGCACGGTGTCGGCGAACGCGTCGTCCTCGCGGTAGCGGCGCACGAGGTCGGCGTAGGCGGGGTCGCGCGCGGGCAGCGCCTTGGGGCGCATGCCGTGCGCGACGAGGCGAGCCGCCGACTCGACGTCGACCGGCCGGACGTCTCGACTCACGCCACCTCCTCGCCGCGCACGTCGGCGGCGTTCGGCGCGGCTGCGTTCACGTGCTCGTCCACGACACGGCCGCCGTCCCGACGAGCAGGTCCGCCCCGCCGTACTCGGCGTCCCGCAGCACCGTGCCGTCGTCGACGGCCAGGAGCACCGCGTCGTCGCCGTGGCTGCGGGCGGACGCGACGGCCGACCCGACCGCATGCAGCACGCGGAGCATGACCAGCCGCGGCAGCTCGGGGTCCGCGGCCCGCGCCGTGGCGAGCAGCGCGGAGAGTCGGACGGCATCCCCGGGAACGGGCAGCGTGGCGGAGACCTGCTCCCACCGCTGCGGGCCGAACGGGTCCGGCTCGGCGGGGACCAGCTCGGGCACGGGCACCGCCGCGCCCAGCGGGTCGCGGTCCGACGGCGGCGCCAGCAGCGTCTCGACGAGGCCGCCCAGGCTGGGCACGCTCGGCACCCGCACACCGGTAGCCGCCCGGAAGAAGGCCGCGGTCGGCTCCTGCGCGGTCGCGACATGCAGGCCGAGACAGGGCCGGAGGAGCTGCCCGAACACGTCGATCGCGGCGCGCCGAGGCCGGTCGGCGAACTGCTGGCGGTCCTGCTCGGCCCGGAACACCGCGCCCGCCTCCTGCAGTCGGGCCTGCAGCTGGGTGTGGCGCTGGATGCAGTCGCGCACGACCCCGACGAGCTCCGCGGCCTGCCTGCGCCGCGACGGCTCGGTCGCCTCGTCACGGGCGGCGGCGATGTGGTCCAGGATCGCCGTCTCCGCGCGGTAGCGGCCCTCGATGTGGGTGAGCGCCTCGTCCAGGAGGGCGGGGACGGCGGCGAGCCAGTCGACCGAGCGGACGTCGCGGCGGGTGGCGTCGAGCTTCTGGCGCAGCGCCTCCGCGTACTGGACGGTGCGGTAGCGCGCCTGCTCGGCCGCCAGCCGGGCCTCGCCGAGCAGGCCCCGGCTGATCAGGTTCTCGAGCTTCAACTCCGCCGCGACCTGCGCCGACTCGACGTCCGTGTCGAGCGCCCCGACCAGCACGTTGATCGCCTCGTCGGAGGCGCGCAGGTACACCTCGCCGTCCGGCCCGGCGAGCTCGACGAGCAGCTTGAAGTCGAAACGCCTGCGCACGTAGCGGCCGTCGGCGGCGACCGAGCCGTAGTCGACGGCGAAGCCGCGGTCGAGGCTGCCGATGTTGATCAGGTTCTCGATCACCCAGCGGGCGACCCGTTCGTGCTCGCCGGGCGGCGCGTCCGGCGCCTGCGCGCCGATGAACGGCAGCAGGCCGCGCACAACCTCGGGCTGGGCCGCGCCGTGGTCGAAGTCCATCGCGAGCGTGACCTGGTCGATGGCCTGCAGGCCGATCTCGGCCATCTGGTACCGCTCGCCGTCGGCCCATTCGAGACGGCTCTTGCGCGCGTCGAGGTCGTGCAGCGGCGCCGTGCAGGCGAGCGCCTTCAGACGACGGGCGAGACCTTCGTCGATCGACCGCGGCACACCCGTCTGCACGCCGCGCACTCTACGAGGGCGCTCACTCGGCGCTGTCGGCCTCCCGCCGCGCGAGGTCGGACTTCCACTCCCGGAAGCCCTCCTCGGTGCGGCCTCGGCGCCAGTAACCCGAGACCGACACCTGCTCACGGGCCAGTCCGCGCTCGCCGAACAGGTACGGCCGGACGTGGTGCATGATCTCCTGCGCCTCGCCGTGGGCGAACACGTGCACGCGCCCGGACGGCCAGTCCAGGGCCTGCACGGCCGCCAGCAGCCGGTCGTCCCCGCCGCCCGCGCTCCGGTGGACGAACACCAGCTCGCCTTTGGCGGGCACCGGGAGGTCGGGCTCGTCGGCGGGCGAGTCGACCAGCACGGCCACCCGCACGACCGCGTCCTCGGGCAGCACCGCGAGCGCCGCCGTGATCGCGGGCACCGCGGACTCGTCACCCACGAGCAGGTGCCAGTCGGCGTCCGGGTCCGGCCGGTAGGCCCCACCGGGGCCGTTGGCCAGCAGGACGTCGCCCGGGGCGGCGCGCTGCGCCCACGGCCCGGCAACGCCCTCGTCGCCGTGCACCACGAAGTCGATGGCCAACGTGCCCGCGTCGACGTCGGGGAAGAGCGCCGTGTAGGTGCGGACGACCGGCATGTCTTCCGGCGCCAGGGTCTGGCGCAGCACCCGCATGTCCAGTGGCTCGGGGTAGACGACGCCCGGCTTCGGGAAGACGAGCTTCACGTAGCGGTCGGTGTGCGCGCTGGCGGCGAACGCCGCGAGGTCGTCGCTGCGAAACCACACCCGCCGCAGCCGGGAGGTGAGGGTCTCGGTGCCGGTGACCGTGAGGCGGGTCGGCACCGCCGACCGGTTCGAGCGGGTCACGACGTCATCAAGCTGGTGGTCGAGGACAACACCGCTCCTTCGTGGGTTCGTGCGGGATCTTCCCCAGCATGCGGCGGCGCGACGCGGGTGGTCAAACGGTGGGCTACCGTCCGGCCGTGGCATCTGTGGAGGATGTGGGCCGGATCGTTGCCGCGCTGCCGGAGGTCACCGAAGGCGAACGGTTCGGCAACCTCACCTGGTTCGTGCGGCGCAAGGCGTTCGCGTGGGACCGGCCGTTCAGCAAGGCCGATCTGCGCCGGTTCGGCGACGAGCGGCCACCCGACGGCCCGATCCTCGCCGTGCGGGTGGCCGACCTGGCCGACAAGGAGGCCGTCCTCGCCGCGGGCGGGCAGGCGTTCTTCACGATCCCGCACTTCGACGGCTACGCCGCCGTGCTGATCCGGCTCGACGCGGTGGAGGAGAAGGCGTTGCGCGAGGCCGTCACGGACGCGTGGCTGGCCTGCGCGCCCGCCACCCTCGCGAGGGAGTACCTCGGGCGCGAGCCCGGCTAACGGGGCTGACTTCGCACCCTGCCGACCACCGCGCACCCCTACGGGCCACTGCGCACCCCGTCAGTGGGGTGCGCGGTCGTGCCCCGGGGTGCGCAGTCATGCCCCGGGGTGCGCAGTCGTGCCCAGGGGGCGCAGTCATGCCCCGGGGTGCGCAGTCGTGCCCAGGGGGGCCACCGCGCACCCCTACGGGCCACCGCACACCCCGTCAGTGGGGTGCGCGGTCGTGCCGAGGGGTGCGCGGTCGTGCCGAAGGGTGCGCGGTCGCAGAGTGGAGTCGGCGCGCGGGCCGAGCAGGCGCGCGGGCCGAGCAGGCGCGCCGTCAGCGCGCGGTAGCCGCCCGCACCCCGCCGCCGGACGCGGCGAGCAGCGCCTCCGCCCCGGGCGCGTCGGTGCCCGCCAGCAGCATCACGGTGGCGACCTTGGCCCGCCCGCCCGCGGCGGCGAGCGCCTTCGCCGCCGTCTCCCGGTCGACCTCCGCCGCCGCGGCGACGATCCGTTCCGCCCGGTCGGCGAGCTTCGCGTTCGTCGGCCGCATGTCGATCATCAGGTTGCGGTAGACCTTGCCGATCCGCACCATCGCCGCGGTCGAGAGCATGTTGCACACCAGCTTCTGGGCCGTGCCCGCCTTCAGCCGGGTCGAGCCGGTGAGCACCTCGGGCCCCGTCTGCACCTCGATCGCCACGTCGGCGTGCGCGCTCACCTCGGCGCCCGCGTTGCATGCCACCGACACCGTCGCCGCGCCCCGGGCGCGCGCCCGGTCCAGTCCGGCCACCACGTAGGGCGTGCGCCCGCTCGCGGCCAGCCCGACAACGGTGTCGCGGTCGTCGACACCGGCCGCGTCGACGTCCGCGGCGGCGGCCGCCGCGCCGTCCTCCGCCCCCTCGACGGCGGTGGCGAACGCACCTACCCCGCCCGCGAGCAGGGCGAGCACCTGGTCGGGGCCCGCGGCGAACGTCGGCGGGCACTCGACGGCGTCGAGCAGCCCGATCCGCCCGCTCGTGCCCGCACCGAGGTAAACGAGCCTGCCGCCGCGCCGCAGCGACGCGGTGATCAGCTCCACCGCCGCGGCGATCTGCGGCAGCGCCGCGCCGACCGCCGCGGCGACCCGCGCGTCCTCGGCGTTCATCACGGCCAGCAGCTCCGGCACCGACATCGCGTCGAGGTCGGCGGTCGCCGGGTTGCGGGCCTCCGTGGTGAGGGTGCCGATGTCCACTAGCGTCCCTTCGTGCGGCGGCCCTGCACCGCGTCGTAAGTGCCGCGCAGCAGGTGACCCGCAGCCTCGTAGGAACGCTGGGCGACCCCGACGAACAGGCAGTCGACGACCGCGAGCTGCGCGATCCGGCTGGCCGTCGCCGCCGAGAGCGCCGCGTCGGCCGCGTACGACCACCGCAGGCGAGATCTGCGACCTCGACCAGGCGGTCGGACAGGCGGTGGCCGACGCGGCCGACGCGGCGCTCACCCGGTTCGCGGACGGCCGCGGCGATCTGATCGCCTCGCACGGCCAGACCGTCTTCCACCGGGTGGTCGACGGGCGCGCCCGCGGCACACTGCAGCTCGGCCAGCCCGCGTGGGTCGTCGAGAAGACCGGGCTGCCCGTCGTCTCCGACCTGCGTGCCCGCGACATCGCCGCGGGCGGCGAGGGCGCGCCGCTGGCCTCTACCTTGGACGCCCTGTGGCTGGCGGGCGGACCGCCGCGGGCCGCGCTGAACCTGGGCGGCATCGCCAACGTGACGGTCGTGCGCGGGAAGTCCGTGCTCGCCTTCGACACCGGGCCCGCGAGCTGCCTGCTCGACGCGGCGGCGCAGCGCCACACCGGCGAGCCCTGCGACCGCGACGGGCGCCTCGCCCTGGCGGGCCGGGTGGATGACAGCCTCCTGGCCCGGCTGCTCGGCGAGCCCTCCTACGCCAAGGCCGCGCCGAAATCGACCGGGCGCGAGCTGTTCACGACCGACTACGTGCACGCCCCCGGCGTCACGGTCCCCGACCTCATGGCCACGCTGACCGAGCTCACGGCCGTCACCGTCGCCGACGCGCTACGGCCCTACGGCGTCGCCGAGGTCGTCGCGTCCGGCGGCGGGGTGCGCAACCCCGCGCTGCTGGCCGCGCTGCGCCGCAGGCTGGGCCCCACTCCAGTGGTCACCACGGACGAGCGCGGCCTCCCCGCGGACGCCAAGGAGGCCTACCTCGTCGCCCTGCTCGGCTTCCTGACCTGGCACCAGCTGCCCGGCTGTGCCCGGCGGCACCGGCTCGACGGTCCCGCGCGTGTTGGGGCGTCTCTCACCGGGAACCACGCCGCTGCGCCTGCCCGCACCCGCACCGCCGCCTCGGCGGCTCGTCGTCACGCCACCGTAGGAGAACTCGTGTCACGCCAACTCGATCTCGTCGTGGTCGTCGTCTACCTGGTGGCGATCGCCGCTGTGGGGCTGTGGCTGTCCGGGCGGCAGAAGTCGTCGAAGGACTACTTCGTCGGCGAGGGCTCGATGCCGTGGTGGACCGTCTGCTTCTCGGTGGTGGCCACCGAGACCAGCGTGCTCACCGTCATCTCCGTGCCCGGCGGCGCCTACACCAACCAGGCCTTCGGCAACGTCGAGCTGGCGCTGGGATACGTGATCGGGCGCGTGGTCGTCGCGACCGTGCTCATCCCCCTGTACCGGCGCGGCGGCTTCGTCTCCGCCTACCAGTACCTCGAGGCCCGGTTCGGGCGCTACCTGCAGGGCCTGGCGTCGGTCACCTTCGTGTTCACGCGGCTGCTCGCCGAGGGGGTGCGGCTCTTCGCGTCCGCCATCCCGATCAAGCTGCTGCTCGACGAGTTCGGCCTGACCACGAGCTACGGCACGATCATCATCGTGCTCACGGCGATCACCGTGGTCTACACCTACTTGGGCGGGATCAAGGCCGTGATCTGGACCGACGCCATCCAGCTGGGCCTCTACCTCGGCGGGGCGGTGCTCGCGATCATCGTGCTGTCGGCGGCGGTCGGCGGCGACGGGTTCGCCGCCGCCGCGGCTGCGGGCAAGTTCCAGGTGTTCGACCCGAACTTCTCCCTCGCCCACATCCTCACCAGCTCGTTCGCGCTCCCCACCGCGATCATCGGCGGGGCGATCTTCGCCATGGCCAGCCACGGCTCGGACCAGCTGATCGTCCAGCGCATCCTGGCCACCCGTTCGCTCCGCGACTCCCAGAAGGCGATGATCGGCTCCGGGATCTTCGTGACGATCCAGTTCGCGGCGTTCTCGCTGGTGGGCGCGCTGCTGTGGGCCTACAACCAGGGCCGCTCATTCCAGGACCTCGGCCTTCAGACCAGCGACAACCTCTACCCGGCGTTCATCCTGCACAGCCTGCCCGTCGGCATCTCCGGGCTGCTGGTGGCGGGCATCCTCGGCGCGGCAATGGGCTCGCTGTCGTCGGCGCTGAACTCGATGTCGAACTCGACGGTGTCGGACATCATCGACAGCTTCGCCAAGCGGCGCCCTTCGGACGCGGTGATGCTGCGCCTCGCCCGGGTGATGACGCTGGTCTGGGCGATCCTCATGGCCGTGTTCGCCATGGGGTTCTCCACCACCACCGGCAACGTCTACCTCACCGGTCTCGCGATCGCGGGCTACACCTACGGCGCGCTGCTCGGGGCGTTCCTGCTCGGCAAGCTCATGCCGCGGGCCAACCAGCTCGACGCGATCCTCGCGTTCGTCGCCACCTTGATCGTGATGACGATCGTCGTGCAGCTGGTGAAGATCCCGGTCGCGGGCAAGCCGACGAGCATCGCCGCGCAGTGGCTGGTGCCCATCGGCGTCATCGACGCTCGTGGTGGGCTGGGTGGCCAGCCGCTTCCACGAGCCGCCCGCGCCGGTCGAGCTGCCCGACGCCGACGAGGCGCTGGTGAGCCCGGCCCGCTGACGCCCGGACGGCCCGGCGCTCGACGGGGCCACCGAGCGTCTTGTAGCCCACCCGGGCCCCGCACCGGCGACCGTCGCGACGACCCCTCGTACCGTCGCGACGAGGGTCAGGATGCGGCCCATCGGCCGCGCGCGGATCGGTAACCGCTACCGAGATTCCTCGTCCGACGCCAGGACGAGGTACCCGTCCACCCGACAAACGGCGCCGGTGTCGGGGTCCGGCGGCAGGGCGTGCCCGAGGTCGCGCGCGCGGACCTCGCCGATCCACTGGTCGTGCTGGTACTCGTGATTGATCACCGCCGTCAGCAGGTGCGTGGCGACGATCGTGAGCTGCGCCGGAGCACCGACCCGGCCCGCACCGATGTCCCCGATGCGGGCGTGCACCCGCTCGGCGACGACATCGCGGAACGTGGTCAGCCGCGCCACGGTGGGCAGGGCCCCGCGGAACCGCTCCGGCCGGGCCGAGTCCATGAGCGCGTCGAGCTCCGGGTCCGGGCTGGGCTCGGCCGCGGTCAGGTTGCGGATCATGAAGTGGGCGACGTGCGCCTGGTGACCCAGGTGCCAGCCGATGGCGCTGGAATCCTCGTGCGGACGCCAGGTCAGCTCGTCCGGGCTGAGGTCACGCCACAGCGCGTCGGTGTAGGCGCGGGCGCGGTCGTACTCGCGCAGGAGCGCGGCGATCTCGTACATGCGTCCAGGGTGGCGCGAGAACGGGGGATCGCGCGCATCCCGGCGACGGCAGTTGTCGCCGCCCGCCCCCGCTCCTACCGTCGCACCGACGACAGAGAGGGCGTGGCCGATGGGGAGTCCGGCGCCCGGCGGGAACGACGGCGCGACGCTGACCGACCGGCTCCGTGCGGGCGACGACGCGGCCCGGCGCTCTCTGCAGAAGCGTGTGTTGATCGTCGTCGCGGGCGCGCAGGTCCTCGGCGGCGCCGGGCTGGCCGCAGGCGTCACGGTCGGGGCGCTGCTCGCCCGCCAGATGCTCGGGTCCGACGAACTGTCCGGGCTGCCCACGGCGCTGTTCACCGTGGGGTCCGCGACGGCGGCGCTGCTCATCGGCCGCCTGACCCAGCGCCGCGGGCGGCGCCCGGGCCTGGGGCTGGGGTTCCTCGCGGGCGGCGCGGGCGCTGCGGGGGTCGTCGTGGCCGCCGTGACCGGCGCCGTCGGGCTGCTGTTCGTGGCGCTGTTCGTCTACGGGTCGGGAACGGCGACGAACCTCCAGGCCCGCTACGCCGGGACCGACCTCGCCGGGCCCGCAGAGCGAGGCACCGCCATCAGCGTCGCTCTGATGGCGACCACGCTCGGCGCCGTGGCCGGGCCGAACCTGGTCGGGCCGCTCGGCCGCCTGGCCACCGCGATCGGGGTGCCCGCCCTCGCGGGCCCGTTCCTGCTCGCCGCCGTCGCCTACCTCGCCGCGGCGGCGGTGCTGTTCCTGCTGCTGCGGCCCGACCCGTTCCTCATGGCCCGGGAGCTCCCCGCCCCCGCGCCGTCGCCGACGGCCGGGGTGGCGCGCACCGCCCGTCCCGGTGTGGTCGCGGGCGCCGCGGTGATGGTGCTGACGCAGGTCACGATGGTCGCGATCATGACGATGACGCCGGTGCACATGCTCGCCCACGGGCACGGGCTCGAGGTGATCGGCCTGGTGATCGGCATCCACGTCGGGGCGATGTACCTGCCGTCGCTGGTGACCGGTGTGCTCGTCGACCGGCTCGGCCGCGTCCCCATGGCGGCCGCGGCCGGGCTGACGCTCCTGTTGGCCGGGCTCACGTCCGCGCTCGCCCCGCCCGACGCGGTGGTACCGCTCGTCGTCGGGCTCACCCTCCTCGGGCTGGGCTGGAACCTCGGCCTGATCTCCGGCACCGCCCTGCTGGTCGACGCGACCGAACCCGCGACCCGGCCGCAGGTCCAGGGCGGCGTCGACGTCCTCGTCGCCCTCAGCGGGGCGGGCGGCGGTGTGCTCTCCGGCGTGGTCGTGGCGGGCTACGGGTTCGCGACGCTCTCGCTGGCCGGTGGGCTCCTGGCGCTGCTGCTGGTGCCCGCGCTGCTCTGGGGCCGGAGGCGGACCGCCTGAATTCGCATCTGCGGACGCGATGACCGCCCGCATCCGCACCTGCCGAACTGCGGCTTCCCTGGTCTGGCCGCGTCGCGGGGCGCCGTTCACACTCGGGCCATGACCGCCACGGAGGACCGCCCCGCCCCCACCATCGTGCGCGCCGCATGCCCGCACGACTGCCCGGACACGTGCGCCATGCTCGTGACGGTGGCGGACGGTCGCGCCACGGAGGTCCGCGGCGATCCCGGAGCACCCGTTCACCCGGGGCGGCCTGTGCGTCAAGGTCAACAACTACGTCGACAAGGTCTACAGCCCCGACCGGCTGCTCCATCCCCTGCGGCGCGTCGGGCCCAAGGGCAGCGGGCGCTTCGAGCGCATCTCCTGGGACGCCGCGCTCGACGAGATCGCCGACCGGTTCCGCGCGTCCATCGCCGAGCACGGCCCGAGTCGATCATGCCGGTCAGCTACCTCGGCACCGAGGGCATCCTCAACGGACTCAACGTGGGCGACGCGTTCTTCAACAAGCTCGGCGCCACGATCAGCGAGCGCACCTACTGCGACTCCGGCTCCATGCACCGCCTACTCGATGACGATCGGCGCCACGGCGGGCGTCGACCCGGAGAGCCTGGTGCACTCCCGCTACATCGTCATCTGGGCCTGCAACATGATCTCGACGAACCTGCACCTGTGGCCGGTCGTGGCCGAGGCGCAGCGGCGCGGCGCGAAGGTCGTCGTCATCGACCCGGTGCGGCACCGCACCGCGCAACACGCCGACTGGTACCTGCCCATCCGGCCCGGCACCGACGGCGCGCTCGCGCTCGCCCTCATGCACGTGATCATCGACGAGGGCCTCGTCGACGAGGAGTACGTCCGCGACCACACCGTCGGCTACGACGAGCTGGCCGAGCGCGTGCGGCAGTCCACGCCGGAGTGGGCGGCGCAGGAGACGGGGATCCCGGCCGACGACATCCGCACGCTCGCCCGCGAGTACGCCACGAGCCAACCGTCGATGATCCGGATCGGGGTCGCGATCGAGCGGCACGCGGGCGGCGGGCAGACCGTGCGGGCGATCGCCTGCCTGCCCGCGCTGGTCGGGGCGTGGCGCAACGTCGGCGGCGGCCTGCTGCAACTGCCGCTGTGGGCGTTCCCGGTCAACTGGGGCGGCGTTCATGCACCCGGAGCTCGCCACCCCGGGCACCCGGGTCGTCAACCAGTTCCTGCTCGGCCGGGCGTTGACCGGCGAGATGGCACTCGACCCGCCGATCACCTGCGCTCATGGTCTACAACTCCAACCCCATGGTCGTGTGCCCCGAGCAGGAGAAGGTCGCGCGCGGCCTGGCCCGCGAGGACCTGTTCACCGTGGTCAGCGATCACTTCCTCACCGACACCGCCCGCTACGCCGACATCGTGCTGCCCGCGACCACCCAGCTCGAGCAGCTCGACATCATGTTCAGCTGGGGCCACTTCTACGTCTCGCTGAACACCCCGGCGATCGCGCCGCTGGGCGAGGCCGTGCCCAACACCGAGCTGTTCCGCAGGCTCGCCGCCCGGATGGGCTTCACCGAGGAGTGCTTCACCCGCACCGACGAGGAGATGGTCGCCGACGCGTTCGACTGGACCGCCGCCGGCGATGCAGGGCATCACCGTCGAGTCGTTGCGCGAGACGGGGGTGGGCGCGCCTCAACCTGCCCTCGCGCGACGAGTACGCGCCGCACGCCGAGGGCAACTTCCCGACGCCGTCGGGCAAGACCGAGTTCCGCTCGTCGATCGACCGACAACTTCGTCTCGCCGCTGTTCCGGCAGGGCTCGAACGAGCCACCAGCCCGGCGAGGACGGTCGACCCGCTGCCGCACTACGTCGCGCCGCGGGAGACCGCCGACAGCGGCTACCGGCTCAACCTGATCTCCCCCAAGTCACACGCCTACCTCAATTCCAGCGCGGGCGACCAGGCCGCGCAGCGCCGGGTGCAGGGCGAGCAGGCCGTCACGATCCACCCGGCCGACGCCGCGGAGCGCGGGATCGCCGACGGCCGCTACGTGCGGATCTTCAACGACCGTGGCCAGTTCGTGGCGCTCGCCCGGCTCAGCGACGACGTCGCGCCCGGCGTCGTGATGTGCCCGATGGGCGCGTGGCCGAAGAACGCCAAGGACTCCTCGACGGTCAACGCGGTGAACCCGTTCCGGTTCGCCGACCTCGGCAACGCGCCGACGTTCTCCGACACGCGCGTCGAGATCGAGGCCGTCTGAGCGCGATGCGGATCGAGCAGGTTTGGCGCTACCCGGTCAAGTCGATGCTCGGTTCGCAGCTGGACGAGGTGGCGGTCGACCCGGGCGGGGTGCGCGGCGACCGGCGCTTCGCCCTGGTCGACGAGGCCACCCGGAAGGTCGCGAGCGCGAAGCAGCCACGTCTGTGGCGGGCGCTGCTGCACGCGCGGGCCGCCCAGGACCCGACGGGTGACGAGGTGCGGATCACGCTGCCGGACGGCGAACAGACCACCGCGACCGACCCCCACGTGCACGACCTGCTGTCGCGCCTGCTCGGCCGTCCGGTCCGGCTCTCGGCGGTGCCGTCCGACCAGGCCGACATCGACCGGGCGGACCCGGACGAGGTGCTCGACCAGGGGGTCGACGCCATCGTGGCCGCGCCGCCGCTGGTGCTGGGCGAGGTGGTGCCCACCGCGACGTTCCTCGACTACGCGCCGCTGCACCTGATCACCACCGCGACCCTGGAGCACATCGGTCAGCCCGCCGCCCGCTACCGGCCCAATCTGGTGATCCGGACGCCGCCGGGGCATCCCCCGTTCACCGAGACCGCCTGGGTCGGGCATCCGGTGGCGCTCGGCGACGCCGTGGTCGCGCGGGTCGTGCTGCCGACCCCGCGGTGCGCCATCCCGACGCTCGAACACGGCCACCTGCCGCGCGACCCCATGGCGCTGCGCACCCTGATGGCGCAGAACCGCATCGACGTCCCCGGCTTCGGCGTGCTGCCCGCCGCGGGCGTTTACGCGACGATCGAGCAGGCCGGACCGGTCCGGCCGGGCGCCGACGTCCGCATGTTCTGAGTTCGCTCGTCCGGCGGCGCGGTGCCGGACGGGCGACGATCTCCCCGTGGCCACCTACATCGTCAACAAGCCCGGCGTTGAGAACGCTCGGCGCCTGATCGACACGCGCCGGATCGTGCTGACCAGCCGATGGAGCGACGTCCAGCCCGGGGCCGAAGCCGAGAACGCCTACCTCAAACGCCACTCGTGGGACGAGTACGGCGCCTGGCACCTCGCGCTCACGGAGGGGCCGGGCGAGGAGACCAAGGCCCGGTACGCGTTCGTCTACGGGGACTTCCGCCGTCTGCACCGCATGGGCCTGATCGCGTGCCACTACCGCGCCGCCGAGTGGGGCCACAAGGAGATCGAGCTGGCCGCCCACGAGCTCCTGCAGTACCTGGACGGCCGCTGACCCGCGTCACCGCTCCTGGCGGTGCTGTCGGGCGAACTCCTGCGCCGCGGCCAACACCGGAGGCAGCTCCACCACCAGCAGCACGACGGCGGCGACGAAGCCCACGCAGCTCAGCGCGATCGTCAGGTCCTCCCACATCGTCTTCTCCTATCGCTTCACGATACAAGTTCATCGTGGCACGATAGAAATCACCGGTCTAGGGTTTTCGCTGTGACCTTGCCGACGCAGGAGGACTACACGAACCTGCTGCGGTTCCGCACGGCATTGCGCCGGTTCGACAGCTGGAGCCACGAGCAGGCCGCGCGCGTGGGTCTCACCCACGCGCAGCACCAGCTCCTGCTCGCGATCAAGGGCCACCCCGAGCCACAGGGTCCGACCATCCGGGACGTCGCGGGCTACCTCAACACGCGCCACCACAGCGTCGTCGGCCTCGTCGACCGGGCCGAACAGGCGGACCTCCTGCGCAGGCGCCGCGACGATCGGGACGGTCGCGTCGTGCGGCTGGCGCTGACGGCCGCGGGCGAGGACCGCATCGCCCGGCTGAGCAGGCTGCACCTCGACGAGCTCGCCCGGCTGGCGCCCCTGCTGGAGCACCTCGTCGGCGCCGGTGACCGGCCTGCGGCGGTGGGTCGGCCTGCGCCCGGTCCGTAGCCTGGGGAGATGACCGTCGCGCAGCCGCTGATCGAGCTCGACGCCTCCTACGCCCGCGCGGTGCCCCGGCTGTCCGTGGCCTGGACGGCGGCGCCGGTGCCCGCGCCGGAGCTGCTCGTCCTCAACGAGGAGCTGGCCGCGGAGCTGGGCCTCGACCCCGCGGTGCTGCGCGCTCCCGACGGTGTGGCGCTGCTGGTCGGCCACGGGCACCCGGATGGGGTCACGCCGGTCGCGCAGGCCTACGCGGGCCACCAGTTCGGCATGTACCAGCCGCGCCTCGGCGACGGCAGGGCGCTGCTGCTCGGCGAGGTCGTCGACCGCGACGGCCACCGCCGCGACCTGCACCTCAAGGGGTCCGGCCGCACGCCGTTCGCCCGCGGCGGCGACGGCAAGGCCGCGGTGGGTCCGATGCTGCGCGAGCACCTCATCGGCGAAGCGATGCACGGGCTCGGCATCGCGACGACGCGGGCGCTCGCGGTCGTCGCCACCGGCGCGCAGGTGCAGCGCGAGCAGCTGCTGCCCGGCGCGGTGCTCTGCCGTGTCGCCGCGAGCCACCTGCGGGTGGGCACGTTCGAGTACGCCGCCGCGACCGGCGACCGCGAGGTGCTGGGCGCGCTCGCCGACCATGCCCTTGCCCGCCACTACCCCGACGCCGTCGACGCGGACAACCGGTACCTGGAGCTCTACCGGCGCGTGATCGCCGCACAGGCCGAGCTGGTGGCCCGCTGGATGCTCGTCGGGTTCGTGCACGGCGTGATGAACACCGACAACATGACGATCTCGGGCGAGACCATCGACTACGGCCCGTGCGCGTTCATGGACACCTTCGACCCGGCCACGGTGTTCAGCTCCATCGACGAGCGCGGCCGCTACGCGTACGGCAACCAGGCCGCGGTCGCCCAGTGGAACCTCGCGCGGCTCGGCGAGGCGCTGCTCCCTCTCATCGACGAGGACGCCGAGGCCGCGGTGGAAGCGGCCACCGACGCGGTCAACGGGTTCGCCGAGGCCTTCCGGCGGCACTGGGCCGACGGCATGGCGGCCAAGCTCGGCCTGCCCGCCCCGGACCCCGAGCTGGCCGACGACCTGGCGGGGCTGATGCGCGCCCAACACGTCGACTTCACGCAGTTCTTCCGCGCGCTCTCCGCCGGTACGGCGCGCGCGTTGTTCACCGACCCGACGCCGTACGACGCGTGGGCCGCCCGCCGCGACGCGCTGCTGCCCGCCGATCGGACCGCGGTGGCGGCGGCGATGGACCGGGTCAACCCGGTCTACATCCCGCGCAACCACCGGGTCGAGGAAGCGCTCGCCGCGGCCACCGCGGGCGACCTGGGCCCGTTCCGCACATTGCTCGACATCGTCGCCCACCCGTACACGCCGCGGCCGGGATTCGAGGACTACGCCGGGCCGGCGCCGGACGGCGGCGCGCCGTACGTCACCTACTGCGGCACCTGAGCGTCGTCAGTCCAGCGCCCGGCGCATGACCACGCGGGGGAAGCCGCCCGCCACGGCGTCGGTCCCGCTCGCGTGGGCGAACCCGGCCGCCTCGAACAGCGCGCGGGTGCCGACGTAGGCCATCGTCAGATCGACCTTCGCGCCCCGGTTGTCCACGGGATAACCCTCCAGCGCGGGCGCGTCGTGCTGCCGCGCGAACGCCACTGCGCCGTCGAGCAGCGCGTGGGCGACGCCGCGGCCACGGTGCCCCGCGCGCACCCGGAAACACCACACCGACCACACCGGGAGATCGTCGACGTGCGGGATCTTGCGCGACCGCGCGAACGGCAGCTCCGCCCGCGGCGCGACCGCCGCCCAGCCGACGACCGCGTCGCCGTCGTAGGCGAGCACACCCGGCGCGACGGCCCGGCGGGTCAGCTCGCGGACGTACTCGCCCCGTTGCGGCCCGACGAGCGACTTGTTCGTCTTCGCATCGACGCGGTGGCTCAGACACCAGCACACCGAGGACGTCGGGTTCTTGGGCTCGAGGATCGTGGCGACGTCGGCGAACGACGTCGCGGGGCGGACCGAGAAGCGCACCGGCCGACGGTACTGGCCACCCGCGAGCTCAGTAGCAGTCGGTCGTCAGCTCGCCTGCGCCCAGTCGGGCGTGCGCACAGGACTCGACGTTCGCGCCCGCGCACGCCACCGACCCGCGGGCACCCACCGGATAGGCGCAACGGGCTCGGCCCCCGGCGGCAGGAGCCGGGACCGTGCCCCGGCGGCGGGTCTCCCCTCAGCGACCCACCGCACGCTCAGCCCGCCTGCTCGGTCTTGAAGATCTCCTTGCAGGCGTCCGCGACCGGGTCGCCGATGATCGGCACCTTCTTGCCGATGTTGCAGCCCGAGTTGCTCACCTTGTCCGGGTCATAGTTTCCCAGTCGAAGCTGCTCCTCGTAATGACCCTGGATCTTCTGGCGGGATTCGGGACCGGCGATGCCGTCGACATAGCGGAACGAGTACCGATCCTGGATCCGGCGGACCGCGCCCGCCGTCTCCTCCCCGTACTTGCCGTCGGTGTCGATGGCGGCGCCGAGCTTGACCAGCTCGATCTGCAGGGCGCGCACGCACTCGCTTCGCGAGCCGATCTGCATGTCCGGGCAACTCGTGGCGATGTTCAGCGTGAGCGGGCCGCCCTGGGGTGTCGCGGCACCCGCCGCGGGGGCGGCGAAGGCCAGTGCTCCGGCGGCCGTGGCGGTCACGGCCGCGGTGGTGAGGCTGCGGCGGACGAGCCGGGCGAGGATCATCGGATCTCCTAGGGTGTCAGCGGATACCCGCAATACGACCCTGATCGCCGTAGCTGTTCAGCCTGAGTGACAGGTCGGCGGCGTGTCGGCAGCGGTCGCCACCGTTGATCCACTATGGTTTTGATCATGGGGTCGGGCCGGGAAGCACACGATGACGTCGTGTCGTTGCTGGCGGCCAAGGACGCTGAGATCGCGGCGCTGGTGGCGCGGGTGACGGAGCTCGAAGGCCTGGTCGCGGCGCTGCATGCCCAACTCGGTCGAGATTCCTCCAACAGCGGCAAACCACCGTCGTCGGATTCGCCGTTCATCAAGAAGCCCGCCGCCAAGCGCTCGGTACGGACGCGTTCGGGTAAGCCGCGGGGTAAGCAGCCTGGTGCGCCCAGCGCCACGCTGCGTCTGATCGATGATCCCGATGACACGATCACCCACATTCCGCCGGTGTGTGCGCCTTTCCGACCATCCTGGTGCAGACCAGGTGGCCGCAGCGGCGGCCCTTCCGCACGATGTGGCCGTGGCCATCGGAGACCGTCGCCCGCGCCTACCAGGGTCCGACCGACGGCGACGGGATGTGTCCAGCGCCCACCAGCACGTAGAGGTACGCCGGGTCGAGCAGGCCCACCTCCTGGGCGAGACCGAGCCGCAGGGCGCGGTCGCGGGCGCGCTCCAGACGCTGCTGCACGGCGGAGTCGCTGATGCCAAGCGCCGTCGCGACCTGTTTGAGCTGTCGCGGCAGGAGCTGCCTCGTCGCCGGCGGCCACCGCAGGTGCGGCTCGAAGGTGAGGCGGAGGGCCGAGAGCTGGTTCGGTGTGAGGTCGGGAACCTCTTCCCCGTACTCCGTGGCGCCCGCCGCGGCATCCGCCAGTGGGCGCTGGACGCGGGTAACGCGCAGATCGGCGGCTTCGAGCAACACCCAGTGCTGTGGCCTCCCGTCCTCGGTCGTCAGGCGGACTCCCAGCAATGGCCATGCGAGACGCCGACGGCCGCGCTGCAACGCAGGCAACGGCGGCTGGCCCCACGGGTGGATCAGCCCGCCGTTCCGGTTGGTCACGCTGACCTCCCATCCGTAGGGCAGCGGCGTCACGGTGAGGGCCACCCGGGACATCAGCGGGTCCTCCGGGCCGGCCTCGATCTCGGCCTCGCGCCCTACCTCGACGAGCTTGCCGATCACGAGCCGCACCGTCACGCGGACGACCGGTGGCGCACCGTTCTGGATCTCCAGCACCCGCAGTCGCCGCGTCCGGACCTCCGTCGCCATGTCACCTCCGCCCTCCCGTCGCGCGGGCCAGAGCGTACGACGCGCGAGCCCGCGCTGTCGGGGTCTGACATGTTCGTCGGGAGCACCGACGACCCCGACGCCTATCTGCTGGTCGACAAGCTCGGCGGAGGCAGCGAGGGATCGGTGTGGGCCGCGCGGTCGGTCATCGCTCCCGAGTCGGCAGCGGAGTTCGCGGTCAAGCAGATGCCGGTGCCCCCGTCGGCGCCGAGTTCCCCGCGCCGACCGCGGTCCGGCCTGGCGGGTGTACTTCATGCGCGTCCGCAACGACGACGGCGCCCCGGCCGTCGGCCTCTATCTGCGCTCATCCGGCGGCCAGACAGCCCCAACCCGTGACGACGAGGAGTGGCACATGATCAACCCCTTGGTGACCCGGCGCTCAATGCTGTGGGGAATGGCCGTCACGCCGCTCGCTCTCGGCGCGCTCGCCGCGACCGATGCAGGCACGGCCGCCGCAGCGACGCGCAGCGACCTGCCCGGCGTGAATGTCGCCGAGGTCCAGATCCGGATCGCGGGGTGGGTCACCGACCAGCCGACGAAGGCCTACCTGCCGGTCGACGGGGCCTTCGGCCCCGCCACTGAGGCCGCGCTGCGCCGCTTTCAGACCGCCTACGGTCTCACGGTCGACGGCGTTGTCGGTCCGGAGGTGCACGCCGCGCTGGCCGGCCTGCAGTCGTCCGATGGATCAACGCTGCATTTCCAGTGGCCGGAGTTCATGTCGAAGGACGGCAGCGGGTTTGCCGGAGGCAGGACGACGGAGGCCGAGGTCCGCGAGAACGTCCGCCGCACGATGTGGAAGCTCGAGGCTCTTCGCAAGAAGACCGGCGACCGGACGGTCACGGTCAATTCCGGTTTTCGCAGCATCAGCCACAACGCGGCCGAGGGCGGTGCGTCGAACAGTATGCATCTCTACGGCGTCGCCGCCGACATCGTCGTCGGCGGGCTGAGCACTCCCGAGGTCTACCGGTGGGCGCAGACCTGCGGCTTCTCCGGGCTGGAATCGGCGGCGCACGCCTGGCAGCACGTCGACAGCCGCGTGGAGCACCCCGCCTACGGCTCGGGGGCGTGGTGGTGGGAGGACGACACGTAGGAGCGCGGCCACCAGATTGACTCCTCGGCCGCCTACGGCGGCTTCGCCGTGTCGTGGTCCATGGCGGCCACGGCCAGGGCGAGCACGAGGTTGGTGTGACGGCGGGGCGCCTGCACGTCGCCGATCAGCTGGTTGATCCGGGCGAGCCGCTGGTACATCGTCTGCCTGCGAATGTGCAGGGCGGCGGCGGCGCTCACCTTGTTCGAGCCGTGGGCGAGGTAGACCCGCAGGGTCTCGACGAGGCGGGTGTTCGCGCGGCGGTCGTGGTCGAGCAGCGGGCCGATCTCGTCGGCTACCAGCCGGAGCGCCGTGGGCTGGCCGACGAGCTCGCCGAGCAGGATCTGCGCGGAGAGCGCGGTGGCCGCGAGGCAGCGGTCCGGCATGCGCAGGCCGATGGCGACGTCCATGGCCCGCCGCGTGTCGGACACCGAACGACCGACGTCGCGCAGGCGCGTCACCACCGGCCCGACGACGACGCGGGCCCGATCCGCGCCGGCCAGCCGGTCGACGACGGCGAGCACGGCGGGGCCGACGCCGTCGCTCGCGGGCGTGGCGGCGATCGCGACGAGGTCCGCGCCGAGGTCCCCGACCAGCGCCGTCACCGGCCGCAGCGCCCGCTCGACGGCGTTCAGCGCGACCGGCAGCTCGTCGCGCGGCACGCCGCGCACCAGCAGGGCGACGTACCGGCCGTCCTCGGCGAAGGGCAGGCCGAGCGCCGTGGCCGTGCCGAGGATCTCCTCGACCGGACGCCCTTCGATGAGCTCGCGGACCAGCCTGCGGCGCCGGGCAGCGAGGTCATCGGCGGTCGCGGATCGCAGCAGTGCCAGGCCCATCGCCTCGGCCCCTGCCGCGCACGCCGCCGTGACCGCCGGATCGTCGGGGCAGGCAGGCGGAAGCACGAGGACATGTCCCCAGAGCTGGTCGAGGACCATCACCTCGCGACGACAGACAGCCGAGACGCCGCTCTCGCGGTACGAACCGGCGACCAGCGCGCCGTCCCGGGTCGTGACGACGACCGGGGCGCCGACGTGCGCGGCCAGCTCGCCCACCAGCTCGGCGGGCCCGGCCCCGGTCAGCAGGGCATCGGTGAGCCGTTCGCGCAGGGCTCGGTCGTGCCGCGCCGTGGCCGCCGCGCGCTCCAGCACCGCGCGCTGCACCTGCTCGGTCATCTCGACGAACGGCACGACCTCACGCAGCACCAGCAGCGCGACATCGGTGCGCCGCGCCGCGGCCACCAGTGCCTCGGGCGCTTCGGTGTACGTCCACCCCAGCTCCAGCGCGAGGGCCGTCACGCCGCGCTCCGCGAGCGCCTCGACGAACGCCGTCTCCCCCACCGCGCCCCGCCCGAACAGCCCGAGACCGGTGGTGAGCAGCAGCTCGCCCCCCTTGAGCAGGAACGCGGCCTCGGCGAGCTCGCTGGTGTGCACCCACCGCACCGTGCGGTCCAGAAGATGGCGGCCGTGCAGCAGCTCGGGGCAGGCCCGCCGCAGCGCGTCGAGCTCCAGCACCTCGCCCAGCGTCAGGCTCACTCGGTCTCCCGGACATAACGTCAACATCAGACGGCAGCTACCGGACGGAACGACTATGGCACTCCGCCCCGGCGCGCCACCAGAATCGGTCTCCGTCAGCGCCGACGATCCCGTTGCCCGCTGCCGACTGGGGGAGTTGTCGTCATGCCCGCCGCCGTCACGCTGCTCAGCGGTGGCACCGTCGTGACGATGGACGCGCTGCGGCGGGTGATCGACGACGGCGCGGTGGCGTTCTCGCCGGTCTCGGGCGCCCTGCTCGCGGTCGACACGGCGACGCGGCTGCACGCCGAGTTCCCGGCCGCCGAGCGGGTCGACACCACCGGCCGGGTGGTGCTACCGGGCCTGGTCAACACGCACACCCACCTGTTCCAGACCCTCCTGAAGGGCCTGGGCGACGACCGGGTGCTGGCCGACTGGTTCACCGCCATGACCGGCCCGTCGGCGGTCGAGCTCACCGAGGACGACTGCTACGTGGCCGCGCTGCACGGCTGCGCCGAGGCGCTGACCACCGGCACCACCACGCTCGTCGACTTCATGTACGTGCACCCCCGGCCCGGCCTCGGGGCGGCGGTCGCCACCGCCATGGACGACGTCGGCATCCGCGGGATCATGGCGCGCGGCTACGTCACCGCGGGCGTCGACGTCGGCGTGCCCGCCCCGCTCGTCGAGCCGCTGGACACCGCGCTCGCCGACGTCCAACGCCTGGCCGAGCGGTGGAACCGCCCCGGGTCACAGGTCCGGATCGGCTTGGCGCCGTGCATGAGCTGGTCGGTGGACGAGCCCACGTTGCGGGCGACCCGGGCGCTCGCCAACGCCACCGGCGCACCGATCACCATGCACCTTGCCGAGTCCCCGTTCGACGTCGCCGAGTCGCTGCGCCGCTTCGGCGTGCGTGACGTCCGGCTGGCCGCCCTGACCGGCCTGCTCGGGCCGGACCTGCTCGCGGTGCATTGCGTCCAGTGCGACGACGGCGACCTCGACCTGCTCGCCGCGCACGGCGCCACGGTGTCCCACAACCCCTGCAGCAACCTCTACCTCGGCTCGGGGATCGCGCCGGTCCCCCGGATGCAACGGCGCGGCATCGTCGTCGGCCTCGCGTCCGATGGCGCGGCGTCGAGCTCGAACCACTCGATGCTGCAGGCGATGAAGTTCGCCGCGTTGATCCACAAGGGGGTGCTGCGCGACGCCGAGTCGATGACCGCCGAGAAGGCGCTCGAGATGGCCACCATCGACGGCGCGGCGGCCATCGGGATGGCCGACGAGATCGGCTCCCTCGAACCAGGGAAGCGGGCCGACGTCGTGGTCGCCGACCTGGGCGGCCTCTGCCTCACGCCGGTGCACCATCCCGTCTCGGCGCTGGTCTACAGCGCGCGCGGGGACGAGGTGCACAGCGTGTACGTCGACGGCCGACCCGTGGTGCGCGGGGGCGCGCCGGTGCTGGTGGACGCGGCCGACGTGCGCAGACGCTCCACGGCCGCCGCCCGCGCACTGACCGAACGCGCGGGCACCGCCGCCCTCGCGCGCCGCCCCTGGCGCTCGATCGTCTCGCTGTGACCGCCGTCGGAGGAGGAGAGCCGTGAAACCGGCACCGTTCGCGTACTTCGACCCGACGACGGTCGACGAGGCCCTCGCCCTGGTCGGCGAGTTCGGCGAGGAGGCGAAGCTGCTGGCGGGCGGCCAGAGTCTTGTGCCGATGCTCAACCTCCGGCTCGCCCGGCCGAGCACGCTCGTCGACCTCAACGGCGTGGCGGGCCTCGACCACGTCCGCACCGACGACGGCACGCTCGTCGTCGGCGCACTGACCCGGCAACGGACGCTGGAGAACGCCGAGCTCCTGGACGGGGCGTGGGCGCTGCTGCGGGAGGCCCTGCACCACGTCGGGCACGTGGCCATCCGCAACCGCGGCACCGTCGGCGGGAGCCTCGCCCACGCCGACCCGGCCGCCGAGCTGCCCGCCGCCGTCTGCGCGCTCGGCGGCCGGATGGTCGTCCGCGGGCCGTCCGGGGAGCGCGAGGTGCCCGCCGACGCGTTCTTCCGCGGCTACTTCACCACGGCGCTCGGGCCCGACGAGATGCTGACCGAGATCCGCATCCCGCCGTGGCCCGCCCGCAGCGGAGCCGCCTTCGTCGAGGTGGCTCGCCGTCACGGCGACTTTGCCCAGATCGGCGTGGCCGCCGCCGTCGCACTCGGCGACGACGACACGGTCACCCGGGCGGGCATCGCCGTCGCAGGCGCCGCGACGGAGCCGGTGTTCGCCACCGGCGTCGTCGACGGCATCCTCGGCCGGCTGCCCGGTTCCCCTCTGACCGAGCAGCCGGCCGAGGACTTCGCCCGCGGCCTCACCCCGCCCTCGGACCTGCACGGCTCCGGCGCGTACCGCCGACAGCTCGTCCGCCATCTGCTGCCGCGCGCCGTCGACCAGGCGGTCCGCGCCGCGCTCGCCTGACCGGAGACCTCATGGACGCCACGAGAACGATCACCGTGACCGTGAACGGCACGCCCTACGAGCGCACCGTCTCCGTCCGCACGTCGTTGGCCGACTTCGTCCGCCACGACATCGGTCTCACCGGCACCCACGTGGGCTGCGAGCACGGCGTCTGCGGGGCGTGCACGGTGCTGCTCGACAGCGAGCCGGTGCGCGCGTGCCTGCTCTTCGCCGTGCAGGCCGACGGACACGAGCTGACCTCGGTGGAGGGCCTCGCCGGAGCCGACGGCGAGCTGCACCCCATCCAGCAGGCGTTCTGGGAGAACCACGGCCTGCAGTGCGGCTTCTGCACCCCGGGGATCCTGCTCACCACCTTCGACTTCCTGCGCCGGGAGCACGCACCCTCGACCTGTGCGATCCGGGAGGCGCTCGCCGGGAACATCTGCCGCTGCACCGGGTACGACAACGTGGTGCGCTCCGTCGCGGCCGCCGACCGGGGATGGGTGCGCTGACGTGGGCGTCAAGCGGGTAGGGGCGCGGGTCAAGCGCCTGGAGGACCCCCGGCTGCTGCGCGGTGACGGCGCGTTCGTCGACGACATCCACCTGCCGGGCATGGTGCACATGGCGGTGCTGCGCAGCCCGCACGCGCACGCCCGCGTGGTGTCGGTGGACCTCACCGCGGCCCGGGCGGCGGCCGGTGTGCTCGACGTGTTCGCCGCGCCCGACCTCGGCCCCGACCCGGCCGCGATCCCGGTGCTGTTCCCGGCGGAGACCTCGAAGGCCACCCCGCAGTACCCGCTCGCCCGCGACACCGTCCGCTACGTCGGCGAGGGCGTGGCCGTCGTCGTCGCGGACAGCCGGGCGCTGGCCGAGGACGCGTGCGAGCTGATCGATGTCGAGTACGAGGTGCTCCCGGCCGTCGTCGACGCGGTGGCCGCGATCGCGCCCGGCACCACCGCGCTGCACGAGGACGCGCCGGACAACGTCGGGGCCCGCCTCGTCTACGCGGTCGGGGACGCCGACGCGGCCTTCGCCGCGGCGGACCGGATCGTCGGCGACCGCCTGGCCATGCAGCGCTACACCGGCATCCCGCTCGAAACCCGCGGGGTGGCGGCGCAGCGGGACCCGGTGACCGAGGAGCTGACGATCTGGGCGTCCAACCAGTGGCCGCACATCCTGCGCGGCATCGTGGCCGGGATGCTCGGCCTCGCCGAGCGGGCGGTACGGGTGATCACCCCGGACGTCGGCGGCGGGTTCGGCACCAAGGCCGAGGTCTATCCCGAGGACGTGCTCGTGCCGCTCGCCGCGATCCGGCTCGGCAGGCCCGTGAAGTGGATCGAGGACCGCAACGAGCACTTCCTTGCCCTCGTGCACTCCCGCGAGCAGACCCACGACGTCGAGCTCGCCTTCACCGCCGAGGCGAAGATCACCGGACTGCGCGCGAAGCTGATCACCGACATCGGCGCCTACCAACGCACCCTCGCGGTGATCAACTCATCGTTGGCGGGCACCAGTCTGGCCGGGCTCTACGACATCCCGAACATCCACGTCGAGGTGGTCTGCGCGACGACGAACAAGAGCCCCGCCTCGCCCTACCGCGGCGCGGGCGCGCCCGAGGCCTGCTTCGCCCGCGAACGGCTGATCGACATCTCCGCCCGCGAGCTGGACATCGACCGGGCGGAGCTGCGGCGCAGGAACCTCGTCCGGCCCGAGCAGATGCCCTATGACACCGGGCTGGCGTCGGTCGAGGCCGCGGTCGTCCTGGACAGCGGCGACTTCCCGGCCGCTCTGGACGAGGCACTGAAGATGGTGGACTACGCCGGGTTCGCCGCGAAGCAGCGGGCGGCCCGCGCCGAGGGGCGGCTGATCGGGCTCGGGATCTGTGTCTACCACCAGGTCTCGGGCACGGGCCCGTTCGAGGGCGCGAACGTGCGCGTCGACCCCTCCGGGCAGGTCACCGTCAACGCGGGCTCCGCGCCGCAGGGCCAGGGCACGGCCACGATGCTCGCCCAGATCGTCGCCGACGAGCTCCAGGTCGACCACGAGACGATCAAGTTCGTGTTCGGCGACACCGCGCGCATCCCGTTCGGCATCGGGACCTTCGCCAGCCGCAACGCCGTGATGGCGGGCACCTCGGTGCAGATGGCGTCGATCAAGGTGCGGGACAAGGCGCTGGAGCTGGCCGGGCATCTGCTGGAGGCGGACCCGGCCGACCTCGAGTTCGTCGACGGCACGTTCCGGGTCAAGGGCAGCCCGCACTCCCGGCGCACCCTCACCGAGGTGGCGGCGGCCGCGGCGCCCGGCGGCAGCAGGCCGGTGGGGATGGAACCCGGTCTGGAGTCGGTGCAGTACTTCGAGAACATGGCCGCGCCGTACTCGATCGGCATCCACATCGCGGAAGTGGACGTCGACCCGGCCACCGGGCAGGTCGCGGTCACCCGCTACGCCGTCGTCAACGACGCCGGGGTGATCATCAACCCGCTCGCGGCCGAAGGCCAGATCGCGGGCGGCGTCGCGCAGGGGCTCGGCGGCGCGCTCATGGAGGAGCTGGTGTACGACGCGGACGGCCAGCCGCAGTCGACCACGTTCCTCGACTACATCGTGCCGGGAAGCATGGACGTCCCGTCGTTGGAGATCCGGCACATGACCAGCCCGTCGCCGCTGAACCCGCTGGGGGTGAAGGGGATGGGTGAGGGCGGCGCGATCGGCGGCCACGCCGCGGTGACCAATGCGGTGGCCGACGCCATCGAGCAGCTCGGGGTGCGCGTCACCCGCACCCCGCTCAAGCCCGCGACCGTGTGGGAGCTGATCCACTCCGCAGGCTGAGCGTCGACGGCGGCACGCTTCGTGCCGAGCCGCCGCACGACCGGGCTCGCACGGAGGAGCGGTCGCGGGGCCGACTACGCTCCGGCAGCTGTGGCGGCAACGCCCGACCGCTTCGGTACCCCAGCACCGGAGCGGGGCCATGCGGCCGTTCGCACAAGCGGCCGCCACGGAAGCCAAGCGAGTCGGAGACTTCGGCGCCTCGGCGCCACCGGAGGTGCCCGTTGAAGCTTGTGACCTGCGTGGTGGCCGCGCTTGCCCTGCTCGGCCCGACCGCCTGCTCGGGCACCGTGCCGGGCGCGGCCGCCCCCACGACGGCGGCCGCGCCGAGGCAGGCGCCCGCGCCCGCTCGGCCCGCGTTCGCGGCGTACCTCGACCCGTCGGAGACGATGCCCAACCTCGGCACCCTCGCCGACCAGACCGGCCTGAAACACGTCGTGCTCTCATTCGTGCTGGCCAAGAACGGGGCCTGCGACCCGGCATGGGGCGGCACCGAGCCACTGAACTCGCTCAAGGCCGACGTCGACCTGTTCCGCGCCGCGGGCGGGTCCATCACCATCGCGACCGGCGGCGCGGAGGGCACCTATGTGGAGAACGCCTGCGCCACCTCCACCGACCTGGCGACCGCCTACACGAAGATCCTCGACGCGACGGGCAGCAACCTGCTCGACATCGACATCGAGCACGACGTGCAGATCGACAAGGTGATCGATGCGCTGGGGCAGGTGCAGCGCGCGCGCGGCACCGACGTCACGCTGACGCTCCCGGTCGATCTCGACGGCCTCGGCCCGGGCCAGCTGAACCTCGTGAAGAGGGCCGCACAGACGAAGCTCGCCATCACCGTCAACATCATGGACATGGACTTCGACGCGAGCGGCGACTGGGGCAAGGCCATGGTCCGGGCGGCCAAGACCATGCTCGGCCAGCTGCGCAAGGTCTACCCGACGGCCACCGAGGCCGAGCAGTACCGCAGGCTCGGCATCACGATCATGATCGGGCGCAACGACAACGGAGTGATCACCCGGTCCGCCGACGCGCAGACGGTGCTGGACTTCGCCAAGGCCAACGGGGTGGGCAGGCTCGGGATCTGGTCGCTCGGGCGGGATCTCGGCACATGCGCACAGCAGGTGGAGGCGCAGCCGAACTGCAGCGGGATCGCGCAGCAGGACTACCAGTTCACCCGCCAGCTCGCGGCGTTCACCGGCCCGGCGCCCGACTGACCGGCACTGGCCGGGCCGAGCGCGTCGATCCAGGCCGCCCGCATGAGCCCCGTCATGGCCGAGGGCGGCCGGATCGGGGGCCGGGTCACGGTCAGAGCATGGCGTCGATCTCGGCGCGGTGGAAGGTCAGCGGGGTGACCGGGAAGCCGAACTCGTCCTTGTGCAGGGTCGTCGACCCGCACCAGCCGCACCGGCCCGAGGCGTCCAGCACGGCCCGGCTCTCCAGCTCGGCGCGTCGGTCGGCGGACCCTGCTGGTACGGCCTGCGGCCCGGGCGCCCCGACCGCGGGTTGGGCGTTTCGCCCGGAGACCTTCTTGAACAGCCACCACGCGCCTGCGACGAGGGCCACGATCACGGCGACGCCGATCAGCCACTGCACCAGCCCGACCACGATCCCGATGGCCAGTCCGGCCAGCACGAGCACCCCGACGATCTGCGCAATGCGCAGGATGATCCGCGACATGGCGGCCCCCTATCCGAACCTGCGGCACCCCCGGCTCGACGCTACCGGTTCGGGGAGCGGTCGACCATGCGCCCGGACGGATCCACGGTGACCGGTGCCGCGGCCTAACCGGACATCACCCACCGGATGCCCTTGGTGACGACCCGACCGCCGCCGCGGACCAGGGTTGCCTCGACGATCGGGAGGTAGGGCAGCCGCAACGGCGCGCGGGCCCACCGCGGAAGCAGCTCCACCGCCGCCGCGGCGAGCAGCGCGTACGGTGCCCGGGCGGCGATCGCCAGCGGCGGGTCGAGCAACAGGAACCGGGCCGCCGAGCGCGCCTCGGGAGTGCCCGACAGCTCGGGCCGGAACGCGGCGATCCGGCCCGCGAGCGCCGCCTCGGTCTCCGGTGGGTCGATGACGCCGAGCTCGCGCGCGATCCGGGCGGTGTCGGCGACGTAGCCGTCGCGGCCCGCCTGGTCGAGCGGGCGCGAGCCGTAGCGCTGGTGGGCGCGCAGGAAGCTGTCGATCTCCGCGATGTGCACCCACTCCAGCAGGTGCGGGTCGCCCGCCGAGTAGACCCGACCGTCCGGGGCCCGGCCGCGGACCCTGGCGTGCACCGCCTTGATCCGCTCGATCGTGGCGCGCGCCTCGGCGTCGGGCCCGAACGTCGTGGCGGCGAGGAAGTAGCTGGTGCGGGCGAGCCGTCCCCACGGGTCGCCGCGGTAGCCCGAATGTCCGGCGACCCCGGCCATCGCGAGCGGGTGCAGCGACTGCAACAGCAACGCCCGCAGCCCACCGACGAACATCGACGCGTCGCCGTGCACCCGGCGGATCGGCCGGTCCTCGGCGAACCACCGGGGCCCGGGCGCGCTGTGGATGCGCACCCGCCGGTTCGGTCCCTCGTCGCCTGCGACCTTCCGGAACACGTCGGCCCCCAGCCGCGCGCGGAGGTCCGCGACCCGGTCGCCGAGCGAGCCGACTCCGGACATGCGCAGCTCGACCACACCGCCATCATCCGGGACCGGGCCGGGCCCGACCACTCGATAGCGGATCAGCGCAGGGGAAGCGCCTCCGCCAGGTCCCGCAGCTCGCCTGCGACGTCCCCGTCGCCGAGCACCTGCACGCACACGTGGTCCGCGCCCGCCGCGAGGTGCTCGTCCAGCCGGGCCGCGACCGCGGCGGCGTCGCCCTGCGCCACGAGCGCGTCGACCAGCCGGTCGCTGCCCCCGTCGGCCAGGTCGGCGTCGGTGAAGCCGAGGGTGCGCAGGTTGGCCGCGTAGTTGCGCAGGCCGAGGTAGCGACCCAACCAGGTGCGGGCGGTGTCCCGGGCCCTGGCGGCGTCGGTGTCGATGACGGCCGTCTGTTCCGGCGCCAGCAGCGGGCCCGCGCCGAGCTGTTCCCGGGCGGTGCGCGTGTGGTCGGGGGTGGTCAGGTACGGGTGTGCGCCCGCCGTGCGCTCCGCCGCCACCGCGAGCACCTTCGGCCCCAGCGCCGCCAGCGCCCGGTCCGCGATCGGCACGCCGTGCGCGTCGAGGTCGTCGAGGTAGGTGACGATCGTGCGGTACGGGCTCGCGTACTCCCGCGTCGCCTCGGGGTGCCCGATCCCGACGCCCAGCAGGAAACGGCCCGGGTACCGCGCCGCGATCCGGTGGTAGGACGCCGCGACCTCCGCCGCCGGGCTCGCCCACATGTTGACGATGCCGGTGGCCACGGCGATGCGGTCGGTGGCGGCCAGCAGCCCCTCGACCTCGGTGAGGTCCGCGGGCGGCGAACCGCCGATCCACAGCGCGCCGAACCCGAGCGCCTCCACCTCGCGGGCGAGCGCGGACGTGAAGCCCGCCTGCCGCCGCCAGAAGCCATATCGGCCCAGTTCCACGGTCATGGCCGCGGCAACGATCGTGCGGGCGCGCGCATTCCACAGCCCGGCAGGCTGGGGCGTCGTAGGGTCCCTCGGGAGAGCTCGCACTCAGGGATTGGAGAACGACATGGAGGTGTCCTGCGCTTTCCCGACGGCCCTCGACTCGCCGGACAACATCGTCTTGGCCGAACGCCTGGGGTACGACCGTGCGTGGGTCTATGACACGCCGCAGCAAAGCCCCGATGTCTGGATGACCCTCGCCCTCGCGGCCGAGCGCACCGAACGGATCGGACTCGGTCCCGGTGTCCTGGTCCCCAGCCTGCGGCATCCGATGGTCAACGCCGCGGCGACGGCAACCCTGGCCGCCCTCGCCCCCGGTCGCGTCGCGATCTCCTTCGGCACCGGCTTCACCGGGCGCCGGGCCATGGGCTACCGCGCGATCACCTGGTCGTACATGGAGGAGTACATCCGCGCGTTCCGCGGCCTGCTGCGGGGCGAAGTCGTCGAGTGGGAAGGCGCGCGGATGCAGATGTTGCACCCCGAAGGGCATGCCCCGGCTCGGCCCGTCGACGTGCCGATCCTGATCGGCGCCCTCGGTCCCCGAGGTGACCGGGTGGCCCGCGAGCTCGGCGATGGGCTCTACGTCACCCTGCAGCTGCCCGAGTTCGTCAAGGAGTACTCGTGGGTGCCCTACCTGGCGTGGGGCACCGTGCTCGACGAGGGCGAGCCCCCCATTCAGCGCACGCCCGCGCCGCAGGCGGTCCCGGCTGGGCGTTGGCCTACCACGGTGCTTACGAGTTCGGCGGTCCCGATGCCGTGCGTGCGCTGCCCGGCGGAGCCGAGTGGTTGGCGGTCGTGGACCGGGCGGCTCCCGAGCACAGGCATCTCGCTGTGCACACGAGTCACTGTGTCGAGCTGAACGAAGCCGACCAGGCCGCGTGGGACGCGGGCGGCCATTCGATGTTCCTGGACGTGACGCTGAGCGGGACGCCCGACCAGGTCCGACGACGCGTGGCCGACCTCGCCGAGCGCGGTGTCACGGAAATCGTGTTCCAGCCTTGCGGCACCGACATCCACACCGAGCTCGAACGTTTCTTCGACGCGGCGGGTGTCGCATCCGGAGGATCGTGATCTCCGGGACGTGGCCCGCCTCCCGTTCCTCTACCATCCATAGTGGTCGCACGGGAGGAGGCACCGGCCGATGACGGTTCACGCGACGCGCGGGCTCGCCCGGACGGCGAGATGACCGCCACGCCGATCGCGATCGACATCGTTCCGATCGAGGCAGGTGTCGTCCTCGTGATAGCGGGCGAGGTCGACCTGCTGACCGCCGATCGGCTGACGAAGGCGCTCTCGGTCGAGGTCGCGCGGCATCCGCTGGTCATCGTCGACCTCACGGCTGTGGAGTTCCTGTCCTCCAGCGGGCTCACCGCGCTGGCCCTGGCCCACCGAGCTGCGAGCGTGGCAGGCCACGAGCTGCGCCTCGTGGCGCCGAACCGGGTCACGCTGCGGCCGCTTCAGATCACCGGGATGGCCGATCAGATCGCGGTGTTCCCGACGATCCCGGACGCGGAGGCCGGGGGCGATCCCGCGGGCTCGCCGTCCGCGCGCTCCTGAGATGCCCGCCGGGGAACGACCGAGCGGAGACCGCGGTACCGGGCACGCCGCCGACGCGGGCACTCTGGTCACCCCGCTCCGCTGCAACGACATCCCCGCCGATGCCACGCGGCTGATCGACGTCCGCAAGGCGTTGGAGGAATGGGCAGTTGCGGCGGGTCTTCCCGGCACGACGGTCATGGACGTCGTGTTGGCCGCCTACGAGGCCATGGCCAACGCCGCCGAGCACGGATACCGCGCCCGGCCGGGCACGATCGATCTTCTCGCCACCTGCGACGACGACGAGGTCGTGGTGGTCGTGCGTGACCGCGGCGACTGGCGCCCGCCACCTGCCGATCCGGGCTACCGCGGCCGCGGCTTGGTCCTGATCAGGTCGATGTCGCACGCCGCGATCGACCCCGGCCCGAACGGCACGACGGTGCGGATGCGGTGGCCCCGGGACCGGTGAGGGCTACGCGGGGGGCAGCGGCTTGCGCAGCACCAACAATGCGATGTCGTCGAGCCTGCGGCGGAACCGCTCGAGGAGCTGGTTGCACAGCTGCTCGGGTTCGACGTCGAGACGCACGGCCGTCCGCAGGGTCTCCATCGCCGTGTCGAGGTCCAGGCCGGGTTCCTCGACCAGGCCGTCGGTGATCAGCACGATCGTCCAGGTCGGGGGCAGCGCGAGCACGGTGCTGCGGGTCAGCGACGTGCCGAGGCCGAGCATCGGCCCGTAGATGTCCAGGTACCGCGCGCCGGCCTCGTCGACGATGAGCGGTGGCAGATGTCCGGCGTTGACGACCTGCAGCTCGTCCGCCGAAGGATTCAACAGCAGCACGCAGAGCGTGGCGAACTCGGTGTGGTGGTAGCGCAACAACATGCGTTCGAGCAGGTTGACGATCTGGGCGGGAGCGTGGTCCTCGACGGCGTAGGCACGCAGTGCGTGCCGCAGTTCGACCATCACCGTGGCGGCGTGGATGGAATGACCGGAGACGTCGCCGATGACGATCAGCAGCCGTCCGTCGTCGAACTCGATCACGTCGTAGAAGTCGCCGCCGATCTCGGCCGACTCCGCGGCGGGCACGTAGCGTGCCGCGATCTCCAGGCCGGGGATGCGCGGCGTCCGCTCGGGCAGGAAGCTGCGCTGCAGGGTGAGCGCAAGACTGTGCTCCTCGGCGTAGAGCCGCAAGGCGTCCGCGGCCAGGGTCGCGGCCTGGCCGAGCTGGGTGAGCAGCGTGATCTGCTCCGGGTCCAACGCGGTGGCCTCGATGGCGACGCACAGCGGAGGTCTGCCGGGCCGCCCGCCGACCAGCAACGCCTGCCACGCCGGACCGTCGGCCGTGGCCGGAAACGGCCGCTGCCGCACGGTCGCGCCGTCCCGGTGCTGCGGCTCCGCCGCCCGGAGCACCTGCGTCATGTCCTGGGGGGTGGCGTCGACCGACGGGCGCTCGCCGACGACGGCGACGGCGCGCCGGACAACCCCTTCGAGCGCGGGGACCAGCGCCATGGCGCGGCGCCCGAAGAGGCCCGACGTGCCGAGCGCAAGCGCGCCCGCGAGCTCGTCGAAGTTGGTCGCGGCGTGGATGTCGTGGACGATGCGGCTCAGTTGCGCGAGGCGACCGGCGAGCTCCTCTGCCGTCACGCGGGCCCGGTAGTAGCGCAGGACGGCGTCGATGGTCGCCATGAGCTCACCGGGCTCGACGGGCTCGGTGAGATAGGCGTCCGCGCCGCGGCTCAACCCGCTGACCCGGTCGGCCGCCCGCACCGACGTCGCCGACAGATGGATCACGGGCTGGCCCATACCGGGATCCGCTTTGATCTGCTCGCAGACCGCGAAGCCGCTCATGTCGGGCAGCCCGACGTCGAGGACGACGATGTCCACGGGCTCACGGGCCAACACCGCGAGCGCCTCGGCTCCGGTCTCCGCCTCGACGACGCGGTAGTCATGCCGACGCAACCAGCTGCACGCGACGTAACGGCTGGCCGCGTTGTCGTCGACGACGAGCACCACCCCGGCGACCTGCCGCTCACTTCTCGTGATCATGTCCGCCGCCCGACGAGCCGGGCGGCGTCGGCCGCCACGTGCGGCAGCAGCGCCGCGGAGAATCTGGCCTTGTCCAGCACGACCGCGGACGCGGACAGGACGGCGTGGTCCGCGGCGCTGAGGTGCGCCGACGTGACGACCACGACCGGCACGTCGCCGAGACCGAGCACGCTGCGCATCCGGTCGAGCACCTCTCGTCCATCCGGGGCCGGGATGTTCAGATCGAGCATCACGAGATCCGGCCGGACCTCGGCCATGATATGCAACGCTTCGCCGCCGGAGCCCGCGTCGGTGATCCGCTCCGTGAACGGTTGCAGAGCCGAGTGGGCGACCTCGCGGAACGCAGGATCGTCCTCGATCACCAGCACGTTGTCGTAGCGGTCCGGGCCGTCCGCGCCGAGCGCCAACGGAAGCCGCAACGCGACGGTCGTACCGCGACCCGGTTCGCTGTCCAGCGTGAGGCTTCCGCCGAGAACGACGGCGACTCTCCGGGCGTAGGACAAGCCCAGCCCGGTGCCCGCGCGGGGCCGCTGCAGCGGCCCGGGCACCTGGTAGAACTCTTCGAAGACCCGCTCGTGGTGTTCGGGCGGGATGCCGATCCCGGTGTCGCTCACGGCAACCTCGACGACGTCTCCCGGAGCCACCACGGTGGCGGTGCAGCGCACGTGGCCCTGCTGGGTGAACTTGACCGCGTTGCTGAGGAGGTTCACCACCACCCGTTCGACCAGCGCCGGATCGGTGCGCAGCACGAGACCGGAACGGGGCCGCTCGACGACCAGCTCGACGCCCGCCGCGACCATCGGCCGCAGGGCGGCGCACAGCCGGTCCACGAGCGGGCTCAGATCGACGAGCTTCAAATGGACGTCGATCTGGCCCGCCTCCGCCCGCGCGACGTCGAGCAGGTCGTTGACCAGCGTCAACAGCGTCGACCCCGAGTCTCGGATCAACTCGATCTGGTGACGCTGGTCGGCGGTCAAGGAGTCGGACTGCGCGTCGAGCAGGAGCCGCGCCAGCCCGAGCATCGAGTTGAGCGGGGTACGCAGCTCGTGGCTGACGCCCGCCCAGAACCGGGTCTTGCTCTCGCTGGCGGCGCGCAGCTGGCGGGTCATCTCGTCCAGTTCGGCGTAGAGCGCCACCACCCCCCGGT
This sequence comes from uncultured Actinomycetota bacterium, assembly GCA_963739465.1. Classification (GTDB taxonomy): domain Bacteria; phylum Actinomycetota; class Actinomycetes; order Mycobacteriales; family Pseudonocardiaceae; genus Pseudonocardia. The sequence continues at coordinate 555,377 of CAVUAS010000021.1, forward strand.
TGGTCTGCTCCAGCTCGTCGGACAGCTCGGCGTGCAGCGCCATGACCCCGCGGTTGGTCTCCTCGAGCTCGCCGTTGACCCGGAGGAGATCGTCCTGGCGGGCCCGCAGGTCCTCAAGGGCGCTCAGCAGGTCCTGGTTCTGGATCCGCAGTGCCTCCAGCGCGCTGCCGGACGGCGTCGCCCGACACAACCTGCGCAAGGTGTCGATGCCCTCGGCGGTGAGCGGCTCGGTGAGGTTACGCAGCCTCCTGGTGAGCACGGCCTCCCCCGTCCCGGCCCGCGTCGTCACCGTGCAGCTGTCCATGAGCCGAGCGGCGGCGGCGAGCCCTTCGGTGCCGTCGAGGCTTGCCGTGGCCCGGGTCATCGACCAGGTCGCGGTGATCACCAGCCGGGGCGCCCTCCCGTCCGACACGCCCAGCGCCACCATCGCGGGGCGCCCGGTGCCTGCCAGCTCCCGGCACAGCTCGCTGAGCGCCGTGGCGACGCGGACCTGGTCCTGGTTGTCGAGCCCGACCACCGCGGCGACGGTGCGCCCGCGCTGCCGGGCCGTGAACACATCCACCTCCGCGGCGATGCGCAGCCGCACGAGCTCGTGCGTCGGCGACGTCACGGCGCGGCCCTGCCCACCAAGACGCACGCGTCGTCGTGGCGGATCCCCGCGTCGCGCAGCAAGGTCGCGGCCAGCAGGAGCGGCGGCCTGCCGACCAGACCCCGGACGTCGGCCGCCGACCATCGGGACCGGACACCGTCCGAATGCAGCACCACGAGGGCTCGGGGCGGGCAGGCGTACTCGAAGGTGCGGATTGTCGGCTTGCGGTATCCGGCGACGCCGCCGAGGGAGACCATGCTGCGCTTGACCCCGTCGGAAAGGACGGCGCCCGCGATGTTGCCGATGCCCGCGAATCGGACGATCTCGGCGTCCGGATCGATCTCGGCGACGGCGACGGCCGCCCCGCGGGTACCGCTGAGGGCGCCGTGCACCCGTGCGAGCAGCTCGGACGGCGAATCGGCCGCCCGGTCCGGATCGAGGAAGGTGCGCACGGCGGCGGACGAGGCCGAGGCGGCCAAGGGGCCGTGGCCCGAGCCGTCGGACACCATCAGGGTCAGCCCGCGTCCCGTCCTGCGGGTGGCGTACGCGTCTCCGCAGAGCTGCTCGCCCGCGAGGGCGCGGGTGATCCCCGCGGCATCGACGGGCCGGACATCCTGTGGGCGCGAGGGGTGTCGCCGCAGGTCGAACCGCGCAACCAGCACCGTTCCCCGCTCCGCCATGGTCGCGATGTCCACCGAGCGCGCCATGCGTTCGATGGCGCCCATTCCGATGCCCAACGAGCCCGCCGTCGAGCTGCGGTCCCGGCGCGCCGCACCGAGGTCGGCGATCCCGGGGCCCGAGTCGATGGCGATGACCTCGATCTCGGCCGCCTCTGCGCAGCGCACCGCGCGCAGCAGCACCGCACCGCCGCCGCCGTGGCGCTGCACGTTCGACGCGATCTCGGTCACGGCGATGCCGATCTCCGCGGTCCGCACGCTCGGGGCGCCCAGCTGCGCCGCAAGTTGCTCCGCCGCTCGGCGAGCGGCGCCGACGGCGCTCGGCTCGTCCAGCCGCAGCCACGCCACGTCCTCGACAAGGGGGCCGGTCAACGCATCCATTTGATCACCGTGACCGTTGTCCCCTTCCCGACAGCGGTCTCCAGCGCGAAGTCATCGACCAGCCTGCGCGATCCCCCCAAGCCCAGCCCGAGCCCGCTGCCGGTGGTGTAGCCGTCGGTCAACGCCTTCTCCACGTCGGCGATGCCGGGGCCCGCGTCGGTGAAGACCGCCTTGACCCCGCGCCGCCCGTCGCGTTGGACGGTCTCCACGCGCGCCGTCCCGGATCCGCCGTGCACCAGCGTGTTGCGCGCGAGCTCACTCGCTGCGGTGATCAGCTTGGTCTGGTCGACGAGGGACAGTCGCGCGGCGCTGGCCCGGGCGCGCACGACCTGACGTACCCGGACGACGTCATCGCCGGTGCGGATCGGGAGCTCGTCGACCGGGTCCGGCACTAGTCCCGGCCCTGCACGGCGCTTTCGACGGGCACGTCCTGCGCGTCGACGGTGCGCAGGGCGCGGTGCGCACGGCGGTGCCGCACGGCAGCCAGGCCCCGCTCGAGATCGAGCGCGGTGCGCACACCGTGCAGGGACAACCCCAGCTCAACCAGGGTGATCGCCACAGCAGGACGCATGCCGACGACGACCGTCTCGGCGTCCAGCACCTTCGCAAGCGACGCGATGGTGGCGAACATCCGCCCGATGAACGAGTCGACGATCTCCACTGCCGAGATGTCGATCACGACACCCGTGGCGCCGGAGGAGACGATGCGCTCGGCCAGGTCCTCCTGCAGCATCAGCACCGACTCGTCCTGCAGGTCCATCTGGATCGAGACGAGCAGTACGTCGCCGAGCGACAGGATGGGGACGCGGTCCATCAGCCTGCGCCCGGCCGCGACCGGCGCACGACCTCGACTCCGCTGTTGCGCAGGGCGTGCAACAGGGCGTCGGCCAGGTTCGCCTTGGTCGGTACGTCGCCGAACTCGATCCCCAGTGCGACGATCGTCTGCGCGATCTGCGGACGAATGCCCGAGATCGTGCACTCCGCACCCATCAGCCGAGCGGCCACCACCGTCTTGAGCAGGTGTTGGGCCACCTCGGTGTCGACGGCGGGCACCCCGGTGATGTCGATGATCGCCTGCTCGGACCCGGTGTCGACCAAGGTCTGCAGCAGCTTCTCCATCACGACCTGCGTGCGCGCCGAGTCCAGCGTGCCGATGAGCGGCACGGCCAGGACACCGTCCCAGAGCTTCACCACCGGTGTGGTCAGCTCCAGCAACTGCTCGGCCTGCTCGGTGATCACCGCTTCGCGGGCCCGGGCGAACAGCTCGAAGGTGTAGAGGCCGAGGGCATCCACCCACCGCGACACCGCGACGACCGTCTCCTGTGTCTCGCCACGGCTGTCGGCGATGGCGAACAACGCCTCCTTCAGGGCGAAGACCTCGGTGGCGGTCTCACTGGGGCTGAAGCCGCGGCGCGCGCGGTCCCGCGACATCTCGTCCAGCATCGCGCGCGCGGACGCGTACGCCTCCGACCGGATGTCCAACCCGGCCGCGTCGAGCGCCGTCGCCAAGGCCGCCATCAGCTCATTGCACGCGCGCTCCAGCTCCGCTCGGGTCAGCCTGCCCTGCAGCGACGTCGCGGCAACATCGACCCAGCGATCGAGCAGCTCATGCTCGCTGCTCTGCAACAGCGCGTACACCCGCTGAGCCTCGTCAGCCATCGCCACCTCCCAGGGCACATCGGCGCACGCACCCTATTGCATGACAAGCGCGGTCCAGCACCAGCGGAGCGACGATCAGAGCTCAGGCACGATGGCCGGTGATGACGCGCCAAATCCAGCTCGACGGCACGTGCCTGCCGCGCAAAACGTACTCGCGCACGGCATCGACGAGGAGCGTGGAGTCGAGCAAGCGGCGCGCGGACGGCGCACCGACCAGGAGCAGCTCGTCGTCGATGGCCAACGGGAAGTCGTCCGGGGGCGCCAGATGGGTTTCGTCGCCCCGCAGCACCAACAGCACGACCGCCTGAGGTGTGTGGGGTGGGAGGTAGGTGGGTGCTGGTGGCGGATGGGGGCTGCGCGCTAGCTGAATAGAGAGCAGCGCTGCAGAGATGGGTGAGCTGCGATGAGCGGTGCAGCGTGCGCGGGGGGATTTGCGCAGGAACCGCCACAGCAGCGGCGTCGCCAGCTGCGCGTACACCTCGTGCGCGACGACCTCGGCGGGCACCAGCAGCGCATTGACTCGAGGGCGGCGAACAGCGGCGCGCCTGCCTGCTTGTTCTGCCGCGCCGCGACGAACAGCCGCGGGTTGGCGCTGTGCGGGCGACGACCAACGAGAGGTTCGTCGTGTCGTTGTCGGTGCCGCGATGAACCCGGCGGCCGCTCGATCCGGCCGCGGTAGCACCTCGGCCTCCTCGCGCGCGACGATCACCTGGGTCCGGTCGCCGACTTGAGCACGGTCGCGATGAGGTTGACGAAGATGGCGGCGTACAGCTCGTAGGCGTTGACGGCGAACCTGCCAAAGCCGCACACGATCCAGTGCCCCTGGGCCGGTGGGTCGGCCCGCCGCGGCAGCGGCGCGCCCGGCCCACTCTCCAGCCAGCTCAGGAGTTGGTAGGACGCCGGGGCGCGCAGGGCGATACGCAGGTGGTCGCCGAACCGGTCGAAGGGGTCCACCACCGTCGGGGTGCCGAACGCCTCATGCGCTCGCTCATGCGGGGTGACCGTCCGCACGATCACGGGAAGGTCCGGCCGCAGCAAGGCCGCGGTCCGGGTCGCCGCGAGGTTGGCCTCATCGTCGTCGGTGAGCGCGAGCATGCCCTCGCAGAAGGCGTGCCCGAGGCCTGCGACCCCAGCTGGCCGGGTGCGCGCATCGGCGACGAACCGGGCACGTCGCGTGGTAGGCGTCGAGATAGAGATCGTCGATGCGCCCGACGTCCGGTCGATCACGACGAAGCGGCGGCCCAGCGCGTCGAGTGACTGGGCGAGCAGCTCCCCCGTCTGTCCGTAGCCGACGATGAGCAGGAACGGCTCACGCATTCGCCGTACCTTGCGGGAGAAGTGCTGCAGCGCCAGCGCGTTGCGGAAGCTGCGCTCCTGCAGGAGCGCCAGCAGCGAGCCGATCGCGTACGCCCACCCGATGACCGTGAGGTAGATCGAGATCGTCACCCACATGCGCTGGTTGTAGGTGAAGGGATAGGGGATCTCGCCGAAGCCGATCGTTGATGCCGTGTAGCTCATCACGTAGAAGGCGTCGAAGAAGCCCATGCGCCAGGGGCGGCCCGCGGCGTCCTGCCCCGGGATCAGCGTCAGCCCCAGCGTCCGACGGCGAAGATGACGATCAGGATGATCAGCGGTGCCCGCATGCGCCGCAGCACCAAGAAGATCGTGGCCGAGCCCTGCGTAGCCGAGGCCATCGGCACCCGCCGTCGGCGGGTGGGCCGCTCAGCGGGCTCGACACCCTCGAACAGCCGAGCCCAGAACAACAGGAGCGGGTTGCCCATCCCGCGCCCTCAGCGGCGGTGGAACGACACGGTCTCGACCGTGAGAAGGACGACCGACACGATGTTGGCCAGCAACGCGCCGCCCGACAGCGACACGACACTGGCCGTGGCCGGTGAGCGTGGCGGCACAGCTGCGTAGAGAGGCGGTGCAGTGCCGGATCGCCGAGATCACCGATGAAGAAGCCGAAGTTCAGCGTCGCGGCGAGCAGCACGAAGAACCCGAAGACGACCTTCTCCAGGTTCATCCGCACCCGCCATATCGCGCAGCGGTGGACGCCTACTCTTTGCTGCGCGCACGGACGAAGTCGAAGACCTCGATCATGACACGCTCCCGGTCGACGTCCAGCGTCACCTCATGGGACGAATCGGGCAACGCCAGCAGGCGCTTGTCGCTCGAGGCGATGCTCTCCAGCACGAACGGCCCGTTCGCCTTGTCCACGATCGCGTCGGCGTCGCCGTAGATGAGCAGCGTGGGAACCCGCACCTCGGACAGCCCAGCCCGAACCTCGGCCATCAGCCCCATGCCGCGCTGCAGCGCACCCAACGGCATCTCGAGGTAGGCGATGCCGCCGACCGCGACGTCCTCGGTCAGCACACCGACCGTCGCCCACGGCGCCGGAACCGAAGACGGCCGGTTCGGGTCCTGCACGAGCGGCTCCAACGCCTCCAGCGGCAGCACCGGGGCCGCCATGACGACGACGCCCGCAAGATCGGGATGACGGCGGGCCAGCTCGAGCGTGAGGGTCCCGCCCATCGAGATGCCCGCCACGAACACCGTCGCGCAGCGGCGCCGCATCTCGGCCAGCGCATCTTCGGCCGCTCCGAGCCACTCCTGCGGCCCCGTCGCGTCGAGGTCCTCGACGGTGGTCCCGTGGCCGGGCATCCGCGGCGCCGCGACGGCGAAGCCACGCCGCGCCAGGTAGTCGGCGAGCGGACGCACGTTCTGCGGCGTGCCGGTGAACCCGTGCAGCAGCAGGCAGCCGATGTCGTTGCCTTCGAACCAGTACCCGCCTGCACCCGGTAAGATCGACATTGATCCCTCCTCTGCACGGTCCGATGGCGTCCTGCCGCCGGTCACCGTACGAGCCCACCGCCGCGCCGAAGCACGCCGGCGGGCGCCGTCACCCGAGCGGAGTAGCGACGACCGACGGCCCGAAGTTCTGGCGGACGGAACGGGTCAGCACGGCAGAATGCGGCGGTGAGCACCCCGCGAGCGGACCAGCTGCGTGCGACCGGACGCGCCGTTCGGGATGCGCTGATCGGCCTGCTGCCGACCGGCGCCGCGCTGCTCGTCGCCTCCGCCGTCCTCTCCGGACTGGTCATCCGGCCCTGGTGGACGGCGTTCCTCGTCGCCGCGGTGCTGGCGGGCGCGGACGCGCTGGCCCGACCCGCGCTGCGGGTGCTGGCCGGGCACATCGGGGCGGTCGCGGCGCTCGTGTCGGGCGTGTGTGCAGGTGGCGCTGCTCGAGCTCGCGCTGCTGGTGGTCCCGACCGTGTCCGTCGCCAATCTGGGCACGACGGTGCTGACGCTGGTGATCGTCGCGCTCGTCTCGGCGGTCACCCGATGGCTGGTCGGCGTCAACGACAGCTCCTACCTCGTGGCCGATCTCGTGCGGCGGGGTCGGGCCAAGCGTGCGGCGGGCAGGCCTGCCCACGCCCGGCGACGGGCAGGCGGCGCACCCGGCAGGAGTGGTCGTGGTGCAGATCGACGGGCTGCCGTACCCGCTGCTGCGGTTCGGCCTCAACTCCGGCGACCTGCCGACGTTGGCGCGCTGGGTCCGCTCCGGCGGCCACGACGCGGTGCGGTGGTGGACGCGGGTGCCCTCCACCACCCCTGCGGGCCAGGCAGGCCTCCTGCACGGCACCAACGCGGGCATCCCGGCCTTCCGCTGGTACGACAAGCAGGCCGGGCGGATGTTCGTGGCCAACCGTCCGGCCGACGCCGCCATCGTGGAGGCGCGCCTCTCCGACGGGCGCGGGCTGCTGGCCGACGGCGGCGTGAGCGTGTCGAACATGTTCAGCGGTGACGCCCCGACGACACTCATGACGATGAGCCACGTCGGCGGGGAAGGGCTCGGTCCGGGCGGCGCCTACGTGCGGTTCTTCGCAAGCCCGTTCGTGTTCGTCCGGGCGTTGGCGCTGACCGTCGGCGAGATGGTCAAGGAGCTCTACCAGGGACGTCAGCAGCGGCTGCGCGGGATCGAGCCGCGCATTCGCCGACGCGGCGCCTACGTGGCGCTCCGCGGGCTGACGAACGTGCTGTTGCGCGACCTCAACGTCGCGCTCGTCGCCGAGCACATGATCGCCGGAGCGCCCGTGGTGTTCGTCGACTTCGTCGACTACGACGAGATCGCGCACCACGCCGGGGTCGCCCGGGGAGTCTCGAGCGCTCGGCGGAGCTCGACGGGTGCTGGCACCCTGGAGAAGGTGGCCGCCGCCGCGCCGCGGGACTATCGGTTCGTCGTCGTGTCCGACCACGGGCAGAGCCAGGGACCCACGTTCCGCCAGCTCACCGGGCGCACCCTGGAGGCGGCGATCCGGGCGCTCGTCCGCGCGCCGTCGGCGAGCCCGTCGGCGGGCACCGACGATGCGGAGATGTGGGGTCCGCTCAACGCGATGCTGGCCGAGATCCTGTCGGCGGCGCTCCCACCGCCCGCTGGGCGCAGCGGCGGACGGGTCCGCTGGTCGGGCCCGACCCCGGCAAGACCGCGGCAGGGGGCGGCGCGGTTCCGGGAGCGGAGCGGCCCGATCTGGTCGTCGTCGGCTCGGGCAACCTCGGGCTGGTCTGGTTTCCGCGCCTGCCCGGCCGGGTGCGCATCGAGGAGCTCGCCGAGCGCTTCCCCGGGCTGGTGTCGGGTCTGCTGGGCGAGTCGGGCATCGCGTTCGTCGTCGCCGACAGCGCCCGCGGCCCGCTGGCCATCGGTCCAGCGGGTGTGCACGTGCTGCGGGAGGGCGTCGTCGAGGGGGTGGACCCGCTCGCCCCGTTCGGTCCGTACGCCGCCGCGGACCTGGCCCGCGCGGCGCTCATGGACGTCGCACCCGACCTCTACGTGCACTCGACCCTCGACCCCCGCACCGGCGAGGTGCACGCGTTCGAGGAGCTCGTCGGCTGCCACGGCGGGCTCGGCGGATGGCAGAACGAGGCCGTGCTCGTGCACCCCGCCGACTGGCCGGTCGATCCCGACCTGCTCGACCACAGCGGCGGCGACGGCGTGTTGTACGGCCCGGACGCCGTCCACCGGCAGCTCGTCCGCTGGTTGGAACGGTGCGGCGGGCGGCAGCCACCTACGCCGCGCCCGGACGCGGTCGAGCCCGTCGGCTGATCACCGAACGCCCGCCTGCGCTCCCGCTCGGCATCAGCGGCGCAGCGCCATCAGCTCACCCTTGCCGACCGCGATCGTCGTGGTCACCAGCTCGGGTTCGGCCTCGATCAGCGCGCGCAGCGGCGCGATCTCCTCCGGGTGCGAGGTCGCGTTGTCGGCCACGAGCAGCCCGCCGGGCCGGAGCACCCGCATCGGGTGCGGCCACCACGCCGGGTACTCGACCCGCTCGGCGTCGAGGAAGAGCAGGTCGACCGAGCCCGTGGCCAGGTCGGCCAGCACGGCGCCGCCATCGCCCCGCCGGAACGTCACCTGCTCGCCGAGACCGGCGGCGCGCACGCTGTCGCGCGCCGCATCCTGCGCAGCACGGTCGACGTCGAGGGTCAGGACGTGGCCGCCGGTGCTGCGGGCCGCATCCGCCAACCACAGCGTGGAGACACCGCGCGAGGTGCCGATCTCGACGATGCTGCGGGCGTGCAGCGCCTGCGCGAGGAACCAGAGCAACCGACCCGCGTCCGGCTCCAGCACCCGCCACCGGTCGAGGCGGTCGGCCTGCGCGGCGTCGTGCTCTTCGGCCGCCACCAGCAAGTCGTCGATGATCTTCTGCGTCGTCGCGTCCATCGACCGATCATGCCGTGGGCAGCGCGCGCACGGAGGGCGTCGATCCGTCGACGGCCGCCGCGGCCAGCGACTCGCCCAGGACCGGGGCGAACTTCATGAGGTTCTCCCCCCACACCGCCAGCACGAAGATCACGAAGTCGCGGTCAGCTGGTAGGCTGCAGAGCTCTGGACACAGGATCTCAACCGTGGGGGTGGGCGAGCGCCATCGCCGAAGTGCGTGTGCAGCAGCAGAGGGGACGACGGGACTCTCGCGAACACGTCGACGATCTGTCTCGCGAGTTCGACAAAGCGCGTTCCGCCCGGCGATCCAACTCCTCGGTCCGGCCGTGCAACGGATGCACCGTTCGTCCGCAGCTCGTCGTGCAAGATCTCCTCACCCGTCGCGAGATTGCCTGCCCATCCGTCGGTGAAACCGTCGGCGGACGATCTCCAGGTGTGGGTGTGAGCGGAGGTGTCGAGAGCACATGGCCGGTTCATCTCGTCGAGCGCAACCTCGACGGCCCGACCGGCCAGGTGACGATCTCGACGCGATGGCGCGGCTCCAGTCGTTTTGACTATGTGCGGCCCTCGCGCGACCGCGGACGTCGAGCTGCGGTCCGAAAGGCGTAGCGCGATGAATCCGTCACCGGTGTCCGGTGGCGTGCGTGCAGGTGTCCTGTGTCACAGGGCCGTTTTGATAACGGCAGGGCACTGGCGACGAAGGAGGTCACCACAATGAAGGCACTCGTCTATCACGGTCCCGGGAAGAAGGCCTGGGAAGAGGTCCCCGACCCCACGATCGTCGAACCGACCGATGTGATCGTGCAGGTCGAGACGACGACGATCTGCGGCACCGACCTGCACATCCTGAAGGGCGACGTACCCGCGGTGACCGAGGGCCGCATCCTCGGCCACGAGGGTGTCGCACCATCACCGAGGTCGGGGCCGCGTCGCCAACCGCTCGGGCGGCACCGGGTGATCATCTCGTGCACCAGCTCGTGCGGCGCGCTGCTCGTACTGCCACCAGGGCCTCTACGCCCACTGCCTGGCCGAGGAGGGCGCCAGCGGGATCGGCTGGATCTTCGGCCACCTGATCGACGGCACCCAGGCCGAGTACGTGCGCGTGCCCGTTCGCCGACAACTCCCTGTACAAGGTGCCCGAGGGCGTCGAGCGACGAGGCGGCCGTGATGCTCTCGGACATCCTGCCGACCGGCTTCGAGATCGGGGTCCGCTACGGGCGGGTCAAGCCGGGCGACGTGGTCGCCGTGGTCGGTGCGGGCCCGGTCGGCCTGGCCGCGATGATGACGGCCGGCCTGTACGGCGCCGCCGCGGATCATCGCCATCGACCTCGACGACAACCGGCTCGAGCAGGCCAAGGGAGTTCGGGGCGACCGACGCGGTCAACAGCGGCGACCGCCGGACTGGGTCGAGACAGGTCAAGGCGATGACCGACGGGCTCGGCGTGGACGTCGCGATCGAGGCCGTCGGCGTGCCGGCGACCTTCGACGGCCTGCACCGAGATCGTCCGCCCCGGCGGCTCGGTCGCCAACGTCGGCGTGCACGGCAAGCCGGTCGAGCTGCCGCTGCAGGACCTGTGGATCAAGGACATCGTCGATCACCATGGGTCTGGTGAGCACGACGACGACGCCGATGCTGCTGAAGCTGGTGGCCCAGCAGCAAGCTGCGCCGCCGAGAAGTTCGCCACCCACCACTTCACGCTTCGACCAGATGATGGACGCCTACGACACCTTCGGCCGGGCCGCCGAGACCAAGGCGCTCAAGGTGGTGATCAAGCGCTGACCGCCACGTGAGGTTCCAGAACGTGGCACACGTCGTTGACCAACAGTGATCGGCGCCCTCAGACCGTCGGCCATGATCGCCGCCGTGACACTGCGGTTAGGCGCAGCAGAAGATCATCACGCCGCTCACGCTCGCCGGCGTGCTGAGCTGACCGGCACTGATCGCCCGCTCCAACGCCACCAAGGACATCGAGGTCCTGGTACTCCGGCACGAACTCGCCGTGCTGCGCCGAGGCAACAAACGTCCCGCGCTGAGGTGGACCGGCCCAGGCGTTGCCCAGCGCGCTCAGCAGGCTGCGACTCGCTTCCCTGCGACGATAGCGGCTGGCGTCGCCCAGAGCCCTGCTGCGCTGGCACGCCCGACCTCGTCGCCCACCACTCCACCCACGCGCCGCATCCACCAGTCCCCCCACCCACACCGCACCGCCCCGCCCCGGTGCTGGTGGCGCGAGAATCCGCTCGGGGAGCTACCGACGGATCCCTCGCGATCGACTTCGCCCACGTCGACACCGTCTTCCTCCGCCAGCTCTCCATGCCCGTTGACACCCGTCGTCATCGAGCACGCACCGCGACGCGTGCACCGTCGCCCGGGATCACCGACCACCGCACCGGAGCTGGGTGATTCAACAGGCCGCACCTGCGCATAGACGTGCCGGATCGTATGCCGAACGCGCGAGGGACTCAGCCGAAAGGTGAGATATCGCTCCGCTCGGGCCGAACATGTGGGCCTGTCCAGCGGCATGCGCCACCGGAATCCGCTCACCAGAAGTGATCATGGTGCATCCTGAACCGTCGTCGGTGTCACCGAGCCCGGACGCTTCACGATCTACTTCAACCATCGCAGCATGGTCGGTCTTCCGTTCGTCCGACCAGGAGGGAGCCGGTATGACACGATTCAGGACAGGTTCGCCGCCTTCAACGGGTTCAAAGACGACGCCTCTACTTCACGTACTCGTCGGGCTCAATCAGCTGGGTGACACCCCACAGTACGCACAGTCGGGTAGCCCCGGCGCATTGCTGTGCCGGGGCCCCCAGAACTGCCCGTGCGGCTTTCACCGCAGCAGCTCAAGCAAGCCCAGGGACGGTTCGGGATTGCATGCTGTGCTCCTGCGTCGGCGGGCTTGGTGCTCGCGTTGGCAGGTGGCGTGTGCGAGGCGGGTGGTGTTCTCGCCCGGGGCTGGATCTTCCGTGATGGACGAGGTAGTCGGCGTTATCGCCTTCGGGTGATGCAGCGTCAGCTCCACTCGTGGGGTGATTGTGGTGGCTGATCGGCGCAGAGCAGTTCGTCCCTGCAGAGGGGGCAGCGGCCGTTCGCCTGGTGAGCAGGCGCAGCGTGTGGCCGTCCAGCGGGGGTTTGATGCGTCGGCGCCGAGCGGCCCAGTACTCGGCCAGGGCGGGTCGTCGGGAGACGCTCCACCGGTGACCGGGATGTGCCGGACGATGTCGGTCCAGGAGAACTTGACCAGGTAGGCGCCGCTGGCGGCGTCGCCGAAGCCCAGTGGTCGTTCCGGAACTTGTTGAACTTCCCGAAGTAGCGTGCGCAAACCCAGTTTTCGGTTGTTGGGTGGCCCCGTGTGGCCCATTTGTAGGTGAGTGTCCACAGGTAGTTGTCCAGGGATTTGAATGTCCTGGACGACACCACGCCCCGGTAGTAGGCCGTCCACCCCCGGATGATGGGGGTGAGCGCGGCGAGGACCGCCGCCGCGTTGGATCCGCGCAGTGCGCGCATCTCGGTGCGGAGCCGTTCCCGGATCGCGGATCGCCGCCGCAGATGGTTTGATCAGCAGCGTCGCGCCGTAGCGGCGGACGTTGAACCCCAGAAAATCGAACCCGCGGACAGGTGCACGATTCGGGTTTTGTCCTGTTGAAGACCAACCCGCGGGGTGCCAGCCATTCGGCCAGGCTTGCCTTGATCTGTCGGCCTGCCGCTGGGAGTGGCAGTGCGCAACCCCACCGGCGGGCTGTCGATCCACGCGGGCCGCCCGGCGGGTGTCGCCGGCCGGGCGGCCGGCGGTGAGGAAGGTGAACCGCGGCGTGATGCTGCAGCGCTTGAGGGCAGAGGCTGATCCTTGTGGATTCTGGTCGGCATCTTTTCCTCTGACACGGCGGTGAGCACGCCTGGTCATGTCCTGGCGGGACGACCGAGAGTGTCCATCAGTCGGTGTGATCGATCTTGTCGAAGGCCGCGGCCAGATCGGCGTCCAACGCCACACCGCTTGGCGAGGGCCTTTGCCGGTGTTGTAGATGGCGCTGATCGCATCGTGGCAGCCGCGTCCCGGACGGATCCGTGCAGCGGGAAGGTGAACCGGGCTCCCTCGTTCAGTGCGGCGCGGACCGACCTTGGTGGCAGCGGTCCGCGATCACCGGAATCCCGAGCGGCCGCAGCTTCGCACGGTTACGCCTTGGGTATGTACACCCGCTTGACCGGACGAGGTTGCCACGACCGAGCCTGGTGGTGCACTCGCACCGCCAGCTCCGCCCTGGCCACGGGGGTCAGTGCGAGCTCCCCGTCGACCCGGCCGTCTTGCGGCCAGCGTTGCGCTGCGTCGCCTGCCGCACGCTCAACAACGTGATGCTGCAGCGCCGCAGCATCAATTCGGCAGGTTCCTGAGCGTGCCCAGGTCCGCATCCAGCGCCGCCGTGAAGATCCGCTGACGCAGCCGCCGTACGTTGTCCTCGTGGAACCGCAATCGATGGCGTCCCAGCACAGGGCATCGTCCGCAGGTCCGTTCACCATGAGGTGTCCAACTTGCCCTCCGATACCGGCGGATATGTTCCGCATTCCTTCCCAGCTCACCTGCCCACGTCAGCGCCCCTTTGAGACCCGGACACCCCGGGCCCGGTATCCGGCCAGTTACCCAGCAACAGCCACTTGGAGGAGCGGCCACGATCGTTGTGGTGTCCTGTCGGCTTTCGCCACCGGCATTCGCTTCTTGAGCATCCTGTTCCCGCCAGGAGGATTCCGCCATTCCTTACGGTTGGCCTACCGGGCCGCCGCAGCGGCCCGGACTCTGTCGGGGTTTCCGCGTTCCGCACGTGTGGAAACGACCGGGGTGGGTGCCTTCTTTACTCGGGGCGGCGGTGTCGTCCCAGCCATCGTGACCTCGATGACCGGCGCCTGCCGCTTCTCAACGGCCAGCCCTCTACCCCGCTGAAACATCCCATCGGCGGGGGCTGGGATCACGAAGCATACGAAGATTCACTCACGTTCACCCGTCCGGTCTTCCCCTCGCCCGCCGTCCCCGGATGGAACGAGAACGGCTTCGGCTTCTTCCCTGGGCTTCGCACCCCACGGTCACCCATGACGCACGCCAGGGCGGGGACGATCCATTTCGACACTGGACCGAGTTACACCCTCAGCAATCGAGCCTCCAATCGGTATAACCACTCACCACGTGCGACTTCCACGTCGCACGGTCGCCATCCCAGCGGTCCTGCAACCAGCCAAGCGGCGGATGGCGCTCACGCCATGCCCCCGGTGGTACGGAGATGTGGGGTGGTGAACACGAACGACGGCAGGTCGATGCCCACATCCGCGGCAACGCCGCGGTGCCGGTGCCCCCGCCGCGAGCACGACCGGCGTCGCAAGCAGCCGATGTGTCTGGGCGCCTCGCCGCCCGGACGGCTCGCCCCGTCGCAGCCGTATCGAAGCGATCGACGGTTTGGCCGTTTCGGGTGCAGTCACGGACAGAGCGCGGTGTCTTAGCCCGGCTTGACGTGCCATTGGCCATCGAGTAGAGGAAATTCTACCGCTATCCTCAACTTTAGGTATTCCCAGGCGCGGGTCGTAACGGATTACGACACGGCGAACGAACCAACACTCGCAGAAACCCTGCGAAGCGCACCCACCAAGAAGGGAAGTTGAACGCGGAGAGTGCTCCTCACGGCTGTTACGGGAGTGTTTACGCTCCTAGGCCTCAGTTTCATAGTCCCGGGGACGGCTTTGGCGCAGCAGTACCCCCCGCAACTTCATGCTACAGCGAACTCATGGATATCGGCGTCGGTGACCCGTGTGTCGGATCGGTTCAGATTGCCCTAAACACCTTCGGTATCCCGAATCCACGACTTAGGGTGGATCACATCTATGGCAGCGCAACAAAATCTGCTGTTATGGCCTTCCAGGGCAACAATGATCTTCGCAAAGACGGTGTAGCAGGCAGGGACACGATCACCAAGTTGTACGAAGCCACTCGCCCGCCGTCGCAATCCGCCTCCGCCCCTGTCTCGCCTGCCCCGGCCACGTCCACCTGTACAACCGCGCACGAATCGGTAAACTTCAACTACCCTGTTACCCATACAAGACTGTGGGCGTTCAACATGAATATCCACTATTGCTACCGCAACGGATCCATCGTTAGCGTAGACAATCCCGACGTCTACGGGACGGTAACGGGCCTCGGCAAGTCGGTGGGCTGGGAGTACGTGGATGGAAAGGCTGACGACAAGCAAGAAATACTCCCGAGCGGCCCGCTAGGACCGGGCGAACTTTCCGGAACATGCTGCATACGAGATTTCTGCACGAGGGAACTTCCAGGACTGCCCGCCTGGGGTTAAAGTTGGCCTGCCGTGTGTTCGAGAGATTCATCCTGTTGTCAAGCTGCACATCGAGGGAACTGGAAACTGGTCTGGGACGTCGAGTCAGTCGTAGTTCGACCCACCGACTGAGCGCGGTTAAAGGCCGGGGGGCGCGGGCCAATCCAGCTTACTCGCGAATCCTTATCGAGTCCTGACCCCGTGGACATGGCAGGAGGGTGTTCGGGCCCGGTCTTGTCGGCCGGCCGAGCACCCTCCTGACCGACATCATCGTACGCCTGACCGTCGGTGGTGATCCGGTACACACCGCGCAGTTGCTGCTCAGACCTGCCTCGTGCCAGTTGATGAGTGACCCACCACGGCAGTTGCCTGAGAACGTTCGGCGGCGGCCGCCGACGGCGCTCGAGGGCGACACCAGCGGGCTTCGATCTTGCCCAAACCCCCATCCGTCGACCTCCTCGCGCACGTGGCACCCGCGCGCCCGACGAGAGCGCCCGCACATGCGTCGACGTCCACGGGGCACGCCCGACGGAGCGGCAACGTCCACGAGCACCGGACCCCGCCACCGGATGCCACCCCCGCAGGCTATCCCCGACATCCCTGAGCAACCACGACCAACGCGGCCGATCATCGAAACCGCAGGTCACAGCTCGCTCGCCAGAACGCCACTGCACAGGGCACGAGTCAGCCAGAGCAGAGTCGGACTCCCGCCCGACGGGACGGGCAGCGCCTCCCGTGAGCAGGTCCGCGCGCCGCGTCGCGCAGACGTCGCACGGCTCCACACCCACCGCCAAGCCATCGCCGCAGCCCGTTCGGCCGCGTCCGCGCCGGAGACCACACACCCGACCGGATCGACCATCGCCGGGCCCCAGCGGGTGAACCCGTCGAGCGCGGCCACGGCCAGCCGCACAAGGTCGGCGTCGACGTGCGCGAGCCGGAAGATCCGCGACGACCCCGCCGACCGCTCCCCCATCACAGATTGGGCACGTTCGAAGCACACCACCTCGACGCCGTCGCGCCGCAGGCAGGCCGCCGTCGACAAGCCGACGACGCCCGCCCCGACCACCCCGACCCGCACCCGCCCGAGGTTATCGGTAACGAATGCGCTTACGAGCCCCGGCGGGATTCCCGGTCTCGACTAGGTTGAACGCCCATGAACGCCCGCGCTGAGCCGCCGTTCCGGGCCGAACACGTCGGTAGCCTGCTCCGCCCCCGAGACCTGGTGCAGGCCCGTCACGACTTCGCCGCGGGCCGCATCGACGCCGACCAGTTGCGCGCGGCCGAAGACGAGGCCATCCGCGAGGTCGTCGCCCTGCAGGAGGACCTGGGCTTCCGCGCGGTGACCGACGGGGAGTTCCGCCGCACCTCGTGGCACATGGACTTCATCTATCAGCTGGGCGGCGTCACCCGCACCGACGAGGAACTGATCGTGCAGTTCCGCAACGACGAGGGCATCGGTCAGTTCATCGCCGCGGGTCTTGCCGTCCGCAAGCCGCTGCACCTCGACCAACCGATCTTCACCGACGACTTCCGGTTCCTCGCGGGCGCGGCGCGCACGGCGGTGCCGAAGATGACCATCCCATCGCCGAGCATGGTGCTTCTCCGCAGCGGCACCGCCGCCGTCGACCGCAGCGTCTACCCGGACCTCGATGAGTTCTGGGCCGATCTCGCAGGCGCCTACGCCGACGAGATCCGCGCACTCGGCGCGCTGGGCTGCCGCTACCTGCAGCTCGACGACACCAGCCTCGCGTGCCTCAACGACCCCAGCCAGCGGGCGGCCCTGGCCGAACGGGGCGACGACGCCGAACACACGCAGCAGCGCAACATCCAAACCATCAACGCCGCCGTCGCCGACCGGCCCGCCGGGATGTGCATCGCCGCCCACGTGTGCCGCGGCAACTTCCGCTCGTCCTGGATCGCCGAAGGCGGCTACGACTACGTCGCCGAGGAGCTGTTCGGCGGGCTCGACGTCGACGCCTTCTTCTGCGAGTTCGACGACGAACGCTCGGGCGGATTCGCCCCGCTGCGCTTCGTACCCCCCGGCAAGCAGGTCGTGCTCGGGTTGGTCACCACCAAACGCGGGCGCATGGAGGAGCCCGACGAGCTCAAGCGCCGCATCGACGAGGCCGCCCGCTACGTGCCGCTCGACCAGCTCTGCCTCTCCCCGCAGTGCGGGTTCTCCTCCACGGTCGAGGGCAACGTGCTCAACCCCTACCAGGAGGTCGACAAGCTGCGCCTGGTCACGGAGGTCGCCCAGGACGTATGGGGGCACCTGTAGCTACTTCCCGTCGGGCACCCGGTCCTTGACGTCGTCGTAGCCGACCTTGCCGGGCGCCTCGGTCGGCGCGTAGATCACGCGGATCACGCCCGTCGGGAAGGTCTCGGTCGCCGTCACGCCGAGGTGGTAGGGCGCGTTCCCGTCGTCGAAGAGCCTGCGGCCCTTGCGGACGGCCACCGGGTGCACCAGCAGGCGCAGCTCGTCGACCAATCCGGCGGCGAGCAGCTGCTGCACCACGGAGATCGACCCCGGGATGAGGATGCCCTTCACGCCCGGGTCGGCCTTGAGCGCCGTGACGGCCGCGACGAGGTCGCCCTCGATCAGTTCGGAGTTGCGCCAGGAGAACTCGAGCGGCTGTCGCGAGACGACCACCTTCCGCATGTCGCCGAGCCGCTTGGCGAGCGCGGCGTCCGCCTCGCCCGCGGTCTCGCGGTCGGGCCACGCCCCGGCGAAGCTGTCGTAGGTCTCGCGGCCGATGAGCAGCACGTCGGACGTGTCGTAGTCCTCGCCGACGGCGCGGCCCATGTTCTCGTCGAAGTACGGGAAGTGCCAGTCCGGGTCGATCTCGGCCACGCCGTCGGCCGAGATGAACAGCGTCGAGATGAGCTTCGCCATGGTGGTGATCCTTTCCAGCCGGGGTGATGTCGGTCGGTAGACCGGGCCGACGGACCGACCTCATCGCCGGGTGCGCCGTTCCGCGCCGTCGGATCGCGTCGACGGCTACACGCGCACGCGGTACCCGACGTCCGCCTGCCGGAGATCGGCGAGCAGGCGTTGGCGGTCCCGGTCCTCGGGGCGCAGCCCGGTGAGCGTCGCCTGCCACCGCGAGCGGCGCGCCTTGGCCAGCAGCTCGCTGAGCCCGGCCAACAGCGGGTCGGACGTGGTGGTCGTGGTGGTGATCATGGCAGGTCTCCGGTCCTCGGTGGGCGGCTTCGGTACCCACCCACGGTCGCGCCGGAGACGCGCGCGCACCGTCGGGCCGGTGGCGGATCGCGAGGACGAACCCGACGTCGGCCGATCGGAGGACGCGCTCAGAAAGAGGCGACGATCGAGCGCAGGATGAGGGTCGCGATGAAGACCACGGTGAAGGCGAGGTCGATCTGGACGCCGCCGAGGCGCACCGGTTTGAGCACGCGCCGAACCGGGGCGATGACCGGTTCGGTGATGCGGTAGGTCACCTCGCGCGCCCTGCGGACGCCCTCTCCCGTCGAGGACGTCAGCACTCCCGCCCAGTCGAGCACTGCCCGCGCGATCAGCACGATCAGGAAGAGCAGCAGCACCAATCCCAGCACGGAACCGAGGACACCCATGTGGCAACACTCCTTCTCGGCTCCAGAGTGCCCGACCTGCATAAGCGTGAGCTGAGGGCCGGAGTGCCGACCCGCGCGTCACCGCGGTGTGATGCGCATCCGCCAGGCGTCGGTGACGAGCTCGGTGAGCCGCGCGGCGTCGACCCGATCGAGGCGCACCATGACGAGCGGAATGCCGTCGTAGGACGGCGTCGTGAAGAACCGCTCGGGCTCGCCGAGGAGCAACGCCTGCTTCTCGGCCTCGTCCCCCACGTAGAGAACGGCGATGTCGGTGCGGATCACCCTTCCGCGGCCCGGCACCCGCTCCGGATAGGACCACACGAAGCCCCGGCCGCCCACGCGGAAATCGAAGCCGTCGCTCTCGATCTCCTCGACGCCATCGAGTGCGAGCGCCACCCGCCGGACCGCCTCGGCATCAGCCATCCACAGAGGCCGGATGCCTCGGCGGTCCGTACGAGCGCGTCACGTGTCACCGTAGAGGGCGGCGATGGTCGGGGAGCCTGCCCACCTGCTGTAGGTGGGCGACTGCGGCCATCCCGTCGGCGAGTCCTGCCACTCCTCCTGCCGTCCGTAGGGCAGGAGGTCGATCAGGCCGAAGGTGAACCCGAGCTGCTCGGTGCCCCGGCCGTTCGTGTGCCAGGTGCGGTAGACGGTGTCGCCGTCGCGGAGGAAGACGTTGACCGCGAAGCCGCCGCCGGGTGGGGCACCGACGTCGGCACCGAAGGGGCTGTTCGCGGTGGAGTACCAGGTCATGGCGTTGCCGACGCGTCGCTTGTAGGCGAGTGCCTCGTCGATCGGGCCCTGGGTGACGATGACGAACCGGGCGTCGAAGTTGTCGAGGATGTCCAGGCGGGTGAACTGCGTGGTGAAGCCGGTGCAGCCGGGGCACTGCCACTCCTCGCCCGGGAACCACATGTGGTTGTAGACGATCAGCTGCGCACGGCCGTCGAAGACTTCGGCGAGCCGGACCGGCCCGCCCTCGCCTTCCAGCGTGTAGTCGGGCATCTCGACCATCGGCAGCCTGCGGCGCTGCGCGGCGACGGCGTCGAGCTCGCGGGTGGCGGCCTTTTCCCGGCTGCGCAGGACGTCGAGTTCGTGCTGCCAGGTGGCGGCGTCGACGACGGGCGGTAGTGCTGTGGCGGTCATGACATCCCCAAGGCAGATCATGTGCAGGACGTGAAGGTAGACCACGGCGGCCCGCTGAACTCATCGGCAGGTGCGGTCAGCTGTCGTCCTGCGGCCGAACCCGTGGTAGGGCGTCGAGGGCGGCGAAGAGCCCGGCCGGTGGGTCGATCAGCGTGCGCCGGTCCAGGTCGATCCACGCGCCGGTGACGCGCACGGTCGCCGCGAGGGCGTCGTCGCGCAGGATGCGCTGGTGCATCGCCCAGCGATGCCCGGTGGCGCTGAGCGCGGCGAGCTCCACGGTGATCGTGATCGGGTCGCCGAGGCGCAACTCACGGCGGTAGGTCAGCTCCTCGGTGAACAGCACCGGGCCCACCCGAAGGTCGTTGAGCCGGTCCACGGAGAAGCCGTGCTCGGCCAGGTAGCTCAGCCGGGCGTCGGTGGCGTAGACGCTGTATGCCGTGTTGCCCGCGTGGCCGTTGGCGTCGATGTCGTCCCACCGCACGTGGGTCGTCCGGGTCGTCACGAAGCGAGCGTAGGAACACTCGTCGGGGGCTTGCCGGACGCCATGACGACGGTCAGGCTGAGGGCGGCCTGCCGCCATCACGGCGCGCCGACCCACGGGATCGGAGGTCGGTTCACCCGATCGGCCTCAGGGTCAGACCCGATTTTCTTCTCGCGAACCCTGATTCGACGCGATACCGGGCACAAGCTTGCGGACCCGGTCGTTGGCTCAGAGACAGAGAACTGGTGAAAGAGAGGAATCGATGTCATCCCCCTACGAGCCCCGCGCCGAGAACCCTCCGGACGCGGTGCTCTCGCCGGGCAGCCGCGTCGCGGCGATCCTGGCCCACCTTTCGGCGCCGATCGCGGCTCTGCTCAGCGCCGGGTCATTGAGCCTACTCGGCCCGCTGCTGGTGTGGCTGGTGATGAAGAACGACCCGTACGCCCGCCGGGCCGCCGCCGGGGCGTTCAACTTCAACCTCACGTTCTGGCTGCTCTACCTCGTCAGCTGGGTGCTGATCT
Source organism: uncultured Actinomycetota bacterium (assembly GCA_963739465.1). GTDB lineage: Bacteria > Actinomycetota > Actinomycetes > Mycobacteriales > Pseudonocardiaceae > Pseudonocardia. The sequence continues at coordinate 576,453 of CAVUAS010000021.1, forward strand.
TCACCGTGATCGGCGCGGTCATCGGCATTCCGCTGATCATCGTGCTGTTCCTGGTGTCCGCGTGGTGCCACATCAAGGGCGCCATCCGCGCCGCCAACGACCAGCCGTACGACTACCCGTTCCAGATCCACGTGCTGTCCTGAGCGCGCGGCGTCCGTTCGATGTCGATGGGAACGGGTGCCGGTGTGGCCGCTGCGTCAGTACGTGCGGCGACGCCGACGCCCGCCCATCCGGAAGGCGTCCTTGACCTTCTCCGCGGCCTGCTTGAGGTTGCCCATCATCTCTTCGGACGAGCCTTCCGCCCGGAGGCGCGGGTTGCGCGTGACCTCACCGGCGTTGCGCTTCATCCGCCCGCGCAGCTCCTGCGCCTTGTGAGCGAATTTGTCCCCGAAAGCCATGGCGCACCATCTCCCGAATCCTTGTCCATCTGGAGTACCACCGCGGGCCATCTATTACACGCGAACAGTGGTTTTGCCGTTCCCGGCCGGGGTATAAGACGTCTCCTGAGGCCGGAGCAGCGGCCTTCCCGGCGATGAGGGACAACGATGTCTCTGGATCAACTCGGTCCCACCACCCCCGCCCACCCGGTACTCGCCACGGTGTCGATCGACGGCGAACTGCACGATGCGGCGGCGGCACGGCTGTTGCGCTGGTGTGAGGCCCGTCTGCACCTGCACGACACCGGACAGGCACCGATCGGCCATCTGCTGATCGACCTCGGCCACGCCCGGCACACCAGCCTCTCCGCCGTGCTCATCCTCGACCACGCCCGCACCGAAGCCGAACGCCGACACGTCGGCATCCATCTCATCGGCGCCGGGCCGATCATGGCCGCATCCGCGCCGAAGGTCCGTCACCTCCTCGGCCGCTGGAAGAGCTTCCCCACCCTCGACGTCGCCCGCGCCCAACTCGTGCCTGCTGGCGCCGACAACGCTCCCGGCCCGACACCGCGGCCGGTGGACCCGGACGCGATCGTGCTCATGACCGCGATCCACGACCGTCTGCGATGAGCGGCGGCCCGCGATCCTGCCGGACGCGACATACCGGGCGATACTCGCGGCGTGCCGGTCCGCTCCGTGGGTGTCGAGGAAGAGTTCCTGCTCATCGATCCGAACTCGGGCTTTCCCCGCGCCGTCGCGTCGACCGTGCTGCGCGCGGGCGACGACCTGGACGGTGACCTGGCCGGAGAGCTGCAGGCCGAGCAGCTCGAGACGGGCACGTTCCCGCGGAGCGACCTCGACGAGGTCGGGCGGGAGATCCTGACCCGACGTCGCGAGGCCATGCTCGCGGCGCGCCGCGCGGGCGTCGAAGCGGTGCCGCTGGCCACGTATCCGATGCCGGTCGATCCGCACGCTGCCGACGAGCCCCGCTACCGCGAGATGATGCGCCGCTTCGGATCCACCGCCGCCGAGCAGCTCACCTGCGGTTGCCACGTCCACGTCGCCGTGGAGTCCGACGAGGAATCCGTCGGCGTGGTCGACCGGATCCGGCCATGGCTCGCCGTGCTGCTGGCGTTGAGCGTCAATTCGCCGTTCTGGGCAGGGATCGACAGCGGATACAGCAGCTACCGCAGCCAGGTGTGGGGCCGGTGGCCGTCGGCAGGTCCGACCGACGTCTTCGGTTCGGCAGCCGAATACCGGCGGATCACGGAGCAGCTCCTGGGCACGGAAACACTGTTGGACCGGGGCATGCTCTACTTCGACGCCCGCCCGTCGCACCACCACCCGACCGTCGAGATCCGCGTCGCCGACGTCTGCCGCGAACCCCGCGACACCCTCCTGCTCGCCGCGCTGACCCGCGGCCTCGTCGAGACCGCCGCACGCGAATGGGCGGCGGGGCAGCCGGTCGTTCCGGTCCGCACCGAGCTGCTGCGGCTGGCGAGCTGGCGGGCCGCGCGATCGGGCATCGACGACGACCTGCTCCTGCCGCACGACTGGCGACCGGTGGCGGCGGGCGTCGCCGTGGACGCGCTGATCGAGTACATCGCGCCCGCCCTGACCGCGGCCGGTGACCGGCCGACCGTCCAACAGCACTGGCACGATCTGCGCGCCCGCAAGCCGGGCGCACACCACCAACGCCTCGCCTACCGCGACCACGGCCTGCTGGGTGTCGTGCGCGATGCCATGGCGGTCGCGGCCCGCTCCGGCGACGACGCGGCCGCCGGGTCGGAGCCGCGGTGACCGCATCGCTCCGACGACCTGGAGGTCTCCCCCCGGTCGAGGCGGCTGACCTGCGGCGTCGGGCCCCTAGACTGATCCGGTGCGGTTGATGGAGCGCGATCACCCTCTGACGCTCCTCATCGACCGTGCCCAGGACGCCGCCGCGGGCCGCGGTTCGCTCGCGTTGGTGGCCGGAGAGGCGGGCATCGGCAAGACCGTCTTGCTGCGGGAGTTCGTCGAGCAGGCGCCGGTGCCCACGCTGTGGGGCATGTGCGACCCGCTGAGCACCCCCCGCCCCCTCGGCCCGCTGCGCGACGTCGCCCACGAGCTCGGCACCGACGTGACGGCCGCGCTGCGCGACGCCGTCGCACAACACGAGATCTTCGCCGTCGCGCTCAAGGCGCTACAGGCCTGCCCCCGGGCCCTCGTCGTCGAGGACCTGCACTGGGGGGACGAGGCGACGCTCGACCTCGTCCGGTTCCTCGCCCGCCGCATCGCCACGCTGCCACTTCTGCTGGTGGTCTCCTATCGCGACGGCGGCGGGACCGCACATCCGATCACCCGGGTACTGGGCGACCTCGTCGCGGCCCCGGATACGCGGCGGCTCCAGCTCACCCCGCTGAGCCGGGCGGCGGTCGCGGAGCTGCTGGGCGACCGCGGCCTCGACGCCGCCGACGTCCACACCCGCACGGGGGGCAACCCCTTCTTCGTCAGCCAGATTCTCGCCCAGCCCGACTCGCCCATGCCGGACACGGTGCGGGAGGCCGTGGTCGCCCGTACGGCGGGGCTCGATCCTCCGGTGCGGCGCGTCCTGGAGCTGCTGTCCTGCGCGCCCGAAGGCGTGAGCGGCGGCATGCTGGCCGCACTGGACGTCCCACCCGCCACCGTGGCGATCCTGGCCGCGACCGGGTTCATCGACCGGCACGGCGATGGGGTCGTCTTCCGGCATGAGATCGCTCGATCGGCGGTGCTCGACGCGGTGACGCCGGGCGCCGAGCCGACGTTGCACGCGTCGATGATCGAGGCGCTGGAGCGGATCGGTGGGGACTCCAGCGTGCTCGCCCATCACGCGACCGCGGCCGCCGACGTGTCACGGATCCTGCGCTACGCCCCGGCGGCGGCGGCGGCGGAGGCCGCCCGGTCCGGCGCGCACCGGGAAGCCGTTGCGTTCTACGAGCGCGCGCTCCGGCACACCGACGAGAACGATGCGGCCGCCCGCGCGACGCTGCTGGAGGCCCTGGCCTGGGAGCTCTATCTCACCGATCGGCTGGACGGCGCTATCGCCGCTCGTACGCAAGCCCTCGAGCTGCGCATCAGGCTCGGCGACATGGTCGCGGTCGGGGCCGGGCATCGCACGATCTCCCATTTCTGGTGGTACGCGGCCGACCGCACCGTGGCCGAGCAGCAGGACCAGGCCGCCGTCGAGATCCTCACGGCCGCGGGCGAGCCGCGCGAGCTGGGCTACGCACTGGCCAACCGGGCCTACTTGGCCGCGCAGCGCGGCGACGCCGTGCAGGCCCGCCAGGCGGGCGAACACGCGCAGCGGATCGTCATCCCGCCGGGCTCACCGACCGGCAGCTCGACGTCCTGAACCTGCTCGTTCACGGGCTGAGCAACGCGGAGATCGCCGCCCGGTTGGTGATCTCGCCGCGGACCGCCGACCATCATGTCTCGGCGATCCTCGGCAAGCTCGCGGTCAGAACCCGCGGCGAGGCGGTGGCGGCCGCACGCAGGCTCGGACTGGCGAGCTAGCGGAGCGCGGGATCCGGCACGATCGGCGTCACGGGTTGGCGGTCTCCGGGCCGATCTCCGCCGCCACCGTGACCACGACGTCGGCCGGGAAGCCGCCGCGGCGGGCGTGCTCGCGGACGGACGCGGCGTCGTCCGTCTCGTGCAGGCAGTAGATCTTGTCGCCCGCCACGTAGCTGCGCTGCCACGTATAGGCCACGCCGAGGGCCTCCACGACCGCGTTCGAGGTGATGGCGATGTCGCGCAGCTGCTCGGGCGTCAGGTCCGACGCGCCGGGGAGATTGCGCTCGATCAGGAAGGTGGCCATCGCTCTCGCTCCGTTCTCTCGTCCGGTCGGGGCGTCCGACCAGGGAGAACGCTAGAAGCGGTGCAGCGCGCCGCGCGTCGGCAGATCTTCCCATCCGCGGGCAGGCGGCTACCCATCTCGGCCGGGACCGCCGCACTACCTACTGCTACGCCCGATTCACCGGCGCCGCGTCGACCTCGGTCCGGACGGCATGCGGCGCGACGCCGTGCTCGGTCACGGCTCGCTGCTCCGGCGCCATGGCCTGCGCGGGATGCTCGACGACCCGACCCCGTCGCCTGAGCGGCGTGGGCCACTCCACCAGCGTGGCGGCGTTCACCTGGGCCCCGATGATGATCGAGAACGCGATGAAGAACGTGGCCAGCAGAAACGCGATGGGCGCCGCCAACGCGCCATAGGTGTATCCGGTGCTCGTCAGCCACGTGAGGTACAGCCGCAGAGCGGTCGCGCCCACGAGGAACACCACCGCGGCAACCACGGCGCCGGGCAGGCCCCGCCACCACGGCGGCTTGTACGGCAGCGCGATCTTGTAGAGCGTGGTGAGCGCGAGCACGAGGGTGATCGCCAGCACCGGGAAGTACAGCACGTCAACGAGGTCCCGGCTCACCTGCTGCGCCTCCGAAGGCAACAGTGAGAGCAGCACGTTCGGCCCCACCGCGGCGATCGGCAGGGCCACGATGCCGGTACCCAGCGCAACGACGTACAGCAGCACGGCCAGGACGCGTTGCCACACGAGGTTGCGCCGCTCGTACTGGTCGTGGGCACGGGTGATCGCGTCAACGAAGGACGACATCGCCGATGAGCCCGACCAGAGGCTCAGCACGAACCCGATCGAGACGACCTCGCCGCGCGCCGTGGTGAGAATTTGGCTCACCGTCGGCGCGATGATCTCCTCGACCGCGTTGCTCGTGAAGATCCCACTCGTGGTGGTGACGATCCACGCTTCCACGGCGGCGACGGTGTTGGGCCCGAACCAGCCGCCCACGTAGCCGAGGATGCCGAAAAGCCCGAGCAGCAACGGCGGCAGCGACAGCGTCTGCCAGAACGCGGCCGACGCCGACTCGGTGAAGATGTCGTCATTCCACGCGCCGCCCGCCGACCGGCGCACCACGCGCCCGACCGCCGAGCCACGCGAGGACTTGCCGGTGTCGACGACCGTGGTCGTATCCGATGACTGGTCCGCCGACATGCACCAAGGATGCGCCGCCCGGGCGGTCCTGTCACGGCGGAGCGGCGGGGGCGGACCTCGGCCTGCCGGTGCCCGGCGGTCGCCGATCGCTACCAGCAGGCCCCGCGATTCACCCGCTCGTGGGACCGGCGGCCGCCGCGAAATGCGGGCCGGTTCCGTTATGGTGATCAACTGAAGCCGCGCCGCGGATCACCGTGTGCCGCCCTGCCAACCGGGGGTGAAGAACGTGGCCAACTCTGCTATGGGCGACGTGTCCAGTCAGCTGCGGGTGGCATTGCACCGGCTCGAAGATTGGTCGTATCCGGACGAGGTCGATCACGAGCTGTTCGCGGCCTATATGAAGACGCCGCACGATGTCGGCGGCGAACCGGATGCTCCGGCCCTGTTCGAGGACAAGCAGGAAGAGGAATGGGAGCTCAACGCCTTTGTGACGTGTGAGGTCCTCGGCTGGAGAGGCATCTGGACGTCCGAGGAGCGCAGAAGGCTCGGCAATGTGGACATCGGGCGGACGAACTACCTCGGCCTCCCCTACTACGCCCGCTGGCTGTGGGCGGTCGCACGATGCCTGGTGGACAAGCGCCACATCACGCTCGGCGAGCTCATCGAGCGGGTCAGCGAGGTCGGTCAGCGCTACGCCGACGGCGAGAAGGCGATCACCGCCGCGCCGCACTGCACCGGAGACGCGGACGCGGTCGCCAGGAACCGCCATCACACGGCGGCGCTCGGCAAGGGCGATCCGCAGTGTTTCGCGGGAACGGCAGGCAAGCCCCGCTTCGCGGCAGGCGATCCGGTGCTCGTCCGTGAGCTGCCCACGATCTTCTACACCCGCACCCAGGAGTACCTGCGGGGGGCGACCGGGACGGTGGCCAAGGCGTCGTACGAAAGCCCGGCACCCGAGGACGAGGCGTTCGAGCGCGACGACCAGCAGCCCGAGTGGTTCTACATCGTGCGGTTCAAGATGACCGATCTGTGGGAGGCCTACACCGGCCCGCCGCACGACACCCTGCAGGCGGAAATCTCGGAGCGGTGGCTACAGCCGGTCGGCTAGACCCGGACCGGTCATCTTCGCAATAGACGGGGGTCACATTCATGGGGGAAGCAGGCGGATCCGGCCACGGGCACGGGCACGCGGCGCCGATGGTCGAAAAGGTCACCGACTTCGAGGTCCTCGAAATCGCGCTGCGTGAGCTGGCGATCGAAAAGGGGTTGTTCACCGCCGAAGACCATCGGAGCTATACCGAGCACGTCGAGCAGATCCAACCCGCGGCCGGGTCCCGCTTCGTCGCCAAGGCCTGGCTCGATCCCGACTTCAAGCAGTTGGCCCTGCAGGATGCCATTGCCGCGTGCCGCGAAATGGGGATCGACTGGCTGAAGCCGACCGGATTCGGGACCCCGAGCGACTTCACGGCGCTCGAGGTGCTCGAAGACACCCCGGCCCTGCATCACGTCATCGTGTGCACCCTGTGCTCCTGCTATCCGCGTCCGCTCCTCGGGATGTCACCGGAGTGGTACCGGACGCCGAACTATCGCCGCCGCATCGTGCGCTGGCCGCGCCAGGTCCTCGCCGAGTTCGGCCTCTACCTGCCCGAGGACGTCGAGATCCGGGTCGAGGACTCCAACTCGAAGCACCGGTTCATGGTGCTTCCGGTCCGACCGGAAGGAACGGAGGGCTGGAGCGAAGACCAGCTCGCGGAGATCGTGACGCGGGACTGCCTCATCGGCGTCGCCCTCCCCAAGATCGGCGTCACGACCAACGCCGCCCGTCCGGTGCACCCGGCGATCCGTCCCGTACCGAGCCACTCGGCAGGCCGGAGCGAGGCGTGACGACCGAGGACGACATCGCGGCCCCCGACATCACGGCCGTCACGGTGCGGACGCTGGAACGGCTCGTCGCCCGGGGGCAGGTGTGGACCCGCGTGGCGCAGGAGTACCGCGTCAGCAATCCGCTGCCGCCCTGGAAGTCGAGTCTCGACGGGATGTGCGACGCACTCGACAACGAGGCCTGCGCGCTGCCGCCCCTCACCCGTCGCCACGACGAGGACCTCCTCGCGCGCGATGTGTACGGAGCGCTGCCGTTCCCCGAGAGCCAGCTGGTTGCCCTCGCCCATTCGCTGATCGGCCGAGGCGTCATCGACGAGGACACGCTGGCCGCCCGACTGGACACGGTGCGCACCCGGCTTCAGGCCCCTACCGACTGACCGCAGCCTCGTCGATCAGGTGACCGTCGGCACCGCGACCGCGGCGACGTCGACGGCGTCCGAAGGGGGGTGGCCGCCGGTGCGCGCGGTGATCCGAGCCGCGGCCGCGTGGATCATCTGACCGAGCGAAGCGATGTTGGTGTCGTCCAGTTCGCTGGAGAAGGCCAACACCCCGAGCGCGAGGTGCGGCCTCCCGGTCCGGTCGAAGACCGGCGCGGCCGCGGCGCTCTGGGCGAGGTTGAACTGCCGGATGCTCGTGCTGTAGCCCCGTTCGCGGACGTCGGCGAAGATCCTCCGCAGCCCGTCGATGTCGACGACCGTGTGGTCGGTGAACCTCTCGACCGTGCGGCCCCGGATGGCCTCCATGAACTCTGCGAAGGGGCGGTGCGCGTACATCGCCTGCATGAGCGCAGGCGCGGAGAGGGGAAAGCGGTCGCCGACACCGACGACGACCCGCACCCCCCGCCGCGGGTCCGACACGGCGACGACGACATAGCCGCCCGATCCGTCCGGCCTGGCCGCGAAGACGACGTGGCCGAGCCTGCGGCTGAGGACGTCGATCTCCTCCCGGACCACGGTGATGACCGAGTCGTCGCTGATCCCGGTCAGCGACAGCAAACCGGGCCCCAGCGTCCATCCCCCGCGGGTGTCGAGCTTGTTCACCCAGCCCGCGCGCTGCAGTGTCGTGAGGATGTTGTAGCAGGTGGAACGGTTGAGCTGCAGGTCGTGGACGAGCACCGTTGGCGAGACCGCCCTCGGCAGTTCCGCGGCGAGACGTTCGAGGATGCGGATGGCCGCGTTCACGGCGGGAACCTCGTTGGACACGACATCTCCTTCACCAGCAGTCCTACTGGGAGGATGCTACATCCTCTATAGAGGACTCGGTGTCGGCTATGCGTGGACGCCGGTTGCGGGTGAAGTGCCGCCGGGCCAGCTCCCGGGCCTGTGGACTCTCCACGAGGCTGAGGTGCCGGGTCTCGGGCAGCACGTGGAGCCTGGAGCGGACGATACCTGCGTGCAGGGCCTCGGCCATGCTCGGCGGGGTGGCGTAGTCGTCGGCGCCGACGAGGACGAAGGTCGACGCGGTGATCTCCGGCAGTCGCGCCGAGTCGTCGTAGTCGCCCATGGCCTGACACGCCGCGGCGTGGGCGCGCGAGTCGGTGGCGGTGAAGATCCGCGACACCCGGTCGACCTCGTCCCGGTGCCGCTCGCGGAAGCGCGGCGAGAACCACCGCTCCTGCTGGAACGCGAGCTGCGTCTCCCGGGGACCGCGACGGCCTTCTCGGCGCGTTCCGCCCAGGCCTCGGCCTTCCCCGGCCCGTAGTCGGCCGTCGTGTCGGCCAGCACGAGGCTGTCGACGAGGCCGGGATGGCGGATCGCGAGGGCGATCGCCGTGCAGCCGCCCATGGATAGCGCCGCGATGCGGGCGGGCCCCGCGTCGATCTGTTCGATGACGGCCGCGACGTCGTCGGCGAGATCGGGGATCGAGAACCGCGCACCGTCCCAGGTGGACGCGCCGTGACCGCGGGCGTCCGGTGCGACGACGCGGAAGTCCGGCGTGAGCTCGTCGATCAGCGACCGCCAGACGCCGCAGGCCGTGGCGAGGGGGTGCAGGAGGACGACCAGGGGGCCCGCGCCCTCGTCGAGGTAGTGCAGTGCGCCCCACGGGCGTCGGAGCATCATCGGGCGATCCGTTCCGCCGCGAGCCGGACGGCCCTGCGGATCTCCGGGTAGGTGGCACAGCGGCAGATGTTGCCCTCGAGGTGATCGGTGATCTCCTCGTCGGTCGGATCCGGGTTCTCGGCGAGCAGCTCCTTCGTCATCAGGACGAAGCCCGGGATGCAATATCCGCACTGCATCGCGTCGCTGTCGACGAAGGAGGTGACGACCGGGTCGTCCTCGGGGAGGCCGTCGGCGGTGGTCAGCGCGGTGTCCTCGTAGCGCACGGCCGGGGCGAGGCACGCGGAGACGCTCATGCCATCGGCCAGCACCGTGCAGGAGCCGCAGGCGCCGACCCCGCAGCCCTCACGGGCGCTGGTGATCCCCACCTGGCCGCGCAACGCGTCCAGCAGCAGGGTGGTGTCCTCGACGGAAACCTTGTGGGCGACGCCGTTGACCCTCAGGGTGATCTCGCTCATCGTCGTGCTCCGGTGAGATGGTGCAGCACCCGCTCCGGGGTGAGGGGCAGGGTGGTGATGCGCACCCCGCAGGCGTCGCGCACCGCGCCCGCGTAGGCGGGGGCGATCGGCAGGATCCCGGTCTCGCCGACGCCCTTCGCGCCGAACGGGCCATCACGGTGTGCGCTCTCCACGACGATCGGGGTGAGCTTGTCGGGCACGTCCTTCATCGAGGGCAGCTGGTAGTCCAGGAGGGTCGCGTTGGTGAGCTGCCCCTGGTCGTAGACCAGCTCGTCGAACAGGGTGTGCCCGATCCCCATCACCGCGGCCCCGGTCAGCTGCTGCTCCACGAGCGTCGGGTTGATGGCCCGGCCGACGTCGCCTGCGACCGCGAGATGCCGGGTGCGAATCCGTCCGGTGTAGGTGTCGACGGCGATGCGGACGGCCGCGGCGCCTGCGAACCAGTGCTCGGTGGCCTTCTCCGTCAGTCCGGTGTCGTGGTCGTAGGGCACCCACTCGCTGGTGAAGTTCTCCGCGGTGGTGACCGTCGCCCCACGCGCGCCGAACCTGGTGCGCACCAGATCGGGCACCGAGATCCGGCGATCGCTGTACGCGTGGGCGACCCCCCGGGCATCGAGCACGAGCTCCGCCACCGGCACGCCCCACTGCTCGGCCGCGAACCCGAGCAGCCTGGTCCGCATGGCCTCCGCGACCAGGCGCACCGCGTTGCCCGTGTGATAGGTGGAACGGCTGCCCGCGGTGATGGTGTCGTAGGGTGTCGCGTCGGTGTCGGCGCGAACGACGTGGATCCGGCGGCTGTCGAGGCAGAGGACCTCGCCGCGATCTGGGCCATGATCGTGTCACTGCCCTGGCCCATGTCGACGGTGCTGATCAGCAGGGTCGCGGAGCCGTCCTGGTTGAGGTTCAGCGTGGCGTTGGCGATGGTCGGCGTGAGGACCGCCTTCAGCCCCACGGCGACGCCCTTGCCGTGCACCCACCGGCCGTCGCCCGGCGGGGTCGGCTCGTCCCAACCGACCGCCGTGGTGACCTCGTCGATGCACGTCACGAAGTCGGCGCTGTGCATCGTCGTGCCGACGGTGGCGACATCGCCTTCCCGCAGCAGATGCCGACGCCGGAAGCGGTACGGGTCCTCCCCAGCGCATGCGCCAGCTCGTCGATGAGGGTCTCGTGCGACCACGTCACCTGCGGAACACCGAAGCCGCGGAACGGCCCCGCCGAGACCTTGTTCGTGTAGATGCAGCGTGAGCGCACGTCGACGCTCTTGACGCGATAGGGCCCCGGCGCGACGAGGCCGGATTTCACGGCGATCCGCGGCCCGACGTCGGCGAAGGCCCCGGTGTCGTAGCGGACGTCCGAGCTCACCGCCACGATCTCGCCGTCGGCGTCCGCGGACATCGAGCCGATCACCTCGGCGCCGTGCCGGGTGGTCAGGAGGAAGGCCTCCTCGCGGGTGACGTCGATGCGGACCCGACCCCGGCGTGCGCCACGCCAGCGCGGCCGCGAGCGGCTCGAGCCGATCGTACATCTTGGCCCCGAAGCTGCCACCGAGCGGACGGGTCGTGATCCGTACCCGGGACAGGGGCAGATCGAGCAGGTCGGCGACCATCTGCCGCACATAGGACGGGGTCTGCGTGGTCGACACCATCTCCAGCCTGCCGCTGTCGACCCAGGCTGTCGTCGACGGAAGCTCGATCGGCACGTGTTGCGTGGGCGGGGCCCACGTCTTGACCGAGACCGTCGTCGCCGCGCCCGCATGCTCGGCGGCGGAATCGCCCTTGATCTGGCGATACTCATAGTTGACGTTGGTGTCGCGCACCCCGCGCAGGTGCGCGAGGTCGGCGAAGACCGAGCTGGGGCGCAGCTCGTCGTGCACGAACGAGTCGCCGCGCAGCGCGTCGGGGATGTCGTAGACCGGCGGCAGCTCCTCGTACTCGACGACGATCTCGTCGGCCGCGGCGCGCGCGGTCGCGAGGTCGGTGGCGAGCACCGCGACCACGGCCTCGCCGACGAATCGGACCTTGTCGACGGCGAGGCAGGGTTGGTCGGAGAAGGCCGGGCCGGTGTAGATGCGGTCCCCGAGCACGTCGTAGAGGTCGCGCCCGGTGACCACACCGAGGACCCCGTCGACCGCCAGGGCGGGCGCGGTGTCGATGGCCACGATGCGCGCGTGGGGCATCGTGCTGCGGTGTACGCCGACGAACGCGGTACCGGGCGCGACGGGCTCGTCGCCGGTGTAGCGGATCGTGCCGCGGACGCGGCCGAGCGCGTCGAACCGCTTGCGGCGTTCACCGACGCCGTAGCGGGGAGTGGGCGCCACCTCGACGGGTGGTGCCTCACGGATGCCGATCTCAGTCACGGGGCAGCTCCTTCAGGCTGCGGCGGACGGCGTCCTCGACGGCGACCCGGCCCAGCTGGGCCTTGTACGCGGCGCTGCCTCGTACGTCGGGGATGGGGTCCATCGCGGAGTTCGCGATGTCGACGGCCGCGTCGACGGCCTGCTGCTCGTCCATGTCGGGCGTCATGTCGAAGGCCAGGTAGACGGTTCGGGGAGCCACGGCCCCCAGCCCGATCCGCATCTCGACGACGCCGTCGTCCGGTACGGCCAGCACGGCGGCCGATGCGCAGGGCCAGTCGTTCGCGCTGAGGCTGCGCATCTTGGCGAAGGCGCCGCGAGCTCCCGTCGGCTGGCGGGGCACGGTGATGGCCGTGATCAGCTCATCGTGCCCGACGGCGGTCTCCTGGAAGTCGGTGAAGAACTCACGGATCGACACCTCGCGGATCCCCGCGACCGACGCGAGGTGGACGGTCGCATCGAGAACAACGAGTGCGGTCGGCGGGTCGAGCCGGTAGCCGCCGTGGGCGATGTTGCCGCCTGCGCTGGCGGTGTTGCGGACGCGCGGGTTCGCAACTGGCCGTAGGTCTCCGCGGCGATGGGCGCGAGCCCGCGCACCCGGGGATCGGTCTCCATCCCGCAAGGACACCAGCGCACCGACGCTCAGCCCGTCGTGGTCGCGGTGAGCTCGCGCAGGCCGGGCACGCGGACGATGTCGACGTAGTCGTCCGCGAAAAGCAGGCCCTGCTTGCGCAGGATCTGGATGGCGGTGCCGCCGCCGTAGACCATCGCGTCGTCCAGCTCGCCCAGCAGCGACGTCGCCTCCTCGAGCGACGCCGGGCGGTGGACCCGCACACCGGTCACCGGCGACCGCCGATGCGTTCGCCGACCAGGATCCCGTAGGCGAATGCGGCCGCGACGGCGAGGCCGAGCACCAGCCGGTCTCGGCGCGGCGGTGCGATGGGAGGCGGTGCGGTGGGAGGTGTCGCCGCGGACTGCGCCGCGAAGCCTCGTGTGACCTCGTCGTTCTCGGCGACGGGGACGAGCGCGCCGCCCCGGCCTGCCGCCGCGCCTGCGTCGCGCCGCGGCAGCGGCCTGCCGGAGCACACCGCGGTGAGCGCTTCGACGAACTGCCTTTCGACCTCGGCGGTGCGCCTGCGGATCACCGCCTCGCCCAACCGCCCCAGCTTGCCGCGGATGGCCAGCTCGAACTCGTAACCGACCTCGGCGGCATCACCTGACTCGACGGGAGCCACCCGGAGCCGCGCGTCCATGCGGATCGTGCTGCCGAGACGACGGTCCTCGCCCCGGAGCACGGCGTGGACGACCGCGGGCCCGTCGACGCCGCCCTCCACGACGGAGACGATCTCCGCGGCGAAGCCCGCCTTGAACCGCACGTGCGCGACCTCGTTGACGAGGGTGCCCTTGTAGTGGGTCTCGTCGGTCTGGACGAGCTCCTCGCAGCCGGGGATGCACGACCGCATCGTCGTGGGATCGAGCAGGAGGGCCACGGCCTTGTCGGCCGCGGCCGGGACCGTGAACGAGGAAGCAAGCTTCACAATGACCGCCATAGAGGATGATGTGTTTCCTCCACAGGACGTTAGAGACGCTGCTCGGACGATGTCAAGCCGTGGGCCGGGTCGGGATGGCATCCAGAACGCGGGGCTTGACTTTCCCGGCGACAGGACCCTAGCTTGGCTCGTTGTCCTCTCTGTAGGACATCACGTCTGCGAGGAGAGACTTCGGTGGCAGCTCAGGGAGGATCTGTGCACGACAAGGTGGTCGTTCGGAGTTCCTGGCGGGACGGAGTCACCCGGACGCAATGGCGTTCGCTCGTCGCGGCCAACCTGGGCTGGCTGTTCGACGGCTTCGAGACCTACGCCCTGATCCTGACCGTGGGAACGGTCGTGCACCGGCTCGATGCGACCGCCCCGCAGTCGTCGATCGCGTTCCTCTCGGGGGCGACCATCGCGGTCACCCTGCTCGGCTGGGGCATGGGCGGGATCCTGGGTGGCGTCTTCGCCGACTACTTCGGGCGGCGACGGACCCTGCTCGTTTCGATCATCCTCTACGCCCTGTTCACCGGACTGACGGCGCTCTCGTGGGACCTCACCTCATTCCTCGTGCTGCGCTTCATCACCGGGTTCGCGCTCGGGTCGGAATGGGGCACCGGAGCGTCGCTGGTCGCCGAGATCTGGCCGAGCCACGCGCGCGCGAAGGCGGCGGGGCTCATGCAGTGCGGACTCGGGCTGGGTTTCTTCATCGCCTCGGCGTGCTGGTACGTCGTCGGTCCGCTCGGGCCGGACTCGTGGCGGATCATGTTCCTGATCGGCGTCCTGCCTGCATTGTTCGCGCTCTGGCTGCGCCGGACCGTGCCGGAGTCCGAACAGTGGACGCGGGCCGCCGGACGCCGCCACTCCCTGCGCAGTCGCAGCGCCGCGGAGCTGTCCACACAGGACGTCTCCTACACCCGGCTGACCTTGCGGCAGATCTTCGCCGACCCGAAGCTGCGCAGGCTCACGATCCTGGGGTCCCTCATGTCGCTGACCACGACACTGGGCTGGTGGGGCATCTCGACGTGGGTGCCGCTCTACGTCTCCAGCATCGCCGCGGCGTCCGGCGGCAACGCCACGGCGTGGGCCGGCGGGGCAGGCATGATCTACAACATCGGCGCCATCGCCGGGTACATCGCCTTCGGCTTCTTGGCCGACCGTTTCGGCCGGAAGCCCGCCACGATGCTCTACTTCGCCGCCTCGCTCGTACTGACCCCGGTGTTGTTCCTCTGGACCCACGACCTGCGCCTGATTGTGGTCGTGCTGATCGTCAACGGCTTTTTCACCTTGGGGCAGTACACGTGGATGCCGGTCTGGCTGCCCGAGTTCTATCCCACCCACCTGCGCGCCACCGGCGCGGCCTTTGTCTTCAACGCCGCCCGGTTCGTCGCGTTCCTCGGGCCGCTGCTCGCCGGGGCGATCATCTCCGCGCTCGGCGGCTACGGGATCGCCGCCACGGTGGTCGGGCTGATCTACATCCTCGGGCTGGTCGTCGCGCCGTTCTGCCCCGAGACCCGCGGCCGCTCCCTCGACGACTGACCGACTGCTATCGGCCGGGTGGCAGCGCGAGGAAGAACCGCGCCATCTCGGCGGAGGCGTCGGGACCGCTCGGATCGGTGTACGAGCCCGCCGGATGTCCGCCTGACCAGGCGTGCCCCGCGCCGTGGACGGTCCACGCCTCGACGAGCGGGCCGCCGTCGGCGTCGGTGTGCACGGTCTTCGTGCACGCTCGACCACCGTTGTGCAGGCGGGTCTTGTGCGACACCGACGTCGGGGTGGCGGCAAGCCGGGTGGTGATGAGTCGCTCGGCGTTCACCGGGGCGACGATCGCGTCCTGGTCGCCGTGAAAGACGATCAACGGGAGGCGCGCGCCGGTGGCGGGCGAGCCACCGCCCCGCATGGCGGCCAGCGCCGTGGGAAGGTCGTGCGCGGCCCGGTAGGCGATCCCGGAATGCACGCCCACGCCTGCGTAGAGATCGGGGTGGGTGGCCGCCATGACGGCGGCCATCGCGCCACCGGCGGACATCCCGGCCACGTACACGCGCCCGGAGTCGATATCGTGCTCGGCCAGCACCCGGCGGGTGATGCCCGCGATGATCGCGGGCTCACCGACCTCCGCCCGCTGGTGCTCGGGCGAGAACCAGTTCCAGTAGCAGCCGGGGTTGGCCCGGCGGTCCTGTTCGGGGTAGGCGACGACGAAGCCGTGCTCGTCGGCGAGCCCGTTCATGCGGGTTCCGGTCGCGAAGTCGGCTGCGTTCTGGCGGCCGCCGTGCAGCATCACCAGCAGCGGTCGGGGTCCGGTCACCGGGCGGGTGGGCACGTGGAGGCCATAGCGGCGGGTGCCCGCCGGTCCGGTGTAGGTGAGGTGCCGCATCGAGGGTCCGGCCGTCGCCGAGTCGGTCGCGGCCGCCGGATCGGCGGTGGCAACGCGCAGGCCGAAGGGCAGTCGGTGGCGCCACCCCGGGCCCGGTCGCGCAGTGAACCCATGTTCCGGTCGATCCGGTCCCGACTTCTGGCCGAGCGCTGTGCCGAGCACTGTGCCGAGCACTGTGCCGAGCACTGTGCCGAGCGGACACAGGCGGCCGGGCGTCGGTGCGGGCCCAGCGCCCAGGGTGCGCTGCAGCACCTCGACGGCCTCGGTGAGCCGCCCGGCCCGGGTCAGGCGCAGTGCCTCGGACATGCCGAGGGCGCGTTCGTCGTCCATGGACTGCCTTTCGGGAAGGAGAGGTCAGCCCGGCTGACATGGCCGGACCGAGGGGCGACAAGCGCCCGCGAGCGAATCGTGGTCAGACGATCCGGGAGGCGAGCGCAGCCTTCACCGCGCGCGGCGCACGGAACGCACCCAACACCTCGACCCGGGCGATCGTGGCCTGCGCGAGCTCCGGGCTGACGTCCTCGGCGATGGTCGCCAGGCCGAGAACTCGGATCTCCACGGTCTGCCCGGCATCGCGCAGTTGCTCCAGCTCACGCCTGCTGAAGTGTTGGGTGCCAAGAACCAGTGTTCGACGGGTGATCGTGTCCGTGACCGCCGAGGCCCTGTTCTCGAGCTGGCGACGGATCGCGGTGCGGATGAAGTCCGTGCGGTTGGCGTAGAAGCCCTCGTCGACGAGGAGGTCGATCTGGCCCAGATCGACCAGGCCGATGTTGATGGTGATCTTTTCGCTCTTGTCGACCTCAGCCATCACACCAACCCTCCGCGCGCCATCTATATACCATCCCACAGGATGGCGGATGTCAAGCGCGTCGGCACCGCGGCATGAGAGGTGAAGGGAGCGGAGTGTTCCGGCGTCAGCCTCGGGACAGGCGGCGACGGTTGGACACCACGCGTCGGTGCACGGGCGTGATGACCTTGCCCACCATCCGAGCCGCGTCCTGGGGCGGTGTGGTCATCGCAGCGACGTAGGCACGCCCGAACGCTTCCGCCTTCTCCTGCCACATCCGGGCGTACTCGCGCCGGTCACGGGCGCTCGGCGGCCATCCGCCCATCAGCATCCGCGTGCTGCGGTAGCCGATCACCATCGGCGCCGACCACATGATCTCGGCGAGCTGCGTCCACGCCCGCGCCCACTCCACGCCGGGCAACGATCCGGAATTTCTGCGGTGCGTCGGGCTCATAAGGTCGACGCTACGGGTCGTCCGTCGAGCATCGCGGTTGCCTTCGACACGTTTGGGGCCCGTCGGATCTCCACCTCGGTGTGCAGAATGAGCGGCCGAGGGCGGCGACCGGTAGGAAGGGCGTCGTGATGGCGCGACGGGGCCGGTCCACGGCAGGCGACGGCGTGTGATCCGGCAGTCCGTGCTCGCGCTCGGCCGGGCGCTTCCGCTGGGCATCGGCCTCGTCATCGGGGCCGTCGGCAACCTCGTGATCGCCCGCGCCGTCATCCGAGCGGCCGACCATGCCTTCGGCCCACTCACCGTAAGCCGCGTCGCAGGCACCCGGTCACCGGCCCGAGTGGGCCGTCGCCGCCCGCCCATCGGCTTGAGCGTCAAGTTGATCACCGCCGAGGTGGCCGCGACGGCGACCAGGCCATCAGCCGCAGCGCGCCGGCCGGACGCGCCGGAGGCGGCCAGCAGCGCGGCGGCTGCCAACCACAGCTTGGAGTGGTTCGCCGCCTGGGACAGCGCTCCGAAGGCCCGGTCCAAGCTCGGCGTCGGAGTGCCTGCGATAGCCCGGAACACCGTCCGATCCAGACCGTCGAGCTGCTCGCGCAGCCCGGGTCGCCCGGCCCCGGAGTTCGTGGCCGCCGATGCACGATGATCCACCTGTCCCGTCCTCCCCGATGATCAGCGCCTGCGGTGCGCACAGCACACCGCGATCACCCGTCCGGCGGATCGGGAGCGCCTGCCGAGCGGCGGCGCGTTCGGGCGGATAGCCGACGGCGATCGGGGTAGGCCCCGCGCATGCGACGGCTGTTGGTGCTGCGGGCGTTGGGTCTCGGCGACCTGCTGGTGGTTGTGCCCGCACTGCGTGGCCTGCGCAGGCGCTACCCGACGCACCGCCTGGTACTGGCAGCCCCGGCCGCGCTCGCCCCGCTCGCCCGCGCCACCGGGGCCGTCGACGAGACCCTGCCGACCACGTCGCCGGACGCACTCGTGTGGGCCGACCGGCCGCCACCGGACATCGTCGTGAACCTGCACGGAGTCGGCCCACAGAGCCACCGCGCCCTCGACGCGACGCGTCCGCGGCACCGCATCGGGCTGCGCGCACCCGGGTGGGCCGGACCGGAGTGGGCCGACATCACCCGGGCGCACCATCACGAACGGGAGCGCTGGTGCGCGGTGGTCGAGGCGTTCGGCGTGTGTGCGGACCCGACCGACCTCGCGCTGGGCGTCCGGGTTGGCGTTGCGGGAGGCGACGTCGTGGTCCACCCCGGCGCCGCCTATGGGGCGAAACGCTGGCCCGCCGACCGGTTCGCCCTCCTCGCGGCCCGGCTGGAGGGCGGGGATCACCGGGTTGTGGTCACCGGGTCCGGCCAGGAGGCTCCGCTCGCCCGCCACGTCGCCCACCGGGCCGGATTGTCGACCGACCGCGTGCTGGCCGGGCGTACCGACATCGCCGGTCTCGTGAAGGTCGTGGCGGGCGCCGCGCTCGTGGTGTGCGGCGACACGGGTGTCGCGCATCTCGCGACCGCGCTCGGCACGCCGTCGGTCGTGCTGTTCGGGCCGGTGCCACCGGACCGGTGGGGTCCGCCGGAGGGCGGGCCGCACGTCGTGCTCACCGACGCCGCCCGCCGCGGCGGTGATCCGTTCGCCGAGGACCCCGATCCGGCGCTGCTCGGCGTCGACGTCGACGAGGTGACGCACGTGGCGAACGCCCTCCTCGCCCGTCGGCCGGAGCGGCCGTTCTGAGCACGGCGACCTCTGTCAGCGGCGCCGCGCCCTCGCCTCCGCCCCGCTCTCGCGGTCGTCGCCCGCATCCTGCCCGGAGACGCGGCCGACGAACTCCTCGTTCGTCCCGGTGCCGGTGGTGCTCGCCTCGTGGGCGTCGGCGCGGTCGCCCCCACCGGTCTCCCTGGTCCGGACGACGTTCGGGTCCGGTTCCACGTCGTCCTCCGCCGTGGCGGGACGGCGGACGAGGTCGCGCAGCTCGTCGAACATCAGCTCTCCCCTTCGCGTCGCACGGCGGTCACCTACCCCGGGCCGCCGCTGTCCCATCCGAGGAGCGCACCGGGACGCCGCGGACCGCGGCGGCAGAACGCAGACGTTGATTCGGCGGCGTGGTGGGTATCCGTACCGGGCGGGTCATGTGGCCGTAGCGATGCGAGGCGAAGGAGCCGGATGAGTCACACGAAGGTGCTGGTGGTGGGCGGCGGGTTCGCGGGCTTCCACGCCGCGCGCACGGCATCCCGACGGGCCCCCGACGACGTCGAGATCACGCTGCTCAACCCCACCGACTACTTCCTCTACCTGCCGCTGCTGCCCGAGGTCGCGGCCGGTGTCCTCGAGCCGCGACGCATCACGGTTTCGCTGGCCACCGCGCTCCCCCGCGCCAAGCTCGTGCTGGGTGAGGCCACGACCGTCGACATCGCCGACCGCACGGTCACCTATCGCGATCCCGAGGGCGAAACGGGCCGAATCGGCTACGACCGGCTGGTGCTCGCCGTCGGCGGCGTCAACAAGCTGCTGCCCATCCCCGGGGTCGCCGAGCACGCCCACGGCTTCCGCGGGATCCCGGAGGCGGTCTACCTGCGTGACCACATCACCCGCCAGATCGAACAAGCCGCGACCACCGACGACCCCGCGGAACGCACCGCACGCACCACGTTCGTCGTCGTCGGCGCCGGCTACACCGGCACCGAGGTCGCGGCACAGGGCCAGCTGTTCAGCGCCGCTCTGGCCCGACGGCGACCCAGGCTCGCCGGTCAGCCGCTGCGGTGGATGCTGCTCGACCAGGCCCCTCAGGTGCTGCCCGAGCTCGACCCACGACTGTCACACACGGCCGACCGGGTGCTGCGCGGGCGCGGCGTCGAGGTCCGGATGGGCACCTCGATCGAGGAGGCCACCGCCGACGGCGTGCGGCTGACCGATGGTCAGACGGTGCCGACCCGCACGCTCGTGTGGTGTGTCGGAGTGCGAGCGGATCCGTTCATCGAAGGCCTCGGCCTGCGCACCCAGAAGGGCAGGCTCGTCGTGGACGAGTACCTCGGTGTCCCCGGCCATCCGGAGATCCTCGCGTGCGGGGATGCGGCCGCCGTGCCGGACCTGACCCGGCCCGGGGAGACCACGGCGATGACCGCGCAACACGCCGAACGCCAGGGACGGCTGGCAGGCCACAACCTCGCCGCCGCGCTCGGGCACGGCGAACGCCGGGCCTACCGCCACCACGACCTCGGGTTCGTCGTCGACCTGGCGGGCGCCAAGGCCGCCGCGAACCCGTTCGGCCTGCCGCTGTCGGGGATCGCCGCCAAGGTCGTCACCCGCGGCTACCACCTGGCTTCCATGCCGGGCAACCGGATCCGCACCGGCATCGACTGGGCCGCGGAGGCGTTGCTGCGCAGGCAGAGCGTGCAGCTGGGCCTGGTGCGCGGCCCCGCGATCCCGTTGGACACCGCGTCACCAGAACTGCCCCGGCACCCGTAAGCCGCAGGTTGACGGGGCCGCCCAGGCAACCGTCAGGAGCGTGCCCGCCGGGTCGCCCGCGCGTTGGCCTTGCGGATCTCGTCCACCAGTTCGGCTTTGCGCATCCGGGTCGCCCCGGTGACGCCGACCTTCTTGGCCACGTCGACCAGATGGGCCTTGCTCGCCTGCGCGTCGACGCCCTCGGCCGTTTCCTTCGGCTGCTCCAAGGAGTCGGGCGCCTTCTGCTCGGCCTGCTGATCCGACGGGCCGGCCTGCTCCTTGGGCTCCCAGTGGTCGCCGACCTTCTCGTAGGTGTGCTTCAGCGCGCCGAAGGCGGCCCGATGGGCGCGCTCTCCGTCTCCGTAGCTGTCCTCGGCGGACTCCAGGGTCTTCTTGTACGTCCGCACGGCCTTGTCGTCGGATCGGGCGATCGTGGACGGGACGTCCGCACGCATCTTCTCGGCCTGCTGGTGCTCGCTCGGCATCGCAGCTCCCTCCGGAACGTGTCTTGCCGGGCTACCCCGGTGCCTGCCGGGGCAACCGCACCGTGCGGGTCGCAGAGGAGGAGTGTCGAAGCTTGTCGTCTAGCGCGCTTCGGCGGCCACGCGGACGCCGAAGCCGATCAGCACCACTCCGGTCGCTCGATCGAGCCACCGGCGCACGTCGCGCCGGTTCAACCACCCCGTGCCGCGCCCGACCAGCCAGACGAGCACGGCGAGCCAGAGCCCCGTCTCGACCACGAACAGAGCGCCGAGCAGGGCGGCGGTTGCGCCGACCGGGGCGCCCGCCGGGACGAAGCCGGGCAAGAACGTCACGAAGAAGACGCCGATCTTCGGGTTGAGCAGATTCGACAGCACCCCGCTGAGATAGGCGCGGCGCATCGGCATCGGCGCGGCCTCCCTCGACGCGGCAGGCACGGCCCCGTGCGAGCGCAGGCTCTGCACGCCCAGCCAGATCAGGTAAAGCCCGCCCGCGACGCGGACCACGTCGTAGCCGACCCGGCTGGTCGCCAGCAGCGCCGAGAGCCCGAGCGCCGCAGCCACCGACCAGAGCGCCAGGCCGGTCACCGTGCCCGCCGCCGTGACCAGGCCGCCCCGCCTGCCCCGCCGGAACACGTTGCGCGTGACCAGCAGCGTGTCGGGGCCCGGCGCAACGATGATCAACGTCGCGGCCGCGAGGAAGGTCAGCAGTGCGACGGCCATACCCGCAAGCCTCGTCCGGGCTCCCGGGGCGAGGCAAGCGGGTTTCGGTCATGAAGCTCCTGCCCCGATCGTGCCCGGGTGCGCTCACCGGTCGAGGGTGCGCGGCAGGCCGAGGTGCGGCGCGAGCGCCGCCTCGAAATGGGTGATTTCGCCGATCCGGCCGCCCGCAAGGCCGACCACGAGGACGCCGACGCCGTGCATGCGGCCGGCGACCGGGTCGCGGACGTACTCGCCCCGACCAGGTTGGCCGTTCGCCCGGACGGGCACCATGCGGGCGACCTGTCGCCGATGCGGGTCGACGGCGGTGAAGAAGCGGTGCGCGGCCGCGGTCCCGTGGTATTCGAACGGCAACGGCGGCATCCGCACCCATACGTCGTCGGTCATCAGCGCGACGAGCGCGTCGACGTCGCCCTCGGTGAAGGCCGCGACGAAGCGGTCGAGCAGGGCGCGCTCCTGCGAACCACCGGGCGCAGGCGGCCACCAGCGCTTCATCGCGGGCTACGCCCAAGACGAAGCCGACCGCGCGGACCTGGGCATCACCGTCACCGCCGTCCTCCCCCGGATCACCCCGCTGACCGACGTCGGCCGTCCGGCGGTGCAGGCCTACGCGGCGCGCAACGGACAGCCCGAGGACGAGTACATCCGGCAGCTGGGCACGCCGCTCACCCCGGATGTCGCAGGCAAGGCCCTCGTCGAACTGCTGAAGGCCGACGCGGCGACCCTGGCCCCCCGGTACCTGCTGACCGGCTCCGGGCTGCAACAGCTTGCCTGATCGTCCTCGGCCGAGCGCTTCAGCGACGTTGCTCGATCAGCGTGGCGAAGAACCGGTCGATCTCGGGCCAGACGCGCGTGCCTCCGGACATCCCTCGCCATTCCCGGCGCACGAGGGCGACGAG
Organism: uncultured Actinomycetota bacterium; assembly: GCA_963739465.1. GTDB lineage: Bacteria > Actinomycetota > Actinomycetes > Mycobacteriales > Pseudonocardiaceae > Pseudonocardia. The sequence continues at coordinate 599,232 of CAVUAS010000021.1, forward strand.
CGCGAAACAGTCGTCGATCGGGGTGAGCCAGTGCTCGCTGCGGCCGCTCGTTGTGTTCACCAGCAGCGCTTCGACCTCGGGTTTCAGGTCGGCCAGCGGTGGGCAGCACGCCACGACCTCGCACCAGGCGGCGGGGTCCACCTCCCACCGGGTCGGCCCGGCCGGGCTCGGGTAGTGCGCGTCCACCGTGCCGCAGGCGCGGGCGACGAAGAAGGCCAGACCGACCGGCACGCCGAGTCCCTCGGTGGACACCTCCGGCAGGCGGAGGCGTCGACGGGGCACGAGCCGGTAGTGCCCGTCGCTCGCCGCCTCCCGATGGAACAGCATCGAGCACGCCTGGCAGACGCACTTGATCTCGCGGTGCTTGGTGTCGAGGAGGTGCCGGTGCTGGTCCGGCAGCTCCACCGCGCACAGGTCGCAACGCTCCCCCACCTGCCCGCGCCCGCGGGCCCGGCGGATGACGCGACCGAGGGCGTCGCTCATGGCGGGTGTGCGGACGTGGCGGTGCGCATCAGCGCGTCCAGCGGCACGAACGCCGTCGCGCTCGAGCTTCCGGCGGGCACGACCGTCACGTTGGCCAATTCCGGTACGGCGGTCATCACCGCCCGGCGGACCGTGTTCTCGATGTCCGCCGACGGCGACGCGCGCCCGCCCAGCGCGACCCGCACAACCGCCACCGTGTCTTCGAGCCGGTCCAGCTCGGCCGTCCCGCCTTGGGCTTGAAGCGCTGCTTGCAGCTCGTCGAGCACCCGCGCCAGCCGTGTCTCGACCGACTCCGGATGGATGCCGTGCAGGGCCAGCAGGTGCGCGATCAGCTCGTCACCCAGCATCCGTTCGACCGCGGCCGGATCCGCCAGCTCCAGGGTGCGGATCAGCGCCTGGCCGTAGATCTCCGCCACACCGGCCACTGCCGTCAGGCCGAGCTCGCTGACCGGCCCGGGCATGGCCTCGAGTTGATCCAGCTGCTCGTTGAGCGCGGCGAGCAGCGCGCGCACCTCCGGGTCGTCGAGCCGGGCCGGGGCCTGGACGACCGGTTCGTCGGCGGCCCGGTCAGCCACCCGAGGCTCCGAGCACCGGTGAGTGCACGGTCTTCAGGGTCTTGCCGTTCGGCAGGTACATGTGGACGCCGCAGGGCAGGCACGGGTCGAAGCTGCGCACCGTCCGCATGATGTCCACGCCCTTGAAGTCGTCCGGCCCGTTCTCCTCGAAGATAGGTGTGTCCTGGATCGCGTCCTCGTAGGGGCCCGGTGTTCCGAAGCTGTCGCGCGGGCTGCCGTTCCACGGCGTCGGTGGGTACGGGTGGTAGTTGGCGATCACCCCATCCTTGATCACCATGTGGTGGGAGAGCGCCCCCCGCACCGCCTCGTGGAAGCCGCAGCTCAGCGCCTCGTCGGGCACCTCGAAGGGGGTGAACACCTCGACGTCGTCCTGGCGGCAGCGCAGCAGCCCCTCCTCGACGAACTGCAGCGCCATGGCCGCGGCGTAGGCGACGAAGTAGACCCGGGCGCGGTCGCGCTCCAGCGCGTTGGACCACCGCGGGATCCGCCACTCCAGAGTGGTCTCCGGCAGCTCGGTACTGCGCGGCAGCGAGATCTGCACGCTGCGCCCCGTCGACTTGACGTAGGGCGTGTCGACCAGCCCGGCCAGCGCCGTCGTGTAGAGCCGGGCGAACGGCCCGCCCCCGGTGTCCAACGCCAGGTGTTCCCCGGTGTAGGGGTGCAGCCAGCGCGGGCTCATCACCCAGCTGTAGCGCTCGTCGAAGTCCCGCTTGCCCGGTTCGGGCAACGTCGTCTGGTTCCAGGGATGGCGGATGTCGACCGGGTTGCCCAGCGGGTCGTGGGTGACGAACGGGTCGTCGTTGACCCAGTCGCCGTAGAACGAGCTGCCCAGCAGGATGCGGATCCCGAGGTTGATGTCCACCAGATTGTTGGTCAGCAGCTCGCCGTCGACCACGACCCCGGGGGTGACGTACATCGCCTTGCCCCAGTCGTTCATCGTCTCGTAGCGATAGTCACAGACCTGCGAGTTCTGGAACGCGCCCCAGCACGCGAGCAGGATGCGCCGTCGGCCGACCTCCTCGTAACCGGGCAGGGCCTCGTAGAAGAAGTCGAACACGTCGTCGTTCATCGCGACCGAGCGCTTGATGAAGTCCAGGATGCCGATCAACCGGGCGACGTAGTCGGTGAACAACGTCGGCTCGGGCGCGACGCCCACGCCGCCGGGATAGACGGTGGACGGGTGCGGATGGCGCCCTTCCATGAGACAGAACATCTCTCGGGTCGTCCGGGAGACCTTCAACGCCTGCCGGTAGAACTCGCCCTCGAAGGGGTTGAAGGACCGCATGATGTCCGCGATCGTCCGGTACCCGTGCAGGCCGGCGTTCGGCGCCTCGGTCTTTTCCGCGCGGGCCAGAACGCTCGGGTTGGTCTGCTTGACCATGGCCTCGCAGAAATCGACGAACACCAGGTTGTCCTGGAAAAGCGTGTGGTCGAACATGTACTCGGCGGCCTCGCCGAGATTGATGATGTTCTCGGCCTGCGGTGGGGGCTTGATGCCGTAGGCCATGTTCTGCGCATACACCGAGCAGGTGGTGTGGTTGTCACCGCAGATTCCGCAGATGCGACTGGTGATGAATCCGGCGTCGCGCGGGTCCTTGCCCTTCATGAACACCGAGTAGCCGCGAAACAGCGACGACGTGCTGTGGCATTCGGTGACGACCCGGTTGGCGAAGTCGATTTTCGTGTAGACGCCGAGGTTGCCGATGATGCGGGTAATCGGGTCCCACGCCATCTCCACGATCTGCGGGGGCTGGTGCCCGGCTCGCCTGCCTGAGGTCATCGTGTCGGTTCCTTCGGGGGGTTGCGTCCAGGTGGTGGTCGGGCCGGTCAGCGCGGTCCGCGGGGAGTGGTCTCTGCCGGGCGGAGGTGCGGCTCGTAGCCGCTGGTCAGCTGGGGTCCGTTGTGCCGCCACTCCGGTTCGAGGTTCAGCGCCATGCCGGTGATGCGACGCATCCGGTGGACGAAGTCGCCGTACTCTTTGATCAGGGCCACCGAAAGGCTCAGGTTGCCACCGGTCGGCTCATTCATGAACGGCATGAAGGAGTCCGGGAAGCCGGGCATGGTGCAGCCGATGCAGATCCCCCCGACGTTCGGGCAGCCTCCGACGCCACCCATCCAGCCGCGCTTCGGCACGTTGCAGCTGACCACCGGTCCCCAACAGCCGAGCTTGATCTGACATTTGTGCGCGTTGTAATCGCGGGCGAGATCGCCCTGCTCGTAGTAGGCCGCCCGGTCGCAGCCGTCGTGCACGCTGGTGTTGAACATCCACTGCGGGCGCAGCATTCCGTCGAGCGGGGGCGGCGGCGCCGTGCCTGCGGCGTGGTAGAGCAGCCAGGTCAGGACCTCCATGAAATTCTCCGGCCGTACGGGGCAGCCGGGAATGTTCACGATCGGCAGCGCCGCGGTGGATTGGAAATCCCAGCCCAGATAGTCGCCCAACCCCATGCATCCGGTCGGGTTGCCCGCCATCGCGTGGATTCCGCCGTAGCCCGCGCAGGTGCCGACGGCCACCACCGCCCACGCCTTGGGGGCCAGGTGGTCGATCCACCAGTTCACGGTCAACGGCTGCCCCGTCGCGGGGTCGTTGCCGAACGAGGTCCAGTACCCGTCACCCTCGATGATGTTCTGGTTGGGGATCGAGCCCTCGACGACCAGGATGAACGGCTCCAGTTCGCCTGCCGCCGCGGCCCGGAACGGAGCCAGGAACTCCTCACCGCCCATGGTCGGGGACAGCACCTTGTTGTGCAGGTGGACCTTGGGAAGCCCGGGGATGAGTCCGAGCACGACGTCCTCGATGGAAGGCTGATCCGCTGCCGTGATCGACACGGTGTCGCCGTCGCAGCTCATGCCCTCCGAGATCCACAGGATGTGCATTTCCGCGATGGGGCTGCGCTCCGCCGCGACGGCGGGCTCGGGCTCGGGGGCGCCGCCGTACGGGACGCCTACGGCGTCGGGCTCCGTCGCGATCGGTCTGACCGTCGGTCGCGGTCGGTGGCGGCCGGGGCGGTTGATGTCGGAGAAGACCACGCGCTGCCGACCTTGGGGGGCCTGGTCCACCGCGCCGACGGGGTATACGGCCGCCGGAGATGCCTGCTCATCGACCCCTTCGCGCGGCTGAGGCACCCCGGCCTCCTCCTGCGGACCCTCGCTCCGCGACCGCTTGGTCCAGACCCGCCATGAGCTCATCGGCGCGGTACACCACCCTCGATCTCCGCAACACGTATGGGGCATCCGAGTGCGTCGTTCATGGCTTCTCCGGCCCGGCTTCGAGCGGGATCAGCTCGGTGGGCGCGAAGTAGTGGAACCGCCCGTACCACTGGTGCAGGTCCGCGCCCGGATCGTCCTCCAACACCACAGCCACGTGACGGTCGTCGTCGACATCCAGCAGGACGGCCTGGACGAGCGCGGTCCGACCTCGGAGGAACACGTCGTGGGCGTCGGTACCCGAGCTCCTCGGGGCCAGCCGAACCCGGCTCCCCCGCGCGACGCGGACCCCCTCGATGACCACCGCGTCGTCGTTCGGCGACACCGACGACTCCGCGCCCGGATCCCACCATGGCACCGCCGGCCGCGGGAACGGCGGTCGATCCGGCGTGACGTCGGAGACGTTCAGTTCGCCCGCTGGCTCCTCGTCACCGGCACGGCGCAGGGACCGCACCGCGCCGTGCAGGCGGGCGAACACCTCCCTCGGCAGGGCGTCGACCCGGTCCACGATCGCCTTGGCCCGCGGATCGGTGGCCCGCGCCTCGCGCTTCTCCTCATCGGTCAGGGTCAGTGTGCGGAGCGAGAGGATCTCGTCGATCTCGGAGGCGTCGAACAGGTCACCCGGGCTTTCCGGAGCGACGCCCGGGTGGTCGTACATGATGATCGGGGAGGACAGCACCGCGTCCCGCCCTCCGTCCGCCCCGGCCAGCACCGGGAACGTGTGCAGGTTCGCGCACTCCTTCGCGGCCTCCCACGCCCAGGCCGGTGGGTCCAGGAGCGACAGGAAGACCGCGTCCTGCACGGCGAACAGGCAGTGGGTGGCGACCAGGCAGCGGCGCAGCACCTCGGCGCGCGGCGCGTCGGCAGGCTCGTCCGTCACCGTGTTCTCGACGTCCACGCGCAACCGGCGCAGCGGGAACGGCGTCCGGGCGTCCGAGATCGACAGCCGCAGACGGGCCGACAGCGGCCATCGCGTGCGCACCACCCGGCAGGGACGACCGTCCGCCGTGGCGCCCAACGGCTCGGTCTCCTCGGCACCGGGAAGCGCGATGAGCTCGACGTGCTCCCGGTCGCCGAGCTCGGACGGCGCCACGGCGACGTCGAACTCCCTCGGGACCGCCTCGTCGAACGTCAGGTGCCGCTCGCCGCCCACCTCGAGGCCGTCGACCTCGACGAACTCACCGCCCGCCATGTCCCGTTGCGCCGAGCGGTGCTGCAGCTGCAGGAACCGCAGCCGCACCCACAGCCGCGCGGAGGCCTTCGTCTCCAGCAGGCACTCGGTGCGCTGCCGCCAGGCGTCCGCCGAGCCCGCGACCGTTTCCCGGACCGGCCCACGCGCCTCGACCCAGTCGCGCGGCGCGAGGACCCCGAACTGCCAGCGCACCCGGTTCTTGGCCGACGACCTGCGGTAGGGGTAGAGCAGGTAGCCCTCGTACAGCACCGCGTCGGCCACCGCGCGCGCGGAATCCCACCTGGCAGCATCGGTGGGCTCGACCGCCCCGACCCGACCGACGGGGTCGGCGGGGCCCGGGGGACGACCTCCCTCCGACCGCAGGTCAGCGCCGGGCGCGGTCATTCCACACCCCGCGCGTGACACTGCGTCTCGTTGCGCACACGCTCAGCTTCACAGCATGGCACCCAGACCCCAATGCCCGGGGGTCGCAAATAATCCATATGGCCTATCGGTTTGTACGCTACCCAGACCAACGGACGGTGTTTCGGCGGCCGGGGGCCGGTCGCGTGGCCTCGACGCCGTCGACGCCCGGACGTCAGCTCGGCTCAGCTGCGTGCGCCAGATCCGCTTCCTCGATCGAATCACGCGATCGCCGACCGGACATGATCGTCAAGACGGCGCCCACGGTCACGACCGCACACCCGCAGATCGCCATCACCGTCACCGAGGAACGCTGAAGCCCCCAGGCGAACAGCACGCCCCACATCGCGTAGGAGACGTTCAACGCCATCGCCCGCGCTACGCCGATCTTCCGGATGGACCGGTACCAGATCGCGTACGAATAGCCACCGACGACACCCGCCACCACGATGGGGAGTGCCAACTCGCCATCACCCACGATCTGACCGACGACGGCGAACCCACCGGGAACGACCAGAACCGCGATTCCGAACATCACCGCGGACAAGAACTCCCGCACGGTCATCACCGTGTTCGGGTCGAGATCGACCATCACCCGGGTGGCGACGATCCCCTCGCCCGCCACGGCGGCCGCGGCCGCGAGGGCCACCGCCACGCCGACCAGTACCCGGCTGCCGCCGTCCGCCCCGCTCGCGTCGCAGGTGATCAGCGTCGCGCCCAGGGCCGCGACGATCACGCCCAGCCACCCGAGCCGATCGAGCCGCTGCCGCAAGCAGGCCCGCGCCAGCATCGCGCCCACCACCGGATAGGTAGCGGTCGCCGTCAGCGCGTAGGAAGGACCCGCCAAGATGACGGCCGCGATGTAGCCGCCCATGAACATCGGACCGCCGAGCAGGCCACACACACCGACGGCGAAGGTCCGTTTCGACGCCAGCAGCCCCGCGACGGCGACGAGCTCCTTCGCTACGCCCGAGCGCACGATCAGGAAAAGGGCGGCAGCGGTATCGAAGACGGCGGCAACCGCCACGGACACCGCCATCGGCGACGCACCGGAAAGCTGATCGAATGCCGGCAGCAGGATCGCGACAACACCCCAGGTCGCTCCCGAGCCGAGACCGTCGACATAGCCCGACAAGCGTCGCATCCCGCCCACCTCAGCAACTTGAGCCTCGGCAGCCACCGGGCAACAACGACCTCGGAATTCTCGTCGATCAACAGCGGCGACCCGTCGGCGTGCGCAGAATTCCGCCGCATCTCATGAGCCCCCGCAATTCTCACGAGCCGGGTGCCGCCTTCGGTTCAAATGGCCGGGCGGCCCGTCGAGGGCGCCGAGCGGGTTGGGCTGCTGCAGCCGGGCCAGACCGTCTCCACCGCGGACGCCTTCGCGAGCGCCCGCTGAGCCGTCCGCGACGAAAGCATCCTCAGCGGCCCGTCGACCGGCGCGAACCTGCTCGTCGCGATCCGGCAGGCGCCGCGACTCGGTCCCGGGCACCGTGTGGTCACCGTGCAGGTGGACTCCAGGATGAAGTGGGCGACCGCTACCGATCCCACGCGGCCGGTCCGTCGTAGGGTGCCGGAACTGCGCTTTCTCGCCGGCGCGCCGCCTCTCGCAATAGGCCCGCTCGGGACCGAGTCATAAACACGGCCGGGGGCTGCGGATGCCCAATCGGCGTACCGCTAGAGTGACGCGTCCGCAACAGAACGCGACGGTGCTACGGGCTGGTCGAGCCCTTATGGAGGACGTGCCACCGACAGGAGGTCAGACAGATGAAGACATTTGCGTGCGGCGCGGTGGTGAGCGGTTGCACTGCGTCTTTCACGGCCGAGACCGAGGAAGGGATCCTCGAACAGGTCGCCCGACACGCCCGCGATGACCACGGCATGACCGAGGTCCCCGAGGAACTCGTCCGCCAGGTCCTGGCGAACCTTCGTTGACATGATCAAGGATGCCGCGGTCCAGGCCTGCCGCAGGCCCGGCATCCTGAGCATGAACTTCCAGCCGATCATCGACACCGCCCGCGGCACGGTCGTCGGCTACGAGTCGCTGGCCCGCTTCAGCGGGCCGCCACACGTCACCCCCGACTCCTGGTTCGCGCTCGCCCGTGCCGCGGGCGTCGGTGCCGAGCTGGAAGCCCGAGCTCTGCAGACCGCACTCGAAGCGCGATCCGCGCTGCCGCCGAACTGCTTTCTTACCGTCAATGTCGGCCCGCAGGCGCTGCTCTCCGCGCCGGTCGCGGCGGTGTTCGCGGGCGCAGGCGACCTGCGCGGCGTCGTCGTCGAGATCACCGAGCAGACCGCGGTGGGCAACTACGGCGCCCTCTCCGACGCGATCGCACCGGTACGTGCAGCAGGCGCGCTGCTCGCCGTCGACGACGCAGGCGCCGGCTTCGCCTCGCTCAAGCACATCACGGTGCTGCGACCGGACTTCGTGAAGGTCGACCGCGACCTGATCGCAGGCATCGACACCGACGAGACCAAGGCCGCCGTCGTCGAGGCACTCGGGATGTTCACCTCGCGGCTCGACTCATGGCTGGTCGCCGAGGGCGTCGAAACCATCGCGGAACTCGATCGCCTGCTGTCGCTACGCGTGCCGCTTGCCCAGGGCTACGGGCTCGGACACCCCCAGCCCGCGATGGGACCTGCCCATCCCGACGCGGTCGCGCTCTGCAGGCGACGCAGGTCCGCCGCCGCCTACGGTGGGTTCTTCGACCTCGCCGAGCAGGCCCCCCGCATCACCACCCCGGAAGCCGCGTCGAGCGTGTTCGCCGCGGACCCGGCGGTCATGTGGGTCGCCGTCGTCGACGAACACGACCGCCCGATCAAGCTCATCGACCGACACGGCAATGCGCACCAGCCGCTGAACGTGTTGCCTGCCGAGCGGCTGGCCGACGTGGCGCGCCGCATCGCGGCTCGCCCGCCCGGCGTGCGCCACGCACCGGTGGTGCTGTGCGACGAACGCGCACGGTTTCTCGGGCTCGTGACCCTCGAGCGGGTGCTCGGTCGGCTCGCGGACACCATCGACGCCAACTCCTCCATGGAGCCGGCCCATCAATGACGCGCCACCTGTCTGATATCTCCCGCGTTCGGGCCGGTTGAGTTTTCGGCATCACGTGCTCGCCCGGGGCAAGAGGTCGGAGGAAGCTGGTCATAACGCGGGCGATGCAGGGAAGAACTCGGCCCGAGTTGTCAGGAGGCAGGCGTGCAGGACATGCAGGTGCTGGCCATCGGTCTCGACGCTCAGCGAGGAACACCGTTGCTGCTCGTCGCCGAGCAGGGCGGCCGACAACGAGCACTACCGCTGTCGATCGGGGTCGCCGAGGCCGTTGCGATACAGCTCGCGCTGCGCGGGATTCAGCCTCCGCGGCCACCCACCCATCAGCTCATCGTCGAGGTCATCACGGCCCTTGGCACGCAGCTCGACCACGTCGAGATCACGGCGCTGCGCGACAACATCTTCCACGCCGAGCTCGTGTTCGCCGACGACCTGCGGATCTCGGCCCGACCCAGCGATGCCGTCGCGCTCGCCCTGCACTCGGATCGGCCGATCCGCGCCACCGACGAACTGCTCGACCTCGTCGGGACGACAGCGCTCACGCTCGACCAGACCGTCACCGATCCGGACGAAGCCGAGATCGCCCGGTTCCGCGCGGAGCTCGACAAGACCGAGCCCGACGACTTCACCCCGGAATGAGGGCGGCTTCCGCTCGGGCAGGGGAAGGTAGATGACGAGGGACGAGCTCGTCGTCGCGTTCGCGCTCACCCGCCTGGATCACCCCGGCCTGGAGTTGGAGGAGGTCGCCGCCCTGCTGGTGCGCCGTATCGGCACCGAGCAGATGCTCCAGCTCGCCGCGGAGAACCTCGCCACCCGCGACGAGCTGCGCGGCGACGTCTTCGCCACCGCCGTCGAGCAGGTGCTCCGCACCCTCCTACTGCTCCGCGACGGCGCCGACGAGTGACGGGCGCCGCTCGTGTGCCCGGCGCGGCGGCGCGCAACGGCGAGTAAGACTTGTCGGTCTGAGCGGAACGACACCGCCGGAGGGAACCGCAATGACCCGCACGCCCATCGCCGACTACGCGCTGCTGTCCGACCGTCGCACCTGCGCGCTCGTCAGCCGGGACGGCTCGGTCGACTGGCTGTGCGTGCCGCGTTTCGACTCGCCCGCCGTGCTCGGCAGACTGCTGGATCCCGACGCCGGGCACTGGTCGGTGCGCGCCGCCGACCCGGCGGCCGAGGCCACCCGCCGCTACGTCGACGGAACGATGGTGCTGGAGACCACCTGGACCACGGCGACAGGCACCGCGACGGCCACGGATGCGCTGGCCACCGGCCACGGCGACGACCCGCACGCGCTCGGGGCGAACGCCCCCCGCCTGCTCGTGCGGGCCCTTGAGTGCGTCGCGGGCGAGGTCGAGATGGTCGTGGAGCTGGCCCCGCGGCCCGAGTACGGGCTCGTCGAGCCGCTGGTCTCGGCGGTGTCTGGGGGCGTGGTGGTGCGCGGTGGCGCCGACGTGCTGGTGCTGTCCTGCCCCGTGCCGCTGACGATCGCGGGGGCCACTGCCGTCGGGCGGGTGCGGCTGGCGGCGGGCGACCGGGTGGTGCTCGGGCTGCAGCACCGCACGACGTCCGAACCGTGGCCGGAGCCGCTGACCCCGGACGCGCTCGATGACGCCCTGGCCACCACCGCCGACGCCTGGCGCGGCTGGTCGCGGGTGCACCAGACCTACCGCGGGCCGTGGCGCGAGCTGGTCCACCACAGCGGCCGCGTGCTGCAGGCGCTGTCCTACCAGCCGACCGGCGCCATCGTCGCCGCGGCAACGACCTCCCTGCCCGAGGAGATCGGCGGAGAGCGCAACTGGGACTACCGCTACTGCTGGGTCCGCGACGCGAGCCTCACGATGGACGCGCTGTGGGTCGCCGCCTGCCCCGACGAGGCGCACCAGTTCTTCGACCACCTCGCCGCGAGCTCGGCGGGTCAGCTCCGGGCGGGCCGGGAGCTGCAGATCATGTTCGGCGTCGGCGGGGAGCATGACCTGTCCGAGCGCACGCTGGGGCGCCTGCGTGGCTGGCGCGACAGCAGGCCGGTGCGGGTGGGCAACGGGGCCTGGAGCCAGCGCCAGATCGACGTCTACGGCGAGCTCCTGGCTTGCGCGCACCGCCTCGTCGCCCAGCTGAACCCGGACCACCCCGGCGCCACGGCGTGGCGGGAGTTCCTGGTGGAGTGCGCCGACGCGGCCGCACGCCGTTGGCGGGAGACCGACCAGGGCATCTGGGAGGTCCGCGGCGAGCCCCGGCACTTCCTGTACTCCAAGCTGATGTGCTGGGTCGCCCTCGACCGGGCGATCGCGCTGTCGGCCACGCTCCGCGCGGCCGACCGCGTGCCCGCGTGGCGCGCCGCGGCCGAAGAGATCCGCGCCGTGATCCTCGCGGAAGGCTGGGACGACGCGACCAAGTCCTTCACCCAGTCGTTCGGCTCCTCCGATCTTGACGCGTCGAACCTGATGATCGGCCTGGTCGGCTTCCTGCCCCCGGACGACCCGCGCGTCGTGGCCACCGTCGAGGCGGTCGCCGACCGACTCACCGACGCCCGGGGCTTGGTCTACCGCTACCGCACCGCGGACGGTCGCAACGCCGACGGCCTCGAGGGCGAGGAGGGCACGTTCCTGCTCTGCACGTTCTGGCTCGCGCAGGCCCTGGCCGCGGCCGGACGGGTGGCGCGCGCCCGGGCGGTGTTCGAGCGGGCCACCCGCTACGTCAACGACGTCGGGTTGCTGGCCGAGGAGGTCGACGTGGAGACCGGCGACCTGCTGGGCAACTTCCCGCAGGCGTTCAGCCACATCGGGCTGGTCAACGCGGCGTGGGCGATCTCCGAGGCCGAGCGGCGCGCCTCCGCGTGACGCGGCTCCCCGCACTGGACTCTGGTCGTGGCGGGCCCGCCTGCGGCACGCTGCCGTGGTGACCGGGACCCTCGCCGCCGACGAGCCGGTGCTGCTGGCGACCAAGCTGCACCCGCCCGTCCGCCGCGGGCTGCTGCCACGCCCGGCCTGGTCGATCGGCTGCGCCCGACCGCGCACCGGCTCACCGTGCTCGACGCCCCGGCGGGCTGGGGGCAAGACGTCGCTGCTCGCCGAGTGGTGCTCCACGGCCGAGGGAGTGCGCGTCGCCTGGCTGACGCTCGATGCCGGGGATGACGACCCGGTGCTCTTCTGGAGCTACGTCGTGGCCACGCTGCGCCGAGCGGTGCCCGAGGTCGGTGAGCAGGCCTTGCGAGCGCTCGCGGCAGGCGGGAGGGCGCTGCGCGAGGCTGCGGTGCCGTCGCTGGTCAACGACCTCGTCGCGGTCGACGGGACCGTCGTGCTCGTGCTCGACGACTACCACGCGATCACCAACGCGGTGGTGCACGTGACCGTGGCGCTGCTGGTCGACCGACTGCCCGGGCACGTCGACGTGGTGGTGACCGCCCGCGGCGACCCGCCGTTCCCGCTGGGCAGGCTGCGGGCCGCCGGTGAGCTGCAGGAGCTGCGGACCGGCGATCTCGCGTTCGACACCGAGGAGGTCGCCGGTCTGCTCGCCACCGTCCCGGTGGTGCTCGGGGCGCCCGAGGTGGAGCGGCTGGCCCGGCGCACCGAAGGCTGGCCCGCCGGGGTCGCGCTGGCCGCGGCGTCGCTGGTCGGCCGGGACGACGACACGGTGGCGTTCGTCGACGCGTTCACCGGCACCGACCGCTACGCGCTCGACTACCTCGGCACCGAGGTGCTGGCCGGGCTCCCGACGGACCTGCGGGAGTTCGTGCTGCGCACCTCGATCCTGCGCCGCCTGTCCCCCGCGTCCTGCGCGGCGGTCACCGGCCGCGCCGACGCGGCGGCGCTGCTCGACCGCGCCGAACGGTGCGGGGTGTTCCTCAGCGCGATCGACCCGGACCGCCGCTGGTTCCGCTACCACCGCCTGTTTCGGCAGCTCCTGCACCACCAGCTCACCCTCGTCGAGCCGGAGCAGGTGGCGACCCTGCACCGGCGGGCCGCCCTCTGGTCGGTCGAGGTCGGCGCGATCGGCGACGCCGTCGCGCACCACGTCGCCGCGGGCGAGGGCACCGACGCCGCGGCCCTCGTCGCCGCGCATTGGAACGAGTGGTTCAACCTGGCTCGGCTCGGCACGGTGGCCGGGTGGCTGGACCTGTTGCCCGTCTCCCTCGTGCGCACCGACCCGCGGCTCTGCGTGGCGCGGGCCTGGCTGCTGCTCGACCAGGGGTCGCCTGGACGAGGTCGACCACTGGATCGCCGCGGGCGACGCAGGCGCGGCCGGGAACGTGTCGGCGCTGCGCGAGCTGGCCGTGGTGCGCGCCACCCACCGGTTCAAGGTCGGGGATCTCGACGCGAGCCGGGCCGCGGCCCGCCGCGTGCTGGAGCTGGACGGCGGCTCGGCCTCCTTCGCCGCCACCGTCGCCCACCTGCTGCTGGGCATCGCCGCGTTCTGGAAGGGGGAGTCCGCGGGGCTCACCCGACCGCTCGGCGAGGCCGTACGGCTGGCCCGCCGCACGGGAAACGTGCTCGCCGAGGCCTACGGGCTGGGCTACCTGGCGCTGGCGGCGGCAGAGGCAGGCGACCTCGACGACGCCGTCCGGCGGGTGCCGGTGGCCCTGGAGGCCTGCGCCGATCCGGGGGTGGCCGAGCACTTCGTGGCGACGATGCCGCACCTCGCCCGCGCCACCCTCCTCGGGGCCACCGGCCGGACGGAGGCGGCGGCCGATGCGGCCCGGCGCGCGCTGGCGCTGGCCCTGGCCCTGGCCACCGCCGCCCGCACCGCGGCGGGGCAGGATGCGGGTGGCGACGGCGACGCCCGGCAGCGTCTCGACGAGGCCCGCCGCATCGCCCGCTCCTGCCCCGACCTGGACCGCTGCCCGCCCGGCTCGCCCGGCTGCGGCTCGCCGCGCCGGTGCCTGCGCCGGAGGCCCCCGCCGCCGCCGCGACGGCGCTCAGCGACCGGGAGCAGGAGTTGCTGCCCCTGCTGGCGGGCACGCTGTCCCAACGCGAGATCGGGGCGGTGCTGCACCTGTCGCTGAACACCGTGAAGACCCACAGCAGGCTGCTGTTCCGCAAGCTCGGGGTCTCGTCGCGGGCCGAGGCCGTCGCCCGCGCCCGCGCGATGGGCTTGCTCCCGCGCGCGTGAGGTTGCCCGCGCTACTCCTTGATCGCCACGTAGCCGGTGAGCGCGATCTCCGCGCGCAGCGGCAGGCCTGCCCGCTCCCGCTCGGCGGCGAGGCGCACGGCCGTGTCGTGAAAGGCCTGCTCGCCGACGGTCCGGATGGCCTCGTAGGCGGGGCCGGTCGAGGCCAGCGCCCGGGCGTAGGTCTGCGGGTCGGCGAACTCCAACACGAACGGCACGTCCACCCGCCGGACGTCGACGAAGCCGAAGCTCGCCAGCAGGTCCTCGCCCGCCCCCGGCCTGCCCAACGCGACCATCGCCGCCTGGTTGGCGACGGCGGGCGCGTCGGCCAACCGGAACGGGCCGAAGGCCCAGGCACCGGGGGAAACCTTGATGTGACCCCACACGGTGAGGCCGAGCCGCCCGCCGGGCGCGAGCACGCGGTGGATCTCGCCGACCGCGTCCGGTGTGGTGCCCCAGACCCCGCGGAAGCTCGTCACCACATCGAACGAGCCGGCGTCCCACGGCAGCGCGTGCATGTCCCCGACCCGGATGTCGGCGTCGGGATTGCGGTCCCGCGCGACCGCCACGAGTCGCGCGGACGCGTCGATCCCGGCGCAGTCGGCCCCCCGCAGCCGAGCGAGCTCGATGGCGAGCCCGGAGCCGCACGCCACGTCGAGCAGCCGATCTCCGTCGTCCACCCGCAGCCGGTGGTGCACCGCGACGTACTCGCGGCAGGTGGCCGGTTCGAACAATGCCGCGAAGTCGGCGGCCGCGCGGCCCCAGCCCTCGTCGACCTGGCGCCATCCCTCGGTCTCCTGCCGGACCGTCATGCGGATCTCCTCGTCACGCGGCTTCCCGCGACCGGCCGAGATGCTCGACCAGCTGGGTGTACAGGTGCCGGGCGTCGGGTCCGACCCCGGCAAGCAGATTCGACCTGCGCCGTCGGCCGAACGGCAACCCGAGCACGTACATGCCCGCGGTGTCCATCACCCCGCCGTCGTGCCGGATCGCGCCGTGGCGATCCAGCAATCCCGGATCGAGCCAGGGATAGCGGGGCCGGTGTCCGGTGGCCCAGACGACGGCGGTGAAGCGGGCGAGGTCCAGCTCGGTCACCACCGCGGGCACCGGCGTCGGGGACGGCCGGTCAGGCGGTCCGACCTCGTCCCCGAGTCCGCACTCGTCGACGTGGGCGTCCACGCGGTCCAGCAGCCGGGCCTGTTTGAGATCGGCCGCCTTGATGAAGTTGGTCAACGAACCCGAGAACTGGGCGCGTCCGCGGGCGATCCCCACCAGGCGTCCGGTGAGCTCGACGCCCGCCGCGGACAGCGCGGCCAGGTCCAAGGAGCGCCGCTGCGGTGTGCCCACCAGCTGCAGCGACGGCAGCCGCCGGGCCCGGACCAGGTTCTCGACCTCGTCGTAGCGCTCGTCGAGAATGCCCAACTCGTCCAGCCACCGGTAGATGTCGCGGCCGCGGTAGGTGCGCGGCACCCGGACGTGGTCGCCGACCGCGAGGGTCACCGGCCGACCGTCCCGGCGCAGCTCGTCGGCGATCTGCACGCCCGACGCCGACGCGCCCACGACCAACACCGCGCCGGGCGCCACCTGCGCAGGCCCGCGGTAGCTCAACGCGGTGACCTGCTGAAGGTCGCCGCTCAGCTCCCGGGCGAGGGCGGGCACCCGCGACTCGGCCTCGGTGCCGGTCGCCACGACGACGGCCCGGCAGCGCCACGGGCCGTCGTCGGTGTCCACGCGGAACCCCGACGCCGTGCGTCCCACGCCCACGACGCTCGTGTGGGGACGCACGGGGGCGGCGAACGAGCGGGCGTACCCGCCGAGGAGATCGACCACCTCGGTCGCGGACAGATAGCCCTCGGGTTCCCCGCCGTTGTCCTCCTGGCCCGGCAAGCGGTTCATCCAGTTCGGGGTGAGCAGGCGCAGCGAGTGCCAACGGCGCGCCCGCCAGGACTGGGCGACCTCATCCCGTTCCAGCACCACGTGGTCCACGCCCCCGCGGGTGAGCCACCAGCTCATCGCCAGCCCCGCCTGCCCGCCGCCGATCACGACGACGGAGGTGCGCACCTCAGGCGACCTCGACCGTCACGGCCGTGGGGTTGGTCAGGATGTCAAAGACCGCCGACCGCTTCTGCGACTGCGCGACGATGGCCTCGATATCCGCGCGTGAGGCATCGGCGTCGATCTCGTAGCGCACCCGGACCCCGTTGAACCCGTTGCGCACGTCGGGATCGGCCCCGAGGATCCCCCGCACATCGTGGTCGCCCTCCACGACGGCACTCACCGAACGCAGCTGCACGCCCCGGTGGGTGGCGACCGCCGCGATCCCCGCGGTCAGACAGCTCGCGAGGGCCACCAACACCACCTCCGCGGGCGTCGCCCCGTGGTCCTCGGACGCGAACACCTCAGGGTGATCACCCTCGAACGTGAACGGTGTGCGGTGGGCGTGCTCGCCGCCCAGCCCGGAGAAGTCGTGCACCGTGGTGCGGCAGTGGGTGCCGTTGATCCACTCACAACGCGCCCGCCACCGGAACTGGGCCGCCTCCGGCGCCTCGGCCAGCGCCTGCCGCGCGCCCAGTAGCGCCTCGACGTTGACACCGTTGTCCACGGCAGGACTTTCAACACTGCTCATGCTCGCTCACGCCCTTCGTTCGGTTCGTCGGAGACCGGCTTCCTCCGTCGCTAGGACGAGACCCGGGCTCCGGCGCCTGATACCGGTCTTCGTGAGGTAGTAGACCCAACGCGCCTTGCAGACCGATTGCACTCGGCTGCAGCCTTGCCGAGAGGAGATGTCAGGCCGGGATGGCGAAGGTGCCCAGCACCTGCCGCCCGGCCCGGGTGAGGGCGGCGGCCACGCGCTGCCCGACCAGGCCGAGCGTGGCGGGGGTGATCAGGCCCGCGCGGACGAGGCGGTGGGCAGCGGGCTGGTCGCAGCAGCAGCGGCCGTCGAGGAACAGGTCGGGCTCGGTGCCCAGCACAAGCTCCGCCCCGCCTGCCGCCACGGCGCGCAGGATGGCCCGGTCGCGTCCGCTGAGGGTGCTCGTGGTGGTCATGGCGGTCTCCCAGGGGCGAGGCAGCATCGTGAGGAAGACGATAGGAGCCCGGGCGGCGCAAGCCATCCCACGTCGGTGCCACCCCGGGTGGGAGCCCATCGACCGAGAGCCCAGTGGCGGAACCGTCCCGGCTACCACCTTCGGGGGATGGTCACCCCAGCCGAGCCCGCGTGGGCCGAGCACGGGCGCCGAGGCCCGCGCCCATGCGGTAACGCCATCGCAGCGTGGCGGTCGTGGCGCCGCGCAACCCGGCGATCGGCAGGATCGGGATGCATTTTCGAGCAGACCGTATTCCGGTGACGTCGACGGCGGTGCGGCGCGAGGCCGCTCCCCTGCGCAGCCAGGTCGTGCACCTGCTGCGCCGCGCGATCGTCGGCGCCGAGTTCGCGCCGGGCGAGCGCCTCACCGAGCGGGTGCTGTGCGAGCGGTTCGCGGTGAGCCGCACGGTCGTACGCGAGGCACTGCGACAGCTGGAGTCCGAGGGCCTGGTGACGACCATGCCGCAGCGCGGGCCGGTGGTCGCCGTGCTCACCGCCGCCGAAGCCGCGGCGCTGTATGAGGTGCGGGCGGTGCTGGAGGCGTTGGCGGGCAAGGCGTTCGCCGAACGGGCGACCCCGAGGCAACGCGCGGCCCTGGGCGCGGCGCTGGCCGACGTCGAGGCCCTGCTCGACGGCGGCGCCGACGTCGAGGCCCTGCTCGACGGCGGCGCCGCGCTCGCCGACGTGCTGGCGGCCAAGGACCACTTCTACGACGCGCTGCTCGACGGCGCGCACAACGAGGTCGCCCGGGCCGCGCTGCACGGTGTCCACGCCCGCACGAGCCTGTTGCGCGGGCTCACCCTGCGCGCCGACGGACGACTCCCGCAGACCCGGCACGAGCTGCGCGCGATCGTCGACGCCGCGGTCGGCGGGGACGGCGCGGCCGCATGGCGCGCCTGTGAGGACCACGTGCGCTCGGCGGCCGCGGTCGCGGCGCAGCTCATGACAGCCCCGACGGAAGGACCACAACGGTGACCGACGCCGCCCAGCAGTACGTCGACGACATGGCACGCTCCCGCGGCTACGTGCTGGAGTACCACAAGAAGATGGCCAAGCAGGACTTCCCGGTGCTGCAGGCGGCCAACGGCCTGGTCAGCGCCGCCTACCTGGACCAGCGCACGCTCGACCGGCGCACCAAGGAGCTCATCTTCATCGTCAGCCTCACGGTCATGCGCGCGGCCAAGGGCCACATCCAGAGCCACATCCGGGTCGCGCTCGACCTCGGGGTGACCCCGCGGGAGATCCTGGAAGCGATCGAGATCAGCCTGCCGGAGGCAGGGGTGGTGGCGTTCCAGCACGGTTTCGAGGCGTGGGCCGAGGTCGTCGGGGCCGAAGGGTTGGAGCCCTCCGTCGCCGTGCACGACGGCGGATCCGGGAGCGCCGCCTGACCGCACGGGATGTCCGGCCGCGCACCAGAGGGGTGCGCGCGGCCGGACCGGACGCTCAGACGGGCTTCGGCGCCGTGATCAGCTCGCCGAGCACGCCCGCCCAGCGCTGCACGGTCTGGCGGTGCCAGGCGTCGCCGATGTCACTGCGGGAGAACATGCGGTCCCAGTCGTGGCGCCAGCGGAAGGGCTTGCACGCGTCGATGACGACCGTGCCGAGCGTGTAGCCCTCGATCGCCCGCTTGGCCGGGGTGAGCCCGGCCGGGTTGATCACGTTGCACCAGCGCTCGCGCTGGATGTGGATCTGCGCGGCCGGGTCGACGCGCGTCGAGATCGACCAGTTCACCAGGGCGGGGTTCGTCGGGTCGATGTCGTCGTCGACGATCACCAGGTACCGCGGGGGCCGGTCGGCGAGGCCCGCCATCGCGAAGTCGGCGACCCGCATGACCTGGCCCGAGTAATGCTGGCTGATCGAGATCACCAGGAACGGTCCGACCTGCCCGACACCGCGGATGCCCTCCAGCCCGGAGTGCTCCAGCATGTGCATCCGGCGCGCGGTCTGCGCGAACCCGCCCGCGCCGCCGCGATTGCGGAAGCGCAGCGTCGGCTCGCCCATGATGATCGGGTCGTCGCGGTGGTAGACGGCCGTGATCCGCACGGCGGGCTGGTCGAACGCGGACGCGTAGTAGCCCAGGCCCCTCGCCCCACGGGCCCTCGGAGCGCTTCGGCACCCGTTCCGGGTGCAGGATCTCGCCTTCCAGCACGACCTCGGCCGTCGCCGGGAAGGGCAGCCCCGTGCGCGGCCCGGTGATCATCTCGTAGGGCGCGCCGCGCAGGAACCCGCCGAACTCGAGCTCGTTCTGTCCGAACCCGACGTTCTCGGCGCCCGCGAGCGTGAACGACGGGTTGTTGCCGAGACTGATGACGACCGGGCAGTTCTCGCCGCGGGCGAACCAGCGGTCCCGGATCACCTGTCCGTTGTGTCCGCCGCGAGGTGGTGGCCGATCGTGTTGCGGTCGTAGAGCATGCCGCGGTAGCAGCCCGCGTTGAAGTACGAGGTGCCGTTGACCGTCAGCTTCACGGTGTGGGTCACGCCGCCCTCTCCTGTCCCCGCCGGTGGGCGCTCGCCCGTGAGATCGTCGACGGCGCGCTGCCCGCAGGACTGCCACCGGAGTACACCGCGCGGGCCAGGCAGTTGCTCGGCCCGGACAAGCTCCTCGTGGTGGGCCAGTCCGTGGTCATCGACGACGACCGCGCCCGGGCCCAGGCCACCGCGCGGGAGACCGTGATCACCTGGTCCGGCCGTGCCTCCTTCCGCACGGCCCTGGCCGAGCTCGGCTACTCCGCCGAAGACATTGCCGCGCCGAGCGACCGAGTCGTGGACACCCTCGTCGCCCACAGCGGCCCGGACGCCGTCGCCGCAAGGGTGCGCGACCACCTGGCCGCGGGCGCAGACCACGTCGTCCTGCTGCAGCCCATCGGCACCGACTTCGCACCCGGCATCGACCACTGGTCCAGATCGCCCCGGCCCTGGCCGATCTGGGCTGAATCGGTGACGGGGCTCTCGGACTCGGCGTCATCTGCCTGCGACGGCGAGCGCGGCGAAGCCCGTTCGCCACGACGGGTGTTGCGGGCTCCAGCCGAGCTGCCGGGCGCGGCGGTTGTCGGCTCCGCGGGCGCCGGACGTGCCGGACGCGGCTCGCGGCGGCGGGGGCGCGCCGACCGCGGCGCAGAAGGCGGGGACCCAGTCCCGGCCTGCGGCAGGCTCGTCGTCACACACGTTGACGGGTCCGGATGGCCAGGCGAGCGCGTCGACCGCGGCGCCGGCGGCGTCGTCGACGTGGACGAAGCTGGCGACGCCCTCGTCGGCGACCAACTCGCCCGCGCGGGCGCGGTCGGCCATCATCCCGTCCGGCGCGTACCAGGTGTCGGGTCCGTAGAACAGTCCGTAGCGCAGCACCACCCAGTCCGCCAGCTCGGCCACGGCGGACTCCAGCTCGGGCACGCCGCGCAGGTCCGCTCGTAGCGGCGTGTCCTCGGTCGCAGGCCGGGGGCCGTCCTCGTAACCGAAGGCGATGCTCTGCGCGACGATGCGGCGCACCCCGGCCGCGTGCGCGGCGTCGACCAGGTTCCGGGTGCCGACCACCCGCAGCCGGGCGTTCGCCCCGAGGTCCGCAGCGGCAAGGTCGGTGAGCTGGTGCACGATGACGTCGGGTGCGGCGGACCGCACGGCCGCGAACAGCGCCGCTCGGTCGACGACGTCGGCGACGATCGGCTCCGCGCCGAGCGCCCGCAGTGCGGCGGCGCGGCCGGGGCTGCGGGTCAAGCCGGTCACCCGGTGGCCGTCCGTTACGAGCAGCGGGACGATCCGCCTGCCGACGACGCCGGTCGCACCCGCGAGCAGCACGTGCATGGTCATCTCATTTCTCTCTGCCGGCCGCGGTCACGGCGCGACCAGCCCGAACGTGCTCCCGAACGGGAACCCCTGGGCACCGACGCTAGAAGCCCGGTCTGGCCCGGTCGTCCCGCCGAAGTGGGAGCCGGGGTGGTATCCAGCGCGCGCGGCGGGTGGTCGGCGATGAGCGCGGCTACCGTCGAGGGATGAACGCAGACCCCGCACAGCGGGCCCCGGTCCACCGCGCGCCCGATGAGGGTCGCCGCTACGAGATGGGGCGTATCAACGCGGTCTTCAAGGCAGACGGTGCAGAGACCGCCGACCGCTACTCGATCTCGGAGTGGTGGCTCGAGCCGCACACCACCGGTCCGGGCGCGCACACCCACCCAGAGGACGATGTCTTCTACGTCCTCGACGGCACAATGACCTTCCTCCTCGGGGATCGCTGGTTCGACGCCCCGAAGGGATCGTTCGTGCTGGCCCCCGGCGGCACCCCGCACGACTTCCAGAACCGCACCGACGAGCGGACCGGGGCGCTCAACGTCTCCGTCCCCGGGGCCTTCGAATCGCGGATGCCGGGCATCGTGGAGTGGTTCCTCGAGCACCCGCCCGGCGATCCAGCGGGCACATAGGACCCTCAAGCGCGCCCTGTCTTCGCATGGTCGGGGTGGCGCCGGGCGCGACGGGCCTCGAGCTCGGCGGGCTCGACGAGGGTGAGCATGGGCTCGCCCGGCCGGGCCGCCATGAACACCACAAACCGAGTCCACACGGCGCCGGGATTGGCCGCCTGGTAGTGGATGCGGTCACCGCCCGGTTCCCAGAACGTCTCGCCGGGCCGCAGGATGCGGGGTGCGTCGCCTTCGAGCTCGAAGACCATCTCGCCCTCCAGCATGTACCCGTACACCGGCCCGGAATGGCGGTGCGGCGGCGTTCCGGGATCGTGGGGCGGGATCTCGACCAGAACGGTCATGAGGTGACCCGATGGAGGCAGCTCGGCGAGGTCGTGCTCGTCGAGGGTGCTGATCCGTGTTCCTGTTTGCGTCATCGGCGATGTCGACCTTCCATCTCTTCCTCGGCCCGGTGGGAAGATCAAACGAGCAGGCCGAGCGCGCGGGCGCGGGCGACGGACTCGGTGCGGTTGGCGACCCCCAGCTTGCTGAAGATGTGGCTGACGTGCCGCTTGACCGTGTCCACGGTGATGAACAGCTCCTCGGCGATCGCGCGGTTCGGCCTGCCCACCGCGACCAGCCCGAGCACCTCTCGCTCCCGCCCGCTCAGCGGTTCGATCAGGCCCGGCACCGCCACCGCGCCCGGCCGTGCCGCACGGAGGACCGGCGTGCCCTGCCGGTCGAAGGCCGCGACCAGCCGGGCCAGGAAGTCCCGCGGCACCGCACCCGGCCCCACCAGCTCATCCAGCCGCCGACCGGCCAGCAACCTCCGCAGGAGGTCCGCCATCGGTGCGCCCTCGTTGAGGAAGAGCCGGAGATAACCCTCCGGTGCGGCAAGCGCGAGCGCCCCGGCCAGTACCACCAGAGCGGCGGGTTCGTCCGGGACGGCCACGTGGGCCATGGCCTCGAGCACCTGGCAGGCGAGCACACCGGCGGCGCGGCCCTGCGCCACGGCCAGTGCCCGCCAACGCCGCAGCATCCGCACCGCCGAACCGGGATCCCCGCGGGCGATCAGCACCCGGGCGAGCACGTTGTAGGCGCCATCACGCGGTTAGACCGGCTCGTCGTCGACCGCGAGGCCGCGGTCGCGGACCCAGTCGGCGGCCTCGGGGACGTTGCCCATCGCGAGCGCGAGTTCGGCCCGCCGCGCCCCCAAGGGGATGCGCCGGTCCCCGATCTCCGGCATGGCCGTCTCGGCCTCCGCGATCGCGGCGAGCGCCCCGGCCCGGTCGCCCGCGGCCAGCCGGATCTCGGCCAGGTGGTAGCGCGCCATGGCGCGCAACAGCTCGTCGGCTTCGTCCGCCTGCGCAAGTGCCGCACTGGCGAACGCCACCTCACGCGCCGGGTCGCCACGCACACGGGCCAGGTCCGCGCGGCACAGTGCCACGCAGGCACCGAGGTTGGTCATGATGCTGGCCCGCCGACCGACCGATGGACGATACGGCTGGCCTTCCGTCTGCGGGATCGACTGTTCGACGACCGCCAGCAGCGGATCGACGTCGTCCACCACGCCGCCCAGCACCGCGACGATCGCTTGGCTCAGAACGAGCCGGGGGCGACGGTCGAACACCTCCCGAGGAAGGGCGGTGAGCCACCGATCGAGGGTTGCGCCCTCGTTGCGGCGCAGCAGCTGCCCTTCCAGATGTTTCTCGACGATCAGGGCCGCCCGCTCGTCGTCGCCGCAGGCCAGCGCGTGTCCGAGGGCGTCGTCGGGCAGCTGGTGGTGCTCGTACCAGTCGGCAGCGGCACGGTGCAGCGCGGCGGCCTGGGCGGAGTCCTCGTGTGCGAGTCGGGACCGCAGGAGGTCGGCGAACAAGGGGTGGTAGCGCCACCACCGACGCTCGCCGTCGAGCGGAAGCAGGAACAGGTTCGCCCGCTCGACGGCCTCCAGCAGCAGTTGGCTGTCACGGCGGCCGAGGACCGCATCGCACAGCGACCCGGACAGCCGGTTGAGCACCGAGGCCTCCAGCAGCAAGGTGCGGATGTCCTCGGGTTGCCGATCCAGGACCTCCTCCGTCAGGTAGTCCAGGACGTAGCGGTGGCTGCCCGAGAACTCCTCGACGAACCCGGCGACGTCGCGACGCCCCCGCAGCGACAACGCCGCGAGCTGCAGTCCGGCCACCCAGCCGTCGGTGCGCTCCCCCAACATCGCAACGAGGTCCTCGGGCAGATCGTGCCCCGTCGCGGCTGCCATCAGCTGGGCCGTCTCACCGCGCGTGAACCGCAGTTCGGCGGCGCGCTGGCGCACGGAAGATGATCCGCGGATCGTCCAGGAGGCGGCGCTCGCGCTTCGGGCAGCTCCGCGGGCCTGGTCACGATCGAGGACCGGCGTTTCTCGACCGGCCCGTCAGGGAGCGACGCCGGCTGTCAGGCCTGCGGTTCGAGCGGTTCGAGGGTCAGGAGAAGACCGTGCTGGATCGCGTAGAGGGCGGCGGCGGCCCGCGTCGAGGCGCCGATCTTGGTGTAGATCCGCTCGATGTGGTTGCCCGCGGTCTTCGGTGTGATGCCGAGCCTGCGGGCGATCTGTCGGGTGGTGGCGGCGCGGGCGAGCAATGTGAGCACCTCGACCTCGCGCGGCGTGCGCCCGGCGGGCCCTGCGGACGGGCGACGGGCGGGGTGTCCGGCGCTGGCCAGCACCGCCTCGACCGCAGACGGGTCGAGCCTGCCGCCGCGGGCGTCGGCGCGCAGCAGCCGGGCCGCTTCCTGTGGCGCGTGCGGTGGGCGGTGCGGCCGGGGCTCGCACATGGCGTGGTAGCAGTCGGCGGCGGCGAGCAGTCGGGCAGGCGCGGGGATGGCCGTCGCGGACAGGCCGCGGTGGTAGCCGGAGCCGTCGAGCCGTTCGTGGGTGAGGGCGGCGATGCCGCCGATCGCCGCCAATGGCGGAGGGCGGCGCAGCATCCGCTCGGTGTAGTAGGAGTGCAGCCGCACCCGCTCCCACTCGAGGTCGGAGAGCGCGGCGGGCTTGTCCCAGATCGTGTTCGGCACGCCGGTGCGACCCAAACCGTGGAGGAGGCCCGCCCGGCGGAGCGTCACGATGTCCCCCGCCGGGTGCCCGACGCGGCGGGCGGCCGCCGCGGCCAGGTCGGCGACGCCCCGCGAGTGGCCCGCGAAGTAGGGCGACTTGAGGTCGGTGAAGTCCGCAACGGCTTCGAGGGCGGAGGTCAGCTCCGGACCGTCGAGCCATCGCGGGTCGGGATCCGCCGAGATCAGCTCGTCCCAGCTCGACTGCTCGGGCAGACCGTCGAACAGTTCCATGGCGTGGGCGAGAAACGTGTCGACGACATGGGGTCGAGTTGGGTGCCACGGCGGCCCTTCGCCGCGTCGATGGCGGCCGCGACACCGGCGCGGCGGTGGTACACCGCGACGAGGTCGGCCAGGTGGACCAGGCGGGTGGGCAGTCCGAGAGCCGGACCGGCGACCGACGCGGGGCTGCCCCGCCCGTCCCAGCGGGCAAAGGTCTGCCGCAGGTAGCCGCCCAGCGATTCGCCGAGGCCGAGCCGGTCGGCCAGCTGTCCGGTGACCTGGCAGTGCGTGGCCAATGCCTGTTCGACGACGCGTCCGCCGGTGGCCAGTACCCAGGTGGCCTCGCGCACCCGGTGCACGGGTGAGCCGCCCGCTCCCGCGTGGCGTAGCAGGAAGCCGAGCAGCGGAAGGCCTGCGAAGTCGATGTCGTAGGTGTCGGCGCGCAATGTCACGTCGTCGCCGAAGTGGGCGGCGATCTCGTGGGAGTCGGCCGTGCACCCGACCCAGGCGAGCAGCGCCAGGTAATAGGTGGAGGTCCGCTCCTCGTCGTCGAGTCGCATCAGCTTGCTCAACCGGACCGCGAGGAGACAGGACCGGGCCACGTGCTGCATGGGTTGGCCCCGACCCAGGTCGGCGGACAGCGACAGTGTCGCGAGCAGCTCCGACAGCCACATCCCGGAGTCGGACACCGCAACCCGCATTCGTGGCAGGGTAGCCCTGCCACGCTTGAGCAACCGAGACGTCGACGCCCGACTGCCGGGCCGGAACACGGGAGCCGGACGCTACCGAGCCTCACTCGGTGTCGACCTCGATCTGGACGGGCACCTTGTTCGTGATGACGTCGTACACAGCCGAGCGCTTCCGGGACTGCTCGACCAGCGCGCGCAATGCCTCGGGCGACGCGTCGCCGCTGACCGTGAACCGGACGGTGATGTTCTGATATCCGTTCCGGACGGCCGGGTCGAGCCCGAGGATGCCGCGCAGGTCGATGTCGCCCGCGACCGTCGAGCGCACCGAGGTGAGCCGGATGCCGCGCGCGGCGGCGATGTTGGCCAGCCCTGCCGTCAGGCATGCGGCGAGCGCGTGCAGCACGAACTCCGTCGGCGTCGGGCCGTTGTCCCGCCCGGTCAGGACGGCCGGATGGTCGGCGTCGAAGGTGAAGGTGTGCTCATGCGTTTGCTCGGCGCCGACGCCGTAGAAGTCCTCCATGGTGCCCCGACTGTGCGTGCCGGTGACCCATTCGTTGTGGGCACGGAACTGGAACCGGGCGGCCTGCGGTGCTGCCTTGACGGCCTCACGGGTGGCGAAGAGGGCGGCGGTGTCGACACCGTTGCGGATCGAGCCGTCGATGGTGTTGGTCATGTCGGTGCTCCTTCAGTGGGTTTCCTGACGCGCTGATGCGCAGGTCTCAAGATCAGGCCGCAAGCAGGCCGGTCGTCGGCATGGAGCGTGCGGCCCATCGGGTGGACTGGTCGTCGATCGCTTGGCCGAGCCGCTTCTGCAGCGCGACGAACGTGGGCGTGGGTGGGTACTCCGACAGCGCGCAAGTCAGCTCGAAGACCTCGCGCAGTTCGCGGTCGCGCTCGCGCTGGTAGGCCGTCAGGGCGCGGTGCTCGTCGGACGCGCCGCGCAGCGCCCGATCCAGGGCCAGGGAGACTCCTGCGCCTGCTCAACACGGTGAGCGGACGGCTGCCCTCCTGGACCTGGCGCAGCGCGGCGCTGCTTCGTGTCCGCGAGCTGACTGCGGGCTTTAATGGGCATGGGCAGCGTCCGACTGGCATGCCGCATGCCGAGCGGACATGTCGGCGTGCTGATGCCGCAGCGCATGTACTTCATCGACCGCGCGCGGGTCCGGCTGGCGGGCGTCGACCTGGGCACGCCGGTGCGCGCGCGAGAAAATCCGAAGATCGGTGATGTCCCACTGCCCGCCCGCGGGATCTTCGCGATCGGCCAGGCCCACTGGGAGATCCTCGACCACGTCGAGTACCACCGGACCCGAACGGAACTCAGCGGTAGGTAGCCGCCCTGCGCCGCAGACGTCGGGGCATGATCGCCATCGTGGGTGTCAGTACCACCCAACCCACGGCGCGGGCTCCAACCGGTGCAACCGCCGGTGACGCCGCCACGCCGCCATCCACCGCCAGGCCTTACCCGTACCGCGAGCACCCCTTCGCATCAACATGATGTGAGACTACGACATATCTTCCTAGGAATCTATACCCTGGGACGAAACGTCCTGCTACTCTTCATCGGTGCCTCCCCCCGCCCGCGACGGCGTCGACGACATCCTCGACCAGTGGCGCCGCGAACGACCCGAGCTGGACCCCACTCCGATCGGAGTCGTCGGCCGCATCTCCCGACTGGCTCGCGAGATCGAGCAGCGACTGGAGGCCGTCTACCGCGAGCACGGACTCGAACCCGGATGGCACGACGTCCTCGCCACGCTGCGGCGCTCCGGCCCGCCGTTTCGACTGCGCCCCACCGACCTCACTACGGCGCTGATGCTCACCTCGAGCGGCACCACCAAACGCCTCGACCGGCTCGAACGGGCAGGACTGGTCGAACGCACCGCCGATCCGCACGACCGCCGCGCCATCACCATCAGCCTCACCACCGAGGGGCGCGCACTCATCGATCGCGTCACCAAGGCCCATTTGGCCAACGAGCGAAACCTCCTGCGATCGCTGTCCGACACCGAGCAGCAACGCCTCGCCGACCTCCTGCGGACCTTGCAACTCGGCCTGCCACCGCTCGACGACGCGACCGCGCGATGATCGCGTTCCGCAGATCAGGCTGCTGATCCCTAAGTCTCCACCCGCAACGTCCCTGCGCCGGTCAGGGCACGTTCATCCAACCGTCCCTTTCGTCCAGTCTGGGGGCGGACGTTTGCGTGATGTCCCTGTGCAGCGCGTGTCGCAAGGGGCTTCCGGGACGGTTGGGATTACCCTCGCTCGGGCGACAGGGGCGGACCCTGCGTACAGGAAAGGACCGCGACCGTGCGCTTGATCCGCCTGATGATCATCACTGCCGCAATGTACATCCTTGCCGCCGTAGCCGTGTCCATCCCAGCGTCCGCCGCGCCGCCGCCCACCCAGCCGCCCGCGGCCGCCCCGATCGGCGGACAGCTGCGTGGCAACGTGACCCTGCACGACCCCGCACTCGCCCAAGGCATCAACCGCCATGTCTGGTACGTCTACTCATCAGGCGACCCGGGCGTCGGTGGCGGAGCCGTCCAGATCCGCAAGTCCGTGGACGACGGCCACACCTGGGGCTACCTGGGCACCATGTGGAACGCGGTCCCGGGCTGGCTCACCAAGGAGCTGCCCGGCGCGAACACCATGTGGGCGCCGGAGATCATCCGCCACGGCAACACCTACTACCTCTACTACGCGGTCTCCACACTCGGCCACAACGACTCGGTGATCGCGCTGGCCACGAACACCACCCTCGACCCGACCGCGCCCGGCTACCGCTGGGTGGACCAGGGCAAGGTTGTCCGATCGGTGGCGGCGAGCGACTTCAACGCCATCGATCCCGACGTCGTCCAGGACGCCGCGGGCACCCCCTGGCTGGTGTTCGGCTCGTACTGGAGCGGGATCCAGATGGTGCAGCTGCAATGGCCGTCCGGCAAGCGTTCGGCCGATCCCGGACGGCTGCACCTGGCCGACCGCAAGCTCCCGCTGAACTCCATCGAGGGCGCCGCCATGATCGCCCACGGCGGCTGGTACTACCTGTTCACCTCGTGGGACCGGTGTTGCCTGGGCCTGCAGAGCACTTACCGCATCGTCGTCGGGCGGTCCCGCTCGATCACCGGGCCCTACCTCGACCGCACCGGACGCTCCCTCGTGGACGGCGGAGGTACGACCGTGCTGGCGTCGACGGGCAACCAAGTCGGTCCGGGCGGCGAGTCGATCGCGGGCGGTGCTCTCGCCTACCACTACTACGACGCCACCGCCGGGGGCGTCCCGCGCCTGGGGATACGCACCTTGACCTGGACTGCCGACGGCTGGCCACAACTCGCGGCGGCCCCATCGCCCGCCCCCACGGCAAAGACTCGCGTCTAGACGTGTCCCGTGGATCTTGGCCGGGTCCGGGCCGCGCGGGTTCGGGGTTCGAGTCCACGGGTGCGGGTTCCGCCTCGCACGACCGATGAGTTCCACCTCGCCGCGACGTCTGCATCTCGGAACGTCCCCCTTCCGCCTGCGGGAGGCCCGAGATGAGACGACAAGGAGCGTGCGCACCGTGGCCGAGGAGAACGTGAGCGCCACCCTGACTGTCGCCGTGCCCGCCGCAAGGGTGTTCGCGGTGCTGGCGGACCCGACGATCCATTCCGCGATCGATGGCACCGGCTGGGTCAAGGAGGCTGTCGACCGGGCGCCGCTGACCGCGGTGGGGCAGATCTTCCGGATGGACATGTATCACCCCGACCATCCCAACGGCGGCTACCAGGTGGTCAACAAGGTCCAGGTGCTCGACCCGCCGCGGGCCATTGGCTGGCTGACGGGGCAGGAGAAGGGCGACGGTCAACTGGAGTTCGGCGGCTGGATCTGGCGTTACGACCTTGCCCCACTCGGTCCGTCCGAGACCGAGGTCACGCTCACCTACGACTGGTCGGCGGTGCCGCAGTTCATCCGGGCACGGGGCATCCAGTTCCCGCCGTTCGGCCCTGAGCATCTCACCAACTCGCTGCAGCACCTGGCCGAGCTGGCCGCACCGACGTCCCGCGCCTGGACGCCCGGCGGCTAGCGCTCGACCCGGAGCCGGATCGTCGTGAATTCTCGACGATCAGCCTGTGCGCCGACGCGACGATTCTCGCGACGGCGCACAGGCAGAGTGTCGATTACTTGTGCGCCCAGAAGACGTAGTTGGCGGTGTAGTCGACCGCCGTGGGGTTCGCCCCCACCGCACGCGACGGTTCCCACCGCGCTCGCCATCATGCCGCGCGACATCGCCCTCCCGGTGCGCCGCATCGCCGAACAAACCGACAACATCGTCCGCTGGACGACACTGCCGCGAGGCGGGCATTTCGCAGCCATGGAGCAACCAGAACTGATCGTTGACGACCTGCGCGAAGCGCTCCGCCCTTACCGCTCATCCTGAAGGCCGCGGGCATCAACCCCCGCCCACACCGGTCCGGACCGACCTGCCGCAGGTCCTGCGACGGCGCCGTCGCAGGATCCGCAGCTCGCACAACATCGCGATGATCGCCAAGGCCACCCTCGGCGGTGGTGGTGAACCGCGCGGTCGTCAGGGGCTCGTGCTCGCGTTGCTACGAAGTGGCCGGGGCTTCGACGACGGCGATGTGGTTGCCGTCCGGGTCGCGCAGCATGAACAGCAGCGGAGTGCCGGGACCAGACATCGGCTCCGGGTCGATATCGATGCCACCGATTGCGCTGAGACGAGCGTGCTCACCCCGCACGTCGGGCGTCTCCACACCGATACCGCCCCCGCCAGGCTGGTTGTTCATCGGTGGGTTGAGTGCCAGGCGGGCGGTCGATCCGGGAGGCGCGACCTCCAGCCAGCGGTACTCGCCGTTCTCGCCGAAGCGGGTGTCGCCGCGCACCTCGAAGCCGAGCTTCTCGGTGTAGAAGGCGAGCGCAGCGTCCTGATCGGCGACGGTGAACATGACCACGCCGATGTTGGAGACGGTGGTCGGGGTCTGGGTCGAGTTGGTCATATCGAGCCGACCGCGTCGAGGGCCGAAACTCATCGGGCTCACTCGTGTGAGCTGTGTCACATCCGTTGGCGCACTGGCGAATCCCGAGCGAGCGTGCCGGCCACGACGCGTCCCTGACCACCGCCACGCGCCGCCTTACCAGTCGCACGCCGCCCATGACGGCCGCGTCCCGCCTTGCCGATCGGCCTCGACCTCGCCACTGGACGCGAAAAAAATCAGTGGAGCATGATGCTGTCGAATCGGCATGGAGGTACACATGATCGGGTCGACGTCGAGCCGCGGCCGGTCGATGGTGCTGGTGGCGGCGGCCGTCCTGGCCGCAGCCTGCCTGGTCGCGTGCGGCGGCGGCTCGGCCGGGGGCGCCGGATCCGGCGGCGGCACGCTCGTCATCGACTCGAGCTTCGACCTCAAGACGGTCGATCCGGGGCGCGAGTACGAGCTCACCGGGCAGATGCTGACCAAGGGCATGTACGAGACGCTGCTGACCTTCGCGAACAACGACCTGACGAAGCCCGTCGGCGACCTCGCATCGTCCTATGTGCTCTCGCCAGACGCGAAGACGCTGACCCTGACGCTTTCCCAGGGCCGCGTGTTCTCCGACGGCAGCCCGGTCACCGCCGACGACGTCGTGTTCTCCCTCCAACGCCTCATCGGGATGAAGGGCAACCCGTCGTTCCTGCTCGACGGCGTCACCGCCAGCAAGAAGGACGACAGCACGGTGGTACTGACCAGCGCGACGCCGAATCCCGCGCTGCCGTTCATTCTCCCCAACCCGGCGCTGTCGGTCGTCAACTCCAAGGTCGTCAAGGCCAACGGCGGCACTACCGACGACAAGGACGCCGCCGAGAAGTACCTCAACGGCGCCTCCGCAGGCTCGGGCCCGTACGTGCTGAAGACGCTCGACGTGGCCAGCCAGGCCGTGCTCACGAAGAACCCGAAGTACAACGGTCCGGACAAGCCCGGCGCCGACACCGTCGTCATCCGCAACGTCAAAGCCGCTACGCAGGTGCTCAACGTCCAGAAGGGCGACTCGCAGGTCGCGCTCGACCTGTCCGGGGACCAGGTCAAGGGCCTGGACACGAGCAAGGTCACGGTCACCAGCGGGCCGTCCGCTTACACGATCTTCCTGCTGCTCAACCAGGGTGCGGCGGTCTCCCCCGCCACCAGCAATCCCCAGTACATCTCGGCCGTGAAGAAGGCCATCGACTACACCGGGCTGCTGGGCGTGGCCGGTGCGGGGGCCGTGCAGCCCGCGGGCATCATCCCGTCGTTGATCGCGGGGACGCTGCCCTCCTCCGACGCTCTGAAGCAGGACGTCGCCGGGGCCAAGGTCGCACTCGCCGCCAGCGGGATGGCGGGCCAGAAGCCCAGGCTCGCCTACCCGAGCGACCTCACGTTGAACGGCCTGAGCTTCCAGACGCTCGCGGAGAAGCTGCAGGCGCAACTCGCCGCCGCAGGCATCGCTATCGACCTGGCGCCCGCCCCCGTCGCCACCGAGCTCGACAACTACCGGGGCGGCAAGGAGCAGATGGGGCTCTGGTACTGGGGGCCGGATTTCCCGGACCCCTCCAACTACCTCGCTTTCGCCCCCGGCGGTTTGATCGGCAAGCGCGCGAACTGGCCCGCCGCGGCGGCGCCTGTGATCAACACGTTGGCCACCGCGGCGGGCGCGACGGCCGACACGGCCCGGAGAACCGCTCTCTACCAGCAGTTCCAGCAGAGTCTCAACGCCTCGGGCCCGTTCATCCCGCTCGTTCAGCCGCCCTCCAACATCGTCACGGCGACGTCGGTGACGGGAGCCACGTACAACCCGATCTGGACGGTCGATGTCGGCACCATCGGAGCCAAGTAACGCCGTCGAGGTCGTCGAGAAGGGCAGTGACGCCGACGCACGCCCGTACCGGGCGGGCCACCCGCTGGTCCGGTACGTGCTGCGGCGGATCGGGGTCTCGGTGCTGCTCGTCCTCGGCGTCACGCTGGTGACGTTCGTGCTGACGAACCTCGTGCCCGGCGACACGGTCGCGGCCAACCTCGGGCAGCAGGCCGCGGCGGACCCGACGATCGTGGCCGCCTACCGCGCCCATTACGGGCTCGACAAACCGTTGCCGGTGCAGTACGTCACCTACCTCGGGAACCTCCTGCACGGAGACCTCGGCGAGTCCCAGCAGACGCACCGTTCGGTGGTCGCGGACCTGTCGGCGGCCGTGCCCGCCACCTTGGAGCTCGCCATCGGCGCCATCGTGCTGTCGGTCCTCATCGGCGTCGGCCTCGGCGTCGTCGCCGCCGTGCGGCGGGGGCACCTGGCCGACAGCGCGCTGCGCCTGGTGTCGGTGGTGGGCATCTCCGTGCCGACGTTCTGGCTGGCGATGGTCGCGTTCTACGTCTTCTCCTACCAGCTCGACATCGCACCGGGCTCGGGACGGCTCTCGCCCGCCGACACCGCACCGCCGACCGTCACCGGCCTCTACACGGTCGATTCCTTGCTCGCCGGGGAGTGGGCGACGTTCGGCGACGCCGTCGCGCACCTGGCGCTGCCCACGCTGGTGCTGACCCTCTACACGGTCGGGCTGCTCACACGGTTCGCCCGCTCGGCTGTGCTGGAGGTCCTCGACCAGGACTACGTGCGCTCGGCCAGGGCGAAGGGCCTGCCGGGCCGCACCGTGCTTCTCCGTTACGTGCTGCGGGCCGCGCTCGTACCGATCCTGACGGTGGTGGGCCTCGCGTTCGGCGCGCTGCTCTCGGGCACGGTGCTGGTGGAGCAGATCTTCTCCTGGCCCGGTATGGGTTCCTACGCCTATCAGGCGGCATCACATCTCGACCTGCCGGGGGTGATGGGAGTGGGGCTGGTCGTCGGCGTCATCTACGTGGTGATCAACCTGATCGTCGACCTCCTCTACGGCGTGATCGACCCGCGGGTCAGGGTGGCATGAGCACCGCGATCACCACGGACCCGATGCGCCCGGGCGGGCTGCGCGCCCGGTTCCGCAGGCGGATCCCCCAGGCCTGGCGCACCCCGCTGGGCATCACGGGCGCGACGGTGGCCGCGCTCTGGATCCTCGTCGCCGTCCTCGGGCCGGTGCTGTGGCCCTACGGCCCGCTGGCCCAGGACTTCGCCCGCTTGGAGGCGCCCAGCGGCGCGCACTGGTTCGGCACGGACGAGCTGGGCCGCGACGTCTTCACCCGCGTGCTGGCAGGCGCCCAGGTGACGGTGCCGCTGGCCCTGTTGCTCGTCGGGCTTTCCGTGGTGGTGGGCGGCGTCCTCGGGCTGGCCGCGGGTTTCTTCGGGCGCTGGGCCGACGAGACGGTGATGCGACTGACCGACCTGGTGATGGCGTTCCCCATCGTCATCCTCGCGATGGTCGTGGCCGCGGCGCTCGGAGCGAGCCTGGTCAACGCGGTGCTGGCCGCGCTGGTCGTCTCGTGGCCCGCGTACGCGCGCGTGACGCGAGGGCTCGTGCTGGGTGTCCGGAACGCCGACTACGTGTTGGCCGACCGGCTGCTGGGCTTCTCCGCGATGCGGTTGCTGCGCACCGACATCGTCCCGATGGTGGTGGGGCCGGTGCTGATCCTCGCGAGCCTGGACATCGGCACCGCCACGCTGCTGCTCTCGGGTCTGTCGTTCCTCGGTCTCGGGGCGAAGCCGCCCACTGCCGAGTGGGGGTCGATGGTGTCCGTCGCTGTGCAGAACTTCGAATCGTGGTGGATGGGTGTCTTTCCCGGCCTGGCGATCCTGACCGTCGTGATGGCGTTCAACTTCCTCGGCGACGCGCTGCGCGACGCGCTGGATCCGCGCACCGCGGGCGTCCTCGGCAAGGCCGAGACACGGTGACGGAGAAGGTGCTGGACATCGCCGGTCTCACCGTGGGCATCGCCGGGACGGAGATCCTGCGCGGGGTGGAGCTGAGCCTGGAGGCGGGTCGGATCCAGGGCCTTGCGGGCGAGTCGGGGTCGGGCAAGACCATGACGGGGCTCGCGGTGATGGGGTTGCTGCCGTCCGGGTCACGTGTCACCGGCCGCATCACCTACGGCGACCTGGAGCTCGTCGGGCTCCCGACACGCCGGCGCAACGCCCTGCGGGGCACCGAGATCGCCATGGTGTTCCAAGACCCGTCCACGAGCCTGCATCCGATGCTCAGCATCAGCGCGCAGCTCACCGACCACCTGCGTCACCACCTCGGGCTCCGCCGCGGCGCCGCCCGCAACCGCGCGCTCGAACTGCTGGACAGGGTCCGCATCCCCGATCCGGCAGGCGCACTGCGCCGCTATCCGCACCAGTTCTCCGGTGGGCAGCGGCAGCGGATCGCGATCGCCATCGCACTGGCCTGCGCACCCCGGATCCTCATCGCCGACGAACCCACCACTGCGCTCGACGTCACCGTGCAGGCAGGCGTGCTGCACCTGCTGCGCGACCTGGCGTCGGAGATGGGCCTGGCGGTCCTGCTGGTGACCCACGACCTGGGCGTCATGAGCGCGGTGGCCGACCGGGTCGCCGTGATGCGGCACGGCGAGGTGGTGGAGAACGGCGAACGCCACCAGGTATTCACCGTCCCGGCCCACCCCTACACCGCGTCGCTGCTGGCCAGCCTGCCCGGCGCCACCGGCGGGGTGCAGACCCTCGACGACGTGCGTGCCCTGGGGGCGCCGTGAGCGCGTTGCTCGACGTCTCGGGCCTGGGTGTGACCTACCCTGGCCGACCGCCGGTGCGCGCGGTCGACGACGTCGACCTCACCGTCGACGTCGGGCAGGTCGTCGGTCTGGTGGGCGAGTCCGGATGCGGCAAGTCGACCATCGCCCGCGCCGTGTGTGGCCTGGTGAAGCCGGAGTCGGGCCGGGTGACGTTCGACGGCACGCCCGTCATGACTCTGGGGCTGCGCCGCCGCCCGGCCGAGCTCACCCGTGTCCAGATGGTGTTCCAGGACCCCTATGCCTCTCTGCATCCTCGACGGGCGATCGGCGTGCAGATCGGCGACGGGGTGCGCGCCGCCATGGCGCGGGGTGCGACGTCGTCCGCACCCGCGGCATGGCTGGAACGGGTCGGACTGAACCCCGATTCCGCCGCGCGCTACCCGCACGAGTTCTCCGGCGGCCAGCGCCAGCGCATCGCGATCGCTCGATCCCTCGCCGCCCGGCCCGACCTGCTGATCGGCGACGAGCCGATCTCCGCCCTGGACGCCTCGACGCAGTCGGTCGTCGCCGCCCTCATGCGTGACCTCGCCGTGGACAGCGGCGCAGGCCTGCTGTTCATCTCCCACGACCTCTCGGTGGTGCGGTTGATCGCCGACCGGCTCCTTGTCATGTACCGGGGACGGATCGTCGAGTCCGGGCCCGCCGAGGACATCTGGCGTGACCCTCAGCACCCCTACACCCAGGCGCTGCTCGCCGCGGTGCCGGTGCCCGACGGCGCCGGGCGGATGCCCGCACCGCCCGCCGACGACGCCGACTACCCCCTGCAGGCGGTCGTGCGCTGACCAGGGAGTACAGCTCGCGGCCGTCGCTGGCCAAGGTCAGCCCCCCTGATCACGTCAGGTGTGCTGAGATCGCCTGGCAACGTCGCGCGGCGAATGATCGAGGAGGCGAGGTCGGATGGTGGAGAACGTGTTCGTGGTCGGCCTCGATGATCACACTGCGGCGATCCTGGGCAGGCTCCCGGACGCGGGCCGCTACCACTTCCACCGGCTGTTGAGCGCCGACGAGCTGTTGTTCCGCGACACCATTCCGTTGCCGGATCTGCTGGCCGAGGCGCAGCAGCAGGTGGAGGCGTTCGACGGCCCGGTGCATGCGGTCATCGGGTTCTGGGACTTCCCGGTCAGCACCATGGTGCCGATGTTGTGCCAGCGTCTGGGGCTTCGCTGGGCCAGCCTGGAATCGGTGGTGAAATGCGAGCACAAGTACTGGAGCAGGCTCGAGCAGCGACGAGTGATCGACGAGTACCCCGGGTTCGGTTTGGTGGACCTCGACGGCGAGCCGACCCTGCCCGACGGCCTGCGCTATCCGGTATGGGTCAAGCCGGTCAAGTCGGTCTCGTCCGCGCTCGCCTACCGGGTGGAGGACGAGCACCAGCTCCGGCAGGCCGCAGCGGTGATCCGCGACGGCATCGGACGGATGGGAGAGCCGTTCGACTTCGTGCTCTCCCAGCTCCGGCTTCCGCCCGAGGTGAGCGGCATCGGCGGGCGGGCCTGCCTGGCCGAGGAGGTGGCAGTTGGGGCGCAGGTGACCGTCGAGGGCTTCAGCTACCAGGGTGACATCCACGTGTACGGCACCGTCGACTCGATCACCTGTCCGGACAGCTCGAGCTTCCTCCGCTACCAGTACCCCTCCTCGCTCCCGTCCGCAGTGACGCGGCGCATGGCCGAGCTCTCTGAGCGGGTCATCCGGCAGATCGGCCTCGACGGCATCACCTTCAACATCGAGTACTTCTGGGACGCCGACCACGACACGATCACCCTGCTCGAGGTGAACCCGCGCCATTCCCAGTCGCACGCCGAGCTGTTCGAGCAGGTCGACGGTCTCGCCAACCACGACCACATGCTGCAGCTGGCTCTTGGCCGCGAGCCGCGACCACGCCACCGCGAGGGCCCTTACGACATCGCCGCCAAGTGGTTCGTGCGACGCGTCGCCGACGGCGTGGCGCGCCGGGTGCCCACCGCGCAGGAGATCGCGCAGGTCGAACGCACCATCCCGGGCTGCACCGTCGACGTCGCCGTGACGACCGGCGACCGCCTGTCCGAGCTCTACGACCAGGACAGCTACAGCTACGCGCTGGCCACCGTCTACCTCGGGGCCGACGATGAGGACGAGCTGGTCCGCAAGTACGAGCACGCTCTCGACGGGCTGCCGTTCGAGTTCGAGGAGCGGGCTGGATGAGGGTCGTGGACCGGCAACGGTTTCCGCATCGCATCAAGGAGGACACCCAGCTCACGATCCCGCTGCCGGACGGGACCCGCCTCGCGGGCCGCGTCTGGCGACCGGAGACGGCCGACCTGCATCCCGTCCCCGCCATCCTCGAGTTCGTCCCGTACCGACAGCGTGACCTCACCGCCGTCCGGGACTCCATCCACCATCCCTACCTCGCCGGACACGGATACGCCGGGGTCCGGGTCGACCTGCGCGGCAGCGGCGACTCCGAGGGTGTGCTCACCGACGAGTACCTCGAGCAGGAGCTCTGTGACGCCGAGCAGGTGCTGGCCTGGATCGCCGCGCAGCCGTGGTGCGACGGGCGCACCGGGATGATGGGGATCTCCTGGGGCGGGTTCAACACCCTCCAGGTCGCCGCCCGACGTCCGCCGAGCCTGCGCGCCGTCGTCACCGCCTGCTCGACCGACGACCGGTACGCCGACGACGTGCACTACATGGGCGGGTGTCTGCTGACCGACAACCTGTCCTGGGCGTCGACGATGTTCGCCTACAACTCCTGTCCCCCGGATCCGGAGGTGGTCGGCGAACGCTGGCGGGAAATGTGGCTGCAGCGCCTGCACGGCAGCGGGCTCTGGCTGGAGGAGTGGCTGCGCCACCAGCGCCGCGACGCCTACTGGCAGCACGGCTCGATCTGTGAGAACTACGCCGACATCGCCTGTCCCGTGCTTGCCGTCAGCGGCTGGGCCGACGGCTACACGAACTCGGTGTTCCGGCTGCTCGCCCGACTCGACGTCCCGCGAAAGGGGCTGATCGGGCCCTGGTCGCACAAGTACCCCCACCTCGGCCAGCCCGGTCCGGCCGTGGGATTCCTCCAAGAGCTCGTTCGGTGGTGGGATCACTGGCTGCGCGACGTCGACAACGGCGTCATGGCCGAACCCCTGTTGCGCATCTGGATGCAGGAAAGCGTCCCGCCCTCCACGGCCTACGAGGATCGGCCGGGTCGCTGGGTCGGTGAACCGAGCTGGCCCTCCCCGCAGGTCCGGGCGGCCACCCACCCCCTCGATCACCACCGGATCCTGCCCGCCGGGGCTCCACGAGCGCTGACGGACCGGGAGCAGGCGCTGCCGGTGCAGTCCCCGCTGTCGGTGGGACAGTTCGCCGGAAAATGGTGCTCCTACAACGCGCCACCGGACCTCCCCTACGACCAACGCGAAGAGGACGGCGGCTCGCTGACCTTCGACGGCGACATCCTCACCGAGCGGATGGAGATCCTCGGGGCCCCGGTCGTACACCTCGAGTTCGCGGTCGACCAGCCGGTCGCGATGGTCGCCCTCCGGCTCTCCGACGTCGCGCCCGACGGTCGGGCCACCCGCATCAGCTACGGCCTGCTGAACCTCACCCACCGCGCGGGCCACGACCGACCCGAGCCGCTCACCCCCGGTAGCCGTTACCGGGTCAGCGTGACGCTCAACGCCATGGCCCAGGCCATCCCGCACGGCCATCGGCTGCGCCTCGCGCTGTCGACCTCCTACTGGCCACTGGCCTGGCCGCCACCACGACCGGTCCGGCTGATCGTCTATCCCGCCGGGAGCGCGCTGGTGCTACCGCTGCGCCCCGACCCCGGACTCGACGAGCTGCCGGTGCCGTCCCTCGGCGAGCCGGAAGGGGCGCGGCCGCTGCAGACCACCCAGGTCCAACCCGCACGGCACCGCTGGACCGTGACCCGCGACCTCGTCGACTACGAGTCCGTGCTCGAAGTCGTGAAAGACCTCGGCGTCGTCCACTTCGCCGACATCGACCTCGACGTGACCAGACGTGCGGTCGAGCGCTACAGCTGGGTGGCCGACGACGTCACCTCGGTCCGCGGTGAAACCAACTGGTCCATGGGATTCGAGCGCGGCGAATGGAAGATCCAGACCGTCACCCGCACGGTACTCACGTCGACGGAAACGACCTTCCGCCTCCACGCCCAACTCGACGCCTACGAGGCCTCCGAGCGCGTCTTCGAGCACAGCTGGCGGCTCACGATCCCCCGCGACCACGTCTGAGCGGCGAGGAGGAGGTCCATCCCGGTGAGATGGCCGGAGGGATCATGCGCGGCCTCGCCACCGAGCTCTCCGGGATGCCGCCTTGAGCGAGCGCGCCCACCTGCCCGTCAGGTCGGCGGTGCGGAGGCCGAGCCGATGGGCGTGAGGTCCACCCGGACGTCGTCGCTGTCGGCGACGACGATGACCGGGTCTTGGCCGCGTCGCCAGTTCTCGGGAAGCAGCAGGTACCGGTCGGGTGTCTTGAAGAGCAGTCGGAGACCCGAGTACCGCATGTGGAACTTCGAGTCGGCCGGATTTTGGGCGGCCGCCACCACCCCGCGCCCGGTGATGCCGATCCCCTCGGTCGAGTAGAGGACGACCTCCGAGCCGCCGCGCTGACCGCGTTCGAAACCGGCCGCGACCGTCCAACCCACGTGCGCCGCGTAAAGCCCGACCGCCCAGAACATTCCCGCGGTGAAGAGCCCGAGCAACGCCCCGCACCGGACGACGGCCGATCGGTCGTCGTCCTGGCCGTGCATCGTGCGTTCGGAAAGTTGATGGGCTTTGTCGAGGTGTTCGCAGTACGCATATCCGGCCGATGCGCCCGCCATGGTGAGCGGGAGGACGACACCGAGGTCGGCGGCTCCGCTCCATTGCAGCGCGAGGCTCACCACGACGGCCACCAGCACCACCAGACAGGCCGGTCGCATAGCCCGCACGATCCAGCCCGCGATTGCCCGGGCGTTCGGTCGGGACACCAGCAGCGGTGTGATCAACAGGGTGTGCACGAACGTGGCTCCGAGCGTCAGCAGGAGCACCGGCACGAGCGGGGTGAAGATCAGCGACACGCTGCGCAGGATGTAGTCGGTCGTCGAGAAGTCGCCGAGGCTGGTGTCGAGCCCGAAGTACTGGAACGTCGCCTGGGCCCTGGCCCATCCGAAGTAGTACAGCGCGGCGGCAAACACCGCCATCTGCGAGGAGAGTCCGAGGAGCAACTTCGTCAGCCGCGGCGCGGCGCCCGTTGTCGCAGCGCGTTGCTCGCGCCCGCCGCGGCCCGCCACGCGCATTCGGCGTGTGGGGCGCCGAGCCCGGGAGGACTGCAGGCCCAGTCTGGTCTCGCCGTTCATGACGACGGTTCGGACGGCGCCGACGACGGCGGCACCGAGAGGCCGGGGGGCTGCGGGTCCGAGGACTGCGGCGGCGACGTCTCGTGAACCGAGAGCCCCGAAGATGCTGGGCCGGCAGGAGGATCGGGAAGTCCCGGCGTGCAGTCCGGCCGAGCGGGGCAGTCCGGAACGAGGTTGGCCACATCGGGCGGCCCGACGGACGGCCCGGAGATCGAACGCGGCTCGACCGACGACCCGGAGCCCGAGGGATGATAACCGTCGCCGCCCGAGGCCGGCGCGGCGACGATCTCGGTGTGGTTCCCGCCCGCGTTCGCAGAAGAGTCCTGCGAACCGCCCGTCGACGGCGCCGGCGCGACCGAGGTGGGGTACTGCGCACTACTGCCGGTGTCGGCGATGGCGTTGCCGTGCACCGGGTGCAGAGCCATGACGAGCGCAACCGCGATGCCGCCCAGCAGTCCCCCGGCGATGGTCGGTCCGGCGACGGCACGTCCGCGCGTCCTACGTCGGCTTGCGACGGCGTAACGAGCCATGGTCATCACCATCTCGGTCTGGACCTGTGATCGGTTCCACAGAAGTGTCCGGGGCGGAATGGATGAGCGACATCGCCGCGGTCGGGTGCCTTCTCTCACCGTCGGTAAGAGAGTGCTCACTAGTTCGGAACCGGCCGAACGGGGTACGAGCGGGCGCTGTCGGAAGCCGGTGCACGTGGTTGATCAGCGCCGATCTGGCGGCAACGACCGCCCTATGGCGGCATCTCGCCGTGATCCACTCGAGCGGAGCTGTCGAGGCGACCGCATCACCATTCGCTGATCTCACGATCTCCCGCACAAGGTCACGGACGCGCCCCGGGTATTCGGCGCATGGCCGAGTGGGCCGACCCGCACCCGGTGCACCTGTTCCTCGGCGTCGGGACCGATGCGGAGGCGCCGGAGCTTCCCGAGCTCGCGGAGACAGGCGCCCAGCTCACCGACTTCACCGTCACGACATCGGTATGGCAGCCCGGACCGGACTGGACGGGCACCGTGGGGACGCCGGTGG
Organism: uncultured Actinomycetota bacterium; assembly: GCA_963739465.1. GTDB lineage: Bacteria > Actinomycetota > Actinomycetes > Mycobacteriales > Pseudonocardiaceae > Pseudonocardia. The sequence continues at coordinate 640,749 of CAVUAS010000021.1, forward strand.
ACGCGCTCGCCGAGGCGCTCGCGGGCCGCACCGAGACGCCGGACGTCTACGTCTGCGGGCCGCCCGCGGTGGTCGACGCCGCCGCCGAGGTCGTCAGGGACAGTGGCGTCCGGGACGAGCACATCATCCTCGAGCGGTACCTGCCGACCGGGGTCTGACCGCGCCGGGCCCGCCGCCCCTCCGCGCTTCCTGCCCTTGTCGGCGGGTGTCCGGAGGAGAACACTGCCGCCGTGATCCAGGGCGGGAATGCCACGATCTACGTCTCGGACATGCAACGGTCCGTCGACTTCTACACCGACGCCCTCGGGCTGCGCCTGGTGTTCCGGGCGGACGACCACTGGGCGCAGCTCGATGCGGGCGGCCTGGCCATCGGTCTGCACCCCGCCTCCGATCGCAACCCGGCTCCCGGTACACCGGGCGGGATCACCGTGGGCCTCTCGGTCGACGTGCCCATCGTCGAGGCCATCGCCGTGCTCGCTGCACACGGAGCCGAGGTGTGTGGGCCGGTGCCGGGCGGAGGCGGCGTCGTCCTGGCGTTCTTCGCCGATCCCGACGGCAACCCGCTCTACCTCGCCGAAGAGCCCCGCTGACGGGGCGGTCGACCGGCTTGAGCCGTGCGTTTCGCCCGCATCTCGAACTTTCGGTGGACGCGCGGAGGAGTTCGCGGTGCGAGCCTGGTGACAGCGCGGGCGGGCTTGGTCGCGACCAACCTGTCTGCCGGGCCGCGATCAGTCCTCGGAGAGGAGGACCCGTCATGCGGGTCGTCGTCGATCTCACGAAATGCCAGGGATACGGCCAGTGCGCGTTCCTGGGGCCGTCCACATTCGTGATGGACGGGGAGGAAGGGCTGCACTTCGTGGCCGAGCCGCCCGAGGCGGAGCGGGAGCGGGTGCTGAGGGCGGCGGCGGCCTGCCCGGTGCAGGCGATCGCGCTGGAGCTGGGCGCGAACGGCAGGCGGCCGGCGCCGGATCCGGAGCCTGCCGACGCGGGAGGTGTGATCGAGGGCGGGATCGTCGTGGTCGGCGCCTCGTTGGCCGGGTTGCGGGCGGCCGAGACGCTGCGCCGCGAGGGGTACGCGGGGCCATTGACCCTCATCGGCGACGAGTTCGGCGAGGCCTACGACCGACCGCCGCTGTCCAAGCATGTGCTCTCGGGCCTGAGCGCGTCGCAGGCGACTCGCCCCCGTTCCTGCGGCTCGACCCACCCGAGCACGACCGCGCTCGACGGCTGGTGATGAAGCACTTCGGTCCACCGCGGCGGCCGACGTTGGTCGACGACCTGCGTCCGGAGCTGACCCGGATGGTCACCGGGCTGATCGGCCTTCGCCGACCAGGACCAGGTCGATATCGTCGACTGATAGAGCCCGACCACATCGGCCACCTTGGCCTCGAAGTCCGGATCGTTCGACAGTTTGAAGGTGCCTTGACGCTGCGGCTGCAAAGCGTGGTCCCGCCACACCTGCGCGATGAAGTTGTGCGACACCGAGATGTTCTCTGCCCGTTTCAAGTACGTCGCCATCTCGCGACTCGACCAGTGACTCAGTCCCGTCTCGGCCGGTGGCGTGCACCGCGTCAACGCGACAATGCGAGCCCGCACACTATCGGGCACCGCTCGCGGCTTCCCCGGGCGCGGCAGATCCGTCAAGCCATCGACTCCGAACTGTTCGTATCGGTCCAGCCATTTGTATACCGTCGGCTTTGACGCTCCCGACAACTCAATGATCTCCGTCACCGACAACCCGTCGGCCCGCCACAACACCATCCGGGCACGAGCGGAGACCGAACCATCGTAGCCAACTTGCTGGATCATAGCATTGAGCGATGCCCGCTGCTCCTCAGACAACTCCACAGCGGAATTATTGCATAGCGCGCGTAGCTAATCTAGTACCATTACGTGACACTAGTTCGCCTATCCGTTCCCCGGCCAATCTGGCCGGTCTGCGGGAGTTCATGGACTACCTGGGGCAGCTGATCGCGGACCACCGCCGCCACCCCGGCCCGGACCTGATCTCGGCCATGGCCACCGACGACGCCGAGGATCGGCTGACCGACGACGAAATCATCAGCACCTCGATCCTGCTGTTGATCGCAGGCCACGAGACCACGGTCAACCTCATCGCCAACGGGATGCGCACCTTCCTGCGGCAGCCGACGGTGCTGAAGCGGCTCCGTGACGAACCCGCAATGATCATCCCGGCGGTGGAGGAGGTGCTGCGCTACGAGCCATCGGTGCGGATGATCCCGTGGCGCAAGACGCTGGACGACGTCGAGGTGGCAGGCACCACGATCCCGAAGGGCGCGCAGGTCATCCTGGCGCTCGCGGCAGGCAACCGGGACCCACAGGTCTACGCCCGACCCGACACGTTCGACGTCGACCGAGGCGCGCAGCACCTGAGCTTCAGCGGCGGCATCCACTACTGCTTCGGCGCGCCGCTGGCCCGGCTGGAGGCCCAGATCGCGCTCGGGCAACTGGCCACCCGGCTGGAGAACCCAACGCTGGTCACCGATCCGCCGCCGTACCGGCCCAGCCCCGTGCTGCGCGGTCCCCGGCACCTGATGGTCGCCATCGACCACATCGCCTAACCTGACTCGTGCCAGTTGATTAGTGACCTACCGCCGCATGATGGCTGCGGACGTTCTGTGCGATGGATGGATCGCGGGGTCGATGGTGACTCGCGTTCGTTGATCCTGGGATCCGGCCGCGGCTGGCCGGTGACGCGCTGCCGGTGTCCTCGCAGACCGGATCGGCTATGTTCGGACGTTGTCATCGAAGCGGTTTCGGCCTGCGGCAACGGCCTGAGATCCCGTGTCTTCTGTCCGCATTCAGCTGCTGAAGCGCGGCGGCGGCAGGCAACGCCGACTCGGCTTCGGTGTGCACGGAAACCGTTGTCGACCTCGACAACCTCGCCGCGATCCTTCGCCGCGACCTGGGCCGCGATGGCGCCGAATGCCGGCCCGGCCCCGCCGCGCGAACCGCGGTCCCTCCTCGAAGGCTATCCCTGGCCGACAGCTTGGCAACCGGATCAACCCGACCGCGGCGACAACACTGCAGGTCACAGCAACGGCGACCGACTCAAGGACGATGGGTGGCACGAGTCAGGCCTTAAGTCTTAAGAGTCCGCGCCTGCGGGCCGAATGCGGTGCGCGACCGGTTACGTCGCGGGAGCAAGCAAGGGGATCAGCACGGTGGCACCGTCCATCAGGGCGTGCGCAATAGCGAGTGGAAGCAACCGGCGGAGTCGCAGATACAAGAGCGTTTCGAAGACGGCTAATGGCAGTGCCGCCAACAGGCGATACTCCATGAACTTCGCGTCAAAGGTCAGTGGCATGAAGACATGCTGCAAGGACCATACGAATGCGACCACGGCGATCGCCACGCCCGTATTCCGGAAAAGAACCTGGAGGCGAGGCAGCAGATAGCCGTTATAGGTCATCTGCTCGGCCAGCCCCCAGAGGAACGGCCACACCAACACTCCGTAGAGCGCAGCCGGCAATGGAAGTCCACCCAAGAAGTACGGCGGCGCGGGTGCCCCGTAGGCAATCCAGCCCGCCGCATAAGTGCCGCCGAAAATGAAGACGAGGCTCACGGGGATGAGCGCGAGGCCCAACCACGCATCGCGCACGAGGCGCACCCGTTCGAATCCGACAAGATCGAACAGGCCGATGCCTTCGCGGCGCGTGAGTCGCCACAGCAGGGCGAGGCATCCGATGTCGATCAATGTTCCGTACACCGGCAGCCACGGCTCGGCGTCGTGCCATGGCGTCGGCGATCCGCGCAGCACGAAGACGGCCGCGACAACCGCTTGCGCTCCCACCGCCAGAGCTGCCCGCGCAAAGAGCATCAGCGCCGGACCCCGCCACGTCAGCGCGCCGATTTCCCGCCGGTGCAGGAGGGCTTCGCGGGAGTTCGCGGACGCCGGTGATTGTGGTGCCACCGTCGTCGCATCGGTCTTTCTCATCGGTTCGCTCCTTGTCTAAAGGCCATCGCGAGGGCGGCGATCTCCAGACCGACGGTAGCCGGCGCGCCGAGTTCGGGCGTCCCACCGAAGTGCAAGCGCGGGGTGGGATCAGCCTGGATCCACCGTCGCGGGTCTGCCGGGCCGGCAGCAAGAAAGACCACGTCCGCACGGTCGCACCCTGAGGGTCCACAACGACCCGCACCCGACGCAGACCACCGCGGCCCGCCCGTCCGGAGCACGCGAGGAAACCGCAGCCATCCGAGAATGGGCGAGCGCAAACGGTTTCGACGTATCCGCGCGCGGCCGGATCGCCGCCTCGGTGCGTGAGGCCTACCAGAACCGGGCGACCGCCTCGAGTACTGCCGCGACGGTTGTCGAGGCGCCCACGGTCGAGGCCGAGGTCAAGCCGAAGCGCCGCTCACGCAAGAAGAAGATCGCCGACCCGGTTCACGGCCGAGTGAACACAGTCTGATCCCTACGATTCACGAAACCATCCCGCAGCGTCCGCGGCTGACCCATCGCTGCGTACTCGCACGCACGGCCAGTGCCGCGGCCGCGGTCCGGGTCGCTCGGCTCACGCGCAGGTACGGCGTCTGACGACCGCCGAACGCCCGGAAGAACCGCTCGACCGGCCGCAGCATGGACCCCTCGAAGTCGAAGACCGTGCAGACGGCCCCCGCCCGCCTGATCGCCTCCCACAGCAGCAGGCTGGCCGCCCCGCTGGTGCGCAAGTGCGGATCCCCCCCGCCCATGAGGTAGTACGCGGTTCGCCGGTCCCAGACCACGTACGCGACGGCGTGCACCCGTCCAACATCGTCGCCCGCGAACAACATCGCGCGGGCCCCCCTCGCGGCGCAGGCGGCGTCGATGCGCTCCAGCCGGCCCCGATCCGGCGCCGAGACCCCTTGGCGCTCGAAGGTCTTCGCCCAGACCGCGTAGAACCGATCGATCCCCAGGCCCTCGCGGACCTCCAACTGTTGGCGGGCTTTGCGGATCTCCCGGCGGATGTTGCCCGCCAGCCCGTCCCACAGCACGTGCTCACACGACAGGTCCTCCAACCGGTAGGTGTAGCGCACCTCGGCCCGGTAGCCGGCCCAGATGAACGGCAGGCAGCCGGTGACGGTCGAGGCGAAGTTCTGGCGGAAGGCCGCCGCCGAGGGGAGCGCCGCCTCCAGCTGCGCCTGCAACTCCATCTCATCGCCCAGCGCCGTGGCGTACTTCGCGCCCGCCTCCGGCTCGATCCACGGCCCGAGGAACGGTGTGAGAGGAGGTTGGCTGAGCACCCGCAGCCGCCGCGGGCCCCGCACGACGAACGGCAGCCGCGCCACGGTCCGGCCCCCGCGCTCGACGGTGGCGACATCCCAGCTGCCGGGGGCGACGGCATCCAACCACCACGGCTGGTGAAACGATCGGCTCGTCAGAGGATCGAGGGATCGTCCCCGCGGCATCAGGTGAACTCGCCGGGTCGAGCTCGAGACATTGCTCGCGTCCGATGGTCCCGTATCCCAAACTGATCACCTCGGGCAGGGCGGTGGCAAGACTCTTTCCTACGAGTCGGCGGGGTAGGCGCCCTCCCCTATACGGTTTGATCACGCCGAGGGATTGGATTTGGGCCATCCCTCTCGATGTTTCGGTCGCGGATGATCTACAGGGCCACGGGTTCTGCGCCGCTTCAATAGCCGCGGAACTCAGGCGCGCGCCTCTCGAGGCGTGCGCGGCGACCTTCGACGAGATCCGCACTCGTCCAGCACGCCTCGAACGCGTCCTCGAGCCGCCGCGCCCTCGACTCGTCGAACCCCGGCTCGAACACCTCGTTGAGCGCGCGCTTGGAGTACGCCTGCGTCAGCGGGGCCAGCGCCGTCATCTCCGCAGCCCAGGACAGCGCGTCGGCGGTGGAGCCGTGCCGGTCGGCCAGGCCACAGTCCCGCGCCGCGGCGGCGTCGATCTCAACGCACGCCAGCAACAGTCGTCGCGCCACACCGTTGCCCGCCAGCAACGCAAGCCGTCGGATGGTCCACGGGTCGACGGCCAGGCCGATTCGCGCCGTCGGCACCGCGAACCGGGCGGCAGGTGCGACGACCCGGAAGTCGGCGGCAATGGCGAGCTGGGTGCCCGCGCCGATCGCGGCGCCGTTGACCGCTGCGATTACCGGCACCGGCGCATCGACAACGGCGTGCAGCATCGCGTAAAGGGCATCGCGGAACTCGGCGGTGTAGACGTCGTCGAGGTCCGCGCCGGAGCAGAAGCTACGCCCGCGCCCGGTGAGGACGATCGCGCGGGCCTGCCGCGCACCATCAACCGCATCGCGGATCTGGTCGCAGAGCTCGATGTTCAACGCGTTGTGCTTCTCGGGCCGGTCCAACGTCACGACAACGACGCGGTCCCGCCAACCCAGTTCGATCATCTGTGCACTGCTACCCGATCGCGTTCCCCGCGTCCACACTCACGACGGGCGTACCCGAGCTGGGCTGCCGCAGGACCCAGGCGGGTCAGGTGTCGGAGCGGTAGTCGAAGTCGGTGGTGAAGGCGGCGTGGCGGCGTCCTCTGACCTCCCAGCGCAGCTCCGGGTCGGTTGAGAGCAGCACGTCGCCGTGCAGTTCGGTGCCGGGGTGGTCGAAGCCGGGGATGCCGCACCGGACGTCGCCTGGCTCGGAGGCCGCCCCTTCCGCCTCGACCGTCAAATAGCCGACGACGCCGATGCGTTTGCGGGGCGCGGTGTGCTCGAGGGTGATCCGGGCGGGGCGCACGCTACGGACCTCGCCGATGGCGGGCCCGTACAGCCGGGCGACCGTGCCGCCTGCCCGGCCGAGGAAGATATCGGCGATCGCGGCGCGCTGCGCGGCGTCGGCGGCGTGGTCGACGTAGAGGACGACCTCCCAGGGGGTGCTCGGCTGTACCCGGTCGAGGTACCGCAGGGACATGACGGTCCGCAGATCGGACAGGTCGATACTGCCGGCGCGGCCGTCGTGGATGTGCCACGACAAGGTGCCGAAGCACTCCCCGAAGCTGGAGGGTCCGCCGGGCCTGCCGCCCACGCTGCGGCAGGGGCAGATCGCCTCGCAGTTGCAGGCCTCGAAGTAGGAGCCCCGGACGTGCCAGTCCGCCACCAAGCCGGGCTTTGATACGGCCATCACATACCGCCCATCCCCCCGGTGTGTTGCAGGCCGGATGTCGGGCCCGGCGCAAACGACCACGATAGCTGAGCAGGAGGTCGAAACAGGATGGTTCTGCGGCATCGGCCGAAAGGTTCACGTTGGGCTGCTTCTACGGCCCGTCCGAGGTCATCATCTGCATAGGTTGTTCGTCGGGCAAGGTGAGCCAGGGAATCGCCTGTGGAGAGGCCAAGATCAGTACGCCCAGCATGAGTAGCACAGCGGCCGTGCCGTAGGTGGCGATGCGCCGCCAGGGCAGGGTCTTTTCGATCGCGATGAGCCCGGCGACCAGCGCCATCCAGGTGATGCTCATGACGCCCAGCGCGAACAGCGCGGCCATCAGGGCCCAGCAACAGCCCACACACCAGGCGCCGTTCTTGGCTCCCATCCGCAGGCCACCGAGCAACCCGTCACGCCAGGAGCCCAACAGGAACCCCAGCGGGCTACGGCATTTGCCCAAGCAGACGTCCTTCAGCGGGGTGAGCTCATAGACCGCCGCGACGATCACGGTGGCCCCGGCCAGCCATCGCCCGGCATTATCCCAGGCCAGGGCATCGCCAGCCAGATGGCTGGTGCCGAGCGCGATCGTCCACGCGGCGACCCCCGCGGCTGCCCAGGTGAGAAGATAGCCCGTGGTGAACGCGGCCGGCGCCAGTGGAAGCCGGGTCTTGGTCATGCGGGAGTACAGCGCCACGGTCGGGGCGACCGACGGGAACATCATCGCCGCCATCATCACGACCCAGACACCGAGAAACCAGCCGAATGCGCCCAGGGAGGTCCAGGGCCCCTCGTCCATCCCCTGCATCTGCCCGACGGTCCACCACCAGCCCACGGCGGCGAGACCGAAGAGCGCGAGCACGAGCCCTAGGCGCACCCGGACGGCCGCGAAGGCCGGACCGAGGCCGCTGCCCGTGACCGGCCGGGTCTGCTCCGTGGCCATCAGGTCAGGCGGCCCAGGAGAAGTCCGACGTCGACAGACCCGACTTTCCGTCGTACTGGATGCCGAAGGCGTTGATGCGGGACCGCTTCGCCTCGGCCATGGTCAGGTCCGACGCGACCGGGTGGAACATCCCCGAGAACCGCACCGGTTCACCGGTCGCGACCCCGAACGGCACGATGTCCTGAATTTCGAAGTCGATGCCGTCGCCGACACGCACCGAGTGGCGCAGCCCGTCGTCGTTGATCTCGATTGATGCGCGCTCGACGCCTAGCATTTCACCGATCAGCGGCGCGAGACCGGCCATCGGTCCGCCAAGCTGTCCGCTGAAGACCCCCACGAGGGCGTCGAACTGAGCGTCGCTTGCCTCCTCGCCCACGAACACGCCCACCCGCCAGTTGCCCTCGGTCATGACCTTCGGGGTGTCGGCGATCATCGCCACCTTGCAGCCGGCGATGTCCGTGTCCTCCACCGCGCCCTCGCGGAGGTTGAACACGAGGGTGACCCGGCAGAAGTCATAGGTCGCCCCATGATCGAGCGATAGGTTGCACGGGCACATCAACTCGCACGAGCACGTCTCCACGTAGCTGCCCCGCAGATACCACGACATCGTGCGCCTCCCAGCATTGAGACGACCAACGCTCGCGAACTTACGCGCATTGTCAACCGATCAACTCCGCTAAAGGCTGCAACGAGAAACCTCGCCGGGAACCGGGCACACATCCTCGGAGAACACCACGACATGCTCGTCGTGTTCGGCGCAGCACTTGCGATCGGCCTCGCGTGTGCGATCACATTGCCGGGTATGGGTCGTTCGCTCGCCAGGCGCCGGCGACGCTCCGTCCTGGCATGTTTGCACAGCCTGACCGGGCAGACTGGTAGGACGGGCTGCGGGACCCGGGGTCATGCCTGCCACGCGGCGGAGGGAAAGTGACCCGCGGCGTGGCGCTGTCGGAGCAGCGTCACGGGGCCGGTCGCGGGGCTCGTCCGCCGTCGGCGACCGATGTTCCGGCGGCTTCGAGCTCGGCCAGGACGGCCCTCACGAGTGCGGGCATCGCCGCGGCTACCTGGGGAGACAGGCCGGGGCCGATGCCCACGTCGGCGGCCTCCACGCCGAGCAGCACCAACGTGCGGGGCAACCGGTCGAGCGCCCCGGCGAGCCGGACGGCTTCCACGACGCCCATGCCGTGCGTCGCCACGGTCATCCCCGCAGGCAGCGACGCGGGCGCCGTCACACGGTGGATCCGGCCCGGGTCAGGTGGGTCGCACACCACGGCGTCGACCACGATCGCGAGCGCGGCCCCGGACCAGGCCTCCATCAGCCGTGTGGGCTCCCCGTCGAGGGCCGTGACGCTGACGCCAGGGGGCACCCGGTCGCGCAGCCGCGCCGCCGTCTCGGGCCCCGCACCGTCGTCGCGGCGGAAGGTGTTGCCGACGCCGATCACCGCCGCGCGGTTCCGAATGGCTTCGCGGCTCACCGCCGGTCCACGGTGAGGGTGAGGAAGTGGGTCGCGCAGGAAATGCACGGGTCGTGGTTGCGGATGGTCCGCTCGCACAACGACGTCAGCTCGTCGTCGGAGAGGTGCAGGTTCGCCCCGGCGACAGCGCGCAGGTCATCCTCGATCGCTGCCTGGTTCTGCGAGGTCGGCGGCACGATCATGGCGGAGACGATCCGGCCGTCGGCCGCCAGCTCGTACCGGTGGTAGAGCAGCCCCCGCGGCGCCTCGCTCACGCCGCGGGCGATCCCGGCGCGGGGCGGCACGTCGACCGCGGGCGGCTCGGGGCGCTCGTAGCTCCCGATGATCCGCAGCGCCTCCTCCAGCGCGTACACGACCTCCACCGCGCGCACGACGATGCTGCGGAAGGGGTTGCGACAGGTGGGCCCCAGCCCGGCGGCCGCAGCGGCCTGCCGGGCCAGCGGTGAGAGCTGGGCGCCGTTGAGCGAGTAGCGCGCCAGCGGGCCGGTCAGGTAGCGGTGGCCGTCGAGCGTGGCGTGCAGCGCCGTCGAGTGCGCCACCTGGTGCTCGACGACGTGGTCGTCGAACTGCGTCGCGGTGAACGCGAGGCCGTTCGACGAGTGGACGTCGCCGGTCTCGATCGCGTACCGGTCGGGGTGGTAGACGGCGAGCAGCTCCCCGTCGAGCTCCCGGTCCGGGAAGTCGAACCCGGCCACCCAGTCGACGGTGGCGAGTGCGTCGTCGAGGGCTGGGCGCAGCTGCTCGGCGAGCACGGCCAGCTCGGCGGCGGTGGGCGCGCGGTGGAAGCCGCCGATCCGCGGGTTGACCGGGTGGATCGCGCGGCCGCCGACCCGCTCGAGGATCGCGTTGCCCGCCTTCTTCAGCCGCAGCCCCCGTTCCAGCAGGTCGCGGTGGCCGTTGGCGAGCGCGATCCCGTCGGGGAGGCCGAGGAAGTCGGGGGCGTGCAGGAGGTAGATGTGCAGTGCGTGGCTGGAGACCCACTCGCCGGTGTAGAGCAGCCTGCGCAGCTCCCCGATGCGTTGGCCGACGTCGACGCCGCACCCCTGCTCGATCGCGTTCCAGGCGCTGGTTTGGTAGGCGACGGGGCAGATCCCGCAGATGCGCGAGGTGAGGTCGCTGACCTCGGTGTGGGCGCGCCCGCGCAGGAACGACTCGAAGAACCGCGGCGGTTCGTAGATCTGCAGCTCCGCCGCGCTCACCGCACCGTCTTTGACGATGACCCGCAGTGCGCCCTCGCCCTCCACCCTGGTGAGGGCGCCGACCTGCAGGTCGCGCTGCTCGGCCGTCATTGGGTACTCCCCTGGTCGGCGGCCGCGCGGAACGCGGTGACGTTGAACGTGGACAGGACGAGGTCGACCGTCCGCGGGCTCATCCCGCACGTGCGCAGCCCGTTGACCATCGCGGGGAGGTTGGCGCCACCCATGGGTCCGAAGCAGCCGTAGCAGCCGCGCGCGACGGCGGGACAGAGCGCGCCGCAGCCCGCGTGTGTGACCGGGCCGAGGCAGGGCGTGCCGTTCGCGACCATCACGCAGGTCAGGCCCCGACGCTTGCATTCGGTGCAGACGCTCGTGTCGGGGAGATCCGGCTTGCGGCCCGCGAGCAGCGCCGAGATCGTCTCCAGCAGCTGGTGCTTGTCGATCGGGCAGCCGCGCAGCTCAAGGTCGACGGGCACGTGCGCGGCGATCGGCGTGGACGTGGCGAGCGTCTCGACGTAGAGCGGGGAGGCGTAGACGGCCGACCGGAACTCCGCGATGTCGGTGCCGTTGCGCAGGGCCTGGACGCCGCCCGCGGTGGCGCACGCGCCGATGGTGACCAGCACCGTCGACTGCTCGCGGACCTTCTGGATGCGCTGCGCGTCCTCCGGTGTCGTGATCGAGCCCTCCACCAGCGACACGTCGTACGGTCCCGGCAGGACGGTGCTGGACGCCTCGAGGAAGTGCGCGATCCGCACGGCGCCCGCCACAGCGGTGAGCTCGTCCTCGCAGTCGAGCAGGGTGAGCTGGCAGCCGTCGCACGAGGCGAACTTCCAAACGGCGAGTGTGGGTGGCGGCATGTCACAGCTCCCGGACGGCGAGCAGGGGGTGGGCGTGGGCGTAGTCGAGGACGGGCCCGTCGCGGCAGACGAGCAGCGGCCCGAGCTGACAATGCCCGCACAGCCCTATCCCGCATTTCATGTTCCGCTCCAGCGAGACGCGGATGTCGCGGGCCTGCATCCGCCGGGCGAGCAGCACGGTGGCCGAGAACCGCATCATCGGCTCCGGCCCGCACAGGAAGGCGGTGGTCTGCCGCGGGTCGAGCGCGATACGGGCGAGCGGCTCGGTGACGAAGCCGACCAGGCCCGACCAGCCGGGGCTGGGGCGGTCGACGGTGAGCTCGACCTGCAGGCCCGCCGTGGCCCGCCAGACGTCGAGCTGGTCGCGGAAGAGGAACTCCGCGGGGCTCCGGGCGCCCGCGACCAGCACGACCCGGCCGAAGAGGTGCCTGCGCGCCAGCGCGTCGAGCAGGACAGGGCGCAGCGGGGCCAGGCCCACTCCGCCCGCGACGATCAGCAGGTCGCGTCCGACGGCGGTGTCGAGGTCCCAGCCCACCCCGTAGGGACCGCGGACGCCGATCAGGTCCCCTGGCACGGCGTGGTGCACCGCGCGGCTGACCGCGCCGACGTCGCGGATGGTCTGGGTGAGCGCCCCGTCCCCCGCGGCGGGGTCCCCGCTCACCGAGATCGCGACCTCGCCGACACCGGGCCGGTAGAGCATCGTGAATTGGCCAGGACGAAAGGGCGCGATCGGCGCGTCGACCGGTTCCAGGCGCAGGGTGACCGAGTCGCGCGTCTCGACCGTCCGGTCGGCGACGCGGTAGGGCAGCGGCAGCATCGGCGAGGTCGGCGCCGGTCCCGGATCGACCCCGACGGTGGCGGGCTCAGCGCTCACGGGGGCTCCCGTAAAGGTCAAGCAGCCGCGCCCGGGTGCTTTGCAGCCGGGCGAGCAGCAGCTCGAAGAAGCCCAGCGCGAGGGCGTAGCCGAAGGCGGGGTCGCGCTCGGCGAGCGCGCGCAGCGCGACCGTGTCGCACTCGACGGCGCTGACGGGCTCGATCGCCGTCGCGGTGAGGTGCCAGAGCTGCGGCGGCACGAGCCACGACCAGCCCAGCACGTCGCCTGCGCCCAGCGTCTGCAGCACCACATCGCCGCGGCCGGGGACCTCGGTCGTCAGCGCCACGCGCCCCGAGGTGATCAGCCAGCAGCCGTCGGCGTGCCGACCCTCGGCGATAAGGGTCGCGCCCTCCGCGAACGCGACGTCGCGTGCGGTGTCGACCACCGCGTCGCGTTGCTGCGCGGTGAGCCGCCGCAGCGGAGCGAAGCGGGCGAGTTCCACTGCGATGGTCATTGGTGCTCCCCCGGGTCCGCGAGGCTGTTGAGCTCGGCGGTGACGTCGATCCCGACCGGGCACCAGGCGATGCAGCGCCCGCAGCCGACGCAGCCCGAGCTGCCGAACTGGTCGTGCCAGGAGCTGAACTTGTGGGTGATCCACTGTCGGTAGCGGCTCGCCCCCGAGGCCCGCACGCTGCCGCCGTGCAGGTAGGAGAAGTCCACCTCGAAGCACGAAGCCCAGCGCTGCGAGCGCGTCGCGGCACCGTTCAGGAGGTCGGTGGTGTCCTCGGTGGTGGTGCAGAAGCAGGTGGGGCAGACCATCGTGCAGTTCCCGCACGTCAGACAGCGTTGTGCGATCGCGTCCCAGACCGGGGACTCCTGGGCGTCCCGCAGCAGGAGGCGCAGGTCGCCCACCGGCAACGTCCGGCCCATGCGGTCTGCGGCGGCCTCGACGGCGGCGTGCGCGTCGTCGATCTCGCCCTCGGTCGCGTCGCGGTGGGTCAGCCCAGCGAGCACCCGTTCGCCCTCAGCGGTGCCGACCGCGACGACGAAGCGGTGCCCCTCGGCGTCGATCCGCTCGGTGAGGCAGAGGTCGTAGCCGGGGCCGGGCGCGGGACCGGTGCCCGCCGAGGCGCAGAAGCACACGCCGCCGGGCTCGGTGCAGCCTGCCGCCACGACGAACAGGCCCGCGCGGCGGCGGGCGAAGGCGCCGTCGGGATGTGCGCCGCCCCCCAGAACCGTGCCGAGGGTGGCGATGGCGGCGAGGTCGCAAGCGCGCACACCGAGGAAGGCGTAGCGCACAGGCTCCTCGGCGGCGGCGGTGAACCCGTCGGCGTGCGCGGTGAGCAGCTGTTGGCGCGGGGGGTGCAGGAACTGCTTCCACGATTGCGCGCCCGCCGAGTGCGCGAACACCGCGGCGTCGGCGCGGCGGTGGAGGCGGTAGTGCCCCGGCCCGCTCTCGACGCCCCACCCGGACGGCAGCGCGGCGCCGTCGTCGATCTCGGCGAGCACGATCGCGTCGTCGCGCACGGTGGGACCGATGACCCGATAGCCCTCTGCGACGAGGGTGCGCACCAGCTCGTCAAGCCCGTCCCTCGTGAGGACCGCCGCCGCGCTCACGGGCCCGGGTCCGGGGTTGCGCACGCCGCGGAGCGGGTGACGAAGTGCCGGTCGTCGTCGCCCGCGGCGAGCGAGAATCCCTCCGGCGGACCGTCGGCGACGTCCAGCAGCAGGCTGTCGTGGCCCCACGCCTCGTCCAGCCGGGTGTCGATGTAGAACGGGCAGCCGTCGACCTCGCCGAGCAGGACGTCGACGTCGCCGACGAGGAACTCGCCGTTGGGGTAGCACATCGGGGTGCTGCCTGCGCAGCATCCGCCGGACTGCACAAACATCACCGGCCCGCCGAGGGCGGCGCGCAGGGCCGTGATCGCCCTGCGCGCCGTCGCCGTGGCCGAGATCCGGGTGGTTGTCTCGGTCATCGGATGCTCAGAACAGACCGAGCGGCTTGTCGCTGTAGCTGACCAGCAGGTTCTTGGTCTGGCTGTAGTGGTCGAGCATCATGCGGTGGTTCTCCCGTCCAATGCCGGAGATCTTGTACCCGCCGAACGCCGCCCCCGCCGGGTACTGGTGGTAGCAGTTGGTCCAGACGCGGCCTGCTTTGATCGCGCGGCCCATACGGTAGGCGCGGGTGCCGTCGCGGGTCCAGACGCCTGCCCCGAGGCCGTAGAGGGTGTCGTTGGCGATCGCCAGCGCGTCGGCCTCGTCGGTGAAGGTCGTGACGGCCAGGACGGGGCCGAAGATCTCCTCCTGGAACACGCGCATCTTGTTGTCGCCCTTGAGCACGGTGGGCTGGAAGTAGTAGCCCTCGGCGAACTCGCCGTCGATCCGGGTGCGCTCGCCACCGATGAGCACCTCGGCGCCTTCCTTGCGGCCGATCTCGACGTAGGAGGTGATCTTCTCCAGCTGCGCGGCCGAGACCTGCGGCCCGATCTGGGTGTCGGTGTCGAGCGGGTTCCCCTGCTTGATCGCCGCGATCCGGTCGAGGCAGCGGGCCATGAAGGCGTCGTAGATGTCGGCCTGGACCAGCGCCCGCGAGGGGCAGGTGCAGACCTCGCCCTTGTTGAACGCGTAGAGGACGAGGCCCTCGACGGCCTTGGCCAGGAAGTCGTCGTCGGCGGCCATGACGTCGGAGAAGAAGATGTTGGGCGACTTGCCGCCCAGCTCGACCGTGGACGGGATGAGGTTCTGCGCCGCGTACTGCATGATCAGCCTGCCGGTCACCGTCTCGCCGGTGAACCCGATCTTGGCGATGCGCGGGCTCGTCGCCAGCGCCTTGCCGATCTTCGCGCCGGGCCCGGTGATGACGTTGATGACGCCCGGCGGCACGACGTCCTCGATGACCTCCATCAGCTTGAGGATCGACCACGGGGTGGGCGAGGCGGGCTTCATCACCGAGCAGTTCCCGGCAGCGAGCGCCGGGGCCAGCTTCCAGGCGGCCATCAGCAGCGGGAAGTTGAACGGGATGATCTGACCGACCACCCCGAGCGGCTCGCGGAAGTGGTAGGCGACGAGATCCTTGTCGATCTCGGTCGTGCGGCCTTCCTCGGCGCGGGCCGCCGCGGCGAAGTAGCGGAAGTGGTCGACGACCAGCGGGATGTCCGCGGCCAGGGTCTCCCGGACGGGCTTGCCGTTCTCCCAGCTCTCCGCGACCGCGAGCATCTCCACATTGGCAGCGATGCGGTCGGCGATCGCGAGCAGCACCTCCGCCCGCTCGGCCGCCGACGCCTCGCCCCACGCATCCTTCGCGGCGTGCGCGGCATCCAGCGCCAACTCCACATCCTCAGGCGTCGAATGCGCGACCTCGGTGATCGGGCCTGCCGTCGCCGGGCTCAGGTCGGTGCGATACCGGCCCGCAACCGGCGGCTGCCACTTCCCGCCGATGAAGTTCTCGTAGCGCGGCGCGACGGCGACGATGCTGCCCGGACGGCCGGGTGCGACGTACAGCATGGTGCTTCCTCTCTCGGTCGAGAATCGCCGGTGGGACGGCACCGATGTCCACGGCCGTGGTCGGCCGACGCACACATCCCGCCGTTCAGCCGCGACTCAACGCGGTATCGACGGCGCCGACTTGAGCCACGCGACCCGTCACCATCGGGCCTTTCGGTCCCCCACACTCGCGCTTCCGGGCGCTGACGGACGAAACGCACATAGTCGGACGCGGGTTGGCTACCACACACACCCGTTCGTCAAGAGGAGATCCCGGCAGCCGTCCGCCGTGCGCCGGGTGGGTTGATCTACTGAAGGTTGGTGTGCCGGGCCTTCATCCCGGCGTAGGCCTGGGGGTCGGCGGCGGTGAGGTCGAGGATCACAGCGTCGAGTAGTACAGTAGCAGCGCGCTTTGCTCGAACAGCGTGCCGCCGAACTGGTCGGTCCCGGCCGTCGGCACCTCGATCACGGCGTCGGCGAGGCAGGCGAGGGTGCTGTCGGCGCGAGCGGTCACGGCCAGTACGCGTGCGCCGAATCCCCGCGCGAGGCGGCCCAGGTGCAGGGTGACGGGCGTCTCGCCGGAACCGGAGATCATCACCAGCCCGTCACCCTCACCGATCGACGGTGCGGTGGCCTCGCCGACAACATGCGCGTCGAAGCCGACATGCATCAGGCGCATCGCGGCCATCTGCGCGACCAGCCCCGAGCGGCCCTGCCGGGAGCAGAACCAGCGGCGGGCGCGGTCGGTGAACAGCGCCGCGGCACCGGACATCTGTTCACGCGAGACCGCCGACAACACGTCGAAGACCTCGTCGCGCACCGCGAGCCAGGTGCTCACGCCCTTGGTCGCCGGTGTGGCCCGCCCCACCAGCACCGTGGAGTCCTGCGGTCGGTCGAGGCCGGGCGCGATGTCGGAAACGATCATGGTTGGTTTCCCTCAGAGCCAGGTCAAGACGTCAACAGGCTGCTTCTCGACCCGGGCGCGGGCATCGCTCGAAGGTGCATCTGGTGGTGGGATCCGCGACCAGGGCCTCCTTGAAGAGCCGTTGAACGCCAGTTCGCCAGCTGGGAAAAGGCCGGTGAGCTGCGGAGCAGCGCGACGAGGTCGTGCTGCGCGAGGAACGCGACCAGCCCGTCCGCGACGATCACCGCCGAGCGGTCCGTAGGCACTTCGTCCAACCAGGAAGGATCGGTCAGATCTGCGCCGATCCCGTGGCTGCAGGCGTGCTGCGGGACGATCTCTCGGCCGGTGGCGATGACCGCCGGAAAGTCGACGTCGTACCAAGCCCGCCACCGTCGACCGCGCGATCGACGCCGTCGACGCCGTCGCCGCGGCCAACGACGTCGCCTCGCTGACCGGGGCGGCCTTGCGCTGCCGCGGGTTGCGCGAGGACGACCCGGACGTGCTGCGCGCGGCCGTGGCCGCGTATGCCGACAGTCCCCGACCGTGGAACACGCGATGGCGTGTGAGGAGGCAGGCGTCGCGTTGCACCGCGCAGGTGACGCCGAAGGCGCTGTGGCGTTCCTGGACCAGGCGTTGACGGCGTACGACAGGCTCGGCGCGGTCCGGGACGCGGCGCGAACCCGGGCGACGCTGCGCGCGCTCGGGATCCGTCGGGGACAGCGCGGCGCCCGCAGGCGCCCGCAGACCGACTGGGACAGCCTCACCCCGACCCAGCGCAAGGTCGTCGACCTCGTCGCGCAGGGGCTGTCCAACCCCCAGATCGGCGACCGTCTGTTCGTCTCGCGGCGGACCGTGCAGACCCACCTCGTCGACGTGTTCGGCAAACTGCAGGTCTCCTCCCGCAGCCAGCTCGCCGCGGAGGCAGCACGCAGGCGCGGTTGAGGCGGAACCCGCAAGCCTGCGGATGTTCGACGGCGCGGCGACCGCAGATCGTGGGCGATTCCGACAGCCGCACGCGAGGAGCCCGGATGACGACGGGCAGCTTCGCCGCCGAGGAGCCACGATGACCTCCCGGCTGGAACGGCCGGTACCCGGCTGGTTCCGCGACGCCAAGCTCGGCATCTTCGTCCACTGGGGCCTGTACTCCATCCCCGCCTTCGCCGAACGCAGCGATGGCGACTTCACCGCGTTCATGGCCGACCTGACCGCGGGTAAGGACACGAGAGGCCGCCTCCCGTACGCCGAGTGGTATCTCAATGCGCTGCGCGTCCCGGGATCAGCCACCGCGCTGCATCATCGGTTCACCTATGGCGCGGACTTCTCCTACCCAGACTTCCGTGGGCCCTTCGACGCAGCCGCCGTGACCGTGAACTTCGCGGACTGGGCGCGATGCTTCGCGCGCGCGGGCGCGCGCTACGTCGTGATGGTCACCCGACATCTCGACGGCTACCCGCTGTGGCCCACCGCTGTTTCCAACCCGCACGCGCCCCCGGACTATCGGTCGCGGCGCGACGTCGTCGGCGGCCTGACCGAGGCCGTCCGCGCCGCCGGGCTGCGGATGGGCCTCTACTACGCGGGTGGGCTGGACTGGACGTTCACCACGCGGCCGATCCGGACCATGACCGACCTCATGCGCCAGCAGTCCCTCGGCGCCGAGTACGCCCGTTACGCCACCGCGCAGTGGACCGAGCTGATCGACACCTACCGGCCGTCGGTGCTGTGGAACGACATGGGCTGGCCTGCCGAGTCCAACCCGCAGGAGTTGTTCGCCCACTACTACGACACAGTGGCCGACGGCGTGGTCAACGACCGCTGGACCCAGGTCAAGCTGCCGGTCAACCGCATCGTCCGCGAGCTGTACCTACGGTGGGTCGCCCTGGCTCTCAAGGCCATGTCGCGCCTGGGTAGGCCGTTGCCCACTCAGCCCCCGACGTTCCAGCACGACGTCCGGACCTATGAGTACGCCACCCCCGACCCGGCACCCACCTCGGCCTGGGAGCTCACCCGGGGCTTGGGCTGCTCCTTCGGCTACAACGCCCAGGAGTCCGTCGCCGACACCCTGACCGGCACCCAGCTGATCCACCTGCTCGTCGACGTCGTCGCCCACGGCGGCAACCTGCTGATCAACGTCGGCCCCGACGGCAACGGCCGCATCCCCGATCTGCAACAGCGGCCCCTCACCGAACTCGGAGCCTGGCTGGACACCAACGGAGACGCCATCTACGCGACCCGCCCGTGGACGCGCGCCGCGACGACTACCACGACCGGCGAGCAGGTCCGCCTGACCCACCGGGACGCGACCTTGTACGCCGTCGTCCTGGCCGACCAGATCCCCGACAACCTCACGCTCCGCAAGCTGTGCCCATCCCCCGGCAGCCGGATCGGCATGCTGAACGAGCCAGGCGATCTCCCCTGGACCAGACCGCGGACGGCGTGCGGGTCACGCTGCCTCCACAACCGCCCGGCGGCCACGCGCACGTGCTGACGATCAGGCCGGCCTGATCTCCGCCCTCTCCTCGATCTCGTCATCGAAACCCGGCCGGCTGGCGGATATCTCGCCCGTGAGGCAGCCGCATGCTGACCGGCGCCACACCCGACGAGGCAGGTCCACGGCCTGCTGAGGGTCGCGACGGAGGAGGACGGACAGATGAGCACGGCTGAGCGGCAGAACGACAGCGACGTGGTGATCGTCGGAGCGGGACCGACAGGACTGATGCTCGCCGGTGACCTGGCCGAGGCGGGGTGACCGTCCTCGAGCGGTGTACCCACGAGTCCAACATCAGCAGGGCGTTCGCCGTGCACGGAGTCCGCTACCCCGCACCGCCCGGGGCCGACGCCCTGATCGGCGCCCGGGTGCCCGACGTGGCGCTGCGCGACGGGCGTCGGCTCTACGAGGCGCCGCGCGGCGGCCGGTTCGTGATGCTCGGTTCCGCCGAGGCACGCGACCTGCCGCCCCAGGTGGACGCCGCAGCACCCGCACGGCCATCCCGACGCGCCGACCGACTGGTCCGCGTCCGGCCGGACGGCTACGTGGGCTGGGCCGGCCAGCAGGCCGACGTCCGCTCCTGGGCGGACGCGTACTTCCGCCCGCAGGCCCAATCCGTCGAACCGGTGAGCAGCCGGTTCACCGACAACCCGGTGGGCCGCTTCAGGCATTCGCAGATCACGGTGTGCAAAACGGCGTAGCTTCGGGGAAGGTCGGGCCCCGGAAGGGGGCGAAGCATGGACGTGTGGCTGGTCTGGTTGATTCTCGCGGTCGTGCTCGGGGTGGCCGAGATCCTCACCCTGACCGCCGTACTGGGGATTCTGGGCGCAGCCGCGCTGATCACCTCGATCGCCGCGGCCGTCGGGATCCCGGTGCCGATCCAGCTCGGGGTCTTCGCGGTGGCCTCCGTGGTCGGGGTCGTGCTCATCCGGCCCGTCGTGCGCAGGCACCTGCAGCGTCCCTCGATCCACGTCTTCGGCCCGGCGGCTCATGCGGGCAAGACCGCGCGCGTGGTCCACGAGATCCACGGGGAAAGCGGACGGGTTCGGATCGACGGCGAGGACTGGACCGCACGCACCTACGACGAAGCCCTGGTCATCCCGGTCGGCGCGGTGGTCGACGTGTTGGAGATCAACGGCGTCATCGCCATCGTCTACCCCAAGGAATGATCATGAATGCGTTACTCGTCATCGGACTTGTCCTCGTTCTGTTTCTCGTCATCACCATCCTGCGCTCGGTGCGGATCGTGCCCCAGGGAGCTGCCCGCAACGTCGAGCGGCTCGGCCGCTACCACCGGACCCTGCAACCGGGCATGAGCTTCGTCGTCCCGTACATCGACCGGGTGTGTCCGATGATGGAGCTGCGCGAGCAGGTGGTCTCCTTCGAGCCGCGACCGGTGATCACCGAGGACAACCTGGTCGTCGAGATCGACACCGTGTTGTACTTCCAGGTCACCGATCCCCGCTCGGCCGCCTACGAGATCGCGAACTACCTACAGGCTGTGGAGCAACTCACCGTCACCACCCTGCGCAACGTCGTCGGCTCGATGGATCTGGAACAGACCCTCACCTCCCGCGACGACATCAACAGCAGGCTTCGCGGGGTGCTCGACGACGCCACCGGCCGGTGGGGGCTGCGGGTGAACCGGGTGGAGATCAAAGCCATCGACCCGCCGAAGAGCATCAAGGACGCGATGGAGAAGCAGATGCGCGCCGAGCGGGACAAGCGGGCAACGGTGCTGAGCGCCGAAGGGCAGCGGCAATCCCAGATCCTGACCGCCGAGGGCGACAAACAGGGCGCGATCCTGCGCGCCGAAGGGCAGCGGGCCGCGGCCATCCTCGCCGCACAAGGCCAGTCCAGCGCCATCGACCAGGTCTTCCAGGCCGTCCACCGCAACGATCCCGATCCGAAGGTCCTGGCCTACCAGTACCTGCAGATGCTGCCCCAGCTCGCCAGCGGCGACAGCAACACGTTCTGGGTGATCCCCAGCGAGTTCACCGCCGCGCTCGACGGCGTGACCCGCGCGTTCAGCCAAGCCCTGCCGCGCTCGCCCGCCGCCGCGGATGTGCCGGTTCCCGAGCGCCTGCCCTCCTCGGCAGCGCAGGACCTTGCACAGGCCTCGGACGCCGTGGACGAAGCGCGGACCGCCGCGGCCCAAGCCGAGCGCAGCCCGGCCGTGCTCGCCCCGACGATCGGCCACAACGGCGGCCCGCCCGCGCACGCCGACACCGAGTAGCCGCCGCGGCATCTCTACGTCTGCCTCTACCGCACCTTCTCCGGGATGTGGTCGAGGGCGTACAGGACGTGCACGGCCAGCTCCACCGCCTTCTTGTCGCTGAGCTTCGAGTTCCGCATGAGCGCGTCGGCGACAAGCCGCACGCGCTGGTCGTAGAGGGAAACGTAGGTGCCGTTGGCAGTCATGGCCGGGTTCCGTTCACTGATTGAGGAATGTTCGTTCCGCGCCCTCGCTGGGTGCGGTGATCAGCTCGTGCGGGCGGGCTCGCGCCCGGCCCCGGCGTGCAGCAGCGCCTCGACGTCGTCGGTGTTTCCGATCTGGGCCGCCGTCGTCAACACGTCGAGAGCCGCCTGCTGCTCGGTCTCCGGCGGAACGACCAAGAGGATGAGCCTGTGCTGCGCACCGATCATCTGCACGGTGTCGGCGTCCAGAGAATGAAAGCCTGCCATCCGAATCACCGCGCCGCCGATCCTGATCTTGCGCGGGGTGACCGGCCAGGCATCCAGGTTGTAGGCCACCCTCTCGACCGGGCCCAGCTGTGTGGACAGCTCGGCCAGCACGGCGGGAAGCTCCGCAGCAAAGTCACGCGAGCGGGGCCACCACGCCCCGTCGACGCAACCGGTGGCGGATGCGTCCGGCTTGAAACTCAACCGGCGCGGTTCCATGGAGTTGCGGGATGTGCTGGGTTCCGACGTCACGTCGGGCTCCGGTCCTCGGACGGCGATCCGCCCGACCTGGGATTTCGTCGAGGACGACGTGGGCTCTACCACCCAGGTGCAACATGCTCCCGACATCTCGATTCTAGCATCCCCTGGTCTGCGGCGGGCCCGCTGGACGCATCGGCCCGTGCCCGCGGCGACCGTAGTCCGGCGGAACGGTGAATCGATTCTATTGATCGGGCACAGCATACATGGCAAACGTTTGCGATACTATCTTGCCTTTGTCTACGACAAAGGTATCCGTGCCCAGCGGGATCTCATTGCCTGCGCTCCAGGTGATGTAGGCGATGTCTCCGTCGACCCGCAGGCTTCTGAGCGAGAAGCGATCGATGGCCCCGGCGGGCAGGGTAGCGATGAAGTCGGCAAAGAAGCCACCGATCTGCTGCTTCCCGTGATAGACCGCGGCTTCACTGTAGAAACGCGCCGTTTCGTCGTAGTCATTCACTATGGCGGCAATGCCCCTTCTGCTCCAAGAAGGCTTGCAAGTGGTTGCGAACAACAGTTTCGGTGCCAGATGGCTCAGTGTTCATGATGCATCTCCTGGGATGAGTTGATGGGATTTCTTCCGTCACTGCCATGTCGTCGCCGACCGCGCAGCGCCTATGGCCTGGCCTCGAGAATGATGTTGAACGGGGTCTCGGTCACCCGGCGTACGTGGCCGAACCCCGCCTCGCGCAGCACGGCCGCGAGCCGTCGTTCACCGGCCTGCGCGCCGAGCCCCAACCCGACTTCCTGGGCCAGCGACCCCGGTGTGCAGATCACCGTGGACAGGCCGTAGTACGTCCGTCCGACCGGGTTGAGGTTCTGCTCCAGGGCGTCGCCCGCGTTCGGCTCGACCAACAACAGGGTGCCGTCCGGAGCCAGCGCCTGCCGGATACGCCGCGCGGCGCCAACCGGGTCCCCCATGTCGTGCAGTGCATCGAACATGCATACGAGATCGTAGCCCTGGGCAGGTAGGTCCTTCGCCGTCGCGACCTCGAACCGCACCCGCTCGTGCACCCCGGCCTTAGCGGCGGCCGCGCGTGCGGCCGCAATCGACGGCTCGTGGCTGTCGAAGCCTGCAAACGTCGAGTGTTCGAACGCCTGCGCCATGATGACGGCGGACGCGCCGAGTCCGCACCCGACATCGGCGACGCTCGCGCCCGCCCGTAGCTTGTCCGCCACCCCGTCCAGAGCCGGCAGCCACAGGTCGACCAGATAGGCGGCGTACCCGGGGCCGGAACAGGCGCACCACCCCCGAGAACAACCGCTCGTCGTGGGCATGCCAGCCCACACCTGCGCCGGTGCGGAAGGCGTCGACGAACACGTCGTGGTCGGCGTAGCAGGAGGCGATGGTCTCGAACGCGCCTGCCAGGAAGACCGGGCTGTCCTCGTCGGCCAGCACCATCGCCTGCTCGGCGGGCAACTCGTAGGTGCGCTCGGCCGGGTCGTAGATCACGTAACCACCGGCGGCCTGGTTGCCGAGCCATTCCCGAACGTAGCGCTCGGTGGTGCCGGTGCGCTGCGCCAGTTCGGACGAGGTGATCGGGCCCGCACCGGCCATCGCCTTGTACAGCCCCAGCCGGTCGCCAATGTGCAGCAACAGCCCGGAGATGGCTGCGCCCATGTCGGTGACGGCCTGTCCGACGAATGCCTCGAGTTTCGTCTCGTCGACAGCAGGGATGTTGGTTGTGGTCATGAGGTGTCTCCGCCCGCCGATGCAGGTCCCCGATGAACCTGACGTCTCCACAGACGAGGATGCGGCGGATCTCATGCGCCGCACGAGTGACGATCTCGTACTACCGGAAATCGCCCCCGAGGCGGCGGCGAACAGCACAGGAATCGGCTGATACGCCTGGTATCAGCGGCGCATAGGCGGTACAGGATTAGTACTACCCTGTGACGAGGTCCCGGGAGACGATGGGCTCATGGTGAGCCGCATGGAGTACTGCCCGATCGCGTGCGGGGTCGACGTGTTGGGTGACCGTTGGACTCCCTTGATCATTCGCGAGCTGATGGTCGGTGCCCACGGATTCAACGAGATCCACCGTGGAATACCCCGCGTCAGCCGGAACCTGCTCGCTCAGCGGCTCCGCGAGCTCGAACGGCGCGGGCTGATGACGCATGACGCGGGCCAACCCGGACGGTCCGGGGAATACCAGTTGACCGCCGCAGGTCAGGCCCTGACTCCCATCGTGTGGGCGATGGGTCACTGGGCCGCCGAATGGGTGTTCGGCGACCCGAGCGCCGATGACTGCGATGGCCTGTCGCTGATCTGGCGCACCCATCAACTCGCCCTCCCCGCGAAGCTGCCCGCGGCCCGCACCGTGGTGCATCTCGTCCTCACCGGAGCTGGCGGCGCCCAAGGCTGGCTCGACATCGAGCGCCCGGGCATCACCGTCTGCAAGGACGACCAAGGACTGGCCGTCGATCTCGCCCTCGAAGCTGACACCGCACAGATGCAACGCTGGCTCCTCGGGCTCGTGCCGTTCCGCGACCTCCTCGCCAACGGCCACGCGCGCTTCCTCGGACCAAGCCGACTGGCCCGGGCGTTCCCGACTTGGTTCGACACCGCGCTGTACACCGAAGCCCTGCGGCGAGCCGAACAACGCAGGCTGCGCGACAACATCCCGGCCTGAGGCGGTCGGCACATCTTCGGCCCCGGGTCCACCGGCAGGTGGTCACCCACCGCCGACGCCTCTCTGGCGGCGGACGACAACCCAGCAATCAGCAGCCGAGGCCGATGCCGGTGGCAGTCCCCGCTCCGGGCGCCAGGCGCTATGATCGATGCGGAACAAACGCCGGGTGCACATCGCTGATGTGACAAGGGCTCGGCCCTATGCCATGAGTGCGGAGATCGTCGACCGATGGGTCGACGCATGGCCACGCCTTCACGTCGCGGCGCCGTCCGGCCCGCGCGAGCGGCCCCGCAGATCGTGGTTCGGGCCGCTTGTCGGAGGGGCCATCCGGCCGTCTCCCCCGACGCCCATCGCCCGACGGCAGCACTGTGTGCGGCGCGGCTGCCTCGGCAGCCCTGCCGAATATCCAGAAGGAGAAGTTCGTGGCTCGACGAGGCCAGCCCCAGACCAAGGCTCGCCGTACCGCCCCGCGGAACCAACGCGGCCGCGACGACCTGGTCTCGATGCTCGCCCGTGCCGTTCGAGAGATCGAGACCGCCCTCCGGAGCGGCCGGGTCACGTCCGCGACGCGCGCGAAGTTCCAGGCAGCGGCGCTGGTGCTGCGTGCGGAGCGTGCCCGTGTCAAGGAGACCAGCAACGACACCCGCCGGGCCCAGCAGCTCAAGCGGCTCGACGGCATCGCAACGATCCTCGCGAAGACCGCCGTCCGCGATGCCGCACTCCTGGCCCTCCTGGATGAGAACGCCGCGGTCTCCGACGAGGCCGGGGCGCTCACGCGGGACATGATGAGGACGGCGGGCATCGAGCCCGTTGCCGACGAGGTAGCGCCGCCGGAGCCCGCCGAGATCAAGAACCGGGTCGTGCCGCAGTCGGTCGTCTCGCGACAGTTGGCCAACCCCTTCCTCGCCCCCGACTTCTCGGTCGCCCGGCCGAGCACACCCCGTCCGACGCGGCTGGCCAGTTGGGAGCTGATCGAGCCGCTACTCAGTTCGTTCGAACGCGCAGGCAGCGGAGCTCCAGCGTGCATGGCGCTGCCCACTCCATCGTCGCGCCACACCCGAGGCGGCCGGGAGCTGATGCCCCACCAGGCCCAACTGGTCGCCGCGGCCGCGGCCGGGCACCGCACGTTCCTGCTCGCCGACGAGCCGGGGCTGGGCAAGACGGCTCAAGCGCTCCTCGCCGCCGAGGCAGCGGACGCCTACCCGCTGCTCGTCGTCGTGCCCAACGTCGTCAAGACGAACTGGGCACGCGAGGCCGGGCTATGGACACCCGACCGCTCGGCCACCGTGATCCACGGCAACGGTGACGCGATCGACGGATTCGCCGACATCGTCATCGTCAACTACGAGGTGCTCGACCGCCACCTCGGCTGGCTCGGCGACTTCGGCCTGCGCGGCATGGTCGTCGACGAAGCGCATCTCATCAAGAACAAGACCTCCCAACGCTCGCAGCACGTGCTGGAACTCTCCGAGCGCATCCGGTCCCGCACCGCGCGCCCGCTGCTGATGGCCCTCACCGGCACCCCGCTGATCAACGACATCGAGGATTTCCGCGCCATCTGGCAGTTCCTCGGCTGGATCGACGAGAAGAAGCCGCGCGCCGAGCTGATGCACGCCCTCGACGAGACCGGCCTGACGCCCGCCGACCCGGGCTTCTACGCCGCCGCCCGCCAATGCGTCGTCGACCTCGGCATCGTCCGTCGCCGCAAGATCGACGTGGCCGCCGACATCCCCGCACGCCGCATCGCCGACCTGCCCGTCGAGCTGGACGGGCCTGCAGGCCGGTCGATCCGAGCGGCCGAGCGCGACCTCGCCCGCCGGATGGTGTCGCGGTACGAGACGGCACTCGCCGGCAGACGATCGGGCGGGGTTGTCGAGGGCATCGACCACGACCTCGTGCACCAGGTGGCCAGATGGGAGCAGAAAGACGCGACGACCGCGACGACCGGCGAGAACGTCTTCAGCATGATGCGACGCATCGGCCAGGCGAAAGCCGCCCTTGCCGCCGACTACGCGACACAGCTCGCCCGCAGCGCAGGCAAGGTGGTCTTCTTCGCCAAGCACGTGGACGTCATGGACGCCGCCGAAGCGACGTTCGCCAAACAGGGGGTCCGGTTCTCGTCCATCCGTGGCGAACAGACGCGCACAACGCGGCAGCGCAACATCGACGCTTTCGTCAACGACCCCGGCGTCGCCATCGCGGTCTGCTCGCTGACCACGGCAGGTGTCGGTATCAACCTCCAGGTCGCCTCCAACATCGTGCTCGCCGAACTCTCCTGGACGGCCGCGGAGCAGACGCAGGCCATCGACCGCAGCCACCGCATCGGTCAGACGGAGCCTGTCACCGCCTGGCGCATCATCGCCGCCCAAACCATCGACGCCCGGATCGCCGAGCTGATCGACGGCAAAGCCGGCCTCGCCGCACACGCACTCGACGGCGCAGAGGGGCAGGTCGGGTCGTCGGCCGACGTGCAACACGCAGCGCTCGTCACGTTGCTGACCGACGCGCTGTCGACGGACCCCGTCCACGTCGAACGCTGACGTGACCAGCGGCCGCCCAGATGCGCAGCGACCATAGGCACGGCGCGGTAGCGTCCTCGTGTGCCGACCGAAGGCCGCGAGAACCTGCGACCGTACATTCTCGACAATGCCGCGCCATCGGAATACCAGCGGCTCGACCTGATGTCGAAGATCCTCGACCCATGGACCACGGGGTATCTCGGCGCGCTCGGCGTCGGCCCCGGCTGGCGCTGCCTGGAGGTGGGCAGCGGCAACGGGAGCATCGCCGAGTGGCTGTGTGCCGCGGTCGGTGCTGCGGGGAGCGTGACGGCGGTCGACATCAACCCGGTGCTTCTCGAGTTGCTTCCCGCGCAGAACCTCACCGTGCGGCGGATGGACGTACGCACCGAGTCTCTGGGGGACAACGCCTACGACCTGGTCAGCTGCCGCGCCTTCCTCCACCAGATCGGCGAGCACACCCCGACCGTCCTGACGAAGATGGCCACTGCCGTCAAGCCCGGCGGCTGGCTGCTCGTCCAAGAGCCGGACTTCCACCTCGCATCGACGACACAACCCGAGGTCTGGGCGACCAGTTGGCAGGCTCTGATCGATTGGGGCCACGACAACGGGGTCGACTGGCTCATCGGCCGCGGGCTGCCCGGCATGCTGAGCGGGCTCGGGTGGGGGCGGCCAGAGGCCAAGACCGACGTGCAGAACATCCGCGGCCGAGACCGCGGAGCGCTGTACT
Organism: uncultured Actinomycetota bacterium; assembly: GCA_963739465.1. Lineage (GTDB taxonomy): Bacteria > Actinomycetota > Actinomycetes > Mycobacteriales > Pseudonocardiaceae > Pseudonocardia. The sequence continues at coordinate 668,832 of CAVUAS010000021.1, forward strand.
TCCAGCTCTTCTTCAACGACGTGCGGGACCGGGTCATCGCCAGTGGACGGCTGGACGCCGCAACGTTGGATGCCGCCTTCGCGTTGCTGGATGATCCGGACTACTGGACACAGTGCTGGATGATGACCGCCGTGTGGCTGCGCAAGCCGCTCGGCTAAGCGGTCCCCCGTCAACCGCCCGGGCCTGAGTCGTCACCGAATCCCGCGGGCATCCGTACCCGTAACGCTCACCGACGGGGACGCGAGCACCGTCTTGCGCATCCCGGCGATCTCCGGGTTCGGCCAAGGAACGAGAGGACCTCGATGGAGTCGACCCCGCCCTACGCCGAAGAAGCGCCCACTCGGAAGTACGCTCCGTCCGACTTCGGGCAACGGTCCCTGCCCGGGCGGCGCATGACCGTACCGTTCCCCATGTGCCCGTCGGTCGAGTTCGCCGAGACCTGCCCGCCGTCGATCCTCGACAGCGATCCGTCGGGCAGCGGGCTCGGTGTCTGGGTGCTGGTGGGGACCGAACCCGGGTATTGCATCTACGAGTACGCGGGCGGCATCTCCTGACCGAAGTGGACGTCCCCCGCCCCCGAAGCGAGCTCGGACCAGGCGGCGGCTCCTGCGCCGGATCGATCAGCCTTCGGTGCGCAGGTGGTACCGGCGGACGTGCCGGGCGATCCCGCTTCCAGCCTCGACGAGCTCGTGCGGGAGCGGCGTCCCGCGATCGATGGCTCGGCCGATCGTTTCGAGGAGCTTCGCGACGGCGTTGAGGGCGAACTCCCTCGGCACCGGGACCTGGTCGTCGGGTTGTGCTGCTGCGGCTCGGAGCGTGGCCGCGGCATCTGCCAGAACGGCGGGCTGCCCACCGAGGCTCCATGATCTGTCTTCACCAGGGCTGCTGTCATTCATGGTCTTAGTATCGTGTCGTCGGGTGGTAGGGCTGAGGCCACGCGCGAGCCCGGCAGACACCGCGCGTGTCGGCTGCTCTCAGTCGGCGAATCCGAACTCGCGCACCGGGGTGTCCCAGAGGATGCGACGGCGGTCGTCGACGCACGGCTCGGCCCGGGTCGTGGAGTTGGGGACAACGGCCATTCCCCGGTAGCGGCGGCCGCCCTCGGCAAGCGCGTTGAGCAGACAGCGATTGTCCTCACCGTATCCCGAGTTCGGCCCGACCAGAACGGCGTGCTCAACGCCGTGCGCGTCCAGCACGGTGCGCAGCCGGGCAGGCGTGCCGAGCTCCTGACCGGCTGGTGCGTAGAACGTGGCTGACCGGTCAGGATACCGCCGCGGATCGAAGACGAACATGGCAGTCGACCACCCGCTCCGTACCCATGAACCGATGATCGGGCCCGGCGGCGGTGACATCGTGCCCGACATACGGCCTCCCGGGGAGCGGAAGCCCGAGCATCTGCCCTGGCCATCTCTTCCCACCGCGCAATTCGCTCGATTTGACATTCTTGATTCTTGGTGGGAAATTTCGTTTTCCCCTCCAAGTAAGTGCATGAACGGAAGTGAGACATGGCACAGGTCACAGAAGTCCGGCTCGTCGACGACCTGGACGGCGGCACCGCAGACGAAGCGGTGGATTTCGCCATCGACAACAAGCACTACCAGATGGACCTGAGCGAGAAGAACGCCGCCCGGCTCCGCGAGGTCCTCGCACCCTTCATCGCCGCCGCCCGCCGCGCAGGCGGGTCCACAGCGACCCGCACCCGACGCAGCACCACCGCGGCCCGCCCGTCCGGAGCACGCGCGGAAACCGCAGCCATCCGTGAATGGGCGAGCGCAAACGGTTTCGACGTATCCGCGCGCGGCCGGATCGCCGCCTCGGTGCGTGAGGCGTACCAGAACCGGGCGACCGCCTCGAGTACTGCCGCGACGGTTGTCGAGGCGCCCACGGTCGAGGCCGAGGCCAAGCCGAAGCGCCGCTCACGCAAGAAGAAGATCGCCGACCCGTTCACGGCCGAGTGAACACAGTCTGACCCTCAGCTACACAACGAAGGGCCAAAGCCGCGGCTTTGGCCCTTCGCCCTGTGCTGGGGCCATTACGCGAGCCGCCGAACCGGCCCTGGCGTTGGTGGCTGGGCTGCGGTGTTGTTCCTCGCACGGCATGATCACTACGATCACTGCCCGTGAACCACGCACGGCGCCGTCGGTCGATCGTCGCCGCGATCGCGCTGGTGATGTCGAGCGCTGCGTGCGCCAACGTCACGATCGAGGGTCAGGCCAACCCGGCAGGCCCGGTCCCAAGCATCGCAGGCCAGGCTGGGAACGGGCTCTTCGTTGCGCCCCAGCCGTGGACCAAGGACGTATCGGGGCTCGCGCCCGCGCAGCGATCGGGCCGCATCATCACTGCGCTGACCAACCTGGGCGGCTGGGGCAACACCAACCGGCTCCAGACCGACTTCTCCATACCGCTCCTGGTCGCCAATGGCGCGACCCCGCGTCGGACGATCGCCGCACCAGCCGAGGGCTACTGCTACGACGGCCCCGACTGCGACCCGCTCCCGCTCGAAATGCCGATCCCGGCCGACGGCAACGCCGAGGGCAGTGCCGACTACACGTGCGACACGAGCACGAACGACTGCCACGTGCTCGTCGTCGAGGCCGCGCAGCAGCGGCTCTACGAGCTCTACAACGCGACCCAGAACGGTACGGCCCACACCGCGCGCGGCGCATTCATCTGGGACCTGACAAAGGCCTACCCCGACGGGATGCGCGGAGAACAATGCACGTCCGCCGACGCGGCGGGCTTCCCCATCGCCGGGCTCCTCCCCACCGCGGACGAGGTCGCCGCAGGCAAGGTGACACACGCGCTGCGCTTCATCCTGCCGAACGAGCGCATCAAAGAAGGCGTCTACGTCCACCCCGCCGGACACGCGGGCGGACCCAGGAGCGACAACCCGGACGCCCCACCCTATGGCGCACGGTTTCGGCTGAAGTCATCGTTCGACGACACCCCGTTCAACGCGTCGGAGCGGGTCATCCTGCGCGCCCTCAAGACCTACGGCATGCTCCTGTCCGACGGCGGCGACATCGCCCTGACCTTCGCCGACGACCGCCATTCCGACGCGAAGTGGTCGACGCTCGGCATCAAGGCCCAGTCCTTTGCCGACATCGACCCGGAGAACTTCGAGGTTGTCGACCTCGGCCCCGAGATTCGCCTCACCTTCGACTGCGTGCGCAAGCCCTGAGATCGGGCCGCACACCACGCACGGCGTCACACGTAGCGGTCGACCTGCTCGAACGCAGCCCCGACGCCGTGATCAGCCGCTAGGTTCGCGTCATGCGGACGCGGCTGGCGGGCACCACCATGCCCATCCTGGAGATCACCATGGACCCCGGCGAGCGGATCATCGCCGAGGGCGAGGACGTCGCCTGGTTGACACCGGGCTTCCAACTGGAGACCTCGACCCGGTTCGGCTCGGGCGGGCGGGGCGGGTTCATGAGTGGCCTCAAACGCGCCCTCGGCGGAGGGCAGCTGTTCCTCACCGAGTACACCCCGCCCGCGGCGGGCGGGTTCGTCGCGTTCGCCGCCCAGCTGCCGGGGGTGATCCGCGAACTGCGTATCGACGCCGCCGACGAATTCATGGTGCAGTCCGGGTCCTACATGGCCAGCACACCGGACGTGGAGGTCTCGGTCGGCGTACAGAAGAAGCTCGGCGCCGGGCTGTTCGGCGGCGCAGGCGTCGTCTTCCAGAAACTCTCGGGCAACGGCGCGGCGTGGGTGCAGCTGGCAGGCGAGATCGTCGAGTACGACCTGCAGCGCGGGCAGTCGATGCTCATCCACCCCGGTCACCTGGCGCTCTTCCGGGCCGAGATGAACCTGGAATTCGCATCCATCCGCGGGGTGCGCAACAAGCTGTTCGGGGACTCGCTGTTGCTGGCGGAGATCCACGGCCCCGGCCACGTCTGGCTGCAGTCAATGACCCCGGCCAAGCTCGCCGCGGCGATCGAGCCCTATCTACCCGACCGATCCTCGTCTTCGGACAACGGCTGACTCACGAGCCAGGCCGAAGTGTCCGTGGCCGACCGTCAGCTCGCCGCCCGATCAGGCCACAGTGCGCAGCTGCGCCAGTCCGGGGTCCTCCCGTAGGCGCATGCGGGCACTGTGGCGGTAGCTCTTCGCGGCGCCGAGGCTGATCCCGAGCTGCTCGGCGGCCTAGCGTTCGGTGAGCCTGCGGATATCGACCAGTTCGATCATCTCGCGCTCCCGTGGGGAAGGCCCGTCAGTGATCGGGCCAGGACGATGTGGAAGACGATGGTGTCGTCGAACGTCCACGGCAGCACTGCCAGAACCGGCCGCAGTGTCTCGGTCCCGGTGATCCACGATCCATGCACTTGCGCTGATAGAACATCACCCGGCGCTGGGAGGTGCCAGGTGATGCGGTCCCGTCCGCTGCGGGCGGGACGGGCGGCGACCTGGACGAGATCGGCCCGGATGGTCGCGCCGCGCGCGACCGCGTGCCGGGTCGAGGCCAGCACGCCGAGGGCGCGGGTCATGGCGTGCGCGGTGACCGCAAGCTGGACCCAGGCGGCGTTGGCGTTGAACGCGGCCGAGGGCAGGTGGGCCCACGGCCCGTCGATCAGGTCCGCGAAGACCTGCTCCACGATCGCGTGGCCGCGGTGGTCGGACTCGGCCTGTACCAGCTGGAAGGGGCTGTCGGTGAACACCGCGTGGTACCGGTAGGTGGCGAACAGCTCGCCCTGTCCCTGGGGGGTGCCCTTCGGGTTGAGCCGTTTGACCCGTCGCACGATCAGCCGGCCGTCGGTGCGGTGGGCGCGTGTGGAGGCGAACGCGGTGTAGGGCACCTCGGCGATCTCGGCGTCGGAGATCCACTCGCCGGTCTGTTCGTCGTAGATCGCGTTCGGGTACTTGATCGCGGTCCAGGCCTGGTCGGGGATGGCGGCGATGGCCCGTTTGACCTTCGGGTCCATCCGCACGGTGACCGAGAACCGGGCCCCGTTGCGGCGGCACGCGGCCACGAACGCCCCCGCGTAGTACGCGGAATCCGCGCGCACCACGATCAAGCCGGTGGCCCCGGCCTGCCGGGCCGTGGTGATCGCCTCCGCCACCAGGGTGGCCGCGCCCCGGGCCGAGCCGGCGTTGCCGCCGCGCAACCGCGCTGCCGCCACGACCGGCGCGGCCAGCGGGGTGCTCACGGTGGCGGCCAGCACGTTCAACCCGCGCACCAGCAGCGACTTCGAGGCGATCTTGGCGTGTCCGAACGCGGCACCCTGCTTGGTGCCCCCGTACACCCGCCGCTGCACCGAGTCGACATCGACGAAGACCAGCGTGTAGGCGTCGGGCAGCAGCGGTGTCCGGGCGGCCAGCTCGAGCAGTACCCGGCGGGATGCACCGGCAGAGCTGGCGCATCAGCGTCCTGTCCAGCAATCCTCGGCGTGCACTTCGCAGTCGAACTGTTACCTCGGCTCGAGGTCGACACCAGCGGGCTTCGATCGTTGCCCAAACCCGCTTCACCACGTCCTCGGCGTCCTGAGCGAAAGCCCCGAGGCGGTTGCGAGCGACGTTGAGAATTGTCATGAATCCATTCCGGCCATTCTCAGTAGCGGCCGTCCCACAGAGTTCGATTTGGTCCGAATGGTCCTTCGCGCGCGCAAACGGGTTCTCAGGGTGCGAGCCAGGCGTCGAGGGCAGCCGTCGCGGCCCCGTCGAGGAGGAGTCGGCTGCGCCATGTTCTCCACGAGTTGATCGGCGCGGCTGGTGCAGGGAATCGGCAGGATTTCCGGGCCGTTGGCGAGGAGCCGGGTGAGGCCGACCTTCGCCGGGGCGGAGCCTGGGTCCGTCGCCATGACGACCACAGTCAGGTGGTTCGAAAACGCCCGTCGCCCCAGCGAGAGAACCAGCAGCGGCTTGCCCGGCGTGCTGGATCACCCGCTCAGAGGTGAGCGGGCCGATCGGGAGCGTGGTGGCATCGAGGTCGTCGAGGCGGTAGCCGACCCAGGTTCGGATCGGCGCGTCGTGCTGGGCTCGTCTGTCGACGGCTTGACTCGTCGCGAGCCTGCTGCCCTGACAGTGTCCGGCGGAGCCGGTATCGGTGCTGGGTCCGAATCAGCAGGAAGTGGGCTTGCGGGTCACGCCGTGACGCAAGCTCCGCAGACGCCCGGCTTGCTCGAATCCGGCGCAGGCGCAAGGGCCGTGACGGGGACGCGTCGGGTACTGCAGGCCGTGCAGATCATTGCCGTCGCTGAATGCGGCCCGGACGCGGTGGTGGCCATGGCCTGCCATCTGCGGAGGTATTCGCGACTGCTTGCGCGTTTGCGTCTGATTTGCTGCAGCAGATAGAGGAATTCGAGCACGAGGGCGAGGAGGATGAGGGGCAGACCGATGACGCCGAGCAGGTTGAGCGGTGGCAGGTTCACGTCGTTGACACCCGACAGGTGCACATCGCCACGAATCGCGCGTTGCGCGCGCGCTGAGGAGTTGTGCAGTGTGACCGCACTCCCCGGTTCGGCTGCGACGCCCACCGCCTCGGCATTGATCGTGACATCGTCCAGGACGATCGGGCCTGCGGCGCCGGCGCGTACGCCGATGGACGCCGAGCGGATCTGCATGCCGGTGATGGTCGTTGCGGCCCAGAGGTCCATGCCGGTATGACCGCCGCGGATCAGACCGCCGATGATCTGCATACCCGGGCTTTCGTTGCGGATCGCGTCGTTGCCCACGCCGTCGACCGACAAGTCGCGGACCAGGATGCCCGGTGTGTCTCTCGACGTGACGAGCCCGTCCTCGCCGCCGCTGATGCGCAGCTTGTCGATTGTGAGCAAGCCCAAACCGCGGTTCACGCGCACGGCCGTGGAGCAATCGCTGACGGTGAGGCCTTCCAGCAACCCGTCTCGACCGTCGTAGGCCATCCCGACCAGGTGCGCGTTCTGAATCGTGGAGTCGGTGAATCGGACGCCCACCGTGGTCTTGTCGATCCGGACGCCGGTGTGACCGCCGCTGACCGCGACCGTGTCGAGCGCCAGATTCGTCGAGTTGACGTGCAAGAACACGCCGATGGGTTCGTCGGTGGCGACGATGTGGTGCACGCGGCTGTCGCTGACGTTGTTGAGTTCCAGCCCGCCTACCTGGTCACCGGACAACGCCAGGTTGCTGATCTCGGTATGGCTCTGGCCGGACACCGACACCCCATAGGAGCGGTTGCCGATCGTGGTGATCCCGGTGATCGGCCGATCCGAGGACTCGCCCGCCACCAGGACCCCGTCGTCACCGTTGCCCTCGGCCCGCACTCCGGAGAGCACGGTGGCGCGATCGCCGCGCAGCACGATCCCGGTGCCCGATGACCCCGTGACGGTCACGTCCCGCAGGTTGACACCCTGCGAGGCGGTGAGCGCCAGCCCGACGGAGCTCCGAGCGAGGGTCGTTCGGGTCAACACGCCAGTGCTGCGGCGTCCGAAGGCGACCGCGGGCTCGCCGGCCGTGACGCTGCCCCGCTGGGTGCCGAGGTCGGTGATCGTGCTGTCGATGGCGGTGAAGCTGCCCCCGTCAGAAACCCTGATGTAGGGCCTGCCTGCCGCGGTGGAAAGGACCGGCTGCCCCGAGGCCGGATCGATCGACGTCACGGTCACGCCGCGCAGACGGATCTGTCCGCGGCCGGTGGCCAGGAACGCGCTCGACCGAGGGTCGTCGCCGCCCACCAATTGGAGCGTGCGCACCCCGCCGACGTCGAGCCGGGTACCGGCCGTGAGTTGCACGGCAGCACCGAGCCGGACCGTGTCGTCCCCGATCGACATCCACGAGGGCGGAACGGCGGCAGCGAGCGCCGTCAGCGACACAGCACGACCGGAACGGGCAACCCGTTGCACCACAACACCCGCCGAGACGGAATCGATCGATCCCGTACGCACGATGATCAGCTTCGCCGGGACCATTCGCTCAGCCGCAGCGATGCCGGACCGCGATGCCGTCGATGGCGACTCAGCCCGCGCTCCCGTCGAGGCAGGCGGCATGAGGCTCGGCGATCGCCGCAGGATGCGGCCCGACGGGGGCGCCCGGTACCGGCGGCGCGTCGCCAACCGCAACCGCGCCGAGCACCGCTACAACCGCGGCACCGGCGGCCAGCCTGCCGATGACGGCCCGCCTCACGCGGCAACCACGGGGTATGCCCCGAGCTCGCCCGGCCGAACCGGCGGCGCACCGACCCCCATCGGCTGCAGGTCAAGAGGGCATACCCGAGAGATCTTGCCAGGCAACCCCACAACGCGGTCGCGGCCGCGACAACCATTCGAGCCCCATGCCGAACTCGGAAGACGCGTAGCTCCCACGTCAACCGGTGACGAAACCAGATCGGCGGACATGGCAGTGCGAGAATGACGGCAGCAGGCCACTATCGGCGCGACCATTCACGACCATCGCATTTTGCCCCAAGCTCAGGCTGTGTCGGGCAACTCGGCCACCGCTCATCACCCGGCCATCGTCACCGATCGAAGCCCAGATCATTCGCAAGACACGCCCGAGTCCAGTTGGCGCGGCCGGAGAACATTGCGGTCGCGCGGTGCGCGCGCTGCCGCTGCGGTTGCGCGGTCGGGCGATCGCCGCACTCAACCTGCTGCCCCCGGCGCCGTGCGCCCTTCTGAGCCTTGGAGAGCTCGTCAGCATGGCTGATCGGATCCGCTGATCGGCTGCCGCGGTCCCTGCACCTGATCATGACCGGCAGCCTGAGCGCGGTCATCGGCGTGTTGCTCTTCGTCTCCATCGCCATCGACCATCCCTTCGCCGGCGACCTCGCCGTCAGCCCCGCCCCGCTGGAGCGCGTGATCAGCGATTTCGACAACGCGCCGTGAGCCACAAGACACGATCATCGGACGCGAGTACGACGGAGGTGACCACAATCGCCGTAGGGCACGTCACCGCGCTCGGCGCCGACACCTCACGGGAGCCACTGTTGTTCCACCTCGGCCGATACCGAGCAGCCGATGCCGCGCGCCCGGACGAAAGGCGGACGGCATCGTGAGCGGCCCAGACTCGCATGTCCTCGACAACCCCACCGGTGCCGCGCTACTCGGCCCGCACGCCCACCTCGCCGAACGCTGCGGCCGCGTGCTGCGCTACCCGCTGGACGTCTGCCCGTTCCACGCCTTCCCCGAGGACCCCGACGAGGGCGACTGGCGTGACCTCGCCGATCTTGTCGGGCCGGACGCGGTCGCCACCTTGCCCGGTGCGGCGGCCGCACTCCCGCCAGGCTGGGAGGTCGCGTTCAGCATCCCCGGCGTCCAGATGATCGACGACGGCGTCGCCGCGGCCCACGATCCCGACGCCGTCGTGCTGGGTGCGGCCGACGTCGCGGAGATGCTCGCCCTCGTCGAGCGGACCCGGCCCGGCCCGTTCCGGCCGCGGACCATCGAGATGGGCACCTATCTCGGTATTCGGCGCCGCGGACGGCTGGTCGCGATGGCAGGCGAACGGCTGCATCCACCAGGATGGACCGAGATCAGCGCGGTGTGCACCGATCCAGAGCACCGCGGGCAGGGGCTCGCGACCCGGCTCGTGCTGGCCGTTGCGGCGGGTGTCCGAGACCGCGGTGAGACCCCGTTCCTGCATGCGGCGGCGGCGAACGCCGGCGCTATCCGCCTCTACGAGGCCCTCGGGTTCCGGCTGCGCCGGACCTTGACGTTCGGGGCCGTGCGCGTGCTCGCCGCCGGTATCGACTCCGACGCCGCCGTCGCGTGAGCGTCGAGGACGCGGGCACGACATCGAGGTGCCCATGGTGTTCGCGTTCCTGGCCGACGAGGAGGCAGCCGGGGCGACCTTGTAGGACTATCGGCGCCGTGGACGTTGGAGCGCGGATCCTGCCTACATGCTCCTCAGATCCTGCTGAGGGCGCTGTGCGGAGGTTCACGCTGCCCGTACCGCGCTCGTGGCGGTTAGTGTGGAGATCTCCCGGTCCCGAGGCAGAGTAGGCGAGATGAACGGTTGTGCGCCGTCTCTGGTGGCACGCCTGTGGCTCGACGGCGTCGGCTCCCCTCCGGGGCACTGTCCCGCGTAAACGCACCCAGCAGGTCCCTGGAGCCGTCCGTACGGGTCGACGGGCTTCCCACTGAGAACGAGAACCGCGTTTCGTCGGCGTCCGCGCCTGTCGCGGAGCACGACCACCGATCGAGGAGGAGGCACACCGTGCCCGAACCGTTGCACCTCGGCGTCGCACTCGACGCCGGGGGCTGGCATCCGGCCGCTTGGCGCGAGCCGGGAGCGCGCCCCACCGAGCTGTTCACCGCCGGGTATTGGCTCGACCAGGTCAGCGAGGCCGAGCGCGGGCTGCTCGACTTCGTGACGTTCGAGGACTCCCTCGCGCTGCAGTCCGCCGACCGCTTCGGGCCCGACGGACGCACCGACCAGGTCCGCGGACGACTCGACGCCGTGCTCGTCGCGGCCCGGGTAGCCCCGCTGACCAGCAACATCGGCTTGATCCCGACCGTCATCGCGACGCACACCGAGCCGTTCCACCTCTCCAAGGCGATCGCCACCCTCGACTACGTCAGCACCGGCCGCGCCGGAGTCCGAATCCGCGTGTCGGGCAGCCCACAGGAGGCCGCGCTCTTCGGACGGCGCACGTTCGAGCCTTACCGACTCGAGGACGCGGACCGACCGGGCACCCCGATCGCCGAGCTGTTCGACGAGGCCGCGGACTACGTGGAGGTCGTGCGCAGGCTCTGGGACAGCTGGGAGGACGACGCGGAGATCCGCGACGCCGCCACCGGCCGGTTCGTCGACCGGGAGAAGCTGCACTACATCGACTTCGAGGGCCCGCACTTCAGCGTGCGCGGCCCGTCGATCACACCGCGGCCACCGCAGGGCCAGCCGATCGTGAGTGCCCTCGCGCACCGGCTGGCGCCGTATCAACTGTTGGGCCGCAGCGCCGACCTCGGGTTCGTGACGCCCTTCGACCCAGCGGGCGCCCACGCGATCCTGGCCGAAATCCGTGCGGCCCAGGCGGCTGCAGGCCGGGCATCCGAGACCGTGCACGTGGTCGGCGACGTCGTGGTGTTCCTCGACGACGACGCCACGGCCGCGGCTGATCGCAAGGGCCGCCTCGACGAGCTCGCAGGCGCTCCACTACGCAGTGACGCGCTGGTGTTCACCGGCACTGCTACGCAGCTCGCCGACCTGGTCCAGGAGTGGCAGGAAGCAGGCCTGAGCGGTGCCCGGCTGCGTCCGGGGGTGCTCCCCCACGACCTGGCTCAGATCACCCGGAAGCTCGTGCCCGAACTCCAGCGCCGCCGCGTGTTCCGCACGGCCTACGAGGCCGACACCCTGCGTGGGCTGCTCGGCTTGGCGCGTCCCGCCAACCGCTACGCGGCCATCTGAGGGGAGACGATCATGAAGAAGCAGATCCACCTCGCCGCGCACTTCCCCGGCGTCAACAACACCACCGTGTGGAGCGACCCGGCAGCGGGCAGCCACATCGACTTCCGTTCGTTCGTCCACTTCGCACAGACCGCGGAGCGGGCCAAGTTCGACTTCCTGTTCCTCGCCGAGGGGTTGCGCCTGCGGGAGCAGAACGGCCAGATCTACGACCTCGACGTGGTCGGTCGGCCCGACACGATGACCGTTCTCACCGCGCTCGCTGCTGTCACCCACCGGTTGGGGCTGACCGGCACGATCAACTCGACGTTCAACGAGCCCTATGACATCGCGCGGCAGTTCGCCACGCTCGACCACCTCTCGGCCGGCCGTGCCGGGTGGAACGTCGTGACGTCGTGGGACGCGTTCACCGGGGAGAACTTCCGCCGCGGCGGCTACCTCCCCCAGGACAAGCGCTATCTGCGGGCGAAGGAGTTCCTCGCCGCCACCTGGGAGCTTTTCGATTCCTGGCGCGGCGACGAGATCGTCGCCGACGCGAAATCGGGGGTCTTCCTCGGGGACGTGGACGCGGGCCGGTTCGACATCCACTCCGACCAGTTCGACATCACCGGACAGTTCAACGTGCCGCGAAGCCCGCAGACCCGCCCGGTGATCCTGCAGGCAGGCGACTCGGACGAGGGCCGCGAGTTCGCCGCGTCCAGCGCCGACGCGATCTTCACCCGGCACGGCACGCTGGCGGCGGGCCAGGCGTTCTACACCGATGTCAAGCGCAGGCTCGCCGCCTACGGGCGCGAGCCGGACGACCTGAAGATCCTTCCCGCGGCCACGTTCGTGCTCGGCGACACCGACTCGGAGGCCCAGGAGAAGGCCCACGAGATCCGCATGCAGCAGGTCAGTGGGCAGACCGCGATCAAGTTTCTCGAGCAATTGTGGAACCGCGACCTGAGCGACCACGATCCCGACGGCCCGCTTCCGGCGATCGATCCGCAAGTCGGTGAGAACACCATCGCCCGCGGCCGGGCCAGCGTGCGCATGTACCGCGACCCGCTCGCCACCGCCCAGGAGTGGCGCGAGCTCGCCGAGGCCAAGCACCTCACGACCCGAGAGCTGATCATCGAGGTGACCGGCAGGCAGAACTTCGTCGGCACGCCCGCGCAGGTCGCGGCAGCGCTCGACGAGTTCGTGCAGGCCGACGCGAGCGACGGCTTCGTCCTCGTCCCGCACATCACGCCCGGCGGCCTCGACGAGTTCGCCGACACCGTCGTTCCGCTGCTGCAGGAACGCGGCACCTTCCGCACCGAGTACGAGGGCACCACGCTGCGCGAACACCTCGGCCTCCGCGAGGCCTGACCGCCGCTCGCGCCGGCTCGGCGTCCGACACCCCCATGGTTAACCTGAGCACCGCGGAGCGCATCCGTCGGGAGTTGTGAAGGGAGGTGTGTCGCGTGCTGAGGTTGCGTTGAGCCCGAGACATCCCTCCGCCCGGTCGGGCTGTGCCCTTTCCGGTCGTCGGTGGTTCGCCAGGCTGATCTCAACCGGTGACGCGACGGCCGATCCTGACTTCTCCCGAGGAGACCGTCGTGAGTTCTGCTGCCGTACGCCCAACCGTCTCTGACCCGCTGGATCTGCGGGAACGTCTGAGCGCCGTCATCGACGACGTGATCGCGCCTGCCGCTGCCGAGGTGGATCGCACCGGCCGATTTCCCCGCGCCGGGATCGACGCCCTCGCGCAGGCGGGTGTGCTCGGCGCGGCCAGTGCCGAAGCCGTCGGCGGGGGTGGGTGGTGGCCTCGGCGAGGTCGCCGAGATCGTGGAGCGACTGGCCTCGGCCTGCTCGTCCACCGCAATGGTCGTGTTGATGCACTTCTCCGCGGTGGCGCTGCTGGAGGCGCATGGACCTGCGGAGGTGCGGGAGGCGGTCGCCGCAGGCAGGCACCTGAGCACGCTCGCGTTCTCCGAGGCGGGCTCGCGCAGCCATTTCTGGGCGCCCGCTGGCACCGCGACCCCCGACGGTGACCGGATGCGCCTGGATGCCGGCAAGAGCTGGATCACCTCCGCGGGCGAGGCCGACAGCTACGTCTGGTCGAGCAAACCGCTGGCCGCCGACGGACCGATGACGCTGTGGCTGGTCCCGTCCACTTCGCCAGGGCTGAGCGAACCGGGGGCCTTCGACGGGTTGGGACTGCGCGGCAACGCGTCGCGGCCGATCACGGCCGACGGTGTGCTCGTGCCCGCGTCGGCGATGCTCGGTGCGGACGGCACGGGGTTGGACATCGCGCTCTCGGTGGTGCTGCCGACGTTCCTGGTCGGAAGCGCGGCGTTCTCGGTGGGGCTGATGCAGGCGCTTGTCGACGAGGCGGGCGCGCACCTCACGCGGACCCGGCTGGAGCACCTGGGCGTCACGCTGGCCGAGCGGCCCACGACGCGCGGCGAATACGCGGCGCTGCTGACCCGGGTCGGCGAGGGCCGCGCGTTCCTTGCCGACACCCTGTCGGCTCTGGGCAGCGGTCGGGCCGACGCGATGTTGCGAGTGCTGCAGGTCAAGGCGGTCGCCGGGGAGGCCGCCGCCGAGGTCGCCGACGGGGTGATGCGGCTGTGCGGTGGCGCGGCCTTCCGCCGGGAGCTCGGCGTCGAACGGCGCTTCCGCGACGCGCTGGCCGCACGCGTGATGGCCCCGACCACGGAAGCGTTGCGCGACTTCGTCGGGCGGGCCGCGTTGGGTCAGCCGTTGCTGGACGGGGCCGGTGCCTGATGAGCGAGACGCTGTTGATGGGTGCGGTGGCCTATGACCCGAAGGTCGTCACGATCTGGGAGGGCTTCCGTCGCCGGCTCGTCGGTCAGGGCCTGCCCTTCGACTTCCTGCTGTACTCGCACTACGAGCGGCAGGTCGAGGACCTCGTGGACGGGCGGATCCACGCGGCGTGGAACTCACCCCTGGCTGCGCTGCGCGCCGAGCGCCTGGCGCGGGCGCGTGGCCGGTCGGTGCGGGCCGCGGTGATGCGCGACACCGATCGCGACCTGACGTCCGTGGTGGTGGTCCGCGAGGACTCGGGCCTGCACGAACCGGCGGACCTCAAAGGCCGCACGGTGGCCGTCGGCGCGATCGACTCGCCACAGGCGACGCTGATCCCGTTGGCGCATCTGCGGTCGCTGGGCCTGCGTCCCGACGAGGACATCACGGTGCGCCGGTTCGATGTCGGCGTTGGGCTGCACGGCGACCACATCGGCGGCGAACGTGACGCGGCCAAGGCGCTCGCCGCGGGTGTGGTCGATGCCGCCTGTCTGATCGACGGCAACCACCTGCTGTTCACCCAGGAGGGTTCGCTGCCCGCATCGACCCGGATCATCGCGCAGACCGCGCCCTATGACCACTGCACCATGACGCTGGTCGACAGCGCCCCGCCGGAGTTGGCGGAGCGGTTCACGGTGCTGCTGTTGGCAATGTCCTACGAAGACCCGACCGTGCGGCCGTTGTTGGATCTGGAGGGGCTGCGGGTGTGGCGCGAGGGCCGCACCAGTGGGTACGCCCAGCTGGAGGCGGCGATCGACGCGACCGGCTTCTACGGCGCCCAAGGCGAGGTGACGGCCGCGGACTACGCGCCGTGACCCTGGACCTGGAGCGACTCGGGTTCATCGCAGGCGCGCATCTGCTCGTCGACAGGGCACTGCGCGGGCTCGCCCCCGGCACGGCGCTGCATGTCGTCGGCGCGGACCCGGCGCTGGGCGTGCACCTGCGCGCCTGGTGCCGGACCCGCGGCCACGGCTTCGCCGAGCACCCCGACACCGGCTACACCGTCGAGCGGGGGCGCGCAGACCTGCAACGGTGGGCCGGGGCCGAACGGGCGGGCGGCCCCGGCCCGGACGGGCTGGTCCGACACCCGCCCGCGCACTGGGGCCTGGCCGCCCGCGGCGCGCTGATCGAAGCGGGCGGCCAGGCCACGCCGTCGTTCGACGTCGACGACCGTGACGTCGTCTGGGCCGACCTCGCCCCACGCCTCTACGCCCACGCCGCCGCCGCGCAGTGGGACCCGACCACCGCCGTGGACTGGTCGGCCGCCGCCCCGATGGCGCCCGACATCGAGGCGGCGGTCGTGCAGGTGATGACCTACCTGGTGGAGAACGAGCAGGCCGCGCTGGTCATCCCGGCGCGGCTGCTCGCCCGCGTACACCCGCATTTCCGTGAGGTCCAACAGCTGCTGGCCGTGCAGGCCGCTGACGAGGCCCGGCACATGGAGGTCTTCACCCGCCGCGCGCTGCTGCGCGGCGGCCAGATGGGCACCTCCTCGGCGGGCGGGCGGGCCTCGTTGACGACGTTGCTGGCCGAGCCGGACTTCTCCCTCGCCTCGTTCCTGCTCTCCGTGCTCGGTGAGGGCAGTTTCCTGGCCCTGCTCGCCTTCCTCGACCACCACGCACCCGATCCCGTCACCCGCCAGATCACCCGGCTCGCCAGGATCGACGAGGCCCGCCACGTCGCATTCGGGGTCGCCCACCTCGAACGACAGGCCGAGCTCGATCCCACGCTGCGCGGCAAACTGCGCGCGGCCGTCGAACGTCGGCACGACGCCCTGGTCGACACCGCCGGGCTCAATGCTGATGTGTTCGACGCGCTCGTCGTGCTCGCGGCGGGCGAGTGGACGCCCGCCGCGATAGCGCGGGGCTACCGTGCGGTCCGGCAGCTGCAGCACACGATGGACGAGGGCCGCAGACAGCGGCTGGCCCGCCTGGGCTTCCCACCCGACGAGGCGGCCGAGCTGTCCGCGCTACACACCCGCAACTTCATGTGAACGACCTGCGCGGAGGGCGCTACGCGGCGTTGACCTTCGGCATGATCTCCTCGGCTAGCCGCTTGAGGTCGTCGAGGGTCTTGGAGGTCGGCACGTCGCGGAACGGCGGCCACAGGAGCGGCATCGTCATGCCGGCCTCCTTGTAGCGCTTGAGGATGTCCTCGATCTGTTGGGCGGTGCCCGCCAGCAGGTTCGTGCCCTTGCCCGCCGGGGTCTGGTCCATCGGCTCGTCGGTGATGACGAACCAGATCATGCTGCACATGTCGAAGTTCTCGGGGAAGGTCCTACCGAGCTCGCCCAGCTCGCGCTCCATCTCGCCCTTCCAGCGCTTGATGTCGTCCGGGGAGTCCTGGATGCCGATCCAGCCCTGTAGGCCGTACTTCGCGATGCGCTTGGCCGAACGCTTCGGGTCCTTCAGGCCGGAGAAGTAGATCGGCGGGCCGGGCTGCTGGATCGGCTTGTGGCCGAAGCCCGAGAGTGGGAAGTCCGCGAACTCGCCGTGGTACTCGAACAGTTCGTTGGACCAGATGCCCTGCAGGATCTCGATCGTCTCGCGCACGTGGGCGTGCCGGCGCGGGAACAGGTGCGGGACGCTGGCGGCGGCGAACTCCTCGGGCATCCAGCCGGAGCCGACGCCGACATTGAGCCGGCCGCCCGAAAGGTGGTCCTGGGTGGCGAGCTCGGCGGCGAGCACGCCGGGCGCGCGGTACGGGGTGTCGATGATGCTCATGCCGATCCGGACCTTCTGGGTCTTCGCGGCCAGCCAGGGGATCAACGTCATGCCCTGGAACCACTTGCCCCGCGAGATGACCGGCATGCCGTTGGGGAAGTCGGTCATCATGCCGAACGGGTGCTGCAGCTCTGCGCGGTCGGAGGCCTCCGGGACGACGATCCGGTCGAGCGTCCAGACGGAATCGAAGTCGAGCTCCTCGGCGAGGGCCGTGAGGTCCTCGAGCTCCTTGACGGTCACCTCGTCGCGGAAGTTCGGAAGGTAGAGAGCGAGCTTCATGCGTTGGCCTCCTCGAGACGTCATCGTCGAGCGGTCCCGCCCTCCGGGACGCCAAGCCGCATCCCGCCAGGATGCGTGGACGTTCGGGATGACCCTCCGGGCGGTCTCGACGCGGATTGTGCTCCGGCCACCTCAACTCGATCACACGTGAATCTCAACTGCCCATCAACCGCGCAGGGAGTGCGGCGCATCCTCCGTCGACGCGGTGGTCGCCGCCGCGAAGCATCTCTATGTTTCACGCATGGACTCCGTCCGACGACCGGTGTCGTCGACCCTTGCACGGTGAGGTGGCGCAGATGACCGACACGCTCTGGAGCCCGGCGGCGGCCCGCATCGAGGACTCCGCGCTGCGCGCATACCTGAACTGGTTGGAGAAGCGCGAGGGGCGGCCGTTCCCCGACCACGATGCCTTCTGGGCCTGGTCGGTCGAGGACCTGGATCGGTTCTGGATCTCCGTGGTCGACTACTACAAGGTCGATTTCTCCACGCCGTGGACGCAGGTGCACACCGCCGACCCGATGCCGCACACCCGCTGGTTCACCGGGGCGCGGCTGAACTGGGCGCAGCACACGCTGCGCAACGGGGCCGACGACGCCATCGCGCTGCTGTGCGTCCAGGAGGGTGGCCTGCCCGCGCGCGAGATCACCTTCGGCGCCCTACGTCAGTCGGTGGCGGCGGCGGCGGGCTGGCTGCGTCGGGCGGGCGTGCGCCCCGGCGACCGGGTCGGGGCCTACCTGCCGAACACCGAGCACGCGGTGATCGGCTGCCTCGCCGCCGCCGCGGTCGGCGCGGTGTGGGCGTGCTGCTCCCCGGACTTCGGCGCCGACGGCACGATCGGTCGCCTCGCGCAGCTCGAACCCAGCGTGCTCATCGCAACGGACGGCTACCACTGGAACGGCAAGGAGATCGACCGCGGCGACATCGTCGCCCAACTGCGCGAGAAGCTTCCGACGCTGCGTCACGTCGTCCACGTCCCGTACGTGTTCCACCGGCCGGAGCCCGAGGGCTCGACCCCGTGGGACGAGCTGATGGCCATCGACGAACCGCTCGTCTTCGAGCAGGTCGAGTTCTCGCACCCGCTCTGGGTGCTGTTCACCTCCGGCACCACGGGCCTGCCCAAGGGCCTGGTCCATGGCCAGGGCGGGATCTTGTTGGAAGGCCTGAAGTGGGCAGGCCTATACGCCGGGATGCGGGCGGGCGAGCGGATGTTCGCCTTCGCCTCCACGGGCTGGGCGCTGTGGAACATGCAACTCAACACGCTCCTGCACGGCGCGGGCATCGTGCTGTACGAGGGCAGCCCCGGCTTTCCGGCGGCCGCGGTGTGGGAGGTCGCTGCCCGCACCGGCGCGCAGGTCATGCTGATCGGCGCTGCGGTGATCACGGCGACGGCCAACACCGGGGTCTGCCCGAGGCAGGACCACGATCTGAGCCGGTTGCGGCACGTGATGGTCAGTGGCTCGGCCCTGCCCTCGGCCGGCTACCACTGGGTCATGGAGAACGTCAACTCGGACCTGCGCATCGACTCGACCAGCGGCGGCACCGACATCTCCGGCGCGTTCGTCGGGGCCAACGAGTACACCCCGGTCCAGGTAGGCCGGATTGGCGGCAAGCTCGCAGGCGTCGACTGCGCGGCCTGGAATGAGGACGGCAAACCCGTCGTCGACGAAGTCGGGGACCTCGTCGTCACCCAGCCGATGCCGTCGATGCCGGTGTACCTGTGGAACGACCCCGACGCCGTCCGGTACACCGAGTCCTACTTCGACACCTGGCCCGGCGTGTGGCGGCATGGCGACTGGGTGACGATGCACTCCGACGGCAGCATCGCCATCCACGGCCGGTCGGACTCGACACTGAACCGCCAGGGCGTGCGGCTGGGCAGCAGCGACTTCTACGACGTGCTCGACACCCTCCCGGA
The DNA here is from genome assembly GCA_963739465.1 of uncultured Actinomycetota bacterium. GTDB lineage: Bacteria > Actinomycetota > Actinomycetes > Mycobacteriales > Pseudonocardiaceae > Pseudonocardia. Next base: position 687,852 of record CAVUAS010000021.1, read on the forward strand.
GATCACCGAGACACTCGTGGTCGGGATCGACCTGCCCGACGACGGGTACTGGCTGGGGCTGTTCGTGGTCCCGGCGCCCGGGCACGCGCTGGACGACGCGCTTGAGCAGAAGATCGTCACCACGCTGCGCACGCGCCTGACGCCCCGTCACGTCCCGGACGAGATCCTCGAGGCGCCCGCCGTACCGCACACCCTGAGCGGCAAGCGGCTCGAGGTCCCGATCAAGAAGCTGCTCACCGGCAAGCCGCTGGAGAAGGCCGCGAACATCGCCTCCGTCGACGATCCGGACGCGCTGCGCTGGTACGCGCGGTTCGCAATGGACCGGATGGACTCGTCGGGCTGACCGTCCGACGGCCGCCTCGCCGACGTCAGGAGAGCACGTGCGCTTGGGTGCGACGCTCGCCCACCTGTCCCCGGCGCCGCCGCTCGCGGTCGCCCGGTGGGCGAGACGCCTGACCGGTGAAGGCTTCGAGAGCCTGTGGATACCCCAGGTGATCGGGCGCGGCTTCCTGGTGCCGGACCCGTTCGTGACGTTGGCGGTGGCGGCCACGGTCACGGTCACTGAAGGTGTGGAACTGGGAACGGCCACCGTCCAGGTCCCGCTCCACCACCCCGCCGACCTCGCCCACCGGGTCCTGTCGCTGATGTCCGTGTGCGGCGACCGTCTGACTCTCGGCGTCAGCCCCGGGTCGACCGACGTCGACTACGCCGCCTTCGACCGGGACTACGCCGCGCGCTTCCGAACCTTTGACGAGAACCTGGCGCGGCTGCGGGTCCTGCTCGCCCACGGGCGGGATGAGCGGGCCGACCTTGCCCCCACCCCCGGGGCCACCGGCAGGCCACCGCTTCTCCTCGGCTCGTGGGGTGCCAAGGTCGAGCGCGCCGCCCGGGAGTTCGACGGCTGGCTGGCCTCCGCCTACCGCCGCACGGCCGACCAGATCATCGCCGCCCACGAACGGTACCGGGCCGCCGGTGGCCGACGGGCGATCGTGTGCGCCATCCCGCTGTCCGGACGGGACGACCTCGGACCCACAGGCGAGCTGCTCCAGCGCTATGCGGAGGCCGGCTTCGACGACGCCGTCGTGCTGATCGAGCCAGGAGGGCCGGATCCCGAACTGGTCAGAGCCCTCCTCCCATGAGGCCTGGCTGGCCGAGACCCCAGGGGCGGCGATCAGTCGCGCAACTCGGTGCTGCTCAGCGGCGATCGGCCCGAGGTCCTCGTCGATGGCGCGCAGGATGCGCTTCAGGCCCGAGCGGCCCTGGGGACCGGCAGCGTGGTTCACCATGTTCGGCGCGACGAGATCGTCGAGCGCAGTGTCGTCACCCGCCTGCTGCCGTCGGAACATCTCCTCGACGACCTCCTTCGCACTGCGCTCGCTCACGACATCAACCTCCATCCATCTCCGGAACAGGTGCGCAGCCGTGGACGGGACCCCCGGCGCGGGCGGGCGAGGTCCACGATGCGAGCGTACGAGGCGGCAAAGCGACCGGGCAGGCGGCCATCGGCTGACCGCCGAGGTGCTGCGAACCTCTAGGCGGACCGATGTCGAGAATCCACAGCCCGCGCCGTCCGGGTACAACCGCGGCCACCAGGGCCGCGCGGAAACGGAGGAGAACGCTCATGGAGCGGCAAGACATCGACGACGAACTGTCCACAGCCGGCGCCCAGGAGCTGCTCACGTCCACGTCGGCTGCCCACCTCGCCTACATCGGCAAGGACGGAACACCGCGGGTGATTCCGGTGGGGTTCTTCTGGACCGGCGACCAGTTCGTGATCTCCACGGCTACGACCTCCCCGAAGGTCACGGCGCTGTCGGCGCGCCCGGACGTCGCACTGGCCATCGACGCAGGCGACACACCCGGCCAGGCGCGAGCCCTTTCGGTACGCGGGCGGGCGAGCGTCGAGATCGTCGACGGCGTGGTCGAGGAGTACCTCGCCGCCGCCAGGAGAACCATGGACGCCGAAGCGGCGGCCGAGTTCGAGCAGAACTGCCGCGAGATGTACGACCAGATGGCACGAATCGCGATCACGCCGCGCTGGGTGCGCTACTACGACTTCGGCGCAGGCCGGATGCCGCGATTCCTGCAGGACCTGGCCGCGCGAAACCGGTCGTGACGGTCGGCCGGTGGACTCGCGCCACCAGCGCGTCCTCGCGGCGGTTCCTGCTCCGCACGCGACACTTCGACGTCACCATCGACGGACTGCGCCGCACAAGGGCGACGCTGCGAGCACGGAACGAGTCCGATCATCGGCGGGCCGACCGCCGACTCGCTCGGAACTTTTCTCGCGGACCGATGTCGAGAACCTTCGGCTGACTCCGTCCCCGCTGCGACCGCGGCCACAATGGTCGCGCCGTAACGCAAGGAGAACACTCATGGCCAAGTACCTGCTACTCAAGCACTACCGCGGCGGACCGGCTCCCGTCGTCGACTTCGACCCGATGGATCGGTGGACGCCGACCGAGATCGACGCGCATGTGCAGTACATGCGCGACTTCGCGGCCAGGTTGGAGGGCACGGGCGAGTACGTGGAGAATCATGCGCTGTCCCCGGCAGGGAACGTTCGTCCGTTACGGCGGCGAGGGGCAGCAGCCGGTCACCGACGGCCCGTTCGCGGAGACCAAGGACCTGATCGCCGGGTGGATGGTGATCGACGTGGAGACCTACGAGCGGGCCATCGAGCTGGCGGGCGAACTCTCGGCCGCACCCGGCCCGGACGGCAAGCCGATCTACGAATGGCTCGAGGTACGTCCGTTCCTGACAGACGCGCCCACCGTCGCGGAGTGAACGAGACACTGCTGCGGGAAGCTGATTCCCGCGGTCACCGGTATCCTCGTCCGCCGCGGAGCCGACTTCGCGACGGCCGAGGACGCCGTGCAGGAGGCACTGATCAGGGCGCTGGCGACGTGGCCGACGGACCCGCCTGCGGATCCGAAGGGCTGGCTGGTCACGGTCGCCTGGCGGAAGTTCTTGGACACGGCCCGGGCGGAGAGCGCCCGGCATGGCCGCGAGGTCCGGGTCGAGGCCGAACCGGCGCCGGGCCCGACCGAGGACACGGACGACACCCTGCAGCTCTTCTTTTTGAGCGCTCACCCGTCGCTCACCCCGGCATCCGCTGTCGCACTCACGCTGCGAGCGGTGGGCGGGCTGACAACGCGGCAGATCGCGGAGGCCTACCTGGTGCCCGAGGCAACCATGGCCCAGCGCATCAGTCGGGCCAAGCGCACCGTCTCGGAGGTGCGCTTCGACGAGCCCGGTGACCTGGCCACCGTCCTGCGGGTGCTCTATCTCATCTTCAACGAGGGCTACAGCGGCGAGGTCGACCTCGCCGAGGAGGCGATCCGGCTGATCCGACAGGTGACGTCGATGACGGATGACGAGGAGGCGTCCGGCCTGCTTGCGCTGATGCTGCTCCACCATGCGCGCCGCACCGCGCGTATGACGCCCGATGGCGCCCTCATCCCGCTGGCGGAGCAGGATCGGTCCCGCTGGGACACCGAACTGATCGCCGAGGGAGTGGCGATCCTGCAGGCAGTGCTGGCCCGCGATCGGCTCGGCGAGTACCAGGCGCAGGCCGCGATCGCGGCCCTGCACGCCGACGCACAGAAGGCCAATGAGACCGACTGGGTGCAGATCGCGGAGTGGTACGACGAGCTCGATCGTCTCACCGACAACCCCGTCGTACGTCTGAACCGCGCCGTCGCGGTGGGTGAGGCGGACGGGGCGCAGGCCGGCCTGGCCGCCCTCGAACAGGTGGATCCGGCGGTTCCGAGGCGCACAGCGGTGGAGGCCTACCTTCGGGAAAAGGGCCGGGGACCTCCCGCTCGCGGCCCGGCTATACGCCCACGCCGCCCGCGTTGCCACCAACCTCGCCGAACGCGATCACCTCACCCGGCAAGCCGGCCGACTGCACAACGTGCTGCGGGGCTGACGTCCCGGCTTGTCCGAACGCCGCAGCGAGGCCGCCGCCTTACCCAGGCCGCACCCCCGGACCTCGCCACCACGGCCGCCGATCATGCGGACAGCACCGAGGGTCGTCGGTCCTCGCCATCTATCGGACGGGACCGGGCACGGTGTCGATGCCCTCCATCTCCTTGGTGAACGGCATGAACTCGTGGTTCATCACCGCGCGCGGGTCGAAGGACGGATCGGCCATGACGCCATGGACCCGGCGGCGCTGCATGCCGAAGTTGCCCGCGTCGTAGAGCGGCAACAACGACGCTTCCCGCAGATGCCGATGGAACGGGCGCTTCTTGTCCAGGGCGTTCACCCCGACCACCTGCATGCACTTGTAGACGCAATCGAACAGCATCTCGGTGCACAGGACCTTGCACATCGCGCCGATGGCTTCGCCGTGGTAATCGTGGGTGTCCATATAGTGCGCGGTCTTGTAGCAGTACGTCCGCGCCGCGTCGATCCGCGCCGCGACGTCGCCGAGCACGTAGCCCGGGTACTGGAAGTTGATGATCGGGGACGGTCCACCCGCGGTGTAGGTCTTGGCGAAGTCGAGGGCCGCTTCGAAAGCCGCCCGAGCCACGGCGACGGCCCCGACTCCGGCGACGGGTCCGGACCACGCGAAGTTCCGGTTGATCAGGAGGTCACCGTTGCCCGCTGTGCCCTCGATCAGGTTGTCGGCGGGAACTCGGGCGTCCTCGAAGATGATCTCCGCGTTCTGCGCGCTCCGCTGCGCCGAGGTGCTGATCAGGTTGTAAGTCACGCCCGGCGTGCCGCGCTCGACGATGATCGCGGACAGCCCGTCGGTGCCGCCCTTCTCGGAGTCGGTGCGCACGACCACGAGGTTGAGGTCCGCCCCGTTGCCGTCCCAGCCCGCGACGCTGCACGGCCAGTACTTGCGTCCGTTGATGACGTAGTCGGCGCCGTCGCGGACGGCGGTGACGGCCATGCCCGCGCCTCCCGTCGCCGGTGCGTCGAAGTTGGCGGTGCCACCCGGCGAGCCGGGCGGTTCACTGGCCGCGTAGCCCACGATGAACTCGCCCGTGGTGTCGGCGGTCGCGCGGCCGATGAACCGCTTCTTCTGCTCGTCGGACCCGTAGTACCACACCGGCATGAGCCCGAGGCCGTTCACCAGCAGCATCGTTCCGAACCCCGGGTCGACCGCCTGGATCTCCTCGGCGGCGATGACATAGTCCACATTGGAGAGGCCACCCCCGCCGAACTCCTTCGGGAGCATCGCCCAGGCAAATCCGCGCTTGCTGGCCTCGGCGTATGCAGGCTTCAGGAGCTGAAATCCCGCAAGCGGATCGGGCTCCTCATCCACCTGCTCGACGAGCGGCGCGAGCACGTCCTCCGCGAACTCCCTCGCTCCCTGCTGAATCTGCTTCTGCTCGGTCGTGAGCGTGAAGTCGATTGCCATATGAGCACTCCTCAGTCGCATGTCCGGTGCCCGGGTGGCCCGCTGCCCCTGCTCGGGCAACGCGCGCAGCCCACCCTCGCCCGGACGCGAGGCCTGCGGAAGGTCGGCTGAACGGGATGCGGTGACGTGCGCACGAACGGCGGCGCAGACGACACGGACGGCGGCGCCGGGCATTTTCCCGCCGCCATCGGCGATCAGAGTCCCAGCGCCTGCTGGACCTCGTGGGCGCGTCGCCGTGAAACGGGGATGCACTCCGTCCGCTTGACGTCCGTGTCGAGGTAGATCAGGCCGTTGCCCTTGTGCACGACCCGGCGCACTCGGGTGGGGTTGACGAGGAAGCTCCGGTGCACGCGGATGAACCCGCGGCCGTTCAGTTCCCGCTCCAGGTTGTCCATGCCCTTCGTCGCGGCCTTGAAGCGGCCGCAGTCGGTCACCAACCAGATGGCGTGCCGGTTCGCCTCGGCAAACCGGACCTCGTTCGCGTCGAGGAGGAGCACCGAGTTGTCGACCAGCGCGGCGATCCGGTCCGCGACTCCAGGCGGACCAAGCGCCTGTGCGTCCGGTGCGATCGTGCCGGGTTCGGCAGGCTCGCCGAGGCCGGCGAGTATCCAGCCGACAAGCCGATCCGCGCTGAACACCGAATTGAGGGAGTACAGCTCCGCGCGTGCCGAGATGGGCGGACCGAGAACGGCTGTGCCCCGCCAGTTCGGGTCTGCCAACGCGCACGGCAACGCGTTCGCGGCGATGTCGCGCAGCAGCGTACAAGTGCGGCCGCGCCTGCTGCAGGTATCGAGCGTGAATTCCGGCCCGGCCGTTCGCAGGAGCGTCTTGACGTCAAGGCTCGCGGCGACGATGTTGCCTGCCCAATCGATGCCGAGAAGCTTCGTCGGCCTGCGTCCGTGCTGGGCGGCGAAGTGCTCCGCGACGACGCGCGCGTCGTGGGCGGCACGCTGGTCGAGCCGCTCCTGGGTGGCCGCCACCTCGCTCGCCAGCCGTCTCACGAGGCTGGTGACGACGGCCTCGGAAAGGCTCGCCACGGTCAGCGTGGCCACAGGCTCGTCGGTTACCGGGTCGAAGACCGGGGTGCCCAGGCATGTCCAGGCGTGCAGGTCGCGTTGCCAGTGCTCCGGCCCGCGCACCAGGATGGCGTGGTGCGCCACGGGGGCGGTGCCGGTGCCGCTGGTTCCCCGTGTCGACTCCGACCAGCGCGTGCCTGCCTCCAGGCCGCGTTCGGCGGCCTGGCGACGCATGCCGTCCCCGGCCCAAAGGGCCAGGACGTTCCCGTCGGTGTCGGTCACCGCGGCCAGGCAACCGCTCATGCCGTGGGTGAGCGCGGCCGCAGATCCCCCCAGCTGGGCGTAGGCGTCGTCCCACCGTCGTCCCCATCCCCTGGCGGACCGCTCTGCAGTGGCCCTGCCGGAGTCGACGGGGTCAAGCCGGTAGAGATCACGGCATCGATACCAGGAGCGGAGGATCTCGGTCGGCAACTCGCGGCGGGCGAGGACGTCGTCCCCCGCGACGAACTCGGCCCATACCTGCCTCCGCAGTGCGGCGGCCGACGGGACTTGATACCGCCACGCTTCGTGCACGACCTGGTTCGTCATCGTATCTCGACACCGACCCCGAAACCCTCCATTGACTTCTTGAAGTCAAATGGTTCGCAGTCGACGAAGAGGTCGGGGGTGAACCCGGGATCCGCCATCACCCCCCAGGCTTTGCGCTGTTGCATCGCCAGGTTTCCTGCGTCGTAGAGCGGAAAGACGATCGACTCGCGATATGACTTCTCGATTCCGAAACGCCGGTCCAACGCGTTGACGCCGACGATGCGCATGCAGTCGACGACTGCGCGCTGCATAAGGTCCGTGCAGAACGTCTTGTTCATCCCGCTGAGCGCGTGGCCACCGTTCTCGTGGAGGTCCATGTAGTGCGCGGCCTTCCAACACATGTACCGACACGCTTCGATCTTCGCGGCGATTTCGGTGAGCAGGTAGCCGACGGCCTGGTGGTTGATGATAGGCATGGCACCGCCACCAGTGAACGTCTTCGCCCACTTCAGGGCGAACTCGTAGGCGCCGCGGGCAACGCCGACGGCAGCGATTCCGGCGATTGGCCCTGACCACGTGAAATTGCGGTTGATGACGAGATCGCCGTCGCCTTCCGCGAGTAGGTTCTCGGCGGGCACCCGCACGTCGTGGAATGTCATGGTGACGTTCTGGCAGGTTCGGTGACCGATCTTGTCGATGACCTGGTAGTCGATGCCGGGTGTGCCGCGCTCCACCAGCGCGGCGCTCAGCGACTCGCGGCCGCCCTTCGTCCGGTCCGTCCGCACGATGCAGACGTTGACGTCGGCGCCGTGCAGATCCCAGCCCCCTGCGTTGCACGGCCAATGCTTCTCGCCGTTCAGGACGAGCGTTCCGTCGGCCTTGTCTAGCTCGGCAATGAGCTGGATGCCTGCCATCGGGTTCGGGTGGTCGAAGTTCGCCGTCCCGCCCCGCTCGCTGACGACCCACCCGCCGAGAAAGTCGGTGTTTCTGCCGTCGACGGCGCGCCCTATCCATTTCTCGCACTGCTGTTCCGTGCCGAACCAGGTCAGCGGCATGAGGGCGAGGCCGTTGACCAGAAGAATCGTCGGAAACCCACCGTCGACCGCTGCGAGCTCTTCGGTCACGATAGTCGTGTCAACGATGCTGGCGCCGCCACCGCCGTATTTCGCCGGGAGGAACGAGGTGGCGAAGCCCAGCGCAGTGGCGGCCTCGAACGCGGGCTTCATCGCGACGAAGGCCTCCTGCGGGTCGGCGATCGTATCGGCCCGTTCCGTCATGGGTCGCAGGACCTCGCGGGCGAATTCGCGGGCGTCGTCCTTGAGCTTCCGCTGTCGCGGCGTCATCGCGAAATCGATCGCCATCGTTCCCTCTGCTATTGAACGAACTTTCCGGTGAGGTCGAGCGCCCCCCGCAGGCCTTGGTCGTTCATGGCGATGTCGTCGAGAGTCGCACCGTCGAGAACGGCGAAGTAAGCGCTCAACGCGCTGGCGAAGACGCTCCTGGCGCCGCACACGCCCGCGACCTGGCAGTACCGCGCCGGACCGAGACACTCGACGACGGCGAAGTCGTCCTCCATCGCGCGCATGACGTCCCCGACCGTGATCGTCGATGGGTCGCGGGTCAGGTGGACACCACCCCCGCGACCCCGCAGGGTCGCCACCAGGCCGGCCTCGCTCATCCGTCGGACGACCTTGTCGAGGTGGTTGCGGGAGATGCGATGCGCGGCGGCGATGTCGGCGATGGATCCGCGCCTGCCCGGCGCCACCCGCAGGTACATGAGGACACGAAGCGCGAAATCCGCGTGCTTGGTGTGCCTCATGGTCGGTCAGGCTCGGCAAGGCGTCGTCGGGCGCAAGCGGACGGCGCTGTCGCAGCCATGACGTCGCCTCTCAGGCGGGTAAAATGGTACATCAGATGCTACTTTAGCCGCCGTGAGCAGGCAAGAAGACGCTTCGGCGCAGGCGAATCGAGGCTTGAGTTGCGCGCATAGAGGTCGTTCAGACTCATGAGGGGCGTCCGTCGAGATCGAGCGCAATGCGCGGCAGCGGGCGCCCGGCGCATCGGGGAGGCTCTTCGAACATTGTGGCTGCCCGAAACCGGCACCCACAGGCAAGCGGGGCGAGACGAGCAGCCTGATCCCGTCCGTCCTGAGGTGGGGGCCGACGCCTGTCGCAGTCGCGGTCACCGGGCGCCCTCATCGGGCAGCGCAGCGCAACAGCCGACAGGAAATCACGAACATCAGGGGCGGGGGTCGCTGATATGTCGGGTGTCGCCCCAACCATCGTCGGGGCGACACCCGAAACTCGAGATCGGGTTACCAAGCGTGCACAGGCGAACCGGCTGAGGGGTCTCGGCGTCAGGAGACACTCGTTGACTGCTGACGCAGACCGACGGTCGCCCATCCTCATCGCGGAGTGCTCTGCGTGGGTGCCCGGTACTCGAGTCGGGGATTACTGACCGGGAGGACGAACCTTCTCCTCTGATTCGACCTTGGCCTGTCAGCGGTCCCGTACCCACGGTCTACTCCTTCCGCCCGCCCCAGACAAGGCCACTCCTCACGTGTGCCGGCTCGATCGGCGAGCAGACCCCGTTTGCGCTGTCCAGTGCTCCGATGGCGGTCACCCGAGCGGCGGTGTGCACTTTCGCCGCGATCAAGCCTGCGGGCTGCACAACTCGGCACATGCCGACCGGCGCCGTCCGGCATAGGGGCCCTGCACTGCCGGACACGCCGACCTTGGCACCCGTCGTCGAGGCGGGTTTGCCGGTCAGGCCTGCGACAGTGCGCGCCGGAGCGCGTCGAGCCGCGCGGCCCAGATGCGCATCGAGAGTGCCGCCTCGGGGGCGAACCGCTCCGCCGCGTGGTAGGCGCCCTCGTGGATGTGCAGCTCCGTCGGGATGCCCGCCTGCATCAGCCGTTGGGCGAACGCGCGGCCCACGTCGGCCGGACGTAGTCGATCGACGCCTGTGAAACCCGCAGCCGGCCGGTCGTGGCCTCGCGGTCCCCGGCCAGCGTGTGCTCACCGTTGACGTACCAGTCGAACAGCGGTCCGACCTGGTCGTTCTCGTCGGCAATGAAGCCGTCTACCGACACCACGTTGTGCATCACCACGTTGCCCATCGCATCTCCCTGGTCTGTGCGCCTCGCTCTCCGAGGCTTCCTCAACCTCTTGGTTGAAGACCATCGTGCGGGCGATGTCTCATCGGTGCCGTCAGTCCGTCCGGCGTGCGGCATGGTGGCGGCGTTGGGAGGGCGGCGCCTTCATCAGGGAGTGCCACGTGGTCGTCGGCGTCAACCCGGCTCTGAGGACCAGAACTCGTCGAGCACCTCCGCCGCCCGCCTTGGGTCCTGCACCATCCACCAGTGGCCGAGACCGTCCAGCACCACGACCCGGGCGCCGGCGCGTGCGGCAGCCCGCCTGCGCATCTCGTCCGTGCCGACGTTGCGATCCTCGGTGGCCAGCACGGCCAGGCCCGGGCGGGCGGCCGCGGCGGGTAGGTCCGCACCAAGGCGTGCCATGGTCGGCTGCGCCGCGTCGCGATACAAGCCGAGTATGCAGCGGGCCATCGTCTCGTCGTAGCCCTGCGCCATCTGCTCGCCGACCGCCCGGTCCAGCCCCCGGGACTGCATGTCGTCCAGCCGCGACAACGGGTCGGCCACCATTGCCGCGACCATCTGCTCGCCCTTCCCGGGCGTCTGCCAGCCCTGCGCGAGCGGGTGCCAGACGTAGTCCGGATCGAAGCAGCCCACCACGTCCGATACCCAGGTGCGCAACAGGTCGGGACGGGTCATCGCGACGGTGACGGCGTGGCCCCCACCCCAGTCGTGGCCGACGAGGTGAACCGGCTCGCCGATCGACTCCAGCTCCATGACAAGCCACCGCCGGTACTCCTCGATCGTGGCGCCCCATCCAGCAGGGACCGGGGCGCCCCATCCCGGAGGGGACAGCCGTACGACGTCCGTCCGACCAAGCTCGGCGATCAGCGGCGCCCAGACGGCATCAGTCTCGGGGTTCCCGTGCACCAGCACCACCGGCATGACGCCGAACCTTAGCCGTTGTTCGGCAATCCTCGACCAACCCCGACTCGCCACAAGCACGCGGCCACCGGCCGGCCCCAGACGCGACATCAGGCCAGGATCTCGATATATCCCTCGGTTCCGTTGATTCGGATTCGCTGCCGATCGCGGATCAGCCGGGTGGCATCTACCACGCCGACGACGGCAGGCAGGCCGTACTCGCGTGCGATCACTGCGCCATGGGTCATCAGGCCTCCCACCTCCGTGACCAGGCCCGTGATTGCCACGAACAGCGGCGTCCAGCTGGGGTCCGTGTAGGCCGTGACCAGGATGTCGCCCGCTTCGAGATCGGCCTGCGCCATATCCAGGATGACGCGGGCCCGCCCTTCGATGACCCCGGCGGAGACCGGTAGGCCGACCAGGGCACCGGTCGGCAGGTCGTCGCGTCGGTACGCCCCGGTGATGACCTCGCCGTCCGATGTGAGCACCCGGGGCGGCGTGAGCGCTTGATACGACCTGAACGCGTCCTTGCGCCTGCAGATAAGCTGGTCATCCACGTGGTTCGTGCGCGTGACGTCGTGGAGCTCTGTGAACCTCAGGTAGAAGATGTCTTCCTTCTCACGAAGCACATGGGCCGCCGCGAGGCGCTCGGCCTCTTTCAGCAGGGCCTGCTTGTACACGAAGTAGCGGCTGACCATGCCGTACTTCGGGTACTCCCGGTACCCGATGAAGGTCCGCACCCGGTCGATCATCCGCTTCGTCTCGCCGGCCTTCCGCTCCCCGTCCGGCAGGGCCCGCAAGCGCTCCAGCACGTCCTGTTCCTTCGCCCATGCCTCCTGCCGCCCTTGCTCGAAGCGCCGCGCGCCTGCGCCCGGCTCGAAGTTCTTGATGTTGCCGAGGATCACGGGCACGAGCGCGGAGGGGCGCTCGCTCCAACGCGGCCGCGTGATGTCGATCTCGCCGACGCAGCGCATGCCGTACTTTTCGAGCCACGCCTCAATGGCGTCTCGCGCTTCCCGCCCGCCCGAGAGCTTGGCCAGCTCGTCCAGGAAACCCTCGTCCTCGACGTGGTGCAGAAACGCCACCACGTCCGGATGCGGGCGGATCACGTCCGCGACGTCCAAAAGCGCCAGCCCCATCTCCGATGTGACGTTATGGGGAACGGACTGCGTGAGCGTGTCGGCCGCGTTCTTCTCGCCCAGCCACGCCTGCAGCTGATCGCCCAGCCACCACGCGGCCTCCATCGCCGACATGAACACCTGATGGCTCTGCGGATCGAACAGGATCCGCCTCAGCTCCTGGATGTCCGCCTGGATGAAGTCGAGCAGTGCCTCGCCGGACAACGTCGCGATGTCGCGTTCCGCGGCGGCGATGGATGCCTCGCTGCGCCCGATCAGCTCGGTGACGATGGCCGGATCGGTCTCGATCGGAGCCGGCGCGCCGCCGAACAGTGGGCCGGGGGGACCCTCGTCAGGGAGCGGCCGGACGAAGCCGTCGCGCTCGAGGATGGTCTGCAGCGCGTCCCCGATCAGCGGATCGGATCTCCCCAGGGCCTCCAGGAGGCCGGCGCGGCTCGCGGGCGAGGCCAGCCTTTGGGTGACGTCGACGAACAGGCGGCCACCGGCCTCGGCCATGGACGCGGGGGTCGTCATCTGCCAGAAGGACAGCCCAAGGGGCTTCATGGGGTCGGTCATCATCTGCTGATGGCCGACGGAGACGTAGACGTGGTTCTCCCGGTCGCCGGACGCGGGGATGGGGAACAGGGTGGTGATCGGCCGGCTCTGGACGATCTGGAAGTCGTCGTCGACCAGGCACCATTCGATGTCCTGGGGGCGGCCGAAGTGCGCTTCGAGCCGCCTGCCGAGCTGCGTGAGCCGCACGACCTGCGCATCCGTCAGCGCAGGCTGGTCCTGCAGCTCCGGGTCGATCGCCTGTTCCTGCGTCCCGCCCGCCGCCGAGGCGTGGATGGCGAGCTGCTTGGTGCCGACCGCCTTGGCGACGACGACCTCGCCGTCGCGCACCTTGTAGACGTCCCCGTTCACCAGGCCGGAGACCAGGGCCTCACCGAGGCCGAAGCCTGCCTCTACGGAGGCGACCCTCCGGTTGGACGTGACGGGGTCGGCCGTGAACAGGATGCCGGACGCCTGCGGGAAGACCATCTGCTGCACGACCACGGCCATGTGGACCGTACGGTGGTCGATGCGGCTGCGCTGGCGGTAGGTCACGGCCCGCTCGGTGAACAGCGAGGCCCAGCACCGGCTGACGTGCTGGAGGATCGCCTTCGACCCCACGACGTTCAGGTACGTGTCCTGCTGGCCTGCGAAGGAGGCCGTGGGCAAGTCCTCCGCCGTCGCGCTGGACCGAACTGCGTAGGCAGCGTGCTCGCCGAGCTGGGCGAGAGCGCGGGTGATCGCCGCCGCCACCTCGTCGGGGATGGCGATTCCCTCGATGCTCCGGCGGATCTCCGCGCTGAGCGTGCGGATCGCCGCCCGGTCATCCGGACTGAGGCGCGACAGCTGATCGAGCCGTTCGTCGATCGAGGGCGCGTCCGCCATGATCCGCCGGAAGGCGTCGGTCGTCACGCAGAAGCCAGCCGGCACACGGATGCCGTCGATCCGCGAGAGCTCCCCGAGGTTCGCGCCCTTGCCGCCAACGACCGCGACCTGCGTCCGGTCGATTTCATGGAAACCCAGCACGTAGCTGCCCATGGTCTCGTCCCCCCGGAGGCCCATCGGGCTCCCCCATTTCGTATCCGTGGCCTGGACGCCGTGTATTGTCAACGCGCGTGGGGGCCTTGCGGCAAGCCCCCCACCCTGCTATAGCTTGATAGGGGCGGGACGAGTGGTCCCCTGCCTCTCATCCGTCGGTGAGGGTGCGATAGCGGGGAATTGTTCCATCCACGGTTGACGGACTGCCGGGAGTTTTCGCTTTCGAGAATGCCGGAACAACAACTGCCGGGCAAGTTCGGTTAACTCAGGTTTTTTTGGGTGTTGTGGTCCAGGCCTTGACCTGCTCCGCGGCAGCGCCGGGGTTTCGAGCACGACCGGCACCCCGGCGGCGATGAGCCGGCGGCAGATCTCGGGCATCTGCGCGTGCACGCCCAAGCCGTAGGCCAGACCGGGTTGGGTCCCGAGGCAGTCGGCGGCGGCGTCGCAGACACTCGTGACGCGGTGATGCCGGAGGAAGGCGTCCCGGTAGAGGGCAGGTGTCAGGGTTAGCGGTTGGCAAGAGCTGTCTTCGCGTTCGACGAAAAGCGTGACGTGCACGCGCGGATTGCCGACTCTTCCGACGTGGCGCATTTGACCTGGCTGGAGGCACTCGTCATCGGCGGGCTGCAGGGCGTGGCGGAGCTGTTTCCGGTTTCGAGCCTCGGGCACAGCATCCTGCTGCCCGCGCTTGTCGGCGGCAGTTGGGCCCGAGACCTCGACGTGAGCGCGCCCGAATCGCCCTACCTCGCGTTCGTGGTGGGCTTGCACGTCGCGACGGCCCTTGCGCTCATCGTCTACTTCCACCGCGACTGGGTGCGGATCGTGCGCGGGCTGGTCACCAGCATCGTGCGCCGGGAGGTCGCCGATCCCGACCAGCGGCTCGCGTGGCTGCTCGTGCTCGCCACCATCCCGGTCGGCATCGCCGGCCTGGCTCTCGAGCACGTCTTCCGGGTCTACCTGAGCAAGCCCGTCCCGACCGCGGCGTTCCTCGTCCTCAACGGCGGCGTCCTGCTGCTCGGTGAGCACCTCCGGCGCCGGACCGCCGCCCGGGCCTCCGTGCCTGCAGAGCCGACGGAGATCCTGCCGACCAACGCAATCCGGGCCACGGCGCAGGTCGACGCGGCGGTGGCGGCGGACCGCCGACTGGCCCGGCTGCCGGTCGGCCAGGCGGTGCTCATCGGGACGGTGCAGATCGCCGCACTGGCCCCCGGTATCAGCCGCTCAGGTTCCTCGATGGTCGCCGGGCTGGCCAAAGGGCTCTCGCACGCGGACGCGGCGCGGTTCTCGTTCCTGCTCGCCACGCCCGTCATCCTCGCGGCGGGAGTGCTCAAGCTGCCCGACCTCGTTGGCCCGCTCGGCGACGGCATCCGCCCGCAGATCCTCGCGGGCAGCCTGCTGTCGGGCATCGGCGCCTACCTGTCGGTCCGGTTCCTGACCCGCTGGTTCGAGACCCGGTCGATGCGCCCGTTCGCGATCTACTGCATCGTCGCAGGGCTCGGCTGCCTCGCCTGGTTCAGCCTGCACTGACCCGACGCCGAATGCCGCGCGGCCACCCCGCCCGACGCCGTGCCGCGGACGGCGGCTCGGTACGCCGAATGCGTCCCCTGGCGACGAGCTCTACCGTGATCACCACAGCTACGGCCTCTGCCGCCAGCAGGCCGATCAGCACCAGCACCTGCGCCGCGGCGGCCTGCACCGGATCACCGCTGCCCAGCAGCACACCGACGAACGCGCCCGGCAACGTCACGAGCCCCACCGTGCGGGTCTGGTCCAGCGCCGGGGTCATCGCCTGTGCCGCCGACGGCCGGGCCACCAGCAGCGCGGCGTCGCGGTCGAGCAGACCCAGGGCCAGGGCGGCCTCGTATTCACCCCGACGCGCGGCCAGCTCGTCGAGCGCGCGGCGCCCCGCCAGCGACGTAGCCGTCATCGCCCCGCCCAGCAGGATGCCGCTCACCGGCACCAGCGCGATCCCGACCAGCGGCACCGCGCCCGTCCCCACGACGACGGCCAACACCACCACCGCGCCAACGCCGATCGGCGCCACGGCGAGCAGGCCGGAGCGGTCGCCCGTCATGCGCCGGGCCGACGTCGCGCTCGCGATCATCAGCATCACCAGCACGAACGCCATCGACAACCACAGCGACCGCACCACGGCGACGATGACGGCGCTGACCACGGCGAGCTGGACGACCGCGCGTACCGCCGCGGTGGCGACGCCTCCGCCGACACCCCAGCCGAGCCCGCCGACCACGGCCACGCAGGCACCGAGGGTCACCAGCACCAAGAGGGCCAGGCCGAGGCCCCAACCGACCGCGAGCGTCGATCCCATGGACCCCCCTCAGCGCCGCGAGCCAAGAGGCCGACCCGACGAGGTGGTCACACGGGCGCCCCCGCGATCACACCGCCACCCGACGGGTCGTGATGCGACCATGTCCGCCATCCCGACGCAGCAGGACGGTCGGCAACCGAACGGGAGGTGAGAGGTGCGCCGGAAGATCGTCACAGTCATGGTGGTCACCGCCGTCCTCGCCGTCGGCCTGTTCGCGCTGCCGCTGGCCGTGCTCGTGGCCAAGTACCTCCTCGACGACGAGCGCGCGGAGATCAGCCACGTCGCCGAGATCACCGCGCTCCGTGCCACCGCCGACCTCGCCCGCGGCCATCCACCGAACGTCCTGCCCGCCACCGAGTCCGACACCTCCCTCGGCTTCTACGACGTCAACGGCGCACGGGTGCTCGGAACCGGACCGACCGCGGCCGACGACAGCGTCCGCTCCGCGCTGTCGGGCACACGGGTCAACGACGGCGACCCCGGTGGCGACTTCACCGTCGCCATTCCGGTCAGCGACGACGGCCGGGCCGCGGGCGCCGTACGCGCCAGCACCCCGCGCACCGAGGCGTGGACCCGAATCATCGCCGCCTGGCTGGTCATGTCCGCCCTCGCGGGCGCGACGCTGGTGGCGGTCTGGCTCGTCGCCCGCCGCCAGGCCGCCCGGCTGGCCGCGCCCCTCGAACGGCTCTCGGCGGCCGCGGCGGGCATCGGACACGGCAGGCTGGAGGCGCCCGCGTCGTCGGGGGTGCCGGAGATCGACGACGTCGCCGCCAGTCTCGCCCAGTCCGCCCGCCGCGTCGAGCGCACCCTCGCCCGCGAGCGCGCCTTCTCCGCCGACGCCTCCCACCAACTGCGCACCCCGCTGGCCGGGCTGCGCCTGCAGCTGGAGACCGCGCTCGAGAGCCCCGCCCAGATGCGGCAGGCGGTCACCGCGGCCGTCGATGCCGCCGACCGCCTCGAACGCACGATGACCGACCTGCTCGCGCTGTCCCGCGACCTCCCGCGACCCGACCAGACGCTGTCACTCCCCGATCTCTTCGATGAGCTGCGCCGCGACCACCACCCGACCCTCGCCGAAACCGGGCGGCGCCTGGACATCGCCACGGCCGCCGACCTGCCGTCGGCTGCGGCGTCCGCGCCCGCCATCCGCCAGATCCTCGGTGTGCTGCTGGACAACGCGCTGCGCCACGGGCGAGGCACCGTCACCGTCGAGGCCCGTGAGGCGGCGCACGCGCTTGCGCTCGACATCGCCGACGAAGGCCGTGTCGACGCGCCCGACGAGCTGTTCGTCCGTCGCTCTTCCGCGGCGGCGGGCCACGGCATCGGCCTGGCCCTCGCCCGCAGCCTCACCGAAGCCGAGGGTGGCAGGCTATTGCTGAGCCGCCGCTCGCCCACCACGTTCACGCTCCTCCTCCCCCTACGGCAGGAACACGCCGACCAAGGTAAGGAATAGGCAAGAAGAATCGGCCGGCTCGGCAATAACGAAGACCCGCTCGCAACATTCCCTCGACCCTATCCGATTCTGTACCGGACGGCTTTCCCGACGGAAATCGGAGCATACTGTTGACGACTCCCCCGGGCACATCGACCTCCCGGCGACTGCGGACGATGACGGTCAAGGTGCCCGCCGCCACCGCAGGCTTCTGGATCCTCAAGGTCCTCACGACCGGCATGGGCGAGACCGCTTCGGACTGGCTGGCCCGCACCGTCGACCCTGTTCTCGCCGTGCTCGGCAGCGGGCTCGTCCTCACCGGGCTGCTGGTCACCCAGCTCGCCGCGCGGGCCTACCGGCCGTGGCGCTATTGGGGCGCGGTGGCGATGGTCAGCGTGTTCGGCACGATGGCCGCCGACGTCACCCACGTCGTACTCGGCATTCCCTACCTCGTCTCGACCATGGGGTTCGCCGTCGCCGTCGCCGCCCTGCTGTTCGGGTGGCACCGCCTGGAGGGCACACTCGCCATCCACAGCGTCCGCACCACCCGCCGCGAGCTGTTCTACTGGGCCACTGTCTGCGCCACGTTCGCCCTCGGCACCGCGGCGGGCGACCTCACCGCCACTACGCTCGGGCTGGGCTACCTCGCGTCGGGGGTGCTGTTCGCCGTCGCGATCGCGGTACCCGCGCTCGCGCACCGCCTGGCCGGGCTGAACACCGTGCTCGCCTTCTGGGCCGCCTACGTCCTCACCCGTCCGCTCGGGGCCTCGTTTGCCGACTGGATCGCCGTGCCGCCCGGCCGTGGCGGCCTCGACCTCGGCACCGGACCCATCACCCTGATCCTGCTGATCGCGATCGCCGCGGGCGTCACGGCGCTCGGCATCCGCGTGCGGGCGGCCTCCTGACGTCCAATACTTTCTGTTCCCGCATGTGGTGCGGGCCTGCGGTGCCTGACCGCCTCACCGCTCTTGGAAGATCGCGAAGCCCTCGCCGGACACCACCCGGGCGTATCGCGGAGCCAACGTGGCGGTGACGTGCGCCAGATCGACGGGACAGGCAAAGACCTCGACGTAGGTGGCGGATGTCGCGTCGATGGCCGTCCGCGCCTGGGATGCGGCCGCGCTGAGCGCCGTCAGCCCCGGCCCGCGGGTGGGGTCGAACCGCAGCGCCACCCCCGAGGTCTCCTGCAGATCGGCTCGCACCTCGTGGTGCGCCAGCATGCGGTACACGTCGAACCACTTCAGCGACGGGATCCCGATCGACGGACCGGGTTGTGGGCCGCAGCCGCCGTCGGCGGGCACGGCCAGCGTCGCGACGGCCGCGTTGTCCGGGATGGTGGTGTCGATGGCGTCGAAGGCCCGCTGCAGCGGCGCTTCCGCCGAGACCAGCGCGACGCCGTGCAGCGTGAGCGTCACCGCGACGACACCCGCGACCGCGGCCGTGCCGCCACTGCGGGCGGGTTTCCACGGCAGGGCGGCGAGCATCAGCAAGACGGCCGGGAGAAGGAGCCGCTGGTCCGGTTTGGTCAGACTGTTCACATTGCCGATCGGGTCGAGCACCGCGGCGCTCGCCAGGATGAGCGCGGTCGCGGCGACCGGCGTCCGCAGCGCCGTCAGCGTCGACCGATAGCGGATGTTCCACCCGACGATGCCGATCAGGGCGAGCGTGAGCAGCATCTGCGCGGGGAAGCTCGCAACGCTTCCGGGATAGGGATCCAGCCGCGGGAAGAACTGAACCGTCTCGGCGAGCGAGAGCAGCTTGTCCCGCATGGTCGAGTAGAGCGCGAAGTGCCCTGCCTCCCGGGCAGCGGCGACGTACCAGATGAGCAGTACCGCAGGCGGTGCGGCGGTGGCCAGCAGGCTCAGCGCCTGCGCGCGACGGTGACCGCGGAACAGCGCCAGAGCGTAGCCCGTGACCGTCAGCACCAGCACGCCCCACGCGACGAGATGGGCCAGGAAGGCGAGCACCTGCAGCACCCACAGCACGACATGGGGCACGCGGGCGCCGGGTCGGTTGACGATCTGGTGGGTCAGTCCGATCCCGACGAACGCGATCGGCAGACCGAAGAGGTAGCTGACATAGCCCCGCTCCAGAAAGTAGCCGAAAGCCCAGATGAAGCCGGTGAACTCCAAGACAGTCGGACCGTGCTGCAGCCGACGGACCAGGAAGCCGTAGCCGTAGCCGAAGCCGAGCACGCCGAGCACCAGAAAGACCGGACCTGCTACCGCGATCGGGAGAACGCATGCCAGCAGCGCGATGCCGACGGGTGCGGCGAGGTTCGGAACGGGGACGGGCAGCATCGCATAGAGCTGCGTCACCGGACTCCCATTGCTGACGGCGCCCGTCCACAGGTCCCGCACGATTTGGCCCTGCAGCAGCCATTCCGGGTAGTCGTAAAAGGGCAGGAAGCGCGGAGTGAGCAGTACGGCGGCGCAACCGACGGACAGCAGCGCCCAGACCATGCGGCGTGCCCACGACCCGCCGATCGGCGACCGTTCGCGAACCGCGACGGACGGCTCCTGAGTTACCACGGACGGTGACGTTAGAAGAAGGCCACCCCGACACGTGCAAGTCAAGGGTTAACGCAAGGTCAATTGGCGTCTGGCGACCGAGTGAATCCTCGGTAACAGATCGTGAGCACCTTCATATGCTGCGCTGACCACCGCGACCGTCGGCATTCCGGCGATGACGACTACTCAACCGCGTGGTCCTGGACATGGCGAGCGGCCGGTGCGTGGTCGGCGTCGGGGTGATGGCGGGCGAGCAGCAGCGCCGCCCCCAGGCCGAGCAGCGCGAACGTGATCAACCCGCCCGCGGTGGCGAGCGTCGTGTCCGTGCCCTCGCCCAGCATCGTGATGCCGAGCCCGACCGCCACCAGCGGGTCGACCACGGTCAAACAGCCCACCACCACGGCGGGGGCGCCCGCCGCGTGGGCCTGCTGCACCGCCCACCCGCCGACGGCGAGCGCGAGCACGATTCCGATGGCGGGCAGCCACACCCCGACGTCGTCGAGATCGTTCACGCCGGTCGTCAGATGCAGCGCGATCAGCCTCATCAACGCCGACACCAGGCCGAACGCGGTCGCGCCAGAGGACGCGAACCCGGCGCAGCGCAGCCAGCCCGAGCGCTTCGTCGCCCACAGCGCCAAGCCGCCCGCCAGCGCTCCCGTCCCCAGCGCCGCGACCACAACGTCGACGAACCGCGGCGCAGGCGAGGTGCCCAGCCCGATGTCGGCCAGCACGACGAACCCCGCCACCGCCCCGAGACACAGCGCAACCGCCGCCCACACCAGCGGCGGCGGCCGAATACGGGTTCGCGACGCGGCGAGTACCACCGCGAAGGGCACCGACAGCACCCCGATCGGCTGCACGACCGCCACCGGTGCCAGCACCAGCGCACCCGCATGCACGATGGAGGCGAGCGCAGTCAGCGAGACACCGCCCACCCAGGTGCGCGACCGCGCCAGGCTCCGGAACTGCGCTCCCCCGATCATCTGCGTCCGACCGACCCGGACGACTTCGGCGACCGCGGCGTTCTGCACGACGGCGGCGACGGCGAACATCGTCGCGGCAAGCAGCGCCATGCCCACGGCGATGCCGACCGTCATCGCTTCTCCTCGGCTCCCGGAATCGTCCCGACGGCCGCACAGTAGTGACGGCACGTGCGCCATTCGCCGAGATCAGACAAGAAGCGGGTAAGAGGAGGGTGGGAGCGGGACTGCCGCCGCCCTGCAACGTCACCCACCGCCAGGCGAACACGGCGACCTGCGTGCGTTCATCCGCAGGCTACCGAAGAGGCTACGTGACCATCGACTGCTCTCCAACGCGGCCTACGCCGATGCGGGGCTGCTGGACGTAGTGGATGTCACCCCAGGCGGCGCGGGCCCCGCTATCCCCGATGCGGAACACCTGCACCGCGCAGACGAGCGCGAACGCCACGGTCAATGCGGCGAGGACGACGGCCACGAGGCGGGCCGGAACCGAAGTGGTCGGCGGGGCGGTCATCGTGCCCGGACCCGACACCTGAGCCCGTTCGACGCTCCGGCGGCGCCTGCGGTCGAGGAACGCGAGCGCGAACACGCACAGCAGCAGCGGCACCGCGAAGACGAGCAGCTGGTCACCGAGCTCGGCGTGTGTGGCGATCGCCGGCGTACGAGGCAGGTTGTGTTCCAGGCCTTCACCGGTGCTGGTCGCGAACGGGATCGCGACGACCGCCGCCGTGGTCAGCACCACCACCGGCCACGCCCAACGGGGGCGGCCTGCAGGCCAGACAGCGACGAGGAGCGCACCCAGCACCGCCATCGGGACCAGGACGACGACCGCGTGCACGACAAGCGGATGCAGCGGAAGTCCGGAGACGAACGTGGGCACGGTCAGCCTTTCTTCGGGTGGCCGGCGGTGTGCCGGCGTGCGGCCCATCGTCGCGTCGGTTTCTCAGTGCTTTCTTGGAACCGGCACCCGGAGCGGGCCGGTCGAGGCCTGGCGGTTCCAGGCACAGCGTGTTGCCCAGGCTCGACCCGGTGGCGTCGGGGGACGACCACCACGGGTGCGCGTCCTTCGGGAATGGTTTTCGCGCCGAGAATAGCCCGCGGTAATAAGGTCAACTGTTTGTCAACGGCATCTCAAGAACACCGGGCCGGAGAAACCGCGGGATTGCGCTGTGCCACCATCCTCGATCGTGCGCATTTCGCGATGGGTCGCGATCGTCGTGCTCGTGTGGGCCGTAGCCGCCGGGTGCGGCGTCGCGGGCACCCCACACCCGACCCCGGACGCCACGCCCACCGCGCCGAGCGGGCCGGTGGCCCTGGCGGGGTGGAAGCTCACCCTGCCGGTCGCCGGGCGCAAGGGCGACGCGGCCACCGTCGACCCGGCGACCGTCTCACCGCCCTGGCTGGTCGCCGACGGCCACGGCGGCCTCACGCTGTGGGCGCCGGTCGCGGGCGCCACCACACCCAACTCCGGCCACACCCGCACCGAGTTGGACAGCCTCTCCCCGTTCCTCGCGGGCCTCGGCAGGCACGTGCTCACCGCGGCGGTCACCGTCGCCCAGCTGCCGCGCACCAAGCCCGACGTGATCCTCGGCCAGATCCACGGCTCTGACGCCATCAGCTCGGTCCCGTTCGTCATGCTGCACGACGAGGGCGGCAAGATCGACGTCGTGGTCAAGCAGCAGCGGTCCGGCCCGGACGCCACCCAGGTACCGCTGCTCACAGGCGTGCCGCTCGGCATCCCGTTCACGTTCTCGATCAGCGACGACGGCAACGGCACGCTCACCTTCACCGCCACGGCCGACGGCCACACCGCCACCGGGACCGCCCCCGTGCCCGCCGCGTTCGACGGCGCCCCGGTCCGCTTCCAGGCGGGCGACTACCAGCAGGCCGACACCCGGCCAGCCGACTCCGCGGGCGGCGCGGCCGACGACGGCGCCCGGGTGACGTTCCACGCCCTCGACGTCGGCCCCTGATCCGGTGTCGGCCACCGGCATCCGCAGTCAGCGGCGCGCCGTGCCCGACCCATGGCGCGACGACCTCGCCGATACCCAGGTCTTGCTCCGACCCGTGTTCGTCGACGAGGGCAACCGGCGGCGACGGCTCCTGACGCGCGCGGGCTGGCTCGCCGCCGCCTCGTGCCTGGTCTACCTGGCGATGCTCGGATTTGTCCTGGTGGCCGTCCCGATCGGACGGCTTCCTGTCGACACTCCGCGGGCGGCGACCACTCGCCCGGTCCACCGCGCCCAGGCCGATCGGGCGCGAATCGTCGCCCCGGGCTTGCTGCGGCCCGTCCGGCCGCCGGCGCGGATCGCCGACCTGCGTGCCCTCGGCGTGGTCGTCGCCCACCGCGTCACGGCCCTCCCCGTGCCTGCGCGGCCAGTCGC
Source organism: uncultured Actinomycetota bacterium (assembly GCA_963739465.1). Taxonomy (GTDB): domain Bacteria; phylum Actinomycetota; class Actinomycetes; order Mycobacteriales; family Pseudonocardiaceae; genus Pseudonocardia. Next base: position 711,128 of record CAVUAS010000021.1, read on the forward strand.
CATCCCGCCGCCTGCCGTCGCCGCCCACACCCAGCGGCCGGTCGCCAACCACCGTGCCCGGACCGGTCACGACGCCACACGGACGACGACCACCCCCCAACCGGCCGCGCTCCCGACGGCGACGACGCGCCCGTAGGGTGGCGGCCGTGGCACAGATCGTGGTGGTCGAGGACGACGAGACGATCGGCGACGCACTGCGCACCAGCCTGCGCACCCACGGCCACGAGGTGCGCTGGGAGCGCACCGGGCGCGGCGCGCTCGCCTGCCCTTCGGCCGACCTCGTCCTGCTCGACCTCGGGCTGCCCGACCTCGACGGCGTGGAGGTCTGCCGCAGGCTCCGCGTCCGCCTCCCGGCCGCCGTCCTGGTGATCCTGACCGCGCGCACGGAGGAGATGGACGTCGTCGTCGGACTGGAAGCAGGCGCCGACGACTACCTGACCAAGCCGGTGCGACTCGCCGAGCTGCACGCCCGCATCCGCGCCCACCTGCGTCGCGACGCGGCCATCGCCCATGATGAGCGGCCCGCCGCCATCGGCGACCTGCTCGTCGATCCCGCCGCGCGCCGGGTCACCCTGGCGGGCCGGGAGCTGGTGATGCGGGCCAAGGAGTTCGACCTCCTCACCCGCCTTGCCGCCGAGCCCGGGCGGGCCATCAGCCGCGAGACCCTCATGGCCGACGTGTGGGACGGCAACTGGTTCGGCTCCACGAAGACGCTCGACGTGCACGTCGCCGCCCTGCGTCGCAAACTGGCCGACGCCGCGAGCGGCCCCCCGGCGCGCGTGCCGACCATCATCACGCTCCGCGGCCACGGCTATCGGCTCGAGGCGCCCGAAGGTTAGCGTCTGGCCAACCACCCGTGATCGGTCGATCGGCGTGCGCCTGTGGACCCAGGAACTCATCCGCACTGACCCGCACGATCGGACCGGCAAGTTCTGCGCCGCGGCTAGCCCGAGTTTCCCGGCTAGCATGATCGCTGCCGGTGTTTTCCCTGGCCAGGAGCTAAGTTGATGTTGTTGTGTGCTATGACCTAAGTTCGGGGTGCCCAGCGGTGTAGATCGAAGATCTCGGCGAGGTGGTCCTGGGTGGGGTTGGTCTCGGTGAGTATGCGGCGGGCCTTGGGTCGCCCGCCGGTGGAGGGGTAGATCAGCACCGTCTCCTGGATACCGGCGAGGGTGTCGAGCAGTTCACGCACGGATAGGTGCAGGCCGTGTTGGTGGGCGTGGCGGCGCATGAGGTGGGCGATCTGCAGGGCGAGCACGCAGGTGAACACGTGCACCCGGATGTTGTGCTCGGTCCAGTGGTGCATCGGGGAGAACGACACCACGTGCGGGTCTTTGAGTTGGCGGAAGCCGAACTCGGCCTCGGACTGGGAGCGGTAGCCGGCGACCACGTCCGCGGTTGGCCACTGGTCGCGGTCGGTCATCAGGACGCGTTTGCCGAAGACCTCGGCTTCCAGGTCGGTGCGGGCTTGATCGTCGAGGTCGAAGGCGAGCCGGTGCTCGGCGGGGGTGGCGCCGGTCAGCTGCCAGGTGATGACCCGACGCACCCAGGGGTCGTTGACGATCTGGGTGATCTCGGCGGTGACCTTGTCGTGGGGTCGGCGGGTGTGGCCCCGTGCCAGGGTGTCGGCCAGCGCGGAGAGCTTCGCGGTGGCCTTGGCCAGGGTCTGGTCGAAGCCGCGGGACTGGGCGGTGTGCAGGGTCGGGGAGTGGGTGAGCACGACGCGGCGGTCGGCGCCGTAGACCGGGCGGCGTTGTTCCAGTGCGGTCACGCCGGGGAACCGGTCGGGGTCCACGGGGTGCCGGTCGGCGGCGGGGCGGGCCAGCAGGTCCGGGCAGTCAGACGGCGGGATCGACCCGACGAACCCGAGACCGGTCGCGCTCAGGTGCGCGAGGTTGGCCAGCGAGTTCTGCCCGGCATCGAACACCACCGTCATCTGCGGGGTTGTCGCGCTCACGCTGGGCGTGGGGTTATCGGGGTTGTCGGGGTTGTCGGGGTTGTCGGGGTTGTCGGTGAGCGCCGCGGCCAACGCGGTATGCCGCGCCACCAGCAGGTCGATCATGGTGGCGAACTGGGTGACGTCGGGCCGGTTGCCGGGGTAGGCGTGGGAGACCAGCGGGATCCCACCGTCGCGGGTGATCACCAGGCCGAGCCCGACCAGGCGTAGGTCGGCTCGTTTCTGCTTGGCCTTGCCGCGCTGCGCGATGGGTGCCTTGTCGTTGGTGGTATCGATGTAGGTGGCGAAGTTGGTCATGTCCAGGGCCAGCGCGGAGATGTCCAGCTCGAAGGTCTCGATCATGGCCAGGGCGAGACGGTGCTCGATGCGGGCCAGTTGCTCGGGGCTGACCCCGTGCATCGCGTCCCAGAACTTGCGGTGGTCCAGCACCCCGGCACCGATCTTGGTGAACCGGTCGGCGGCGGTGCCGCGCACCACTTCTCGAACCCGCGCTTGGAGCACGGGTCCACCAGGCGGCCCAGCGCGGCCAGCGCCAGGTAGGTGCCCACCGAGGCGCCCGCGTCGGCCCGGCGTGCCCCGACCACCTCATCGATCACCGCGACCACGCCGAGACGCTCCAGCATCCCCCACGCGGCGGCGACCCCGAACGCCAGGTGCCGGGTCCGCTCGGGCCGCAGCGCGGCCTCGCGTTCGTCGAACGCGGCGGCGATGTCGGCGGCCGACCCGAGGTAGCGCTCGGAGACCATCCTGGGTTTGCCCTGCACCCAGGCCATCTCCCGCACGTACCAGTACGGCCTGCCGCTGATCACCTTCTTGTAGAGACTCGCCACTCTTTAGGTCATAGGCCAAAGCAAGATCAAACACCAGCTGCCGCGCCGAGAACGCCCAGCTCAACTCACCTGGAGCCAGTTCCCAACACACTCAAGATCGAACTAACCGGGAAACTGGGGCTAGGACTCACGGTCACTCGATCGGTCAGGGCCCGACAGCGAGGCCGAAGGCTGCAGCGAGTGACGGCGCGGTGGCGGCGTCGCGGAGTTTGGGAGCGCCGATGACGTCGTCGTAGAGGCCGGTAAGGGAGTAGTGGGTCAACGGGGCGGTGACCACCTTGCCGCTGACGCCGGGGGCGGCGACCACCATGAGAACGTTGTTGCCGCTGTGGCGGTCGTCTTCGTCGGCGGTGATCACGACGGCAAGGCCGCCGCTGCGGAAATCGGGTCCAGACAAGATCGCCGGGAGCCAGCCGGCGAGCCAGTTGTCGGCCTCGGCGAGAGTGCCGTCGTGGGCATCATGGCTGAGGTCAGGTATCGCCCAGCCGATGGTGGGCAGGCTGCCGGCGGCGACGTCACCGGCGAGAGCTCCGGCCGAAGTGCTGCCCATCGGGACTTGCCCCGTCTGGCACGCTGCGCGTTCGTCGATGTAGTACGCCCAGCCGGTGTGTCTGACCGCGTAGGTGTCGGTGTTGGTCAGGGTGCAGTTGGTGGGCATGGACTCGGCGTAGACCCTGGCGGTCTTGCCCACGGCGAGAGCCTGACCGAACACGGACGGGCCGTGGACCGGGTGTGCGGCGGGTGCCGCGTCGTTCCTGATGCCGAACGTCGATCCGCCGCTGATCGCGAGGTAGTTCGGCAGTGACGGGTGGCTCACCGCGGTGTAGCCGGTGGCATAGCCGTACCGGGTGGCCAGCGCCGACAGGAACGGCATCGAGGTCCGCATCTGCTGCAGGCCGTGGTTCTCCTCGAAGATCGTGAGGACCTTGATCACATGGGCATGGGTCGTGGTGGGTGGCGCTGGAATGGCCACTGACGCGGGGGCCGTCGGCGGGGAAGGTGGTGAGCTGCTGCACTCGGTTGCCACTGCGGCGAGGACAACCCCGGCGAGGACCATTGTTGCGGGTCGTGAAAGCACCGTGCCTCCGAGGACGGTCGGGCGACCGCGCGCCACCGGCGGGCCGTGTCGTGGGCAAATCATCGTATGACCGGGGGCCACGGCACGAGGAACGGGCGGCCTCGACCCGCCACGCCCCGAGCATGGCGCTCCCGACCGACGCCTCACGGGATCGGGCCCTCGTCGATCATCAGAGCCTCCCCTGAGGACGGAATATCCGATAACGCCTCGACCGAAAGGCTGGACGTCCCCCCGTTACCGGCGAGGCGGACCGATACCCGCCGCGGCGACGGTAGTCGATGAGCCTGTCGCGTTCGGTGACGTGCCGGCAGGCCCGAATCGGGCGGCCTTCCGGCGGCTGGGTTGCGGTCCAAAGGCCTCTGTGCGGTCACAGGCAGGTGGCCCACCCTCCCCCGCATGGGTACCAGCGGGAGTTACGTGGCGTGGGGCGTCCTGCAGATATCGGTCACCAACCTGGTCATCATCCTGCTGATGCTCGCGATCTTCGCTTTGGCGGTGCTGGTGCCCTTCGGGCACCGTGACCGGGCCGACCGGCGATGAACGAGACCAGTTGGACGGCGCGGCTGCGCACCCGGGTCGCGACGCTGGTTCCGCCGGGGCAGGCCCTGCCGGACCGCCAGCCGGTCTACGTCGCCTCCTGGATCTACGTCTTCGGGGTGCTGACCCTCGCCGCCCTCGTGATTGTGCTGATCACCGGCGGGTTGCTGGCCCTTGGCGGCCCTGTCTGGTGGCACACCTCGGGCACCGGCCACTTCATCAACTCCGTCCACCTGTGGAGCACCGAGATCTTCTTCGCCGTCATGGTCGTGCACCTGTGGGGGAAGTTCTTCATGGCCGCCTGGCGCGGCCGCCGCGCACTGACCTGGATGACCGGCGTCGTCGCGTTCGTCGGCTCGATCGGCACCGCGTTCACCGGCTACCTCTCCCAGACCAACTTCGACGCCCAATGGATCAGCACCCAGGCCAAGGACGGACTGAACGCGGTCGGCATCGGCGCGGTGTTCAACGTCCTCAACCCCGGTCAGATGCTGATGTGGCACATCTCGCTGCTGCCGTTCCTCATCGGCGTCCTCGCGATCTGGCATGTCGTGCTCGTGCGCCGCCACGGCGTCGTCCCACCCATCGGCGTCCAGGCGCCCGAACCCGCCGTCAAACCCGAAGCCGATCGGCAGGTGACCCCGTGACCAGCGCATCCACCCCGCCGACGACCGAACGGCCGTCCACGACAGCCGAGCGCGCACCGCGCCACCGCGGCGACCGCACCCCCGACAGCCACCTCTTCCCGACCCGACCCTACGACCTGGTCAAGGAGTTCATCCTCGCGCTGGCAGGCGTCGTCGTCCTGACCATCGCGCTGGCGTGGATCTTCTCCTCACCCGACGAGAAGCCGATCACGCTCGCCGACTGGGCCGCCGCAGCGCCGAACGACGTCATCGCGACCGCGGCCGGTGAGCTGGCGGGCACCACCACCAGCGCAGGCTACGGGCCGCCCTACAACACCGCGGCCGACGGTCAGAGCATCGGCCCGCTGCAACTGCAGAAGTGGGCGGGCGTGACCATCCCCGTCGATCCGGCGAACGACCTGGTGCTGACCCCGTTGACCCGGATCACCGGCGACCCCGCCCTGACCGTCGCATTGGCCAGATACACCGGCGCGAGCGCCGACCAGCAGGCCGCCTGGAGCGGCGACTACGTCAAAGCCCTGGCCGCCGCGCCCGACAACGACCCGGGGCAGGTCGCGGCAGGCGACTACGGCCCGGTGCCGCTGTTGGCGCAGCGCTTCCTGGTTCTCGCCCGCTCCGGGGGACTCGAGGGGACCCTGACGTCCTCGGGGACCTTCTACGGCTCCGACGCCACCCGCAGCCTGCTGCTGCTCGCCGACGGTGCCTACCTGGAGGATCAGGCCCGCGCCCAACAGCTGGGCGGGGACCAGTGGGGCATGATGAACGAGACCGGAAACTACCCCGGCCAGCCCTGGATGTGGCTCTACACCTTCTGGTACCAGGTGCCCCCGTTCTCCGAATCCGACAACGCCGACGCGCTGGTATGGGGCCTGATGATGGTGCTCACCCTGGCCCTGCTCCTGGTGCCCTTCATCCCCGGCCTCCGCTCACTGCCCCGAGTGCTGGGCGTGCACCGGCTGATCTGGCGCGACTACCACCGCACCCACCACACCTGACCAGCCGCGCCCCCGCGACGCCCCTCCCGCTGGAGGTAGTGTCAACGCCGTTGCCCAGACCCGGCGACAGGCTTGGTTTGTCGTCCGAACGGGGTGCTCGCCATATCGACACATCACGCACCGGTGGCCCCTACCCCATCCGAGCGCGACCGTGCCATTGCCGCAGAACCCGCGGCCCCCGATCATGCCGACGGCCAGGGCGATGACGCGGTCGCGGCGCAGAGCCCCACCCCGGTGTCGTCACCATCGGGGGACGGCGGGTTGGGTCCGCGCCTGGACCGGCTGCTACGGGCGGCCGAGCAGGAAGCGCTGCAAGTCCGCGAGTCCGCGGAACGGCGTGCGGCCGCGCTGCTGACCGAGGCTCATACGGAGATCGCCCGACACGAGCAGGAACGCCGCCGGGAATGGCAGGAGCGACAGGCGGCCCTGGCCGCAGCGGAGCAACGCGGCGCCGTCGAGATGACCGCGGCCCGCGAGCAGGCCGCCCAGTTGGTGGCAGCCGCGGAGTCTGAGGCCGAACGCATCCGGGGGCGAGCCCTCCTGCGGGCTCGAGAGATCTGCGACGCGGCCGAGCAGAACATCGAGCAGGGCCACCGAGAGGCGACGGCGGATCTCGATCGACTGACGCGGCTGCGTGACGTGACCCGGGCTGAGATCGTGCGTCTGCTGCGCACCTTGGACGGCATCCGTGAGGCCTTGGCTTACGATCTCGACCCCGAACTCACCCGTGTCTCCGCACCCGAGCCGGGTGGAGCCGAAGAGAAGCCTGCCGCACCGGTGGGGTTGTCGGCTGCGGTGGCCGCCATAGGGCGTCGCCGCGGAGATCTGCACCGCACGCGCCACAGCGGCCTGCGCGCCGCCGACGCCGACCCACCGGACCATCCCGACCCTGGATAGCGGTGGCAGCCCGCCGGTGCTCGGCGTTGATCATCAGGTGGAGATCATCCGGCGGTCCTCAGCGCGTTTGGGATCGTCGGACAGCGCCGGTCTGCTCGCGCACCCGGCGGACGAACGCGCCTGCCTGCTCCAGCGCGTCTGCGGCCTCGGGCAGAAACGACCAGAACAGATGGAAGTCGTGTGTGGTCACCGGGTAGAGCTCGAACTGCACCTCGACGCCGCAGCCGGTGGCGTGCTCGGCGAGGCGGTGCGCGTCCTTGCCCAGCACATCACCGGTGCCGGCCTGGATCAGCATGGGCGGCCCTCCGGTGAGGTCGGCGCGCAGCGCGTTGACCACCTCGTCGTGGGGTGAGGTGTCGCCGAGGTAGGCGGCGGCGAACGAGCGCAGTTGCGCGATGCTGACGGCAGGCTGCGGCTCGGTGGGCAGCTCGATCTCCCTGTCGTAGCTGAGGTCTACGGCCGGGCACAACGCCATGGTGCCGCCCGGCAGGGGAAGGTCCTGCCGCTTCAGCGTGGTCTGCACCGAGAGCGCGAGCCCGCCGCCCGCGGAGTCACCGGCCAGCACGATCTGTTCCGCGGGAACCCCGGAGTCGAGCATCCAGAGATAGGCGCGCACCGCGTCCTCGATGGCGGCCGGGAACGGATGCTCGGGGGCGAGCCGGTAGTCGGGCACGAGGACGCACGCGTCAGCGGCTGCGGCCAGTGCGCTGGCCAGATGCCGGTAGCCGAACGCGGAACCCATCACGTACCCGCCGCCATGAAGCAGCAGGACCGTCGGGGCCGGCTCCGGGCGGGGCGACAGCAGCAGCGACGGAACCCCACCGGCGATCACCGGCCGCACCGAAACCCCGGTGGCCATCTCGAACTGCCCGTGCAGCTGTTCGCAGGCATCGCGCAACGCCTGCAGATCGGGGCTCGCGGCGGTGAGGTCGTCCAGCGGTTCCCATGCCGCGGCCAGCCTGCGCTCCAGGTCCCCGCCGACCGAGCGGGTAGCGAAGACCGCGTCGTCCAGATCGGTGAGCAACCGGCGCGCCCGGTCGAGCAGCGCGTCGCCTGCCAGCGTCAGCTCGACCCGGTGTGTGGAGCGGCGCAGCAGGTTGCAGCCCACGAGCCGTTCCAGGCTGCGGATCTGTCGGCTCAGTGCGGGCTGGGACACGAACAACCTGGTCGCGGCCCGCCCGAAGTTGAGCTCCTCGGCGACTGCCACGAACGCACGCAGATGCCGCAGCTCGATCGCGTCCGGGGCAGGTGGGAGCACGAGCACCTTGCCACCGCGCTGCGAGTGGTCATCCATGGGAGTCATCATCGCCGGTCTCGCCCCCCGGTGGTGATGCAACCGGTGCACTGCCGTCATGCGTGATCGGCCTTTCCCTTCGCCGGGGTACGGGCACGAGAGTCGTGCCATGGCTTCTCCCGACCAACCCCGAACAGGTGCGCGTCGGATCGCCGATGTCGCGCTCCGCTACCTCACGCCGGGCGCCCGGGCGCGCGTGCACTGGCCCGCGTCGTGCGCGGACCCGGCCGTCGCCGCCCTCGTGGTGTTGTTCTCCGCCGACGACGACCTGGTCGACGAGCTCATCGCGCGCCTCGGCGTGGTGGTCCTGACCGTTTCCGCGGCGCACGCCCTCGAGGGGCATGCCGCGGTGTCCTGGGCTGCCGATCACGCCGCCGAGCTCGGAGTGGACGCAGGGCGCATCGCCGTGGTCGGCGACCGTGCCGGAGCGGCACTGGCCGAGCGGGTCGCCGAGCTCGCCTGTGACGAAGGCTGGCCACCGCTGCGGCACGTAGCGGTGATCTGGCCGCACCACGACCCGACCGCCGCGCTCGACGGCCTCGCCCGCGCTCTGGCCGTCCCGCACCCGCAGTCGCCGAGCCGGAGCGCGCAATGACCGCCGCACTCGCCCAGCCCCCCGTCGCGTCGGCGAACGCCGTCGCCGATCCGGTCGTCGACCGCGCCGTCGCCGGGGACGACGCCGCCTTCACCACGCTGGTCGAACGCCACCGCACCGAGCTGCAACGCCACTGCCAGAGGATGCTGACCTCCTCCGAGCGGGCCGAGGACGCCCTGCAGGAGGCGTTGCTGCGGGCCTGGCGGGCCCGCTCCACCTTCGCCGGGCGCGCCACCTTCCGCACCTGGCTGTACCGGATCGCCACCAACGCCTGCCTGGACGAGATGCGCCGTGACCGCGCGCGGCCGCTCCGGCCCGGCCCGACCAACTGGCCGGACACGTCCGATGCTGCAGACCCGCCACACGAGCCCGCCTCGACCGACCCCGGGCCCGACGCGCTCCTGGAGACGGGCGAAGCAATCGAAAGGGCCTGCCGCACGATTATCGAGTTGCTGCCGCCCAGGCAACGCGCAGTGCTGATCCTCTGCGACGTGCTGCGCTGCTCCTCCGGCGAGGCGGCACAACTGCTGGGCACCACCATCGCCGGGGTGAACAGCGCGCGGCAGCGGGCCCGGGTCGCCCTGCACGGCCGACGACCGGCTTCAGCGCTCGAGCAGCGGCCGGATCCTCGGCTGCGCGCAACCGAACGGGCGCTGCTCGAATGCTACGTCGGCGCTCTGCGCCGCCACGACATCGCCGCGGTGATCGCCCTCGCCAAGGCCGACGCCGCCCAGGTGGCGGCGGGCGGCAAACCAGCAGCCGCACCGATCCCGCTCCGCGCGTGGTGATCGTCGCTCCCGGTCGACCCGGCCCGACTCCGGGCGATTTGACCTGCCGAGTATCAGCGGCTCCCGTTCGGACCTCCCTAGATCGCCGTCCCATTCCCAGCGTCTTGTCCGGGTCGGTGGAAGGAGACCGGCATGGCCGAGGCAGCGTCCGCGCAGTCCGAGAACACGCAAGCGAAGACCACATGGGTGCGCAACTGCACCCCGGACCACCTGCGGCTGCACGTCGGCGACGCGCTGTTGGTCTTCGCCCCGCTGCAGAGACGGCAGCTCAGCGTGGACGCCGCGCGCGACCTCGAGCCGCTCGTCCAGCAAGGCGTGCTCGCCTGCTCGACCCCCACCAGCGACCGTTCCGACAAGCTCGCTCGGTTGATCGAGGCACTGCCCACATCCCTGGCCGTCGGATTCGTGCCTGCCCTGTTGCTGAACGTCTGGCTGGGCGTCGGTCCATTGATCGTCTTTGGGGTCGTCGCGCTCGTCCTGATCATCGTCGCGGTTCTCGTGGCGAGCTTCAGCAGCAACACGGTGGCGCGGCTCGTCGGTCAACTGGTGATGCTGTCCCTCGTCCTGGTCATCAGCATCGGCGTCCCGGCCCTCGTCGTCTGGCGCTACGGACTCGACGATCTCGGAATGGGCAACCCGCTCAGCGAGCTGGCCAGGATGCTGCAGGTGATCTTCATCGCCCTGGCCTGCATGGTGCCCGGGCTGTTGTTCTTCCTCTTCGACCGGCAACGGCTGAGCACCCTGCGAGCCCGCTTCGAGCAGCAGATCTTCCGCCTCGACCCCCGTGTGACCACCCTCGCCGACGTCGAAGCCCGCTACGGGAACCAGCTCGACGAAATGTACGGCCAAAACGGCGGCTCCCGGACCGCCCGACTGGCCCGCCAGGGCCGGTGGCCGATCCCACTCGCCACCATCGTGCTCGCCTTCGGCTGGGTCCTCACGCTCCTGCCCGTCAAGAGCGACCCTCCGCCCGCCTCGTTGACCGACGTCGCCCTGTCCTTCGCCCCGCAAGCCAACACCGTGGCCTTCGGCTTCCTCGGCGCCTACTTCTTCGCGATCAACCTGATCCTCCGCCGCTACGCCCGAGACGATCTGCGCCCCAAGGCCTACAGCAGCATCACCGTCCGCGTCATCGTCGCCGTTCTGCTGGGCTGGCTCGTCGAGGTCGTCGCACCGGACTGGCCGCAACTCGGCGCAGCCCTGCTCGTCGCCGCCTTCCTCATCGGCATCGTCCCGGAGACGTTCCTGACCTTCCTGCAGGAGATCTACCGCGCCAAATGGGTCGGCAAGCTCACCCGCGATATGGAGGAGCCGGTCCCGCTCAAGAACCTGGAAGGGATCGATCTCTACGACCGCGCCCGACTTCTGGACGAAGGCATCGCCAACATCGAGGCTTTGGCCAACCACGACCTCATCGACCTGCTGCTGGAGACCCGCGTACCGGCAGCGCGCCTCATCGACTGGATGGACCAAGCCATCCTCCACCTCCACACCAGGTTCTCCCCCGACATGCGCGACGCACTACGCCGAGCGGGCATCCGCACGGCCAGCGATCTCGTCACGATCTACGACAAACACCTCGACGCCCTCACCGGCACCCTCGCCCGCAACGTGAAGTGGGAGAACGACCAACTCGAGAACACGTTGGAAGTGCTCGTGGCAAGCGTGCACGACGACGAATGGATGGACTACATCCGCAACTGGCGAACCGGCAGCACGGTCTACCAACGAACGATCACCCTGCGGGACGGGAGCATCGATGATCAGCGCAAGCCCCGCTCCGGCGACCGCGAGCAATCAGACGGGCGCCCCATGGTCAGCGCCGTGACGACCCCGCTGTCAGCCTAGTGTCCTGCGCCGGAAGTTCGTTGCGTATATCGGCGGATCCAGGTGTACGTCGGCAAGGCGCTGGTCCGCGCCTCGTACCGGGTGTACTCGGCCGGACCAGCAACGCCGCTGACGTGCGGCTGGGCCGTCGAGATATGTGGCGAACTTCCGGCGCGGGACACTAGGCAGGCCCGGGCGGTCGAACAGCGCGGGCCGGTATCAGCACGTCGCATGACGCGCGCCGACATTTCCGGCACCCACAGGGGCGTGGGGCGTGGGGCGACCCCGCGAGGTTCAGGCCCACAGATCGGGCCGGTAGCGTCCGGCATCTTCCAGGTCGGCCATCAACGCCTCGGCGCTTTCGTGGGGCATCCTGCCGCGATCGGCGAGAACGTCGACGAAGGCGGCCCGCACGGCGTCCCGCATCGGTTGGGCGCCGCACACGTACACGTAGCCGCCTGCGGACAGCAGCCGCCACACGAGGGGGCCCTGCTGACGGATGTGATCCTGGACGTGCTCGCGACGCCCGGGATGCTCGCGCGACGCCGCGATGTGCACCTGATCGAGCACGCGGTCGGTGACGAACCGGTCGACCTCCTCCGGGTACAGATCGTCGAGTCGGCGTGACCGCAGGCCGTTGAACAGCACGGCCGGGCCGAGCGTGACACCCTTCCCGCGCAGTGCGACGCGTTCCCAGAGGAAGGCCCGCATCGGGGCGAAGCCGGTGCCCGCCGAGACGAAGATCATCGGTTTGCCGACGTCGTCTTGCAGGTGGAACCCGTCGGCGCTGTCGAGGAAGACGGCCAGTCGGTCGCCTGGCCGCAGCCGGTGCAGGTAGTGCGAGCCCGTCCCGTGGAAGACCCGGTCGGGCTCGCCCGGCACAGCGGCGGCGTCGAGGCCGACGGTCAGGTGAGCAAGGCCAGGACCGTGGATCTGCGGGCACGAGCTCACCGAGTAGTAACGCGGCCGCAGCGGCTGCGCCACGCACAGCAGCTCGAAGATATTGAGTGAGCACGACGGGAACGTGTCCAGCAGCCGCAGCAGGTCGTAGCCCCCTGCGTCGATCGCCGCTCGTAGCGCCGATGGGGGACCCTCCGGCGTGCGCAGAACCTGCCCGATCTGCGCCAGCCGGCACCGCTCGTCGGGGTCGGTCGCCGACCGGAGCAGCGTGTCGACCAGCGGGACCGTCGGCTTCCCGCCGATGTCGACGAGGTTGGTGAGCACGTTGCGCACCCCGACGACGACGCCCTTCGGCACGGCGTGGACGGGCAACGCCTTCGGCACCGTGAACAGGCCGTCGAGGGAGGCCCCCAGGTGCCGCGCCAGCCGCTCGACCTCCTCGGCGTCGTTCCTGGGACAGACGCCGAGGTGATCCCCTGTCCGGTAGCGGGCGCCTGCGGGCAGTGCGAGTTCCAGGTGCTGCGTCTGCCGGGGCGACGTGGCCGGTTGCAGCTGGCGTGCGCCGAGGACGCGCGCCTCGACGGTGGCGACGCCGACCGGGTTGTCGAAGGTCGTCGGCACGAGCACGCCGACGTCGAGCGACGACCGCGCGCTCTCGGCGGCGCCGAGCGACCGCCGCATCGCGGTGACCGAGTCGGAACCGGTCAGCTCCGTGGTCACCGAGTCGTCCAGCGCGACCCGCGCCGCCGCCGCCCGCGTCGGTCGTGCACCGGAGAGGTCGAGCAGCGTCGGCCAGACGCGGCCGCTCCACTCCTCGTGGCGGGCCTCCCATGCCGTCGAGCCCACATCGCCGAAGTCGAGGTCCGCCAGGGGCGTGGCACCCAGCTCGGCGAGCTTGCGGTGGACGTAGCGGGGGAAGGCGAGGAACGCGTTCCACTGCCGGTTGCCGAGCCCCCAGACGAGGTAGCGGCAGGCGCGCCAGGTCGGCGCGCCCGGCTCGGTCGCCTCGATCCACGCCCGGAACGCGGTCGCGTTCGAGGGAGGGTTTCCGGTGTAGGTCGAGGTCATGACGACGAGCAGCCACGGTTCGGTGCGCGCAGGCGCCGCCGCGAGCTCGTTCAGCGTCAGCACCTCGCTGGTGTAGCCGTGGAAGTCGCTTCTCTCCGCGAAGCGCTCTGCGATCTCCTTGCTCGCGCCGAAGTTGCTGCCGTATGCGATCACCAGATGGCGGTACGTGCTCGTCGCCGGTATCTCTGTGGGCTCGCCCCAGTCCCGGGCCCCGGCCGACGCCGGGTCCTTCCGCGGCTGGTGAACGACCGTAGCCGGCAGGGCGACCGTGCCTGCCCGTGGAATGCACGTCACCGGGACCGCCTCCGGCTTCGTCGTGACCACGGTGTTCTTCGCGACGGACGCGCCCGGCGCGAGACGCAGGCGGTACCGCCGGTAGATCTCGAACAGGACGACGCGGAGCATCATGAAGGTGACCTCCTGCGCCATGCACTGCCGCCGACCGATCGAGAACGGGATGAAGGCGTGGATGGGGCGTTCGGCGATCCGCTCGGGCGTGAAGTGGTCCGGGTCGAACCGGTCGGGGTCCGGGCCCCAGAACCGCACGTCGCGCTGTGCGGCGAGCGCCCCGACGAGGATGATGTCGCCTTTGCGAACCCAATACCGGCCGAGCAGGCCGTCCCCCCGGCTGCGCCGGATCGTGATCGGCATCGGCGGGTAGACGCGCAGCGCCTCCTTGATCACCTGCGTCGTGTACGTCAGGCCCGCCAGGTCGTCATAGCGCAGGTCGTACTCCGGGTCTCCCCCGGTGATCCCATCGATCTCGGCGATGAGCTTGGCCTCGACGTCCGGGCGTGTGGCGAGGACCGCCACCAGCCACGCGGCCGTGATCGACGGCCCGTTGAAGCCGTTCGAGAGGTGCATGAGGATCTGGTCGCGCACGGTCTCCGTGTCGAGGAGCTCACCGGTCTCCGGGTCCGGGGTGCTGACCAGGCGGCTGAGCAGGTCGATCGGCTGACCGACGGGGCACGTGTGCCTGCGGGCGTGCACGAGGGCGCCCGCGGTCCGGAAGAGTTCCTCGTTGTGGCGACGATAGGTCTTCCGGCGCCCGCGGCCGGCTCGACCGGCCCACAGGACGGAGTCGGGCCGGGGGTCGGCGACGCGCCGAATGCTCTCCTTCGTGCTGGCGGGAACCGCCGTTGCGAACGCGTGCGGAGTGCCGTCGCCATTGAGCAGGCCGAAGTCGTAGGCACAAGCACCTCGCCCCGAGACCTCCAGTGTGTAGCGCTCCATCCAGCCGCGCGCATCCAGCGGCCGGTCGTCGGGCATCTCGGCCCAGACGCCGACCATCTTGCGCGCCTGCTCCTTCATCAGCTCGAGCTGCGTCCGCTGGTGAGCAGGCGAGTACCACGGCAACATCACCCGCCGGACCCGCTCGTAGTGCTCGCCGTCACCGATGACCGACAGCCCACCGCCGCGGGAGTTGCGCAGCTGGGTAAAGAAGTTGATGTCCTCGACGTGCTTCCCGAACTGCTCCTCGTCCGTCGCGACACGCTCGAGCAGCTCGGGGTCCGAGACCACAACCAGCCGCCATTTCCTGGCCGGGACGCCGACCGCGTAGATGTGTCCGAACCGCCGGAAGTACGCGAGCTGGGTGTCGTTGTCGTTCAGGATGTCGAAGTTCGCGAACCGCTCGCCGTTCGGTATCAGCCAGCGAATCGCATACGGGATCTCCAGCGGCGCGTCGCATGCGGGGGCAGGCGCGCCGTCGTCGCCACGTGGCCGCGGTTCGATCCGCACCGTCGACTCCTCCGGCTGATCCGGCACCGGGCCGGACGCGTCCGGAAGCAACCTCAGTATCGGCCCGGTTACGGGATCCACGAGGCGCACCGCGCACTCCGCGGTGATCTCCATCCGCTCGACCCGCAGGCCCCCGACATAAATGCCGTTGGCGCTGCCGTCGTCGGCGACCTCCCAGCGGCCGTCCTTGATGCGGACCACGGCGTGCCGACGGGACACCCGGACATCCGCAACGACGATGGCGCACCGAGGGTCGCGACCGATCAGGTAGCCTGCGCCCGGCTCCAGGCTGTGCCGCGATCCGGACACCTCCACCACGAGCGGTGCGACAGTCCGCAGAAGCCTCCCGCGCGCCGAGCCTGCCGACAAACCGCTCATGGACGCCCCCACCCCGGTCGGACAGCGACAGACAACGCCTGCCTGCACCGGTGCGAGGCTCGACGTGCTCTGTCCATATCGGAGCATGCGCCCGGCCGCTTCCCCCGGCTATCACCGGCACGGCCAGGCTGGCCGGGCACCTCGGCTAGGACCGCCTTACGGTCCGGTAAGGGTCACGGGAGGGAGGCAATGGTGGTGGTCGCCTGCGGACGCAGCGGATCGCCAGGATCGAGTACGGCGGCCCGCGGTCGAGAACGGCGGCCCGCGGTCGAGAACGGCCTCGCGGCTCCGTCTCATGGTCGGATGTGGCCACCGCGCCCGTTGCCCGCCTGCGCACCCACGGCGCCGAACTCGTCGGCGAGCTGGCGCAGTACGAGGACACCTATCGGCTCTGCTACATCCGCGGCCCCGAGGGCATCATCGTCGGGCTGGCCGAACAACTCAGCTGTAGGCACCGTGCACCCACCGGAGCTGCGGATATCCGAGGACAGACGTCGGGACGGAGGCCGCAGCCGGAGGGCCGTCCGACGGTCGCGGGAGACCTTGACGCACCCGTCGATGGTCATCTGAGCAGCCGCTCAAGGAGTGCGCGTAGCCCGGCCGGGCCATCGACCACCAGGTCGGCTTCCGCAAGCAGGTTCGGCGGTGCCTCCGCCGAGCGCACGGCCACGCGGAAGCCGCCCCCGGCGAGCCGGGACGCGGCGGCGAAGGCGGTCAGGTCACCGAGGTCGTCGCCTGCGACGATCACCGAGCGAGCGCCGGAGTCGGCGACGACCCGCGAGACGGCGTCGCCCTTGTCGCTGTGTACCCCGGGACGCAGCTCCCAGACCATCTTGCCGGGGACGACCTCCAGCCCGTGCCGCTGCGCGATCCGTCCGGCTGCCGCCTCGATCGGCCCGGCCCAGCCTGCGGGGTCCGCGATTCGCCGCGTATGGACGGCCGCCGCGTAGCCCTTGTCCTCCAGATAGGCGCCGCTATCGCGGACGGCCGGGTCGACGCGCAGATCATCGCGGGCCGCGGCCACCGCGGGGCCGCCCGCCGCCAGCCGCGGATCAACCCACACCTGCCCGTCGCGGATCTCCTCCAGCCCGTACATCCCCAGGTAGCGCACCCCGGGTGCGGCGGCGTGCTCGGCGAGGAAGGCCGCAGGGCGACCCGAGACCAGGGCGACTGCCGCGAACCGGGCGGCCAACGAAGCGAGGAGCTCGACCACGCCGGGCAGTGGTCGAGCCGCGTCCGGGTCGTCGACGATCGGTGCGAGGGTGCCGTCGAAGTCCAGGCACAGCGCCACTTCGTCGGCCCGCGCGGCCAGATCCATCCAGGGCTCTGCGGCGGCGTTCACCGCCGCACCAGCGCGAATGTGCGCCGCTGGCCTGCGGAGAGCTTCGCGCTCTCGTCATAGACCATAACCGTGATCGGCGGGGCGTCGCCCGGCCGGGAGTCGACCGTCAGCTGGTCGTCCTCGGTGAAGGCGATGTCGAGGCGGTGCCCCCGGTAGTGGATGCTGAAGCGGAGGAGCTTGATCTGCGGAGGCAGCGCCGGGCCGAACCGGAGCACGTCGCCGCGTACCCGCAGACCGGGCAGGCAACGCAACACGAGATCGACCGTACCGGCCATCGACCCCAAGTGGATGCCCTCAGCGGTCGTGCCACCCTGCACGTCGGCGACGTCGCTGTTCAACGCCCGCTGCAGGAACTGCCACGCCTCCTCCGGGTTGTAGCGCGCCAGAATCCACGCGCTCACCACTGAGCTCAACGTCGAGCCGTGCGAGGTGCGCGCCAGGTAGTAGTCGACGGTGCGCCGGATCTGCTCCCTGCTGACCTCGTAGCCCAACCTGGACAGCAGCTCGCGCAGCTCCCCCTGTGGCAACAGGAACAGCAGCATGAGCACATCGGCCTGCTTGGAGACCTTGTACCGGTCGGTGCTGTCGCCCTCGGCCTCGAGTATCCGGTCGAGCCGCTGGATGTTGCCGTAGCGCTGCCGGTAGCTCTCCCAGTCGAACTCAAGCAGCTGTTCGTAGCCCTCGAACTGGGTCAGCACGCCGTCGGCGTGGAAGACGACGATCATCTTACGGGCGATGTCGCGCCAGCGAGCCAGCTCCTCGTCTTGGATCGCCAGCTCGTTCACGACCTCCTCCCGCCAGTGCAGGGGTAGTTCGTCGAGGGTCTGGAGGGCGCGCTGCAGCACCCACACCGCCATGACGTTGGTGAAGGTGTTGTTGCGCAGGCCCTCCTTCTCCGTGGCGTCCGGGTAGCCCTCGTGGTACTCGTCGGGGCCCATCACGCCGTGGGTCTCATAGCGGCCCCGTTCGGGGTTGTATTGGGCCAGGCTGGACCAGAAGCGGGCAATCTCGATCAATAGCTCGGCGCCGGTGAACCGCAGGAAACGCGTGTCCCCGGTGACTAGATAGTGCTCCCAGACGTTGTAGGCGATGGCGATGTTCACGTGCCGCTGCCGGTGCGAGTTATCGGGCAACCAACGCCCGGACGTCGGGTTGAGGTGCAGCTGCTGGGTCTCCTCCCGCCCGTCCGAGCCGCTCTGCCAGGGGAACATCGCCCCGGCGTAGCCGGCGGCCCGGGCCGCCGACTGCGCCGGCCCGAGGCGCGCGTGCCGGTACTGCAGCAACGAGGCTGCCACGAACGGCCGCTGAAAGTTCAGGAACGGGAAGATGAACAGCTCGTCCCAGAATATGTGGCCGCGGTAGGCCTCCCCGTTCCAGCCCCGCGCAGGCACGCCGACATCCAAATGGGTTGTGTGCAGCGGGACGGTCTGCATCAGGTGGAAGATATGCAGGTGCAGGACCGTCTCGGTCCACTCGTTCGCGCTGTCCATCTCGATGCCGCACCGATGCCAGGCGGTATCCCAGGTGGCGGCGTGCCGGGTCAACAGGTCCTCGAAGTCGCCTGCGGTAGCCACCACCAGCCGGGCCTCGTGCCTGCACTCTGCGATCGCCCGGTCGCGTGAGCTGAAAATTGCGACCGTCTTCTCGACCGTCGTCGGGTATCCCTGCTCGAGTGGGACCATCAGCCGGTGGGAGAGGAAGCCGGGTTCTTCGACCAGCGTGCGGTCAGCCGGTACGACCGCCTCGTTGCGCAGCACCCGGGTGCGGGCCGCCAGCGCGATCCGCACCTCCGACTGCGTCGTCTCGACCTTCAGATCGATCGTCTCGTCGTCGACCTCAGCCTGATCGAGCACCCTCAAATGGCGGCCATTGAGGTCCCGATACCGCTTGACACCCCCGTTGACCACCCGGCCGTCCAGGCCCGAACGGACCTCGAGGGTGCCTGACCAGTTCTCGGCCGTGAACTCGGTCAACAGCACCGCGAGGTGCTCGTCCTTGCGGCTGACGAACCGGCGCTGCACCATCCTCGTCCGTCGCCCGTCGGGATCCCACCAGGTCAGGTTGCGGATGAGCGTTCCGGTGCGCATGTCGAGCTCGAGGCGGTGCTGCTCGACCCTGGCGGTCGAGACGTCGAACCACTCTCCGCCTGCGATCCGGAACTGCAGCGGCAGCCAGTTGGGGATGTTGACCAGTTCCTCATTCTCCACCTCGCGCCCCCCGACGTTGCTGACCAGCCGGTTGTAAAGGCCTGCGAGGTAGGTGCCCGGGTAATGGACGTCGTCGGCGACCGCCTCGGGCAGCGCCCCGCGGGTGACGAAGTAGCCATTGCCCAGGGAGCACAGCGACTCGCGCAGCCCCTGGTGGGCGGGGTCGAAGCCGTCGTAGACCAACGTCCAGGCGCTCGGCGGCTGCTCGATATGCCTGCGCCGAATCTCCTCGGCGGCGTGCCCCTCCTCCAGCAGGCCCTGCGCCAATGCACGCAGGGACACGTCGTCCAGGGTCGTCACCACCAGGTCGGCACCCGCGTGGGCCAACAGGTCCTGGTCCCCGAGGCGGGCCACCCCGACCGCGGCCATCCCGCCGGCCTTGGCCGCCTGGACACCGCTCGACGCGTCCTCGATCACGAAGCAGTCAGCGGGGACCAGGCCGAGCTCGTGCGCGGCGGCGAGGAAGATCATCGGGTCGGGCTTGCCGCGCGGGAAGTCCCGGCCGGAGAGGTCGGCATCGAACAGCTCCTCCAACGTCATCCCCTCGTGGACAAAGTCGTAGTCGAGCCGCTGCCCGGCCGCGAAGGTGTCCAGGCGGATCCGTTCGAGGAACAACCGGGCGTTCTTCGACGACGACGCCGCGGCAACCCGCAGCCCCGCGCCCTTCACGGCCAGGATGAATCGCAGCGCGTCGGGGAACGCCGTGAACCGGCCCTGCTCGATGAGCGCGAGGATGTGCTCCTGCTTGGCCGCCGCGTACTGCTGCGCCCGCTGATCGACGTCAGGCACCCCGAAGTACGTCAGCGCCGCCCGAGCGCCGTCCATCCGCGGCATCCCGGCCACCACCTGCTGGTACACCGCCGCGGTGAAGCGATCGGGCGTCCATGTGGTGCCGTCACGGACGTCGCTCCACTCCCCCTCCATCAGCGCCTTCAGGGCCTCGCGCCAGGCCATCTCGTGGGGGGAATCGACCAGAACCCCGTCCACGTCGAAGATCGCACCCTGGAAAATCGCGCCACGCTGCGCCATGTTGCTCACCGATCCCTTGGAATAAGTCTCCGACGCGTCTCGGTCGACGCCTCGTCCCTCGACAGACGCCGCCTCTCGACCGAGCTGTCGAAATGAGCCCGCCGACGGTGAGCCCGATGTCAGTCACTCCACGCTGCTCGTGGACGAAAGCGCCACCTGCTTGTCGGCGACCGCTCCCACGGGCTCCGTGACCCAAGCCGCAAGCGTGGTCGACTCTCCGGGGCGAGCTGGCTCATCCGAAACCTCCGCGTTTCCCGGGGCGCCCAACTCGGCCTAGCGTCCCCATCCCGAAGGCCGCCTGCAAGCCCACCGGCGAAGTCGGGTCTTGATGGTCACCAGTGGCTGTAGGTCCGCTGACCTTCCTGCAGGGCGGCGACGTAGCCCGCCCGTTCGTAGGCGGCTTGGTCGGCCTCGGCGGGCACGGCGAGCAGTCCGCGCAGCTGGCCGATCGAGGTGTAGCCCTTGCGGGTCATCCAGTCGGCCAGGCCGTCGAGCAGTGTGGCGGCATGGGCCGGGCCGTGCCGCAACAGCGCCGACGCGGTCATCACCACGTCGGCGCCAGCAAGCAGGTACTTCACCACGTCATCCGACGTCTCGACACCGGTCGTAGCCGCGAGCGCCGCCCGGACCCGGCCGCGCAGCAGCGCGATCCAGGTGCGCGGCAACCGCGCCTCGACCGGACTGGAAAGGTCGATGGTCGGTGTGACCGCCAGGGTGTCGACGTCGATGTCGGGCTGCAGGAACCGGTTGAACAGCACGAGTGCGTCGGCGCCTGCCTGATCAAGGCGCAGCGCCATCTCACCAGGCGAGCTGAACTGCGGGCTCAGCTTGACCGCAACCGGTACCGACACGGCGGTCTTGACCCGGGCGAGGATATCGAGGTGACGCTGCTCGACATCACGACCGGCGACATGCCCATCGCCGGGCACGTAGTAGATGTTCAGCTCGATCGCGGACGCACCGGCCTCCTGCATCGCGTGTGCGTACTCGACCCACCCGCCCGGGGTGGAGCCGTTGATACTGGCGATCAGTGGGATGTCGACGGCCTCGGCAGAGCGTTCGATCAGGCTCAGGTAGCGGCGCGGGCCGACCTCGTCGTCAGCGGACGCCGGCAGGTACGACAGGGACTCCGCGAAGCTCTCCGTCCCCGCTTCGACGAGCCGCGCGTACGCCAGCGCCTCACGACGCAACTGCTCCTCGAACAGCGAGAAGAACACCACCGCGCCGACTCCGGAATCCGCGAGGCGCCGGACGCCGTCGACGGTTTGCGACAGCGGCGAGGCGGACGCGACGAGCGGATTGCGCAGCCCGAGGCCCATGTAGTCGGTGGCGAGGTCCATGTCAGTCCACCCGATGCGCGACAGGCGCGAACTGCTCGGGGCCGCGTGTGGCCATCTCCTCGTACACCTGCCAACGCTGGTCGACCGCCTGCTGGGCCAGCGCGAGCAAACGGTCGGCTTCGGCCGGGTTGGAGTTGGCCAGCATCTTGTACCTCAGCTCGCGGTAGACGTAATCCGAGAGCTTGAGCCGCGGCCGCGGCGAGTCGAGCAGGAACGGGTTGCTGCCGCTGCCGCGAGCGACCGGGTCGTAGCGGATCAGCGGCCAGTGCCCGCTGGCCACGGCGCGGTACTGCTGGTCGAGGCCGTTGCGCATATCGATGCCGTGCGCGATGCAGTGGCTGTAGGCGATCACCAGCGACGGCCCGCCGTACGACTCGGCCTCACGCAACGCGAGCAGCGTCTGCTGCGGGTCGGCGCCCATCGCCACGCGCGCGACGTACACGTTGCCGTAGGCGATCGCCTGCAGCGCCAGGTCTTTCTTCCCGACGGTTTTGCCCGCGGCGGCGAACTTCGCGACCGCGCCGAGCGGGGTCGCCTTGGACATCTGCCCACCGGTGTTGGAGTAGACCTCGGTGTCCAGGACGAGCACGTTGACGTTGCGTCCGCTCGCGAGGACGTGGTCGAGCCCGCCGGATCCGATGTCGTAGGCCCAGCCGTCGCCGCCGACGATCCACACGCTGCGCCGGACGAGATGGTCGACGACGCTGCGCAGGTCGTCGGCGACCGGCCCGGACAGGTCCGCAAGCCGACGCTGCACGTCATCGACCCGCTCGCGTTGCTCGGCGAGCTCGGACTCGGTCAGCTGCGACGAGTCCAGGATGGCCTGCACCAGCTCGGAGCCGATCACGTCGCGCAGCTCGCCGAGGCGCGTGCGGGCGAGATCGGCGTGCAGGTCGGCGGCGAGCCGGAAGCCGAGCCCGAACTCTGCGTTGTCCTCGAACAGCGAGTTCGACCAGGCCGGGCCGCGTCCGGCCGCGTTCGTGGTCCACGGCGTGGTCGGCAGGTTGCCGCCGTAGATCGACGAACAGCCGGTGGCGTTGGCGATCTGCGCCCGGTCGCCGAACAGCTGCGAAACCAGCTTGAGATACGGCGTCTCGCCGCAGCCTGCGCAGGCACCGGAGAACTCGAACAGCGGCTCCAGGAACTGCGCGCCGCGCACCGTCCCGAAGTCGACGCGGGACCGCTCGTTGACCGGCAGCGTCTCGAAGAACGCGATGTTCTCCCGCTCTGGTTCCACCAACGGCACCCGCGGGCCGAGGTTGATCGCCCGACGCGACGGGTCGAAGGGCGCCTTGGCCGGGCAGGCCTCCACGCACAGGCCGCATCCGGTGCAGTCCTCGACGTAAACCTGCAGCGTGTAGCGGGTGTCGGGCAGGCCAACCGCCGAGAGCGGCGCGGACCGGAACGAGTCCGGGGCGTCACCGAGGCGTGACTGGTCGTAGTACTTGGACCGGATCACGCTGTGCGGGCAGACGAAGCTGCAGTTGCCGCACTGGATGCACAGGTCGGCGTCCCAGTCGGCGACCATGTCGGAGATGTTGCGCTTCTCGAATGCCGTGGTGCCGCTGGGGTAACTGCCGTCGGGCGGAAGCATGCTGACCGGCAATTGATCGCCGCGCCCGGCCATCATGGCCGCGGTGACCTGCTGGACGAATTCCGGCGCGTGGGCGGGCACGACCAGCGGTAGCTCGCGCCTTCCGGTCGCGGCAGGCGGCACGTCGATGTGGTGCAACGCCGCCAGCGCGCTGTCGACCGCGGCATGGTTGCGCGCGACGACCTCGGCGCCACGCTTGCCGTAGGTCTTGTCGATCGTGGCTTTCACGCGGGCGATCGCCTCGTCGCGTGGCAGCACACCGGAGATCGCGAAGAAGCACGTTTGGAGCACGGTGTTCGTGCGCCCGGCGAGGCCGACATCGCGCGCGACCGGTCCGGCGTTGATGGCGTACACGTCGAGCTTCTTGGCGATGATCTGCTCCTGAACCGGGCGCGGCAGCTCGTGCCAGACCTGGTCCGGCTCGAACGGAGCGTCGAGCAGCAAAGTCGCGCCGGGCGCAGCGAGGCCGAGCACGTCGACCTCGCTCAGCAAGCTGAAGTGGTGACAGCCGACGAAGCTCGCGTTCGAGACGAGGTACGGCGCGTGGATCGGTTCGGTGCCGAAACGCAGGTGCGACACCGTCCGCGAGCCGGACTTCTTGGAGTCGTAGACGAAGTAGCCCTGGGCGTGCATGTTCGGGTCGGACCCCAGGATCTTGATCGTGTTCTTGTTCGCGCCGACCGTGCCGTCCGCGCCGAGGCCGAAGAAGACCGCGCGGACCGTGCCTGCCGATTCGATGTCCAGCGTCGGGTCGAACGGCAGGCTGGTGTGCGTGACGTCGTCGGTGATGCCGATGGTGAACCGGGACCGCGGACGCTCGCGGCCCAGTTCCGCGAACACGCCGGCGACCATGCCAGGCGTGAACTCCTTCGACGACAGTCCGTACCGGCCGCCGATGACGAGCGGCAGACGGTCCAGACCGCCGTCGAAATGCGCCTCGGTCAGGGCCGCGAGCACGTCGAGGAACAGTGGCTCGCCGTGCGAGCCGGGCTCTTTCGTGCGATCCAGCACGGCGATGCGCCGCGCGGAAGCCGGGACGGCGTCGACGAGCGCGCGGGCCGGGAACGGCCGGTACAACCGAACCTGCACCACGCCGACCCGCTCGCCGCGACCGTTCAGGTAGGCCACGGTCTCGCGCACGGTCTCGGCACCGGAGCCCATCAGGACGATCACCCGCTCGGCGTCCGGGTCGCCGAAGTAGTCGACCAGCCCGTAGCACCGGCCGGTGCGATCTTCGAGCGCGGTCATGAGCTCCTGGACAACCGCGGGCGTCGACGCGTAGAACGCGTTGACCGTCTCGCGTGCCTGGAAGTAGACGTCCGGGTTCTGCGCGGTACCCCGGATGAACGGCCGCTCCGGCGAGAGCGCACGCAGCCGGTGCGCACGCACCAACTCCTCGGGCACGAGCGCGCGCAGGTCATCATCGCCGAGCATCTCGATCGTGTTCAGCTCGTGCGACGTGCGGAACCCGTCGAAGAAGTGCACGAACGGGATCCGGGTCCGCATCGCGGCAGCCTGCGCCACGAGGGCGAAATCGTGCGCCTCCTGCACCGACCCCGACGCGAGCAGCCCGAAGCCGGTCTGCCGCACCGCCATGACGTCGGAGTGGTCGCCGAAGATCGACAATCCCTGGGCGGCGATCGATCGCGCCGCGACATGGATCACCGATGAGGTCAGCTCACCGGCGATCTTGTTCATGTTGGGGATCATCAGCAGGAGGCCTTGCGACGCGGTGAACGTGGTGCTGAGCGCCCCGCCCTGCAGCGCACCGTGCAGGGCGCCCGCCGCGCCGCCCTCGCTCTGCATCTCCACGACGGTGGGGACGGTGCCCCACACGTTGGGCCTGTTCTTACTGGCCCATTCGTCGGCCAGCTCGGCCATCGTCGAGGACGGGGTGATCGGGTAGATGGAGCAGACCTCGTTGAGCCGATAGGCAACCGATGCGGCCGCCTCGTTGCCGTCGACCATCTGGCGGGACATCACGGCTCCGGGATCATGTCGATGGCGTGCACCGGGCATTGCTCCATGCAGGC
The DNA here is from genome assembly GCA_963739465.1 of uncultured Actinomycetota bacterium. GTDB lineage: Bacteria > Actinomycetota > Actinomycetes > Mycobacteriales > Pseudonocardiaceae > Pseudonocardia. Next base: position 736,204 of record CAVUAS010000021.1, read on the forward strand.
GCCACAGCCGGTGCACCGGTCGTAGTCGAAGCGGTAGCGATGCCCGACGCCGAGCTTGATCACGGCGTCCTCAGGGCAGGCGCCCAGGCAGCCGTCGCACTCGAAGCAGTTGCCGCATGACAGGCACCGCCCGGCCTCGTAGGCCGCCTGCTCAACAGACATGCCACCGACGACCTCATTGAAGTCGACGACCCGTTCCTCCGGTTCTCGTTCCGGCTGTCGTCGCCGGGCGGCGTCGCCGAAGTACCACAGGTGCAACTCGTCGAAGGCGGCCTCGCGGTGCTTGGGTTCCCGTTCGTAGTCGATCTCGCGCAGGTAGGCGTCGATATGCCGCGCGGCCTTCTTGCCGTGCCCGACGCCGACCGTGACGGTGCGCTCGCTGGGCACCATGTCGCCGCCTGCGAACACGCCGGGGCAGCCGGTCATCAACGACGACGACACCCGCACCGTGCCGTCGGGGGCGAACTCCACACCGGGCACGCTGCGCAGGAACCCGGTGTCGGTGTCCTGCCCCAGCGCCAGGATCAGCGTGTCGGCAGCCAGGGTCTCCAGCCGCCCGGTGCCGCGCGGAAACCCGGTCTCGTCGAGCTCCATCACCTCGATGGTCATCAGCTCCGGGCTCTCGAACGCGGTGATCGTGCGCAGCCAGTTGATCCGTACGCCCTCGCGCTCGGCATCGGCCGCCTCTTCCTCGTGCGCGGGCATCTGCTCGCGTGTACGCCGGTAGACGATCACCGGCTCTTCGGCGCCGAGCCTGCGCGCCACCCGCGCCGCGTCCATGGCGGTGTTGCCGCCGCCGTAGACCGCCACCCGTTGGCCGAGCACCGGCCGCTCTCCGGACGCGACCCCCCGCAGGAACGACACCGCGTCGACCACGCGCGCTGCGTCCATCGCCGGGATGTCGATGCGCTTGGACAGGTGCGCGCCCACGGCGACGAACACGGCGTCGAAGTTGCCTTCGGCCTTTTCGGCCATCAGGTCCTCGACGCGGTGGTTGGCAACCATCCGCACGCCGAGTTGCCTGATCCGGTCGATCTCGTCGTCGAGCACGTCGCGGGGCAGCCGATAGGTCGGGATGCCGTAGCGCATCATCCCGCCCGGGACCGGGCCTGCGTCGCGGATCTCGACCTGGTGACCCAGCTGCGCCAGGTGATACGCCGCCGACAGCCCGCTCGGCCCGCTGCCGACCACCAGCACCCGCTTGCCGCTGGACTGCGCAGGCGGATGGAATGTCCATCGCTGCTGCCTGGCCATGTCACCGAGGGCGCGCTCCACCGAGTGGATCGACACCGAACTGTCCACGAGCGCCCGGTTGCAGACGTTCTCACACGGGTGGTAGCAGACCCGGCCGTGAATCGCCGCGAACGGGTTGTCGGCGACGAGTTGCCGCCACGCCTTCTCGTGATCGCCTGCCTTCACGTGCGCCAGCCACGCCTGGATGTTCTCCCCAGCCGGACAGCCCGCGTTGCACGGCGGCAGCAGGTCGACGTACAACGGTTGGCGTTCGCGCTGCGGCCCCGCACGAGAATGCCCGTGCAGCAAGTCCGGCAGCCGCGTCACATCACGCAGCGGGTCACTCACACCGGCACCTGGCTCGGTGTCAGCGAAGAAGATCGCGCATGGCAGACCACAGCGCGATCCTACGCACCCACGCATCAGCTGAACAGGCATTCACAATGCGCGGTCATCTGCCGCGATGACGGCCACGTCAGGGTCGAGCGTCGACCGGTCCTCGGCAGCCTGATCGTTGGTTCGGCCGTCCACCAGATGTCCGATTGCATCAGACGCCGTTCAGCCGCTTGCATCAGACGCCGTTCAGCCGCCTTATGCCGACAGCCCGTCGGCGAGTAGGCCGAGCATGCGGTCGGCCTGTTCGGGGGAGCTCGCGGCTAGCAGGATGCCTGCGAGGCCTGCTACGACGTCATCGGCAGATACGTCGCCGCGTAGCAGGCCGGCCTCGGCCCCGGCGGTGAGCATCGCGCCGACCGCCACCGCCAGCCGCTCGCGGGTCTGCGACGACGTGACCGCACCCGTCGCGATCACGGCCCGCAGCGCTTCGGCCATGCCGCGCTTGGTCGTCACGAAGTCGGCGTAGCGGCGCATCCAGGCGCGCAGCGCTGCGTCGGGCGGCAGCTCGGCGAGGAGGTCGTCGGCGCTGTGGCACAGGCGTTCCAGCTCGCTGCGATAAATGGCCTCGACGAGAGCCTCGCGCGAAGGGAAGTGCCGATACAGCGTGCCGATGCCCACGCCTGCCTTCCGCGCGATCGTCTCCAGCGCGACCGGCCCGTCGGTGGCGGTGAACTCGGCCAGCGCGACGTCGAGAAGCCGGCGGCGGTTGCGCGCGGCGTCGGCCCGTGGAGGAGGAATCGGAGGGACCTCCGTTTCTGCTACGGTAGTAACCGGAGGAACCTCCGGATGCGCAGACCAGACTACCGGGAGGCAGGCCATGGGCGAACAACGCGGGCAGCTCGGAGAGCGCTCGGTCCACCGAATCGGCTACGGCGCCCTGCAACTGGCCGAGGCGGCCGCACCGCCGACGGACCTCGCGGTCGCCGTGCTGCGGCGCGCGGTCGAGCTGGGCGTCGACCACATCGACACCGCCGACTTCTACGGCGACGGTCTCGCCAACGACCTCATCCGTACCGCCCTGTGGCCGTACCCGGATGGCCTCGCGCTGGTCAGCAAAGTCGGCGCGCGGCGCAACGGGGGGAGCGGTCTCATCCCCGCTCAGCGACCCGACGAGCTCCGCGCGGACGTCGAGGCCAACCTGCGTCGGCTCGGCATCGACCGACTCGCCGCCGTGAACCTCCGGCGCCTCGACGCCCCGCCGGGGATCGTGGCGACCGGCGACCAGCTGGTGGACCTCGACAGCCAGCTCGCGGAGCTCGTCGCGCTGCGCGACGCGGGCAAGATCGAGGGCATCGGACTCAGCAACGTCGGCCCCGACCAGCTCCGCAAGGCCCTGCCCGCGGACGTCATCTGCGTCCAGAACCTCTACAACGTGCTCGACCGCACGGCCGAGCCGCTCCTCGCGGAGTGCCACGCCCACGGCATCGCCTGGGTGCCCTTCTTCCCGCTCGGATCGGCCTTCGCCAAGGCGTCACGCGTCACCGAGCACCCGATCGTCACCGCCGCCGCGGCCGACCTCGCCGTCACCCCCGGCCAGGTTGGTCTGGCGTGGCTGCTGGCCCACGATCCGAATATCCTGCTCATCCCGGGCACCTGCAGCGCCGAGCACCTGGCCGAAAACATGGCCGCCGCCGACGTCCACCTGGACGTAGCGATAGTCGCTACGCTGAACGCGCTCACGTCCACCCCCTGAGCTCGATCGCAACGCCGGCCCGGTCAGTTGGCGCACTCACCGCCGGCTCGCAATCTGGCCGCGCGTGCACCGCCCGAGCGGCTCGGCGGCCTGATCCATGGGTCGGCGTAGTCACCCGAGGCGAACGTGCCAACACGCGCTGCCGCGGGGTGGTCTGCAGCAGGCGGTGCACGCCGCGGCAGCATCCCTACAGCCCGCGGGCGGAGAGGAAGGCGCGGTTGGCGCGCTGGTCCTCGGCGGCGCGGGCGAACCGCTCAAGCGTCGTCGGCAAGGCGTCCTGCTCGACGACCAGCCACCCTGACCACCCGGTGTCGCGCAGAACGGCGAGGAAGGCGTCGATGTCGACGTCCCCCGCCCCGAGCCGCGGGAACGCCTCCCGTGACCACACGGCCTCGACCGGATCGCCGTCGGCCACGATGGCCGCGACGACGTCGCGGCTCGCGTCCTTGAGGTGCACCTGGTTGACCCTCGATCCGAAGTCGCGCAGCGCCGCGACGGGGTCCCCGCCACCGACGACAAAATGGCCCGTGTCGAGGCAGAACTGGGCGTCGGTGAGGTCCAGCACGCGCTCGACCTCCCACGGTGCCTCGACGAAGGTGCCGGTCTCGTTGTGGAACGTCGGCTCGTAGCCGCGATCGCGGCAGCGGGACAGGACCCGGGAGAGGCCGGCGGCGAAGCGGCGCCAGCCGTCGTCGTCGAGCCCCGTGGACCGGTCCGCGTGCGCGCGCCCCGGCTGGGTCCTGCGGTGCGGGGCGCCTGCGTCCGCGATGGTGGGATGCGGCGGCGGCCCGGGCAGCCGCCCTGCGACGGCGTCGAAGGTGTCGAGCATCGCATCGAGGTCGGGGAGCACCCGCTCGAGCGCATCGGCGTCGGCGTAGGGCAGCTCCAGATAGGCACCGGCCAGGCCGAGCCCGCGCGAGGCGAGCCGGTCGGCGAGCTCTGGACCCGAACCCAGGTAGCCGACGGGGCCGAGATCGATGCCCGCGTAGCCCGCCGACGCCACCTCGTCGAGAACGTGCAGGCCGTCCGGCGTGGATGGGTTGATGCCCACGGTGAGTTCGAACGCTCCGTAGCTGACCGGGGCGTTCGCCACCGTGATCGAGCCGAGGTCGGCCATCAGAGTCTCCCGTCGTCGATGGGCGTCACTTGACGGCGCCCATGGTCAGGCCGCGCACGAGGTGCTTCTGCACCAGAACGGAGAACAGGAGGATCGGCAGGGCTCCGATCACCCCGGCTGCGCTCATCGCCCCCCAGTCGATGTTGATCCGGCCGATGAGCGTCGCCGCGCCGACCGGCATGGTCTCCGCCGAGGGGGTCGAGGTGAGCACGAGCGCGAAGAGGAACTCGTTGTAGGTCACGATGATCGCGAAGATGCCGGTCGCGACGAGACCCGGCGCCGCCAGCGGCAAGACGATCCGGCGGAAGGCCGCGAACCGGGTGTCACCATCCACCATCGCCGCCTCCTCCAGGTCGACCGGGATCTCCCGGAAGAAGCTCTCCATCATCCAGACGACGACGGAGACGTTGAACGCCGAGTACACGACGATCAGCCCGAGCTTCGAGTTGAGGACACCGAAGCCCTGCGCGAGCAGGAAGACGGGGATGATGATGACGATGGGCGGCACGATCCGGGTCACGAGGAGGGCGAGCCCGACATAGCGCTCCATCCCCCGCCAGAGCCGGAACCGGGCGACCGCGTAGGCGGCGTGCGTCCCGAAGAGCAGGGCGACTGCGACGCTCGCTGCCGTCACGACGATGGAGTTCGTCAGGTAGGCGCCGAATTCGCGCCCGTTGAACAGGCTGGCGTAGTTGGCGAAGGTGAACGAGTGCGGTACGAGCGTGCCGTCCTGGGTGATCTCCCGGTTCGACTTCAGGGACGTCGAGGCCATCCAGAGCAGCGGGACGAGGGCGAACGCGACGGCGGCGGCGGCCGCAACGACGTAGCCGGTCCGCCGCCATGCGGAGCCGTGGGGTTCACCGGCCGGGCCATCCGTCGCCGTCTTCACGGCGGCCCCCGCCGCACGATCCGCCTCGGCGCTCATCGCCGCCTCCGCATGAGCCCGACGGCCAAGCCCGCCGCCGCGATGACGACGAGCGCCACCATGATGAGCAGCGCCGCTGCGTAGCCGAATTGCTGGAACTGGAAGAACGTCTGGTAGCCGTAGATGGAGATGAGCTGGGTCGCGGTCCCGGGCCCGCCCCGGGTGAGCACGTACACCTGGTCGAACGTCGTCAGCGCGTCGATCGAGCGCAGTGTCACGGCGACGAGGATCGTCGGCCGCAGCATGGGCAGCGTGTGGTCGACAAAGGTGCGCCACGCTCCTGCACCGTCCACCTTCGCGGCCTCGAACGGCTCGACCGGCAACGACTGGATGCCCGCGAGCAGGATGAGGAACATCAGGGGCGTCCACTCCCAGACGTCCAGGAGCACCAGACCGGCGAAGGCGGCATTCGGCTGGCCGAGGATCTCCGGCGGTGCCAGGCCGACGGAGCGTGCCAGCGTGGCGACGAGCCCGACGTCCGAGGCGTAGATCAACCGGAAGATGATGCCGACGACGACGGGTGTCACGATCATCGGCAGGATGAGCGAACCGCGGATCGCCCGTATGAACCGAACCTCCTTCGCGCACAGGAGCGCGAGCGCCAGCCCGAGCGCCGTCTCCAGGACCACCGCGGCCATCACGAACTCGAGTGTCGTGACGACCGAGTTGAGGAACGTGGGGTCAGTCAACGCCTGGACGTAGTTGTCCAACCCGACGTCGCGCAGACGGCGCCCGAACCGGTAGAAGCCCGTGCTCGTGCGCACGCCCTCGATGAGCGGGTACACGAGAACCGCGAGCACGAGGAGGACCGTCGGGGCGAGGAGAAGGTAGGGCAGGATCGCGTCCAGCCCGCTTTCCCCGAAGATCCTGCGGCGGCTGACCTGCGGTGCGGCCGTCGTCTGCGTGACCATGTCGGTGGCCTCAGTCGTAGTAGCCCTGGGCCTTGAGGTAGTCCTTCACCTGGGTTGCCGCGGAGTCCATGGCCGCCCCACCGCCGCTTCCCGCGACGAGCGCCTTGTTGAGCTCCGTGCCGAGGATGGACTCGACCTTCGACCAGTCGGGCGTGCGCGGCCGCGCTTGCGCCCCGGACTGCAGCTGGGCCAGGGCAGTGGGCAGCAGCCGGTGCGCCTTGACCGCCTCCGGGTCGGAGAACGCAGGGATCTTCACCGGCAGGTCACCGGAGCGGGCCAACGCCACCTGGGTCTCGTTGGAGCCGAACCACTTCATGAACGCGATCGCGTTGTCCTTGTTCGGCGCCGACGCCGAGACGCCGTGGATGAAGATGCCGATCTGCGCGAGCGCCTTCACCTGCTTGGGGACGACGCCGAAGTCGATCTTGCCGACCTCCTTGGACGCCGACGCGTCGTCGGACTTGATGGCGTTCCCCGAGTACTGGATGATCGCCGCCGCGTCGCCGCCGAGGATCGCTGCCCCCTCCTGGTCGGAGTCGAACTCGGCGACGCCGGGTGGGGCGATCGACTTCAGCGTGCCCACGAAGAAGTCCGCTGCCGCCTTGCCTTCCGCCGAGTTGAAGGTGGGATTCCACTTGTCGTCGAACATGTTCGCGCCGAACGACAGGAACACGGGAAAGAACGACGTGACGATCGGGTTGCCCTTCACACCGCGGAATACGAAGCCGTACTTGACCTTCTGCGCGGCGACGGCTGCCTTCGCGGTGGACACGAGGTCGTCCCACGTGCCGGGCGCCGCGGAGAAGACGTCGTTGCGATAAGTGAGGGTCTGCAGGTCCCCGATCGTCGGCAGGGCGATCAGTTTGGGCTGTTCGTTCTCGAAACCCTTGACGCGCGGACCTTTCTGCGGCGGCCAGTAGCCGAGTTCCGCGAACGCAGGCGCGTAGTCGCCGTCGGTGGTGATGCCGTGGGCGCCGAGGTCCTCGAGAATCCCCGCCGCCGCGTACTGCGGGATCCACGGGTCATCCATGATGTAGATGTCGTACTGCCCCGCCTTCGATTGGCCGTCCTGGAACGCCTTGGCGAAGAAGGAGTCGTACGGTTCCGTGAGGAACTGGACCTTGGTCCCGGTGGCCTTCTCGAACATCGGGAGGATCGTCTGCTTGAACGGCGTGAGCGCGCCGTCCTCGAACGCGCCGATGACGAGATTGCCCCCACCACTTGCGGCCGCGCTCGGACCGCCCGCGGCCGATGCGGCGCCCCCTGCTGATCCGCCGGATCCGCTGCCGCACGCGCCGAGCAGTGGGATGCTGCCTGCAGCCGCGCAGGCTGTGAGGCCCAAACGCAGGACGTCCCGACGGCTGATGTGCTGATTGCCTGTCATGACAGAATCCCTTCTACTTCCTGGCCGATCGGGCTGTCCTGGCTGGATCGATGGACGGCGGTCGTGCCGTCCGAGGTGAAGAAGCACGCGCGAGCCGGGTTCATGCGCACGCCAATGGGGAAACCCGGGTCGGCCCGGAAGCCACGCGGCGCACTGACCGACACGCGTGCCTCGCCGAGGAGGACCTCGACGAACACCTCGTCACCGAGGGGCTCGACCACGTACACGCTGCCGGACACGGTGCCGGGGGTCTGCGCAGGAACGAGTTCGAGATCCCGTGCGCGCACGCCCACGTGGGTAACGCCTGCCGCGGCGCAGGCGCGGTACCGGTCGCCGAGCGGTACGTGGCTGCCTGCGACGACGAGGCCCGCGCGTTCCGGGTCGAGCGCCACGTCCAGGACGTTCATCGGCGGGCTCCCCACGAACTCGGCGACGAACCGGTTCGCCGGGCGGTCGAATATCTCCTGGGGCGGTGCGTACTGCTGGATGCGACCGCCGGAGAGCAGGCAGACCCGGTCCGCCATCGTGAGCGCCTCGACCTGGTCGTGCGTCACGTAGATCGTGGTCGTGCCGAGCCGTTGCTGGAGGCGCTTGATCTCCGCGCGCATCGTCACGCGCAGCTTCGCGTCGAGGTTGGACAGCGGCTCGTCCATGAGGAACGCGGCCGGTTCGCGGATGATGGCCCGGGCGAGAGCGATCCGCTGGCGTTGCCCGCCGGAGAGCTGGCGCGGTCGGCGCTCCAGGAGATGGTCCACTTCGAGGGAGCGTGCGACCCGTAGGACGGCCTCCGCACGCTGCTTCGGGTCGACCTTGCGCACCCTGAGCGGGTAGGCGATGTTCTCGGCCACGGTCAGATGGGGGTACAGGGCGTAGCTCTGGAAGACCATGGCGATGTCACGGCCTCGGGGCGGCCGGTGCGTCACGTCGTGCCCGGCGATGACCACGTGGCCTGCGGTCGGGCGTTCCAGGCCCGCGACGATCCGCAGCGCCGTCGTCTTGCCGCACCCCGACGGTCCGAGCAGCACGACGAACTCGCTGTCCTCGACGCGCAGGTCGAGGTCCTCCAGGACGCGCACGCCGTCGAACTGCTTGCTGATCTGAGACAGGACCACCTCACCCACTGCGCCTCCTCGGGGCCGGGCCGGTGGTCGCTCGGACGGCGAGCCGGGCGGGCTGCAGGTGCCGGTGTCGGACGTGGCGGTGCTCGCGCACCGCGAGGATCAACTGCTCCGCGGCGACCTCGCCCGCCAGCTCGGCGTCTGTGCCCACCGTCGTCAACATGATGAGCGAGTGGGAGGCCAGCGCAATGTCGTCGTAGCCGGTGACCGACACGTCCTGCGGCACACGCAACCCGCTGCGGTGCAACCGGTCCAGCTCGCCGATGGCCACGGCATCGTTGTGCGCGACCACGGCGGTCGGGCCTTCCTCGAGCCCGACGACCGTCATGTCCCGGCTCGCTGCCGCCTTTTCGAAGGCCATCCTGCGCAGTTCCGCGGCGGCCTCCTCGAAGCCCTGCCCGGCGAACGCGACACGCCGATGACCCAGGCCACCGAGGTGGTCCATGATGGCCGCCATCCCCGTGGCGTCGTCGGTGTCGATGACCCCGAAGCGCTCGTCATCGGCGGCGAAACCGCACACGACCGGCACCCCCTCGTCAAGCAGCCGCAGGTGCAGCGTGGAGCTGTGGCTCAGGCCACCGAGGAGCACGCCGTCCGCTCGCCGGGACATCAGCGCCGTCACCTGCGCCAGCTCAGTGCTCGGGTCACCGCCCGTATGAGCGACGAGCACCCCGAACCCCTCCCGCCGGGCCCGCCGCTCCATGCCGTGGGCCAGCTGGGTGTAGAAGGGGTTCACCGCATCGGGGACGACGAGCGCGAGCACCTTCGTGGCCCGCTCGCGCAGCGCCCGCGCGACGCTGTTCGGCCGGTAGCCCAGCGCCCGCAACGACGCCTCGACCTTGGCCTTTGTGGCGGGGGCGACCACCGCGTTGCCGCGTACGACGTTGGAGACCGTCGACTTGGAGACGCCGGCGTGTCGGGCAACGTCAATGACGGTGACGTGTGCCATGCTGGCTCCTCACGCCGCGACCGCGTCGCGGAGCACGTTCGCGGATCGCGCGATGCACTCCTGCGGGGAGAGCGCCGGGTCTTCGTACTCGATGGAGATGACCCCGTCGTGCCCGGCGTCCTGCAGCGCGCGGACGAGGCTGCGCCAGGTGGGGAGGTCGTGGCCGTCCCCGACGGCGGAGAAATGCCACGACGAGATCGCCGGGTCCGGCGGGAAGGTCGGGTCGAGCACCCCCCGCAGGGCGACCCGCTCCGGGTAGATCGTCGTGTCCTTGCCGTGCGCCCAGCCGATCACGCCGGACAGCTCGCCGACAACGCGGACCGGATCCGCGCCCTGCCACCAGAAATGGCTCGGGTCGAGGTTCACCCACACGTTCGCCCCGGCGTACGTCCTTAAGACGCGGTAGGTCTCCACGCTGTAGACGCTCACCCCGGGGTGCAGCTCGAGGCAGATCCGGACATCGGGCGCCGTCGCCGCCGCCCAGTCGGACAGCGTGCCCCAATACGGCCCGACCTCGGCCTCCATCTGCCAGGACCACAGGCCCTCGTCGTCGTTGCTCGTCGCCCAGAGCCCGAATACGCCGATCGGCCCACCGGTCCGGCCGCCGGGGCAGCCCGCCATCGTGACGATGCGGTCGATGTCGAGCACGCGGGCGAGCTCGATCGCCCCGCGCAGCGCCGACTGCGCTTCCTCGCGCGCCGCCGGATCCGGGTGGAGCGGGTTGCCCGCCGCGTTCACGGCGGAAAACGTCAGCCCGAACTCGGCGAGGTCGCGGGCGAGCACCTCGCGCTCGGCGGGATCCGTCAGAAGCCGATCGAGGTCGAGGTGCGTGCGCGCGCCCCACGTGCCGACACTCATCTCGACGTCCGTGATGCCGTGCTCGGCGCACCACGCGAAGGCGTCGCGGCGGGACAGGTGCTGCAAACCGTCCGTGAACAGGCCGATCCGCATCAGTCCTCCTTCTTCGCGGGCGCCACGCCAGCTGCCACCTGCAATGCGGTCAGGAGCGCGCGCAGGTCCTCCCGCGCGGCCTCGGCCGACGCCCGGACGGGCGCGCCGGTCGTGACCGAGGCGTGGAACGCCCGTAGTTCGTTGCGAAAAGACTCCTCGTAGGAGATCCGGTGCTGTGTCGTCCGAAGGGCTGCGGGGGTCGCTCCGGAACGCTTCTCCACCAGCTGCGTCGGGTGGAAGCGCAGGTACGGAGACGGGAACGTCAGCTCGAGGATGCGGTCCCGGCAGAAGATCGTCACGCGCTCGGTGTAGTCGCTCACCCCCGGGAGGTTGAGGTGGGTCAGATGGGCGCGGGCTCCGTCGTGCAGGGCCCAGCTGAGGCTCACGCCGCGCCCGTCGTCGAAATGGGCGGCGTCCGCGATCGGCAGCGGTGGCCGGTATCCGAGGGCTCCGAGCACGTGATGGGCGAGGCTGACGTCGTGCACCAGGGCGCTGAGATACGCCTCGAAGGCGCGGGCCTCGGCGGGAAGTGCTGGGCGGCCGAGCGTGTCTTCGACGGCCTGAGCGCCCGCCGTGCGGGTCCGGGCGACGAGGTCCGCCGGGACGTCGTGCCCGACGAGCAGGCCCAGGTGATCCACGAACGGCAGGTGGTCGGGGTCGTTCACCTCGACGGACAGGTAGACGAGCTCGGCCGGGCCGTCGTCGAGCAGTTCGACGAGCCGCTCGACGGCCGGGTCGTAGAGCTTCATGTACCCGCACTGCAGGACGCGCTCGCCGCGGGCGGCGATGAGGGCGTCGGCATCTGCGAGGCGCGTGACGAGTGGCTTCTCGCAGAACACGTGCAGACCTGCGTTCAGGGCCTCGAGGCAGGTGGCCAGGTGCGCGGGGTCCGGCACTGCCACGACGACGGCGTCCAGGCCCAAGCCCGACGCCTCGGCGAGCGTGCCGACGGCATGCGGGACGCCGTAGCGGGCGGCCACGCCTGCCCGGACCGTCGGCGAGGGGTCGACGACCGCGACGAGGTCGAAGCGGGCGCGGTCCTCCGCCAGGGTGATCGCGTGCGCGGCCTGACCAACGAGTCCCGCACCGACGAGAGCGACCCGCAGCGATGACGGCATTTGGCCTGCCCTCGCTCGTGCATCGTGTTCCGCATCCAAGCGTCCACCTACGTCCCGGGGCGAGGCCAAGGCCCGCACCGCATTTTGGAACGTTCCGATTGCCGGGCGACGGTAGAACTGCCGGTACTCGGTGGTCAACGGTTTGGAAGAGCGGAATCGTCCAATCAGGTCACGTCTCGGTCACGGCGAACCGGCCACTGTGCACGTCTCCGCCGCCCGTTCAGCATCCTGGAGCGCGGCAACGGCATCCGCCGTCCCCGCACCACGACGGCGCCCGCCACGGACAAGCTCGGCGAACGATTCCGCTTGCCGTGCCAGCGCTTCCAGCATGGGCTCGTCGCCTTCGTTGGGGTCGAGCACCATCGATCGTTCGTGTCCGAGGGAACCGAAGATCTCGATCGTCACGAGGTCCCCTCGCGGATGGTGCCTGCCGAGCGACACTGCCGCAGTGGTGCCGCCGGAGAGGCCGAGCAGGGCCTGGGCGTTGTCGGCGTCCGGCCGGGCCACGGGGTCGAGCGCGGGCGTCTGCACGGCGACGACGGAGGCCACCGACTGACCTGTCAACCATCGGACGACATCGAATTCGTGCACACCCATGTCGGCGAAGGCGCCACCGCTGGAGTGCCGGAACTCTGCGGGCGGCGGGGCGCTGTCCCACTGCGCACACACGAGGTGCAGGATCTGCCCCAGTTCACCTGCGACGATTCGCTCCCGAAGCGCGACCATCGCCGGCACGAAGCGCCGCCAGTAGCCGACTTGGAAGGCCACCCCGCGGTCGGCGGCAGCGCAACCGGTCTCCTCGACCTCCCGCCACGTCAACCCGGCAGGCTTCTCGCACAAGACGGGAATCCCGGCGGCGAGTGCAGCGCGGGCGATTTGCGTGTGGCGATCTGTCGGAGCCGCCACGAGGACGCCGTCCGGGCGCCGGGCGGCGAGCAGGTCCGTGAGCGTGGCGTGCAACCGATACCCGCTGTCGCGCAACGCATCTCTGGCCGGCTTGGTTGGCTCGACCACGTCGGTCACGCGGACCGCCGCCGTCCGCCCTCCAGCGAGGTCGAGCGCCCGCAGGTGCAAGCGCCCCATGCGGCCTGCACCGATCAGGGCAAGCTCCACAACGCCGTCGGTCACGGCGGACAGGATGTCAGGTCAATACAAGGACCTCTCCCCGAACACGAGATGCGAGAGCTGCTGATCACGCTCGTGGTCGAGGCCACTCCTCGGTCGCCCGACCGAGCTGCACGGCGTGGGTCATGCGCAGCGTCGACATCAACCACAACAGAATGTCGTGCAGCCGCAACCGGGTAGGCCGGGCGTCGTCAAGCAGGGCCGCGAGCGCGTCCTCCAACACGGTGAAGACGCGGTCGTTGGCGCGCAACTCGCGCCACACGACGGCCTCGACACCGCTGTCGCCCTCCTCGACGTGCGGCAAGAGGGCACGTCGGGTCGAGCGCGTCACATGCGGAACCAGCCCGGGGTACGCCGAGTGCCTTGATCGGCCGCGCATCGAACCTGCTCCAGCCGAACGCAGGCACCAGCACCCACTGCCCACCGCCTGCACCGAGCGCGCGGAACCGCATGGCCCGTCGCCCCCGGGCGTAACCGAGGACCGCGGCCAACGCGGTGTCCACGGCAATCGGATCCGGCCCCATGCTGGGCAGGCGCAACACCACATCGCCGGTCGCCATACCGGTCCAGGTCACCCCCGCATCCTCACCGAACTCCACCGGCGACGCGACGCTAGTGTCCCCCGCCGGAAGTGCGGTGCGTATATCGGTGGATGCAGGTCGTTCCTGGGTGTGCCTGCGGTCGGGCCTCGTACCGGGCGTACTCGGACCGGCCGCGGGCGCAGCCAGGGGCGGCCTGGGCCGCCGAGATACATAGTGGACTTCCGGCGGGGACACTAGTGTCCCGCCACGCAGGAGCGGTCTGCCGCGGCGACCCCCTGAGCTGCGGCCGCTCTGCTGCCTCGACCGCATCGAACTCGCCCGGCGTGAGGTCAGCGGCCGTCAACGGCGATGTCGGGCAGTGCGGGCCGGTGCAGCCAGGCGGTGAAGAACGCCGAGAGGTCCCTGGCGGCGTGCTGCCCGGCCAACCCGACGAACTGCGCGGTCGTCACCGTCGCGTGCCGGTGCCGCGCCGTCCAGTCCCGCAGGAGCGCGAAGAAGCGCTCGTCGCCGACCCGACGGCGCAGCGCGTGCAGCACCAGCGCGCCGCGCTTGTAAACGCGCTCGTCGAACATCCGCGAAGGGCCCGGGTCGGCCAGGATGAGGTCGGCAGGCTGCGCCGCGACGTGCGTATGCCACTCTCGGGCGTGCGCAGCGGCGGCGCGGCCCCCGGACGCCTCCGACCACAGCCATTCCGCATAGGTCGCGAAACCCTCGTTGAGCCAGATGTGGCGCCAGTCGGCGATCGTGAGGCTGTTGCCGAACCATTGGTGCGCCAGTTCGTGCACGACGAGCCGCTCGTGCGTGCGCCGCCCGTCGAGATGGTTCGCGCCGAAGATCGACATGCCCTGCGCCTCGATCGGGTCCTCCAGCTCGTCGTCGGTGACCACGAGCTGGTAGTCGGCGAACGGGTAGGGCCCGAAGAAGCCCTCCAGCGCCGTCATGATCGCGGAATGTCTGCCGAGATCCCACATGGCGTTCTTGCGCAGCCGGGCCGGGAGCAGCGCCACCTGGGGCACCGGGCCTGCGGCGAGCACAACCTCGACGTAGCGCCCGATCTGCACGCTGACCAGGTACGACGCCGTGGGCTCGGTCCGCTCGTACACCCAGGTCCGCGTGCCTGCCGAGCGACGCCGCGCGGTGAGCACACCGGTCGCGGCGACGGTGTAGGGGGCTGCGGTGGTGACGGTGATGCGATACGTCGCCTTGTCCGAGGGGTGGTCGTTGCAGGGGAACCAGGATGGCGCGCCGACGGGCTGGCTCGCGACGAGCGCGCCGTCGGTCAACTCCTCCCAGCCGAGGCCGCCCCATCGGCTGGGGACCGGTACGGGGCTGCCGACGTAGCGCACCTCGGCGGTGAAGCGGCCCGCGACGGGCCGGGTCGGTGTGACGTGCAGCTTCCCACCGGAGTGCTTGAACCTCGCCGGACTGCCGTTGACGCGCACCCGCGGTACGCGGAACGCCGAGAGGTCGAGGCTGAACCGGCTCAGCGGTGCGTCGGCCACGGCGGTGAGCAGGGCGCGTCCGGTGAGCCGGTTGGTCGCGAGCTTGTAGTCGATGTCCAGCTCGTAGTGCTCGACCCGGTAGCCGCCGTTGCCGTGCGTGGGCAGGTACGGGTCGCCCGACCGGGCCGCGCCTGCCGCCGGTTTCCTGATCAGCGCCACGTCGAGATCGGGTTGCCCAGCCAGCGGGTTGCGGCGGGGACGGTGTCGCCGCGTGTGACCAGCGAGCCCGGCCCGATCGTCGTCCCCGCGCCGATGCCCGCGCCGGGGAGGATGATCCCGTTGGGCCCGAGCGTCGCGCCTTCGTCGATGCGCACCTCGTCCATGCTCATGATCCGATCATGGAACAGGTGGGTCTGCACGACGCAGCCCCGGTTGACGGTGGCGCCGTCGCCGATCCGGACGAGGTCGGACTCGGGTAGCCAGTACGTCTCCAGCCACACGCCGCGCCCGATGCGCGCGCCCATGGTCTTCAGCCATGCGGTGAGCACCGGGGTGCCGCTCGCGTGCCCGACCAGCCACGGGACCGCCAACACCTCGACGAACGTGTCGGCCAGCTCGTTGCGCCACACGAACGAGCTCCACAGGGGCCGTTCCACCGGTCGGAACCGACCTACGAGCAGCCATTTCATCGCCGTCGTCACACCACTCGCCGTGAGGCCCGCGACGAGCAGCAATGGGCCCGCGAGCACCGCGGCCGCCACGAATCCGGCGGCGGCGTGGATCGTCATGAGCTGCCCGACGACGAGCACGGCGAGCGCGGCGGAGCACATCACCGGCACCACCCGGCACAGCTCGATCAGCCCACGGGCGATCTTGAGCAGGCGCGGCGGGTGGAACGTGCGGCTCGTGTCGCCCCGCTCGACCGCCCTGCGCAGCGGCATAGGGGGCAGGCCGAGCCACGACGAGCCCTTCTTGGCCTTGCGCGGTGTCGCGGAGAGCACGCCGATGAGCCCGCGGTTGGGCACCGACCGGCCCGGCGCGGTCATCCCGGAGTTGCCGAGGAACGCTTGCTTGCCGACGCGCGACGGTGCGACGTGCATCCAGCCGCCGGAGAGCTGGTAGGTGCCGATCATGGTGTCGTCGGCGAGGAACGCGCCGTCCGCGACCGTGGTCATCTTCGGCAGTGCGATCACCGTTGATGCCTCGACGCCGCGGCCGATCCTCGCGCCGAGCAATCGCAGCCACGCGGCCGTGAACTGGCTGGCGTACAGCGGGAAAAGGCCCGTGCGGGCCATGCCCATCAGCCGCTCGGTGGTCCAGACCTGCCAGCCTGCGCGGCTGTGCACCGGGTGGAAGCCCTCGGCCATGCCGATGCCGAGCACGCGTACCCCGGCCACGACCAGCGCCGCGTAGGCAGCCAGGTACGCCAGGGTTGCAGGGGCAACCATGAGCAGCGCCGCACCCGTCGCTCCCGCGGGGGACGCCGTGCCTGCGACCCCGACCGTGACGATCACGAGCGCGGGCAGCGCCGCCACCGCGGGGAGGAGCCCCAGCAGCATCGACGTGACGCCGTAGGCGAACGCCCAGAAGCGCGAGCGCGCAGGCCGGGTCGTCGGCCACGGCACGGCGCCCTTGCCGGCCCGCCGCGCAGGCGAGCCTGCCCAGCGCTGACCGGCGGGGACGGCGCCGCGCACCGTCGACCCCGCGGCGATCTCGGAGCCCTTGCCGATCCGCGCGCCCGGCAGCAGCGTGCTGCGCGCGCCGACGGTGGCCCCGGCGCCGATCCGGATCTTGCCGATGCGCACGAGGTCGCCGTCGACCCAGTAGCCGCCGAGGTCCACCTCCGGCTCCACGGCCGCGCCGCGCCCCACCTTGAGCATGCCCGTCACGGGAGGGGCGGAGTGCAGGTCGACGTCCCTGCCGATCTTCGCGCCGAGCGCGCGGGCGTAGCGGGTGGTCCACGAGGCGCCGGAGACGCCGGTCGCGCCGGACAGCTCGGCGAGGCGGGTGGCCGCCCACAGCCGCACGTGCACCGAGCCGCCGCGCGGGTAGCTGCCCGGACGCACGCCGCGCAGCAGCAGCCGTGCGCCGCCCGCGGCGATCCCGATCCGCCCGGCCGGGCTGAACAGCACCAGCCAGGCCACCGCGAGCGACCACCACGGAACGGTGGGCGCCCAGGAAACCGCGACGGCGGCGACCGTCGAGATCGCCGCGGCGACGCTCGCCCAGCGCAGGCCGACCAGCGCCAGCATCGGCGCCATGAGGAGCGCCTGCGCGAGCGCCACGCGTCGGGGCGTCGGGGCAACGCTGCGCTCTCTGGTGCTGGTTGCGCCCAACGCATCCAACCGGGCCGCGAGCGCTCCCAGCTTCGGGTGCAGGTAGAGGTCGTTGACCGACACCTGCGGGTGCCGGGTGCGGATCCGCGCCACCAGCTGCGCCGCGGTGAGGCTGCCGCCGCCATGGGTGAAGAAGTCGGCCTTCGGGTCAGTGACCGGCACACCGAGGATCTCCGCCCAGCCCTCGGCGAGCCAGCCTTCCGTGGGGGTCAACAGCCCCGCCGCGACGGGGTCGAGACCATTCGCCGCAGGCAGTGTGGACGTCAGGGGCCACGGCAGCGCGTCCCGGTCGACCTTGCCCGACGTTCGTGTGGGCAGGTCGTCGACCACCGCGAGCAGCGGCACAAGCGCGGCGGGCAGTCGCTCGCGAAGGGCGAGCGCCGCGGCCTCGGTGTCCAGCTCCCCCGCAGGCACCACATATCCCACCAGCACCTGGTTTCCTGCCCGGGTGCGGCGCACGGCCGCTGCCGCGCCGCAGACGCCGGGCAGCGCGAGCAGCGCGGCGTCGACCTCGCCCAACTCGATGCGGCGCCCGCCCAGCTTGACCTGCTCGTCGGCGCGCCCGAGGAACAGCAGCCCGGCCTCCTCGGCGCGCACGACATCGCCGCTGCGGTAGGCGCGTTCCCAGCCCAGCGAGGGCAGCGGGGCGAACTTGGCGGCGTCCTTCTCCGAGTCGAGGTAGCGGGCGAGCCCGATCCCGCCGATCACCAGCTCGCCGCTCTCGCCCATCGCGACCGGCTCGCCCGCACCGTCGACGACGGCGAGCGCCCACCCGTCCAGCGGCAGCCCGATCCGCACCGCCCCCTCGCCGGTGAGCTGCGCGGCGCAGGCGACGACGGTGGCCTCGGTCGGCCCGTAGGTGTTCCACACCTCGCGGCCCTCGACAGCGACCCGCTCAGCCAGCTCCGGCGGGCACGCCTCCCCGCCGAAGATCAGCAGGCGCACGTCCTCCAGCGCGTCGGGCGGCCACAGCGCGGCGAGTGTCGGGACGGTGGAGACGATCGTGATCCGCTGCGCCTCCAGCCACGGCCCGAGGTCGACCCCGGTGCGTACCAGCGCCCGGGGCGCCGGGACCAGACAGGCGCCGTGCCGCCACGCGAGCCACATCTCCTCGCAGGAGGCGTCGAACGCGACCGACAGCCCCGCCAGCACACGGTCACCGGGCCCGATCGGCTCATCGGCGAGGAATAGGCGAGCCTCCGCGTCGACGAACGCAGCGGCAGACCCGTGGGTCACTGCGACGCCCTTCGGGGCGCCCGTCGAGCCGGACGTGAAGATGATCCACGCATCGTTGGCGTGGCCGGGCGGGCCAGGCGTGCCGATCGGCGGGCTGTGCTGTGTCATGGACCCGTTGTCGCCGAGGACCGCGCACACCCCGGCCTCGCCGAACACGAGCGCCGCCCGCTCCTCGGGGTCGTCGGCGTCAACGGGAACGTACGCGGCGCCCACAGCAAGGACGGCAAGGATCGCGACGTACAGCTCGGCGGTGCCCGAGGAGATGCGGACACCGACGCGGTCGCCGACCCCGATTCCGGCCTCGGCAAGGAGCCACCGAACGGCGTCGACGTCCTCGGCCAGCCTGCGATAGGTGAGCACCCGACCGCCTGCGTCGATCGCGGCCTCGTGGGGATGCTTCGCCGCGGTCTCGGCGAGCACGTCGAGCAGCGTGCGGCGGGCCGATGCGGGCGCGCCGGGATAGAGCGCGGGCCTACGGGTGAGCGCGAGAGTCACCGAGCACCGGCCGGGGTTGTCGCAAGTCGGGCACGACAACAGCAGCGTGCAGCGCGCGGGCGCATGTCTCACCTTCCGGGTGACGTGCTGTGTCGTCAGCCGGGTCGAGGCTGGGTGCGGACAGGCGCACCACCCGGGGCACAGCGTTCTCGCGTCCAATGTTAACGGCCGGTGTCCGCGCGGTCTCGGAGACGTGTGTGAGTTCACCCCTTCCAGGGCGACCCAGATACCGACGCGCACCGGTGAGACCGGACATCCAGCGGGCCCGGATGGCGCGAGCTGACCCGACGCTACTTCTCGGGTCTGAGAGTTGTGAGGATTTTCCTGATTTCGGTCTCGGGTATGGCGCGGTCGAATCCGGCACCGGCAACGATGACGAGGATGGCGGTTGGCCCGAGTTCGCCGGTGAAGCCGGTCGCGGATATGGCGTAGACCGCGCCCTTTGTGCCGCAGGTTCCGCTGGTGTGGGCGGCGGTGGCATCGACCTTGACGATGACTGCGGGTTTGCCGGTCAGTGTGTTGACTTGCTCGGGTTTCTCGGGTTTGAGTGCGGGGTGCTTGTCGTTCGAGTCCCGGAACGCGGCATCAGCCCATTCCAGGGCCTGTGACGTCGAGGCGCCCGCCAGGTCGCCGTCGGTGCTGTGTTTGACGGCCGAGATCGCCAACGACATGTTCTTGCCGCAGGCGTCGTCGCCGACTGACGCGCTCCCGGTGGCGCCGACCAGCACCTTGCCGTCCTTCGATTGGTAACCGACGAATGTGTCCTCGGAATTTACGTTCCAGTCGGGCGGCACGTCGTAGAGAGCAGCCCGTTTGACGGATCGCACGGTGTTCCAACCCGGAACGACCGAGGTGACGATCAGAGAACTGTTGCTCGGCGACGAGCCGGCCGAGTTCGGCGCGTTCGACGTAGGTGCGGGCCTGGTAACGGCGGCCGGTACTCCGGCGATCGACGCGGTGCAACTCGTCAACAGCAGGACGGACGCTGCACAGACAATGCTCAGGGTGTTTGGTCGCATACCCGACGGACAGGCCGGGCCGGTGTCACGGCCGAGAGCTGCCCTCCTCCGTTTCTGCATCTCATCGGTGAGGGCGCGCGGATTGGACTACCGTCCGTCCTGGCGTACCAGGGTCGGCTGATCCGTTCCCGCCGACCCGTGTCGGCGCCACACGTTTCATGCGGGTTCTCTGTCGAATCGCACGACGTCGCTGAGCGTGGCTACGAAGCCGAAGCTGCCGTTCGGGCTGAGCGTGATGTCTTGAGCGGAGTCACCGACCGGGAGGTTGCTGACCTTCCGTGTCGCGAGGTCGATGACGGTCACCCCACCTCCGTTGCTGGCCACCAGCGCCTGCTGTCCATCCGGGGTGACCACGAGGCTGTCCGGCCGTTTGCCCACCGCGACGGTCCACTTCACCTGGCCTGCGGCGAGATCGATCCCGACCACGCTGTCATTGCCGGAGGTGATGACGACGGCGGCCTTACCGTCAGGGGACAACGCAATGCTTGACGCGTTGTTGCGGATCCCTACCGTACCGATCACGGTGTTGGAGGCGGTGTCGATCGTCTTCAGGCCGGTGCTGCCTGCGAGAAAGACCTGCCGTCCGTCCTTCCCGACGGTGATGCCTTCGGCCTCGGCGCCAAGCGGCACGCTCGCCACCCGCGCACCGGTAGTCCTATCGAGCACCTGGAACGACGACGAGCGGTCCGTGAGGTAGATCCGGCCACCATCTGGCGAGAGCGCCAGCGCGATCACCGCGGACGGCAACGGCACCGACAACCGCACACGCCCGGTCGTGGCGTCGATCAGGGAAAGCGTGTTGGCCGCCTTACGCTGCTGAAAACCGTAGGTCGAGCTGGCGGCGACGATGGTCGAGCCGTCGGACGTTTCGGCGAGGGCGTCCACGCGCTCATCCGACAGGCTCGTGGTCGTGACCTTCGTGGGATCTGCCAGGTCGTGGACCTCCACGTTGGCACGAAAATCAGAAGAACTTGCTGTGCTGGGCCGGTGCGCGGGGGCCGACAGCAGCAGTTTGGTGCCGGTGGGATCGACCACGAGCGTCCGGGCTCCGCTGACGCTCAGGTTCGCCGACACCCGCACCGTTTTCGGGGCGCTCGACGCCGGTTCGGTGGGCAGCGCCTTGGCGGACTGGAGCATCTGGACGCCCATGGTGCCTGCCCCTACAAGCACGACCGGGGCCACGACAGCCCCGATGACGACACGGCTACGTCGAGAGCGGCGGACGCGCGGCGTAGGGGGCGACGGGAAGGACGACGGCGGCGGTGTCGACGGTGGCGGCAGCATGGGCAGGCCGGTGGCGCTGAGCGCTGCGTGCGCTGCGGCGGCAAGTTCGCCTGCGGTGGCAAACCGCTCGTGCGGGTCCTTCGCCAACCCGCGGGCGATCACCCAGTCCAGGCAGGCGGGAATTCCGGGCCGCATCAGCGACGCTCGCGGCGGGGTCGCCGTGAGGTGCGCATACATGAGGGCAGCGAGGCTTTCGGCGCGGAAGGGTGCGCCGCCGGTGAGGAGTTTGTGCAAGACGCAGGCCAACGCATATACGTCCACCGCGTGGCTGATGGGGCGACCTTCGAAGCGTTCCGGCGCCATGTAGTCGGGGGTGCCCATCACGCCACCGGTGCCGGTCAGTTCCCCGACACGGTCGGCCGCGCGGGCGATGCCGAAGTCCACGAGGTAGACGAAGTCGTGCCCATCGCGGCCATCTTCGGGCGAGAGCAGGATGTTCGAGGGCTTCACGTCGCGGTGGATGAGATTCATCGCGTGCGCGGCGTCCAGGGCGCTGGCGGTCTGGCGGATCACGTCGACCGCGGCCTGCGGGGACATCGGACCACGGCGGTTGAGCCGGTCGGCCACGTCCTCGCCGTTGACCAGCCGCATATCGATATACAGCTGCCCATCGATCTCGCCGTAGTCATGGATGGGGATGACGTGGGCCGACCGAAGCTGCGCCGCGATCTCCGATTCACTGCGAAACCGGCGTTGATAGCTCGGGTCCGCAGCCAGGCTCGCAGGCAAACGCTTGAGCGCAACCACACGCTTCCGCGCCGTGTCCGTCGCTCGGAAAACCTCACCCATGCCGCCACGGCCGATG
Source organism: uncultured Actinomycetota bacterium (assembly GCA_963739465.1). Taxonomy (GTDB): domain Bacteria; phylum Actinomycetota; class Actinomycetes; order Mycobacteriales; family Pseudonocardiaceae; genus Pseudonocardia. The sequence continues at coordinate 758,283 of CAVUAS010000021.1, forward strand.
AGCTCCTCGAGCCGGTAGGACCCGAACCACTCCGCCTGCACTACTCAACTCCCGTAGGGCAGACACGCCTCGTCGCACGATCACTCGGACACGTCAAAGGACACGTCGCCAACGTCGCCACCAGATGTTCCTCAAGGCAACGCCCCGACCATCAACGGGGAGCAGCGGGGGGAGCGTCGCTCTCGACCAGGCACGCTAGCACCACGGACCTGACGCGGTCCGGTATGGGCCGACGAATGCCTGAATCGCCACAACGTCCCGATGTCCCCACAGCAGGCCCCCGCTGCGATTGCTTCCACGGTTCCGTCTTGCCGCTCGATGCGAGGACGTCGACCAAGGCGTCACATGGACGATCGTCGAACGAGATGCTGCTGCCCGAGGGTGCGGTCAGGGTGCGCTCGGTGACGTGGAGGCGCTCCATGACCACCCGGTCCGCGAGGAAAGGACGCGATGTCCCCGGTGCAGTGCTGGATGCCCACGACCGCCGCCGCACCCTGATCAAGTAGGGTGCGGCCTGGCCTCGACCTCACCTCACGGTCAGCGACCGCGGTAATCGGGTCGCCGGAATCCGTCGCGACGATTTGTCCGGCTTACCGATGACATTCGGCACTGGCGGCTGTCTACACCTGCGACAACTCCCCCAGCGATCCCAACGAGGTGACGATGATGACCTTCCGCCGCAACGCAACCCGGTTCGGCGCGCTCCAGGTCGCGATCTGCGTGTTGGCCGTGGCGACCGGCGTGGTGCACATCTACCTGGGTGTGATCACCCACGTCATGGTGGCGACCCAGCCCGAGGCGACGGCCGCCGCAGGCGGCGCGGCCGCGCTCGGGTTCTTCGCCGCGCTGTTCTATCTCGATGGCCTCGGGTACATCGTGCTGACCGCGGCGCTGTACCACCCGGCCTTCGCCCGGTTCCGGCGGCTGATCCGCTGGGCCCTGATCGCGCTGACGGCCGCGACGATCGTCGCGTACTTCGCCCTGATCCAGGGCCAGTACGACGCGATGGGCATCGCAGACAAGATCGTCGAGGTGGTGCTGATCGTCCTGCTGGTCATGGAGGGCCGCCGCGATCGACGGCCCTCGGAGGTCCCGGGCACCTGAGCTGCCCCTCCGGGCAGATCGTCCCGGGCAGCGGAACCTCGGGCGAGTCGGCGGCGAGCCAGGCGAGTCGGTCGCCGACCGCCTGGCCACTACCTGCCGCGGCTGGTGCCCTGCGCAACGCTCCAGACGTTGACCGGCACGCCCGTCAACATCGGCCCGCGATGAACTCTGCGTGCGGGCCAACAACAACCGGCGACGATGGCCCGATCCACGCAGCCGCCGCCTCACCCCCCTACCGCAGCGTCAGGATCGGCTGCGGCCGCCGACCAACCGCCCGAGACCGGACAGGACCCAGGCGGCGATCATCCCCACGGCCAGCCAGAACACCGCGGCCAGACCGTAATTCGCCACCAGCCCGATGCGCGGATCGGCGGGCAAGAACAGATCCCGGAAGCCCCACACGAGGACGTCGGCCAACCTCACGATCCACTCAACGATGACGTTGTGCGGGTTGACCACCACGAATGCGAGCCCGACGCGGACGAGGAGAATCACCGCGAACACACAGGCGACCAACCGCACCATGATCGCCAACAGATTCATGATCGTCCGCACGCCGCGACGGACACGGACCCCAGCCGCGACCCCGCCTCGATGATCGGCGAAGCGCACCGACGATCCCGAGACCGGGGCAGCACCCGCCCCGTCACCGGTCGGGTTCGTCGTCCCGCTGCCTGCCGCGGCCGGGTCATCGGAGGCGCCCGCGCCATTGCGGCCGCTGCCCTGCTCCCCCTGCTCCCCCATAAGACCATGATGCACTCGTCCGCTAACCGCGGCCGAGCCTTCAGTTCATGAAGCCGGGCATGGACCTGCCTTTCGGTGCGCCCCAACCTGCATCGATGAACAACGTGTCGCGATGCGGTCGCACTTGGCGCACCGTCGACAGCCCACGCGACAACGCCAGCGTGATCGCCTCGAGAGCTGCGCCGGTGACGCTCCGGCTCACCGCGCTCGCCGGTCGACGGGCACCGACCCGATTCCGCGTCGCATCGGGTTAGCCAGGCCTGCGCGGCGGTCTCGTCGGTGCGCGCAGAGGATCTTCGGGCCACGCGTGCTTGGGGTAGCGGCCGCGCAGCTCGGCGCGCACCTGGGGATAGCCGGTAGCCCAGAACGACGTCAGGTCCGCGGTGACCGCGGCAGGCCTGCCCGCAGGGGACAGCAGGTGTAGGACGACGGGCAGCCTGCCGTCGGCAACGGTGGGGGTCGCGGTCCAGCCGATGACATCCTGCACCCTGACCGCGAGCACCGGCTGATCCGCCGAGTAGTCCACGGCGATCCGGGAGCCCGAGGGCACCTCGATCCGTTCCGGGGCGAGCTCGTCCAGCCGGGCGGCGTGCCGGTGGTCGAGCAGCGCACGCAAGACGGTGGCGGCATCGATCCGGGCGAGGTCCGCGCGGCTGCGGGCGCGGGCCAGCGCAGGGACCCACCACCGGTCGGGGTCGGCCAGCAGGGCGGCGTCGGACACGTCGGGCCAGTCGTCGCCGAACGCGCGCTGCAGGGTCGCGAGCCGGTCGCGCAGGCGCCGGGCGTGCTCGCTCCACCGCAACAACCCGAGACCCTCAGTACGCAGCCCGTGCCGCAGAGCGCTCGCGACGGCGTCCGGGTCCGGGTTGTCGAGACGGTGTTCCACCAGCACGATCGCCCCGAGCCTGCGCACCCGGCGGGCCACGACGTCGCCGTCGACCCAGCGCACCTCGTCCTCCTCGACGAGCAGTGCAGGCGCCGCGAGCTCGGCCAGCTCACGATCCGCCGCGGCGGCCAGCCGGATCCGCCCGTGCTCCGCGCCCGGCGTCCGGTCGGCGACGGCGACCGCCAGCCATTCCTGACCTTCCAGCGGGCTCCCGGCAGGCAGCTCCACGGCCGTGCCACCCGACATCAGGTACGCGTCGCGGTGCATCCGCTGCGGGCCGCTGCCCGCGGGGCGGCGACGCGCCAGTCGCTCCGGATAAGCCAACGCGACGACCAGCGCGGTGGCCCCATCACCCGGTCCCGCGGGTGCCGGGGAACGCACGGGTGCGCCTGCCGTGCGGGGCAACAGGTGCCGCAGCCGGGTGACCTCGGCCCGCCAGCGTCCCACCCCGCGCGTTGTGCCGGACCGCAGCCGTCGCAGCTCGTCGTCCGCGGCGACGCCCTCGGCCAGCGTGTCGTCGTCGATCAGTGCCACCACCTCGGCGGCGGTTCGCGCACCGACGAGCGCCGCCCCGTCGAGCAACGCGCGGGCCAGCCGCGGGTGCAGCCCGAGCTCAGACAGGCACCGCCCGCGGTCGGTGACGCCGTCGTCGTCCAGCGCCCCCAGCGCCCGTAGCACCTGCTGCCCGGCCTGCAAAGGTCCGGTCGGCGGTGGATCCCACCAGCTCAACCCGCCGCCGTCCGGCGTTCCCCAGCAGGCCAGATCCAGCGCGAGCCGGGTGAGATCGGCGGTGCGGATCTCCGGCTCGGGGTAGCGGGCCAGCAGTTCGCCTTCAGGCCAACAGCGGTACACGCGACCCGCCGCCTCCCGCCCGGCGCGCCCGGCGCGTTGCTCCGCGACGGCCGCCGACACCCGCACGGTGACCAGTCCGGCCAGCCCCCGTCGATGATCGGTCCGAGGCGTGCGGGCCAGCCCGGCGTCCACCACCGCACGGACCCCGGGCACGGTCAGGCTCGACTCCGCCACGGCCGTCGACAGCACCACCCGCCGCCGCGGCCCCGGCGTCAACGCCAGGTCCTGCTCGGCCGGGCGCAGCCTGCCGTGCAGCTCGAGCACATCGACATCGACCAGGCCCGCCAGCAGCGTGGCCGTGCGGCGGATCTCCGGCACGCCGGGCAGGAACACGAGCACGTCGCCGTCGCCTTCGTGCAGTGCTTTGCGCACCGCGCGGGCCACGCACGTCTCGATGCGCTCACCACGCGAAGGCGGGATATGCCGGGTCGCCACCGGGAACATCCGCGCCTCGACCCGCAGCACCGGGGCCCCGCCGAGTAGATCGGTGAGCCGGTCCGTGGCCACCGTGGCCGAGGTGGCCAGCAGCCGCAGGTCCGGACGCAGCCCCGCGCGCGCGTCGAGCAGCAACGCGAGCAGCAGATCCGCATCGAGATGTCGCTCGTGACACTCGTCGAGCAGCACGGTGTGCACACCTGCCAGCTCCGGGTCGGCCATCAACCGGCGCAGCAACAGCCCGCAGGTCACCACCTCGATACGGGTGCGCTCCGACCGGCGGGAGTCGCCGCGCACCGCGTAGCCGACGGTCTCACCGACCGGTTCACCCAGCAGCATGGCCATCCGGGCCGCAGCCGCCCGGGTAGCCAACCGGCGGGGTTCGGCGACCAGCACCCGGCCCCGGTCCGGCTCGACCGCCGCCGCCAGGGCGAGTGGGACCAGCGTCGTCTTGCCGGTGCCCGGCGGTGCGACCAGCACCGCGCTGCCGTGCGTGGCCAGCGTCCCGGCGACCGCGCCGAGTACCGCACGCACCGGCAGGTCGGGTAGCTGGGACAGATCGGGAAGCCGCATCGGCGCTCAGTGTGCCCGGCTCCGGCGCCGTCCCGGCTCCGGCTGTGGACGCGCCGACGAGGATACGCGGGTGCGCAGCCGGTCTCCCAGGCCCGTCGGCACCCTCGGCCCGCACATGCTGGAGGTCTGCCCGACGATCGCGGCGGCCACCCGTCGTGCGAGATCCACCCGCTGGTCACTCGCGGGTGCGGCGAGCACCGCCGGGATCGAGTTCCCCCACGCCGCCCAGACCATCCAGATCACCCGCCGCCCGCGCCGGCCGACGCGGCAAGTGGCGCACCCAAACCGTCCACGCGATCAGTGACCTCCCCCACCGCACCCGACCCGACGAGCTCGCTGCACGGATCCGCGGACGCTGGCAGATCGAGAACGGCCTGCACTGGACGACGCGAGCGTTGGTGGGCTGGCGGTGATGGGGGAAGGCGCGGTCCAGCAGCGCGCACCCCCTCTTGACGTGGTGCTAGACCGGCGTCACCCTAACCGCAATCATCGGAACACAGGTTCCACCATATGGAACTCGGTGGATCTCGTACCGCCATACAGGGGAGCCAGGCCGTCGAGCGTGCGGTGTCCTGTTCAGCCTCGTCGTGGAGAGCGCGACGGCTCGGCCGGGCGCCCGGCTTGCGAACCACGACGTCGTGAAGGGTGTCCGCCCATGCTCCTGCTGTTCGCCGACCCGGTGGCCGACCAGACCATTGCCCAACTCACTTCGCGGGGGCATCGGTGTTCGGTGGAGCCTGCTCTGACCGCAGCGGACCTGCCCGGCCGGATCGCGGGCGTCGACGGGCTGGTGGTGCGCAGCACCAAAGTGGACCGCGCGGTGTTCGAGGCGGCGGACAAGCTCGCCCTGGTGATCCGCGCCGGTGCAGGCACCAACACCATCGACACCGCGGCGGCGGCCCGCAGTGGGGTGCTGGTCTGCAACGTTCCCGGCCGCAACGCCGTCGCGGTTGCCGAGCTCACCATGGGTTTGATCCTCGCGCTGGACCGCCGGATCGCCGACACCGTCGCCGACGCGCGACAGGGCCGCTGGGCGAAGGCGACCTACAGCAAGGCCAACGGGCTGCTCGGCAACACCCTCGGCATCCTCGGCCTGGGCTCGATCGGCCTGGCCGTGACCGAGCGGGCCGCCGCGTTCGGCATGCGGATCGGCTGTCTGGAGCGCCCCGGCCGCAGCCAAGCCACCCGTGACCGGCTGGCCACGCTCGACGCTGTTTGCTACGACTCACTCCCGCAGCTGCTCGCCGCCTCCGACGTGGTCAGCCTGCATGTGCCGGCCTCGCCGGAAACCAAGAACCTCGTGGACGCCGACTTCCTGGCCGCGATGAAGCCCGACGCGATCCTGGTGAACACCTCGCGCGGTGACGTGGTCGACGAGGCGGCGCTGCTCGCGGCGCTGGATGCAGGCCATATCCGCGCAGGCCTGGACGTGTTCGCTGACGAGCCGGGCTCGGGCACCGCCGAATGGGACTCCCCACTCGCCAAACACCCCCGGGTGGTGGCCACCCACCACATCGGCGCCTCCACCGCACAAGCCCAGGCCGCCATCGCCGCCGGGGTCGTGGAGATCGTCGACGCGTTCGCGGCAGGCGAAGCAGGCAACTGCGTCAACCTCGCACCGCGCGGTCTGGGCAGCGCCACCCTCACCGTGCGGCACCTCGACAAGGTCGGTGTGCTGGCCAGGGTGCTGGAGCTGCTGCGCGAGGCCGGGCTCAACGTCGAGCACATGCAGAACCGGATCTTCGCGGGCGGCGAGGCGGCCGTCGCCACCATCGATGTCGCAGGCAGCGTGCCCACCGATCTGCCCGCCGCCCTCGAAGCGATCCCCGAGGTGCTGGGCAGCTCGCTCATCGCCCGCGACGCCACCAGCACGGAGCCCGCGTGACCCGCGGGTGCGCGCCGCAGGTCACCGCAGGCTCGCAAGCCGGGCCGGCCCGCGGCGCGGAGGTCGTTCGCACCTTCGCAAGCTGGCTGGTCCGCGCCGAGGCCGCTGCCGACGAGGTCGGCGCCATGTCGGAGATCGCGGATGCCGCGTGGTCGGCACACCGCGCGGTGCGCCCCGACGCCTACGAGCCGATGCCTCCGGCGCTCTACGTCTACCGGCAAAGCACGCCACACGGCGAGCACATCGGCATCGTCTGCGACATCACGCCCGAGGCGTTCCTCGACGGCAGGGTGCGGGGTCACGAGTCGGTGCAGCCAGATCGGGTCGACGGGCTGGCGCGCTACCTGGCGACGATGCCGCAGCGGGTGGATCTGGTCAGCACGCTGCACCGGGCCGGGCCGGTTGTGCGAGCGACGCTGGCGCTGGCGCCCGAGCTCCCCCCGACCCGCGACGTCGCCGGACCCGACGGCTCACGCCACACGGTGTGGCACATCCTGGAAGGCCCGCAGACCGAGGAGCTGTGCCGGGAGCTGGGCGCCGCCACCCACTACATCGCCGACGGGCACCACCGGGTAGCGGCCAGCCTCGACGTGTGGGCCCGCTTCAGGCGAGACTCCCGCCGCGGCGTGTTGTGCGTGACCTACCCGCTCGACGGGCTGCGGCTGGCCTCATTCCACCGGCGGCTGGCGGGCCCGCTCGATCCCACGCTGGTGCGGCGCCTGCTCGAGGCAAGCTTCGACATCCGGCCGGCCGCCGACGCCCACGAGGCATTGGCGTCGGGCATCGCGGTCAACCTCAACCGCCGCTGGTATGTCGCGAACCATCCCGGCCAACGATCACCCGGCTCGCCAGGACTGGACATCTCGCTGCTTCACCACCACGTTCTCGACCGACTACCCACCGGCACGCCGGTAGAGCAAACCCGAGACCCGATCGAGGCTCTCCTCGCGGCATGCCGCGCGGACGGCGGGATTCTGTTCGCGCTGCCCGCACCAAAACTCGAAACCCTCACCGCGATCGCCGACGCACGCGAGGTGGTACCCGCCAAGAGCACCTTCTTCTCCCCCAAACCCGGATCGGGCATCTTCCTGCGCGATCCCGCAGCCAACGTCGGCTGACCGGGGGCCGCGCCCTCGACGCCCGCAACGCTCCACACGGTCCAACGTCGGCCACGCAACGCCGTCCGGCATGTTGAGAATGCGCACTCCCGGTCGACGCCCCGATTGGGAATTCTTGATTCTGGATGGGCAACCAAGCACAAATGGTGGCGGTCGTTTTACCTGCAAGGACATTCCCGCCAAGGATGCAAACTTTTTCTCGACATCGGCGCCGCGATCTCTTCCCGCGCCGCATTGGCCAGCGCCCGAGCCGACGCTACGGCGCGCCGGCGCGGTCACGGACCACCCAAGCTGGTCTCGTATCCGACCAAGTTGACCCGGCCCGGATGGTGCGCCCGCTGCGCCGCGCTCATGTAAGCGGCGATCGGGACGTGCGAGGCCAGGCGACAGCCGACAACACCTTCCCGACCTGCGACGCGGATGGCCGCCCTACGGCCCAGATCGGCCACGCCGGTGCCGGGCCCGACGAACGCCACGTCCTGGGGTGCGAGCGCGGTCACGACACCGCCGGGTCCTCCTCTACCCCCGCGGCGACCTGACGGCCGGTGAGAATGCCCAGCGGGATGCAGAGGGTATGCGCGTCATGATCAGGAACCCACGGATCGGGCTGAAGATCAGCGAGCTCAGCCAAGCGCGCCGGGTCGACGACCTCGTAGGCCTCCCCCACACCCAGGACCGACCAACCGCTGCGAGTGGTCACGTCGAACTCATCGAGTTGGAACGCGACCACAGCGTTGCGGGCCGCAGCGGCCAACTTGCTCCCATTGGCCGTCCGAAAGATGATCTCTTCATGGTCCAGGACATAGTTGACCGGCTGCACAGTCGGCAGCGCACGGTCGGTGAACACGACACGGCCGATGACGCCGCCGGCGAGCAGCCCCAGGCACTCGCCCCTGGTCAGCTCGACCAGTTCCCCGCCGGCGCCCGCCGTCATGACCCACCGCCCTCGTGTAGGGACGCAATAGTGGTCCACCTCACCAGGCCCGGGCAGGGCCGACCGACCCCATAGGTACCAGCCAGCAGCCCCACCCGGCGCCGTAGGACCCGAAGCACCACCGGCAGGGCGTTCTGATGGGCTGCTGTCGCCGACTCCACGACCCGGACCTGCTGCCCGCCCTTGCTGCGCCTGTGGGGGTTCCAGAAGTCGGCCCGAGTTCCTGACCTGCGATGATCGGCGTTAGCCAGCGGCCCGGCACGATCATCGCCGTGTCGCTTCGCCTGCTCTACCTGATCTTCGGCCAGCTCCTCAGCTGGCTGGCCCTGCTCGACCGCGGAACCTCGTCGAAGGACATCGAGCTGCTCGTGCTGCGCCACGAGGTCGCCGTACTACGCAGAGCAACCCGCGGCCCCGCCTGGACTGGGCCGACCGCGCCGTGCTGGCCGCGCTGCCTCCCCGCGATCCTCAAACACCGCCGCAGACCGCCGGCACCGCTTCGAGCAACCGACACCTCCTGGCGACGGTTCCTACGAAGACGCGGGAGTGGGGTTGCTGGGAATCTCGCCTCGATCTCAGTCGCATGGTCGGGGTTCGGTCGCATCCGGTTCCGGGTCGGGGCGGGGTCGGGACACGATGATCTGAGCGACCCCGATGATGAGGACGGCGATGGTCAGCAGCCGTTCGGCGGCGGGCAATGACCAGAAGTAGCCGTAGACCTGGGTGGCCACGGCGAACAGCTGGGCGCCGAGTGGCAGCACGATCGCGGGCCAACCGGTGATCTCCCGCGACGGACGGGCAGGCGACGGCAGCCGGGTGGCGCCGACCGCGAACGCGAGCGCGCCCGCGCTCCAGAGGAAGTCGTAGGGTCCGTCGTGGGCCACGACGTCGGCCGCGGTGAGGCTGTAGGCGGCATCGGCGACAGTCAGGCAGACCAGCCCCACGCCCACCCACGGCCAGCTGCCCCCCAGACGCCACGACAGCAGCGGCAGGCTGCCGAGGAGCGCGCCGAGCAACAGCACGTCGCCGAGGGGGTAGGCGACGGTGACGATCTGTCCCAGCAGATCGATCGGAGCGTTCACCAGCACCGGCTCGATCAGCAGCAGCACGCCTGGGGTCGCCACGATGAGGACCAGGACGAAGCCGTCGAGCCACCGGTGCCACGGGACGTCGAGCACCCGGGCCCGGACCATGAGCACGAGGCCCGCCATGAACAGCGGATACGTGCTCAAGTAGAGCGGGTCGGTGGGGTTCGGGGAGGGCACGTCGCCACCGCCGGAGTACAGCCCACCCCAGGTGATCTCGGCGAGGGCGAACAGCAGCAGCGCCGAGGCGAAGCACCACCACGCCGCCCGAGACGGACCCGCACGCCGGCGACGCGCACCCCACGCGCAGATCGCGCTCGAGGCCAGGATGAGCCCTGCGTGCAGCCAATCGTCGACGATCGGCAGATCCGCCGGGTGGTCGCCCGCGGAGAGCTGGTGGACGGCCTCCACGACCAGCCCGATCAGCAGCACCACGGCGAGGACCCACCGCAGGCCCGTCCCGCCCCCTCGCTCGCGGAGCCGCGCGAGCCAGCGTGTGTGCGACACAGGTCCGCCTCCGATACCTGAGGGGTCTCGCTCTCCCCCGACCCAGGACCTTCCACGCGAGGTGCAGTGCGATCGACGGTGGCAGTCGTCTCGATCGCTGTTGAGCTGGCCACGCAACTCTACGTCGACCCGGGCGACGTCCGTGTCATTCTCGCCACGCTCACGGACGAACCGACCGCGGACGCCGTCTCCAACTAGTCTCCGGTGAGGTGAAACCGCTACAACGCTCGCCGTCGGCACTCGTGCTGCGGCCAGCAGGCCCCAATCGTCTACGAACAGCAACACGCCGCTACGCTCCAGCCCGTCGCCTAATCGACCACCCCGTGTCCACTATCCGGGGCAATGACCGGTGACCCCTTCCCCACCACGTCACATCCCCGATCCACAACATCCCGGTGGCACGATCGGCTCGCCAGCCTGACCCACCCATACCGGCAGGTCGCATCGGGGGCCCCGGGTTCTTGGCACCCGCAGGCCAGCGGCTCCACGTGTCTTGCCCGTTGCTCAGCCGCTGTTGGCGGTGGGTCCAGGGGCTCGGGATGTTCGCGGTAGCGGTAGCGGGTCACGGTGACGCTGGAGGCGCCGGTGAACACGACCCCGTTGTGGGCGATCCGCCAGCCCCGGCCGCAGAAGCGGCGTCGGAGCTGGTTGCGGCTGGTCAGGTGGTGTTTGCGGCAGCTCGACGCGGCCGGTGGCTACGCGCCAGAAGTCCCGCACCCTGCCTGACGGAACACAATTCACGTGATCGGACGATCACAATGAAGCTCCTACGTCGCCGTCAAGGCCTGTTCGGCGCCCTGGGGCACGTCATCGCTCCCGGCGTCCTCGGCCTCCCAGCGCAGTAGGTCGCCCGGCTGGCACTTGAGCACCTCACAGAGGGCGGCGAGCGTCGCGAAGCGCACCGCCTTGGCGCGGCCGTTCTTGAGTACAGCCAGATTGGCGGGCGTGATCCCTACCCGGTCCGCGAGCTCGCCGACAGACATCTTCCGCCTGGCCAGCATCACGTCGATGTCGACGGCGATCGGCATCAGATCACCTCGTCCAACTCGGCCTGCATCTGCGCCGCCTCGACGTCACGCGCGACGGCCTGGGCGAGCAGCATCCGCAGCACGTACACGATGAGCGCGACCCCCAGGATGGCCACGCCGACCCCGCCCATGATGACCGTGACGCCCGGGTCGTCCCGCTGGCCCGGCGCGTTGAGGACCGTGACCGCGAACCACACGAGGGCAGCCGCCACGATCGCGCCGATCACGCCGTCCACGTACCGGAAGGCGGTGTGGGAGAACACCGTTCCGTGTCGCACCATCGTTGCCAGCCGCCATACGCAGACCAGGGCGACCTGGACCGACACCATCCCCAGGATCGTGATCACGCGCAGCGGGGTCAGCGGGAGCGACCCGTCCTCCGGGTCGCTCCCGCTGACCAACGTCCACACCATGCCTGCCTGGACGAACACGGTGCCAGCGAGCACGACCGTGAGCACGGCGCGAAGCGCACGCACTGCCAGCTTTCCCATGGCCCGTCCCTCCATCGAGTAGCGATGGTAATCTATCGATATTCAACAGGCCTGAGCAAGGGTCGGGGCGGAAGGCGGGCGGCGGCTTCGCCGTTGCGGGACGCCCCTCCCATGGCACAACGTTCGCGTGAACCGTCTTGATCTTGCCGAGGTCGGCCGTCGGGCCGACCGGCCGGGAACACCTAGTGTCCTGCGCCGGAAGTTCGTTGCGTATATCGGCGGATCCAGGTGTACGTCGGCAAGGCGCTGGTCCGCGCCTCGTACCGGGTGTACTCGGCCGGACCAGCAACGCCGCTGACGTGCGGCTGGGCCGTCGAGATATGTGGCGAACTTCCGGCGCGGGACACTAGGCCGAACTTACTTGATCTTGGACAGCGTGTGAGGCGTTGACCTGCGAATCCGCGTTTTTGGCGCGGGTCTTCGTGGCTACATGTCGGCGAGCGTGAGGGGGATCGGGGCGTCGAGCAGCTCGAAGACACGTCGCTGGGTCGGTGTCGGGTTGGTGATCTTCTCGATGTGTTGGCCGGAGAAGTTGATTGTTTCCCGGTTGAGGGTTGCGAGATGGCTGAGTAAATCTTGGAAGCTGCGGGCGGGTAGCCCGTCTGATGTTTGCTTTCGCGTATCCTTTTTCTTTGCGCTGAGGGAGCGTTGGGCTGCGGATACGGGATCTGTGCGTTGTGGGATGTGTTCGTCGGTATAGGTTAGCGCGCTGAAGGCCTGCCGGAGGTGCCAAATGAGGTAAGCGGCCAGCATGCATAGGAAGACGTGTGCGCGAACCCGTTCGGACAGGTAGTGGAAGATGGGTCGCAAGTCGAGGTCGTCGACTTTGATGATGCGGAAGTCGCGTTCGACGCGCGCGAGGTTTTTGTACGCGGTAATGACGCCGGGAGCGTCCAAGGTTTCGGCGGGCAGGCTGGTGCGGATGACGTAGATCCCGTCGAGGTCGACCTCGGTTCGGATCTTCTCCAGGTCGTGTCGGTAGCTGAGTGCGGTGTCGGTGATGTCAAGGACGAAGTGCTTGCCGACCTTGTATTTGTTGACGACCTTGCCGACGGCGATGCCGATGTCGTCTTGGCCGGTCAGCTTTCGGCTCGCGACGCGGGCGGCGAGTTTGTCGAGTTCGGTGTCGGTGGCCGCGATGAGTTCTCGGCGTTTACGCGCACGCTGCTCGGCGAGCGCGGGGTTTCGGCAACAGATCAGTCGTTCGCCAGGGTAGTCGGGGTGCACGATTTCGGCGAAGTTCTGGGTGTCGAACAGCGACATCTGCAGCGGTCCGTCGTCGTTGGCCAGGGCGGCGATCGCGGGCGCGCGCAGGGCTGTGATCCAGTCCAGCCCGGGATGCGCGCGGAGCTCGCCGATCCGCGCGTTCGTGATCATTCCACGGTCGCCGACCATGACGAGTTCGGTCAGCCCGAACTTGTCGGTCACCAACTCGACGGCGTCGATGAAGGATTTCGTGTCGGAGGTGTTCCCGGGGAACACCTTGACCGCGACGGGGCGACCGGCCTCGTCGGTCAACAGGCCGTACTCGATCTGCTTGAGGCCGCGCTTGTTGTCCCGGGAGTACCCGAACGCGCCCAGTTCGCAGCAGCGACCCTCAAGCCACGAACTCGACAGGTCGAACATCGCTGTTCCGCCGTTGACGAGATGCCGTTTCGCGAGGGCGGCCTCGATCGCTTCTTGGCGCTGTCCGAGCCAGTCCATCGCGGCGTACACGTCGTCCGTGCTGGCGTCGGCTACGCCCAGATCTGCACCGAGCGTGGTGTCGTTCCACCATCCGAGGGTGGACAGCTTCGACTTCGGATGCAGGACTCGGGAGATCACCAGTGCGTACGCCAGGTCACGTTCGCGACAATCCTCGCCCAACAATTTCTTCACGCCGAGCCTGGTCGCCATCGCATGCACGGCGGCGACCGCACCATGACTCAACGACCGCTCGATCTCGAACGTTTCAGCCGGCTCGACCAGGACGGCACCGGAGAGAACCTTGCGCAACGCCACGACCGCCGCATCGGGCAGGGCCGACAGATTCGCCAGCGTTTCCTTCTGTGGTCGGCCCCGTTCGTCACGGTAGGAGCGACGCAGCAGATCGCGCCGGTACACCCGCTCTGACCCGTCGGCCGCGGTGTAGTGCCTACTCGCGCGATCGACATGCATCGCACCATCAGGGCGTCTCACAGCACGATTCAACCACAACGATCTTGCTGGCGCTAGCACTTTAGTGACTACATATCTTCGGATGTCACGTGTCCCAGCCCTGATCACGCCCGCAAGATCACCGAGAGCTACAGCAAGTTCGGACTAGGGCCGGGCTGCGGGACGCGGACTGCCAGGCCACCATCTTTCGCCGGCGTCGACCCGCTGATCACCGTCCGCGGAACGGGCGGTCCGCCGTCACGACCGTGGCGTGGCGGTGCTGTTGTGCCCCCGTGCGCCCTCGGCGGTGAACCCGTCGGGATCGCGCAGCTGCATAGATCGCTCGAATCCACGGTCGCGTGGCGGCACGCTGACGAGGATGTCGCGGGCCAGGAACAGGGCGTAGAGCGCGTCGAGGTCGTCGGTACCGAGCTCGACCTGGATCAACGACCGGAGTTGGCGGCGGCCGCCCTCGTTGAGCGCTGCCTGCCCGACCTGCAGAAGCCCCAGCGTGCCGGAGCCGAATCGGAGCAGACAGAACTGCGGGGTCCGGATCTCGACGGTAAAGCCGACCGCCACGGGTCTCCAGATTGGCAGGACGTGCACCGACTACTACGGGCACTCTGTCGCCATAGGGCTTACGCCCCTTAAGGCGATCCCACGTTCATCGGCGTTGTACGTGCCAGCGTGACTTAGGAGACGTAATGAAATAACTAATCCAAAGCGTTGGGGAATCAGGCCTTTGCCGTCCGGCGTGTCATCGCGAGACGTACGCATTCCGACGATATTGTTTCCGGCGTGGTCGATGACGACAAGTTTCGGCGGATGCAGTCAAGACTGGCGGATCTGTTGCCTCGCCTGAATGAACGTGATCGGCGTTTGGCGTTGGCGACCGAGGCGAAGTCGTGGGGTCGTGGTGTAGCTGTTCAGCCTTGGTGGCGTGATTATGCGGCGGCGGCGATGTCGGGGGTGAGGGCAGGCGGGAGCCACGCACCGGTGGTGAACAGGCGCGTCATCGCGTCAAGGGTGTCCAGACCCCACTTGGTCGCGGTGGACAGATAGGACTGCACGACAGCGAAGTCGATGAGTCCTTGCAGGGTGCGCCAGGAACCTCCGGAGCTCCGCTGCTGAACCTTCACTGATCTGGCCGGCAACTCGGCGGTGTTGTTCGTGAAGCTCACGTCCAGGTTCACTGTGAACCGCAGGATCATGTCCCGATGTCGCTGGAAGCGTCGCAGCAGGGTGCGGGCCTGCTGGTGCAGCGGGTCGCTGCCGCGGGTGTTCTCCTGCCGGCCACGGGCGATCGCCCCGGCATAGCGGGAACGGATGGTGGACAGTTCGGTGTCGGTGAGGGCCGCGCGGCCCTCGGCGCGGGCGGCGTGCGCGGTGTCATTGGCCAGCAGCAAGGTATTCACCATCGCCTCGGCCCAGGACTGACCCGCAGGGTCGGGGTCGTGGACCGCGCGGAGGTCGCGGACCAGATGAATGCCGCACCAGGCGTGTTCGATCGTGTCGAGGTGTTCGTAGCCGGCGTAGCCGTCCCGGACCAGGACCCCGGTGAACGTCGGCCAGATGCCGGCGGCGTCGATGGTGTCGCGGCTGCGGTCGCCGACGTGCATCGCGGTCAGGAACCGGGTGCAGGCCACGTGCAGGTAGCTCAGCGCGCCTTCGGCGCGGGCGGTCGTCTCATCGGCGTGGGCGACCGGCGCGGCGGCAATCAACGCCCGCACATGCGGCAGGAACCGGGTCTCGAGCAGGCGGGCGGCCTGAGCACGGAGCCCGGCGACCCACCCGGGCGACACCGCGAACCCCAGCAACGCGTTGAGCACCCGCCGCGCGCGACGTACCGGCAGGAAATGCGCGCACGTCAGCCACGCTGCCCGAGCCTTGACCCCGGGTCCGTACTGAACCCGGCCCGACGCGACGGCGGGTGCGCTCGCCTCGGTGACGGTGCCGCACCCGCCGCAGGTTCGTGACTGCACCCGATGCTCGGTGACATACGGGCGCGGCGGAGGCGGCGGGAGGTCAACCACCTGATGGCGACACACACCGAAGACCTCCGCGTCCACCAAACCCTCCCCGCATCCCGCACACACCGGCGGAATGTGGGTGATCGTGTCATCGGGATCATCGATCAGACGCAGCGTGGCGCTGGGCGCACCAGGCTGCTTACCCCGCGGCTTACCCGAACGCGTCCGTACCGAGCGCTTGGCGGCGGGCTTCTTGATGAACGGCGAATCCGACGACGGTGGTTTGCCGCTGTTGGAGGAATCTCGACCGAGTTGGGCATGCAGCGCCGCGACCAGGCCTTCGAGCTCCGTCACCCGCGCCACCAGCGCCGCGATCTCAGCGTCCTTGGCCGCCAGCAACGACACGACGTCATCGTGTGCTTCCCGGCCCGACCCCATGATCAAAACCATAGTGGATCAACGGTGGCGACCGCTGCCGACACGCCGCCGACCTGTCACTCAGGCTGAACAGCTACGTCGTGGTGGTATTTCCGCGGTGTATCGAGCCACGGGTGCGTCGCGGTCCACGATTCGCCGCGGTATCACCGAGTTGGATGGCGACGACCAGGTCGATTCTCATCGAGTGCGCCAGCCGGGCGGTGGCCGCAAGAAGGCCGAGCTGACCAACCCCGAACTGCTGGAAAATTTGGATTCGCTCATCGCGCCGGAAACCCGCCGGGGATCCCGAGTCGCCGCTGCGGTGGACCACGAAGTCGACCCGGCACCTGGCCCGGGAGCTGACCGCGATGGGCACCGCGATCAGCCACTCGGCGGTGGCGGCGATCCTGCGCTCGGGCGGGTACAGCCTGCAGGGCACCCGCAAGACCCTCGAAGGCGCCCAGCACCCCGACCGGGACGCCCAGTTCCGCTACCTCAACACCCTGGCCCGCCGGTACCTGGACGCCGGCGACCCGGTGATCAGCGTGGACACCAAGAAACGCGAGCTGGTCGGACGCTTCACGCAGGCCGGCAAGGAGTGGCAACCGGTCGGCGTGCCCGAGCAGGTGTCCACCTACGACTTCCCCCACCTGGCCGAGGGCAAGGCCATCCCCTACGGCGTCTACGACCTGGCCGACGACAGCGGCTGGGTGTCGGTCGGCGTCGACCACGACACGTCGGTCTTCGCGGTCGCGACCATCGAACAATGGTGGCTGCAGAGGGGCCTACAGAAATACCCGAACGCGCGGCAACTGCTCATCACCGCCAGGGCGACGCGCAAAGTCGTTCTTGCTGGTCAGCGGCTGCTTAACTGACTCGCGGCTGGTCGGGCCTGGTGGGCGTGCGGCCTGGTGTGCTGGTTGATCAGCCGCATCCGGGTGTGACGTTGAGTAGTCGGCGGCCGACCTGGACGAGGTTCGACCTGAGGTGGACGGACCGGGAATCGGTCACCGTTGGTGATGATCACAGAGTGGTCGCGGTCGGCGTGTCCACGGGAAATGGGCAACAGAGCCCCGTAGGACGAGGACTTCCTAAAGATCTTCGTCTTATCGGTGGCCCCGTTGCACGTGCAGTCTGTCCTTCCCGCCCAGTCCGCCGCGCCGGTGGCGTCAACCCCGCCGGCGCAGGCTGCGGTGGAGGTTCTGGTTGAGCAGGCTGCGGTGCTGGCACAGGCCGGTGCGGGCGGGTTGCTGGGGTGTTTCGCAGCGATCGACGATCCGCGCGACCGGCGCGGGATCCGACACTCGCTGCCGACGATCCTGGGTTTGTGCACCGCAGCGGCGACATCGGGGCAGGTGTTGTTGGCCGACATCACCGCCTGGATCAGCGCCGCAAACCAGGAAGTGTTGGCCGCGTTCGGGTGCCGCCGAGACACCACGGGCCGTTTCACCCCGCCGCACCCGGACACCGTGGATCGGCTGTTGGCGCTGCTGAAGGCCCAACAGGTGGCCGATGAGGCCGGCACGTGGCTGGCCGAGCGGGCCGGGGTTGGCCCGGTGGGCGCGCCGATCGCCGGCCCGGGCTGGTTGCCGGCGATCGCGGTGGACGGAAAGGCGGTGCGCGGCGCGGTCGACCAGGACGGACAGGTGCCCTACCTGTTGGCCGCGGCCACCCACGACCGGTCGGTCGTGCTGGCCGAACGGCTGATCGGGGCCAAGACCAACGAGGTGCCCGAGTTCGCGCCGCTGCTGCGCGGCCTGGCCAAGCGGATCGGCGGGGTCAGCGGGTGCGTGTTCACCATGGACGCCGCGCACACCGTCCGCTCCCACGCCACGCTGATCACCTCGCAGTTGTACGCGCACTACGTGATGATCGTGAAGCAGAACACGCGCAAGCTCTACGACAAGATCGACGCCCTGGACTGGGCGAACGCCCCGATCGCCCACGAAACCCTCGATGTCGGGCACGGCCGGCGCGACAAGCGCACCATCCGGGTCCTGGACGCCCCCGAAGACCTCGGGTTCCCCGGTGCGGCGCAGGTGTTCCTCATCGAGCGCTACACCACCCGCACCATCCGCAAACGCCCAAAAGGCTCCCGCCGCTACAAGAAGATGCAGGTCCGCAGCGCGGTGGCCGTCCTCGGCGTGACCAGCCTCTCGGCCCGCGAGGCCGCACCCGAGCACCTGGCCGGCTACATCCGCGGACAGTGGACCATCGAAAACAAGATCCACTGGGTGCGTGATGTCACGTTCCGTGAAGATGCCTCGCAGGTCCGGAAAGGCCTCAGATTTCGAGTGATGACGACGCTCCGTAACTTGACGATCGGTCTCCTCCGACAAGCCGGCTACACCCGCATCGCCGCCACCCTACGGAAGATCCGTAACGACCCGCTCCTCCTACTCACCATCCTCGGCCTGCAGCAACGCCCCGAAACCCGCTCATGACCAGCAGAAACGACTTTGCGCCTCGCCCTGCATCACCGCCGACGGCGGCGGATCCAACGGACACCGCCCGTGGCTGTGGAAATACGAACTTGCCCGACTCGCTCAAGCCACCGGACTCGACATCACCGTCTGCCACTACCCACCGGGCACCAGCAAATGGAACAAGATCGAGCACCGGCTCTTTTCCAGAATCACCGCGAATTGGCGTGGTCGTCCCCTGGAAACCTACCAGACCATCGTCAGCCTCATCGCCAACACCGCCACGACAACCGGGCTCACCGTCCGCGCCGACCTCGATCTCAACGAATACCCCACAAAGATCAAACTCACGAAACAGCAGAAGGCGGCAATCCCGATCAGGAGACACGAGTTCCACGGAGATTGGAATTACACGATCGGACGGGCAGGTGGATAAGTAACTTCATTACGGCTTCTTAGTACTGCAACGGCACCTCGGCGTGTCGTGAGAGGCTGAGCCCGGAGAGCCCAGGGGCACTGTCCCGGTGCCAGCCGCTGACCGGGGTGTGGATTCGCCGTGCTGCGATCACGCCACAGGCCGAAGCCCTTGACTGCACGCCCTTGGCCTTGAGGCGAGTGGCTCCGTGGCGTCCGGCCACGGAGCCTGCGCGAAAACCCGTTGGCGGACCACGGCGACCTCAGCTACGTTCCCGGCGGCCGTCTGAGAGATCGAGGAGGTGGTACCCGTGAATGCAGTATCGACATGGGTGCTTCCCTTTGGGGTCACGGTCGGGCGATAGGTCGTCCGGGAGCGCCGTTCACGAGCACTCCCGAAAGGCACGACCATGCGATTCACTTCCGAACAGCGCCTCGACGACGGCGTACTCCAACGCGGGTTCACCCTCGGCGAGATCCCCGGCATCCTGTGGACGCCCGGATCCGCATCCGCACCGGCCCCGCTGATCCTGCTCGGCCACCCCGGCGGACTGCACAAGATGTACTCCCGACTGGTTGCCCGGGCCCGGCACTCCGCGGCGGAGGGCTTCGCCGCGGCCACCATCGAGCTCCCCTGGAGCGGCGACCGGCCCCGTTCCACCGCCGCCGAGGAGGCCCGCGCCGACCTGCGCCAGGCGCTGGAGGCCGGCGAGCCGGTCGACGACGAGATCGTCGACCGGCTCGTCCTCCCGCTGGTCGAAAAGGCGGTCCCGGAATGGCGGGCCGCCCTGGACGCCCTCCTTTCGCTGCCCGAGATCGGCGGCCCGGTCGGGTACGCAGGAGGGGTGATCGCCCTCGGCATCCAGCTGGCGGTGGTCGAGCCGCGCATCTCCGCCGCGCTTCTGTTCGCCGGGAGTTTCGTGCCCCGCACCCTGTTCGAGGAGGCCCGGCAGGTCACCATTCCGCTGCAGGTCCTGCTGCAGTGGGACGACGAAGGCAACGACCGGCAGATGGCCCTGGACCTGTTCGACGCCTTCGGTTCCAAGGAGAAGACGTTGCACGCCAATATGGGCGGGCACACCGGCGTCCCGCAGTTCGAGGGGGACGACGGGAACCGGTTCTTCGCCCGGCACCTGAAGTGAGGCCAGCCGTCAGGTCGGCAGCAGACGTTAGGACCTGTCGGCCAGGATTCCGCTCATCGAGGACAGGTCCCGGCCTTCCTCGATGGCGGTAGCCAGCAGATGCACAATCGCCCCGACCGCGGCGGTACGGGCCATCGGCGGTACCGCCGCGGTCTCGACGCCGTACTGCGCGTGTATGTGCAGCATTTCAACGCGCACCGACCTCACGATCACTCGATCAACGCCCACCCGCAGGCGCACCCCGCCACGTCCCGACAAGGTGTAGGCGCCCCTCCATCACTTGACACCTTAACCTCGTTTTCTTCATCCGATTTTGTGACTAATTTCGCCTTGGCCCCTCTCAGGGTAGCTGTTCAGCCTGAGTGACAGGTCGGCGGCGTGTCGGCAGCGGTCGCCACCGTTGATCCACTATGGTTTTGATCATGGGGTCGGGCCGGGAAGCACACGATGACGTCGTGTCGTTGCTGGCGGCCAAGGACGCTGAGATCGCGGCGCTGGTGGCGCGGGTGACGGAGCTCGAAGGCCTGGTCGCGGCGCTGCATGCCCAACTCGGTCGAGATTCCTCCAACAGCGGCAAACCACCGTCGTCGGATTCGCCGTTCATCAAGAAGCCCGCCGCCAAGCGCTCGGTACGGACGCGTTCGGGTAAGCCGCGGGGTAAGCAGCCTGGTGCGCCCAGCGCCACGCTGCGTCTGATCGATGATCCCGATGACACGATCACCCACATTCCGCCGGTGTGTGCGGGATGCGGGGAGGGTTTGGTGGACGCGGAGGTCTTCGGTGTGTGTCGCCATCAGGTGGTTGACCTCCCGCCGCCTCCGCCGCGCCCGTATGTCACCGAGCATCGGGTGCAGTCACGAACCTGCGGCGGGTGCGGCACCGTCACCGAGGCGAGCGCACCCGCCGTCGCGTCGGGCCGGGTTCAGTACGGACCCGGGGTCAAGGCTCGGGCAGCGTGGCTGACGTGCGCGCATTTCCTGCCGGTACGTCGCGCGCGGCGGGTGCTCAACGCGTTGCTGGGGTTCGCGGTGTCGCCCGGGTGGGTCGCCGGGCTCCGTGCTCAGGCCGCCCGCCTGCTCGAGACCCGGTTCCTGCCGCATGTGCGGGCGTTGATTGCCGCCGCGCCGGTCGCCCACGCCGATGAGACGACCGCCCGCGCCGAAGGCGCGCTGAGCTACCTGCACGTGGCCTGCACCCGGTTCCTGACCGCGATGCACGTCGGCGACCGCAGCCGCGACACCATCGACGCCGCCGGCATCTGGCCGACGTTCACCGGGGTCCTGGTCCGGGACGGCTACGCCGGCTACGAACACCTCGACACGATCGAACACGCCTGGTGCGGCATTCATCTGGTCCGCGACCTCCGCGCGGTCCACGACCCCGACCCTGCGGGTCAGTCCTGGGCCGAGGCGATGGTGAATACCTTGCTGCTGGCCAATGACACCGCGCACGCCGCCCGCGCCGAGGGCCGCGCGGCCCTCACCGACACCGAACTGTCCACCATCCGTTCCCGCTATGCCGGGGCGATCGCCCGTGGCCGGCAGGAGAACACCCGCGGCAGCGACCCGCTGCACCAGCAGGCCCGCACCCTGCTGCGACGCTTCCAGCGACATCGGGACATGATCCTGCGGTTCACAGTGAACCTGGACGTGAGCTTCACGAACAACACCGCCGAGTTGCCGGCCAGATCAGTGAAGGTTCAGCAGCGGAGCTCCGGAGGTTCCTGGCGCACCCTGCAAGGACTCATCGACTTCGCTGTCGTGCAGTCCTATCTGTCCACCGCGACCAAGTGGGGTCTGGACACCCTTGACGCGATGACGCGCCTGTTCACCACCGGTGCGTGGCTCCCGCCTGCCCTCACCCCCGACATCGCCGCCGCCGCATAATCACGCCACCAAGGCTGAACAGCTACCTCTCAGGTCCCCGCTCAAGTTACCAGAGAGAAGAATGCACTTAGCCTTATCGAGTTCGATGTGGCACGGCAGAAACTTGTGCTCCTCGGAGCGCGGAAGCACTCCGTCCTCATCCGACGCCATGTGACATTTCATCAGGGCAACCTGCACCCGATCGCCCAGCTCCATCCATCCGACCATCAATTCCCACTACTTGTCCCGACGATCTTCACTCTTCAGGAACGTCGCCACAGCGCCGAGAACAGCAGACGCAAGAGCAGGCACTGCAACCATCCAGTCGAGCGACGCCTGTTTAAGCAGCCCCGCCAAGGCCGCAGTGCCAGCAAGAACGGCCAACACGGCGGCAGGCAGTCCGATAATGCAATACAGCCTACCCCACAGATTGTACCGCACTCGACACTGATCTATGAGGCTTATTCACGGCCTGGGGAAGTAGTTTCTGGGCCCGGCGTGTCGCAATAGGCGGCGGCCCACTTACCGCAAGAATTGGGTCTCCACAAACCAGCCTGCCGTAAGCGAGCCGCCGAGAATGTACTATACCACCGGGTTCTCCCGTTGTGAGATCGAGGATCTGTGCGCCTTGGTCGCGGAGATCGAGTCGTCTGTTCCGGTGGCGGATCGCCGGGACTGGCCACCGATCCTGGGTTTGGGAAATTCGGTGGTCGTCACGCTGACATATCTGCGACGGAATCGGGTGCAGTGGGAGTTGGCCGAGACCTACGGGGTGTCACAGTCGACGATCAGCAGAGCCATCTCTGCGGTTACTCCACTGCTGGCGCGGGCACTGGCCCGCTTCGTGCCCGTGGCCGAGGAGTTGGTGCCCGGACGGCAGTACATCGTGGACGGGACACTGCTTCCCTGCTGGTCATGGGCCACCCACCCGCGTCTGTATTCGGGCAAGCACAAGACGACGGGCATGAACGTTCAGGTCGTGTCCACCCTCGACGGCGAACTCGTCTGGATCTCCGATCCGATCGAGGGCGCCCGCCACGACGTGTTCTGCCTGGACGAATCCGGGGCTCTGCACACGCTCGATCCCCGTGACTGGACAGGCGACAAAGGTTACGTCGGCCGAGGCATGATCACACCCATCAAGAAGATCCCGGAGCTTGAACTGCTCGACTGGCAGAAAAGCTTCAACACTGCCATCAACAGAACCCGCGCGGTGGTCGAGCGCGTGATCGCCAACCTGAAGAACTGGCGAATCCTCCACACCGACTATCGACGCCCACTCGACAGCTTCGCCACGACCATTTCCGCTGCCATCGGACTGCTGTTCTACTCACTGGCCTGAATAAGCCTCTATGTAGATGCAGCATACTGGCATGTCCAAGAGTTTGCCCAAAGATGCTTCTACCTTGCAGTCGTGGCGCCCGTCCTTTCGAGCATCCTCCGCACTTTGACGCAGCTCATTAAGGCGCCTTTCGTATGCGGCGACCGAGCGGAACCGCACCGATTGAAGTACACAGCATGCTTCTTGCGGGTGTACCTGAGCCGGGCGTACCAGAGTCTGCGGCCACGATGCCTGTCCCTCCTGCCTGACAGATGAGGAGGCGCCAGCACTGGACATTGATACCGCTCTTCCAGACGTTGAGCCAGACGGTCACTGCCGTTCTGACCGGCGGCCTAACCGAGCGCGATTTCTTCAGATCGCCGGTCCGGACGGCGTCGTGGTGAGTCGTTCGCGGAGGCCTGCGGCACTGCGGCAGGGCAGCGATGGTGAGCAGGTCGGTGAGTTCGCCGGCCGTTTCGGCCAGCCGCACACGACGTACCGGGCCGAGCCGCAGACGCATCAGTACCCGCGTCCGATCGCGGCCCCACCTCTCCACGCGTGGAGCGGCGGCACGGCACACCTGGGTCTAACGTCACCGCCGTGTCCGTGCCCGAAACCGCGCAGCGGGTTCGAATTGCGAGCAAACGCGCCGGCGACCGCAGCTACCTCGCGCTGCTGCTCGCCCTGTCAGCCCTCGTGATGGGAACCCTCGCGGTACTGCACGACCACTACGTCCTCCTGGCAGGCGACGAACCCCACTACCTGATCATCAGCCAAGCCCTCCAGCTCTACCACTCGCTCGACGTGCAGCGCGTCTACGACGCCGCCAACTACCACGCCTTCTACCCCTGGCCACTCCCCGCGCACATCGCGCACGGTCCCGACGGGCAGTCGCTGCCATGGCACGGGATCGGCGGCCCCATCCTGTGGCTCCTACCATTCATGCTCGCAGGCCGTGCGGGCGTCACGGCGTTCATGATCGTCGTCTCGCTGCTGATCGTCGCCAACGTGTTCCTGCTCGCCCGCGCCCTGGGTGTGGGCGCCCGCACCGCGTTCGCGGTCGGGCTCGCGTTCGCGATCGGGACGCCGATTCTGACGTACTCCTGCCTGGTTTTCGTGGAGCCGATCGGCGGCACTTCTGCTGTTTCTGTGGGTCCGGTTCGGGGGTGCTGCGCAGGGTGCGGGGCCGCTCCTCCCAGGTCAAGGGCGCCTGCGGCGTCGCTGCGCGAGGGCGCTTCGCGCTCCCCTGGACCTGCGAGCCTCTGCGACCCCTTCGGGCAGGGCTTGCGGGCAGGCCGGGGGCCTGCCCGGCTGGTGCGCAGCGCCCCCGAACCTCGGTTGCTCGGTGGCCGCGGTGAAGATCGTGGAATGACGGGCGCACGCCGCCGCGTCGGAGGTTTCTGGCTTTCCACAGTCAGAGACGAACGACGGGGACGACGTGCGCACGAGCGAGGGTATGGCGGCGGGTGCTCGGGGTCGAGCAGACGGTGATCGAGTCGGTGGAGTTGGAGACCGACGGGCGCGGCCAGGAAGTGCTGGTGGCCCGGGTGCGGGTCAAGGCCGGTGCGGCGCGGCGCTGCTCGCGCTGCCGGCGGCGCTGCCCAGGCTATGACACCAGCCCGGCGCCGCGGCGCTGGCGGGGCCTGGACCTGGGCACCACCCAGGTGTACCTGCAGGCCACCACGTCGCGGGTGTCGTGCCGCGAGCACGGGGTGGTGGTCGCCGCGGTGCCCTGGGCCCGACCGGGATCGCGGTTCACCACCGCGTTCGAGGACACCGCCGCCTGGCTGGTCTGCCACGCCACCCTGTCGGTGGTCGCGATGCTGCTGCGGGTCGCCTGGCGCAGCGTGGCCGACATCGTCACCCGGGTCGTGGCCGATCGGGCCGCCGCAACCGACCGGCTGGCCGGGCTGCGCCGGATCGGGATCGACGAGATCACCTACCGCAAGGGCCAGCGCTACCTGCTGGTGCGTGGTCGACCACGACACCGGCCGGCTGGTGTGGGCCGGGAAGAACCGCGACGAAGCAGACCCTGAGCCGGTTCTTCGACGACCTGGGCGCCGACCGCGCCGCCCAGCTCACCCACGTCTCCGCCGACGGCGCCGAGTGGATCCACGACGTGGTCGCCGCACGCGCCCCGAAGGCGGTGTTGTGCCTGGACGCGTTCCACGTGGTGGCCTGGGCCACCGAGGCCCTCGACCAGGTCCGCCGCACCATGGTCAACCGGC
Source organism: uncultured Actinomycetota bacterium (assembly GCA_963739465.1). GTDB lineage: Bacteria > Actinomycetota > Actinomycetes > Mycobacteriales > Pseudonocardiaceae > Pseudonocardia. The sequence goes on from CAVUAS010000021.1 coordinate 783,841, forward strand.
TGCGCGCCGGCGGGCACCACGACGAGGCCACCGCGCTGAAGGGCAGCCGGTGGGCGCTGCTGAAGAACCCGCCGAACCTGACCGGCGACCAGCGCGCCACGCTCGCCGGGATCGCCAAGGCCAACGGTGGGCTCTACCGCGCCTACCTGCTCAAAGAACAACTCCGGGCGATCTTCCAAGCCGTCGAACTGACGGACGCCCGAGCGCTGCTGGGCGGCTGGATCGCCTGGGCCCGACGGTGCCGCCTCGAACCGTTCGTCAAGCTCGCCAAGACCATCAAGAGATACCGGGCCCTGATCTTGAACGCCGTCGAACACGGCCTGTCCAACGCCCGCTCCGAGGCCACCAACACCCACCTACGGCTACTCACCCGCCGCGCCTACGGCTACCACAGCCCCGAAGCACTGATCGCCATGGCCGACCTCACCCGCGGCGGCCTCTGCCCACCACTCCCCGGACGATCATGAAAAAGAACCCACAGAAACGTCAGGAGGGCCCGATCGGCGCCCTGGGGTGCGTGTACGCGCTGCGTCTGCTGCACACCCCCACGTTGCGCACCCGCGACCTGCTCCTGGTGTCCACCTGCCTGGGTGTGCTGCCCTGGGTGCACGCCCGATTCCTTCTGTTCCCGCCGCTGTTCCTGGCGTTCCTCCTGCTGCGGCTGCGCCGCGACGGTGCCACCCGCCCTCGCGTCCTCGCCGCCCTCCTGCCCGCCCTGCTGCTGATAGCCGGCTTCGAGGTCTACAACCTCACCGTTTGGCACACCCTGTCACCGGCACCCAACCAGGTCAGCATCGGCGCCGTACCCTTCCAAAAGAACCCACTGCCCGGGCTTATCGGTACCGTGATGGATCCCGGCATCGGGGTAATCCCCAACTTCCCGATCTTCCTGCTTCCTGCTCGTCCTGCCCGGGATTCTGCTGGCCACCTCCCGGCGCTGGTGGCCATTGCATATCCAGATAGCGGCCCTCGTCCTGCCCTACACGCTCATTGTCTGCACCTTCACGTTCTGGGACGGTGGGTGGGCGCCGCCCGCCCGGTTCGCCGCCGTCATCCTGCCGATGCTCTCCGCCTACGTTGCGCTGGCCTTACAGCGTGCGCCGCTGCTCATCGTGCGAGGATTCGCCGTCGCGGCGGCGGTCTACGCCAGCACGCTCACCACGCTGGCCATCTTCACCCCGCACGGCGGCTTCACGACCGGAGCCGCCCAGCACCCCGGGCTCCCGCCCATGGTCACCGCCTGGACAGCCGCAACCATCGGGGTCGCCGCGGCCGTATGGCTGCTCAGCAGGCGACAACAACACCGTAAGGACCACACGACCGCGACCGCCTGAGCCGTCCCAGCACAGGCACGTCGATCACCCTGGCCCCGCCAGTGTTGGCGCCTTCCCCGGCGTCCGGCCCTGAATCACGATGATGCGCAGGTTGGTGCCCTCTCCGAGGTTCGGCCAGGGCGGCAGCAGACCTCGAGTCCGCATTTGACTACTCGTCAAGGGGTGAGTGCGGAGGCATCGCCGCGGGCGAGGCGTGCCGGCGCGGCCCGCGTACGTATCACACACTGTGGGGCGAGGCTCTACCCGGTCACATGAAGTGATGCGTCACCCAGTGACATACGGTGATCGCGTCGCTCACTCCGTACAGCTTCGACAAAGGGACGCCTCCGAGATGGAGACCCTGGACTACGACCTCGTGACGCTCGCGGCGGCGCCATCGGATCTCGAGGCGGCCGCAACGCCCATGTTCTGGCTGATGTTGCGCAACATCGCCTCCGATGGGTTCGTCTTCGAAGACCCGATCCGCCCCGGCGTCCTCTCACAGCCCGGCTGCATCCTGGCGTCCCCGTCCTGGGAGAACAGCGCCAGCCATGTGCGGCAGGACTACGTTTACCACTGGTGTTGACCGGCGTCCTGGATGACGACGCCGTGGTCGTGTAGCGACAGGTTGGGTGATGACGATCGGAGGGGCCGCCGGCTGGTGGTCCCTTTTTGGTGTGCGACGACAGGTTGCTGATCACGTTCCGGCAGCATGATCACGTTCTGGAAGCGCAACGGCCCTCCCCAGTCCTTGGCCGGAAGGGAGGGCCGTTCCTTGGTGCATGGAGGCACCCGTGGTCATGGTAGGGACGGACTCCGGCGAGGTCGAACAGCGACTGCGGGCCGGTGAGTTGACGTGCCCGTGCGGCGGTGATCTTGCTCCGTGGGGGTATGCCCGCGAGCGAACGGTCCGGGGAGTCGGCGTGGTGCGGCCACGCCGGGCGCGCTGCGGTGGGTGCCTGATCACTCATGTGCTGCTGGCGGTGTCCTGCCTGGTGCGCCGCGCCGACGGGAGCGATGTGATCGGCGCGGCGCTGCGGCTGAAGGCCACCGGCGCTGGGCACCGGCCGATCGCCGTGGCGCTGGGTCTGCCGGTCTCGACGGTGCGAGGTTGGCTGCGCGCGTTCACGCGCAACGTCGAGGCGGTGCGTTTGCTGTTCACCGCGTTGCTCGTCCAGCTCGATCCGCTGACCGGCCCGCTACCGAGCCATCCGAGCGTGTTCGCTGATGCCGTCGAGGTGATCGGCGGGTGTGCCAGCGCGGCGCGCCGCCGACTCGGGGTCATCGGCGCGTCGCCGTGGCAGCCGGCCTCGGCGGTCACCAGCGGCCATCTGCTTGCCGTGAGCCTCACCCCGGAGTTGATCAACACGAACTGACCCTTGGGCGCCTCGACATGATCAACGACGCTCGCGGCTGGTCTGGGTTCGACGAGTTGTGAGGAGGCGCCAGGTGGCGTTCGGTGATGACGAAGAGCGGGTGCGGGCCGAGCGAACGCGGACGATCGGGCTGTTCCGCTATGCCCTGATCCGGGAGGCCGCCGACCCGAAGCTGTCCACCAGGCAGCGGGGTCGGCTGGTGCGTGGGCTGGTCGAGCGTGAGCACGAAGGCCCGTTCGGGCAGCCGGTGCGCCTGTCGCGGGCCACGATCGACCGGTGGATCCGGGACTGGCGCCGCGGCGGGTTCGACGCGCTGGTCCCGACCCCGCGCCGGGTCGCGCCACGCACCCCGGCCGAGGTGCTGGAGCTGGCGGTGGCGTTGAAGACCGAGGTCCCGGCCCGGACCGCGGCGCAGATCGCGGCGATCCTGCGGGCGCATTCGGGCTGGTCACCGGACGAACGCACGCTGCAACGCCACTTCGCCCGGCTCGAGCTGAACACCCGCCCGGGCGGCACGGCCCCGGCGGCGTTCGGCCGGTTCGAGGCCGACGCGCCGAACGAACGCTGGACCGGGGATGCGCTGCACGGCCCGACCGTGAACGGGCGCAAGGCGATCCTGTTCGCCTTCCTCGACGACCACAGCAGGCTGATCACCGGGTATCGGTGGGCCCACCGGGAGGACACCGTGCGGCTGGAGGCGGCGTTGCGCACCGGGATCGCTGCCCGCGGCGTCCCCGCCTCGATCTACGTCGACAACGGCTCGGCTTTTGTGGACAAGCAGCTGCTGCGCGCCTGCGCATGCTTGGGGATCCGGCTGGTGCACTCCCGACCGGGCCAACCCGAGGGCCGCGGCAAGATCGAACGGTTCTTCAGGACGGTGCGCGAGCAGTTCCTCGTCGAGATCGGCTCCGGCCGCGAGCTCGACGACCTCGTGCAGTTGAACACGCTGTTCACCGCGTGGGCCGAGACGGTCTATCACCGCCGCGAGCACTCCGAGACCGGACAGACCCCGATCACGCGCTGGTCGGTGCTCACTCCGCCGCTGCCCTCCCCGGCGCAGCTGCGGGAGGCGTTCCTGTGGTCGGAATGGCGAACCGTCACCAAGACCGCGACCGTCAGCCTGCACGTCAACACCTACGAAGTCGACGCCGCGCTGGTCGGGCGGCGCGTCGAGCTGGTGTTCGACCCGTTCGACCTCACCAGCATCGAGGTCCGCTGGCAGGGCAAGTCGATGGGACAGGCGATACCGCACAAGATCGGGCGGCACGTCCATGCGAAGGCCCGACCCGACGACACCACCGCAGCGGCGGCGGCTCCGACCGGAATCGACTACCTGCGCCTGGTCGAGGCCCAGCACACCGCCGAGCTCACTGAACGAGTCCGCTACTCCCAGCTGCCCGGGCAGCTTCCCGGCCAGCTGCTGCTGCCGGGCACCGACGGCCAGGAGACCGACGGCCAGGAGACCGGGGAGGTGTCAGTGTGATCGAGAAGCTGAAGTCGCACTACGGGTTCACCCGCACCCCGTTCGGTCGGTCGCTGGCCCCGCAGATGCTGCACCGCCACCACACCCACGCCGAAGCCGTCGCCCGCATCGGCTGGTGCGTCAGCGAACGCGGCCTCGGTGTGATCACCGGCGAAGTCGGCGCGGGCAAGACCGTCGCCATCCGCGCCGCCCTCGCCACCCTCGACTCGTCCCGGCACACGGTCATCTACCTGGGCAACCCCGCCGTCGGCGGCCGCGGCCTCTACAGCTGCATCGTCACCGCCCTGGGCGCCACCCCGCGCTTCCACAAGGCGGCGTTGATCCCACAGACCACCGAGCTGCTCGCCGCCGAGGAACACGAACGCGGCCGAACCACCATCCTCGTCCTCGACGAAGCCCACCTCATGAACGCCGAACAACTCGAAGAACTGCGGTTGCTGACCAACAGCGAGATGGACAGCCACTCCCCGTTCGCATGCTCGTCGGGCAACCCACCCTGCGGCGCCGGATCAAGCTGGGCACCTTCGCCGCCCTCGACCAGCGCATCACCCTGCGCTACGCGATGAACGGCATGACCGACACCGAAACAGCCGGCTACGTCTCGCATCACCTGAAACTGGCCGGCCGCTCCGACACCCTGTTCAGCGACGACGCGCTCGCGTTGATCCACCAGGTCTCCCGCGGCCTCCCCCGGGCGATCAACAACCTCGCGATCCAAGCCCTCGTCGCCGCCTTCGCCGGCAACAAGGCCATCGTCGACGAGTCCAGCGCCAGAGCCGCCGTCACCGAAGTCACCGCCGAGTGAGCACGACACCGCCGACACCCTGAACACCCCCACGACCACACGAAGACAACGCCCCGCCGACACCGTCGGCGGGGCGTCTTCATGCCGCAGCTACGTCCTCACCACGAACGACGCGATCGTCCTCATCCACAGCGCCGTTCAACAACTGGACCCGCGACGCCGCCGTCGTTGCTTTCGAGCGGGCGGCCGGCCCGCTGCCGACCACCCAGACCCTGATCGACTACGTGCCCTTCTCCCGTGTTTGCCAGACGTCCCCCGGCGACTTCGACCGGGCGTCCTTTCTCATCGACGGCACCAAGCGCGACTGGAGCGACCAGTCCGACGGGCCTGCGATCCAGACCCTGGCGGTCGTCGCCCTCTACGCCCAGCTGGACGCCCCGACCCAACAGGTGGCCCCAGACGTGATCGGCGCGAACCTGGCCTACCTGCAGAACGCCTACCCCAACGAGACGGTCAACCTGTGGGAGGAGGAGAAGGGACAGTCGTTCTTGGCCCGGGCTGTCCAGCTCAAGTGCTTCCGGGCGATCGCAGCCAACACGATCGGCATCGCCGTGCCGGCATGGATCGCCGACGCCGTCACCTGGCTCGAGAGCGCGCTCGCGGGCCACTGGCCGGAGTTCCGCAGTTAGTAGGCACATTCGGCCTTGATCGATAGGATCTGCCCTGGTCAGGACGTTGAGAGTGGGCCGGAAACCCGAAAACGTGTAGGCACACGATTTGCTGCGTGTCGGGCTAGGTGAGCTGGGCGGACACTGCTAACGTGTGGTCATGTACCTGCGGGAGAGTCGGCGGACCAACCGGGACGGCTCGGTGGTGACCTACCTGCAGCTGGCGCACAACCAGCGGCACCCGCAGACCGGCACCTCGACCGCCAAGGTGATCCACAACTTCGGGCGGGCCGACCAGATCGACCGCGACGCGCTGGCCCGGCTGGTGGCCTCGATCTCCCGCTACCTCACCCCGAACAGGCCGCCGCCGCGGCCGGGGGCGGGCAGGTCGAGGTGCTCGACTCCCGCCGCCTGGGAGGGGCGTGGACCCTGGACCGGCTGTGGGAACGGCTCGGGATCGGCGCGGCCATCCGGCAGGTCGCGGCCGGGCGGCGGCTGGACGGGGACACCGCGGAGCGAGTGGTGTTCGCCCTGGTCGCCCAGCGCGCCCTGGAACCGGGCTCGAAGCTGGCCGCCACCGGATGGGTCGCCGAGCGAGTAGCCATCGAGGGCTGTGCCGGGTTCAGCGACGATCAGGCGTATCGGGCGATGGACTTCCTGCTCGACGCGCTGGACGAGATCGCGAGCGAGATCTTCTCGTCGGTCGCGCACCTGCTCAACCTCGATCTGGACATCCTGTTCGTGGACACCACCTCCACCTACTGGGAGGTCGAGACCGCCGATACCGACCCCGAACTGGCCGACCCGGCCGCCGACGACGAACTCACCAACCCCGGCGAGGCGGGAACCCGCACGTTCGGGCACTCCAAGGACCACCGCGACGACCTGCCGCAGGTGGTGATCGCCATGGCGGTCACCCGCGACGGCATCCCGGTGCGCTGTTGGACCTTCCCCGGCCAGACCGCTGACACCGCGATCATCCGCACCATCAAAGACGACCTCGGCGGGTGGGGTTTGCGACGGCTGGTGTGGGTGGCCGATCGCGGCTTCGCCGCCGCCGCCAACCGGGCCTACCTCACCCGCGGGGGCGGGCACTACATCCACGCCGAGAAGCTGCGCCACACCAACACCGAGGCCGCCGCCGCGCTCGCCCGACCCGGCCGCTACCGCACCGTCGCGGACAACCCTCGCGTCAAAGAAGTCCCCGTCGCCCCCGGCGGCGACGGGGACGGCGCGGACGGCGCCCGCACCCAGCGGTTCGTGGTCTGCCACAACCCCGAAGCCGCCGAGCGCGACGCGACAGTGCGCACCAACCTGGCCGCCCACCTCACCCAGCTCATCGACGGCTCGGACACCTGGACGCCGCGACACCGCGACGAGCTGGTCGGCTCGCTCAAGGCCAAGCCCGGGCTGCGCCGCTACCTGCGCCGCACCCCCACCGGGCTGCTGCGCATCGACCACGCCGCGATCCGCCGCGAGCAACATCTGGACGGCAAGTGGCTGCTGCGCACCTCCGACCTCACGCTGACCCCGGACGACCTGGCCGCCGCCTACAAGCAGCTGATCGCGGTCGAGCGCGGCTGGCGGGACATGAAGGGCGCTCTCGGGCTACGCCCGGTGTTCCACCACCGCGAGGACCGCATCCGCGCGCACGTGCAACTGTGCTGGCTGGCGCTGCTGCTCATCCGCGTCGTCGAGAACGCCACCGACGAAACCTGGCGCAACACCCGCCACGAACTCGACCGCCTGCACCTGGTCACCCTGGCCGCGACTCCGGCAGGCGCCTGCACCCTCAGCGTGCACCGGCTCACCGGGCTGCCCCGGGTCACGCCTTCCATGGCGCGTTCCTGGATCCAACGGGCGATCACCTTGACGCACCACGAACCGACCGCCGACAGCGAATGAGCACTCACTCGAGCTGCGTCATGGAACGGTGACGCGGTCGTCGTGTCGGGGCCGACGTGCCGTTGTGGTTCCGCGGAATCGCACGGCTCAACATCACGGTGCCGCCGGGCGCGGTGTCGTCGTCGACACGGGTCGAGGCGGACACCGACCACCCGCGCCCGCGTCGACCTTCGGGCCGGACGTGCGGGAGATCGGCCGGCCGTACACGATCGTCAGCGCCGCGCCCCTCCCCGGGGCGCGCGCCACGGTGCCGGTCGACCTACGACAGGTCGGACAGTCAGGCCGGGCCGACGTCTTCCTCGCCGTCTACAGCGACGAGATGCAGGTGTGGGTGCCACTGCCGACCGACCTCGACGTCCGCGCGGGAACCTTGTCCGTGCCAGCTCCGCACTTCTCGAAGTACCAGGTCTTCGGCTACGACATCCCCTCGCCCGGCCAGTCGCCATCGGCTGGGCCGGGGACGAGACCGCCGGATTCGCCCACGACGTCTGGGGGCGGCGTGAAGAAGTTCACCTCCGGGATGCTCGCAGGCCTGGGGAACTGGTGGTCGGGGCCCGCTCTGAAACGCCCCGGCTGCGGGCAACCCGCGAAGGAGTGGACGGTCGCCTCAGCCTGGGTATGATACGGCGCGAAGCTCGACTAAAGTTCTCTCGAATAGCTGGACTCTTGGAAATTGTGGACAAGGAGTTCGCGGCGCTCCGGCATTTCCGGTCTACGTATGAAGCTAAGGTCCGTGAACGCATTCACTCGGCTCCAGAGTCACGAGAGATATTGATCAGCTCACGCTTAGAAAGCGTAATGAAGTTACTTATCCACCTGCCCGTCCGATCGTGTAATTCCAATCTCCGTGGAACTCGTGTCTCCTGATCGGGATTGCCGCCTTCTGCTGTTTCGTGAGTTTGCTCTTTGTGGGGTATTCGTTGAGATCGAGGTCGGCGCGGACGGTGAGCCCGGTTGTCGTGGCGGTGTTGGCGATGAGGCTGACGATGGTCTGGTAGGTTTCCAGGGGACGACCACGCCAATTCGCGGTGATTCTGGAAAAGAGCCGGTGCTCGATCTTGTTCCATTTGCTGGTGCCCGGTGGGTAGTGGCAGACGGTGATGTCGAGTCCGGTGGCTTGAGCGAGTCGGGCAAGTTCGTATTTCCACAGCCACGGGCGGTGTCCGTTGGATCCGCCGCCGTCGGCGGTGATGAGCAGTTGCCGCGCGTTCGGGTATTTCTGTAGGCCCCTCTGCAGCCACCATTGTTCGATGGTCGCGACCGCGAAGACCGACGTGTCGTGGTCGACGCCGACCGACACCCAGCCGCTGTCGTCGGCCAGGTCGTAGACGCCGTAGGGGATGGCCTTGCCCTCGGCCAGGTGGGGGAAGTCGTAGGTGGACACCTGCTCGGGCACGCCGACCGGTTGCCACTCCTTGCCGGCCTGCGTGAAGCGTCCGACCAGCTCGCGTTTCTTGGTGTCCACGCTGATCACCGGGTCGCCGGCGTCCAGGTACCGGCGGGCCAGGGTGTTGAGGTAGCGGAACTGGGCGTCCCGGTCGGGGTGCTGGGCGCCTTCGAGGGTCTTGCGGGTGCCCTGCAGGCTGTACCCGCCCGAGCGCAGGATCGCCGCCACCGCCGAGTGGCTGATCGCGGTGCCCATCGCGGTCAGCTCCCGGGCCAGGTGCCGGGTCGACTTCGTGGTCCACCGCAGCGGCGACTCGGGATCCCCGCGGGTTTCCGGCGCGATGAGCGAATCCAAATTTTCCAGCAGTTCGGGGTTGGTCAGCTCGGCCTTCTTGCGGCCACCGCCCGGCTGGCGCACTCGATGAGAATCGACCTGGTCGTCGCCATCCAACTCGGTGATACCGCGGCGAATCGTGGACCGCGACGCACCCGTGGCTCGATACACCGCGGAAATACCACCACGACCCCACGACTTCGCCTCGGTCGCCAACGCCAAACGCCGATCACGTTCATTCAGGCGAGGCAACAGATCCGCCAGTCTTGACTGCATCCGCCGAAACTTGTCGTCATCGACCACGCCTGAAACAATATCGTCGGAATGCGTACGTCTCGCGATGACACGCCGGACGGCAAAGGCCTGATTCCCCAACGCTTTGGATTAGTTATTTCATTACGTCTCCTTACTGCTGCAATAGAGGAATATCTAACACTAGCCGGGCTTCGCCCCATGCCCGAAGGCGTGCATCGGCTGGTTGCGTCGTGGTCGGGGGCTCCGGCCGGCGGGATCTAGACCGTGACCGGCGCACCGGTCCAGTGTATGAACCGCTCGGAGCGGTTGGTGGGCCTGCTGGCCGCCCGTCGACCCAATGCCACGTAGCCTAAGTTGATCAAGGGCCTCACCTGGTTGTTCTTGATCGCTCGGCGTGGCGTGACCGCGCTCGGGCGGGGTGGCCGGCACGGTCGCCGGTCGTGGGCGAGGGTGTGGTGGTGCGGCCGGATCAGGTGTCGCTGGGGGTACTGGTCGACGCCGTGCCCCGTGACCTGGTCGATGAGGCGGTCGCGGTGTGCGGGGTCCGGGAGAAACGCTCGGACGGCAAGCTGCCCGCGCACGTGATCACCTATCTGACGTTGGCGTTGTGCCTGTTCGGCGACGATGACTACATCGAGGTCGCGACCAAGGTGACCGGGTCGCTGGACCGCTGGAACTGCTGGAACGCGGCGTGGAGCGTGCCCACGGCCAGTGCGATCACCCAGGCCCGCAAACGGCTGGGCCGCCACGTGTTCGCGGAGCTGTTCGAACGGTGTTGCGGCCCGGTCGCCGGGAAGACCGGTCCGACCGCCGCGGTGGCGGCGTTGGGCACCGCGCGTGGCGCGTTCCTGCGCCGGTGGCGGCTGCTGGCCATCGACGGGTTCGAGATCGACCTACCGGACAGCAAGGCCAACGCCGCCGAGTTCGGCTACGCCGGCAGCGCAGACAACCGCTCGGCGTTCCCGAAGGCCCGGGTGGTGGCGTTGGCCGAGTGCGGCACCCACGCCTTCGTGGCCGCCGAGGTCGACGCCTACTGTGTCGGGGAGAAAACTCTCGCCGCGCGGCTGTATCCGCGGTTGCGCACCGATGAGCTGCTCACCGCCGACCGGGGCTTCTACTCCTGGCAGGCGTGGGATGCCGCCGCGGCGACCGGGGCCGGGCTGCTGTGGCGCGCCCCGACCCAGCTCGACCTGCCGATCGTGGCGGTATGCGATGACGGGACCTACCTCACCGCGCTGATCAAGCCCACCCTCCGGGGCCGGCGCCGGGAGCGGCTGCTGGGCGCCGCCCGTGCCGGGGCCGATCTCACCGACATCAACGCCGTCCCCGACGCCTTCGACGAGCGCGGCTTACCGGTCATTCACCTGGCTCGCGTCATCGAGTACGACATCCCCGATCGGGTCGGCAACGGCACCGGCGAGCTGATCGTGCTGCTGTTCACCATCACCGACCTCGACGGGGACAACGGAGCCCGGGCCGACGAGCTGGCCGCCGCCTACCACGAACGCTGGGAGCAGGAGACCGCGAACGACCAGCTCAAGACCCACCTGCGCGGCCCCGGTCGAGTGCTCGGCTCACGACTGCCCGACCTGGTGCACCAGGAGATCTGGGCGTACTTGATCGTCCATCATGCGATCAGCGCGCTGACCGCCCGAGCCTCCGCGGCCGCCGACCTCGATCCGGACTCGATCTCCTTCGCCAAGGCCCTGCGCTTGATCCGCCGCACCGCCACCGGGACGGCGGCCATTTCCCCCTGCGGACTGGGCTGAACAACTTCCGGTCCACCTGGCCCAGATCGCCCTGCTGCTCATCCCCGACCGCCGTGAACGCACCTGCCCCCGCGCGGTCAAACGCGCCCGGCACAACAGCTACCGCGTCAAGAAACCCGGCGAGCCGGCCAGCACCCGCCACCGAACATCGGCCACGATCAACCTCCACGGACTCCCACAGACGGCATGATCAACTTAGGCTACGTAGCATTGCCCGTCGACTGGAGCCCACGATGACCGTAGCGCGCAGCGTCGCCGATGTCCTCGACGATCATGTCGTGTTCGAGGTGGAGTCGATCGACCGGATGTATCTGAACGTGTGGCAGGCCCCGATTGGCCTACGGCGGCGGGGTGCAAGGCTTCTTCGTCGGCCACCGCGGCTATCACTACGCCTCCACGGCGTTGATGGACCCGTCGCATCCGGGTGGTCCTCCGCTCGGTTCGGGTCGGTGCCGGGTGCCCGTCGACGCGCACGCGGGCAAGACATCGAGCCCGGCATGGACGTCCATCGTGCTGGTACCCGTCATGGTCGCCTGTTGCGCAGGTTGCTGTCCCAGGGTGCTCGACCAGGGGCCGCCAGTCAGCGGGTCGCGGCAACTTCGGCAGCAACTTGCGCAACAGGCGAGCACGGCATGGTGGTAGCGGCCGTCCGTGAGCAATATCCTGCCACCATGGACGACGTCGACCGGTCGATCCTGGCGGTCCTCGAGACGGAGGGACGGATCAGCAACGCAGAGCTTGCTGAGCGGGTCGGCCTCTCTCCGTCGCCGTGCCTTCGGCGCGTGCGACGGCTGGAGAGGACCGGGGTGATTCGCGGCTACCGGGCGGTGATCGATCCCGCCGCGATCGGCCGGAGCCTGCGCGTCCTCGTCGGCGTTCGGCTCGTCCGTCACGCCCGCGCAGACGTGGTCGCGTTCGAACGTACCGTCATCGAACTGCCCGACGTACTGTGCGCCTACCACGTGGCAGGCAATTACGACTACATCCTTTAGGTCGAGGTCGCGGACCTGCCTGCTTACGTATGAGGCCTTCCACGCCAACCGGCTGGCGAACCTGCCCAGCGTTGCGGCAGTCACCAGCTACGTGACGATGAAGACCCTCTCCCCCGCCACCAACTGACCGGCTGCTCACGCTTCTGTACGGCCTCCACGGCGGGAGACCTGACCGCACGACGCTAGTCGAGTGCCGGTGCGAAACTGGCAGCCAGGTCGCCGAGCCCGACTACCTGTAGCGGCATCCACCCGAGCGCGGACGCCGCTGCGGCTTCTTCTCCGCGTCGGTCACGCTGGGCATGTGTTGTCATCGCCTCCCGTTGGCAGGCGTGGAAGCTCCGAGATCCCGTCCGAGGGGCCGCTCTACCGGAGCACGCGCGGCAATCTCCTGTGCGATGGGACCAGGAAACGGCGACGACGTGGGTCGCCGCGACCATCGACGCGACGTCCGGCCGCACCCAGACTGACCCCGTTCGTTGCCTCGCCGAGGGACCACGGAGGGACGATGACCGACGTCGACCTGAGCAGCACTGCCGCCACGCGAGTCCCGGACGTGGTCACCGAGGCCGTCGTCCGCTACGTCGATCTGCCTTTCGGCGTCGGCCGCTTCGCCCTCGTCACCTTGGACAACGGCCGCGACCACGCCCGGCCGAACACCTTCGGCGCTGGCGGCTTGGCCGCTCTGGACAGCGCGCCCGACCAGGCGATCGCCGCATCTCCTGCGAGGCGTTGGAAGTAGCCCAGCGCCATCTGCGAGCGGCCGGCGTTGTGGTTGCAGAGGAACAGCACCATGGGCTTCCCATGCGTGGCCTTGCCCTCGACCTTGGCCAGGGCGTGCAGGCGCTGGCGGGCGAACTTCTCGGCCAGGAGCGGTAGGAAGTTGAGCACGATGGCGCGCTCCGCGAACTCGGCATACGAGGTGTGCAGGAACCGCTCGATGGTCTCGCGCCCGAACGTGCCGTCGAACTCGCGGGCGAGGTAAGAGGCCGCATTCTTGAGGGCGAGTTGCTGGTCCAGCGTCAAGGTCTGGTTGTGCCACGTGCTGGTCATCGGATCCCCACTGTGGGTGGTGGGCGAGTGCCGGCCGTCAGGCGGGAATCGTCTGCCCGGCAAGTCGGGCGATCCGTGAGGTCAGGTCGGCAACGGCGGTATCGAATGCCTCGGCAGAGCCGGCCGGGACGGGGTCCTGGATCGACCAGTGGCGCCACTCCACGTCGGCGGGCAGTTCTTCATGGACACGATCACAGACCGTGACAACCAGGTCGCTGACAACGCGGACGTCGGGCAGGAGGGCGGGCGCGCAGGCGATCATGAACAGCCCGTGGCGCCGCGCCGCGTCCACCGCCCCGGGGTGAACCCGCGCCGCGGGGTGGGTGCCCGCCGAGGCAGCGGGGATCACGCTGCGGTCCGACCAGATCGCCGCGGCCAGCTGCGAACGCGCGGAGTTCTCGGTGCAGACGAACAGCACCCGCGTGGCCGTCGTTGCCGAGGTGGGCATCAAGCCGTCCAGCGCCTCATGGACGAGCCTCAGATAGGACCGGCGACGATCGGCCTGGGACCGGACCCGGCGGATCAGTCCGGCCTGCTCCAGCACCTGGAGATGGTGCGCCAGCAAGTTCGACCCCATACCGAGGACTCTGCCCAGCCGACTCGGCGAGATGTCGCCGCGTCGCAGCTCTTCGACGATGACCAAGCGGCCCACATCACCCAGGGCGGCGTGTCTCCTCGCCCGGGTCGACAGCCCGGATATTCGCTCAGTGTCCACTGAGTCAATCAAATCTGATCAAACTGCAGGTGGCAAGGGACTGCCCTGTCGGCGCACGGCGGAGCTAACGTCGGGACGTCGATGCGCGATCGACCGATCGGGCCCCGCGTTTCACCGCGCGGGGTGATGCACCCCTGCGCCGCCGTGGAGCGGTGGCCCGATCGAGTGCAGGCCATGGCGCCGGATACACACCGTCATTCATCGTGATTTCATCCCGGCTGCAGATTGCATTCATCGCCGACCCCTAGGTTTGGGGTTCGAGCAGCGACGATGCTGCGCTGCGGACTGTCCGCAGTTCCCTCGGACGCCCACGGCGACCGGCCGTGGGCACACCGTCATCCCCCGAAGGAGCTACGTGAAGCTCAATCGATCCGGTGTCGCGGTCAGCGTTCTCGCCGCTGCTACGCTGCTGCTCGCCGGCTGCGGCAGCGACAACAACTCCCCGTCATCCGGCGGTAGCACAAGCGGTGCGGCCGCCGGTGAGTCCGGGGTCCAATGTGGCGGCAAACCGACCTTGAAGGCCAGCGGGTCGACCGCGCAGGCCAACGCCATGACCCGGTTCGTCGCAGCGTTCGAGAGCGCCTGCCCGGGCCAGACCCTGAACTACACCTCCAACGGCTCGGGTGCCGGGGTTAGTGAGTTCATCGGCAAGCAGACCGACTTCGGTGGTTCCGATTCCCCGCTCAACGCGGCCACCGGGGAGCCGGACAAGGCCGCCACCCGCTGCGGTTCACCGGCGTGGAACCTGCCCGTCGTGTTCGGTCCGATCGCGATCACCTACAACCTCGCTGGCATGGATGGCCTGGCCCTCGACGGACCGACTGCCGCGAAGATCTTCAACGGCGGCATCACGGAGTGGAACGACCCGGCCATCGCCGCACTCAACCCTGGCAAGTCCCTGCCGGCGACGAAGATCACTGTGGTCTACCGCAACGACCAGTCCGGCACCACGGACAACTTCCAGAAGTACCTCGACAGCGCCTCGAACGGTGCGTGGGGTAAGGGCGCAGGCAAGACGTTCAACGGCGGTGTCGGTGAGGGAGCGAAGGGCAACGAAGGCACCTCGGCGGCGATCAAGAGCACTCCGGGTGCCATCACCTACAACGAGTGGTCCTTCGCCAAGGCGCAGAACCTGTCCATGGCCGGCGTCGTGACCTCGGCCGGACCGGATCCGGTCCAGATCAGCACCGACTCGGTCGGTAAGACCATCACCGGCGCCAAGGTCAAGGGATCGGGCAACGACCTGGTGCTGGACACCTCGTCGTTTTACAAGCCGACCGCGGCGGGTGCCTACCCGATCGTGCTGGCCACCTACGAGATCGTCTGCTCGAAGTACGCCGACGCCGCCACCGGCACCGCGGTCAAGGCCTTCCTGCAGTCCACCATCACCGGCGGGCAGACCGGTCTGGCCGATAACGGCTACATCCCGATCCCAGACTCCTTCAAGAGCAAGCTGACCACCAGCATCAACGCCATCTCCTGATGCGCGTCCGTCCCACCGTCCCGGACCTCGGCCCCGGCGCGCTCACCGGCGCCGGGGCCGAGGTCCGGGGCATGACCGGAAGGCGCCCTGCCATGGTCGAAGTCGCCACGTCGCGGCTGTCCACCCGACGGCGCGTCGGCGACACCGTGTTCGAACGGCTCACCACCGCTTCGGGCTTGGTGATCGTCGTCGCCATCGTCCTGATCGCCGTGTTCCTGCTGGTCAAGGCGATACCGTCGCTGGCCGCGGACCAGGTGAACTTCCTGACCAGCACCGAGTTCTCCACCACCGACCCGACGAACCTGCGGTTCGGCATCCGTGACCTGTTGGTCGTGACCGTACTGAGCTCGGCGTTCGCGCTCGTGCTCGCGGTGCCCGTCTCGATCGGCATCGCGATCTACCTGACCAACTACGCACCGCGGCGTCTCGCGACGATCTTCGGGAGCATCGTGGACGTGCTCGCCGCGGTCCCGTCGATCGTTTTCGGGTTGTGGGGTGCGCTCGTGCTCGCCCCCGCAATCACGCCGTTCGCCCAGTTTCTCAACGACACCCTGGGCTGGTTCCCGCTGTTCGCCACGGGCAACGTCTCGATCGGTGGCTCGATGTTCGTCGCCGGTGCGGTCCTCGCCGTGATGATCCTCCCGATCATCACCGCCATCACCCGCGAGGTGTTCCGGCAGACCCCCCGCAGCCACATCGAGGCCGCCCAGGCGCTCGGTGCCACCCAATGGGAGGTCGTGCGCATGACGGTTATCCCCTTCGGTCGCAGCGGGACCATCGCCGCCGCCATGCTCGGGCTCGGTCGCGCACTCGGCGAGACGGTGGCCGTTCTGATCATCCTGCGCACCGCGTCGACGCCGTCGCACTTCAGTCTCTTCGACGGCGGTTACACCTTTGCCTCGAAGATCGCCTCCGCGGCCGCGGAGTTCAGCGACCCGCTACCGACGGGCGCCTACATCGCCGCCGGTTTCGTGCTGTTCGTCCTGACCTTCATCGTCAACGCCATCGCCCGCTACATCGCCGGCAGAGGGGTCGCGGTATGAGCACCACCGCAGGAACCGACACCGACACGGGCACGGGCAAGACCTCGACCCGGACACCCGGGGGGACGCCGACATTCATCCCGACCAGCCGGGCGCGCCGGACCAAGGCCCAGGTGGCGAAGGTGCTGGTCACCCTGTGCTTCGTCGTGGCGCTTGCGCCGCTGGTGTGGGTGCTCTTCGAGGTGATCGTGCGGGGCGTCGCCGCGGTGGTGTCACTGGGATGGTGGACCAAGTCGCTGCAGGGGATCCTGCCCGAGCAGTTCGGGGGCGGGGTCTACCACGCCATCTACGGCACGCTCGTCCAGGCGTTCACCGCCGCGATCATCGCCGTGCCCCTTGGGTTGATGATCGCCATCTATCTCGTCGAATACGGTCGGGGCCGACTGGCCCGGGTGACCACGTTCCTCGTCGACGTACTGTCCGGCATCCCCTCGATCGTGGCCGCCCTGTTCGTGTTCAGCGTCTGGATCGCGACGTTCGGCTTCGACCAGAGCGCCCTCGCCGTGTCTCTGGCGCTCATCCTGCTCATGCTCCCGGTGGTGATCCGCTCCACCGAGGAGATGCTGCGTCTGGTCCCCGGCGAACTGCGTGAGGCGTCCTACGCACTCGGCATCCCGAAATGGGTCACGATTGTGCGTATCGTGGTCCCGACCGCATTGTCCGGCATCATCAGCGGGATCCTGCTGGCCCTGGCCCGCGTCATGGGTGAGACCGCACCGGTGTTGGTCCTCGTCGGCTACAGCCGCTCGATCAACTATAACCTGGTCGACGGCAACATGGCCTCACTGCCGCTGTTGATCTACACCGAGCTGACCAACCCCCTGCCCGCCGGCCAATTCCGCATCTGGGGCGCGGCCCTCACCCTCATTCTCCTCGTCGGTGTGCTGATCGTGCTCGCCGCCATCGCCTCGCGGCTGCTGGCGCCCAAGAACTCCTAGATCGGCAGGCAACCCATCGTGTCCAAGCGCATCGAGCTCAACAACCTCGACATCTACTACGGGTCCTTCCACGCCGTGGAAGCGGTCACGATGACCGTGCAGCCCACCTCCGTCACCGCCCTGATCGGACCGTCCGGTTGTGGGAAATCCACCGTGCTGCGCACCCTCAATCGGATGCACGAGGAGATCCCCGGGGCCCGTGTCGAGGGCCAGGTCCTGCTCGATGGCGAGGACATCTACCGCCCGGAACTGGACCGCGTCTCCGTGCGACGAACCATCGGCATGGTCTTCCAGCGCCCGAACCCGTTTCCCACGATGTCGATCAAAGACAACGTCGTCGCCGGACTCCGTCTGCAGGGCATCAGGGACCGCAAGACCCTCGACGAGGTCACCGAGCGCGCACTGCGGGCGGCGAACCTGTGGACCGAGGTCAAGGACCGCCTCGGCAAGCCCGGTGCCAGCCTTTCCGGCGGGCAGCAGCAGCGCCTGTGCATCGCCCGGGCGATCGCCATCCAACCCGACGTGTTGTTGATGGACGAGCCGTGCTCGGCGCTGGACCCGATCTCCACCCTCGCCGTCGAGGATCTCATCGGCGAACTCAAGCAGGCTTTCACCATCGTCATCGTCACGCACAACATGCAGCAGGCCGCGCGGGTCTCGGACCAGACCGCGTTCTTCAACCTCGCCGGGGTCGGGCAACCGGGACGACTCATCGAGATCGACGACACCAAGACCATGTTCTCGGCGCCCAAGGTGGCGGCCACGGAGGACTACATCACGGGCCGCTTTGGGTGAGCCAGTCGTCGGCGTGCGCAGCAACCATCGGGCGGAGCTTCGGTGACGGCAGGCCGAACCCGGCCGCAGGACCACGTGCGTGCGGAGGCGACCGGTGATGGCGGGACAACAGCGAATGCCGCACAGCAGGCGCACCACCCCGATAGTCGGATCGAGCGGGCCACCCGCGATGCTGCTCGTTGAGCCCGATGAGGTCCTCGGACGGGAACTGGTCAACGCCGCCCGCCGCCGAGGACTACACACATCGTGGTCTCGCGACGGCGGCGACGCGCTCCTACGCGCCGGCGCCACCAAACCCGATCTCGTGGTCCTTGCTGCCCGACTGCCCATCCTCGACAGCAGCACCGTCATCCGCACCATTCGTCACCGATGGAAGATGTGCATTCTGGTCGGCGCCACGGCATGCGACGAGATGTTGGCCCGCGCAGCGCTGGAGGCAGGGGCCCACGCCACCGTGGCCCGACCGTATGACCTCAACACCGTCCTGCGTCTCGGCCTGGGCGCCGACAAGAGCCACCTGCGACCGCGTCCCACCGGTGTCATGACCGTCGGTCCGGTCATGGTCAACCTCGGCCGTCACGATGTACGACTCGACGACCGCGAGGTGCAGCTCACCACACGTGAACTGCAACTGCTGGCCTACCTGATCCGCCGGGGCGGCGAGGTGGCGAGCCAGAACGAGATCAGCGCGGCCGTCTGGGGACACCCGGCCGACACAAACACCATCGCCGTGCACATCAAACGACTCCGCGACAAACTCGGCATCCACCCGGTCCACGGCCAGCTCATCATCACGATCCGCGGGGCTGGCTACCGGCTGACACGCTCCCTGTACGCCGACCGGCCATCGGCGGCGAGTTGAGGCTCTATGCCCCGACCTGCGGCAGAAGAGAACACGCCCGTAGGTACGACATTTGTTCCATGTTTCGATAACTGTGAAGACGGAGCCAAGTCGAATCAGCGTCCAGGTGCCGGATTCGTCGATCACCGCCCACGCAGTGATCCGCTGCCGTCCCCTTATTCGCCGGCGTCGTCATCGAGCGTGCGCAAAGTCCTCAGCCAGCTTGGCACGGCCGTTCCAAGATCGTCTTAGGTGGTCGCTGACGCGATCTTGCTGAAGATTGCTGATCTTCGGCGTGTCGGCGTGGAAGGCGAACGAAGCTCCGGTAGGACGGCGCGTCCTCTCACCGACCGCGTCCAACCGGAGCTTCGTTGCTGGTGCATCCTGCCATCGCTGAGTCGTGCGCGTCAGCGATCGATGGTGAGTGTGCCAGCCGCAACATGCTCCGACCCTTCCAAATCCTCGGCCTCACACCATGATCAACGATCTTGGAACGGCCGAGATCCATGGCAGGATCCGGCGTCGACCGATCTTGGGCGGACTCCTCAACGAGTACGAGGCGGCGGCCTGAAACCGCTGGTCAGGCGCTATGGCCGCGTTCTGGAACCCGACAGGCGTTGCGAAACACCTCGGCCGCCGCGTCGGCGTTGTCCTGGCGCAGGTCGGCAAGCACCACGTGCTTGCCCGCTCCTACGCGCCGTGCGATGGCCTGACCGATCAAGCCCGCTCCGATGACCACAACGACGTCCGTCATGAGTCCACTCCCCTACCTTGGTGTGTGCTGGTGTCGCCCAGCCAACCCCTCGACTCGCAGATGAGTGCTATTGAGATGAGTGCTATTGAGATGAGTGCTATTGAGATGAGTGCTATTGAGATGAGTGCTATTGAGATGAGTGCTATTGAGATGAGTGCTATTGAGATGCCGGGATGTCAGCGGAGGCGGCAGCGGGGTCGGTCTGGATCTCGAAATGGGCGTTCCCGGTGCGCAGGTATCGGGAGCCAAAGCGAGTGCGTAGAGGCTGAGACGCGCGCGGCCTGCGTATGACGGCCGCATCGATCAGCGGTTTTCGACGAGAGCGTGAACGGTGGGGTCCCCTCGGGCCGATTTGTCGTCCTGTGTGGACTCAGTCGGCGCGACCGTCGACCGGTTCAGCGAGCCGGACCTGAACGATCCGCAGACATCGGTCGCGTTGACGTCGTTGTCGGCAACACGATAGCGGAAGATCAGGGCGGTGCTCGAGACCGCCCGGCCGTTGTGGCCGGTCGAGCTTGACGATTGGTCACTGGTCGCCGGGGTAGCGGACGCCGAGGTGGGCGCGGACGGCGTCCGCGGCCTCCATGACCCGCAGGGTGTCTGCGAGGGGGTGCAGCGTTGATTCCGTGCCGCCTGTGGACAGGCAGCGGGCGGCCTCGGCCGCTTCGTAGCGCATGGCCCTGGTGGGCCACGTCGTCCGTCGAGTCGTACTGGTCGAGCACGTCGCCGTTGTGGTCGTGGAGTCGCACCCAGGTCGGGCAGTAGAAGATCCCGCCGATGTCGAGGCGGCCGTCGGTGGCCGCAGATCGACGCCGAGCATGCTGACCGGGCGAGCATCGATGCGTGCAGGACACCCTGCGCGCCGGCCGCGTTGGTGACCGTGATGGTCTCCTGACTGTCTACCCCTTGGTCGGTCAGGGCGCCGGTCGCCGAGATCGAGCTGAAAGGGCCCAGCACGAACGCGGCGAACGAGAGGGGGTAGACCCCGAGGTCGAGCAGGGCTCCACCGGCCGGATCCGGGCTCGACAGCCGTTCGGGTCCGTCGGGGTACAGGTGCTGACCGTGGTCGGCGAAGACGGTGGTGACAACGCCGATGAGACCGTTCTGCAGCGCTTGCTGGATCACGTCGTAGTGGGGGAGGAACCGGCTCCACATCGCTTCGAGCAGGAAGAGGTTTCTCGCCTGCGCCAGGTCGATGAGGTCGCGGGCTTCGCCCGCGTCACGGGTGAAGGCCTTCTCGACCAGAACCGGCTTACCCGCCTCGAGGGCGAGGCGGGCCTGTCGGTGATGTTCGGAGTGCGGAGACGCCACGTAGACGATGTCGACCTGCGGGTCGGTCACCAGTTCTTCGTAGGATCCGTACGCCGCAGGGGCGTCGAACTCGTCGGCGAATGCCTTGGCGCGATTGAAGCTGCGGGAGCCGACTGCGACGATCTCCTGTCGGGTACCCCGCCGCAGCGCGGCGGCGAAGTTGTGGGCGATCCAGCCCGGCGCGACGACCCCCCACCGAACGGCGGGCGCCGCCATGGGATCGGGCGTGCGTGGTGCGGGGAGAGTGGGCACTTCTGCTGTTTCTGTGGGTCGGTTCGGGGGCGCTGCGCAGGGTGTGGGGCCGCTCCTCCCAGGTCAAGGGCGCCTTTGGCGTCGCTGCGCGAGGGCGCTGCGCGCCCCCTGGACCTGCGAGCCTAATGGGAATTGCCGGGAGCTGATCGACGTTGCTGGCGCCCGTAGCCGCCGGCCGGTGAGCACTTCGCGAGCCTGGACCCTTCGGGAGTCCTGTGCAGAGACGGTGCCCCGACCGGTGGCGGGGGGGGGAAGAAGACCGCTGATGGGATGGCGTGCCCGCCCGGGATTCCGGGGCGTGAGCACTGATCCATTAGGCCGCTGGCATTCCTCCCGCGGGCTACCCATGTGGATCGTTGTAGGAGGTAGGGGCGCGAGTGTTGTACGTGGGAGACGACTGGGCCGAGCACCACCACGACGTGGAGATCCAGGACGAGACAGGCCGCCGGATGGGCAAGGCGCGGCTGCCTGAGGGCATCGCCGGGGTGGCCCGGATGCACGAGCTGATCGGCGAGCACCTGCCGGCCGGCACCGGCGCGGGGAGTGAGGCGATGGCCGAGCCGGAGCAGGTGTTGATCGGGATCGAGACCGATCGTGGCCCGTGGGTGCAGGCGCTGGTCGCGGCCGGCTACCGGGTCTATCCGATCAACCCGCGGCAGGTGGCCCGGTTCCGGGAGCGGCATTCGAACGCCGGCGCCAAGAGCGACGCTCGGGATGCGCACACGCTGGCCGACATGGTCCGCACCGACGGCCACCAGCTGCGCCCGATCGCCGGGGACAGCCCGGCGGCAGCCGGGGTGAAGATCCTGGCGCGGGCGCATCAGACCTTGGTGTGGGAACGGACCCGCCACCAGCTGCGGTTGCGGTCGGGGCTGCGGGAGTACTTCCCGGCCGCGCTGGCCGCGTTCGACGATCTCGCCGCCCCGGACGCGGTGGAGCTGCTGGGCAAGGCCCCGGACCCGGTCACCGCGGCCCGGCTGACCCGGGCCCAGATCGCCGCCGCGCTGCGCCGGGCCCGCCGCCGTAGCGTCGAGGCCAAGACCACCGCGATCGCCGCGGCGTTGCGGGAACCGGCATTGAGCCAGCCCGCGGCGGTGGTTGGCGCGTTCGCCGCGATCACCCGCTCGCTGACCGCGGTGATCCGCGCGATCTCGGTGGAGATCGACCGGCTGGCCCAGCAGATGGCCGCTGCGTTCGATCTCCACCCCGACGCGCCGATCTACCGCTCCCAGCCCGGCCTGGCCGCGGTGCTGGGAGCGCGGGTGC
Source organism: uncultured Actinomycetota bacterium (assembly GCA_963739465.1). Lineage (GTDB taxonomy): Bacteria > Actinomycetota > Actinomycetes > Mycobacteriales > Pseudonocardiaceae > Pseudonocardia. The sequence continues at coordinate 806,515 of CAVUAS010000021.1, forward strand.
TCGGCGAGTTCGGCGACGACCCCGGCCGCTACGCCGACGCCCGAGCACGCCGCAACTTCGCCGGGACCTCGCCGATCACCCGCCAGTCCGGGAAGAAGAAGACCGTACACGCCCGGTATGTGCGCAACGACCGACTCATCGACGCCGTCTGCCGCCAGGCCCAAAGCGCGCTGTCGGGCTCACCCGGTGCCCGGGCCTACTACGACCAGCAACGCGCCCGCGGGCTCGGTCACCAGCCCGCGCTGCGACAGCTGGCCAACCGGCTGGTCGGGATCCTGCACGGCTGTCTACGCACCCGCACCCTCTACGACGAAGCCACCGCCTGGGCCCACACCGCCCGGCCCACCGGCACCGCGACCGACCCCGCCGCCGCGTGATCGCCTGCTCGGTCGGGCCGTCGATTCCCCACCGCGGATGTTGCTGTATCGGCGCCCGCCCGCCCGATCTGGTTCGGGTCGACGCACGCCAGTTCCGAGCGCAGTTCACCCTTTCCTCCGATCCTGGCCGCTCTCGCCGTCGACGAGGAGCTGGTCAACGTGGAGCGCCCCGCAGGCGCAGCCGAGGACGAACGACGTGTGCGACACGAGGTCGCACAGCGCAAGTGAACGCATCGGATTGGGGGTCGGCTGATGCCGAAGGTGTAGGTCCGAGCCAGTGCTCGAGGCTCGTCCCCGTCCTGGCGGGCGTCGTGGGTAACCGCGGGGTCCGAAGCCCAGGGTGAAGCCCAAGGGCCCTCGTTCCATCCGGGGGTCACAGGCGAGGGGAAGGCCGGACGGGTGAAGTACGTAAACCCTCGGTGATGTCCCGTTATCGTCCACCCCCGGTCAGATGGGATGGTTTAGCGGGGTATAGGACTGGCCGCTGGAGAAGGCGGCAGGTGCCGGCTGGAGAATGTCGACCGGCCGGGAGAGCACCACCGTCCCGGGATAAAGAGGGCACCCACCCCGGCCGAATCTTGTGCGTGCGGAACGTGGAAACCCCGTCAGGGTCCGGGTGCTACCCGGTAGGCCGACCGTGAGGAGAGCGGAATTCCCGGCGGGAACAGGATGCCCAAGAAGCAAATGCCGGTGGCCGAAAGGCGACAGGAAACCACGGGCGATGTGGCTGCCCCTCCAAGTGGCCGCCGGTGGATAACTGGCCGGATACCGGACTTGTGGGCCGGACCCGAACGGGTTGCCGACGTGGGCAGGTGAGCCTTTGAAGGACCAGTGCAGGTGACTGCCGGAACCGAAGGACAAGTTGGACACATGACGGGATACTCTTTCTCCACCCCAGCGGTGGCGACGGGAACCTGGAACGTGAACGGACCCGAGGACGCGACACCCGACTGGGACGCCATCGACTGGCGCGCCCACGAGGGCCGCGTACGGCGGCTGCGGCGAAGGATCTTCAAGGCGACGCAGGAGCAGGACTGGGCGCAGGTTCGGTCCCTGCAGAAGATGACTGCGCCACAAGGCGCCTTGTCATATCCCCGGTGCAGCCGGGAGGAACTCGAAGGGAGGTTCCTGGGTCTGATGGCTAACCTCGATCCGAAATGGTGATGGGGGACCATAGCATGTCAGGAAAGCAACGGTCGTGTTCAGGCGTATGAAGCGGCGCGCTGCGGGACCCGCGCGGCATGGCTAAAGCTGGATTGCCTGTACCACAATCTCCAGAAGGTGCAACTGCACGCCCGCCGGAAAGACGCCTGAAACCGGCGCCGCATCCTGCGTCGGCCTCATCAGCTGGTCGGTGCAACCTTCGGGGTGCGGAGCGATGTCCAATGAGGGTATTCAAGGAGATGAGTGTGGAGCCTAAACCGCGCTATCACGTATGACAGGGACGAACGTGGGATCACCTAAGGGGCGCGAGCCCTAAGGTGACACAGGCCCCGTAGTAGTCGTGCGAGTAACGCCGCACCAGGGAGGACGGGAAGGCCGTCCACAGTCGGGCGAAGGGGGCCAGGTGACTGGATATCCGAAGGCCGAAAGGTATGCGAAATGCAAGACGCCGAAACGGTACTGGCTGTCCTCCGTGACCGCGGCAGGCGTGGCCTGCCGTTGAACGAACTCTACCGGCAGTTGTTCAACCCGCAGCTGTACGAACTGGCCTACGGGCGCATCTACGCCAACAAGGGTGCGATGACACCCGGGGCTGATGGGGAAACCGCGGACGGCATGTCGCTGGGCAAGATCGGCCGCATCATCGATGCGGTGCGCCACGAGCGCTACCGATTCAACCCGGTACGGCGACTGTACATACCGAAGAAGAACTCTTCGAGAACGAGGCCCCTGGGCTTGCCGTCCTGGTCGGACAAACTCGTCGGCGAAGTGATCCGGCTCCTGCTGGAGTCGTATTACGAACCGTCGTTCTCCGGCCGTTCCCACGGTTTCCGTCCCGGCCGTGGCTGCCACACCGCGCTGAGCGAGGTGGCTGAAACATGGACAGGGACAACCCGGTTTGTCGAGGGAGACATAACCGACTGCTTCGGGAGCCTGGACCACGAAATATTGGTCAAGATCCTGGCGGAGAAGATCCACGACAACCGGTTCCTCCGGCTCATCCAACAGATGCTGCAAGCCGGGTACCTGGAAGACTGGGTATGGAATGCGACACTCAGCGGCGCGCCGCAAGGTGGCGTGGTTTCACCCGTGCTCTCCAATATCTATCTGCACCGGCTGGACAACTTTGTCGAAACAGTTCTCCAACCGGAATACACCCGAGGGAAACGCAGGGCATCCAACCCCGCCTATTACAGGTTAAGATCGGCCGCCCGGCGCGCCCGTGCCCGCGGTGACCGTGCCCAGGCACGGGAGCTGCGTGCGCGGCAGCGCAGCCTGCCCAGCTCGGACCCGAACGACCCGGGCTACCGGCGGCTTCGCTATGTTCGGTACGCCGACGACACCCTCCTCGGGTTCACCGGACCAAAAGCCGAAGCAGAGGAGATCAGGACCCGCCTCGCAACGTTCCTGCGTGATGAACTCAAGCTTGAACTCAACGAGGACAAAAC
>CAVUAS010000022.1:0-25434 GCA_963739465.1 uncultured Actinomycetota bacterium
CTGAGCAGGTCGAACCTTGTCTCGATGATCGATCCAGTTGCCGGTATTGCACCACATGCGGCCTGAACAGGGACCCTCGCAGCCGCCTCCCTGACGACGACGTTGTCGTGGGCTACGGCAACAGTTCGAAGGCCTCGACGTGCTTGGGGCGGACAGCACCGAAATGCCGCCGGTCGACGGTGAGGATCGTCGTGATCGAGCGCCGTTCCGCGATGGCGATCACACTGGCGTCCGAGCCACCAGCGGGAAGTTGTCGTACTGCTCGACGAGCTGGGCCATGCGCTCGAAGTCTTCCTCCACAAGGTTGCCGATAACCAGATCACCCGTGGTGAACGAACGAAGGAACGCCGCCTCGGCCGCAGAACCGAAACGGTAACGCGAGACCATGTAGCAGACCTCGGCGACGATGGTCGTCGGCACGATCAGCGGTCCCGGCAAGGTCTCCGGCAACCGAGAGCACTCGTAGTGCCAGACGTCGGTGTCGTCGAAGCCTGCGATGAGCGGCCCGGAGTCGACGAGAATCTCAGTCAGCGCGCCCCATCCCCTCGCGAACGTCGTCCTTGGCCCGTTGGCTGAGGGTGTGCTCACCCGTGCTGACGCTGCCCAACCAGCTCAGACGCCGACGGCGAGGCGCCGGGTCGGACCGGCCGCCCTCGATGACCTCGAACCGGACACGATCGCCCGCGTGCAGCGGTACACCGAGCCGTTCGGCCACTTCGGCGAGCTCGGGCTCGACGACGAACTCGTGCGGGCCGTCCGCTGCGGATGTGCTCATGGTCGGCCACCTCCCACTGCCATCCTCCCATCACGAGGCTCTCCCAGCAGCGGACTCCGTCGACATGTCCGACCCCGGCAACGGTGGGCATGACACGGTTCGTGACACGAAGTGAAGTCGACCAAGGCCATCTCACGACGCCGGCGACGTAGCACCGGGCAACAAAGTAGCTGGTGACGGCAGCGACCATCGATGGCAGTTGCCTTGTACGCGGTAGGTCGTCGGTTCGCTCAAACGCGGCGCGGATTTTGGTCGACCTTCACGTGAGAAGCGCCCTCCGCCCGCCCTTCTGGAGGACTGCCACCTACTCAGTCTCATCTGGCGGATCCGAGGTGGGTTGGTCTTCGGTACGGACTGTCGCGACGGATCGCAACACCACCACCTCGGCCGGGCGGAGGAGCCGGTCGCCGAGGCGGTAGCCCGGCTGCAGTACCTCGGCAATGTGGTTCCCGCGCTCCGCGTCGTCGGTGTCGACGGTGCGGACGGCCCGCGACTCACCGCGGTCGAAGGGCGTGCCCGGCTCGGGCCGGAAGGTCTCGACGCCGTGGCGCAGCAGGATGTTGCCGATGTCCTCGACCACGCCGGTCAGCACGTGCTCGACGTCCGTCGGCGGCACATCGCCGTCGCGGGTCGCCCACGATCGTCCGGCGCGAAGGCACGTGTCGGCCAGCAGGATGAGGTCGCGCACGAGCGGGTCCTGGACCCGGTTCTGCACGACCTCCCGGAGCCGGGTGTTCTCATCGTGCAGTTGCCGGATCAGCTCCTGCTGGTCAGCGCGGACCTGCGCGGCACTGGCGAGCGCGGCACGCAGCTCCTCGACGGCCGCGGCCAGCACGTCGAGCGCCGGATCGGTGCTCACGACGTCCCCAGGAGCGCAGCGCCGCCGTGCCACCAGAACACCAGGTACGCCAGTACCGCCAGCACGACGAGCACCGACAGCGCGAGCCCGGCGGCAGCGATCCGTCGACCACGGACGGGGCGGTGGGTCACGGGAGCTCCTCCGGATCGAGCAGCCAGCGCACCGGGGCGGCCGGGTCGTCGTTGCGGACCTCGGCGCCGGTGCGCGCGCTCGTCCGCTCCGCGCCTTCGAACGGGTCGAGGCCGCTCACCGCGAAGAAGCCCGTGCGCCGATAGCAGCTGTCGAGGTGGGCGACGATCTGGTCCGCGCCGAGTTCGCCCAGCCAGGCGCGCACCGCGGCGGACCGCCCGTCGCGGCCGGTGGGCTCCGCGCCGAGATCGTCGTAGGGATGCCGGACCGACGGGTCGACCAGCAGCGCGTCGCACTTGGTGACGACCAGCGCCGCCGCCACCTGGATCTTCCTCCGGGCCGACAGCCCGAGCCGGGCCCGCAGGCCCGCGGTGAACCCCTCGGCGGCGGTCGTCGGATCCGTTGCCGACGGTCGGGCCCCTTCGAGGACGGCCGTGTCGACCGCCCGTTGGACGGCGGGGAGGGCGAACGGGTCGACGACGAACACGACGCCCGCCGTGAACTCCAGGAAGCGCATCACCTCGAGGCGTTCGCCCTGCTCGTAGCCCTCGCCCGCGGCGTCGTAGAGGTAGAGCAGCTTGCGGCGCCGGGCCCCGAGGTAGAGCGTGAGCGGCCGCAGCGGCTGGTCGGGCAGGGTCTTCTGCACACCGTCTACGCCGTCCGTGCGGATGGCGGTCAGCATCCGTTGGATCTCCTCGGCCCTGGTCTCGTCGGCGAACTCCAGGCCGTCGGGCCCCGCGGCCGCCTCGAGGTCGGCGACGGTCGCGAGCATGAAGACCGTCTTGCCCGCCAAGGTCCCCGCCACCATCGGCACGTGGAACGTCGGCGTGGTGAGCCCGCGCGCGGGCAGCGCGTGGTTGCAGCCGTTGTGCTGGCAGTAGGCGGTGAGCCGCCACTTGCCGAGCAGCAGGAGGGTCGGCAGCCGGTTGCCGCAACGACAGGTCCGCCACAGGACGCCGAGCCGCCCCGGGACGAGGCGTCGATGCCTGCTGCGCCGGGCGGCGTCGCAGTCCGGACAGTCGTAGGCGGGCGAGCCGACCCGTCGGTGGCAGTTCCCGCACTCAACAGAGATGCCCCGCACCCGGAGCACGACGATCTCCAGCATCCGCAGGAGCACCATGCCCAGCCCCGCGAATGCGGCCGCCACCCCCACGAACACGGTGAAGACGACCAACACGGCCAGCAGCACGACCGCGCCTGCGCCGAACCCGGCTATCGCCCCCGCCTCGGCCCCGATCAGCGACGGGAACAGGAAGACCTGCCCCGACGACGGTAGCCCGGTCGACCACTCGTCGAAGATCTGGCGTACGAGCGCGCGCTCGTCGGACACGCCCATCGTGCGCGACCAGGCCTCGTCGGCGGCGTCGATTGTCAACTCCCGGAGGTCCTGGAGCACCGGGCCGAGGAGATAGCTGCGGTAGCCGGGGTCGCGGCCCGGTTCGTCGGCGAGGGGCGGTGCGAAGCCGTGCAGATGGGCGGTCGAGGCGTTCGCGCCGAGCACCTCGATCGCCGAACGGCCGAGCTCGCCTAGCACGCGGCCCCCGCCGACGAGCGCTGCGGCCGCGACGGCCAGCGCTCCGATGACGAGCGACGCGGCGACGGCGACGGCGACACCCGCCGCGACCAGCACGGCGACGAGAACGTAGACCAGGATCTGCATCAGTGGTCACGCCGCCGTCGCAGGCCCGCCCGCAGCCGCCCGAGCCGCGATCCGCCGAGGTTCGCCGCGCGCCACTCGGCCCACCAGCCCGACCAGGTCCCGGCCGAAGGGGCCGTCACCGAAATCTGTACCTCCAGCGCGCGCCCGACTGCGTCGAGGTCTCGCTTGCCGCGGCAGCGCAATGCCTCGACGCACGCCGTGTCCACGAGCCGCTCCGCGTCGGGCCCGCAGGCGGCCACCCCCGCCAGCAGCGTCGCGGCCACCGACGGATCGGCGGCGGCGAGAAGGTCGCGCAGCCGCGACTCGTACCGGGCGAGGAACCGGTCGGCCTGCGGGCCTGCCAGCACCGGGCGCAGAACGTCGGTGTGGGCGACCGCAGGCTGCGGGCTGAGCCACCCGACGACCACCGCGGCCAGCCGATCGCCGAGCGTCAGCGGAACGCCCTCGGCAAGCCGGGCCGCCTCGACGGCCCGACCCGCGATCTCGGGCGAGGCGGGGGGGTGGGCGCGGAACGTCTCCTCCAGCCGGGCCGCCCGCACGATGTTCGCGTCCGCGGGAGCGAGCCCCTCCATGATCGGCACGGCGGAAAGGGCACGGGCCAGCGCGCCCAGCTCCGCCGCGGCGCGGGGATCGCGGACGTCCTCGGTGAGCCGCGCGACCATCCCCGCGGTCAGCCCGCTCTGCGCGACGACGGACGGCAGGTAGGCACGACAGATCGCGGTCGCCTCGCGCGCGGCGGGCGGTTCGGCCCAAATCAGCCCCGCGATCCAGCCGAGCCGCGGGCCGTCCTCCGGTGCGTCGAGCACCTCGCGGAGGACCGCCACCCGGTCGAGTGACCCGGCCCGGGCCAGCGCCAGCCGCCCGACCATCGCGCACCGCGAACCGGGCGGGGCGGCCGCCACGAGCAGCTCGGCGGTCGCGACGGAGAGCCCGCGGGCCGCGGCCTCGAACGGGTCGGCGTCCGTGAGCCGCGGTTCGAGCTGCTCGGCGGCGAGGCGAAGGAGCCGGTCGCAGTGCGGCAGCGCCCGGATGCGACCCGCGACCTCGAGGTCGGCCGGGTCGACCAGCTCGGGGATCACGACGAGGTCGGCGATTTCCCGCAGCTCCGGATTGGACGGCGTCACCGCTAGTCGCGTGACGGTCTCCAAGGCCCGCGCTGCCGTCGCCAGGGTGGGTGTGGCCCGCACTGCGCTGACGGCCCAACCGCCCGCAGCGGCCTCGACGTGCGGGCCGCGCGGCAGCCACAGCCCGGCCGGGTCGAGCTGCCCTGCGGCCACCCCGGCCAGCGCCGCGCGCAGGTACGCGGCCTCGACCGTCGGGCCCGGCCCCGGCCCGCCCGCCGCACGGATGGCCGTCGACCAGCGCGACACGTCGTCCAGGACGTCGTGCGGGCCCACCGCCACCTCGGCGCGTTGCCACAGCTGCCCGCCGAGCCCGGCCGGGTAGCGATCGGCGGCGAACTCGACGGCGGCGAGCGCGGTCGCCGGGTCGCCCCCGTGCAGCATGAGCTGGGCGAACGGCGCGAGCGCCACCAGCTCGTCCGGACGCAGCGGCGGGTGCACGCGCTCGGCCAGCGCTACCAGGTCGTCGGCGCCCTGCGGTCCGACCGCCCAGCACCGAGCGGCCAACTCGGCGTACGCGCCCACCCCGGCCAGGGGCTCGTCGAGCCGGACGGCGACCCGCCCCGAATGGGCCGTTGCCGTGCGGGCGACGTCCGGGGTGCTCCCCACGACGAGCAGCTCGAGGTCGGCGGGGGTGGCGCTGAACGTGGTGAAGGACAGGTCGGCAGCCAGCGCGGCGGGCAGCGATCGGGCGACCGCCGCGAGGACCGTCGCGACGTCGCCCGCATCGGCCGCCACCAGCAGCACCCCTGGGCCGCCCTGCAGCCCGTTGACGACGGCGTCGAGCACCGCCGGAAAAGCCGGGATCTTGGCCAGCCGGGCGTGCAGCCTGCCGCGGTCGGCGAGCGGACCGCAGGGCACCTCCGGGAGCGGGGGCAACTGTGTGCCCTCGGCCCGCCGCCACGTCCAGGCCGGGGCGTCCCACGCCTCCGCGGGGCGCAGCCCTGCCAGGTCGGCTTCCGGCCGATCCAGCACCAAGACATGGGCGAAGTAGTTGCCCTGTCGGCCGGTGAAGTCGACGCCCGTGTAGCGGCTGTGGAACAGCACGGCGACGTCGTCTAGACGCAGGTAGCCCAGCGCGACGGGGAACGCCGCCACCTCCTCCGCGGTCGGGGTGGCCGGTGCCTCCGGAGGAGGCCGGTAGGCCGCGAGCTGCAGCGCGCGCCGCTCGTACCGCAGCGCGAGATCCGGCGTGCTCGCCGCCACCTGGAACCCGTCGATGCCGTCGCGGCCGTGGCGGCAGGAGGTGTAGTGCAGCTGCCGGATGGTCATCGCCTGACCACCAGGCCGAACCGTGCGAGCAGCCAGAGCATCGGGTCCTCCGCGCGCATCGGGAGGATGCGACCGGCGAGCTCCGTGGGGGTCGCCGGGGGCGTGCCGAGGGCCGACACGGCGAAGAACCGGCAGTCGGCGAAGGCGCCGTCGACGACGCCGAGCAGATGCGGCCCCTCGGCCCATTCGGCGATCAGCGCCCGCACCTCGTCGTCCATCTGCTGGCCCTCGGCCTCGTCGTAGAACCCCTTCGGTGTGCCCGGCCGGGTCAGGACGCTGCCCGCGGGGAGCGGGCTGAGGGCGTCGGTCTTGGTCACGACGACGGCCAACGGCGTGGTGATCCGGACGTCCGCGCCCAGCCCGCGCTGCTCGCGGATCAGCTCGGCCACCCGGGCCAGCACGTCCGCCTGGTCCGGGGCACGGTCGGGCAGCGGGACCCGGTCGCCGACCTCCCGCCGCACGCTCGGCACCTGCAGGGGATCGAGCGCGAAGACGATCGCGTCGGCGCCGTCGACGTATTTCACGAGCAGTTCCAGGTTCTCCCGCCGCAGGACGTCCTCGCCCGCGGTGTCGTAGAACACGTTCATCCCGACGAGCAGCCTGCCCGCCCGGCGCCACCACCGGTCCGCGAGCGGCCTACGCGTCATGACGAGCAGCGGCTCCGGGCGCTGTTCCGCGCGGATCGAGTCGTTCCTCGCGAGGGTGCGGCCCTCCGCGAAGAGGGCCTTCTCGAAGACGGCGCGGTAGCGCTCCTTAGAGGCGTCCCCGACCAACTCGGTGGTCATGCCGCCGAACTCGCGGCCGCGGTTGCGCAGCTCCCTGACCAGCACCCCGATCCATGTGCTCTTGCCCGAGTCGCTCGACCCGATGGTGGCGACGACCCGGCTCCGGGTGGTGATGTAGTCGTGTTCGAGGCGCCTGCGGCAGTGCGGGCAGTAGCTCGCCGTCGACGGCTCGACCCCGTGCGGGCAGAGCCTCTGCGTGCGCGGGAAGAACACGCCGTTCCCGGCGCAAGCCTCCGGGCAGTGGCGTAGGACAGTCGCCACGTCCGCCCAGCAGTGCGGGCACTTCGTGCCCCGGCGCCGGGCCGCGCGGGGCCGTGGCCACGGGCCGGAGCGCCGCGCTCCGACGCGCAGCGGCCCGGGCTGCGTGGGCACCAGCACGACGTCGGGCGCGTCGAGCGGGAACGCGCGCAGGTGCAGGACCGCTCCGTCGGGCCGTGCCGTGAACTCCCCGCGCAGCACGTCCCCGACCGGGCCGGGCGAGGGGAACCGGGCGACCCCGTGCCCGTCGTCGGGATGCAGCGGCGGCAGGCCTGCCCGGGCGCGGACCTGGACGGCGGGCACCGCGCCCGCCGCACCCCGCACCTCGACGACATGGCGCCACCGTGGCCACCCGCGCACCGGGCGGATCTCGTACGCCAGCTCCCGCCGTCGCACGGTGAAGGGGCACTGCCCGATCGGTCCGGCGAGCGCCTCGCCCCCGTCGACGGCGACGAACCCGACACCGAACCACCACGCGCCCTCGGTAACGGGCACGACGCAGCCGTCCCGGTCGTAGGCGGCCAGGGTGACCCGTTGGACCTGTGCCTGCGGGTCGCCCGGCCCGTCGATCGGCGACCCGAGCTTCCGGTAGAGGCGGGCCTCGGTGGCGTGCGATGGCCAGTGCCAGGTCAGCCGGACCCCGGGGCCCCACGGCACGGCCTTCAGCTCGGTGACGGCGGGCAGCCGGGCGTCGTGCGGGACGGCCGTGCCCAGCACCGCGAAGCTGTCGGTGACGGTGATCGGCAGCAGCCAGTAGCGATGGCCGGGGCGCGGGTCGTTGATGCGCAGGCCCGTGCCGATCGAGCGGCCGCGGACCTCGTCGCCGGGCCCTTCCCCTTCCGCCCGAAGCAGCACGTGACCGACCGGGTGCGGCGGCGCGACCCGGCACAGCCGGATCCGCACCGACCCCTCGGGCGGCGCCGTCCACGTCAGGACGAGGCCGTCGCCGTCGCGGTCGACGCGCAGGTCAGTTACCGGCCTGGGCGGCGCCTCCGGTCGGACGCGGCCGATCGCGGGCTCGGCGCGGCCGATCGCGTAGCGCGCGCGCACTCGGTACTCGTAGACGGTGCCCGTGCGGGCCGTCCGGTCGCGGAGGTCGCTGTTGGCCGCCCCGAGCAGGATCTCCTCCGCGTCGCCCGCCACGGCGCGGGAGACCTCGGCGTCCAGCGCCCCGTCCGGCAGCGCCCAGCGGATCTCCACCACGTCATCGCCGGGGACGAGGGCGAGGTCGGTCACCCGCCGCAGTACCGTGACCGGCTCCGTCGTCGCCGCCGGGCCCGCCCGTCCGTCGCGCAGTGTCGTCACGGTGTAGACGACGGGCACCGCGGCGGGCGGCGCCGTGTCGACCGCGCCGAGACCGGGTGTTCCGGGCTCGACCACCGTGCCGTCCCGCCGGGCCACCGCGTAGGTGATGGTGCCGACCCGCGCCGGGCTCGGCGCCCACTCGACGCGCACGGCGTCGCCCTCGACGATCTCGGCGCGGGCCGCCGCGGGCGGCGCGGGCCTGCACCGCGCCAACCCCGCCACCGCGTCCCGGTCCACGCACTCCCGCAGCACGCCCGCGTAGACCTCGGCCGCGGTCTCCGGATCGAGGGGCTCGAGCCGTCGCGCCTCGGCTAGCCGCCGCTCGATGTCGGCGAGCGTGTCGACGAGCTCGGCACGACGGCGGGCCCACTCCGCGGGCAGTTCGGTGCGCGCGTTCAACAGCCCCAGTGCCGCGTGCAGATCACGCTCGGCGATGGCGGCCTCGACGTCCACCTGCCAGCCCATCGAGCTGCCCCCGGTCGGGAACCGCCTGCGGCACAGGACGGCGTAGGCGAGCTCGTCGGGGTCGGGAAGGCCCAGGTCGGCGAGGTAGCGCCGGACGTCAGACGGCTGCAGCGCCGCCTCGACCGCCGCCCGCCCCCGGTCGGCGAGCCGGAAGAGCGCCTCAACGGCATCGCGGCGCAGTAGGTCCCGCAGCTTGCCCTCGGTCCGCCACCGGCGCAGCGCGGTGAGGACGCGCTCCTCGGCGACCAGCTCGTCACCGCTCCGGCGGGACGTGACGACCGCCGACCGCTCGCCGAGCGCCTGCTCGGTCGGGTCGGCCCCCAGCCGGTGCGCGCGCAAGTACTCCCCGACGCTGCCGAACCGAAGCAGGCGCAGCGGGTCGCCGAGCTGGTCGCGACCGGTGACGGGCGCGGCGTCGAGCGAAACGGGCTCCCGCTCGGCGATTCCCAGCTCGGCCAGGAGACCCCGGACCTCCCCTTCGGTGGCCCGGCCCGCCGACTGGCGCGCGAACTCCTCGATGGCCCACGTCGGCACCGCCCGCAGGTCACCGACGGCGCCCCGGATCCGGTCCCGCACGTCCCCGAGCGCCGCACGAACGGCGTGGGCATGCGCGCCGCGCGCCGTGGGGTCGAGCAGGACCTCGCGTGCCTCGGGGAGGCGGGTGACGAGGTACCTGGCCGTCGCGGGGATCTCACCGCCACCGAGCTGGAGCCGGTTGAGGTGCAGGCGGACGGCCTCGAGCGCGCGCTCGATCAGCTGCGGGTCATCGGTGTCCAGCGGCAGCTGGACGAAGCGGAACCAGTTCTCGGCCGGTTCCCAGCGGTCACGGGCGGGCACCAGGATTTCTGCAGCGAACCGGGTCCGGTCCAACTCCCATCCCGGCATGTCACGCCGACGGATCGGGGGTCAGGCCCGAGCCGGGCCGTTGCCAGCGGAGGTTCAGCTTCCGTCCGGACGGCCCGGTGGCGAGGATATCCAGGATGCCCTCGTCGGTGAGGCAGAACGTGACCGTCACCCGCTGGCCTGCGGGCTGGTGCGGGGGCAACCCGGTGAGCAGTCCTTTGACCAGCTCCGTGTTCACCGTGAGGTCGGCGTTGAGCTCGATCGTCGCCGACTCGTAGACGACGATCTCGACCTGGGTCTGGTTGTCCATCACGGTGGCGTAGATCTGCTGGGGCGACGCGGGCAGCTCGTCGTTGGGATGGATAAGCCATGAGACGTACCCGACCCTGTCGCCTTGCCCGTTCACCGCCCGGATGCCGTACCCGCGGGACGCGATGTTGATCAGTTCCGGAACCGGGCCCACCACCTCGTTGGCCGCGCGCTCCTCGCCGTACTGCTCGCCGACGGCGGCCGCGGCGTACATCGCCGCACCCTTGGCGACGATCTGGTCGGGGTCGACGAGGTGCGGCACCGGCGCGTCCGGGAGCCGTCGGCGTAGCCGCTCGTGCAGCACGCGCGCGATCATCGGCACGCGGGACATGCCGCCGACCAGGATGACGTCGTCGAGGCGCCGCACGCCCTTCTTCGCAGCGGCGTCGAGGACGAGGTCGGTGTACTGCATGGTCCGCTCGACCAGGTCGGTCGTCAGCTGCTCGAAGGCGTCGCGGCTGATCTCGACGGCGGCCCGGTCGGTGCCGACCGTGAACGAACCGGTGTAGCGCTCGCTGCGGGTGAGCCGCTTCTTGATGTCCTCGACGAGGACATCGAGCGCGCCCATCGCCTCCTCGTCGAGGCTCGGGTCACGCGCGTCTGGGTACTGCTCGCGGTGCTGGGCGAGCACGAACTCGCGGAGCATGGCGTCCCAGTCCACGCCGCCGAGCTCCCGGTGTCCGCCGGTGGCGATCGCGCGGATCACCTCCGCGGACGTCTCCACCACCGTGACGTCGAAGGTGCCGCCGCCGAGGTCGAAGACCAGCACGGTGTTGGCTGCCGGGTCCTTGACGAACCCGTACGCGACCGCCGCGGCGGTGGGTTCGTTGATGATGCGGATGACGTTCAGCCCGGCGATCTCGCCGGCCTCCCGGGTGGCGGCCCGCTCCGCCTCACCGAAGTAGGCGGGCACGGTGATCACCACGTCCGCCGCAGGCCCCTCGGCCGGCCGCTCGACGCCGAGGGCGACGAACGCGTCCCGCACGACCGACTCGAGGATCAGCGCCGAGATGTGCGCCGGGTCGTAGCGGCGGCCGTCGAGCTCCACGACGAAGCCGGGCACCCCCATCTTGCGTTTGATTTGCTGGAACACCCGGTCCGGGTGCAGCCGGAGCTCGTGCTTGGCGTCCTTTCCGACGACGACGTTGCCGCCCTCTTCCAGGTACACGACGGACGGGGTCGTGTTGTCACCCTCCGCGTTCGGCAGGATGGCCGCCTTGCCGTACTCGTCGAGATGCGCGACGCAGGAGTACGTGGTTCCGAGATCGATTCCGAGGACCGGTCGTTGCGTCATCCGGTTGAACTCGCTTTCTGCACGGCGCCCGAGTCGGGGCGCAACTCACGGTTCGCGCCGATCAAGGGGCGCATTACGCGGCACGACGTAGATGGTAAGGGCGTCATGCGGTCTCCACGATCACGACGACCAGCTGGGCCCAGCGCTGGTGGCGGTCCACGTGCACCTCGGACGCCCAGCACGCCGCCACCAGCAGTCCACGGCCCGCGTGGAACGCCCGGACGTCGACCCCGGCCGGGCACCAAAGCACGACGCGGACGCCCCGCGGCGTCGGCGAGGCGCGCAGGATCATCGGCAGCCGTCCCCGCCACGAGAGGATCGACGCCTCGATCATGCCGACGCGCAACCGGTGCGCGATCACGACACAGCGGATCCGCGCGCCGAGGAACCTGCGGGCGGGCGGCCACGCGACGCAGCCGACCGCGGTCGCCGTCGCCACGCCGACCGCGGCGACGGTGCCGATCGCCGCGGACAGACTGTGCAGCCCCGCCGCCACCCCGACGCCGACGATCGCCTCGTAGCGCCAGCGCCACGGGATCGGCAGCGGGTTGAAGCGCCGAAGCGGCCTGCCGAAGAAGCCGTCGAAGTCCCACGGTCGTTTGGTCGGCCTCATCGCTGTACACCCCCCTCCCACACCGCGTCGCGAGTCACCACGCCCCGGCCGCCGCACGTCGGGCACGTCTGCGCCCAGGTGCCGCGGCAGGCGTCGCAGAGCTGGCGCCGGTCCCAGATCGGGGACCGGTAGTACTGGGTACGACCGCCGGGGAGGCGGGTGATCGTCAGACCCATCTCGCAGGCCGCCCGGTCGGCGCGCGCGGTGATCACGGCGTCGAGGCGGTCGACGAGCCGCGTAAACCCGTGGACGCCCTCGTCGGGTGAACCACCACCATCGCGGAAGTCGTGAGTAAGGTAGGGACTACTCAGAGTCCCTACCCACCTGCCCCTACTACGGCCATCGACGTCGCCGCACGCACACCGCAGAGTGAGCCGCCCACTGTGCGTCAACACCGAGTTCAACAGCGAAAACCGGGATCCGACGGCGCGCCGACCCCACGCCCTCAAGGTCAAGAGGCCGCGTTGTAACGTTCGCTTCGACATCAGCGACCTCCGCCCTAATGGAAAGACCATTTAGTAGCTACATGTAGTGTAGGTGAAGAATCGAGAGTAGGAAAATGTAGGATGCCCGACGCCCTTCTTGCCAACGAGCTGCGCATGCGGCGGCTGTCGAAGGACGTCACCCAGGAGGACGTCGCCGCCGCGGTCGGCGTCAAGCGAGCGACCGTTACCCAATGGGAATCAGGCCGGTTCCGGCCCAGTCGGAAGAAGATCGCGGCCCTCGACGCCTACCTGGGGGCCGAGGGTGCGCTGATCGCCCTCGGCGGCAGGCCGGAACCCGTTGCCGGTTCGCCCGAGACGCCGAGCGCCACCGTCGCCGACGTGTTCACCGGCGTCGGCGACCGCCTCGTCGCGGAATTGATCCCGGACCCCGACGAGCCCGACGGTCTCGGGTGGCCGCACAACCTCGGCGCAGGCGCCGCGCGACCCAGCCCGTGGAGCACGGCCATGGGCGTGCGCACGCTCCTCCTGCTCGACCGGGTCGACGTCGACCTGGCCGCCCTCGCCGCCACGTTGGGCGGGCGCCAGCACGGCGACGGCTGGTCGAACCGCCGCCTGGAGGTGCCGCGGCCAGACGTCACCGCCGTCGTGCTCGCCGCGCTGTCGCGGATCGGGCCCGACGGCGCCGATCTCGATGCGGCATGGCGTTTCCTGGAGACGGCGATCCGCCCGCCCGACAGCACGAGCCCGTTCGTCCTGAGCACCGTGCTGCACGAGGTGGCCCAGCTGCGGCCGGAGTCCGCAATGACCCGTCGCCTTGTGAAGGCGCTCCTGGACGCCCGGGTGCCGTTCGAGGACGTTCGCGCGTGGCCCGCGAACCCGACGCCCGGAGCGCTCCGGGTCGAGCCGTCGGTCGCCCACACCGCACGTGCCGTCGTCGCGCTGCGCGCCGCCGAGCCCGCCGTCGACGGCGGAGACCTGACCGAGGCCGTCGAGGAGGCCGTCGCGTGGCTCGCGACGCCCGAACGCAGCTACGACGGCATCACAGAGATCCAACGCGTCGACGAGGACCGCCGCGAGCTCGACGTACCCGTCGATCACTTCACGTCCGCGCACGTGATCCAGGCCCTGGCGGCCACGGGTCACGGGCGCGGAGGACGACTGGGGGACGCGCTCGCGATCCTCTGGGAGTCCTACATCCCGACAGAGAACCTCTGGGCGTGGAAGCAGGACGGTCGGCTCACGATGTGGATGAACTTCGACGCGGTGTCTGCCCTTCGCACAGCAGTACTCGCCGGTTTCCCGTCCCCGCACTCCCCCGGAGATCGACGTGATCACACGAGTAGCCCATCCGCTTCCGCGGATGGTCGCTGACCAGCTTCCTACCGGTCCCGTTCACGCGGCGGATCTGTCCGCCGCGTTGTCGTTCGTCCTGGCCGACCGCGCGGTCCTGCGCGACTGGCTGACCGCCCTCCTCGCCGATCCCGATCTCGTGGCGGCCATCGTCGCGGACTCGTACTGGCACAAGAACGGGTTCGCCAAGTTCGTGCTCTACCGCGACGAGCGGTTCAGCCTCCGGCTGCACGTCTGGCCGCCCGGCGCCAACCGGCTCGGCGAGTCCGATCCGCACGCGCACCGGTGGTGCTTCGCATCCACGGTCCTCGCCGGGACCGGCCTGGAGGTCGTCGAGTACGCCGAGCACGACAAGGGCCGGTCGTACGTGCGCTACGACTACGACGGCAGCAGGCTGGTGGCAAGCGGGAAGGCCACGCTGCTGGCAATGCACGAGCACGTCATACCGCGCTCCAAGCGCTATACAACCGCGATCGAGACGGTTCACACTGTCAAACCAATGGGGTCCGACCTGCTGGCCACGCTCGTGCTGCAGGGCAGGCGCCAGAGCGACGCCACGGCGGTCTACGGCGCCCTCAATGCGCCGATGGACGACACCCGCCGCCCCGTCGACGAGTTGGACGTCCGGCGCCTGATCGCGCAGGTGCTCGACACCCTGGAGCAGCCAGGAGGTGAAACGCCGTGACCGTGACCCTTGGCGAGATGGGCGAGCGCCGCATCGTCCGCGAGCTGATCGCCCCGCGCTATCGCGACACACCCTCCTTCGGTGATGACTGCGCGCCCTTCGGGGACAACCATGTGATCACCACGGACTCCTGCACCACCGCGGTGATGGAGAAGATGCAGGACGACCCGTACTTCACAGGATGGCTCCTCGCCACGATCAACTTCTCGGACCTCGCCGCGGCGGGCGCCGAGCCGGAGGGCCTCGTCGTCAACTACATGCTGCGCACGGACACCTCGGTCACGACACTCAACCGGATCATGGACGGGGTGAACGACTGCGCCGAGCACCACGGCACCGCGGTGCTCGGCGGCGACATCACCGACGGCCCTCAGATGCATCTCTCGGCCACCGCGGTCGGGCGGTGCGGATGGCGGGAGACGCCGCACGGTCGGGTCAGCACTCGGCTGAGCAGGCGCGGCGCCGCGGCGGGCGACCGACTCCTGCTCGTCGGCTCGCCCGGCTACCTCTGGGCCGCAACGCTCCTGCAGGTGGCGCTCCAGCACATTGGGCCAAGGGAGATCCCGGAAGCCGACCGCAAGTGCGTCCAGCGCCGAGCGGGCCGCCCGACCGCCCAGCTCGCGGCGGGCCGCGAGCTCGCCGCCGCAGGCCTAGCGCGCGCTGCGATTGACGTGTCCGACGGGCTCTTCGCTAGCGTGCGGGGCCTCTGCGAGGCCAACGACCTGGGCGCCTGCCTGGACGGCGAGATCGAGCTGGACGCGGTCGTCGCCCGCATCGCGGCGGTCGCCGGGGTCAGCACGTTCGAGCTCGGCCAGACCTGGGGCGACTGGAGCCTCCTCGTCGCGGTGCACCCCGAGGACGTCGACCAGGCGCGAGCCGTGCTCGGCGACGTCGACGCGGGCGTGCGCGACATCGGCGTACTTACCGCGGACGCCGGGGTGCTCCAACGGGCCGGGCAGGTGTGGGAGGGAGTCGACCAGGAGCGCTTTTCGCGGACGTCATGGCACGGTGCAGGCCTGGAGGCGGCCGTCGCGGCCATGCAGGAGCGCAGCCGCCGCACCGTCTAACAGCTTCGACTCGCGGGTAGGCGTCATCGACGGCGACCAGGTCGTCGACCGCGGTTCTCACATGACGATGGCCGTCACTCGCTCGCCGGGCATCCGTCGGACGGAAGGAGCGCGCAGTGACCGACGATGTCGCCCGGCTGCGAGAGGCCGCGGCGGGCGGTGACCGCGATGCGGAGGACCAGTTGGTCGAGCTCGCGGGAGAACGCGGCGATCTCGATGAGCTTCGCCGTCTCGCGGCCGACGGCAACGACGATGCCGTTGATGTCCTCGTTGAGTTGGCTGGCGAGCGGGAGGACCTGCAGGAGCTGCGCCGGCTCGCAGCTGCCGGAAGCAGCGACGCGCGAGACGTCCTTGTCGAGTTGGTCGGGGACGAGGACTCCGCCGAGTAGCTCGCGACATCACGCGCCCCACCAGCGCCGCAGCTGCCGACCTGGCAGAGGGGTGGCTGCGCGCAGAACCAGCCCGCCGCCTTGATGTCAGTGCTGGCGCCTCCACTTTGTAGCGCACAGCGAACGGCAGCGGCCAGCAAGAACCTAGTGTCACGTAATGGTACTAGATTAGCTACGCGCGCTATGCAATAATTCCGCTGTGGAGTTGTCTGAGGAGCAGCGGGCATCGCTCAATGCTATGATCCAGCAAGTTGGCTACGATGGTTCGGTCTCCGCTCGTGCCCGGATGGTGTTGTGGCGGGCCGACGGGTTGTCGGTGACGGAGATCATTGAGTTGTCGGGAGCGTCAAAGCCGACGGTATACAAATGGCTGGACCGATACGAACAGTTCGGAGTCGATGGCTTGACGGATCTGCCGCGCCCGGGGAAGCCGCGAGCGGTGCCCGATAGTGTGCGGGCTCGCATTGTCGCGTTGACGCGGTGCACGCCACCGGCCGAGACGGGACTGAGTCACTGGTCGAGTCGCGAGATGGCGACGTACTTGAAACGGGCAGAGAACATCTCGGTGTCGCACAACTTCATCGCGCAGGTGTGGCGGGACCACGCTTTGCAGCCGCAGCGTCAAGGCACCTTCAAACTGTCGAACGATCCGGACTTCGAGGCCAAGGTGGCCGATGTGGTCGGGCTCTATCTGGATCCCCCTACGGCTGCAGTCGTCCTGTCCATCGACGAGAAGACGCAGGTCCAGGCCCTGGATCGAACGCAGCCGATGTTACCGATCAACGTCGGGAAGACCGAGAAGCGCACCCATGACTACGTCCGGCATGGCACCACGAACCTGTTTGCCGCGCTGGACACGATAACCGGAGAGGTGCTCGGGGAGTGCTACCAGCGGAGGCGCACCGCGGAGTTCCTCAAGTTTATGGACCATGTTGTCGCGCGCTACGGTGACCGCGAGATCCACGTCGTCCTGGACAACCTGTCGACCCGCAAAGGCAACGACGTGGACGCCTGGCTCACCAAGCACACCAATGTCACCTTTCACTTCACGCCGACCGGCAGTTCCTGGTTGAACCAGGTGGAAATCTGGTTCAACATCATCACCAGGCAGGCGATCCGGCGCGGCACCTTCACCTCACTTCGTGTACTCATCAAGACTATCAACTCCTACATCGAGAACTGGAACCGCGACGCGAAACCCTTCGAATGGACAGCGACTCCCGGCGAGATCATCGCCAGTGTTCGCATCCTCCACCGCGACTTCAAGAAGCTGTTGGCCAACAACGCCAAGTAACGAGAAACCATTACGCGACACTAGTGTCCCGCGCCGGAAGTTCGCCACATATCTCGACGGCCCAGCCGCACGTCAGCGGCGTTGCTGGTCCGGCCGAGTACACCCGGTACGAGGCGCGGACCAGCGCCTTGCCGACGTACACCTGGATCCGCCGATATACGCAACGAACTTCCGGCGCAGGACACTAGCCCCAGTTTCCCGGTTAGTTCGATCTTGAGTGTGTTGGGAACTGGCTCCAGGTGAGTTGAGCTGGGCGTTCTCGGCGCGGCAGCTGGTGTTTGATCTTGCTTTGGCCTATGACCTAAAGAGTGGCGAGTCTCTACAAGAAGGTGATCAGCGGCAGGCCGTACTGGTACGTGCGGGAGATGGCCTGGGTGCAGGGTAAACCCAGGATGGTCTCCGAGCGCTACCTCGGGTCGGCCGCCGACATCGCCGCCGCGTTCGACGAACGCGAGGCCGCGCTGCGGCCCGAGCGGACCCGGCACCTGGCGTTCGGGGTCGCCGCCGCGTGGGGGATGCTGGAGCGTCTCGGCGTGGTCGCGGTGATCGATGAGGTGGTCGGGGCACGCCGGGCCGACGCGGGCGCCTCGGTGGGCACCTACCTGGCGCTGGCCGCGCTGGGCCGCCTGGTGGACCCGTGCTCCAAGCGCGGGTTCGAGAAGTGGTGGCGCGGCACCGCCGCCGACCGGTTCACCAAGATCGGTGCCGGGGTGCTGGACCACCGCAAGTTCTGGGACGCGATGCACGGGGTCAGCCCCGAGCAACTGGCCCGCATCGAGCACCGTCTCGCCCTGGCCATGATCGAGACCTTCGAGCTGGACATCTCCGCGCTGGCCCTGGACATGACCAACTTCGCCACCTACATCGATACCACCAACGACAAGGCACCCATCGCGCAGCGCGGCAAGGCCAAGCAGAAACGAGCCGACCTACGCCTGGTCGGGCTCGGCCTGGTGATCACCCGCGACGGTGGGATCCCGCTGGTCTCCCACGCCTACCCCGGCAACCGGCCCGACGTCACCCAGTTCGCCACCATGATCGACCTGCTGGTGGCGCGGCATACCGCGTTGGCCGCGGCGCTCACCGACAACCCCGACAACCCCGACAACCCCGATAACCCCGATAACCCCACGCCCAGCGTGAGCGCGACAACCCCGCAGATGACGGTGGTGTTCGATGCCGGGCAGAACTCGCTGGCCAACCTCGCGCACCTGAGCGCGACCGGTCTCGGGTTCGTCGGGTCGATCCCGCCGTCTGACTGCCCGGACCTGCTGGCCCGCCCCGCCGCCGACCGGCACCCCGTGGACCCCGACCGGTTCCCCGGCGTGACCGCACTGGAACAACGCCGCCCGGTCTACGGCGCCGACCGCCGCGTCGTGCTCACCCACTCCCCGACCCTGCACACCGCCCAGTCCCGCGGCTTCGACCAGACCCTGGCCAAGGCCACGTAACCAGTCAGACCCCCGGTTGACCTGCGGTGTGTCGGTGCTGGTGTCCGGTGTTTGATCATGGTTGACTCCCGGCCGTGTCCGAGCCGTCGCCCTCGTATGCGGAGTTGGCGGCTTTGGTGGCCGGGCAGGCCGCCCAGCTGGCCGAGCAGGCGGTGTTGATCGAGGCGTTGCGGGTCGAGTTGGAGGCGTTGCGGCGGCAGGTGGGTCGGGACTCCTCGAACTCCTCGCAGCCGCCGAGCACGGACGGGCTGGGCGGGCGAAGGCGAAGGCGAAGGCGAAGGCGGATAAGCCCCCGGCTGGGCAGGAGTCGCAGCCGTCACCGGATGGGCAGCCATCCAGGCCGGGTCGGCCCCGGCGCGCCCAGGGTGGGCAGCCGGGGCATCGCGGCAGCGGCCTGGCCCCGGTGGCCACCCCCGACCGCCGGGAGCCGGTCGAGCCGTCGTGCTGCGGGGGCTGCGGTGGGGACCTGGCCGGGACGCCGGGAACGGTCGCCTCCCGCGTGCAGGTGTTCGACCTGCCGGTGTTCTCCCTGGCGGTGACCGAGTATCGGATGATGCGCCGGGTGTGTGGCTGCGGACAGGCCACCACAGCGGATCTACCGGCGGGGATACGGGGCGGACCCACCTGCTATGGCCCAAACGTGACCGCGGCGGCGACCCTGCTGGCCAGCCAGGACGTGCTGGGCATCGAGCGCACCGCGGACCTGATGTCCGCGCTGCTCGGGGTGGCGGTGTCCACCGGGTTTATCTCCTGCTGCCTGACCCGCCTGGACGGCGCGTTGACCACGGCCGGGTTCGAACAGGCGCTCAAGATGGCGCTGGGTGAGCAGGAGGTGTTGGGCACCGACGAGACCCCCGCCCCGCTGACCGATACCGCCAAGACCGATACCGCCAGGACCGATACCGCCAGGACCGATACCGCTCGCAGCGGGCAGGACTGCTCCAACCCGCACGTGTACACCGTGCGCACGATGCGCGCCTACACCGGCGGCGGAGCAGACTTGGTCTGGTACGGCGCGGCCGGGAACCGCACGAAGGCCTCGATCAGCGGGTTCGGGATCCTCGACGACTTCCGGGGGGTGCTGGTCCGCGACGACTTCGGCGGCTACCTCAGCTACGACACCGAACTCGCCGGGGTCCAGCAATGCCTGGCCCACCTGCTGCGCTACCTCGACGACGCCCACGCCATCGACACCGACGCCCAAGCCTGGGCCCGCCAAGTCGCCGACGCCCTGCGCACCGCGATCCACCAGGTCAACACCGCCCGCGCCGCCGACCGCACCACCGTGGACGCCGAGCTGCTCACCCGGCTGCGGCGCCGCTTCGACCGGGGGGTGGCGGCCGGGATCTCCACCAACCTGTCCCGGCCCTGGCACAACGGCAACCACCCCGGCCTGCAACTGGCCAAACGGCTCAAACGCAAGGCCCACCAGGTCTGGCTGTTCGCCACCCGATTCGACGTCCCGGCCACCAACAACGGGTCGGAATCGGCGATCCGCGGGTTCAAGCTCGCCGCCAAGGTCCAGGGCTGCTGGCGCACCCTGGCCACCCTGCAGCGGCATTGCCGGATCCGGTCCTATCTGGTCAGCGCCCGCAACCACGGACGCCGACCCATCGACGCCATCCGCGACGCCCTATCCGCCAAACCCTGGATGCCACCCCAGCCAGCATGATCCAAGGAACCCCTGACTGCTTACAAGGCCACCGCGAAGCTCTCCGCGCTGGCCGACACCCTGGCACGGGGCCACACCCGCCGACCCCACGACAAGGTCACCGCCGAGATCACCCAGATCGTCAACGACCCCTGGGTGCGTCGGGTCATCACCTGGCAGCTGACCGGCGCCACCCCCGCCGAGCACCGGCTCGCCTTCGACCTCGACGATCAAGCCCGCACCGACCTGGAAGCCGAGGTCTTCGGCAAACGCGTCCTGATGACCGACCGCGACCAGTGGCCAACCGCGGACGTGGTCGCCGGCTACCGCTCCCAGTCCGAGGCCGAGTTCGGCTTCCGCCAACTCAAAGACCCGCACGTGGTGTCGTTCTCCCCGATGCACCACTGGACCGAGCACAACATCCGGGTGCACGTGTTCACCTGCGTGCTCGCCCTGCAGATCGCCCACCTCATGCGCCGCCACGCCCACCAACACGGCCTGCACCTATCCGTGCGTGAACTGCTCGACACCCTCGCCGGTATCCAGGAGACGGTGCTGATCTACCCCTCCACCGGCGGGCGACCCAAGGCCCGCCGCATACTCACCGAGACCAACCCCACCCAGGACCACCTCGCCGAGATCTTCGATCTACACCGCTGGGCACCCCGAACTTAGGTCATAGCACACAACAACATCAACTTAGCTCCTGGCCAGGGAAAACACCGGCAGCGATCATGCTAGCCGGGAAACTCGGGCTAGAGGGCGGCGTCCAACGTTTGGCAGGCGCGCAACGCGTGCGCCAACGCCGCGTCGGCGTCGTCCAACGCCTTCTGCAGCTTCTTCAGCTCCTCGCCGCGGCGGCGGGCGAGCTTGTCGCCCACCGATCCCCAGGAGAACGCGCCCACGGCGGCTTTGAACTCCTTGCGTGCGGATGCGACGTTGCGTTGCGCCTTCCCGAGGTGCTCGCGGCTGTTCTTGGCGGCGTTGCGGGCGGCGCGGAGCACGCTCGCGTCGTCGTTGGCCACGATGGTCACCCCTTCGTCGGGCGGCTGGATTCCGCAAGTGTCCGCTCGACAGCGGCCTTCGTCGACCGCGACGCCTCCGGCGTCAGACGATCACCGCATCCGCTGCGCAGACGGCAAACATGACCTCGTGCTGGAGGGCTTGACCCGGCCGTGGGCGTCGCTTGCCCCACGCGGTCACCGGCTTGAGTGCATGCAGGCCTGTTCCTGTGGCGCTACGGCAGGCGGGCTGATAGGCAGGCGGCGAAGGGCGTTGCCTGCGGTGGCAAAGGCAGGCAGGCGATGGTGCGGAGGAAGGCCGATGACGGGTGCGGAGCGCCATACTGCTGGGCCTGGCCATCGTCCTCGCCGCCTCGGCGGCCTGCGCAGCGCCTGCCGCCCAGCCACGAGCCGACCTGGCCCCCGTGCGGTGTGACGTGCCCGCGGGCCGCCGGTTCGTCTCGTCGGTCAGCCCGGACGGCCGGTACTTCCGCGACCAGAACGGGACGCCCATCCTCGTGCGGGGCGACTCGCCATGGGCGGGCCTGACGCGGTGGTCACCCGACCAGGCCCGCCTGTACTTCGCCGACCGGGACCGGTTCGGCTTCAACGCCTCGATCATGTCGTTGATCGGCGCCACCGCCAACGGCGCGCCGAGCGACGACGGCGCGACCTTCGACGGCATCCTGCCGTTCGTCGGCGGCGACATCACGCAGTGGAACGAGGCGTACTGGCAGCGCGTCGACGCCGTGCTGCGCGCTGCGTGCCTGCACGGCAACACGATCTTCCTCTACCCGGTCGACGGCTGGAACGTGGAGACGATCTTCCGCCGCGCGGGCGGCGAGCGGGTCCGGCGTTACGCGACGATGGTCGCGCAGCGCTACGGGTCCCTGCCCAACGTCGTGTGGATGGCAGGCGGCGACTTCTCGGCCCGCGACCGGTACGCCAACAGCCTCTTCTCGGCGATGCTCGACGGCATCCGGTCCACGGGCAACACCCGCCCGTTCTCGATCCAGCTCCGGTACACCAAGTCGCTGTCCACCGACAGCCCCTACTGGCGCGACATCGTCGACTGGAACTTCGTCTACACCTACCAGCCCACCTACCGCGCCGTGCTCGACGGCTACCTCCGCACCGGAGGCCGCGACCCACGGCCCGCGCTGCTCGGCGAGGCCAACTACGAGCGCGAGAACAACGTGCCCGGCAGCCCGCCCACCACCAACGAGACGCTGCGCAGGCAGGCGCTCTGGGCGCTGACCTCCGGCTCGCCCGGCACCTTCTTCGGCTCGGCGGACTGGAAGTTCCCGCCCGAATGGGAGGGCAGGCTGGACACACCGGCGGTCCGCCAGCTCCAGGCGATCCGCGACCTGTTCGCCGCTCGGAGCTGGTGGAGCCTCGTTCCCGACGAGGGCGCCGACCTCGTCGTCGCCGGACGCGGCGCCGAGATGACGCACGACGACAGCAACGTGAGCGTCGTCGGCAACGACTACGCGACCGTGGCGCGGACGGCGGACCGGTCGTGGGCGGTGGTCTACGTACCGACCGAGCGCACCCTCACGCTCGACCTCGCGGGGATCGCGGGGCCGCCGACGGTCGCGTGGGTGGATCCCGCGGCCGCGGGCAGGCCACCGGCGGCGGCCGTGGTCGACCCGTCGGGCCGGGTGTCGACCCCGGGGGCGAACTCCGACGGGGGACGCGACTGGCTGCTCCTCGTGACCGGTCGCGTCGGCGCAGGCACCTAAACCCGCAGAACCCGCCATCGGCCTGTGTGTGGCCACCCACCGATTGGGCTACCCCACGGCGGGTACGCGGGCAATCGAGGAGGACGTCGTGGCATCCACGGTGGCCGATCACGGTGGCGGGCCGGTGGCGCGCCGGGGGCGCGGGCACCGCGCGCCGCACCCGCACGCCCCTGTGGCCGCGGGCGGACGCCGTCGACCACCACCGGATCCGGACATTGGAGGCGACCCGGAGATGACGACCCCCACGACGAACGAGGAGCCCGAGCAGCTCACCGTCGCGGTCGACGAGCCGCGCCCCGGTGTCCTCGTCATCCGGCTGACGGGCTGGCTCGACCTGGCCACCGCCCCCGGCCTGGAGGCCCGGCTGCACGAGCTGCTGGACACGCGCAAGCCGCGGGACGTCGTGCTCGACCTCCGCCGCACCGAGTTCCTCGGCAGCGCGGGCGTCGCCGTGCTGCTGCGCCTGCGCCGCCGGACCCTCGCCCGCGGGGGAGGGCCGCCGTGCCTCGTCGGGCTCACCGGCTGCGCCCACCGGACCCTGCACGGGCTGGGGATCCTCACGATGTTCGCCACGGCCGACGACGTTCCCGCGGCGAACCCCTGAGGGCGCAGACCCGCGTGGCCAGGGCCTGCTGGGGCCTCGCGCTGCTGGTCGCCCCGAAAGCACCGCTGCGCACGCTCGCCCGCGTCGAGCGGCCCGTCCCGCGCGCCACCGTCGTCGCGATGCGGGTGCTAGCCCGAGTTTCCTAGATAAGTCGATCTAGGGGTGTGCGTTCCCAGGTCAGCCACTATGTTGATCTTCGAGAGTGTATTACCTAACCGGTGGGGCCCAGCGGGCGAGGTCGAAGAGGTCGAACAGTTGCTGCTGGAGGTCGGTCCGGTCGGTGATCATGTGTCGGGCCTTGGGGCGGCCGCGTTGGCCGGGGTAGAGCAGCACGGTCTGCTGGATGTTGGCCAGTTGGGCGAGTAGCTCGCGGACTGACAGGTGCAGGCCGGCCTGGTGGGCGATGCGACGCATCAGGTGGGCGATCATCAGCGCGAGGACGCAGTAGAGGGCGTGTACGCGGATGTTGTGCTCGGTCCAGTGGCGCATCGGGCTGAAGGAGACCAGGTGGGGGTCCTTGAGCTGGCGGAAGCCGAACTCGGCGTCGGATTGGGAGCGGTAGCCGGCGATGACTTCGGTGGTGGTCCAGGTGTGCCGGTCGGTGATGAGGACGCGTTTGCCGAACAGGCGTTCTTCCAGGGCGGTGCGGGCCTGGTCGTCGACGTGCCAGGTCAGCCGAAAGGTGGACGGGCGGTCGCCGGTGACAGTGGTGGTGAGCAGGTCGCGGACCCACCGCTTGTTGGTGATCTTGCCGATGGCGGTGGCGAGTTGTTCGTGGGTGCGCCGGCCCCGGCCGGAGGCCAGTACTTGGCTGATCTTGTCGAGCTCGCGTTCGGCCTTGGCCAGTGTCTGGTCGAGGCCGCGGGCCTGGCCGGCGTGTAGCTCGGCGGAGTGGGTCAGCACGCCGCGGTGGCTGCGGCCCAGCGCATCGATGGTGCCGACCTCGACCGCGTGTAGCCCGTCGAAGGCGTCGATGCGCTGGTAGTCGCTGATCGGGATGGCCAGCAGTTCGTCACGGTCGGACGGGGGCAGTGACCCGACATAGCCCAGCCCGGCTTCGGTCAGGTGCTCGAAGTTTGGTTCGGAGTTCTGCCCGGCGTCGAACACCACGGTCAACTCGGCCGACCCGGAAAACCCCGCAGGCCCCGACGGCCCGGGCGGGTCGGCCGAGCCGGCCCGGGACAGGTCGCGGTGCCGGGCGGCCAGCTCGTCGATCATGCCGGCGAACTGGGTGACGTCGGGCCGGTCACCGGGATAGGCGTGCGAGAGCAGCGGCACGCCACCGTCGCGGGTCAGCACCAGCCCGAGTCCCACCAGTCGCAGGTCTGATCGCTTCTGCTTGGCCTTGCCGCGCTGCGCGATCGGCGCCCGGCCGTTGGTGGAGTCGATGTAGGTGGCGAAGTTGGTCATGTCCAACGCCATCGACGAAGTGTCCAGCCCGAACACGGTGATGGCCCGGGCGGCGATCCGCCGCTCGATCTCGGCCAGCGCGTCGATGTCCACCGCGTGCATGGCGTCCCAGAACCGGCGGTGGTCCAACGCCGCCGCGGCCACCGGGACCAGGCGATCGCCAGCCGTGCCCGCCCACCAGTCAGCGAAGGCCAGCTTGGAGCAGGGAGCCACCACCCGGTTCATCGCCGCCAACGCGAGGTAGGCGCCCACCGAAGCGCCCGCGTCCGCCCGGCGGCCACCGCTCACCCGATCAATGATGCCGACCACTTCCAGCTTCTCGATCACCGCCCAGGTCGCGGCCAGATCCCCGAACGCCAGGTGCCGGGTCCGCGACGGCATGCTCACCGCCCCGTCCATCGCCGCCTCGATGTCCGCGGCAGTGCCCAGGTACTTCTGGCTCACGATCCGCGGCTTGCCGTCCACCCGCGCCGAGGTCGCCAGGTAGTAGTACGTCTTCCCACCGACCCGCTTACTGATCACCGACGCCACGAATTTAGGTAATACGGATCTGGAGGGATGGTCAAGCACCCTCGCGGCGTGTTACCCCAGCTCAGCGGACAGACGTCCCAGACCGCCGAGCACCAAGATCGACTTATCCCGGAAACTCGGGCTAG
>CAVUAS010000023.1:0-163965 GCA_963739465.1 uncultured Actinomycetota bacterium
GGGGACACTAGTGTTCGGGCGCAAGCGCAAGCCCGCCCCGGCCGTCGGGGCGCCGCTCTCGGTCCGGGACGCGCTCTTCGCGGACGGCCCGCTGGAGTCCTGGCCGGTCGGCGACCACGCGGACCGCGAGCCGTGGGCCACGTTCGTCACGGCACGGCGCTACGTGGCCGCGGGCGACGTCGGGAACGCGGTCGTCGGGTGGCAGCGGGTCGTGGCCATGCCCGGGCTGGAGTCCCGGCACTACGTGCAGGCCTGGACGTTCCTGCGCCACTACGGGGTGCACCCGCCCGACGCCGAGGCCAAGCGCCTGCTGGGCGTGGTCATCGAGGTGGACCGCGGCCCGGCGGGCCTCGACCTGCTCGCCGCCTACCCCGAGCTCACCGCCCGCTTCTACGCGGGGACGGGCGGCGGGATCGTGTGGGAGCGGCCCGACGGGTCGCTCGACGCGCCCATCGGCGCCCTGCTCGACGCCGCGAAGCCGGTAATGAACCGGATCGGGCCGTGGACGCAGGAGCGGCTCCCGCCACCGCCCGCCGACCACATCCGGCTGAACTTCCTCGCCCCGAGCGGCCTGCACTTCGGCCAGGCGCCGTTCGCCGGGTTCGAGCAGGACGCGCTGGCGGGGCCGGTGGTGCGGGCGGCCACCCACCTGCTGCAGGCGCTGATCGTGGTGAACCGGTGAACCCGGCCACGACGGCGGCGCGCACGGTCGTCGACGAGCTGGTGCGCTGCGGGGTCACCGAGGCGGTGCTGTGCCCCGGCTCGCGCAACGCGCCGCTCGCGTTCGCCCTGCACGCCGCGGACGCCGCCGGGCGCCTGCGGCTGCACGTCCGCATCGACGAGCGCACGGCCGGGTTCCTCGCGCTGGGGCTCGCGCTGGCGTCGGGGCGCCCGGTGCCGGTGGCGACGACGTCCGGCACGGCCGCCGCGAACCTGCTGCCCGCCGTGCTGGAGGCGGCGCACGCGGGCGTGCCGCTGTTGGCGCTCACCGCCGACCGGCCGTCCGAGCTGGTCGGCACGGGGGCGAGCCAGACCGTGGCGCAGATCGGGATGTTCGGCGGGGCGGTGCGGCTCGCGCCCGCCGTCGGGGGTACGGCCGCGCAGACGCGCGCGGCGGTGGGGCGGGCGGTTGCGGCCGCCCTCGGCCTCCCGCCGGGGCCGGTGCACCTCAACCTGCCGTTCGGCGAGCCGCTGACGCCCGACGACGCCGTCCCCACCGCACCGGCCGGCCCCACCACACCGGCCGGCCCCACCACACGGGCCGACTTCGCACCCTTTGGTGGCACTTCGCACCCCGCAGGCGGGGTGCGAAGTGACGCTGGGGGTGCGAAGCGGGGCGCGGACGAGCCGCGCACCGCAGGCGCGGGCGGGCTGGGCGCCGTGGCCTGGCCCGTCGGACGGAACGCGGGCGGGCCGTGGACGGCCGCCCCCGCCGCCCGCCTCGTCGCGCAGCCCCTGCCGCTGGACCCGACCGCGACCACGCTGGTGATCGCGGGTCCGGGCGCGCCGTCGCTGGACGTGGGCGTGCCGGTGATCGCCGAGCCGTCGTCGGCGGCGTGGCCAACGGCCGTCCGCACCGGCCCGTGGCTCCTCGGAACGCCCTCGCTCGCCCCCACGCAGGTGGTGGTGGCCGGCCGTCCGACGCTGCATCGGGCCGTCGCGCGCCTGCTCGCCGACCCCGCCGTGGCGGTCTACGCGCTCGCCGACGAGCGCGGCCTGCCGTGGACCGACGTCGCGGGCTCGGTCCGGGCGGTCGGCGCGCTCCCCCCGCTGCGGCCGGACCCGGACTGGCTGCGCCGCTGGGCCGCCGCCGACAAGGCCGCCACCGCCGCCCTGGATGAAGCCATCGATTCGGTCAGCCCGGTCGGGATGCGGCTCGCCCGCGAACTCGTCGCGGCGCTCGCCGACGGCACCCAGCTCGTGCTCGGCTCGTCCAACCCGGTGCGCGACGTGGCGCTCGCCGCCGTACCGCGGGCAGGCGTCGTCGTGCGCTCCAACCGGGGCGTCGCCGGGATCGACGGCACGGTGTCCACCGCGATGGGCGCGGCGCTCGCGCACGACGGGCCCACCGTGGCGCTGCTCGGCGACCTGACCTTCCTGCACGACACGACCGGCCTGGTCGTCGGTCCCGACGAGCCGCGGCCGGACCTCACGATCGTCGTGCTCGACGACCGCGGCGGCGGCATCTTCAGCCTCCTGGAGCAGGGCGCGCCCGAGCACGCCGCCGCGTTCGAGCGGGTCTTCGGCACCCCGCACACGGTCGACATCGCCGCCATGTGCGCGGCGACGGGCGTGCCGCACACGCGCGCCGACCCGTCCGCCATCGCGGATCACCTCGGCCGCCCGGGCGTGCGCGTGGTCGAGGTGCGGGCCGACCGGGCCGGGCTGCGGGCCGCGCACGCCCGCATCGCCCGCTCCGTACGCTTGGCGGTGTCATGAGCGCGACCCTCAAGGCCACCTCCCTCGCCGCGGGCCACGGCGCCCGTGTGCTGTTCTCCGCCCTCGACCTGGTGATCGGCCCCGGCGACGTCGTCGGGCTGGTCGGGGTCAACGGGGCGGGCAAGTCCACCCTCCTGCGGATGCTCGCGGGCGAGGCCACCGCGGAGGAGGGCACGGTCACGCTCAGCCCGCCGGACGCCACCGTCGGCCTGCTGCCGCAGGAGCCGGAGCGGCGGGCGGGCGAGACGGTGGGCGCGTTCCTGGCCCGGCGCACGGGGGTGGCCGCCGCCCAGGTCGCGATGGACGAGGCCGCCGCGTCGCTGGCCGCGGGCGCGCCCGGCGACGCCTACGCCGC
Organism: uncultured Actinomycetota bacterium; assembly: GCA_963739465.1. Taxonomy (GTDB): domain Bacteria; phylum Actinomycetota; class Actinomycetes; order Mycobacteriales; family Pseudonocardiaceae; genus Pseudonocardia. The sequence goes on from CAVUAS010000023.1 coordinate 2,795, forward strand.
CGCCCTGGACCGCTGGCTGTCCCTCGGCGGCGCCGACCTCGACGAGCGCGCGGGCGAGGTGGCCGCGGAGCTGGGTCTCGGCGTCGCGCTGGACATGCCGATGACCGGCCTGTCAGGCGGCCAGGGCGCCCGCGTCGGACTGGCGGCGCTCCTGCTCTCCCGCTTCGACGTGCTGCTGCTCGACGAGCCCACCAACGACCTCGACCTCGACGGGCTCGCCCGCCTGGAGCGGTTCGTGCAGGGCCTGCGGAGCCCCGCCGTGATCGTCAGCCACGACCGGGAGTTCCTGGCGCGCACCGTGAACCGGATCGTCGAGCTGGACCTCGCGCAGCAACAGGTGGGCGTCTACGACGGCGGGTACGAGTCGTACCTCGCCGAGCGCGAGGTGGCGCGGCGGCACGCGCGCGAGGAGTACGAGGAGTACGACGACAAGCTCGGCGCACTCAAGGCGCGGGCGCAGACCCAGCGCACGTGGATGGCGCAGGGCGTGCGCAACGCCCGTCGCAAGAGCAAGGACAACGACAAGATCGGCCGCAACAAGCAGGTCGAGACCAGCGAGAAGCAGGCCGCGAAGGCCCGCCAGACCGAGCGCGCGATCGAGCGGCTGGAGGTGGTGGCGGAGCCGCGCAAGGAGTGGGAGCTCCGGATGACGATCGCCGCGGCGCCGCGCTCGGGCACGGTGGTGGCGTCGGCGACCGGGGCGGTGGTGCGGCGGGGCACGTTCACGCTCGGGCCGGTCGACGCGCAGGTGCGCTGGGCGGACCGGGTCGCGATCACCGGCCCGAACGGCTCGGGCAAGACCACGCTGCTCGGTGCGCTGCTGGGCCGGATCCCGGTCGACGAGGGGTCCGCGGGGCTGGGGTCGGGCGTGCGGGTGGGCGAGATCGACCAGGCGCGCGGGCTGTTCCTCGGCCCCGCCCCGCTGGCCAGGGCGTTCGGCGACGCCATGCCCGACTGGTCGGAGTCGGAGGTCCGCACGCTCCTGGCCAAGTTCGGACTCACCCGCGACCACGCGACGCGGCCTGCGGAGTCGCTGTCGCCGGGCGAGCGCACCCGGGCCGCGCTGGCGCTGCTGCAGGCCCGCGAGGTGAACCTGCTCGTGCTCGACGAGCCCACCAACCATCTCGACCTGGCCGCCATCGAGCAGTTGGAGCAGGCGTTGGACAGCTTCGGCGGCACCGTGCTGCTCGTGACGCACGACCGTCGGATGCTCGACACCGTGCGCACCACCCGTCGGTGGGCGTTGGACGCGGGGCGGCTCAGCGAACGCTGACGGTTTCGCGCGATCGCGCCCAGAAAGCCAACGCGACGACGACGGCGACCTCGGTGAGCGCCAGCCCCCGCTCCATGATCCCCAAGGGCAGGAACTGCCACCACGGCACGCCGCTGGACGGGCGCAGCAGCGCGCCGGAGAGGATCGCGGCGAGCCACGTCAGTGCGGCCACGGCGAGCAGTCGGGGCCAGGCGGCGAGGCCGCCCCGGCCGCGGGTGGCGATCAGCGCGGCGACCGGCAGCGCAAGAAACGCGACGAGGCTGGCGTAGCGGTGGATCGTGCCGCCGAGGCTGGGCCCGACCGACCAGTCGGTCTTCTCGAACGCCACCACCGTGGCCATCCCGACCGCCCACACGAGCATCGCCGCCGCCGCGAACGACGGCCAGCGCACCAGGCCCGCACGTACCAGCGCGACCAGCACCGCCACCGAGCCCGCGACAAGCGCCAGGACTCCGGCGTCGAACATCCAGCCGTGGTCGCGAAGGGCGTACTCGCTGATCGTGCGGCGCACCGGGTCGACCTGGCCCGCGTCGATGACGTGCAGGAGGCCGACGAGCAGCACGGCGAGCGCCGTGCCGACGAGCCCGACCGCGGCGGTGGCGCGCACGGCCATCGGGGCTCCCTTCGACGGTTGCCGGTTCAACGACCCTGCCGGACGTCGGGTTCCGGCGTAGCACCGACCCGCGCCGAGCCCAGGCGCCCCGCCCGGACGCCCTCGCTCGCCTTCGTCGCTCGTCCACCCGGCGTGCCCGAATGCACGACTCACCGCGCCCAAATGCGGACTCACCGCGTCGAAATGCGGGACTCACCGTGCCCAAATGCGGGACCCACCGTGTCGAGATGCGGGACTCACCGTGTCGAGATGCGGGACTCACCGTGTCGAGATGCGGGACTCACCGTGGGGTGGGCTCAGCTCAGTGGGGCAGGCCCAGCGCGCGGGCCGCCACCTGCGCCAAGTGCTCCGGCTCGCGGGTGCCCGCCTGGCGCAGCTGGGTGCGGCAGCTGAAGCCGTCGGCCAGCAGCGCGACATCCGGGGCGGCGGCGCGCACCGCGGGCAGCAGCACCCGTTCCGCGCACGCCATCGACACCGCGTAGTGGCCCTTCTCGAAGCCGAAGTTGCCTGCGAGCCCGCAGCAGCCGGAGTCGAGCACCTCGGCGTCGACGCCCAACGCCGCCATCACAACGCGGTCGGCCTCGGTGCCCAGCTCGGCGTGCTGGTGGCAGTGCACCTGCACCAGCGCCCGGCCGCCCGGCGCGACCACCGCGGCGCGCAGGGCGTCGGCGTGCTCGGCGAGCAGCTCGGCGAACGTGCGCACGCCGGTCGCGAGCCGCGGGACGAGCGCGTGGTCGGGCAGCAGCTCAGCGGCGTCGGCGCGCAGCGCGGCCGTGCAGGAGGGCTCCAGCCCGACCACCGGCACGCCCGCCGCCAGCCACGGCTCGATCGCGGCGAGGCTGCGGCCCAGCACCCGGCGCGCCGCGGCGACCTGGCCGGTCGAGGTCCACGTGAGCCCGCAGCACACCGTGCGCGGCGGCAGCTCCACCTGGTAGCCCAGGGCCGCGAGCACGGCCGTGGCCGCGCGCACGACCGCCGGGTCGAACGCCGACGAGAAGGTGTCGGTCCAGAGCAGCACCCGCCGCCCGCCGCCCATCCCGCCTTGATCACCGGTTGGGCGCGATTCCGGCCGAATTTGGCCGCTTTCCGCACCGAAATGGTGATCATGGCCCGGCCGCGGGGCCAGCGGACCGGTCCGGGTCAGCCGGGCCAGCGGGCCGGTCCGGGCGAGCCGGGCGAGGGGGCCCGAGCGGGCTCGGCCGGGCCAGCGGGCTCGAGCGCGGCCTGCGGGCCGGCGCAGGCGAGCGCGGCGCCCCGGACGGCGAGGCGCACCCGGTCGCGGGCCAGCGCCGGGATCGCGCGCTCCGGCGCCACGCCGCCGAGGCGCTTCGCCACCCGCCCGAGCGGGCCGCGCGCCGCCGCGTTGAGCGCGTCGACCGCCCGCGGGGGCAACCGCCCCACCAGCCACAGCCACAGCGGCAGCGCGCCCATGCTGTAGTGCGACGCGGGCCGCAGCCGTCCGCGGTACCGCTGGGCGAGGTACTCGGTCTTGTAGGCGGCCATGTCGACGCCGACCGGGCAGTCGCGCTTGCATCCCTTGCACGACAGGCACAGGTCGAGCGCCTCCGCCACCTCCGGCGCCCGCCACCCCCCGGTGATCACCTGCCCGTTGGCCATCTCGAACAGCAGCCGCGCACGGCCGCGCGTCGAGTGCTGCTCCTCCCCCGTCGCCCGGTAGCTGGGGCACATCACGCCGCCGGACGCCGTCACGCACCGCCCGACGCCCAGGCACCGACGGCTCGCCCGAGCGAACGAGCCACGGTCCTCGGTGAACGCGAGCGCCTGCCGGGAGCGGATTGTGGGCAGCCCGACGAACACCCGCAGGTCATCGTCCAACCGCGCGGGCCGCACCACGCGGCCGGGGTTCAACTTGTCGTCCGGGTCCCAGATGCCCTTGAACGCCGCGAACGCGTCGATGATCTCCGGCGGGTACATGCGCGGCAGCAGCTCGGCGCGCGCCGCGCCGTCGCCGTGCTCGCCCGAGAGGGACCCGCCGTGTGCCACGGCCAGGTCCGCCGCGTCCTCCATGAACGAGCGGAAGTCGGCGACGCCCGCCGCGGTGAGCAGGTCGAAGTCGATCCGAATGTGCAGGCAGCCGTCGCCGAAGTGCCCGTAGTAGGCGCCCCGGCGCCGGTGCGTGCGCAGCAGTGCGTCGAACTCCCGCAGGTACGCCCCGAACTTCTCGGGCGGGACGGCGGCGTCCTCCCAGCCGGGCCACGCCTCGTCGCCGTCCGGGCTGCGGGTGACGATGCCCGCCCCGTCCTCACGGATCCGCCAGAGCGCGCGCTGCGCCGCCGGGTCGCCGACCACCAGCGACGACGCCCCGGGCACCGCCACCACCACCGCTTGCGCCGCCGCCTCCGCCTCGGCGCGGGTCGCCCCGCCCGTCTCCACGTAGAGCCAGCCGCCGCCCTCGGGCAGCATCCGCGAGGCGCTCTCGTTCGGCTGCGATGCCCGCAGCGCCGCGATCAGACCGGCGTCCATCCCCTCGATGGTCAACGGGCCGAGCGCGCGGATCGGCATCACGTGGTCGGCTGCCGTGTAGGCGTCGGGGAACCCGAGGATCGCGAGCGCGCGCACGACGGGGGCCTCGACGAGCCGGACCGTGGCCTCCAGCGTCGTCACGCAGGTGCCCTCGGTGCCGACCAGCGCGCGGGCCACGTCGAACCCGTTCTCCGGCAGGAGCTGGTCGAGGTTGTAGCCCGAGACCCGGCGGGTGAGCTCGGGGAACGCCGTCCGCACGGCCGGACCGACCCGCTCGGCCAGCTCCCGCAGCGCGTCCGGGCCCGCGCCCGGCCCGACCGTCATCCGCTCGCCGCGGTAGGTGAGGACGTCGAGGGTGTGGACGTTGTCCACCGTCTTGCCCCACGCCACCGAGTGCGAGCCGCACGCGTTGTTGCCGATCATCCCGCCCAGCGTGCAGCGGTTGTGGGTGGACGGATCGGGGCCGAACGTGAGGCCGTGCGGGCGGGCGGCGTCGCGCAGGGCGTCGAGGACCACGCCGGGCTGCACGCGTGCGGTGCGCGCCTCAGGGTCGATCGCGACGATCGCGTTCATCCGGGAGAAGTCGAGCACCACGGCCGTGTTGACGGCCTGACCCGCGATCGACGTGCGCGCCCCGACCGGCAGCAGCGGCACCGCGTGCTCCCGACAGACGGCGATCGCGGCCGCGACGTCATCGGCGTCGCGCGGGGTCACGACCCCGATCGGCACCCGCCGGTAGTTCGACGCGTCGGCCGACCACATCGCGCGGGTGGCCGTGTCGAACCGCACCGAACCGCGTACGGCGCGGGCGAGCTCCTCGGCGAGCCCGGGGGTGGGGGAAGGGTCGTGCACGAAAGCCACGAGATCGGACGGTAGCCGCTCGGCGGAGCGACGGCCGCCCGACGGTCACCGTGCGCCGAGACTGCGCACCACCTGCTCGGCGGGCTCGTACATCGCACGCGCGGTCTTGCCGTCGTGGAACTCACCGATGGCCGTCATGTCCCAGGTCGGGCCGGACCGGACGAGCACAGACATGATCACGCCGGTGCGGCGTTCGGACTCGGTGAGCTCGTAGCGCACCAGCTCGCCGCCGGTGTCGAGGTCCAGCAGCCTGCAGTAGGCGTTGCGGACGTCGGTGAACTTCTGGCCGCGGAAGGAGTTCACCGTGAACACGAGCGCGTGCGCCTCGGCGGGCAGCCTGCCGAGGTCGACGGTGATCGTCTCGTCGTCGCCTTCGCCTGCGCCGGTGAGGTTGTCGCCGGAGTGCTCGATGGCGCCGCCGTAGGCGCTCTTGGCCATGAACCAGACCGCGTCGACCTTGCGGGCCCGGTCGTTGACGACGATCACGGAGGCGTCGAGGTCGATGTCGCGGCCGCGGCGGGCCGGGTCCCAGCCCAGGCCCATGGCGACCCGCCGCAGCGGGGGCGCGCCGGTCTTGACCAGCGAGACGGTCTGGCGCTTGGCCAGCGAGACCCGGCCCTTGTCGAGGTTGATCTTCGAGGCGGACGGGGGTGGGGCGACCTGCGACGGAGCGGTGGCTTGCGGGGCCTCCTCGACCGTGATCCCGAAGTCCGTGGCGATGCCCGCGAGGCCGCTCGCGTACCCCTGCCCGACCGCGCGGACCTTCCACGCCCCCGCCCGCCGGTACAGCTCGACGCACAGGAGCGCGGTCTCCGGGCCGAGGCCGTCGGCGACGAACCGGGCGAACGGCTGCCCGGCCACCGCGACGTCCATCCGCAGGCCGCCGAGCGCGCCGAACGTCGCGGGCCCGCTGCCGTCCAGGCTCGCGGTGACGACCACGCGCTCGATCGCCGCCTCGACCTCCCGGGGCTCGACGTCGACGCCCGCCGGATCGTGGCGCACCCCGGGCGCGGTGGGCTGGTTGTAGAAGACGAAGTCAGCGTCGCCGCGCACGGTGCCATCGGCCGTCACCAGCAGCGCGGAGATGTCGACGGGCGCGGCCGCGGTCACGCGGACCGCCACCGGCCCGGGCGGGAGTTGCGCGTTCGCACCTTTGGCGAGGTTCTGCACCTCCTCGATCCTGCCGGCACCGCGCATCTCACCGCTCAGGCCGAACCCGGCCACCTCGCACCCCGTGGTCCAACCTCGCACCCCACCGATGGGGTGCGCAGTCGGTGCGAGGGGTGCGCAGTCGCGGGGCGAGCGGGCGGGACGCCTCGCCCCGTTGTGACGGGCACGCCCCGGCTCCTAGGGTCGGAAAGGGGTCGACGTCGAGGAGGACGACATGGCGGAGCTCGAGAAGTTTTCGATGCTGGTCGGGGGCAAGGCGGTCGGGGCCCTGTCGGGCAAGACGTTCCAGTCCCAGAACCCGTATACCGGGCAGCCGTGGGCGGAGATCCCCGACGGCGGGCCCGAGGACGTCGACGCCGCCGTGTCGGCCGCACGGGCCGCCTTGGACGGCGAGTGGGGCGCGACCACCGGGTTCGCCCGCGCCGCCATGATGCGCCGCCTCGCCGACCTGATCACGGAGAACGCCGAGCGGCTGGCCCGGCTGGAGGTCAACGACTCCGGCAAGCTCTTCCGTGAGATGCACGGCCAGCTGGGCGGCCTGGGCGGCTGGTACCACTACTACGCCGGGATCGCGGCCACGATGGAGGGCCGCCAGATCCCCACGCCGAACCCGAACTACCTGGTCTACACCCGCCGCGAACCGGTCGGGGTGGTTGCCGCGATCACGCCGTGGAACTCGCCGCTGCTGCTCATGACGTGGAAGCTCGCGCCCGCGCTGGCGGCGGGCTGCACGATCGTGGTCAAGCCGTCGGAGCACTGTCCGGCGTCGACGCTCGGGTTCGCCGAGCTGATCGAGCGCGCCGGTTTCCCGCCGGGCGTGGTCAACGTCGTCACCGGGCTCTCGCGGGAAACGGGCGCGGCGCTGGCGGGGCACAAGGGCGTCAACAAGGTGGCGTTCACCGGCTCGACGGCGACCGGCCGCTCGGTGGCGCACGCGGCGGCGGAGAACCTCAACAAGGTCACGCTGGAGCTGGGTGGCAAGTCGCCGCAGATCGTGTTCCCGGACGCCGACCTGCAGGCCGCGGCGAACGGCCTGGTCGCGGGCGTCTTCGCGGCCACCGGCCAGACCTGCATGGCGGGTTCGCGGCTGATCGTGCACGAGTCGGTGCACGACGAACTCGTCCGGCTCGTCGCCGAGCGGGCCGCGCAGATCAAGCTCGGCGACCCCAACGACCCGGAGACGGAGATGGGGCCGGTCGCCAACCAGCCGCAGTACGAGAAGGTGATCGGCTACCTGAAGACCGCGCAGGAGGAGGGCGCGACCGTCGCCTACGGCGGCGCCGCCGAGGAGAGCCTGGGCGGCTACTTCGTCAAACCGACCGTGCTGTCGGTGAAGCCGACCGACACCGTCTTCCGCGAGGAGGTGTTCGGGCCGGTGCTCTCCGCGGTCACCTTCAGCGGCGACGATCTTCAGGCTGAGGACGAGGCGCTCAAGCTCGCCAACGACACCCCGTACGGCCTGGCGGGCGCGGTGTGGACCAAGGACGTGCACCGGGCGCACCGGGTGGCGGCGAAGGTCCGCGCGGGCACGGTGTGGATCAACGCGTACCGCGTGGTGGCGCCGTCGGTGCCGTTCGGCGGCTACAACGCCAGCGGCCTCGGCCGGGAGAACGGCGTGGAGGCGGTGAACGAGTACACCGAGAACAAGTCCGTGTGGGTCGAGCTCACCGGCGGCACCCGCGACCCGTTCACGCTCGGATAGCTCAGGCGGAGGCGGACGGGCGTCGCCAGGCGTCGGCGCGGCGGCCGGGCCCGTGGGGTCCCGCCGACGTGCCGGTGGTCAAACAATGACCCGCCTTCGACCGGCTCGTGGGCGACCTGGCGACGCGGCCGGCGATGATCGGCCCGTTCCAGCCGCCGGTGCGGTACCTGGCATAGCCTCGTGCGGTGGCCGACTCGCCGTCCGAGCTGTTCGACCCCGACGCCTGGCGCCCGGTGCGGGGCTTCGACTTCGTCGACGTCACCTACCACCGCGCGGTCGACACCGGCGCGGTGCGGATCGCCTTCGACCGGCCCGAGGTGCGCAACGCGTTTCGCCCGGGCACGGTCGACGAGCTCTATCGCGCGCTCGACCACGCCCGCCAGACCCCCGACGTCGGCTGCGTGCTGCTCACCGGCAACGGCCCGTCGCCGCGCGACGGGGGCTGGGCGTTCTGCTCGGGTGGCGACCAGCGCATCCGCGGCCGCACCGGCTACCAGTACGCCTCCGGCGAGACGGCGGATACGGTCGACCCGGCCCGGGCCGGGCGGCTGCACATCCTGGAGTGCCAGCGGCTGATCCGGTTCATGCCGAAGGTGGTGATCGCCGTCGTCACCGGGTGGGCGGCGGGCGGCGGGCACTCGCTGCACGCGGTGGCCGACCTCACGCTGGCCAGCGCCGAGCACGCCCGATTCAAGCAGACCGACGCCGACGTCGGCAGCTTCGACGGCGGCTACGGCTCGGCCTACCTCGCGCGGCAGGTGGGCCAGAAGTTCGCCCGGGAGATCTTCTTCCTCGGCCGGGCGTACACGGCCGAGCAGATGCACCGGATGGGCGCGGTGAACGAAGTCGTGCCGCACGCCGACCTGGAGCGCGTGGCCCTGGAGTGGGCGCGGGAGATCAACGGCAAGTCGCCGCAGGCGCAGCGGATGCTCAAGTACGCGTTCAACCTGCTCGACGACGGACTCGTCGGCCAGCAGCTCTTCGCGGGCGAGGCCACGCGGCTGGCGTACATGACGGACGAGGCCGTCGAGGGGCGCGACGCGTTCCTGGAGAAGCGCCCGCCGGACTGGAGGCCCTACCACTGGCATTACTGATCGCCGGTTCACGTATACCTGGGGCGTGGACCTGCGGCCGGTGGAGGTGGACGGGTCGCCCGCGCGGGTGGCCGAGCTCATCGACGCGCTGGCCGCCGCGCTGGAAGGCGGGCCGCCGGTCCTGCCGCTGCCGGTCGGTGCGCGGGCGGCGGTCACGCGCGCCCCTGCGGGCACGGCCGTCGTCATCGCCACCTCGGGATCGACCGGCGAGCCCAAGCTCGTGGCCCTGTCGGCCGCGGCGCTGCGGGCCTCGGCGCGGGCGGCCGAGGCGCGGCTGGGCGGCCCGGCGCGGTGGCTGCTCGCGCTGCCCGCCGAGCACGTCGCCGGGGTGCAGGTGATCGTGCGGGCGCTACTCGCGGGCGCCGCGCCCACGGTGCTGGACCTGCGCAGCGGCTTTCGGCCCGACCGGTTCGCCGCAGCGACGGCCGCGCTCGGCCCGGAGCGGCGGTACACCAGCCTGGTGCCGACCCAGCTGCGCCGGATCCTGGACGCGGCGGCCGCCCCGGGCGGTGGCGGGCCCCGATTGCAGGAGGGGCCCCCTGCTGCGACGGCGGGGGGCGTGCTGACGGCCGGGGCCGCCCGACCGGGCAGCGCGCTCGACGCCCTCCGCAGCTATGCGGCCGTCCTCATCGGCGGGGCGGCGCTGGACCCGGGGACGCGGGAGCGGGCGCGGGCCGCGGGAGTACGCGTCGTCACGACCTACGGCATGAGCGAGACCGCGGGCGGGTGCGTCTACGACGGCGTGCCACTCGACGGCGTCACGGTCGATCTCGACCCCGACGGCCGGATCCTGCTCGGCGGCCCCACGCTGGCGTCCGGCTACCTGCGCCCCGAAGACACCCGCACCGCCGCAGCGGCGCCCCCCGACGACACCCCCACCGCCGCAGCGGACCGCCGCAGCACCCCGCGGGAGGCGGCGTTCGTCGGCGGCCGCTTCCGCACCGGCGACCTCGGCCGGTGGCGAGACGGACGGCTGGAGGTGCTCGGCCGCGCCGACGACGTGATCGTCACCGGCGGCGAGAAGGTGGCGCCCGCCGCCGTGGAGAGCGTCCTCGCCGGGCAGCCCGGGGTCCGCGCCGTCTGCGTCACCGGCCTCCCGGACGCGGAGTGGGGCGAGGTCGTCGTCGCCGCCGTCGTGTGGGACGCCCCGGGCTCCGACGAGGCGCTGCGCGCAGCCGTGCGGGCCGCGCTCGGCCGGGCCGCGGTGCCCCGCAGGCTCGTCGCCGTCGCCGAGATTCCCCTGCGCGGGATCGGCAAGCCCGATCGCGCGGCCGTCGCACGCCTCGTGACGGCCGTCGCCGAGGGCGGTCACCCGGCTCGGTGAGCCACCCCACCCTCGATCGGGGGTGATCACTGTCCGCGCGTTGACCCCCGCGGCCCCATCCGATGTGCTCCGCAACATTCGCCACACGCCACACCCTCGGAGGCCGGGCCATGCGGATGCTGCTGCCCCTGCTGGTCGTCGCCATCGCGGCGGCGACCGCCCAGCCCGCGGCGGCGGCGGTGAACCGCAGCTGGAGCCCGCCGTTGACGGCCGGGAACGGCGTGGGCGTCGCGGTGCAGGGCGGCGCCGCCCGCATCGACCAGCGCACGGCGTTCCGCGCCCCCGTCGAGGACAACGCCGCGGAGGGCACCCCCGACACGGCCGTCCCGACCGGCCTGCTCATCCTCGACCCGCACCGGCTCGCGAACCCGACCAACCGCGTGGCGGCCACCGTGGCCGCCCGGCTCACCGAAGGCGCCACGGCCGCCGTCGACGTCCGCGGCCTGCGCCCCGGCGGCAACTGGTCCGAGTGGATCCCCGCCGACGACGGCACCGCCGTGCTGCCCGAGCCGTCCCGCAACATCCAGGCCCGCCTCGTGCTGACCGGCGACCCGGGCCCGGTCGCCACCGGAGTCACGCTGACCGCGCTGGCGTCCGTCCGGGGCGAAGGCGCCCACGCCGAGGCCAACCCGCTGCGCTACCAGGTCTTCGCCACCCGCGAGGGCCTGCCCGGCGGCACCACCGCGAACGGGCACGTGATCGCGCCGCACGACCACTTCGTCGCGCTCCCCTCCCGCCGTGCGCTGTCGCCGAACGGCAGCAGCGACTACTCCGTCCGCATCTGCGCCCCCAACGGCCGCTGCGCGTTCGCGCCGGTGTGGGACGTCGGGCCGTGGAACACCAAGGACGACTACTGGAACCCGAACCGTGAACAGTGGGGCGACCTGCCGCAGGGCACGCCGGAGGCCCAGGCGGCGTTCCGCAACGGCTACAACGGCGGCAGCGACGGCTTCGGCCGCAAGGTGGCCAACCCCGCGGGCATCGACCTCGGCGACGGCACCTTTTGGGACGACCTCGGCCTGATCAACAACACCACGGTCACGGTGGACTACCTGTGGACGGGCACCACCCGGCTGACGAGGGTCGTCGACACCGGCCCCGTGTACGCCTCCCCCGAGTCGGACGCCGACGTCGTGGGCGTGGCCGCGAACAACGCGGGAGTGCCGGTCGAGTGCGCCACGAGCGGCTGGATGCGGATCGGCGCCGGGCAGTACCTCCCGGCCGCAGCGGTGCCCGACGCGGGCGCGGTCGGGCCGTGCGTGTCCACTTCGGGCACGGGGCAGGCGCACGACGCGGGCGCGGCGGGTTAGCGTTTCTCCGTGGCCACACCGGCGCAATGGATCCAAGGCGCGCGCCCGCGCACGTTGCCGACGGCCGTGTCCCCCGTCGTCGTGGGCACGGGCGCGGCGATCGGCAGCGGCACGATCGCACCGGGACGGGCGTTGCTGGCGCTCGTCGTCGCGGTCGCGCTCGTGGTCGGCGTGAACTACGCCAACGACTACTCCGACGGCATCCGCGGCACCGACGACGACCGCGTCGGCCCCGCTCGGCTGGTCGGCTCGCGCGCGGCCGCGCCGACGACCGTGCGCGCCGCGGCGTTCGCCTGCTTCGCCGTGGCCGGCCTGGCCGGCCTGACGCTCGTGTCGCTGGCGCAGCAATGGTGGCTGATCGCCGTGGGAGTGGTGTGTGTGGCGGGCGCCTGGTTCTACACGGGCGGGCGCAGGCCGTACGGGTACGCCGGGCTCGGCGAGGTGGCCGTGTTCGTGTTCTTCGGGCCGGTCGCGGTGCTCGGCACCACCCTGACGCAGAGCGGGCCGCCCAACGCGCTCGCGGTGGTGAGCGCCGTCGCCGTCGGGATGCTGACGTGCGCGGTGCTCGTGGCCAACAATCTGCGCGACATCCCGACGGACGAGACCGTCGGCAAGCGCACCCTGGCCGTCATCCTGGGCGACCGCGACACCCGCAGGCTCTACGCCGCGCTGGTGCTCCTGCCGTTCCTGCTGACGGCGCTGGCGGGCCTGCGCAGCTGGCCGATGCTGCTCGGCCTGGTTGCGCTGCCCGCGGCGGTGCTGCCCGCGCGGAAGGTGCTCGGGGGCGCCGACGGGCGAGCGCTCATCCGCGTGCTGGGGCAGACCGGCCTGCTACTGCTGAGTTGGTCGGTGCTCACCGGTGTGGGCCTGGCGCTCGGAACGCTCGCCTGAGCGATCGGCGGGCGCTTCGTCGGCGGGCGCTTCGTCGGCGGGGAGCTCGTCGCCGCGCAGGCGGGCCCGCAGCACTTCCCGCTGCGCCGCCCGCCGCTCCCGCACGGCCGCAAGGCCCGCGTCCATCCGCGTGCGCAGCCCGCGCAGCAGCAGCATCGCCAGCGGCAGCGCGACGATCACGCCGATGAGCACCGCCAGCAGCAGCGGCACCCCCGCCAGCACGAGCAGCCCGGCCACGGCGACGACGAGGCAGAGCCGGGCCAGGGTATAGGCCAGCAGCGTGCCGACGAGGCTCGGCGCGGACGTCATGGCCCCAGCCTACGACCCCGCATACCCCTGTCCGGTTCGTCGTTTAAGAGACCTTTACCGGTTGACAACGGTTCGAGTACCTGGGGTTCCGAGTGTCACGATGGCCGGGAACGGCGGCCGCGACTCCTCGGCCGCGAGAGCGTTGGAGGACGCAATGACGGTCACGACCACCGGCAACGCCGAGCGGCTGCTCACCCCGGGAGAGGTCGCGGCGCTGTTCCGCGTCGATCCCAAGACCGTGACCAGGTGGGCATCGGCCGGTCGCATCGGCTCGATCCGCACGCCCGGCGGCCACCGACGCTTCCGCGAGTCCGAGGTGCGGGAGATGCTGGCCGACCTCACGAGCGAGGCGACCGTCCAACGCGTTCACTGAACTCGGCCCGATTCGCCGGACTGCCACCCGGCACGGGGCGTGCTGGGCTACCCTCCACAGCGGAGGTGGTCGTGGATGCTGCTGTTCCTCATCGCGTTCGTCGGCGCCGCAGTCATCGCCCTGGTGCTGTGGAAGGCGATGAACACCGCACAGGGTGAAAGCCCGGTCGAGCCGCCCGCTCGGCGCCCCGACCCCATCCGGCCCCGGGTGAGCGGCCCGGACGACGACCCCGAGTTCCTGCGTCAGCTCGACGAGCGCGTCCGCCGTCGGGAAGACCCGCCTGCCTGATCCCCGGCGCCCGCCCCGACGGGCCGCTCTACCATGTCCCCGCAGGGTGGCGATGTCCCCGCAGGGTGGCGCCCCGCACGCCGCCGGTCGAGCCCGGCTACAGGGAGTGAACCCGCTCGAAGGCGTCCGCGACGTTGGCCGCGAGTTCGAGCAACGCCATGCGGGTGCCCGGCTCCAGCCGGTCGAGGTCGATCTCCGCGCCCTCCTCGAGATGCGCGTCGAACGGGATGCGCACCACCGAGCGGCAGCGCGCCGCGAAGTGCTCCGACACCCGGTCCAGGTCAACGCCGCCCCGCGAGCGGTGCACGAAGTTGATGACCACCACCGCGTTGGCCACGAGGTCGCCGTGGCCGTGCGCGTCGAGCCAGTCCATCGTGGCCGACGCGCTGCGTGCCCCGTCGATCGAGCCGGAGGACACGATGACGAGTTGGTCGGCCACCCCCAACACCCCGTACATCGCCGAGTGCATGAGGCCGGTGCCGCAGTCGGTGAGGACGATGTTGTAGAAGTGCTCCAGCAGGTTGACCGTGCGGCGGTAGTCCTCCTCGCTGTACGCCTCCGACACGGCCGGGTCCTGCTCGCTGGCGAGCACCTCCAGCCGGGACGGGCCCTGCGACGTGTACGCGCGCACGTCGGTGTAGCGGCGGACGCGCTGGGCGTCGCGCAGGAGGTTGCGCACGGTGGCGCTGGTCTCCAGGGGGATCTTCTGGCTGAGCGTGCCGCGGTCGGGGTTGGCGTCCACGGCAACGACCCGGTCGCCGCGCAGCGAGGCGAAGGTGGCGCCGAGGGTGGCGGTCATCGTCGTCTTGCCGACGCCGCCCTTGAGACTCAGCATGGCGATCTTGTAGCAGCCCAGCAGCGGCTGGTTGACCCGCGCGGTGAGCTGGCGGCGGCGGATGTCGGTGGGGCTCTCGCCCGGGTTGAACATCCGCCCGGACAGCACGTAGATCATGCGTCGCCAGCCGCTCTGCGGCGGCCGCTTGGTGTTGCGGAGCAGGCGCGCCGAGGACAGGTCGGTGCGCTCGGGGCTCCGCGCGCGCTGCGCCTCCTGAGCGGCGACGGCGACGGGATCCGTCCAGTGCGGGGTGTCGCGCGGGGCCGTGCGCGGCGGCCGTGCGTGCGCCGTCGCGGGCCCGGCGAGCGGGTGCGGGCCGTCGGCGGGGAACGGACCGCTCGGCGTCGGCCGCGCGCCCGGGGGCATGCTGCTGGGCGGGTGGGGCGCGGCGGGCCCCGTCCGGGTCGTCACGGAGTCGTCGGCCGCGCTCGGCGGGCCGCTGTAGGCGCCGGGGACGGTGTCGCCCGCCTGCTCGCCTCGATGTCCGGTGCGCGCGAAGGGGCCGGTGCCGCCGGGCTCCGCATGGTCGCGGCGCGCCTCGCTGCGATCGTCGGCGCCGCGGTGGCTGCCGCGGGCCGCCCCGGGTTCGGTGGGTTCGCCCGCGACGCGACGGCCGCCCCGCACCGCCGGGCCTACGCCGTCGGCGGGCTCAGCCGCGACGCCGCGCACCGAAGGGCCTGCGCCGGTGGACTCGACGCGCGCCCGGCTCCGCTCACCCGGGACCGGCGTGTCGGCGTGGGGATCGCCCGCGACGCCGAGCGGGCCGCGGCCGGTGGCGGGATCGGCGACGCCGAGATGGGCGGCGCGTGCCGGGCCGACCGCCGGATCATCCATGCTTCCTGTCGGGTCGCCCGCGACGCTCAGGTGGCCGCGCCCCGCCCCGCCCGTGTCGCGGCCGCCGCGCGCAGGCGGACCGACGGTGTCGACGGCACCACCCAGGTGGCCCCGCGGCGCCGCACCCGGGAAATCGCCCATATTGCTGCCGCGCGCGGAGTCGGCCGGGCCGCCGTGCCCGGACCACGCCGACGGGTCCGCCGGGCCGCCCGAGGTGTCGGCCGGGCCACCGTGCCCGGACCACGCCGACGGGTCCGCCGGGCCGCCCGGGGTGCCGTGCGCCGACGTGCGACCCGGCTCCCCCGCGGCGCCCCGCGGTGCAGGCCCCGGCGAGCCGGCATCAGCGGCCTCCGGTCGCGGCGGGCGTTGCCCGTCGCCGTTCGGGTGGCGTTCGTCGGTGGTCTCGTCGTCGGAGGCGGACGCCCACGTGTCGCTGCCGTACTCAACGCCCGCGAACGGGTCGTGGGACGAGGTGTGCGTGGGGTCGACCTGGGTGTGGTCGGTTTCGGTGATCTCCGGTCGCGGCCGGCCCGGACCGGCCCCGCCCCGCCGGGGCCAGGCGTTGTCGGGTTGGTACGCCCAGACGTCGGCGTCCTCGGGGGCACCGTCCGGGCTGTCCGTCTCGGACTCGGGGACGCGGCGTGGCGCGGGGGGCTCGACGGGCGGCACGTAGGGTCGTGCGGCCCGCGCCGGACGCGTCGGCACCGCGCCCCATTTCTCCCGCACGTAGCGGCCCACGGACCCGTCCGGGTAGTCCCGGTTCTCGCCGTGATCACGCTCCGTCATTCGTCCACTCCACCGCACCCCACACGCTAACCGTCCCAACCCTTTCGTCGCCGCCGACGGTAGCGGCGTGACCACCCTATGGCGAGCAGCGGATGGGTGCGCCCCGTCAGTTCACTCCGGCGTACGAGTGAAGCCCGGCGACCACGAGATTGATGAAGAACAGGTTGAAGACGATGGCCGCAAAGCCCAGGACGTTGACCCAGGCGGCGCGACCGCTGCGCCAGCCCGCCGTCGCCCGGGCGTGCAGGTAGGCCGCGTAGACCACCCAGGCGACGAACGCGACCGTCTCCTTCGGGTCCCAGCCCCAGAACCGGCCCCACGCCGCCTCGGCCCAGATCGCACCCGCGATGACGGCGAACGTGTACAGCGGGAACGCGATGATCGTCACACGGTAGGCCAGCCGGTCCAACGCCTCGGCCGACGGCACCTTCGCGGCCAGCGCGGCGGGCAGCCGATCGGCCGTGCGCAGCAGGAAGAGCGCGCTCGCGATGCCGGGCACGAAGAACAGCCCCGACGCGATGCTGACCGCCGTGACGTGCACGACCAGCCAGTACGACTGGAGCGCGGGCATCACCGGTGCGGCCTGCGTGTAGAGCACCGTGCCGCCGAGGAACTGCAGGATCACCACCGGGAACAGCACGAACGCGCCGAGCGGGCGCAGGCCGGTGCCGCGCCTCAGCACCACGAGCCAGGTGATCAC
Organism: uncultured Actinomycetota bacterium; assembly: GCA_963739465.1. Taxonomy (GTDB): domain Bacteria; phylum Actinomycetota; class Actinomycetes; order Mycobacteriales; family Pseudonocardiaceae; genus Pseudonocardia. The sequence goes on from CAVUAS010000023.1 coordinate 19,642, forward strand.
CGCCGCGAGCGTGATGGCCGAGATGAACTCGTACATGTTGCCCAGCGGCCAGCGCTGCGCCGCGAGGCCGCGCAGCACGATCGAGACGAGCTGCAGCCCCGCGCCGAGGATCACAAGCGAGACGCCCATGCGGCCCATGCGTTCGGCGGGCGGCCGCGCGGCGCCCTTGCGCGACGGCGACGGGTCGTCGGCGTGCGGCCCCGATCCGCCGACGCCCGCCCCGCCCGCGACGGGCGACGACCCGGCCGCCTCCTTCGCGTGCTCGCCCACCAGCGCGGGGGCGGCGGTGCGCTCCCGCGCGAACTCCCAGCCGTGCAACACCATCGCGAGGACGTACACGCCGACCGCGGCCATGAAGCAGCGGTCGCTGTAGAGGGCGAGTTGCAGGAGCATCAGACGTCCTTCTTGGCTCTGCCCGGCCACGTAGCGGGCTTCGTCGACGACGGGCGCTCGGTCGAACCGGCGCCGTCCGATTGTCCGAACAGGTCCGCCCGGAGGCGGTCGAACTCCTCGCCGTACCCCGCCCGGTCGGTGCGGGCGAGCCCACCGAGCTCGACGACCGAACGGCCGTCCCCGGCCGGCGTGATCTTGACCCAGAACCGCCTGCGCCGCACGGTGAGCGAGCACAGCAGCCCGGCGAGCAGCGCGATCGCGAACACCAGCGTGGCCAGCTCGCCGGGGTCGTGGCTGACCTGCAGGTTGACCCACTGGCCCACGCCGTCGAAGCGCACCACGGTGCCGTCGTCGAGCCGGATGCTCTGGCCGGGCAGCAGGTTCGTGCGCGCCACCTTCACCAGCGCCCCGGAGTCCACCTTGGACTGATCCACGGTGAAGATGGACTGGCCGCGTCCGTCGTCGAGGCCGAGGTCGCCGCGCAGCACATCGACGGCCACCTCCGGGTCGTTCGGCGCCGGGAACACCGAGGTCACGACGTTGCCGCCGGACGTGGTGGGCGCCAGCAGGCCGGTGATCGCCAGCCCGGCGGCCCTGCGCTGCGCGTCGTCCGTGACGCCGGGCCGTTGGAACTTCGTGGCGCCCTGCGACAGCATCGTGGTGAGGTCGACCGGGCTCCACTGGATGGCGCCGGTGCGCTGCTGCCCGTCCGGGAAGGTGACGGTGAAGCGCGGCGTGTAGCCGTGGCCCTGCAGGTAGACGCGCTCGCCGTCGAGCCGCAACGGGTGGTTGACCGCGAGCGGGAACGGCCGCCACGCGCTCGTGGCCGCCGCGAGGTCCTCGGCGGTCTGGTAGCCGATGTTCGCCGCGTAGGCCGAGGCCTGCCCGTCGGGGAGGTAGGTGGCGGTGAAGTCGTCCACCTGCACGCAGAACGGGTCGAGCCGGGTGCCGTCCACGCGCAGGCCTGCGCGGAACGAGTCGTAGCCCAGGATGCCGGTGTTGCAGAACTGGCCGCCGTCGGACTGCACGATGACCTGCCCCTCGTAGCCGAAGAGCTTGCCCCCGGCGAAGCCGAGGAGCAGCCCGATGAGCGCGAGGTGGAACACGACGTTGCCCGCCTCGCGCACGTAGCCCTTCTCGGCGGAGAACCCCTCCGGGGTCTCGGCGCAGCGCCAGCCCTTCAACCGGGCGCGGACGGCGGCGGCGGTGGTATCGGGATCGACGTCGAGCGTGGCGACGGCGTGGTGCGGCAGCCGCGCGAGGTTGCGCGGAACGGCCACCGGCGCGGCCCGCAACGCCTTGGCGTGCTCCAGCGCGCGCGGCAGCACGCAGCCGACCAGCGACACCATCAGCAGCAGGTAGACGGCGGCGAACCAGGGCGCGGCGAAGACGTCGAAGAACCCGAGCCGGGAAAGCAGCGGGGCCAGTGTGGGGTGGTCGGCGAAGTACTGGTCGACCAGGCTCTGGTTCAACGAGCGCTGCGGCAGCAGCGCGCCGGGGAGCGCGCCGAGGGCGAGCAGGAACAGCAGCACCAGCGCGATGCGCATCGACGTGAGCGCGCGCCAACCGTTGCGCAGCAGCGCCCAGCCCACCCGAGCAGGGGCCTCCGGTGGACGCGGGGGCGACTCCGTTGCGACCACGTCAGATCACCGGCACGAACGCGCCGACCGACGTCTGCAGCCAGGCCAGCCACCCGTCCCACAGCCCGGTGAGCAGCAGCAGGCCGACCCCGACCAGCAGCACGCCGCCGCCGATCTGGATCGCTCGGGCGTGGCGGCGCAGCCAGCCCAGCCCGCGCACCGCCCGCGACGCGAAGATCGCGATGAGCACGAACGGCGCCCCGAGACCCGCGCAGTAGGCCAGCGTGAGCACGACCCCCCGCAGCGACCCCCCGCCCGTGCCCGCCGCGACGGCCACCACGCCCGCGAGCGTGGGCCCGATGCACGGCACCCAGCCCAGCCCGAAGACCGCGCCGAGCAGCGGCGCGCCCCACACCCCGGCGCGCGGCAGCCAGTGCAGCCGCCGCTCCTGCTGCAGCACGGGGAAGAGGCCGACGAACGCCAGCCCCATCGCGATCATGACGACGCCGCCGACGCGCTGCAACACGGCCTGGTTGTCCACCAAGGCGTCGGCCAGCCATACGACCCCGACGAGGATCGCGCCGAACACGACCGTGAACCCGGCGACGAACAGCGCCGCCGCCCCCGCCACCCGCCACCGGTGCCGCCCCGATTCGAGCGGCGTCGCCACCCCGACCAGGCCCGCGAGGTAGGCGAGGTAGCCGGGCACCAGCGGCATCACGCACGGGGAGGCGAAGCTGACCGCCCCCGCCGCCACCGCCACGACCGCCGCGAGCAACAGCGGGCCGGAGACCGCGAGCGAGGTGGTGGCGTCCATCACCGAGCAGCGTACGCCGGGTTCTACACGCTGTAGTGCCGCCCGGTGCCGTGTCAGCGGGGTGACACCGCGGACGCTCAACGTCAGGAATGTCACCCTGCTGACACGGGACCGGCTCGCCTACTCCGCCGCCAGCCGCTGCACCAGCGGAACGAGCTTCGCCACCTGCACCGGCACCAGCGACACGAACGCGACCCGGTGCTGCTTGTCCAGCACCACCGTCAGCGGTACGACGTTGCGCGGCACCCCGCCGAGGCCCGCGAGGCTGCGGCCCGGGTAGTCGGAGATCGAGTCGTAGGTGACCCCCGCGGACCGGGTGAAGTCGCGGGCCGCCTGCGCGTCGTCGCGGACGTCGATGCCGAGCACCGCCACGTCCTTCTGCCCGGCCACGAACTGCAGGTTCGGCGCCTCGGTACGGCACGGTCCGCACCACGATCCCCACACGTTCAGCACGACGACCTTGCCCGCGTAGTCCGCCAGGCTGAGGGTCTTCGCCGGGTCGGCGAGGCTCGGGCCCGCCACCGCCCCCACCGTGCCGCGCGTGGACGGGGGGTCGTAGGTGATCTCGGTCTGCCCACCGGGCGCGACGAACTGGAACGTGTTGCCCGTCGCGACCGCGTCCTTGCTCGTCGAGCAGCCCGCCACCAGCAGCAGGACTGCGATCAGCAGAGCCCGCCCGAGGCCGTGAGCGGAAACGAGTGCCGGAGCACCCGTTTCCGCGCACGGCCTCATGCGCCGGTCGCGGTCGGTGCGCTCCCGCCCGCGGGCTCGCTGTAGGCCAGGCGCGTGAGCTCGGCGCCGTCGAACACGAGCGAGGTGACCGAGGCCAGCGAGCACTGCCGGTGCCGCGGGTCGTGCCACAGCCGCCTGCCCTCGACGAACCGGCGCAGCGTCCAGATCGGCAGCTGATGCGACACGCACAGCGCCTCATGCCCCTCCGCCAGCTCGCGGGCCCGGTGCACGGCGCCCAGCATGCGGTGCGCGATGCGCAGGTAGGGCTCCCCCCACGACGGGGTGAAGGGGTCGCGCAGCAGCGGCCAGTTGCGCAGGTCGCGCAGCGCGCCGTCGCCGACCCCGACCCGACGGCCCTCGAACCGGTTGCCCGCCTCGATCAGCCCGTCCTCGACGTGCACCGGCAGGTCGTGCGCCCCGGCCGTGGGCGCCGCCGTCTCCTGCGCGCGCTGCATCGGCGACGCGAGGACCGCGACGAGGTCGGCGTCGGTGAACGCCTTCGCCACGATCTCGGCCTGGTGCCGCCCGGTCTCGGAGAGCTGGAAGCCCGGCAGCCGCCCATAGAGGATCTTGTCGGGGTTGTGCACCTCGCCGTGCCGCAGGAGGTGGACGACCGTGCGCGTCATGACGGCCGTTCTACCGCCGCGGCGGCCGCCGCCGCGAACGGGAGCGCCGACTCGAGCACGCCGAAGCAGTCGTCGTCGAGCGCGGCGGAGACGAACCACGCCTCGAAAGCGCTGGGCGGCGCGTACACGCCCCGCTCGAGCAGCGCGTGGAAGAACGCCGGGAAGCGCCAGGTGGCGGCGGCCTGGGCGCCCGCGTAGTCGCGCACCTCGTCCTCGGTGAAGAACACCGAGAGCAGGTTGCCCGCGTACTGCACCTGGTGCGGCACGCCCTCGGCGGCGAGCGCCTTGCCGATCATGTCGCCGAGTCGCGCGGCGTGCGCGTCCAGTGCGGCGTAGACGGACGCGTCGGCGGCCCGCAGGGTGGCGAGCCCCGCGGCCACCGCGACCGGGTTGCCGGACAGCGTGCCCGCCTGGTAGACGGGCCCGGCCGGGGCGAGGTGCCCCATGTGCTCGACCGACCCGCCGAACGCCGCCGCGGGCAGCCCGCCGGACATGACCTTGCCGAACGTGTAGAGGTCGCCCGCCACGCCGTCGAGCCCATACCAGCCCGAGGACGACACGCGGAACCCCGTCATCACCTCGTCGACGACGAACAGCGCGCCGTGCTCGTGGCAGATCTCGCGCAGGCCCGCGTTGAACCCGTCGACCGGGGCGATCGCGCCCATGTTGCCCGCCGCCGCCTCGGTGATCACGCACGCGATGGCCGACCCGCGCTCGGCGAAGGCGGTGCGGACGGCGTCGAGGTCGTTGTAGGGCAGGACGATCGTGTCGGCGGCCTGCGCGCCGGTGACGCCGGGGCTGGTGGGCAGGCCGAGCGTCGCGACGCCGGAGCCCGCCTGGGCGAGGAGCGCGTCGACGTGGCCGTGGTAACAGCCCGCGAACTTGACGACGGCGCTGCGCCCGGTGATCCCGCGCGCGAGCCGGATCGCGCTCATCGTGGCCTCGGTGCCGGAGTTGACCAGGCGCACCTGCTCGACGGGCGACACCCGCGCGACGATCTCCTCGGCCAGCTCGACCTCGGCGGGCGTCGGCGCGCCGAACGACAGCCCGCGCCCCGCCGCCTCGCGCACGGCCTCGACGACGGCCGGGTGCGCGTGTCCGAGGATCATCGGGCCCCATGAGCTGACGAGGTCGACGTAGCGGTTGCCGTCGGCGTCGGCCAGCCACGGACCGGCCGCCGACACCATGAACCGCGGGGTGCCGCCGACGGCCTTGAAGGCCCGGACCGGCGAGTTCACCCCGCCCGGGATGACGGCGCAGGCGCGCGAGAAAAGCTCGGCCGAGAGGGTGTCCACACCCTCAGTCTGGCAAAGCTCACCGGCGCGCCGCGTACCAGGCGCTCGCACCCGGGCTGAAGAGGATCGCGACCGCCCCCAAGATCAGGATGAGCAGCACGCCTGCCAGGGTGATCGTGTCGATGGCCCCGCCGCTCACCACCAGCGCAGCGACGAGGAGGAGCGCGAAGCCAGCCGTGAGGACGCCCGCGACGATCCGCGCCCAGTTGCGTCCGGCGAAGGCGAGGAAACCGGACAACAGGTACAGCACCACGATCGCGAGCAGGACGACGCCGAAGAACCGCACGGCCGAGACGACCAGGTCCGCCGTCGCGCCCGCTTCCTGCATGCGCGGGCTGGACAGCACGTCCTGCACGAGCTTGTCCAGCGGGGCCAGCAGGAAGAAGCCGCCGAGGAACAGGAACGGCAGCGACGCGAGGAGCATCAGCAGCGGCGCGACGACCAGCAGCCGCGGCCTGCGCACCCTCGGCTCGTGATCGGGCGGGGCGGGATACGGGTTGCCGTACGGGCTGTAGGCGTACGAATCCGGGGTGCTCACCTCGGTCAACCTACCAACGGCTCGGGCGGGCCGGGCGCGCGAAAGCCCGACCCGCCCGGGGGGTTTCTAAGGCTGGGCCTTGACGACGATCGTGCCCGACCACTTGTCGTGCAGCGCCTGCCGCCGCACCGAGTCGGTGAGCACGAAGATGCCGTCCACCAGCAAGAAGACGCCGACGAGCAACCAGATCAGCAGGCCACCGAAGATCGAGATGAATCCGAGGAGCCCGGCGATGGCGTAAACACCGGGGAAGATGGCCGCGCGCTTGATGATCGTGGCCTGGTCGGGCCTGCCGCCGTTCACAGTGACGAGGCGGGTCTTCATGACCTTCTTACCGAGGGTCTGGCCGTCGCGACCGTGCATGAAGACGTCGTAGCCCGCGTACAGGAGGCCGCCGATCAGCCAGGGCAGCACCGCGGCGAGCACGAGCAGGCCACCGCCGGTGAACTCGCCCGTGTTCGGGTTGTAGACGATCTGCGACACGAAGATCGCCCCGACGATGGCGCCGAGGATGAAGTAGAGGACACCGAACAGGATGCCGTCGATGAAGCGGCCGACGAGCCGCTCCCACCACTCGGCGAGCACCATCCCGGGGGCCTCGGGGGCAGGCGTGCCCTGCTGCGGGGCGCCGTAGGGCTGCTGGGGAGCGCCGTACTGCTGGGGCGGAGCACCGTAGGGCTGCTGCTGACCGTATTGCTGGGGCTGCTGCCCGTACCCGGGAGGGGGCTGCTGGGCATAGCCGGGCGGCGGCTGACCGTACCCCGGCGGCGGTTGCTGGCCGTAGCCAGGCGGCGGCTGCTGGGGATACCCGCCCTGCTGCGGCGGTTGCCCGTAACCCGGCGGCGGGCCATAGCCCTGCTGCTGGCCATACGGGTCGGAAGGCGACGTCATGGGCCGAAACGTAAGGCCGGACCCTTTACCCTGTCCAGCCGCCATACGCAACCGTGACGTTGAGCGGGTCAATCCAGCCGACGGGCGACCTCGACCGCCCAATAGGTGAGAACGAGGTCGGCGCCCGCCCGTCGAATGGCGGTGAGCGTCTCCATGATCGTGCGGTCGCGGTCGAGCCAGCCGTTGGCCGCCGCCGCCTCGACCATCGCGTACTCCCCCGACACCTGGTACGCCGCGACCGGCACGTCCGCGGTCTCGGCGACCGCGCGCAGCACGTCGAGGTAGCTCATGGCGGGCTTGACCATGACGATGTCGGCGCCCTCCTCGAGGTCGAGCGCGAGCTCCCGCAGCGCCTCCCGGACGTTCGCCGGATCCTGCTGGTAGGTCTTGCGGTCGCCGCGCAGCTGGGAGTCGACCGCCTCGCGGAACGGGCCGTAGAACGCCGACGCGTACTTGGCGGTGTAGGCGAGCAGGCCGACGTCCTGGTGGCCCGCCACGTCGAGCGCCTGCCGGATCACGCCGATCTGGCCGTCCATCATGCCGCTGGGGCCGAGCAGGTGGGCGCCCGCATCGGCCTGGGCCACGGCCATCTCCGCGTAGACGGCGAGGGTGGCGTCGTTGTCGACGCCGCCGCGCTCGTCGAGCACGCCGCAGTGGCCGTGGTCGGTGAACTCGTCGAGGCAGGTGTCGGCCATGACGACGGCGTTGTCGCCGATCTCGGCCCGCACGTCGCGCAGCGCCACGTTGAGCACGCCGTCGGGGTCGACACCGGCGCTTCCCCGCGCGTCGCGACGGGCGGGCACGCCGAAGAGCATCAGCCCGCCGACGCCCGCGGCGACCGCCTCCGTGGCCGCCTTGCGCAGCGTCTCGCGGGTGTGCTGCACGACGCCGGGCATGGACCTGACCGGCACCGGCTCGTCGATGCCCTCGCGGACGAACAGGGGCAGCACGAGCTGGCGGGGCCGCAGGTCGGTCTCGGCGACCAGCCGACGCATCGCGGGCGTGCCGCGCAGCCGCCGGGGCCGGTGGGTGGGGAACATCGCTGGACCTCCGCGCTGACGACGTTGCTGACACCACGGTATCCGCGTACGCGAGCCCGCGATGCGTCTGGGTAACGTCGTCGCGGAAGACACACCGAGGGGAGCCGACGTGACCGAGGAGTTCGGGCCGTACCGGCTTGAGCACCTCCTCGGCCGTGGCGGCATGGGCGAGGTCCACCGGGCCTACGACAGGGCGCGCGGGCGCACCGTCGCGCTCAAGCGGCTGCCCGCGGCGCTGGCGGGCGACCCCGAGTACCAGGCTCGTTTCCGCCGGGAGTCCGCGCTGGCCGCGCAGCTGTCGGAGCCGCACATCATCCCGATCCACGACTTCGGGGAGATCGAGGGCAGGCTCTACATTGACATGCGGCTCGTCGACGGCGTCGACCTGGCTTCGGTCATCCGGGCGGAGGGGCCGATGGCGCCGCGCCGGGCGGTCGGGATCCTCGCGCAGGTCGGCGGGGCGCTGGACGCCGCACACGCCGCGGGGCTCGTGCACCGCGACGTCAAACCGTCGAACGTGCTCGTGTGCGGCCGCGACGAGGACGAGTTCGCCTACCTCATCGACTTCGGCATCGCCCGGGCCGCCGCGGGCGCGACGAGCGGGCCCGCGCTCACCCTGACCGGTGCCACCCTCGGCACGCTCGACTACATGGCCCCCGAGCGGTTCGAGAGCAGGCCGGTGGACGGCCGGGCCGACGTCTACTCGCTCGCCTGCATGCTGTTCGAGCTGCTCACCGGCGCGCCGCCGTTCCACGGCCGCACGCCCGTCGGGATGATCCACGCCCACACGAGCCTCGATCCGCCGCGGCCCTCCGCGCGGCGTCCCGGCCTGCCGCCGGGGCTGGACGGCGTCGCGGCGCGGGGGATGGCGAAACGGCCGGAGCACCGCTACCCGAGCGCGGGCGCGCTGGTGGCCGCGGCGCGGGCGGTGCTGCGGGACCGGGTCCCGGCCCCGCGGACCCCGGTCCCGCCACCGCAGGCCCCGCCCCGGCGGGCGCCCACTGCACAGACTCCCGCTCCACGGGCCCCGCTGAGCCTGCGGAAGGCGGCGGCGCCGACCCCGCGCCCCGCCCCGACGTCGACCGGGTACCGGCCCACCCCGCCGCGGCCGTGGCCACCCCCGTCCGCGTACCCGGCGCGGCCTGCCAGCATGGTGGTGGCCCTCGTCCTGCAGCTGGTGTCGGGCGCCCTGTTCTTGCTCGGCTCGCTGTTCGGGGCGGCAGGCGGCGGCGGCATCGCGATGGCCCTGGTCGCGGCGTTCTACGTCCTCTGCGCGGTCCTGGCGTTCGGCGGGCGCGGCTGGGCGCGCGTGACCCTCGCCGTGATCAACGGGCTCTTCGGCGCGCTGTGCCTGATCGCGCTGCCCCTCATGCTGGCCGGGTCGACCGACAGCGCCGGGGAGAACGCAGGCGCCGCTTTCGGGCTCCTCGTGCTGATCGGCATGGCGGTGGCGTGCACGCTGCCGATGTTCACGCGGCCCGCCCGGGCGTTCGCCGCGGCCCGTCGACCCCAGCCATGATCACCGGTTGGGTGCAGAAACCGGCCATATTTGACCGTCTGCGCGCCGAGCCGGTGATCATGGGCGGGGTGGGGCGGGCGGGCGTCAGCGGCGGCGGGCCTTGGCCTTCCGCGGCGGCGGCAGCGCGCCCTCGGCGCGCAGGCGGGCGGCGTGCGCGGCCAGCGCGTCGACCAGCGCGGGCACCCGCGCCTCGTCGGGCTGCACGTCCACCCGCAGGCCGAACTCGCGGGCGGTCTCGGCGGTCTGCGGGCCGATGCAGGCGACGATCGTGCGCGTGTGCGGCTTGCCCGCGATCCCGACGAGGTTGCGCACCGTGGACGACGACGTGAAGCACACCGCGTCGAACCCGCCGGTCTTGATCGCCTCGCGGATCGGGGCGGGCGGGGGCGCGGCGCGCACGGTGCGGTAGGCCGTGACGTCGTCGATCTCCCAGCCGCGGTCGCGCAGCCCGGCGGCGAGCGTCTCGGTGGCGATGTCGGCGCGCGGCAGCAGCACGCGGTCGACCGGGTCGAGCACGTCGTCGTGCGGCGGGAAGATCGACAGCAGCCCTTCGGACGAGGTCTCGGCGAGCTCGGTCTCGTTGGGCACCAGGTCGGGGTTGACGCCGAACTCGCGCACCCGGTCGGCGGTGGCCGTGCCGACGCAGGCGATCTTCACGCCGGAGAACGCGCGGGCGTCCAGCCCGAACTCGGCGAACTTCTCCCACACGGCGCGGACGGCGTTGGTCGAGGTGAACACCACCCACTGGTAGCGGCCGTCGACGAGGCCCTTGACCGCGCGCTCCATCTGCGTGGGCGAGCGCGGCGGCTCGACCGCGATCGTCGGCACCTCCTCGGCGGTGGCCCCGTGCACGGCCAGCCGGTCACTCATCGCGCCCGCCTGGTCCTTGGTGCGCGGCACGAGCACGCGCCAGCCGTAGAGCGCCCGCGACTCCCACCACGACAGCTCCGCCCGCAGCCCCACCTCGTCGCCGATGGTGAGCACGAGCGGGCCTGCCAGCTCGGCGCCCTCGGACACGAGGGTGGCCAGCGTGCCCTGCACGGTGCGCTGGGTGGTGAACGTGCCGTTCGCGGTGACGGCGACGGGGGTCTGCGGGGGGAGCCCGTTCATGGTCAGCCCCGAGGCCACCTCGGGGAGGTGGGAGGCCGTGGCGTGCAGCACGATGAGGCCGGGGGAGGCGGCCAGGCGGGCCCAGTCCACGCCCTGGCGGACGTCGGCCTCGACGTGCGCCGAGCCCAGCGGCACACCCGCGTAGGCGGGCACGGCGGTGCCCGACGGCACGCCCGGCACCACGTCGAACGGCACGCCCGCGGCGGAGACGGCCAGCGCCTCGGCGACGACGGCGTCGATGGTGAGCGGGTCGCCCGCGACCAGGCGGGTGACCGAGCGTCCGTTCGCGACCTCGGCGATGAGCTCGCGCGCGACGTCGGTGGGGGCGCCGACGGCGGGGCGGACCTCGGCACCGTCGGCGACCAGCGCCAACACGGCCTCGGGTACTTCGGGGTCGGTGACGACCAGCGGTGCCGCCGCGAGCGCGTCGCGGGCCCGCACGGTGAGCAGCCCGGGGTCTCCCGGGCCCGTGCCCACGAAGGCGATCCGCCCCGGCGGAGCGGCAGAAGGTGCGCGGTTCATCTCTCTTGGAACTCCTGATCCAGCGGTTCTTCGTGGGGCGCGCGCCCCAGGTCGAGCAGCTCCGCGGCCACCGCCGCACCGAGCTTCTCGGCAACGTCCATGTCTCCGGTGGCCGAGGCGCGCAACAGCGCCCCGTCGGCCGTGCCCACCACCGCGCGCAGGGAAACGCGGTCGACGACGGCATCGTCGTCGGTCAGGTCGGACACCACATCGGCCAGTGCCGCGATCGGCGCGCTACAGCCCGCCTCCAGCCCGGCCAGCACCGCGCGCTCCGCGGTGACCGCCGCGCGCGTGTAACCGTCGTCCAACACCGCGGCAAGGGTGGCCGCGAGGCCGTGGTCGTCCGCGCGGCACTCGATCGCCAGTGCGCCCTGTGCGGGTGCGGGGAGCATCTGGACGGGATCGAGCAGCTCGGTCGCCTCGGCGATGCGGCCCAGCCGCCGCAGCCCGGCCGCGGCGACGACCACCGCGTCGAGCTCTCCCGTCGCGACCTTGCGCACGCGGGTGTCGACGTTGCCCCGGATCGGGACGACGTCGAGGCCGAGGCCGAGGGCCTCGAGCTGGGCCTTGCGCCGCGCCGAACCCGTGCCGACACGGGATCCGACGGGCAACTCCCCCAGCACCAGGCCGTCGCGGGCCACCAAAGCGTCGCGGGGGTCCTCCCGCGACGGGACGGCGGCCAGCACCAGCCGGGGGTCGGGTGCCGTGGGGAGGTCTTTGTAGGAGTGCACGGCGACGTCGACGTCGCCTGCGGCGAGCGCGTCGCGCAGGGCGGAGACGAACACGCCGACACCGAGCTGGGCAACCGGAGCGCTCGACCGGTCGCCCGGCGTGCTCACGTGCACCAGCTCGCACACGTGGCCTGCCGCGCGGAGCCGCTCGGCGACCTGCACGGTCTGGGCGACGGCCAGCGCGCTCGGCCGGGTGCCGATCCGCAGGGGTGCGGCCGCCCCCGTGTCAGCCACCCCCCGGTCAGCCACCCCCGTGTCAGCAGGGTGACATTCCTGACGCTCAACGTCTGCAGTGTCACCCTGCTGACGGCCTGGGGTCGCGTTCATCGGCGGTCCTCCCGTGCTTCCAGGGCGCCGAGCACGTCGCCGGTGCGCTGCAGCGCCACCGCGGCGGGGGTCTGCGGGTCCAGCTCGAACAGGGTGCGCAGGGCCTCGGCGTAGCTGTCGCCGTCCGGGCCCGCGGCCAGCTTCTTCACCTGCACGGTCGGGGTGTGCAGGAGCTTGTCAACGACCCGGCGGACGGTGCGCGTGAACTCCTCGCGCACGTCCGGGGCGAGCTCGGGGAGGCGGGCGTCGAGGCGCAGCAGCTCGGCGTCGATCACGTCGGCGGCGCGGCGGCGCAGCGCGGTGACCGTGGGCGTGACCTCGGCCGAGCGCTGGGCCGCGAGGTAGGCCTGCGCCTCCCGGGCCACCAGCTCCTGCGCGTGGGCGACGGCCACGCCCCGGGCGCCGCCCGCGAGCCTGCGCTGCAGGCCTGCCAGGTCGATCACGCGCACGCCGGGCAGGTCGGCGACGGCGGGGTCGACGTCGTGCGGGAGGCCGAGGTCACACACGGCGAGCGGGCGGCCGATGGGGACCGCCCCCACCACGGCGTCGATGTCCACGACGGTGCCGACCGCGCCCGTGCAGGCCACCAGCAGATCGGCGGAGGCGAGCTCGGCGGCGAGCGCGTCGAGCGTGTTCGCCCGGGCCGGTGTGCCGTGCTCGGCGGTGATCTCGGCGAGCCGTCGGGCCCGCGCCAGCGTGCGGTTGAGCACGACGATCTCCGCCGCCTCCGCCCGCCGCAAGTGCGCCGCGGCCAGCCCGCCCATCGCGCCCGCGCCGACGAGCACCGCCCGGCGCCCCGCGAGCCCGCCGAGCACCTGCGCCGCGTCGGCGAGGGCCTCGGAGACGACCGACGCGCCCGCCGTGTCGATCCCGGTGTCGGCGTGCACCCGCTTGCCGACGCGCAGCGCCTGCTGGGCGAGCTCGTGCAGGACCCGCCCGACCGTGCCCGCGCCCGCGGCGGCGGAGTACGCCTCGCGCAGCTGGCCGAGGATCTGCGCCTCGCCCACGACCATCGAGTCCAGCCCCGCGGCCACCGCGAACAGGTGCTGCACGGCCGAGCCCGCGTAGTGCACGTAGACGTGCTCGGTGAGCTCGGGCAGCGCCATGCCGGTGTGCCGCCCGAGCACCGCGGAGACGTCGGCGAGGCCGCCGTGGAACGTGTCGACGACGGCGTAGACCTCGATGCGGTTGCACGTCGAGACGAGCATCGCCTCCGAGACGTGCTCGCCGCCAAGCATCTCGTCGACGAGCTTCGGCACCTCGGCGGCCGACACGGCGGCGCGTTCGAGCACCTCGACGGGGGCGCTGCGGTGGGAGAGCCCCACGACCAGCACGGTCATGACGGCGCCTCCGCGGGAAGAAGCACGTCGGCGGTCATCAATGGCGCCTCCGCGGGAAGAAGCACGTCGGCGCTCATGTGAGAAGCCCTCCGCTGCCGTTCAGTGCGTGGCCGTTGACCGCGAGCACGCCGGTGCGGCGCGAGACGTGGAACGCGAGGATCTGCAGCTCCACGGCGAGGTCCACCTTGCGGACCTCGACCCCGAGCGGCACCTGCAGCACGACCGGCGCGAAGTTGAGGATGCTGCGCACGCCCGCCGCGACGAGCTGATCGCACACCGCCTGCGCGGCCTGCCCCGGGGTGGCGATCATGCCGATCGTGATGCCGCGCTCGGCGCACACGGCGGGGATGGCGCGCACGTGCTCGACGGGGATGCCGTTGATGGGGATGCCGACGAGGTCCGGGTCGACGTCGAACAGGGCGGTGACCGGGAAGCCCCGCCCGCCGAACCCGCCGTACCCGGCCAGGGCGTGCCCGAGGTTGCCGACGCCGACGAGCGCGACGGCCTGCCGGTGGTCGAGCCCCAGCATCCGCTCCAGCTGGTAGCGCAGGGCGCGAACGTCGTAGCCGACGCCGCGGATGCCGTGCGAGCCGATGTAGGAGAGATCCTTGCGGAGCTTCGCGGAGTTGACGCCGGTGGCGGCGGCCAGCTCCTCGCTCGACACCGTCTCGGCGCCCTGCTCGGCCAGCTCGCCGAGCATCCGCAGGTAGACGGCAAGCCGCGCGACGCTGGCCTCGGGTATGGCCCGGGGTCCCGGGTCTGCCTGCTGGCCGGGTGTCACGCCGCCGCCTCCGAACCAAGGCGCGCCTCGACGGTCACGGGCTCTCCTCGGCGGTCGCGCGGATGGTTGGGGGCGCCGGAACTCCCCGAGAATCGGGTCTTGACGGCAACCGCGTTCCACGGTAGCCGCTTGTGAAGGCAGGCACAAAGTTGCGATCTTGACCCTGATCGTGCTCACGGTGACGCCCGTACGGGGACGACCGGTGGTCGCGCCCGACCCTCCGTTCGGCGCAGCCGAGCCCGGGCGCCTCCACCACCCGGCCGCGCACCGGCGGGGACGCGGAAGGGCGGCCCCGGCGCACCGGGACCGCCCTCCGCCACCGCGGGGCGTCAGCCCTTCGGCATGAGCACCCGGTCGATCACGAACACCGTGGCGTTCGACGTCGGGATGTTGCCGCAGAGCACCTTGGCCGTGTTGCCCTGGCCGTCGGTGATGGTCGGCGCGTCGGGGGTGCCGCCGATGGCCAAGGTGCCGCCCGCCAGCTCGGTGGTCATTCCCGCGGCCACGAGGCCCTTGGCGTCGTAGCGCTTGCCGACGACGTGGTAGGACAGCAGGCCGCCGAGCTTGTTCGAGTCCTTCAGGAGACCCTGGAAGGCCGGGGCGCCGATCTGCTTCTGCACCGCGTCGAACGCGCCGTTGTAGGGCGCGAAGACCGTGATGCCCTGGGTGTTGTTGAGCGTGTCCGGCAGGCCCGGCACCGCCTTGACCGCCGTGACCAGCGTGCTGAGCAGCGGGTTGGTGCTCGCCGCCGTCGCGACGGGCTGCGGGCCCATGGCGTTGAGCGAGCCGGGCGCGTCGCCCTGCGGCAGCTGGCCGCAGGCGGGGCCGAAGACGTCGGCGTTGGCGGTGACGCCGGTGGCCGCCGTGGCGGCCGTCGCGGGGGCAGCGGCGGCCGCGCTCGCCGCCGGGCTCGAGCCGCCTGCCGACGGAGCGGCGGTGGTGCCGCCGCAGGCGGCGAGCGCCACGGCCGCGGCGGCCATCACGCCGATGCAGGCCAGTCGCTGGATCTTGTGCACGGGAAGTTCCTCTCGGCAGATGATCCGGTCGCTCCGGACCTCTCACCCGGTATTCGGAATCCGGTCAAACCTGGTTCACAACGGTCAGGTAACGGTAAAGCGCACGCTCGGCCATCCGCTGGCACCGTTCGGGATCGGCTCGACGCGTTGATCGGTCTGTGTGTAGCCGCTCTTGTCGGTCGCGCGGGCTTCGACGTAGTGGCCGCCCGGCGGCAGCGCCAGCTCAAGGTGCCACATCCGCCAAGCGTCGAGGGAGACCTCGTCGGAGAGCTTCGCGGGCTGCCACGCCCCGCCGTCCACGCGCACCTCGACCATGGCGATCCCGGTGTGCTGGGCCCACGCGATGCCCGCGACGGTGACCGTGTCGGCGGTGACGCTCGCGAAGCCCTGCGGCGCGTCGATCCGCGTCATCGTCTTGATCGGACCCAGCTGGGACCAGCCGCGTTCGAGCCAGTAGCCCTGCCGGAACGGGTTGTCGAAAGTCGTCGCTTCGAGGTCGACCACCCATTTCGTGCCCGACACGTACCCGTAGAGGCCCGGCACGACCATCCGCACCGGGAACCCGTGCTCCGGCGGCAACGCCTCGCCGTTCATCCCGATCGCGAGCAGCGCGCCGCGCTTTGGATCCAGCACGGTGGCCGTGGGCGTGCCGGTGTACCAGCCCTCCGTGCTCCGACTGAACAGCTGGTCGGCGCCCGGGGCGACGCCCGCCTCCAGCAGGATGTCGCGCAGCGGGACGCCGATGAAGTTCGCGGTCGAGATGAGGTTGCCGCCGACCGGGTTGGACACGCAGGTCAGCGTGATCGGACGCTCGACGAGCGGGCGCCCGATCAGGTCGGCGAAGCTCAGCGTGAGCTCCCGGTCGACCATCCCGTGCACGCGCAGCTGCCAGTCGGCGGCCGAGAGCGTTGGGATCCGCAGCGCCGTGTCGATCCGGTAGAAGTCGCTGTTGGACGTGAGGAACGTCGGCGTGCCGAGCTGCGGGAACGCCGCGCTCGCCGGGAGGGGCATTGCCCGCTCCAGGTAGGTCGCGCGGGCGAGCTGGGCGGTGACCTCGGCCCGGGAGCCCTGGACATCGCGGGCGACCAGCGCGCCGACGCCCGCCGACGCCAGCGCGCCGAGCCCCACCGCGGCCGACCCGCCCACGAGCACGGACCGCCGCGACACCCCGCCCTCGGCGGGCTCGGGCTGCCGGGCGCGCAGGCCGAGGCGATGCAGCCAGCGGAAGGCGCCGATCCCCACGAGCGTCGCCGCCCCGGGCGCGACGAGGTCGAGCTCGGCGAACGTCGGCGCGAAGTAGACGGCCACTGCACCGAGCACGCCCATCGCCGCCAGGACCCAGACCGCCGGGTTCGGCCGCTCCCGCGACAGCAGGCCCGCCCCCGCGCCGACCAGCGTGATCACCACGAACATGCCGCTGAGCAGCACGGGCTTGTCGGCGGTGCCGAACGTGGTCTTGGCGAACTCGGTGAGCGGCTCGGGCGAAAGGCGGACCACCGCGTCGCCGACGGCGAGGAACGGCGAGGACGCCGCCGAGAGCAGGCCCGCCACCAGGTGACCGACGCCGAGCGCCGCCCACGCCGCCAGCACGCCGATCGTGGCGGCCACCGGCCGGGAGAGGCGGGACGTCGTCACGGTTGCGGTCACGGGTGGGAGTTCGTCGCCGGCCCGGCCGCGGTTCGGGCCGGTCACCCCAACGCGGCGCGCAGCCGCTGCTCCTCGACGCGGAAGTACCCGTGCTCGCGGCCGTCGACCATGATCACCGGCACCCGGTCGCCGTACTCGGCGCGCAGCTCGGGATCGCTGTCGACGTCGACGCTCGTGAAGCCCAGCCCGAGGTCCGTGCAGATGCGCGCGACGTCGTCCTTGGCGACCTCGCACAGGTGGCAGCCCGCGCGGGTGTAGACCAGCACCCGGGACGTCACGAGCGGGCCAGCTGCCGTCGGGCGATCTTGCCGGTCGGCGTGCGCGGCAGAGCGTCGGTGAACACGATCACGGCGGGCACCTTGAACCGGGCGAGTCGTTCCACGCAGAACGCGCGCACGCCCGCCTCGTCGACGCCCGCGGCCGGGTCGGTGACCAGCACGGCCTTCACGACCTCGCCCGCCCGCTCGTCATGCTGCCCGACCACCGCGGCCTCCGTCACGCCGTCGATCGAAAGGAGCACCCGCTCCACTTCCCGAGGGTAGACGTTGAACCCGTTCACGATGACGACGTCGGACGAGCGGTCCACCAGGTGCAGGTCGCCGTCGGCGTCGAGGAAGCCGACATCGGCGGTGCGGAACCAGCCGTCGGGGTCGGGGCCGCCCGCGCCGTCGGGCCAGTACCCGGAGAAGAGGTTGGGACCGCGCAGCGCGACGAGGCCGGTGTCGTCATCCTCTTCCTCGTCGTCGGGCTGGATGGGGCGGCCGTCCGCGGCCACCAGCCGCAGCTCGATGCCCGGGAGCGCCCGGCCGACCGAGCCGGGCTTGGGCGGGGCGCCGAGCGGGTTGGTGGTGACGATCGGGCCCGCCTCGGTGAGCCCGTAGCCCTCCACGATCGCCAGGCCCGTCGCCGCCTGGAACGCGGCCATCCACTCCGGCGGCAGGGGCGCGCCGCTCGACGTGCACAGCCGCACGCCCGCGGTGGCCGCGCGGAGGTCGTCGGCGGGCAGGTCGAGCAGGGCACGGAACGTCGTCGGCACGCCCGCCAGCGCGCTCACCCGCTGCGTGACGAGGACGTCGGCGACCTGTTCGGGCGTCAGCTGCTCGGTGAGCACGACGGCGGCGCCAACCCAGCACACCTGCAGGAAACCGGCGGCGAGCCCGAAGATGTGAAACAGCGGCAGCGACAGCAGCACCCGGTCGACCGGCGTGACCGGGGCGGGCCGCAGCGCGGCGACCTGCGCGCGGTTGGCCAGCAGCGCGCGGTGCGAGAGCCGGATGCCGCGCGGCACCCCCGTGGTGCCAGAGGCGTACACGAGCAGGGCGATCTCCTCCGCCGCGCCCACGCCGGGCCTGCTCGGCGCCCGCGCCGCGAGGTCGGGTGGCGCGATCACGGCGGCGGCGACGGTCGCGGCGCACCCTCGGGCCGTGTCGTCGCCGTCGGTCGCCACGACGAGCGTCGGGCTGCAGTCGGCGAAGATGACGTCGAGCTCGGGCGCCACCGCGACGGGGCCGTGCGGCACCACGACCGCGCCCGCGCGGAGGGCGCCGAGCACAGCTACGCAGAACGCCGCGCCGCCCCGCAGCCGGACGACCACCCGCTCGCCGGGAGTCACGCCCGCATCCGCGACCCGGTCGGCCTCGGCCGACACCGCCTCGTCCATCTGCGCCCAGGTCAGCGTGTTCGCGCTGGTCACGTCGATGACGGCGGGCTGGTCCGGCACCCGCGCGGCGTTCGCCGCGACAAGGTCTGCGACGTGCGTTCCGTCCACGGTTCTCCTGGGTTCTCCGGCTGCTCGGGCGAACGCGAGGCAGTCTTGCACGGACACGCGCCCGCGCCGCGGGCCGTTTCCGCCGCGACACGTGGCGCCCGATCGCGGCGACGCCCCGCGACACGCGCGGCCGAATGACGCTCACCGCGCGTATCCAGCCGCTTACCTAGAGATTCGACCGGGCGGCGGCGGTGCGCGTCGGGAGCGGCCGCCGTCGCCCTATGCTCCGCCGCTACAGATCGGTCAACTCCCCGACCGACCGGTCCGTCGCAATACTCACCCGAGGGAGTGGCATGCAGCCAGGTGTTCTCGGTCCACACCACGCACGACCAAGGGCCGCCCGAAAGCTGTGACGCGGCCGATGCGACATCCTCAGGCGCAAGTGGCAGCGGGTGCCCCCGTGCGGGCCCCGGCTGCCCCGACCCCGCTGCCGCGACCCCGCACCCCGGGGTCCCCATCCGATGCAGAAGACCGCCGCGGATGCGGCGCGGAGGAGGCCGTGAGCGCACAACCAGCCGACAGCGCAGGCCCTTCCGCCGATCACGGCACCTGGGCGCTGGTCAACGCCGCGCAGGCGGGCGACATGGCCGCCTACGGCGAGCTGTTCGAAACCTACTTCGACGTGGTGTTCCGCTTCGTGCTCTTCCGCACGGGCGACCGGGCGCTCGCGGAGGACCTCACCTCCGAGACGTTCGTCCGCGCGCTGCGGCGCATCTCGTCGGTGAGCTACCAGGGCCGCGACATCGGCGCCTGGTTCGTCACCATCGCCCGCAACCTGATCTTCGATCACGTCAAGTCCAGCCGCTACCGGCTGGAGCAGACCACCAGCGAGATCGTCGAGCTGTCGCCGAGCACCGGCGGCCCCGAACAGCAGGTGCTGGACGGCGCGATCACCGACGAGCTGCTGCGCTGCGTGGCGAAGCTCAACCCGGACCAGCAGGAGTGCATCAACCTGCGGTTCCTGCAGGGCCTGTCCGTCGCCGAGACGGCCCAGATCATGGAGCGCAACGAGGGCGCGGTCAAAGCCCTCCAGCACCGCGCGGTCCGACGGCTCGGACAGCTCCTCCCGGAGGGGGTCCGTTGACGCGGCGCCTTATCGGTGGTTCCCCCGCGAGCGTTACGCCTGCGGCGAATGAACGACTCGATGCGGTGAACGGTCAGGAGGCCGTATCCCCGTGCGCCACCGATCGTTGTGTCGGTGAACGTCGGAAGGGCCGGGTGCGAGAGCATCTGGCCCCGTACGGAGCTGATACGTAGTGAGGACAGCCAACATGCCCGACCAGGGCGACCCGATATGGGATGCCGAGGAGCAGTTCGCCGAGGCGGTGGAGCCGGGGCGACCCTTCGGCCCGCCCGTCGACGCCCCCGACCCCGAGCTCGCCCGCGACCTCGAGATCGCGGGCATGCTCCGCGCGCTCGGCCCCGGGTTCTCCGCGAGCGCCGACGCCAAGGCGCGGGTGCGAGCCCGGGTCATGGGCGCGCTCGCGCTCGACGGGCCCCCGTCGGACGGTGGCGGTCTCGCCGCCGCGCGGCTGCAGGCGCCGGAGAGCACCGCGGCACGGGCGACCGAGCGGATGTCGGAGGGCGCGCCCACCGAGCAACTGCCGGTCGTCGCGCCCTTGCCCGCCGCCGAGCCGACGCCCGCGCCCGCCGAGGTGCCCCCGACGCCCGTGCCCGGCGCGCCCACCGCGCGCGTCGAGGCCGGGAGCGCCTGCGATGCGGCGGCGTCCGACGCGGCGTCCGACGCGGAGTCCGACGCGGAGCGGCCGACCGTCCTGCGGGCCGTGGCCGACGGCGACGAGACGGGCCCGTCGGCCTCGGTGCTCGCCGAGCCGGACCTGGCGCGCGCGGTGCGCCCGCGACGGCGGCGCAGGCACGCCCTGCCCAGCCGCCCGGCCGCCCGTCCGGTGCCGCCGAGCGTGACCCGTCGGATCACGGCGGTCGGGATGGCCGCGCTGGTGGCCGTGCTCGCCCTCGCGGGCGGCGGCGTCTTCGCCAGCCGCGACGCCGTGCCCGGCGACCCGCTCTACGGCATCAAGCGGGCCGCCGAGGCAGCGGGCGGGATCTTCGGGGGCGGCTCGTCCCGCGGTCAGCACGACCTCGACCTCGCCGCCACCCGGCTCGACGAGATCGAGCGCATGGTCCGCGCAGGCGTGACCGACCCGGCCGCCTTCACCTCGGCGTTCCAGGACTTCGAGAGCGCTACCGGGGCGGGCACACGTCTCGTGCTCTCCGGTGACGACCCCGGCCGCTCGGCCGCCGACCTGTCGGGCTGGGCGACCCAGCAGACCACCCGTCTGTCGGCGCTGCGCACCACGCTGCCCGCGGCGGCCCAGCCGGACGCGGACGACGCGCTGCACCTGCTCGACCGCGTGCACCGCCGCGCGGTCGCGCTGACGGCCCGGTCCGGCTGCGGCGAGGTCACCTCGGGCGCCGTGGACGACCTCGGCCCGCTGCCCGCCGAAGGCCCCTGCGTCGCCCGCCGGGCGACGGCCGGAGGCGGGGGCAGCCCGGCCGGGTCCGCGCCGACAGACCGGGCCCGCACCGCGCCCGGCACGCCGACCGGCCAGGAAGCCGGGCAAGCCACGGCGCAGCAACAACAGCAGGAGCGGTCACAGCAGGACGGTGGCTCGGATCCCGCGCTTCTGCCCGGTGTCCAGGTCGGGTCGGGGAGCCAGAACGGCGCCGCGGCGCCGACGCCGACGACCAGCCCGGCCCCGTCGCCTGCGGACAAGAAGAACGTCAACGTGCCGCTGCCGCTGCCCGTCCCGATCACGGTGCCGCCGCTCGTGCCGGGCAAGTCGGGCGGGTTGCTCGGCTGAGTCCCTGGCCGGGCGGAGAGGTCCGTCCGGCCGGAAACGCGACAGTAGGGTGGGTGTTCGCAGTCCGCAGCACCGGAGGCCCGCACGTGTCAGGAGCAGCACGGTCCGACGACCCCGCCGTACTCGCCGGTGAGGCGTCGGCGGCGGCGGCCGTCTCCGCGCAGAACGAAGCGGGGCCCGCCGAGGAGGCCCCGCTCGCCGACCTCACCGCCGCCGCGTTCTTCGATGTCGACAACACGATGATGGTCGGCGCGTCGATCTTTCACTTCGCCCGCGGGCTCGCCGCCCGCAAGTTCTTCACCACCTCTGATCTGCTCGGCTTCGCTTGGCAACAGATCAAGTTCCGGGTCGGCGGCCGCGAGACCGACGTCTCGGAGCACCGCGACACCGCGCTCTCGTTCGTCGCTGGCCACCCGGTGGACGAGTTCACGGCGCTCGGCGAGGAGATCTACGACGAGCTGATGGCCGACCGGATCTGGGCGGGCACCCGCGCGCTCGCCCAGATGCACCTCGACGCCGGGCAGCGGGTATGGCTGGTCACCGCCACCCCCGTCGAGCTCGCGGCGATCATCGCCCGGCGGCTCGGGCTCACCGGCGCGCTGGGCACGGTCGCCGAGAGCGAGAACGGCGTCTACACCGGTCGGCTGGTCGGCGAGATCCTGCACGGTCCCGCCAAGGCACACGCCGTGCGCGCGCTCGCCGCGTCCGAGGGCCTGAACCTGCGCCGGTGCACGGCCTACTCGGACTCCGTCAACGACGTGCCCATGCTGTCGGCCGTCGGCACCGCGGTCGCGGTCAACCCGGACTCCGAGCTGCGCGACATCGCAAAGGCCCGCGGCTGGCAGATCCGCGACTTCCGCACCGGCCGCAAGGCCGCCAAGATCGGCGTGCCGTCGGTGCTCGGCGCGGGCGCCCTCGCGGGCGCCGTCGCCGCGGGCGTCGCCTACCGCCGCCGCTGACGCCCGCCTCCCCCGCCCGCGCGCCCCGCGCCCGGCCACCCGCGTGACTGCGCACCCCATCGGCGCACCTCGCACCCCATCGGTGGGGTGCGAGGTGGGCCCTAGGGGTGCGTGGTGCGCTTCAGCGGAGTCGGTGGCGGCCGCCGGGGCGGGGTGGGCGCGACCCGGGGTCAGGCCAGCAGGCCCGCGAGCACCTTCCACGGCAGGATCGGCACCTCGCGCACCCGCACCCCGACCGCGTCGTGCACGGCCGCCGCCACCGCCGCGTCGACGCCGGTGGCGCCGAGCTCGCCGATCCCTCGCGCCCCGATCAGGCTCGCTGCCTCGTCGAACTCGTCGACGAACGACACGTCGATGTCGGCCGGGATGTCCGCGTTGACCGGCACGGCCACGTTGGACAGGTTCTTCGCCAGCCACCGGCCGTACACCGGCTCCTGGTCGCTCTCCTCCATCGTCGCCTTGCCCCAGCCCCAGACGATCGCGCCGACCATCTGTGCCCGCGCCGTGAGCGGGTTCACGATCCGCCCCGCCGAGTAGACGCCGACCGCCCGCCGCAGCCGCAGCACACCGAAGTCCGGGTCGACGCCCACCTCGACGAAGACCGCACCCCACGTGCGCATGGCGTAGGGGGTGCCCTCGCCGTCGCCGTTGAACATGGCCCCGCCCGGCAGCTCGTACGTGCCCTCGCCGACGAGCTCGTCGACCCCCGCTGCGGCCATCTGGTCGGCGTCGAGCCCCAGGTCGGCCAGTTGCTTGGTGACGTCGCGCGCCGCTGCGGCGACCGCGCTGCCGGTGCCCATCGTCGTGGACGAGCCGTACGTGGGCCCGGTGCGCGGGAGGTCGGTGTCGCCCCAGCGCGTGGCAACCCGGTCGAGCGGAACACCGAGCTCCTCGGCCGCGATCTGGGCGAGCACGGTCTGTGCACCGCTGCCGATGTCGTGCACGTTGCTCTCGACGACCGCGCCGCCGTCCGCCGACAGGTGCACCCGCGCGGCGCCGGGGAACCGGAAGCTGCCCATTGAGCAGGTGGCCATCCCGTGCCCGATGCGCCACGGCCCGTCCTGCCGCGGACGATCGCGGCGGGTGCGCCAGCCGTAGCGGCGGGCCCCCTCGGCGTACGCCTCGCGCAGCCGGTTGCTCGACCACGGCCTGCCGTCCGCGGGCGACACGTCGGCGAAGTTGGCCAGGCGAAGGTCCAGCGCGTCGACCCCGACGGCGTCGGCGAGCTCGTTCATCGCGCTCTCCAGCGCCCACAGGCCGGGGCCCTCGACCGGAGCCCGCATCGGGGTCGGCACGTTGAGGCTGACCCGCTCGATCTCCTGCCGCAGCCGGATCGCGGGCGCGGCGTAGAGCGACTTGCTCGCCTCGGTGGCGGGCTCGACGTGCGTCTCGACCAGGCCCGCGTTGTTGACGGCGTGGTGCTCGACCCCGAGCAGCTGTCCCTCGGCGTCCGCGGCGAGCCGGATCGTCTGCTCCATCCACGGCTGGTAGCCGACGGCGGAGAACTGGTCGGCCCGGCGCAGGTGCAGCTTCACCGGCCGCCCCGCCACCCGCGCGGCGCCGGCGGCGAGGATCTCGTGCGGCCAGATGTAGCCCTTGGCGCCGAAGCCGCCGCCGGTGTGCGGGGAGACGACGCGCACGTTCGCCGGGTCGATCCCGAACGCCGCGCTGACGACGGGGATGACGGTCGAGCTCGCCTGCACGGCGTCCCAAAGCGTGACGCGGTCGCCGTCCCACCGGACGACGGTGCCGGAGGTCTCCATCGTGTTGTGGTGCCGCGCGGCCTGGAGGTAGGTCTGCTCGACGCGCACGGCGGCCTGCGCGCGGGCGGCGTCGACGTCGCCCTTGTCGAACACGACGGCGTCCGGGCCCATCGCGGGCGCCCGCTCCCCCGCGCCGAGCAACACCGGGGCCTCGGCGGCGCAGTCGACGGCGACGGCCGCACGCCCGGCCTCCGCGGCCTCGACCGACTCGCCGAGCACGATCGCGACCGGCCAGCCCTCGCAGGGGATCCGGTCGTCGGTGAACGGCAGCGTCAGCACGGCCGCGGGGGCTTCGAGGCGGGGGAAGTCGGGCAGGTCGGCCGCGGTGAGCACGGCCGTCACCCCCGGCAGGGCGCGGGCCGCGGCGGCGTCGACCGCGCGGAGCGTTCCCGCCGCGACCGGTGCGCCCACGAGCACCGCGTGCAGCACCCCCTCGGGCCGGTGGTCGGCCGCGAACCGGGCGGCCCCGGTGAGCTTGTCGGCGGCCTCGATCCGGGTGACGGTCATCGCGCACCTCCCGCGGTGAGCAGGGCGCGGACCGCGGCGTTGCGAGCCATGGTCACCTTGAACCCGTTGCGGGGCAGCGGCGCGGCATCGGCCATGCCCTGTTCGACGACGGGCAGCAGCGCTTCGCGGGTGAGCGGCACCCCCGCCAGGTCCGGCAGCCGCCACGGCTTGCCCGCCACCGAGCCGAGCGCCACCCGTGCGGTGCCGTCCCGACGCACCGCGGCCGCCGCGGACACGATCGCGTACTCGTACGACGCCCGCTCGCGGATCTTCACGTAGGCCTGCCCGTCCGGCCCGTCGAGCGGGATGCGGTAGCCGACGATCAGCTCGTCGGGACCGAGCCGGTTCTCCCGCAGGCCTGCTTCCTGCGGGGTGAGGTGGAACTCGGTGCTCGGGATCGTGCGCGGGCCCGCCGGGCCGACGACGTCGACCTCGGCGTCCAGTGCCGCGAGCGCCACCGCCGGGTCGGACGGCTGCACGGCGACGCACTCGTCGGTCCACCCGAAGATCGCGTGCCGCTCGTGCAGGCCGTGGCGGGCGGCGCAGCCACTGCCGGGCGCGCGCCGGTTGCACGGCCACGGGACGGGCTCCTCGGCGCGGAAGTAGGCGCAGCGGGTGCGCTGCAGCACGTTGCCGCCGAGCGTGGCCCGGTTGCGGATCTGCGCGGACGCGGCCTGCAGGCACGCCGACGCCAAGGCACCGGCGTGCGCGACGACGAGCGGGTGCTCGCCGATCTCGTTCAGCGTGGTGAGCGCGCCGATGCTCAGGGCATCGCCGTCGCGGGTGATACCGCGCAGCTCGTCCAGACCGCCGATGTCGACGACCCGTTCGGGCGCGGTGATCCCCAGCCGCACCCAGTTCAGTAGCTCGGTGCCGCCCGCGAGGACGGCGGCGTGGTCGTCGGCGAGCGCGGCGACGGCTTCGGCCCCGGACGCGGCGCGGGCGTAGGCGAAGTCGTTCATCGCGTCGCCTCCGCCGCGGCCAGGACGGCTGCCGTGATCTGCGGGTACGACGAGCAGCGGCAGACGTTGCCGCTCATCCACTCGCGCACGGTGGGTTCGTCGGTGGCGTGGCCCTCGGCGATGCAGGCGGTGGCCGACACGAGCTGGCCGGGGGTGCAGTAGCCGCACTGGAAGGCGTCGAGGTCGCGGAAGGCCTTCTGGACGGGGCTCAGCGCGTCGCCGTCGGCGAGGCCCTCGACGGTGGTGATCTCCCGGCCGTCGCACTGCACGGCGAGGGTGAGGCAGCCGTTCATGCGCTGCCCGTCGACGAGCACGGTGCACGTGCCGCACGCGCCCTCGTTGCAGCCCTTCTTGGTGCCGGTGAGCCCGACCTCCTCGCGCAGCCAGTCCAGCAGCGTGGTTCGGGGGTGGACGACCGCGCGCACCGCGCGGCCGTTCACCCGGACCGTGATGTCGATGTCATGGGCGTAGGGAAGCGCCATACCGCCCATCGTGCCCCGGCGCGGGTTACGTCGCGAAGTCTGGCGCGTGACGCTTGGCCCATGCGGCGAAGGTGCCGGGCTCGCGGCCGGTGACGTCCCGGACGGTGCTCAGCACGCGCGACTCGTCGAGC
This sequence comes from uncultured Actinomycetota bacterium, assembly GCA_963739465.1. Lineage (GTDB taxonomy): Bacteria > Actinomycetota > Actinomycetes > Mycobacteriales > Pseudonocardiaceae > Pseudonocardia. The sequence goes on from CAVUAS010000023.1 coordinate 45,941, forward strand.
GCGCCGCCGACGTAGAAGTCGAAGAACGCGTCGACGTACTCGGGTGGGGTGGTGCGCAGCATCTCGGCTCTGGCCTCGTCGTTCGGCTGCGCCTCGGCCGTGAGCGGGCGGCCGAGCACGTCGGCGAGGACCGCCACCTGCTCGGACGGCAGCAGGGACTGCGGGCCGGTCGGGACGTAGATCTGCCCGGCGTGCCCGTCGGCCGTGAGCGCCGTGGCGGCGACGGCGGCGATGTCCCGCGGGTCCACGCAGGCGGTGCGGACGTCGGCGAACGGCAGCCGCAGCACGTCGCCCCGGTCGAGCTGGGGCTTCCAGCGCAGGGCGTTGGACATGAACGCGCTGGGTCGCAGGATCGTCCACGGCAGCCCCGACGCCGTGACGGCGTCCTCCGACCGCACCATGTACGCGGTGACCGCGTTCGTCATGTCCCGGCCACCCGCGGAGCCGCCGGAGAGCAGGACAACGCGCTCGACGCCGCGGCGCGCGCAGGCCGCGAGCACCCCCGGCATGTCGTCGTAGCCGGGCATCAAGAACACACCGGATGACGCCGTCGAGCGGCCCGTCGAGCGTGGCGGGGTCGTTGAGGTCGCCGACCACGCCCTCGACACCCGGCGGGAGACCGCCCGCGCTGCGCCGCAGCGCCCGTACGGTATGGCCGCCGTCGACGAGGATCTGCACGATCTCGCGGCCCACGTTGCCGGTGGCGCCGGTGACCAGGTACACGCCGTCAGCCGAGGAACGCGTTGCGGCGCTGCGACAAGAGCCGGTAGAGGGTGTGCTGGATGGTCTCGCGCACCTGGTCGGTGAGGTTGAAGACGGTCATCGGGTCGTCGGCCTCGGCGACGCCGATCGTGTCGGTGCGGATGGGCTCGCCGAACTCGATCAGCCACTTCGACGGCAGCGGCACCAGCCCGAGCGGCCCGAGCAGCGGGAACGTGGGCGTGACCGGGAAGTACGGGGCGCCGAGCAGCCGGGCGAGCGGCTTGATGTCGCCGATCTTCGGGTAGATCTCCTCGGCGCCGACGATCGAGCACGGGATGATCGGCACGCCGGTGCGCAGCGCGGCCGTCACGAAGCCGCCGCGACCGAAGCGCTGCAGCTTGTAGCGGTCGCGGAACGGCTTGCCGATGCCTTTGAACCCCTCCGGCCACACGCCGACGAGCTCGCCCGCGGACATGAGCCGCTCCGCGTCCGGGTTGCAGGCGAGCGTGGCGCCCTGCTTGCGGGCGAGCGGCCCGACCCCGGGGAACTTGAACATGAAGTCCGCGCCGAGCATCCGCAGGTGGCGGCGGGCCGGATGGTCGTCGTGCAGCGCGACCGCGGTCATCAGCGCGTCGAGCGGAAGGGTGCCCGAGTGGTTGGCCACCACGAGCGCGCCCCCGACGTCGGGCACGTTGTGCACGCCGATCGCCTCGGTGCGGAACCACTTCTCGTACAGCGGGCGCAGCACCGGGAGGATGACGTTGTCGTTGAGGTCGACGTCGAAGCCGAAGTCGTCGACGGCGTAGTCACCCTCCAGCCGTCGGCGCAGGAACCTCGCCGCTGCGGCCACCGACTCCTCCCACGGCGGCGCGGTGTCCTCGGGCTCGGGTTCCGGCTCGGGCACGGGCGGCGGCGGGGGCACCGGCGTGCGGCGCCGGTCGCCCAGCCGCCAACGGGTGCGGCCCCCGGACTCGTCGGCGTGCAGCGGGATGATGCGGGCCTCCGACACGGCGGCTCCCCTCGTGGCTCGCGGGTGGCGGATGCGCGTGGTGGTCACCGCAGCGCCTTCATCGGAGCGCCCTCACGGCAGCGAGCACGCCGCGCTCCAGCGATTCAACCCGCGCGGGCGGGATCACCGGGCGCAGTGCACGTCCGCGCACGAAGTCGTCGAAGGCCTGCATGGTGGTCCAGCGCGGGGTAAAGCCGAACTGGGTGCGCAGCCGCCGGTTGTCCACCACCCGCCCGAAGTTGAGCAGGCGCATCTGCTCGGGCGAGAAGTCGACGAGGCGGGCGCCGCGGACGATCCGGCTGACCGCGCCGACCGCGGGCGCGGGCACCGGGATCGCGATCCGGCCCGCCCGGCGGATGGCTTGGGAGAGCAGCAGCACGCCGTCGGCGGCGACGTTGAACGTGCCGGGCAGCTCCAGGCTCGCCGCGCGCTCCAGCACGGCGAGCGCGTCCTCCTCGTGCAGCAGCTGTACGCGGGCGTCATAGCCCAGCACCGTGGGCACCACGGGCAGAGCGAAGTAGCGGGTGAAGACCGTGTCGATGCGCGGGCCGATGAGGTTGGCGAAGCGCAGCACGGTGACCGAGACGTCGGGACGGCGGCGGGCGAACCCGCGCAGGTAGCCCTCGATCTCGACGGCGTCCTTTGCGTACCCGCCCGACGGGAAGTCCTTCGGCGTCATCGCCTCGTCGAACAAGGCGGGGTCACGGGAGCTGGATCCGTAGACGGCGGTGGTGGACTTCAGCACGACCCGCCGCACGCTCGGCGCCTTCTGGCAGGCGGCGAGCAGCTGCATCGTGCCGATGACGTTCATCTCCTTCATCGCGGTGCGGCCGCCGGACGAGGTCGGGTTGGCGGCGAGCGAGGCGTGGACGACCGTGTCGACGGACGCCTGGGAGATGACCTTGGCGATCAGCGGGTTGCGGATGTCGGCGCGCACGAACTCCGCGCGGCCCATTCGGCGCAGGAGATCGCGCGGCGGCGGGACGGTGTCGACGCCGAGCACACGCTCGATGCTCGGATCGGCCGCGAGCCGTGCGGCGAGGTACCCACCGAGGAACTTGCTGACCCCGGTGACGAGAATGACGGTCGGCGGCAAAATGCAGCCCCAAGCGAATCGGATGAGCGCGGTGAGTGACCGATGCTAGACCGGCCGGGCGGGAGATGGGGCGGCGACCACATCCCACGCATGCACGAACGGCCGGTGGGCGAGCCACCGGCCGTTTCGCGGAAGGTTTACTTGCCGAGCTTGCGCCGCTGCACGCGGGTCTTGCGCAGCAGCTTGCGATGCTTCTTCTTCGACATCCGCTTGCGGCGCTTCTTGATCACTGAGCCCATACGGCGGCCTTCCTGTGGGTCTACGGCCCGACGGCGGCCGGGCGAGGAAATTCGATCGAGTCTAGCCGAGTGCGTTCAGCCCACGTCGAAGTAGGCGGAGCGCAGGTACTCCTCGACGGCGTGGCGCGGCACCCGGAACGAGCGCCCGACCCGCGCCGCGGGTAGCTCGCCGCCGTGCACGAGGCGGTAGACGGTCATCTTGGACACCCGCATCATCGCCGCGACCTCGGCCACCGTCAGGAACTGGACCTGGGCGAGGTGGATCTCGGGCTCGGTCGCCATCCGCTCACCGCTTTCTAGGAGTTCCTCGTGAGTCTAGCGGGGCCCGTGTGACGAGGAAGACCGGTGGGTGCACCCGGTCGGGGCATTCAGGTGCGCGCCGGGGTGAGCAATCTCCTCCGATCGGGGTCAGCCCTGCTGCGCCGCGCGACCCAGCTCGATCGAGCGGTCACGCGCGGCCTCGATGGCGTCGAGGAACGCGGCCCGCACGCCGTGGCGCTCCAGCTCGCGGATGGCGGCGATCGTCGTGCCCGCCGGGGAGGTCACGGCCTCGCGCAGGAGCACCGGGTGGTCGGCCGACTCGCGCAGCATCAGCGCCGCGCCGTACGCCGACTGGACGATGAGCTCGGCGACGACGGTGCGCGGCAGGCCGAGCAGGATCCCGGCGTCGATCATGGCTTCGACGAGGAAGAAGAAGTAGGCGGGGCCGGAGCCCGACAGCGCGGTGACGGCGTCCTGCTGCGACTCGGGCACCTGCACCACGCGTCCCACGGAGGCGAGCATCTTCTCGACGACCGCGAGCTGCTCGGCCGTGGCGTGGCTGCCCGGCGACACGGCGCTCATCGCCTCGCCGACCAACATCGGGGTGTTGGGCATGACCCGCACCACCGGTGTGCCCGCAGGCAGCGCGCCCTCGAACAGCGCGATCGGGAGGCCCGCGCAGAGCGTGACGACGAGCGTACCGGGCCGCAGCACCGGCGCGAGCTCCGCGAGAACAGGGGCGATGTCCTGGGGCTTCACGGCGACGACGAGCACGTCGGCCCGGGCCGCGGCCTCCGCCACGTCGACGGCCGCGATGCCGTGGCGCGCGGTCAGCTCCGCCGCGCGCTCCGGGTGGCGCTCGGTGAACATCAGCTCGTCGGTCGTGCGGCCCGCGGCGAGCAGCCCCGCGAGCAACGCCTCACCGATCTTGCCCGCCCCCAGCACCGCGACTACGCCCATGCCGGGAGGCTAACCCCGCGGGCCCACTCCGGTCCCGCCGCGCCCGCGCCCACCCGGGAGCCCGCCCCATTGCGGCCGCCCGGCCCCACCCGTCGCCCGCACCATCCTCGCCATCCCGCCATGATCGCCGTTTCGGCGCAAAGGCGGCCGATTCTGGCCGGTTATCGCACCGAAACGGTGATCATGGGGCGGCGGGCGGGGCAGCAGCGGCGGGCGCGGCAGCAGCGGCGGGCGCGGCGGGATGGGGCAGGCGGGCGTCGGGGAGCGGTGAGAGCGCGAGCTGGCGGGCCTGGCACACCACCCGTCCGGCCGCGTCGGCGACCGTGACGTCCTCGTCGAACCACGCCCCCGCGACGACGTCGGCCCGCGACGCGATCCGCAGCCATCCCGGCGCGGGATGGCCGCGCAGCAACGCGGTGAGCTGCACGGTTGGCGCCCAGCCCGTCGCGCCGCCGAGGTTGAACACGGTCGGCGGCAGGATGTCGCCCGCGAGGAGGGCGAACAGCACCTCGACCGGCTCGTCGCGGGTGCGGGTCCAGCCGCGCAGCACCGGCGGCGCCTGCTCGCGGCGGAGGAACGCCATCGTCGCCGGGTCGAACCGCAGGTCGCAGCTGCGGGCGAGGCCGAAGACGGTGGGTCGGGCCGACGGGTCGATAGCGTCGGCGGGCGGGTCGGCGGGTTGCTCGCGCGCCTCCGCCCAGCGCGGCTCGCCATCGGGCAGCCGCCCGGCCGTCACCGATGCGGCGAGCATGAGCCGGTCGTCCTGGTGCATCTGGACCGCGACTACCGACACGGTGCGGCCGGTCTTGAGCACGTCCGTGGTCATCGTGACCGGACCGGGGTCGGGGGCGCGGAGGAAGTCGGCGGCGACGGCGAGGGGGTCGGGGGCGAGGCCGGGCGCGTCGGCGTCGAGGCGGGCCAAGGCGGCCCGGACGAGCAGCACCAACAACAGGCCGCCGTGCGCCTTCGGGCCGACAGTCCAGAGCTCGCCCAGCTCGGCGCCGAACCGCCCGCCGCCGAGCGGTTTGATCGCGACGGCGGCGCGGAACGGGGGCGCGGCGACACGCGGTGGCATGATCCCTCTCACCCCCGCCCGGCCAAGCCGCTGGCTCCGTCATCGAAGGGCTCCGGCCTTCGCATCCGATCCAGAATGGCACCAAGCGGCGGCGATCACACCGTGGGTCGTGCCACCTCGCGGTCCGCGGTGGGCTGCAGGTGCAGCCGGGCGAAGAGCAGGGACTGGGCGAGCAGTGTGGCGCGGTCGTAGCGCGTGCGGCAGCGCCGGGTGCTGATCTCGGCCACCACCGTGCCGTCGTACCCCGTGTCCGCCAGCCGCTGCAGCACCTCGGCGCAGGGTTGGGTGCCGCGGCCCGGGACGAGGTGCTCGTCGCGGGGGCCGCCGCTGCCGTCGGCGAGGTGCACGTGGCACAGGCCCGCGCCCATCCGCTCGAGGAGGGCGAGCGCGTCGACCCCGGCGGCCGCGGTGTGCGAGAGGTCCAGGGTGTAGTGGCGGTGGCCGACCTCGGTGGGGTCGAAGCCGGGCTCGTAGGGCACGGTGCGCATCCGGCCCCGCGCCACCGGGAACATGTTCTCCACCGCCAGCGCGACCCCGGCGACCTCGCCCGCACGGGCCACCTCGTCGGCGAACTGTGCGGCGTAACGACGCTGCCAGCGAAACGGCGGGTGCAACACCACGGTGGTGGCGCCCAGCCGCTCGGCCGCGGCCACGGACCGCCGGATCCGCACGATCGGGTCGGATCCCCAGACCCGCTGCGTGACGGCCAGGCAGGGCGCGTGCACCGCCGTCACCGGCACGCCATGCCGCTCGGCGAGCCGGGCGACCGCGGTGACGTCCTGGCTGACCGGGTCGCCCCACACCATCAACTCGACGCCGTCGTAGCCGAGTTCGGCGGCCAGCTCGAACCCGGCGGCGACGGGCTCAGGGTACACCGAGGCCGTCGACAGCGCGACGGGCGGGCCGGGCGTGGGCCGCATCGGCCTCACCGTCCCAGCAGGACGAGGATCGCCGGGGACACCGTCAGCAGGAGGCCGACGAGCACGGCGAACAGTGTGGTGCGGCGGTCGTCGTTGTGCATCAGCGCGCGGACGACGAGCACCAGGCCGACGGTGACCAGCACCGCCGCGGCCAGCGCGACGACCGGCAGGTCGCGCCAGAGGAAGCGGAACCCGACCCAGAGCGCGGCTCCGCCGATGGCGCCCGCGATCCACTGGGCGACGACAGCGACCCACGCCTGCCCGGCGGACGGGGTGGCCGGTCGGGCGCGCCGCCTGGGCGCGGCGGCCAGGACCGCGGGATGGTCGTCGGGGTCGGCGTCGGTCGCGACCTCGGCGTGGTCGCCGAAGTCGTCGTAGTCGCCGAAGTCGTCGTAGTCGCCGAAGTCGTCGTAGTCGCCGAAGTCGTCGTAGTCGCCGAAGTCGTCATCGGCCTCGTCGTCGAGATCGAAGGGGGCGGCCTCGGTGGCCGGGCCGCCGTCGCGGGCGCCGCGGCGCGTGGTGCGATCGCGGTGCCAGGCCTCGGCGCCAGACGGGGCGAGGCCGACCGCGGTCGAGGGCCCGCCGTCGTCCGGGGCCTGCTGGGTCTCGATGGGTCCGGTCGTGCCGGGATCGAGCATCGTGGTGCGGTCGGCGCGCCTGCGCATCGCACCGGATCGCCGCGCACGAGGCCCGTCCTGCGCCGACGCCACCGGGTCGCCGATGCGGTGCGTGGCCTCCGCGGCGGAGCTGTCCTCGGCGGGCTCCTGCCTGGGCCGGTAGGAGACGGCTTCGGTGTCGGCGTAGACAGCGCCGCCGTTGACGAATGCGGAGTCGCTGTCGGGGTGCGCGAGCGCGGGGACCTCGGGCAGGTTCGTGTGGCGCTGCGCGCTGGGACGGTGCCGCTTCCGGGCGCCCCCTGCGCGGCCGTCTCGGCGCGGCGGGGCGGCGGCTGCGCGGTCGGCGGCCCCGCCTGCCGGGCCGCTTCCGCGGGACTCGGGACCGGCGGCCCGGAAGTCGGGGTCGGTCTCGCCATCCGGCCCCCACGGGGTGGGCGGACGCCCCCGGGCGGGCGGGGCGTCCTCTGGGGCGCCGTCGCCCCGCAGGTCGGCAGGCGGCCCGCCGCCCGGCGGCATCGCGCCGGGGTCGGCGCCCGCTCGCCATCCGTCGGATCCACCGACCGGCCGGGCGCGGCCCATCGGCGGTCGTGGGCCGCGTCCCCACGGCCGGGGCCCGCCGCCTGCGGGTGGGGCGGGTGCGCTCTCGGCGGCGGCACCCCACGCGGCGTAGCCGGGGGTGGCGCCGTTGGCCGGTGGTGCGGGCGCGCCCTCCGCGGCGCCGGGCGCTCGACCCCAGGCGGCCGGTCCGGCGGGGCCTGCGGTGCCATTCGCTGGGCGGCCCGCGCCGTTGGCGGGCGCGCCCGGACCCGACCCCCATCCCGGCGGGGCGCCGTTGCCCGGCGGGAAGGGGGAGTCGGCGACCGACGGGGCGGGTCCATTGTCGACGGTCGGCAGCGGACCACTGTGGACCGACGAAGCCGGGCCGCCGTTGACGGTCGGGAACGGGCCACTGGCAGGCGACGAGGCGGGGCCGCCGTTGCCGATCGGGAACGGGCCACTGGCAGGCGACGAGGTTGGGTCACCCGGCGCCGCAGGCAACGGCCCACTGGCAGGCGACGAGCCGGGGCCACCGGGCACCGACGGAATCGGGCCGCTGTTCGGCGACGGGCCATGGCCACCGGCCACCGGAGGCGCGGACGGGGCGCCGTTGCCGAGCGACGCGCCGTTGCCGAGCGATGCGCCATTGCCGAACGCTGCCCCGTTGCCACGCGGCGCCCCATGGCCGAACGACGCCCCGTTGCCGAGCGGTGCGCCGATGTCCGTCGCTACGGTCGATGCCTGACGTGGCGCGGGGCCGGGCGCGCCGTGGCCGGGAAGCTCGGAGCCTGCCGCCGCCGCGCCGTCGACCGCCGAGCCCGGATCACCCGGACCACCGACGGCCGTGGCCTGCGCGGACTCGGCACCACTTCCGCCAGCGGCCGGGTAGGCCCCGCTGGCGGCACCGGGGCCGCCAGCGTTGGCCGCGTCCTCCGCAGCCCGCCTGCGGGCTCTGCGACCGGTCACCGTGCCATCGCCGTGCGCGGCAAGCAGCTCCGCGACGGTGCGCTGGCGGGGGTGATCGGTCTCCGAGCTCATCGCGTACACCGTGCCGCGTATGACGTCAAGCGTCCAGGCCCGTCAAGCGATCGATGCGCCGAACGGTTGCTGCGGGCCGTCCCATCGAACGAGTCACGCCGGTGCATGATCACCTCCCCGGCCCTACCCACACGACGAGCGTACGCCGCCGTCCGATCACCGGCCGTCGCGCGGCGCGCCCCGGAGCCGGGTTGTCCACATCCCCACAGGGTTGTCCACAGGCCGAGCCCGGACGTCGGGGGGCGTTCCGACCTCGCGTATCGTGGTCGGCAGTTCCGCGGCGAGGGCGGGTGCACGTCGGCCCGCCGTGATCGACGTGGCCCCGGCCCGTGCCGGTGCCCTCGCCGCGCGTCCACACCACGCAGAACGAGGAGAACACCGTGGCCGAGGCCCACATCGTCGCCGAGACCCGCACGGAGTTCGGCAAGGGCGCCGCCCGCCGCACCCGGCGCGCTGGCAAGATCCCCGCCGTGCTGTACGGGCACGGCACCGACCCGCAGCACCTCGCCCTGCCCGAGCTGGAGTTCAAGCGCATCGTGCGCGAGCAGGGCCGCAACGCCGTCCTCACCATCGACGTCGCGGGCCGCCCGCAGCTGGCGCTCACCAAGACCGTCGTGGCGCATCCGATCCGGCCCTACATCGAGCACGTCGACCTGTTGGTGATCCGGCGGGGTGAGAAGGTCGTGGTCGACGTCGCGGTGGTCGTCACCGGCGACGCGGCGCCCGGCACGCTGGTCACGCAGGAGCTGAACACGCTCGAAGTGGAGTCCGACGTCTCGAGCATCCCCGAGCAGATCGAGGTCTCGGTCGAGGGCGCTCGGATCGGCACGCAGTTCCTCGCGGGCCAGATCACGCTGCCTGCCAACACCGAGCTGCGCGGCGACCCCGAGCAGCTCATCGTCCACGTCGTGCCCGCCACCGAGGCCGACGCGGGCGAGACGCCCGAGGCGGCGGAGGCCGAGGCGGAGACCGACACCGAGGCGGAGGTCGGGGCGGAGGAGCCCGCGGCCGACGAGGAGGAGTGACCGCGATGCCGGGCCCCGCCCTGGTGGTCGGGCTCGGCAACCCCGGCCCCGAATACGCCGACACGCGCCACAACGTCGGCTTCCGCGTCGTCGAGCTGCTCGCCACCCGCGCCGGTGGCGGGCGGTTCTCCCGCCACCGGGCGGGCGCCGACGTGCTGGAGGGCCGCCTCGCCGGGCGGCGGGTCGTGCTTGCGAAGCCCCGCACCTACATGAACGTGTCCGGAGGTCCGGTCGCAGGCCTGGTGCGCTACTACGGGGGCGAGCTCGTCGTCGTGCACGACGACCTCGACCTCGGGTTCGGCGTCGTGCGGCTCAAGCAGGGCGGCGGCGAGGGCGGCCACAACGGGCTGCGGTCGATCAGCACGTCGCTGGGCACGAAGGACTACCTGCGCGTGCGCTTCGGCATCGGCCGTCCCCCGGGCAGGCAGGACCCGGCCGACTACGTGCTCAAACGGTTCTCGGCCACCGAGCGCAAGGAGCTGGAGTTCGCGGTCGACCTGGCCGCCGACGCCACCGAGGCCCTGCTGGCCGAGGGGCTGGAGCCCACGCAGAACCGGTTCCACGCGCTGTCCGGCTGAGCGGGGTCAGCTCCGCAGGAGTTCGGCGGTGGCCGCGCGGCGGAGCTTGCCGGAGGGCGTCTTGGGGAGGGTGCCCGGCGCCAGCACCACCACCCGCGCGGGCCGCACCCCCACCGCCGACACCACGCGGCTCGTCACATCCTTGCTGATGCCGCCCTCCGCGTCGGGGTCGCCCGCCTGCCGGGACTCGACGAGCACCGCGAACGACTCCCGATGCCGCCCCTCCCCCGCGGCGACCCGGACGGCCACCGCATTGCCCGCGCGCACTCCGTCGGCGGCGCCCGCGGCGCGTTCGATGTCGGTCGGGTAGATGTTGCGGCCGCCCATAATGATCAGGTCCTTGCGCCTACCGCACACGACGACCTGGCCGTCTACCAGGTAGCCCTCGTCGCCGGTGTCGAACCAGCCGTCGGCGTCCTGGGCGGCGACCGGACCGTCGACGGTGAGGTAGCCCGGCGTCACCGACGGCCCGCGGAGCTGCAGCACCCCGACCTCGCGCTCACCGAGCACGGCGCCGTGGTCGTCCATCACGCGCACCTCGATGCCCGGCAACGGGGGCCCGAGCTTCGGGAAGCTGCGGCCGGTGCCGGGGGTCGCGAGCCTGCGGGTCTCGAGGTCCTCTGCGTCGATCTCGTCGATGGTCAGGCCCGTCTCCACCGGCGCGAACGCCACCCCGAGCGCGGTCTCGGCCATCCCGTATGCGCACAGCACGGCCTCGGGCCGCAGCCCGAACCGCGCGCCCGCGTCGACGAGGGCGCGGACCGCGACCGGGTCGATCGGCTCGGCGCCGTTCAGCGCGATGCGCAGCGACGACAGGTCGAGCGGGCCTTCGGCGCGCGCGAGCTGGCGGCCGAGCACGGCGTAGGCGAAGTTCGGCGCGGCCGTCACGGTGCCGCGGTACTTGGAGATCAGCTCGGCCCACATGATGGGCCGGGCGAGGAAGTCGAGCGGGGTGACCGTGACCAGCTCCAGCCCGAGCGTCATCGGCACGGTCAGGAACCCGACCATCCCCATGTCGTGGAAGAGCGGCAGCCACGACACCTGCACATCCCGGTCGACGTCGAGGCGTGACGCCTCCGCCATCGCCGTGATGTTGGCGTGCAGGTTGGCGTGGGTGATCCGGACCGCTTTCGGCTCGGCGGTCGAGCCGCTGGTCAGCTGCAGGAGCGCGGTGTCGTCTTCGCTCGCGACGGCGGCGTCGGCACGAACGACGGTGGCGTCGCCGTCGAGGGCGTCGAAGGTGCGGAACGGGATGCCGCGCTCGGTGAGGATCGGGGCGAGCGCGTCGAAGGGGGGACCGAGCACGACCAGCGCGGCGTCGATCATCTTGAGCACGGAAACCGTGTCCTCGGCCCAGGCGGCGAGGTCGGTGCGGGCCGTGGGCTGGTGGAGCATGGTCACGCTGCCGCCGGAGAGCCAGACGGCCTGGGCGAGCGGGGCGATCGAGACCGGCTCGCCCGCGAGCACCCCCACCGCGGCGCCCGGGCCGAGCCCGGGGCGCCCGTCGGTCTCGCTGCGCAGGGCGGCGGCCATCGCGCGGGCCCGGTCGTGGACCTCGGCCCAGGTGCGCCGTACGGGCTCGCGGGGCTCGCCGGTGACCATGCCGTGGGACGACCGGGCTGCGGACTCCAGCAACGTCGCCAGGAACCGGGACATGCCAGCAGCCTACGGTCCCCGGCGAGTGCCGGTCGCACTCCCGCCTCGCGCGCCGTGCGTCCACATTGTCCGGCGGAGTGGCCGGGGGTGCGACGTCGTCAGTGCGCCCGCGTAGAGTCGGCCGGCGTGACCGAACAGCCCGTGACCAGGCCCGACGCCGCGACCGTCGATGCCGATCTGCGCGCCGCCGTCGAGCGGGAACTGCCCGCCGCGCGTGCCGACCTGGAGCGCCTCGTCCGCATACCGAGCATCTGGGCCGACCCCGCGCACGCGGACGACACCCGCCGCAGCGCCGAGGCCGTCGCCGAGCTGGCGCGGGCCGCGGGCCCGGGCGAGGTCGCGGTCGTCGCGGTCGACGGGGGCGCGCCCGCCGTCCTCGCCCACTGGCCCGCGCCTGCGGGCGCACCCACCGTGCTGCTCTACGCCCACCACGACGTGCAGCCCACCGGCGGCGACGCGCAGTGGACCTCGCCGCCGTTCGAGCCCACCGAGCGGGCCGGTCGCCTCTACGGCCGCGGCGCCGCCGACGACAAGGCGGGCGTCATGACCCACCTCGCCGCGCTGCGCGCCTTCGATGGCCGCCCACCGGTCGGGGTCACGTTGTTCGTCGAGGGCGAGGAGGAGTCCGGCTCACCCACCCTTCCCGCGTTCCTGCGCGCGCACCGTGACGCGCTGGCCTGCGACGTGATCATCATCGCCGACGCGGGCAACCCGGCGGTCGACGTGCCTGCGCTCACGACCAGCTTGCGCGGACTGGTGGACGTGGTCGTCGAGGTGTCGGTGCTGGAACGGCCCGTGCACTCGGGCGTGTTCGGCGGTCCGATCGGCGATGCCCTCACGGCACTGTGCCGCGCCTTGGCCGGGCTGCATGACGAGCACGGTGACGTCGCGGTGCCCGGCCTCGTCCACGGCACGTCCGCAGCACCCGACGTCGACGAGGCCACGTTCCGCGGCGACGCCGGGCTGCTGTCCGGCGTGGCCCTCATCGGCTCGGGCAGCATCGTGGAGCGGACCTGGACCAAGCCCGCCGTCGCCGTGCTCGCCATCGACGCGCCCCGCGTCGCCGAGGCCGCCAACATCCTCGTTCCGCGCGCACGGGCCGTGGTCAGCCTCCGCCTCGGCCCCGGCGACGACGCCACCACCGCGCAAAAGGCCCTCGCCGAACACCTCGCGGCGCAGGTTCCGTGGGGCGCGCACGTCACGGTGACCCCCGGCACCGGCACCGCCGAGCCGTTCTCGCTGTCCACCACGGGCGCCGCGTACGACGTCGCCCGCCGCACCTTCGCGGCGGCGTACGGCAACGAGCTGGTCGAGGTCGGCATCGGCGGCTCGATCCCGTTCATCGCCGAGTTCGCGCGGACGTTCCCGAACGCGGCCGTGCTCGTCACCGGCGTCGGCGACCCGAGCAGCCGCTGGCACGGCATCGACGAAAGCCTCGACCTGGGCATGTTCGGCCGCGGCGCGCTGGCGGAGGCGCTCTTCCTGGCCGAACTCGCGCGATAACCGTCGGGGGACGGCGCTACCGTCGCCTCGTGATCCAGGCCCGTTGGGCGCGCACCTACCGCGGTGATGGCCGGGGTGAGGCGGGTCCACCCGGTGAGCTGACCGGCACGGGGCGGGCGGTCGCGCTCGGCCCTGCGGCGCTCACCGTGGTCTGGGGGATGCGCGCGTTCCACCGGGAGAGCGCATGACGCGAAGCGGATCACCCGGCGGCACACTGGTGCCCGTGCGGATCGGCGTGCTGGGCACCGTCGACGGGCCGAGCGGCCTGTCCGGCGTGCGCCTGCGCGGGCTGCTGGCCCGGCTCGCGCTGGACGCCGGACGGCCGGTCAGCACCGCCGCGCTCGTCGACGGCCTGTGGGAGACACCGCCGGAGAACGCCGCCAACGCCCTGCAGGCACTGGTCTCGCGGCTGCGGCGGGTGTTGGCGGGCGAGCTGGTGGTCACGGAGCCGGGCGGCTACCGCTTGGCCGTCGACCCGAGCGCCGTGGACGTCATGGCGTTCGACGCGCTCGTCGCCGAGGCCCGGTCGGAGGGCCCCGCCGCGGCGCACGGCCTCCTCGGCGAGGCGTTGGCACTCTGGCGCGGGCCTGCGCTGGCCGATGTCGTCGAGCTGCCTTTCGCACGCCCCGCGGCGGCCCGGCTCGACGGGCGGCGCGCGGACGTCGTGGACGAGCGGGCCCGCCTGGCGCTGCGGCTGGGCCTCGTGCCCGATGTCGAGGCGCTCACCGCCCAGCTCACCGCGGCGCCGCTGCGCGAGACGACCGCCGCGCTGCTCGGCCGGGCCCTGCACGCCGCGGGCCGCCAGGCCGACGCGCTCGCCGCCCTGGACCGCACGATCGGGCTGCTGGCCGACGAGCTGGGCGTCGACCCCGGCCCCGAGCTCGCCGAGGCCCGGATGTCGGTGCTGCGGCCTGCGCTCGCGGCGCCCCGCACGGCGGGGCTGTCCAGCTTCGTCGGGCGCACCGCGGACGTCGACCGCATTCGCGTGCTCCTGCGCACCACACGGCTCGTCACGCTCACCGGCCCGGGCGGGGCGGGCAAGACGCGGCTTGCCCGGGAGGCCACCTTCGTCCCGCACCCGCGTGCGACGAGCCCGCCGACCGGCACCCCAGCCACGCCACCCGCCGCGCCGCCCCCCATCACGCCCGCACCGCCCCGCGCCACCGCCCCGCTCCCCCGCGTCACACCGCCCACCCCGACCACGCCGCCCACCCCGACCACGCCGCCCACCCCGACCACGCCGCCCACCCCGACCACGCCGCCCACCCCGACCACGCCGCCCACCCCGACCACGCCGCCCACCCCGACCACGCCGCCCACCCCGACCACGCCGCCCACCCCGACCACGCCGCCCACCCCGACCACGCCGCCCACCCTGGCCACGTCGCCCACCCTGGCCACCCGCGCCGCGGCACCGGGACCGCCGGGGGCCACGGGCGCCGCGTCAGCAGGGGCGCCCACCGCCGCGCCTGCCGCGGTCGTCGCCGAGCTGGCCGCGCTCACCGACGCCGCGCAGCTCCCGGCTGCGCTGCTGGCCGCCGTGGGCGAGCCCGAGCTGCATCTGGGCCGGGCAGAGGCACCCGAGCCGATGATCCGGCTGCTGGCCGCGCTCGACGGCCGCGACACGATCCTCGTGCTGGACAACTGCGAGCACCTCGTCGCCGCCGTCGCGGCGCTGGCCGAGTCGCTGCTCACGGCGTGCCCGCGCCTGCGGGTCCTCGCCACGAGCCGCGAGCCGTTGGGGGTGCCCGGCGAGGTGCTGCATCCGGTCGACGCGCTCGCCGAGGCCGATGCCGTCCAGCTGTTCACCGACCGCGCCGCCGCCGTCCGGCCCACGTTCATCCTCGACGCCGCCACCCGGCCCGCCGTCACCGAGATCTGCCGCCGCCTCGACGGCCAGCCGCTGCCCATCGAGCTGGCCGCGGCCCGCCTGCGCACGCTCTCCCCCGCCGAGATCGCCGCCCGCCTCGACGACCGGTTCCGCCTGCTCACGACGGGTGCGCGTACCGCGTTGCCACGCCACCAGACGCTGCGCGCGGTGGTCGACTGGAGCTGGGACCTCCTCACCGAACCCGAGCGCGCCGTCGCCCGCCGACTCGGTGGCTTCGCGGGCGGCGCCACGCTCGCGGCGGCCGAGCGTGTGTGCGGGCCCGAGGCGTGGGATGCGCTGACGTCGCTCGTGGACAAGTCGCTCGTCGTCGCCGTCCCGCAGGCCGACGGCCCCACCCGCTACCGCATGCTGGAGACCCTCCGCGCCTACGCGGGCGAGAAGCTCGAGGCGGCGGGCGAACGCGAAGCCGCCGAGGCCGCGCACGCCGCGTTCGTCCTGGATCTCGTGGAGGAAGCCGAGCCGCACATCCGCGGCCGCGACCAGCTCGGTTGGCTCGCGCGCCTGCGCGCCGAGGCCGACGAGATCGACCTCGCGCTGCGCCGCACGGTGACCGCCGACCTGCCGATCGCGTACCGGATCGTCGTCGGCATGACGTGGTCGTGGCTCGTCCGCGGCAGGCTCGACGAAAGCAGGCGGTGGCTCGCGGCGCTGCCGCCCCCCGGCCACGATGTCGAGCCGGACGTCGTCGCCCTTGCCCTGGCCTACCGGGCGGTGGCGGCCGTCGGCGGCGGCGACACAGGCGGGGGTCGCGAGCACGCCGAGGCCGCCATCGCCGCGCTCACCACGCTGCCCCGCCCGTGGCACCCCGTGCTGCAGCTGGTGGAGCCGGTCACGCTCCTGTTCGCCGAGCAGGACGAGGGCCCGCTGCGCAGGCTCGAGACAGCGGCCGACGACCCGTGGACGCGCGCGCTGGCGCTGCAGACCCGGGCCCTGCGGGCGGAGAACGACGGGGATCTCGCCGCCCAACGCGAGCTCGTGCGGGCCACGCACACGGCGTTCACGGCGCTGGGCGAGCGGTTCGGGCTGGGCATGGTGCTCTACTCGCTGGGCGAGTTGGAGGGGCTCGCGGGCGAGCACGACGCTGCGGCGGCCGCATTCGACGAGGCGATCGCGCTCACCGCCGAGCTGGGCAACGACGACGACCTGCACGCCTCTCCACCGACGTCAGGAATGTCACCTTGCGGGCACTCAACGTCCGCAGTGTCACCCGGCGGTCGTGCCTGCACCGCCCGGCGGCCCGTCAGGTACGACGCCGGTACAGATACACCGCCAACGGCGCGAACACCGCCATCACCACGGCCGATGAGATCAGCGCGAACGTCAGCGGCGCCGCCACGGGACCACCGGTGAGCAGCCCGCGGGCGGCGTCCGCCATGTGCGTCACCGGGTTGATCTCCACGAAGCCGCGCAGCCACGACGGCAGGGTGTTCGCAGGCACGAAAACGTTGCTGCCGAACGTCAGCGGCAACATCACCAGCGCGCCGAGCCCCTGCACCGACCGCGGCTGCCCGACGACCATCGCCAGCGCCGTGAACACCCAGCACAGGGCGAACGCGAACACCATGACCAGCGCGAACGTCGCGACGACTGCGAGCGGCGAGGTCGTGATCCGGAAGCCCAGCACCAGCCCGATCACCATCATGATCACGCCCGAGGTCAGGTACCTGACGAGGTCGGCCAGGATCGCGCCGACGAGCGGGGCGCTCCGCGCGATCGGCAGGCTGCGGAAGCGGTCGAAGATGCCCGTCTGCAGGTCCTCCGCCAGCCCCACGCCGGTGCCCGCCGACGCGAACACGATCGTTTGTACGAGCACGCCGGGCAGCGCGAGCTGCAGGTACGCGTCCGGGCTGCCGGAGATCGCGCCGCCGAACACGTACACGAACAGCAGCAGGAAGATCACCGGCTGCAGGGTGACGTCGAGCAGCGCCTCCGTCGAGTGGATGGTCTTGACGATCCCCCGCCAGGCCAACGCGCCGGTGTGGCGCAGGAACGACGGGGCCGGGGCGGCCGCGTGGCGGGCGGGCGCGGGCGGCGCCGGTGCAACGATGGTCATGCCGCCTCCTCAGCGGTGTGCCCGGTGAGGGCGAGGAAGACGTCGTCGAGGCTCGGCAGCCGCAGCCCGATCTCGGCGACGGGGATGTCGGCGGCGTCCAGCCGGTCGACGACGTGCCGCAGCAGGCCGGGCTCGAGCGCGGGCACGACGATCTCGCCGGTCGCATCAGCCACCGGCGCCGCCCCGAGCTCGGCCACCAGCGCCAGCGCACGGGGCACGTCGGCCCGCCGCAGCGGCCGCACGTGCAGCGCCTGCCCGCCGACCTCCGCCTTCAGGCTGGCCGGGGTGCCCTTCGCGATGACCCGGCCGTGGTCGAGGACGACGAGGTCGTCGGCCAGCTGGTCGGCCTCCTCCAGGTACTGCGTGGTGAGCAGCACGGTCACGCCGCCGGCGGCCAGGCCGCGGACCTGCTCCCACACCTCGTTGCGGTGCCGCGGGTCCAGGCCGGTGGTGGGCTCGTCGAAGAACAGCATGTCGGGGTGGCCGATGAGGCTGACGGCGAGGTCGAGGCGCCGCCGCATGCCGCCGGAGTAGGTGCGCACCCGCCGCCCGGCCGCCTCGGTGAGCCCGAACCGCGCGATCAGGTCGGCGGCGCGGGCCCGACCTGTGCGGCGGGGCATGTCGAGCAACCGGCCGACGAGCAGGAGGTTGTCGGTGCCCGAGAGCGCCTCGTCGACCGCGGCGTACTGCCCGGTGAGGCCGATCCGTCGCCGGACGGCCGGGGCGTCGGCGACGACGTCGTGGCCCAGCACGGTGGCGCGTCCCGCGTCGGGGCGCAGGAGGGTGGCGAGGATGCGGACGGTGGTGGTCTTGCCCGACCCGTTGGGCCCCAGCAGCCCGAGCACGGCGCCGGGCCGGGCGACGAGGTCGACGCCGTCGAGGGCGGTGGTCGCGCCGAAGCGCTTGACCAGCCCCTCGACGCAGATTGCTCCGTTCATGGGGCCGAGTCTGCGCGAGCGCGCTGACACGGCCCTGACACAGCTCTGTCAGCTCGGCCCGAGCATCGCGAGCAGCAGCACGATCCACGACACGCCGAGCCCGACCGTGGCGCCGAGCGCGGGCCACCGCCACAGCGGCGTGCGGCGCAGCAGCCACAGCGACGGCGCCAAACCGCTCCCTACCAGCAGGTTCGCCGGGATCCACAGCAGCCCGAACGCGTCGGCGAACGCGCGGCAGATCGCGACGTCGGCCAAGGTCACGAACACGGCGACGAACGCGGCGATGACGAGCCCGGTGGCCCACGGCGTGGGACCGGGCGGCTCGGCGGGCGGGCGCGCCAGCGGGTTGGCCACGGTCGTGCGCGGATAATGCGTGCTGGGGCAGCACTATCCGCTCACGGGTGGTCACGCCATCAGCCTAGAGGTGCCGCGAGCGTGTGGAAGGCAACGGCCGCGGCTGTAGCCACATTGAGAGAGTCGACACCCGTCGCCATCGGAATCCGCACGCGCAGGTGCGCGGCCCGCATAGCCTCCGGGGTGAGGCCGGGCCCCTCGGCCCCGAGCAGGAGCGCCACCCGGTGCCCGGCGAGCCCGACGGCGGCCAACGGTACCGCGTCCGCGGCGGGCGTCAGCGCGACGACCGTGTGGTCCAGCGCCGCGAGCGCCGCGGGCCACGGTTCGGGAAGCGGCGCGAACGGCACCCGCAGCACGTGTCCCATCGAGACGCGCACGCTGCGCCGGTAGAGCGGGTCGGCGCAGCGGGGGCCGAGCAGCACGCCGTCCACGCCGAGCGCGGCGGCGTTGCGGAACAGCGCGCCGAGGTTCTCGTGGTCGTTCACGCCCTCCAGCACAGCCAGCAGCCGCCCCGTCGCCAGCTGTTCCACCGACGGCGTCGGCGCCCGGTCGGCCACGGCGAGCACGCCCCGGTTGAGGTGGAACCCGACGATCCGGGCCATGGTGTCGGCGTCCGCGGCGTAGACGGGCGCGTCGACGGCGGAAAGGTCCAGATCCGCGAGCCGTCGCGGCACACCCAGGAGCGAACGCACCGGGTAGGGCGAGTCCAGCAGCCGCCGCACGACGACGACGCCCTCGGCGATGACCAGGCCGCGGCCGCCTGGCCGGTCGGGGCGACGGTCGGCGGCGGTGAGGTCGCGGTAGTCGTCGACGCGGGGGTCGGCCACGTCGTCCACGGTCGTGAGGATCGCCACGACCGGACATGGTGTCAGGGCCAGTCATCCGGTCAGCCGTAGCGAAGAGATCACGGGTGTGTCACGGTGGACAGCCGCGCCGCCGCCATCCCGACGGCGCGGTCGCGGACAGTGGCCCGGAGCCTAAGGAGGCGGCGCCCGCATGGGCCAGGACGTCGACCGGACCGTGTTCAGTCGGCGCGACCGCCAGATCTACCGCAGCAAGGTCCAACGCTGCCTCGATGCGCTCACCGTGATACTGCGCGAGCACACGTTCGCCCGGGACGAGCCGATGACCGGCGTCGAGGTGGAGCTGAATCTCGTCGACGGCGAGCTGGTGCCCGCGCTGCGCGGCCGACAGGTGCTCGACACCATCCAGGGCACGGAGTTCCAGTCCGAGCTGGGCCGGTGGAACCTGGAGCTCAACCTGCCGCCCCGCCCGCTGCCCGGCGACGAGTGGCGATACTTCGAGCACCAGCTCACCGACCATCTCGGGCTCGCCCGCACGGCGGCCGACACGTGCGGGGCGCGGCTGGCGGTCATCGGGATCCTGCCGACGATCGAGCCGCAGCACCTCGTCGTCGACGCCCTGTCCACCGAGCACCGCTACGCCGTCCTGAACGAGCAGATGATGAGCGCGCGCGGTGAGCCGATCCGGCTGGACATCGCGGGCGACGACCCGTCCGGCCGCCACGCCGTCACCCCCGACCACCTGTTCGCCGACTTCGACTCGATCGCCCCCGAGGCCGCGTGCACGTCGATGCAGCTGCACCTGCAGGTGCATCCGGACGCGTTCCCCGGTTACTGGAACGCCGCGCAGAGCCTCGCGGGCGTACAGCTGGCGGTGGGCGCGAACTCGCCGTTCCTGTTGCGGTCGCGGCTGTGGGCCGAAACGCGGATCCCGCTGTTCGAGCAGTCCTGCGACGTGCGCACGGTCGAGCTGCGCAACCAGGGCGTCCGGCCGCGGGTGTGGTTCGGGGAGCGGTGGATCAGCTCGATCCTCGATCTGTTCAGCGAGAACGGCCGCTACTTCCCGGGTCTGCTGCCGCTCACCGAGGACACCGACCCCATGCTCGAGCTCAAGGAGGGCCGGGTGCCGCAGTTGGACGAGCTGCGGCTGCACAACGGCACGATCTGGCGCTGGAACCGCCCGGTGTACGACGTGGCGGGCGGGGTGCCGCACGTGCGCGTCGAGAACCGGGTGCTGCCCGCCGGGCCGACGGCGGTGGACATGGTCGCCAACGCCCTGCTGTTCTACGGGCTGCTGCGGGTGCTGGTGGAGGCCGACCGGCCGCTGTGGAGCTCGATGTCGTTCGAGGCGGCGCAGGAGAACTTCACCACCGCCGCCCGCCACGGGCTTGACGGGCCGCTGTACTGGCCGGGGTCCGGCTGGATCCGACCCGACGAGCTGGTGCTGCGCAAGCTGCTTCCGCAGGCGGCGGACGGGCTGGCGCGCTGGGGGGTGGCGGCCGCGGTGATCGACCGCTACCTGAGCGTGATCGAGCGGCGGTGCCTGCACCGACGCACGGGGGCGGCGTGGCAGCTCGACGCGGTCGCGGTGCTGGAGCAGCGCGGTGCGGACCGCCCCGCGGCGCTGCGCGGCATGTTCGGCCGCTACCTGGAGCATTCCGAGGCCAACGAGCCGGTGCACACCTGGCCGCTGCCGCGCGCCGCCTGATCCGTTCGCACCTGCAAACCGTTTCGTCAATCGGCCCCGCGGGATGGCGCGGCGCTCCTAGCGTCGACGGCGTCGACCCGACGGCTGGGCAGCTGCCCATGGAGGTCGACCGCCACCCGGGGCGCTCCGCCGCGGGTGCGATCCGCCGCGCCCGCAGACGGGAGAGCCATGCCCGCGCACCGCCCACGACCGGTTCCGGAATGACCGCCGTGTCTCCCTTCCGACTTTTCGGCCGCCCCGAGACCGCATCCGACGACGCCCCGCCCGCGGAGCACGCGGCGCGGTACGGCGCCGCCGCCGACCCGCCCCCGGCCTACCGCCCACCCCACAGCGGCGGCTCGTCCCGATGGGCGCCCGGGGGCGGCGGGACCGAGCACCACGCCCAGGCGAACGGCCGGACGGCTTCGGCCCAGCGCGGCCCGGCGGGGGCCAACGGATGGACGTCCCCCGACGGCGACGGCGGCGCGTCCGCGCGGCCCGAAGACCACGCCGGCGCGGCGACGCCGCGGAAGACCCGGTGGGGGCGTGGCTCGCGCCGGAGGTCGAACGGCCACGGCCCCGCCCCGGACGGGAGCGCGGCGGCGTACGCGACGACGCCGTGGGGCGCCGGGCCCACGTCCGGCGGCGCGCCCTCGTCGACCACGACGGAAGCCCGGTGGGGCGCGGGCTCCACGTCGGGCGGCGCACCGTCGCCCACCGGGACGGCGCCGCCCTGGGGCGCAGCGGCCACGTCCGACGGCACCGCGTCGTGGCCAACCCGGACGGCGCCGCCCTCGGGCGCGGCGGCCACGTCCGACCGCACCGCATCGTGGCCGACCGGGACGGCCCCGCTCTGGGGCACGGAGACGACGTCGACGACCACAGCCTGGGGCAGGGCGGCCACACCGCCGATCTCGCCGACCGCGCCCCGGGGCGCGGGGGCCACACCGCCGATCGGAGCCGGCGCGCGGGGCGACCCCGAATCAGACGCCCCGACAAGCGGGCAGGCGCGCGGGGGCGCCGGGCCCGGAAGCGCGCCCGGCGGATCATGGGGCGGGCCGCTGACCAGCGGTGATCCCCGCGTCAACGGCGACCCGCCGACCGAGCCGCGCGGCTTCCCCCCAGTGCCCGCCTTCTCGCCCGCGGCGCCACACCCCGCCGAGGCGGCGGCCCTGGCGGGCGCGTTCGCCGTCGACTACCTGTCCTGGGACGAGGACGATCCGGAGCGGCGAGGTCGGGTCCTCGTCGACTACCTGCCGACGCCGGGCCGCGACCCGGCCCGGCTCGGCTGGACCGGGGAGGGCCGCCAGCGCGCCGAGTTCGCGCTGCCGGGCCTGGTGCGGCCCGACGGCGACGGCCGCGTGCTCGTCGACGTCCGCGTCCGCGTCACCCCGTACCTCGCGGTCGGCGAGCACGGCGCGAGCCAGGACCCCGACGACGGCGTCCCGGGAGCGCTCGCCGCGGCGCCCGCGCCGACGGGCCGGGGCTGGCGGAGCCTCGCGTCGACGTGGATCCGGCTGTCGGTGCCGGTCACGTTCGACGGCGGCCGGATGGTGGTCGACGCCTGGGACGAGACGCTCGGCGAGGAGCCGCCTGCCCGCACCCGCCCGGCCCCCAGCGCCGACGACCACACGCTCGTCGACGACGATCCCTTGCAGGAGCCCGTACCCGGGGGTGTGTGGTGACCCGCCCTCCCGCTGTGCTCGGGCGCGAACCCCGGGTGGCAGCCAGCACATCCCGCCCGGCTGCCTGACGACGACACGCCCGAAGCGGAGGTGCCTGCCGCCGAGGCACGCATGCCCCGAAGAGCGCGGCGCGTCCCCCGTCATCCGCCGACCCGCGCACATCAAGGCCACGAAGGCCGGATGAGGACCGTGCGGATCCTGTGCCGCCTCGTCGCGGCGTGTGCCGCGGTGGCCGCGGTCCTCATCGGCGTCCAGCCCGCCGCCGCGGCGGTGTCGTCGGACGTCGTGTCGGGGGTCGCCGCGGCGGCGCTGCCCGCGTTGGCCCGCCAGTCGCTCCCCTTCATCAGCGACCTCACTGCGACGGCGTGCCCGGAGCTGCCGCCGCTGTGGGTCGTCGCGCAGGTGCAGGCCGAGTCAGGCTGGGACGCGAGCGCGCGCTCCGAGCAGCCCGGCGGCTCGGCCGGTCTCTACCAGCTCGGCCAGTCGGCGTGGGTGGCAGCGGGCGGGAGCCCCTGGGCCTCCGACCCGCCCGCGGATGGCGCGGCCGTGCTCAGCCCCGAGGCGCACCTGCGCGTCGCGATCCCGTGGGTATGCGCGAACCTGCGCGCCGTCACCGCGCACCTCGCGGCCACCGGCAAGCCCACCACCCCCCTCGACGCGATGCTCGTCTGCCACGTCGCGGGCTGCGCCCGGGTCACCGACAGCCGCACGGGTGTCCCGGCGGCAGGCGAGGCGGGCTGTGACGACCGCTGCGCCCAGCTCGTTCGCCGCTACCTGGCCGCCGTGCACGACAACCTGGCCCGCTTCGGCGCCCAGGACGAGCCGTCAGGCGCGGCCGCACCACGGCCACCACGGCCACGCACACCCGCACCGCGGCCGTCGCCGTCGCGCCCATCCGCAGGCTCACCTCGGCCGGGGTTCCCCGCCTCCGCTACCACGCCGTACCGGCCCGCCTTCGTCGCCACCGCGTGGGCGGGCGGAGCCACCGGATGCAGCCCGCCCGACCCGACCGGTAGCGGCTGCCTCACCGGCGCCACCCGACACGGCCTTGACGCGGTCGGCGCGGCGTTCGGTGGCTGGCACGACGGCCCGGTCGTCCACACGGCGGGCTGCTGGGATCGCCACGCCTGGAACCCGACCAGCGACCACTCACGGGGCAAGGCCTGCGACTTCATGGTCACCCGGCCCGGCACCTTCGCGCAGGGCAACGAGCGGGACCACGGCTGGGAGGTCGCCGACTGGCTGCGCGCCAACGCGGGCGCGTTGCAGGTCAAGTACCTGATCTGGCAGGGCCGCTACTGGGACCCGAGCGTACGCGACGACCCCGGCAACTGGGGCATCCGCTACACCGGCGGCGGGATCTACGACGTCCGCAGCGCCACCGGCGGGCACTTCGACCACGTCCACGCGAGCTTCCGCGAGTGACGCCGTGATCTCTCGCATCCTCCGTATGGCGGCGGCCGCGCTGGCCGCGGTGCTGGTCGTGCTGCTGACCGTCGCGGCCGTGCCCCGGCCCGACGACCTCGCAGGCGGCGGCGTGCTCTCCGACGACGAGCGCCGGGTGCTGGCCGCGACGCCCGCGCTCCGCGGCGCCGATCCTGCACCACCGGATCCGGCGGTCGACCTGACCGATTCGGCCGCGGTGGCGCGCGCTTACCTCGCCGCCGCCCACTCGCTCGTCCCGGGCGATGCGGGCCACACCCAGCGGCGGGCGGCCGGATACGCCCGGCCGGGCAGCCCGGCGGCGGCCGTCGGCATCGTCGTGCTCGACCCTCCGCCGCCCGGCGCCAACCGCACCGCCGTCGTCACCGGGCTGGAACCCGCAGGGGCCGATGGAAATCGCCGCGGCTATCGCGCGGCGCTGCGCACCGAGACCGCCCGGCCCGGCGGCCCGCTCACGGTCGGGCAGCTGCACGCCCTCGTCGTCCTGGCCGAAGGCGCCGACGGCCGGTGGCGCGTCGTCGCCGAGACCACCGGTGGCGGCGACCCCGACCTCTCCGTCGGGGAGGACTGATGCGACAGGAGCACGTGGCATGACCGTTGACCAGCTCGACGAGCTGATCCGCAAGTACCTCTCGACCGGCGTTGCGATGGTGCTCGTCCTGGTCGGACCGGCCACGGCACCGTCCGGGGGCACCGCCCGGCCACCGGCGGCCACGGCAAGCGCGCACTCCACGGCGGCGCCGCCCACCGTGCCGGCCGCCGACGCGACCGCCGACCCCACCGCCGACGCGACCGCCAAACCCACCGCCCACGCCACCGCCGAGCCCACCGCCGACTCGTCCGCTCGCCCCACTGCCGCTCCGTCCGCAGCCGACGACGGCCCCACCGCCGCCGCCACCTACGGCTGGGGCACCCCCAACCGCCAGGACGACTTCACCGGCGACCTCTCCGGCTGGGGCCTCTACGACGGCCCCGGCCACGCGGGCAAGGGCACGCGCTCCCCCGACGCCGCGAGGGTCGCCGACGGCGTCCTCACCATCCGGGGCGACGCCGAGGGCACCACCGAGGGCATGGCCTGGGACCACGGCACCGGGGAGAAGTACGGCCGGTGGGAAGGCCGCGTCCGCGCCCCCGCAGCCGACCCCACCTACAACGCCCTCCTCCTGCTCTGGCCCGACGCCGAGGACTTCCCCCAGGGCGGGGAGATCGACTTCATGGAGATGACCGACCACACCCGCCAGTCCACCAACGTGTTCCTCCACCACGGCAAGGACAACGCCCAGGAGCATGGCCTCGTGAAGATCGACGCCACGCAGTGGCACAACTGGGCCGTCGAGTGGACGCCCAAGGGCGTCACGACCTACGTCGACGGCAAGCCCTGGTGGCACACCGCCAACACCGCGGCCCTCCCGCCCCGCCCCATGCACCTGTGCATCCAGCTCGACTGGTTCCCGCAGGAGGCAGGCGGTGCGGTCACGCCGTCGCAGATGCAGGTCGACTGGGTGCGCCAGTACCCGCTCGACACGCCGCCACCCACAACCGCACCGACATCGAACAAATCGGTCATGCAGGACGTCGTCCACCACACGATCGGGTGGTGACCTGCCCTCTCAGCCGCACCACAGTGCGAGGTCCCTACCCTCCGAGGCGTGCCGGAGTCCCCCACCGTGGTCACACAGTCGGCTGACCCGAACCCGCCGCCACCGCCCGGCCTGCGCCGGAGCGTGGTCATCGCGCTGGCGATCGCGATGATCGTGGCGTTGGCCGCGATCGCGGTGACGGCCGTGCGCACCGCGACCTCCGACTCGACGCGCACCCCGCCGACGCCGCGCCACGACGGCCGCAGCAACGTCGCCCCCCACAACACCGCAACGATCAAGCCGGAGGCGCGCTCGGACACCGAGGCCGCCGTGCGATACGGCTGGCTGCTGCAGGACCACGACGAGTTCGACGGCACCACCCTCGGCCCGGCATGGAATCCCTACAGCGGCGAGACCACGGGCGGGGTCGGCCGCCACAACCCCGCGAACCTCCACGTCGCAGACGGCATGCTGAGCATCGTCAGCCACGGGCTGTCGTCGGGCGGCCTGGAATGGGCCGACGGCCAGCTCTACGGCCGCTGGGAGGTGCGGGCGCGCACCGAGAAGGCCACCGGCTACGGCGACGTGATCATCTTGTGGCCCGACGCCGAGGACTTCCCGGAGGGCGGCGAAGTCGACTTCATGGAGATCCCGAAGCCGGAGCGCACCGAGTACAACTTCAACCTCCACTACGGCGCCGACAACAGCCAGAACGGCACGAAGGTCGCGGGCGACTTCACCCAGTGGCACAACTACGCCGTGGAGTGGACGCCCGATCACGTGGCCGGGTTCGTCGACGGCCAGGAGGTCTTCCGCACGACCGAGCGCGAGCAGATCCCGCCGCGTTCGATGCACCTGACCATGCAGCAGGACATCGGGCCGTATGACAACTGGATCCCGCCGCGCGACGCGTCCACCCCGCCCGAGGTCCGCTTCCAGGTCGACTGGGTGCGCATCTACCGCGCGTAGGCTGCCTCCGTGCGCGACCTCCCGCCGCTGCCCCCGGCCCTCACTCGGATGCGCACCGTCGTCGGGGTCGGCACGCTGCTGTGGCTGGCCGCGGCCGTCGTCGCGGCGGCGGCGGGCCCCCCGCAGGCGCTGTCGACCTGCCTCGTCGGAGCCGGGCTCGGCGGCGTCGGCTGGGCGATCTTCGCGTGGCAGCGGGCGGCGGCCCGGCGCGGTTCGCGCACCGCGCAGCGCGGTGTCGAGCCCTGACCCACCCGCCCGACAGCCGCGCAAAAGCGCCGCCTGCGCGATGCACAACGGGTCCGCGCGGTGGGGCTCAGAGCGCCGACAGCTTCTTCCACTGGTCCCACGACAGCGTCCAGTCCCAGATGTCGCCGTCGCGGGCGGCGAGCGGCACCGGCGTACCGGTGACCTCGACCGGGTCGCCGTACTGCGCGATGTCGTAGTAGGCCTTCGCGCTGTCCAGCGACAGGTTCACGCAGCCGTGCGTGATGTTCGCCGAGCCCTGCGCGGCCGCCGACGCCGGGTTGGCGTGGATGAACTCGCCGTTGTTGCTGATCCGCACGGCCCACTTCTCGACCGTGTCGTAGCCGTAGCGCTGGCTGACCATCCGCTTGTCGGTGAACTTCTCGCTGACGACGTGGATGCCCGAGCGGGTGTTGCGCTCCGGGTCCGAGCCGAGGCCGTAGCTCGCGGGCACGTCGAGGACCTTCTGGCCGTTGCGCAGTACGACCATCCGGAAGCTGTTGACGTCGGCCTTGACGACCTGGGCGTCGCCGATGGTGAACGTCGAGGAGAAGTCCGCCGCACCGACGGTGTCGCCCCCGTAGGGCACCCCGCCGAGCTTGGCCGTGACCGTCACCTGGGTGTGCGCGGGCCAATACGCGCGCGGGCGCCAGTCGACGCGCGAGCCGCCGCCCTCGTCGGGCATCCAGCCCCAGGCGCCCTCCACCGGCACCGACGTCGTCACGGAGAGCGCCTGCTCGGCGGCCGCGCGGTCGGCGACGTGCCCGCCCCACTGGATGCGGATCGGCGCGGCGACGCCGACCGTACGCCCGTCGCCGATGTTGAGCGTGCCCCGGATCTGCTTGCTCGGCGGCTTCGTGGCGAACGTGCCGCTGAGCGGCACCTCGGTGCCGTCGACGGCCTTCGCGGTACCGCCCCAGGTGAACGTGGCACCGTAGGTGAGCTTGTCCGTGCTCGCCCAGGCCTTCTTGTCGGCGGTGAGGGCGCCTGCGACCGGGCCCTTCGGGCCGGTGAGCGTGACCGTCTCCAGCGTGCCGTCGGCGACGCTCACCCGCGCGGGCTGGGTCGGATCGGTGTTGGTGGCGCCGGTCGCGGGCGTGTAGGTGAGCGTGGCGGCCTGCTGCACCGGGGCCGGGGAACCGCCGACGGTGGGCGCCGCGCCGCAGGCAACCAGGACCACGGTAAGCAAGCCGACGAGGACCGCCGCCGCAATGACCAGGATCCGTCGCATCGTCTCGCCCCCGTCCTTCCCTTGTTCAAGACGTGTCGGGCCGGGGTCCGGTTGCCCCCCGATCAGGCTAACCGGTCACAGTGAGCATCCGACCAACGCCGGCTCCGGCGTCAATACGACGCCAAACCGGGCATAAACGCCGTCGCGCACCTCGGCGGCCAGCGCCAGGAGGTCGGCGGTCGTGCCGCCGCCACGGTGGGTGAGCGCCAGCACATGCCTGCCCGACAGCGCCACCCGGCCGCCCGGCCCGGGGTGCCCGCGCCGAAACCCGGAGCGCTCGATCAGCCACGCCGCCGACACCTTCACCCGCCCGGGCCCGGCGGGCCAGGTCGGCGCCTGCACGGGCGCCGTCGACAGCACCGGGTTCGTGAAGAACGAGCCCGCGCTCCAGGTGTCGTGGTCGGCCTGGTCGAGCACCATCCCTTTGCCGCGACGCAGTGCGAGCACGGCCTCGCGCGCGACGGCGGCGGGCACCCGGTCGCCCGGCGCTACGCCGAGCATCCCGGCGAGCTCGCCGTAGCGGATCGGGGCGCTGCGGTCGTCGCCGGGCAGGGCGATCCGCACGCGCAGCACGATGGCGTCGGAGCGGCCCTTGAGCATGCTGGTGCGGTAGGCCAGCCCCAGGTCGGCGGCGGCGACGCGGCGCACCAGGCCGCCCGTGAACAGGTCGACGTCGACCAGCGCGTCGGCGATCTCCACCCCGTACGCGCCGACGTTCTGCACCGGCACCGCACCGGTGCGGCCCGGGATGCCCGACAGGCACTCGAGCCCGCCGAGGCCGTCGGCGACGGTGGCCGCGACGACGTCGTCCCAGTCCTCCCCCGCCTCGACGGTCAGCAGCACCGACCCGTCCGGGCACCGCTCGATCCGCCGTCCGCGCGACGCGATCCGCACGACGACGCCCGGCCACCCGGCGTCGGCGATGACGAGGTTGGACCCGCCGCCCATGACGAGGACGGGCTCGTCGGCCTCGCGCAGGGCCGTGACCACCTCTTCCGCGGACTGCGCCTCGACCAGCCGCCGGGCCGGGCCGCCGAGGCGCAGGGTGGTCAGCGGCGCGAGCGGGACGGCCAGATGGGGTAGCACCACAGGGCGCAACGGTAGCCTCCGGCCATGTCCCGCCAGTTCGACTACCGGGCGATGCCGCCCCAACCGGCCGCCGCGGTGTTCGCCGCCATGGTCGACGCCGACTGCCTGCGCGCCCGCCTCACCGCGCTCGGTGGCCGCAACGCCGCCCTGCTGGAACATGAGGCCGACGCCGACGGCGCCCGGTTCCGCGTCCGGCACGGCCTCGACCCGAGCGACATGCCGCAGGCGGTGCGCAGCTTCCTGCCGTCGGACTTCGTGATCCACCGGCTGGAGACGTGGCGGCGCTCGGCGGACGGCAATTTCACCGGGATGGCCGATGTCGACGTGCCGGGCACGCCCGCGTCGGCGTCCGGCCAGATGGGGCTGAGGGACGCGGGCACCGGGAGCGAGCTGCGCATCCGCACGGACGTCAGGGTCAGGGTGCCGCTGTTCGGCAGTCGGATCGAGGGCTCGGTCGGCGAGCAGATCCTCAAGCTGCTGCACGCGGAGACGGCGTTCACGCTCGACTGGATGAGCCGGAACGCCTGAGCGAGTCGACCAGCCACGCGCACCAGCCCGCGGCCGGGAACGCGGCGGCGAGCACGCTCACCCCGACCCAGCCGTGCGTGGCGTACACCAGCGCCGAGAGCCCGCTGCCGGTCGCGCCGCCGAGGAAGTAGGCCGTCATGTACGCCGAGTTCAGGCGGCTGCGGGCCTCGGGGCGCAGGGCGTAGACGATCGTCTGGTTGGAGATGTGGGTGCCCTGCACGCCCGCGTCGAAGACGACCAGTCCCACCGCCAGCGCGGCCAGCGACACCGTGCCCGCCCCGATGAGCAGCATCGATGCCGCGGTGAGCAGGAGGGTCGCGCCGACGGTCCAGTGCGCGAGCCCGCGGTCGGCGAGCTTGCCCGCGCCCCGCGCCGCCAACGCGCCAACCACGCCGAACAGCGAGAACAGCCCGATCACGCCCTCGGAGAGGTTGTGCGGCGGCCGGGCGAGCAGGAACCCGATGCTCGTCCAGACGGCGCCGAACGCCGCGTAGGACGACGCGCTGTAGACGATCCGCCAGCGCAGCACCGGCTCCTCGCGCAGGAGGGTGAGCACCGAGCGCAGCAGCGCGGGGTAGCGGAGGCGCGTCGCGGGTTCGAGCACCGGGAGCGCCAGCCAGAGCGCGAGGACGGCCAGGGCGGTGAGCGCGGCACCGAGCAGGAACACCGCCCGCCAACCCAGCATCTGGGCCACCGCACCTGCCACCACCCGCGACAGCAGCACCCCGACGAGCAGGCCGGACATCACCGTGGAGATCGTCTTGCCCTGTTCGCCGTCGCGGGCGAGGTGGGCGGCGAACGGCACGAGGATCTGCGCGGCGACGCTCGTCAGCGCGACAACGGCGGCTGCCGACGCGAGCACGGCCAGCGCCGGGCTCAGCGCGACGCCGACCTGGCCGACCGCGGTGATCGTGAGCATCGTGACGACGAGGCGGCGGCGTTCCAGGAGGTCGCCGAGCGGTACGAGCAGCGCGAGGCCGAGGGCGTAGGACAGCTGGATGGTGGTGAGCACCGCGCCGACCGCCGTGCTCGACGCGTGGAACGCCTCCGCGATCGCCGCTTCGAGGGGCTGGGCGTAGTAGTTGTTGGCGATGATGACGCCGGTGGCGAACGTCATCGCGGCCACCGCGTGCCGCCGGGTCCGGTCCGTGGTGGTCACCGACCGATGGAACCATGATTCTCATGGATCCGACCGTCGAACGCCGCTACGTCATCACGCTGACCTGCCCGGACACCACCGGCATCGTGGCGGAGATCTCGGGATTTCTGGCGCGGGCGGGCGGCTGGATCGTCGAGGCGGGCTACCACTCCGACCCCGACACCGGGTGGTTCTTCACCCGCCAGGTCGTGCTCGCGCATTCGCTGCCGTTCGACGTGGACGAGCTGCGCGCCCGGTTCGGCGAGGTGGCCACCCGGCTCGGCGGCACGTGGACGATCAGCGACACGGGCGTGGCCAAGCGGGCCGTGCTGCTGGTCAGCAAGGAGGCGCACTGCCTGCACGACCTGCTCGGGCGGGTCGCCACCGGCGAGCTGCCCGCGCGGCTGGAGGCGGTGATCGGCAACCACGACGAGCTGGGCGACATCGTCCGCGCGCACGGAGTGCCGTTCCACCACGTCGGATTTCCGTCCGGCGGCAGGGCCGAGGCGTTTGCACAGGTCCGGAAGCTGGTGGACGCCGTGGAACCGGACGCGATCGTGCTCGCCCGGTTCATGCAGATCCTCCCGCCCGAGCTGTGCGCGGCCTGGGCCGGGCGGGCGCTGAACATCCACCACAGCTTCCTGCCGTCGTTCGTCGGCGCGCGGCCGTACCACCAGGCGCACGCCCGCGGGGTGAAGCTGATCGGCGCGACCTGCCACTACGTCACGCCGGATCTGGACGCGGGCCCGATCGTCGAACAGGACGTGATCCGCGTCGACCACGGCGACACGGTGGCCGACATGGTGCGCCGCGGCCGCGACATCGAGCGCCTCGTCCTGTCCCGCGGCCTGCGCTGGCACCTGGAGGACCGGGTGCTGGTGCACGGGAACAAGACGGTCGTCTTCCGCTAGCCCCCGAGGGTGAGTCCCGCACCCCACCCCGGTGAGTCCCGCATTCCGCCACGGTGAGTCCCGCATTCCGCCACGGCGAACTCGCCTTCTCGGCACGCTGGCCGGTGATCGCCGCATTCGGCGCGGGAGGTGCACGAACGCACCCCACGCACCGAACCTGACGATCACCGCAGGCGTACCCCGACACAGCGTGCCGAGAATCGGAAGCCGCCGTGCCCGATCCGCCAACTCGCCGTGTCGGAACGCGGGACTCACCGGGGTAGGGTGCGGGACTCGGCGTGGTGGGGTGCGCGACTCACCGTGTTCGATCGCGCGACCCACCGTGGGGCGGGGCGGGGGTCAGGTGGGCTTGATGTTGGCGTTCACGCTCAACACGTTGTCGGGGTCGTACTCGGCCTTGATCCGGGCGAGGCGCTCGTACTTGGCCGCCCCGTAGCTGGCGCGCACGATCCGGTCGTCGGCCTCGGGCAGCATGTTGACGTAGGTGCCCGGGCCGACCGCCATGGGAAGCAGCGCCTCCCAGGTGTCCCGGGCCCACTGCCGCTCGCCCACGAAGGTGTCGGGATCAGGCGCCAAGCCCTCCACCACCATGGCGTACTTGATGTCTCGCCGTCCGCTCCACGCCGTGTCGTCGTCGCCGACCTCGGCGTACGCCCCGCCCATCCGAAAGATCAGTATCTGGGACAGCGGCGATCCGCGTCGACCGGCCCGCTCCGCGATGACCTCGGCGGCGGTGTCGGAGAGGTCGTCGAGGTAGAGCCCCTTGGCGTAGGTGTGCACTCCCCAGAACATGTGATCGTCGAGCATCTGCTGCAGGGCGACGTACGGCAGTGGCACCGCCGCGTCGAACAGCGGTGACAGCGCCTCCCGCAGCGGGGCGATGGCGGCGGCGTGCTCTTCTGGCGTGCCGAACCCGACCACGATCACGCCGACGCCGGGCGCGAAATGGTGCGACTCGGGGACGAACGGCGCGGGCGGCGCGTTGCTGCAGACGACCGCGGCCTGGAATCCCGCGGGCAGCTTCGGGAACTCGTCACGAGCCGCCCGGAGCGCGTGCGCGGCCCGGTCCTGCTCGACGAACAAGAAGCCGAACTGCACGATCGGGCCGACGTCGTGCAGCCGGAACTCGAACTCCGTGACGACGCCGAAGTTCCCACCGCCGCCGCGCAACGCCCAGAACAGGTCGGGGTGCTCGGCCGCGCTCGCCCGCACGCAGCGCCCGTCGGCCAGCACGACCTCGGCCGACTCCAGGTTGTCGATCGTCAGGCCGTGCTTCGCGGTGAGCCAGCCGAACCCGCCGCCGAGGGTCAGGCCGCCGACGCCGGTGTGGCTGACCGTGCCCGCCGTGACGGCGAGCCCGTGCTCTTGGGTGGCCGCATCGAGCTGGGCGAGCTTGGCGCCGCCGCCGCAGCGCGCCCGTCGGGCGACCGGGTCGACCGCCACCGCGTCCAGCGGGCTCAGGTCGATCATCAGCTCGCCTTCGGCGGCACCCCAGTAGCCGTGTCCGCCGCCCCGCACGGCGATCCGCAGGCCGGTGGTCTGGGCGTGTGCGAGCGCGGCGGCGACGTCGTCGGGGCTCGTGCAGCGCGCGATGACCGCCGGACGACGGTCGATGTCCCCGTTGTACACGTCGCGGGCCTCGTCGTAGCCCTCGTCGCCGGGCTCGAGCACGACGCCGTCCATGGCGGCGCGCAGCACGGTCACGTCAGAGGTCGTTCGGGTCATGTGGGGTCCCCCCTCGATCGGATACGAGCACAAGAGACCCCGAAAGCGACCCTTGATACGCCAACAGGGCGCCCCTGCGCGGGACGCCCTGCGGCAATCGGACTATTCGGTCAGACCGTGACCGGAACGGGTTCCAGAGCCAGCGCGAGGACGTCGGCGACGTCGCTCACGGGATGGATCCGCAGCTCACCGCGCACCGACTCGGGCAGGTCGTCCAGGTCGGGCTCGTTGCGCTTCGGGATGATCACGTCGGTGAGCCCGGCGCGGTGCGCGGCCAGCAGCTTCTGCTTGACCCCGCCGATCGGAAGCACCTTGCCCTGCAGCGTGACCTCGCCGGTCATGCCGACCGACGACTTCACCGGGCGCCCACTGGCGAGCGACGCCAGCGCCGTGGTCATCGTGATGCCCGCGCTGGGGCCGTCCTTCGGCACTGCGCCCGCGGGCACGTGGACGTGCAGCTTCTTGCCCGCCAGGTCGCCTGCCTGCCCGCGCGAGCGCAGGTAGGACAGCGCGATCGAGACCGACTCCTTCATGACGTCGCCCAGCTGACCGGTGAGGATCAGCCCGGGCTCGCCCTCCATCGAGGTGGCCTCGATGAACAGCACGTCGCCACCCGCGCCGGTGACCGCGAGCCCGGTCGCGACGCCCGGCGTGGACGTGCGCTCCGCCGTCTCCGGCGTGAACTTCGGCCGTCCCAAGTACTTGACCAGCGCGTCGGCGTCGACGTGGACCGGCGCCTCGGTGCCACCGTGCGGAGCGTCAGCGGAGCGGGCATCGGCGCTGTCGAGCGCCACGGCCACCTTCCGCAGGACCTTCGCCAGGCCCCGCTCCAGCTGCCGCACGCCCGCCTCGCGGGTGTACTCGGCGGCGATCATGCCGAGCGCCACGTCGGAGAACTCCACGTCCGACGGCGCGAGCCCGGCCTTCTCGATCTGTCGCGGCAGCAGGTGGTCGCGCGCGATGGCGACCTTCTCCGCCTCGGTGTACCCGTCGAGCGTCACGACCTCCATGCGGTCCAGCAGCGGGCCGGGGATGGTGTCGAACGCGTTGGCGGTGGCGAGGAACAGCACGTCGGACAGGTCGAGGTCGACCTCGAGGTAGTGGTCGCGGAACGTGTGGTTCTGCGCCGGGTCGAGCACCTCCAGCAGGGCGGCCGTGGGGTCGCCGCGGAAGTCGGAGCCGACCTTGTCGATCTCGTCGAGCAACACGACCGGGTTCATCGAGCCCGCCTCGCGGATCGCGCGCACGATGCGGCCGGGCAGCGCGCCGACGTAGGTGCGCCGGTGACCCCGGATCTCCGCCTCGTCCCGCACGCCGCCGAGGGCGACCCGCACGAACTTGCGGCCCAGCGCCCGCGCCACGGACTCCCCGAGCGACGTCTTGCCGACGCCGGGCGGCCCGACCAGCGACAACACCGCGCCGGAGCCGCGCCCGCCGACCTTCGCCATGCCCTTGCGCTCACGCCGGGACCGGACGGCCAGGAACTCGATCAGGCGCTCCTTGACGTCGTCGAGGCCCGCGTGGTCGGCGTCGAGCACGGCACGGGCGGCGATCAGATCGTCGGCGTCGGTCGTGCGCTCGTTCCAGGGGATGTCGAGCACCGTGTCGAGCCACGTGCGGATCCAGCCCGCCTCGGGGCTTTGGTCCGACGCCCGCTCCAGCTTGCCGACCTCCGTGAGCGCGGCCTTCAGCACGTGCTCGGGGAGGTTGGCCGCCTCGACGCGGGCGCGGTAGTCGTCCGAGCCCTCCGGCTCGCCTTCGCCCAGCTCCTTGCGGATCGCGGCGAGCTGCTGGCGCAGCAGGAACTCGCGCTGGGTCTTCTCCATGCCCTCGCGGACGTCCTTGGAGATCTTCTCGGAGACCTCCTGCTCCGCGACGTGCTCCTTGGTCCACTCGATGACCAGCTCCAGCCGCTTGACCACGTCGGTCTCGGCGAGCAGCTGGGACTTGTGCTCGACGTCGAGGTAGGACGCCCAGCCCGCGGTGTCGGCGAGCTGGCCGGGGTCGGTGATCTGCTGCACCGAGTCGATCACCTGCCAGGCGCCCCGCTGCTGCAGGATGCCCACGACCAGGGCCTTGTACTCCTTGGCGAGCTCGGTCATCCGGCCCGTGACCGGCTGGTCCGGCACGAGGGTGGCCTCCACCCACAGCGCCGCACCCGGCCCGGTCACACCGGAGCCGATCTGAGCGCGCGTCTCACCGCGCACCACGGCGGCCTTCTCGCCACTGGGCAGGCGGCCGACCTGTTCGAGGACGGCGACCGTACCGATCGCCGCGTACTTGCCGTCCAATCGCGGGACGACCAGGACCTTGCGGTCGGCGCTGCCTGCCGCGTCGACCGCCGACTGGATCTCCGCCTCGTCGAGGCGGAGAGGAACCACCATGCCGGGCAGCACCACCGAGTCGGAAAGCGGAAGCACCGGCAGCTTCAGCGTCTCTGTCATGCCCAGCACAACCGTTACACCGTTGAACTTGTTCCAGCGTTCAAGGAAGTGCGCTGTGAGCGAACGCAGGAAGGTTGCGCCGCCTCAGCTCAACGAGCGAGGCCCTCGATCACTTCCACGCCCGGCAGGCGCGCGGCCAGCTCGCCGGGCAGCGCGAGCTTCGACCCGCGGATGCCGCTGCCGATGACCACGGCAGGAGCGGCGGCCACCGCGGCGTCGACCAGCACCGGCCACTCGGCGGGCAGGCCGACCGGGGTGATCCCGCCGTACTCCATGCCCGTGAGCGCGACCGCATCGTCCATCGGCGCGAACGATGCCTTGCGCGCGTTGAGGCGCTTGCGGACCAGCCCGTTGACGTCGGCGCGCGTGGTGGCGAGCACGAGGCAGGCCGCGTAGCTGGTGTTCTCGCCGCGGCGCCCGGCGACGACGACGCAGTTGGCCGAGCCGTCCATCGGCGAGCCGTAGGCGGCGCAGAACTCGGCGGTGTCGGCGAGCGCGGGGTCGATCGGCGCGACGCCGACGAGCGCGGCGTCCGATCCGAGGTGTTCGAGCGCGAGCAGGACGGGCTTGGCGAGCAGTTCCGGCCGTTCGAGTGCGGGCACCGCGGTGAGGGTGCCGAAGACTTCCCAGTTCACCAGCGCTGGCCGCCACCCTGAACGCCGACGATCGCGGGTTTGACGTCGACGATGTACACCATCACGGCCACGAGCCCGGCCAGCCAGAACAGGGTCATGCTGCTGCCCGGCCCCTGGAACGCCGCGACGACGCCCGGCGGGTGGTAGTTCGGGTCGCCGCCGTAGGCGAACATCGGGGTGAACGGGCCGAGCGAGAACGCCGTGAACGCCGGGATGAGGAGCATGAAGAACACCGCCGCCCCCGTGATGCCCAACCACGCGTTCTTCGTGAGCTTGCCCACGGCCGTGAACGCGTCGGCGCGCTGTCGCAGCGCGTGCACGAACGCGTACGCCGCGACGGGAGCGGACACGATCCCGATCACGAACAGCACGAGCGTGTCGAGGTGTTTGGGGTCGAGCACCGGCCCAGCCTACGTGCGCCGGGAGAAATAGCACATCCCCGGCCCGTGAACAACACGCTGCGCTGCGCACACACCGCAGGCCCCGACGCACGGGAGTCGTCGGGGCCTGCGGCGTACCTGCGGTCCGGCTCTGCGGCCGGACGTCAGCTCCGCTCAGCGGCTGGAGGTTCCGTTGGTCCGCCGGGTGGCGGGCTTCGGGGTGGCTGCCTTCGGGGCGGTCCTGGGCGCCGTGCGGTTGGCGGCGCGGCGGGTGGTGCTGCGCGTGGCGTGCGCGGCCTCGTCGCCTGCCTCGGAGATCCGGCCCGCGACATCGCCTGCGATGTCGGTGACCGCCTCCGCGGTCTCGTCGGCCACCTTCTCGGTGGTCCGCGCGGCCTTCTCGCCCGCCGACCGGGTCTGGCGGGTCACGACGGCGAGCGCCTTCTCGGCGGCGTCGTGGGCGTCGTCGACGAAGGTGTCGACGCGCGCGTCGAGCTTCTCGGTGTAGGCCTCGAGCCGCGCGATCGCGTCCTTGACCTGCGGCTGCGTGCGGATCTTGCCCCACGCCTTCTCGCCGCGCTCGGCGAAACCGGCGTAGGCGGTGCCCGCCTGCTCGCGCAGCTCGGCCACGGTCTTGCGGGCCTCATCGGCGGTGAGCTTCTGCGGCAGTGCCGCGAAGTAGGCCTGCACGTGGTCGGCCTGGGCCTTGCTGCGGGTTTGGGCGTCGACGACGGCCTTGGTCACGGCGGTGACGGCGGCGTCGCCCGCGCCCAGAACGGCGAGCAGCGGGGTGCGGGCGGCCTCGGCCCGCTCGGCGGCGTTCTTGGCGGCCTGCTCACGGACCTTGCGGACGTCCGCGGCGGTCGGCAGCGTAACGGCCATGATGATCACTCCTTCACGATGACGGCGGCGGTGTTCTCGCCCCGGAACGACTGGTAGACGTCGAGGAGCACCTGCTTCTGGCGCTCCGTCAACGACGGATCGGCGAGCACGGCGTCGGTGACGGCGCTCGCGGGCTTCTCCTCCAAGATCCCGGCCTTGACGTACAGCGCCTCGGCGGAGATCCGCAGACCCTTCGCGATCTGCTGGAGGATCTCGGCGGACGGCTTGCGCAGCCCCCGCTCGATCTGGCTGAGGTAGGGGTTGCTCACGCCCGCGGCGCGAGCGAGCTGACGCAGAGACACCTGCGCGCCTTCGCGCTGGCTGCGGATGTAGCTGCCGATGTCGTCGACGGCCTTCTCGACCGCCTTCTCGACGACGGAGCCCACCTGCTCGACCTTCTGGCCGACCGTGGTCCCGTCGTTCTGGCTGCTCATCCTTCGCACCTCCGATTCCGTCACCAATGACCCTACGCCCACGTGCTAGCTACAGCAAGCACAGTGCTTGCGCAGGTCGTCGTGGGCTTGGTCACGGCCACGTGCTAGACCTTTCCCGTGGCGTCGCTCCCGCAGGGCGGCGAGGACGAGGTCTTCGCCCCACCCGCCCGACCGCTCACCCCCCTGGTCGGCCAGGGCCGCGCGCTGGCCATGGTCGCGCTGGGCGGCCTGCTCGGGGCGGTCGCGCGCTACGGCGTCGGCGTCGCGCTGCCGCACACCGCGGGCACGTTCCCGCTGGGCACCCTGCTGATCAACGTGGCGGGCGGCTTCCTCATCGGCCTCATCATCGACGCGGTCGCGGCGCGCCCGCTGCTGCGCCCGTTCGCCGTCACCGGGATCCTCGGCGGCTTCACGACGTTCTCCACCTACGCCGTCGACACCGAGCAGCTCTTGGCCGCGGGCAGGCTCGCGACCGCGGGCGCCTACCTGGTCGGCACGCTCGTCGGCGCGCTCGTGGCCACGTGGCTGGGGCTGACGCTGGCACGGCTGGCGCGCCGATGATCCCGCTGCTGGTCATCCTCGGGGCGGCCGTCGGGGCGCCGCTGCGCTACGCCACCGATCGGATCGTCCAGGCCCGGCACAACACGGGGTTCCCGTGGGGCACGTTCACGGTGAACGTCGTGGGCTCGTTCGTGCTGGGCGTCGTCATGGGGTCGGCGGCGTCGCCCGCGCTGGCCGCGCTGATCGGCACCGGCTTCTGCGGGGCGCTCACGACGTACTCGACGTTCGGCTACGAGACCGTCCAGCTCGCGGCGGGCGGCAGCAGGCTCTTCGCCGTGGTCAACGCGCTCGGGTCGGTGTTCGCCGGTCTTGGCGCGGCCGGGTTGGGCCTGGCGGTCGGCGTCGCCCTGTGAGCGGAAACGCTCACAGGCCGAAGGCGACCTGCCCCACCGTGTAGATCACCAGCCCGGCCAGCGACCCGACGACGGTGCCGTTGATCCGGATGAACTGCAGGTCCCGGCCCACCTGCAGCTCGACCTTGCGCGAGGTCTCCTCGGCGTCCCAGCGGGCGACGGTGTCGGTGATCAGCGTGGTGATCTCGCGCCGGTAGTGCCGCACGACGTACGCGGCGGCGTCGGCGAGCCAGCCGTCGAGCTTGGCCCGCAGCTCGGCGTCGGCGGACAGGCGCTGCCCGAACGCCAGCAGCCCGTCGCGCACCCGGATCCGCAGCGCGCTGGACGGGTCGGCCGCGGCGTCGAGGATGAGCTTCTTGACCGTGCCCCACGCCTGCCCGATGAACTTCTGCACATCCGGGTGCGCCACCACCTGGTGCTTGATGCGTTCGGCGCGCTCGATCGTGTCGGGGTCGTTCTGCAGGTCGACGGCGAACTCCACGAGGAACGTGTCGACGGCCTTGCGCAGCGGGTGCTCCGTGTCGGTCTTCACCGCCCACGCGAAGTTCTGCACCTCGGCGAACACCTTGTCGGCGACGATGTCGTCGAGGAACCGCGGCGTCCAGCCGGGCGCCCGCTCGTGGACGATCTTCAAGACCATCTCCTGGTTGGCGGTGACCCAGTCGTAGGCGCGGTCGCAGACGAGGTCGACGAGCCGGTGGTGCGCCCCGTCGGCGAGCACGCCCTGCAGCACCGCGCCCAGCGGCGGCCCGAGCGGCTTCTCCATGAGCTTGCGGACGAGGACCTGCTCGATGACTTCCTGCACGTCCTCGTCGCGCAGCACGGTGACGACGCCGCGCGCGGCCGTGGCGAGCTCGGCGGTCACCCGGTCGGCGTTGGGCTGCTGGGCGATCCACCCCCCGACCCGGGCCGAGACGTCGACGCGGGCGAGCTTGTCGCGCACGACGTCCTCGGCCAGGAAGTTCTCCCCCACGAAGTCGCCGAGGCTGTCGCCGAGCACGTCCTTCTTCGTCGGGATGATCGCGGTGTGCGGGATCGGCAGTCCCAGCGGACGGCGGAAGAGCGCGGTGACGGCGAACCAGTCGGCGAGCCCGCCGACCATGCCCGCTTCGGCCATGGCCCGGACGTAGCCGACCCAGACGGGGCCCGCGTTGACCTCCCACCACCGCGCGGCCAGGAAGATCACCGCGGCGACGAGCAGCAGTCCCGTGGCGCCCCGCTTCATCTTGCGCAGGTCTTTCGCCCGGGTGGCGGCGTCCATCCGCCCGAAGCCCAGGCCGAACTCCACGAGCGGCGGGGTTCGCCGCTGCTCCATCGGCGCAACCGCGTCCGATCGGGGGGTTTGTGAGGTCGTCACGAACCCATAGTGCCCGTCCCGACGAATACCCGGCGTCCGGATCGACGGGCGCACCTCGGTGCGGCCGCCCGGACCACGCCGCCAGGTGTCGGGAAACCGGCCGGGGGCAGTGTCGTCGGTCGGGTGTTTTGCCCCCATCCGGCCGGCGACATTCGGCCACCGAAGGCGCCGTCGTCAAGTGGTACTGGCCGGGGTCGGTGGTATTCCACCGACCCCGGCCACGTTTGCGGTGCGACCCCCGCGCGGGGGAAGTGCCCCCGTCGCGGGGTCGCACCGGCGGCGTCCCGGGTGCCCGCGGCGCGCCTCGACGAGCGCGGCAGCGCGGGCGGATCCGGGAGCCGGGTCCGCGGTCTCCTCAGGACCGCATGCCGACGGCCACCACACCGGCGGGCCGCTGGGCGCCCGGATGTGCGTCGTCGACCCGCAGCGCCACTGCTGTCGCTGCGGCGGAGAAGATCAGGTCGGCGGGGGCGACGCCGTAGTCGCACGCCGCAGGCGGCACGCGCCAGTGCACCCAGCCGTCGGGCACCTGCGACGGCGGGGCCGCGATCGCGCCGCCCGCACCGTGCAGCGCCACACCGGCGACGCCCCGCAGGACCGCGGGCAGCGCCGCACCGGGAGCGACCGGGTACCACCACGAGCCGGTGGGGGTCGCGGCCACCGGGACGACGATGTCGGCGTCCCGCAGCTGCGCGCATACCCCGCGGCCGATCGGCGCGGGCACCTCGAGAACGTCCAGCGTGAGCCCGGTGACCAGCATCAGCGTGTCGTCGGACTCCTCGACCACCGGCCATCCGTGGTCGAGGAACTCGCGCGCCGCCGCGCGCAGCTCCGCGCCGTACACCCCGCGGTAGCTGTCCCAGGCCGGCATCGCAAACCTCCTCTTGCGGCGCCATGGTGGCGCTCCATGCATGTCGTTCAACGTGAGTGTGGCGGAGTGGAAACGGCCGGAAAACCCAAAGGCGACGACCGAGCGTGACGCCGAGACGAGCGGAGTCATCGATTGATCACGGTGCGCGTTCGCCCGTTCGTCGCGGGACCGCCGGTCCGCCTCCGGGGATCGGCGGCGCGGCGTCCGAACGACCCACGACCGCCCGTCGTCCGCCACGTACGGTGAGTGGCCGATCCCGCCCCGCGCCCGCCCGCCTCCCCGGCCGCCGCTGTCCCGACGACGTCGCACCCTTTGGTGGCCCGTCGCACGGCGTCGGCGGGGTGCGAGGTCGGGGCGGGGGTGGCCCGGACATGACGGTGCCGGCGACCCGAAGGTCGCCGGCACCGTGGCGTAGGGGGTGGCTACAGCGCGCGAACCGTGTCGGCTTGCGGCCCCTTCGCGCCCTGAGTGGCTTCGAAGGAGACGCGCTGGTTCTCCTCCAGGGTGCGGAAGCCGTCGGTCTGGATGGCGGAGTAGTGAACGAAGACGTCCGGTCCGTTGTCGTCCGCGGCGATGAAGCCATAGCCCTTTTCGGCGTTGAACCACTTGACGGTGCCCTGCGGCATGTGCGTGATCTCCATGTGCGACGTGCCCGCACGGCACAGCGCCGTCCGGGGGCGCGGAACGTATCACGCAGCGACGGCGAGCACGCGCCACGACGCGACGAGCGGCATCGCCCCGGGCCGCCGTTGCGATATCGTGACCTTCGGCCGCGGCAGCCACCACACCGCATCTGCAGGTGGCCCGACCCCTCCAGCCGCTAAGAAGGTGACGCATGTCCACGGTCGCATCCGACCTACCGACGACCGCCCCGCTCGTCGAGGGCCGCAAGTCCGTGCTCGAGCAGTCGCTCGTGATCGCGTTCATGATCGTCCCGGTGGTCGCGCTCGGCGCGGCGGTGACGCTCGCGTGGGGATGGGGGCTGACCCTGCTCGATGTCGTGATCGCGACGATCGCCTACTTCGGCACCGGCCTCGGGGTGACAGTCGGGTTCCACCGCCACTTCACGCATAAGTCGTTCAAGGCCGTCCGCCCGCTGAAGGTGGCGCTGGCGATCACGGGCAGCCTCGCCTTCCAGGGCAGCATCGTGAGCTGGGTCGCCGACCACCGCCGCCACCACGCGTTCTCCGACAAGGAGGGCGACCCGCACTCGCCGTGGCTGTTCGGCACCGGCCCGATCGCCATCGTCCGCGGGTTCTGGCACGCCCACATGGGCTGGCTGTTCGACCGCGACAAGACCAACGCCCGCCGGTTCGCCCCCGACCTGCTCGCCGACCGGGACGTCGCCGCCGTCGACCGGCAGTTCGTGCTCCTCACGGCGGCGAGCCTCGGGATCCCCGCGCTGCTCGGCGGGCTGCTGAGCTGGTCGTGGTGGGGGGCGCTCACCGCGCTCCTGTGGGGTGGGCTCGTGCGGGTGTTGCTGCTCCACCACGTCACCTGGTCGATCAACTCGATCTGTCACATGGCGGGCCGCAGGCCGTTCGGCACCCGCGACCGCTCGGCGAACGTGTGGTGGCTGGCCGTGCTCTCGTTCGGCGAGTCGTGGCACAACCTGCACCACGCCGACCCCACGTGCGCGCGGCACGGCGTGAAGCGCGGGCAGATCGACCTGTCGGCCCGGCTCATCTGGCTCTTCGAGAAGTTCGGCTGGGTGCACGCGGTGCGCTGGCCCACGCCGCAGCGGTTGGAGCGGCTCGCCCGGCGCGGCGCCGCCTGAGCTCACCTGTCGGCGCGGTCGGCCCTGCGCAGCTCCGGTATGGCGTCCACGGGCATCCCCATGCGCACGAGGTTGCGGCCCGCCCGTTTGGCCTCGTACATGGCCGCGTCGGCGGTCTCGAGGAGCGCGGCGAGGTCGTGCCCGTCGCGGGGGGCGGTGGCGCCGCCGATCGACACGGTGAGCCCCTCGACCACCACCGTCTCCTGCGCGCCCGCCACGGCGACGCGCAGCCCTGCGATCCGCTGCCGGATCCGCTCGGCGACCGCACGGGCTCCTGACCGCGCGTCCTCGCCGTCGGCGCCCCGCAGCAGCACGACGAACTCCTCGCCGCCGAACCGGCCGACGAGATCCTCGTCGCGCACCTCGCCGCGCAGCGAGGCGGCGACGGCGGCGAGCACCTGGTCGCCGACGAGGTGGCCGAAGCGGTCGTTGACGCGCTTGAAGTGGTCGAGGTCGAGCACGAGCACGCTCGCGGGCCGGTCGCCGCGCTCCGAGCGCAGCACCGCGCGGCCCGCCTTGTCCTGCCAGGCGGCCGCGTTGAGCAGCCCCGTCTTGCCGTCGGTGCTGGCGTCCTCCTCCAGCTGGCGGACGAGCCGCGTGCGGTGCAGAACGATCAGCGGCGGCAGCCCGAGGAGGATGTAGGGCGGCCCGAACGCGCTGGCGGCCGCGGCCACCAGCGCGCCCATCGCGAGGGTGGCGAACTCCAGCGCCACGTCGTCGAACGGCCCGATCGCCTGCCGCACCGTGACCAGCCGCCGGTCCTTGCCGCTGAAGACGATCACGAGGACGACCAGCGCCAGGTTGACCAGCATGTAGACAGCCATCCCGGCGACGACCGCGAGCACCCCCGGCACGCTGCGGAAGAGCTCGTCGTAGCCGACCCGGTCGGTGACCGCCGCCGCGGCCTGCACGGCGAGCAGGATCGTGGCCGTGCTGAACAGCACGCGGTGGAGGGGCACCTTGTTGCGTCGCCACACCCGCAGGTAGATGTGCAGGTAGATGACCATGGCCACGGCCGCGGCCAACGGGCCGCACACGAGGACGGCGGCCGCGAACGTCCAGACGGAGCTGAGGTCGAGATGCGGATGGTCGTCGGACTGCCTGCGCATCCGCTCGACGCCCAACGACGCCTCGGTGCTCGCCACCCCGGCCACGGCCAGCGCGAGCGCGAACCACAGCCACAGGCCCACGGGGCCGCTGCCGTCCATGAGCC
The DNA here is from genome assembly GCA_963739465.1 of uncultured Actinomycetota bacterium. Taxonomy (GTDB): domain Bacteria; phylum Actinomycetota; class Actinomycetes; order Mycobacteriales; family Pseudonocardiaceae; genus Pseudonocardia. The sequence goes on from CAVUAS010000023.1 coordinate 90,332, forward strand.
AGACGACGGTGCCCGCGGCGAGCGAGGCGAGGACGAGCAGCTCGACCACCAGGATGGGGATCTTCACCCGCGCGGGGAGCGACCAGAACGGAAAGCGGGCTTCGCCGTCCGGTCGACCGAGCGCTTGTCGCATCCCCCAGAACCCTTTTCCCAACGATCGGCGAGCCATCGCGGAGGCCCTTGCGCAGGATGCTAGCTGGGCGTTTGCCCGTACGGGTGACCGGTTGCGATGGACGGAACGGCCGCATGGGGACAACCGGCGGGAAGCCGATGAACGCGCCACGTCGCCGCCGCGCTCTTGCAGGTGGCCAGGGGCGGGGTCGAACCGCCGACTTACCGCTTTTCAGGTCGCCTGTCGAGAGTCTCGGAGGGTTCGCCTTGCGCATCTCCTCAGGTCACCGAGACCGCCGCGACTGCGGGGACCCAGTGAACGAGGTGGAACTGAGACGGGAACTGAGACGGAGGGCAACGCTGTGCCACGGCCGTCGTGTTCAGGACCCGACGATCTGACCAGTTACCCCCGAGTTTCATCGCGCCGAGTGGCTTCGGGCTGGACGATGCGTGCGCGGGCGCCGAGTTCGGCTGACCACGCCTCGCCGGGGTCGTGTCCGTTTTCGGCGAGTCTGCGGGCAAATCGCTGTTGCGCGTCGATGTAGCGGTCCTCGAACTCGCTGGGCCGCGTTTGAGCCAGCTGCCACCAGTAGGCGACAGCTTCGGCCTCGACCCGCGCGGCCTCCGAGCGGTCACCCAAGCCCCGCAGGCTGGCGCCGAGGTTGTTGAGGGAGGTGGCGAGGTCGGGGGTGTAGCGGGTGGGGTTATCGGCGGCCAGGTCCCGCCGCAACGCGACGGCCTCCCGGTCGATGGTGAGGGCCTCGCGGTACTCCCCGAGCCCCCGCAGGCTGGCGCCGAGGTTGTTGAGGGAGGTGGCGAGGTCGGGGGTGTAGCGGGTGGGGTTATCGGCAGCCAGGTCCCGCCGCAACGCGACGGCCTCCCGGGTGACGGTGAGGGCCTCGCGGTACTCCCCGAGCCCCCACAGGCCGCCGCCGAGGTTGTTGAGGGAGGTGGCGAGGTCGGGGGTGTAGCGGGTGGGGTTATCGGCGGCCAGGTCCCGCCGCAACGCGACGGCCTCCCGGTCGATGGTGAGGGCCTCGCGGTACTCCCCGAGCCCCCGCAGGCTGACGCCGAGGTTGTCGAGGGCGTTGGCGAGGTCGGGGGTGTGCCGGGTGGGGTTATCGGCGGCCAGGTCCCGCCGCAACGCGACGGCCTCCCGGTCGATGGTGAGGGCCTCGCGGTGCTCCCCGAGCTCCGACAGGCTGACGCCGAGGTTGTTGAGGGAGTCGGCGAGGTCGGGGGTGTGCCGGGTGGGGTTGTCGGCGGCCAGGTCCCGCCGCAACGCGATAGCCTCCCGGGTGACGGTGAGGGCCTCGCGGTACTCCCCGAGCCCCCACAGGCTGCCGCCGAGGCCGTTGAGGGAGGTGGCGAGGTCGGGGGTGTGCCGAGTGGGGTTATCGGCGGCCAGGTCCCGCCACAACGCGACGGCCTCCCGTTCGATGGTGAGGGCCTCGCGGTACTCCCCGAGCCCCCGCAGGCTGACGCCGAGGCCGTTGAGGGAGGTGGCGAGGTCGGGGGTGTTCCGAGTGGGGTTATCGGCAGCCAGGTCCCGCCACAACGCGACGGCCTCCCGGTCGATGGTGAGGGCCTCGCGGTACTCCCCGAGCCCCCGCAGGCTGACGCCGAGGTTGTTGAGGGCGTTGGCGAGGTCGGGGGTGTAGCGGGTGGGGTTGTCGGCGGCCAGGTCCCGCCACAACGCGACGGCCTCCCGTTCGATGGTGAGGGCCTCGCGGTACTCCCCGAGCCCCCGCAGGCTGACGCCGAGGTTGTTGAGGGAGGTGGCGAGGTCGGGGGTGTAGCGGGTGGGGTTATCGGCGGCCAGGTCCCGCCGCAACGCGACGGCCTCCCGGGTGACGGTGAGGGCCTCGCGGTACTCCCCGAGCCCCCACAGGCTAACGCCAAGCGTGCTGAGGGCGGTGGCGAGCTGCGGGCGGAGCTCAGCGCCACTTCCCGAGGCGGTCCGCAGGTAGTTGATACCGGCCCGGTACAGCGCTGCGCGAAGCGCGGCCCACGACGGTGCAGTGGACATGGCCAGCAGCCGCTCGACCTCCGATGGGGCCAACGCCTGCCTGTTCAGCGCGGTGACCAAGTACGAGCGCAGGCTGAGGCCGTCCGGTCCGGCCAGCACCACCGTCTCGACCAACCCGACTACCCGATCGCCGGTCACGACCGTGAGCAGCAGCGCCGACAGGGCGGGGTATCCGGCCGCGGCACGCACCAATGAGATCAGGACATGGGGATCGTTAACCGTGGCAGCGGATATCTCAAGGGCGGCCAGCAATCGATCGTGGCGGGGCTGCGTGGCCATGGTGAGCAGGGCTCCGCGCAGCAGTTCGGGTTGTGGCTCCAACCAAACACCAGCCCTGTCGGGCGATGGCGAGTTCTCGACGGTGCGGGGGTAGAGGTGGGCGGCCCAGTCCGCGATGTTGTGCAGTTCGTCCTTGTTGCGGTCGTGGAAGCGGGGCAGCAGCCGCAATGTCGTGACGGCGTCGTCGATGAGCCGTGGTGTGCGCAGCGGCAGGGCGAGCAGGGCCTCTTCCTGCGCGGCCGGAACGAGTGGAGGCCCGACCTGCCACCGGGGGTCAGTCAGCGACGCCGCCCAGCGTCGCTTCTCGTGCGCGAGCATCTCTTCGGTCAATGCCTGGAGGTCGGTGCTGCGCATCGCCAACGCTGTCTGCGCGTCCTCGGTCAGGACGGTGAGCGCGGCCCGGGTGCCGGCGATGACCATCGGCTCCCCGTCCACCCCGACCGGGCCCCGGTCCCGGCTGTGCCCACGGCGGCAGCGGGTCCTTACGGCGCAGGCCGGTGAAGCCGCGCACCGCGTTGGCAAAAAACCGGCGGCGATCACCGGCCTCGCCGACCGGGTGCAGGGTCATGGCTTCCCACGAACCGGTCAGCGCGGCGGGCAGCTGCTCGTCCAACACAGCGCCGAACACGTCCGCGTCGCGCACCAGCAGCAGCACCCGCACATCCGCGGGAGCGGAGGCAGCCTGGCGGACCAGCGCGGCGACGTTCACCGCAGGCTCGGTGTCGGCGTCGTCAACCACGACCAACACCCGGCCGCCACCGCTGGTCACTGCGGCTGCGGCCAACCCGATCAGGCCGACCGCAGCACCCGGTTGACACACTCCAGCCGACCAGCCTGCCGGTAGGCGGCGCGCCAGTTCGACCGCCAGCCGGGACTTACCCACCCCGCTCGCTCCAGCCAGCACCCACACCGATGAAGTCGTGGGATCGGTGCACCAGCCATGAAGAATCTTGAGCTGGTGGGCGCGGGCCTCCAGGGGAGTCAAGGCCGCATCGGGGAGCGAGGAGCGTGTGGCAGCGTGCGCCTCCGCGGCAGATCCGGCTCAGCCGGTGCGGACATTGCGGTAGGCAGGGGATCCCACAGCCCGGTCAGTTGGTCGCGAGCTGCGGACAAAGCAGCGCGGCGGCGAGTGTGCCGCCAGCCGAGAACAGCGGCCACCCCCAGCACGCCGACCACTCCGCCAGCGAAGATCCCGATACCCGGCGCGGCCGTCCACCTCCACGCCACAACACCGATCGCCGCCGCGACAGCGATCACGGCAGCGAGCAGCCAGCCGATCCGGCCCGGCGAAGCAACCGAGACCATGCCCGGCCGGGGGCGATGCACCAGCGGGTCACCGAGATTGCCCAATGCCTGGAAGACCGCGAGCTCTAGATCCTGGGGACTGCGCACGGACGCGGTCGTCAGTCCACTGCCGCGCAACCGACGGCGAAACCTCTCCTGCCGGTCCGCGTGCGTCGGATCGACGAACAGCTCATCAGAGCCAGCGCTGTCGGGTTCGAGCAAGAACACCAGCCGCGGGATACCAGCGTCCGTGGCCGCCTCGAACTCCAGCTCGGTGTAGGAGAGCTGTGGCTCGTCCCGCACCGGTGAGCCGTAGCGGAAGCCAGCGATGAGCACGTACACGTCGGCGCCGGTCACCTCGTCCCGGCAGACCTGCGCTGGCGACGAGTCGCGAGCACCGAAGTAGGCCATGTCCGTGACCGCATGCCCCGCCCGGGCCACCGCATCCTGCATCGCGCCGACGTAGGACCGGTCAGCCGGAAAACGCCGCAATTCCGACGTGTGGGACAGGAACACGCGCCGAGGAGCGCCAGCCGCGACCGACATCGCGTCCCATCACCCGCCTTATGCCCTGATCAGCCCATATGCCTCTTCGTTCCACGGCCTGAGAGCGTTGCAGCGGTCAAGCAAGCCGTGAGCAACTACGCCTCGATCAAACGGATTCCATCGTGCGCCCGGGTGAACGGGCAGATCGCCGCGGAGAGCATCGGTGACGCGCACCGCGTAGGCAGGGGCCATCATGTACGGAACTGCTTCGGGGTCGATCCACAAGACCTGCGCGGTTTCGTCGCTGGTATGGGCTCGATCGGCGAGGGGTCGGCAGCGGAAGACAAGCGCGACAACACCGCGCTGCATGTTCTTGTGCAGACACCAGTGAGCTGCTCGACTTCGACCGGGATGCCGGTCTCTTCTTTGATCTCACGACGGACGCCCTGCTCGAAGAACTCGTCGAGTTCGAGCACTCCCCCGGGCGGCTCCCACTGGCCGTTGTCGCGGCGGCGGATGACGAGCACCTGTCCGGCGTCGTTGACGACGATGCCAGCGACGCTGACGAAGTGTTTGGGCGTGTCTGGCATCTGCCTACATCTCTGGTCGGCGCTGTGTGACATGATTTTACCTGTCCAGACGTCCAGTGGAGTGGACAGGCAGTGATCTCGCTCGGTCAGCTCGACCGCACCGACGACCGGCCGCCGTACGCCCAAATAGCCGCGGCGCTACGGGAAGCGATCAACCTCGGTCGCTTCGGCCCGGGTGATCGGCTGCCGTCCGAGAGTGAATTAACCCAGCACTACGGCGTCGCCCGGATGACGGTGCGGCAGGCCATACAGGAGCTCAAGGTCGAGGGCCTGGTCACCTCGGAGCACGGCCGCGGAGTCTTCGTCCGGGCAGCCCCGGTCGTGCGCCGTCTCGCGTCCGAACGCTTCGCCCGCCAGCACCGCGACCGCGGTAAGGCGGCCTTCCTAGCGGAGGCCGAGAAGGCCGGTTACTCCCCGGACGTGGACAGCATCCGCGTGCACGAAGAGGCCGCGCCAGCCAGCGCAGCCGAACGGCTCAAGATCGCCACCTGTGTGCCGGCGCATCGTCCCGAGACTGGTACGCTACCTCTCCGCCAACGGCGAACCGGTGGAGATCGCCACCTCCTACATCCCGCTTGACTTCGCCCGTGGCACGGCCATCGTCGAGAACAACAGCGGACCAGGCGGCATCTACGCCCGACTGGAGGAGGCCGGTACATCCCCTCGACCGGTTCGTCGAAGAGGTCGCAGCGCGGATGCCCTCGCCAGGAGAGCGACGCGCGTTGCAGTTGCCGCCTGGGGTTCCGGTTCTCACCCTCATGCGCCACGGCCTACGACACGGCGGGGACGGCCGAGTGGAGGTCTGCGACACCGTGAAGGCCGCGTACGCATACGTCCTGGAGTACGACTTCCCCGCTCGCTGAACGAGGCTAGGTCCTAGTCCGTAGCTCAGCCTAACTTGTCTAGTCGTCCAGTCATGTTGTAGCTTGTCTAGGTGAGTGAGCAACACCTGGGACAAGGACAGAGCGCGCCATGGCTCGCATGAGCGAAGACGCCCTGGCCGACGGTCGCAGCCCTGCCCGGGGCAGCCTGATCCCCAACCTTGGGAGGAACCGATGAACGTTGATCACAACGAGCTGTATCGGGTAAGGGGGCCATGGCGGAGTTGCTGGACGTGTCGCTGTCGAGCCGCCTACCGCGCGATCGAAAACGGCGCTCTGGACGTGCTGCGCATCGGAAAGGCACTGCGGGTGCCGGGCCCGGCGCTCGTACAGTGGCTGAACTCGTGTGGCCACGCGGCTGCCGCGCCAGGCCGCGACCAGAACGAGGTGCGGTGATGGGCACGTTTCTGCTCTGGACTTCGCGGACGGCTCGGTCGCCGGATCACGTGCAGTCGTTCTGCGCGGCGCACCGCGACGGCAACGACTTCGCCGGTCACAACGACGGTCACGCTGACGGTGCCGATGTCGCAGACGAGGACATCGAGGGCGTCCTGTGGTGGTTCCTGCGCGACGAAGGCGTCACGTTCGAGGATATCGCCGCCGACGGCGCCGCCGTGTGGTTCTTGCTGGAATCGATGCTCGGGCGGGGGACGTCTGCCGTGGAGTCGGAGCGGCTGGATCTGGCCGACCTGAGGCCGGGCGATCACGAGCTATGAGCAGTACCTGCGGCTGCGGCGTCGGGTTGAGGCGCTGGTCGGTCCGCGGCCCGGTAGCAGGCGTACGTCGAGGGGCCGACCCAGTCGATCGCCAGTCAGGCCCTGCCCGCCCGGCGCCGCGCCAGCGATGTGGGCGCGGACGCCAACATGCGGAAGGGAGCCTCGGCGGCAACCGGGCTCCCTTCCTGATCTCCCCGACGCACAACCCCCAGGCAGGGACACGAACGCAGGAAGGAGTACGAGCCTGAGATGAACGATCTCGACGGCCACAGCCGGACCGTGATCACCTTGAGGGCGAGCGCCGTCTAAGCCGGCGTTCATCTGGGCAGGACGAGGTCGGTGTCCAACGGGCATGCGGGTAGATGCAGGGCGGCGTTCAACCTGTCCGGCCGTGGCGCCGGGTATGGAGCTCGGCAACGACGGATGTGAACGGCCTGGACACCGCGTCCAGCCTCTGTACGGCTCCCGGCGCGGTGCTGTGACGGGCGCTACTGAACTGAACGGACACGATGCCGTCCGGGCGCTGGCACGGGCGGTCGAACGCGGCCACCGGTACATGCAGCAGTTGGACGGCCGGTTGAACGCGCTGTCCGACGCCGTCACCGAACTGAATGCCGCGCACCCGTCCCGCCGACGGCGAGTGGCCCACCGGATTCCCGCCGGACCCGGACGGACCCGGCGTGCGGTCGTGGCTGGAGGCCAGCGATGGGACGCAGGCCGCGGCCGACCTGGACGACCTGGTGAGCTGGGTGTGGCGGGTCTACCTGTGGTTTCCGAAGACGCGGCTGACCTCGTGCTGGCTGTGGCATCCGGCGGTGGTCGAGGAGCTGTGGTGCCTGCGGGTGGCGCACGCCAACGCGTTCGATCCCAAGTCCGGGTCGGTGCTGCGGGTGGCGGACTGGCACGAGCGGCTTCGCCCCGGCGTCACGGCGCGGGTGGGCGAGGAGATCCGGATATGCGAGCTGAACAAGCACATCCCGTGGCGGGATCGGCCGGTCGAGGTTGTGCCGCCCGCCCGACCACCGGTGGCCGACGCCGCACCGCAGTCGCCGCATGCTGGACCGCCGGAGCCGGGCTGGATGTCGAGCGGGTCACCGGGCCCGAACCCACCCGCGAGCAGCTCGCCGAGGCCGAGGAGCTCATCAGGAAGGGCGGTCGGTGGTGACCAGCCCTCGGCGCGGCTGTTCGATCCGCGGCTGCACCCGGCGGCACAAGGCACGCGGCTTGTGCGGGGCGCACTACGCGCGCTGGCGGCGCCAGGCAGCACTCTCCACTGGACGGCACCGAGCCTCAAGCCACGCCACGGCACTACGACGGGTGCGGGTGGCCCGCGGGCCGGCCAACGAGCAGCGGTGCAGCGATGCGGCGGCCCGGCCGCGGTGTGGTGCTACGACGGCAGCGACCCGGCCGAGCGCGTCGACCCCGCGGCCGCCGCTACAGCCTCGACCCGGCCCGGTACCGGCCGTCCTGCCGATTCTGCCTGCGGCAGCAGGCGGCGAGCCGACCGCCGCGCCGCGCCGGCCGTCGCCGGCCGGCGCTGGACGTCGAGCGGGCCGCACGGCTGTACCCGGCGGGGGCCAGCTCCCGCGGCCTCGCCGCCCTCATGGGCGTCTCCCGGGGCACCGTGCTGCGGGCGCTGCGCGCCCACGGCGTCGTGATCCGCCCGCCGGTCGCCCCCGGCTCGCCGCCGCGCCGACACCCGGTCCCCCGACGCCACCCGGAACCGGCAGGCCACCCAGCGATCACCGCCGCACACCACCAGCCACCAACATCGATCTTCACGAACGACACCGCCATGCCCATCACCAGACACCCAACCACAAGACCAGCACGACCACCAGACGGACCACAGAACCAAGAACGACAGACCAACACCCCAGACACCAGAGCGGACCAACGCATCAGCGATCCCACGGTGTGTGCCGCGTGCCCTGCGGGCCCGCGGCACCCGAACCACAAGATCCACAAGCCGAGGAGGTAGTCGATCATGTTGAGGGTGCGGAAGGGCTACGACGTCGACTACTACCTCGACGCCACCGCCAAGGGCCGGGACGCCTACTACACCGACGCGGTGGCGGCCGGGGAGCCGCCGGGGATGTGGTACGGCCGCGGCGCGGAGGCGCTCGGCCTGGCCGGCGAGGTCGACCCGACGATGATGAAGGCGCTCTACACGCACGGGCTGGACCCGCGCGACCCGGCGACCGCCGACCGGGAGACGTGGCATGAGGCGGCGCGGTTCGGCAACCCGCCGCGGAACTACCGGACCGCGGAGGAGATCTACGCCGGGCTGGTGGAGGCGCACCCCGAGGCGGGCCCGGAGGAGCGCGCGGAGCTGCGGGCGCAGGCCGGGCAGGCGGCGCGGCAGTCGGTGGCGTTCTACGACCTGGTGTTGTCGGCGTCGAAGTCGCACACGCTGCTGTGGGTGGCGTGCGAGCGCGGCGCCCGGGACGCCGCCGCGGCCGGTGACACGGCCGCGGCGGCCGAGTACGCCCGGGTGGCGCGGCGTGCTGGAGGAGGCGCTGATGGACGGGCACCGGGCGATGCTGGACTTCCTCGCCGAGAAGGCCGGCTACGCCCGGGCGGGGCACCACGGCGGCGGCGCGGCGGACGTGGGTCGACGCGCACGACTGGACGACCGCGCAGTTCCTGCAGCACGACTCCCGCGAGCACGACCCGCAGCTGCACGTGCACGGCCCGACGCGAACAAGGTCGTGTGCGCCGACGGGAAGGTGCGGGCGCTGGACTTCTCGCTGATCCTGCAGTGGCGCGACGCCGCCGGCGCCTACGCCGACCGGTTGGTCGAGGCGTACGTGTGGCAGGAGGCGGGCGGTGCGTGGGAGCGCGCCGCGGACGGGACGTCGCGGCAGATCGCCGGGGTCGACGCCGACGCGACGAACCTGTTCTCCAAGCGGACCGCCGCGATCACGCCCGCCCTTGCAGGAGCTGGTCGCCCGGTTCCGGGAGGAGACCGGGCGGGAGCCGACCAACCGGGAGCGGGCCGCGCTGGCGGAGCGGGCGTCGCAACGCTCACCCGGGCGGCGAAGGTGTTCGGCGGCGAGACCCGCGACGGGCAGCTCGCCCGGTGGGCGGCCGAGTACGACGCCGCGTTCGGCGCCGACGTCGCCACCCTCGCCCGGCAGGCGTTGGGGCAGGCGCCCGCCGAGGCGGAGCGGTGGTCCGAGCGGGACGTCGTCACCCGGGCGTTGGCGGAGATGGAGGACACCCGCCAGTCCTGGACCCGCTCGAACCTGATGATGGCCGTCTCCAACGCCCTGCCCGGGCACCTCGGGATCGGGCCCGAGCAGGTCGAGCCGCTGCTCGAGGGGCTGACCGACAAGGCGCAGGCGCTGGCCCGGCACCTCAACCCGCGCACCGGCCCGCAGGGCCTGGACGCGCAGTACTACCGGGCGGACGGGGAGAGCGTGTTCGTCAAGCCGCACTCGCAGCGGTTCGCCACCCCGAGCAGATCCTCGGCGAGGAGGAGCTGCGCGCGGCCGCGGTCCGCCGCGGCGCCCCGGCCTGGACGGCCGAGGACGCCGACGCGATCGTCGCCCGGTTCGCCCGCGGCGGGCGGGCGCTGAGCGCCGACCAGGCCACCGCGCTGCGCGGCATCCTCACCTCCGGCGCCGCGGTCGAGGTCCTCAACGCCCCCGCCGGGACCGGGAAGTCGTTCCTGGTCGGCACCCTCGCCGACACCTGGCCGCTCACCGGCCGCCCGCTGCCCAGCCGCCCGACGGCGCAGCCGGGCACCGGAGGACGGGCCGCGGGTGTTCGGGGTGGCCTACGGGCAGCGCCAGGCCGACGTGCTCGCCGAGGAAGGCGTGACCGCGCGGAACATCCGCCGCTGGCTCGACGGGCAGGCCCGGCTCGACGCCGGCCGCGGCAGCGGCGACGACGAGACGTTCCGGCTGCGGCGCGGGGATCTGCTGGTCGTCGACGAGGCCGGCGCCGCGTCGACCCCGGACCTGGTCGCGATCCACCGCCGCTGCGAGGCGGCCGGGGTGAAGCTGCTGCTGGTCGGGGACCAGAAGCAGCTGGCCGCGGTCGGCGCCGGCGGGGCGCTGGCCGACATCGCCGAGCGCGGCATCGAGTACCAGCTCGCCGAGGTCCGCCGCTTCCACGACGCGTGGGAAGGCCCGGCGTCGCTGCGGCTGCGCGACGGCGACACCACGGTGCGTGCCGAGTACGCCAAGCACGGCCGCCTGGTCGACGCCGGCACCGTCGAGCAGGCCGAGCAGGCCGCCGGCCGCGCCTGGCTGGCCGACACCCTCGCCGGCCGCGACGCGCTGATCGTCGTCGGCTCCAACGCCGCCGCCGCCCGGCTGTCCAACCAGCTGCGCGCCGAGCTGGTCACGCTCGGCCGGGTCGAGGAGCACGGCGTGCCGCTCGGGCATGGGCGCCGACCCGCTCGGAGTGGCGCGGCACCGTCGCCGGGGTCGGGGACCTGGTGCAGGCCCGCCGCAACGCCTGGCACCTCGAAGGGCTGGTCGGGCAACGCCGAGGCGCCGATCAACCGGCAGACCTACCGGGTGCTCGCCACCCATCCCACCGGCGGGATGACCGTCGCCCGCGTCACCGGCCGCGACGACGACGGCGGCGAGCAGCTGGCCGAGCCGATCCTGCTGCCGGCCGCCTACGTGCGCGAGCAGGTCACCCTCGCCTACGCCGCGACCGTGCACGCCGCGCACGGCCGCACCGTCGACGCCGGCTACGGCGGTGGTCGGGCCCGGCACCGACGGCGCGTCCGCCTACGTGCAGGCCACCCGCGGGCGGGACACCAACGTGCTGTTCGTCGTCACCCGGCACTCCCACGACGACCACCAGACCGGCGAGACCGCCCAGGCCGCCCGCCGCAGCGCGGCCGAGGTGCTCGCCGACGTGATCCGCCCGCCCGAGGTGGACCCGAACCGCACCGCGCTCACCCAGGCCGAGGCCGCCGCCGAGGACGCCCGGGCCACCGCGACCCACGTCGACCCGCTGGTCACCGTGATCGCCGACCTGACCGCCGGCCGCACCCAGCGCTGGCTCGACGAGCTCGCCGCCACCGGGCAGCTGCCCGACCACCACCGGGTCGCGCTCGCCGCCGACGACGCCCGCACGCGCGCTGGACCAGCTGCTGCGCACCGTCGAGCTGGCCGGGCACGACCCGCGCCGGGCGCTGGCCGACGCGGTCACCGGCGTCCCGCTGGACGGGTCGACGTCGGTGGCGCAGGTGCTGCACTTCCGCATCCGCGAGGCCTACCGCGACCGGCTCACCCCGCAGGTCGACAGCTACGCCGACCTGCTGCCCCGCCACCTGCCCGAGCAGGCCCGCGACGGGCTCCTCACCCTCGCCCAGGCCGCCGACGAGCGGCGGGCCGAGCTGGGCGCCCGCCTCGCCGCAGGACCCGCCGCAGTGGGCCCGCGAGGCCCTCGGCCCGGTCCCCGACGACGCCGCCGAGCGGGCCGGCTGGGAGCAGCGGGCCGGGTGGGCCGGCTCCTACCGCGAGCTGGTCGGCCACGACGACCCCGCCGACGCGCTCGGCGCCGCCCCGCCGGCGGGCTGGCGGAGAAGGTCGCCGTGTTCCACGCCGCCCACCCCGCGCTCGACCTGCCCGACGTCGGCGCCGAGGAAGAACGGATGTCCGAAGGCCGGCTGCGCGCCCGGTGGGCGGCCTGGCAGCGCGAGCTCAGCCTGCGCCCCGCTACGTCGCCGACGAGCTGGAAGCCACCCACGCCGCGCACCGCCGCGCCCGCACCGACGCCACCATCTGGCAGGCCCGCGCCGACGCCGAGACCGACCCGCTGGTCCGCGACGAGCTCGCCACCGCCGCCCGGCAGGCCCGCGAGCAGGCCGAGCAGCTCGCCGCGCAGGTCGAGCAGCTGGAGTACGCCGACGACGCCCGCGCGGTGTTCCTCACCGAGTCCGCGGTCACCCGCGACGAAGGCCGAACGCGCCCGCGTCGCCGCCGGCTGGAAAGGCATCGACCTCGACGACCAGTCCGACCGGGTCACCGCCCAGGAATGGCTCGACGCCCACCTCGTCGCCCAGCTCGCCGACGAGGCCGACCGCGACATCACCGAGGACGACGTCCGCGACGACGCCGACGACCGGGTCGACGACCGCCACGGGCCGGTGGTGGAGGCGTCGTCCCCGACGTGCGCGACCTGTCGCGGCCGACCCGACCGAGCGGGCCGACCCGGCCGTCCGGCGGCGGATTCCGCCACCCGACGTCGCCGCGGAAGCGCTCGACCGGGCAACGGTGCTGGTCCGCGAGGTCGCCGAACGCCGCCAGGCCGAACAGGCCGCTGCGGCGCACGCCGCCGAGCTGGAGCCCGAGGACGAGCAGCTGCGCGCCGAACTCGCCCGCCAGGCCGCCTACGACCGCGTCGACGAGGACGTCGACGAGGACGGGGAGGTGCTCGACCGTGGGCTCTGAGCGGCTACTCGCCGCCGGAGCGGCTCACCCACCGCAGCTGGTAGCCGCTGCCCTCCAGGTAGGCCAGCGCGTCGGCACGCTCGCCGCTGGTCCAGGCCCGCGGCTCGCGCCAGACCGCCAACAGCGCGGCCACCGGGTTCGGCAGCTGCACGTCCGGGTGCCGCACCGGCTCACCCCACTCGGGGACGACCGTCGGCAGGCCGACCGAGGTGGTCGGGCCGAGGTGCAGCCGGAACGGCCGCCAGCGCAGCACGTGTCCGCCGTCGCGGTTGGCGTCCAGGGCGACGAGCCCGTTCGGCTCCGCCTCCGCGCCGCGCAGCTGCAGGGCGACGCACAGGTCCTGGTGCTCCCACACCGCGACCAGCCGCGACGCGTCGGCCAGGGAAGCCGCGACGCCCATCATGGCCATGGCCTCGACGACGTCGTTGCCGCGGTAGAACGGGCGGCACGACAGGTACCCGAGGTAGGGCGGCTGCTGATCCTCGGCCAGCAGATGCACCTGTGGCCGCATCAGCGCACCGCCCGCCCGCAGCGCCGCCTCCGTGCCGTGCCGCGTCGCCTCCACGATGGTGTCGACGACGTGCTGCACCTCCGCCATGACCTGCATGTCCGTTCACCTCACCGGTTTCCGCCGTGCGTGCTCCTGCCTGTGCTGTGCTCGTGCCCGGCCAGTGTGCGATCCGGGACCGACAGTTTCGGCTCGACAGGGGCGCGGGCCAGCGCGGAGCACCCGGCCGCCGGACGGCACGGCGACGGTTCGCGCTCACGGCCGCGCGGGCCACGACACTGCCCGATCGACGCCCTGCGGGCGCGGCCTGCCGGCCCTTGGCTTAGAGACTGTTGCGTAACCGCGTTGTCGCGGTGCGTGATGTCGTGGCCGGGATCGGCGTGGCGGCTCGACGTGAAGATCATCCCCGCCAAGATCGCGCTGTGTGTGCAACTGCAACCCTGGCGGGGATGACGCCGCGCGATGCTACCCGTCGAGCCTCACCGACGAGGTGTGGTCGGTGATCGAACCCCTGCTTCCGGTCCGTGACCAGCGCAAAGGCGGACGACCTCGGAAGTATGGGGATCGGCTGGTACTGGATTCGATCTTCTACGTGCTGCGGGCGGGTTGCCAGTGGCGGATGGTCCCGCACGATCTGGCGCCGTGGTGGGTGGCCTACCGCCGGCATCGTGGCTGGGCTGCGGACGGCACGTGGGACACCGTTCATGACCGGCTGCGGGTGCAGGTCCGGGTGGCCGCGGGTCGGAACCCGGACCCGTCGGCGGCGGTCCTGGACGCCCAGTCGATCAAGAGCAGTGAGGGCGGCGAGGCGCGCGGGTTCGACATGGGCAAGAAGACGACCGGCCGCAAGCGGCATCTGGTGGTGGACACGCTCGGGCTGCTGCTGGTCGTCATGGTCACCTCCGCGGCCGTGCAGGATCGCCGGGGTGGGCGGGCGATCCTGGAGTTGCTGGCCGCCCGGTTCCCGGGTGTGGCGCTGGTGTGGGCCGACGGCGGCTACGCCAACAAGATCGACTCCGGCATTCTGGCCTGGGCGAAGGAGAAACTCGGCCTCCTGATGGAGATCGTCAAGCGCAGCGACGACGTCCAGGGCTTCCAGGTCCTGCCGCGCCGGTGGGTGGTCGAGCGGACATTCGGCTGGTTGGTCCGCAACCGCCGGCTGGCCCGGGACTACGAGCGCCTGACCGCCACCTCCGAAGCGATGGTCAAGGTGGCGATGATCCGGTTGATGGCGACCCGCCTGGCCGGACAGAGCGTCACCTGGGCCAATGCCACCGAGCGTGAGGCCCTTCGCCGGATGAAGATCAAACCCAACTCGCAGCGTAAATGATCAGTTACGCAACAGTCTCTTAGCACGGCCGACCTCACCGTCAAGGGTGCTGCGCATCGGCTGCGCCGACGGCCGCAAGCGGCCGCCCTCAGTGACGGCGAGCCTCCACGGCCGTGCTGGGACGCCCCAAGGGCGGCGGGGAACACCGCCCCGCCACCCCAAGGGGACGGGCCGACAGGCCCACTCATCCCGTCCGTCGACGTGCGCGGGCCATTAGCGGAGGGCGCGCCATGACCGAGACAGACCACGAGGTCCGGGCACCGCGGCTGCTGCTGTCGGTCGAGGATGCCGCCGACCGGCTCGCGCTCAGCCGGACCCGCCTCTACGCGCTGATCAAGACCGGCGAGATCGTGTCCGTGCGGATCGGGCGGCTGCGGCGGGTGCCGGTCGAGGCGCTGACGGCGTTCACGGCCCGGCTCGTCGCCGAGCAGACGTTGGGCGATGCGCCGGAGCGCGACCGATGAGCCGCGGTAAACGGGCCGCCGGGTCCCGTGCGCCCAACGGAGCATCGAGCATCTACCTCGGCGGCGACGGTCGCTGGCACGGGCGCGTGACGGTCGGCGTGAAAGACGACGGCTCACCCGACCGCCGGCATGTGCAACGCGGTACCGAGGCCGAGGTGATCGCCGCCGTCCGCGCGCTGGAGCGAGAGCGCGAGGCGGGCACGGTTCGCAAGGCCGGTCGAGCGATGACGGTCGAGGCGTGGCTGACGCACTGGCTGGAGAACATCGCTCGACCGTCGATCAAGTACAAGTCGTACCGCGCCTACCGGACCGCGATCGAGCAGCACCTCATCCCGGGTGTGGGCAAGCACCGGCTGGACAAGGTCGGCCCAGAGCACTTCGAGAAGCTCTACGCCCGGATGATCGTTAACGGCGCGAAGCCCGCTTACGCCCATCAAGTGCACCGCACCGCACGCACCGCGTTCGGCGAGGCCCACCGCCGCGGCCACGTCGTGCGCAACCCGGTCGCCCTGGCGAAGGCCCCGCGGGTCGAGGAAGACGAGGTCGAGCCATTCGAGATCGCCGAGATTCAGCGGCTCATCAAAGCTGCGCTGGCCCGCCGCAACGGCGTCCGGTTCGTCCTCGCCCTCGCCATCGGCACCCGGCAAGGCGAGACCATCGGCTTGAAGTGGAACCGCTACGACCCGGCGACACGGACGCTGCGCATCGCCCGCCAGTTGCAACGCCGCACGTGGGAGCACGGCTGCGCCGACCCGCATGCCTGCGGAGCCCGCTACCACAAGGTCAAGCCGTGCCCGGACGGCTGCAAGCGCCACACCCGAGCCTGTCCCCCACCGTGCCCCGACGACTGCACCAGCCACGCCCGATGGTGCCCACAGCGCCACGGCGGCGGCCTGGTCGACGCCGAGGTCAAGTCCCGCGCCGGTCGCCGCGCGATCGTCCTACCCGCCCAGCTCGCCGAACTCCTGGAGCAGCACCGTGCGGCGCAGCTGGCCGAGCGGAAGTACGCGGGCACGGTGTGGGAGGAAGGCGGATGGATGTTCGCCCAGACGAACGGGCGCCCCGTCGACCCGACGATGGATCGCAACGAGTGGCTGCGACTGCTCCGCGACGCCGACGTGCGAGAAGCCCGGCTGCATGACGCTCGTCATACTGCGGCGACGGTGCTTCTGCTCCTCGGCGTGCCGGAGCGGGCCGCGATGGATGTCATGGGCTGGTCGCACGGCTCGATGGCAAAGCGATACCAGCACGTGACGGCCGTCCTGCAGCACGACATCGCCTCCCGCCTTGACGGGTTCCTCTGGGGCGAGTGAGCCTTCAGATCGGATGTCCTCGTCGCGCCGCCCGTTGGACGAGCTCGAATCTGGGGTCCGACGACCCGATCTAGCCGAGCAGGCTCCAGCTCAGCGCGTCGCGGCTGCCGTCGCGACCAGACCGATGATCATGAACAGCAGAAGCAGGCCCACGGGCACAGCGCACCCGACGAGCAGGCATGTCCCGAACGCCGACGGGCCCGTGTCCTGTGGGTAGTAGTAGTGGTAGTGGACGTTTGGCCGCGGGCGGTTGCTCATCCGATCAGGCCGGACGCTTGGCCAGTTGGAGGTGGAGAGCGGAGCAGGTCATTCGATCTCCTCTCGCGAGACTCGGGGCGTCTTTCGACGCTGGCTGCCTCTTCTCTCGCCAGATATGTCTGATTCGTTTCTTGATCTCGTGGTGACCGCGTCACCAGCCAGCATGGGCACGCAGCACGGCCGCAGCACATCCGGAGTGCCGTCTCCGCCCGATGGCAACCAACGGGCACCAGCCCGTCCTCGTCCGGCAGGCGAGCAGCGATCAGCCGTTCCGCCCACCCCCGGCGACCGACGACCT
The DNA here is from genome assembly GCA_963739465.1 of uncultured Actinomycetota bacterium. Lineage (GTDB taxonomy): Bacteria > Actinomycetota > Actinomycetes > Mycobacteriales > Pseudonocardiaceae > Pseudonocardia. Next base: position 107,298 of record CAVUAS010000023.1, read on the forward strand.
GCCCGACCCCTTTCCACTCCGGCCTTGGACATTGCGGGCAACCAGCCTGGGGGCCTGCGGCCCGCTACCGCATTCGGCTGAGCAGGCTCGCTTTGGCATGGGCAAACTCAGCGTCCGTGAGAGCTCCCGAGTGATGCAGGGCAGCGAGTTGTTGGAGTTGCGCAACCGGGTCCACAGCAGCCACGCGCTGAGGCGGCGCGACGGGCGCGGCAAGGGCCTGCTCGATGGCAGCGCGCAGCTCCTCGAACGCGGGCTGCTGCGCCTTCGTGAAGATGACCGAGTTCTCGTCCTTCACTGCATCTGAGGTCTGGTGCCCGAACCGCGACCGGGCTTCGACCCCGCCTGCGAGGGTGAAGGCAATGAACCCGTTCATCATCACGCCCGCGGGCTTGAACTGGACGGCTGTGATGTGGCGGAGCGGGATCCGCTTCTCACCCTTGCCGACCGTGGCGCGGGCGAGGAAGCCGGAGCGGGTGATGGCGACGGTGGCACCGTCGAACACGATGGTGCCGTTGTGGCCGCGGACGGGCTGCATGCTGTGCTCGTCGTCGCCGTGGACGGTGACCGTTACATCTCACCCGGCGGACCGACGTAACGAGGCCAACTGAGACGAGAATTGAGACGAGTCGACTGCGATACGCCACGAGCAACCAGCGAAACCGCTGGTAGTAAGTGTGGCCAGGGGCGGGGTCGAACCGCCGACCTACCGCTTTTCAGGCGGTCGCTCGTACCAACTGAGCTACCTGGCCGTGACCGGCGCCGGAGCACCGGCCAGAGGAGGAGCGACCCAGACGGGACTCGAACCCGCGACCTTCGCCGTGACAGGGCGACGCGCTAACCAACTGCGCCACTGGGCCAAACTCGTACTGCCGTGAAGCGTACCCCCAACGGGATTCGAACCCGCGTTGCCGCCTTGAAAGGGCGGAGTCCTAGGCCGCTAGACGATGGGGACTCGGACCGCCGTGACCGTGCGCGCCGGGCCCCGACCGTCCGTTGGGAGCGAGGCCAAGCATAGGACAGCGTACGCCGGGCGCCCTAAGCCGGGGGTGCGTGCGCCCGTTTCCGCCGTTCAGCGCCCGATGATCCCGTCGCAACCTCCCGCTCAGCGCGTGACGGGCGGCGGCTGGTCGGGGTTGACGGAGATCAAGCCGAGCATGTCGAGCAGCTGGCGCAGGTCCTCCGGGTCGGCGGAATTGCGCGCGACCACCATCCGTGCCCGGTGCAGTTGATCGTCCGACACCCGGTAGGCGTCCGCGGCGGTGCGCTGACTGGGGATGTCGCCCGGCCCGATCCGGTCGTCCCCCACGTCCCGCCGCACGCTGCCGATGCCACCACTCATGCGCGTCTCCCCGTCGCTTGGTGTCCCTGACGGCACACGGAAGTGCCCGGGCCGCCTTGCCCGACTTTTCACTCGACCCGGCGCTCCCCGCGCCGGCTCGACACTCCCCGCAGCCGTGACCGTAACGTTACCCATTCGGGCCACTCCGTCGCACGCCTCTTCCCGGGTGAGCCCCCGTGAGGAGCAGTGACGCACCGGATATGCATGAGTACCCTCGCACACCGGGCCGCGCAGGCGTCTGCCAAGATCAGCACTGGCTGGCCCGTCGAGGAGGCATGAATGTCCGTTCGGACACCGATTCGCAACGAGTTCCACGTCGCCGGGATGACCTGCCGACACTGCGCGCTCTCGGTGTCGAAAGAGGTCGGCGGCATCCAGGGCGTCAGCTCGGTGGACGTCGAGCTCACCACCGGCGCGGTCACCGTCGTCGCGGTGCGGGAGATCGGCCGCGAGGAGGTCGGCGCGGCGCTCTCGCGCGCCGGGTTCGCGCTCGCGGGCTGACCAGCCCCACGTGCGCGGGCTGGCGCGGCCGGTATCCGCTTGCCGGCTGGACGGCCGCGCCACGGACGCGGGCTGAGCGCGGCTCTCGCGCCGGGTACCCGCTCGCGGGCTGGACGGCCGCGCCAGTGCGGTTCGGGCTCACACGCCGGCCGGTTCGCGCCCACGGAACCGAAGCGGCCGCGCGCCAACCTGGGGTGACGGCGTCGCGCACGAGCCCGGTCGTAGGCTGCCCGCCATGTCGTCGTCCCGATCGCGCCACCGCGCCCCGGCCGCGCGCCCCGAAGCCGACGCCCGCATGGACGCCGCGCTCGCGGGCGACGGCGACCTCGACTCCTACCTCGCCGCCCTGACCGCGGCCGACGCCGAGCATCCGACCGAGCTGACCGGCCGCTTCGGCTCCGCCCAGGTGTTCCAGCTGCGCCTGCCCGCGCTGCGCATCGAGCAGCTGCGGCGCATCGCCGCCGAGCGTGGGGTGTCGTCCGGCGCGCTGGCCGTCGACTGGGTGATCGACCGCCTCGACCGCGAGGCCGCCGAGACCAACCCGGCCACCGGCCCCCTGCCGCTCGCGATCGACGAGCCCACCCGCAAGCGGAGCCTCCGCCGCCTGGGCCTCCGCTCGTAGCCACATCCCCGACCATGACCACCGATTCGGCGCAGACCGGCCGAATCTGGCCGCTCCGCACACCGAAGCGGCGATCATGCCGCCGCGTCGGCCTCGGCCAAGCACGGGCTGCCGGTGAGCGCGGTGACCGGCACGGCGGCGGCCAGCGCGCGGTAGCCCGTCGCCGAGAGGTGCAGCCCGTCCCCCGCGTCCGCGGCAGGGGCCAGCCGCTGGGGGTGCGCCGGGTCGGCGACGGCGGCGGCGAAGTCGACCACACCCGCCGCGTGCTCCCGCCCGTGCGCCCGCACCCAGGCGTTCACCGCGTCCCGCGTGGCGATCGCCCGCGGGGTGCCGTGCGCGCCCGCCACCGACGGCGTGATCGTCGTGAGCAACACCCGCTTGCCCGCCGCGCGCGCCGCGTCGGCGAACCGCGCCAGCCCGGCCTCGATCGCGGCGGCGTCCCGTCCGGCGGCGATGTCGTTGGTGCCGATGTTGAGCACGACGTCGGTCGCGCCGGGCGTCGCCGCCACCTCGCGCGCGAAGCGGGCCTGCGGCGGCGGGCCGCCGACCCCGTCGGCCAGCAGTTCGTTGCGGGAGATCCCGGCGTTGAGCACGGCCATCGTCGCGCCGCCACCCGCGGCCGCGAGCCGGGTGGCGAGGGCGTCGGTCCAGCGCGCTTCGGCATCGGGCGCGGTGCCGACCCCGTCGGTGATCGAGTCGCCCACCGCGACAACGGCGTGCACCGCCCGCGGCGCCAGCACGTCCACGCCGCTGAGCAGCAGCCACGACGTCAGCGGCGCACCGAGCTCGGGCGGCACGCCGCGGGGCGCGAGCCAGGACGTCTGCAGCGCGACGGGATGCTCGCTGACCACCGGCGGGAGCGCGGGCACGGCGATCGTCACCGCGAGCGGGCCTGCGGCGGCGACCGCGACGGGGTCGCTCACGACCTCCCCGCCCGGCGGGATCACCGTCGCGGTGCGCCCGCCGAACGTCACCGGCCGCTCGGTCCCGGGCACAAGCCCCGCGCGGACGCTCCCCGACCCGTTCCCCGCCGTGCCCCTCGGCCCGCCTGCCGCCGTGCGCTCGTCCGCAGGCCCCAGCGCCCCCGCCCCGTTGACCACCGCCGCGCGCCCGACCGCCTGCCCGACCGCCGCGCCGCCTCCCGGCCCGCCCAGCGCCCCCGCCCCGTTGCCTACCGCCGCGCGCCCGTTCGCCTGCCCGACCGCCGCGCCGCCTCCCGGCCCGCCCAGCGCCGCGCGCCCGTTCGCCTGCCCGACCGCCGCGCCGCCTCCCGGCCCGCCCAGCGCCGTGCGCGCGTTCGCCTGCCCGACCGCCGCCGCGCCCGGCGCCGACCCGCCTTCCGCGCGGGCCGCCGACACCGCGTCGACCACCAGCCGCGCCGACCCATACGCGTTGGAGAGCCGGATCCGCACCTGCGCGCCTTCGACCTGCGGGTGCACGATCATCCGCAGTGTCCCCCCGCCCGCGATCGCCCGCGGCGGTGCGCCCGGCTGCATCGCGGCTTGCCACCCCGTCACCCAGGCGGGTCCGCACGCGCCGGCCGCCGTAGCCCGCGGCGGAACCGCCGTCCCACGCCACCCGACCAACATGACGACCAGCGCGCCGACGGCCACGACGACCACGGCCAGCGCCGGGCGAGGCCGTGCGGGAACCCGCGTGAGCGGGACGACGGGGCGTAGCGGCAGCGTCACAATGAGTCGAACGAGTGACTCAAGGCGTCGGTAAGTCTGCCGAACGGGTGATGACCCTGATTATCGGGACCTTGGGCCGGTAGTCGGCATACCACCGCGGCCATAGGGTCGGCCCAAACGATCAGGCGAGGAGGCCTACCGTGGCTGCGTACGAGGACGTGTTCAAGGCCAGCACCGACGACCCCGAGACCTTTTGGCTGGAGGCGGCGCGCGGGATCGACTGGGAGACCCCGCCCACGCGCGCGCTCGACGCCTCCCGCCCGCCGTTCTACCGCTGGTTCCCCGACGGGCGGCTGAACGTCTGCCACAACGCGCTCGACCGGCACGTCGCCGCGGGCCGGGGCGAGCAGGCCGCGCTGATCTACGACTCGCCCGTCACCCAGACCCAGCGCACCTACACCTACGCCGCGCTGCGCGACGAGGTCGCCCGGTTCGCGGGCGTGCTGTCCGGGCTCGGCGTCGGGGCCGGCGACCGCGTGGTGATCTACATGCCGATGGTGCCCGAGGCCGCGATCGCGATGCTCGCGTGCGCCCGGATCGGCGCCGTCCACTCGGTCGTGTTCGGCGGCTTCGCCCCCAACGAGCTGGCCGTGCGGATCGACGACGCGACGCCGACGGTGATCGTGTCGGCGTCGTGCGGCATCGAGGGCAAGAAGGTGCTGCCCTACAAGCCGTTGCTGGACGAGGCGATCAAGCTCGCCGACCACAAGCCCGGCAAGCGGGTGATCCTGCAGCGCCCGCAGGTGACCGCCGAGATGGGCGCCGACGACGTCGACTGGGCGGAGGCGATGGTCGGCGCGACCCCGGCCGACTGCGTGCCGGTCGCGGCCACCGACCCGCTCTACATCCTCTACACGTCCGGCACCACCGCGAAGCCGAAGGGCGTGATGCGCGACAACGGTGGCTACGCGGTGGCGCTCAACTGGACGATGCCCAACGTGTACGCCGTCGGTGCCGGGCAGACGATCTTCACCGGGTCCGACGTCGGCTGGGTCGTCGGCCACTCCTACATCGTGTACGCGCCGCTGCTGGCCGGGGCGACCACCGTGCTCTACGAGGGCAAGCCGGTCGGCACGCCGGACGCGGGGCAGTTCTGGCGGGTCGTCGCCGAGCACGGCGTGCGCAGCGTGTTCACCGCGCCCACGGCGTTCCGGGCGATCAAGAAGGAGGACCCGAACGGCGAGTACGCCGCGAAGTACGACCTCTCGTCGCTGAAGTACCTCTACCTCGCGGGCGAGCGGCTGGACCCGGAGACCTACCACTGGGCCTCCGACCTGCTCGGCATCCCGGTCATCGACCACTGGTGGCAGACCGAGACCGGCTGGCCCATCGTGGCCAACCCGGCGGGCATCGAGCTGCTGCCGATCAAGCCCGGCTCGCCCACCCGGCCGTTGCCCGGCTGGGACGTGCAGGTCCTCGACGCCTCCGGCAAGCGGGTGGAGAACGGCACCGACGGCGCGATCGTCGTCAAGCTCCCGATGCCGCCGGGGTCGCTGCCCACGCTCTGGAACGACGACGACCGCTTCGTCTCCTCGTACATGGCCGCCTTCGACGGCTACTACCTCACCGGCGACGGCGGCCACATCGACGAAGACGGCTACGTGTACGTCATGGGCCGCACCGACGACGTCATGAACGTGGCGGGCCACCGGCTCTCGACCGGCGGCATGGAGGAGGTGCTCGCATCGCACCCGGACGTCGCGGAGTGCGCGGTCATCGGCGTGGCCGACGCGATGAAGGGCCAGATCCCGCGCGGGTTCGTCGTGCTCAAGGCGGGCGTTTCGCGCGAGGAGGACGAGCTCCGCGCCGAGCTGGTGCAGCTCGTCCGGGACCGCATCGGTGCGGTGGCGTCGCTCAAGGACGTCGCGGTCGTCGCGGGGCTGCCGAAGACGCGGTCGGGGAAGATCCTGCGCAAGACAATGCGCGGCATCGCCGACGGCGCCGACGAGCCGGTGCCGAGCACGATCGAGAACGTCGATGTGCTCGACGCTATGCGCCCGGTGCTCCGCCGCCCCTAACCGGATGGGCTGTTCGGCCCAACTTGAGCCGCGCGGGTAACGCGCTCCAGCACCGAATCGGATGGGTAGGCAGGCCGCCCGCTCCCCACGTCCGGCCACCCAGATCCGAGAGGTCCGCCCATGTCCGCGCCTTGTCGCGTGCGCGTTGCGGCATCCACCGCGGCGCTTTCCCTCGCGCTCGCGCTCGCCATGGCGGGCAGCGCGCTCGCCGTCGCTCCGGAGACTCCGTCCGTGGCCGCGCCCGCCGGGCCTGCGTTGATCGCCCCGGCGCCCGTCGTCGGGACGACGCCGCCGTCCGTCAGATGAGGGTCACCTGAGCTTTCGACGGTGCCGCGGCAGGAGCACGATGCCCGCATGAAGGTGAAGGTCGACTTCGATCTCTGCGAGTCCAACGCCGTCTGCATGGGGATACTGCCCGAGGTGTTCGAGGTCCGCGACGACGACTTCCTCTACATCCTCGACGAGCACCCGCCGGAGGCCCTGCGCCCGAAGCTGGAGGAGTGCGTCGCGTCCTGCCCCCGCGCGGCCATCTCCATCGAGGAGGACTAGCGGGGCCACCCGCACACGGGTGAGGATCAGGCCATGACGGTCGTCTGGAACACGCAACTCACCCCGCTCACGTTCCTGGGGCGCTCCGCCGAGGTCTACCCGGACAAGACGGCCATCGTCTACGGCGACCGCCGCCACACGTACCGGGAGTTCGCCGCCGAGGCCACCCAGGTCGCCCATGCTCTGCGCGGCTCGGGCGTCGAGCCCGGCGACCGCGTCGCCTACCTCCTGCCCAACATCCCCGAGATGCTGGTGGCGCACTTCGCGGTGCCGCTCGCGGGCGCGGTGCTCGTCGCGATCAACACCCGGCTCTCCACCGAGGAGATCCGCTACATCCTCGACCACTCCGGGTGCAAGCTGCTGGTGGTCGACGCGGCGCTCTTCCCGGCGGTCGCGCCGGTGGCCCGCGAGCTGAAGACGGTCGAGGAGATCGTCACGGTGATCGACCCGGCCAGCCCCGGCGACGGCACCGGCTCCGGCGTCACCTACGCCGACCTGCTCGCTCGCGGCCGCGACGACGACCTCGCCTGGAACGTCGCCGACGAGGACGCCACGATCTCGATCAACTACACGTCCGGGACGACGGGCCGCCCCAAGGGCGTGATGTACCACCACCGCGGCGCGCACCTGAACTCCTACGGCGAGATCGTGCACTCGTCGCACACTCCGGACAGCGTCTACCTCTGGACGCTGCCGATGTTCCACTGCAACGGCTGGTGCACGCCGTGGGCGGTCACGGCGATCGGCGGCACGCACGTCTGCCTGCGCGAGGTCCGCGGCGACGTGATCTGGGGCCTGATCCGCGAGCACGGCGTCACCCACCTCAACGGGGCGCCGACCGTCGTCACCGCGATCCTGCGCGACAAGGCCGCCGCCCCGCTGGAGGCCCCGATCGTCATCACCACGGCGGGCGCGCCCCCGTCCCCCACCACGATCAGGGCCGCCGAGGACATGGGCTTCCGGATCGTGCACGTCTACGGGCTGACCGAGACCTACGGCCCGTACTCGGTCAACGCCTACCGTGCCGAGGACCTGCAGGGCGACGACCGCTCCGCGAAGCAGGCCCGCCAGGGCATCCGGATGATCTGCGCCGACAGCATGCGCGTGGTCGACAAGGAAATGAACGACGTCGCCCGCGACGGCGCCAGCATGGGCGAGGTCATCATGCGCGGCAACAACGTCATGAAGGGCTACTGGGAAGATCCCGCGGCCACCGAGAAGGCGTTCGAGGGCGGCTGGTTCCACTCCGGGGACCTGGGCGTCATGCATTCCGATGGCTACGTCGAGCTGCGCGACCGGGCCAAGGACGTCGTCATCTCCGGCGGCGAGAACATCTCGACGATCGAGGTGGAGCAGGCGGTCGTGTCCCACCCGGCCGTACTGGAAGCGGCCGTCATCGGGGTGCCGGACGAGCGGTGGGGCGAGCGGCCCAAGGCGTTCGTCGTGCTGGGCGAGGGCGAGAGCGCCACTCCGGACGAGCTGATCGAGCACGTGAAGACGAAGATCGCGCGGTACAAGGCGCCGCGCGAGGTCGAGATCGTCGACGCGCTGCCCAAGACCTCGACGGGCAAGGTGCAGAAGTTCGAGCTGCGCGAGAAGGAGTGGGGCGAGCGCTCGAGCCGCGTCAACTGAGCCGCTCGGCGAGCGCGATGGCGTCGAACGGGGCGTACACCTTCATGTCGTTGTCGAAGTACACGAAGACGTCCCCGTCGGGCAGCCAGGCCCGCACCCGCTTCGCCCAGGCGTCGAGGGCGTCCGCGGTGTAGCCCGACGCGTACAGCTCGTCGGCGCCGTGCAGGCGGGCGTAGCGGAAGTCGGCCGTGGCCTCGTCGAACACCGGCCAGGTGCCCGCCGAATCGGCGACGACGAGCGCTGCGCCGTGTTCCCGCAGCAACGCCGGGAACGCCGGGTCGCGGAAGCTCTCGTGCCGCGGCTCGACGGCGTGCCGCAGCGGTCGGTCGGCGTCGGCCACGGTGAGCGCGCGACCTTCCAGGCGCTCGTCGTGCTCCTCCGCGAGCCGGGCCGCGGCGGCGGTTGTGCGGGGCAGCGACGCGAGGAACGCCGCCATCCGTTCCGCGTCGAACCGCATCCGCGGCGGCAGCTGCCACAACACCGGCCCGAGCTTCGGCCCGAGCGCGAGCACCCCCGAGGCCAGGAAGTTCGCCACCGGCGTCGCGACGTCGCGCAGCTGCTTCATGTGCGTGACGAAGCGCGGCCCCTTGACCGCGAAGACGAAGTCGTCCGGGGTGTCGGCCGCCCACGCCCGCCAGCTCTCCGGTCGCTGCAACGAGTAGAAGGAGCCGTTGATCTCGATCGTGTCGACGCGCCGGGAGAGGTGCGCCAGCTCGCGGCGCTGCGGGAGGCCGTCGGGATAGAACGTGTGCCGCCACGGCGGATAGCGCCACCCCGACGTCCCCACCCGTGCTCGCGCCACGCCCGACAGCGTGCAGGATGTTCCGCATGGACGCAGTGATCGTGACGGGTGCGGCGGGCGCGCTCGGGCATGCGGTGGTGGATGAGTTCCTCGGAAATGGGCGCGCGGTCGTCGCGCTGGACCGGCCCTCCCCCGCGCTCGACGCCCTCGGCGAACGGGAGGACGTGCACGCCATCGGCGTCGACCTGGCCGCCCGCGACGCCGTCCAGGCCGCGTTCACGCAGGTAGACGCCCTGCCGGTCACGCCGGATGCGCTCGTCGGGCTCGCGGGTGGGTTCACTCCCGGCAAGCTGGTCGACACCACCGAGGAGATCCTCGACAGCCTCTTCACCTCGAATTTCGGCTCCGCGCTGTGGACGGCGCAGGCCGTGGCGACGCGGTTCGCGGCGGGCGGCGCGATCGTCCTGGTGGGCTCGAAGACCGCGGTGACCGGGCCCGCGCCGGTCGCCCACGCCACCAGCAAGGCCGCTGTGGTGCGGCTGGCCCAGATCCTCGCCGACGAGCTGAGGCCGCGGCACATCCGCGTCAACGCCGTGCTGCCATCCGTGATCGATACCCCGGCCAACCGGAGCTGGATGTCCGAGGACCTCGCCGCGCGCGCGGTCGCCCCGGCGGCCATCGCCAAGGTCATCGCGTTCCTCTGCGGGCCCGACGCGGCTCCGATCAGCGGCGCGGCCATCCCGGTGTACGGCGATGCCTGACCTCCGGCTCGCGGTCGGCACGGTGCTGGACTGGCCGGTCGACCACGTCGCGGCGGCGGTCATCACCGCCGACGGCACGGTCGCCGCCACGGCGGGCGAGACCGACCGGGTGTTCGGCCACCTCGCCTCGGTGACGAAGCTGCTCACCGCCTACGCCACGCTCATCGCAGTGGAGGAGGGCGCGGTCGAATGGGACACCCCGGCCGGGCCGCCCGGCGCCACCGTGCGCCACCTCGCCGCGCACGCGTCGGGGCTCTCGTTCTCCGAGGGCAAAGTCCAGGCCAAGCCCGGGGCCCGGCGGATCTACTCGAACGTCGGGTTCGACGTGCTCGGCGAGACCATCGCCGCAGCCACCGGGATCCCCTTTGCCGATTACCTGTACGAGGCCGTCTGCGAGCCGTTGGGCATGACCGCCACGCGTCTCGACGGCTCACCCGCTCATGAGGCCATGTCGAGCGTCGACGACATGGCGCGCTTCGCCGCCGAGCTGCTCGCCCCCACGCTGACGGCCACCCTCGCCGACGCCACCCGCGTGGCGTTCCCCGGGCTGGACGGCGTGCTCCCCGGCTACGGCAGGCAGCAGCCCAACGACTGGGGGCTCGGCTTCGAGATCCGCGACGGCAAGTCCCCGCACTGGACGGGCGCGCACAGCTCGCCGCGGACGTTCGGCCATTTCGGGCAGTCGGGCACGTTCCTGTGGGTCGATCCGGACGCGGACGTCGCCGCGGTGGTGCTCACCGACCGCGACTTCGGCCCCTGGGCGATCGAGGCCTGGCCGGTCTGGACGGACGGGGTACTCGCGGTCGTGAGTGGATAACACTGTTCGGACCACTATTTCCGCTCACGACCGGGCGGGGAATGAACCGGCGGGGCACCCCGTTGTACAGCCTGTCCGCGCTGGGTGATCCGTGTCCCCGGGTCTCAACCTTCGCCGCCTACGGGTGTGCCACGCGCCGAGAGGCGACCGGCATCCGGCGCGGACGTTCATACTTCTTCCGAAACCAACCGCGTCCCGGCGATTCCCGCGGCCGGAGCGACGCGGTCGCGATGGGCGGCGCCGCACCCCGACGGCGCCGCCCCCGATGCGGCACGAGAGAACGGGGAGCGGACATGAGGGGCGACCGAGTAGAGATCGTCATCGACGCAGGCAGCGGCACCACCCGCACGTACGAGGTCATCGCCACGCGCGCGGGCCGCAAGGTCACCATCACCCACGGGCGTGGGGTCATCGAGGTCGCCGAGGTCACGCGCGGCGGCAACGCCGTCCGTACCGCGCGGTTCCTCGCCAACCGCGTGCTCGCGCTCGTCGAGCACCCGTCCGCCGACGATCCGGTGGCCGACGAGATCACCCCCACCCTGCGCCGGGCCTGACGCCGGGCACACTGGAGAACGATGCCGCGCCCCGACGTACCCGCGGAAGGGGAGACCGGCGGCCCGGCGCAGTCGCATGCGCGCACGGGCCGCCCGCGCCGCCGACCCCGCCGGAGCGCTACCGCCGACGGCTCACCCACCGGTCGGACCCGCGACCCGGCCACCCGCGCCGTCGACGTGCCGTCGGCAGGCCGCCCCACCCCGATCGCCGACGCGACACCGACGGCCGATGCGCCGTCTCGCCGACGGCCCGGCCGACCGGCCGAGCGCGGCCCCGCACCTGACGCAGGCCCGTCGAGCCGCCGCCCCCGCCGCCCGTCCGACCGACGCCGACCGGTCGACGACGGGCCCACGCCCACGTTCGCCGACGCCACGGGCGACGTCGCGGCGCTCGCCCAGCGTCTCCCCGGTCTCACCGTCGCCGACGAGCACCGCATCGCCCGCCGCCTCGCCACCGCCGCCCGCACCCGCGACGTCCGCGCCCGCGACCAGGCGCTCACCGCCGTCGCGGCCGCACTCGACATCGCTGAGGATGCCGTCGCGGGCCGCCGCGCCGCCGTCCCCGCGATCTCCTATCCCGCCGAGCTGCCGGTCAGCGCCCGCCGCGCCGACATCGCCGCCGCGATCCGCGATCACCAGGTCGTGATCGTCGCGGGCGAGACCGGTTCCGGGAAGACCACCCAGATCCCCAAGATCTGCCTTGAGCTGGGCCGCGGCGTCCGCGGGATGATCGGGCACACCCAGCCCCGCCGCCTGGCCGCGCGCACGGTCGCGGCGCGGATCGCCGAGGAGCTGCACACCGAGGTCGGCGACGCCGTCGGCTGGAAGGTCCGCTTCACCGACCAGGTCGGCGACAACACGCTGGTCAAGCTCATGACCGACGGCATCCTGCTCGCCGAGCTCGCGAGCGACCGGATGCTCCGCGGCTACGACACCCTGATCATCGACGAGGCCCACGAGCGCAGCCTCAACATCGACTTCATCCTCGGCTACCTCGCCCAGCTGCTGCCCCGCCGCCCCGACCTCAAGGTGATCATCACCTCGGCCACCATCGAACCCGAGCGGTTCGCGGCGCACTTTTCTTCGGCCGCCCATCCCGCCCCTATCGTCGAGGTCTCGGGGCGCAGCTACCCGGTCGAGATCCGCTATCGCCCGATCGTCGACCCCGAAGACCCGGACGCCGACCCCGACCGCGACCAGCTCGACGCCATCGCCGACGCCGTCACCGAGCTGCGCCGCGCGGGCCCCGGCGACATCCTCGTGTTCCTCCCCGGCGAGCGCGAGATCCGCGACACCGCAGACGGCCTGGCGAAACGCCACTTCCCCGGCATCGAGATCCTCCCCCTCTACGCCCGCCAGACGACGGCCGAGCAACAGCGCGTGTTCGCGCCACGGCAGGCCACGCTGGGCCGCCGGGTCGTGCTCGCGACGAACGTCGCCGAGACCTCGCTCACCGTGCCCGGCATCCGCTACGTCATCGACCCCGGCCTCGCGCGCGTCTCCCGATACTCGCGGCGGCTGAAGGTCCAGCGGCTGCCGATCGAGAAGATCAGCCAGGCCAGCGCCAACCAGCGGGCCGGGCGCTGCGGCCGCGTCGCCGACGGCATCTGCATCCGCCTCTACGCCGAGGACGACTTCGACGCCCGCCCCGCCTTCACCGATCCCGAGATCCTGCGCACGAACCTCGCCTGGGTCGTGCTGCAGATGATCGCGCTCGACCTGGGCGAGATCACCGCGTTCCCGTTCGTCGACCCGCCCGATCTCCGCGCGGTGAACGACGGCCTCGCCCTGCTCCACGAGCTCGGCGCTCTGGACGGGAAGGCGCTCAGCCCGATCGGCCACGCCCTGTCGGCGCTGCCGGTCGACCCCCGGCTGGGCCGCATGCTCGTCGAGGCCGACCGCACCGGCTGCCTCCGCGAGGTGCTCATCATCGCGGCGGCGCTGTCCGTGCAGGACCCGCGCGAGCGGCCCGTCGACCAGCGTCAGGCCGCCGACGAGAAGCACGCTCGCTTCGCCGCCGAGGGCTCGGACTTCCTGACCTACCTCAACCTCTGGCAACACGTCGCCGAACGGCGGGAGGCGTTGACCGGCAGCCGGTTCCGCAAGGAGCTGCGCGCCGAGTTCCTGCACTTCCTGCGCATCCGCGAATGGCAGGACCTGCACGCACAGCTGCGCCAGGCCGCCCGCAACGCGGGCCTCACCCCGAACGACGCCGACGCCGCACCCGAGAAGATCCACGTTGCCGTGCTCTCCGGCCTGCTTTCCCAGATCGGGCTGCGCGAGGGCGAGACGCGCGAGTACCTCGGTGCCCGCGGCGCCCACTTCATGATCTTCCCGGGCTCGCCGCTGGCGAAGAAGAACCCGCGCTGGGTGATGGCCGCCGAGCTGGTGGAGACGTCGCGGCTGTTCGCCCGCACCGTCGCGAAGATCCAGCCGGAGTGGATCGAGCCGCTGGCCGGGCATCTCGTCAGACGGACGTATTCGGAACCGCACTGGTCGCGCAAGCGCGCCGCCGCCGTCGCGGTCGAACGGGTGACGCTGCACGGGATACCGATCGTCGTCGACCGCCGCGTCGACTACGGCCGCATCGACCCCGAGACCTCTCGCGACCTGTTCATCCGCCACGCGCTCGTCGAGGGCGACTGGGACACCCACCACCCCTTCTTCCACGCCAATCGGGCCCTGCTGGAGGACGTCGAGGAGCTGGAGACGCGGGCGCGGCGGCGCGACCTGTCCGTCGACGAGGAGACGCTCGTCGCGTTCTACGACGCCCGCATCCCGGCCCACGTCGTCTCCGGGCGGCATTTCGACACCTGGTGGCGCAAGCAATCCGACAAGTCCGCTTTGGACTTCACCGACGCGATGGTGCGCACCGCACAGGCCGCCGCGGTCGACCCCGCCGCGTACCCGGACCACGTCGAGGCGGGCGGGCTCACACTGCCGCTGTCGTACGCGTTCGAGCCGGGGCACCACGACGACGGGATCACCGTCGACGTCCCGGTGGCGGCGTTGCACCAGGTCGACCCGACGCCGTTCACCTGGCAGGTGCCGGGGCTGCGCGAGGAGCTGGTCACGGCGTTGATCAGGACACTGCCCAAGGCACTGCGGCGGCAGTTCGCGCCCGCGCCCGACCACGCCCGAGCCGTGCTCGCCCGCCTCACCGCCGGTGACGAGCCGCTGCTCGACGGGCTGGAACGGGAACTGGGCCGGATGCGCGGCGTGACGATCCCGCGCGACGCCTGGGAGCTCGACCGGCTGCCCGAGCACCTGACCGTCACGTTTCGGGTGGTGGACGAGCACGGCCGGGAGGTCGCCCGCGGCACCGACCTGGAAGCGCTGCGCCGCGAGCTCGCCCCGCAGGTGCGTGCGGAGCTGGCCGCCGTCGACGTGACGCGCACCGGGCTCACGACGTGGACGATCGGCGAGCTACCCCGCGAGATCGGGGTGCGCCGGGGCGGGCACCTCGTCACCGGGTATCCGGGGCTGGTCGAACGGGGCGACACGGCCGACGTCCGCGTGTTCCCGACCGCAGCCGAGCGCGACGCCGCCCACGCCCGCGGCGTCCGCCGCATGCTGCTGCGCGACACGCCCTCGCCCGCGCGCCAGGTGCAGCGCGACCTGTCCGGCGCGGCCCGGCTGGTCCTCGCTCGCAACCCGTACGGCTCGGTCGCCGCACTCGTCGAGGACTGCGTGACGGCCGCGGCCGACGCCCTGATGACCGCCGCGGGCGGCCCGGCCTGGGACGAGCGCGGCTACGCCCGGCTGCGCACGCTCTTCGCGAAGCGGCTGGCCGGCACGACGCAGCAGGTGCTGGACGCCGTGCTCGGGGTGCTCGCCGTCTGGCATCGGGTGCAGGCGGCGCTGGCCGACGTCCGCGCGGTGCCGCCCGACCTCACCGCCCAGCTCGACGACCTCGTCGGCCCCGGCTTCGCCGCCCGCGACGGCGCCACGCGGCTGGCCGACGTGGCCCGCTACCTGGAGGCCGCCGAGCGGCGGATCGCGAAGCTGCGCGTCGACCCGGCTCGCGACGCCGAGTGGACGGCGCACGTGCAGCTCGTCGCCGACGAGTACGCGCAGCTCGTGGCCGCCCTCCCGCCCGGCGCCGAGCCGCCGCCCGGGCTGCGCGAGATCCGCTGGATGATCGAGGAGCTGCGCGTGAGCCTCTACGCGCACCCGATGCGGACCCGCTACCCGGTGTCGGTCCGGCGGATCCAGCAGGCCATCGACGCGCTCTGACGCCGGCGGCCCCGACGCTCGTGCCCACAATCGGCAACTTGCCCGTGCTCACTTGCGCGACTCACCGTGCTGAAACGCGCGACTCACCGTGTCGAAATGCGCGACTCACCCTTGGTGGGGGCGCACCTGGATCTTGCGGCCCACGCCTGCGCGGAACTGCTCCAGGGCCGCGGGGTAGTCGTCGAGCGGCTTGCGATCGGAGATCATCACGTCCGGGCGGAGCACGCCCTCGGCGAACAGCTGCGCCGCCCGCTCGAAGCTGTGCAGCACCGCCATCGAGCCGACGATGCGGATCTCCTCGTGGTAGACCGTGAACGGGGAGAAGCGCGCCGTGGCGTCCTCGTTCGCCACCCCGAACTGCTGGAACGTCCCGCCCTTGATCACTCGGGGCAGGCCGTCCTCGATCGCGGTGACGACCCCGGTGCAGTCGATGACGTTGTCCCACCCGCGCGGCCGGTCGAGCTCGTCGGCCGACCCGACGGCCGCCGAACAGCCCAGCTCGCGGGCTGTCTCCAGCCGGGCCGGGTTGAGGTCGACCATGCTCACACTCGCTGCCCCGGCCCGTTTGGCCAGCTCCAGCATCATCAGGCCCATCGTCCCGGCCCCGTAGATGAGGTAGTGATCGCCCATGGCGGGCGCGAGCACGTCGAACCCGTGCACCGCACACGACAGCGGCTCGACCAGCGCCGCGTCGGCCGGGCGCACCTCGGCGGGCAGCACCACGCAGTTCGCCACCGGCGCCGCCACGTACTCGGCGGCGCCGCCGGTCGCCGTGACGCCGATCGCCCGCCACCGCTCGCACAGGTTGCCACGCCCCCGCTGGCAGAAGTAGCACTCGCCGCAGTAGAGGGACGGGTCGACGGCCACCTGGTCGCCGACCCGCACCCCGTCCACGGCCGGGTCGACCGCCGTGCCGACCGCGACCACCTCGCCCGCGAACTCGTGCCCCGGCGTGACCGGGAGCGTCGGGGCGAACTCGCCGTCGGCGATGTGCAGATCGGTGCCGCAGATGCCGCACGCGGCCACCGCGACGACGACCTCGCGCGGCCCGGGTGTCGGGTCGGGAAGCGACTCGACCGTCACCCGGCCCACGTCGATCACGGCCGCCTTCATCGCCATTCCCCTTTCCGACATCGCAGAGACGGCACCGGCCCCCCGCGGGGTTCCGCGGAGGGCCGGGCCCGCCTGTGCGAGATGGCTATTTCTCGGCCAAGCCTTCGAGCGTGGCGCGCGCCCCACGCTCATGGAGCGACGCCAGGTGGCGCTGATAGGTCGTGGCGAACCGCTCGTTGTCGACCAGGTCGCCGAACAGCTCTCGGTTGCGGACGAACGCGAGCGGGTCGTCGCGTTGCGTCTTCGCGGTGGCATTCAGCGTGTCGGCCAGCCGGTCGACGATCTTGATCGGCTCGCCGTCCTCGTCGACGCCCTCCGCGTAGCGTGCCCACGCGGCGACGACCGCAACGGACCGCTCGATCTCGCCGTCGTGCTCCAGGTTGTAGCGGATCACCGGCAGCAGCCACTTGGGGATCCGGTCGGAGCTCTCCGCGCACAGCCGCGCGACGGTGTCGCGCACCTGCGGGTTGGAGAACCGCTCGACCAGCTCCCGCTTGTAGGCGTGCAGGTCGATCCCCGGAACCGGCTGCAACGACGGCGTGGCCTCCCGGTCCATGTAGGCGAGCAGGAACTCGGCGAACAGCGGGTCCTGGCACACGTCGTGCACCAGCCGGTAGCCCGCGAGGTAGCCGAGGTAGCATAGCCCCTGGTGGCTGGCGTTGAGCAGCCGCAGCTTCATCAGCTCGTACGGCTCGACGTCGTCGACGACCTGTGCCCCGGCGTCCTCCACCGGCGGGCGGCCGAGGCCGAACTTGTCCTCGAGCACCCACTGCGTGAACGGCTCGCACACGACCGGCCACTTGTCTTCGACGCCGAACCGCTCGGCCAGCGCGGCGCGGTCGTCGTCGGTGGTGACCGGGGTGATGCGGTCGACCATGCAGTTGGGGAACCGCACCTCCTGCTCCACCCACTCGCCCAGCTTCGGGTCACGCAGCCGGGCGAACGCGGTGAAGCTGCGGCGGGCGGCGTCCCCGTTGCCCTGGATGTTGTCGCAGGACAGCACCGTGAACGGCGGGATGCCGCGCTGCCGACGCCGGTCGAGCGCCTCGACGACCAGGCCGAACGACGTCTGCGGCGCGGCACCCGGCTCCAGGTCGTGCACCACGCCCGGGTCGTCGGCCTGGAACTCGCCGGTGACGGCGTGGAAGTTGTACCCGCCCTCGGTGACGGTGAGCGAGACGATCTTGATGGCCTCGTCGGCCATCTTCTCGACCACCGCCTCCGGGTCGTCGGGCGCGAGCAGGTACTCCACGATCGAGCCGATCACCCGGGCCTGCTGGCCGCCGTCCGGGCTCTTCTCGACGAGGGTGTAGAGGCAGTCCTGGGTGTGCAGGGCGTCGCGCATGCGCGCGTCGCCCGGCAGCACCCCGACCCCGCAGATCCCCCACTCCAGCGCCTTGCCGTCGTTCATCAGCCGGTCGAGGTAGAGCGCCTGGTGGGCCCGGTGGAACGCGCCGACCCCCAGGTGCACGATCCCGACCCGGACCGAACCCCGGTCGTAGCCAGGAACGGCCACGGCCGAGTCGAGCGAGTGCAACGACGCCATGGTGAGAGGCGTCATTACTTGACCGCCCCCATCGAGAGGCCCTGTACCAGCTTGTCCTGGGCCGCGAACCCGGCGACGATCACCGGGAGCGACACCGCGACCGCGGCCGCGCACACCTTGGCCAGGAACAGGCCCTGGCTGGTCACGAAGCCGGTGAGGTACACCGGTGCGGTCTGCGCGACGGTCGCGGTGAGCACCCGGGCGAACAGCAGCTCGTTCCAGCTGAAGATGAAGCAGATCAGCGACGTGGCCGCGATGCCGGGCAGCACGATCGGGACGATGACCGAGCGCAACGTACGGATCAGGCCCGCGCCATCCAGCGAGGCCGCCTCCAGCATCTCGACCGGTACCTCGGCAAGGAACGAGCGCATCATCCACACCGCGATCGGCAGGTTCATCGAGGTGTAGATGATGACCAGGGTGTAGACGTTGTCCAGCATGCCCGCGAACTGCGCGATCAGGTAGATCGGCAGCAGACCGGCCACCACGGGCAGCATCTTCGTGGACAGGAAGAAGAACATCACGTCGGTCCACTTGCGCACCGGCCGGATCGACAGCGCGTACGCGGCCGGGATGGACAGCACCAGCACGAGGATCGTGGACAGGATGGAGGCCGTCGCCGAGTTGATCAGAGACGGCCAGGGGCTGGTGCCGGTGCCTGCGCCGAAGAAGTTGGCGTAGCCCTCCAGCGTGAGCGGGGCGAAGAACGACGGCGGGTTGGTCGCCGCGTCCGGCTCGCTGTGCAGCGACGTCAGCAGCATGTACAGCACGGGCGTGATGAAGATCAATCCGATGATCCAGGCCGCCACCCCGACGATCACCGAGGACATCCGGCGGCGGCCCTCCGCCGACATCCCCTGCTTGGTCTCCACAGGCCGTTCCGCAGTGGTGGTCATCGCGATTCCTCCCGGAACAGGCTCGACACGGTGCGCAGCGCGAAGGTCGCGATGGCGATCGTGGCGACCACGACCACGACACCCGCTGCCGACGCCTTCCCGTAGTCGTGCGCGTTGTAGAAGATCGTGTAGATGATGTAGGGCAGGTTCGCCGTGCCCAGGCCGCCGGAGGTGATGGTGAAGACGGCGTCGAAGGTCTGCACGACGTAGATCGACCCGAGCAGGCCTGCGAGCTCCAGGTACTGGCGCATGTGCGGGAAGGTCATGTACCGGAACACCTGCCACGGCGAGCAGCCGTCGATCCTGGCCGCCTCGATGACGTCCAGCGGCTTGCTCTGCAGCCCGGCCAGCAGGATCAACATCATGAACGGGGTCCACTGCCACACCAGGGAGACCACGATCGACGTCTTGGGCCAGTCGGAGATCCAGTCCGGCTGCACGGCGTTGGGCCCGAAGACCAACCGCAGCAGCCCGTTGAACAGGCCGTAGTTCGGGTTGTAGAGCGCGTGCTTCCACACCAGGAAGGCCGCTACCGGCATGATCAGGAACGGCGTGATCATCAGCGTACGCACGACGCCGCGGCCGGGGAACGCACGGTCGAGCAGCAGCGCGACCCCGAACCCGATCACGAGGCTGAGCAGCACGATCGAGACGGTGAAGATGACCGTCGTCCAGATCGCCGACAGCGTGTCCGGGTCGGTGAAGACCGCGCCGTAGTTGGCGAACCCGGCGAACCCGATCTGGTCGGGGTAGTACGCGTTCCAGTTCATGAACGAGATGATCAGCGTGAAGACGAACGGCAGCTGCGTCACGAGGATCATGAAGATCAGCGCGGGAAGGAGCGGGGCGCGCCGCGCCCAGTCCCCCACCACACGAATAGCGCTTCCACCGCCCGAGGCGGGCGCGGAGGTACCCGCGCCCGCCTGGGGCTCAAGAGCGGTGCTCACGTCGGCACTCGCCTCACTTCTTGTACTTGGCGGCCACCTGTTCGGCGGCCTGTTGGCCCTTGTTGAGCGCCTGGTCGACCGTCTCCTGTCCGGCGATGGCGGCGCTGATGTCCTGGGAGACCCGCGTGCCCAGGTCCGGGAACTCGGGGATGCCGACGAACTGGATGCCGGGCGCAGGTCGCGGCTGCACGCCCGGGTTGTTCGGGTCGGCCGTCGAGATCGCGTTCTTCGTCGGTTCCGCGAACGCGCCTGCCACCTTCAGGTAGTCAGGGTTGGAGTAGGTCGAGGCGCGCTTGCCCGCGGGCACCTTTGCCCAGCCCTCCTGCTGACCCACGAGGTTCTCGTAGCCCTGCGCTCGAGGCCCACGAGATGAACTTCCACGCGTTGTCCTGCTTCTTGCTGGCCTTCTGGATGGCCCAGGCCCAGGTGTAGAGCCAGCCCGACTCCTGGGTCTTGACGATGGGGGCGGCGACGTACCCGACCTTGCCCTTGACCGGGGAGTTGTCGGCCTCGAGCGAACCGGCGGCCGACGTCGCGTCGTACCACATCGCGACGTTGCCCTGCTGCATGGCGTTCAGGCACTCGGTGAAGCCCGCCTGGGGGGCGCCGTTCTCGCCGTGCGCCTTGACCAGGTTGATGTAGAAGTTGGTGGCGTCCTTGAACTCCGGCGCGTTGACCTTGGCGGTCCAGTCCTTCTCGAACCAGGTGCCGCCGAAGGTGTTGACGACGGTGGTCAGCGGAGCGAAGACCTCGCCCCAGCCAGGCTGGCCGCGCAGGCAGATGCCCTTCATGTTGGGCTGCGCGCCGTCGACCTTCGCGGCGATGTCGGCCACCTGCTGCCAGGTCGGCTTGGCGGGCATCGTGATGCCCTTCGACTGCAGGACGTCCTTGCGATACATGAGGAACGACGACTCGCCGTAGAACGGCTGGCCGTAGAGCTTGCCGTCGGCCGCGGTCAGCGACACGGCCATCGGCTTGAGGATGTCGGCCTGGTTGAACGCCGCGTCCTTGGCGACGAAGTCGTCCATCGGCGCGAGCCAACCGTTCTTGGCGTAGATCGGGATCTCGAAGTTGGACAGCGAGGCCACGTCGTACTGGCCTGCCTGACTGGAGAACTCTTGGCTGATCTTGTCGCGGACATCGTTCTCGGGCAGCACGGTGTAGTTGACCGTGATGCCGGTCTGCTTGGTGAAGTTGTCGGCCGTCAACTTCTGCAGATCGACCATCTGCGGGTTGTTGACCATCAGCACCGAGACCGAGTTTTCCCCGCCACCCCCGCCGCCCCCGCCGCCTGCGCCCGCGCAGCCCGACGTCGCCAACAGCATGGCGAACCCGAGTACGGCTCCTCGCCGACCCCACCGCTTCATCGCGCCCTCCGGCCATCGAGTTCATGCCGCCCCGCATCGGGCAGCAATCCGGATCATGCGGGCTAGAGCCTGTGTCACAGCTCACCACGCGTCAATCTCTGTTGCAATAATGTGCTCAAGACCGCTCAGATGAGCGGGCGATGAAAGGGCTTTCACGTGGCCGCTGTACACGGCAACCTGCGTGGCCCGGCGCAGCTCGTCCTCACCGCGTCGGTGGCGCGACGCTACTACTTGGACGGACGCTCGAAGGTCGAAATCGCCGAGGAGTTCTCGCTCAGTCGCTTCAAGGTCGCCCGGCTGCTCGATGACGCGCGCAGCAGCGGGCTCGTGCGCATCGAGATCGGCCATCCGGGTGTTGTCGACGTCGAGCTCTCCGCGCGGCTGATGGAAGCGCTCGGGCTCACCCACTGCGTCGTCACCGACACCCCGGACGACCACCCGGCCAGCCTGCGCGAGCACCTCGGGGCCGCGGCGGCCGAGCTGCTCACCGAGATCGTCACGACCGACGACGTGCTGGGCCTGTCGTGGGCGCGGTCGGTGAGCGCCATGGCCGGGGCGCTGCGGGTGCTCGCCCCGGTCGCGGTCGTGCAGCTCACGGGCGCGCTGGCCCGACCGGGGGCCGACGACAGCTCAATCGAGCTGGTGCGGGAGGTTGCCCGCGTCGCGGGCGGTGCCGCGTACTACTTCTACGCCCCGATGGCCGTCCCCGACCCGGCGACGGCCCGGGCGCTGCGCGGGCAGCCGGAGGTGGCGCGGGCGTTCGGGCTGATCGGGTCGGTGACGAAGGCCGTGGCGGGGGTCGGCGCGTGGGAGCCGGAGCAGTCAACGCTGTACGAGGCCACCAGCGAGGCCGAGCGCGCGGAGCTGCGGCGGTCGGGAGTGTGCGCGGAGGTGTCGGGCGTGCTCATCAACGGGGACGGCGAGCCCGTGCCGGCCCCGCTGACCGAGCGGATGATCGGTATCACCGCGGCGCAGATGCGTGCCGTGCCGGAGGTGATCGGCATCGTCTACGGGTTGGCCAAGTCGCGCGCGGTGTTGGCCGCGGTGCGGGGCGGGTATATCGACAGCCTCGTCACGCACTCGACGCTGGCCATGGCCCTCATCGACGCTGCGTCGACGTCTGCGGTCCGCGGGTGACGGCCGAGATCCCCCTGCTCGGCGGCACCGCCAACCGCGGCCAGGTGTACCGCGTGGGCAACACGGTGCGCCGGCCGCTGCGGCCGTCGGCGCCGGGGGCGCATGCGCTGCTGCGGCATCTGGACGCCGTGGGGTTCGAGGGCGCGCCGCGGGTGCTGGGCGTCGACGCGGAGGGGCGGGAGGTGCTCAGCTACGTCCCGGGGGACGCCGTGATCGCGCCCCCGCCCGCGTGGGGACTCACGGATACGGCGCTGCGCAGCGTCGGGGAGCTGCTGCGGCGCTTCCACGACGCCGCGGCCGGGTTCGACCCGTCGCCCTACGCCTGGCCGCACCGTCCGCCCCCGCCGCACGACGTGGGCGGGATGCTGCACAACGACCCGAACCTGGACAACTTCGTGTTCCGCGAAGGGCGCGCGGTGGCGTTGATCGACTTCGACCTCGCCGCGCCCGGCTCGCCGCTGTGGGACGTCGCGGCGGCCGCGCGCCTCTGGGCACCGCTGCGCTCGCCTGCCGACGTGGCCGACGGGCGGCGGGACCGGGCGATCGCGCGCACCCGGATCCTCGTCGACGCCTACGGGCTCGACGAGGCCGGGCGGGAGGGGCTGGTGGACGCCGTGCGCGCGAGCCACGACTGGATGTGCGGGATCGTCGCGGACGGCGCGGCCCACGGCGTCCCGGGCTTCGCCGCCTACTGGGGGCCCGACGCCGCCGCCCGGGCCCGCCGCACCGACGCGTGGCTGGCCGCGAACGCGACCCCGATCACGGCGGCGCTGCTGACGCCCCGGTGAGTCGCGCACCCACCCCGGTGAGTCGCGCACCCGACCCGGCGAGTCGCGCACCCCGACACGGTGAGTCGCGCACCACCCGGCGAGTCGCGCACCCACACGGCGAGTCGCGCATCCCGACACGGCGAGTGCCGGTTTCGGCACGCGGCCTACGCCACCACCCGCACCTGCCGTACGGCGCCCCGCAGGCCGACGCAGCCGACGCAGAAGATGCAGCCCTCGCAGTCGATGCAGCCGACGCAGAACAGGCACCGGCGACACCGGATGCACCCGAGGCTGCCCACGCACGCCACGAGCGCAACCGACAGCAGGCTGAGCACGCTCCCCACAATCCCGGCGCTGGCCGCGGTGGCGACGCTGCCGATCACGCCCGCGCTCCCACTCGTCGCCGCACTCCCGATGACGCCCGCGCTCCCACTCGTCGCCGCGCTGCCGATCACACCCGTGCTGCCCGCCGTCGCGACGCTGCCGATCACGCCGGTGCTCCCGGCCACCGCGACACTCCCCACGACGCCGCCGCTCCCGGACGTCCCGTCGCTCCCGGTCACGCCGACGCTGCCCGCGCTCTCCCGATCACCCATACCCGGCAGCATGCCGGTGCCGGCCACCGCAAGGCCACACCCGCGCCGGGCGGGACGCTCAGCTCACCGGCAGACCCGCCGCCTTCCAGGCCCGGAAGCCGCCGTCGAGATCCGTCGCGTTGCGCAGGCCGAGGTCCTGCAGCGACGCGGCGGCGAGGCTGGACGCGTAACCCTCGGAGCAGACCACGATCCACGTGACGTCGTGATCAACGGCCTGCGGGATCCGAGCCGCGGAGGTCGGGTCCAACCGCCACTCCAGGTGGTTGCGCTCGATCACGAGTGCGTCCGGGAGGTCACCCTCCTGATCGCGCTGCCAGCCGGGCCGGGTGTCCACGAACAGCGCGCCGCAGGCGATCATCTCCGCGGCGCGCCGAGGGTCGGGCCGGTCCAGCCGGGCCCGCGCCGCCGCCAGCAGCTCGTCGATCCCGCTCACGCCGCCACCAACTCGCTGCGCGTACGCCGCAACCGCCCGTCGGGCGCAACGCCGTAGTACGACATCGCCGTCAACGGCGGTGAGTACGCGTGCACGCTGACCGCGGGCTCGACCGCCCGGTTCGCCACGTCGTGCACGTGCCCCAGCGGGAACCCCGCGCTGCGGCCGGCCCGCAGGGTGCGCGTGCGCAGTCCGTAGCCCGTCCAACGCTGCTCGACCAGACGGCCCGACACGACCGTCAGCGCCCCCAGCGACCCCGCGTGATCGTGCAGCTCGGCGGCCTGCGATGTGGTCCAGCTGATCAGCCAGACGTCGACGAAGTCGTCGCTGCGCAGGAGCCGGTACCAGCGGTGCAGCGGGTCGATGTGGACGGGGTGACGGCCCGCGCGGACCTCGTCGGCGACGACGCGGGTGAGATCGGTGAGGTCGGCGAGCGCGAGCGGGGTGGGGGCGTGCGACAGCACGGAAGTACTCCAGCGGTGTGGCGAGCGGACGGGACAGACGTCAGCTCGAGCGACACGATTGGTCGAAGGTGTCCCCGCGACGGGTGCCCCAGATCTCTCCGAGGACGGCGGCGGGCGACATGTCCCGATAGGACCACAACGGCCGCGCCGCGCGCCACCTGCTCCCAGCCCGCGGGCGGGCGGGGTCGAAATGTCCGACCGTGCACAGCGCGTCACCCCGCAACACCCGATCTGCGTCTCGCGATGCGGGGCGCCGCCTTGCGACGCTTCAGGTTCGTCCACGAAACGGAGGTGCACGATGCTGCGGTCCACCAACTGCGGGTGCGGATCGGCGGGCTGTTCGACACCGAAGGGCTGAGCCCTCAACGGCGCGCGGCCAGCCATTCGCGAAGATCGGCGAGCGGCTGGGCGCGCTCCGGTTCGTTGTAGATCTCGTGCCAGAGGCCGTGGTACCACCGCACGGACTTGTCGGCCGAGCCTGCGACGGCGTCCAGGAGGCGGGTGCCCGCCGGGTCGGTGAGCACGTCGGCCGAGCCGTGTTGCAGCAGCAGCGGCACCGTCAGGGCCCGGGCGCGCTCGGGCAGCACGGCGAACTGGTCCACGATGCCCAGGCCCAGCCCGAGCGTTGGCTTGCCGTGGTGCACGAGCGGGTCGCTCTGATAGGCGGCCACCACGGCCGGATCCTTGCTGATCTTCGTGACGTCGATGCCCGCGGGTCGCAGCCCCGGCGCGACCCGGCCCAGTGCGCGCAGCAGCGGGACCACCGGCCTCGGCACGACGTCGCCCGCCAACGCGGGGGCGGACAGGACGAGCCCGGCCAGGTCGGCCTGGTGCTCCAGGGCGTAGGCCAGCGCGATCTGGCCACCCATGCTGTGGCCGAGCAGCACCACCGGCACGCGGGGGTGGCGGGCGACGACGGCGCGGCGGAAGGTGTCGAAGTCGGTGAGCAGGTCGGCGTAGCGATCGACGTGGGCGCGGCGGCCGCCGGACAGCCCGTGTCCGCGCTGGTCGAGCCCGTACACGGCCCAGCCGTCGGGGAGGACGGCGTCGACGACGTTGCCGTAACGACCCGAGTGCTCGCCGAGGCCGTGGCAGAGCAGCAGCACCCCGCTCGTCGACGCGGGCACCCAGCCCTGCCAGAACAGCTCGACATCGCCCGCGCCGACGACCCTGCCCTCGGCGCGGTCGGTCATCGCGGCCCGATCATCACGTCGTCGGAAGGGAGGCCCGCGGGGACGAGGTCGACGTCCTGACGCAGGTCCGCCTCGTCGGCGAGCTCGAGCACGAGCGCGGCGGTCTCGCATTCATGCGCGCTGATCGAAAGGCCGTACTCGCCCGCGGCGAGGTCGGGGAACCGGTAAGTGCCGTCGGCGGAGCTGTGCGTGGTGTCGACGATCTCGCCGTCCTGCACGAGCGCGAGCTGCGCCCCGGCGATCGGGCCGTCCTCGCCGCCCACGGTGCCGGTGATCGACGCCGAGCGCGTGAGCGGGATCTCGGCGTCAACCGGCCCGTCGGTGACGGCGACGGTGATCGCGCCGGGCTGGTAGCCGTCGGCCGCCATGACCAGCATGTAGCCGCCCGGGTGGCGAGCGGTGAGGACGCCGTGGCCGTCGGGGTCGGTACGGGTGCTCGCGGTCTCGCGGCCGTGGTCGTCGAGCAGCGTGACCGTGGCGGCCGCGATCCCGCGGCCATCACGAGCCAGCACGCGGAAGGCGATCGGTTGGGCTCTGCCCGCGACGGGCTCGTCGTCGCCGGTCGCGCAGCCTTCGAGCTCGACTTCGGGCTCGTCCGCGGCGTTGGTCCGGTCGGGTCCGGCGATGCCGAAGGTGCGCAGCAGGGCGAGATTGGCGGCGGCCTGCTCGGCGGCGGTGGCGGCGGGGCTGCGACGGACGCGGCCCGCGACGCGCGCCGGGGTGGGGACGGCGGCGTGCCCGTTCGTGCGGGGGTGGGCGGGGGCTTCCGCGGCGGGCCGGGTGATCTCCGCGGCCGTCGGCTCGCACGCCGCGGCTACGCCGTTGCATGACGCGTCGCTCGCGGATGCCTCCGTCGCGGCCGGGCCGTCCTCAGCGATATCGGACGACGCCGCAGCCGCAGGCGCGAATGGGTGCGGGGCAGGCGTATCGACAGGTGCAGCGGGCGCCTGATCGGCCTCCGCCGGACCCTCCGGCGTCGACGGGTGCGGGCCGGAGTCCGGGCCAGTCGCCCCGGTCGCGGGCACCCCGTCCTGCGCGCCGGACGTCTCGGTGAGCGCGGCCGGATCGGGCAGCGCCGCAGCAGCCGGCTGCGGGGCAGGCGCGGCCGGCGGCGCCGGATCGGCCACCGCCCCAGTTGGCTGGGGCGCAGACGCGGCCGGCGCGGGCGAAGCGTCCGACGGGGGCGCTTCCTCCGGCTCGGCGGGCGCCTGCACGGCCTCCGCCTGCCGGGGGACTTCCGTCGACGGGAGCAGGACCGGCGACGGCTCCGCGGCCGCGGACGGACGTTCGGGACGAACGAAGGGGGGGGTGGGGTAGGAGGGGAGGAGGGCGAGGCTGGGTCGCGAGGGGGCCTCGGCCGGGGCGTCCGACTCGTCAGACTCCGCAGACCACTCCGGCCACGGCTCGGCCATGCGGGCCGCGCGGGCCCAGGGGGTGTCGACCGCCGCATCGTCCAACGTCGGCGCCGCGCCCACCGCAGCCGCAGCGGGCTCGTCCCAGCCGTCTGCAGTTTCGGATGCGTCATAGCCGGGGAGCCCGGGGCCCTGCGATCCGACGTCCGGTGCCACCGGCTCGGCGTCGACGGGGCTCGACACGATGTCCGCGGGTGTCCCGACGGAGCTGTCGGTCTCCGGCGAGACGGCGTTCACGGGTGCCTCAACCGGAGATGCCGCGGCGGCCTCCCGCATCCGGACGAGATCGGCCACGGTGCGGGGTTGCTCGGGCCCGCGGCGTGGGCGGCGCTGCATCCAAAGCAGCGTTCCGAGGAGCAGCAGCAGGAGCAGGAGGCCCACGAGCAGCGCGCCCAGTGTGGTCATCGGCACTCCCTGCTACGTCCGCTTGCGCACCCGGTGCCGGAGAACGGCGGACCGGCCTCGCGCGCGGGGGTGCCGGGCGAGCCGCCCGTGCATGCGAACCTAGCATCCCGACCACTCCGCGCCCGCACTCGGTGCACGGCGTGTTATCGCAGCTCAAAGCGGGAAAGGACGGGCGTGGACGAGGACCTTGCGAAGATCGCAGCTGCCTACGGCGTGGCGACTGTCTACCGGGACGGCGACCGGCGGCCGGTCACGGTCGACCCCGACGCGGTGATTCGCGTGCTCGGGCTGCTGGACGTGGACGCGGCCACCCCACAGGCGCGGCGCATCGCGCTGGCCGGTGTGCGCGAGCGGACACCCGCCACCCGCGCCGCCCGCCCCGGCGAGCCCCGCCCCCTACCCGCCCCCGGTGTGCTGGTGAACGAGGCGGGCGGACGTCGAGACGTCACCGAGATCCCCGCGAACCTCGACCCCGGCTGGTATCGGCTGGAGACCGACGACCGCGTGGTGACAGTGGTCGCCCCGCCTCGCGCCCTGCCCCCGACCCCGCGGTCCTGGGGCTGGATGCTGCAGCTCTACGCCCTGCACTCCCCCGAGTCGTGGGGCCTTGGCGACCTCGGCGACCTGCGCACCTTCGCCACCTGGACGGGCCCCGAGCACGGCGCCTCGGCCGTGCTGCTCAACCCGTTGCACGCGATCACACCGGTGCCGCCGATCCAGCCCTCGCCCTACACACCGTCGAGTCGACGGTTCGGCACGCCGCTCGCGTTGCGCGTCACCGACGTCGACGCCTACGCCCACGCCGACCCCGCCACCCGGGCCGAGGTCGACGCGCTGCGCCCCGAGACGGTCGGCGGGCGGATCGACTACGACCGCAGCTGGGCCGCCAAGCGCGCGGCCACGGAGCTGCTGTGGCGCGCCGCGGGCCGTCCCGCGCCCGTCGTGACCACCCCGGACCTGGACCAGTTCGCCCTCTTCTGCGCCCTCGCCGAACGCTACGGGAGCCAGTGGAGCCAGTGGCCCGCCGAACTGCGGCACCCGTCGTCGCCCGGAGTGGCGCGCGCGGCCGCCGAGCTCGCGCCGCGCGTCGCCTACCACGCCTGGCTGCAGGGCGAAGTGCAGCGCCAGCTGGGCGACGTCCGCGCCGAAGCTCGCGCCGTCGGCGTCCGCGTGGTGCACGACCTCGCCGTCGGCTGCGACCCCGAGGGCTTCGACGGCTGGGCGTGGCAGGACGTGCTCGCGCTCGGCGCGCGGGTCGGCGCCCCGCCGGACGCGTTCAGCCAGCAGGGTCAGGACTGGGGGCTTCCGCCGTGGCACCCCGACAGGCTCGACGCCACCGGCTACGAGGCCTACCGCGACCTCGTCCGCGCCCTGCTCCGCCAAGCCGACGGGCTGCGCGTCGACCACGTCGCGGGCCTCTTCCGGCTGTGGTGGGTGCCGCCCGGCGTCGGTCCGGCGGGCGGCACGTACGTTCATTCCGACGCCGAGGTCATGCTCGCCGTGCTCACGTTGGAGGCCCACCGGGCGGGGGCGCTCGTCGTCGGCGAGGACCTGGGCACGGTCGAACCGGAGGTCACAGAGGCCCTGCACGCACGCGGGATGCTCAGCTCCGCGGTGCTGTGGTTCACCCGCGACCGCGACGCGCCCGGTGAGCCGCTGCTGCCCCCGGACGCGTGGCCCGAACAGGCTGTCGCGAGCGTGTCGACGCACGACCTGCCGACGGTCACCGGGTTCCTGCGCGCCGAGCACGTGCGGGCCCGCGCCGAGCTGGGGCTGCTCGACGACGTCGCCGCCGAGGAGGCCAAGGCCGCGGTCGGGCGGGCCGAGCTGGTCGACCTGCTGCGCGCCGAGGGCCTGGTCGCAGATGCGCCGACCGAGGACGAGTTGGTCGTCGCGATTCACGAGCTGCTGGCCGCGAGCCGGTCACAGCTGGTCCTGATCGCGCCGTACGACGTCGTCGGCGAGGCCCGGCAGCCCAACCTTCCCGGCACGGTCGACGAGTACCCGAACTGGCGGCAGCCGCTGCCGGTCTCGTTGGACGAGCTGCGCGCACACCCGATGGTGGCCGCGGTCGTGGAGCGCCTGCGGCGGCTGCGCTGAGCCGAGGACGACAACTCACCGTACCGGAACGCACGACTCACCGTGCCGGAACGCACGACTCACCGTGCCGAAACGCACGACTCACCGTGCCGAAACGCACGACTCATCGTGCCGGAACGCGCGACTCACCGGCATCATCGGGGCGTGGACTCGACCCGGGTGGACCGCTGGCTGTGGGCCGTGCGCCTGACCAAGACCCGGCCGGACGCGGTGGCGGCCTGCCGGGCGGGGCACGTGCGCGTCAACGACCGGCCTGCGAAGCCCGCCACCACGGTCGCCCCCGGCGACGAGGTTCGCGCGCGCATCCACGACTCCACCCGCATCGTCGAGGTCGTGCGGGTGATCCAGCGGCGGGTGGGCGCGGCCGACGCCGCCACCTGCTACCTCGACCGCACACCGACGCCGGAGCCGGTGGCCCCGGTCGCCCGCCGCGACCGCGGCGCAGGCCGTCCGACCAAGCGCGAACGCCGGGTCCTGGACGCATTCCGCACGGGCCGCCCGTAGAAGATCGCGTCGAACCGCACACGACGACGGTCACCACCGACCTGCCGTACGTCTCGCCGCGATCATGACCGGGGCGGAGCCGGACGCACGGGCTCGCGCCGCGGTTGCGCCTACATGCCAGGGTGGGACCGTGGACGCTGACGTGATCGTGGTCGGGGCCGGGCTCGCCGGGCTGACGGCCACCGCGGAGCTCGCCGAGGCGGGCAGGCGGGTGATCCTGCTCGACCAGGAGCCTGCCGCGAGCCTCGGGGGCCAGGCGTTCTGGTCGTTGGGCGGGCTCTTCCTCGTCGGCTCCCCCGAACAGCGGCGGCTGGGCATCCGCGACTCCGCGGACCTCGCCCTGCAGGACTGGCTCGGCTCGGCGGGTTTCGACCGCGGCGCCGACGACCCGGCGGGCGAGGACTTCTGGGCCCGTCAGTGGGCTACCGCGTACGTCGACTTCGCGGCGGGCGAGAAGCGGTCGTGGCTGGCCGCGATGGGCGTGCGGTTCTTCCCGATCGTGGGATGGGCCGAGCGCGGCGGCTACCTCGCCGACGGCCACGGCAACTCGGTGCCCCGCTTCCACGTCACGTGGGGCACCGGGCCGGGCATCGTCGAACCGTTCGAGCGACGGGTACGGGACGCCGTCGCCGCGGGCCGGGTCGAGCTCCGGTTCCGACACCGGGTCGACGAGCTCACCGTCACCGACGGCGTGGTGACGGGCGTCCGCGGCGCGGTGCTGGAGCCCTCCACGGCCACGCGCGGCACGGCGAGCTCACGGGTCGAGGTCGGCGCGTTCGACCTCGCGGCCCAGGCCGCGGTCGTCACCAGCGGCGGCATCGGCGCCGACCACGACCTCGTGCGCGCCCACTGGCCCGCCCGCCTCGGCCGGCCGCCCGAGCATCTGATCTCGGGCGTGCCCGAGCACGTCGACGGTCGCATGCTCGGGATCAGCGAGGCTGCGGGCGCGCGGCTGGTGAACCGCGACCGGATGTGGCACTACACCGAGGGCGTGCACAACTGGAATCCGATCTGGGCGCGGCACGGCATCCGGATCCTGCCCGGCCCGTCGTCGCTGTGGTTCGACGCGCGCGGCCGCCGCTTCCCCGCGCCCGCGTTCCCCGGCTTCGACACCCTCGGCACGCTCGGCGCGATCACCGCCTCCGGCTACGACCACTCGTGGTTCGTGCTGACGTACAAGATCGCCGAGAAGGAGTTCACGCTCTCGGGCTCCGAGCAGAATCCGGACCTGACCGGCCGCAGCATCCCCCAGGTGCTCGGCCGCGTCCGGCCCGGCGCGGCAGCCCCGGTGCAGGCGTTCCTCGACCGTGGCATGGACTTCGTCGTCGCCGACACCCTGCCGGAGCTGGTGGCGGGCATGAACAAGTTGACCCACGAGGCCCTGATCGACCCGCGCGCGCTGGAGCGGCAGATCGTCGCGCGCGACCGGGAGATCGACCACCCGTTCACCAAAGATCTGCAGGTGATGGCCATCCACAACGCCCGGCGCTACCGCGGCGACAAGCTCATCCGCACGGCCACGCCGCACCGGATCCTCGACCCCGCGGCGGGCCCGCTGATCGCCGTGAAGCTGAACATCCTCACCCGCAAGACCCTCGGCGGAGTGCAGACCGACCTGGCCTGCCGGGTGCTGCGCGCCGACGGCACCCCGCTGCCCGGCCTCTACGCCGCGGGCGAGGTCGCGGGCTTCGGCGGCGGCGGTGTGCACGGCTACCGCTCCCTGGAGGGCACTTTCCTGGGCGGCTGCCTGTTCGGCGGCCGTCAGGCCGGTCGCTCCGCGGCGCTCGCCACCAGCTGATCGTCAGGCTTCCACGGGCCGGCCGAGCAGGAACCCCTGCCCGAACGGGCACCCGTGCTCGGCCAGCCAGTCCGCCTGCTCCCGCGTTTCGACGCCCTCGGCCACGACGTCGAGCCCCATCCCGGTGCCGAGGCTGATCAGCCCGTCCACCAGCGACGTGCTGGTCGCGTTCCCCGGCACCCCGGCAACGAACGAACGGTCGATCTTGAACCCGCCGATCGGCAGCTTGTGCAGCGCGGTAACGCTCGAGTAGCCCGTGCCGAAGTCGTCGAGGCACAGGCCGACGCCCATGGCCGACAGCGCGGCGGTCGACGTCAGTGTGGAACGGGACGCGGCCAGCACCAGGCTCTCGGTGATCTCCAGCACCAGCCGGGACGGCGGCAGCGCCGCGTCCGCGAGGCACCGCTCGACGAAGGCGACGAAGCCCGGCTCGGCCAGGTGCCGCGCCGAGACGTTGACGTGCACCGCGCACCCGTCGGCCCAGGTCGCGGCCGTGGCGCAGGCCAGCCCCAGCACCTTCTCCCCCACCGCGACGCCCAACGGGCTGCGGTCCGCACCGCCCAGGAACGACGCGGGCCCGAGCAGGCCCCGCTGCGGATGCGCCCAGCGCACGAGCGCCTCCCGGGCGGTCACCTCGCCGGTGCGCAGGTCGACGATCGGCTGGTAGTGCACGCGCAGCTCGCCGCGCTCCAGTCCCTCGGCGAGCGCGGCGTGCACGGCGAGCTGGTCGGCCGCGATCGTGCCCCACGCTTCGGAGTAGACGTCGATCCGCCCCGGGCCGCTGCGCTTGGCCGCGTACATCGAGCGGTCCGCGTCCTGCAGGAGCGATTCGCCGCTCACGGAGTCGCCGACCGTCACCCCGACGCTCGCCGTGATGCGCACCTCGTGCCCGAGCACCCTGAACGGCCGGGCCACCGCGGCCCGGATCCGCCCGGCCAACTGCGCCACCTCGTCGGCCGCGGTCACCTGTTCGCAGAGGACGACGAACTCGTCGGCCCCGAGGCGGGTCGTCGTGTCGCCCACCCGGCTCGCGCCGTCCAGCCGCCCGGCGACCTGGCGCAGGAGGTCGTCGCCGACCTCGTGCCCGAACGTGTCGTTGACCTCCTTGAACCGGTCGAGGTCGACGAACACCACCCCGACCAGCCAGCCGCTGCGCCGGGCCAGCGTCAGCGCATGCCGCAGCCGGTCCATGAGCAGGAGCCGGTTGGGCAGGCCGGTGAGGGCGTCGACCGTGGCCAGCCGCTCGATCTCCCGCTGGGCGTTCTTGCGGTCGGTGACGTCCTCGGTCTGCGCGATGAAGAAGCGCGGCCGCCCGTCGCCGTCGCGGACCAGCGCGAGGGCGAGGAGCCCCCAGACGATGCTGCCGTCAGGGTGAACGAAGCGCTTTTCCAGTCGCCCATCGCTGGCCGTGCCGTCGAGCATCGACTTGAGCAGGTCGTTGCTGTCGCCGAGGTCGTCGGCGTAGGTGATGTCCCGGTACGTCAGCCGCAGCAGGGACTCCTCGTCCCGGCCGAGCAGCTTGCAGAGGGCCTCGTTCACCCGCAGGAACCGCCCGTCGACCGACACGAGCGCCATCCCGATCGGCGCCGCCGAGAACGCCAGCTCGAACGTCGTCCGGGCCCGGGACAGCTCCGCCGCCAGGCGCTTCCGCTCGGTGACGTCGCGCACGGTCGACAGCAGACCCATGATCGATCCATCGGCGTCCCGCACGCGGCGGATCCGCCCCTCGACCCAGATGAAGCCGCCCGCCGGACGCCGGTAGCGGTAGGTCACGCTCACCTGCTCCTCGTCGCCGAGCAAGGCCTGGCGGGTGGCGCGGACCGCGGCCGCATCCTCGGGATGGATGAAGTCGTAGACCGTCCGCCCCACCAGCTTGTCGTACTCCCACCCGAGCACCCGCGCCGCCGACGGCGAGACCCAGGCGTAGCGGGCCTCGGTGGGCGTCGTCAGCGCGATGACGTCGCTCGTCTGGCTCATCAGCATGCGGTGCAGATCGTCTGCGGCGGCGAGGTTGGTGAGCGCCCGGTGCTCGACGGTGACGTCTCGCACCACGACGAGCGCCCCGACGATCTCGCCGTCCTCGACGGCCGGTCCATAGGCCATCTCGAACGCCGCGCCCCCGAGCAGTTCGATCTCTCGGATCTCGGTGAACATCTCGCCCGCCAGCGCCCGGCGGAGCGCGGGCTCGATGAACGCGTACGTCTGCGGCGAGAGCGTGTCGGACACGAGGCGGCCGATCATCTTCGACGGCTCGAAACCGTAGTAGGTGATCGCCGCGCCGACCGCCGCCCGGTAGCGCAGGTCCCTGTCAACGAACAGAACGCTGGCGGACGGCAGCGACATCAATGCCGTCCGGACGACGTCGTCGTCCAGATCGGAGGTCGGTGTCCGCCGCTCCGACGGCACGGGTTGGTCCTTCCACAGGTCCGCTGGGCGTCGCAGAGTGTTCCACACCCCTGCGCGCAGCGCGTTCAGGCTCGGCTGGGCTGAGGCGTCCCGCGGCGGACGAGCACGGCCGCGAAGATCAGCAGCCAGGCGCTCCAGAGCACGTAGCCGCCGAAGTTGGCGAGATCGACGAGCGGCAAAGCCAACGGCGAAAGAACCCCCATAAGGATGAGGGCGGCCGCCACCCCGCCGAGCGCGTCGAACGCCCGACCCGCGAACCGGGCGCCGAAGCGCGCCGAGGACCAGGCCGGTCCAGAGCGCGGTGGGAGGTAGCCGAAGGTCTCGGCGACGACGAGCGTGCCGACGTCGTTCTCGGCCGCCCAACCGGGCACCAGCAGCGGCCCGTCCCAGCGGCCGGTCCACGGCAGCGAGCGCAACCGCGACGAGCACGGCCGGGTCGTCGCCGTCGAGGATGCGGCGGAGCAGCTGGTCGTCCACACCGGAGAGCGTGGGCGGGGGACGGGGCCGGGAATGACAGCGGGGTGACATTGCAGACGTTCAGTGTCCGCAATGTCACCCCGCTGACGGCGTGGGGCCGCGCACTACCGTGACGCTGTGCTGACCGTCGCGGTGCTCGGGCGGGTCGTCGTGCGCCGCGACGGGTAGCGGCCCCGGTGCCAGCCGAGCTGCTCCTCGCCGCCGGTCACCGGGGAGCGGCCCGCGAGCTGCTCGTCGCGGCCGACCGCTGGTACGCCGCGTCCGGGGCGGGCGAGGGTGCCGATCTGGCCCGCGAGCTGCTCCGCCAGGCCGAGCCGTCACGCCGTCCTGACGCCCGCACCGGAGTTGCCGTGCCCGCACATGCGTCCAGACGCTTGTGCGGCCTCCGCGATGCCAGTGCGGCGAGCTACTCAGGAGCCTGTGAGCGCCTCGTCGAGGGCCGGGCCGCCGAACCCCTGGCTCGGCTCCCCTTCGACGCTCCATGCGGCGGCGGGTCCCCACCGTTCGACGATCTTGTCGTTCGCGATGCGGAAGATGTGGATGCCGCGCAGGATGAGCGTCTTCCCGTCCGCGGGCGCGCCGAAGAGCTCGCCGGTGCGGGTGCCGTAGGCGTGGAAGTGTTCGACGACGAGGTCGCCCTCGGCGATGTAGTGGTCGGGCTCGCTGCGCCAGTCGGGCACGGCGGCCCGGATGACCTCCGCGGCCTGGCGCAAGCCGTCCGCGCCCTCGGGCGCGCCCCGGAACGGCGGGTCGTGGTTGACGAAGTCGTCGGCGACGTAGCGGTCGACGGCCGTGACGTCGCCCTTGGTGAAGAGCTCCTGGACGAGGCTCTCGACGAGGTGTTTGTTGCGGGTGAGCTGATCGGTTGTCATGGCGAGAAGCGTCGGGGAGACCACGGCGCCCGAACCATCCCAACAAGTTGGGGTTTCCGTCGCGCACGGCCCCCGCGACACTGGAGGCGTGGCCGACCTCGCGAGCGCAGGACGCGCGGTCCTGCGCGTCTGCCGGAGCGGCTTGGACATCGCCGAGGTGCAGCGGCAGGTGTTGGCCGCTCTGCGCAGCGCGATGACGATCGACGCGGCGGCCTTCGGAACCACCGATCCCGAGACGCTGATGTTCACCGGCGTGCACAACGAGGACCCGCTCACCGCGATGTCCCAGATGTTCATCGACAACGAGCTGGACGGCACCGACGTCAACACGTTCACGCAGCTGGCGCGGTCCCCAGAACACGTGCGGTCGCTGGACACGGCCACCCGCAGCGACTGGATGACGAGCCCGCGCTACCGCGACATCATGCGCCCCGTCGGGCTCGGCGACGAGCTGCGCGCCGCGCTGGTCGTCGGTGGCCACTGCTGGGGTTACATGTGCCTGCACCGCGAGGACGGCGCGGTCGGCTTCACCGCCGCCGAGGCCGACTTGCTGCGCCGTCTCGCCCCGCACATCGCGCATGCGCTGCGCCAAGCCGTCCTGCTGCACCCGACGGTGCCCGCGGCGGCGCACCGACCGGGAGTGGTGGTGCTCGACGAGCGCATGGAGCTCGTCGCCAGCACCCCCGAGGCCGACGCGCTGCTCCCGCTCATCGGGCACGGCTCCACCCGCCTGCCGCTGCCTGCAGGCGTGTACTCCGTGGCCGCCGCCCTCGCCAAGGCCGACAAGCCGCCGAGCCTGCGGGTGCGCGCGGCCACCGGCGGCTGGCTCAGCCTGCACGCCTCCCGGCTCGCGTCCCCTACCGAGACGCGCATCGCGGTGGTCGTCGAGCCCGCCGAGCCGCACTCGACCCTGGGGGTGCTCCTCGCGGCGTACGGGCTCACCGCGCGGGAGCTGGACGTCGCCCGCCTCGTCCTGCGCGGCGAACCGACGAAGGCCATCGCGAACACGCTGCACATCTCCGCGCACACCGTGCAGGATCACCTCAAGTCGGTGTTCGACAAGGTCGGCGTGCGCAGCCGCCGCGACCTCGTCGGACGGCTGCTCGCCGGAGGCTAGAGCGAGGCGGGGCAGCCCGGGCCGAACGGGATGCCCAGGAGGAACCACCCGCGTCGGAGGCAGCTGGAGATCACCCCGATGAGACACGATGATCCACGAGATCGCCCACGGGGGCGCCACGCTTCACCAGCTTCCCGGGATGAACGGCAGCGCCCCATCAGGCACGCTTCCTCGGCGACCCCGACGCCGAGCATGGCCACCAGGATCGCGGCGACCACGCTGAAGCCCGCGAAGTTGCTGACGAACGGCGTGAACAGGAAGCGCAAGACCGCCGACCGGGAGCAGACTCTTGATCTCCGTCGTCTCCTGTTTGATGCCTCGGCGACCGCCTGCGGTCACCTTCACGTCGGGCGGCGCGCAGCGTGTAGTCGACAGCCGATGAGCCGGCACGTAGCCTGAGTGGCGATGATCGGCGGCGGCTCGGCCACCTCGTAGGTCGATCGTCGCTCTCGAATGCCGGTCGAGGACGTGGTGCGCTTCGCGGGCGCCGCGGTCGTCGCCACAGTGATCAGCTCCTCGACGCAGAGGGGACGGGTGCGGACGCGAGAAGGTCCAGGCCGAGCGTCCGGGAGAGGTATTCGGCGCAGAGCGTGCCGCGCACGCTGTTGCCTGCGGCGTCGAGCGGGGGCGAGAACGTGCCGAGTGCGCCCTTGCCCGGCGACACCGTGACCATGCCGCCGCCGATGCCGCTCTTGCCGGGGAGGCCGACGTCGTAGAGCCAGTCGCCGGACGTCTCGTACATCCCCGCGACGATCATCGTGGCCAGCGTCGCCCGGCACGTCGGCAGATCGACCACGCGCTCGCCGGTGCGCGGGTTCACCCCGCCATCGGCCAGCGTGGCGCCCATGACGGCGAGGTCCTCGGCGGTCACCGCGACGCAGCTCTGCCGGGTGTAGAGCTCGACCGCCTCGTCGGGGTAGGTGGCGAGCGCGCCCCGTGCGTAGAGGAACTGGGCGAGCGAGCGGTTGCGGTGGTTGGTGGCGGCCGCCGAGCGGTAGAGCTCCTCGTCGACGGCGAGGGGGCGGCCCGCGAACGCGGACAGCCCGGCCCGGATCCGCTCCCAGGCCACGTCGGTCGGATCGCCGCCCGCGACCAGCGCGGTGGTGGCGATCGCCCCCGGGTTGACCATCGGGTTGGTGCGGCCGTCGGGGCTGCGCTCGACGGCGGTCAACGCGTTGAACGGCAGTCCGGTGGCGTTCACGCCGATGCGGGCGCGCACCTCGTCGGGGCCCAACGCGACGCACGCGAGGGCGAACACGAACGGCTTCGCCACGCTCATGATCGAGAACTGGACCGCGCTGTCGCCGACGGCGCGGGTCGCGCCCGTCACGCCCGCGACGACGATGCCGAAGTGATCGGGATCGGCGGTGCGCAGCGCCGGGTATACCGCCGACACCTCGCCGGTGCGGACGGGGTGGAAGCGCCGGTAGGCCTCGACGACCAGGCGGGCGACCTCCGTCGGTGCGGGCAGCGAGCCGGTGGAGACGAAAGCCGCGTCTGCACGCGTCATGACCGCTTCCTCCCGGTGTGGCCCGACGTGGTGGCCCACAGCCGACCCCACCGGGGCGGGCCGTGGCCTCACCCGCGTCGGGTGAGGCCACGGGCCCGGCTCCTTCCGAGGATCGACTCCAGGGTCCGGACAACCGGGCCCGCGACGAGGAGGCACTCCATGGGGACGTTGAGCGTGTGGCGGTTCGACACGGCGGGGGGCGCCGACCAGGCGGTGGGCACGCTGGAGGATCTGTCCAAGCAGCAGCTGATCACGATCTTCGACGCCGCGACCGTCTCCTGGGCCGTGGGGGCCAAGCGCCCGAAGACCCGCCAGCTGCACAACCTGGCGGGCGCGGGCGCCCTCGGCGGCGCGTTCTGGGGGCTGCTGTTCGGGCTCCTGTTCTTCGTGCCGCTGCTGGGCATGGCGATCGGGGCGGCGGCGGGGGCTCTCAGCGGCTCGCTGACCGACGTCGGCATCGACGACGAGTTCATCAAGAGGACCCGTGAACAGATCACGCCGGGCACGTCGGCGCTGTTCGTGATGAGCCGCGACGCCGTGCTCGACAAGGTCAAGGCGGCCTTCACCGGCCAGAAGCCCGAGCTGCTGTTCACGAACCTGTCCGACGAGCAGGAGAAGGCGCTGCGCGAGGCCTTCGCGGAATAGGGCCCGGGCCGGGACACTGTCGACGCCGGGGGGCACGGCGGGCGGCGCGGGGGGCCGCGCGGAGGAGGCAGCATGGTCGCGGCAGGCGGGGGCGGCGGGGTGGCAGGAACCGGCGCGGCGGCGGGCCGACCAGGCGCGGCCAACGGGCCGGGCGCGGCGGGCGGACCCGGTGTGACGGGCGGACCCGGGGCGGCGGGCGGCGCCCCGGGCACGGTCGACACGGCCGTCGCCGTGCTGCTCGGCGCGGGGGCGCTGGCCTGGCGGCTCGCGGACCGGGTCACGACGCCCGCCCGCGGGGTGGTCGGGAGCGTTGCGGGGGGAATGCTTGCCGCCCTCGCCCGGCCCGTCGCCGCCGGACGGACAGCGGCGGCGGGCCACGCCCTGCG
Organism: uncultured Actinomycetota bacterium; assembly: GCA_963739465.1. Classification (GTDB taxonomy): domain Bacteria; phylum Actinomycetota; class Actinomycetes; order Mycobacteriales; family Pseudonocardiaceae; genus Pseudonocardia. Next base: position 146,854 of record CAVUAS010000023.1, read on the forward strand.
CGCCCAGTGGGCCGAGCTCCTGGTCCGCACGGCGGCGCACGTCGCGCGCGAGGCCGTTGCGGTGGTGCTCCCCGCCCTCGACCTCACGGCGCTGGTGCTGAAGCACGTCGACCTCGACCTGATCGCGGCCGCACTGGACATCGACGCGGCGGTCGCCCGGGTCGATCTCGATGCGGCGGTCGCCCGGGTCGACCTGGACGCCGTCGTCGGCCGCGTCGACATCGACGCCATCGTCGACCGCATCGACCTCGACGAGGTCGTGGCCCGAGTCGACCTGGACGCCGCAGTCGCCCGCGTCGACATCGACGCCATCGTCGACCGCATCGACCTCGACGAGGTCGTGGCCCGAGTCGACCTGGACGCCGCAGTCGCCCGCGTCGACATCGACGCCATCGCCGCCCGCATCGACATCGACGCCATCGCCGCCCGCATCGACGTCGAAGCCATCGCCGCGCGGCTCGACCTCGACCGGCTCGCCGCCGGGCTGGACGTGGCCGCCATCGTCGAGCGCGTCGACCTCGACGCCGCCGCGGCCCGTCTCGACACCGACCGCGTCGTCGCCCGCGTCGACCTGGACGCGATCGTGGCGCGGCTGGACCTGGTGGGGATCGCGCAGACGGTGATCGACGCGATCGACCTCCCGGAGATCGTGCGGGAGTCCACCGGCGCGCTGTCCTCGGACGCGGTGCGCGCCGTCCGCGCCGAGAGCAGGCGGGCCGACGACCGGATCGCCGGAGTGTTCGACCGGCTCCTGCGCAGGAACCCCTACGGCAACCCGGACGGCCCCCCGACCAGCACACCGGCCCTGCCGTGATCCCGCCGGAGCCCGGAGGGCCCGCGGGCATCGTCACCCGACTGCTCGCCGCGCTCATCGACGCGGTGGTCGTCGCGGCCCTCACCGGCGGCGTGTTCGGGGCTGTGATCGCGGGCGTGTTCCTGGTCAACCCGGTCTCGTTCAGCTGGCCGCACGGCCTGGCCGCGGAAACCTCACTTGTGGCGGTCGTCGTCGCGGTCGCCTACCTGACGGTGGGGTGGGCGACGGCGGGGCGGACCGTCGGCGGCGCGGTGCTCGGCGTGCGCGTCGTCGCCCGCGACGGCGGCAGGCTGGGCTGGACGCGATCGACGTGCCGGGCGGCGCTGTGCGTGCTCGTGCCGCTGGGCCTGCTGTGGGCGGCCGTCAGCGCGCGCCGTCGCTCGGTGCAGGATCTGCTGGTGCGCTCGACGGTTCTGTATGACCTACATCCGGCGCCGACGGCACCTGCAGCACGCTGATCACGTGCAGCCCGAGGTTCTGGATCTGGGCCAACACCCCGTGCAGATGCGCGTCGTCCACCACCTCGCCGGAGATGACGGTCTCGGGCGGCGCCTCACGCACCGCCATGTCGCCGAAGGCGCCTTGGGCGCGCTCCGACAGGCGTCCGGCCACCCGGAACTCATAGCGCAGTGCGGGCATCACCACCCCCTCGGTACGGGTCGGCGACCCGCCGTGCCCCACTCTCACCCGCCCGCGGCCGTCGCGGCGTCATCCGGCCGGGATGAGGCGCCACGCCCCGACCCGGCCGGGCGCGCGCCCCACACCGGACCGCCGACCGGCCCGTATGCCGTCGAAGACGGGGTTTCTCGCCCCCCGCGGGTGAGGCCCGGGCCGGGACGGGGTCACGACACTCCGCTACGCGGTGAACGGCGCGGTCGTCAGCCTCGTGGTGCTCGGCCTCGTCGTCGTGCTGTTCGTCGCGAACAGACTGCCGGTGGAGGTCGTGGCGATCGGCTCGGCCCTCGTGCTCTGGGCCACCGGCGTCATCGAGCTCGACCAGGCCGTCGCGGGGTTCGGCGACCCGACCGTGATCCTCATCGCCGCCCTGTTCGTGGTCAGCGAGGGCCTCGACGCCACCGGCGTGACGACCTGGGTCGGGCAGCAGTTGGCGGCGCACGCGGGCGGCAGCCACCGCAGGCTGCTGGTGCTGGTCATGCTGCTGGTGGCCGACGGCGTCACCCGGTTCGGCGCCGACCACGGGCTGGAGCTGCGCGCCGTTCGCGACCGCGAGGAGGTCGGGCAGACCCTGATCGGCCGGGGTGGCGGCGTGGCCGAGGTCGTGGTGCCGCCGCGGTCGCGGCTGGTCGGCGAGGTCGTCGCGCCCGGACGGGTGGTGCCGGGCGGCCCGCTCGTCGTGCTGGCCGTGCAGCGGCAGGGGCTGGGGCGCGGGAGGGCGGCCCTGCAGGCGGGCGACGTCCTGCTGTTGAGGGCCCACGGGCGGCCCTCGACGACCTCGCGGGCCACGACGACGTGCTCGTGGTCGACTCCCCGCCGCTCATGCGCAGGCAGGGCGTGTCACTCGGGCCGCGCTCGACGCGGGCGATCGGGGTGCTCGCCGGGATGGTGGTGCTGCTCGCGACCGAGGTCGTGCCGCCGGTCGTCGCCGCGCTGATCGCCGCGGGCGCGATGATCGTGCTCGTGCTGCCCGTGCAGCAGGCCTACCGACGCATCTCCCGGACGACCGTGCTGCTGGTCGCGGGCATCATCCCGCTCACGACCGCGATCCGGACCTCGGGCGCGGGCGAGCTGGTCGCGGAGGTGCTCGTCGGGGCGGTCCGCGAGGGGGGTTCGCTGCTGCTGGTGGTGGCGCTGTTCGTGCTCACGGTCGCGTTCGGCCAGATGATCAGCAACACGGCCACGGCGCTGATCGTGATCCCGATCGCGGTGTCGGCCGCCGCGCAGTTTTCCGCGTCGCCGCGACCGGTGCTGATGTGCGTCTGCGTCGCGGCAGCCGCGTCGTTCCTGACGCCGGTGGCGACGCCTGCCAACATGATGGTCATGGGTCCCGCGGACTACCGCTTCGACGCCTACTGCCGGTTGGGTTTGCCGGCGGTCGGGGTGTTCTTCGTGGTCGCGATCGGGCTGGTGCCGCTGGTGTGGCCACTGTGAAGGCCCCCCGCGCGTACCTGATCCTGGTCGGCACGGCGGCGGCGGTGATCGTCGCCGCCGGGATCGGCGCCACCGCCTGGCTCATCGCGCCCGCGTTCCTGGCCTGGGTGATCGTGGTGGTGATCGCCCCGATCGGCAATCGGCTCCGCGCGGCCGGACTGCCCGCCTGGCTGGCCACCGTCGTGCTGGTGGTGCTCGTCTACGGGGTCGTCGTCGTGATGGCGGGCGTCGTCGTGCTCTCGGCGGCGCGGCTGGCGACCATCCTCCCGCAGTACGCCGTGGAGGCCGACGGTCTGCGCCGCGGGCTCGGTGCACTGCTCAGCACGTACGGCATCGGGGCCGACCAGGTACGAGCCGTCCTGGCCGGGCTGGACATCGGCAAGATCGCGGGCTACGTCGGGTTGCTCTTGGCGGGTGTGGTCGGGCTGGCGACCAACCTCGTGTTCCTGCTGTCGTTGCTCCTGTTCATCAGCATCGAGGCCAGCGGGGCGGACGCCCGGTTCGCCGTGGTAACCGCCGACCGCCCGCTGCTCGGCGCCGCGCTCGCCCGCTTCACGACGGGGATCCGCCGTTACCTGATCGTGACGACGATCTTCGGGCTGCTCTTCGGCCTGATCGACACGGTCGCGCTCTGGCTGCTGGGCATCCCGCTGGCCGTGACGTGGGGGCTGCTCGCGTTCATCACCAACTACATCCCCTACGTCGGGTTCTGGCTCGCCGTGCTGCCGCCCGCCGTGCTGGGCCTGCTCGTCGGCGGCCCCCGCACGCTGGTGATCGTCGTGGTGCTCTACCTGGTCGTCAACTTCATCCTCACCTCGCTGGTGCAGCCGCACTTCGTCGGCGACGCGGTCGGTCTCTCGATCACGGTGACGTTCCTCGCGCTCGTGTTCTGGGGCTGGCTGCTCGGCCCGGTGGGTGCGGTGCTGGCGGTGCCGCTGACGCTCTTGGTCAAGGCGATCCTGGTGGACAGCGATCCACAGGCGGGCTGGGCGGCGGCGCTGCTGGGCTCGCCGCCTGCGCCCCCGGAGGCTCCGGAGGCGGATCCGGCCCCCACGTAACGTCCACACCCCACCCCACCGAGGGGAGGCCCGCCGCAGGCCGCGCGCCGATCGTCGAAAGGTGCGCAACCAGGCCGTCACGGTCCCGCCGAGCTTCGATCCCGAGGTGCAGAACACCGACGCCGAGGGCAGGAGTTCGTCGACGGCCTGCCGTGGGCGCACATCGACATCGCGGGCGTGGCGGACGTCGACAAGCCGGGCGGGTGGCGCCCCGCGGGCTGCAGCGGGTTCGGGGCGCGCCTGCTCGCGGACTTCGCGGCGGGCTTCGGCGCCTGACACAGTGGCGCCCATGTCCGACCTCGCCGAGCTCTACCGCGACCTCCACCGGCACCCGGAGCTGTCGTTCCAGGAGACCCGCACCGCGGGCATCGCCGCCGAGCGGCTGCGGGCCGCGGGCTTCGACACCGCGGAGGGCGTCGGCGGCACCGGCGTCGTCGGCGTGCTGCGCAACGGTCTCGGGCCGGTCGCGCTGCTGCGCGCGGACATGGACGGCCTGCCGGTGCTGGAGGACACCGGCCTGGAGTACGCGAGCACCGCCCGCGGCGTCGACCGCGAGGGCAACGACGTCCCGGTCACCCACGCCTGTGGCCACGACATGCACGTCAGCTGCCTGGTCGGGGCGACCGCCGAGCTGGCCGCGGCCCGCGACACCTGGTCCGGCACGCTGCTCGCGGTCTTCCAGCCCGCCGAGGAGCTCGGCGCGGGCGCCCGGGCGATGATCGACGACGGCCTCTTCGACCGGTTCGGCCGCCCGGACGTCGTGCTCGGCCAGCACGTCGCCCCCATGCCCGCGGGCATGCTCGCGCTGCGACCCGGGCCTGCGTTCGCGGGCAACGACACCGTCCGGGTCACCCTGTACGGCAGCGGCGGGCACGGCTCGCGCCCCGAGACCACCGTCGATCCGGTCGTGATGGCCGCGGCCACGGTGCTGCGGCTGCAGACGATCGTGTCGCGCGAGGTCGCGGGCACCGACACCGCGGTCCTCAGCGTCGGCATGCTGCGGGCGGGCAGCAAGGAGAACATCATCCCCGACCGCGCCGAGCTCGGCATCACCGTCCGCACCTACGACACGGGCGTGCGGGCGAAGATGCTCGCGTCCATCGACCGGATCGCGCGGGCCGAGGCGGCGGCGTCCGGGGCGAGCACGCCACCCGACGTCAAGGTGGTCGAGAGCTTCCCGCCGACCGTCAACGACCCCGCGGGGGCGGAACGCACCCGGCCCGCACTGGCCGAGGTCGCGCCCGTCGTCGACCCCGGCCTGGTGACGGGCAGCGAGGACGTCGGGCTGTTCGCCACCGAGTCCGGCGCGCCGTGCGTGTACTGGATCCTGGGCGGGGCCGACCCCGCCGCGTTCGCGGGCGCGACCAGCCAGGAGGAGCTGCTCGCGCGCGTGGCCGCGCAGCCGTCCAACCACTCGCCGTTCTACGCCCCGGTCGTCGAGCCCACGTTGTCCGTCGGCGTCGCCGCGCTGGTCGGGGCGGCCCGCCGCTGGCTCCCCACATCCTGCCCGCGCAGGGGTTCAGCCTGCAGGCCAACGCCAAGATCATCGACGGCCGCCAGCACGTCGAGCGGGAGCCAGTTGGCTACGTCAACGCCGCCGTCGTCGAGCACTGGCGGTAGGGGCGCCGGTGGTCAGTGTGGACACCAAGAAGAAGGAACTGGTGGGCGAGTTCCACAACGGCGGCAGCGAGTACGAACCGCAGGGTTCACCGGTGCGCGTCAACGTGCACGACTTCGAGGACAAGGAGCTGGGCAAGGCGATCGAGTACGGCATCTACGACGTAGCCGAGAACACCGGCTGGGTGTCGGTCGGCGCAGACCACGAGACCGCCGCGTTCGCCGTGGAAACCCTGCGCCGCTGGTGGAACACCGTGGGCCTGCACAGCTACCCGCACGTCGAGCGGCTTGCTGATCTGCGCCGACGGTGGCGGCCCAACGGACCCGGTACGAGGCGCGGAAGACCAGTTCCGCCTTGCCGACGTACGACCTGGATCCGCCGATATACGCAACGAACTTCCGGCGCAGGACACTAGCGAACGAGGAGCCGCCCGCGGGCGACGGCGTCGCGGCGGGTGCGCACGCCGAGCTTGGCGTAGATCGCGGTGAGGTGGGTCTTCACGGTGTTGGTGGAGACGTCGAGCCGCACCGCGATCTCGTCGAGCGACAGGAGGCTGGGCAGCAGGTCGAGCACGGCCGCCTCCCGCGCGGTGAGCGGCGGCGGCGCGGCGGGGCCGCCGGACTCCAGCGCGGCGCGGGTCGCGAGCACCTCGCGGGCGAGCCCGTCGGCGACGCCCAGGCTGCCCACCTCGCGGGAGAGCAGATCGGCTACCTCGGCGGGCGCGGTGACCAGGGGCCGGACAACGCCGCTCCGCTCGGCGTCGGCCAGCGCGCGCCGCAGGGCGTCGCGGGCAAGCAGCCGGTTGCCGATCCGCAGGGTGCGCAGGCACTCCAGGATCCACCCCGCGCCGGTCAGCCAGCGCACCAGCGGTATCGCGGTGCCGTCGAGCAGCGGCGTCAGGATGTCGCGGGCGGCCTCGGCGGCGGTCGGGTCGGCCCCGGCGTGCCAGGTGGTGGCCGCGGCCCGCAGGTAGATCAGGTCGCCCCGGCCGGGGCCGCCGATCCGCTCCCCCACCCACTCGTGCACGGAGCGGGCCCAGGCGTCGAGGCCGAGCCGGAGGGCGGCGTCGTGTTCGACCACGGCGAGGAACGCGGCCATCGGTAGGCCGAGCGCCACCCCCTCGTCCAGGCTGCCGCGGGCCGCGCGCATCTCGTCGAGGCCCGCCTGGTGCTCGCCGAGGTCGAACCGGGCCGCGCCGCGCACGGCGTCGAGGACGGGCTGCAGCGGGCTCACCGCACGCCGGGCCTGGACGGGCGTCTGCCCGGACGCGTCCTGCAGCGCGGTCGTGTGCTCCAGCGCGTCACGCGTGCGGCTCTGCAGCAGGGTGCCGTAAGCGGACATGACCAGGCAGTAGGCTGCGCCCGCGGTGTGCGTCCAGGACGCGGCGGGCGCGGTCTGGCCCGCTGCGTCGACCAACTCGAGCATGTGGGCGATCTCGCCGAGCAGCCCGACGGCCATCGCGCGGGTGGCGAGGGCCCGCGCCCGCAGGTAGGCGTAATCGTCGCCCGCCGCCTGCTCGGCCGCGGCGCGGGCGATCTCGCCGCCCTCGACGGCCCGCCCGTCGGCCATGGCCGCGTTGGCGCGCATCAGCATGCGCACCACGGCGAGCTCGGTCTCCACCGTGTTCGGCGGCCCGCCGTCGGGTCGTGGACCGCCGTCGGCGGGGCGATACCAGGACCGGCGGCCGGTGACGAGCGTCCGCAGGTCCGCGAGCGGCGGGTCGGACTCGGTCGGCCTGCGCGCGTCCGCCCGGCCCAACAGCACGTCGGCCGCGTCGACCTGGCCGCGCTCCATGTGGGCGAGCGCGCCGACCAGCAGCAGCCGGACGTCGTCGCGCAGCAGCCCGGCGGCGTCGAGCTGCTCCAGCGCCGCCCCGACCTCGGCGTGATGGCCCGTGGTGGCCAGCACCGCGCCGTGCCTGCGCAGGGCGTCACGCACCAGGTGCCGGTCGTCCGCGAGCGTCGCGTGGCGCAGCGCGCCCGCCGGGTTGCGGGTGTCGACGAACCAGTCGAGCGCGCGCCGGTGCAGGTCGGCGACGCGGTCGGGGCGCCGCCGCCGCAGGTCGGCGTAGAGCTGAGCGCGCAGCAGCGGATGGGTGCGAAACCAGCGTCTGCCCTCGCCGTAGCTCACCACCAGCGACGTCTGGTGCTCCAGGTCGGCCAGCACGTCCGCGGCGTCGTCCCGCTCGGCCAGCGCGGCGGCCAACGGCGCGGTGACGGCGTCGCACACGCTCACCGCGAACAGCACCTCCACCACCTCGTCGGGCAGCGAGGACAGGATCTCGCCCACGAGGTAGTCGGAGATCGCCTGGCCGTTGCCGGTGAGGTCGGAGAGGAACGCGGCCGGGTCGGCGGTCTCGCGCAGCGAGATGCTGGCCAGGCGCAACGCCGCGGGCCAGCCGGCCGTCTGCGCGTGCAGCAGCCGGTGCTGGGCGGCGGTGACACGCACCTCGGCCCGTGCCAGTACCACCGCGGCCTCCTCGGAGGTGAAGGCGAGCGCGGGCGCGCGCAGCTCCCGCAGCTCGCCCGCGAGGCGCAGTCGACCCAGCCGCAACGGGGGGTCGGCGCGGCTGGCCAGCACCAGCCGCAGCCCCGGCGGCCGGTTGTCGAGCAGGGTCGCCAGGCCCGCGATCGGGTCTGGGTGGGTCAGCTCCTGCAGGTCGTCGAACACCATCACGAGCGGCCCGGGCACGGCCACCAGCGCGTCCACGACGGCGTCGAGGAACTCGGGGCTGCGGCTCGGCACCTCGGGGAGGCCCATGGTGCGCAGCGGGTTGGCGGGCGGGACGGCCGTCACCGTCGAGAGCGCCGCGAGCACGCCCGCCCAGAACCGCCGGTCGGTGTTGTCCCCGCGGTCCAGCGTGAGCCACGCGACCCGACCGGTGTGCCCGGTGACCCAGTCGGCGAGCAGCAGCGTCTTGCCGTAACCCGCGGGCGCCGCGACGAGGACGACCTCGCCGTCGCGGGTGTCGTCCAGGTAGTCGTTCAGCCGCCGACGTGGCAGATAAACCGCCGAAAGCTGCGGAACTGCCGTTCGGATGCGCGCGACCGCCGGGCGGGCGCTGCCGCTTGCGCTGAGCCCCATGACCTGTGTGACGCTACCTGACTCCACTCCAGTTCATTAGTCCGAAAGGCTCACGTTCGCGGGACACGAACGGTGGAGTCGTCCGTCACCAAGCCGCCCGCCCTGGCCGCGGTGAGCGCCTCGCGCCGGGTGTGCACGCCGAGCTTCCCGTAAATCGTGCGGACGTGGGTCTTGACGGTGTTGCGCGAGACCGTCAGCACCTCGGCGATCTCCCCGATCGAGCGCTGGGTGGACAGCATCGCCAGCACGGCTCGTTCGCTCTCGGTCAACGCCACCCGACGGGCCGCGGGTTGGGCCCGGCGGGCGTCGAGCACGCGCTCGGTGAACGCGGCGAGCGCGGGTGCCCAGTTGATGTCCCTGAGCAGCTCGACAACCTCGTCGACCTGGGCCAGCGGGCGCAGGACGTCGAGGGTGGACGCCACCGCCACGGCGCGGCGGACCGCCCGCAGCGCCTGCCCCCGGTTGCCGGACCGCAGGGCCAGCCGAGCGGCCAGCGCCCAGGCGTCGACGAGGGTCCAGGCCACCAGGGGCGACGGCGTGCGCTCCTGCAGCACCGCGGCGAGGTGGCGGACGGCGGGCGCGGTGCGGCCGAGCTGGAACTGCTGGCGGGCACGCATGACCAGCACTTCCGCGGTGTCGGGCAGCCGTTCGGCGGCCCAGTCGAGCACGTCGCGGGCGCGCTCGACGTAGCCGAGATCGATCGCCGTGCGGTGCTCCAGCACAGCGATCAACCCCAGGTAGAGCGCGGGCATGGCCTCGTCGGCGGCGGCCCGGGCGGCGGCCAGCAGCTCCAGGCCCCGCGCCACCTCCCCGTCCTCGGTCATCGCCACGCCGCGGATCGCCGCCAGCGTCGGGTTGATCAGCACGGGTGAGGGGTCGCCGGGCTGCCCGGCGAGCTCCAGCGCGGGCTCGGCCAGCTTCAGGCACTCCGCGGGCCGCGCCAGCAGCAGCGACCGGTAGGCCCGCAGATGCGCGGTGACGGCGGCCGCGATCGTGCCGCGCCACTGCGCCGCGGGCGCCTTCGCGTCGGCGCGCTCCGCGAGGGCCGCCATCGTCGGGAAGTCGCCGTCGACGCCCGCCGCGGCGGCGAGCACGGTGAGACACCGCGCGACGAGGTAGTCGTTGTCGCCCGCCTGCTCCAACGCGACCTGCGCGAGCTCGCGGGCGGTGTCCACGCGCTGCCCGGCCATCGCGAGGAACGCCCGTTCCACCACGGCCATCGGGCCCAGCCCGAGCTGCCCGGCATCGATCCCGGCCACGACCGCCGCGTCCGGTGGGGCGCCGAGCCGTTCGGCCGTCAGCGACTTGCGGCGGGCCTCGGCGACCCTGCGCAGCGCGACCAGATCCGGGGCGGGCTCGGCGGGCCAGACGCCCTCGGCCGCCGTGACGAGGCGTTCGGCGGCTTCGAGCTCGCCGATCTCCAGGTGGGCGGTTGCCGTCAGCAGCGCGATCATGGGGTCGCCGGTCAGCACGTCCCGACGCAGCCGCGCCGCCACCTCGCGCAGTCGGGCGTGCTCGCCCACGGCGAGCAGGAACAGACCGTGACGGCCCACGAGGTCGACGAGCACCGGCTCTACGCCCGACGCCACGGCGTGGTCGACGGCCTGCGCGGGCATGTCCTGCTCGGCGAACCAGCGAGCCGCCCGCACGTGCAACGACGTCACGACCTCGGGGTGGCGCCGCCGCAGGTCGGCGACCAGGTGCGCGCGCAGGAGCGGCTCGACGACGTAACGCACCCGGCCCGTGCCCGTCCGGTAGACGAGCCCGGTCTCGCGTTCCAGCGCGTCGAGAACCTCGCCCGCATCGGGGCCGTCGCACAGCTCGGCGGCGAGCGGGGCCGAGACGACCTCGCAGATGCTGACCCGGTCCAGAACGTGCCGCGTCCGCGGGGAGAACGCGGTGAGGACCTCCTCGACGAGGTAGTCCGACATGGCCCGGTCCGTGCCGACCAGGTCGTTGACGAACTCGGTCGGCTCCGCGGCGGCGAGGGCGGGCGCGGCGAGGCGCAAGCCCGCGGCCCAGCCTCCGGTCGCCGCGACCAACGCGGCCACGAGATCCGCGCCGAACACGTACCCGGTGGCCGCGAGCATCGCCGCGGCCTCGTCCGCCGTGAACCGGAGCTGCTCGGCCCGCACCTCGACGAACGTGCCCGCCGCGCGGAGCCTGCCGCGCGGGATCGGGGGGTCGCGCCGCCCGGACAGCACGAGGCGCACGTGCGGCGGCCGGTCGCGCAGCAGCACGCGCAGCCCGTCGACGGCGAGGGGGGCCTTCAGCTCCTCGGTGTTGTCGAGGACGATCGTCAGCGGCTCCGGGACGGCGTGCAGGCCGTCGGCGACGGCCGCGAGGAAATCGGCGTCGACGGACGGGTCGTCCGAGAGCGTGAGGTCGTGCAGCGGGTTGCCGACCACCACGACGGGGCAGCCGCGCAGCGCGGCGAGCAGGATCGCCCAGAACCCGCGGGCGCTGTCGTCGATGGGCGACAGCGACACCCACACGGTGTGCACGGGATCGGTGCGCAGCCAGTCGGCGAGCACCGCCGTCTTTCCCCAGCCCGCAGGCGCGCTGACCAGCACGACGTCCCCGGGCGCCGCCTCGTCGAGCCGATCGAGCAGCCGTTGCCGACTGACGTGCCCGGAGCGCAGCCAGGGGATGGCGCTGCGGTGGCGGGCGCCGGGCCTGCCCGCGACCGGGCGCGGGTCCGGGCCGTTGGGCACACCGCTCACCGCGGTACCGCGACCGCACGATCCATAGCACTGATGATGCCCGATTCCGGCCCGTCGGCCACTCCGACGACACACCGAGGGCCACAGGAAAACCACCGACGGTGAGAACCCGCGGAACGACCGGCGGTAGAACCCGACCCCAACACCGTCGAGAAGCCGCGCGCCTCGTCCTGCGCGGGTGAAACGCTGGCCGGTGGCGGCCGTTTGACAGCGGACCACGCGGTCCGCTGAGGTCACTCGCCGTGAAGCACGGCATTGTCCAGCGCCTGCGGGCCGGGATCGCCCGGACGCGGGAGCGCCATGAGTGGATCGACCACCTGGCGCGCGCCGGGCAGCGCTACTTCGCGCAGCGCGGCAACCACTTCGCCGCCGCGATCACGTTCTTCAGCATCCTCACGGCCGTGCCGCTGCTGATGGTGGCCTTCGCGGCGGCGAGCTACGTGCTCTGGTTCAACCCGGTGCTGTTGGCCGAGCTCGAGGACGCCATCGCCGCCGCGGTGCCCGCAGGCCTGTCCCAGGCGGTGAACCCGATCCTCGAGACCGCGATCGAGCAGCGCAACTCGGTCGCGGGCGTCGGGCTGGTCGGCGCGCTCTGGTCGGGCGTGTGGTGGATGTCGAACATGCGCGAGGCGGTCTCGGCGCAGTGGGAGCTGCCCGCACCGAACCCGGCGGCGCTGCAGCGGCTGCTGTTCGACCTGCGCGCACTGACCGGGCTGGGGCTGGCGCTGCTCCTAACGCTGGGGTTCACGGTGCTCGGCACCGGGTTCACCGAGGTCGTGTTGCAGCTGGCGGGCGCACCGGACGACGGTGTGACCCGGGTGGTGCTGCGCCTGGTCGGCATCGTGCTCGGCGTCGCCGCGAACTGGCTGATCTTCGCGTGGGCGATCACCCGGCTGCCCCGCACGGACGTCGCGTTGCGCGGCGTGCGGCGGGCGGCGTTGCTGGGCGCCATCGGCTTCGAGGTGCTCAAGCAGGGCGCCACCGTCTACTTCGAGGCGATCACGGGCACGCCGGGCGGTGCGGTCTTCGGCTCGCTGCTCGGCCTGCTGCTCTTCGGCTATCTCGTGGCGCGGCTGCTGCTGTGGGTGACGGCGTGGGCGGCCACGGCGCGGGGCAACGAACGCATCGCCGCGGTGCCGGTGCCCGGGCCGGTGGTGCTCCGGCAGCAGGTCGTGCTCGCGCCCGACCCCTCGGCGCTCGGGCTCGGCGCCGCGCTGGTGCTGGGCCTCGCGGCCGGGGCGTGGCTGCGCGGCAGGCGGCACTGACGCTCGGCGACACTGGGCGGGTGTCCGAGAGAGTCTTCGCGGCGACGGCCCGCGGCAGGCGCGCCGTCGCCGACCTGCTCGACGGGCTCGACGAGGTCCAGTTGGAAACGCCGAGCCTGTGCGCGGGCTGGAGCGTGCGGATGGTGGCGGGGCACCTGGTCGCGGCGGTCACGCCGACCCGGGCGTTCGTGCGCGAGCTCCTGCGACAGCGCGGCAACGCGCACGCGACCAACACGGTCCTCGCCCGCAGGTTCGCCGAGCGCTCCGCGGCCGAGCTGGCGGGCCTGCTGCGCGAGCACGCCGACCGGCGGTACGCCCCGCCGGTCGTGGGCCCGCGGGGGCCGCTGGCGGACGTGCTCATCCACGACGGCGACATGCGCGTGCCGCTCGGTCTTGCGCACACGCCCGACCCGGCCGACATCGCACCCGCGCTCGAGTTCGTCACGACCGGGCGGCCGGTGGGCTTCGTGCCGCGCGGCGTGCTGCGCGGACTGCGGCTCGTCGCCACCGACCTGGACCGGGCGTGGGGCGACGGCGACGAGCTGTGGGGCCGGGCCGTCGACCTCCTCATGGCCGTGTGCGGACGCACCGCGCTGCTGCCCACGCTCTCGGGCGCGGGCGTCGCCGTGTTGGCGGGACGGCTCACCACACGCCGATGAACAGGCCCGCGGTGCGCGTGAACCAGCTGGGTGACGACGTGTGCATCCGCTGGAACGCGCCCCTCCCTTCGTTGCCCACTCCCTAACCTGAGCCGATGCGCGTCCCCGAGACGGTCTCGACCCCACGGCTGACGCTGCGCCGCCCCGTGCCCGCCGACGCGGAGGCGATCTTCGGCTACGCGAGCGACCCCGCGGTCACGCGGCTGATGGGGTGGCCGCGGCACACGACCGTCGCCGACACGCACGGCTTCCTGCAGTTCAGCGATGCGGCGTGGGCGGCGGGTCCGGGGCCGTACCTGATCGTCGACGCCGACGGGGCCGTCATCGGCGCCACCGGGCTGGAGGTGGAGACGCCCCACCGGGCGGCGACCGGCTACGTGCTCGCCCGGCGCGCCTGGGCCCACGGCTACGCGACGGAGGTGGCCACCGCGATGGTCGCGCTCGCGGCCGAGTTGGGCATCGGGCGGCTGTACGCGCTGTGCCACATCGAGAACCGGGCGTCGGCGCGGGTGTTGGAGAAGGCAGGCTTCACGCGCGAGGGCGTGCTGCGCCGCCACACCGTCTTCGCGAACCTCGACCCGACGACCGCGCAGGACGTCGCCTGGGTCCGGCTGATGCCTGCCGGGCCGCCCGTGCTCGCGACGGAACGGCTCGTGCTGCGCGGGATCGTCCCCGAGGACGCGGCCGACCTCTTCGCGTTCCGCAGCGACCCGGTCGAGCAGCGCTACAACGACCCGCCGCTGCGCACCCTCGACGAGGCCCACGACCTGATCCGCCGCCTCGACCGGGAACGCCTCGAGTACGGCGCGCTGCACTGGGGCGTCACCCTCGCGGGGGACGATCGGGTCGTCGGCCTGCTGGGCTACAACGAGATCGTCACCGAGCACCGGCGCGCGTCACTGGGCTACGACCTCGCCCGCGGACTGTGGGGTCGCGGCCTGGCCACCGAGGCGCTCACCGCCGTGCTCGACCACGGCATCGACACGCTCGGCCTCAACCGCGTCGAGGCACACACCGACGCGGCCAACGCCCCGTCGATCCGCCTGCTGCAGCGCCTCGGGTTCTGGCGGGAAGGGACCTTCCACGACCGCTTCCGCGAGGACGACGGCTACCACGACATCGCCCTGTTCGTCCTGCTGCGCCGCAACCGCCCGCCGCGCCACTGAGTTACCTCGCACCCGTCGTGGCTGCGCCTCACCTCTGCGACCACCGCGCACCCCGTGCGACCACCGCGCACCCCCGCCGCCACCGGCGCACCCCGTGCAACGACCGCGCACCCCTGCGACCACCGCGCACCCCTTGCAACGACCGCGCACCCCTTGCAACGACCCGCACCCCACCGGTGGGGTGCGCAGTGACCCGGTGGGGTGCGCAGTGACCCGGTGGGGTGCGCAGTGACGGGGGGGTGCGCCGTGGGATGCTCGCTGAGCACGCGGTGCGGCGGGCGCGCGGCTCAGGCCCGCGAGCCGCCGCGCTCCGCCCCGATGCCCGCGGCGACGACGAACGCAATCCCGACGACGGCGGCCGCGCCCGGCACCTGGCGCAGCGCGACCAGTCCGATGAGGAGCGCGATCGCGGGCTCCAGGCTCATCAAGGTGCCGAAGGCGGCGGTCGTCAGGCGGCGCAGCGCGAGCATCTCCAGGCTGAACGGCACCACCGGGAGCAGCACCGCCAGGCCGAGGCCGAACGCGACCAGGCCGACGTCCACGTGCGCGAACACCACGCCCGCCGAGCCGATCCCGACCACCGCCGTCGCGACCAGGCAGGCCACCGCCATCGAGACGGCCAGGCCCCGCAGGCCGGACACCTCGTCGCCGACGCGCTGCGTCAGCAGGATGTACCCCGCCCAGCACAGCGCCGCGGCCAGCGCGAACCCGACGCCGAGCAGGTCGATCCGGCCCAGCCACGGCTCGGTGAGCAGCACGACGCCGACCGCCGCGGGCAAGGGCCAGAGCCGCGTCCGACCCCGTCCCCGCGCGACGGCCAACCCCAGCGGCCCGAGGAACTCCAACGCGCTCGCCGTGCCCAGCGGCAGCCGGGCGACCGCCGCCATGAACAGCAGGGTGAGCCAGGCCGTCACCACGCCGAGCGCGAGGCACGCCACCAACCCGGACCGGCTGAACGCCCTGATCCGCGGCCGCACCAGCACGAGCAGGATCGCCGCGGCGCACACCAGCCGCAGCCACGCCGCGCCCTCGGCCCCGATCCGCCCGATGAGCCCGACGGACACGGCCAGCCCGAGCTGCACGCACGTCATCGACACGAGGGCGAGGGCGGCGCCGGAACGGCTGGGCGAGAAGGTCACCGGCCCAGTGAAGCCCGCCGCGACCGTTCACGTCCACGTGATTCTACTTGATGCAATGTTCATAATTACCGAATGGAGACGCGCCGGTTGGAGCTGTTGGTCGCGCTCGCCCGGCTGGGTTCGATGCGCGCGGTGGGCGAAGAGCTGGGCATCACCACGTCGACGGTGAGCCAGCAGCTCGCGGCCCTGGCCGCGGAGACGGGCAGCGCGTTGCTGGAACCGGTGGGCAGGCACGTCCGCCTCACGCCGGCCGGGCGCCGCCTGGCCGACCACGGCGTCACGATCCTGGCCGCCGTCGAGGCCGCCCGCCGCGATCTCGACGCCGACGCCGAACCCACGGGCACCATCCGGATCGCGGGCTTCGCCACCGCCATCCGCCGCTCGCTGCTGCCGCTGCTGCCGGAGCTGCGCCGCAGCCGTCCGCGGCTGCGCGTGGTGGTCGCCGAGCACGAGCCCGAGGAGGCGCTCACCCTGATCGCGCAGGACCGGATCGACCTCGCCGTGGTCTACGACTTCGCCCCGGCGCCGCGGGCGTTCGACGACCGGGTCGAGACCACGCCATTGTGGACCGCGCGGTGGGGCCTCGGCGTGCCCGCGACGGACCCGGCGCCGCCCGGCGACGCGGCGGCGACGGTCGGCCGGTACCGCGACCACGAGTGGATCGTCAACTCGCGCAACAACGCCGATGAGCAGGCGGCCGCCACGGTGGCCGCCCTGGCCGGGTTCACGCCGACGCTTTCCCACCGCTCCGACAGCCTGGACCTGCTCCAGGACATGATCGCCGCCGGGCTGGGGGTCGGGCTGCTCCCCGAGGACGGCCGCACGCGCGACGGTGTGCGGGTGCTGCCGCTGCGCCGTCCGGACGTGCGCCTACGCGCGCATGCCGTCGTCGGGCGCGGCCGGGCGGCCTGGCCGCCGCTGGCCCTGCTGTTGCAGCGGCTGCAGGATCAGACCCGGTAGAACCAGTACCGCTCGGCGAGGAGCACGGCGTTCCGGATGATTACACTGCAATACATGGGCACGCCGACAATCTACGAATGGGCCGGTGGCCGCACCGGGTTCGAGCGCTGGCTGAACAGCTTCTACGACCTCGTCGAGGGTGACGACCAGCTCGCCCCGTTGTTCGACGGCCGGGTCACCGAGCAGCATCGCCGCGACGTCGTCACCTGGTGGTGCGAGGTCATGGGCGGCCCCGCCGGCTACACCGCCGACCTGGGCGGCTACGAGCACATGCTCGCCAAGCACCGCGGCCTGCACATCACCGCCGAGCAGCGCCTGCGGTTCGTCACCCTGCTCTCCCGCGCGGCCGACCTCGCGGACCTCCCCGACGACCCCGAGTTCCGCGCCGCCATCATGGGCTACGCCGAGTGGGGCACCCGGCTGGCCGTCCACAACTCCGGCGACACCGCCGACGTCGTCGTCGAGCACGCGCCGGTCCCGCGGTGGGGCTGGGGGGTGGCGCCGCCGTACCAGCCCT
>CAVUAS010000024.1:0-48054 GCA_963739465.1 uncultured Actinomycetota bacterium
TGGTCGCTGACCAGCAGGTCGGCCGCGATCTCCCGGTTGGTCCGGCCTGCGGCGACGCGTCGCAGAACCTCGATCTCGCGGCCGGTGAGACCCCCGGCCGGGCGGTACCCGTGGCGAGCAGGGCGGTGGCCCGCCGGGCGTCGGGCTCGGCGCCCAGCCGGACGAACGTCGCGCGCGCGACCTCGATCTCCAGCCGGGCGCCGTCGCTGTCACCGGCCCCGCGGCAGGCTGCGGCGATCAGCATGCGGACCTGGGCCAGGTGGTAGGGCAGCCCGAGGTCGAGCCAGCGGTCGCGGGCGGCGTGCAGCAGCGGCAGCGCGTCGAGATGCTCGCCCTCGGCCAGTCGCACGCCACCGCAGGCGGTCGCGGCCAGCGCGTGCAGCAGCGTCGCGCCCGCGTCGGCCTCCCGCGCGATGGCGCGAAGCTCGTCGGCCGCCGCCCGGGCCGTCCCCGCCTCGCCGGCGGCGAGCGCGACGTCGACCTGGGCGGCGAGCAGCCGGGCCCGCCCGACCGTGCGGTCCGGGGCGCCGCGCAAGGCCGTGTGCAGAGCGGCGGACGCCGCCGGGATCCGCCCCTGGGCCAGGCGCAGCAATGCCAGCCCCGGCTGCGGGTCGCGGCCGAGCTCGTGTGCCCGCCGGAACGCGGCCTCGGCGGCCTCGGTGGACCCTCGACGGTGGGCGATCTCGCCGGCCAGGTAGAAGGCCTCCGCGGCGATCCGCGGGTCGTAGGCCAGCAGCTCCTCGCAGGCACGGTCCACCTCCTCGGCCGCCGCCGACCACGCCCCGCGCAGCTGCAGCACTTCGACGCGATGGACGCGGCACAGCCCGTGGAACGGCGTTCCCGACGGCAGCGCGGCACACCACGCCATCGCCCCGTCGGTCCACTCCACGGCCCGGCGCAGGTCGGCCGCCGCCATGGCGGCGGGCAGGGCGAGGCAGTAGATCCACCCGGTGAACAGCGACGAGAGCTCCCCGGCCAGCACCGCGCACATCGCCTCGTCGATCAGCGCGAACCCGGCCTCCCGCTCGCCGCGCGCGAGCAACGCGGCGCCGCGGATCTCCAGCGCCATCGCGGCGAGCTCGACACTGCCCTGGCGGCGGGCGATCTCGGCCATCGTCCCGGCGTGCCGCAATGCGGCGTCGGGGTCACCGCGCTCCTGCGCCAAGAACGCCTCGCCAAGCTCGAGATAGGCATGCTCGACCGACTCGGGTTGCCCGGCCAGGTGCCGTCGGGCGCGGGCCAGCCAGCCCGCGGCCACCGAGCTGCGTGCGGCCAGATGGTGCTCGTAGAACACCATCCAGGCCGAGTACGCGGCCCGGCAGTGCGCGCCGGCGGCCGCGTGCCCGGCGTAGGCCCGCTGCCGGTGCTCGATCGACTCCTCGACCCGGCACAGCCACCAGGCGGCATCGGCGAGGGCGTCGAGGTCGTCCGGGTCGGCGGCGGGCCCGTCGACGAGCCCGCGCAGCAGCTCGTAGGCCAGTGGCCATTCACCCCGCGCGGCCGCCGCGCGCGCCCGGTCCGGTGCCGTCACCCGTCCCCACACTCCCGCGCCCGGTCGGTCACGGTACCGCCTCAAAGGTAGTACGCCGGGTGCGCAGTTCAGGTCGCCGGGCCGTACCGTCAGACGTTGCCGTCACCCTTCCGCGCCGCAAGGCGCGACTTTCGCTGTGTTGTGGGCGCGGCATTGCGGGCGTCGCGGGCGCGACCGACACCGGCGGCCTGGCCGTCGATGCTCGTCCCGTCACGCCTGGGAACCCGGGGAGAGGAGCCGGTCACGGAATGGCTGCCGGGCTGTCCGGCGCCGCCGGAGGGGTCGAGGTCGATCGCAGTTGTCATGTCCTCCGACAGTCGAGTGGATCTCCTCGGCGGGCCGGGCGGCGCGATGTCCGCACCCGGCCGACGCGCTGCGTCGGCTACCCGCGCACGCCCTACCAGCGCGGCGCGTTGGGGTGTTCGCGGCGGACCCAGGGGTCGAACGACGCGCCGGCCCGCAGGTGCTGCCCGCCGTCCACGGCGAGGCAGACCCCGGTGATCCAGCCCGCCTCGGGGGAGGAGAGGAACGCCACCGCGGCCGCGACCTCCTCGACGGTGCCGAGCCGCCGCAGCGGCGTTGGTCCAGGAACGATCCGCGCAGGTCGTCCTCGTCCACCAGCGGCTGCGACAGCGGGGTCGGCACCAGGCCGGGCCGGACCGCGTTCACCCGGATCCCGGCCGTGGCGAGCTCGTCGGCGGCGCAGCGCACCAGCATGTCGACGCCGGCCTTGGTGGCGCAGTACGGCGCGTGGAAGCGGCTGGTGCGTACCGCGTTGACGCTGCTGATCGCGGTGAACGCACCGCCACCCGCGGCCGCGAGCCGCGGGGCCGCGGCCCGCAGGAGCAGGAACGTGCCGGTGAGGTTGGTGTCGACGACGTGCCGCCAGGCGTCCACCGGGGTCGCGGCCAGCGGCGCGATCCACCCGGTCCCGGGTGCGGCGACCACCGCTCGGGGGCCGGCGCTGGCGTCGGTGGCGGTCACCGCCGCCTCGACCTGCTCGGGGTCGGTGACGTCGCAGACCACCCGGCGCAGCCGGTCGCCCGCGTCGAGCTGCCGGGCGGCCGCGGCCAGCCGCTGCGGGTCGCGGCCTGTGATGGTCACGGTGGCGCCCTCGGCGAGGAACCGGGCGGCGCAGCCCAGTCCGATCCCGCTTCCGCCGCCTGCTACCAGGACCGCGGTGTCGACGAACCGTCGGCTCATCGGTCTCGCCACAGCTCGTAGAGGTTGTTGAACGGGTTGTCGAGCTCGACCTGTCGGACCCGGGCGAACCCGGCACGGGCGGCGAGCCTGCGCAGCCGGGCCGGGACAGGCCGAGGGTGCCGAGCCCGGCGCCGCCGTGCGCAAGCGAGGTGGTCATGCAGTAGAGCACGCTGAAGCCGTAGAGCAGCGCGGCGACCGGGCCTACGTTGTCCTCGGCACGGTCGGCACAGTTGACCTCTAGGCAGACGTGTACGCCGCCCGGGACGAGCGCGTCGTGGATCGCGGTGAGCAGCCGCTGCGGGTCGACCGCATCGTGGACGACGTCGAACGTCGTGACCACGTCGCACCGCTCCGGCAGTCCCTCGGCGGCGTCGCACACCTCGAACGTCACCCGGTCGGCGACGCCGGCCTCGGCCGCCGCCCGCCGGGCGCGCTCCACCACCGGGGCGTACGCGTCATAGCCGAGGACGGTGATCTGCGGGAAGGCCTGCGCCAGGGCGACCGCGGCCAGGCCGGCGCCGCACCCGACGTCGGCCACCCGGGCGCCCCCGCGCATCCGGTCGAGCACGTCGGGCATCAGCGGCAGCCACTGCGCCACCAGCAGGTTGCGATGCCATCCGGCGGTGAACCGCTCGGTGCGCAGCCAGACGTCCTCGTGCAGGTCCTCGGGCGCGACGCCGCCGCCGGACCGGAACGCCTCGGCGATGCGGTGGTAGCGCTGCAGCGTCCCGATCAGCTCCTGGTGCACCCCGCCGAAGAACGCGGGTCCGGCCTCCTGCGCCAGCGTCGGCACGTGCGCCGGGGGCAGCGCGATGCGGCCGTCGACGCCGTCGCGCTCCAGGTAGCCTGCGGCGACCAGGCCGCAGGCCCATTCCCGCACGTAGCGCTCCTCGGTGCCGGTGCGGGCGGCCAGCTCGCCGGTGGTCGCAGGCCCGTCGGCGGCGAGGCCGGCGAACACTGCGTGGGCGCGACACCCTGTTCTGAGATGACTGGTCGGTCTTCGTTCAGAGCAGCGGCGATCCTGCTGAGCGTGTGAGCAGGGTCGATGCCACGTCGATGATCGTGGAGGGATCCAGGCCTTCGACATCGGCGCGGAACTCGGCACTGTTCATGAACTGCTCGGTGACCTTCTCGGGATCGGCGCCCTCGGCGTAGGAGACCAGCGCGTAGAGGACGGGTGATCCGTCGTGGGCGATCCACAGTCCGTGCAGCCCGATGTTGTGGTGGGCGAAGCTAGGCAGATGGCGCAGGTAGTTGACCGTGCGGTAGCTGTCGAGGGCCTCTGAGGAGGACAGGGTGTAGGTGCGGAGTTCGTAGGTTCTCATCGATTCCCTTGTTGGTGGTGATGTCCTGGTTGGATGGACATCCGGCCGTTCGGCCGAGAAGTCGTGGAGCAGGCGTCAGGGCGGTTCGCCACGATCCGCTGGAGGGCTCTGCCGCCAGGCGGCGGAACCCCGTCGTCGGTGGGTTCAGCCGACCACGAGGACCGCGAGGAGTCCGGCCAGTGCGACGGCCTGCAGAACGGCGCGGAGCCAGATGACCCGGTCCCAGCTGCGCTGAAGCTCTCTCGTGTCCGCCGGGACCGTGTGGTTGGCGGCGGCCGTGCGGAGCTTCTTGTTGATGGGTGTGCTGATGCGCAGGTAGACGGCGAGCCAGGCCAGGAGCGCGACCAGAGCGATGGCTGCGCCGATGCGTGCCGGTGCGCCGTCGCTGATGGCGACGGCGAGTCCGGCAGCGAGGATGGAGACGATGCCGGGTACGGGCAGGCGGCGGTCTCCGTACTCGTGGATCCTGCCGATCAGGTCTGCGACGGACGCGTCGGCGGCGCCGCCTGCGGCTGGGCGCACGATGAGTGCGCAGAACAGGTCGGTGCCGTAGATGACCGCTGCGCTGAGGATGCCGACGAGCGCGATGGCGGTGGTGTTCATGGCGGCGGGGTTGTTCCTCCCGTGAGGTCGGGGGTGGTCCGGGGTCGGGCGGTCCGGGCAGGACGCGGGTGAGGCAGTCGGTCAGTGCGTCCTGGTACAGGGCGTGCAGCCCGACGGCGTCGACCTGGACGCGGCCGACGACCAGCAGCGCGATCAGCCCGTGGGCGGTCGCCCACAGCTGCAGCACGTGTTGCTCGGGCCGGGTGTCTCCGGCGGTGGCGAGCAGACTGGTCATGACGTCGCCGATGGCCTGCCCCTCGGCCCAGGCGTCGGTGGCCGGTACCCGCACACCGCCCAGGCCGTACATGAGCTGGTAGAGGTCGGGGTCGGCCAGGGCGAAGTCGAGGTAGGCGTGACCCGCACACCGCACTGCTTCGGCGCCCGGGCTCGACGCGCCTGCGGTGGTCATGGCGTCGCGGAGCCGGGCAAACCCGTCTCTGACCAGGGTGTGCAGGATGTCGTCGCGGCCGGTGAAGTAGCGGTAGGCGAAGTTCGCGGAGTACTCGATCTCGTCGGCGAGCCGGCGCATGGTCACCGCGTCCCAGCCGTCGCGGCGAGCCACGTCCAGGGCCGCGGACAGGATCCTCTCCCGGGCGGCGGCCCGTTCCCGATCCCTACGTCGCTGCGCAGGTGTCGGTACGGGGGCGTCCTGTTCCGCCGATGTCACTGGCCACTGGCCTCGCCGGTCAGCTGCGCGAAGAACGCCTGCCCGTCGAGCTGGTCCCAGTGCTCGACGGCCATCCCGTCGACGACCCGCCAGATGTCGATCGAGTGCATCTCCACCGGGCGGCCGGTGGGCGGTAGCCCCATGAACGGGCCCTGAAACGTCGCCCGGTAGGTGAAGCGGCCCGCGACACGATCGCCGTCGACGAGGACGTCGTCCACGGTCACCTCGGTGTCGGGGAACGCCGCGAACCACACCGTCCAGAACGCCCGGTTCGCCTCGCGGCCGTCCTCGACGAAGTAGTTGTGGTTGACGTAGTCCTCGGTGATGAAGCTGTCGACCGCGTCGGGATCGTGCCCGTTCATCAGGTCCGCGAACGCGTGGGCGACGGTCTCCGTGCCGTGTGCCGTGCTGTGCTCATGGCCCCACCTTCTCGTTGATTACCGTGTAACCATAGTGTACTGCGTAACCAATTCTGTCAAGGCCGACACATCCCGGGTGATCCACGCGTGGCTCGTCGGGCTTGCCGCGGACGTGGGCGAGACGGGTCTCGGCGGCGTTGCACAAATGGTCAGTTGTGCGAACTCGGCGAACCACCACGCCGAGCCGGTGCCGGCCCTGGTCACGATTCGCACAACCCCTCGCATAACCACCAGCCAGCTCGACGCGCTCGCCCGCGCCGGCTGCACCCGCGTGTTCTCCGAACAGATCAGCACCCGCATCACGGTCCAGCCCGAGCTGGAGGCCGCGCTCGCGCTCGTCACCGAGATCAAGACCGCCGCCCCCACACAGCCGGTGATCTTGTGCGTGCACGAGATGAAACGTCTCGCCCGCAACGCCGCCGAGCTCATTGCCCTGTCCACGACCCGGCAGACCCGCGATGTCGCGCTCGAGCTGCTCACCGGACCGATGCCCGGGATCTACGACCGCACGGCATGGGCTCGATGCTGTTCGCCGTGCTCGCCGTCGCCGCCCTGCTCGACCGCGACGCAATCCGGAAGGCGAGACCTACGCCCAGTGGCACCGCAGCGAGGCCCTCACCGCCTGCGGCCGGGCCGCCGAAGGCGCCGCCGCAGCGACAGCGGCGCTGGCCATCGCCGAGCGCCTCGGCCACCGCGGCTGGACGGCCACGGCGCTGCGCGCCCTGGGCGTGGCCCGCCAAGCCGACGGGAACCTCGACGGGGCCGAGGAGGCCTTCCGCGGCTCGCTGGCGACCAGCGAGCACCTGCCGTTGTTCACCTGCTGGGCGCACGCGCGGCTCGCGCTCGTGCTGGTCGCGACCAACCGGCCCGACGAGGCAGCGTGGCACGTAGCACGGGCGCTGGCGACCGGGCCGCCCCTCGGCCACTACGAGGCCCGGCTGGCGCACTGCGAGCTGGCCGTCACGCGCGCGGAACCCGACGCGCCGAAGCTGGTCGCCGCGCATCCGACCGCGCCAGGCAAGGCGGGCATCGGGCCAGCCTCACCCGCCTGCTGGCCCTGCGTGAATGACGCGGGACACCAGCGTGCTGGGCGCACGCTCGCCGCCCGTCATGGCGCGATGTTGGGGTTGAGCCGGAACAGGTTGTCCGGATCGCAGCGGCGCTTGACGGACACGAGCCGGTCGTAGTTGTGGCGGTAGTTGGCCAGCACCATCGCCCGGTCGTCGCCGGCCACGAAGTCGTCGGGCTGAGCCGGGAGATCTGCGGGCGCGCCCTGCTGGGTATCGAGCCACAGGTCACGCCGACGGTCTGAGCCGCGGATCGCACCGACGTCCGCTCCGCCGCCGCGCAGGCCGTCGCGGCCGTGCACGGGCGCGGGATCGTCATCGGGGTCGCCGTCGAGCTGGTGCCCGCGCCGCTGATCTCCGTCCACCCTGCCGTTGCGGGTCCGGCGCCTGCTCGTCGGGTCGCCGGGCGGCGTCGAGTCTGATCGGTGCTCGCGCGCGCCGGCGGCCGGCATCCGCAAAATCGCGGATTCGGGGTCAGACGGCGCCGAGGTGCACCCTCGCTGCGTTGATGAGCTCTTGCTCTGCCTGTTTCCAGACGTCGTATTCAGCGGCGATCTGGGTTCCGTCCCAACCACCGGCGGCCTGGATCCGCTTGCCGAGATCGTCGGTGGCTTCCGCGAACGCGTATGCGGCCCGGGCGACCGCTTCCGGCGCAAGCAGCACCAGCCTCCACCGGGCGGCATTCGCCCGGAACCCCACACCCGACTTCCAAGCGTCTCCGTCGGGGCCCTGTGCCCACTCCGCGGTGAGCGCGTCACCCGACGCGCTCACGAATCCGGCGACCGCCTCCACCAGCTGCCTGCGCCGCTCCTGACCGGCCAGCCGACTCTGGCGGACCCAGTCCAGGACCGGCGCGAGCAAGGCGCCCAATACAACGCCGACAAGTCCAATTGCCGCTTCCACAGCTGTCGCCTTCCTGGTTCCCGTAGTCGCCGCAGTGGTGCTTGCCGGCGGTATCCGCCTCTGCTTGAGAATCCGGCGGATCGTCGATGCTTCGACGTCGTGGCCGAGCACCCGCTAGCTAGCGGGGGTGACCAGGACCTGCAGGTACTCGAGCTCGTAGCGACCGTCCTCGCCCGCCACCGCGTAGCCGGGGCTGCCGATCAACTGCACCAGGTCGCGGCGCAGCGCGGCGCGCCCGGGTTCGTCCAGGCCTGCGGCGGTGGCCATCACCGGGGCGAAGTGCTCCAGGTAGTGATCCGCGAGCTCGTCGGCGGTGCCGCCGAACCGCAGCCGCACTGTCCGGCGCGTGCATCGCACCCGGGCCGCCGTGGCGAACAGGCCCGTCACGTGCTGGGGATCTCCCCACGCGGTGGGCGGCGGCCCGGCCGCGTGATCCGGCGCGAACATCGCCCCGACGCAGGACAGCACGACGTCGAACCCATCGTCGGGGAATGGCAGGTCCTGCGCGTCCGCAAGGCGCCACTCGACACTCAGGCCCGCGCCCGGCCGCCGCCCGTTCCCCGATGTGCAACAGTTCCGGTGTGACGTCGGTGCCGACGACTCGGCCACCCGCCGCCGCGGCGGGAAGCGTTGCGTTGCCGGCGCCCGCGCTGGCGTCGAGCGCCCGGTCGCCCGGCCCCACACCCGCGGCGACGACCAGATCCTCCCCGAGACCGCCGATCGTCGCGGCCACGCTCGCGTAATCCCCCATCGCCCAGAACGCGGCGATGTCCTGTGTCTGCTGTGCCATGGCGCCAGCATGCGGTTACCCGTTTCGTTCCGGAAGTTCGAATAGCGAACCCCGCCGGGATGCCTCCCGGCAGGGTCGGCGGGGCAGGCGACACGGCGCGTCGGACCTCAGGTGGCCATCGGGACCTTCGCCCAACCCGACTCGTACGGCGTGAGGAATTGCCAGCGCAGCACGTGCTCGCTGATCAGCCAGCGCCCCGACGTGCGGCGGTAGCCGATGTCCCAGGTATTGGCCAGGAACATGGCGTTGCCGCCCATCGTGTGCGTTCCCCACATGTACCACTGGCCTGCGGCAGTGTCGTCGGCGTCGTTCACGGTGATCGTGCGGGTGGTGAGGTGATGCTTGGAGAAGGTGATCTGCTCACTGACGGAGGTGAAGAAGCCGCGGATCGCGTCCAGCCCCTCGTGCCTGCCGAACGGGCCTCCGTCGAACACGCCGTCGTCGGTGAACAGAGCGGCGATGCCGTCGGGGTGGTAGCCGTTGTCGAACTGCCGCGCCAGTTCCATTGTCAGGTCGGTGATCAGCTGCAGGTCCTCCAGCCGGCCGAGTCGCTGCTCCAGGGTCGTGGCGGTCGAGGTCGTCATGACGTCCGTTCCTCCTCGGGTGGGTGACATGCTGTGGCCGGGAGACTAGAAACGGGGTGTTGCGAAAAGTCTGGTGAAGGCTTGGCCGAGGCGATGCTGCGGATCGAGTTGAC
The DNA here is from genome assembly GCA_963739465.1 of uncultured Actinomycetota bacterium. GTDB lineage: Bacteria > Actinomycetota > Actinomycetes > Mycobacteriales > Pseudonocardiaceae > Pseudonocardia. The sequence continues at coordinate 9,206 of CAVUAS010000024.1, forward strand.
CGGCCGCCTGCGCGTCCGGGGCCCGCACGATGAGGCATTGGGCGCGGCCGCCCTCCCGGGCCGCCAGGGGCGCCTGGTCCTGGTTCGCCTGGCCACCGCCGGTGGACCGGTCCCCGCCGAGGCGCTGGCCGAGCTCGTGTGGCCCGGGTGTCGCCCCCTGGCGTGGCGGCGGGACCTGGCGGCGGTGGTGTCCAAGGTGCGGGCGGCGCTGGGCAGGCTGGGGGTGGACGGTCGGGCGGTGCTGCGGCACGAGGCAGGCTGCTACGAGTTGGCGCTGGATCCGCCACCTCGGCTGGACGTGGCGGAGGCTGCCGAGTGGCTGACGTCCGCCGAGCAGGCCCTGGACGATGGCGACCACCCGGCGGCATGCGCCGCGGCTCGTGCCGCCGCCCGCATCGCCCGCAGGTCCTACCTGCCCGGCGACGTCGGTGACTGGGTCGACCGGCAGCGAGCGGCGTTGGAGGATGTGCGGCTGCGAGCTCTGGACGTGCTGTCCCGAGCCGCCGAGCCGGCCGAGGCCGTCGAGTCTGCGCAAGAGGCGGTGGCCGTCCGTCCGCTGCGGGAGGCCGGTCATCTGTACCTCATCCGTGCCCACCTGAGGAACGGCTCGCGCTCGGAGGCCCTGCGGGCCCATGCGCGGTGCAGGCGGTTGCTCAGGGAGGAGTTAGGCGTCGAACCGATGCCTGCCGTCGTGCAGGCGTTCCAGGAGGCCCTGCTCGCCGGGGATCGGGGACGCACCCCGACGGCCCCGGGCACCGCGCAGGCGCTTGTCCCGTTGCCGGCCGCGCTGCTGCAGACGGAGACGGGTCGCTTCGTGGGTCGTCACCGCGAGTTGGAGGAGCTGCGGCGGCTGAGCCGAGCGGGCGGCCCGGCACGGCTGGTGTACCTCACGGGCGTACCCGGCGCGGGGAAGACCGCCCTGGCCCGCGCGTTCGCCGCAGACGCCCACCATGGCGGATTCGTTGTCCTGGCGGGCCGATGCGACCCCGGCCCCAGCCGTCCGTTCCAGCCCTTCGTCGAGGCCCTGCAGCATCTCCTGCAGTCCGTGCCCCGTCGGGATGCGGCGGCCCTCGTGGCGGGATGGGAGCACGATCTCGCCAGGCTGCTGCCCGACGTGCGCACGCTTCGCGTCCCGGACGCCGACGGTCACGACCAGCGGGACGGGCCGTGGACGGGGGTGGAGCCCGAGGCGGCGCGGTATCGGCTCTTCGACGGGGTGGCGACGGTCCTCGCCCGCATCACCGCTCGGGCCCCGGCGATCCTGCTGATCGACGACCTGCACGACGCCGACGCCTCGACGGAGGACCTGCTCCGGCATGTGATCACCCGAGGGCGGGCCCGGCTGCTCGTGGTCGGGACCGGACGGTGCGGGGAGATCGCCCGGGCCGGAGGTCTCCCCGATCGGTTCTCCCGCGTGCAGCGCCGCGACCTGGTCGTCGTCCTGCCCGTGGGCCCGCTCGATGTCACGGACGTGGCGGAACTCCTCGGGCCGCGCGGTGACCTGGCAGCGGAGGTGCACCGCTCGACCAGCGGCAATGCGTTCTTCACCGCGCAACTGGTCCGGCACCTCGCGGACACCGGAGCCACCGGCATGCGACGGGCAGGTCTCCCGGCAGGCGTGGCCGACCTGATGCGGGCCCGCTTCGGGCTGCTCGACGACCTGACCTGGTGGGCGCTGCAGGCCGCAGCGGTGGTCGGGGTCGAGTTCTCCGCAGGCCTGATCGCCGCGGTCATCGGGGCACCGCAGCCGCGGGCCCGGCTGCTGCTGGAGCACGCCGTCAGCAGCGGGCTGCTCGAGGAGGCCGCGGACGGCACCGGCTTCGCCTTCGTGCACGACATCGTCCGGGATACCTTGATCGATCAGCTCGGCGGGGTACGGCGGGCTGCCCTGCACCGTGCCGTCGGTGAGCAGCTGGAGTCCTCGACGCCCTGGGCGGCGGACGCCTTGGCGGCGCACTTCCGGGCGGCCGGGCCGCAGTCGTGGGAGAAGGCCGTGCGCTACTCGATCCGGGCTGCCGAGACGGCCTCGGCCGCCCTCGCCCACGACGAGGCCGCCCGCCGCTACCTGGACGCGCTGCGGGCGCTTCCGCAGCTGCCGCTCCCCCCGCGCGGGCCGTTGCTGCTGGCCAGGGCCGCCGAGCAGGTGCGGGCGGGCGACGCCGCAGCTGCCGACACCTTCCGCGAAGCCGCACGACTCGCGCGTCAGGGCGACGACCCGGTCCTGCTGGCGCGATCCGCGATCGGCATGACCGACCGATGGGCGCCCACTGGCTCCCCGGCCCAGGACACGGTGCACCTGCTCGGCCAGGCGCTTCGCGACCTGCCGTCCGAGGAGGACGAGCTGCGGGCCGCTCTGCTCGCCCGGTCGGCCAGCGCACGCCGATGGGAGGTCGACCCGGGCCCGCGGACGGAGCTCGGCAGGCAGGCGGTGGCCGTTGCGCGCCGGGTCGGCGACCCCGCGCTCCTCGCCGACTGCCTCGACGCCCACATCGCCGCCTGCTGGGTGCCCGGCAACGTCGACAGACGCAGACGCGCGGGCGCGGAGGTTGTCCGGCTGGCCCGCAGCGCCGGGCGCCCGGAGCTGGCGTTGCGCGGGCACGCCTGGGGGATCATCGCCGCGCTCGAGGCCTGCGACCGGGCAGGCCTGGACGCCGAGTTGGCCGCCTACCGCGACATCGCGGAGTTCCTGCGCCAGCCCCGCCATCTCTGGTACATCGCCAACCGCGAGGCGATGCGCGCCCTGTTGATCGGCGACTTCGGACGTGGTGAGGCCCTCGCCCAGGAGGCTCGGCAGCTCGGACACCGGGCGAACGAGGCCGACGCCGAGAACCTGTACCTGGCCGTGATGTTCCCGCTGTGGTTCGCCCGGGGCGCTCCGGCCGACGCCCGGGCGACGCTCGGCGCCGCGGCGCGCCGTGCTACGGCACCGGCCGTCCGGAACACCCTCGCCTGCGCTGCCCACTTGCTGGCGTCGCTCGCCGGACAGGTACCCGAGGCCTACTTGAGCTCCGCCGCGCGTTGGCTGCACGCCGTCGACGGCCCACGGACCATGCACTGGCTCTTCGACGTGGTCGCCCTCGCCGTCGCGGCCGCCCGCAGGCGCGATCTCCCGACCGTCGCGCGCCTGCGCACCCTCCTGATGCCCTACGCCGACAGCGCGGTCGTCTGGGCAGGTGCGGCCGCGTTCTTCGGCACGGTCGCCCATTGGCTCGGTGTCCTCGACAAGACCTTGGGTGCCACCGACGCCGCTGCGGACCAGCTGACCCGCGCCCTGTCACTGCACACCGCGCTCGGAGCCGTCCCGTGGGTGGAGCGCACCCGACACGAGCTGGTGTTCCTTGCCGAAGGCACCGAGCAGGACGCAGCACGCGCGACCGGACGATGACGACACTGGGTGGGCGCAGACGGCGTAGCGTCTCCGCCTGCCCTGCCGGCGCCCGAGGGAGGTGCGATGTCCACCGTCGTCCTGGTCCACCCCGCCTGGTTCGGTGGCTGGTGCTGGCGCAAGCTCACGCCGCTGCTCGGGGCCGGCGGCCATCGGGTGCTCACCCCGACGCTCACCGGCCTGGGTGAGCGGGCGCACCTTGCGCATCGCGGCGTCGACCTCGGCACGCACATAGCGGACGTCGCGAACGTCTTGTACTGCGAGGACCTGACCGACGTCGTGCTGGTCGGGACGAGCTCGGCCGGGATGGTGATCAGCGGTGTCGCCGAGCAGGTGCCCGGACGCATCGCGGAGCTCGTCTATCTCGACGCGTTCGTCCCCCAGGACGGGCAGAGCCTGCGGGACATGATCCCGCCGGACCGCCGCGCGGGCATGGACGACCTGGTCGAGTCCGAGGGCGAGGGCTGGTTGCTTCCCCGTTTCGCGCCGCCGCCTTGGGAGCAGTTCCTGCCCCAGGCGTGGGCGATCAGCGACCCCGACGACCTGTCCTGGGTGTTGCCGCGGCTGCGACCGACGCCATTCGGCCACTTCACGACCCCGGTCGTGCTCGACAACCCGGCGGCGCGGAACCTGCCGCGCACCTACGTTCGGTTCACCCGCTGGCCGCACCCGGGATTCGACCGCTGGGCGCGGGCCGCCGCGGACTCGCCCGGATGGCGGCTACGTACGCTGGACGCCGACCACATCGGCTACGTCACCAGCCCCGTCGAGCTCGCGACGCTGCTCGTGGACCTGCTCGACACCAGCGCAGCGGTATCCGGGCGAGCCTGACCCGGCGTTCAGTCGGCGAGGCCGAGCTGGCGCAGCCAGGTGCCGGAGTCCCAGTAGTCGGAGCAGCTGGCGAGCTTTCCGTCGTCGGCCCGGAAGGTGCTGGCGCCGCGGACGGCGAAGCGCTTGCCGGTACTGGGCAGGTTCGGAAGGTCGCCGGTGTGGGTGCCGTGCATCGTCCATTCCGCCGCGGCCCGCTCGCCGTCGGTGAACACGGAGCCGAGCTCGATGGCGAAGTCGGGGACGCCGGCGAGGAAGCCCCGCCCGAAGGCGAGCAGCTCGTCGCGGCCGCGCTGGACGACGGCGAAGGTGACGTCCTCGTAGAGACAGTCGTCGGTGAACAGGTCGGCGACCCGCTCGGGGTCCTGCGCCGACCAGGCGGCGGCCCACTCCTCGACGAGTTTGGTGAGGTCCATGTCGCTTACCTCCTGTGGGGGGTATCCGGGTGGTTCGTCCCGTGTTGGGATGGCGGTGACGGTAGGCAGAGGTGTTAGGGAAATCCTTGGCATGTCCAGCCGACCCCGACGGGTCGGATTCGGGCGATCCCGAGGCGGTGAGGTGCGGACCGAAGCAGACGCGGATGCCGGGTCGCCGGGTGCCGTGGGTGGCGGCCCGGTCCCCGACCTGACGGTGCGGCTGGTCGGCGGGTGGTCGGTTGCCACCGGCGGCGGTCGTCGGCTGGACGAGCGGGAGCTCGCGGGGCGCCAAGGCCGGCTCGTGCTGGCCTATCTGGCATGCCACCAGACCCGGCCGGTGGCTCGCGCCGAGCTGGTGGAGCTGCTGTGGCCCGACGGTGTGCCGCGGTCGTCGGCGACGGCTCTGGCGGCGGTGGTCAGCAAGGTGCGGACGGCACTCGTGGCCGCCGGGGTGACGGATCCGGTCGGCTGCCGGGCGGGTTGCTACCGGCTCCGCCCGGCCGTGTGGGTGGACGTGGAGGCGGCCGAGCAGGACGCGGGCGCGGCGGTGGCGGCGCTGGCGTCAGGAGCGACCGGGCGGGCGCGCGAGCTGGCGGACGCGGCGATCGCCACGGCCGAACAGCCGGTGTTGCCGGGGATCGAGCGGGAGTGGATCGATGCGGTGCGCCGCTCCATGCGGGTGGTCCTGGTGTCGGCGCTGCGGACCCGCGTCGAGGCGTGCCTGGTCGGAGGGGATCCGCGCGCCGCGGTCGACTCCGCGGAGGCCTTGCTGGCGTTCGACCCGCTGGACGAGGCCGGTCATCGCGGCGTGATCGTGGCGCGGTCGGCGCTGGGCGAGCGTGCTGCGGCGCTGCGCGCCTACGAACGATGCCGGGCGGTGCTGGCGGAGGAGCTGGGCACCGATCCGTCGCCACCCACGGAAGCCGCGTTCCTCGCCGCGCTGCGGACCACGCCGACCGGACCGCACGACCGGTTGCCGCTACCGCCGATGCTGACCGAGGTGGAGCCGACCCCGCTGGTCGGCCGGGAGTCCGCGCTGGCGCTGTTGAACGGCTTGCTGGACGACGAGCTGCTCGACGGCCGCCGGGGTGTGCGGGTCGGGCTGGTCACCGGCGATCCCGGCATCGGCAAGACGCGGATGGTCCAGGAGTTCGCCCGAGCGGCCCACCTGCTCGGCGCCGCGGTCCTCTTCGGCCGTTGCGACGAGGAGCCGATCAGCCCCTACCAGCCCTTCGTGGAGGCACTGACGCATCTGGTTCGGGCCTGGCCCACTCTCCGGAACCGCGACCACCGCGACGACGAGCTGGCCGGCATCTGGCCGGCCGAACTGAGCCGTCTGGTGCCCGCCGCAGCGACGGCGCGCGGGCTGCCGGCTCCGGCGGCACCGACCGGGCCAATCGGCGCGCCAAGCGCCGGATCCGGGCTGGACACCGAGCATCGGTTCGCGTTGTTCGAGGCGGTCCGGGTACTGCTGAGCGGGCTGTCGCGGCGATCGCCGGTCGTGTTGGCGATCGATGACGTGCACTGGGCGGACCGGTCGACGCTGCGGCTACTGCGGCACCTGACCCGTGCCGAGGAGCCTGCGGCGGTGGCGGTGGTCCTGTGCTGCCGGGACAACGAGGTGACCGAGCAGCACCCGGTGACCGCCGTCGTAGCGGAGCTCGACCGGCTCCACCGGGTCGTCCGGGTGCCGTTGGCGGCACTGACCAGGCAGCAGGTCGCGACCCTGCTGGGGCCCCAGCGCGGTCGAACCGACGAGGTGCACCGGCTCACCGCGGGCAACCCCTTCTTCGTCCGGGAGGTGATGCGCTCGCTCGCCGAGCACGAGTCGGCCGATCTTACGCAGGGTCGGCTGCCGGTCGGGCTGGCGGCGCTGGTCACCGCCCGGCTGGCCCGGCTGCGCCGGGGCACGACGGCCAGCCTGCGGGTCGCGGCCGTGGCCGGTCAGCGGTTCGAGGTCCCAGTCGTCGCGGCCGCCGCGGGGTACCCGCAGCAGCGGGTGCTGGCCGATGTCGAGGACGCCGTCACCCACCGGCTCGTCACCGAGGACGCCGAGCGCCCTGATGCGTTCTGGTTCACCCACGACATCGTCCGCCGGGCCCTGGCCGAGCGGCTCAGCGCCGGGCGTCGCGCCAGGCTGCACCGCGATCTCGGCGTGGCGTTGGAGTCCCGGGCCGGTGTCCACGTCGGCGAGCTCGCCAGGCATTTCGTCGCCGCCGCTGCCGCCGATCCCGAGTTGGGTGACCGGGCGGCGCGTTACGCGGAGCTGGCCGGGCAGGCCGCCGAGGCGCAGTCGGCCCACGAGGTCGCCGCCGACCACTACGCCACGGCGCTGGGCATCAGCGAACCCACCCCTGCCCGGCGCGCGGCGTTGACCCTGGCGCTGGCCCGGGTCCTTGGCCTGCTCGGCGAGCCGGTCGCGGTCGACACCTACCTGGCCGCAGCGGACCTGGCCCGTGCGGCGGGCGAGCCCGGTCTGCTCGCCGAGGCCGCGCTGGGCCTGTCCGGGATCTGGACGCGTTCGGGCGAGACCGACCCGCGGCGGACCACCCTGCTGCACGAGGCTCTGACCGCCGTCGGACCGGAGCCCAGCCCACTGCGAGCGCGGATGCTGGCCCGCCTCGCCGGCCAGGGTTACTGGGACACCGACCGCGCCGAAGCCGTCGCGCTGGCCAGGCAGGCGGTCGCGGTCGCCCGGTCCGCAGGCGACCCGGCGACAATCGCCGAGTGCCTGGACATCAGCACGTACCTGTCCTGGGGGCCGAGCGGAGCGGGCGACCGGCTCAGCGCGGCTCGCGAGATCGTGGACTGGGCGCGGCGGGCCGGCGACCTCGAGGCCGAGCTACGGGGGCACGGCTGGGGCATCACCGCCGCCGCCCAGCTCTGCTCCGGCCCCGAGCTGGACAAGGAGATCGCCGCCTACACCGCGCTGGCGCGGCAGCTGCGCCAGCCGCGTTACCTGTGGTACGCGCTGACCCGTCGGGCCATGCGCGCGATCATGACCGGAGACGGTGCCACCGGTGAGCGGCTCATGTGCCGCGCCCGGAGTATCACCGAGCGCGCGCCGCAGCCTGACGCCGAGTTCGTGCGGCACAGCGTGCTCGCTCCGCTGTGGCTGGAGCGCCGCGACGCGGACGCCGCGCGTACCGCCGAGGCGTTCTCGGCCGCCACCGACGCCGACTTCGGCGCGGACAGCTCACCCGGGCGCGTCATGCGCTGCGCGGCGATCACCCTCGACCTGGCCTGCGGGCGGGCCACCGAGGCCGAGAACCTCCTCGCGCCGTTCACTCCCCAGGTGATCGACGGGCTTCCCTCGGACTTCACCACCGGCTTCGTGCTGGCGGCCCTGGCCGGGGCGGCCTGCGTGCGCGGCGATCCCGCGTGCGCCGCCGCGGTCTCGGCCCGGCTGCTGCCGCTGGCGCAGTACGGCCTGGTCTGGGCCGGCGGGGTGAGCTTCTGGGGCGCCGCCGCGCACTGGCTCGGCGCACTGGCCCGAACCCAGGGCCACCTCGAACACGCCCAACACTGGCTCACCCGCGCTGCCTCGGCACACCAGCGGGCCGGGGCGCGCACCTGGCTGGCCCGCACGTGGCTGGAACAGGCACGTCTGGCCCGAGCCCGCCATGAGCACGCCCGGGCCGAGGCCATGCTGCGGCGCGCCGCAGCGGTCGCCGAGCAACTGGGCGCTGATGCCCTCTCCGCCGAGATCGCCCAGGCCCAAGCCCGCCGCGAACCCGGGTGATGCCCAGCTCACTTCATCGCCGCCAGGACGAGGTTGGTGCCGGTGTCAGCGGCCAGGGTCGGTGCGCGGAACCCGGCCTCGGCGAGCAACCGCAGCCGCACCGCAGGTCCGCCCTGGGTGCCGAGACCGTAGGCGCCGGGCTGGGCGAGCGAGCCCGGGATGCACGCCGAGGTGGAGATCGCGTAGTCCAGGCGCACCGAGGGGTTGCCGATACCGTCCTCGAGGCGGTCCAGTGACCACGGCTCCACGGCGACGACGATGCCGCCGTCGACGAGTACGTCGCGGGCGCGTCGCAGCGCCGCGGGCGGGTCGCCCATGTCGTGCAGGGCATCGGAGAACAGCACCACGTCGAACGGTCCGGGCCCGATCTCGGCGGCATCGGCGACGTGGAAGCTCACCCGGCCGTCCAGGCCCGCTTCGACCGCTCCGGCGCGGGCCGTGATGATCGACGGCTCGTGCCGGTCGAACCCCGTGACCGTGCACGACGGCCACTGCCTGGCCAGCTGCAGTCCCGCGTGGCCGTGCCCGCAGCCGACGTCGACGACGCGGGCTCCGGTCTCGAGTCGGGCGACGAGCCCGTCGACGGCCGCGAACCAGGTGCCTGCCATCTCGTGGGCGTAGACGGTGCGGAAGAACCGCGCGATACCGTCGAGCATGCTGTCCGGAAAGTCGTCGTAGGCGATGCCGCCGTCACCGCGGAAGGCGGTCTCGAGCGCGGTGAGGGTCGCGTACTGGCCGGCGACGATCTCCGCGGCGCCGATGACGTACGCGGGCGACTCGGTGTCGACGAGCACCATCGCGTGCTCGGCGGGCAGCGCGTAGGTTCCCGCCGTCGGGTCGTAGCTCACATAGCCCGAGACGGTCTGGCCTGCCAGCCACTCGGTGACCAGCCGGGGGTGCAGCCCGGTGGTGGCGGCGAGGCCGGTCGCGGTCACCGGACCGGCGTCCGCCATCGCCCGGTACAGGCCGAGCCGGTTGCCGATCACGGTCATGGCCGTGGTCGCGGCGCCGGCGAGGTCGGTGAGGAACTGTTCGGCGAAGGCCTCGGTCGCGGCCTCGTCGATTGCTGGTGTGGTGGTCATGGCGGGCATGGTGGCGGGTGCGCCCTGCCCGATGCCTGCTGCCCGCCTGCCGGGAACCGACCGGCGAGGGGACCGGCCGGTCAGCGATGTCGGTCGAGGGCGGCCAGCGCCAGCTCGACCGCCGCGGGCCTGCCGGGTGGTGGTGCGGTGGCGACAGATTGGGCGGTCTCGGGGCCGATCCGTTGCCACAGCCGGTCGAGGCGTGCCCTGTGGGGGCCCACGACCGCCGGGGCGAGCGGGTCGGAGTCGGCCGCCGCCAGCAGCGTCGCGGCCGGCTCGGGATCGTCGAGTTCCAGCAGCAGCTCGGCGCTCAGCCGCAGGGTGATCCACAGCTGCGGCCACATCCCGATGCGGCGCAAGGCGTCGATCAGGCTGCGCAGGGTGGCGCGTGCCTGCTCGTGGCGGCCCATCCGGAGCAGCACGGCCGCCCGCCCCACGCCCGCGACCTCGCGGTTGAACGGGATTCCGTGTTCGTCGTTGCGGCGATGGGCAAGGTCGAACCAGGACAGGGCGCGCTCGGGTTCGGCCTCGGCGGCGAGCTCGCCGCGGGTGTAGGCGATGAAGCCGTCGACCGCGCCGATCTCGGCGAGCAGCTCCTCGTGATCGCGCAGCCACGCGTCCGCCGCGCACCGGTCGCCGGTGAACAGGCTGATCAAGGCCGCGTTGCAGACCGCGGTGGCGAGCACCCAACGCGGCGCCTGGCCCGCCGCGAGCAGCTCGGCGGTGTCGGCTGTCACCGCGCCGGCATCGCCCGCGTACAGGTGGCTCATCGCGCGGAACCAGTGTCCGGCCCAGCGCTGCGGATGCCGGACGGGCAACCGGCGCAGCGCCGCCGAGAGCAGCCTCATCGCCGCGTCGGTCTCGCCCTGCAGCCAGGCGGCCGCGCCGGCGGCGACGAGGCAGAGCGCGGCGTCCGCGCCGGCGTCGTGGGGCACCGCGGCGAGCTCCGCGAGCCGGGCGAGCAGCGTCAGGTCCGGATCGTCGGACAGCGCGACGGCCAGCGGGGCGGCCAGGCGGCCCGCCCGCTCCCAGGATCCGCGCTCGACGAGCCGGCTTAGGGCTTCGGCCAGATTCACGCGCTCACGGCGGAGCAGCGGTGTCGTCCGCGGCGAGCGCATGTCCTGCAGCCCGCGGACCGCGTCGATGTGGGCCTGCATCCAGCGGGCGTGCGCGTCGCGGGCCCGGTCCCGCTGCTCGGGGTTGAGGTGATCGAGGCCGGTTCGGCGCATCGTCTCGAGCACCCGGTAGCGGGGCGGGTCCGCATCGACGTCGGCGACGACCATCGACGCCTCGACGAGCTCCGCGAGCAGCGCCCCGGCGCTCGCGCCGGGGGCGACAAACTCCAGCACGTTTACGCCGAATCCTCCCCGGCAGATAACCAACCGGTCGAACAGCGCGCGGGCGGCGGGGGCGAGCAGGCGGTAGGACCACTCGACGGTCGCGGCGAGGGCGGTCGTCCGGTCGCCGCCTGCGGCGGGATCGAGGACGCCGAGCCCGCCCGCCAGGCGCTCGCGCAGCTGCCGCAGCCCGAACACGGCCTCGCGACCGGCAGCCAGCTCCACACCCAGCGGGAGCCCGTCGACGAGCGCGCACACCTCGGCCACCGCGCGCGGCGACGGCGCGCTGAAGTCGGCCCGCAGCAGCGCAGCCCGGTCGCAGAACAGGGTGACCTGCTCGGCCGAGTCGAGCGAACCGAGGCGCAGCACCTGCTCGCCCGCGACGCCGAGCCGCTGCCGGGAGGTGGCCACGAGCCGCAGATGCGGGCACCGGGCCACCAGACCGGCGGCGAGACGGCGTGCCTCGTCCAGGACGTGCTCGCAGTTGTCGAGCACCAGCCACACCGGCTGAGCCCCGATCCGGTCGGCGATCGTCGACGCGGCGCCGTCGGGTGCCGCCCGCAGGCCGAGCGTGGCGGCCACGGCGGTGGCCACGCCGGTCGAGATGCCGTCCAGCGCCACCAGGTGCGCATCGTCCGGGTCCGCCAACCCGTCCAGCAGCTCCTGCGCCAGCCGGGTCTTGCCCGCCCCGCCGGGACCGGTGATGGTGACCAGGCCCGGTGCACCGGCCCACAGCCGGTCGAGCTCGCGGGACCGGCCGACGAAACGGTCGCGTGGGGCGTGCCGCCGTCGCGGCCTCGGCCACGTCGGCCGTGCGTCCTCGGCGAGAATCCGCTGGGCGAGCCCGGTCAGCGCGGGCCCGGGGTCCAGACCGGACTCGTCGGCGAGCAGGCGGCGGTAGGCGTCGGCGACCGCCAGCGCCTCCGCGGGGCGGCCGTCGGCGTGTAGCCCCTGCATCAGCAGCAGCTGCAGGCGCTCCCGCATCGGGTGAGCCCGCGCCGCCCGTTCCAGATCGGGAAGCACATCGTTCACCGGTTCGAGCGCCAGGCGCGCCTGGAGCCACTCCGCGAGCAGCTGGGCACGCCACTCGACCAGCCGGATCACGTCCGCGGCGAACGCCACGTTCCCGGCGACGTCGGCCAGCGGCTCCCCACGCCACACGTTCAGCGCCGCGGCCAGTCGGGACACCGCAACGGCCTGCGAGGTGCCGCGGGCACGGGCGACCAGCGCCGTCACGCGGCCGACGTCCACCTCGTCCGGCGCCACCCGCAGCCGGTACCCGGCACCCGCCCGGAGCACCCGCTCCCGCCCGATCACCCGGCGCAGCCGGGACAGGTAGCTCTGCAGGTTACCCGCCGCGTCGACCGGAGGATTCTCCGCCCAGAGCGCCGCGACCAGCTCCGATGTCGAGACCACCCGACCAGGCGACAGCGCCAACCGGGCCAGCAGGGTACGCAGGGTCGTCCCCGGCAGGCCTACCGCCTGGCCGTCGACGCTGACCTCGACCGGGCCCAACAGGCCGACCTCCACTCGCCCGCCCACAGACGCCATTGTGCTCGAAGGAAGCGAGCGGCGGTCCGCGCATTGCCGGGTCGGTCGCCGAGATCCGCCGGGTTCGTGAATCCTTGTGATCGTCATCGAGTCGTCGGCCATGGTCGACGCACTCGTCGGTGACCCGCTCAACCCCGAGCTGCTGGATCTACCAACTCGGGTCCGTGGTCGCCCTGCGCAACAACTTCACGGTCGATGAGCCGCGTACGTCGTGTTCGCACCGGCGTGATCGAACTGCGGCTGGTCGGCCTGATTCGAGGAACTTCGGGTGACCCGTGACGGCCGGGACGCGGGCGCGATCGTCGGCCACCGTCGCCGACCAGGCGGCCCCGTACGGGCAAAGGGCCAAGATCCGCGACCTGGCCTGCGTTTGGTCTCGGTCCGCATCGTCGAGCCCGGATGACCGTTGCTCGGACGCGATCACGTCGGCGGTTGTGCGTCCACCGCATGGGGTTCCACCAGCAGGCCTTGCCGTTCGTAGCGCTTGCGGGTCTTGCTGAAGCGGACCACGACCGCGGTCAGGGTGCTGGCCCGATGCGCCCGACGGGTGCGTTGCGCGTCGCCTGCGGGGAGGAAGACCAGGTGGTCGAGCTGGACGCAGCGTAGGCAGTGCGGTTCGTCGTCCTGCATGAGGAGCAGACCGGTGCCGGTCGTGGAGCAGCCGGCGCACGTCCACTCGTGGAGCGGATCGATGACGACCAGGTCGGGCGGCTGGTTCGCGGCGGCGCGCAGCCGCTCTGTCTTGCGGGCCGGGAGGTCGGGGGAGACCCAGTGCGTGCGGTAGGCCCGTTCGATGTCCGGGTGGCCGCCGACGCTGAACCGCAGCGTGCGCCGATCCCGGGTGCGGGCGACGTACGCGGTCTCGCTGGGCGACAGCCCGCGTCGGGTGGCCCAGGTCCGCAGCGTGCGCATCGCGGTCGACTGCTTGCCGAGGCCCGCCTGGACCATCTGTTCCAGGCTCTCGATCCGACCCTGGCGCCACAGGTCAAGGTGGGTCGGGGCGAGCCAGCCGAGGCGCAGCAGCACGTCGACGGGGCTGACGTAGCTCTGCTCGGCCAGGGTGGCCTCGGCGGCGCGGATGACGCGTTGTTCCAGATGGGAGTGCACCATCGGTCTACCTCGTCGAACCGTGTGTGGGACCCGCCGCATGTGGCACCGACGGCGGGAGCAGCATAGGCGGGCGTGGCGACCGGACCGATGGACGCGCGTGCGGCGAGCAGGACGAGCAGGCCGTCGGCCGCTGCCCGACGACGCGCTGCTTCGCTTCCTATCCGGCCAGCACAGCGCTACCCGGGCGACACCGACGCTGCGTCGGACCAGACCCGCCATCCTCGGCGCGAGCGCCTCCGCCAGGGGCGGGCCCCAGCCCGGCGGCGCGTCCTGGCGCCACCGCGCGTGGGAGCCTGGGCGACATGGACGGGTCCGCGGACGGAGGCGTGCGGCTGACCGAACTGGTCGCCGCGATCTCGCTGGCCACCGATCTCGGTACGGGGCAGCCGATGGAGCACGCCCTGCGGACCTGCCGGCTCTCGACGACCCTGGCCGGCGAGCTGGGCATGGCCGCGGGCACGGTAGCCGATGTCTTCCACGTCGCGCTGCTGCGGTTCCTCGGGTGCACCGCCGACGCGCCGGAGACGGCGCACATCGCGGGTGGCGACAACATCGCGTTCGTCGCGGCCATGGCCCCTGCGTACATGGGCGCCACCGGCGAGACCGTCGCGGCGCTGGCCCGCACGGTCGGCCGGGGTCAGTCGCTGCCGCGCCGGGCCCTGCGGCTGGGCGAGGCGCTCGGTGACCCGCGTTCGCTGGTGTCGCATTGCGAGGTCGGGTCGCGGCTGGCCACCCGGCTCGGGCTGGGCAAGGGCGTGGTCGAGGCGCTGGCGCACGCCTACGAGCGGTGGGACGGTCGGGGGCTGCCCGACGGCCTGGCCGGGGAGGCCGTCCCCGCTGCCGTACGGGTGGTGGTCGTGGCGCGCGACGCGGTGCTCTGGCAGCGGCTCGCGGGCACCGAGGCGGCCTTCGAGGTGCTGGGCCGCCGCCGGGGCCATGCCTATGACCCGGCGGTCGTAGACGCCGTGCGGGCCGTGGGGTTGCCCGCGGATGACGGTGTGCAGGTGTGGGACGAGGTGCTCGCGGCCGAGCCGCGGCCGGTCCGCCGGGTCGGTGCGGTGGGCCTGGACCGGGCACTGGCCGCGGTCGGGGACTTCGCCGACCTGCGCGCGACGTGGAGCAGGGGCCGATCGGCACGGCTGGCGGAGACCGCGCGGGCAGCTGGGACGGCCTGCCGGTTGCCCGATGACGAGCTGACCGCACTGGGCCGGGCGGCGCTGGTGGCCGATCTCGGCACGGTGGGGGTGCCGACCGGGGTGTGGGAGCGCCCCGGTCCGCTGGGGATCGACGACGCCGAGCGGGTCCGGCTGCACCCTTATCTCTCCGAGCGGGTGCTGGGCCGCTGCACCGGGCTCGCGCCGGTGGCCGCGCTGGCCGGGTTGCACCACGAGCGGCTCGACGGGTCCGGCTACCACCGGGGCTGCACCGGCGCGCAGCTGCCGAGCGCGGCGCGGCTGCTCGCCGCCGCCGACGTGTGGACCGCGCTGCGCGAGGACCGGCCGCACCGGCCCGCGCTCGCATCCCCGCAGGCTCGCGACATCGTGTGGGCCGAGGCCAATGCGGGACGGCTCGACGGCACCGCGGCCGAGGCGGTGCTGTCCGTCGACGGCCTGGGCGGTCGCAGGCGGACACCGCACCCCGGCGGGCTCTCCGACCGCGAGGTGGAGGTGCTGGCGCTGATCGCCCGTGGCCGGTCGAATCGGGAGGTCGCCGCTCGGCTGTCGATCTCGGCGAAGACGGTGGGCCACCACGTCGGGCACATCTACGCCAAGATCGGCGTCTGCACGCGCCCGGCCGCGGCGCTGTTCGCGATGGAGCACGGCCTGCTGCGCGAATAGGGCGCTCGCCCGATGCGGCAGCACCGCGGCTGCGGCCATCCTCGGTGTGCCCGATCCTCGCTGGAAGGAGACCCGTGATGCCCCCGTTCGAACCTGTACTGGAGAAGACCGTCTCGCGCGACGGCACCCCGATCGGCTTCTGGCGCAGCGGCCACGGACCCGCGCTGGTGCTGGTCCACGGCACCACCGCGGACGCCACCCGGTGGGCGCCGGTGCTGCCGCTGCTGGAGCCGCACGTCACCGTGCACGCCATGGACCGGCGCGGGCGCGGTGCCAGCGGTGACGGCAGCGGCGCCTACGCGCTGGCGGACGAGGCCGCCGACGTCGCCGCGGTCGTGGACGCGGTCGCCGCGGCCACCGGTGGCCCGGTCGACGTGTTCGGCCACTCCTACGGCGGCCATTGCGCCCTGGAGGCGACCCTGCTCACGGGCGGGATCCGCCGGCTGGTGATCTACGAGGCCCCGGTCGTGGCCGCGATCCCGCCCGGCGTCACCGATCGGCTCGCCGCGCTGCTCGACGCGGGCGGCCGGGAGGAGGTCGTGGCCACCATGCTGCGCGAGCTGGCAGGCCTGACCGCCGAGGAGCTGCGGATCACGATGGCCGCGCCGTCGTGGGCCGGTCGGGTCGCCGCCGCGCACACGGTGGTGCGGGAGTGCCGCGCCGAGGAGGGCTACCGGTTCGAGCCTGCCCGGTTCGCCGGGCTGCGCGTGCCGACCCTGCTGCTGGCCGGATCGCAGAGCCCGCCGGACATGGCGGCCGCGACCCAGACGCTCGCCGCGGCCCTGGCGGGCGCGCGGGTCGTCTCGCTGGCCGGACAGGGACACGTCGCGATGCTCACCGCCCCGACGCTGTTCGTCGGCGCGGTACTGGAATTCCTCCGCGGTTGACAAACGTTGCGCCGCGGTCGGTCGCTCCGCTACGGCGCGACCAGCGGGACCCTCGACAACGGTCGAACGGGTGGCGTTCGCACTGGTCGTGAACTTAACTCGATCTGGCCGACCCAACTAGCTACCGGTCGGGTTACCGGCAAGGTGGGCCGCGACCTCGACCTGGACGCCGCCACCGGTCGGGTTACCGGCAAGGTGGGCCGCGACCTCGACCTGGACGCCGCCCGAGCGGCGGCGAGGCTCACCGCGTTGAGCCAGGCGTCCTGCCAGGGCCAGTTCTCGGGTAGGTGCCAGGAATGCCAAAATCTCCCAGCGAAGATCAACTATGAGACCGGATAATGATCATCCGAATTCACGCGGTGGATCCAGGCTGAGGGTCGGACTCAACCCGTACCAAGAACTGGCGACGTCGGCGGGTGACGTGTCCCAAGTTTCATACACCCGCGAGCGGTGCGTCAGCACCATGACCATCTGAGAGGGTGGAAGGGGGAAGCTCCCTCCCGCTACTCGCCGAAGACGTCATCGTAGGCCTCGAGGAACTTCGCGCAATCGGTCCGGCGGTCGCCGACCTCGACCTTACGCTGTTGGCGCTGCGCCTGGATTTCGGCGAGCGCACGTTGGTTGCGGGCGGTGAGACTGGCAGTGAGGAGGCCGGCAACGACGGTGATGATGACGCCGCCCAAGGTGCCGATCACTGCGATCACTGCGGCGCCATCGTGAAGCCCTCCATCCGCTGCCGGACACGACGAGCGACTTCCTACAGTATGGCGGCTCCGAGGAGGTGATCTCACCTCTTGGGGTCGGCAACTTTGTGGCGATCTGCGGTCGCCGCTGCGTTCCCTCGGTGCTGTCGCGGTTCTTGCGGTGGAGGTTGAAGGCTCTCGGTTGGCTGCCGTTGGTGTTGGTTGATCAGGGCGGTGAGTTCGCGGTCCGGGCTGATGTGGCGGCGGTAGAGCGGGCCCAGCGGGGTGGTTGCCAGCCGGAGGGATAGTTCGGGCAGGTCGTCGATGTCGGTGCGGTGCCAGTCGGCGAGGCGGGCGAACTCGTTGAGGACGCCGACGGTGCTGCGGTCGGCCGTGGGGGCCACCCGGACCTCGGTCATCGCGGTCTGTTCGGTGGCGATGAGGTCGGCGGGTGCGTGGTGGTGGTGGAGGAGTTCGGCGATGGCGTCGGGTACGCGGGCGAGCAGGGTTGCGGCGGGTGCCCAAGGCATGATCAGTGGGAGCAGCGTGGCGTGGTTTGGACCAGGAGGGCGGCCGGGCGGCGCCAGTGCAGTCGGGTGGCGTACCAGGCGCCGAGTGTGGTCGTCGAGACGTCGTCGGGGGTGGCGGGGGTGGCGGGCATGCGGTCGCGGAGGGCGCGGGTGGCGTGAACGACGAGCACGCTGCTGATCCTGCCCGACCGCATCGTCGGCTGCGGTGCGGGTAGGCGGTCGCAGTCTTTGTCTTTGTCCTTATTGGCCCAAATCTCAGCGGCTGCTTAGAAGCCGTAATGAAGTTACTTATCCACCTGCCCGTCCGATCGTGTAATTCCAATCTCCGTGGAACTCGTGTCTCCTGATCGGGATTGCCGCCTTCTGCTGTTTCGTGAGTTTGATCTTTGTGGGGTATTCGTTGAGATCGAGGTCGGTGCGGACGGTGAGCCCGGTTGTCGTGGCGGTGTTGGCGATGAGGCTGACGATGGTCTGGTAGGTTTCCAGGGGACGACCACGCCAATTCGCGGTGATTCTGGAAAAGAGCCGGTGCTCGATCTTGTTCCATTTGCTGGTGCCCGGTGGGTAGTGGCAGACGGTGATGTCGAGTCCGGTGGCTTGAGCGAGTCGGGCAAGTTCGTATTTCCACAGCCACGGGCGGTGTCCGTTGGATCCGCCGCCGTCGGCGGTGATGAGCAGTTGCCGCGCGTTCGGGTATTTCTGTAGGCCCCTCTGCAGCCACCATTGTTCGATGGTCGCGACCGCGAAGACCGACGTGTCGTGGTCGACGCCGACCGACACCCAGCCGCTGTCGTCGGCCAGGTCGTAGACGCCGTAGGGGATGGCCTTGCCCTCGGCCAGGTGGGGGAAGTCGTAGGTGGACACCTGCTCGGGCACGCCGACCGGTTGCCACTCCTTGCCGGCCTGCGTGAAGCGTCCGACCAGCTCGCGTTTCTTGGTGTCCACGCTGATCACCGGGTCGCCGACGTCCAGGTACCGGCGGGCCAGGGTGTTGAGGTAGCGGAACTGGGCGTCCCGGTCGGGGTGCTGGGCGCCTTCGAGGGTCTTGCGGGTGCCCTGCAGGCTGTACCCGCCCGAGCGCAGGATCGCCGCCACCGCCGAGTGGCTGATCGCGGTGCCCATCGCGGTCAGCTCCCGGGCCAGGTGCCGGGTCGACTTCGTGGTCCACCGCAGCGGCGACTCGGGATCCCCGGCGGGTTTCCGGCGCGATGAGCGAATCCAAATTTTCCAGCAGTTCGGGGTTGGTCAGCTCGGCCTTCTTGCGGCCACCGCCCGGCTGGCGCACTCGATGAGAATCGACCTGGTCGTCGCCATCCAACTCGGTGATACCGCGGCGAATCGTGGACCGCGACGCACCCGTGGCTCGATACACCGCGGAAATACCACCACGACCCCACGACTTCGCCTCGGTCGCCAACGCCAAACGCCGATCACGTTCATTCAGGCGAGGCAACAGATCCGCCAGTCTTGACTGCATCCGCCGAAACTTGTCGTCATCGACCACGCCGGAAACAATATCGTCGGAATGCGTACGTCTCGCGATGACACGCCGGACGGCAAAGGCCTGATTCCCCAACGCTTTGGATTAGTTATTTCATTACGTCTCCTTAGTAACGAGCCATACCGTGTGATTGGGCGGCCCGCACCCCATCCCCTCGCTCGGAACCGGTGCCGATAGCGGTTCCAGCCGGGGTGCGGGCCGCCTCCTGTTGTCCCGATCACCACGCCTCACCTGCGGCCTATCGGTCTGTGTGCGGTCGAAACAGCGATGGCATGAAGCAAAGCAGCCGTCGAACGCAACCGGCGGAGCGCGTCGGTATGTCTGTGCCCGTCAACATGTCTGTGCCCGTCGACCGGAGCCGGTGTCGATGTCGTGCGTGGAGCGGCATTGCTGGTCTCGGTGGGTGCGCCGGCAGGATGGGGCGGTGAACACCTCGGCACCGGAGAGGGTCGTGCGGCGCCCGGGTGCGCAGGTGCTGGACGCGGTGTTGGAGCGGATCACCTACGCCAACGAGGAGAGCGGGTACACGATCGCCCGGGTGGCCACTGATCGCTCCGGCACTGATCTGGTGACGGTGGTGGGGGCGCTGCTGGGGGTGCAGCCGGGGGAGAGTCTGCGGCTGGTGGGCCGGTGGGGTTCGCACCCGCGGTATGGGCGGCAGTTCGAGGTCGACGCGTACACGACGGTGTTGCCGGCCACGGTGCAGGGCATCGAACGCTACCTGGGCTCGGGGTTGATCAAGGGGATCGGGCCGCGGATGGCGGCCCGGATCGTGGGGCAGTTCGGCGCGGACACGTTGCGGGTGATCGAGGATCAGCCGGGCCGGCTGGTCGAGGTGGCCGGCCTGGGGCCCAAACGCACCGCGATGATCGGTCGGGCGTGGGAACAGCAGCGGGCCATCAAGGAGGTGATGGTGTTCCTGCAGGGTGTGGGGGTGTCCACGTCGCTGGCGGTGCGGATCTACAAGACGTTCGGTGACGGGTCGATCGCGGTGGTGCGCAGCGAGTCCTACCGGTTGGCCGCCGAGGTGTGGGGGATCGGGTTCAAGACCGCGGACGCGATCGCGCACGCGGTGGGGATTGCCCACGACAGCCCGCAGCGGGTGCAGGCAGGCATCCAATACACGCTCTCGCAGGCCGCGGATGCCGGGCACTGCTTTCTGCCCGAGCCCAACCTGCTCGCCGACGCTGCGCAGATCCTGGGCGTGCCCGCCGAGCTGGTGCGCACGTGTTTGGCCGAGCTGGTCGCCGGCGAGGGCGTGGTACGCGAATCGGTGACCCATCCCGGCAGCGCGGGCGGGATGATCCCGGCGGTGTATCTGGTGGCGTTTCACCGCGCGGAGACCGCGCTGGCCACCGCCCTGCTGCGGCTGTCGAGGACCACGGCGGAGCGGATGCCCGGTTTCGCCGAGGTCGATTGGGCGCGGGCGATCGCGTGGCTGCGGGGCCGGACGGGCGTGGAGTTGGCGGTGCAGCAGGAGCAGGCGGTGCGGCTGGCGTTGACGGCGAAGGTGGCGGTGCTGACCGGCGGGCCGGGCTGCGGGAAGTCGTTCACGGTCAGGTCGGTGATCACGCTGGCGGCGGCGAAGCGGGCGAAGATCGTGCTCGCCGCCCCGACGGGGCGGGCGGCGAAACGGTTGAGCGAGCTGTGCGGGCATCCGGCCACGACCGTGCACCGGCTGCTGGGGCTGCGGCCCGGCGGCGACGCGGCCTATGACCGGGACCATCCGCTGGATGCCGACCTGATCGTGGTGGACGAGGCCAGCATGCTGGATGTGTTGCTGGCCAATAAGCTGGTCAAGGCGATCCCGGCGGGGGCGCATCTGTTGTTGGTCGGGGATGTGGATCAGCTGCCCTCGGTCGGCGCGGGGGAGGTGCTGCGCGACATCCTGGCCGCGCCGGGCATTCCCCGGGTCGGGCTGACGCAGATTTTCCGGCAGGCTCGCCGGTCCGGGGTGGTGGTCAACGCGCACCGGATCAACGCCGGCCGGGCCCCGGTGTTGGGCGAGCATCCGGACTTCTTTCTGTTCCCCGCCGAGGAGCCGCAGGCCGCCGCCGAGCGGGTAGTGGAGCTGGTGGCCCGGCGGATCCCGGCCCGGTTCGGCATCCCCCCGCGCGAGATCCAGGTGCTGGCGCCGATGCACCGCGGCCCCGCCGGGGCGGGCGCGCTGAACATGCTGCTGCAGGAGGCGATCGCCCCGGCCCGCGACGGGGTGCCGGAGCGGCGGCAGGGGGCGCGGGTGTTCCGGCCCGGGGACAAGGTGATCCAGATCCGCAACAACTACGACAAGGGCGCGGCCGGGGTGTTCAACGGCACCGTGGGCACCGTGACCGCGCTGTCGCTGGTCGAGCGGCAGCTGAGCGTGCGTACCGATGAGGACGAGGACATCGACTACGACTTCGACGAGCTGGACGAACTCCAGCACGCCTACGCCATCACCGTGCACCGCTCCCAGGGCAGCGAGTATCCGGCGGTGGTGGTGCCGTTGACCATGAGCGCCTACACCCTGTTGCAGCGCAACCTGCTCTACACCGCGGTCACCCGGGCCAAACGCCTGGTCGTGCTGGTCGGCAGCCGCAAGGCCCTGGCCGTCGCGGTGCGCACCGCGGGCACCGGCCGCCGCCACACCGCCCTGACCCACCGTCTGCTGGATCCCGCCACCAGCGGGGCCTGACCCCCGCCGGTGCGCAGGAGTTGGCGTGCCGGCTCATCCGGCCCTTGCGCCGGTCGTGGTCCGCCGGCCCCCGCAGGGTGAGCGCACCTGGCAGGGCACCGAGAACGCGCTCGCCGCCCTGCGCGAGGCCGGGCTCGACGACGCCACGGCCGCGGCCACCTACCAGGGTTTGCTCAACTACACGTTGGGCCACGCGGCGCTGGAAGCGCCCTACGCGTTGATGAGGTTCGTCCCCTACGGCGTCTACGACCTGGCCGACGACAGCGGCTGGGTGTCGGTCGGCGTCGACCACGGCCTTGCCCTCGGCCAGGTGGGGGAAGTCGTAGGTGGACACCTGCTCGGGCACGCCGACCGGTTGCCACTCCTTGCCGGCCTGCGTGAAGCGTCCGACCAGCTCGCGTTTCTTGGTGTCCACGCTGATCACCGGGTCGCCGGCGTCCAGGTACCGGCGGGGCCAGGGTGTTGAGGTAGCGGAACTGGGCGTCCCGGTCGGGGTGCTGGGCGCCTTCGAGGGTCTTGCGGGTGCCCTGCAGGCTGTACCCGCCCGAGCGCAGGATCGCCGCCACCGCCGAGTGGCTGATCGCGGTGCCCATCGCGGTCAGCTCCCGGGCCAGGTGCCGGGTCGACTTCGTGGTCCACCGCAGCGGCGACTCGGGATCCCCGCGGGTTTCCGGCGCGATGAGCGAATCCAAATTTTCCAGCAGTTCGGGGTTGGTCAGCTCGGCCTTCTTGCGGCCACCGCCCGGCTGGCGCACTCGATGAGAATCGACCTGGTCGTCGCCATCCAACTCGGTGATACCGCGGCGAATCGTGGACCGCGACGCACCCGTGGCTCGATACACCGCGGAAATACCACCACGACCCCACGACTTCGCCTCGGTCGCCAACGCCAAACGCCGATCACGTTCATTCAGGCGAGGCAACAGATCCGCCAGTCTTGACTGCATCCGCCGAAACTTGTCGTCATCGACCACGCCTGAAACAATATCGTCGGAATGCGTACGTCTCGCGATGACACGCCGGACGGCAAAGGCCTGATTCCCCAACGCTTTGGATTAGTTATTTCATTACGTCTCCAAAGACGCGTGAACGTGTTCTCGTACTCAAACGATCATACCGTGATCGTCGTTTCGTAGATCTCGGCGGGCTCCAACTGGACCAGTGCGGTGACGCGACCGAGGACGTCCCCGAGTTTGTCGCGCGGGAACTCCGCCGAGCCCCTGTCCTCCCAATTGCTGATCGCGACGATCATGCTGGTGTTCCGGTCAACTCCGCCTTGATAGCCGAGGAATCCCGGGAGAATCTTGACCGCGTCAGCGATGTCGGGCGCCATCGCCTCGACGTCATCGATACGCTCGGGCTGGAATCGCCCGCGGGTGATCCGCACATACATAGTTTTCCTCCGATCTGGCGCGACAGGTGTCGCGCAGGCGACCGAGTGTCCTCTCCGATCAGCCAAATGACTTGGGTGCGGCTCTCCTGGAGTGATCACGCGGCGTATGGGATGACTCCGTTGAGGTAGCGGGTTTCGTGGACGCGTCGGCGTTCTTGTGCGAGGTGGTAGGGCCAGTAGGTGTCGAAGTCGCCGTTGCCGCGGAGGGCTCGGAGTTTGAGGATGGCCTCGGCGCCGGGTAGGCTCCGGCGGGCTCCGGTGATGTCCATGCGGTCTTTGACGAGGTGGCGGCAGGCGCCTTCGATGACGCCGGTGGCCATCGGCCAGCCGTTGTGCAGCGCGGTCGGATAGTCCAGGTAGCGCTCCTTGTTGATCAGGTAGGTGGCGCAGGCGTCGGCACCGGCGCGCTTGGGAGGGTCCAGCCCTTGACGGGTGGCGGCGCGGCGGAGGCCGGCAGCGACTCGGGTGGCCTTGCCCTGCAGGACGGCGATCGCCTTGTCGTGCACCCACTCTTCGGCGGCGGGGTTGCCCTCCTCGTGGAAGGACCAGGCCGCCTTCCACAGGTACTCGCGAACGTGGATGAAGTCGCACAGGATCGTTACATTGACACCGCGTTGAGTGGCTTCGGCCTGGATCCGGTTGAGCAGCCCCGCGTTTTTCGGACCGGGTTTCTATCGGACTTTACGCTGCTTGTTGACTTTCCAGCCAGGCGTCGTGAACTTCCTGCGGCGTGCGATATCCGAGTCCTGAGTGAATTCTCCTGGTATTGTAGCGGAGCTCGATGTACTGGGCGATGTCGGCACCAGGGCGAGGCGCAAAGTCGTTTCTGCTGGTCATGAGCGGTTTTCGGGGCGTTGCTGCAGGCCGAGGATGGTGAGTAGGAGGAGCGGGTCGTTACGGATCTTCCGTAGGGTGGCGGCGATGCGGGTGTAGCCGGCTTGTCGGAGGAGACCGATCGTCAAGTTACGGAGCGTCGCCATCACTCGAAATCTGAGGCCTTTCCGGACCTGCGAGGCATCTTCACGGAACGTGACATCACGCACCCAGTGGATCTTGTTTTCGATGGTCCACTGTCCGCGGATGTAGCCGGCCAGGTGCTCGGGTGCGGCCTCGCGGGCCGAGAGGCTGGTCACGCCGAGGACGGCCACCGCGCTGCGGACCTGCATCTTCTTGTAGCGGCGGGAGCCTTTGGGGCGTTTGCGGATGGTGCGGGTGGTGTAGCGCTCGATGAGGAACACCTGCGCCGCACCGGGGAACCCGAGGTCTTCGGGGGCGTCCAGGACCCGGATGGTGCGCTTGTCGCGCCGGCCGTGCCCGACATCGAGGGTTTCGTGGGCGATCGGGGCGTTCGCCCAGTCCAGGGCGTCGATCTTGTCGTGGAGCTTGCGCGTGTTCTGCTTCACGATCATCACGTAGTGCGCGTACAACTGCGAGGTGATCAGCGTGGCGTGGGAGCGGACGGTGTGCGCGGCGTCCATGGTGAACACGCACCCGCTGACCCCGCCGATCCGCTTGGCCAGGCCGCGCAGCAGCGGCGCGAACTCGGGCACCTCGTTGGTCTTGGCCCCGATCAGCCGTTCGGCCAGCACCACCGACCGGTCGTGGGTGGCCGCGGCCAACAGGTAGGGCACCTGTCCGTCGCCGTCGCTCATGTCGACCGCGCCGCGCACCGCCTTTCCGTCCACCGCGATCGCCGGTAGCCAGCCCGGGCCGGCGATCGGCGCGCCCACCGGGCCAACCCCGGCCCGCTCGGCCAGCCACGTGCCGGCCTCATCGGCCACCTGTTGGGCCTTCAGCAGCGCCAACAGCCGATCCACGGTGTCCGGGTGCGGCGGGGTGAAACGGCCCGTGGTGTCTCGGCGGCATCCGAACGCGGCCAACACTTCCTGGTTTGCGGCGCTGATCCAGGCGGTGATGTCGGCCAACAACACCTGCCCCGATGTCGCCGCTGCGGTGCACAAACCCAGGATCGTCGGCAGCGAGTGTCGGATCCCGCGCCGGTCGCGCGGATCGTCGATCGCTGCGAAACACCCCAGCAACCCGCCCGCACCGGCCTGTGCCAGCACCGCAGCCTGCTCAACCAGAACCTCCACCGCAGCCCGCGCCGGCGGGGTTGACGCCACCGGCGCGGCGGACTGGGCGGGAAGGACAGACTGCACGTGCAACGGGGCCACCGATAAGACGAAGATCTTTAGGAAGTCCTCGTCCTACGGGGCTCTGTTGCCCATTTCCCGTGGACACGCCGACCGCGACCACTCTGTGATCATCACCAACGGTGACCGATTCCCGGTCCGTCCACCTCAGGTCGAACCTCGTCCAGGTCGGCCGCCGACTACTCAACGTCACACCCGGATGCGGCTGATCAACCAGCACACCAGGCCGCACGCTCACCAGGCCCGACCAGCCGCGAGTCAGTTAAGCAGCCGCTGACCAGCAAGAACGACTTTGCGCGTCGCCCTGGTCCCCGGTGGGGTGGGGCAGTAATCCCGGCGAGGCGCACGCGGCGACGGTCGTGCTCAACGACGCGGTCCGTCGAGCCCTGCCACCCGGGCGGCGAGGGCGTGGCTGCGTCCTGCTGCTTGTCTCGGCCGGCGTTCAATCGGCGGGGCGCTGCATCAAGTACGCGAGTCGCAAGGCCACGGCGAGCGATCATGCTGGGCCAGCCCAGGACGGTGATGCCGTGGTCGACCCACGGAAGGTGCTGTTCAGGGGCGTGACAGAGTTCTCGGCACCCACAGGAGGCAGTGGAAACCGGCTGAAGGTAGAGCAAGAACCCCGGCCGGGTGTCGATCCGGTGTAGACGTGTCGTTGGTGGATCCGCCATCGGGATGTGCTGGTTCACTCGTGGCATGAGCGAGCCACCTCCGGAGCCGGACCCGATCATCAATCCGGATGAGCCGGTGCCCGACGATCCCGCGGAGCTGCTTCCCGACGCGTCAGAGCGCCTGCCGCCTCCACCGATCGAAGCCACACCTGACGATCCCGGCGGGGATCCCGGCGGTGTACCTGAGCCTGCCTGACTCCGGTCGGCAACCAGCGGTCGCCTTGCTTCCGTCCCCACGGTCAGGGATTCCTGACCGGGATGGCCCGACACTTCGTCGCTGCCGGTGGCGAGGGGGTGATCTCGGCCCAACGGGTCGGTTCATGGCGTCACCGTCGCGGCAGACCGACAGGCCTGCCAGGTCCGCGCCCCATTCCGGTGGTCTGCGCAAGCCCTCGAACTGGCCTGCCGGGTCCGCGCCCTGTTCCGGTGGTGTCTGGCTCCGTCCGCTCAACGGCGAGAGCACCACGACGTTCGCATAGCCCGAGGCAAGGTCGGCGTTGTCGGGAGCGCACGCCACCGTCGATGTAGCGAGTGCCGTTGATGCTGTGCGTGGGAGTGAACCCGGGCAGCGCGCAGCTCGCGGTGACCGCGTCCACCAGGTCGACGCCGGAATCGCGGTCGAACGCAGCCAACTCACTGGTACGCGCGTCGACGGCCACCACGATCATCGGCCTGTCCGGCCATTCAGGGCGAGGCAACCGGGCGGCGACCGTTGCGCGCCGCGTCCCGCCCCGGGCCCGAGTGGGCATCGGCATTGCCACCGGCGACGATTCGAGCTATGGTCTGTCGAACGTAAGATTATGTTCGTACGACAAACGAGGAGCGATGATGACGACACAACCGGTGGCGCTGGTGACGGGAGCCTCCTCGGGTATCGGTAGGGCGGCGGCGCTGGCGTTGGTCGACCGGGGTTTCAGGGTCGTGGGTACCAGTCGGACCGCCTCGCGGGTCACCGCGCCGGCGGGCACCACGTTCTTCGACCTCGATGTCTCGCGTGACGACTCGGTGCACGCTCTGGTCGGCCAGGTGATCACGCGGTTCGGCCGGATCGATGTCCTGGTCAACAACGCCGGGATCGGCGCGGCGGGAGCCGTCGAGGAGATGTCGGTCGAGCAGCACCAGCGGGTGCTGGACGTCAACGTGCTGGGCGTCATCCGCATGAGCAAGGCCGTCTTGCCGGTGATGCGGGCGCAGGGCGGTGGCCGGATCATCAACGTCTCTTCGCTCCTGGGTCTCGTGCCGCAGCCGTTTATGGCGGCCTATGTCGCCTCGAAGCACGCCGTCGAGGGCTTCTCGGAGTCGCTGGATCATGAGGTGCGCGAACACGGTGTCCGGGTCGTGCTGGTTGAGCCCGCGTACACCAGCACGGCGTTCGATGCGAACGCCGTGGTCGCGGACCACCCCCAGCCGGTCTACGCCCCGCGGCGTGTCGTGTTCGACGAGGTGTTGGGCGAGGCCATGAAGGACGGCGACGCCCCGACCGTCGTGGCAAAGACGATCGTCGCCGCCGCGACCGACCCCAAGCCCAGGCTCCGCTACACCGCAGGCGCCCGAGCGGGCCGGGTCAGCACGCTGCGCAGGATCGCACCCGCGCGGCTGTTCGACGGGCAGATCCGCAAGCTGAACAGGATGGCCGGTTGACAACGTCCGCCGGCAGCTCGGCGGGTGACCACGCCGTGGTTCATCCGAACCGCCGCCGCGCCGAGGGGTGCTTGGGGTGCCGGTCTGTGAACGAGAGGAGTCGATGATGGCGCGGTACGGCAAGGAGCACAAAGAGCAGACCCGACGGCGCATCGTGGAGACGTCCGGGCGGCGGTTCAAGATCGACGGGGTGAACGCCTCGGGGATCGCCACGCTCATGGCCGACGCCGGGCTGACCAACGGCGCGTTCTACGCGCACTTCGCGTCGAAAGACGACCTGGTCGCCGGCGTGGTCGCCGAGCAGCTCGGCGGCCAACGCGAGGCCATCGCGGCTCTACCTGCCGACTCCGACATCGAGCAGATCGTGCGCGGGTACCTGTCGGTCGAGCATCGCGATCACCCCGGCGACGGCTGCCCGTCCGCGGCCCTGCTCGATGAGATCGGCCGCTGCGACGACGTGGTCCGGCGGGCCTACACCGACGGTCTGCTCGGTGTCATCGACGTCATCGCGGCCCGACTCGAACCCGATGATCCGTCCTCGGCGCGCTTCCGCACCCTCGCGACGTTCGCGGGGATGGTCGGGACACTGCAGCTGGCCCGCGCCCTGACGGATCGGCACCTTTCCGACCAGCTGCTCGAGCAAGGTGTCGCGAACGCGCTGGCGAACCTCGCCGTCGCCGATGAGTGACGCCGCCTCCACGCCGTGTCGCGTCAGCGACACAGCCTTCCCGGGGCGACGGCCCCACCCCGAATCGTGAAGGACGGGCTGACATGAAGGCTTTCATCGTCGACAAGTACGGCAAGGACAGCAGGTTACGGGCAGGACAGCTGCCCGAACCGGAGATCGGCGACCACGACGTGTTGGTGCGGATCCTGGCCTCGGGTGTGAACCCGCTCGACGCCAAGATCATGGCGGGGGAGTTCAAGCTGGTGCTGCCCTACAAGCCACCGTTCGTGCTCGGCAACGACCTGGCCGGGGTCGTGGAGCGCGTAGGGCCCGGCGTGCAACGGTTCGCGGCGGGCGAGCAGGTGTACGCGCGTCCGGACAAGGACCGCATCGGCACCTTCGCCGAGCTGATTGCGATCGACGAAGCCGATCTGGCGCTCAAGCCGGCCGCGCTGACGATGGCCGAGGCGGCGTCGCTGCCGCTGGTCGCGCTCACCGCCTGGCAGGCGCTGGTGGAGAAGGCGGACCTGCAGCCGGCCAGAGGGTCCTCATCCATGCGGGATCCGGCGGCGTCGGGACAGTCGCGATCCAGTTGGCCAAACACCTCGGCGCCTACGTCGCCACGACCACCAGCACCGCCAACCTCGACTGGGTACGTGACCTCGGCGCGGACCGCGTCATCGACTACCGTCGGGAGGACTTCGAGCAGGTGCTGCGCGACATCGACGTCGTTTTGGACCCCCTCGGCGGCGAGAACCTGGAGAAGTCGCTGCGGGTCTTGCGACCCGGTGGCCTGGCCATCGGCATCGGCGGCCCGCCGGACCCGGAGTTCGCGACGCAGCTGGGCAGGCCGCTGCTGCGCCCGGTGCTGGCCGTGCTCAGCCGCAAGGTCCGCCGGGCAGCGCGCAAGAACGGGGTGCGGTACTCGTTTCTGTTCATGCGAGCCAACGGCGACCAGCTGCGGGAGATCACCGCGCTGGTCGACAACGGCACAATCCGCCCCGTCCTCGACCGGGTCTTCGACTTCGACGACACCATCGCCGCGCTCGACTACGTCGGCTCCGGCCGGGCCAAGGGCAAGGTCGTCGTCACGATGAAGTAGCCGACGGCAGCATCTGCCCCGCTGTACCATCCCGGTGCACAGGGCCGGTTCAGCCCACCATTTCGCGGACCGCGCGTTCGACGGCCGCGGCCCGCGCCGCCATCGGTTCGACGAGGTCGAGAACGCTGACGAGATCGACGCGGACCTCTTCGTCCCGGATCCCGCGGAGGTTGATCTCGACGTTCAGCCGGGCGGTGGTCGCCGCGGCACGTGCCGCTTCAGTGGCCGCCGCGACGTCGGTGATGACGGCGCGGTTCACGACCGGGAGCACGGCGGCCGTGGCGCTCGTTCTTCCGGCTGTTCTCCTCCTAACCGGCCGCCCAGGTGAGGAGATAGCCGGCGGTGAACGCGGCTGGCGCCAGCGGAAGCCGGGTCTTGATCATGCGGGAGTACAGCGCAACGGTCGGGGCGACCGATGGGAACATCATCGCCGCCATCATCACGACCTAGACACCGAGAAACCAGCGGGTTCTCCTCGGCCCGCCGCGACAAGCTGAGGTTGAGCGATCGCCTCTGGCTCCCCGGCACCGCACGGGTTCGTAAGGGCGCGCTTCTTACCGGCACCGAGGACGTCGCAGCTACGACCCTGTATGCCCGGAGAAAGGATGGTGGCATCAATTGCCGTGGCGACCTCGTTGTTGCAACACGGGGGAGCGTCGTCGGCCACGGCTGGCGTCCGGAACGTCGCCAAGCCGCTGGGGGCTTGCGCGTACAAGACGACGTTCAGCACCGCCGATCCGAGGTTGGGCAATGTCCGCAGAGCGTCGGGAGCGAGTCGGCGGAGGACGGGTCGATCCACAACGACAGCGTCCAGGGGGCAATTGTACTGGAGTGGTGTTGGCGTGCGGGTCGTCATCTGATTTTCCCGACGGGGTGTGTTTCGGTAGGCTTGTCGGATCCCCTCCGTACGAGCAGGAATGGAAAGTGGAATATGGCTCAGATCACTGAGGTCAGGCTGGTTGATGACCTCGACGGTGGCGAAGCCGCCGAGTCGGTTGCTTTCAGCATCGACGGAAAGTTCTACGAGATCGACCTGAGCGAGAAGCACGCCGCTGTGCTGCGGGATGCTTTCGCTCCGTTCGTTAGCGGCGCCCGCCGTGCCGGTGGCGGCCCGGCGGCGCCCCGGCAGAAGGTGTCGGCACGGTCCGGTCGCCCGCGTCAGGAGACCGCGGCTATCCGTGAGTGGGCCAATGCCAACGGTCACGAGGTGTCGGCCCGCGGTCGTATCCCGTCCACGGTTCTCGAGGCGTATGAGAACCGGGAAGGGCACCCGTCGCCGCTGCGGTGATGGAAGCACCGGCCGTTGCTACGGTCGTCGCGCCTATTGGCGAGGCTGAGGTCACGCCGAAGCGCCGGACGCGTCGAAAGGCGACTCCCGCGAGTTGATCGCCGTCTTCCCAGAAAGGGCTCGGGCTTTGGCCCGGGCCCTTTCTGCGCACGTGCGGCGATGGATTACGGCGACGGCTCACCTCGGCCGGTTAGCAGCGGGCAGCCCGCCGGTCCGGTGACCACTCGCAAGATCGACGCCGCCGAGGCTGCGAGCCGCATCGCGGTGCCCTGAAGTCTGCGGAAGACCGGACGCCGCCGGTGTTGTCGTCGGGGCGGTGGTCGAGATGACGAGCAGAGTCTGTGTATTGCGTGAATGCGGACGGGCTGCTCGTCGAGCTGGACTACACGTGCCGAGCTGGGCTACACGTACTGCACGATGGACGCCTGCCTGGCAAGGCATCACCACGGGCCGGTGGTCACGACGGTCGGCATGATCAATAGCGGCGACACCGTCGTTCTCGTCGTTCTCGGACGAGGAGTGGAATGACGGCTCGCCCGCACCGGGCACTGGGCGCAGTTCGAGCAGACGATCCGCGCCGTCCCGGCCGCGACGGCCGCTACTTGCCGATCGCGGTTCTGAAGGTGTGGGTGTCGGCGAGTTGCCGGTAGCGCGACACCAGACCGTTGGTGACCGTCCAGATGTGCACGAACCGTGCGTGCACCGGGCCGTTTGCGCCGCGGCCGCCGTGGCGGCCCAGCGCCACGACCCGGGACTCATCCAGCGCCAGGATCTCCTCCGGCGCCGCCGCAAATCCCTCGACGTCGGCCAGAATCGGACCGAACACGTTGCTCACGAGGCTTCGCCGCCGTGATAAACCCCGCCGTAGGGCATCCCCTCAGATTCGTCCCACTCGATGTCAGGCGTCATCGCCGCGAACACCGCATCGAGTCGCCGGCGGCGAAGCTTGTCGTACACCGCCTGCACGATCTTGACGTTCTGCTCGCTCATCGCGTCCTCCGATCCCGGACAGGCGATGCTAGGCCACACCCGACCGGACCAGGTAGAGCCGACCGGCTCACAACGCCTGACGTTCCTTCCGCCGAGCGCGGCCTTTCGCGTACAGCGTGAACAAGGCCTCGAACACCGCCTGGTGCCAGCGCTCGATCACGTCGAGCAACCCGCGTAGCGCGGCAGTCAGCGGATCATCCAGCTGCATCAACCGGCGCGTGCCTGGCCGAGCGAGGCCACGATTGCCCCTGCATGCGGGGTTCTTGGCGCAGCGCCGTGCGTGCTGCGGCCGCAGCGTCGGTCGCCCGCTGCGCGGCCGTTGTCCGCTCGTCGATCACCTCATCGAGGTGACCGCGCCGAGCGCGGGGCACCCCCTCGTTCCCGTGGATGGAACGGGGTCGATTGTCGCGGCACGGCTGGCCAGCTGGTAGGTCTTGGGTACGGCGCGCCCCTTCCCTATGGTGCTTGTTGCGCTCACCCGAGCATCTACCACACGGCAGGACTCCGGTCGGGGACCGCCATCCAAGCCGCGAGAGCCGGGATAACCTCGGCGTACGCTGCACAGGATGGCCGACTTCGCGCTCGCCGACGACTTCCTGCCCGTCTACGACGTCTCCGATGCCGTTGCGACGGTGGCCGAAGCCGATCGGAAGCCGACGTGGGAGGCGCTGCTCAAACGTCGATCTGCTCAAGCTGGGCCGCGAGGCGCCGATGGTCGGGATGCTGGGCGCTCTGCCCATGCTGCCCGAGATCGTGGGGCACCTGATTCACGGTGAGCGGCCTGCCAAGGCGCCGCAGTCGATGCGGCTACGTGATCTGGAGTCAATCCCGATGGCAGAAGGCGGCTGGATCCTGCTGCAGGAGCGCCCCGGCGAGGAGATCGCGCTGGGCTTGGTCGGCAAGTTCTGGCGACCGGTCATCGAGTTCGCCCGGATCGAATCCGCCGAGGAGTTCCACAGCTTCGATGAGCCCGGGTTCGCCAAGACCGTCTATGACCTCGCGGTCCGCGAGGTCGGACCAAACCGAACGCTCCTGTCTGGCCTCATGCGCACCGCGACGACCGATGATCGCGCGCGACGCTGGTTTCGTCGGTACTGGACGTTCGGGGTGGGGTCGGGCGCCCACATCCTCGTCGGGGCCCTGCTCGACTCGGCACGGCGCACGGCCGAAGCTGAGACCGCCGCAGGTTACTGAGGTGGCGCCGCCGGCACCAGCCGGGCCGCACCGACGAGGGCTGGCGGGCCGTACTGGACGCCGACGCTGCCTGGCAGCCGTCAGTGCGGGAGGCAATGTTGGGCCCTCGACCGCCGACTCCAGAAGCGGACGAGAGTGGCGGCGTCCCGTGACGTCTGCGCCCACCCGTCCTCGCTGTGCGGCAGCCCGAGATCGGCAAGCAGAGCGCGCACGACGCGGCACGCGATGGCCGCCGTTCAGAAGTATGCGAGCCACTACACCGCTCGCCGGCCGCACCACGCTCTCGGCCAGGCCGCTCCCCTACGACCGTTCCCGACCACACCACAACCTCACAACGGCCGACGACATGGCTGGCTCGACGGCCTGATCCGCGAATAGCAACAGGTCGCATGCGCGCCGAGCTGCTGGCACCCACCGGTGCGGAGTACGAGTTCGATCAGGCCGACTGAGCCTCGATCCACCGACGAATGTCCGGTGTTGATCGTGTCGTGACAGGGCAAATGCCCTCTGAGCTGGGATGATGGTGTTTGCGAAGACCCCATACACCCAGACCGAAGGGCATCTGCGAGATGCGATTGTTGCATGCCGCGAAGGACACCTCCGCGCGATTCGATGACCCGAATCTCGTGTCGTGCGCCGGGCTGGTCCCGGTGATGCGCCTTGCCCAGGACTGCGACCTGGCCGGCCTGGTCACCGAGCAGCTGAAGATGACCGCGCCGGTCGGGGCGAACGCCCACCTGAAGATCCCCGGGATCGTGGCCGGGATGATCGCCGGCGCGGACTCCATCGACGACCTCGACGTGCTGCGCCACGGCGGCATGACCGAGTTGTTCGGCGGGATCCGGGCACCGTCGACGTTCGGGTCGTTCCTGCGCGGGTTCGACTGGGGCAACGTCCGCCGGCTCGAGGTCGTCTCCCGGCGGCTGCTCACCGCGCTCGCCGCGAGGACCCCGGTACTCACCGACGCGGGAGTGCTGGCGCATCTGGACATCGACTCCGCCCAGCGCCGCGTCTACGGTCACGCCAAACAGGGCGCCGGGTTCGGCGCGGCCAAGGTCGGCGGCTACACGCTGCGGCTACGCGGGCTCAACCCGCTGCTGGCCGCGGTGTCCACTCCGACCTGCGCACCGGTGCTGGTCGGTACCCGGCTGCGCGGCGGGACCGCGAACTCCGCGCGCGGCGCCGCCTCCTTCCTGGCCGAGGCGATCACCACCACCCGCGCCTGCGGGGCCACCGGGTTGTTGATCGCCCGGATGGACTCCGCGTTCTACGGCGGCGCCCCGATCGCGGCGTGCCGCCGCGCAGGCGTGCGGTTCTCCGTCACCGCCCGCATGGACACCAAGATCACCAAGGCGATCGCCGGGATCGACGAGCACGCCTGGACCCCCATCCGCTACCCGAACGCGATCTTCGACGAGGACGAACAGCGCTGGATCTCCGACGCCGAGGTCGCCGAGATCACCTACACCGCGTTCGCCGGCAAGCGTCAGCACGCGGTGACCGCCCGGTTGATCGTGCGCCGGGTCCGGCGCCTGGCCCCACCCCGCCAGGGCGAGCTGCTGCCCGCCTGGCGCCACCACACCATCTTCACCGACAGCCCGCTGCCGATGCTCGCCGCCGAGACCGACCACCGCGACCACGCCATCATCGAACAGGTCATCGCCGACCTCATCGACGGCCCGCTCGCGCACCTGCCCTCCGGTGACTTCGCGGCGAACGCCGCCTGGCTGACCTGCGCCGGGATCGCCCACAACCTGCTGCGCGCCGCGGCCACCCTCGCCTCCCGGCGCCACGGCAAAGCCCGCGCCGCCACCGTGCGCCGCGAACTGATCACCGTCCCGGCCCGGCTCGCGCACCGCGGACGCGACCGGCTGATCCTGCACCTACCCCAGCACTGGCCCTGGCGCGACGGGTTCGAGGGCGTCTTCGACGCCACCCACCGCGCGCCACCGGCCCGCGCAGCCTGACCGGCACCGAGCCGACGCACACCATCTGGCGGCCCCCAGCGGGCCCACCCCGGCAACTGACCCACCTCGAACGGACAAGCCGCACAACTGTCAGCGGCCGACCATCCATGACCGGAAACGATCAAACAATCATCATTCCTTGAAAACGATCACCCACCATTGGGCGGTGGATCGAGGCTGAGGACTTCCGGCTCCTGGAGCGCCGTCCAATTGATGGTGCTGGGAGTATCGAGGTAGCTGTTCAGCCTTGGTGGCGTGATTATGCGGCGGCGGCGATGTCGGGGGTGAGGGCAGGCGGGAGCCACGCACCGGTGGTGAACAGGCGCGTCATCGCGTCAAGGGTGTCCAGACCCCACTTGGTCGCGGTGGACAGATAGGACTGCACGACAGCGAAGTCGATGAGTCCTTGCAGGGTGCGCCAGGAACCTCCGGAGCTCCGCTGCTGAACCTTCACTGATCTGGCCGGCAACTCGGCGGTGTTGTTCGTGAAGCTCACGTCCAGGTTCACTGTGAACCGCAGGATCATGTCCCGATGTCGCTGGAAGCGTCGCAGCAGGGTGCGGGCCTGCTGGTGCAGCGGGTCGCTGCCGCGGGTGTTCTCCTGCCGGCCACGGGCGATCGCCCCGGCATAGCGGGAACGGATGGTGGACAGTTCGGTGTCGGTGAGGGCCGCGCGGCCCTCGGCGCGGGCGGCGTGCGCGGTGTCATTGGCCAGCAGCAAGGTATTCACCATCGCCTCGGCCCAGGACTGACCCGCAGGGTCGGGGTCGTGGACCGCGCGGAGGTCGCGGACCAGATGAATGCCGCACCAGGCGTGTTCGATCGTGTCGAGGTGTTCGTAGCCGGCGTAGCCGTCCCGGACCAGGACCCCGGTGAACGTCGGCCAGATGCCGGCGGCGTCGATGGTGTCCTTGCTGCGGTCGCCGACGTGCATCGCGGTCAGGAACCGGGTGCAGGCCACGTGCAGGTAGCTCAGCGCGCCTTCGGCGCGGGCGGTCGTCTCATCGGCGTGGGCGACCGGCGCGGCGGCAATCAACGCCCGCACATGCGGCAGGAACCGGGTCTCGAGCAGGCGGGCGGCCTGAGCACGGAGCCCGGCGACCCACCCGGGCGACACCGCGAACCCCAGCAACGCGTTGAGCACCCGCCGCGCGCGACGTACCGGCAGGAAATGCGCGCACGTCAGCCACGCTGCCCGAGCCTTGACCCCGGGTCCGTACTGAACCCGGCCCGACGCGACGGCGGGTGCGCTCGCCTCGGTGACGGTGCCGCACCCGCCGCAGGTTCGTGACTGCACCCGATGCTCGGTGACATACGGGCGCGGCGGAGGCGGCGGGAGGTCAACCACCTGATGGCGACACACACCGAAGACCTCCGCGTCCACCAAACCCTCCCCGCATCCCGCACACACCGGCGGAATGTGGGTGATCGTGTCATCGGGATCATCGATCAGACGCAGCGTGGCGCTGGGCGCACCAGGCTGCTTACCCCGCGGCTTACCCGAACGCGTCCGTACCGAGCGCTTGGCGGCGGGCTTCTTGATGAACGGCGAATCCGACGACGGTGGTTTGCCGCTGTTGGAGGAATCTCGACCGAGTTGGGCATGCAGCGCCGCGACCAGGCCTTCGAGCTCCGTCACCCGCGCCACCAGCGCCGCGATCTCAGCGTCCTTGGCCGCCAGCAACGACACGACGTCATCGTGTGCTTCCCGGCCCGACCCCATGATCAAAACCATAGTGGATCAACGGTGGCGACCGCTGCCGACACGCCGCCGACCTGTCACTCAGGCTGAACGCTCGTATCGAGCATTCCAGCCGGAGCTAAGCACCCAAACGCACTCAGCGAACCGCTCGACCTGTACGATTGTGTCTGGCTCGAACCACACGTCGCGCTCAGCGTTCGAGTGCGCTGCCCTCGCAAGCCTGCCAGCAGGAACCCATACGGTGTTAATTGCCCGCGCTAAGAGAGGCTATGTCATGAAGGTTGGCGTCACGACATTCATGACTGACGAGGGCATTCGGCCCGCGCCGCTGGCTAAGGCGTTGGAGGAGCGCGGTTTCGATTCGCTTTTCGTGCACGATCACAGCCACGTTCCAGTGACGCGAGAGACGCCGTTTCCCGGGGGCGGCAAGCTGCCTGGCATGTATTATCGGACGCTCGATCCATTCGTCGCGTTGACGGCGGCCGCGACGGTGACCGACAACCTGCTGCTGGGGACCGGAGTTGCTCTGCTCGTCCAGCGCGATGTGATCCATACCGCCAAGCAGGTGGCCAGCCTGGACCTGGTCTCCAGAGGCCGGGTGATCTTCGGTGTGGGAACGGGCTGGAGCCGTGAGGAGATGCGCAATCACGGCACGGAGCCGCGCACGCGGGGAAGGCTGCTGAACGAGCGACTGGCCGCGATCAAGGAAATCTGGACCAAGGACAAGGCCGAGTTCCACGGCGAGTACGTCGACTTTGACCAGATTTTTTGTTGGCCCAAGCCGGTACAACGCCCGCATCCGCCCATTTACATTGGTGGCGATGGCCATGCGGCGTTGGCCAGGGTGGCGGCGCACGGCGATGGTTGGATGCCGCACTCGGTGCGCAACCCGGCCCGGGTCTGGCCCCAGTTGAACCGGTTGGCCGAGGTCGTTGGGGACGTGCCGGTGATTGTGGCGGGTGCGTCACCGAGCCCCGAACTCATCGCCGCCTACGCGGAGGCAGGAGCCGGCCGCGTGGCGCTTTCGCTACCGACCCAGCCCGAGGCCGAGACTTTGCGCACGCTAGACGCATTCGCTGCGCTCATCAGCGACTACCGGTAGCCACACCCGGCCAGCACGCCGCCGCCGGGGCCTGCCGGTCACCCCCGCCACGATCTTGCGCTGGCACCGCCAGCTCGTCACCAACCGCTGGACCACCCAGCATGCCCGACCCGGCCGACCCGCCATCCCTGCGGGCCTGCGTCGCCTGGTCCTACGCCTGGCTACCGAGAACCCGACCTGGGGATACCGCCGCGTTCACGGCGAACTCGCCGGACTCGGCTACCAGATCGGCGCCTCCACCGTCTTGACGATCCTCCATCGGGCTGGGATCGACCCCTCACCACGCCGGGCTGGACCGTCCTGGGCGCAGTTCTTGCGCGCAAGCCCACGGCATCCTCGCCTGCGACCTGCTCCACCTCGACACGATCACCCTGCACCGGCTCGATGTCTTCCTCGTCCTCGAGCACGCCACCCGCCGCGTGCACATCTGGGCGTCAGTCGTCGATGGGCTCTCAGCGGAGCATTCTGCTGCAGAGCGCCTACCGCTCGTCCAGCACGGCATCGACGGCTTCCTGGAGGCGCAGCGCGTGGATCTGCAGCGCGACGGCGTCCGGGTCAGCGTCACCCAGATCATGCCCGGCACGATCAACACTCCGTTGTTCGACAATGCCCGCACCAAGATGGGCGTCAAGCCGGTTGCTCCGCCGCCCGCCTACCCGCCGCGGTGGTCGCCGATGCGATCGTGCACGCGGCCGCCCACCCCGTCCGCGACCTCGTCGTCGGCGGCTCGGCCAAGACTCTGATCACAGTGGAGAAGTTCGCCCCACGGCTCGTGGATGCCCTCCTGCGCCGGGTCGGCTACGAGCTACACGACACCGGCGAGCGCAAGCCCGCCGACGCTCCGGACAACCTCGACGCTCCGCTGACCGGGAACGACACCGTCGAGGGCAGCGTGGGCGGGGTGACCGTGCGCCACAGCGCCTACACCTGGTGGGCGATGCACAAGCCCGTCCGCACCGCGGTCCGGACACTCACCCGCCCCGTCACCGGCGGGCGAGCCGACCGACAGCCGCTGCACGTTCCGGTTGACGGTGCGGCACCGCCCTACCGGGGTTGCCTCGGCACGCTGACGACCAGTAGGGCACCCGGATGCCACTGAAATTGTGTCCGAGTGGGGCTCGGGCACCGAAATGTGGCATTCCTGCGCCAGACGGGTGTTCATGTGGTTGACGATAGCTCGAGCCGCGGGAGCATCCAGGGGCTGGCAGGCTCGCGACAATGCCTCTGACCAGCCCAGTGTCGTGTCCTGCCCGACTGAATCGGCGCACTGGGAAGGTGGGCATGGCGGTGGAACGGCGCATGGCGGCAAACCCCGCGGCACCTGGTGATGTCTTGGTGCCGCGGGGCTCAGTCGCCCGCGCCGCCAGGGAGCGTCACGTCACTGTCGCCCGGAACGATGGTCGAGTCACGAACCT
>CAVUAS010000025.1:0-47592 GCA_963739465.1 uncultured Actinomycetota bacterium
AGTCCAGTCGGTTGCGGGCGTTCTGCGCCCACGGGTTGCCCTTGTTCTCCAGGTTGCGGAAGAGCACCCCCAGCTCGGACGGGAACTCCGATTCGATGAGCACCTGGTGGCGGCGCATGTCCACGATGTGATCGACGTGTTCGATGTCGACGGGGCACTGCTCGACGCACGCCCCACACGTCGTGCACGACCACAGCACGTCCGGGTCGATCACCCCGCCCTGCTCGGCCGTGCCGACCAGCGGGCGGTGTGCCTGCTCGGGCCCGGATCCGGGGATGCGCGGGAAGCCCGCCTCCGGGACCGCGTGGCCCTTCTCCTCGTTGGCGAGCTCGATCGAGCCCCCTTCGGGCGCTTCCTTGCCGCCGATGATGTAGGGGGCCTTGGCCAGCAGGTGGTCCCGCAGGTCCATGATCACGAGCTTCGGGGACAGCGGTTTGCCGGTGTTCCACGCCGGACACTGGCTCTGGCAGCGCCCGCACTCGGTGCAGGTGGCCATGTCCAGCATGCCCTTCCAGGTGAAGTCCTCGATCTTCCCCCGGCCGAACACGTCGTCCTCGCCCGGATCCTCGAAGTCGATCGGCTTGCCGCCCGAGGTCATCACCGGCAACGGACCCAGCGCCTTCGGGAAGCGCTTGGCCGACACGTTGATCGGCGCCACGAAGATGTGCAGGTGCTTGCTGTAGGCGACGATGATCAGGAAGGCGAGCATGACGCCGATGTGCAGCAACAGCCCGATGCTCTCCACCACGTCCAACGCACCGGGTGACAGGCCGGTGAACAGGTGCCCCAGGCCGATCGACGCCCACGCCCCCGACGTGTAGGGAAAGGTGCCGAGCGCGGAGGAGGCGGCGCGGAAGAAGAACAGCGTCCACAGCACGTTGAAGATCATGAACAGGATCAGCCACGCCCCGCCGGTGTGCGAGCCGTAGAACCGTGACGCCCGGTGCTTGCGGTTCGGGGCGTTGCGGATCCGGATCACCGCGAACACCCCGAGTGAGAGCAGGCACAACACCGCGATCGTGTCCTGCACAAACCCGAGCACCGGGCTGTGACCGATCAGCGGAATCGCGAACGTCGGGTCGAACAACGCCCCGTAGGCCTCGATGTAGACGGTGAGCAGGATGACGAACGCCCAGAACGTGAAGAAATGCGCCAGGCCGGGCACCGACCACTTCAACAACCGTTTCTGGCCGAACACCTCCACCACCTGCGTGCGCAACCGGCGGCCCAGATCCTGGGAGCGGTCCGGGGCGGGCTGGCCCGACCGGATCAAGGTGTAGATCGTCCACGCCCGACGTCCGGCGAACCCCAACGCCACGACCGTCATCACCAGACCGATGACCAGCCTCACAACCACGAGCTGCCTCCCCCTGCGCTGCGCCGCGACGGTGGCCGCAGAGTAGTCCGCGATCACCCGGGCTACCCGTCGGTAACCACGGAAAGTTGTTGCGACCCTAACCCGCCGCCGCGGCCCCGGCTCGGCGCACGGGAGCGGACATTGGTCACACGATGTCGACACCGTCCCGCGTGTCGTCACCCGTTGCGGCCCCGATCGAGGGGATCGTTTGCACGTGCAAAGCTCTTCGGCCCACGTGTACCGATCGCGAGGGCACCCCTCTACTCTGCCCAGAAGGCGGCCGTGTCCGCAGAACGTGGTCGGATGTGCACGGAGCGTGCTCAGGGGCACGAGAGCCCGGTCCGTGGCGAGGAGGTCGGCATGATCACACCGGAGGTCCTTGAGGTCTACGCCCAGGGGGTCTCGACGGGTGGTCTGCAGAAGTGGATCCAGGACAATGTGGTGCCGCTCGTACTGCTGGGCATCGCGGTGATCCTGCTGTGGATCGGCGGTCGGGGTGACAACGCAGGCGTTGCGCGCCGCAGCGTCGGGCTCCTGGTCGGCCTCGTGGCGCTCGGCATCGCCGTCTCGGGGAAGGGTCCCGATGTCGGCAGCTTCCTCGCCCGTCTCATCACCGGGTGACCCGCGTGCTCGTGCGCACCGACGACGAGGTGTACCGCGTCGACTCCGTCTGGCTGGGGCCGCCGCGCGCCACTTTCCCGTGGCGCGCGCGATATGTGAGCTACGGCCTCGGCCTTCTGGTAATGATCGTGGTCATGTTCCTTCAGCGCCGGATCGGGATCGGGCTCGACTTCTTCTCGGTGGCGTGGGCGCTGATCATCACCGTTCTCGTCACGCGTTTCCTCGGTCAGCGCATCGATTACGAGCGTCCGCTCGGTCAGGTCCTCGCACTGTTCCGGCATGAGTTGCGCGGGCCCCGTCGGCGCACGGTGGTCGCGGGCGGTTCGGTGCGGTCCGAGCACGTCGCGGTCCGCCCTGCGCGCGGGAAGGCGGTCCCACCGCGCCGCCGCAGACGGGCGAAGGGACGTGCCCGTGGCGCGGCGTGAGAAGAAGCGCGAGAAGCAACCCAGCGGCCGCGGACGGCGCGCGCTCGCCGGGGAGGCGGGGCTGCCCAAGTATCGGCCCAACATCGCGCTGCGGGCGATCGACGGCCACCTGACCCGCACGTCCACGCAGGTGATGGCCTGGTACCGCCTCGCGGCGCAGGCCTGGAGCTTTCGCAGCGATTCCCAGCGCGAGGTGTTGATCCGCCAGATCGCGTCGCAGCTGGGCGAGCTTTCGGGCAGGTGGGTGCACCTGCGGGTCACCACCCGGCCGTACCCGGTGCACATGTGGGCCGAGTCGTTCGACAACAACGCGCTCGGGCGCCTGCCCGACGTCGCGGGCGCGCTCGGCTGGGACGGCTTCCTGGAGGGCGAGCAGCGCCACCTCATGGGCCTGTCGATGTCGGACAAGGAGGTCTTCCTCGGCATCGAGGTGTCCGGGCGCAGCATGCTGGACCGCTGGGTGGACGCCGCGTCGCCGGTGTTGGGCAAGCTGGCGCCCGCCGCGGTGCGCGCCGAGCTGGCCGCGTTGACCTCGGAGGTGCGCCACCTCGACATGCTGGTCGCGGGCAGCGGCCTCGACGCCGTAGCCGCGGGCGCCGACGACGTCGCCTGGCTCATGCACCGCTCGTGCGCGTTGGGGCTGCCCGCGCCGCGATCGCTCACGGTGGTGCCCGGATCGGTCAACCGGTGGGAGACCGAGGATCTCGCCGCGTTCACCGACGGCGTCGACATGCACCAGGAGCCCTACGCGCCCACCGTGCGGATCGTGGGGCGGCTGCGCTCGCAGGCCGTCTCGCGCAACATCGCCGTCCTCTCGCTCGGGCTGATGGACGGTCTGCGGATCCCCGAGGTCGACGACCCGTGGATGCAGCACTCCGACCGGCTGCCGTTCCCCGTGGAGTGGTCGGCGCGCATCTACATCCGCCGCCCGGAGGAGGTCGCGGGCGAGCTGCAGCGGCAGATGGGCAAGGTCCGGTCCCAGATCCGGCACTACACCCACGATCACGATCTCGACCCGCCGATGTCGCTCGCCCGCCAGGCCGACCGGGTCCTGGAGATCGAGGACGAGCTCACGAGCGGGCTCACCCAGCTCAACACCCGGCTCTACGGCTGGTGGCGCATCGCCGTCGCGGGCAAGGACGAGGCCGAGGCGCTCACCCGTGCCCAGCAGGTGCACGACCTCTACGGGCCGAAGGTCCAGGTCGAACACCCCGAGGCGCAGTACCGCTACGCGCGCGAGTTCATCCCGGGCGAGCCGTTGGCGTCCACGGCCTACCGCCGTCGCGGCTCGGTCACCTGGGCGGCATCGGCCGTGCCCGCCGCCACCGCGAGCGTGGGCGACCGGCGCGGCATCATGATCGGCGAGACGTGCACCGCCACCCGCCGTCCGGTGGCGTGGGACCCGTGGCTGGCCCAGGAGGTGCGGCGCGCGTCCGGCCTCACGGCGATCGTCGGCGGGCTGGGCTCGGGCAAGTCGTTCCTCACCGGCCTGATCGTCTACAAGACCTTGCGGATGGGCGCGCGCTGGACCCTGCTCGACCCCTCCGGCCCGCTGGCCGAGCTCACCCGGCTCCCCGAGCTCGCGCCGTTCTCCCGGCACATCAACCTGCTGCGGGCCGATCCCGGCATCCTCAACCCGTACCGCGTCGTCGCCGAGCCGCGGGCGGAGCACTTCGCCGACGACGAGGACCCGGAGCGCGCGTGGCGGCGCGAGCGCTCCCTTGCCGCGGCCACGCGGCGGCGCCTGGTGCTCGACGTGCTCACCGGGCTGCTGCCGTTCGACGTCGCCCGCCTCCCGCACACCCGGATCGTGCTGCTGCGCGCGGTGCGCGAGGTCGGCGGCGCCGCCGACCGGCACCCCGGCCTGGTCATCGACGTCCTCCGGCGCCACGCGCGCGACGGCGAGGAGCACGCGGGCGTCGTCGCGGACTTCCTGGAGGAGCGCCGCGAGCTGCCGCAGGCCGCGCTGCTGTTCCCCGACACCGCCCGCGACGACCCGTGGCAGGACGAGCGCGACTACCGCCTCACCGTCCTCACGATGCAAGGCATGACACTGCCCCGGCCGGGCAGCCCGCGGGAGGAGTGGACCGACGGCGAGTCGCTGGCCGTCGAGCTGCTCAACCTGGCCTCGTGGCTCACCCAGCGCACGATCTACGAGGCCGACCGCAACATCCGCAAGGGCGTCGCGCTGGACGAGACGCACTTCCTGTCGCAGGTGCCCACCGGCAAGGTGCTCATCGACCGCCTCGCCCGCGACTCGCGGAAGTTCAACGTGCGCGCGCTCTTCGCGTCGCAGCTCGCGGGCGACCTGCTGCGGGTGTCGGGGTTCGCCTCGCTGGTCAACGCGGTGTTCGTGGGCCGCACCGACGACAACGAGGCCCAGGCCGACGCGCTGCGGCTGCTCAAGGTGCCCATCGAGGTCGGCTACGAGCAGATGCTGGGCACGCTGTCCCCGCGGCCGCGCCACGACGACCGGGTCGACGACACACCCCGCCAGTTCATCTTCGCCGACGGGCACGGCGGCGTGGAGAAGATCCGCATCGACCTCGAGGCGCCGCACCTCGAGCACGTCCGCGACGCGCTCGACACCAACCCGGACGCCAACCGGGTGGCGGTGCGCGGAGTCCCGGCTCCCGCGCGGGCGGCCGCGGTCCGTGCGCCCGACGAGCCCCCGCCGCCGTCGCTGAGCTTCACGAAGGAGTCCCGCGCGCACGCGGTCGTCGACCTCGACGACGACGAGGGCGAGCTGATCGACCCGACGTTCGACGATCTCGACGACCCCGACGGCCTGCTGCGCAACGGCCTGGTCAACGGCTACCGCGCCGAGCTGCGCGGCGACGAGGCCCTCGACCTGCTCGGCGACGTCGACGACGGGCCACCCGACACCGCTCCTCCCGAGGAGGGCATCGCCGAACGCGGCACCCATCGGGCGAGCACCGCCGGGCGGACCGGGCGATGACCCCGGCCGCCGCCTCCTCCGGGGCCGGGTGGCTGCCGGTCGCCATCGTGCTGGGGCTCGCGCTGTGGGCCGCGCGGCGGCGGCGCAGGCGGGCCCGGCCGTCCGGGCGTACGCGGCGACGGGGTCTGGCACTGCTCGTCGTCACGGGGCTCGTCGGGGGCTCGGTGCTGCTGGGCACCCCCGCGTTCGCGCAGCCGCTGAGCTGCAAGGAGTCGCCCGAGCCGGACCGACCGGGCACCGGTCTCGTTGGCTCGCTCGACGCGCCCGCGGGCAGCCACGGCGAGCCGGGCAGCGTCTACCGCGAGGTCGGCTACGGCGGCATGGTCTGGTACACCTACGACCTCGGGTGCGTCGGCAGCGCCGTGTTCAACCCGGCGGTCAGCACCGACACGTGGCTGGGC
This sequence comes from uncultured Actinomycetota bacterium, assembly GCA_963739465.1. Taxonomy (GTDB): domain Bacteria; phylum Actinomycetota; class Actinomycetes; order Mycobacteriales; family Pseudonocardiaceae; genus Pseudonocardia. Next base: position 5,764 of record CAVUAS010000025.1, read on the forward strand.
AACCAGGCCCTCAACGTCGCCAAGTTCACCGTGGGCGGGGTCAACTGGGCCCACTACACGCTGGCGGGCGGCGGTGACCTGCTCCAACCGCTTGACAACATCATCGCAAGCGGCGCCCGCGGGATGTACCGCGCGGTCTTCACCACCTGGATCGGCCCCGTCCTCGCCATCTTCGCGGCGATCCTGCTGTTCCTGGCGCTGAAGGGCGATCTGGCACAACAGGCCCAGCGGGTGGCGTTCGCCCTGGCTGCGCTCGCCATCGGCTCGGCGGCCTACCTCGCGCCGGTCAGCTGGGCCAAGATCGCCGATCCGCTGCTCCTACAGGGCGTCACCGACATGCAGAACGGCTTCCTGGGGCAGGTCGGCCTCGGCGACGTCAACACCCAGCCCACTGTGCTGGTCGACCAGGTCGTCTACCAGAACTGGCTACGGGGGGAGTTCGGCTCGCCCGACGTGGCGCAGGCCGGGCAGTTCGGCCGTGATCTTCTCCGGGCGCAGACCTTCACGATCGACGAGGTCAACGAGCACCGCGACACGCTGGAGCTCGCCACGCAGAAGAAGAACGGCTTCGCCACGATCGCGGGCCAGGTCGGCGACCGCTACCCCTACCTGCAGGGCAAGTCCGGCAGCCGGATCGGGGCAGGGGTGCTCGCGGTCGTGGAGGCCGTGTGCATCGCGCTCTTCCAGCTCCTGTCCAAGGTCCTGGTGCTGGTCGCGATGCTCATGATTCGCCTGCTGGTCATGACCGCGCCCGCGGCGGCCGTGGTCGCGATCCTCAAGCCGGAAATCCTGCCCGCGCTGCTGCGTGTCGCAGGCGCGGCCATCGTCAACACGATCGTCGTCGGGGCGCTGGCGGGCCTGCACTCGCTGCTGGTCGTCTCGCTGTTTCGGCCCGGCTCGGGCATCGACCTGTGGCTCGCGCTGCTCGTCACCGGCGTGGTAACGGTCGTGCTGTGGGCGGTGGCCCGGCCGTTCCGCCGCCTGGTGTCGATGGTCTCGCTCACCCGCGAGCAGTTCGGCGGCATCGTGCCGGGCGCGGGCACCGGACCGATGTCGCGCGTGTGGCAGCGGATGCGCGGCGGGGAGGTCGAGGACCGCCAGACCCGGTGGTGGGAGGAACGGCGTTGGGCGGCCACCAGCGCCGACGGCAGCGGCGGCGCCCGGCCTGAGACCGACACCCACGTGCGCGTTCCGGCGCAGGCGCGCCGGGTGATGCCGCAGGCCGCCGCGGTCGAAGCGCCTCCGCAGCCCACGCTGGTGCCCGCGGCGCGCCGTCCGGCCCTACCTCCCGGCGCGGGCGGCACCGGGGTGGGCGGTGGCCGCAGGCCGCTCTGGGACGAGCCCGACGTCGTCGACGACCGCACGATCTACCGCCGCCCTGACGCCGTGCCGCTGCGTCCCGGCAGCGCCCGCCCGGTCCAGGCGGAGATCGTCGACGGCGTACCCGTCTACCGCATCTACCGGCCGCGCCCGGCGCGGACCGGGCCGGGCTGATGCCCATCCGCTCGCCGCGGGGTCGGTCCGCGGCCTACCGGGCGCTGTGGCAGTGGCCGCTGCGCTCGCCAACCCGCCTCGCCCTCACGGCCGTCGGGGTGCTGGCCGTGGTCGTGGCGATCAGCCTGGCGATCGGCGTGACGAACGGCTCCGTACCCGTGCCGGGGGCGGCCGCACCGAGGCCGAGCGCCGCGGCAGGCCCCGCCTCGTCGCCGGAGCCCGCGCAGCTGCCGCCGGTCCCTGAGCTCGAGCCCACCACCCTTCCCGTGTCCGCGGCGCCCGCGGCGGCGTTGCAGGTGGCGTCGCGGTGGGCGCGGGCGTGGGTACGGCCACCGGACGGCACATCGCCCGCGAAGTGGCTCGACGGCTTGCGCACCACCACCACCGACGAGTACCTCGGCGTGCTCGCGGGTGTCGATCCGGCGAACATCCCGGCCACGAAGGTCACCGGCGCCGCGAAGGCCGTCTCCGTCGCGCCGCGGTCGCTGCGCGTGCAGGTGCCCACCGACGCCCTCACCCTCCTGATCACGGTGGTCGACACCGACGCGGGCTGGCGCGTCTCCGGGTACGACCGGGCGTGATGCCATGTCGATGCTGCGCCCGCTGCGGATCCTGCTGCCGTTCGTCGCAATCGGCGTGGCGTTGCTGGTGTTCCTCAGCGTGGCGTTCGTGGCGTTCACCATCGGGGGTGGGCTGGGGCCGGGCGGCCCGGCGTCGTTCGGGGCGTGTGACGCGGGGCTGAGCGGGTCGCCCGTCGGCACCGCCGCCCGAGTCACCGCCGCCGATCTCACGCCGGAGCAACGCCAGAACGCGGGCATCATCGTGTCGACCGCCCGCGGCCTGGGCGCCCCGCCGCGGGCGTGGGTCATCGCCGTCGCCACGGCGATGCAGGAGTCGAACCTGCGCAACATCCCCTACGGCGACCGCGACTCCGAGGGCCTGTTCCAGCAGCGGCCGTCACAGGGATGGGGAACGCGCACCGACGTCACCGATCCCGTCCACGCCACGACGACGTTCATCCAGCGCCTGCTGGCCGTCCCGGGCTGGGACGCGATGGCGCTCACCGACGCCGCTCAGATCGTGCAACGGTCGGCGTTCCCCGACGCCTACCGCCAGTGGGAAGGTCTCGCGACGCAGCTGGTGACCCAGCTCGGACAGGTCCCCGACCCGGTGCGGTGCTCGGCGCCGGTCATCGCGGCGGGCGTGGCCCAGGCTGCGATCAGCTTTGCCCTCGCCTCGGTCGGCAAGCCCTACGTGTGGGGCGCCACCGGGCCCGACACCTTCGACTGCTCCGGCCTGATGCTCCGGGCGTTCCAAAAGGCCGGGCTCAACCTCCCCCGGGTGTCGCGGGAGCAGTTCAACGCGGGCGGCCACGTGCCGGTCAAGCAGGCCCAACCCGGTGACCTGATGTTCCTCGCCACCGATCCGACCGACCCCGCGACCATCCACCACGTCATGCTCTACATGGGCAACGACAAGATCGTCGAGGCGCCCTACACGGGAGCGTCGGTGCGCGTGCAGCCCGCGCCGTGGACCAACCGGGAGCTGGTTCCGCTGGCCACCCGCCCGGGGACGGCGGCGAACTGGACCGCATCGCCCGCAGGCGGGTGATCCGGCAAGGCCCGCATCTCCGGTGGTTGGCCGGGAACGGACGAGCCGGGTGCGCGCGTTACCGTGCGTCGTGCCCCCAGACTCGCCCGCGTCGACCACGCCGGTGCAGGACTACCTCAATCGCGCGGTCCCCGGTGCCTCGGCCGACTACCTCGTCATCCCGCGCGCCCTGGCCCAGTCGATGCCGCTGCGCTGGCAGCAGGTGTTCGTCGGCCTGCTCATCGATCTGCACGACGCGTACGGCCACCTGACGTGGCCCGAGTACCGCGTGGTGCCGAGCCGCTGGGAGATCGTGGCCGATCTCGACGAGGGTCAGCTCGCGGTGGCGGGCATCCACGCCGACCTCGGGCCGGAGGGCAAACTCGAGTACCGGGACGTCGACGAACGTCTGATCACCGACCCCGAGCGGCATCGGGTGCTGGCGCCAGTCGAGGACCCGCTCCCGCTGCCGTCGGCCGGGCACGTGGAGGCGCGACCCGCCAAGCCGCTGTAGGAGCGCGCGGAAGTACTCGGTTGGACGGCGCGACGCCCTCGATGCGTTCGGCCGCCGGACACGGTGTCGGCGGCACGTCCTCGCCGCCGCCCCGTCAGCACCCTCCTACCGCGCGGCGGCGAGCAGCTCGTCCAGGTCCGCCGCGAGGCGGGCGCGGGTGGCGGGCTCCAGCGCCACGGTGGACGGGCCGAGCCGCACGCTGCGGTAATCGCCCGCGTCGGTGCGGTGGAACCCGATCACGCGCGACATCCGGTGCGTCCGTACGCCATCGTCGTCCAGCACGGAGGCGCCGATCTGGCCGAACATGCGCACGTCGCGGCAGGCGGCGCGCACCTCGGGTGCCGTGGGGCCATCGGCGAGGACCACCGTCGTCGACCGGCCGGGGCCGGGGCACACCGGGCCGAGCAGGTCGAGCACCGCGTCGACCGCCGCGGCCGCCGGGATGTCCACCAGCGCGATCTCTTCGCCGTGTCGGACGGCCAACACCCCTACCGGGCCGCGCCCGGCGACGAGCCCCGCGACCAGGTCGTCCGCCCGCAGCCGGACGTCGACCGACCAGGCCGGACGGGCCAGCAGCCGCAGCCACGCGGGAAGCTCCGGTCCGGCGGCCCGCAGCTGCGCGGTCACCTCCGCGACGAAGGCCTGCCGGGCGGCGGCCGTGAGCCCGTGCCGCGGCGGTTCGAGCTGCCAGGGCGTCTCGCCGAGGCCGAGCACTTCCCAGCACGCCTCGAACGCCGTGGAGGCGAGGACGATCGCGCGTGACCAGTCGGGGCTCATGCGTCGCCGCCGTGGAGCACGCCGTCGCAATGGGGCGGGAGCGGCACGTCGAACGGCTCGGCGGACCGGACCCAATAGGTGTTGCGATGCTCGGTGGACCGTCCGCCTGCGCCGACGCCCATGCCACCGAGGAACGGCATCCCGGCCCCTTCGACCGCCGATCCGCTGATGGCCGGGCCGGACGGGAGGCGCGCCGCGAACTCGGGGCCCGCGGCGGGGCCGCGGGAGATCAGGCCCGGCTCGGACGGGCGGGAGACGGCGTCTCGCCATCCCCCTGCCGTGCCGCCCGGTGCTCCGCCGCCCACGCCGACGCGTCCCGCCTCGTCACCCGGGAGCGGTGCGCCCGGCGGGAGGCGGAGCGCGCCGCCGTCGCGGGCGCCGACCCCGCCGCCGGGCGCGTCGATGCCGCCGCGCAGCCGGGAATCCGAGCCGAGCGCGTCGCCTGCGGCGCCGCCCGGCCTCGCGCCGCCGGGGTTCGCACGCGCGGCCTCACCCGGGTCAGCCCGCCCGACCGCGCCGGGCGTCGCGCCGCCGCCGCCGCCGGGCCGGGCCTGCCCGCCGTTGACGCCCACCCCGGTCCCCCCGGGAATGACGCCGGGGATGACCCCGCCCCCACCGCCCGGGATGCCCGTGCCGGGGCTCCCTCCGGTTCCCGGCGGGCCGACCCCGCCGACCCCTCCGGGGCCCACTCCTCCGGCGCCGGTCCCGCCCGCACCGGCTCCGGGCACGCCGACTCCGCCTGCGCCGGGTCCGCCCGCGCCTGCGACCACCGGTCCGGGCACGCCTGCGCCGATCGGGACGGCGCCTGCCGCGCCTCCATCGCCCGCTGTCGCGCCGCCCCCGGCCGGGGCGGAGGGTGGGGTGGGCAGGTTGCCCACGGGGTTCGACGGGCCGGGGTTCACGCCGGGCCCCGGCTGCGGCTCGATCCCCGCGGGCGGGATGTTCGGGAAGGACTCGACCGCGGTGCGGGTCTGGTCCTCGTGGATCCGCAGGGCGGCGATCGCCGTCGCGTCGTTGGTGCGGTTCTGCTGGGCCGTCGTGAAGTAGTCGGCGGTGATGTTGCCCAGGAAGGGGGCCGGACTGAGGGTCGCGACCGAGGCGGCAGCGCTCGCCGTGTCGTTCCAGCCCCACGCCCACGGGTCGTCCCAGTGGACCTGGCCCCGTAGGGCCTCGAAGGAGCGGCCGTAGCCCTCGACGGTCCGGCCCCCCGACCCGTGGACGGCACCCGCTTCGCGGCTCCACTCGGCGGCGCGCTGGAGGGTGGCCCCGGCGTTGGTGGCCGCATCGCCCGTCCAATCGACGCCGAGATTGCGCATGGTGGCGCGCACCTGGGCGTCCGAATCGGTGTAGAGCGTCGCCGCCCCGGACATGAACTGGCGGGCGGGCTCGACCGCGGAAAGGCCCGGCGCGTTCTGGAACCACGCGAGCTTCTGCTCGAGCGGTGTGCTCCGGTAGGCGTCGTCGTGTTGCCCGATCTGGGTCATGCGCGGAGGGTATGTCGCCATCGTGATCGTTCGTGGGCGTTTGGGAGAACTCATGCCGTTCTTCGCGACCGGTCGACGGCGGGCCGCCCATGATCGCCGGTTTGGTGCAAAATGCGGCCAGAACCGGCCGGATCTGCACCCAAACGGTGATGTTGAGGGTTAGCCGCCCGACTTGGCCAGGATCGTCTGCATGGCCAGCTCAGCGGCGTTGCGCGCCTTCTGGCACGCGATCTCATGGTTCATCGGCACGGTCGAGCCGTTATAGAAGTAGCCGACTTGCACGCGCCTGGCCGGGTGCCACATCGACGTTGACGATGCAATCGTCCTTGCCGGTGCTGTACAGTGCCGGCCGTTTCGACTGCGCCGAAGCCGGCGACCGTGACCACATCGAGCTGTCGGCTGGCCGAACAAGAGCTCCACTCCGCCCCGAGTATTGACATGCGACGGTGTAGCTCTCGATCGGTTCGCTTGGTGAGTGAATCCAGTCGCAGCCCGGTCCGCGCTTCGCGCCGGGTTTGTCCATCCGTGTAGAACCGGATATCGAGCGTTCTGAGTTGGGTGGCCGTCAGCGCACTGCATGGGTCGAGTCCGTCGATGTGTACCTCGCGCGGCCGCGCTGGCAGCTGGGGCGCTGTCGGATCCGGGCGCGGTGACGGCAAGCCGTTGACGGCGTTGGAGCAAGCCGACGCGAGCGTCATGAGCGGGCACGAGCGCCAGCAGACGCGGATCATGAATGTGAGGACGGAACGACGCCGCGATCTCGTCGTCGGTGTATCCGTAGGCTCGTGCGGTGGCGTCCAGCGCGTCGCCGATGTCGCGCAAGTGCGGTTGTAGGCGCGGCAGTTCGCTATCAGCGCATCGATGCGTTCATTGAATGCGCTCGCCGCCTCGGGAGAGACCGGGTCGCCACCGCATAGACCGACCTTCGTGAGGTCGTTTACCCTTCGGTGCAGCTCGTCATCCAGTCGATCGGCCTCGGCGAGGAGGGCGGCGCGGGCCTTCAGCACCGTGTCCCGGTCCACCTGCAGCGCCAGGGCCCGGACGGCGGTGTCGAGCTGCGTCCGGTGCGCTCCGACCTCCGGTGCGGTCATGGCGTCGAGGGTAGGGGGTGCGGGCGCGCCGTGGGGCCGTTCGGGGAAACCCGGCCGCCGGGGAACATCACCGACACCCCGCGCGTTGGGCCAGACGAACAAGTTGAGCGGACCGGACTCAAGCCGGAGAACCGGCCCGTGGCAGACTTGAGCCGAATCAACTCAAGCAACTCCCCGGAGGAACCACCATGGCTCGTGCGGTCGGCATCGACCTCGGGACCACCAACTCCGTCGTCGCCGTCCTCGAAGGCGGCGAGCCGACGGTCATCGCCAACTCCGAGGGCTCGCGCACCACGCCCTCGGTCGTCGCCTTCGCCCGCAACGGCGAGGTGCTCGTCGGTCAGTCCGCGAAGAACCAGGCCGTCACCAACGTCGACCGGACGATCCGTTCGGTCAAGCGGCACATGGGCAGCGACTGGAAGACCCCCGACATCGACGGCAAGCGCTACTCCGCCCAGGAGATCAGTGCCCGCGTGTTGCAGAAGCTCAAGCGGGACGCCGAGTCCTACCTCGGCGAGGAGATCGCCGACGCGGTGATCACCGTTCCCGCCTACTTCGAGGACGCCCAGCGCCAGGCCACCAAGGAGGCCGGGCAGATCGCGGGCCTCAACGTCCTGCGCATCGTCAACGAGCCCACCGCGGCCGCGCTGGCCTACGGCCTGGACAAGGGCGAGAAGGAGCAGACGATCCTCGTCTTCGACCTCGGCGGCGGCACGTTCGACGTGTCCCTGCTGGAGATCGGCGAGGGCGTCGTCGAGGTGAAGGCCACCAACGGCGACAACCACCTCGGCGGCGACGACTGGGACGAGCGGATCATCAGCTGGCTCGTCGACAAGTTCAAGGCCAGCCAGGGCATCGACCTCACCCGCGACCGCATGGCCATGCAGCGCCTGCGCGAGGCCGCGGAGAAGGCCAAGATCGAGCTGTCCTCGCAGAGCACGGCCACGATCAACCTGCCCTACATCACGGTCGACGCGGACAAGAACCCGCTCTTCCTGGACGAGACGCTCTCGCGCGCCGAGTTCCAGCGGATCACGTCCGACCTGCTCGACCGCACCCGCGCCCCGTTCAACCAGGTCATCAAGGACGCGAACATCTCGGTCGGCCAGATCGACCACGTCGTGCTCGTCGGCGGCTCCACCCGGATGCCCGCCGTCACCGAGCTGGTCAAGGAGCTCACCGGCGGCAAGGAGCCCAACAAGGGCGTGAACCCGGACGAGGTCGTCGCCGTCGGCGCCGCCCTGCAGGCAGGCGTGCTGCGCGGTGAGGTCAAGGACGTCCTGCTGCTCGACGTCACCCCGCTGTCTCTGGGCATCGAGACCAAGGGCGGCGTGATGACCAAGCTCATCGAGCGCAACACCACGATCCCCACCAAGCGGTCGGAGATCTTCACGACGGCCGACGACAACCAGCCGTCCGTGCAGATCCAGGTGTTCCAGGGCGAGCGCGAGATCGCGGCCTACAACAAGAAGCTCGGCATGTTCGAGCTCACCGGCCTGCCGCCCGCCCCGCGTGGTGTGCCGCAGATCGAGGTCGCGTTCGACATCGACGCCAACGGCATCGTCCACGTGTCCGCGAAGGACATGGGCACCGGCAAGAGCCAGGCCATGACCATCACCGGTGGTTCGGCGCTCGGCAAGGACGAGATCGACCGCATGATGCGCGAGGCCGAGCAGCACGCCGAAGAGGACAAGAAGCGCCGCGAGGAGGCCGAGATCCGCAACCAGGCGGAAACGCTCGTCTACCAGACGGAGAAGTTCGTCAAGGAGAACGACGAGAAGCTCCCCGCCGACGTCAAGGACGGCGTCAACGCCGCGCTCGGCGACGCCCAGGAGGCCCTGAAGGGCACCAACTCCGACGCCATCAAGGCGGCGATGGAGAAGCTCGCCACCGAGTCGCAGAAGATGGGCTCGGCGCTCTACCAGCAGCAGCCGACGCCCGAGGGCGCGCCGACGGCCGACCAGGGCAGCCAGTCCCAGGCCGACGACGTCGTCGACGCCGAGATCGTGGACGAGGACAAGGACCAGAAGTGATCATGGACGCAACCCTTCCCGCGGAGGTGGCGTCATGACCGAGCGCAAGGACGAGGAGCCGGTCGTGATCCGCGACCGGCGCCGGATCGACCCGGAGACCGGGGAGGTGCGCACGCCCGACGGCGACGCGCCTCCCGCTCCCGGTCCGGCTGACGTCGCCGCCGCCGAGCTCGCCGCCCAGGTGGCCGAGCGCACCGCCGATCTGCAGCGGATCACCGCGGAGTACGCCAACTACCGGCGCCGCGTGGACCGCGACCGCGAGTCCGTGTTGGTCACGGCCCGCGCGCAGTTCGTCGGCGAGCTGCTCACAGTGCTGGACGACATCGACCGCGCCGACGCGCACGGCGACCTCACCGGCCCGTTCAAGGCCGTGGCCGACAAGATCACCTCGGTGGTCCAGAAGCTCGGCCTGGAGTCGTTCGGGCTGGTCGGCGAGCCGTTCGACCCGTCGGTGCACGAAGCCGTTCAGCACGACTCGCCCGACGCCTCCGGGCCGACGGTGCCCGTGCTGGCCGCCGTGCTCCGGAAGGGCTACCGCGTGGCCGACCGCGTGCTGCGCCCCGCGATGGTGACGGTCGTCGACCGTCCCGACGACGGCACCACGGGCGAGCCATCGGCACAGTGAGCAAGGAAGACGCAGCGATCAGGAAGGAGGCGGGATGACCCAGCGCGACTGGATCGAGAAGGACTTCTACCGTGAGCTGGGCGTCGCCTCCGGCGCGTCCAACGACGAGATCAAGAAGGCGTACCGGAAGCTCGCCCGCGAGCTGCACCCGGACGCCAACCCCGGCGACGCCAAGGCCGAGGCCCGCTTCAAGGCGGTGTCGGAAGCCTACGGCGTGCTCTCGGACGAGAAGAAGCGCAAGGAGTACGACGAAACCCGCGCGCTGTTCGCGGGTGGAGGCGGCGGCTTCGGCGGTGGCGCCGGGTTCCCCGGCGGGTTCGGCACCGGCGCCTCCGGGCAGGGGTTCGACCTGAACGACCTGCTCCGCAACGCCGGTGCCGGGCAAGGCGGCGGAGCAGGCGGGCTGGGCGACATCTTCGGCGGCCTGTTCGGCGGCGGTCGCACCAGCACCGCGTCACCGCGCAGCCGTCGCGGCGCCGACGTCGAGTCCGAGCTGACGATCGACTTCGTCGACGCCGTCCGCGGCGCCGAGGTGCCGATCCGGCTCTCGTCGCCCGGCCGCTGCGAAAACTGCGGTGGCTCGGGCGCGCGCCCTGGCACCAGCCCGCACATCTGCCCGACGTGCGCGGGCTCGGGTTTCGTCAGCTCCAGCCAGGGGGCGTTCGCGTTTTCCGAGCCGTGCCGCGACTGCCGCGGCACGGGCCGGATCATCGACGACCCGTGCCCCGAGTGCGGCGGCGACGGCGTGAGCACCCGCACGCGTCCGCTCACCGTCCGTGTTCCCGCGGGCGTGGCGGACGGCAACAAGGTGCGGCTCAAGAGCCAGGGCCAGCCGGGCATGGGCGGGGCGCCCGCCGGTGACCTCTACGTCACCGTGCACGTCACCCCGCACCGGCTGTTCGGGCGCTCCGCGAACAACGCGGACGACCTGACGCTCACGGTCCCGGTCACGTTCCCCGAGCTGGCGCTGGGCTCCACCGTCACGGTGCCCACGCTCGACGGGAACACGGTGTCGCTACGCGTGCCGCCGGGCACCCGCAGCGGGCGCACGTTCCGGGTGCGCGGACGCGGGGTGCAGAAGAAGAACGGCACCGGCGACCTGCTCGTCACGGTGGAGGTGGCGGTGCCCGCGCGCCTATCCGACGCCGCCCAGAGCGCCCTGCAGTCCTACGCCGAGGCCACGAAGGGTGACGATCCGCGGGCCCACCTGCTCGGCGGCAGGCGATGACACCGGCGCTGCCGCCGGGCGCCGGGATGGACAGCCCGATCTTCGTGATCTCGGTGGCCGCCGAGCTGGCCGGGCTCCACGCCCAGACGCTGCGCAGCTACGACCGGTTGGGGCTGGTGCGCCCCGGCCGGTCGCCCGGCGGCGGTCGGCGCTACTCCGCCCGCGACATCGCCCTGCTCCGCGAGGTGCAGCGGCTGTCGCAGGAGGAGGGCGTCAACCTGGCGGGCATCAAGCGGATCATCGAGCTGGAGCAGACGGTCGACGAACTGCGGGCCCGGCTGGAGGAGGCGGCCCAGGAGCTGCTGGCCGCCCGGGCCGCCGCCGAGCAGGCGGCGGCTTCGGTGCACGCCTCCTACCGGCGCGATCTCGTGCCGGTGGAGCGCAGCCAGGCCATCGTCGTCTGGCGCCCGAAGAAGCGCGACTGACCGGTGCCGCGGCACCCGTCTGTCCCGTGCGAAGTGCGGTCAGTCCATCGTGAACGGGTCGTAGCGGATCCGGTCCAGCGGCGTGCCCGCCACCAGCATCCGGCTCACGGTGGCCCGGATCATGGCGGGCGAGCCGCAGACCAGCACGTCGTGACCCGCCCACGCCCCGTAGCGGGTGACGACGTCGGCGAGCGTGCCGCGCTCGGCGCCGCCCCGGTCGTCGGCGTCGTCGTTCCGCTCGACCACCGGCACGACGTCGAGCCAGTCGTGGTCGTAGGACAGCTTGCGCACCGCGTCGATGGTGTAGAGGTCGTCCCAGGTGCGCCCGCCGAGGAAGAGCTGGGTGCGCGGGGCCCCTGGCCGCTGGGTGAACTCCTCCAGCACAGCGCTGATGGGGGCCATTCCGGTGCCGCCCGCCACCATCAGCAGCGGGGTCTCCGACTGCGGGTCGATGCTCATCCGGCCCATCGGCGGCCCGATCCGCCAGGTGTCGCCGACCCGGGAGTGCGCGACGATCGCCCGGCTGACCCAGCCGCCCGTCACCGCCCGCACGTGGAACTCCAGCGAGCCGTCGGGCCGGGGCGCGTTGGCGGGCGAGAGGTAGCGCCACAGCCGCGGCCGCTGCGGGGTCTCGACGCTCACGTACTGGCCCGCGCGGAACGGGATGGCCTCGCTGGTCTGCACGGTGATGCGGGCGAGGTCCCAGCCCATCCGCTGGTGGTCGACCACGCGGCCCAGCCACGAGGCGGGGCCGCGCTCGGCCGTGGCCGCGGCGCGCATCGCGTTGGCGACGATGCCGTACGCGTCCGTCCACGCGCTCTTGACCTTCGGCGTGAACGCGTCACCCGAGAAGTGTTCGACGGCGCCCAACAGCGCGCCACCGACCGCGTCGTAGTGGTGGGCGAGCACGCCGAACTTGCGGTGGTCGCGGCCCAGCTGCGCGAGGAACGGGACGAGCTCGTCGGGCTGGTCCACCATCTGCACCACGTGCACGAGCGCCCGCAGCAGCCTGCTGCGCTGCACCTCCATGTTCACCGGGAAGAGGTCGCGTGTCTCGGGGGCGGCGCTGAACAACGTGGCGTAGAAATGCCGTCCGAGGGCCTCGCCCTGCGGGATGACGCGCTCCCAGCTCGTCCGGATGACCTCGACCATGCCGGACCGGCCGCTCGTGCGCCGCTCGGCGACATCGGCGGCGAGCAACTGTTCAGCGGTCATCGAAGGTGGATCTTCCTGGTCGGGGAGCGCGTGTACCAGCGGGTCAGCGTAGCGCCAAGCTGCAGGTGGTGTGCGAGCGTGTTGCCGACCGCACGTACGGTCACACCGCAGAGATCGGCGCAGCTTGAGCGGAACACACTCAACTTTTCTGACGTTGGGTCTGGTGAGACAGAGCATTTTCCTAGCAGGAGGACGTGAGGGATGGACTCCTTCAACCCCACCACCAAGGCGCAGCAGGCGATCTCCGCGGCCGTACAGGCTGCGGCGCTGGCAGGGCAACCCCGATGTCGGCCCGACCCACCTGCTCGGCGCGCTGCTGGCCCAGGGCGACGGCATCGCCGCGCCGCTGCTGGCCGCGGTCGGCGCCGACGCCGCCGCGGTGCGCGGCGAGCTGACACAGCTGTCCAACCGGCTGCCCTCGGCGTCGGGCTCCACCGTGAGCGCGCCGCAGCTCTCCCGCGATTCGCTCGCCGCCTTGAACGCTGCCCAGCAGCTCGCCACGGAGATGGGCGACGAGTACGTCTCCACCGAGCACCTGCTCGTCGGCCTGGCGTCCGCGGGCGGATCGGTCGCCCAGCTGTTGCGCCGCCACGGCGCCACCCCCGAGACGCTGCGCGAGGCCTTCGCCAAGGTCCGCGGCTCCACGCGGATCAGCAGCCCCGACCCCGAGGGCACCTACCAGGCCCTGGAGAAGTACGGCGTCGACCTCACCGAACGGGCCCGCAAGGGCGAGCTCGACCCGGTGATCGGCCGCGACACGGAGATCCGCCGCGTCGTGCAGGTGCTCTCCCGCCGCACCAAGAACAACCCGGTGCTGATCGGCGAGCCCGGCGTCGGCAAGACCGCGATCGTCGAAGGGCTGGCCCAGCGGATCGTCGCGGGTGACGTGCCCGAGTCGCTGCGCGGCAAGCGCGTGATCTCGCTCGACCTCGGTTCGATGGTGGCGGGCGCGAAGTACCGCGGCGAATTCGAGGAGCGGCTCAAGGCCGTCCTCAAGGAGATCACCGACTCCGCGGGCGAGATCATCACGTTCATCGACGAGCTGCACACGATCGTCGGCGCGGGCAACGCCGAGGGCGCGATGGACGCGGGCAACATGATCAAGCCGATGCTCGCCCGCGGCGAGCTGCGGCTCGTCGGCGCGACCACGCTCGACGAGTACCGCCAGCGCATCGAGAAGGACCCCGCGCTGGAGCGGCGCTTCCAGCAGGTGCTGGTGGGCGAGCCGTCGGTGGAGGACACCGTCGGCATCCTGCGCGGGCTCAAGGAGCGCTACGAGGTGCACCACGGCGTGCGGATCACCGACGCCGCGCTGGTCGCCGCCGCCGCGCTCTCCGACCGCTACATCACCGCCCGCTTCCTCCCCGACAAGGCCATCGACCTGGTCGACGAGGCGGCCTCCCGGCTCCGCATGGAGATCGACTCGCGGCCGGTGGAGATCGACACGGTGGAGCGCGCCGTGCGTCGGCTCGAGATCGAGGAGATGGCGCTGGCGAAGGAGTCCGACGCCGCGTCCGTCGACCGGCTGGCCGCGCTGCGCGCCGAGCTCGCGGAGAAGCGCGAGGAGCTGTCCGCGCTCACCGCGCGGTGGCAGAACGAGCGCGGCGCGATCGAGAGCGTGCGCGAGCTGAAGGAGCAGCTGGAGTCGCTGCGCGGCGAGTCTGAGCGGGCCGAGCGCGACGGCGATCTCGGCAAGGCCGCCGAGCTGCGCTACGGCCGTATCCCGGCGCTGGAGAAGAAGCTCGCCGAGGCCACCGACGTCACCGCGCCGGACGCCGATCTCATGCTCAAGGAGGAGGTCGGACCCGACGACGTCGCCGATGTCGTCTCCGCGTGGACCGGCATCCCGGCGGGCCGCATGCTCGAGGGCGAGTCGGCCAAGCTGCTGCGCATGGAAGACGAGCTCGGCAAGCGCGTGGTCGGGCAGGCCGAGGCGGTGCGCGCGGTGTCCGACGCCGTGCGCCGGGCCCGTTCGGGCATCGCCGACGAGAACCGGCCCACCGGTTCGTTCCTCTTCCTCGGGCCCACCGGCGTCGGCAAGACCGAGCTCGCCAAGGCGCTCGCCGAGTTCCTGTTCGACGACGAGCGGGCGATGGTCCGCATCGACATGAGCGAGTACTCCGAGAAGCACTCGGTGGCCCGCCTGGTCGGCGCGCCCCCCGGCTACGTCGGCTACGACCAGGGCGGGCAGCTCACCGAGGCCGTGCGGCGCCGCCCGTACACGGTGGTGCTGTTCGACGAGGTGGAGAAGGCGCACCAGGACGTGTTCGACGTCCTGCTGCAGGTGCTCGACGACGGGCGGCTCACCGACGGCCAGGGCCGCACGGTGGACTTCCGCAACGCGATCCTCGTGCTCACCTCCAACCTCGGCTCCACCGGCGCGCAGGTGCTCGACGACGCCGCGCGCAAGGAGGTCGTGATGGCGGCCGTGCAGCGGCACTTCAAGCCGGAGTTCCTCAACCGGCTCGACGACATCGTGGTGTTCCACGCGCTGTCCACGGAGGAGCTCACGCGGATCGTCGACATCCAGCTCGACGTCCTGCGGCGGCGGCTGGCCAAGCGGCGGCTCACGCTCGACGTGTCCGACGCGGCCCGCGAGTGGCTGGCGCTCAACGGGTTCGACCCGGTGTACGGCGCGCGTCCGCTGCGACGGCTGGTGCAGTCGGCGATCGGCGACCAGCTGGCCAAGGAACTGCTGGCGGGCGACGTGCGGGAGGGCGACACCGTGCGCGTCGACCTCGATCAGCACGCGGGCGGCGGCACCGGCGGCCTCATCGTCGGCCGCGCCGTGCCCCTGTCGAAGGTCTGAGCCGCCCCTCCCCGCCGGGTGAGTCCCGCGTTCGGCCACGGTGAGTCCCGCGTTCGGCCACGGTGAGTCCCGCGTTCGGCCACGGTGAGTCCCGCGTTCGGCCACGGTGAGTTGGCCGTTTCGGCACGGACACCTCGGCTGTCGGTGCCGAGGTCCGGCCTCATCGTGTCGAGACCGCAGACACGCCGTGTCGAAGCGCGCGACTCACCGATGCGGTGGCTCGTGATCAGGTAGGGCGCGTCGTCGGACGTCATGACGGCGCAGGTCTACAGTCACCCTCCGTGGGCCTCTCGTCGACGACCTGGTTCGTCATCGCTGTGATCGTCGTCCTGCTCGGGGTGGCGTTGCTCTTCGTCGACCGCAGGCAGGCGGGCGGCGGCGCGAACGTCAAGGACCGGCGGCGGTGGGCCGCGCTGCGCGGCTGGGAGTTCCTCGACACCGATCCGGTGCTGCCCAGCCGGTGGCGCTACGGCACCATCCACCAGGGCGGCCCGGGGGTGGCGAGAAACCTCATCAGCGGCGAGGTCCCGCTGCCCGACGGCAACCGGCAGGCCTACATCTTCGACCACGAGCAGGCGGGGCGCATCACCTCGGTGCTCGCCGCGATCCAGGCGCAGACGCATCTCAACGCGGCCGTCGAGCTGCGGCTGCCCACCGCGCCCGTACCCGACGACGTCGCGCTGGAGTACCTGGAGCCGGTCGGCGAGCGCTACGCCTTCGTGTCCGACGCCGACGCCGTGCGGCCGCTGCTCACCCGCAGGCTGGCCCGCGCGGCCGACGCGGTGGGTGACGACGTCGAACTGCTCTGGGCCGAGGAGTCCTGGGTGCTCGCCACCGCGCCCGTCGACTCCACCGCCGACCGCCTCCAGGAGCTGCTCGCCGACCTCGCCGAGGTGGCCATCGCGCTCGAGCAGGGCCAGAACGCGCACACCTGAGCACGTCCGTAGGGTTGCGGCCATGTCCCGCGGATCACGGAACACGGCCTAGGTCGTGCCCACCGCTCTGGTCACCGGCGCCACGTCCGGTATCGGTGCCGCGTTCGTCGAGCGCCTGGCCGCCGACGGTCGTGACCTGGTGATCGTCGCCCGCGACCGCGCCCGCCTCGACGCCACCGCGAACGCCGCCCGCGCCCGCGGCGTCGAGGTCGACGTGCTCGCCGCCGACCTGTCCGAGTCCGCGGGCCGCGACCGGGTCGCCGAGCGGCTCGACGGCGCGCCCATCGACCTCCTCGTCAACAACGCGGGCTTCGCGCTGCCCGGCGAGTTCCTCGACGCGGGCCCGGCCGACCTGCAGCGCCAGCTCGACGTCAACGTCACCGCCGTGCTGCTGCTCTCCCGCGCCGCGCTGCCTGCGATGATCGCGCGAGGTCATGGCGGTGTGGTGAACGTCTCCAGCGTCGCCGGGTTCCTGCCCGGCCGCGGCGGCACCTACGGTGCGGACAAGGCGTGGGTCACGTCCTTCACGGAGGCCCTCGCCGCCTCGCTCGTGGGCACGGGCGTGCGGGCGATGGCGCTGTGCCCCGGGTTCGTCCGCACCGAATTCCACGAGCGGGCCCACATCGACAAGGGGAGCCGCAGCGGCCCGATGTGGCTGTCCGCGCAGCGCGTCGTCGACGAATGCCTGGCCGACCTGGCGAGAGGAAAGGTGGTGTCGGTGCCCAGCACGCAGTACAAGGTGCTGTCCACGCTCGCGGACGTGTTCCCGCGGCCGCTGGTGCGGGGGCTCGTCCGGCGGTTCGAGCAGTGACCGGTGTCGAAGACGACCGGGGCAGGCTCGCCGCGCTGGTCCGCGAGCTCGGGGTGGTGCACGAGCGGGTCACGCTGTCCTCGGGCGGCCAGTCCGACTACTACGTCGACATGCGTCGCGTGACCCTCGACCACCGCGCCGCGCCGCTGATCGGACGGCTCATGCGCGTGCTGACGGCCGACTGGACGTACGCCGCGGTCGGCGGCCTGACGCTCGGCGCCGACCCGGTCGCCGACGCCGTCCTGCACGCCGCCGCGAGCGAGGTCGACGCGCCGCCGGTCGACGCGTTCGTCGTCCGCAAGGCCATCAAGCAGCACGGCATGCAGAAGCTGATCGAGGGACCGGACGTCGCGGGCCGCGACGTGCTCGTCGTGGAGGACACGTCGACGACCGGCGCGTCGGTGCTGACGGCCGTCCACGCGGTCCGCGAGGCGGGGGCCACGGTCGTCGGCGTGGCGACCGTCGTGGACCGCGCCACCGGCGCCCAAGAGGCCATCGAGACCGAAGGGGTGCCCTACCGTGCGTTGCTCGGATTGGCTGATCTCGGATTGGGCTGATCGGCGGGTCGCCCTGGGGAAACATCCTCGCAACCGGTTCGGCTCATCCCTGGTTCACGGCGGTGGCGCATACTCGGGGGTCACGGCACGGTCACGAGGGGGAGGGCAGATGGCGGACGGGCGGAGGCCATGGCGTCGCCGCGCAGCCCCCTGGGTCAGCGGGCTGCTCGCCGTGCTCGTGACGCTGGCAGGCTGCGCAGGCCCGGAGTACACGTACGTCACCAACTCGACCGACCACACGTATCTCAAGATCCCGAACTCGTGGCGGCCGATCGACCCGAAGGCGATCGACGACGCGCTGGGGCTCGACACCACCGTGAAGGATTCCGAGCGCGGCCTCTGGCTCGCAGGCTACGACGCCGACACCACCCCGTCGCCCGATCACCTCTTCGGCGCCACGGCCACGGCCCCGGCCACGCTCGTCGGTGTGCAGGACGTGCCGCAGAGCGCGCGCGGGTCCTACTCGCTCGACAAGCTCCGTGACCTCTTCTACCCCGTCTCACCTGCGGGTCAGCAGCAGGCCGCGGCGGATCCGACGTCCATGGTCGCCGACATCAGCGTGATGAGCGACGACGTGCTCACGCCCGGCAACGGCGTGCGCGGCGTTCACACCGTGTTCCGCTATCGCGTTGCGGGCGGCCCGCCGCAGGTGATGGACCAGACCCTCTATCTCAACGACGACGCGAGCAAGCTCTACCTGTTCTTCGTCCGGTGCTCAACGGAGTGCTACCAGCAGCGCCAAAAGGAGATCACCAGCGTGGTGTCATCGTTCACCGTCCGGGAGAAGCCATGACCGTACCGGTCGCCGACGCCCCCGGGCCCGCTGCGCCTCCGCCGCCCATGGAGCCTGAGCGCAAGCCGAAGGCCGTCACGCGCAAGCGGATGTCGCTGTGGGACCGCTCCCGGTTGCTGCTGCTGTTCGTCGTCGCGTGGTTCATCATCGTGTGGGCGTCGATGGCGGACAATCCGCTGCTGCCGTTCTCCGACGCGGCGCTGATCCAGCTCCACGACTCGCAGTGGCTCATCTGGCTCGCGGGCCTCGAGCTGCTGCGGCAGATCCACTTCTATATCAGTGAGAAGTCACCGGGCTACCACCGCTTCTGGTCGGAGAAGGTGTTCGGCGGGTTCAACCGCGGGATCCACCGCAAGTTCTCCGACTGGACCCGCTACCGGCTGTCGCGGCTCATCAAGCTCGTCTTCGTGGTGGTGCTGTTCGCCGTTGTGGCCGGGCAGATCCTGGACACGTCGCCGATTCTGGCGATCTTCCAGGCGCCCGCGCTGCTGGTCTCCGCGCTGCCGCTGATCCTGCAGCTGCTGTTCGCGTTCTTCTTCATCGCGTTCCAGTTCATCGGGCTGTTCTGGCTGCTCTCGCGCGGCGGCGTGGACACCTACTACCCGGACGACATCACCACCCGCTTCTCCGACGTCTGGGGCCAGGACCACGTGGTCGAGCGGGTCAAGGAGAACATCGTCTTCCTGGAGGACCCGGACGCCATCGAGGAGAAGGGCGGCTACGTCCCGTCCGGCATGCTGCTGTGGGGGCCGCCCGGCACCGGCAAGACGCTGATGGCCGAGGCCGTCGCGGGCGAGACCGGCAGGCCGTACGTCTTCGTCGACCCCGGCGCGTTCACCAACATGTTCATGGGCGTCGGCATCCTCAAGGTCAAGTCGCTGTTCCGGAAGCTGCGCAGGCTCGCGCTCCGGTACGGCGGCGTGATCGTCTTCTTCGACGAGGCCGACGCGCTGGGCAGCCGCGGAACGCTCGCACAGGTCGGGCCGGGTGGCGGTCGCACCGGGCACCGACCGCCGTTCCAGAGCACGGGCTGCCACGGCATGACCTACCTCTCCGACGACACGCGCTGGCTGCTCGCCCGTGAGGCCATGCAGGAGTCGCCCGAGCCCGGGCCTACCCGCAGCCGGTTCGTCATGGGCGGCATGAACGGCATGGGCGGCGGCGGGGGTATGGGCACGCTGCAGGCGCTGCTCACCGAGCTGTCCGGGTTGAAGAAGCCGCGCGGCCTGCTCAACCGGTGGGGCCGCCGGGCGCTGGGCATGCGGCCAAAGCCGCCGCCCAAGTACCGGATCCTCGTCATGATGGCCACGAACATGCCCGAGGCGCTCGACGAGGCGCTCCTGCGGCCGGGCCGCATCGACCGGATCTACCGCGTGGGCTACCCGAGCAAGGCCGGTCGAGTGCGCACGTACGAGGGTTACCTGCGGAAGGTCTCGCACGAGCTGACCCCCGAGCAGGTCGACAAGCTCGCCACGATCACGCCCTACGCCACCGGAGCCACGATCAAGGACCTCGTCAACGAGGCGCTGATCATCACGATCCGGGACGGCCGGGAGATCATCACGTGGAAAGACGTGATCCGGGCCAAGCAGCTCAAGGACCTCGGCCCCCCTGAGGACGTCGAGTACATCGAGCGCGAGCGGCACGCCGTCGCCGTGCACGAGGCCTGCCACGCCGTGGTCGCGTTCCGCACGCGGCAGCACATGGAGATCGACATCGCGACGATCGAGAAGGGCAGCGACTACCTCGGCATGGTCGCGAGCATCCCGCCGGAGGACCAGTTCACGCGCTGGCGCTCGGAGTACGAGAGCGACATCCTCGTCTCCCTCGCGTCGCTGGCGGGCGAGCGGATGTTCTTCGACGGCGACTCGTCGTCCGGCGTGTCCGGTGACCTGGAGTCGGCCACCGCCGTGGCGTCCTTCATGGAGGGCTACTGGGGCATGGGCCACACCGTGTCCTCGTACTCCACGGCGAGGCGGCTCGAGGTCGGCAGCCCCGGCGGTGGCCGCGGCGGCCCACAGAAGGGCGAGAGCACCGAGAAGGTGCTGCGCGCCGCGCTGGCCGATCGCATCGAGGACCAGCTGGCCGAGCTGCTCAGCAAGGCCGAGGAGATCCTGGAGGAGAACCGCCTCGGAGTGCTCGCGCTCGCGCATGCACTGGAGACCCACAAGACCCTGTCCGGCGACGACGTCGAAGCGGTGCTGGAGCAGCGCATCGGCATCAGCGTCGACGGCACCGTGTACAGCGACCCCGACTTCATCGCGCAGCTCGAGGCCTACCACGAGGCGGCGGCAGGCGCACACGTCGGGCACACGCGGATCGACGGGACGATGCCCGAGGGCGGGCGGCTGGAGCCGCCGCCGGTGCCCGAGATCCCCGAGCCCGTCGCCGCAGGCCCCTACGCGAGCTATGGCTACGGCCAGCCCCAGGGCTACGGCGCGCCCGCGCCCGGCAACGGCCAAGGTCAGCCGGGTCCGTGGCAGGGGTCACCGGGCTACGGCTACCCGCCGCCCGCGGGCAACGGCCAGGGGTACGGCGGCGCGTCGGGTTACCCGCCGCCCGTTCCGGGCTGGGGTCGGCCCACACCCGACCCCGATGCGCCCACCCAGGTCTACGGCCCGAACGAACCCGGCTCCGACGCGCCGACGCAGGTCTACGGCCCGACCCAGCCCGGCCACTCGGACAACGGCAACGGAACCGCCGCGTCCGACGACGGCCAGACCACACCCGCCGCGTGGTATCCGACGGAGCCGCTGTACCGGCAGTCGGACACCGGTCCGGTCGAGGTGGTGGGCGAGCCGCCGGTCGACCCGCCGCCCGCGGGCGAGCCGCAGGTCAGGCCGGCCCACGACGGTGTGCTCCACGACGGGGAGCCGCACGACGGCCTGCCCGGTCTGCCCGACGAAGGGCAGCTGCAGGACCGCCGGGAGGTCCCCGGGTCGCAGCCGCGCGGTCACGCGAACGGCCAGGCCGACCACGGCACGGCCACCGAGCCCCCGCCGAGCGACGACGACCGGCCCGGCCCGTCGAAGGAGCCCGGCCAGACCTGACCGGCAAGCCGCCCGAGCGGCCTCGTGAGCCGCTCGGGCGCCACCGCGCGTCGGGGTCAGCACCAGCCGCCGGCCGATCCGGTCCGGCGCCGAGCCAATGATTGCGGCGCGTGCCGCTGGCCCGCGCCGAGCTAGACACCAGCGGGGTTCGATCTTGATCGAACCCCGCTGAGGTATATCTCGCGCACGCGACGGCGCCCGTCACCGTGATCCGTGATCACCGGGCCGGGCTGCGCCCGCCGTGGTGAGCTGTTGCGCCGGACACTTGCGACGGTGAGCGCGTACGCGGGACGGGCTGCGCCCTCCGCGGTGAGCTCCGCGCAGGGCACTCGCGCCGGTGAGCGTGTGCCGCAGGGGTTTGCCCGCCTCGGTGAGCTACGCGCCGCGCACTTGTGCTGCCGAGCGGGTGCCGCGGGGCGCGCCTCGCGCCGTCCTCGGTGAGCTGTGCGCCGGGCACTTGTGTTGTGCCGGTAGGCGTGCGCGTGGGGCGGCCTGCGCCTGCCTCGGTGGTTCCTGGGACCCCAGGGTGGGCTCCGCGCGGGTGTGGGAGCGCGGCGTGCCTATCCTGCGATCATGACGGGCCCCGGCGAGGAGCAGCCCGGCGCGACGGAGTGGGCCGTGCCGGGTCAAGTCGGTGCCGGGCCGTGGCCGGGCGACCGCGCCGACTGGCCCACCGACCAGCGGTATGACCCAGAACTGCTCGCCCACGGCGACGCGCGCAACGTCGTGGACGCCTACCGGTACTGGCGCCGCGACGCCGTGGCGGCCGACCTGGCCGCCCGCGCACACCCCTTCCACGTCGCGATCGAGAACTTCGGACACGACCACAACATCGGCACGGTGGTGCGCACGGCCAACGCGTTCGGAGCCGCGGGTGTGCACATCGTGGGTCGCCGCCGCTGGAACCGACGCGGAGCAATGGTGACCGACCGCTACCTCACCGTGCACCACCACGACGACGTGGCAGGCCTGTCCGGCTTTGCTCGCGACCACGGCCTGATCGTGGTGGCCGTCGACAACACCCCCGGCGCGCAACGGCTGGAGACCGCACAGCTGCCCCGCGCCTGCCTCCTGCTGTTTGGCGAGGAAGGCCCAGGGGTGACCGACGCGGCCCATGCGGTCGCGCAGATGACCGTGTCGATCGCCCAGTTCGGCTCGACCCGCTCGATCAACGCAGGCGTGGCGGCGGGGATCGCGATGCACGCCTGGGTCCGCCAGCACGCCGACCTCTCCCGCGCCTGGTAGCCCGCTTGGCGGCGAAACCGGCCGCGCGGCGGCCGGTGGGGCGCGGCTGGGTGGGATGGGCGCGGTGGGGTGGGGTGGGATGGGCACGACGCGGCTCAGCCGGGTGATGGGCGTGCGCGGCCCGGAGGCCGGGCGCTCAGGAGCAGAACGGGCACGGTTCGTCCTCGCCCGGAACGTCGGCGAGGTGCCCATCGGGCACGACGAGCAGCGCGGGCACCGGCGGGCCGCCCGGGCTGCGGTAGAGGTCGTTGGCAGCGAACAGCCAGTGCTCGGACTCGGGGAACGCCAGCAGATGGACGGCGCCGGTGGACAGCTCCACACCCTGGAGGGGCCCGAGCCTGCTGCCCGCCCGCACGAGCTCGCCCAGCTCGTTGAGAACGGCGGCCGCGGTGGCCTGCGTGGTGGCAAACAAGATCAGCTCGGGATGCCGGAACCCCGCCAGCCCGACCGTGTAGACGAACGGCGGCGACTCCTCGTCGCCCAACACGGCCTGCAGGGCCCAGCCGTGGCGGCGGATCGTCTCACGCTGCCACGCGTCGTACTGGTCGATCTGATGCGGGAGGCGCTCGGGGGTGTCCATGCCCGGCACGCTACGACGGGGCACCGACAATTCCCGGGCGCCGATCGGCGCCGGTGCCTAGAGTCTCCGCCGTGGAGCGGCAGATTCTCGTCTTCGACGCCGACGACACGCTGTGGGAGAACAACGTGCTGTTCGAGCGGGTCGTCGATGACTACCTCGAATGGCTCGCCCACCCCACCCTCGACCGCACCGCCCTGCGCGAGGTGCTCAACGACGTGGAGCGGGCCACCATCGCCGTGCACGGCTACGGCAGCGCGAGCTTCCTTTCCAGCCTGCACGTCTGCTTCGAGCGCCTCGCGCAGCGCCCGGCCACGGACGCCGAGCGGGCCGAGATCACGGAGCTCACCGCGGCGCTCGTCGAACACGACGTGGAGCTCATGCCGGGCGTCGCGGACGCCCTCGCCCAGCTCGCCACCCGCCACGACCTGCTGTTGCTCACAAAGGGACAGCCCGCCGAGCAGCAGCGCAAGATCGACGCCTCGGGCCTGGCGCACCACTTCCGCAGCACCCACATCGTGGCCGAGAAGGCGCCCGCGACGTATCGCGAGCTGGTCGAGGAGCAGCGCCTCGCCGCCGACGTGACCTGGATGATCGGCAACTCACCCCGCTCGGACGTCCTCGCCGCGCGTGCCGCGGGCCTGCGCGCGGTGTTCATCCCGCATCCATACACGTGGTCGCTGGAGGAGCAGGAGATCGACCCGGCCGACGGCGGCGTGCTGCACCTGACGCGGTTCCCCGAGCTGCTCGAGCACTTCTGAGCGCCGTCCGCGCCGGCAGACTGTCGGGCGTGCACGACGCCGATGTGAACTGGGCCGGCCGCGCGGCCGCGGCCGAGCGGGCCGTCGTGCGTAGACACCTCCGGCCGATCGCGGGGTTCGTGCCCGGCACCCGCATCGGCCGCGTCCGCTGGCCTCGGCGGCGGCCTGCGCCGCCATTCCCCTGGCACTTCTGGTGGCAGGCGCACCTTCTGGACTGCCTGGTCGACGCCCAGCTGCGCGACCCGCGTCCCGGCCGCGCGGCCACGATCGCGACGCTCACCCGCGGCGTCCGCCTCCGCAACGGCGGCCGCTGGACCAACCCGTTCTACGACGACGTGGCCTGGCTGGGCCTGGCCGTCCAGCGCGCGGGCACGCTCACCCCCGACAACAAAGCGCTGGGCAGGGTCACGCGGCAGTTGCACCGCGGCTGGACCGAGGACGGCGGCGGCGGCATCTGGTGGCGGCGCGGCGGCGGCGCCGACGGCCGGGTCAAGAACGCACCCGCGAACGGGCCCGCCGCGATCCTGCTGGCCCGCGAGGGCCAGGTCGAGTTCGCCGCCGCGATCACCGACTGGGTCGCCGAGACGCTCGTCGACCCCGACACCGGCCTCGTTCGCGACGGAGTGCGGCTGGGCCCCGACGGCTCGGTCGTCGCGGTCGACCCCCGCATCTTCACCTACTGCCAGGGCGTGCACCTCGGCGCCTGCGTCGAGCTCGCGGCCCGCGACGGTCACCAGCGCTGGGGCGATCGGGCGGTGGCGCTCGTCGACGCCGTGACGCAGCGCCTCGCCCGTCCCGACGGCGTCCTACCCGGCTGCGGCGGCGGCGACGGCGGCCTGTTCGCGGGCATCCTCGCGCGCTACCTCGTGGTGGCGGCGCTGCGCCGCCCCGAGCTCACCGACGCCGCCGCGCGCATCGTGCTGGCCAGCGCGGACGCCGCGTGGCGGGGCAGGCTGGAGGGCCGCTGCGGTCCCGTCTTCTCCGCGGAATGGAGCCGTCCGGCGGCGGTGCCGCGGCACGGCATCGCCGAGTCCGACCTCTCCGTGCAGCTCTCCGGCTGGATGGTGTTGGAAGCCGCCGCCCGGCTGCCGCGCTAGCCCGCAGCAGGCCCCCGTGATCGCCGGTTCGGCGCACTGAGCGGCCAGAATCGCCCGGAATCGCGCCGAAACGGTGATCACGGATCAGCCGGCGTGGGCGCCCTTGTTGGCGCGCCGCGCGCGCAGCAGCTCCACGATGATCGGGATGATCGACACGAAGACCACGAGGATGAGGATCAGCTCGATGTTGCTCTTCACGAACGCGAACTGGCCCAGCCACGCGCCGAGCAGGGTAACGCCCGCCGCCCACAGCACGCCGCCGATCAGCGAGTACGTGAAGTAGCGCTTCGCGGGCATCCGGCCGACGCCCGCCATCACCGTGATGAACGTGCGCACGATCGGCACGAACCGGCCGAGCACGATCGCCCGGTTGCCGTACCTCTCGAAGAACTCGTGGGTACGGGCCACGTGCTTGGGCTTGAACAGCTTCGACTCCGGCTTGTCGAAGATCGCCGGGCCGCTCAGCCGTCCGATCCAGTAGCCGGACACGTTGCCCGCGATCGCGGCGACGATGAGCACCAGGCACACCACCCACAGCGGCGCGCGCAGCCCGACGTCGGAGACGGCGAACAGGCCCGCCGTGAACAGCAGCGAGTCTCCGGGCAGGAAGAAGCCGATGAGCAGCCCGCATTCGGCGAAGATGATCGCCGCGACGCCGACCAGCGCCCAGGGCCCGAGCCAGGAGATGATCGCGTCCGGCTGAAGCCATGCGGGTCCGATCGCCGCGAGGGTGGTCACGACATCCGAGGATACCGGCCTGCCGACGTCAGGCAGTGCCGGGCAGCACGCCGGGCAGGAGCAGCGAGATCAGCGCCAGGGCCGTGCCGAGCAGCGCACCCGCCAGAAACGCGATCGCCAAGGCGGTGGGCAGCGGCACGCCGGAGGTCGGCGCGACCTCCACGCGGTGCCCGCCGCGGGCAGGCTGCCCCGCCCCGGTGGCCCGGGCGCGCAACGCCTCGGCCAGGCGCTGCTCCGGCGGGGCGGCGGCCATCAGAGCCTGGCCCGGGGGTTCATCACGCGCCCGACCGCGTCGAGCGCGCGGCTGGCCGTCGACTTGACGGTGCCGCGGGTGATCCCGGTGGCTTCGGCGATCTCCGCCTCGCTCATCCCGCCGTAGTAGCGCAGCACCAGCACCTCGCGCTGGCGCGGCGGAAGGGTGGCCAGCGCGTCGACGACGGCCTGGTGCTCGGCCGAGAGCATCACGAGCGACTCGGCCGAGCGGGCGTTGACCTGGTGCGGTGGCACGTAGTCGCGCGCGGTGCGCCGCCGCCGCAGCACCGACCGGGACCCGTTGACCACCGCGGTGCGCAGGTAGCCGAGCGCGGCGGCCTCGTCGCGCAGCTCGCCCCAGTGCCGGTGCAGCCCGGTGAACGCCTCCTGGACGACGTCCTCGGCGGTGTTGGGGTCGTCGACCAGCAGCGACGCGAGGCGCACCATGCGGGTGCGATGCTCGCGGTAGAGATCGGCGAGCGTGCGCGGCGCAGCGCTCGGCTCGGGCGCAGGCCAGGGACGCGCGTCGAGCGCGCGGAGCCTGCTCAGCGTCTGCTCGACGGCGTTCCCACCCCAGGTGCCGTCCATGAGCACGATGGTAGTGGTGCGAGATACTGGCCCTCGACGAACCTGCCCAATCGGAAGGCCGCACCGGTGCCCATCGCCACGCCCGAGATCTACAACGAGATGCTGGACAAGGCCAAGGCGGGCGAGTTCGCCTACCCGGCCATCAACGTCACCAGCACCGAGACCCTCAACGCCGCCCTGCGCGGCTTCGCGGAGGCGCAGAGCGACGGCATCGTGCAGGTGTCCACGGGCGGCGCGGAGTTCCTGTCCGGCACCAAGGTCAAGGACATGGTCACCGGCGCGGTGGGGCTCGCGGAGTTCGCGCACGTCGTCGCGGCGAAGTACCCGGTCAACGTCGCCCTGCACACCGACCACTGCCCCAAGGACAAGCTCGACACCTACGTCCGGCCGTTGCTCGCGATCAGCCAGGAGCGCGTTGACCGCGGCGAGCAGCCGCTGTTCCAGTCGCACATGTGGGACGGCTCGGCCACCGAGCTGCACGAGAACCTCGCGATCGCGGCCGAGCTGCTCGATCTCGCGGTGAAGGCGAAGATCATCCTCGAGGTGGAGATCGGCGTCGTCGGCGGCGAGGAGGACGGGGTCGCCAACCAGATCAACGAGAAGCTGTACACGTCGGCGGCGGACTACGAGGCCACCGTCGACGCGCTCGGCGCAGGTGACAAGGGCCGCTACCTGCTCGCCGCGACGTTCGGCAACGTGCACGGCGTCTACAAGCCGGGCAACGTCAAGCTGCGCCCGGAGATCCTCGCCCAAGGCCAGGAGGTGGCCTGCGCCAAGCTCGGGCTGGCTGCCGGGTCGAAGCCGTTCGACCTGGTCTTCCACGGCGGCTCGGGCTCGCTGCCGTCCGAGATCGCGGAGGCGCTGAGCTACGGCGTGGTGAAGATGAACGTCGACACCGACACCCAGTACGCGTTCACCCGGCCGATCGCCGCGCACATGTTCACGAACTACGACGGGGTGCTGAAGGTCGACGGCGAGGTCGGCAACAAGAAGGCCTACGACCCGCGCACCTACCTGAAGACCGCGGAGGGGGCCATGGCCGACCGCGTCGTCGAGGCGTGCGAGAACCTGCGCTCCACCGGGACGTCGCTCGGGCGCTGATCGGCGCCCGAGCTGCCCCGCCTCAGGTGTTCGACGCCGCGTAGATCTCGTCGATCGTCGCGTCCAGCATGGCGTGGAACTCCGCGGCGGTCAGCTCGGCGGTCAGGCCCTCGGCCAGCGCCCGGGAGAAGCTCGCGATGACGCCGTGCTGGCGGGCGAGGATCGCGTCGGCCTCCTCACGGGTGTAGCCGCCGGAAAGGGCGACCACGCGCAGCACCCGCGGGTGGGCCACGAGGTCGGCGTAGAAGTCGTCCACGCTGGGCAGGGTGAGCTTGAGCATCACGTGCCGGTCGTCGGGCAGCGCGTCCAGGTGCTGCGTGATGCCGGCGTGCAGCAGCTTCTCGGCCTCGGCCTTCTGGGGGCTGCGGATGTCGACCTCGGGCTCCAGGATCGGCACGAGCCCGGCGTCGGCGATCTGCGCGCCGATCGTGAACTGCTGCTCGATGGCCGCGGCCACGCCCTTCTCGTCGGCGAGCTTGATCACCGAGCGCATCTTGGTGCCGAAGACGCCCTTCTCGACGCCGCGGGCGAGGAGGGCGTCGAGGCCGTCGATGGGCTTCATCACCTGCACGCCGTCGGCCTCGGCCGCGAGGCCCTTGTCGACCTTGAGGAATGGCACCACCCCCTTCACGTCCCACAGGTAGGACGGGGTGTCGCGGCCCTCGATCTGACGGTTCATCGTGTCCTCGAACAGGATTGCGCCGATGATGCGCTCGCCGGAGAAGGCCGGGTCGGTGATGAGGCGGGTCCGCATGGCGTGCACGGCGTCGAACATCTCGGCGTCGCCGGAGTAGGAGTCCTCCGGGATGCCGTAGAGCCTGAGCGCCTTCGGGGTGCTGCCGCCGCTCTGGTCGAGCGCGGCGAGGAACCCGCGGCCGGTGCGGATCTTCTCGAACTGGGCGGTGGTCATAGGTGCAGGATGGGCGCCATGACGCCGCACGGCAACCTCCTCGGCCCGGAACCCACGCTGTTGCCCGACGATCCGGCGGGCGCGCTGCTCGATGGCGGGGTCGAACCCGCCGAGGTCGCCGCCGCCCACCCGACGTCCAGCATCGCCTGGGCCGTGCTCGCCGAGCGCGCGCTGGAGGACGGGATCGTCATCACGGGCTACGCCTACGCCCGCACCGGCTACCACCGCGGGCTCGACCAGCTCCGGCGCAGCGGGTGGAAGGGCTTCGGGCCGGTGCCGTGGGCGCACGTCCCCAACCAGGGGTTTCTGCGTTCGCTCGGGGCGTTGCACCGCGCAGCCGTCGCGATCGGGGAGGATGACGAGGCGCGCCGCACCGCCGAGTTCCTGGCCGACGCCGACCCGGCCGCCCCGGCCGCGCTGGGCATCTGACGGGGCCCGCGCAGGCGTCGGCCCCGCCGCCCGCACGCCGCCGGGTCACCCCGCCGAGCGGCCCGCGATCGCCGATTCGGTAGCCATTCCTGACCGCTCGGCGCACCGAACTGTCGATCATGGACCCGGTAGGCCGTACGGGTGGTCCTCGCCTCGAAGGGAACCTGACGGGGTGCGGCGCAGTTGCCGTCCCGTGCATCTGCTCGTGCGCTCGGCACCGAGCGCGTCCAGCCGGTCGGGGCCCGGTTCCCCCGGCCGCGCCGCGTCCTGACAGGTCGGCCGCCGCGCAGTGATTGCCGGTTCGGCGCGTAAAGCGGCCAGATCCGGCCGGAAACGCGCCCAACCGGTGATCATGGCCGGGGTGGGGCCGGGCGGACGAGCAGCCAGTCGGCCGTGTGCCGGTACCACGCCCACCGGGTGACCGCGCGCGGGTGCGGCACCCCGTCGAGGACGGGGGTGAACGGCTCGCCGCCCAGCTGCACCGCGCGCCCGACCGCCGAGCCGCGGCCCGCGGGGGCCCGGGGCGCCACCGCCCGCGTGCGTCCGTCCGGCGGCCTGCCCGTGCGGCTCGCCCGCACGGCGACCCCGTCCGGCCCCGGCTGGAGGACGACGTGCCCCGACCCGCGCAGCACGAGCGTCTCGTCGCAGTAGACCTCCCCGCGCAGCCGCCGCAGCTCAGCGCGGCCGACCAGCACGCCCCCCGCGTCGTCGCGGATCAGCGGGACGGGCACGGCGGCGCCGTCGAGCGCCAGCGCCGTCGGGTCCCGCGGCAGTCCCCACGCCCGCGCCGCGGGCGACCGCCTGCGCGGCAGGTAGGCGACCTCCACGTCCAGCCGCTCGCGCCGCAGGAGGCGCAGGAGCACGGCGGCGAGGTCGGCGTCGGTGCCCGCCACGACCAGGCGGCGGGCGGTGAGATCGCGCAGCACCGGGTCGAGCTCGGCCCGTCCGGGACACGACGGGAGGACCACGGTAGGAAGCGCGGCGAGCGCGCGACTACCGTGATGCGGGCTCGGATCGCCGCAGGTAAGCAGCACCGGCCCGGCGTCCAACGTGTTCATCAAGGGGAGTGTCACATGCCTGCGATCGTGCTGATCGGCGCCCAGTGGGGCGACGAGGGCAAGGGCAAGGCCACCGACATCCTCGGCGGCCGGGTGCAGTGGGTGGTGCGCTACCAGGGCGGCAACAACGCCGGTCACACGGTGGTGTTGCCCGACGGCCAGGATTTCGCCCTGCACCTCATCCCGTCCGGCATCCTCACGCCCGGGGTGACGAACGTGATCGGCAACGGCGTGGTCGTCAACCCCGGCGTGCTCCTCGACGAGCTCGCGGGCCTGGAAAGCCGTGGCGTGGACACCAGCAAGCTCTTGATCAGCGCCGACGCGCACTTGATCATGCCGTACCACGTGGAGATGGACAAGGTCACCGAACGCTTCCTCGGCAAGGCGAAGATCGGCACCACCGGGCGCGGGATCGGCCCGGCGTACCAGGACAAGGTGTCGCGCGTCGGGGTGCGCGTGGCCGACCTCCTGGACGAGAAGATCCTGCACCAGAAGGTGGAGGCGGCGCTGCACCTCAAGAACCAGGTGCTGGTGAAGGTCTACAACCGGCGCGCGCTGCACGTCGACACGGTGGTGGACGAGGTGCTGGCCCACGGGCGCCGCTTCGCCGACCGGATCGCCGACACCCGGTTGCTGCTCAACCAGGCCCTCGAACGCGGCGAGACGGTGCTGCTGGAGGGCTCACAGGGCACGCTGCTGGACGTCGACCACGGCACCTACCCGTTCGTGACCAGCTCGAACCCGACGGCGGGCGGCGCGGCGGTCGGGTCGGGCATCGGGCCGACCCGGTTCGACCGGGTGATCGGCATCCTCAAGGCGTACACGACGCGGGTGGGCTCCGGCCCGTTCCCCACCGAGCTTTCCGACGCGATGGGCGAGCACCTGCGCAAGGTCGGCGGCGAGGTCGGTGTGACGACGGGCCGCCCGCGGCGCTGTGGCTGGTTCGACGCCGTCATCGGGCGCTACGCCGCGCGCGTCAACGGCATCACCGACTTCTTCCTCACCAAGCTCGACGTGCTCTCCGGCCTGGAGAAGGTGCCGATCTGCGTGGCTTACGAGATCGGCGGGCGACGCGTCGACGACATGCCGATGACCCAGAGCGACCTGCACCACGCCGTGCCGGTGTACGAGGAGATGCCGGGCTGGTTCGAGGACCTCGCGCCGTACCGGTCGTTCGCACAGCTCCCCGCGGCCGCCCGCGCCTACGTCGAGCGGATCGAGGAGCTCACCGGGGCGCCCGTGAGCGCGATCGGGGTGGGGCCGGGGCGCAACGAGACGGTCACCCGGTCGTGAGTGGATAACATCGCCGGAACGACGTTATCCACTCACGACCTATTCGGCGCAGGGACCGGTCGCGACGGCGGCCGTACGGCTGGGCGCGGCTTCGGCGGCGGCCTCCACCTGCCCGACGGTGAGCACGAACCCGGTCTCCGGGTCGTCCAGTGCGGCGCCGAAGACCACGCCCGTGACCTGGCCCGACGGGTCGATCATCGGCCCGCCGGAGTTGCCGGAGCGCACGGTGGCGCGCACGGTGTAGACGTCGCGGCTCACCTCGCCGCTGTCGTAGATGTCCGGGCCCTTCAGATTGATCTCCTGGCGGATCCGGCCGGGCGTGACCGTGAACGGGCCGTCGAGCGGGTAGCCGAGCACGATCGCGTCGTCGCCGGAGCGGCCCGGGTCGCCCGCAAAGCTCAGCGGCTTGGCGGTGAGGCCGGGCACGCGGAGCACCGCCACGTCGACCTGCGGGTCGTAGTAGACGACCCGGGCGGCCATCTCGGTGGTGCGGCCCCGCCGTCCGACCACCTCGACCGCGGTGGCGTCGGTGCCCGCCACCACGTGCGCGTTGGTCATCACCAGCTCGGGTGCGAAGACGAAGCCCGACCCCTCCAGCTGCCGCT
The DNA here is from genome assembly GCA_963739465.1 of uncultured Actinomycetota bacterium. Classification (GTDB taxonomy): domain Bacteria; phylum Actinomycetota; class Actinomycetes; order Mycobacteriales; family Pseudonocardiaceae; genus Pseudonocardia. The sequence goes on from CAVUAS010000025.1 coordinate 37,849, forward strand.
GGCACGACGGCGCCTTGCCGCGGATCTTGAGAACACTCGGTTGGGCGGCCGCGACGGCGGCGCTGTGCACGAGCGCGGAGTTCGGCGGCCCGGTGGCGATGACGGGGGTGCGGGCGAAGGGGCTCAGCACGTCCGGGAAGCCGGAGTTGTCCAGCAGTTGCCGGAGCTCGGCGGGCAGCTGCTTGGCCACCGTCGGCATGACCGAGTCGACGGCGCTCAGCACCTGCGAGCTGCGCACCCCGGCGGCGATACCGGGCAGGCTCGCCGAGGCCAGCGGCAGCGCGACCAGCCAGGCGGCCACGACCACCGCCAAGGCCTGCAGGATGGAACCGAGTGTGGAGTCGACGGCGAGGAAGTGCTCGCCGGTGATGCGGTCGCGCACCCGGCGGCCGAGGAACACGCCGGTGGTCTCGCCCAGCACGACCAGCATCACCACGACGGCGACGCTCACGATCACCCGCGTGTTCGTGTTGCTGATGCCCTCGGCCAGCAGCGGGGCCACGCGCACCCCGATGATCGCGCCGCCGAGCACGCCGACGAACGACAGCAGAGCCACGGCCATGCCGTGCCGCCACCCCGAGATGGCGGCGAGCAGCGCGAGCGCGATGACGACGAGATCGACCCAGCTCATGGGCCCGCGACCTCCTGCCGGTCCGCCCGGGCCGTGCTCCACGCCTCTTCCAGGTCGAGGATCCTGGCCGTGTCCCAGGGGCGCGCCCAGCCGCCCCGATCCAACAGCGCGGACAATATGCCCGCCGTAAAACCCCACACCAGCAGCCCCGACACGATGAAGGCGGGCCCGAGGTAGCCCGACGAGGGGTGCTGGATGCGCAGCCGGTTGGCCGGATCGGCCAGCTGGGCGAGGGGGACGCGGACGACCGTCGCCGTCTCGCCGGGGTCGACGGCGTGCACCCGGCTCGGGCGGGCCCAGTGCGCGAGCACCGGTGTCACCGCGAAGCCCGACGGCGGCAGGTACAGCTCCGGCAGCACGGCGAGGGGCACGACGCCCGCCGGATCGAGGCCGGTCTCCTCCTCGGCCTCGCGCAGCGCGGTGGCGACGACGCCGGAATCGCCGCACTCGGCGCCGCCACCGGGAAACGCGACCTGGCCCGGGTGGGAGCGCAGGGTGCTGGCCCGTTCGGCGAGCAGCACGTCGGGGCCGTGCACGGGGGTCTCCCCGAACAGCATGAGAACGGCGGCGCGGCGGGCGTCGGGGGGCGGTGGGCCCATGCGGTGGCGCAGCAGCTCGTCGCCGTCGACGTCGAGGAGCCCGTCGAGCAGCGGGCGCAGCCAGGGGGGCGCGGCCTCCGGATCGAGCGTGCTCACGATTCCACTTTGCCTGCCGGGTGCGGCCACGTGCGCGTCGGGGCCAGGATGGCGGAGTGACGCCACCCGCCTGGCTCCGGTGGGTCTTCCGGGCGCCGCGGCGGCTGTACGACGTCGGGTGGGGCGGGCTGCTGGGGCACCGGTTCCTGCTGCTGCGCCACGCGGGACGGCGTACGGGCCGACCGCATGCGGTCGTGCTGGAGGTGCTGCGGCACGACCCGGCGTCCGGCGAGCACGTGGTGATCTCCGGATTCGGGCGCCGCGCGGACTGGCTGCGAAACCTCGACGCGGGTGGCCCGGCGGCCGTCACAGTCGGCCGGGCGACGTTCCCGGTGCCGCACCGGGTGCTCGACACGGACACCGCCGTGGCGGTGCTCGCCGACTACGAACGCCGCAACCGCTTCGCCGGGCCGCTGCTGCGGCGGGTGCTCTCGGTGCTGGTGGGGCGGCCCTACCGGGGCACGGACGCCGATCGGCGGTACGCCGTGAGCGTGCTGCCGCTCGTCGCACTGCGACCGGTCTGAGGCCCGGCCCACGACGGGCGGGCTCACGACCGGCGGGCCACGGCCGCGGCGACCTCCTCCGGGGTGGCGAAGGGTACGGGTGGGTCGACGAGGGCCGCGCTGCCGTCGGCGCGGACCACGTACGACAGCGGCAGGCCGGGCGGCAGCCGCAGCGCGCGGGTGACGGCGCCCTCGGGGTCGGCGACGGCGGGAAGGTGCACGCGGAGGTCGGTGAGCAGCGCGAGGGCGGCGGCCGGGTCGTCGGCGGCGTCGACGGTGAGCACGGGCACCGCGCCCGGACTGACCGCGTAGCGCGCGAGGACGGGCAGCTCGGCCCGGCAGGGGCCACACCACGACGCCCACACGTTCACGAGCGTGACGTGCCCGGCCAGCGCGGCGCCGAGGTCAACGGTGCCCGGCGCGCCGAGGCAGGGCACGCCCACGCCTGCCAGCGGGCCTGTGGCCGGTGCGCTGCTGGGGGTGGGGCACGGGGCGAGCGCAGCGGCCGCCCGCGGCCCGGCCAGCTGCGCGTCCGGCAGCCCGGCCTGCCCGGCGACTCCGCTGCCACCGGCGGGCCCAGCACCTGCCCCCGCGCCGCCCTGGCCCGCGGGCGCGCCGGCGCCTGCCGCCCCAGCGATCCCGGGCGCGCCGGTCCCACCTGCGCCGGCCCCACCTGCGCCGGCGTCACCGGCGCCGGACGCCCCACCGATCCCCGGCGCACCCGATCCGGCGCCGCCCGGCGTGGCGACCGCCGCCGAGCTGTAGGCGCTGGTCCCGGCGGCGGTGCTCCGCGGCCACAGCGCGTATACGCCCGCGGCGGCGAGCAGCACCACGACCAGAGTGGTGACGACCGCGGCCCGGCGCTCGGTGATCATCGCGCGACCGGTGATCGCGTCCATCCGCACACCAGGCCGCCGCCGACCTGCATACGGTGCGACTCGTGCCGATCATGCGGGCGGCGGTGGGTGGTGGGCGCGGCCGGGGCGTGCCGGTGGTGGGGCCGGCGCCGATCGTGGGGGCGGCGCTGCGTGGTAGGCGCCGTCGCGCCCTGGGTGGGGCGGGGCTCGTGCGGGCGGCGGTGGGTGGCGGGTCTCGCCGCGACCTGCGTGGGGTGCAACTGGCGCCGACCGTGGGGGCGAGGGTGAGTGGTGGACGTCATTGGGCCCTGTGTGGGGTGGGGCTCGTGTAGATCGTGTGGATGGTGGGTGGTGCACACGGCCGGGCCCGGCGTGGGGTGGGGCTCGTGCCGATCGTGTGGGTGGTGAGTGGTGGACGGGGCCGGGCCCCGCGCGGGGTGCCGCTCGCGCCGATCGGGTGGCGGGTGGCGGGCGGCTGTCATGGCGCGTCCCGGTCCTCGCCGCCCGCGGGGGCGGGCGCATCCTCTTCGGCCAGCCCGACCACGGCGAGCAGTCGCTCCCGCGACGGGCCTTTGACCAGCGCGGCGGCCTCGCGCAGGTCGGTGGGGCCGGTGCCGTAGGAGGGGCAGTCGGCGGCCAGGGTGCAGGCGCCGCAGGCGGGCTTGCGGGCGTGGCAGACGCGCCGACCGTGGAAGATCACTTCGTGCGACACGATCGTCCAGTCGCGCTTGGGCACCAGCGCGCCGACGGCGTGTTCGACCTTGACCGGATCCTCCTCCGCCGTCCACCCCCAGCGGCGCACGAGCCTGCCGAAGTGGGTGTCGACGGTGATGCCCGGGATGTCGAAGGCGTTGCCGAGTATCACGTTGGCCGTCTTGCGGCCGATGCCCGGCAGCTTGACCAGCTCCTCGAGCGTGTGCGGCAGCTCGCCGCCGTGCCGCTCGACAACGGCCGCACCCAGCCCGATCAGCGAGTTGGCCTTGTTCCGGAAGAAGCCGGTGGAGTGGATCATCTCCTCCAGCTCGGCCCGGTCGGCCTTCGCGTAGTCGAGCGCCGTGGGGTAGCGGGCGAACAACGCGGGCGTGACGGAGTTGACCAACTTGTCGGTGCTCTGCGCGGACAGCACGAACGGCTCAAGCTTGCGAGCGATGCGCCTGAAGCCCTCCGGCTTGTAGTTGAAATTGAGATCGAGCATGAGGCGCACGCGCGGACCGGCACCCTCGCGCAATGCCGAAAGCTGCGCGATGACCGCATCGAGAACGTGTTCCGGCAGGTTCAACTCGGGATGGCCGCTACCGCGCGAGGAGCCTGGGCGTATTGCCGGCCGCCTTTTTCATCGAACAGCAGGATGTTGGTCTTGATCGCGGACAAGCCGCGTTCGGCCGCCTCGCGCCCGGCCGCCTTCAGATCGGCGACCGTGCGCACCGGCGGCTTGTCGATAACCTTGCCGCCGAACAGCGCTGCCCAGCGTGCCCGCACCACGCCGCATCGCGACCAGTAGACCGGAATGCGGTCGCGCACCGCGCCACCGATCAACTCGTGCACCGGGATGCCGAGCGCCTTTGCCTTGATATCGAGGCAGGCATTGAGGATCGCGCCGGCTGCATTGGTGGCAAGTCCCCCGGTGACCGTTCGCATCTGCGAATACAAGGCCGCATCGATCCGGCCGGTCGCGCGCGGGTCCTTGCCGATCAGGCCAGCACCCGGGCCGTGAATGATCGCGGCGACGCCGCGGCGGCGGCCCTCCTTGAATTCGGACCAGCCGACGAGCCCTTCATCTGTCGTCAGCTTGAGAAACGACCAAGCCTCCCAACCGCCGTCGACATGAAAGTCCTCGATCTTGACGATCTTCATTGCTTCCCCGTTTTTCCCCGCCTGCAATGGCGCGTACGCCGTCGCCGTTGCTTTTGATCCGGCGATGCCATCTGGTCGCGCATGATAAGAGCCTCACGAAATTATGCTTGCGAAAAATGAGGCGTTGTGCAGCCTGTTCGGTCCTGCTGCTGTTGGGGTTTTTTCTGGGCATCATCAGGTAGGCACTCATGATCATCGATTTCCATGTCCATGTCCTTCCACCCGAGGACCTGGTCGAATTCACCGATTTGCCGTTTCATCGCCAGGTTGGCGCCAAGGCGGGCCGCTCGCCCACTACGATCGAGAAGGCGCTTGAAGCGGCCGAGATCGGCGGCGTGGACATCACAGTCATCAGCAATCCGCTGCATCGGCTGCGCGAGATGGACCGCAAGCAGCAGCTTGCGCGCTGCCAGCGCCAGAACCGCTTTCATGCCGAGTGCCAGGCGAAATATTCCTCGATTGTCGGCATGGCCGCGACCGTGCCCTGGGGCGGCGATGAATTCCTGCGCGAGTTCGAGCGGGCGATGAAGGAAGACGGGCTTAAGGGCGCTTGGATCACCTCAAGCCTGCAGGGCCAATATCCCGACGACGAGGAGGCAATGCCCTTTTTTCAGCTTGCGCAAGACCTCGACGTGCCGGTGGTGATCCATCCGCCCTCCGTCGGCTTCGGAGAAGAGCGGATGCGTGATTACCGCTTGGCGTCAAGCATCGGGGCGGCCGATGGACGGCGCGCTTGCCATTTCCCGGTTGATCGTGCGCGGCGTCTTTGAGCGCTTTCCGAAACTCAAGCTTGTCGGCACCCATCTCGGCGGCGGCATCTGCGAGATGATCGGCCGCATGAATTACGCCTACAAGCTGCAGGACGAGGCGTTCTCGGTTGGCTCTTATGAGCCGATGCTGATCAAGCACGAGCCGCTGCATTACCTCAAGATGATGTATCTTGAAATCGACCTCGTACCATCCGCCGGGCGCGCGCTGTGCGCTCAACACTGTAGGCGTCGATCATTTTATCTTCGGAACCCATTCGCCGCCTTTGTTCGCACTCAAGAAAGAAGGCGTCGATCTGATCAACAAGCTTGGGCTGAGCGCCGAGGACAAGAACAAGGTCTATTATGAGAATGCGAAAAAGCTATTAAAGCTGTGAAGGCCGCAAGCGGTCCGCGACGGTTCACAATAAACAACCGCGATAACAAACAATCATTGGGAGAACGTCCATGAACAGATGGGGCCATGTCGGCGCGCGCGTCGCCGGCGTTTTTGGAACGCTTATCGCCCTTACGCTCGCCGCGCAGGCGCAGAATGCAAAAGAGATCACGCTTTACGTGGGCTCGGGCGCCGGCGGTCCCTATGATGCCTATGCGCGCTTAATTGGACGGCATCTCGGCCAGCATCTGCCTGGCCATCCGAGCATCGTCGTGCAGAACATGCCGGGCGCTGCCGGCCGCCGGCTTATGGGGTACATGTATAACGTCGCGCCCAAAGACGGCAGCGCTATCGCCACCATTCAGCGGGGCGTTCCCTTCGATGCTCTGATCGGGGTCAATAAGAAATTCGATCCCGCCAAGATCGCCTGGCTCGGCAGCGCCAATTCGGAGACGAATGTCTGCATGGCTTGGCACACCTCGCAGATCAAGACCATCGAAGACGTCAAGACGAAACAGATGGTAGTGGGCACCAGCGGGCCGAGCAGCACCGACGCCATCTATCCGAACATGCTCAGCTACCTGTTTGGAATGAAATTCAAGGTCATCGGCGGCTATAAATCCGCGACCACGGTCCACGTTGCGATGGAACGCGGCGAGGTCGACGACGCTGCGGCATCAGTTGGGACACGCTGCAGGCGCTCTATCCGACCTGGCTCAAAGAAAAGAAGGTCCGGCTGCTGCTGCAGATCGGGCTCGATCGAGTGCCGCAACTCAGCCAGGTTCCGTTCGTGCTGGACATGGCGAAGTCAGAGGAGCAGCGCAGATCATCAGCCTGTGGGCCGCACCGCTGAAAATGGGGCGGCCGTTTTTTGCGCCGCCGGGCATGCCGGCCGAGCGCGCGCGGCTACTGCGGCGCGCCTTCGACGCAACCCTGAAAGACCCCGCGCTCCTTGCCGAGGCCGCCAAATCGCGCATCTCGATAGAACCGCTGACGGGCGAGCAGGTGGCCGCGCTGAATTCGAAAATCTACGCCACGCCGAAGGCGATCGTCGCCAAGGCAGCCTTGGCAAGCAAAGGAGAGTAATGCCCCGTTTCCGACGTTCGTGATGCGTTGCAGCCCTCCTATGACACGAACTTTGGAAATTAAGCGCGAGCAAATCGGCGGCACGAGCGGGGGTCGCAATCGTCCCGTTCCGCCGAGGCGTCTACCCCGCGTCGTCAGCGTCCTGCACGCTGGCGCTCGGTGATTAAAATCAATTTTTGGACGCGCCAATTGAGAATTTCGGCGACGTAGATTTCATTTTCGGACGGGCATGCAATCTGGTGTACCCAGCCGAATTGCTTGAGTTGCTTGCCGGACCTGCCCAGCCAGCCCAACACCTTGCCATCAAGCGAGAGCTTATAGACCCGGCCAGGAAATCAATGGGAGACATACATCACCTGATGCGGGCCGGGCGTGATGCAGATCGCCCAAGGCGCGCCAGGCGTCTGCGTGCCGCCGGTGCGGATATAATCCTTGAGGGTCGGCATGTTGCCGATCGCAGGCTTGGCGTCTGGCGGCGGCGGCACATCGATCGTGATCTGCCGCTTGAAATTTCCCTCGGTGTCGAAAACCTGGATGCGGCGGTTGTTGCGATCGCCGACATAGATGTTGTCCTGGTCATCCGATGCGATCGTATGAACAGATCAAACTGCCCTGGCCCCTTGCCGCGCGTTCCCCAGGTCTTGATCCAGTCGCCGTCCTTGCTCAACTTCGCCACGCGCGAATTGACGTAGCCGTCGCTGATATAGATGTTGCCGGCCAAATGCCAGGTGACGTCGGTGGGTGGCGAAAGCGGCCGTCGATAGGCGGAAGCGGTGGCTTGCGACGGCGGCTATGCGGTTCGGTTTCCTCGGAGGCTTCCTGCTTGCGTCCGAAGACCATGAGCACTCGGCCCTGCGGGCTGATCTTGACGATCATGTCTGAGCCTTTGTCAGTCGCCCAGATGTTGTCGTCCTTGTCGATCCGGACCGTATGCGCAAACGACCAGGCATAAAGATTCTGGCAATTTCGCGGATGAAATCTCCGTCGCGGTCGAATTCGAGAATCTGCGATGCCGTATTGCCGAAAGCGGGGCCCTGGCTGCTGCCACCGCGACTATACACATAAACATGGCCCTTGGAATTGACGGCGACGCCGGACGCCTGGCCCAAATGCATGTCCGGCGGCAGCTTTATGAAATTGGGAACTGAATTGAACGGAATTTCCGGCGGCTGCTGCTGCGCCATGGCGGCGACGGCAGCAATGCCAGCAAGCCAACAAATAACTGTTTCACGACGACCTCCCATTTATCGGGCGCCTCAAAATTGTGAAATCCGCTGCTAAGGCGCTCTTTGCATGGCAGTATACAAATGGTTTGAGTTGCGGGACAATTGCCACCATGGGCGATTCCTCTGGGTTCCAGGAAAAAATAATGGTTAAGCTTCGGATCGCGGCGACGGCGCTTGCCGTTCTGTCGGGCCTGACAGCGGCCCGCGCCGGTTCTTTATCTGATTTTTACAAGGGCAGGGAAGTGACCTTGATCGTCGGGTTTGGCGCCGGCAGCGGCTATGACGTTTATGCGCGGCTGTTCGCCCGCTTCCTGAGCCGCTATATTTCCGGCCAACCAAAAATTGACGTGCAGAACATGCCGGGCGCGGCAAGCCTGCGCGCGGTCAATTTTCTCTATAACGATGCGCCTAATGACGGCAGCGTGATTGGCACCTTTTCCCGCGACATTCCGCTGATCGGGATTGCCGGCAACAACCCGCAGGCGCGTTTGATCCCGCCGGATTCACCTGGCTCGGTTCGTCGTCCAGTTTTGCCAATGAGCGCGCCTGCTTTTCGTGCGCAAGGGTGCGCCGGTTGGTTCCATTGAAGAGGCGCGCCGGCCGGGTTGGCCGCCGCTCGTGCTAGGCGCGACTGCCGAAGGCGCCGCCACCTTTGACGCCACAAACGTGGCGCGCGACGCATTGGGCCTGAACGTCGAAATCATTGCCAATTATCCCAACCAGTACGCGCCATACTATGCCGTGATGCGAAAGGAAGTGGACGGCCGCTTTGCGTCCCTCTCGCTTACCGCGCAGACGCAACCGAATTGGCTGCGCCCGGATGGGGACATGCGCGTTCTGATGCAATTCGGCCACGCCACGCGTCTTTCGAAGTTTCCCAATGTGCCGACCGCGCGCGAGCTGGCGCGCCGGCCAAGGCGCGCGCGCTGGTCGAGCTTGCCGAACTGCCCTATCGGCTGTCGCGCTCGTTCGTGGCTCCGCCCGGCGTTCCGAGCGATCGTGCCAAGGCCTTGCAATGGGCATTCCTCGCCGCTCATCGGGACCCGCAATTTCTCGCAATGGCGAGGCGCTTAAAAATCGACGTCAGTCCAATCGGTGCGGCCGAAGCGCAAAGCGTGATTGCAGCGATGCGCAACGCACCGCCGGAGGCGCGCGCCTATATTAGGCGCCTGGAGCGAAATGCCCCTGGCCGCGGATTGACGTGGCTGGATTGCCCGCCAGCTTGCGCGGTAAGCCGGCTGGTGTTCGGGGGTCGCCTGTCTGTTTGCAGCTGCGAGCGGCGGCACGGCCACGGAGACCGATCGACGGCGCCGGACAGGCGCTCTAGCGTTATCGGACAAACGGGCCGCAGGTGCTGCGACTCATAAAAATAAGCGAATGCCCGTGTGCCGATGCGCAAGCGCGCATTTGCTTGGGAGGCGCTCTTTCTAAAAATTCATCACCGGCATCTCGTCGGTCGTGCCGCGCCAAAAGGGGCAACGGAACCCGTTTGCAGCGCCGATTTGGCGCGCGCCCGCAAGTTTCCCACAATCGATGGAGCAAAACGATGAACGTCCAGGTCTTGAGCAAGTCGGCACGGAACCCGCTCTCCGTCAGCGATGCCGAGTGGAACGCCCGGGTCGAGTTGGCCGCGGCATATCGATTGATGGCGTATTTTGGCGCCCACGATCTCGCCCACAATCATTGCTGTCTTCGTGTTCCCGATGAGCCCGATGCGTTCTTGATCAAAACCGCGGATGCATTCTTTGA
>CAVUAS010000026.1:0-40167 GCA_963739465.1 uncultured Actinomycetota bacterium
CTCACGGGCACCAACGGCAAGACGTCGACCGCCCGCATGATCGACGCGCTGCTCACCGAGATCGGGCTGCGCACCGGCCGCTACACCAGCCCGCACCTGCAGCGCGCCACCGAGCGGATCAACGTGGACAACCGGCCGATCACGCCGGAACGCTACGTGGAGCTCTACCGCGAGGTGGAGCCGTTCGTCGACATCGTCGACGCGAGCCACGGCACGCTGTCGAAGTTCGAGGTGCTCACCGCGATGGGCTTCGCCGCGTTCGCCGACGCCCCCGTGGAGGCGGCCGTGATCGAGGTCGGGCTCGGCGGGCGGTGGGACGCCACCAACGTCGCCGACGGCACGGTCGCGGTGATCACCCCGATCGGGCTGGACCACGCCGAGTTCCTGGGCACCGACGTGGTGGGCATCGCGCGGGAGAAGTCCGGCATCATCAAGCCGGGGGCCGTGGCCGTCATGGCCGCGCAGGACCCGGCCGTGGCGCAGGTGCTGTTGGAGCGGTGTGTCGAGGTCAACGCGCAGGTGGCGCGGGAGGGCGCCGAGTTCGGCGTGGTCTCCCGCGAGATCGCGGTGGGCGGGCAGCGGCTGCACCTGCGCGGTCTTTCCGGCGCCGTCGACGAGATCTTCCTTCCGCTGCACGGCGAGCACCAGGCGGGCAACGCGGCGCTGGCGCTGGCCGCGGTCGAGGCGCTGATCGGGGCCGGGCCGCAGCAGCCCGTCGATCCCGACGTCGTGCGCGCGGGTTTCGCCGCGGTGCGCTCGCCGGGCCGGTTGGAACGGGTCGCGTCCGGGGCCGCGGCGGGTTCGGCGGGTTCGGCGGTGTTCGTCGATGCCGCGCACAATCCGCACGGCGCCCGCGCGCTCGCCGCTGCGCTCGCCGCCGAATTCCGTTTCAGCCGCCTCGTCGGCGTGCTCGGCGTGATGCGGGACAAGGACGCCCACGGGATCCTTACCGAGCTCGAGCCCGTGCTGGCCGAGGTCGTCGTCACGGCCTCGCACTCGCCGCGGGCGATGGATCCCGATGTGCTCGGCGCCGTCGCCACCGAGGTCTTCGGGGCCGACCGGGTGAGCGTCGCGCCCTCGCTGGAACGGGCCGTCGAGGAGGCACGGGAGCTGGCCGAGGAGAACGGCGACGCGGGGGCGGGCGTGATCGTCACCGGCTCCGTCTACACGGCCGGAGAGACGCGCACGCTGTTCGGCCTGGAGCCCGCGTGAAGCTCGTGAGTGGAAACAGTGGCTATGACCACTGTTTCCACTCACGAGCGCCGGAGGCGCCGTGAACCAGCCCGACCCGATGAAGGGCATCCGCGGGGTGTTCGCGGCGGTGCTCGTGCTCGAGTCGATCGTTGTGCTGCTCGCGCTGCTCGTGTTCGCCCGGTTCGGCAGCGGCCCCGCACCGGTGGGCGTGGCCGTGATCGTCGGGCTGGCCGTGCTGATGGTGATCGGGTCCGGCCTGCAGCGGCGGCCGTGGGGGCTCGGGTTCGCGCTGGTGCTGCAGCTCGCCACGATCGTGGCCGGATTCGTGCTGGTCACGCCGCTGGGCGTGGTCGGGGTCGTGTTCGCGCTGGTGTGGGCCGGACTGCTCCTGATGCGCCGCGACGTCGCCCGCCGCATGGCCCGCGGCGAGCTGCCCGGCAGGCCCCAGGTGTAACGCCCTCGCCCGCTCGCGACACTTGTCCGGCATGGCTACCACCGCGCGTCGGCGCAAGCTGCTCTGGTCCGCGCTCGCCGTGGGCGTCGTGCTCGTCGTCGTCGGCGCGCTGGTCTTCGAGCCGTGGAAGGCGTTCATCGACCGGCGCGTGGACGAGGCGCCGCCGCTCGCCGCCCCCGCCGCCGGGGCCGCCCCCGCGGTCATCGCGCGCGGCACACTCGTCGCGCACGAGCACGACAGCAGCGGCACGGTCGAGGTCGTGCGGCTGCCCGACGGCGGGCGCGTGCTCCGCCTGCAGGACCTCCGGACCAGCGACGGCCCGAAGCTGCAGGTCTGGCTGGCCGACGCGCCGGTGCTGCCCGGCCGCGACGGCTGGTTCGTGTTCGACGACGGCCGCCACGTCGACCTCGGCCCGCTGAAGGGCAACATCGGCAGCTCCAACTACCCCATCCCGGCCGACGTCGATCTGACCGCGCTGCGCAGCGTCACGATCTGGTGCGACCGGTTCAACGTGTCGTTCGCCGCTGCCGCCCTCAGCCCGACCGCGTGACGACGCGTCGATAGGCTGCACAACCGTGACCGAACGCACTCTCGTCCTCGTCAAGCCCGACGGTGTGGGCCGCAAGCTCATCGGCGAGGTCCTCTCCCGCATCGAGCGCAAGGGGCTCGACATCGTCGCGATGGACCTCCGCACCGTCGACCGCGAGCTGGCCAGCCAGCACTACGCGGAGCACGACGGCAAGCCGTTCTTCGAGAGCCTGCTGGAGTTCATCACGTCCGGGCCGGTGGTCGCGGCCGTCGTCGAGGGCCCGCGCGCCATCGCCGCGTGGCGCCAGGTCGCGGGCGGCACCGACCCGGTCGAGAAGGCCGCGCCCGGCTCGATCCGCGGCGACTTCGCCCTGGAGACCCAGAACAACCTCGTCCACGGCTCCGACTCGCCCGAGAGCGCCGAACGCGAGATCAAGCTCTGGTTCCCATCGCTCTAGTTCACGCGCGGGGGCTGCGCAAGCGCTTCGGGACGTTCGAGGCCGTGCGCGGCATCGACGTCGACGTCGCGCGCGGTGAGGTGTTCGGCTTCCTCGGGCCCAACGGCGCGGGGAAGTCGTCCACGATGCGGATGGTGGCGTGCGTGTCGCCGCGCTCCGCCGGCACGCTCACCGTGCTCGGGCGCGATCCCGACACCGACGGCCCGGCCATCCGCGCTCGCATCGGCGTCGTCCCGCAGCTGGACAACCTCGACACCGAGCTCACCGTCCGGCAGAACCTGCAGGTCTACGGGCGCTACTTCGGCCTGGGCCGCGCGCACGTGCGCGCGAAGGCCACCGAGCTGCTCGCCTTCGCACAGCTCACCGATCGGGCCGACGAGCCGGTCGAGCCGCTCTCGGGCGGCATGAAGCGGCGGCTCACCATCGCCAGGGCGCTGGTCAACGACCCCGAGCTGCTGCTGCTCGACGAGCCGACCACGGGGCTCGACCCGCAGGCCCGGCACCTGCTGTGGGAGCGGCTGTACCGGCTCAAACGCGAGGGCGTCACCCAGATCATCACCACGCACTACATGGACGAGGCCGAGCAGCTGTTCATCCGGCTCGTCGTCATGGACGCAGGCGTGATCGTCGCGGAGGGCTCGCCCGCGAGCTGATCGGGCGCTACTCCACGCGCGAGGTGCTGGAGCTGCGGTTCGCGCCCGAGGAGCGGCCGGAGCCCGCGCTGCTGGAGCCGCTCGCGGGGCGTGTCGAGGAGCTGCCCGACCGGCTGCTGCTCTACGCGGGCGACGGCGAGCACGTCCACGCGCAGGTGCTCGAGAAGGGGCTCCGGCCGCTCTCGGCGGGTGCGGCGCTCCACGCTGGAGGACGTGTTCCTCCGGCTCACGGGGCGGAGCCTGGTGGAATGATCGAGCCCCCGGGCCGGGTGCGCGGCGTGCTGCTCGTAATCGAGCACTTCTGGACGTGGTATCGGCGCAACTGGCGGGCCACGGCGGTGTCGTCGGTGCTGCAGCCGATGCTCTTCCTCGTGGCGTTCGGGGTGGGGTTCGGTTCACTGGTCGCGGGGCGGCCCGGGATCGGCGCCGCCACCGGCGGGGTGCCCTACCTCGTGTGGCTCGCGCCCGCGCTGCTGGCCGTCTCGGCCGTGCAGAGTGGCGCGTTCGAGTCCTCCTACCCGGTGCTGTCGGGCTTCAAGTGGCAGCGCATCTACCACGCGATGACCGCCGGGCCGATCACTCCGGCCCAGGTGGCGATTGCGCACGTGGCCTGGGTGGCGATCAAGCTCACCCTCACCGGCGCGGCGTTCGTCATGGTCGCCGCGCTCGTCGGCGGGGCGACGGGGCCGGGGATTCTCGGCGCGTTGGCGGTCGCAGTGCTCACGGGCACGGGCGTCACCGCGCTCGTCACGGCGTATGCGGCCACCGTCGAGCTCGACCAGGGCTTCAACGTGATCTTCCGGCTGATCATTGTGCCGATCACGCTGTTCTCGGGCACGTTCTTCCCGGTGGAGCAGCTGCCCGCGCTCGTGCGGCCGCTGGCGTGGATCTCGCCGCTCTGGCACGGCACCGAGCTGGCCCGGGCCGCGGCGTTGAACAGCTGGCAGCTGCTTCCGGCGCTCGGCCACCTGGCCTACCTCGTCGCGTTGCTGCTGCTCGGGCTGGTGCTGTCGGCCCGGTTCTTCGCCCGACGGCTCGCGCTGTGATCGGCCTCGGGGTCGCCTACGCGGGGCGTTCCCGCATGCTGCTGCTGCGCTCGGCCACCGCGTCGCGGCGGACGTGGGTGGCGTTCGTCTCCGGATTCTTCGAGCCCGTGTTCTACCTGCTGGCGCTCGGGCAAGGCCTCGGGTCGCTGGTCGGGCCGGTCGAAGGGCCCGGCGGCGCGCCGATCGGCTACGCGGCGTTCATCGCACCGGGGCTCCTGGCGGCGTCGGCGATGAACGGCGCGGTCTTCGACTCCACGTTCAACGTGTTCTTCAAGCTCAAGTACGCGCGCCTGTACGACGCGCTGCTGGCCACGCCGCTCGGCCCGATCGACATCGCGCTGGGCGAGATCGGCTGGGCGCTCGTCCGCGGCGGGATCTACGCGCTCGGCTTCCTCGCCGTGCTCGCCGGCTTCGGGCTGCTGGTCTCGCCGTGGGCGCTGCTCGCCCTGCCCGCGGCGCTCGTGGTGGCGTTCGCGTTCGCGGCGGTCGGCATGGCTGCCACGTCCTACATGCGCTCGTGGCAGGACTTCGACCTCGTCACGCTCGTGATCCTGCCGATGTTCCTGTTCTCCACCACGTTCTACCCGATCACCGTCTACCCGCGGTGGGTGCAGGTGATCGTCGAGTGCCTCCCGCTCTACCACGCGGTGGCGTTGATGCGCGGGCTCACCACCGGGGTCGTGGGGCCCGCGCTGCTGGGCCATCTGGCGTACTTCGCGGTGATGATCGTGATCGGTGTGGCGCTTGCCGCGCGCCGCCTCGGCGCCCTGCTGCTCAGCTGAGAGCGGCTCAGGGCGGGTGGGGTGGCCGGGTCACGCGGCGGGGTCGATGATTGACGTCATGTCGGTCCTCTCCCAGCGCTCGGCCCGTGTGGACCTCGTCCGCAGCGCCACGGTGGCGGTGCTCGCGATCGTGCAGATCCTGGTGTCGGTGATGGCGGGCGGATCGGTGGGAGCGGTCGCGGAGTGGCTGCGCACGCCGCTGCTGGCGGCGGGCTGGGCGTTCACGATCTGGGCGCCGATCTACATCGGGTTCTTGGTCTACGCGGGCTACCAGCTGCTCCCCGCCCAGCGCGGGCGCGAGATCCACCGGCGCACCGGCTGGTGGACCGCCGCGTCCGCCGTGCTGAACCCGCTGTGGATCGTGACGTTCTCCGGGCGGGTGATCCTGCTGGCCGAGCTGCTGCTCGTCGCGCTGCTGGTCGTGCTGGCCGTGGTGTTCGGACGGCTGTCGCGGGAGCCCGCCGCCGACCGGGTCGAGCGCGCCACGTTCCGCGGGCCGATCGCGCTCTACACCGGCTGGGTGTCGATGGCCACCGTGCTCGGCACCGCCGCCACCGGTGTCTGGGTGGGTCTGCCGGGCGCCAACGCGCTGGCCGCCATCGCCGCCGTCGTCGTGTTGTTGGCCGCGACCGGGATCGTCGCGTGGGTGGTGCTGTCCGGCACGGCCGTCGTGCCCTACACGGCCGCCGTCGTGTGGGCGCTGATCGGGATCGCGCTGAACACGCCGCCCGCCGCCGTCGTCGGCACCTGCGCGATCGCCATCGTGATCGTGCTCGCCACCGCGCTGCGGCGGGTCACCGCCGCGGGCAGCCGGGTGCGCGCGGCCTGGGGTTAGGAGCGCCCTGAACAGCTCCGGCCTACTGCGCGACGCCCAGGCAGCCACCTCGCCGCGTTGTCATCGGGCCCGATGCAACCCCGGTATCGGACCCTCCTCCGCCTTGCGATGCGGCCACCTGGCTGCCGCTCGCTACGGCCCGAGCTGTTGAGGACCCTCCTAAGGCAGATCCACCCGCAGCAGCGCGCCGTCGTCGCCGTACTGCGCGAGGCCACCCTCGACGACGATCGGCGTGGTCAGCCGGGAATCCTGCGCGACCGGGCGCACCGCGCCGTCCGCGGTGATCGCGAGGACCACGCCGTCGGCGAGCACGACCGCGCGGCCCTGCGCGTCGAGCCCGAGTGCGGCGTCGCCCAGCGTGAGCCGGGCGGGCGGCACGTTCCGGGCGAGCTGGACGGGCACTGGCGCGGCTGGGCCGTCGCCGTCGATCACCGGCCCCAGCACCCGGCCGTCGGAAAGGGCGAGCACCCGGCCGTCCACGAGCAGCCAGCCCCGCCCGTCGGGCCGGACGACCCCACCCGTCACGGGCCCGTCGGCCACCCGGGTGCCGTCGAGCCGGTACGCGCCCGTCGAGGTGGCGACGAGCGGTGGGCCGCCGCCGAGGTCGGGAACCAGCGTCAGCCCGCCCGCGGGCAGCGCCTCCGGCGGCAGCCGGGTCTCCGGCCCGCCCGGCCGGGCGTGGACCGGCGTCGTCCCCTCCAGCCACCAGACGCCGCCCGACCCGTCCGGCCAGACCGGGCCGAGCGTGCCGTCCTGCCGCGTGCCGAGCGGGGTGCGGATGCGGCCGTCGGCGGAAACGGCGGTGATCTGCCCGTCGCGGGTGCCGCTCGCCCAGCGGCCGTCGACGCCCAGCGGGACGCCCAGCCGGTCGGTGCCCGTGTTCGCGATCGGCACCAGCGCGACCGGCGGCCCGGCGGGCGGCGGGTCGGGCACGCAGTCCGACGGGGTGGGTGGCAGGTCCTCCAGGGGGGCGGTCGGCGGCAGCGCCCACAGTGCACCCTGCCGCGTCGCGACGAGGAGGGTGCCGTCCGGGCTGGTGCCGAGCGCGATGGCCGGGCCGGGCAGCGGGGCGCGGACGGCCCGCAGCACACCGTCCGCGCCCACGTGCACGAGCCGGCCGTCTGCCGCGACCCAGGCGCCGCCGTCCGCGGCGGGCGCGAAGGGGCCGGGCGCGCCCAGCGCCGCGGAGCGGGCCACGGCGGTGAGCCCGCAGGCGGGGTCGAGGCCGCCTGCGACCGGGGTGACGACGGTGCGGCCCGGCGCGGCCGTCACCCGCTCCAGCCTGCTCGCGGTGCGGCGCAGCGCGCCGCCGGGCACCGGCAGCAGATCGGGGGCGGTGAGCGGGGCGGCGCCGACCGGCGCGTCGATCGTGACGACGGGCAGCACGGTGACGTCGAGCGTGGTCGCGCCGTCGTACGCGGCGAGGTCGAGGCTGCGGACGGTGGCGGTGGGCTCGCCGTACCCGCGCAGCCACACCGTGCCGTCCGACCCGACGGGGCTCGCCTCGGCCACCCCCATGACGCGGACCGCCGTCGGGTCGCCTGCGCGCAGGCCGGTCACCAGCAGCATGCCCGGGGCGGCGAAGCGCGCGACCCGGCCGCCCGCCACCCCGAGGATCCCGCCCGCGTGTCGGACCCGGGCGTCGGCGGGCACCCGGGCCAGCACGTCGACCCGGCCGTGCGCGGCCGTCGCGATGCCGTCGTCGGTGACGGCGGCCGGGGCCCCGTCGATCACCGTCAGCCGCAGGCCCGACGCGATCGGCAGGGCGGTCGCGCCGCTGCGCAGCTCGTCGGTGTCGGCGAGGTCCGCGAGCCGCACGAAGGGCCCGTCGGCCGCTGCGGTGTCGGCCGTTCGCGGGATTCCCGTGACAAGGGCGCCGACCAGGGCCGCGGCGAGCGTGGCCCACACCGGGCGGGGTCCGACCGCGACCAGGACCGCCGCCACCCCGAGCGCGGCGGCGACCCACGCCCCCGGCGCCGCACTCGGGCCCCACGTCGCGAGCACCCGGCCCGCGCCTGCCGCCGTGGCGGCCCCGACCAGTGCCGCTACCGCACACCTCGCACCCCTTCTGATCACCTCGCACCCCACCGGTGGGGTGCGAGGTGGGCCCGAGGGGTGCGAAGTCGCCCCGGCCGCCCGCCATCCCGCCTGCCCGACCGCCGCAGCCAGGGCGAGCACGGCCAGCCCGATCGTGAGCGGCGCGCCGAGCAGCTCGACCCCCGTCCAGGTGTCCGCGGCGAGGGGCTGCGGCGGCCCGTCGACGAGCAGCACCGGCGGCACGGCGGCCCGCCACCAGGGCAGGATTACGCAGGCGACGCCCAGCGCGGCGAGCCCGGCGGCGGCCGGGGGGCGGAGTTCGCCGTATCGACGCGGCAGGCCCATCGCACCCTCCCCGCCTGAACCGTACGCTGGGTTCCGGCGAGTGGAGGTCACCATGATCACTGGCAGCATCGTCGCGCTGGTCACCCCGATGCGGGCGGACGGCGCCGTGGACCACGAGGCCCTCGCGAAGGCCGTCGACCGGGTGATCGAGGCGGGCTCGGCGGCGATCGTGTCGGTGGGCACCACCGGCGAATCGGCCACGCTCGACGTCGACGAGCACACCGACGTCATCCGCCGCACCATCGATGTCGCCGCGGGCCGGGTACCGATCATCGCGGGCACCGGCGCCAACTCGACCGCCGAGGCCATCCACCTCACCGAGGCCGCGAAGGCGGCGGGCGCCGACGCGGCCCTGCTCGTCACGCCGTACTACAACAAGCCGCCGCAGGAGGGCCTCTACCGGCACTTCAAGGCGGTCGCCGAGGCCGTCGACATCCCGCAGATCCTCTACAACGTGCCCGGCCGCACGGCCGTCGACATGTTGCCCGGCACCGTCGAGCGGCTGGCCGACGTGCCGGGCATCGTCGGGATCAAGGAGGCGAAGGGCGACCTCGACCGCGTGCGCGAGCTGGTGGCGCTCGGCCTGCCCGACTTCGCCCTCTACTCCGGCGACGACGCCACCGCCCGCGCCAGCATCCTGCTGGGCTTCCACGGCGACATCTCCGTCACCGCCAACGTCGCGCCCGAGGGCATGGCCCGCATGTGCGCGGCCGCGCTCGCGGGTGACGCCGAGACCGCCGCTGCCATCGACGCCGATCTCGCGGGCCTGCACCGCGCGCTCTTCGTCGAGCCCAACCCCATTCCCGTCAAGTGGGCGCTTTCGGAGCTGGGCCTCATCGACGAGGGCATCCGGCTCCCGCTCGTCCCCCTCGACCCGGCGTTCTACGACGAGGTCCGCGCCGCGCTCGCGGCGGCCGGGTTGATCTAAGGCGGGCGGCCCAGCGGAGGGTCGTCCGTCAGGGCTACCCTGATGCGGCGTGACACCCTCCGTGTTCCCGGCACTGGAAGCGCTCCTTCCGCGCGTCGCCAAGCCGGTGCAGTACGTCGGCGGAGAGCTGAACGCGCGCACGAAAGACTGGGATGCCGCGGCCGTCCGCTGGGCGCTGCTCTACCCCGACGCCTACGAGGTCGGCCTGCCCAACCAGGGCGTCCAGATCCTGTACGAGCTGCTCAACGAGCGGCCCGACGCGTTGGCCGAGCGCTGCTACGCCGTCTGGCCCGACCTCGAGGCGCTGATGCGCGAGCACGGCGTGCCCGCGTTCACCGTGGACGGCCACCGCCCGATCGCGGCGTTCGACGTGCTCGGCGTCAGCTTCGCCACCGAGCTCGGCTACACCAACCTGCTCACCACCCTCGACCTCGCGGGCGTGCCGCTGCACGCCGATCGGCGCACCGAGGAGCACCCGATCGTCCTCGCGGGCGGGCACGCCGCGTTCAACCCGGAGCCGATCGCGACGTTCGTCGACGCGGTGGCGATCGGCGACGGCGAGGAGATCGTCGGCGAGATCAGCGACGTCGTGCGGGACTGGAAGGCCGACGACCGCCCCGGCGGCCGCGCCGAGCTGCTGCTGCGGCTCGCGGGCGTCGAGGGCTGCTACGTGCCGTCGCTCTACGCGGTCACCTACGGCGACGACGGGGCACTGGCCGCGGTCACGGCGGTCCACGAGCGCGTCCCCCGCCGCGTCACCAAGCGCACCACCGTCGACCTCGACGCCTGGCCCTACCCGAAGGCCCCGCTCGTCCCGCTCGCCGAGACCGTGCACGAGCGCGCCAGCGTCGAGATCTTCCGCGGGTGCACGCGCGGCTGCCGGTTCTGCCAGGCCGGGATGATCACGCGGCCGGTGCGGGAGCGCTCGCTGGCCGGGATCGGCGCGATGGTCGACCAGGCCGTGCGCGCCTCCGGGTTCGACGAGGTGGGCCTGCTGTCGCTCTCCAGCGCCGACCACACCGAGATCGCCGAGATCACCAAGGGCCTCGCCGACCGCTACGAGGGCACCCACACCTCGCTCTCGCTGCCCTCCACCCGCGTCGACGCCTTCAACATCGACCTCGCCAACGAGATCAGCCGCAACGGGCGCCGCTCCGGTCTCACGTTCGCCCCGGAGGGCGGCTCGGAGCGGATCCGCCGGGTGATCAACAAGATGGTGTCGGAGGACGACCTCATCCGCACCGTCTCCGAGGCGTTCGGGCAGGGCTGGCGGCAGGTCAAGCTGTACTTCATGTGCGGGCTGCCCACCGAGGAGGACGACGACGTCGTCCAGATCGCGGACATGGCGCACAACGTGATCAAGGCGGGGCGCGCGTCGTCCGGGCGCAACGACGTCCGCTGCACGATCTCGATCGGCGGGTTCGTGCCCAAGCCGCACACACCGTTCCAGTGGGCCGCGCAGGCGCACCCCGACGTCGTCGACGGGCGGCTGCGCAAGCTCCGCGCCGCCGTGAACGCCGACCGGAAGCTCGGCCGCAACGTGGGCATGCGCTACCACGACGGGCAGCCCGCGCTGATCGAGGGCCTGCTCGCGCGGGGCGACCGGCGGGTCGGCGCGGTGATCGAGCGGGTCTGGCGTGACGGCGGCCGGTTCGACGGGTGGAGCGAGCACTTCTCCTACGAGCGGTGGACGCGTGCGGCCGCCGAGGAGCTGTCCGGCGTCACCCTGGAGTGGTTCACCACGCGCGAGCGCGGCCGGGACGAGGTGCTCCCGTGGGACCACCTCGACTCCGGCCTGGAGCGCGACTGGCTGTGGGCCGACTGGCAGGACGCCCTCGCCGGGCGGGAGCAGGACGACTGCCGCTGGACACCCTGCTTCGACTGCGGGGTGTGCCCGTCCACCGGCACCGAGATCGAGGTCGGCCCGAGCGGCACCACGCTTCTGCCGCTCACCCCGATCAGCCGTGGCTGACGGGCGGGAGTTCACCGTCCGCGTCGCGGACGAGCGGGACATGCCCGCGCTGGCCCGCCTCCGCCGCTCGTGGCTCGAGGAGCGCGCCGGGCATCCCGTCGACGCGCCCGGCTTCGAGGAGTCGTTCGCCGACTGGTGGCGCGTCGAGCTGCCGCGGCGCACGTTCTGGCTGGCCGAGGTCGGCACCGAGCGCAGCGGGTTCACCGCGATCGGCTCGATCAACGTGGTCGAGATCGTGCACATGCCCCGCCCCGGGGCCCGGCCCGGTCGGATCGGGCACATCGGCAACGCGTTCGTGCTCGCCTCGTTCGCCGACCGCGGGGTGCCCGCGGCGCTGCTCGCCGCGGTCGTCGAGCACGCCAGGGAACGCCGCTACCGCAGCCTGCTGCTCGCCCCCACCGCGGGCAGCTCCGCCTTCTACCGGCGCGCGGGCTTCACGCCCGCGGGCGATGCACTGCTGGCGATAGAGCCCTGACCCCACCAAGATCACCGGTTTGGTGCGAAGAGGTGCCAAAAATGGCCGCCTTCGCATCCAACCGGTGATCAAGCGCCGGGGGCCTACGCTCTACCCATGGCTCGCGTGCGGCCGGGAGAGGCCGCCAACCCCGCTCCGCCGACGGTCGCGCGCGTGCGGCTGCGGTTCGCCAAGCGCGGGCGGCTGCGGTTCCTGTCCCACCGAGATGTCGCTCGCAGCTTCGAGCGCGCCGTGCGCCGGGCAGGCCTTCCGGTGGCGCACTCGCACGGCTTCAGCCCGCATCCGCGGTTGTCCTGGGTCGGCGCGGCACCCACCGGGGCGGCGAGCGAGGCGGAGTACGTCGAGATCGGGCTCACCGAAGCCGTCGACCCCGCAGCGGTGGCGAGCGCGCTGGACGTCGCCCTCCCGGGCGGCCTCGACGTCCTCGCCGCAGCCCCCGCGGGTGGCGCCGCGCTGGCCGACCGCATCGACGCGAGCCGCTGGTCGATCGAGCTGCCGGGGGTCGCGCCTGCCGCGCTGCGGGCGGCGCTTGCGGTCCTGCTCGCGCGTGAGTCCGTCGTGGTCGAGCGGGTGACGCCGTCCGGACGCAGGCACGTCGACGTGCGGGCCGCCCTCGTCGACGCGCAGGTGGCCGAGAGCGTGACGGTGACCAGCGATGTCGATGTCTGTGCGATACTGACGGCGGTCGTGCGGCAGACGACACCCGCCGTTCGACCCGACGACGTGTTGGGCGCACTCGACGTTGTCGCGGACCTACGGCCCCCGGTGCCCCCGAAGGCGACCCGGACGGCCCAGGGTCTGCTCGACGACGGAGGTGGCCTCGCCGATCCGCTCGGCCCCGACCGGGTCACCACCCGGGCCTGACGAACGGACGGCGGCGCCGTCGAGCACGACCGCACGAACACCAGGATTGCCCGTCGCGCACCGCGCGACGCGGAAGTAGGAGCACGTACCCCTGCGCGGCCGCCCTCCACGGGGCGCCCGGGGGTGAAGGAGCTGCATGTCGAAGAACGATTCGCCTGCCGGAAGCGCCGGCGGGCCCGTTGCCTTGCCCGAGCTGTCCAACCTTCCCGAGAAGCTGCGGGTGCACGCCCTGGCCAAGCTGATCGGGGTCACGAGCCGGGAGGTGCTCGCCGCCCTCAGCGGGCTCGGCCACGAGGCGCGGAGTGTCCAGTCCAGCATCGAGCGCAAGATCGTCGAGCAGGTCATCGGCGCGCTGGTCCCCGGCGCCGGTGACGCGGCCGACACCCTCGCCGAGGGGGCGTCCGCGCCGCCGGCCGTGCTCGCGCCCGTGTTCGCGCCCCCGGCGCCGTTGTTCCAGGCGCCCGTGCGGCCCGCGGACGACGCGCCGTCCGACGTCCCCGCCGAGGCCCCGCCGTCGCGACGGCGCCGTCGCGGCAAGGCCGAGGAGCCCGCCGCGGCGCCTGCGGAAGAGCCCGCCGCCGACGAGGACACCGCCGACGACACGACCACGGACGAATCGGACGACGCCGACTCCGGGGACGAGGACGACGACAGCAGCCGTCGTCGGCGCCGCCGGGGCCGCCGGGGCCGCGGCAGGGGCCGTGGTGGCGACGAGTCCGACGAGAACGAGAACGAGGCCGGGTCCGATGCGGCCGAGGAGTCGGACGAGGACACCGAGGAGGACGAGCCCGAGTCGAGCGAGGGCAGCCGTCGCCGTCGGCGTCGCCGTCGGCGCCGCGGGTCCGGCGATGACGCCGCCGACACGGCCGACGACGACCCGCCCGGCACCGTCACCCGCGTCCGCGCCCCGCGCGAGACCCGCGACGACGACGGCGGCGATGGCGTGCAGAGCGTCCGCGGCTCCACCCGCCTGGAGGCCAAGCGCCAGCGTCGCCGCGACGGCCGCGACGCGGGCAGGCGCCGTCAGCCGATCCTGTCCGAGGCCGAGTTCCTGGCCCGGCGCGAGTCGGTGGAGCGCACGATGGTGGTGCGGGAGCGCGGCAGCCGGGTCGAGATCGGCGTGCTGGAGGACGATGTGCTCGTCGAGCACTTCGTCACCGGGCGCGACGGCGGCTCGCTGGTCGGCAACGTCTACCTCGGCCGCGTGCAGAACGTGCTGCCGTCGATGGAGGCCGCGTTCGTCGACATCGGGCGGGGGCGCAACGCCGTCCTCTACGCGGGCGAGGTCGACTGGGACGCCGCGGGCCTTGGCGGGAAGTCCCGGCGCATCGAGCAGGCGCTCTCGACCGGCGACAGCGTGCTCGTGCAGGTCACGAAGGACCCGATCGGGCACAAGGGCGCCCGGCTCACCACCCAGATCAGCCTCGCGGGCCGGTTCCTCGTGTACGTGCCCTCCGGCGGGGCGGCCGGGATCAGCCGCAAGCTGCCCGACGTCGAGCGGCGCAGGCTCAAGGACATGCTCCGCGACATCGTGCCCAGCGAAGCCGGTGTGATCATCCGCACGGCGTCGGAGGGCGTCAGCCAGGAGGCGTTGGAGCGCGACGTCCGGCGGCTGCAGGCGCAGTGGGACGTCGTCAAGACCAAGTCCGAGCAGACCGGGCCGGGCAGGCCGAAGGCGCCCGCGTTGCTCTACGAGGAGCCCGACCTGCTGATCAAGGTCGTGCGCGACCAGTTCAACGAGGACTTCTCCCGGCTCGTCGTGCAGGGCGACGACGCGTGGGACACGCTGCACGGCTACCTGGCGCACGTCGCGCCCGAGCTGGCCGAGCGCATGCACCGCCACGTCGGCAACCAGGACGTGTTCAACGCCTACCGCATCGACGAGCAGCTGCTCAAGGCGCTCGACCGCAAGGTGTGGCTGCCCTCCGGCGGCACCCTGGTGATCGACCGCACCGAGGCGATGACCGTCATCGACGTCAACACCGGCAAGTTCACCGGGTCCGGCGGGAACCTCGAGGAGACGGTCACCCGCAACAACCTCGAGGCGGCCGAGGAGATCGTGCGGCAGCTGCGGCTGCGCGACGTCGGCGGCATCATCGTGATCGACTTCATCGACATGGTGCTGGAGGCCAACCGCGACCTCGTGCTGCGGCGGCTCACCGAGTGCCTCGCCCGCGACCGCACGCGCCACCAGGTCGCCGAGGTCACCTCGCTCGGCCTGGTGCAGATGACCCGCAAGCGGGTCGGCGGCGGCCTGCTGGAGCACTTCTCCATGCCCTGCGAGCACTGCCGGGGGCGCGGCGTGATCGTCGACACGGAGGCGATCGAGCAGGCCGACAACGGCAAGCCCGAGGCGGGTGGCGGCCGCAAGGCGCGCGGCGGCCGGGGCCGTCGCGGCGACGGTGAGACCAACGGCCACAACGGCAACGGCCGCGCGGTGAACGGCTCGGGCAGCGAAGCGGGCCCGGCAGGCGACCACTCCGCCGTGGTGGCGGCCACGGCCGTCATCGCGGCGGCGGGCTCCCGGTCGACCCCGCCCGCGCCCACCGCGATCGCCGACGCGGCACCCGTCGCCGACCGCCCTGTGGTGACGGCCGAACCGGTCAAGCCCGATGTTGCGGAGCCGCTGGTCGAGGCTGCGGTCGTCGACGTCGCGGTCGCGGTCGCGCCCGCCGACACCTCGGCCGAAGAGCCGTCGGAGGACGGTTCCACCGAGCCGTCCGCCCCGCGCCGCCGCCGTGGCCGAGTCACCCGCACGGCGGGCGCTCCGACCGTCACCGAGGGTGAGGCGCCTGCCGCCGCCGTCGTCACCGTGCCCGCAGGCTCGACGGCGGCCGCCCCGGCAGGCGATGCCGCACCGCCGGTGGTCGACGCGCCGCCGGTGGCGCCGCAGCCCGCACCCACCGCCGCCGCCCGGCCCCGCCGGGGCCGCCGCGCGGCCTCGCGCCCGGCCGGTCCGCCTGTGGATGCGAGCGGGGGAGACCCGGTTTGACCCTCCGCAAAACGCTTCCGTACCCTGGGAGATAAGGAGCCGCGCATGTCGTCACGTCAGCTGCGGCCGGGCGGGCAGGTCCCGCGCTACGACCTTCGAGCTTTGGAGCAGTGCGTCGATGTACGCGATCGTCAAGACCGGCGGTAAGCAGTACAAGGTGGCCTCGGGCGACATCGTCGCCGTCGAGAAGATCGACGGCCCGGTCGGCACCGAGGTTGCCCTCCCGGCCCTGCTGCTGGTCGACGGCGACGACGTCGTCACCGACGCGGCCGCCCTCGCGGGCGCCTCGGTCACCGTGAAGGTCGTCGAGCACACCAAGGGCCCGAAGATCCGCATCCACAAGTTCAAGAACAAGACCGGCTACCACAAGCGCCAGGGGCACCGCCAGCCGCTGACGCGGGTGCAGGTCACGGGCATCACGAAGTAGAGGACCACGCAGCCATGGCACACAAGAAGGGTGCGTCCAGCTCGCGCAACGGGCGCGATTCCAACGCACAGCGCCTGGGCGTGAAGCGCTTCGGCGGTCAGGTCGTCAACGCGGGCGAGATCCTCGTCCGCCAGCGCGGCACCAAGTTCCACCCCGGCAGCGGCGTCGGCCGCGGCGGCGACGACACACTGTTCGCGCTGGTCGAGGGCGCGGTCGAGTTCGGCTACGCGCGCGGCCGCAAGGTCGTCAACGTGGTGCCGGTCTCCGCCTGAGGTTTCATGGCCAAGTTCGTCGACCGCGTGGTGCTGCACGCCACGGCGGGGGCGGGCGGCAACGGCTGCGCCTCGGTGCACCGCGAGAAGTTCAAGCCCCTCGGCGGCCCCGACGGGGGCAACGGCGGTCGCGGCGGCTCCGTCGTGCTCGTCGTCGACCCGGGCGTGCACACGCTGCTCGACTTCCATCACCGCCCGCACGCCCACGCCCGTGGCGGCAAGCAGGGCCAGGGCGGGTTCAAGGCGGGCGCCAACGCCGAGGACCTGGAGCTGCGGGTCCCCGACGGCACGGTCGTGTTCGACCCGGCGGGCGAGGTCGTCGCCGACCTCGTCGGCTCCGGCACCCGCTTCGTCGCGGCGCAGGGCGGTCGCGGCGGCCTCGGCAACGCGGCGCTCGCCTCCGCCGCCCGCAAGGCCCCCGGCTTCGCGCTGCTCGGTGAGCCCGGCGAGACCCGCGAGCTCGTGCTGGAGCTGCGGTCGATGGCCGACGTCGGGCTACTCGGTTTCCCGTCGGCGGGCAAGTCGTCGCTGGTCGCGGCGCTGTCCGCGGCCCGTCCGAAGATCGCCGACTACCCGTTCACCACACTCGTGCCGCAGCTGGGCGTCGTCACCGCGGGCGACGAGGTGTTCACGGTGGCCGACGTGCCGGGCCTGATCCCGGGCGCGTCCGAGGGTCGGGGCCTCGGGCTGGACTTCCTCCGGCACATCGAGCGCTGCTCCGTGCTCGTGCACGTCGTCGACTGCGCCACGTTCGAGCCCGGCCGCGACCCGTTGTCGGACATCCAGGCGCTCGAGGACGAGCTCGCCCGTTACACGCCCGCGCTGGGCGGCGAGCTCGCGGCGCGGCCACGGCTGGTCGCGCTCAACAAGATCGACGTGCCGGACGCGCAGGAGCTCGCCGAGATCGTCGCCCAGGACGTGGTGGCCCGGTTCGGCTGGCCCGTGTACCCGATCTCGACGGCGAGCCGTGCCGGGCTGCGCGAGCTCACGTTCGCCATGGCCGCCGCGGTGCACGAGGTGCGGGCCGCGCAACCGGTTGCCGAACCGACCCGGGTGGTGCTGCGCCCGCAGGCCGTCGACGACGCCGGATTCACGATCGAACCCGACCCGGAGATCGACGGCGGGTTCATCGTGCGCGGCGCCCGGCCGGAGCGCTGGATCCGGCAGACCGCGTTCGAGAACGACGAGGCCGTCGGCTATCTCGGCGACCGGCTCAACCGCCTCGGGGTCGAGGACGCGCTCGCCGCGGCGGGCGCCGTGCCCGGCTGCCCGGTGACGATCGGCGACGTCACCTTCGACTGGGAGCCCAGCACCCCCGCAGGCGTCGCGGTGATGCTGTCCGGCCGCGGCACCGACCGGCGGCTGGAGCACAGCGACAGGGTCGGGGCGGACGAACGCAAGGCGGCCCGGGCACAGCGGCGGATGCACCGCACCGACGCCGAGCTCGCCCTGGAGCGGCCGGCCGAGGAAGAATAGATGCGCTCCCCCGGATGGCAGGAATGTCACCCTGCAGACGTTGAGTGCCCGCAGTGTCACCCTGCAGGCGTTGAGCGGCCCCCCGCTGCAGCCGGGGTGGTGGCGCCATGACCCGGCCCGCCCTCGGGGCCGCCCGGCGGGTAGTCGTGAAGGTGGGGTCGTCGTCGCTCACCTCGCTGACCGGCGGTCTCGACCCGGCCCGACTCGACGCGCTCGTCGACGCGCTCGCCAAACGCCGCGCCGAGGGCAGCCAGGTGGTGCTCGTCTCGTCGGGGGCGATCGCGGCCGGGCTCGCGCCGCTCGGGCTGGCCCGCAGGCCCCGCGACCTCGCCACCCAACAGGCGGCGGCCGCCGTCGGCCAACTCCTGCTCGCCGAGGCCTACGCGGGCTCGTTCGCCCGCTACGGGCAGGCCATCGGCCAGGTGCTGCTCACCGCCGACGACATGATCCGCCGCGCCCACTACCGCAACGCCCAACGCACCCTGGAACGCCTGCTCGGGCTCGACGTGCTGCCCGTGGTGAACGAGAACGACACGGTCGCCACCGACGAGATCCGGGTGGGGGACAACGACCGGCTCGCCGCGCTCGTCGCCCACATCGTCGGCGCGGACGCGCTCGTGCTGCTCTCCGACGTCGACGGCCTCTACGACGGCGACCCGCGCACCGCGCACGCCCGGCTGCTGCGCGACGTGGACGCGCCGACCGAACTCGACGCCGTCACGCGTGGCCCGCGCCGGCAGCGGGCTCGGTCGCGGCGGCATGGCCACCAAGATCACCGCGGCGGCGATGGCGGCGGCCTCGGGCGTGCCGGTGCTGCTCGCGGCGGCCGAGACCGCGGGCGCCGCGCTCGACACGTCCGCGTCCGGACCGATGGTCGGCACGGCGTTTCGGCCGTCGGGGCGGCGGATGTCGGCGCGCCGGTTCTGGCTGCGCCACGCCGCCGACGTGCGGGGCCGCCTCGACATCGACGCGGGCGCCGTCGCCGCGGTGCTCGACCGGCGGCGCTCGCTGCTCGCGGCGGGCATCCACGACATCGCGGGCGAGTTCGTGGCAGGCGACGTCGTCGACCTCGTCGGGCCGCACGGCGCCGTCGTCGCCCGCGGCGTGGTCGGCTTCGACGCCGCCGAGCTGCCCGCGATGATCGGCAAGCGCAGCCGCGACCTGCCCCCCGAGCAGCGGCGCGAGGTGGTGCACGCCGACGACCTGGTGCCGCTGATCTGAGGTCGCACGGGGCTCCGTAAAGTGCCCCACGCTATCTGGATACTCCGCGCAGACGTGAGGCCGCAATGACAGCACCATCTCCGGGTTTGCGGCGGCAGGATCTCTCGGCAATCGGCCGAAGTGCCTCGGATGTCTCCGCTCGCGGACAGCGGGTGACCAAGAGGCTCATTCGGACCGAGCTGTTGACGCTGATCCTTGCCGGCGTCGCAGGCCTTTCCGCCTTTCGCGTCGGTCCCGCCCACCTCGATGTGCCTGCGGCCGTTGCGGGAGCCCTCTTTCTCGTTTCGCTGTCCAGCCTCATCTATCGTTCGCTCCGGAAACCGGAGTGGGATTGGTACTCGGGTCGGGCCGCCGCCGAGTCGGTGCGCACGCTGGCGTGGTGTTACGCGGTCGGTGGCAAGCCTTTCCCGAGCGAGTTGCCCGACGACGACGCGGCCAAGCGCTACTTGGACCGGCTCGCGGCGATCCTGCGTGAGCTGCAGGCGACCAGGCTGGCCGCGACAGCGCCGACCGACAGCGAGCTGACACCCGCGATGAAGACCATGCGGGCAGCGTCGTTTGCCGATCGTCGTGCGGCGTACCGGCGCGACCGTATCCAGGACCAGATCGACTGGTACACGTCGCGGGCAGGCCAGCACGAGCGGGCCGCCGACTTCTGGCTGCGCGCCGCCGCGGCCGTGAGCGTGCTCGGCGTGGTCGCCGCCGTCCTGCGACTCGTCGGCGCCTTCGACATCGACGTGCTGGGCGTCGCGGCCGCATGCGCCACGGCGGCCATCGCGTGGAATCAGCTGAACCAGAATCGCAACCTGGTGACCGCTTATCGGGTCACGGCGCGTGAGCTGGCCATCATTCGTGATCGGCTGGACTACGTTGACGAGAGCGAGTGGGCGACGTTCGTGAGCGACGCGGAAGAGGCCGTCTCCCGTGAGCACACGCTGTGGTTGGCGCGCCACGGACATACCGGCACCGGGCATCCCTAGAAAACCCATCGAAGGAGGCGGAGATGGCGGACGGCGGAGAGGTCGACTTCTTCGTCAGCTACACCGCTGCCGATCTCGCGTGGGCGAAATGGGTCTCGCGCACACTCAGACAGGCCGGTTACCGCATCATCGTGCAGGAGTACGACTTCGGCGTCGGCAACTTCGTCGAGCAAATGGAGAACGCCGTGACCCGCGCCTCCCGGGTCCTGCCCATCCTGTCCGACGCCTACCTCCAGAGCGACTGGGCTCGCGAGGAGTGGACGGCGTACGCCCGCGAGCGCTCGATCATCCCGGTGCAGGTGGCGGAGGTTGGCAGCCGTTCGCTGCTCCGCCAGTACACCCGGGTGAACCTGCGCGGGCTGGACGAGCAGGCGGCGCGCCTGCGCCTGGTGGACAAGCTCCGCAAGCTCGTAGGGCCACCGGCGGGTCTGGCGTCCGATACCGCTTCCGGCCCGGACGAGGCTCCCTTCCCCGGTGCGTCGACGGCCGCAGGCCTGCCGCCGGAGCCGGTGCCGCTCGCCGCTCCGGCGCCGCACCGGCAGGCCGTCGAGCGGGGGCGGTTGCAGCTCGTCGTGCTCGGCGCCGGGCCCGATGCCGCCGGGCAGCTCGCGGAGCTGTTGGACACGCCGCCCGAGCGCATCCTCGACCTGCACAACTCCCCGCTGCCGGTCACGGAGCAGGGTGAGCGGCTCACCACGCTGCTGCCCGATCTCGGCTCCACGGACGTGACCGATCTGGTGGTCGCGTTCGTCGGGCGCGGCCAGGTCGCACCCGGCGCGGGCCTGCAGCTGCACGTTGCCGCGACCGACCCCGCCGCGCCGCAAACCGCGCTCGGGCTCAGACAGCTCCTGGAACTGGTGTCGAACCGGCCGAGCGACGTGCGCGCCGTGCTGCTCCTCGACGTGCTCGACGAGCTGGGCCGGGCGCCGGTCCTCCCGGACCGTTGGGGTGACGTGCCGGTCCTGGACCTCCGCGGTCCGTCCGGGGGCGGCCTCACCGATCTGATGGGCCTGCTCCGGGGGCCGCCGGTCGCGCTGGCCCGCGTGTTGCACCACCGCAGCGCTCTCACGATCGGCGACCTCGCTGCCCTCTCCGGGGACGCGCTCCACACCGACGCCGACGGGCTCGACGACGTGGGTCTTGCGCCGAATCCGCTGGCCTGGCCCGCGCACCCCGTAGGCAGGCTCGGCAACTGGTGCGCCGTCCTGTCGACCGCCGACCGCGAGCGCCGCGAGGGCCGCGTCGAGCTGGCCGTACAACAGCTCGAGGCGTACCAGCGCAGACTGCTGAACGGCGCCCTGCAGCGCAGTGGCCGTGACGTCGAGCTGGACGACGAAGTCGTACGGTGCGCGGCCGACGACGTCCTCACCTCTCCTGCGGCACTCGCACACGCCGTCGAGCAGGTGTGTTGTGCGGAGATCGCCGTCTTCGACCTCACCAACTACGAGCCCGCGGTGATGTTCCTGCTCGGGATACGTTCGGTGGTCCGTCGCGGGGTCACCCTCTGCGTCCACACGGAGCACGCCGCGCCGATCCGGGCCGTTGAACCCCCCTTCCACGTCCGGGAGATCAGCCTGCTCTCGGACGTCGATCCGAAGGTGATGACGCGGCGCCTGCGGGCGGGCGTCCGCCAGCGGGGCTTACCGGGTCGCGGCTACACCGATCTGCCGTCCTTCCCCCTGGCGCGCAGCGTGCCGCCGGATGCGAACAGTCGCGGCAGCCGGTCGTTCGACCCGGACGGAGCGGCGACCATCCTCGCGCTGGTGCCCTTCGGCGCGGACTACGAGGCGGAGCACTGGAAGCAGCTGCGCGACAACCTCGCCGCCGCGGCCGCCAGCCTGCGCGACAGCGACGCCGACTCCGACGACCCTGACGACGAGACCGTCCGGATCGTCCGCACACTCGACCTCGACTCGCCGCGCGTCGTCTCCACACAGCTGCACGAGGCGATGCGACTCACCGACTTCTGCCTCGTCGACCTGACCACGGCCCGGCCGAACGTGGTGTACGAGCTGGGCGTGCGGCTGGCGGTGAATCCACTGCACCCGGTCGTCGTGTGCGACCCGGACCTGGATCATCCGTTCGCGGGGCAGCCCTGGGCGGCAGCGGCGCGATACCAGTGCGACCAGTTGTGCAGCCTGTTGGCGGCCATGAGGTACCGGCCCTACGACGGGCCCATCGGGCAGTACGGCGCGATGGTCCAGCGGCATCTCACGCTGCGCGAACTCGAGGTGCGCCCGAACGACCCCCGGCGGCGGTCGATACTCGACGGGTTCCCGCCCCGCGGAATCTACGACTTGGCGTGGCGGCACGCGTTGGTCGACGACGAGATCGTCACCATCCCGGTGGACGAGCGCCTGGCCGCCGCCGCCGACGAGCTGCTGGTCGACCAGCAACGGGGCAGCAGTTATCTTATTTACCCGAGTGGGCATCCGCTCAGTGCGGAAGCCGACCGCGCAGGCCGTGAGCACATGCTGGCGGCGTGGTTGTACCTGCACTTCCGGGGGCGAGACGGCGCGGCGCCGGACGTCCTCGAACGGTACGCGGCCATGACCCAACGCCTCCTGCTCCTCCTGGAGTCCAGCGCGGACGCGACGGACAAGGCCTTCGCCCTGCGTGTCAAGGATTGGGCCGCAGACGGTGGCGGGGAGGATCCCGAGGAATGAGGGACCGCAGGCTGGACAAGGCGGACGGCCTCGCCGACGAGGCCCGCAGGCTCTCCGCCGCGGGCGACCACGCGGGCGCCGAGCGCCTGCATCGTCAGGCGATAGCACTGTGTCGCGAGGTGTACGCCGAACAGGAGCTCGACGCGGAAGACGGCGTCGCCGACCCGGTGGAGCAGGGGGTAGCGGCGCACGCGCTGGCCGACCACCTCGGCAGGCTCGGGGGGTCGCTGCGCAGGGCCGACCGCCTGGACGCCTCCCTGCGCGCCTACAACGAGGGCGCGGAGCTGGAACGGCGGTGGCGGTTGGACGACACCTACAACCGCACGAACGCGATCACCTTGACCGTGGAGCTGCGCCCCGAACGCATCCCGACCTTGGAGCGGGATGTGGAGGAGGTGCTGCGGATCCTGCGACGGCAGGTCGCGGGCTCGCGGCGCGGCCAGTGGTGGGCCTGGTCCGACCTCGGCCTGCTCAGCCTGCTGATCGGGCGGCAGGCGGACGCCGACTGGGCGTACGACCGCTACCTGGACTGCAAACCGCGCAAGGTCGACATCACCTCGACGGTCGACATCCTGCATCGGCTGCACCGCGCGGTCGAGCCGATCCAGCCCGACCAGGCCGCCGCCGTCGGCGCCGCGGCCGAGCGGCTTGAGGCGGCGATGGTCAGGTGACGCGTCGTCGTCGGCGACGCTCCCTCGCCACTCTCTAGGGTGCAGCGATGCTCGGTCGGATCATGGGGTGGACACGGCGGCATGGGCGTCGGCTCCTGTGGGTGCTCGTGGTGCTGGCGGTCTTCGCGCTGGGCGTCTGGGGCTTCACCGATCTCCAGGCTGCACCCGGCAAGTCGGTGGACAGCCTGAGCTTCTCGACGTCCGCTACCGGACGGTGCGTCTGTTCACGCTCAACCTGGACCTGCCGGACAACGCGAGCGCCCCGCCGCAACTCTGGGTGGCGGCGTTCCTGGCGCCGGTCGTGACCGTCCGCGGCCTCGCCGCACTGTTCCGGAACCAGCTCGCCGGGATCATGACGCCGTACTGACGTGGCCGCGCGTCGTGGTGTTCGGCGCGAATGCCCGCACCGTGCGCTGCTCGAGGCGGAGGCACCTGCCGGGCGTAGGCGGGACGCGGTCGTTGTCGTCGATCCCGACCCGGTTGCGTTGGCGACGATGGCGGCGCCGCGGGTTCGCAAGGTGATCGCGGACGGCACCAGCGCCGCCTGGCTCGCCCGCGCCGCGGTGCGGCGGGCCGCCGCGGTCATCGTCATCACCGGCGACCATGTGCGCAACTCGTCGATCACGACCCAGGGTGCTCGCGCTGCAACCGAGTCGAAGCGGGACCTGTTCGTCGAGGTGGACGGGTACGGCCTGGCGGGGGTGCTCGAGCAGGGCGGCCGGCGGGCCGGGGTCGAGACGACGCCGTTCAGCGCCCCGGTGATGGCCATCGAGTCGGTGCTCGACCAGGTCGAGGACGACGCCGGGCGAAGGACCTCCCGGCGCTCTTGGCCGACCTCGACGGGGAAGCCGCCACGCTGGCGGTCTTCGGCTCGGGTGCACTGCTCGACGCCGCGGTGCTGGACCTGTACCGCCGCCGTAGACTGCACCTGCTGGCGGACACGGCCGGGGCGGACACATGCCGCGGATGGTCGTGTTCGGCCCGGATGCGAGCGGCGGCGGGATGCGCTCGTCACGCTGCTCGGCACCGGGCTGGCGGTGTTGGACGTCGACGCGGCCAACGTCGCCCTCGGCCAGCTCGTGGAACTGGACATCGGGACCGCGCGCCAACTGGCCCGCTATCGCCTGCGCCAGGTTTTCTTCTCGTCCGACCGACCTCGACTGCGGCATCGCCGTGGCCCTCGCGCGACATCTGGGCCCGACAGGCCAGCTCATGGTGGTCAACGGGAGCGCGACAACGCCCATCGGCGACGAGATCGAGCGGCAGACCACGGCGTCGCCGTTGATGGGGCCGGTGCCGCTGCACCGGGTGCCGACCCTCGTGTACCCACTGCCGGAGCTGCGGCGCGAGCGGCGTGTGGACCGACTTGCGCGGTCGTTGCCCGCCGAGCCAGCGGCCTTCGACCGGCGGAGGTGGCCGCCGCGCATCTGATCGATCGCCTCGGAACCCGAGGCAGGCGCGTCATGGTGCGGCGAGACGCGCTCGCCAAGGTCAGACCGCCCCACCTGGCCCTGTTCGCGGGCTCGGTCTCACGCCCGCGCTGGCCATGGCGCGGGCGGGATTCACGGTTGACTTCGAAAACCCCGACACCCTCCTCCAGGCCGCGCGGGGGCTGCTCGCGCGGGGCGCCGGCCGCGTTCGCGGCGTGGTGCGAGGTCGCGAGGCTGCGCAGCAACCCCGCCGACCTCCGCTCCGACGTGCCGACACGAGGGCCCTGGCGATGACCTCGCCGACATCCGGGACGTCCTTCTGTTGCGCCGGGCGGTCCTCGGCGAACCGCCGCCTGGCGGGCAGGTCCGCAGCCGCGCCCGGCCGCCGGCCGGGTCCGATCGTGCTGTGCGCGGAAGCCGCGACGAGCCTGCGCCGAGTTCTTGCGCTCCACCTGGATGCGGCCCGCCGCGACTTCGCCGTGTGGACGACGGCGCCGCCGGCCCGATCATGGCGGCCGCCGCGGCGGAGCGCGTGACGCTGCGCCCGGCTGGCCGACCTCTCGGCCCGCAGGCGAGCGATCGCGATCTGGCGGGCGATGATCGCCTGCGGGAGCGGGTCGCGCAGGCCAGGGTGGTCGCGCTGCCCGGCGCGGACGACGACGAGATCCTCATCGCCAGGGCGCTGGGCGCGCGGGTGGGCCGGGTCGAGACCGGCGACGGCAGCGAACTGCCCCGCGAGCTGTTGGGCGGCAGCGCCGACATCGTGCCGCTCCCCGACGACCGGATGACCGTGCGGGCGTTCCTGCGCAGGAGCGCGTGGCCCGCGGAGCTGCCCGGCCGGGAGCAGATCGCGCGCAACCTGCATGGTTGCTACGTGCAGCGCCACCGCAGCGTCCGCAAGGACGTAGGCGATCCCGCGCTCGCGCCGTGGGACGGGTTGTCGGCCTGGCTGCAGGATTCCAACCGCGCGGTCGTCGACGACGTGCCGGACAAGATGGCCTCGCTGGGCTACCGGTTGGTGCCCGCGGACACGGAAGGCGCGCTGGGCGTCCGCGACGTCATCACGGGCCACCGCGACCTGCTCGCCGAACAAGAGCACGGTCGGTTCACCGCGGAGCGGCTGACCGGCGGCTGGGCCGCCGGTGTGCGTGACCCCGCGCGGTTCATGTCGCCGCATCTCGTGTCGTGGGACAAGCTCGATGATGAAGCGAGGGTCTACGACCACGAGGTGGTGGACGACGTGCTGGCGGCGGTGGCCGAGGCGGGGATCAAGGTGGAGCGCTGGGCCACCTGACCCGGGATGCCTGATCATCCCGCCGCAGCCAGCGCGAACGGCAGCACGGCGCCCGCGCCCGCCCGGCGCAGCAGGCGGGCGGCCACCGTCATGGTCCACCCGGTGTCGATCATGTCGTCGACGAGCAGCACCGGGCCCGCGGGCACGGCGAACTCGGGCTCGGTGACCGCGCCCCATACGGCCGCGAGGCGCTGGGCCGAGTTGGCGTGTGCCTCGGGCCGCGGCCCCTGCGGCGCGAGGGTGCCGAGCAGCGGCAGCCTGCCGATCTCGGCGATCCGCCGGGCCAGGTGGGCGAGCTGATGCGGGTGGGTGCGCGAGCCCATGCCGACCACGCCCACCGGCCGCTGCGCCCACTCCCAGCCCGCGAGCACCCGCACGCAGGCATCCAGCACGTCCTTCGGCACCGGCTGGTCGGCGCTTTCCGCATCGGCGCCCTCCGCATCGGCACCGCCGGTGAACTCCCGCAACCGGGTGCCCCACCCGATGTCCGAGAGCCGCCCGATCACCCGCCCGGGCTCCGCCAGCTCGTCGGCCGCGATCCGCCCGGACACCGGCACCGCGAGCCCGGCCATGCCCGATGGCCACTGCCGCCGGGGTGCCACCTCGACCCCCGGCCGGGAGAGCCGTTCGCGGGCGGCGTCGGTGTCGGCGGCCGCCACCTCGGAGCTCCACACCGTGCCGGTGCAGACGTCGCAGCGCCCGCAGGGGCCTGCGGACGGGTCGTCGAGCTGGCGGCGCAGGAACACCATGCGGCACTCGGCGGTGTCGAGGTACTCCAGCATCGCCTTCTGCTCCGTCACCCGCGCCTCGGCGATCCGGCGGTGCCGTTCACGGTCGTACACCCACTCCGCGCCGGTGCCGACCCACCCGCCCTTGACCCGCTTGGCGGCGCCGTCCGCGTCGAGCACCTTGAGCAACATCTCCAGACGGGTGCGCGACAGGTCGACCCGCGGCTCGATCGCGGCCGTCGACAGCGGCTCGTCCGACAGCACGGCCAGGGTCTGCCGCACGAGCGGCTCGGGCGGGAACGTGAGCGAGGCGAAGTATTTCCAGATGTCGCGGTCCTCGTGGCCGGGCAAGAGCACCACCTCGGCCCGCTCGACCGCCCGGCCCGCCCGGCCGATCTGCTGGTAGTACGCCACCGGCGAGGCGGGCGCGCCCAGGTGCACGACGAACCCGAGATCGGGCTTGTCGAACCCCATGCCGAGCGCGCTCGTGGCGATCAGCGCCTTCACCCGGTTGGCCAGAAGATCGGCTTCTGCCGCGAGGCGCTCCTCGGGCTCGGTCTTGCCGGTGTAGGAGGCCACCCGGTGGCCGCGTTCGCGCAGGAACTCCGCCACGTCCTCGGCGGCCTGGATCGTGAGCGTGTAGACGATGCCCGCGCCGGGCAGCTCGGCGAGCCGGGCCGCGAGCCACCCGAGCCGCTCGGCGGGCGTGCGCAGCTTCACGACCGAAAGGCGCAGGCTCTCCCGGTCGAGCGAGCCGCGCAGCACCAGGGGCGCTCCGGAGAACAACCCGAGCTGTTCGGTGACGTCGACGACCACCCGGTCGTTCGCCGTGGCCGTGGTGGCGAGCACCGGGATGCCCGGCGGGAGCTCGCCGATGAGCGCGGCGAGCCGCCGGTAGTCGGGCCGGAAGTCGTGCCCCCAGTCGGACACGCAATGCGCCTCGTCCACCACGAGCATCCCGGCGCTCGCCGTGAGCCGGGGGAGCACCCGGTCGCGGAAGTCGGGGTTGTTGAGCCGCTCGGGGCTGACCAGCAGCACGTCGACCTCGCCCGCATCGACCGCCGCGTAGGTGCGTTCCCATTCGGCGGTGTTGGCGGAGTTGACGGTGACGGCCCGGATGCCCGCCCGCTCGGCCGCCTCGATCTGGTTGCGCATCAGCGCGAGCAGCGGCGAGACGATCACGGTGGGGCCCGCGCCGCCCGCCCGCAGCAGCGCGGTGGCCACGAAGTAGACCGCCGACTTGCCCCATCCCGTGCGCTGCACCACGAGCGCCCGCCGCCGCTCGGCGACCAGCGCGTGGATCGCCGTCCACTGGTCCTCGCGGAGGCGCGCCCCCGGCCCGGCCAGCGCGGCGAGCGTGGCCTCGGCCCGGGCGCGCAGATCCTGCTCGGTCATCGTCACGGCACCCATCGTGCCCCGGGGGTCCGACAGCCGTGAGCTCACACCGGCAGTTCCGTGCCCGCACGGGTGCCCGGACGCTTGTGTGAGCGCGGCAATGCCGTTTTCGGGCGCGGGCTCGTCGAAAAGCCCGCGGACGTAATCCGGCGGCGGCCATCCTGGGCGCCGTGAACCTGCCGACGCTCGGGCCCGGCCCCCTGCTGCTCCGCGATCTCGTCGCTGCCGGGGTCGCCGAGGACGAGGTGCGCCGCATGCACCGCCGTGGGGAGCTCGCGCGCATCGCGCCCGGCGCGTACCTCGACCCGGCCGACCCGCGCCTGCAACGGCCTGAGGACCGGCACCTGCTCCAAGTGGTCGCCGCCGTGCCCAGGATCGCGCCGGACGCCGTCGTCAGCCACCAGTCGGCGGCCGTGCTGCATCGGCTGCCGGTCTGGCACCTCTCGCTCGCTCGGGTGCACGCAACGCGGCCGCGGCGCTCCGGCGCGCTGCGCACAGGGCGGTTGCACGTCCACACTGCGCCGCTCGAGCCGGACGAGATCGTGGTCATCGACGGAGTCGCGGTGACAGCGGTTGCCCGCACCGTCACCGACGTTGCGCGCAATGCGAGCTTCGAGGAGGCCGTCGCGGTGCTCGACGCGGCATTGCATCGCCACCTCGTCACGACGGCCGCGCTCGCGGCCGCCCTTGATCGGATGGCGGGTTGGCCTGGTGTTCCCCGGGCGCGACGGGCAGTGGAATTTGCCGACCCGCGGCCGATGAGCGTCGGTGAGTCCCGCAGCCGGGTCGCCATGGCCCGCCTCGGCGTCGCCACACCGGTGCTGCAATGGCCCGTCGTGGGACGAGCGGGTCGGATCCTCGGCACGGCGGACTTCGGCTGGCCCGAGCACGGCATCGTCGGGGAGTTCGACGGCTTCGTCAAGTACGGCAGGTTGCTTCGGCCCGGTCAGGTGCCCGCCGACGTGGTGTTCGCCGAGAAGCGACGCGAGGACGCGATGTGGACGGTGCTGCGCGGCTTCGTCCGGTGGGTGTGGGACGAGATCGACACCTTCGCCGAAGTGGCGGGACGGTTGCCGCGATGACCGGCACCGGAAGTGCCGTGCCCGCACACGCGTCGCGACGCCGGTGTGACCACCACAACCCTTGCGCGGTGCCATCCGGGCGCCCCGCACGGCAGGATGAGGCGCGTGAGCCTGCCCCAGTCGCCGCTGTTCGGCTCCGTCGCGGAGGTCGCGCAGCGCCTGGCCGGCGTCGGATACCTCGCGTCAACGGCCGTCGCCACCACGGTCTTCCTCGCGGACCGCCTCGGCAAGCCGCTGCTCGTCGAGGGCCCGGCGGGGGTCGGCAAGACCGAGCTGGCCAAGGCGGTGGCGGCGGCGACGGACGCGGGCCTGGTGCGCCTGCAGTGCTATGAGGGCATCGACGAGGCCCGCGCGCTGTACGAGTGGAACCACGCCAAGCAGCTGCTGCGAATCACCGCGGGCCAGGGCCGCGAGACGTGGGACGCGACCCGTGACGACGTGTTCAGCGAGGAGTTCCTGCTCCCGCGCCCCCTGCTGACCGCGATCCGGCGCACCGAGCCGACGGTGCTGCTCGTCGACGAGATCGACAAGGCCGACGTCGAGGTCGAGGGCCTGCTGCTGGAGGTGCTGTCGGACTTCCAGGTGACCGTGCCGGAGATGGGCACCGTCACGGCTGTCCGGCGGCCGTTCGCGCTGCTCACGTCCAACTCGACGCGTGAGCTGTCGGAGGCGCTCAAGCGCCGCTGCCTGTTCCTGCACCTCGACTTCCCCGACGCCGACCTGGAGCGGCGCATCGTGCTCTCGCGGGTGCCGGAGCTGCCCGAGCAGCTCGTCGACGCGTTGGTGCGCACGGTGCGGGTGTTGCGCGGGCTGGAGCTGCGCAAGGCCCCGTCCGTCGCCGAGACGATCGACTGGGGTCGCACCCTGCTCGCGCTCGGCCTCGACACCCTCGACGACGACGCCGTGCGCGCCACGCTGGGCGTCGTCCTCAAGCACCAGTCCGACGCCGTGAAGGCGGCCGCGGAGCTGCGGCTGAACTAATCTCGGCGGGGTGACCGTCGTCGAGCACGGCCTCCCGGGGCACCTCGTCGCGTTCGTGGGTGCCCTGCGCAGGCATGGCGTAGCGGTGGGGCCGGGCGAGACCATCGACGCCGCCCGCGTGCTCGGCGCGCTCGATCTCCTCCATCGCGAGCACCTGCGCGAGGGCCTGGCCGCCGCGCTGCTGCGCCGCTCGGGCCAGCGCCAGGCGTTCGACACCCTCTTCGAGCTGTACTGGCCCGCCGCGCTGGGGGCGGGCAGCGGCGAGGTCGACGTGCCCCGCATCGACGACGCCGAGGACGGCCCGGTCGACATCGACGCCCTCCGCGACGTTCTCGCCGAGCTGCTCCGCGACGGCGACACCGAGGCGCTGGCCGAGCTCGCCCGCGCGATCGTCGACGCGCTGGGCCGGGCGGGCGGGGTGGGCAGCGGCATCCGCGGCCTCGCCGGGCAGCCCACCTGGTCGGCCTACCAGTCGCTGCGCATGCTCTCGCCGGAGACGCTGCTGGCCAGGATCCTGGCCGATCTCCGCGGCCCCGACATCGAGGAGGGCAGCTTCGCCGACGAGGTGCTGCGCCGCGAGATCCGCGACCGCATCGCCGCCTTCCGCAAGATGATCACCGACGAGGTGCGGCGGCGGACCGCGGAGCTGCGTGGGCGTGACCAGGTGGCGCGCTCGGCGGTGCCGAAGCAGATCGAGCAGGTGGAGTTCCTGTCCGCGCACGCCGAGCAGCTCGCCCAGCTCCGCCGCACCGTGCAGCCGCTCGCCCGACGTCTCGCGGCCCGGCTTGCGGTGCGTCGCAAGCACGCCAAGCGCGGAGAGATCGACATGCGCCGCACCTTGCGCCGCTCGATGTCCACCGGCGGCGTGCCGATGCGCCCGGCCTACCGCACCCGCCGCCCGGGGCGCCCGGAGCTGGTGATCCTCTGCGACGTGTCGGGCTCGGTCGCCGGGTTCAGCCACTTCACGCTGCTCTTGGTGCAGGCCTTGCGCGAGCAGTTCTCGAAGGTCCGGGTGTTCGCGTTCGTGGAGCGCGCCGATGAGGTCACCCACCTGTTCGCGCCCGGGGCGGAGCTGTCGGGCGTCATGCAGCGGGTGCTGCGGGAGGCCGATCTCGTCGCGTTCGACGGGCACAGCGACTACGGCGGCAGCCTCGGTGGGTTCGCCGAGCACTGGGGCGGCGCGATCACGTCCAAGACCTCGCTGTTGGTCCTCGGCGACGGCCGCACGAACTACCGCGACCCCAACCTGGCGGTGCTGCGGAGGCTCGTCGGCATCGCGAGGCACGCGCACTGGCTCAACCCCGAGCCACGGCGCCAATGGGGCAGCGGCGACTCCGCGGCCCTGCGCTACGCCGACGTCCTCCCCATGCACGAGTGCCGCACGGCCGCGCAGCTCGCGGCCGTCGTGGAGGCGCTGCTGCCCGTCTGACCTGCATCGGGACGTGACGCACGAGACTGGATTCGGTTCTTGACCGGCTGGCCAGTCAAGGCGTAGACCGTACCTGTCGGAACGAAGGGAAGTGGTGGCAAATGGCTACCGGACAGGTCGGGACGTGGCGGCGCTGGCAGGACTGGGCGGCGCTGGTGATCGGCGTGCTGGTCGCGCTCTCACCGATCGTCGTGACCACCACGGCCGCGGCCGTGTGGTCCCTGGTGGTGCTCGGCGTGGTGCTCGCGTTGACCGGGCTGTGGTCGCTCGCGGTACCGGGCTCGGCGGCGAGCGAGTACGGGCACATCGTGCTGGGCGTGCTGCTGTTCATCGCGCCGTGGGTGCTGGGCTACAGCGCCCTCGGCGGGGCGTCGTGGACCTCCTGGGTCGGCGGTGTCCTCGCGGTGATCGTGGGCGCCACGGCCCTGCCCGCGGCGAACGCCGAACACCGGCTCGCCGCGCAGCACTGACCGATCGCGGAACGGCCGAGGCCCGCCTGGCCGCGGCCGTTCCGCATGTCCGACACTCATCCCCAATGGACGACGAGCCCGCGCGCGAGCGCATCCTTACCGCCGCGGAGGCGCTGTTCGCGGAACACGGCTTCGCGGCGACGCCGACGTCGCGGATCGCCGAGCACGCCGGGGTACCCAAGGGGCTCGTCCACTACTACTTCACGCGCAAGGCCGACCTGCTCGAAGCGCTGGTCGAACGCCTGCCGCCGGACTGCGGGGGCGTGATCGCCGGGCCGGGCGACCTCGCGGCCAACCTGCGCCGCGCCGTCACCGCGCTCGACGCCGAGCTCGCCTCCTCGGCCGTGCTCTCGCACCTGCTGTGGCGGGAAGCCGACACCCATCCGGCCGTCCTCGACGCGCTGCGGTCCCGCTACGAGCGGATCGTCGCCGCTATCGCCGCGGTGATCGCCGCGAGCGTGGAGGCGCCGCGTTCGGCCGTCGAGGGGGCCGCCCGGCTGTTGAGCTCGGCGTTGTCCTACCGGCACGCCGTCGCCCGCCACGGCGAGCTGGCCTGCATGGACCCGGAGATCGACCTGATCGTCGCGGCGTTCGCGAGCGAGCCGTGGCCGGGCTGACCCGGCGGCGGCTGCTGGCGGCCGCCGCGTCGTCCGCCGCGGTCGCGACGGCCGCCGCCTTCCTGCCGCCGAACGTGCGGCGCGAGATCGCGGCGCCCCCACCGACACGGCGCGCGTCGCTGCGCGACATCCGCCACGTCGTGCTGCTCATGCAGGAAAACCGCTCGTTCGACCACTACTTCGGCACGCTCGCGGGCGTGCGCGGCTTCGGCGACGCGGGTGCGCTCCGGCTGCCCGAGGGCGGCAGCGTCTTCCGCCAGCCCGACCCGCTGCACGCGGCCGGGTACGTCCTCCCGTTCCACCTCGACACCCACACGACGAGCGCCGCGACCATCCCGTCGACCTCGCACGCCTGGCAGGTGCAGCACGACGCGTGGAACGGCGGCCGGATGGACGGCTGGCTGGCCGCCCACCGCGGCGCGGACGGCGCGAACGCGCCCTTCGTGATGGGCTACCACACCCGCGCCGACCTGCCGTTGCAGTTCGCGCTGGCCGAGGCGTTCACGGTGTGCGACGCCTGGCACGCGTCGGTGCTCGGCCCGACCTGGCCCAACCGCATGATGTGGATGACGGGCACGATCGACCCCGAGGGACACGGCGGTGGTCCGTGCCTCGACAACGTCGCGCCGCGCGGTGGCTTCCGCTGGACCACCTACGCGGAGCGCCTCACCAGGGCGGGCGTGAGCTGGCGGGTCTACCACCAGGACGACACGTTCGGCTGCAACGTGCTGGAGCAGTTCGCCGCGTTCCGGCGGGCCCGCCGCGGGTCGGCGCTGGCCGTCGACGGCCGCACGGCCCGGTCCGAGTTCGCCTTCGAAAGCGCCGCGCTGGCCGACCGCCTCCCGACCGTGTCCTGGGTCATCTGCACGAGCGCCACCTCCGAGCACCCCTCGTACCGGCCTGCCGACGGGGCCGACTTCGTCGCGAGCAAGATCGACGCGATCGCGGCGAACCCCGACGTGTGGGCGAAGACCGCCGTGATCCTCGCCTACGACGAGAACGACGGCCTTTTCGATCACCTCGCGCCGCCCACTCCGCCACCGGGCACCCCAGGGGAGTTCGTGAGCTGGACCTCGCCGGGCGGCACGCCGGGCAACGGGCTGCCGGTGGGGGCGGGGTTCCGGGTGCCCGCGATCGTCATCTCGCCGTGGACGGCGGGCGGCTGGGTGTGCTCCGAGCCGTTCGACCACACGTCGGCGCTGCGGTTCGTCGAGCGTGTGACCGGGGTG
Source organism: uncultured Actinomycetota bacterium (assembly GCA_963739465.1). GTDB lineage: Bacteria > Actinomycetota > Actinomycetes > Mycobacteriales > Pseudonocardiaceae > Pseudonocardia. Next base: position 33,932 of record CAVUAS010000026.1, read on the forward strand.
ATGGAGCCGAACATCTCGGCCTGGCGGCGGCGCACGTTCGGGGACCTGACCTCGGCGTTCCGGTTCGGCGACGGCTCGGCGCCCGCACCGCGCACCGTGCGACCCGACCCGCCGTCGATCCCGCCGTCGGTCAACGCATGGGCCACGCTGCCCGCCGCGCACCTGCCGCCGCCACGGCTGCCCGGCCCGGGCCAGTTGCCGCCCACCCAGGAGCCGGGCTCGCGGCCGCGCGTCTAACCGTGTCGACCATATGTTCGATTTGGCGTATCGTTGGTGCATGGTCGCCGATCTGGTGTGGCAGCCGTCGTTGCTCGACGGGCTGGAGATCTTTGCGCCCCGGCGGCATCAGCTCGGGCACGGCGCGTGGGTGGACATCGCCCCCGGCTGGTGCGCGGGCGCCGACGCGCTGTTCGCCCAGCTGCTGGCCGAGACGCCGTGGGCGGGCCCGCGGCGGGTGCGGATGTACGACCGGGTGTTGCCCGAGCCGCGGCTCACCCACCGGTGGCCGCTCGCCGAGGCGCCGCCGGACCTGGCCGCGATGGCGCGGCAGCTGTCGGCCCGCTACGGCGTCGAGTTCACCCAGGTCGGGGCGAACCTCTACCGCGACGGTGCCGACAGCGTGGCCTGGCACGGCGACCGGGTGGCCCGCGAGCTGCCATCCGCGGTGGTCGCGCTCGTGTCGTTGGGCGCGGTGCGGCCGTTCCGGCTACGGCCCACCGGTGGCGGACCGTCGGTCGGCTTCACCCCCGGGCCGGGCGACCTGCTCGTCATGGGCGGCTCGTGCCAGCGCACGTGGCAGCACAGCGTGCCCAAGACCCGCGCCGCCGGGCCGCGCATCAGCGTGCAGTTCCGCCACGCCTACGAGGTCTGACGGCGGTGCGGACGGCGCATTAGGCTCCGCGGATGCGCAGGATCGGCGTGATGGGCGGCACGTTCGACCCCGTCCATCACGGACACCTCGTCGCGGCCAGCGAAGTCGCCTATCGGTTCGCGCTCGACGAAGTGATCTTCGTGCCCACCGGCCAGCCGTGGCAGAAGTCGGCCAAGATCGTGAGCCCGGCCGAGGACCGCTACCTCATGACCGTGGTGGCCACGGCGTCCAACCCGCGGTTCTCGGTGAGCCGGGTCGACATCGACCGCGCGGGCCCCACCTACACCGCCGACACGCTCACCGACCTGCACGCCCGGTTACCCGGCGCGCAGCTGTACTTCATCACGGGGGCCGACGCGCTCGCCCAGATCCTGTCCTGGCGCAAGGTGGACGAGCTGTTCGAGCTGGCGCACTTCGTGGGCGTCACCCGTCCGGGCTACGACCTGGCCGACGGGCATCTGCCGGAGGGCGTCGTCACGCTCGTGGAGGTGCCCGCGATGGCGATCTCGTCCAGCGACTGCCGCGACCGCGTCGCCCGCGGGCTGCCGGTCTGGTACCTCGTGCCCGACGGCGTGGTGCAGTACATCAGCAAGCGGCACCTCTACCGGCCCGCGGACGCTGACCAGGACGGATGAACCGCCCGGCGCCGGTCGGCGGTCAGAAGATCCACCGTCGGTGCGTCTGAGGGGCGCACCCCCCGACGCGAGCGGTCACCCGGCGCTCCGATGGGCTACCGCGGCTGGGACACTGGTCGCCGCGTCGGCCCGGTCGGGCCGCGCGGGAGGGATCGAGCGTGACGGCGACCGACGAGGCGCTGGCGATGGCCCGGGTGGCCGTGGCGGCAGCGGCCGACAAGAAGGCGCAGGACATCGTCGTGCTCGACGTATCCGAGCAGTTGGTGATCACGGACTGCTTCGTGATCGCCTCGGCGCCCAACGAGCGGCAGGTGCAGGCGATCGTCGAGGAAGTCGAGGAGAAGATGCGCCTCGCCGGGGCCAAGCCGACCCGGCGCGAAGGAGCCCGCGAGGGGCGGTGGGTACTGCTGGACTTCGTCGACGTCGTCGTGCACGTCCAGCACAGCGAGGAGCGCGGGTTCTACGGACTCGACCGGCTGTGGAAGGACTGCCCGCACGTCACGTTCCCCGAAGCGCAGGTCGAACGGGCGGGAGAAGGCGGGTGACCCTGCGCAGGTTGGTCCTGCTCCGCCACGGCCAAACCGACTTCAACGTCCAGCGCCGGATGCAGGGTCACCTGGACGCCGAGCTCACCACGCATGGCCTGGCCCAGGCCGCCGCCGTCGCCCCGGGCATCGCCGCGCTCGGCCCGGATCGGTTGATCAGCTCGGACCTGCGGCGCGCCATCGACACGGCCGCGGTGATCGGCGCCGCCGCAGGCCTCGACGTCAAGGTCGACCCCCGGCTCCGCGAGACCCACCTCGGGCAGTGGCAGGGGCGCACGGTCGTCGAGATCGAGGAGGACTGGCCGGGCGCCATCGGGGAGTGGCGCTCCGACCCCGGCTGGGCCCCACCGGGTGGCGAGTCGCGCATCGAGGTCGTGCGCCGCTCCCGCCCCGTGATCGATGAGCTCGACGAGGAGTACGCGGACAACCCCCAGGGCATCGTGGTGGTCGTGGCGCACGGCGGCATGATCGCCGGCCTGGTGTGTGGCCTGCTCGGCCTGCCGACCTCCACGTGGCCCTCGATCGGCGGCATGGCGAACTGTCATTGGGCCGCGCTCGCCCGCCGGGCCGACCATCCCCGCTGGCGGCTCTCGGGCTACAACGTGCGCGGCGATGCGCCGCCGCCGCCGGGCCCCTGACCGGGCGGTGTCCGGTCCCACGCTGCTGGTCCTCGCCGACTCGCTCGCCTTCCACGGGCCGGAGCGCGCCGAGCCTGCCGACGATCCGCGGCTGTGGCCCAACGTGGCGGCCACGGCCCTCGGCGGCCGGGCGGAGCTGGTCGCCGGGATCGGCTGGACGGCGCGCCACGCCTGGCAGGCGCTGATTCGCGATCCCCGGGTCTGGGCGGCGCTGCCGCGCGTCGACGCCCTCGTGCTCGGCGTGGGCGGCATGGACACGCTGCCGTCCCCGCTGCCGACGGCGCTGCGCGAGCTGCTCCCGGTGGTGCGGCCGGACCGGTTGCGTCGGGTGGTGCGGGCGACCTACCGACGGATGCAGCCCGCGCTGGCGTGCGCCTTCGCCCGGACGCTTCCCGGTGGTGGCCCGGTCGCGCTGCCGCCGCGCCTGACCGTTCGGCATCTGGAGCTGTGCCGAACGGCCGTTCTCGCGATCCGGCCGGAGATCCCCGTGGTCGCGGTCCTGCCGCCGGTGCACCGGGCCGCCGAGTACGCCCGTGTGCACGTCGGGCGGCCCGCGGCGGAGCGGGCGACGCGAGCGTGGGCCGCCGCGCATGGCGTGGCCCTGCTGGATCTCAAGGCGCTGGTCGCAGAGCACGTGCTGAGCGGGCACGGCAACCCGGACGGGATGCACTGGGGCTGGTCGGCGCACGCCGACGTCGGCCGGGCCTGTGCCGCGCTGCTCCGCACTCCCCTCTCCGAACGGATAGGCTGACGCGTGCCCGTCGCCGTCATGACCGACTCCACGTCGTCGCTTCCCGATGCCGTCGCGGCGCAGCGGGGCATCCGGGTGGTGCCGCTCTCGGTGCGGCTGGGCGCGCGCGTGGGGCAGGAGGGCGTCGATATCGACACCGCGCAGCTGTGCGCCGCGCTGGCCGACCGGCGGCTCGACGTGCAGACGTCGCGACCCGCCCCCGCCGCGTTCGCGGCCTGCTACCGCGCCGCGCTGGACGCGGGCGCATCGGCGGTCGTGTCGGTGCACCTGTCACGGGAGCTGTCGGGCACGTGGGAGGCGGCCCGGCTGGCGGCCGACGAGGTCGGGACCGACCGGGTGCGGGTGGTCGACTCGCGTGCCGCGTGCATGGGCCTCGGCTACGCGGTGCTCGCCGCGGCCGACGTGGCCGACGACGGTGGCGGCATGGACGAGGTCGCGGCCGCGGCGTCGGAGGTCGCAGGGCGCTGCCGCATGTTCTTCTCGCTCGAGTCGCTGGACCGGCTGCGCCGGGGCGGGCGCATCGGCGCGGCCGCCGCGTGGGTGGGGACGGCCCTTGCGGTGAAGCCGTTGCTGCACGTCGCGCAGGGTCGCATCCTGCCGCTGGAGAAGGTGCGGACCACGGCGCGGGCCGCGCAGCGGCTTGTCGAGCTCGCCGCCCACGCCGCGGGGGACGGGCCGGTCGACGTCGCCGTGCAGCACCTCGCCGCGGCCGCGCGGGCCGAGGAGGTGGCCGCGCGGCTGCGGGAGCGCCTGGACGTCGCGCGGCTGCTGGTGTCGGAGGTGGGCGCGGTGATCGGCGCGCACGTCGGCACCGGGCTGCTCGGGGTCGTCGTCGTGCCGCGGAGGGCGAGTTGTCCCCATCGCCGGAGGTTGTCCACAGGTTCCCGATGCCCGGCCGCGGAGCGCCGAAGCCGACCTAGCGTCGAGATGTGCCCCGAACCGCTCCCGTCCCGACCGATCGGCTCTCGTCGGTGCTCAGGCCGCGCATTGCACCGCCGCCCATTCCGCTCGGTCCCGATCGCATGTCCGCGGGCGTCGGCGCCGTGGACGGTGGCAGGCCGACGGCGTCGGACCCGGGTGTGGCCGGGCCACCGACCGTGCCGTTGCCCGTCGCGGGCCGCCGCGTGGCACCGGCGGTGGCTCGGCCGGGCCTCCTGGCGTGGGGTTCGCTTCGATCCCGGGCGCCCGGGGGCCGTTGCGCTGGTGCTGGTGGCGGCCGTGGCCGCGGTCGTCGCCGCGGTCGGTGTGTGGACGGCGCGGCCGCAGGCCGAGCCGGTGCGCGGGCTGCCCGGCGTGGTCGTGGACGGCGCGTCGCCGCCGGGCGGCACCGGGGGCGGCCGGGGCGGCCGGGGCGGTGGGCGCGGCGGGCGGGATGGTCGGCGGGCGGCGCTGTGTCCGGGGCCGGGCCCGGGGCGGCCGGGGCGGCAGGCGGTGGGTCGGCGGGCGGCGCCGTGTCCGGGGCCGAGCCCGGAGCGGCCGGGGCGGTGGGGGCGCGGCAGGCGGTGGGTCGGCGGGCGCTGGGGCGGCGGGCGGCGCGGCGGGGCTGCTGGTCGTCAGCGTGTCCGGCCGGGTCGCGCATCCGGGGGTGGTGCGGGTGCCGGACGGGGCGCGGGTCGCCGATGTGCTGGCCGCCGCAGGCGGGGCGCAGCCGGGCGTCGACCTGTCCGGGCTGAACCTCGCGCGCCGGGTGATCGATGGCGAGCAGATCGCGGTCGGAGTCGCGCCTGCGCCCGACGCGGGCGGGCAGCCGCCATCCGGAGCGGCGGGCGCGGGCGGCGCCGCGGGTTCATCCGGGTCGGGTGGGCCTGCGGGCGGGGGCTCGGCCGGTCCGGCGGCGGGGACGCCTCGACGCCGCGACGGTGGCGCGGCTGGACCCGCTCGCCGGCGTCGGCCCGGTGACCGCACAGCACATCGTGGACTGGCGCACGCGCAACGGACGCTTCGTCCGGGTGGACCAGCTGCGGGAGATCGACGGTATCGGCGAGCGCCGGTTCCAGCAGCTCCGCGACGTGGTGACGGTCTGATGCGCACCCCGCCCACCGATCGGCTCGATCCCCCCGAGCACCCGTCGCCGGACCTGCGGCTCGTGCCTGCCGCGGCCGCGGCGTGGGCGATGATGCTGCTCGGGCTGGACTTCGGGCCGGTGGCGGGCGGCGCGGCCGCGCTGGGTGCCTGCGTCGTCGCCGTCGTCGCGCACCGTGGGCGCGGCGCCTGACACTTCTGAGCCGCGAGCCGCGGCCGCGGCCGGGATCGTGATCGCGGCCCACACATTGCTGATCACCACACATCCACTGCACGAGCAGGCCCACCGAGGTGCTGCCGCCACATTGCGGGTCGTCCTGCGCGACGATCCCCACGCGCTGCGCACGTCGGGGCCTGCCGGTGGGCAGGCCGCGGCCCGCGTGGTCGTGGCCGCCGAGCTGGTGGAGACGACAGCGGGCGCAGGCCGCTGGGCGGGCGGTGGCCGGGTGCTGCTGCTCGCGCCCGCGGAGGGCTGGCTCGGGCTGCTGCCCGGGCAGGCCGTCACGGCCGAAGGCCTGCTGGCGCCGCCCGAGCGGGCCGATCTCACGGTCGCGGTGCTGCGGGTGCGCGGAGGGCCTGTCGATGTGGCGGCCCCGCCGTGGTGGCAGTCTCCCGCGGGCGGCCTCCGGTCGGGCCTGCGGGCCGCCGCAAGCACGCTCCCGCCCTCCGCCGCCGGGCTCCTTGCCCGGCCTGGCCATCGGTGACACGAGCGCGCTCACCCCCGAGGTGGACGACGATTTCCGCGCGGCGGGCCTCACCCATTTGCTCGCGGTG
>CAVUAS010000027.1:0-21373 GCA_963739465.1 uncultured Actinomycetota bacterium
AGGCGCCCTACCCGCCGAGAGATCACCCACGTCGTGGGCTGCCGTTCGACCGTTTGCCACGCCAAACTGGCGTCGTGTCGAGTGAGATCTTCGTCGGGCGGGCGCACGAGCTCGCCGCGATGACGGCCGAGCTCGACCGGGCCAAGGCGGGCAGGCCGCGCGTGCTGTGGCTGAGCGGCCCGGCAGGCATCGGCAAGACCACGCTCATCCGGCGCCTCCTCGCCCGGCGGCCCGACGCCCGGGTGCTGTGGGCGGGCGGCGATGAGGCCGAGACCGGCCTCCCGTACGGCGTGGTCGGGCAGCTTCTCGCCGACGTGCCTCGCCCACTCCTTCGGCCCCTGCTGCGCGCCGGACCGGCGGCGGACGCCGATCCCCTGGCCGTCGGCGCCGAACTATTGGCCGTGCTCGGCGAGCTGGAGAACCCCGGCCCGGTCGTCCTCGTGCTCGACGACGCCCAGTGGATGGACGACGCCTCCGCCCGCGCCCTCGTCTTCGTCGTCCGACGGCTGCGGCGCGACCAGGTCCTCGTCGTTCTCGGCACCCGCGACGCCATCCCCGACGGCTGGGAGCGCATCGACCGCGAACACCTGCCGATCACCGGTCTGCGTGCCGAAGAGATCGTCGAGCTGGCCGAGACGGCGGGCGGCCCCGCGCTCTCGCCCGCCGCCAGACGGCGCCTGCACGACCACACCGACGGCCATCCCCTGCACGTCCGCTCGTTGTTGGCCGAGCTGTCGCCCGCGGAGCTCGCCGACACCTCCCGGATCCTGCCCGCGCCCCGCTCGTTCGCGACGCTCGTGCTGGTGCGGGTGGCCAAGCTCGGGACGTCCGGGCAGGGGCTCGTGCTGGCCGCGGCGGTGCTCGGCACCCGGTGCGCGCTCGCCGACGCCGTCGGCCTCGCCGCGGTGCCCGACCCGCTCGGCGGCCTGGACGAGGCGGTCGAGGCGGGCCTGCTCACCGAGGTGCTCAGCGACACCGGTCACGACGTCGCGTTCGCCCACGAGCTCGTCCGCGCCGCCGTGTACGCCGACCTGTCCCCCGCCCGGCGGCACGCGCTGCACCGGGCGGCCTCGGCCCGGCTCGACGGCGACGCCGCGCTCCAGCACCGCATCGCCGCCGCGATCGGGCCGGACCCGGAGCTCGCCGCGGAGCTCGCCGCACGCGGCCGCGCCGACCTCGACGCCGGGCGGTGGCGGCAGGCGGCGCACCGGCTCGTGGCCGCCGCGGAGCTGTCCGACGTCCCGGCCGAGCGGTCCGCGCGGCTCGCCGCCGCCGTCGGCGCGATGATCACCGACGGCGACCTCGGCCGCGCCCTGCGCCACGAGCCCGATCTCCGCGCGAGCGGCCAGGTCTCGGTGCTGGGCCGGTTGGAGGTGATGACCGGGCGGATCGCCGCGGCCCGCGAGACGTTGACCGCCGCCCTCGCTACCAGCGATGACGCCGCCGCCGCCACCGCCCACCTCGCGCTCGTGGCGCTCCTCGAAGGCGATGCGGTCGCCGCGGCCGAGCGGGCGCGGGAGGCGCTGAAGAACGACCCACCGTCCGAGGTCGTGGGGTTGGCGCGGTTCGTGCGCGTCGTCGGCCTCGTTGCGGCGGGCAGGCACGCCGAGGCCCGCACCGAGCTCGCGGCCGATGCGGACGACGCCGAGGGCGAGGCCCTGACCGGGCTCGTCACGCTGTGGGCCGACGACCCGACGGGGGCCGCGACGGTTCTGTCCGGGCTCGTGCGCGACGGTGCCTCGCCGACGTCGGTCCGCGCCCGGGTGCTGCTGCTGGGCCACCTGGCCGAGGCGCAGTACCGCATGGGCGACTGGGACGCCGCCGCCGCGAACGGCGCCCTCGCCGTCTCGCTCGCCCGCGACGCGGGCGTGCTACTGGGCGCCGGCGTCGCCAACGGCCTCGCGAGCTACGTCGCGTCGAGCCGCGGCGACTGGGAGGTGGCGACGGCCCGCGTCGAGGCGGCGACGAACGCTGCCGCCGCGCTTCCGTGGTGGGGTGCCCGCCTGTACGCGGCGTCCGCGCAGGCCGTGTTGGCGCAGGCGCGCGGCGACCACGCGGCGATGGAGAAAGCCCTGCGCGCCTACACCGACCCGGCTGTGCGCGGCGGCGTCGACCGGGTCGGGCTACTGCCCTGGCGGGCGCTGCACGTCGAGGCGCTGCTCGGACTGCACCGGGTGGCCGAGGCGGAGGCCGCGCTCGTCGCGCTGGAGGAACGCTCGCCCGTCTGGTCGGCGGTCGACGCGGCCCGGCTGCGCTGCGCGATCACCGAGATCCGCGCGCCCGACCGGGCCCGCGCGGCCTACGCGGACGCGCTGGCCACAGCGGGGCAAGTGGCCGCCGAGCTGCCCCGCGCCCGCCTGGAGACGGCCTACGGACGGCACCTGCTCGACGCGGGCGACCGCCGTCGCGGCATCGACCTGCTGCGCACTGCCCACGAGCGGCTCGAACGGCTGGGCGCCGCGCCGTTCCTCGCCCGCAGCGCCGAGCTGTTGCACGCCGCGGGGCTGCACCCCACGGCGACGGGCGGGGCGCTCGCACTCACCGCGCAGGAGCTGGCCGTGGCGCGCCTGGTCGCCGAGGGCCGGACCAACCAGGAGACGGGCGCGGCGCTGTTCGTCACGAGCCGAACGGTCGCGTTCCACCTGAGCAACATCTACGCGAAGCTCGGCGTCTCCTCGCGGCGGGAGCTGGCCGCGCGACTATCCGTGTGATCCGTCAACTGGCAGATCGGCTGGAAGGTCCTGTCATTGGCGCGGGGCCGGCGCCGCCGCATGCTCGGGGGGATGCACGTGCTGATCGATCTCTGCCGCGCCGCGGACGGACGGCTGGCGGGCGTGGTGCACCGGCCCGACGGCGCCCGCGACCCGTTCCTGGGCGTCCTCGACCTGTTGCGGGTGCTGGAGGGGATCGAGTTGACCGACCCGGAGGACGCGGAATGACCAAGCCGACCCTCGAACCCATCCCCGGCCCGCGCGGCGTTCCCGTGCTGGGCAACGTCTTCGACGTGGACAGCGCCGACCCGCTCGGCGGCTTCGTCCGCATGGCCGAGACGTACGGGCCGATCTTCAAGCTCAGCGTGCCGGGTGGAGTGCGGCTGCTCGTGTCCGGGCCGGAGCTCGTCGACGAGATCTGCGACGACGCGCGGTTCGACAAGAAGGTCGGCGGCGGGCTGTCCGTGCTGCAGCGCGGCCCGGCCGGGGCGGGCCTCTTCACCGCCGAGACCGACGACCCGCTGTGGGTGCGCGCGCACAACGTGCTCATGGCCCCGTTCAGCCTGCAGGCGATGCGCGACTACATGCCCAAAATGCTCGACATCGCCGATCAGCTCATGGACAAGTGGGCACGGCTGAACCCGGGCGAGGAGGTGGACGTCGCCGCGGACATGACCCGCCTCACCCTCGACACGATCGCGCTCTGCGGCTTCGGCTACCGGTTCAACTCGTTCTACCGCGAAACCCCACACCCGTTCGTCGACGCGATGGTGCGTGTGCTCACCGAGTCCCAGTCCCGCGCGCGGCAGCTGCCGATCCAGACCCGGCTGCGGGTGCGTGCGCAGCGGCAGTTCGAGGAGGACGCGGCGTTCATGAACGACCTCGTCGACGGGATCATCGCCGAGCGCCGCGCCGAGGGCGCCGCGGGCGACACCACGGACCTGTTGGGCCGCATGCTCACCGGCGTCGACTCCGGCGGCGAGCACCTGCCGGACGAGAACATCCGGGCCCAGTGCATCACGTTCCTCATCGCGGGCCACGAGACGACGTCCGGCCTCCTGTCGTTCGCGATCTACTACCTGATGAAGAACCCCGACGTCATGGCCCGCGCCCGCGCCGAGGTCGACGAGGTGTTCGGCGGCACGGCCGCGCCGACGTTCGAACAGGTGCACCGCCTCCGTTACGTCCGGCAGGTTCTCGACGAGACCCTGCGGCTGTGGCCGACCGCGCCGGGCTTCACCCGCACGCCCTACGCGGACACCGTGATCGGCGGCAGGTACGCGGTGGCCAAGGGCACCCCGGTCACCGTCCTCGCGCAGGCGCTGCACCACAGCACCGAGGTCTGGGGCCCCGACGCGGCGGTCTTCAACCCCGAGCACACCGCCGCCGAGCGGATGGCCGCGCTACCGCCGAACGCCTACAAGCCCTTCGGTACCGGCCAGCGGGCCTGCATCGGCCGCCAGTTCGCCATCCAGGAGGCCGTGCTCGTGCTCGGCATGCTGGTGCAGCGCTTCGACTTCATCGACGACCTCGCCTACGAGCTCAAGACGAAGACCACCCTCACGGTCAAGCCCGACGAGTTCCACATCCAGGTCCGGCCGCGGCCCGATTTCGCGCTCGACCGCGCCGCCCCCGCCGCATCGGAGTCCCCGGCGCTGCCGGAAGCCGCGCCCGCGCCGAAGGTCGCCCGGCACGGCACCCCGCTCTGTGTGCTGTACGGCTCGAACCTGGGCACCGCCGAGGCCATCGCCACCCGGCTCGCGCAGGAGGGCACCGAACGCGGGTTCGCCGTCACGCTCGGGGCGCTCGACGACCACGTCGACGACCTCCCCTCGGGCGGCGCTCTCCTCGTGGTGTGCTCGTCCTACAACGGCACGCCGCCCGACAACGCGGCCGCGTTCTACAAGTGGATCAAGGACGCGGACACCGCGGGCGTCGCCTACAGCGTCTTCGGCTGCGGCAGCACCGAGTGGGCGTCGACCTACCAGGCTGTCCCCACGCTGATCGACGACCAGCTCGCGGCCCACGGCGCCCGCCGCATCCGCCCGCGCGGGGAGGGCAACGCGTCGGCCGATTTCGACGCCGCCTACCGCGACTGGCACGAGGGCCTCTGGGCCGACGTCGCGGGCGCGTTGGGGCTGCCCCCCGACGTCGCCGCCACGGCGCCGACCGGACCGCGCTTGTCGATCACGCTGACCAACCGGCAGGTCACCAACCCGGTGATCATGTCGTACCGGGCGCGGCCCGCGCGGGTGCTCGTCAACCGCGAGCTGATCCGCAGCGCCAACGGCAAGCCCGCCGAGCGCTCCACGCGGCACGTCGAGATCGCGCTGCCCGCCGACACGTCCTACCGGGCGGGCGATCACCTCGGGGTGCTGCCGCGCAACGGGATCGACCTCATACGCCGCGTCATCGCCCGGTTCGGTCTCGACGCAGGCCAGTACCTCACGATCATCCCGAACAGCGGCACCCACACCCACCTGCCGATCGACGAGCCCGCGCCCCTGCTCGGGGTGCTGGCCAGCTGCGTGGAGCTGCAGGACGTCGCGACCCGCGACGACATCGCCACGCTCGCCGATCACACCGACGACCCCGAGCAGCAAGCCGCCCTGCGCGCCCTCGCCGACGACTACGCCGAGCAGGTGCTCGCGCCGAACCGGTCGCTGCTGGACCTCCTCGAAGCGTTCCCGGCGTGCGACCTGCCGTTCGCGGAGTACCTCGACATGCTCCCGCCGTTGCGGCCGCGCTATTACTCGATCTCGTCCTCGCCGATGACGGACGGGGCGGTCTGCAGCATCACCGTCGGAGTGCTGCGCGGCCCGGCCCGTTCGGGGACGGGCACGTTCACCGGGGTCGGCTCCGGACACCTCGCCGCGCTGCCGGAGGAGGGCACGGTGTTCGCGTTCGTGCGGTCGCCGAGCATCGCGTTCCGGCCGCCGGAGAACCCGCACATACCCATGATCATGGTGGGGGCGGGCACGGGGCTGGCGCCGTTCCGCGGCTTCCTGCAGGAGCGGGCGGCGCTTGCGGGCCAGGGTGTGCCGGTGACGCGGTCGCTGCTCTTCTTCGGCTGCCGCGACCACGACGCCGACTACCTCTACGCCGACGAGCTGCGCGGCTGGGAAGCCGACGGCGTCGTCCGCGTGGAGTGCGCGTTCTCCCGCACGGCCGACACGCCCAGCCGCTACGTCCAGGAGGCCATGCGCGAGTGCACCGACGAGGTGTGGGCGCTCCTGCAACACGACGCCGCCGTGTTCGTCTGCGGCAACGCCGCCACCATGGCGCCGGGCGTCCGCGGCGCCCTCACGACGATCTTCCGGGACAAGACGTCCGCCGGGGAGGCCGACGCCGCGGCCTGGCTCGCCGGGCTGCGCACGAACGACCGGTTCCTGGAGGACATCTGGGGTGGCTAGTCCCGTCCGACCCCGCTGACGTCCGGGCTGGTTGGCTGCCACCATGGCGAAGCTTCTCTACTCCGCGGCGATGTCGCTCGACGGCTACATCGCCGGATACGGCGGCGACATGTCCTGGCTGGCGGAGCACATCGTGGGTGGGGACGCCACGGCGAGCAAGCTGCTGGCCAATACCGGCGCGCTCCTGGTGGGCAACAACACCTTCGGCGGCGACGATCCGAACCGCGGCACCGACAAGGAGGGCGCGTTCGGCGGTCGGTACCACGGCCCGGTCGTCGTGCTCACCCACCGCCCGCCCGCCGACCCACCGGCCGACATCACGTTCTGCGGCGACCTCCAGAGCGCCGTCACGAAGGCCAAGGAGGCCGCGGGCGACAAGTACGTGAACATCCTCGGCGCGAACGTCGCGAAACAGTGCCTCGAGGCAGGGCTGCTCGACGAGGTGGTCGTGCTGGTCGCGCCGGTGCTGCTCGGCGACGGCGTGCGGTTGTTCCGCAGCCCGGGCGGCACGAACGTGCGGTTGACCCCGGTCCCCGGCGAGACGGCGCACTGGTACCGCGTGGACTACGACCGATGACTCTCGGCGTCGCTGCGGGTCTACCCCCCATGGACGACGCCGACTTCGTATCCGAGACCGCGTCCGTGAACGGCACGACGCTGCGCTATATGCGCGGCGGCCATGGTCCGACCGTGCTGCTGATCCACGGCTTTCCCCAGGACTGGTACGAGTGGCGCCACGTGATGCCGCTGCTCGCGGGCCGGTTCTCGGTGGTCGCGGTGGACCTGCGCGGGGTCGGTGGATCGGCGGCTCCACCCGAGGGATATGACGCGGCCGGGCTCGCCACGGACGTCGCCGAGCTCGTCGATGTGCTCGATGTCGGCCCGGTGCACGTGGTGGGGCACGACATCGGCGGCTGGGTGGCCTACGCGTTGGCCCGGCTGCGGCCGGACATCACCCGCAGCACGATCGTCATGGAGACCCTGCTGCCGGGCATCCAACCCGCCAACGCACCGGCCGTGAACGTGCCGCTCTGGCACGGGGAGTTCCACATGGTTCCCGAGCTGCCCGAGGCCCTCGTCCACGGCCGGGAGGCGGCCTACTTCCGGTACTTCCTCGAGATCGGCACCGTCGACGACTACACCGTCACCGATGCCGAGGTCGCGCACTACGCGGCCGCCTACGGCGATCTCGCCCACCTGCATTCGGCGTTCGAGGTCTACCGGGCCATCCCGGACAACATCGCGTTCAACACCGCGCACCGGACCACTGTGGACGTCCCGCTGCTGCTCGTCGGCGGCGAGCAGGTCTTCGGCCCGGTCATGCCGCCCCTGGCCAAGCTGCTGCGCGCCGAGTTCGGCTGGACCGACACGCAGGCCGTGATCGTCGAAGGGGGTCGCCACTACCTCCCGGACGAGCGGCCTGCGGAGGTCGCGGCGCTGATCGAGCGTCACGCGGGGTGACGAGCGGCGCCCCTCCCGAGGTCCTGCCCATCCGCGGTCGAGTACCTCGTGCCGATCGTCCTCGGGAGAGCGGGCCCAACGTCGGTGGGGTGGAATCGACGGTCGTGGGACGGTGAATCGTCCAACCGCCCGTCGATCCGGGAGGAGCCATGATCGCCGCCCTGTCCACGAAACGATCGCGCATGGTGTTGTGGTCGATCTGGGTCGTTGCCGCCTTGTTCATGCTCCCGCTGCTCGGTGGAGCAACGTTCGCCGTGGTGATCGCAGGCAGCGCCGTGCTGCTGGCCGCCGTGCCCTGCGCTCTTCCTCAGGTCACCACCAAGCGGGACAGCCACGACCTCCTGGCCATCGGAGTGATGTACGTCGCGGTGGTCGGGTTGATGCGGCTGGCATTCGTCGTGTTCACCACCGCGAACACCCTTGGTCTCTTCTTGGCCTTCGCCGCCGCTTTGCTCGTGGGCTCGGCGGGCCCGATCATCTATACGGTGTGGTTCCGACGGAAGTCGTTGCGAGAGCTCGGCTTCCGGATGGACAACTGGCGCTCCACCGTGGTGCTGGCGCTGCTCTTCGGCGGCGTTCAATTCGCATTGACGCTCTGGGGGTTCCGCCTGCCGACGAATCCGGAGGACTGGGTTCCGCTGCTGGTCATGGCGCTCGCCGTCGGAGTGTTCGAGTCCGTCTTCTTCCGGGGCTTCATCCAGAGCCTGCTCGAAGAGCAGTTCGGTTCGGTGCCGGGAATTGCCGCCGCCGCGTTGCTGTACGGGCTGTATCACATCGGGTACGGCATGGGCGTGACTGAGATCGGCTTCCTGCTCGGCCTGGGCGTCATCTATGCCGTGGCGTTCGCGGTAGCACGCAATGTCTTCGTGCTCTGGCCCCTGCTCACGCCGCTCGGCTCGTTCTTCGCGAACGTCCAGGCGGGCAACATCGACCTGCCGTGGGCGTCAATACTCGGATTCGCGGACGTGCTCGCCGTTGTCGTCGTCGTGATTGTCCTCGCCAGGCGGCAGGAACGCCGACGAGCGGCCGCGGAAGCGGCCGTGGTGGGCTGAACCGACCCGCGCGGAGCGTGCCGTGGCGGGTTCGGCGATGGAGGTGTGCATGGACGGGTCAGGCACCACCGTGGTGGCGGTGGACGGATCGCCCGGATCGATGGCGACCCTCACGTACGCCTACGAGGATGCGATCCGCCGGGCGGCGCGACTGCGTGTCATCGCCGTGGTGGAGCTCACCGACTACTGGGCGGGGTGGCGCGGAATGGCCGCCGCGTACACCGGGCGGTGGCCTGCCCCGCCCGAGGACCTCGTGGCCGACGCCCGGGTCGCGGTGGAGCGCTTGGTCGGCGAGGTGACCGCTGCCCACCTGCACGTCGACCCGCCGGTCTCGATCGAGATCGAGGCGATGGCCGGGCACCCCGCACAAGTGCTGCTCGACGCCGCACGAAGCGCGGATCTGATCGTGGTCGGACACCGCGGCCGGGGCCGCCTCGGCAGTCTGCTGGGCTCCGTCGGGCTGCAGTGTGTTCTGCACGCGCCCTGCCCGGTCACGATCGTGCGGCCCGCAGTCAATTGCGTCAACGTGCCCAATTCGACGCGCCGGACCGGCCCACGAGATGAAAGACGCGACTGAGCTGCCGATAAGGGTCCCGTCGGCCGGCTTCGAGTTCGACTGCGGCCGCGGCCGCCACCTGCTTGGAATCGCTCGGGTCCAATTCAGCCCCACTGAAA
Organism: uncultured Actinomycetota bacterium; assembly: GCA_963739465.1. Classification (GTDB taxonomy): domain Bacteria; phylum Actinomycetota; class Actinomycetes; order Mycobacteriales; family Pseudonocardiaceae; genus Pseudonocardia. Next base: position 9,313 of record CAVUAS010000027.1, read on the forward strand.
TCGAGCCAGTCGACAAACAGCCATACCCCGTACCAGCGCACCGGCTCCACGCCCCGGATCCGCAGGAGCTCGCTGAGTTCTTCCACCGTGTCGGCTCGAGTCGGCACTCCCAGCACCCCGATCTCGGCTCTGGCGTCAAACGCCGCCAGAGCGTCGTCCCACCGCCGTTCCAGCGCCGGGCGCACCGCCATCGCCTTGGCGTTGCCCGCCATGATCGAGACCACACCGCCTGCCGCAGCGCACCGGCACAGCTGGTCGATCAACGGCTCCGGCTGCTCGAGGTACCCGAGCACGCCGTGGCACAACACGGCGGCGAAGCGTTGACCATTCACCGCCTCGTCGGCGTCCTCACCCTCGGCTTCCACGAGCGTCACCCGGCGCCGGGCCTCATCCGGCAGCCGCTGGAGTCGCTGTTGAGCTTTGTCCAGCATCGCTGATGACGGGTCGAGCAACGTCACGTCGTAACCGGCTTGGGCCAGTGGAAACGATTGGTGGCCCGCGCCGCCGCCGACGTCGAGCACAGGCGCCGGAGGGGACGGCAAATGCTCCAGCAATTGCCGGTGCAACACATAAGTGCGCACGCGCCCTTTCACCGAGGCATATGCCCCATCGGCAAATTGGTCGGCCAAACCGGCCCAGATGTCACCGCCCACCACATCAAGATACGACGGACGCCGACTGATCCACGTGTGGACACCGTGGCGGCGGAGCGAGATCATTGCACCGAGCAGCCGGAGGAAGGCGGTCATCATGTCGGAGTAGCCCGCCGAGATCGTCCGGAGGTTCGACGCGGCGTTCAACCACCACGACCTCACCGCCCTCGCCGACCTCATCACCGAAGACTGCGTGTTCGAGAGCACTCACCCGCCGGATGGCCTGCGCGTGATCGGGCGTGAGGCCGTTCTGGAGGCCTGGAGTCAGGTGATGGCCGACGCGGCCGATGTCCACTTCGACGTGGAAGAGATGATCACGGCAGGTGATCGGGTCGTCGTGCTCTGGCGCTACAGCTGGGCCGATGGACACGTCCGCGGCGTCGACGTCATGCGCGTCCGTAATGGTCGGGTCGCCGAGAGCTTCGCCTACGTCAAGGGCTGACTCGCGAATCCCAGCCTCGCCTCGCCGAGAACCGCGAGGGTACCGGCGACCGGCCCGCCGGCCGCGCAGCGCTAGAGGTGGTGGGCCCCCGGGGGATCGAACCCCGAACCCGCGGATTAAGAAATCGGGTCATGGCACGGACGGCAGCAGATTACGCAGGTCAGGCTACCTCGGCCATTGTTCATAGTGGCTCCGCTGTACCCCGACGATGAAGTTACGCAGCCATTGTGATTGCCATCTGACTATCCATAGTGGATAGTCCCGGCCTGGGCGCGTCGGGACCAAGGGAGCAGTCCCGCTGGTGGCTACCGATCGGACGGCCGGTGACCCCAATCCTCGACTCAGCCCCAGATCGAGGTTCGGTAGCGAGCACATCACCCGATCGTGAGCCCCGGTCTGCGCTGCGTCACGCAAGGATCCCTAGTGTGGTGCGACCACATCCGGAGGGAGGCGCGTGCACCAGGCCGAACATGGGTTGCACGATCTCCTGTGGAGCGACTGCCTGCCGACGGTGCACTCGACGACCAGGTCGCGGGCAATCCGACGCCCGCTGAGGAGCACCGGCTCACCGCGGCCTTCCACCTCGAGGCAACCCCGCCCCACCTGACTGAGGAGATCGTGTAAGTGCAGGCGAAGGAAATGACCCTCAAGCCCATCATCGAGGGTGAGAAGCAGTACCTGGTTCCGCTCTATCAGCGCACCTACGCGTGGAAGCGCATACAACTCGAGCGGCTCTGGGCTGACATCCTTGCGCAGGCTGACGCACTGCGGGATGGAAGTGCGAGCCCAGGTCACTTCGTCGGTTCGCTCGTCCTCGCCCCGGCAACCACGGCGATTGCCGGAGGTGTGCAGCGGTGGCTCGTCGTCGACGGGCAGCAGCGGTTGACCACCCTGATGCTCGCTTTGGCCGCACTGCGCGATCACACAAGACCCGACAGTTCGAGGGACGCGGACCGGATCCATCGCCAGTGGCTCGTCAACGAGTACCAATCCGGCGACGACCACTACAAGTTGCTACCGACCCAGACAGACCGAGCCGCCTTCATCTCCTGCATTGAGGAAGGGCAGAAGCCGACCGGCGGGAACGTCGCCACCGCCTATCGCTACTTCCTCGAGCAACTGGCCGCTGTCGACGACCCCGGCGACCCGCACGACCTCCGTCGTATCGAGCAAGCGATCGTCACCCGGCTCGACCTCGTTTCCGTCACGGCCGAGCAAGACGACAACGTGCACCGGATCTTCGAGTCACTCAACAACACCGGGATGTCGCTCAGTCTCGGCGACCTCCTACGCAACCACCTCTTCATGCTGCTGCCCACCCGCGCCGACGACGTCTACACCAAGGTGTGGGCGCCGATGCAGGAGCTGCTCGGTGCCGAGAATGTCGAGACCTTGGCATACCTCGACCTCGTCCTTCGCGGGCAACCCGAACTCCGCCGCAGCGACACCTACCTCGGACAACAACGGCGGTTCCGACCCATCGCCCACGACGAAGCCTCCGTCGAGGCTGAGATCGGCGAACTCGCTCGCAAGTCGTTGCACCTTCATGCGATTCTCCGCCCGGACTCACTCCGGGACCCGGCCGACATCGAGGTCGCCCTCGGCCTGGGCAGGCTCGCTGCGTGGGGTGGTGAAGCGGTCTATCCCATCCTGATGGTGCTGCTAGACCGCCAGCAGAATGGCCAAGCAGCCCCGCTTGAGACGACCTCCGCGATGCTGTACCTGGAGTCCTACCTCGTCCGCCGGATGCTGTGCGGGCGCACCGCATCCGGCATTAACCGCGCTCTCGCTCAGGCCGCCTTGGCGATCGCCGACACCACGAACGCGGCCGATGCACTGCGCGAGGTCCTCTCCCAGCCACGGCGCTTCTGGCCCGACGACGATCAACTCGTCGAGAGCATCGGAAGCCTCAACTTCTACTGGACGGGCAAGGCAAGCCAGCGACTCTTCATCCTACGAAGGCTCGAAGAGAGCTACGGGCATAAGGAACACGTCGACTGGGACACGACAACCGTACAGATCGAGCACGTCCTGCCCCAGACACCGACACACGAATGGCTCGCCCTTCTCGAACCCGATGTCGAGCCCGGCGAGACACCAGCCGACCTGCATCAGCGGATCGTCCACCGACTCGGCAACCTGACCCTCACCGGCTACAATCCTGACCTGTCCAACAAGCCGTTCCCCGAGAAACGGACGCTGCTCGCCATCAGCAAGTTCTCGATGTCTACCGAACTGGCGCAGCAGCCGACCTGGGGCCTTCCCCAGATCGAGGCCCGCGGAAAAGCCGTCGCCAACAGAGCCGCCGAAATCTGGCCTGGACCGCTCAGCACACGACGGTCTACCCAGCCAGACCAATGGCAGGTCGTTCGACGTGTTTGTGCAGCACTCCCCGCAGGAACCTGGACCGCCTACGGCGACGTCGCGGCGGTCACCGGGATCCACCCCAAACCCCTCGGCAACTACCTCGCCGCCCAAGGAGTAGCCAACGCCTGGCGGGTACTCCGCAGTGATGGTGCAGTCTCCTCAGAATTCCGATGGCCTGAACCGAACCGAACGGACGCACCGAGGGACGTGCTCGCTGCCGAAGGCGTCCAGTTCGACGACAAGGGCCGAGCCGACACCGCACAACGATTGACTCCAGTCGACCTGGCGGGGCTCATCGGCGTCGAGGTCCCAGAGGAGTCGACCGGCCAAGGACACGAACAACGCTTCTGGATGCAGCTCAACACCAACCAAAATCCCGCAACCTGCGACGCCGTCCGACGTCTCCTCGAAGACTGGCGAACCCGCGGCGGCACGCTCTCGTGGGGCACCGGAGCACAGGCCAGCTGCTTCCCGATACTCGAGGCACCGGACGGCACCGAGTGCTGGCCGTGGACCCTCAAACCCACCTCCGGCACCCTCGAGGTGGTGTTCCAGCACCTGCTCGGCCGACCCCCCTTCGACGACACGGCCGTACGGGACGAGCTACGGCAGCGCGTCAACCGCATCCCCGGTGTCGATATCCCGCTGTCACGGCTGGAACTCCGCCCCTCGTTCCCACTCGCTCGGCTCGCCGCCGACGAGGGCTTGACCGCAGCGATCGACACGCACACTTGGTTCGTCGATCGCCTCCGGCTGGGCACTGAGGCAGCGTGAGCTGAGACCAACGAAGACAAGTCCGAGCCTGATCAGCTTCTCGGACGCGAGGAGTCCAGGGAAGCAGGTCAAAGTTCGAACCGACGTGTTCAGCCGATGGGCAGGCGGCGGATTCGAAGCGAGTCGTCTCCGATCACGACGATGCTGCCCAACCGGAGGTCCTCCTCGACCTGAGGGAGGTTCGCAATCAGAATGCCGGCCAACTCCTCCACCCGGCGGCCGACCACGCGGCGGACGAGCACGATGGACGGGCCGGGATTGTGGGAGGCGGCGAGCAGCGCCCCGAAGTCAGTGTCTGCACTGACGAGGACTCGATGGTCGTTCCGAGCGGCCTCGAGAACGACGTTGTCCGTGGCCGCCCGGAGGCCGAGGGCGCGCACATGCGCGACATCCCAGCCCACCAGGGTCAGCAACTCCACCAGCCGAGGCGACAAGTTGTTGTCGAGCAACAGCCTCATGCAGAGGGACGAAGCGGAAGCTGCCGCTCTCGGACGGACTCAGCCGCATAGCGCAGGGCCTCCGCGACGTCCTCAGGAGCCAAGTCGGGGAGGTCGCGACAGATCTCCTCGACAGTCATCCCGTCGGCGACCATCGACACGACGGTCGCGACCGGGATACGCAGACCACGGATCGTCGGGACGCCGGCCATGAGGTCGGGATCCACTGTGATCCGTGTGAACGTCATGCGGCAAATGGTACGGCGCACGGCGCGCACAGCCCAAGCCTCCTTCATGCGCAGGACATGCCTTGGTGCTCGGGACGGGTGTGGCGGTCGCTGGCATCCGGCAGAGACCCCGTTGCCTGACGTGTCTGTTGGCGCGCTTCGGATGACCGCTCCGCTGGCATCAGCGTCGGTGCGGGACCTGCCCGACCACAACTCGCAGCCATCTTGGATCTTGACCAGGGCTGCCATCACGCCGTTCCTGCACGTCACAGGGTTGGTGGACCCGACGTTGCAGCATAAGAACCGCGCGGAGGTCCTCGTCGATGGCCCGGAGATCGTTGTGCGGCCGGTCGGTACGCGTCAGGGCTGATCGGCCGGACCCTGCCGGATCCGCGGGGGACACCGACGTGCACCCGATCTGGGCGCCAGGATGGCCTCGCAAGCCTCTAAACAGTCTGCGGCGGCTCGCCCGATCCGGCCACGGATGACGGACAACGCCTCCCGGGCGTGTCGCCTGGTCGACCCTCGCAGGGTGCGATGCCTGGATACGACCGCGATCGGGCGCAACCGCCCGTCCCGGATGAGGTGCCTTTGCGGGAATCGGCAGCGGGCGGGGCATACGGGACACCCCCGCCTGCGACTCCCCTGCCGTGGGTCATCCTGGGTGCGTTCCCGCAAGGGGTTCGGCTTACGGGAGACCCGAGTCCGGCGATTAGATCGCACGACGGCGTCGATAACTGCAGATGGATGTTCCGCGCTGGGTGGTCATGCCGGGACGGGGGCGAGCTCGAGCGACGGCGAAGCCGCGGCTGCCGGGGTCGTGGCGGCCGGTGGGGTGTGTGTCATCCACAGGAGCAGCGCGCCTGCAGCGAGGGTGGTCGCGGTGATCAGCCATCCGGCTGCGTGGACGCCGTGGTGCTTGCTGAGGAGCCCGAAGGCCAGGGCGATGGGCAGGAATGCGATCCAGGTGAAGGTGCTGACCCCGGAGGCGACGCCGGCGCGGACGGTGGAGGGCACGGCGTCGTTGAGAAGGCGCGAGATGTGGATACCGGCCGCCACGATCAACAGTGCGAGGACGATCTGGGCCGCGGTCACGACGAGGACGTTCCCGCTGGTGGTGAGTACAACGCTCGCCCCGGTCATGAGGGCGGCGGCCGCGGCGGCGGTGCGGGGCCGGTCGAGATGGATCCGGCCGGCGAGCACCCCGCCGAGGCCGAGGGAGGAGACGAGCCCGGCCCAGTACGGCCCGTACAGCACGGCGGGGGCGGCCAGCGCGACCAGCCACAGCGGGCCGAACTCCAGGACCACCTGCAAGATCAGGCCGGTCAGCACGGACAGGGTCACGATCGGCAGTAGCCTGCCCCGGCGGGTCAGCGTGCGGTAGGTCAGGCCGATGTGCGCGCGCAGCGAGGTGGTGTCGGCCGCGCGATGCAGCCGCGGCTCCGAGCAACGCAGCAGCACGACGATCGACAACGCCACGAACGGTACGGTCAACAGGTAGGTGATCCGGGTGCCCGCGACCCCGGCCAGGACACCACCGATGAGGGCGCTCGACACCAGGGCGGCGCTGTTGGCGAGCCGGTTGCGGCCGATCTGCCGCTCGAAGGCCGCGCTGTCGCCGGTCTCCTCCAGCACGGTGTCATAGACGATGGAGTCGATCGTCCCGGACTCCAACGCGAAGAACACACCCAAGACCAGCGCGCTGAGGATGTAGGTGACCACGTTGTGGCTCAGCCCGCCGATCAGCGCGCTGAGCGCCAACGCGGCGCTGGCCGCGATGAGCACGCCGCGGCGGCTCCAGCGGTCGGCCAGGATCCCCGAGGGCACCTCGAGGATCGGCACGATCGCGGCGTAGGCGGCGGCCATCAGGCCGATGCTGGCCGCGTCGAAGCCGATCTCGTTCATGAACAGCTTCTCCACCGGTACCCAGAACCCGATGCCTTGCAGGAACGCGGCCAGGTGCAGCGGGCGCAACCGCTTCTGCAGGGGGCCCGCGGGCCGCAGGATGGTGATCATGGCGGGTTCCTCCGGTGTCGTCGGGATCGCGGGAACATCGGAGCCGTCGACCGGTTCTCGACATCCGCTCGCCGGTTCCGGAGACGATGTCGAGAACCGGTCGCCGGCGGCGATGTCTCCGGGTGCAGGCGCCCGGTAGGGGGCGCCGCCGTCCGTGAGGAGTGATCATGAAGTTCATGCTGCTGATCTGGAGCAACCCGCAGAACTGGGACGCCCTGTCCGCGACCGAGCGGCAGGCGTTGGCCGGGGACGTGCTCGCCGAGCACGCCGCGCTGGACGCCGCGCTGATCGACTCGGGCGAGTTGGTGGTCTCCGCGGGACTGGCCGACCCGATCACCACCCGCATGATCCGGGTCCGCGACGGGGTCGTGGCCAGTACCGACGGCCCCTACGCCGAGGCCAAGGAGCACCTGGTCGGCTATTACATGGTCGACTGCGAGAACCTGGACCGGGCCGCCGAGATCGCCGCGCGCATTCCGGACGCGCGATGGGACCGGGTGGAGATCCGCCCGGCCATGGACATCGCCGGCCTGGAGATGTGAGACCGGGCATGGGGCGCGCCCGCGACATCGAGGCCACGCTGCGCGAGCTGACGCCGCAGGTGCTCGGTGCGCTGGTGCGCCGCTACGGCATTTCGACGCCGGCGAGGACGCGGTGCAGGAGGCGCTGCTCGCGCGGCGTTGCAGTGGCCGAGCGCGGCATCCCGCACAACCCGCGCGGCTGGCTGATCACTGTCGCGTCGCGGCGGCTGACCGACAGTGGCGCAGCGAGCGCCCGCCGCCGGCGCGAGACGACCGCAGCCGCCAGCAGCCCGCCGCGGATCTGGCTCCCCGCGCCGACGTCACCGAGGCGGCTGCCGACGATGACACGCCTGACGTTGCTGTTCCTGTGCTGCCACCCCGCGCTTCCGCCGGCGTCGCAGGTCGCGCTGACGCTGCGGGCCGTCGGCGGGCTGACGCACCGCGCAGATTGCCCGCGCGTTCCTCGTGCCCGAGGCGACCATGGCGCAGCGCATCAGCCGGGCCAAGCAGCAGATCACCGCCGCCGGGGCCCGTTCGCGCATGCCCGAGCGCCGAGCGGGCCAGCGGCTCGGCGCCGTGCTGCATGTGCTATACCTGGTGTTCAACGAGGGCTACGCCGCCTCCTCCGGACCGGACCTGCAGCGGGTCGAGCTCACCGACGAGGCGATCCGCCTGGCCCGCGAGGTGCGCCGGCTGCTGCCCGACGACGGCGAGGTCGCCGGGCTGCTCGCGCTGATGCTGCTCACCGATGCACGCCGGCCGGCGCGTACTCGGCCGGACGGCGCCTGGTCCCGCTCGCCGAGCAGGACCGCAGCCGCTGGGACCGGGCCGCTGATCGCCGAGGGCGTCGCGCTGATCACCGGACCCTGCCCACGCGCCGCGTCGGCCCGTACCAGCTCCAGGCCGCGATCGCCGCCGTGCACGCCGAGGCCGCCGAGCGCCGAGGACACCGACTGGCGCCAGATCCTCGTGCTCTACGAACTGCTCGACGCGCTCGCGCCCGAATCCCATGGTGACGCTCAACCGCGCCGTCGCCGTCGCCATGGTGCACGGGCCCCGCACGGGGTTGGACATGCTCGCCGACCTAAACCGCGACCGCCACATGTCCGGTCACCACCGACTGCACGCCGTCCGCGCCCATCTTCTGGAACAAGCAGGCGAACACGCCGCGGCGCAGGCCGCGTTCGCCGAGGCCGCCCGCCGGGCGACCAGCATCCCCGAGCAGCGCTATCTGCAGGCCCAGACCACCCGGCTCAGCTCCAACAACCCCGACTGACAGTGGGCCGGGCAAGCGCACGAGGCACGAGGCGAGTCAGTCCCGGTCAGGGATCCCGTCCGGGACGCGCCCGCGATCATCGCGGCTGAGCCGATGCGGTCTGTCCCACAGGTCCCGCGGGACGTTCGGCCTGCGGGCCTGGCCTGATGCAGGACGTGGGTCGCGACGGCGGGGTGATCGTCGTGGTCGAAGACCCCAGCGCTGCCGGGAAGACGACTTGGTGTCGGCGTCATCTGTCGGCATTTGTCCACGAGTACACCCCAACCGGGTTCGAACCCCATGGCACGGACCCGGCCGTCCACGCCGCATATTGGGTGTCGGTGAACTCCCACCGCTGGAACCAAGCTCGAGCGCTTGAGGATGAGATCGGGCTGGCTGAGGGCGACGGCGACCCCCTGAAGCTGCACTACAGCTGGTGTCTGAGCAGGGTTGGAGCCGTCCCACGGACCCGGTTCGACCATGAGCTTGCCCAAGCCCGCCGGGCTTTCGCCGATGACGCTCTCGGCCTGGCGGATCTGGTATTGGTGCTCGATCCCTACCGCCGAAACGCTGCGGTCCCACCGCGACGCGGACCCCACACGCCGGCGACGGTCCTTCGACCTGCATGCACGCCTCGGCGAGCACCTCCGTGCCTGGTACGAGGCACTCGACGCGCTCGAACCGGGGCGCGTCATCTGGAACCTGCCACCAGGCGGCCTCCCAGCCGCGATGCCCCAGCCTCGCGCCACGCGCTCAGACGTCGCTCTGCTCGACGCGCTCGCAACGGCATTGCCCATTTCGCCGTGAGCGGATCCCTGGTGAGACGGGGCCGCCGCAAAGGTACGTCCTTGTGTCACGGCCATCTTGTGCGGAGGTGGCGGCGATGGTGGTCGCGATCACCTCCATGTGTGGCTGGGCTGGCGGGTTAGAGCCAGCCGGCGGCGATGAACTGGACCGGGTTTGTCCGGGGTTCGTCCGGCGCGGGCGCGCCAACCCGGGACAGCCACTCGACCAGTTCCGGGCCGCGGATGTCGGCGAACACGGCGAGCTGTGTCAGCCGTAGCACCTCCACCAGGGACATGTCCGCGTGCGCCTCGGTGCCTGCGATGCTCGCTCGCACGGGACCGTGGCGCACGCCTGGCCGCATGAACACCGGGGTTGCCCGGCAATAGGACCTTCCGGTCGATGCCTGGCCAGGTGTGCAATGTGACCCCCGAGAATTCTGGAGCACACCTCAATTTCAATGGGAGGGCCGTCATGGCCAAGTTCGCGATGTTCTTCTCCTATACCCCAGACACCTGGTCGCAGATGATGCAGAACCCAAGTGACCGGTTGGCCGCATCACGCGCCGCGATCGAGCCGATCGGTCAGATCGAGGCGCTCTACTTTATGTTCGGCGACTGGGACGGTTTCAGCATCATCGACGTCCCGGACGCCGACACCGCTGCTGCGATCTCGATCGGGCTCAGCAGTACCGGCAGGTACAGCGAGGTCGAGACCCGGCAGCTCATCGCGCCAGCAGACCTGCCCGCCGTACTCGACAGGGCAACCGCGGGCTCGAGCGGTTCACCCTCCAGGGACCTAGCCGAAGGCGAGAGACCTGCCGGATCGCGAGTACCTGAACACCTGCGCTGGATGATCGCGCATCACCTCAAGATCTGTTACCGCCCGAGCAGGTCATCGGAGCTGTCCCGGTAGAGGATCGCCATCGGGACGACGACGGCCGGGCCCGGCGACCCGGGCGCAGTGCTCCGGTCGTCGTTCCGCATGCGGCACTGGTCCGCGCTGCTATGCGCCTACCCAGCCTTGGCCTCTGGGCGCATTCACACTGATGTGACTCTGCGCGGTGGTGAGACGATCGGGCGTGCTGCCACGACCGTCGACGAGTTTCGTGGGCCGGGAGAGCGAACTGGCCCAGGCGCGAAAGCTGCTGCTCGGCACCCGGTTGCTGACGTTGACCGGACCGGGTGGCTGCGGCAAGACGCGGCTGGCGATCGAGCTGGCGGGCAGGTCGCCGGAGGACTTCCCGCACGGGGTGCATTTCGTGTCATTGGCAGCGGTGCGGGACCCGGCGCTGGTGCCGGTGTCGACGGCCCGCGGCATCGGGTTGCAGGACGCACGGGACACACCGCTGCTGCAACACCTCAGCGGCTACCTGGCCGAGCGGGCCGTCCTGTTGATCCTGGACAACATGGAGCAGGTGCTCGCCGCACGCGGGTTCGTCGCCGACCTGCTCGCCGCCACCACCCGGCCGCGGATTCTCGTCACCAGCCGCTCGCCGCTGCACCTGTCGTGGGAGCAGGAGTTCCCGGTGCCCGCGCTGCGCGTCCCGCCGCGGGGCCCCGCCGTCTCGGCGGCGTCGGTCGCCGGATGCGAGTCGGTGCGGCTGTTCGCGGCGCGGCAGCCGCGTCGGTGCCCGGCTTCACCGTCACCGGCGAGAACGCGGCCGCCGTCGCGGGTATCGCCGAACGCCTCGACGGGCTGCCGCTGGCGATCGAACTGGCGGCCGCGCGGGTGAAGCTCCTGGCGCCGGCGGCGATCCTGGCGCGGCTGGAGGACTCCCTAGGGTTGCTGGTCGGCGGTCGCCGGAACCCCGGATCGGCACCGGGCGCTGCGCGCCACCATCGCCTGGAGCCATGAGCTGTTGAGCGAGGCGGCGGAGGCGCTGCTCGCGGTGTGCTCGGTCTTCCGGGGTGGCATCGACCTGGCCGTCCTCGAGACCGTCTGCGCCGAGGCGGTCGAGCTGCGCGTTCCGGTGCTGGACGCCGTGGCGGAGCTGGTCGACCACGGCCTGCTCCGGCGGGCGGCGCCGGAGTCGGGTTCCGTCGCGAGGTTCGCGATGCTGGAGACCGTCCGGGAGTTCGCGGCCGAGCAGCTGGCGGAGCTGCCTGGCCACGACCGGGTGCGCGCGGCGCACGCGTCGGCGTCCGGGCGCTGGCCGAGGACCTGCCCCGCCCGCCGGCGGGCCCGGGCCGGGTGGGCCTCGACCTGCTCGAACGCGAGCACGACAACTTCCGTGCTGCGCTGGACCGGTACGCCGCGATGGAGCCGGGCACGGCCCTTCGTCTCGCGAACCGGCTCACCGCCTTCTGGTCCATCCGCGGACACTTCTCCGAGGGCAGGCGGCGCCTGGCCGAACTGCTCGAACGGGTCCCGGACGACGACCCCGAGCGGGTGGACGCGCTCAACGGTGCGGCGTGGCTTGCGACCGACCAGGGGGACCGGGCCGCGGCAGTCCCGTTGCTCGACGAGACCCTCGCCCGCGCCCGTGCCGCCGGGGACCTCGCCGGTGAGGCCACGGTCCTGTACTACCGGGGCCGGGCCACGGCGATGCTCGGTCACCCGGCCGGACGGGCCGACATCGAACGG
>CAVUAS010000028.1:0-30442 GCA_963739465.1 uncultured Actinomycetota bacterium
GTCGGGTGGTGCGCGAGGCGACCCGGCCGTGCAGGTCGGTCGTGGTGATCCGCTCGTCGCGCTCGCCGGCCAGGGTGGACCAGAACTGGAGGTCGTCGCGGTCGCGGGTGCCGCCGAACACCATCACGGCGGCGGTGTTGTTCAGGATCGTCGCCGCGTCGTGCTCGCCCCAGCGGGCGAGCAGCTGCGCCCGGGACTGGAACGCGGCGACGATCGTCACCCCGCGCCCGCCCATGTCCGCGGTCCACGACTCCAACGGCACCGGGCGAGATCAGCGCGGCCTCGTCCAGCGACCAACGTCAGCGGCGGGTCGAGCCGGCCGCCGGGCTGCAGCGCGGCGAGGCGGCGGGCCTCGCGGGCGATGTGCCCGGTCAGCGCGCACACCAGCGGGGCGGCCTGGGTCTCCTCGGCGCCGAGCAGGAACACCGTCGCCCGGTCGCGCGAGCAGCTCCGCGACGTCGAACCCGGTCGCCCCCGGCTCGGCGGCGGCCGCGGCGGCGGGGTGGGTGAGCCAGCCGAGCGCGGGCATGATCGTCGACGTGATCGAGGTGCGGGTGCGGTCGTTGGTCGTCACGAACTGCGTCGACGTCCTGCTCGAACGCCGGCTCACCGCGTGCGGCGCAGCAGGGCGGGCACCTCGCGCGCGGCGCGGTCCGGGTCGGCGACCCACGCCGAGGACGTCGCGCATCGACGCTTGCCACCGAGCGCCGCGGCGTGCAGCAGCGCGGCCAGCACGCGGCGGGCCTGGGCGTCCCAGAACTCCCGATCCCCCGACCCGGCCGCGCGGGTGGTGGCGGCGAGCATGTCCGTGGCGCGCTCGGTCGCCGTCACCGGATCGGCGCAGCCGGTCAGCGGGTCGAACGTGATCGTCGACGGCGATGCCGCCGAGCCCGACCGCGTTGAACACGAACACCGGCCCCCGCTCGCGCGCGCAGCGGCGCGCACAGCTCGTAGCAGGTCGGTGCGGGTGGAGGTGACGAGGACGGCGCCCGGGGCGTCGAGCACGCGGCCGGCCAGCCACTGCGGTCTTGCCGGTGCGCGGGCCGCCGAACACCACCATGACGTCCTCGATCGAGGCCCACACGCGCAGCAGCCCGGACCCGGCACAGCTGCAGCCCGACCTCGCACGCGCCGGGAGCCGCTGCACCTCGCCAGCCGCGACAGCTCGGCCAGCGACGGGCGGACGGTCGCGGCCCGGCGGCGCATCGCCACCGCCGAGGCACGCGGGCGATGTCGAGCGTGGAGGCGACGCCGGACTTGCGGCGGGTCCGCGCGCCCCAGCGGGTCACCACTCCGCCGAGCGGGCGTGGCGGTGCCAGCCGAACACCGACCAAGCCACGGCGAGCGACGACGATATGCGGGCCAGGGCAGCTCGCGCAGCAGCGTCAACGTCGGGCAGCAGGGCGAACAGAGCCGATCACGACGCCGACCCCGGGCGCCGCGCCGCCAGGCGACCCAAGCCGCCGCCACGAGGACGGCCAGGAACAAGACAACGTTGATCACGCGTTCATGGGGTCACCCGGAGGCAGGCGGGGTCGGGCGTGCGCGCGGCGTGCGAGGGGAAGTGCCGAGCGCGGCGGTGACGGCGTCGGCGATGAGGCGGGCGTTGCCGGTACCCATAGCCGAGAGCCGGTAGCGGTCGGTGGCCAGGTCGAGGGCGAGGTCGAGCAGGGCGCGATCCGTGACACCGCTGCGAGTCGCAGGTGGCCTGCGTCGAGCTCGCGGCGCAGGGCGGTCCAGTCGATCCACGCAGGAGCCGTCCGGGTCGCGGTGCAGCGCGGCGGCGAGCAGGTCGGCGCGGCGCAGCCACACGCCGTGGCGGATCAGCAGCTCGACGGCGGCCCGGACGTGGGCGTCGTGGCTCTCGGCCCACAGGCGCAGACCGGCGGCGACGGACGTGGCGGTCTTGGCGTCCGGCGCGCGGGTGTCGGTGTTCATGGGGCCACCTCGACGCCGATGTGGCCGATCGCCGATCCAGAACTCGTTGGCGGCGACACCGGCGCCGAGCGCGGCGTGCACGCCGGCGCAGCCTCGACCGCCTCGGCCAGCCGGTCGGCCGGATCGACTGTGCGGGTGTCGTCGTAGAGAGCGCGGCCCTGGCCGTAGCCGCTGACCTGGCGGGCCAGCAGTCGGCCAGGTCGTCGAGCGCGTTGAGGGTGGCGACGAGCTCGCAGGCGATGGCGTAGAGTCGGCGTGGTCGGGGTCCGCCTACTGCTGCAGCCGCACGGCGTCGGCCCACGTCGGCGGCGTCGCCGCGTCGGCGCGCGTCACGCGCGGGCGGCGTTCATCTCGGGTGCTCATTAGATCGGTGTCCTTCCGTGGCTCGTGTGCCTGCCGGGGCCGTGCGTGTTGGGGAAGATCCGCAGGTGAGCCGCGGTGCCCGCCGCGGCTGACCTCCCGCCGCGGCGCCGTCGGCGGGCGTGGTCCGGTCGCGGCGCGCGGAGTCGGCGCGCCCACCGCCCGGCGGTGCGTTCGCTGACCCCGCAGCGGGAGGCGACCTCCCGCACCGGGGCGGCCCGCGTCAGCAGCACCAGTCCGGCCGCCTCGGCATCTGATCGGCGGGCCGCGCCGCAGGCCCGCCTCGAGGACGGCCAGCGGACGCTGCGTGCGCGATGCCCGTCGGGTGCGCCGCTCCTCCGGCGTCAGGCCCCCGCGATCCCGTCAGGAATCCGGGCCAACGCCTCGTCCAGGCACTGCGCCCGGACCGGGCAGTGCGCGCAGACGGCCTTGGCCACCGCGACCTGCGCCTCGAAGACCGGGCCCGTCTCGGCGGTCGGGAAGAACACCTTTTTCTGGACTATCGCCGCCTGGACTATTGCCGCCGAGATGATCACGGCGGTGTCTCCGTCCGGGTGTGCTCGGTGTGGTGTCGGATCTGGGGGATGCCGAGCGCGGTGTGGGGTGGCTGGTCGCGGCGTAGCCGGTCCAGGGCGGTGATCTTGTTGTTGGCGGCGCTGAGGTTGACCTGTAGGCCTGCGACCTCGCCGAGCCATCCGTTGAGTCGGGCTTCGGTGATCCGGTCGGTGAGGTTGTGGATGATCTCGACGAGCCGGTGGCGTTGGGCGGGGTCGATGCGCAGCATCGGGCAGCGGATGCAGGCGTGTTCGTGTTTGCAGGGGGTGCCGTAAGGCCGGGCGCAGGTGCCGAGTTCGACCTTGCGCAGGGCGAAGTGCTGGTGGAACTCGCGCCATTCGTCCTCGGTGGGGTCGCGGTACTCGATCTGCGGTCGGGCGGTGCGGCGTTGGTCGAGGAACACCCGGTAGGTGTTGATCAGGTCGTCTTGGAAGACCGCGAGGTAGGCCTGGGTGCTGGCCAGGTGCTGGTGCCCGAGCAGGCGGGCGGTGATGTGGACGGGCAGCCCGCCGGTGACCGCGTCGGTGGCGAAGATCCGCCGGAAGTCGTGCGGGGTGAACCGCAGCGGCGCCCCGGCGAGGTCGAGCAGCCCGGCGCGGGTGATCGCGGCGTCGAGCAGGTTCTGCACCGTGGTGACGCTGAAGACCTCGTTGCGGTGCCCGGTGCGGCGTTGGAACAAGTGCGGAAGCGGCGGCCGGGCGAGGCGTTCGTGTCGGTCGTACTGGCTGGTCAGTGGCACGGTCCCGTTGTTGGTGTGGCGCAGGCGGCTGATGATGGTGGCCAGCACGCTGGCCAGCTCGGGGCTGATCAGCAGCAGCCGTTCCTGATCGGTCTTGGAGGGCAGGATCTGCAACAGCGGCACGAGTTCGTCGGTGTCGGGCAGCCGGTAGGAGACCAGGGCGAGGTGGGTGATCTCCAGCAGTTCCTCGAGGCGGATCCCGGTGTGGCGCAGGGTTTCGATGACCGCCCACGCCCAGAACGCGTTGTCCTCGCACTGAGTGACCTTGATGGTCTCGCCGGTGGCGAGGTCTTCGATGAGGACGACCTCGCGCCGGTGTGCGTTCTCCGGGCGTGCCGTCTGTTGGTGGGCGATGCGGCGGTAGCGGGCGCTGTCGTGGTCGAACTCGGCTCCCACCGGTCGTGCCGCGGCGGCGGTGAGCAGCCCGTGGGAGGCGATGCGGTGGCGGTGCGCGGAGTCGGCGAGCGCGCCCAGCTGGGGTAGCCGTTCCCGGACCCGTTGGTGCATCGCGGCGGTGACCCGGCGTTTGTGCTTGGCGTGCCCGGCGGTGTCGCCGCGGCGGACCGGGCTGGGGACCGCGTGCTCAGCCCAGCTGGGGTCCTGCAACGCCCATTCCTGGATGTCCAGGTAGAGGGCGCGGACCTGCATGAGGACGTCGATGTAGTTGCGCCGCGGGCGCGGCGCTCCGCCTGCGCGGGGCGTGACCTGCGACAGCCGCAGCTTCCAGGCGACGGCCACCTCCTCGGGCAGGTGCAGTCCGTCGATGTGCGGGTGGTGGGCCTCGATGTCGGCCCAGAACGCCCCGCAGAGATAGCCGGTGATGCCCAGGAAGCTCTTGTAGTCCAGGGCGGGACGGCGTTCGTCGAGGTAGCGGATCAGGACATCGCGCACCGGTGCGCAGCCGATCCGGTAGCGGGCCACCAGCACCGCGGTGGGCAGCTGGCCCTCCCGGCGCATGACCCGGTAGGGGTGATCGGGAACCACACCGATGCCGCGCAGCAGGTCCCAGGCCGCCAAGATCCCGCCCGGCGCCTGGCCGCGGCGCGCCCGGCGTTCCTGGCGCATCTCCTCGACGTCGGCGAAGGTGAGCTGGCGCGGGTCGCGCCCGGTGTGCAGGACGAGCTTGGCGAGCGCGACCAGTCCGTGATGCATCGAGCCGGTCGCCATCGCGGTGGCGGTGGCGTGGCGGATCATCGCGTCGAACACCTCGGGCGCGATCACCTGCCGGACCTCGGCGAACAGCTTGTTGGCGCTGTAGGCGGTGAGGAACCCGTAGCTGGGCAGCACGACCCGACCCAGCAGCAGACCGGCCAGGCCGTCGCGGAGGATCTCGCGTGCGGCGCCGGTGGTGCGGCCGGGGACCCCGACCTCGTCGAGCCAGGCCTTCCCGGTGTCAGCGCCGGCGTTGATCCACCGCTGCTGCCATCCGTTCCCGGCGAAGCCCCTCAGCCATCCCAGGATGGTGGCGGCCCCCAGCAGCGTCTGGGCCCGACGCTCTGCACCCCAGCCGGGCCAGGTCCCCAGCGCGGGCAGCAGGGCCAGGATCTCCTCGACCCCGCACCGGTCCACCGGCCCGACCCGGCCCTCAACCCCGACGGCGTCAACTGCTGCAACCACGACCGGGATGGCCCCGCTGCTCGCCGCCGCGGCGGCCAGGGCCGTCGAGGCGAGCGATGGCGCAGCGGGTGACGGCGGGGCGAGCTCGGGTGTCGTGGATGTCGTCATCGCGCCCCTCCGCCGAGCAGAACGGCCAGGTCGTCGCTGTCATAGCCCGCCGCAGGCGGCGGCTCGGGGCGCTGCTCGCGCTCGGCCAGGTAGCGGTGGGTGCGGGCCAGCACCTCGTGGTCGTCGGTGATCAGATAGACCTGGGTGGTGGTCAGCTGCGCATGACCCAAGATCGTCTGCACGTCGCGCAGCGTCAGCGTCTGCGAGCGCAGCATCCGCAACGCGCAGGTGTGGCGCAGGTCGTGCCAGGTCCAGTTGGTGCCCAACGTGTCGTTCGCACGCCGCATCACCGCCCGCAACGCGTCGTAGGCCAGCGGCCGGCGCCGCTTGTCCGGGCCGGAGCCGCGCCGCCGGCGCAGGGTCTGCCAGACCGGGTCACCCGCGGCGGGTTCGCCCAGCTCGGCGAGCCACAGCCGCAACCAGACAAACGCCTCGGCGCTGCCCGGTAGCCACTGAGGCGCGCCGCTGCCCTTGCGATAGACCCGGATGAGTTGATCGCCCCAGTCCACATCGGCGACCCGCAGTCCCAGCAGCTCTCCCGCCCGGGCCCCGGTGCTGATCGCCAACGCCAGCACCGCGCGGTCCCGGTTCGAGCGCATCACGGCGAACAGCTCGACCCAGCGCTCATCGGGCATCGCCCGCGGCGCCGCCTTGGGCGCCTTGGGGTTGTATCGCAGCCGGCCCTCGGCCCGAAACGGCTCCATCGGGTTGTGGTGGGCGTTCGCCCGCCGCCCCCGCCCGCGGTCGGTCACCACCGGGTTGACCAGCGGCCCGCCGCCGGCCTCGATGCAGAACTCGTAGAAACAGCG
Source organism: uncultured Actinomycetota bacterium (assembly GCA_963739465.1). Taxonomy (GTDB): domain Bacteria; phylum Actinomycetota; class Actinomycetes; order Mycobacteriales; family Pseudonocardiaceae; genus Pseudonocardia. The sequence goes on from CAVUAS010000028.1 coordinate 6,127, forward strand.
CAACACCGCGTTGCTGTGGCGGATCGTGCGGGCGGAGAACCGGTCCCCCAGATACTGCTTGCGGGTCACCGCGTTGACCTGGCCCACCGTCGCCAGCGACCGCGTGCGCGGTGCCCGGCGGGACTTGCCGGCCTGCTGCAACCACAACACGAAATCGCGAACCTCCGCGGCGCTCGCCCGGTCCCACCGCACGTCGACGGCCTGCAGGAACCGCCACCACCGCAGCAGGTCGAACGCGTAGCTACGCACGCTGCCCGCCGCATGCCCGCGCGCCACGAACTCCCGCAGGAACCGGCGGATCGGCTCCACCGCGACACCGTCGGGATCCACCACCAGGAACGGCACAAGCCCGTCGGACGCCGCGACCCGGCCCCAGCCGGACAGACGCAACGCCCGAACATCACGATCAAGTTCGTCGTCGAAAGTCATGCAACCTCCTTCAGGTCGCACGACTCGTACCGGCCAGATCACCTCCAACACCCTGAACACGCAGGTGAACGCCGCCGTAGTCCGGTCAATAGGCTCGGGATCGGTGGCCCGACACGCCGCAGCCGACCGCCACTCGTAGGCGTTCATCCGACACCTGCCGCGTGATGGCTGCCCTGCGTCAGCGGGGCCGCGGCCTGCTGGATGGTCGACAGGAACTCCGCCACCAGGCCGGGCAGTCCCGCGCCCACCGGCGTGCCGACGAACAACAGCGTCGCGATCACCGCGAACACCACTGCGCCACCGGCCACCCGCACTCGCGCGCAGATGAACGAGCCGACCAACGCAAAGAAGATCAGAACACCGGCGCTAGACATGCGTGGTCCGGCCTTCCGCGCCGAGCGTCTCTGCCCAGCCCGCCGCGTACTCCTCGACTACAACGGTCCGTCCTGCGAGGGCGTCCGCGATGACGCGGGCGACGAATGCGCGCGGGACGAGGGCCTTTGAGCCGATCTTGACGGCCGGAAATTGGCGAGCGTCGATGCGTCGCCTGATGGTCATTTCAGAGCACCCGAGCGCGAGCGCGGCGGCGTGGATGGTCATCAATGGGTGCTTGTCGGCCACTTCTCGACTGCGCGGGATGCGCACGTGGGCGTCGGGCGGCATGGTCTTCTGGCTCCTCTCGGTTCGAGGGAGCTGTGAGGCCGGTCGGCTCGATCCGATTGCCCAGTTCCCTTCGAGACATCAGGGAACGACGGGCGAAGCGTGCGAAACACCCAGCGACGCGGAGACCATCACCTACAGAACCTCCCCGTTCAACGGGGAGGTTCTGCTAGAATCGCAGGCAGCAGCGACTACAGCTACGGAGACTTCGATGGCCGCCCGCGTACGGAGCCAGAAGCAGGCGCAGGCACAGCGCGCCGAAGCGCTCCGGTCGGACGGCATGACATGGGCCGAGGTCGCCGCAATCTTCCGACGCGAGTACGGGGTGAACGCGCGCGTCGCGCTCCGCCTCGCGCACGGCTGGAGTCAGAACGACGTCGCCGACCAGTGGAACGATCGATGGCCGGACGACATCAAGACGTTCAAGAACATCTCCTACTGGGAGAAATGGCCAGCCTCGACCGGCTACACGCCGTCATTGGAAGTCCTGACCAAGCTCGCCGACATCTATAGCTGCCACGTGATGGACCTCCTGTCCGACGCAGCGGATCATCGGCGAGAGGACGCGGTTTTCCGCGCCCGGTCAGATATGGCAGGGTTGCCCGCGATGGTCACAACGGCCGACGATCAGGGAAATAAGCGCGACGCACTGAGCGCGCTCGTCAATCGTCTCGAACAAGCAGACGTCCAGGAACTTGCTCGTGAGACCGCAACCTGGGCCACGCAACTCGACTCGGCGCTCGACCGGCGCTCATTGCTCTTGAAGCTCGGATTCGCCCTGACGCTCGCCGCTGCGACACGAGCCGATCCTGACGGCAGCGCCGCAGCTGCCGCACCGCCTCCGCTCCCTGGAGGGGTAGTCGATCTGTCCGGCGTGTGGCGTAGCGAGTACTCGTACTACAGCAGCGGCCGAGGCAAGGACTTCTCGGGAGTTCACTACGTCGTGCTGCACCAACAAGGAGCGTCCGTCACCGTCGAGAGCCTCGCACATACGACTGGCTCCGAGATGGGTATGAGCCTGATGGTCGACGGAATGACCGCGACGGGTTCGTGGGAGGAACGGACGTCGCCGACAGGTTATTACAAGGGCGCGATTTACCGAGGCGCGCTCCAGTTCCTCGTCGCACCTTCAGGTGGTCAACTGACGGGCCGATGGCTCGGATTCGGCAAGCAGTTTCAGATCAACAATGGCGATTGGGACCTGAAACTTGAGTCCCGATCGCTAGACCGCCGAACGCTCAAGAAGTACGAGCTGAAGGCATAGCCGGCCCTGTGACGACGGCAACTATTGTCGTCCCGTCATCGAACCGGCCGTGTCCGGCCATATCGATTATCCCGTAGAGCATCTTGGCCACGTAGACCCATTCCAGATCGATCGAATGCCGTCGGAAAAATTCGGCAATGAACTCGTTTAGCAGCTGCGTGCGACGGGCGAATCCACCGAAGTGGTAGTCGAGCTCGATGGTCCAGTTGTTGGTTACCGTGCCGTACGCCCGCTGGAGACCTTCTACGTCGTCAACGAGGAAGCCTGCGCCTTTGAGCGCAGCGAACCCCACGGCCTGCTTGCCCGATGGGAGGCCGACGGCGAGCCCGGCCAATGTTCCCCCCGTTCCGCACGGGCAGCAGACGACGTCGTAGTCCGGCGGAAGCTCGGTCACGATCTCCGCCGCACCACGGACAGCGGCTGCGTTGCTCCCGCCCTCCGGAATCAGGAAGAAGTCGCCGAACCGCTGCCGCAGCCTCTCCTCGACGGCCGCGCTGGCCTTGTCGCGATAGGTCGCGCGGTCGAGGTAGTCGAGCGTCATCCCGTGCCTGACGGCGTAGTCGAGTGCCGGGTTCAGGGGCAGGTGCTCCTCACCGCGGATGACGCCGATCGTCTCGAAACCGAAGTAGTAGCCCGCCGCGGCGACCGCCCGAATGTGGTTCGAGTAGGCCCCGCCGAACGTCAGGAGCGTGTGCTTTCCTGACGCAGCGGCATCGAACAGGTTGTACTTCAGCTTCCGCCACTTGTTGCCAGGGATCTCGGGATTGATGAGGTCGTCGCGCTTGAGGAGCAGCCGGACTCCACGGTTGCTGAGACGGTCGTCGTCAAGCGTTTCAAGCGGTGACGGCAGGCGAAGATTGAGCCGGGAGGCGGCCGTGTCATTCGTCATGACGGCACCGCCGCAGTCTCACGGACTGGCACCGCAATCTCCCAGCGGCCACGCACACGGACGATCGCGCCATCCTGTCCAAGCAGGGTGATTGCGCGCTGCGCGGTAGACCGGGCCAGGCCCGTGTGGGCGGCCAGTGCAGCCGCGGACGGGCAGCGGTCACCCGCGGAGAGTCGTCCGCTGCGGATGGATTCGCGGAGTGCGTCGCCGAGCTCGCGGTAGTCCCGGACTGATGTGTCTGCGGGAAGTACGGCGTTCAGGTCGGGGCGCATGCGGGCGAGGCGGCGGCGGTCCGACGCGATGATTGCCGTGTCGGTGGCGGCCTGCTTGCGGAGCGCGGCGAGGTCGCCCGCCAGCAGCTCGGCTGCCCGTTGGTCGGCGGGCTGGCTGAAGCTGGCGTACACCCGCAGCGTTGTGGCACCGCCGTCGCTGTGGCCGAGTCGCCCGGCCGTCGTCCGCAGGTCCACCCCTGCTGCCAGCAGTTGCGTCGCGTTGAAATGGCGCAGGTTCTTCAGCGGCTCGACGATGCCGAGCTCGTCAGCGAGGGCGCGGTACACCTTGGTGAAGTGGTCGGGGTGCCAAGGCCGCGCACCGACGGGATCGGGCGTGAAGACGAACGCTCCGGGCGGCGTAGCCAGCCCGGCGGGCGCCAGCGTCACCTCGCGGGCGGCATGCAGGTCGGTCAGAACCTGGACGCTGGCCGCGTCGAGCGATAGCAGCCGTTCCTCGTCGGTCTTGGTGCCTTTGAGCGTGTGCTGCCCGGACCTCACGACGTAGTTGGCGGCCAGCCGCAGCACACCGCGCTCCAGGTCCACGTGCGACCACCGTAAGGCCACCAGCTCGCCCCGGCGGGCGCCGGTCGTGACGGCCAGCCACAGGAACGCGGCGACCTCCTCGTCCCGCGCGGCGGCCGCGTTGAGCAGCTGCGCCACCTGCTCGGGCGACGGGGGCGCCGCCCGCCGTCGGGCCACCTTCGGTGGGTGGGCGTAGTCGGCGGGGTTGCGCTCGATCCAGCCCCACGACACCGCGTAGTTTAGCGCCGCCGAGAGGATCGCGTGCACCCGCCGGACCGCGCTCGCCGTCATCGGCTTGCAGACGTGCCCCTCGCCGCGGCGGCCGTCGCACAGCTGGTTACAGCGCCGCAGATGCGTGTAGAGGCGATCGAGCACGTCCACGCGGTGCTGGAGCTTCCGTAGCGGTAAGTCGCCCAGCGCGGGCCTCAACGTGCGTCGGATGTAGCCCGCCGTCGTCTCGGCCGTGCTCAGCTCGTGGTCGACGACCTCGACCCATCGGTCGAGCAGATGCGCAACGGTGGCGTGCTGGTCCGGCTGACGCTCGGCCTCGACCGCGGCGACCAGGCGCTCGGCATCCAACTCGGCGTCGCGGCGGTGACGGCGGGTCTCGCCACGGAGGTAGGTCTGCTTGCCGGTGATGGGGTCCTTACCGGCGTACACGCGGGCGCGAAAGCCCGTGCGCAACGTCTCGATCGACCCTCGTGGCATGGCATGACGGTAGGCCGAGACCCTGACAACATGCCAGAAATCATGCCAGCAGACGATCACTGATCGGTGCTGGAGAGGCAGAAACGGCCTGCCTACCAGGCCGTTTGCTGGAGCCGCCTTGGGGAGTCGAACCCCAGACCTACGCATTACGAGTGCGTCGCTCTAACCGACTGAGCTAAGGCGGCGGGTGGTGCGGGCCAAAGTCTACCGACCCGGCCGACGCCCCGGGTCGGGGGCCTCTGGTCACCCGCTCGTGTCGAATCCCCGAGGCGCGGCCGCGGGCCGAGATCCTGATCGTCGAGAGGAAAACGGCTGGGGAGGTGCTCCAGGCCGAGGGGCGGATCAGCCATGAGCAGGCCGACTGGGCTGCGGGTGTGGCCGCGCGCAATGGGGCGACGCGTAGGTGCGGTGCTGGTTGCGGCGGGTCTCGTGCGCCGGGCCGAGCTCTATCAGGTGCTCGCGCGCCTGTGGGACTGCCCGTCCGTCGACCTGACCAGCGTCCCCGTCGCCCCGACCTGCTCGACCCGCACGAGCGCGCCGCCCAGGGCTGGTTTCCCGTGCGCCACGAGCCCGCGGGACGACACGGCGAGGCGACCGTGCTCGTGGCCACCGGTGTGGGTCGGGCTGCGCTACACCGCAGTCACCGCTTACGTGCTCTCACGCTGTTGGCGATGACGTCGATCCCACGCGAGACCGGCCGGAGAAACAAGCTACGCGCTGGCCGCCGTCGGGCTGGCGCAACTGGTGTCGGGTGTGGCCGCCGACCAGCCCGGGGTTCACACAGTGGCTCGCACACCCGTGCTGGGCCGACCGACGACGACCGGGCCCAGCACCGCCCCGACCACGAGCAGCACGCCGAACACCATCAACGCCGTGACCAGCGCCGAATGCCACGCCGATCGCGCCGAACCGCTGCGCCTGATCGATCAGCACCGGACGCAGGACGAACGGCGCCAGCGTCATGACCGCAGCCTGGCGGACCCCGGCGACGACGGCGCCGGGCAGCAGGTCGTGCCACGGCACGCGGCCGTCGACGAGCACCCGTTGCACCGGCCACCAGGCGAGCGTCCCCACGACCGCGCGCACAAGCGCCACGGACGCCTCGTTGACCGCGAGCGGTCCGACAGCCTCGGCCAGGACAACGAGCGCCACCACCTCGCCGATGAACACCATCGCGCCCAGCAGACCGGGCCCGCTGCCGCGCAGCCCGGAGCGGGGCAGGTCCCACGCGGCCTCGAACGTGCGCTGCAGCGAACGCGAGCACCGAGATGACGAGCCCGACGACCGTGGCCGGGTCGCCTGCGTCCGACGGCCGGGCCACCAGCTGTCGGACGGTTTCCGCGCTGGCGCCGTCGAGGGCCAGGCCGTGGACCAGCGCGTCCCGATCGGCGCCCAGCCGCGAGCACCAGCAGCAGTGGCACCACCGCCACGAACGCCTTGGCGGCAAGGGCCAGGCGACCGGTCGTAGCCGTCGATCGCGATGAACCGGCGGGTCGCCGCCACCGCGATGGCGGCGGCCCACCGGACCGCGGTCATCCCAGTTGCAGGGCGGTCATCATCGCCTCGACCGCGATCTCCGGCTTGACGTTCTGATCCATCGCGGTGCGGCAGGCGATGACGGCCTCCAGCCTGCGCAGCACCGACTCCGGGCTCCATTCGGTGGCGGCGCGCCGGATCTCGCCTTCACGGTCGGGGTGGGTGAGCGGCACCCCGGCGCCCGCGCCGACGACGAGCGTGTCGCGATAGAAGCCCACGAGATCGACGAGCGCGCGGTCGATCGCGTCGCGCTGGGTGCGGGTGTTGCGGGAGCGCTGCAGCTTCTCCAGCTCGCGTTCGGCGGCCTTCGCTCCGCGCGCTGCGGCGGCGACGCCCTTGCCGACCCCACCCGCGCCCATCGCGACGGCCAGTTCCTCGCGTTCGGCGGCGTCGCGCCCCTCGGACAGCTCCGCCGCCTCCTCCCGCGCGGACCGCACGAGATCACCCGCGAAGGCGAACGCGTCGCCGATGCCGCGCAGGCGGGTGGGGAGGCCAAGGACTGTGTCGCGGTGGCAACGCGCCTCGGAATCGCGGGCCAACCGGCGCGCCCGCCCGACGTGCCCGCCCGCCACCGACGCCGCCCAGGCGGCCTGGTCGGGGTCGATGCCGTCACGGCGCACCAGCACGTCGGCGATGGCCTCGGTGGACGGGGTGCGCAGGGGCACCAGCCTGCAGCGCGAGCGGATGGTGACGGCGACGTCGTCGGGATGGTCGGACGGCGCGCACAGCAGGAAGATCGTCTGATCCGGTGGCTCCTCGATGAACTTGAGGAGCGCGTTGGCGGCGTTCTCGGTGAGCCGGTCGGCGTCGGTGACGATGAGCACCTGGTAGCGACCGGTCGCCGGGCGACGGGCGGCCGAGTGCACGAGGGTGCGCATCGACTTGACCGAGATTGACAGGCCCTCGGGCACGATCTCCCGGACGTCGGCGTGGGTACCAGCCATGACGGTGTGGCAGGCGGCGCACTCGCCGCAGCCGTGGCGGGGGCACTGCAGCGCGGCGGCGAACGCGCGCGCGGCCACCGAGCGGCCCGAGCCGGGTGGGCCGGTGAACAGCCAGGCGTGGGTCATCGCCGCGCGGCTCTCGGCGGCGCGGCGCAGCTCGGCGACGGCTGCGGGCTGGCCCACGACCTCGTCCCAGACGCTCACGGCGCCGCCTCTCGGCGCTTGCTCGGCGAGGCATCCGGCGCGTCGGGAGCCGACCCCGCAGCCCCGCGGGTGCCGGACAGGTGCGCGGGACCGACGTCGTCGCCCGGCCGCTCGGCCTCTGCGGACGACGCCGTCCGCCTGATGGGGCGGGTGTCGGCGCCCGAGCGTGGCGGCGCCGCGGAGCGGGCGGGGACGCCGTCGCCACCCGAGCCCGGAGCATCGGCACTCCGCGCCGTGTGGATCGGGCCGGTGGCGGCGGACGAATGGGAAGGGTCAGGCGCCGCGGTGGCGCTGACCGGCGGATCGGCGGACGAACGGGAGGCGTCCGACGGCGCCACGCGACCGTTCGGGGCCGGATCGGCGGGCGAGCACGTTCGCGACGCCGGCACCGGCGCGGCACCAACCGGCGTGGGACCGGCAGAGGGACGCGGCAGGGACGTCGTCGCGGCACCGACCGGTGTGGGACCGGCAGAGGAGCGCGGCAGGGACGTCGTCGCGCGACCGACCGGGGCCGGACCGGCAGGGGGAACAGCGGGCCGCAGCGACGTCGTCGCGGCACCGACCGGGGCCGGACCGCCAGAGGGACGCGGGAGCGACGTCGTCGCGGCACCGACCGAGGCCGGATCGGCAGCGGGCCTGCGCAGCGGTGTCGGGACGGTGGCAGCTTCGGTAGGGGACGCAGGCAACAGCGGGGCCAGGCCCGCGGCGACGCGCTGGGCCACCTCGTCGGGCGGGCCGACGGCGTCGACGACGACATATCGGTGCGGCTCCGCCGCAGCCATGTGGGTGAGCAGCCGTCGGACGCGGACGTGCTCCTCGCCCGCCAGCCCGGATGTGGGCGGGGCCGCGCCGGTGGGGGCGCGGTCGAGCAGCACCGACACGTCGGGCCGCAGCCGTCCGGTGGCCCACACCGCGAGGTGTTCCAGCTCGCCGGGATCCAGCCCATCTGTCGCGACGCCGAACTGGGCCAGGGGCACGGCCAGAAACCGGTCGGCGACGACCAGCGCCCCGGCCGCGAGCGCAGGCCGGATCACCCGCTCGACCTGGTCGGCCAGGATGGCCGCGGCGGCCAGCGCCCGCGCGCGAGGCCCGGACAGCGACGCCTCCCGCAGCGCGGCGGCCCAGCGCTCACGATCCGCCGGGCCGCCCTCGAGCGCGACGACCGTGTGGCCCGCGGCCCGCAGCCGCGCCGCCAGGCGAGCGACCTGATCGGCGGCCTCGTCGGCCCCGATGCCCTCGACCGCCACCAGCACGCCCGTGCCTTCACGAGGCTCACCCCGGCGCAGCGCGGCGAGCAGATCAGGCAGCATCGGGGCGGTGCGACGGTCGTCCATCTGGCGGTAGGCGATCGAGCCGACGGCCGCTGCGACGAGCCCGCCCGCGAACATGACGACCCGGGTGCCGTCGATCGTGACCGGGCCGACCGTGCGGTTGGCCACCAACCCGACGATCACGGGCACGATCGAGAGCGAACCCAGCAGTGTGAGCCGCACGATCGTCTGGACGAACGCGTTGACCCGGCCGCGGATCTCGTCGGCCACCTGGGTGCCGATGATCGTGAGCCCGGTGAGGAACGCGATGCCCGCGAACGCGCCGACCAGCATCACCGCGGCGATGGCGAGGAACAGGTGCGGCGCCAGTGCCACGAGCACCAGCGCCAGGCCCGCGGCGACGATGCCCGCGCCGAAGAGGCGGTTGTGCGGGATCCGCCGCGCCATCCGCGGCGCGGCGCCCATCCCGATGGCCAAGCCGATGAAGACCGACGCGAACAGCACGCCGTAGGCGGCGTTGCCGCCCCCGAGGCTCTGGGCGTAGAGCGTGGCGGAGCCGATGACGATGCCGCCCGCCGCGAAGGCGCCGATGATGCCGGTGACCAGGCCGCGGACCAGCGGGGTGCGCGCAACGAACGCCGCCCCGTCGCGGATCAGCGCGAACACCCCGGGCGCGGTTGCCCGATGCGCACCTGACCGACCGGAGATCTCCGGGATCCGCAAGAGGACGGTAACTGCGATGACGAGGTAGGCCGCGCCGGACAGGAGCACGGCGACATACACAGTGTCGAGCGCGGACGCGCCCAGGATCGCGCCGCCGCGGGAGAGCAGCGCGAACAGGCCCGAGGCGGTGATCACCGAGACGCCGTAGGTCATGACAAGGGCGAGCTGGCCTGCCGTCTCCATCTGGTCGGGTCGGCGGAGCAAGTTGGGCACCGCGGCGTCTTTGGCCGGGATCCAGAACAGCGCGCACATCTCGATCAGCAACGTGGCGACGAGCAGCCACCACAGCCTGCCGACCAGCGGAATCGAGACGAACAGCGCGCAGCGCAGGAGATCGCAGACGACCATGACGCGGCGCCGGTCCAACTTGTCGGCCAGCGCGCCTGCGAGCGGCCCGAGCAGGAGCGGGGGCAGCAGCTTCGTGGCCACCACGCCGCCGAGCGCGAAGCTCTGCGCCTGATATCCGCTGGTGAGCTGCGTGGCGAGGGCGGAGAGGGCGAGGAGGCTCATCCAATCGCACACGCCCGCGACCGAGGTGACGAGCCACAGCCGACGGAAAGCCGGGATGGCGAGAACTGCCCGCACCCGGTGCGCGGTGGGTGCGGACGGCGGCGGCACAGGTGCGCTGATGGCGGCTCACCTCCCTCGGTGTCGCCCGCCAGGGTAGGCCGGGGCCCCGACAAAACCCGTTCAGGTCTGCAGGATCGACCAGATCAGCTGGACGAGGATCACCACATAGACGAACACGAAGAACCAGGTGAAGAGCCGCGAGCCCAGCTTGCTGCGGGAATGTCGGGTCAGGCCGAGGATCACCGGGTCCTGGACGATGCGGGGTCGGGCTTCTGGGCGGGGCGCGAGCGGGGGGTGCGCGGGTGGGGACGGGGGGGTGGCGGAGCGTGCGGGACCCGTGGGCGGCGCGGGCCCGGGCGCTGAAGTCGGGGGCACGGGCGGGGGCACGGGCGGCGCAGCCGCGGGCGGCGACGTGGCCGTAGGGAGCACGGAGGCGAGCGGCGGCGCAGCTGCGGGCGACGGCACGGCCGCCACATGCGGCGGCGCGGAAGCAGGCGACGGCGCGGCCACAGGCGGCACGGCCGCCACATGCGGCGGCGCGGAAGCAGGCGACGGCGCGGCCACAGGCGGCACGGCGACAGGCGGCACGGCGACAGGCGGCGCGGCTGTGGGCGACGGCGCGGCTGCGGGCGACGGCGCGGCTGCGGGCGACGGCGCGGCTGCGGGCGACGGCGCGGCTGCGGGCGACACCGGGTCTGGCGGTAGCGCGGAGGCGGGCGACGGCGCGGAAGCCAGCCCCCGCGCGGAAGCGGGCGGCGGTGCCGAGGCGGGCGGCGACGCCGAGGCGGGCGGCGGTGCCGAGGCGGGCGGCGACGGCGAGGCGGGCGGCGACGGCGTTACTTCTGGTCCGGGAGCGGCAGGTGACGGCGCCGAGGCGGCTGCCCGCGGGGTCGGGCTCGGCGGCACGGCGCCGGGCGCCCGGCGGGGGCGGGGCCGAGGGGACGGGGCAGTTGGCTGCGCAGCAGGCCGGGGCTCCGCGCGCCCGGTTGCCCGGCCCGCGGCCAGGTCGGCCACGAAACCGGCCACTCGGTAAACGTGGTCGACCTCGGCGTCGGTCGGCCTGTGTGTCACGGCCGTCGATGCTAGAACGCCGAGCCCTCGGAAACACGGACCGTCACTCGGCCGCGTGGCGCTCAGTCGTTTCCGGGCGCGTCGGGCGCGTCGGGCGCAGTGCCGCTGCTGACCGTCAGCAGGATCGTCTCGCCGGGCAGCGCCTGACCCTGCGGACGCTGTCCGACGACCGTGCCGCGTTCGGCGGCGTTGTCGGTCACGTCGACGGAACTGGCCCGGCCCGCGCGCTGCAGGATGGCCTGGGCCTCGTTCTGCGACTTCCCGATCACGTCCGGGATCTGCGCGACGGGTGCGCCGTCGAGGTAGCGCGGGTCCGTCGGCGGCAGCGGCAGCACCGGCTGGCCGTCCAGAAGCGGCTTCATCGCCCCGAACCAGGTCTGGGCCGGGGTCTTCCCGCCGAAGATGTTGCCGCTGCCGCAGGCGAACGGCGAGCCTGCGCCGTCACAGAGCGGGCGTGGGGAGTTGGAGTCGTCGAACGTGATCACCGCGCCCGCCATCTGCGGCACCACGCCGACGAACGCGGCCGACTTGTGCTGCTGCGTCGTGCCGGTCTTGCCCGCCATCGGCCGGTCCCAACCCATCTGGCGGGCGGCCCCGGCCGCGGTGCCGCTGACGTCGTCGCGGCTGAGGCCGGTCATGAGCGTGTTCGCCAGGCCCGGATCCACCGCCTGCGCGCACGCCGCCTCCTTGACCGGCACCGGCTTGCCGTCCTGCCCGATCACCGACTCGACCGGGCTGGGCGGGCACCAGCGACCCCCGCTGGCCAGGGTGGCGCCGACGTTGGCCAGTTCGAGAACGCTCGTCGGGCTCACCCCGAGGGTGAACGACGCCTGCCGCTGGTCCTTGGTGACCTGGGCGATCGAACGGTCGGTTCGCCTGCGCGTATTCGGGTCGACGAACGGGGTGTTGGCGAGTGATTTCATGCCCAGCCGCACCGCCATATCCACCACATCCGGCACGCCGGTGAACTCCTCCAGCTTGACGAACGCGGTGTTCGGCGAGGTCGCGAGGGCGTCCTGCAGTGACATCTCCTCGGCGTAGTTGCCCGCGTTCTGCACCGGGATCGGGCGGCCGCCGCCGTCGACGTAGATCGGGGAGGCGTAGCCGCTCGGCGGCACCGTGAGCACGTAGTTGATGCCCAGGCCCTTCTCCAGTGCTGTCGCCGCCGTGAAGATCTTGTAGGTCGAGCCCGCACCGAGGTTGACCGGCTCATACGGCAGGCCGTAGCTGGTCTCCAGCCTGCCCGCGTCGAGGCCGAACGTGCGGTTGGACGCCATCGCGAGCACCCGGTGCTTGTCCGGGCCCGGCTGCACCACCGACATCACGTCCGCGACGTTCGGCTGCGTCGGCGGCACCTGCTGGTTCAGCGAGGCCTTCACCTTGGCGAGGACGTTCGGGTCGAGCGTCGTCTTGATCGTGTAACCGCCGCGGTTGAGCTGGTCGGTGGTGAACCCCGCGTCGAGCAGGTAGCTCTGGACGTACTTGCAGAAGAACCCGGCGTCGCCCGCGCCCACGCACCCCGCGGGCTGCGTGACCAGCGGGTTCGCGATGCCCAGCGGGCTGGCCAGTGCGGACTTCGCCTGCCCGTCGTCGATCATCTGCTGGTCGCGCATCTGCTGGATGACGACGTTGCGCCGGTCGAGCGCGGCCTGCGGCTTCGTGACCGGGTCGGTCGCGGCGATGTTGCGCACCATGCCCGCGAGCAGGGCGGCCTGCGCCACCGTCAGCTTGTCGGGCGTGGTGTTGAAGTACGTGCGCGCCGCCGCGGCGACCCCGGCGGCCCCGTTGCCGAACGAGACGATGTTCAGGTACCGGGTGAGGATCTCCTCTTTGGACAGCGCCCGCTCCATCTGCAGCGCGATCTGCGCCTCCTTGAGCTTGCGCGCGGAGGTCTGCTCGGTGGCCTTGAGCCGCTCGGTCTCGGTCTTCGCGGTGACGTAGAGGAAGTAGTTCTTGACGTACTGCTGGGTGAGGGTGGAGGCACCCTGCACGACGTCGCCGGAGGCGGAGTTGGCGATCAGCGCGCGGATGGTGCCCTGCCAGTCGACGCCGTTGTGCTGGTAGAAGCGCCGGTCCTCGATCGCGATGATGGCGGCCTTCATCGCGGGCGAGATCTGGTCAGACGTCACGGCCTGGCGGTTCTGGTTGGGCTCGAAGAACCGGGCGATGGGGCGGCCCGCAGCGTCGGTGACAGTGGTGCTGAGCGGCAACGGGCCGTCGACGACGTCGGTGGAGACCGTGGTGACCGTGTCGCCCGCGTCGTTGGACACCAACCCGACGCCGACGACGGCGGGGAACACGATCCCGGCGGTCAGCACGCCCGAGACCAGGCACAAGCCGAGCAGGAGGGCGATCGGTCGCACGAGCCGACTGCGGGACGTCACGACATCGCAGCGTACGGGCGCGCGGTCGAAGTTGAGTAATTCCCCCGTCTGCGAATGAACCGAGTCGCGCGGGAATTCGTCTGTGCTGATCGGGAGCATCTTTTTTCGTCTACCGACCGGGAGCGGGTCATGGGGACACGGTGGAACTGGCGGAGCGCGTCGCGTTGCCGTACGTCCGACGCCGAGGACCTCTTCGTCACGGGCCGCAGACAGCGGGAGGCGCGGAGCTTCTGCCGCGTCTGCCCGGTGCGCACCGAGTGCCTCGCGCATGCGCTCGACCAGCGGATCGAGTTCGGGGTGTGGGGCGGGATGACCGAGCGCGAGCGGCGCGCGCTGCTGCGGCGGCGGCCCGACGTCGAGTCCTGGGCCGAGCTCCTGGCCGACGCCCGGGCCGCCCACGACGCCACCCTTCCCGACCTGGCCGAGCCACAGCTACACCGCACGGCATGAGCAGGCCGGTCCGCCCGCGTTCGCCGCGCGGCGCGGTGATGGGCCTGGTCGTGGCGGTGCTCGGGGCGCTGCGGCGGCACGGCACCAAGGCACCCGCGTGCTGCGGGCGGGAGCACCACGGGCGGCCCGTTTCGAAGGGCGAGCAGCGGTCGGGACCTGCGGGGTCCGACCAGCCGCCGGTCGTACGGCGGGACGGTGGTCGGGCGGACCGCGAGCGGGCCCCCGGCCCCTGGCGCGGCCACCCGCGATCCTGCACCGCGGCGCGCCGCCGACCCCCGGCCGACGGGCCGGCCCGCTGACGTATTCATCGAACCCGGCGAGCTTGATCACCAGTTCGGCGCGCAGGGCGGCCAGATCCGGCCGTCTTTGCCCCGAACCGACGATCACCGGTGCGGGGCGGGGTGCGGGGGCAGGGGCAGGGTGCGGGGGCGCGGTGCGGGCCGGGCGGGCTGGGCCTGCGGGCTGGGCGTGGCAGGCACCGGCCGGGCACGGCGGCGGGCCGGACCCGGCCGGGCACGGCGGCGGGCCGGACCCGGCCGGGCAGCGGCCACCGGCCGGGCAGCGGCCACCGGCCGGGCAGCGGCCACCGGCCGGGCAGCGGCCACCGGCCGGGCGAGGCGGCGGCCGGGCGAGGCGGCGGTCAGCTCGCCGTGCTGGAGCGGTTTACGCGCAGGGTGGGGGCGGCGGCGAGGTAGCAGCCGATCTCGCGCAGGCCGTCCAGATCGCCGACAGAGGGCACTACCGGCACCCGCGTCACCGGCACCGCGCCGTGGGCGCTGGTGAACCGGGCGAGCAGCCGGTCCTCGCGGGCGGCGAGGTCGACCCGGTCGGCGTGCAGCCGTAGCACGGCGGCGGCGAGCGGCGCCCCGCGCAGCCCATCGGCGGCGGCACGGGCCTGGTTCGCCGACAGGTCTGCCAGCACCGGATGCGTCCGGTTCAGCACCAGCCCGGCGAGGGGCATCTCCTCGGTCGAGAGCCGGTCGACGAAGTACGCCGCTTCCCGCAGCGCGTCCGGCTCGGGCGCCGCCACCACGAGAAACGCGGTGCCGGGCGAGCGCAGCAGCTCGTAGGTGGCCGTGGCGCGCTCCCGGAAGCCGCCGAACATCGTGTCGAACGCCTGCACGAACGCCGACGCGTCGGCCAGCATCTGTCCGCCGAGGATCGTCGACACGGCCTTGGCGAACAGGGCGAACCCGGCCCCGACGAGCTTGCGCAGCCCCCGGCCACCCGCCCGCGCGGGCGAGGACAGCAGCCGGATCATGCGGCCGTCGAGGAAGGTCGACATTCGCTGCGGGGCGTCGAGGAAGTCCAGCGCCGAGCGGGATGGCGGCGTGTCGACCACGATCAGATCCCACCGCCCCGTCGCGGCCAGCTGGCCGAGCTTCTCCATCGCCATGTACTCCTGCGTGCCGGAGAACGACGTGGAGATCGTCTGGTAGAAGGGGTTGGCCAGGATCTTCTCCGCGCGACCCGGCTCGGCGTGCGCCTCGACCATCTCGTCGAAGGTGCGGCGCATGTCCAGCATCATCGCGTGGAGTGCCCCGTCGGTCCCGACGCCCGCGACGAGGTCGGGCTCGTTGCCCAAGATCTTCAGCCCCAAGGCCTGGGCCAGCCGCTTCGCCGGATCGATCGTGAGCACGACGACCTTGCGTCCCCGCTCCGCGGCCCGGATGGCCAGCGCGGCCGAGGTGGTGGTCTTGCCCACCCCGCCGGAGCCGCAGCAGACGATCACGCGGGTGGCCGGGTCGTCGAGCAGGTCGTCGATGCTCATCGGGCGGTCGCCAGGCCCGACGCGAGCTCGACGCCCTGGTTGCGCAACACCTCGGCCAGATCGTAGAGCGAGCCGAGGTCGACCCCGTCGATCAGCCGCGGCAGCTCCAGCAGCGGCGGCGGGCCGGGCGCCTCGGCCAGCCGCGCGAGCGCCAGCGCCTCGCCGTGCACCTGCCGCGCATGCTCGACGGTTTCGGCGACCAACCCGTCGATCACGTCGGCGGGCAGGTCGAGCCCGGCGGCGGCGAGGCCGCCCGAGATCCGGTCGGCATCGACGCGTCCGCCCGCAGCCGCAGCCACCGAGCGGTCGGGCAGCCACTGCGGTCGCACCTGGTTGACGATCACCGCGCCGGGGCGCAGGCCCGCGGTGCGCAGCTCGTCGAGTACCTCGAGCGTTTCGGTGACCGGCAGGTCCTCCAGCAGCGTGACGGCGTGCACGGCCGTCCAGTCCGAGTGCAGCACCTTGACCACGCCCTGGGCCTGCCCGTGGATGGGGCCGCTGCGGGCCAGCTCCGCCATCGCCCGCGTCACGTCGAGGAACGTGACGATGCGGCCCGTCGGCGGCGCGTCCAGGATCACGGCGTCGTAGACGAAACGGCCGTGGGCGTCGGTGCGGTTGACCGTCTCCTTCGCCTTGCCCGTGAGCAGGACGTCGCGCAGGCCGGGGGCCAGAGTGGTGGCGAACTCGATGGCGCCCATCCGGCGCAGCGTGCGCCCCGCCATGCCCAGCCGGTAGAACATCTCGAAGTACTCCAGAAGCGCGGCCTCGACGTCGACGGCAAGCGCGCGCACCTCCCCGCCGCCGGGCGCCACCGCGATGCGACGCTCCTCGTACGGGAGGGGCGGGGTGTCGAACAGCTGGGCGATGCCCTGACGGCCCTCGACCTCGATCAGGAGCGTGCGCCGCCCTCCGGTGGCGAGCGCGAGGGCGAGGGCGGCGGCGACCGTCGTCTTGCCCGTGCCGCCCTTGCCCGTGACCACGTGCAGCCGCGCTCTCGACAGCGCCGCAGGCCACCCCGATGTCTCCACCCGCCCAGGTTACGAGGGCAAGTCCGCACCGGCTCCTCGGGCGGATGCGACGCCGGCTACAGTTGTCCGCCATGAGCTCCCCGGCCGCACCCCGCACGACGTGGGAATACCTCACCGCGCCCGTGCTGATCCACAACACCCAGGCCATCCTCAACAACTTCGGCCGCGACGGCTGGGAGCTGGTGACGGTCACGTCCGGCGCCACCGGCGAGCAGCTCGTCGCCTGGTTCAAGCGCCCGAAGCAGTCGTGACCTCCCCCAGCAGCAGGCTCGACGAGCTGGGCATCGCACTGCCCGCCGTCGCCCCGCCCGCAGGCTCCTACGTGCCTGCGCGCCGCACCGGGTCGCTGGTGTTCACCGCCGGGCAGGTGCCGTTCGTGGACGGGTCGCTCGCCGCCACCGGCAAGGTCGGCGCCACCGTCAGTGCGGAGGAGGCCAAGGGACTCGCGGGCATCTGCGCGCTCAACGCCCTCGCCGCCGTCGACGCGCTGGTCGGGATCGATGCGGTGGTCGGCATCGTGAAGGCCGTCGTGTTCGTGGCGTCGGCGCCCGGGTTCGGTGGCCAGCCTGCGGTCGCCAACGGCGCGTCCGACTTGCTCGCCCAGATCTTCGGCGACGCCGGGAAGCACGCCCGTTCCGCCGTCGGGGTCGCCGAGCTGCCGCTGGACGCGCCGGTCGAGGTCGAGCTGGTCGTCGAGGTGTCGGCGTGAGTGAAACGCAGGCCCACGAGCTGCTGCTGCGGCTCGCGGGTCGGCTGCCGGGCACCCTCCTCTGGCGGCTGCGCGACTGGCTCGCCACGGGCGGCCACGCCTCCGTCGCCGCCGTCCTGCCCCGCGAGCTGCTGCGTCGACGGGTGGGGCTCACCGATGAGGAACGCGACCTGCTGATCGGGTCCGCGGGGGCCTGGGGAGCCAAGCCGCGGCTGCTGGACGCCGTGCTGCCCCTGCCCGCGCCCGAGGAGGCGCCCGTCCTGTTCGCCCCCGACCCCACACTCGACGCGGCCGCGTTGAGCGTGCTCGGCGTCGTCCGAGCGCATCCGGGCACCATCGAGCTGCACCAGGCCAGCCGCGGTGGGCAGCGCGTGCTCCTCGTGTTCGGCGGGGACGCCGCGTGGCTGCTCACCGGCACGGTGCAGCGCATCCTGCGCGCGCACGGCGACCGCACCCCGTGCGTCGAGGTGCTGCCCACCCCCGATCCCCCGACCACCTACCACCGCGCCGCCATCAGCGGGTCGGCCGCGCTGTGGCGCTCCCCCCGTTTGGCCGCGGCCGCGTCCTGACCCGCACGAGGAGGCCGGAATGGACGACACGCCCGCACCCGGGTCGCCGCACGAGCTGCTGCTGCGCCTCGCAGGCCGCGTCGACGACGACCTGCTGGCCGACGCCCGCGAACTCGTCGCCGTCGGCGAGGACGGGCACGCGCTGGAGCTGGTGACCGCGGCGCTCGCGGCCGACGACACCGTGCTGCCACCCGCGGTCCGCGCCGAGCTCGTGACCGCCGCCAAGGCCGCCCGGATCGACCTGGACGCCGAGGCCGCACTCGCCCCCGCCGCGCCCGACACGACCGCGCACCGGTTCAGCGCCACCGCGGCCGTCGATGTGCCGGTCGTCGCCGCCGCCCGCGAGCTGCCCGCCCGTCTGCGCGACGGGATTCGGCTGCGGCTGACCTGGCGGCAGACACCCGCGGGCCCGGCGCCCACCCCGCTGCCCTACCCGGTGCTGCTCGTCGAGACGCCAGAGGACGGGCGCCCGGGGGAGGTGCTCGCCTACCAGGTGGGGGCGGCGATGGCCCGGTCGGGCGCGCACGTCGCGGTGGAGGTGCTGACGTCGGGCAGGCCGCTCACCACGTACCACGCCGCCGCGTTGCGGGACTCCACGCCGCTGTCCGGCGACGCCGCGCCGCGGCCCGCTTCCCCGCCGGAAAAGGTGGAGTCGGTGGTGGCGGAAGTCGTCGAGGAGGTGACGGCGAGCCACCGGACTGCCGCGCCCGAGGCTCCGCCCGCGGCCGAGGAGCGGCCGGTCGACCTGTTCGCCGTCGACGACGAACCCGCGCCCCGGCCCGTCCCGATGCGGGCGTGGCAGAGCGGGCGGCGGCGGCGCGGGTTCGGTGAGCAGGCCGCCGAGGCGGAGGCCGACGACGACGTCCCCGAGCCGACCGACGGCCCGCTGCCCAGCCCGGTGCCGCTGGCCCGGCGGACGCGCCCACGGCCGGTGGGCGAGGCGGACCCCCTGGTCGGGCCGTTGGACCAGCCGCTCATGGACCCGGTGCTCGACCCCACCCCGTCCACGGACGAGCGCGCCTGGTCCAACGAGTGGGCGTCCGGGGGATGGGCGGTCGCGCAGGACGCGGCGGAGCCGATCACGGACGCAGGCGTGCCTGTCGTCGCGGCGGTCCCTCCCGCTGACGCCCCGGCCACGGCATCGCACGGCAGTGCGCCACCGGCCGCTGCCGCAACGCCCGACGACAACGCCCCCGGTGGGGCACATCCGCACTCCGCTACCGCAGGCTCGCCCGGCACCGCCGCAGCCGCTGCGCCTGGCCCGTACGGCACCCCCGCGGGGCCCCGCAGCACCTTCACGGACGCGACAGCCACCGGGCCGGGCCCGCACAGCACCCCGGCCGGGCCCCGCAGCGCCGCCACCGGGCCGGACTCGCACAGCACCCCCGCCGGGCCCCGCAGCATCTTCACGGACACCGCGCCGGGCCCGCACGGCAACGGCGCTGCGGCCGCACCGGCGCCGAGCGCCGACCACTCGACCGGCGGCTCCCACGCCCTCGGCACACCCCCGGACGCGGCGCCCCGGATGATCGGCGCCGTGCGTTCCCACGGCACCACGGGCTCGCCCGGCGCCACCGCGGAGCCGCACGGCACGCCCGACGCCGCCCCGGCAGGCCCACAGGCCCCCGCCGCAGGCCCGTACGCCGTGAACGCCGCACCGCACGACCACGCGGCCGGTGCCCACGCCCTGACCGCAGACCAGCACGACAACGCCCCCGGCTCCGTAGCCGATCCGCACGGCGCCCCGACCGACCCGGCCGCGCGCCCGACGACCGCAGGCCCGAACCCCGGCCCTGCGCACGCCCTCGCCGACCCCCCGACCGGACCCGTCGGAGCCCCCGTCCCGGGCTCACCGATGGCCGAGGCGCTGCTCAAGCCCGAGGCACTGGCCCGGCTCAGCGACGCCGACCGCGAGCTGCTCACCCGACTCCAAGCCGAGCTCGCAGGCGGCGGACCGAACGGAAGCAACGGCCCGCACGGCCCCGGTTCGAACGGCGCCGGACCCCCGTAGCACCGCTACCAAGGTGATCGTCGCCGGGAGCGGGGTTATCGTCCGAGGATGACCCGCGCGCCCGTCGTCCCGAAACCCGCGGCGACCGTCGTGCTCATCCGCGACGACCCGGCCCCGCCCCCCGGCCGCACGCCGCTGCAGGTGTTCCTCCAACGCCGCGTCGCGGGCATGGCCTTCGCGGGCGGGATGACCGTCTTCCCCGGCGGCAGCGTCGACCCGTCCGACCACCTCGACGTGCCGGACTGGATCGGCCCCGCCCCCGCCGCGTGGGGCGCCCGGCTGGGTCATCCGCCCGAGCTCGCAGGCGCCCTCGTCAAGGCCGCGGTACGCGAGACCTACGAGGAATGCGGCGTGCTGCTCGCCGGTGATGGACCCGTTCGGCTTGCCGACGAGGCGCGCGCCGACCTCGTCACCCGCCGCACCACCCTCCCCGACGTCCTCGGCGACCGTCCGCTGCGCGCCGACCTCCTCCGCGCCTGGTCCCGTTGGATCACCCCGCCGTCGTCCCCGAAGCGCTACGACACGGCGTTCCTCGTCGCCCGGCTTCCCGACGCCCAAGACGCCGACGCGCACACCACGGAGGCCGTCGAGGCGCGCTGGTGGCACCCGGCCGAGGCGCTGGAGCGCTGGGCGGCGGGCGAGCTCCAGCTGATGCTGCCGACGCAGACGACACTGCGCGAGATCGACCAGCACCCCGACTGCGCCGCCGTCCTCGCCGCCGCGGACCGTCGCGAGATCAAGCCGGTCCGTCCCGAGCTGCGCTTGCACGGCGGGGTCGACGTCCTGCTGCCCGGCGACGTGTCATGAGGTACGAGGAGCTGCGCCCGGTCACGCCGCACGCGGGCGTCGTGCTCGCCGCCAACCCGTCGCCGATGACGCTGGACGGCACCAATACCTGGGTGTTGCGCGCGCCCGGCGCCCCCGCCTGCGTCGTGATCGACCCGGGCGAGGACGACGAACGGCATCTGCGCGCGGTCGCCGCGCACGGCCCGGTGGCGCTGGTGTTGCTCACCCACCGTCACCACGATCACGCGGGCGGCGCGCGCCGTTTCCAGGAATTGACCGGCGCGCCGGTGCGGGCGCTCGACCGGTCGCTGGCGCTGGGGTCGGAGGCGTTGGCTGACGGCGACGTCGTCACGGCGGCAGGCGTCGAGCTGCGGGTGGTGGCGACGCCGGGACATACGTCGGACTCGCTGTCGTTCCTGCTCACGGTGGACGGCGCCGTGCTCACCGGCGACACCGTGCTCGGCCGCGGCACCACCGTGATCGCCCACCCGGACGGCACGCTCGGGCCCTACCTGGAGTCGCTGCGCAGGCTCGCCGACCTCGCTCCCGGCACGGCGGTGCTCACCGGTCACGGCCCCGAGCTGGCCGACGTCGCCGCCGCGGCCACCGCCTACCTCGCGCACCGCGAGGAACGGCTCGACCAGGTGCGCACGGCGCTGACCCGGCTGGGCCCGCAGGCCACGCCGCGCGCGGTCGTCGAGGACGTGTACGCCGACGTCGACCGCGCGCTCTGGGCCGCTGCCGAGCTATCGGTGCGCGCTCAGCTGCACTACCTGCGGTCGTAGTGTCGCCCGGCGCACCCAGAGGCCGCCCGCGACCACCGCCCCGGCGATCCCGCCGACGAGGAACGCCGCGTGCGGCCCGAAGGCCTCCACCACGACCCCGGCCGCCGACTGCCCGGACGACAGCCCCAGCGTGGCCGCCGTGACCACCCAGCCGAACGCCTCCGTCGCCGTCCCGGCGGGCGCGGTCGCCTCGACGCCGAGGGAGTGTGCGGTGACCTGCGGCGTGATCGTGGCCCCGGCCAGCAGCATCGCGACGACCAGCGCGGGCAGCGGGCCCGCCACCGCCATCGCCCCGACGCACACCGCGAACATCAGCAGCAGCACCGGCAGCCGCAGGTGCAGCGGACGCGGCCAGGGCCGCAGCGAGTAAGCGATGCCCGCCAGTACCGACGCGACCGACCACGCCGACAGCAGCACCCCGCCGAGCGCAACCGAGCCCGCTGCGGTCGTCACCGCGGGCACGCCGACCTCCACGGTGCCGATGACCAGCCCGAACCCCAGCGACGCGAGCACGATCGTGCGCAGCCCCGGCACCGCGAGGGCGCCGAAGACACCCCCGGGCGGCCCCGGCACCGGCCGGTGCGTGCGGACCGCATCGGTGAGCGCAAACCCGATCGAGCCCGTCACGATCCCGACCAGTGCGACCGCCGTACCCGTCCCCGGCCACGGCAACGCCACCAGCAGAGCCGCCAGCGACGGTCCGAGGATGAAGAACACCTCCAGGCTGATCGCCTCGTAGCTGAACGCGGCATCGCGACGGGGGCCGGGCGGCACGAGCCGCGCCCACAGCGCCCGCGACGCGCCCGGCATTGCGGGCGACGTGAATCCGACGACGGCTGCGCACACCACGAGCGTCGCCAGGCTCGCGCGCGCCTCGACGGCGGCGATCAACGTGACCCCGGCGGCGGCCTGGGCGACGGCGGCGACCAGCAGTGGGCGGGTGGGGCCGACCCGGTCGATGAGCTTGCCCTGCACGATCGACCCGCACGAAACGCCGATGAGCAGGCCCGCCGACACCAGCCCGGCGGCGGCGAACGATCCCGACGCGCGCTGGACGTAGAGCAGCGTCGCCAGCCCGATCATCGCGATGGGCAGCCGGGCCACCGCCGACATGACCGCGGGCAGCGCCGCACCGGGTGCGGTGAGCGCCGCGCGATAATCGGCGGGAGACGACGCGCTGGACATGTCGACCAGGATCGCACGAACTGGTACGGCCGTACCAGTTAATATGGCGGAAACCTCAGCGATCGACCGGGCGCGTGCGCCACGCCCCCTCCGCCCGACTTCGCACCCCTATGGTCACTTCGTCCAATGACGTGCGAAGTCGGGCCCCTGGGCCGGACGCGGGCAGGGGCCACGGGCGCGGCGGCCCGGTGTCAGCGGGCGCGGCGGGCCAAGCGCTCGGGCTCCAGGATCAGCACGCTCTTGCCCTCGAGGCGCAGCCAGCCGCGGTGGGCGAAGTCGGCCAGCGCTTTGTTCACCGTCTCGCGGCTCGCGCCGACGAGCTGGGCGATCTCCTCCTGCGTGAGGTCATGCGTCACGCGCAGCAGGCCCGACTCCTGCGACCCGAACTGGCGGGCGAGCTGCAGCAGCGACTTCGCGACGCGGCCCGGGACGTCGGTGAAGATCAGGTCGGCGAGCATGTTGTTGGTGCGACGCAGGCGCCGGGCGAGCACGCGCAGCAGCTGCTCGGCGATCTCGGGGCGTTTGCCTATCCACTCGCGCAGGGCGGGTCGGTCCATGGTGTAGGCCCGCACCTCGGTGACCGCCGTCGCCGACGACGTGCGCGGGCCCGGATCGAAGATCGACAGCTCGCCGAACATGTCCGACGGGCCCGCCACCATGAGCAGGTTCTCCCGGCCGTCGGGCGACTTGCGGCCGATCTTCACCTTGCCGGAGGACACGATGTACAGGCGGTCACCGGGCTCACCCTCGGCGAACAGCGTGGCGCCACGGGGGAACTCCGCGATCTCCAGCGCCTGCGCCAGCGCCTCTGCCGCGTAGGGCTCCACGCCCTGGAAGATTCCCGCGCGGATCAGAACCTCGTCCACTGCACCGCTCCTCGTCCCCGACCGCTGCCCCTCGGCGGATCACCGGCGCGCCAGTGTAGGGGGTCAGCCCACCCTGCGTGACGTCGCGATGGTCATTTTCTACACCCGGACGGACGAACCCGTCAGGCGGCACGCTTGTTGCGGGGCGGGCGACCACGCCGCGGCGTCTTGCCCCGCAGCCGGAACAGCTCCAACGCGCGGCCCGTGCCCTGCCGGAACAGCGCGCGGACCTCGTCCGGACGGGGTCGTTCCAGGAGCTCCTCCAGCTCCTCCGGACGCACGGTGGACTCCCGCAGGCGGGATTCCACGCGTTCCATGCCCAGCGCGAAGAACATCACCAGCAGCGGTACGAGGACGGACAACCATGCAGTCATGTTGCGGCGAATCGTCTCGCACTCGGCGGCCGCCGGCTTCGTTGGGGGGCGTGCGTCCACCGCGCCGATACCGATTCGTGACCTGACCGCAGTACGCGGGACTGTCGGTGGTGCGCCGTACGCTCGTCGGCGTGACCTCGGCACCCCGCGTCAGCGCCCCCCGCGACGGCCGCACGCGCGCCGCGGCCCGGCTCGCCGCCCGCATCAGGGCCGGTGAGCCCGCGCTCGGGCGGGCTCGGCGGGTCGGGCGGATGCTGCGCACGCTGGCCGCCACCCATCCCGATGCCCACTGCGAGCTGGATTTCACCACGCCGTTGGAGCTCGCGGTGGCCACC
>CAVUAS010000029.1:0-41288 GCA_963739465.1 uncultured Actinomycetota bacterium
CACCGGCGGTGCGGCATCGCCTGCCGGGGCGGCCGCCGTCGAGCCTGCGGGCACGGTGACGACGGCGGCGGGAGGCGCCTCACCCTCGGTGACGGTCGGAGCGCCCGCCGTGCGGGTGACTCGGCCACGGCGGCGGCGCGGGGCGGACGGCTCGGTGGAACCGTCCTCCGACGGCTCTTCGGCCGAGGTGTCGGCGGGCGCGACCGCGACCGCGACGTCGACGACCGCAGCCTCGACCAGCGGCTCCGCAACATCGGGCTTGACCGGTTCGGCCGTCACCACAGGGCGGTCGGCGACGGGTGCCGCGGTCTCGGCGATCGCGGTGGGCGCGGGCGGGGTCGACCGGGAGCCCGCCGCCGCGATGACGGCCGTGGCCGCCACCACGGCGGAGTGGTCGCCTGCCGGGCCCGCTTCGCTGCCCGAGCCGTTTCACCGCGCGGCCGTTGCCGTTGTGGCCGTTGGTCTCACCGTCGCCGCGACGGCCCCGGCCGCCGCGCGCCTTGCGGCCGCCACCCGCCTCGGGCTTGCCGTTGTCGGCCTGCTCGATCGCCTCCGTGTCGACGATCACGCCGCGCCCCCGGCAGTGCTCGCAGGGCATGGAGAAGTGCTCCAGCAGGCCGCCGCCGACCCGCTTGCGGGTCATCTGCACCAGGCCGAGCGAGGTGACCTCGGCGACCTGGTGGCGCGTGCGGTCGCGGGCGAGGCACTCGGTGAGCCGCCGCAGCACGAGGTCGCGGTTGGCCTCCAGCACCATGTCGATGAAGTCGATCACGATGATGCCGCCGACGTCGCGCAGCCGCAGCTGCCGCACGATCTCCTCGGCCGCCTCGAGGTTGTTGCGGGTGACCGTCTCCTCCAGGTTCCCGCCGGACCCGGTGAACTTGCCGGTGTTGACGTCGATGACGGTCATCGCCTCGGTGCGGTCGATCACCAGGGTGCCGCCGGAGGGCAGCCACACCTTGCGGTCGAGCGCCTTGAGCAGCTGCTCGTCGATGCGGTAGGCGTTGAACACGTCCTGGTTGCCGACGTGGCGGTGCATGCGCTCGGCCAGCTCGGGCGCGACGTGCGCCAGGTAGCCGTGCAGCGTGTCCCACGCGTCGTCGCCCTGCACGACGAGCCGGGAGAAGTCCTCGTTGAACTGGTCGCGCACGACCTTGATCAGCAGGTCGGGCTCCTCGTAGAGCAACGCGGGCGCCTTCGGCCTGCCCGGCCCGGTCTGCTCGGACTTGGTCTTGACGACGTCCCACTGCGCCTGCAGCCGCCGGACGTCGCGCTCCAACGCCTCCTGGCTGACGCCCTCCGACGCCGTGCGGATGATCACACCGGCTTCGCTGGGCACGATGTCGCGGAGCATGTCCTTGAGCCTGCGCCGCTCGACGTCGGGCAGCTTGCGGCGCATACCGGCCGCCCCGCCGGAGGGCACGTACACGAGGAACCGGCCCGCGAGGCTGATCTGGGTGGTGAGCCGGGCGCCCTTGTGCCCGATCGGGTCCTTCGTGACCTGCACGAGCACGCTGTCGCCGGTCGAGAGCGCCTGCTCGATGCGCCGGGACTTCCCGCCAAGGCCCGCGGCGTCCCAGTCGACCTCGCCCGCGTAGAGGACGGCGTTGCGCCCCCGCCCGATGTCGACGAACGCGGCCTCCATCGACGGCAGCACGTTCTGCACGCGGCCGAGGTAGACGTTGCCGACCAGCGAGCCGCCGTCGCGCCCGGTGACGAAGTGCTCGACGAGCACATCGTCCTCCAGCACGCCGATCTCGACCCGGCTGCCGCGCTCCCGCACCACCATCGTGCGCTCCACCGACTCGCGCCGGGCCAGGAACTCGGCCTCGGACAGGATCGGCTGACGGCGCCTGCCCGCGTCGCGGCCGTCGCGGCGACGCTGGCGCTTGGCCTCCAGGCGGGTGGAGCCGCGGACGCTCTGCACGCCATCGCCGCCGTCGTCGTCGCGGGTCTCGCGCGGGGCGCGGACGCGGGTGACGGTGCCGGGCGGGTCGTCGTCGGCCGTGTCGGCGGCGTCATCGCCGGTCACTCGGCGCCGACGGCGACGCCGACGGCGACGGCTGCCCGCGCTCGACTCGGGCTCGTCCTCCTCGGTGTCCTCGTCCGACTCCTCGGCCGCATCGGACCCGGCCTCGTTCTCGGTCTCGTCGGACTCGTCGCCACCACGGCCCCTGCCGCGGCCCCGGCGGCCCCGGCGGCGCCGACGACGGCTGCTGTCGTCGTCCTCGTCCCCGGAGTCGGCGTCGTCCGATTCGTCCGTGGTCGTGTCGTCGGCGGTGTCCTCGTCGGCGGCGGGCTCTTCCGCAGGCGCCGCGGCGGGCTCCTCGGCCTTGCCGCGACGGCGCCGTCGCGACGGCGGGGCCTCGGCGGGGACGTCGGACGGCGCGTCGTCCGGGGGCTGCACGGGCGCCTGGAACAACGGCGCCGGGGGCGCGAACACGGGCGCGAGCACGGCCGGCGGCGCGGACGCCCCCTCGGCGAGGGTGTCGGCCGCGCTGCACCGGCGCCGGGGACCAGCGCGCCGATGACCTGCTCGACGATCTTGCGCTCGATGCTGGACTGGACACTCCGCGCCTCGTGGCCGAGCCCGCTGAGGGCGGCGAGCACCTCCCGGCTCGTGACCCCGATCAGCTTGGCCAGGGCGTGCACCCGCAGCTTCTCGGGAAGGTTGGACAGCTCGGGCAAGGCAACGGGCCCGCCTGCTCTTCCCCCAGGCGAATCGTTCTTCGACATGCAGCTCCTTCACCCCCGGGCGCCCCGTGGAGGGCGGCCGCGCAGGGGTACGTGCTCCTACTTCCGCGTCGCGCGGTGCGCGACGGGCAATCCTGGTGTTCGTGCGGTCGTGCTCGACGGCGCCGCCGTCCGTTCGTCAGGCCCGGGTGGTGACCCGGTCGGGGCCGAGCGGATCGGCGAGGCCACCTCCGTCGTCGAGCAGACCCTGGGCCGTCCGGGTCGCCTTCGGGGGCACCGGGGGCCGTAGGTCCGCGACAACGTCGAGTGCGCCCAACACGTCGTCGGGTCGAACGGCGGGTGTCGTCTGCCGCACGACCGCCGTCAGTATCGCAGAGCAATCAGCATCGCTGGTCACCGTCACGCTCTCGGCCACCTGCGCGTCGACGAGGGCGGCCCGCACGTCGACGTGCCTGCGTCCGGACGGCGTCACCCGCTCGACCACGACGGACTCACGCGCGAGCAGGACCGCAAGGGCCGCCCGCAGCGCGGCAGGCGCGACCCCCGGCAGCTCGATCGACCAGCGGCTCGCGTCGATGCGGTCGGCCAGCGCGGCGCCACCCGCGGGGGCTGCGGCGAGGGCGTCGAGGCCGCCCGGGAGGGCGACGTCCAGCGCGCTCGCCACCGCTGCGGGGTCGACGGCTTCGGTGAGCCCGATCTCGACGTACTCCGCCTCGCTCGCCGCCCCGGTGGGTGCCGCGCCGACCCAGCACGCCCGCGGATGCGGGCCGGCGCCCGCGCCAGTGCGCCACCTTAAGGGATGGCCGGTGCACGGCGCCCTCGAAGCTGCAGGCTACATCTCGGTGGGACAGGAACCGCAGCCGCCCGCGCTTGGCGAACCGCAGCCGCACGCGCGCGACCGTCGGCGGAGCGGGGTTGGCGGCCTCTCCCGGCCGCACGCGAGCCATGGGTACAGCGTAGGCCCCCGGGGCTCGATCACCGGTTGGATGCGAAGGCGGCAATTTTTGGCACCTCTTCGCACCAAACCGGTGATCTTGGTGGGGTCAGGGCTCTATCGCCAGCAGTGCATCGCCCGCGGGCGTGAAGCCCGCGCGCCGGTAGAAGGCGGAGTGGCCGCGGTGGGGGCGAGCAGCAGGCTGCGGTAGCGGCGTTCCCTCTCGTTATCCACCACCGCGGCGCGCAGGTCGCGGGCACGCCGCGGTCGGCGAACGAGGCGAGCACGAACGCGTTGCCGATGTGCCCGATCCGACCGGGCCGGGCCCCGGGGCGGGGCATGTGCACGATCTCGACCACGTTGATCGAGCCGATCGCGGTGAACCCGCTGCGCTCGGTGCCGACCTCGGCCAGCCAGAACGTGCGCCGCGGCAGCTCGACGCGCCACCAGTCGGCGAACGACTCCTCGAAGCCGGGCGCGTCGACGGGATGCCCGGCGCGCTCCTCGAGCCACGAGCGGCGGAGGCGGGCCAGCGCGGGCATGTCCCCGCTCGTCCGCGACGCGGACGGTGAACTCCCGCCCGTCAGCCACGGCTGATCGGGGTGAGCGGCAGAAGCGTGGTGCCGCTCGGGCCGACCTCGATCTCGGTGCCGGTGGACGGGCACACCCCGCAGTCGAAGCAGGGCGTCCAGCGGCAGTCGTCCTGCTCCCGCCCGGCGAGCGGGTCCTGCGGTCGGCCCACAGCCAGTCGCGCTCCAGGCCGGAGTGAGGTGGTCCCACGGGAGCACCTCGTCCCGGCCACGCTCGCGCGTCGTGAACCACTCCAGGGTGACGCCCGACAGCTCCTCGGCGGCCGCACGCGTCCACCGCTCGTAGGAGAAGTGCTCGCTCCACCCGTCGAACCGGCCGCCGTCACGCCAGACCCGCTCGATCACCGCGGCGACCCGCCGGTCGCCCCGTGCGAGCAGGCCCTCGATCAGCGCGGGCTGCCCGTCGTGGTAGCGCATGCCGACGTTGCGGCCGAGCTTCCGGTCGGCGTTGACGGCGGCGCGGAGCTTGCGCAGCCGTCCGTCGACGACGTCCGGGTGCGCCTGCGCGGCCCACTGGAACGGCGTGTGCGGCTTCGGCACGAACCCGCCGATCGAGATCGTGCAGCGGACGTCGTTGCGGCCCGACGCTTCGCGCCCCGCCCTGATCACGTTGTGCGCCATGTCCGCGATCTGGACGACGTCCGCGTCCTCCTCGGTGGGCAGCCCGCACATGAAGTACAGCTTGACCTGCCGCCAGCCCTGCCCGAACGCCTCGGAAACGGTGCGGATGAGGTCGTCCTCCGACACCATCTTGTTGATCACCCGGCGGATCCGCTCCGAGCCGCCCTCCGGGGCGAACGTGAGACCGGAGCGGCGCCCGTTGCGGCTGATCTCGTTGGCGAGGTCGATGTTGAAGGCGTCGACGCGGGTGGAGGGTAGCGAGAGCGAGGTGTGGGTGCCCTCGTAGCGGTCGGCGAGGCCCTTGGTGATCTCGGCGATCTCGGTGTGGTCGGCGCTGGAGAGCGACAGCAGGCCCACCTCGTCGAACCCGGAGGCGCGCACGGCCTGGTCGACCATCGCGCCGATCCCGGCCAGCGAGCGCTCCCGCACCGGCCGCGTGATCATCCCGGCCTGGCAGAACCGGCAGCCGCGCGTGCACCCGCGGAAGATCTCGACGCTGGCGCGCTCGTGCACGGTCTCGGCGAGCGGGACGAGCGGGGCCTTCGGGTAGGGCCAGGCGTCGAGGTCGACGGTGGTGCGCTTGGTGACGCGGCGGGGGACGCGCTCGTGGACCGGCGTGACCGCGGCCAGTGCCCCGTCGTCGCCGTAGGTGACCGCGTAGAGCGACGGCACGTAGCAGCCCTCGACGCCCGCGAGCCGCAGCAGCAGCTCGGCGCGGCCGCCGGGGCGGTCGTCGGCCTTCCAGTACCGCACGACGTCGCTGATCTCGCCGACGATCTCCTCGCCGTCGCCGATCGCCACCGCGTCGACGAACGTCGCGATCGGCTCCGGGTTGAACGCGGCGTGCCCGCCCGCGAGGACGATCGGGTGCTCCTCGGTGCGCCGATCGGCGTGCAGCGGCACGCCCGCGAGGTCGAGGGTGGTGAGCAGGTTGGTGTAGCCGAGCTCGGTGGCGAAGCTGACGCCGAGCACGTCGAACGCCGCGATCGGGCGGTGGCCGTCCACGGTGAACGCGGGCACGCCGTGCTCGCGCATCAGCGCCTCGAGGTCGGGCCAGACGGCGTAGCAGCGCTCGGCCAACGCGTCGGGCCGCTCGTTGAGCAGCTCGTACAGGATCTGGACGCCCTGGTTGGGCAGGCCGACCTCGTAGGCGTCGGGGTAGAGCAGCGCCCAGCGGACGGCCGCGGCATCCCAGTCTTTCGTGCGCGCGTTCAGCTCTCCGCCGACGTACTGCACCGGCTTGGCGACGCGCGGAAGGAGCGCTTCCAGGGCCGGGAACACGGAGGGTGTCACGCCGCATCAGGGTAGCCCAGACGGACGACACTCCGCTGGGCCGCCCGCCTTAGATCAACCCGGCCGCGGCGAGCGCAGCGCGGACCTCGTCGTAGAACGCCGGGTCGAGGGGGACGAGCGGGAGCCGGATGCCCTCGTCGATGAGGCCCAGCTCCGAAAGCGCCCACTTGACGGGAATGGGGTTGGGCTCGACGAAGAGCGCGCGGTGCAGGCCCGCGAGATCGGCGTCGATGGCAGCGGCGGTCTCGGCGTCGCCCGCGAACGCGGCCGCGCACATGCGGGCCATGCCCTCGGGCGCGACGTTGGCGGTGACGGAGATGTCGCCGTGGAAGCCCAGCAGGATGCTGGCGCGGGCGGTGGCGTCGTCGCCGGAGTAGAGGGCGAAGTCGGGCAGGCCGAGCGCCACCAGCTCGCGCACGCGGTCGAGGTCGCCCTTCGCCTCCTTGATCCCGACGATGCCCCGCACGTCGGCCAGCCGCTCGACGGTGCCGGGCAACATGTCGACGGCCGTGCGGCCGGGCACGTTGTAGAGGATCTGCGGGATGTCGACGGCCTCGGCGACCGCCTTGAAGTGCCGGTAGAGGCCCTCCTGCGGCGGCTTGTTGTAGTACGGCGTGACGAGCAGGGCCGCGTCGGCGCCCGCCGCCTTCGCGGCCTGGGTGAGGTGGATGGCCTCGGCGGTCGAGTTGGCGCCGGTGCCCGCGATGATCGGTACCCGGCCCGC
The DNA here is from genome assembly GCA_963739465.1 of uncultured Actinomycetota bacterium. Lineage (GTDB taxonomy): Bacteria > Actinomycetota > Actinomycetes > Mycobacteriales > Pseudonocardiaceae > Pseudonocardia. The sequence continues at coordinate 6,857 of CAVUAS010000029.1, forward strand.
GGCGACATCGATGGTGCGGCGGATGACGTCGGTGTGCTCGTCGACGTCGAGCGTGGCCGATTCGCCGGTGGTGCCGACCGACACGATCGCCGCCGAGCCCGCCTCGATCACGCGGTCGACGGCCTTCGCGAGGGCCTCGTGGTCCACGGCGCCGTCCGCCCGCATCGGGGTGACCAGCGCGACGATGCTGCCAGTGATCATGGTGACCTCCACTCGCCGGAACCCAGCGTACGGTTCACGCGGGGAGGGTGCGATGGGCCTGCCGCGTCGATACGGCGAACTCCGCCCCCCGGCCGCCGCCGGGCTCGCCGCGCTGGGCGTCGCCTGCGTAATCCTGCCCTGGTGGCGGGCCGCCGTGCCGCCGGTGCTGCTCGTCGACGGGCCGCCGCAGCCCCTCGCCGCGGACACCTGGACGGGGGTCGAGCTGCTCGGCGCGCCGCTCACGATCGGGCTGGCCGCGCTCGCCCTGGCCGCGGCGGCCGGGCAGGCGGGATGGCGGGCGGCCGGGGCGACTGCGCACCCCTCGGGCCCACCGCGCACCCCATCGGTGGGGTGCGAGGTGATCAGAAGGGGTGCGAGGTGTGCGGTAGCGGCACTGGTCGGGGCCGCCACGGCGGCAGGCGCGGGCCGGGTGCTCGCGAATTGGGGCCCGAGTGCGGCGCCGGGGGCGTGGGTCGCCGCCGCGCTCGGGGTGGCGGCGGTCCTGGTCGCGGTCGGACCCCGCCCGGTGCGGGCCACGCTCGCCGCGGCCCTGGTCGGCGCCCTTGTCACGGGAATCCCGCAACGGCTGACACCGCAGCCGCCGACGGGCCCTTCGTGCGGCTCGCGGACCTCGCGGACACCGGCGAGCTGCGCAGCGGCGCGACCGCCCTGCCGATCGCGTCGGGCCTGCGGCTGACGGTGATCGACGGGGCCCCGGCCGCCGTCACCGACGACGGCATCGCGACGGCCGCGCACGGCCGGGTCGACGTGCTGGCCCGGGTGCCCGCCGACGCCCGGGTCCGACACGCGGGCGGGATCCTCGGGGTGGCGGGCGGCCGGGTCGCGCGCTTCGCCGCCCCGGGCATGCTGCTGGTGACCGGCCTGCGCGCAGGCGACCCGACGGCGGTCCGCGTCATGGGGGTGGCCGAGGCGAGCCCGGTCGGGTCGGACGGCACGGTGTGGCTGCGCGGGTACGGCGAGCCCACCGCCACCGTCCGCAGCCTCGACCTCGGCGCGTACGACGGTGCGACCACGCTCGACGTCACCGTGCTGCCCGTCGTCACGATCGACGCGCCGGTCGGCGCCGCCCCGCTCACCGCCCCCGATCTGCTGCCGGTGCCCGGCGGCGCGCTGCGCCGCACCGCGAGCAGGCTGGAGCGGGTGACGGCCGCGCCGGGCCGCACCGTCGTCACCCCGATCGCAGGCGGCCTCGACCCCGCCTGCGGGCTCACCGCCGTGGCCCGCTCCGCGGCGCTGGGCGCGCCCGGCCCCTTCGCGCCCGCCGCGGACGGCGGCGCCTGGGTCGCGGCAGACGGCAGGCTCGTGCACGTGGGCGCGGATGGTGTGCTGCGGGCCGTCCGCGCCCCGCTGCCCGGCCCGGCCATCGCGCTCGGCACCAGCCCCGACGGCACCCTCCTCGTCGCGACGCGGCAGGGTGCACTGTGGGCGCTGCCGCCGACCGCCCCCCTGGAGGACCTGCCACCCACCCCGTCGGACTGCGTGCCCGACCCGCCGCCCGCCGGGCCGCCGGTCGCGCTGTGCCGATCGCGAACACGGGCACCGACCGGCTGGGCGTCCCGCTGGGCGTCGACGGCCGCTGGGCGAGCAGCACCCGCGACGGGCAGATCACCGCCGTTTCCGCCGACGGCCGCATCCGCACCCCGCTCGGCACGCGGCAGGATGGCACGCTCGGCCCGGTCTGGCCGGACGGGTCGGGCGGCGTCTGGTGGCTGGAGGGGACGACGCCGGTCCACGCCCGGCCGGGCGGGCCGGAGACCCGGCTGCCGCCCGTGGCGCTGCCCGCAGGCGGGCTGACGCTGGTTCCCGACCTCGGCGGCCGCCCACCGCTCGTCGCCACCTCGGCGGGCGCCTACCGGCTCGACGGCACCCGGGTGGTCGACGGGCCCGTGACCGGCGGGGTCGTCCGGCCCGACGGGCGGGGCTGGCTGCTCGTGGGCGGCCGGGTGCTCGCCCTTTCCGACGGTCGGGTGCTGGGGCCGGTGATCGACGGCGACGGCCCAGCCACGCCGGTGCCCGTCCAGCTGGCCCGCAACGTGCCGCCCGCCCGGCTCACGCTGGGCGACGCCGCACTCGGGCTCGACGCACAGGGCCGCGCGGTGGTGCTCGCCGACGGCGTGGTCCTCGCGATCACCGCGGACGGCGCGGTGCGCCCGGTCGCGCAGGATCCCCGGCTGACCACGCCGATCGTCGTCGAGGGCGGCCTCGTACAGCGCGGCGACGACGGCGCGCTGCTGCGGGTGGACGTGCCGTAGGAGGGTCCTGAACAGCTCGGGCCGTAGCGAGCGGCGGCCAGGTGGCCGCATCGCAAGGCGGAGGAGGGTCCGATGCCGGGGTTGTATCGGGCCCGACGACAACGCGGCGAGGTGGCTGCCTGGGCGTCGCGCAGTAGGCCGGAGCTGTTCAGGGCGCTCCTAACCCCAGGCCGCGCGCACCCGACTGCCCGCGGCGGTGACCCGCCGCAGCGCGGCGGCGAGCATGATCACGATGGCGATCGCGCAGGTGCCGACGACGGCGGCGGGCGGCGTGTTCAGCGCGATCCCGATCAGCGCCCACACGACGGCGGCCGTGTAGGGCACGACGGCCGTGCCGGACAGCACCACCCACGCGACGATCCCGGTCGCGGCCGACAACACGACGACGGCGGCGATGGCGGCCAGCGCGTTGGCGCCCGGCAGACCCACCCAGACACCGGTGGCGGCGGTGCCGAGCACGGTGGCCATCGACACCCAGCCGGTGTAGAGCGCGATCGGCCCGCGGAACGTGGCGCGCTCGACCCGGTCGGCGGCGGGCTCCCGCGACAGCCGTCCGAACACCACGGCCAGCACGACCAGCAGCGCGACGAGCAGCAGCTCGGCCAGCAGGATCACCCGCCCGGAGAACGTCACGATCCACAGCGGGTTCAGCACGGCGGATGCGGCGGTCCACCAGCCGGTGCGCCGGTGGATCTCGCGCCCGCGCTGGGCGGGGAGCAGCTGGTAGCCCGCGTAGACCAAGAACCCGATGTAGATCGGCGCCCAGATCGTGAACGCCCAGCCCGCCGCCAGCAGCGGCGTGCGCAGCCACTCCGCGACCGCTCCCACCGATCCGCCCGCCATCACCGACACCAGGATCTGCACGATCGCGAGCACCGCCACGGTGGCGCTGCGGACGAGGTCCACACGGGCCGAGCGCTGGGAGAGGACCGACATGACGTCAATCATCGACCCCGCCGCGTGACCCGGCCACCCCACCCGCCCTGAGCCGCTCTCAGCTGAGCAGCAGGGCGCCGAGGCGGCGCGCGGCGAGCGCCACACCGATCACGATCATCACCGCGAAGTACGCCAGATGGCCCAGCAGCGCGGGCCCCACGACCCCGGTGGTGAGCCCGCGCATCAACGCCACCGCGTGGTAGAGCGGGAGGCACTCGACGATCACCTGCACCCACCGCGGGTAGACGGTGATCGGGTAGAACGTGGTGGAGAACAGGAACATCGGCAGGATCACGAGCGTGACGAGGTCGAAGTCCTGCCACGAGCGCATGTAGGACGTGGCAGCCATGCCGACCGCCGCGAACGCGAACGCCACCACGAGCGCCGCGGGCAGGGCCAGCAGCGCCCACGGCGAAACCAGCAGCCCGAAACCGGCGAGCACGGTGAGGAAGCCGAGCGCGTAGATCCCGCCGCGGATGAGCGCCCAGCCGATCTCGCCCAGCGCGATGTCGATCGGGCCGAGCGGCGTGGCCAGCAGCGCGTCGTACAGGCGCGCGTACTTGAGCTTGAAGAACACGTTGAACGTGGAGTCGAAGACCGCGCCGTTCATCGCCGACGCCGCCAGGAGCCCCGGTGCGATGAACGCCGCGTAGCCGATCGGCGCGCCGCCGGGCCCTTCGACCGGCCCGACCAGCGACCCGAGGCCTTGCCCGAGCGCCAGCAGGTAGAACACGGGCTCGAAGAATCCGGAGACGAACGCCACCCACGTCCGCCGCGACGCGGTGGCCGAGCGCAGCAGCAGCATGCGGGAACGCCCCGCGTAGGCGACCCCGAGGCCGATCACAGCGCGAGCCGTCGGGCGAAGAACCGGGCCGACAGCACCAGCCCGAGCAGCAGCAACGCGACGAGGTAGGCCAGGTGGCCGAGCGCCGGAAGCAGCTGCCAGCGGTTCAACGCCGCGGCCCGGGCCAGCTCGGTGCCGTGCCAGAGCGGCGAGATCCACGCCAGCGGCCGCGCGAGCGCGGGCAGCTGCTCCACCGGGAAGAACGTGCCCGAGAACAGCGTGATCGGCACAATGATCAGTCGGAAGATCACGTTGAAGCCCTGGTCGAGCTCGACGGTGGCCGCATACGCCGTGACGAGCGCGGTGACGCCCGTGCCCGTGAGCACGGCGACCGCCAACGCGCCGAGAATCCCCGGCCCCGTCGCCCCGCCGACGAGCGCGGCGACCATGACGAACACCGCGCCGGTGAGGGTGAGCTTGATCGCCACCCAGGCCACATGCGCAATCGCCACCTGGGCCGGAGTGATCGGCCCGGCGGTCATCGCGTGGTAGATCCGCTGCCACTTGAAGCCCGACAGCACCGGGTAGGAGGACTCGAACGCGCCGCTCTGCACGGCCGAGACGGCCAGCAGCGCGGGCGCGAGCCACACGAGGTAGGGCACCCCGCCGGTGGCGGCGCCGATCCCGGGCCGCCCTGCGACCAGCGAACCGAACCCCACCCCGAACGCCACGAGGAAGAGCATCGGCTGCAGCACCGACGACACCGCCGTGGCCCGCCAGTTGCGCCGATACCACGTCCAGAAGTGCTCGACGACGAGCAGCACGCCGCGCACCCGGCCCGGCGGCTCGATCATTCGACCAGGCTCCGCCCCGTGAGCCGGAGGAACACGTCCTCCAGCGTGGAGCGCCGTACCAGCGCCGAGAGTGGTCGGAGCCCCTTCTCGAGCACCTGCGCGTGGACGTGCTCGCCGTCGCCCGCGTAGAGCAGCAGCCGGTCGGGCAGCTCCTCGACACGCTCCGCGAGCGGCTCCAGCAGCGCGGGCTCCGGCCGCTCCTCGGGCGCGAACCGCAGCTCCAGCACCTCGCGCGTGGAGTAGCGCCCGATCAGCTCGACGGGCGAGCCCTCCGCGACGATCACGCCGGCGTCCATGACGACGAGCCGGTCGCACAGCTGCTCGGCCTCGTCCATGTAGTGCGTGGTGATGATCTGGGTGACGCCCTCGCGTTTGAGCCGGTACAGCCGCTCCCACAGCAGGTGCCGGGCCTGCGGGTCGAGCCCCGTGGTCGGCTCGTCGAGCAGCAGCAGCTCGGGGTCGTTGACCAGCGCCCTGGCGATGGTGAGCCGCCGCTTCATGCCGCCCGAGAGCGGCTCGACCGGCTCGTCGGCCCGATCGGTGAGCTGTGCGAAGGCGAGCAGCTCGGTGGCCTTCGCGCGCACGTGCGCGCGGCCCAGGCCGAAGTAGCGCCCGTAGACCTGCAGGTTCTGCCGGACGGTGAGCTCGGTGTCGAGGTTGTCCAGCTGCGGGACGACGCCGATGCGAGCGCGGATGGCCGGGCCGTCGGTGTCGGGATCGCGCCCGAGCACGGTGAGCGTGCCGGCGGAGCGCGGCGACACGCACGCCACCATCCGCATCGTGGACGACTTCCCCGCGCCGTTGGGCCCGAGGAAGCCGAACACCTCACCGCGCGCGACGTCGACGTCGATGCCGCGCACGGCCTCGAACGTCCCGAAGCGCTTGCGCAGCCCCCGCGCGTGAACTAGAGCGATGGGAACCAGAGCTTGATCTCGCGTTCGGCGCTCTCGGGCGAGTCGGAGCCGTGGACGAGGTTGTTCTGGGTCTCCAGGGCGAAGTCGCCGCGGATCGAGCCGGGCGCGGCCTTCTCGACCGGGTCGGTGCCGCCCGCGACCTGGCGCCACGCGGCGATGGCGCGCGGGCCCTCGACGACGGCCGCGACCACCGGCCCGGACGTGATGAACTCCAGCAGGCTCTCGAAGAACGGCTTGCCGTCGTGCTCCGCGTAGTGCTGGCTGGCCAGCTCGCGGTCGACGGTGCGGAGGTCCATCGCGACGATGTCGAGCCCCTTGCGCTCGATGCGGGAGAGGACCTCGCCGATGAGCTTGCGGCCCACACCGTCGGGCTTGACGAGGACGAGAGTGCGTTCGGTCACGGTTGTGCAGCCTATCGACGCGTCGTCACGCGGTCGGGCTGAGGGCGGCAGCGGCGAACGACACGTTGAACCGGTCGCACCAGATCGTGACGCTGCGCAGCGCGGTCAGATCGACGTCGGCCGGGATGGGGTAGTTGGAGCTGCCGATGTTGCCCTTCAGCGGGCCGAGGTCGACGTGGCGGCCGTCGTCGAACACGAACCAGCCGTCGCGGCCGGGCAGCACCGGCGCGTCGGCCAGCCAGACCTGCAGCTTCGGGCCGTCGCTGGTCCGGAGGTCCTGCAGGCGGAGCACGCGCCCGCCGTCGGGCAGCCGCACGACCTCGACCGTGCCGCTGCTGTCGTGCTCGTGCGCGACGAGTGTGCCGCGCGCGATGACCGCGGGGGCGGCCCCGGCGGCGGGGGCGGCGAGCGGCGGCGCCTCGTCCACGCGCCGGTCGATGAACGCCTTCCACGGCTCGAAGACCAGCGCGCCGACGACGACGAGCACGACGCCCACGGCGAGCGCGGACCAGAGCAGCTTGCGCCGACGCGCGGTGGTAGCCATGCCGGACAAGTGTCGCGAGCGGGCGAGGGCGTTACACCTGGGGCCTGCCGGGCAGCTCGCCGCGGGCCATGCGGCGGGCGACGTCGCGGCGCATCAGGAGCAGTCCGGCCCACACCAGCGCGAACACGACCCCGACCACGCCCAGCGGCGTGACCAGCACGAATCCGGCCACGATCGTGGCGAGCTGCAGCACCAGCGCGAACCCGAGCCCCCACGGCCGCCGCTGCAGGCCGGACCCGATCACCATCAGCACGGCCAGCCCGACGATCACGGCCACGCCCACCGGTGCGGGGCCGCTGCCGAACCGGGCGAACACGAGCAGCGCGAGCAGCACAACGATCGACTCGAGCACGAGCACCGCCGCGAACACCCCGCGGATGCCCTTCATCGGGTCGGGCTGGTTCACGGCGCCTCCGGCGCTCGTGAGTGGAAACAGTGGTCATAGCCACTGTTTCCACTCACGAGCTTCACGCGGGCTCCAGGCCGAACAGCGTGCGCGTCTCTCCGGCCGTGTAGACGGAGCCGGTGACGATCACGCCCGCCCCCGCGTCGCCGTTCTCCTCGGCCAGCTCCCGTGCCTCCTCGACGGCCCGTTCCAGCGAGGGCGCGACGCTCACCCGGTCGGCCCCGAAGACCTCGGTGGCGACGGCGCCGAGCACATCGGGATCCATCGCCCGCGGCGAGTGCGAGGCCGTGACGACGACCTCGGCCAGCACGGGCTCGAGCTCGGTAAGGATCCCGTGGGCGTCCTTGTCCCGCATCACGCCGAGCACGCCGACGAGGCGGCTGAAACGGAATTCGGCGGCGAGCGCAGCGGCGAGCGCGCGGGCGCCGTGCGGATTGTGCGCGGCATCGACGAACACCGCCGAACCCGCCGAACCCGCCGCGGCCCCGGACGCGACCCGTTCCAACCGGCCCGGCGAGCGCACCGCGGCGAAACCCGCGCGCACGACGTCGGGATCGACGGGCTGCTGCGGCCCGGCCCCGATCAGCGCCTCGACCGCGGCCAGCGCCAGCGCCGCGTTGCCCGCCTGGTGCTCGCCGTGCAGCGGAAGGAAGATCTCGTCGACGGCGCCGGAAAGACCGCGCAGGTGCAGCCGCTGCCCGCCCACCGCGATCTCGCGGGAGACCACGCCGAACTCGGCGCCCTCCCGCGCCACCTGCGCGTTGACCTCGACACACCGCTCCAACAGCACCTGCGCCACGGCCGGGTCCTGCGCGGCCATGACGGCCACGGCCCCCGGCTTGATGATGCCGGACTTCTCCCGCGCGATGCCCACCACGTCGGTGCCCAGGAACTCGGCGTGGTCCAGCCCGATCGGGGTGATCACCGCGACCGTGCCGTCGGCGACGTTGGTGGCGTCCCACCGCCCGCCGAGCCCGACCTCGATCACGGCCGCCTCCACGGGGGCGTCGGCGAACGCGGCGAAGCCCATCGCGGTGAGCACCTCGAACTTCGACAGCGTGCCGTGGCTCGCGTCGACGATGTCGACGAACGGCTCCACCTCGCGGTAGAGCTCCACGTAGCGTTCCGGCGTGATCGGCCGGTTGTCCACGTTGATCCGCTCGGTGGCGCGCTGCAGGTGCGGGCTGGTGTAGCGGCCGGTGCGCAGCCCGATCTCGGTGAGCAGCGCGTCGATCATGCGGGCGGTCGACGTCTTGCCGTTGGTGCCCGTGAGGTGGACGACCGGATAGCTGCGCTGCGGCTCGCCGAGCGCGTCGACCAGTGCGGCGATGCGCTCCGTGGAGGGCTGCATCACCGTCTCGGGCCAGCGCCGGTCCAGCGCGGCCTCGACGGCGAGGAACTCCGCGTAGCTGACCACGCTGGAGGTCCCCGGGACGACGTCGGGTGTGTCGCCGCCGCGCACCGCGTCCAGGACGTGCCTGATCAGCGCGTCCTCGGGTTCGGGGAGCTCGCCCTCGCCCTCGGGTCCGGTCATGACGAGCGCTCCCCGACCGGTGGCGCGGCGGGGACCGGGGCCGTGATGTTGGTCGGCGAGGTCATGGAGTCAGCGCCGCCAACCGCGCCGTGATCCGCTCCAGGTCCGCGGCGGCCTTCGCCTGCCTGCCCCGGATGTCGTCGACGACGCGCACGGGCGCCTTCGCCACGAACGCGGGGTTGCCCAGCTTCTTCTCCGCCTGGTCGAGCTCCTTCTGCGCGGCGGCGAGATCGCGGCTCAGCCGGGCCCGCTCGGCGGCGACGTCGATCGCCCCCGACGTGTCCAGCTCGACGACGACCGTGTGCCCACCGGACAGCGCAACCTCGACGGTGGCCGTCGGCGCGAACTGCGCCCCCGGCTCGTCCAGCCGCACGAGCGCGGCGAGCGCCCCCCGGTGTGCCGCAAGGCCTGCCTCGTCGAACCCGGTGAGCCGGGCCGTGACGCGCCGCTTGTCGGGCACCCGCTGCTCGGTGCGGAAGCGGCGGATGTCGGTGACGAGCGTCTGCAGGTCGGCGATCCGGCCCGCCGCCCCGGTGTCCACCGGGATGCCCACACCCGTCGGCCAGGGCGCGATGACCACCGACTCGGCGCCGGTGAGCGCCTGGTAAAGCGCTTCGGTGAGGAACGGCGAGATCGGATGCAACAGCCGGACGAGCACGTCGAGGACGTGGCCCAGCACCGCGCGCGTGCCGTCGGCGGTCGCGGCCGCGGCGAGCTGCGGCTTGGCCAGCTCCAGGTACCAGTCGCACAGCTCATCCCACGTGAAGTGGTAGAGCGCCTCGGTGGCCTTGGCGAACTGGAAGTCCTCGAGCAGCGCGTCGATCTGCGCGGTGACCTCGCGCAGCCGCCCGAGGATCCAGATGTCGGCGTCGGTCGGTGCCGTGGGCAGCGGCAGCGCGGGCGAGGCCCCGTTGGCCAGGGCGAAGCGGGCGGCGTTCCACAGCTTGGTGCCGAAGTTGCGCGCGGCCGCCACGTTGTCGTCGCCGATCGGTGCGTCGATCCCGGGATTGGCGACGCGGGCGAGCGCGAACCGGGTGGCGTCGGTGCCGTAGACGTCCATCCACTCGTTGGGATCGACCGTGTTGCCGACCGTCTTCGACATCTTCTTGCCGTGCTGGTCGCGGACCATGCCGTGTAGCGCGATCGTGTCGAACGGCCGCACGCCGTTCATCGCGTACAGCCCGAACATCATCATCCTGGCGACCCAGAAGAACAGGATGTCGTAGCCGGTGACCAGCACAGATGTGGGATAGAACTTCGCGAGGTCCGCGGTGTGCTCCGGCCAGCCCAGTGTGGAGAACGGCCACAGCCCCGAGGAGAACCAGGTGTCGAGCACGTCCTCGTCCTGGACGTAGCCCGCGGGCGGCTCGTCGTCGGGCCCGCAGCAGACGACCTCGCCGGACGGGCCGTACCAGACCGGGATCCGGTGCCCCCACCACAGCTGGCGGGAGATGCACCAGTCGTACATGTTGTCCACCCAGTCGAACCAGCGCGGCTCCAGCTCCTTGGGGTGGACGACGACGTCGCCGCTGCGCACCGCGTCGCCCGCCGCCTTGGCCAGCGGCCCGACCTTGACGAACCACTGCAGCGACAGCCGCGGCTCGATCGGCTCGAACTTGCCGCGCGAGGCGTGCCCGACCATGTGCCGGTAGGGCCGCTTCTCCGCGACGATCCGGCCCTGGGCGCGCAGCGCCTCCGTGACCGCGGCGCGCGCCGCGAACCGCTCCAACCCGTCGAACTCCGTGCCGGTGTTCGCGATGTGGCCGGTCTCGTCCATGATCGTCGGCATCGGCAGGTGGTGCCGCCGCCCGATCTCGAAGTCGTTGGGGTCGTGCGCCGGGGTGATCTTGAGCGCCCCGGTGCCGAACGCGGGGTCGACGTGATCGTCGGCGATGACCGGGATCATCCGCCCGACCAGCGGCAGCTCGATCTCCCGGCCGATCAGGTGCCGGTAGCGCTCGTCGTCGGGATGGACGGCGACGGCCGTGTCGCCCAGCATCGTCTCCACCCGCGTGGTCGCGACGACGACGCTGTCAGCTCCGTCGCCGTAACGGATCGAGATGAGCTCGCCGTCGACCTCCTTGTGGTCGACCTCGACGTCGGAGAGCACGCTGCGCATCTCCGGCGACCAGTTGACCATCCGCTCCGCGCGGTAGATCAGCCCGTCGTCGTAGAGCCGCTTGAACATGGTGACGACGGCGCGGTTGCTGCCCTCGTCCATGGTGAAGCGCTCGCGGCTCCAGTCGACGCTGTCGCCGAGGCGGCGCATCTGGGCCAGGATCGCGCCGCCGTGCTCGGCCTTCCACTCCCAGGTGCGATCGAGGAACGCCGCCCGACCCAGCTCGCGACGGCTGGTGCCCTCGGCTTCCAGCGCGCGCTCGACCAGCGCGTGGACCGCGATCGAAGCGTGGTCCATGCCCGGCAGCCAGAGCGTGTCGTAGCCCTGCATGCGGCGGCGGCGGACCAGGATGTCGATCAGCGTGTGCTCGAAGGCGTGGCCGATGTGCAGGCTGCCCGTGACGTTGGGCGGCGGGATGACGATGCAGAACGGCGGCTTGTCCGACGTGTTGTCGGCGGTGAAGTAGCCCGCATCGACCCACCGGTCGTACATGCCCGCCTCTACCGCGCCCGGCGCCCACTGGGCGGGGAGTTCGGCGGTGCGCGGTGGGAGGGTTTCGGTCACCCATCCAGTTTACGAGGGGCCACCGACAGCTTTACGACGGCAGGAGGACGGCGGACAGCCGGTCGAAGCCGAGCCGGTCGGCGAGGGCGCTGCGGCGCACGCGGTCGAGCGGCACCTCCCGAACCTCGCCGCTGGTGGGCTCGTAGACGTGCCAGATATCGCCGTCCTGGGACAGGGCGAGGCAGTAGTGCCGCGGCACGATCGCACCGATCAGCAGCGGCACCGGTCGCCCGACGGCGAGCGCCGCGGCCGTCGCGTCGATGACGGTCTCCAGGTCGGCCGGTGAGCGGTCGTCGACCATCCGCACCCGATAGGGGCCCGCCCCCGGCGCGTGCCGCCGCAGCCACGCCACCATCCCCCACGGGGAGGTGCCCAGCGCCTGCGGCCAGAACTTCGTGGACTCCTTGTGCACCTGGCGCTGGCGTGCGTCGTAGCGGCCGCCGAACCCGACCGCAATCCCGGGCGACCCCACCACCGCGACGCCACCGCCCGACCCGTCGAGGCGCCGCGTCTCGGTCGGGTCGGCCCAGGCGGCGAGCGCGACGAGCACCGCGCTGCCGCACGTGGTGCCGTCGACCTGGTCGAGCTTGGCGCCGCCGCGGGTCTGCAGGCCGAGCCGGTCGATGATCAGCGGCGCGCGTCCGCCCGCCAACGGCCGGACGGCGGCCACCGGCACCACGGGCCCCGTGCCGCAGCCGAGCCGCCGCTGTGCCCACCGGCCCCAGCCGAGCAGCGTTCTCATGAGGACGAATCCTTCCACCACCCCGCCACCCCGGGCAGGATCGACCCGACGACCAGCACCAGCGCCACCCACGATGGCACCGCGTACCCGTACCCGGCGCTGATCACGAGCCCGCCCGAGCGTGTTGCCCACGTTGAACGCCGCCGTGTTGGCCGCGCTCGCCAGTGTGGGCGCCGCCCCGGCGAGCTGGAACACCCGCGCGCCCCGCGGCGCCGCCACCAGGAACGCCACCCCGCCGAGCAGCACGATCAGCGCTACGGCGACGACGGGCGCCGCGGCGAACAGGCCGAGCGCCACGAAGGCGACGGCGGCACCGTGGCGAGCACGCCGACCAGCGCAACCAGCACCAGGCCCGCGACCGACCAGAACGTCGACCGCCAGCCCAGCTGCTGCCCGATGACCGTGCCCAGTGGGATCCCGAGGACCGTGGCGACCGTGAGCCAGGACAGCAGCACGGCCAGCGCGCGGGCCCGCAGGTGCGCCCCGCCACCGACCGGTCTGCGGCGCGACCACTGCGCTCATTCCGGGGCTCATGTCGCGTCCAACCCCATCCGGGTCCCTACGCTTCCCCGGTGCTGACCCCCGAAATCCGCGAATTCCTCACCCACGGCACCCGCACCGGCAAGCTGGGGTTCGTCGCCTCGGACGGCCGTCCGCTCGTGGCGCCGGTCTGGTTCGTCGTCCACCGAGACGATGTGCGCGGCGACGAGCTGTGGTTCAACACCGGGCGCAACACCGCGAAGGGCAAGGCGATCGCCCGCGATCCGCGCCTGGTGCTCTGCGTCGACATCGAGACGCCCCCGTACGCGTACGTGCAGGTGCAGGGCGTGGCGACGGTGTCGGAGGACCCGGCGGAGCTCGTCGCGTCGGCCACCCTGATCGGCACCCGCTACATGGGCGCCGACCGCGGCGAGGAGTTCGGCCGCCGCAACGCCGTGCCCGGCGAGCTGCTCGTGAAGCTGCGGCCGACGAAGGTCGTCGCCGACATGGACATCACCGGCTGACGCCGACCGGCGATCCTGGTACCCGCGCTCCCAGGATCGCCAGGGCATGCCAGAAGCCCCCGTCCAGGCGCATTGTCGAGGTATGACTTCCACCGCGGCGCAGAGCCGCTACCGGGTCGGCGACCTCGACCTCACCCGCGTCGGGTACGGCGCCATGCAGCTCGCGGGGCCCGGCGTCTTCGGGCCGCCGAAGGACCACGACGCCGCGATCGCGGTGCTGCGTGCCGCCGTCGCCCTCGGCATCAACCACATCGACACCGCGGACTTCTACGGGCCGTACGTGACGAACGCGGTCATCCGGGAGGCGCTGGGCCCGTATCCGGACGACCTGCACATCGTCACCAAGGTCGGGGCCCGCCGCGACGAGCAGGGCGGCTGGCCGCACGCGCGCACGCCGGCGGAGCTGCGCGAGCAGGTCCACGACAACCTGCGGCACCTCGGGTTGGACGTGCTCGACGTGGTCAACCTGCGGGTCGGCGGCCTCGAGGATCCCGAGCCCGGGTCCATCGCGGAGCAGTTCACGGCGCTGGCCGAGCTGCGGCACCAAGGACTGATCCGCCACCTCGGCCTGAGCACGGTCAACGCCGAGCAGCTCGCCGAGGCACAGACGATCGCGCCGGTGGTGTGCGTGCAGAACAGCTACAACATCGCCCGCCGCGCGGACGACGCGCTCGTCGACCGGACCGCGCGCGAAGGCATCGCGTTCGTGCCCTACTTCCCGCTCGGCGGCTTCAACCCGCTGCAGTCCGATGCCCTGCAGGCGGTCGCCGACCGGCTCGGCGCCACCCCGATGGCCGTCGCGCTGGCCTGGCTGCTGCGCCGCTCGCCCAACATCCTGCTGATCCCCGGCACCGCCTCGGTCGACCACCTGCGGGAGAACGTCGCCGCCGCCGAGCTCGACATCGACGGCGTGGCCGCCGAGCTCGACACGATCGGCTAGTGTCCTGCGCCGGAAGTTCGTTGCGTATATCGGCGGATCCAGGTGTACGTCGGCAAGGCGCTGGTCCGCGCCTCCTACCGGGTGTACTCGGCCGGACCAGCAACGCCGCTGACGTGCGGCTGGGCCGTCGAGATATGTGGCGAACTTCCGGCGCGGGACACTAGGCCGTGTCCCGTGGATCACGGCCGATGGGATTCGTGATCCAGATCGGCTCCTCGCAAGGCGGAGGACGGCTCTCGTACCGGGTGTACTCGAGACGTCCGACAACGCAGCGAGGGGCCATCTGGGCGCGAAGACCGCGGCTGCTGATCCACGGGACACGGCCTAACCCCCGAACAGCGCCGGGATCTTGACGACGAGCTGGTAGAGGCCGTAGGCGAACGGGATCAGCACCCACAGCCAGGCGACGATGGCGATCAGCAGGGTGCTGCCGCCGGGCTTCTCCTGTGTCGTCTCGTGGGTCGTCTCGGGCGTCGTCATGCCTGCGCTCCCGTCGTGGTCGCGGTGGACCGCTCCTCGTGGAACCGGTCGGCCACCGGCTTGATCAGCTCGTTGCAGATGAACCCGATGACCAGGAGCACGATCATGATGATGAACGACGTCGTGTACCGCGCCGGGCCCGAGACCTTGGCCGCGATCTGCGCGTCGGCGATCGCGTTGACGATAAGCGGCCCGAGCACGCCCGCCACCGACCACGCCGTGAGCAGCCGCCCGTGGATCGCGCCCACCTGGTAGGTGCCGAAGAGGTCACGCAGGTAGGCGGGCACGGTGGCGAAGCCCGCGCCGTAGAACGACAGGATGAGCATCGCGCAGATCAGGAACACCGCCGGGCTGGCGTTCGTGGTGAGCAGGACGGTGAGGTAGAGCAGCGCGCCGACGCCGAGGTAGAAGCGGTACATGTTCTTGCGGCCTACCAGGTCCGACGTCGTCGACCACAGGAGCCTGCCGATCATGTTCGCGAGCGACAGCAATGCGACGAACCCGGCCGCGGCGGCCGCCAATGCGGCGGGCGATGCCGCGTTGGGGAAGAAGTCCGTCCAGATCGGCGCCGCGCGCTCCAGGATGCCGATGCCCGCCGTGACGTTGAAGCACAGCACCACCCACAGCAGCCAGAACTGCGGGGTGCGAATCGCGTTGCGGGCCGAGACGTCGAACTTGCCCGCCAGCACACCCGACGTGGGTGGCGTCCAGCCCGCGGGCCGCCATCCGTCCGGTGGCACGCGGACGAGCAGCCAGCCGACGGACATGAAGATCGCGTAGAGGATGCCCATCACGAGGAACGTCTGGCCGACGCCCGCCGCCGTCGCGCCCTTCCCGATGCCGCCGAACGCGGTGAGCAACTGGGTGGTGAGGGGCGACGCGATGAGCGCGCCCCCGCCGAACCCCATGATCGCAATGCCGGTGGAAAGCCCCGGTCGGTCCGGGAACCACTTGATCAGCGTGGACACCGGCGAGATGTAGCCGACGCCCAGCCCGATCCCGCCGACGAACCCGTAGCCGACCACAACCAGCCAGAACTGGCCGGTGTAGCAGCCCAGCGCGGAGATCAGGAACCCGCCGCCGAAGCACGATGACGCGACGACCATCGCCCACCGCGGCCCGTTGGCGTCGACCCGGGTGCCGAACAGGGCCGCCGACTGCCCCGGCATGATGATGCCGAGCTCGAACGGCAGCGCGGTGAGCACGCCTATGTTCGGGTTGCCGGGCAGCATCGTGGCGGCGAGCGGTGTCTTGAACACGCTCCACGCGTAGACCTGCCCGATCGCCGGGTTGGATCGACAGCGCCGCGGGCGGAATGAGCCATCGGCTCCATCCGGGCGGTGCGATCGTGCGCTCGCGTGCAAGGAACCCGCCGGCCATGGGCCACCCCCGAGGTTGCGCCGACACTCAGCGCCCGCACGTTAGGTGACGGGGGTCACCGTTGCAACCGCAAGCAGATCAAGCAGAGCGCTCCCGGCGCTCGCGGCGGGCGGTGGGGACGCGCGGCACGATCGTCGGGTTGACGTTCTCGCGCACGGTCTGCTCGGTGACAACGACCTTCGCCACGTCGTCGCGGCTCGGGATGTCGTACATCACGGGGAGGAGCACCTCCTCCATGATGGCGCGCAGGCCACGGGCCCCGGTGCCGCGCAGGATGGCCTGGTCGGCCACCGCTTCGAGGGCGTCCTCGGTGAACTCCAGCTCCACGCCGTCCATCTCGAACAGCTTGCGGTACTGCTTCACCAACGCGTTGCGCGGCTCGGTGAGGATCTTGACGAGGGCGTCCTTGTCCAGCGACGTGACCGACGCCACGATCGGCAGCCGCCCGATGAACTCCGGGATCAGCCCGAACTTGATGAGGTCCTCCGGCAGGGTCTCGGAGAAGCTCTCGGAGGTGTCCAGGTCGCGCTTGGACCGGATCTCGGCGCCGAAGCCCAGCCCGCGCTTGCCCACGCGGTCGCCGATGATCTTCTCCAGCCCTGCGAACGCGCCCGCCACGATGAACAGCACGTTCGTGGTGTCGATCTGGATGAACTCCTGGTGCGGGTGCTTGCGCCCGCCCTGCGGGGGCACCGACGCCGTGGTGCCCTCCAGGATCTTCAGCAGCGCCTGCTGCACGCCCTCGCCGGACACGTCACGGGTGATCGACGGGTTCTCCGACTTGCGGGCGATCTTGTCGACCTCGTCGATGTAGATGATGCCCGTCTCGGCCCGCTTGACGTCGTAGTCGGCCGCCTGGATGAGCTTGAGCAGGATGTTCTCGACGTCCTCGCCGACGTAGCCCGCCTCGGTGAGCGCCGTGGCGTCGGCGATGGCGAACGGCACGTTCAGCAGCTTGGCCAAGGTCTGCGCGAGGTAGGTCTTGCCGCAGCCGGTGGGGCCCAGCATGAGGATGTTGGACTTGGCGATCTCGATGCCGTCGCTGTCGCCCGCGCGGCACTTGTCGCCCGCCTGGATGCGCTTGTAGTGGTTGTAGACCGCGACCGACAGCGTGCGCTTGGTCTGGTTCTGCCCCACCACGTACTGGTCGAGGAAGTCGTGGATCTCCGACGGCTTGGGCAGCTCGTCGAGCTTGACCTCACCGGCCTCGGCCAGCTCCTCCTCGATGATCTCGTTGCAGAGATCGATGCACTCGTCGCAGATGTAGACGCCTGGACCGGCGATCAGTTTTTTGACCTGCTTCTGGCTTTTTCCACAGAACGAGCACTTGAGCAAATCACCGCCATCGCCGATGCGTGCCATGAGTGCAGACCCCAGTCCCATCCGGCGCGCAGGGTGCGCGCCCTCGTGACGGTACCCGCTCGACCCGCCCATCGGGGAGCATCGGGCTCCCCGACTTCGGCGGTGTCGGCGGACGGCAGATATCTAGACGGCCGAGAGCTTGCGACTCTGGATGATCTCGTCGACGATGCCGTATTCCTTGGCCTCCTCGGCGGTGAGGATCTTGTCGCGCTCGATGTCGAGCCGCACCTGCTCCTCGGTCCGGCCGGAGTGCTTGGCCAGGGTGTTCTCCAGCAGCCTGCGCATGCGGGAGATCTCCGCGGCCTGGATCTCCAGGTCCGACACCTGCCCGTAGATCCCCTCCACCGCGGGCTGGTGGATGAGGATGCGCGCGTTCTGCACCGCGAGCCGACGCCCGGGGGTGCCCGCCGCCAGCAGCACCGCGGCGGCCGAGGCGGCCTGGCCGAGGCAGACGGTCTGGATGTCGGGCCGGATGAACTGCATCGTGTCGTAGATCGCCATCAGCGACGTGAACGAGCCGCCGGGCGAGTTGATGTACATGCTGATCTCGCGATCCGGGTCGGCCGACTCCAAGCACAGCAGTTGCGCCATGACATCGTTGGCCGACGCGTCGTCGATCTGCACGCCGAGGAAGATGATGCGTTCCTCGAACAGCTTGTTGTACGGGTTGGACTCCTTGACCCCGTAGCTCGTGCGCTCCACGAAGGACGGCAGCACGTACCGCGACTGCGGCATGGAGAAACTCATCGGGCGCTCCCGTTCCCGTTTTCACTGATCGCGTCAGGCAGCTGGCCTGCCCGCGAGATGACGTGGTCGACGAAGCCGTAGTCCAGCGCTTCGGCCGCCGAGAACCAGCGGTCCCTGTCGAAGTCAGCGATGATCTTCTCGACGGTTTGGCCGGTGTGGCCCGCGATCAGCTGCGCCATCTCGTGCTTGTGGCGGCGGAACAGCTCCGCCTGGATGGAGATGTCGGACTCGGTGCCGCCAACCCCCGCCGAGGGCTGGTGCATGAGGATCTGGCAGTGCGGCAGGGCGTAGCGCTTGCCGCGCTGGCCCGCCGAAAGCAGGAACTGGCCCATCGAGGCGGCCAGCCCCATGGCGTAGGTGGCCACGTCGCACGGGATGAACTCCATCGTGTCGAAGATGGCCATGCCTGCCGTGACGGAACCGCCCGGCGAGTTGATGTAGAGAGCGATGTCGGCCGTCGGGTCCTCGGCGGCCAGCAGCAGCATCTGCGCGGCGATCCGGTTGGCGATGTCGTCGTCGACCTGCTGGCCGAGCACGATGATCCGCTGCTGCAGCAGCCGCTCGTACACCGAGTCCGACAACGTCATCGACGTGGGCGAACCGCCCCGCCGCATGGCCGCTCCGATGAGACGGTCCTGGGTCGTCACTTCACCCTGCCTCTGGCTCGTGTCTGCTCGGTTGTGCCCGAATTCGATCGGTACGGCTTCGACCCTACGCGGCGGAGGCGCTCCGCCGGCTTCGTCGGCCGCGGTGTTCGCTGTGGGCGTGCGCTCAGGCGTCCACAGTCTTCTCGTCGTCTTGCGCACCCTGCTCGGGAGCACCCTCCGCGCCGTCGTCGTGGCCGTCGCCGTCCTCGTCGCCGAGCAGCTCCGCCATGTCGAGCGGAGCGCCGGACGCGTCGGTGACCGTGGCCGCCCGCACGGCCGCGATGAGCGCCTTGCTGCGGCGGACGTCGGCGTAGATCGCGCCGAGCTGGCCCGCCTCCTGGATGCGCCGGACGAACTCCTCCGGCGGCATCTGGTACTGCTGCGCCTGGAAGACGATCCGCTCGGACAGCTCGTCCTGCCTGACCGTGACCTCCTGGGCGTCGGCCAGCTCGTCGAGCACGAGCCGCACCCGCACCGACTTCTCGGCGTCCTCGCGGGACTCGGTGTCGAACTCCTCGCGGGTCTTGCCGTTCTCCCCGAGGAACTCGGCGAACTTCTCCTCGTCGTGATCGAACGGGTGGATCGCGTCGTGCACCCGCGCGTCGACCTCCGACTTGACGATGCCCTCGGGCAGCGGCACGCCGGTGGCCTCGACGAGCGCGTCCAGCACCTTGTCGCGGGCCGCCGTGAGCTGCTCCATCTGCCGGACCCGGCCGAGCCGGGTGCGCAGGTCGGCGGTCAGCTCGTCGAGCGTGTCGAACTCGCTGGCCAGCTGGGCGAACTCGTCGTCGGCGTCGGGGAGCTGCCGCTCCTTGACCGCGGTGACGGTGACCGTGACCTGCGCCTCGCGGTCCTGGTACTCCCCCGCCACGAGGGTGGTGGGGAACGTGGCCGACTCGCCCGCGGACAGCCCGGTGATGGCGTCGTCGATGCCGTCGATCAGCCCGCCCTGGCCGACCTGATAGGAGAAACCGCTGGTCTGGGCTTCCTCGACGGGCTCGCCGTCCACGGTGGCCGACAGGTCGATCTGCACGAAGTCGTCCTTCGCGGCCGGGCGCTCGACCCCGGTGAGGGTGGCGAACCGGGTACGCAGGTTCTCCAGCGCCTCGTCGACGTCGGCGTCGGCGACCTCGACCTCGTCCACCTGCACCGCGAGCGATGACAGCTCGGGCAGCGTGATCTCCGGGCGCACGTCGACCTCGGCGGTGAACGCGAGACGCTCGTTGTCGGCGATCTCGGTGACCTCGATCTCCGGCTGCCCCAGCGGCGACACGTCCTCGGCCGACGTGACGGCCTCGGAGTACTTCGTGCGAATGGCGTCGTTGACGACCTGCTCCAGCACCACTCCGCGGCCGAGGCGGGCCTCGATGATGCGGGCGGGCACCTTGCCCTTGCGGAAGCCGGGCACGTTGACCTGCTGGGCGATCTTCTTGTACGCGCGGTCGAAATCGGGCTTCAACTCGTCGAAGGGCACCTCGACGTTGATCCGGACCCTGGTCGGGCTGAGCCGCTCGACGGTGCTCTTCACTTCTCGGTACTCCTCGATCGGCTCACACGCCGGCTGCGCCCACCCGGGCGCCCGGCTCCACGACGTCGTCCGAGTCTAGGCGAGACCCGCGCCCCCGCCGACGGCGACCTCGGCTGATTCCCCGGCCCGGGTTTCGAGATCGGTCACGGTCACGTCCACGGCGACCGGTCCGACCACGGCGACCACCGCCGCGCCCAGCTCGTCGGCGAGGCGGGGCAGCGGCACCCCCATCCGCGCGACCACCGCGATCTCGACGGGATCGGTCGCCTCCAGCGGCAGCCGCACCCCGATCACCCGGCGCCGGGGGAGGTAGGAGGCGACGGTGCCGAACGGGCCGCCCGACAGCGCCGCGACGCCCGGGTGGGCGAGCACGGCCGCGGCGACGGCCTCGGCGAGGGCTGGGTCCTGGGCCACGCGCCAACGGTAGTCGCCGCTACGTTGGCGCTGTGTCGCTGGACGACCTCACGCTGGTGGTGCGCGCCCGAGAGGGTGATGTGCGGGCGTTCGAGGTGCTGGCCCGGCGCCACGAGGCCGCGCTCTACCGCACCGCGGTGCGCGTCACCGGCGACCCCGCCGAGGCCGAGGACGCCCTGCAAGAGGCGCTGGTGGACGCCTGGCGCCACCTCGACCGGTTCCGGGGCGAGGCCGCGTTCTCGACGTGGATGTACCGGCTGGTCACGAACCGGTGCGTCGTGGCGCTGCGGCGCCGCCGCGCGGTGCCCGCACCGGACGCGGGCGCCGACGTCGCCGCGCCCGACTCCCCCGAGCGGGCGGCCCTGCTCGATCTCGAGCTGGCCGCGCTGGGCCGCGCGGTGCAGGATCTCCCGGACGACCTGCGGGTGTTCTGGGTGCTGCGGGAACTGGAAGGACTGGGCTACGGCGACATCGCGGAGATCACCGGCGCGGGAGAGACGGCCGTGTGCGGCCGCATCCACCGCGCGCGCGTACGACTGGCGGGGGTGATGCGGGAATGGCAGTAGAGGGCTTCGTCGAGCTGCTGGCCTGCGGTCGGGACGCCGCGCTGGTGTGGGACCACGCCGAGGAGGGCCGCCCGCCCGACGCGCACGAGCGGGTCTGCCCGCACTGCTCGGCCGTCTACGCCGACGCCCGACGGCTCGACGCGGCGGTGCACCGCATGGGGGTGGAGCCGCCGCCGTCGGTGCTGGAGGCGGCGATGGGCGCGGTGCGCACCGTGCTGCGGCCCGAGGAGGCGCTGATGCTGGATTCCCCGCTCGGGCCCAACCGCCTGGCCCGGGCCGCGGCGGCGGCCGTGCTGCGCGCCGCCGTCGACGCCATGGACGGGATGCGCGCCCGCAGCTGCCGCATCGAGCAATCCGGCCCGGGAGCCACCGCGGACGTCGCGCTGACGGTGGCGGCCCGATTCGGCCTCGACCTGGCCGCGGCGACCACCCGCGCCCGCCGGATGGTGTTCGCGGCGAGCGAGCAGGCGCTCGGGGTGCCGCTGCGCCGCGTCGATATCGAGGTGGTGGACCTGTGGGAGACGTGAGGCTGCATGTGGCCGACGCCGCGCTCACGTCGCTGGCCGCGGCCGCGGCCAGGGCGGTGCCCGGCGTGGTCGCGGCGCGCGCCGACCTCGTCCCCGACCTCGTACGGGTGCGGATCGTGACCCGACTGGGTGACAACTGCCGCGACGTCGCCGAGGCCGTGCAGCGCGCGGTCACCCGGACGGTGGACGAACTGGCCGGGCAGACGGTGCACGCGCAGGTGACGGTGGCGGAGGTGCTCCTGACGTGATGTGACCACCCATCGTAATCTGTTGGTTACAGGCTTGCGCTGGTCACCATGGTCACGCTGCTTGTCCTTGGTTATCGTCGGTGCCTCGTGCGACGCTGTGCTCGCGATCGCACCCGCCGTCGTGTGCGCAAGACGCCCGAATGGGCCGTCCGTTCGGCACCCGGACGGTCCATTCCGCATACTTCGAACCCATCACGTCGTCCCGATGCGAGTTGTCGGGGTGCACCGAGACGACAGGAGGCCCACCTTGGCTGAACACTGTGCGGCTCACCACATTTCGGATGGCGCCTCGGACCTGTACGTCCCGGAGTTCGAGCACGACGCCTGCGGTGTCGCCATGGTCGCCGACCTCAAGGGCCGTCGCGACCACGGCATCGTGCGCCGGGCGCTCACCGCGCTCCTGCGCCTCGAACACCGCGGCGCCCGCGGGTCCGAGGTCAACACGGGTGACGGCGCGGGCATCCTGCTGCAGATCCCGGATGCGTTCTACCGCGCGGTCGTCCCGTTCGACCTGCCGCCCGAGGGCGCCTACGCCGCGGGCCTCGCCTTTCTGCCCACCGCCCGGTCCGCCGAGGTGATGGCCGAGATCGACGCGATCGCGGCCGAGGAGGGCCTGCGCGTGCTCGGCTGGCGCGAGCCACCCACCGACGCCGACGGCGCCGACCTCGGGCCCACCGCGCGCAGCGTGATGCCCGCGATCCGCCAGCTGTTCGTGGCGGGTGCGGCGGGTGAGACCGGCATCGACCTGGAGCGCCGCACCTTCTGCCTGCGCAAGCGCGCCGAGCACGCCACCGACGTCTACTTCCCCTCGCTGTCGCCGCGAACGATCGTCTACAAGGGCATGCTTTCCGAGCCCCAGGTCGAGGCGTTCTACCCCGACCTCGCCGACGAGCGGGTCGTCAGCGCGCTGGCCCTGGTGCACTCCCGGTTCTCCACCAACACGTTCCCGGCGTGGCCGCTCGCGCACCCCTACCGCTACGTCGCGCACAACGGCGAGATCAACACGTTGCGCGGCAACCGCAACTGGATGGCCGCCCGCGAGGCGCTGCTGTCGAGCGACCTGATTCCGGGCGACCTCGCGCGCCTCTCGCCGATCGTCACCCCGGACGCGAGCGACTCCGCCACGTTCGACGAGGTCCTCGAGCTGCTGCACCTCGGCGGCCGCTCGCTGCCGCACGCGGTGCTGATGATGATCCCGGAGGCGTGGGAGAACCACGCCGAGATGGATCCCGCCCGCCGCGCGTTCTACGAGTTCCACGCCACGCTCATGGAGCCATGGGACGGCCCGGCGCTCATCGCGTTCACCGACGGCACCGTCGCGGGCGCGGTGCTCGACCGCAACGGCCTGCGCCCCGCGCGCTACTGGGTCACCGAGGACGGCCTGGTCGCGCTGGCGTCCGAGGTCGGCGTGCTCGACGTCGAGCCCTCGGAGGTCGTGCGCAAGGGCCGCCTCGAGCCCGGCCGCATGTTCCTGGTCGACACCGCCGCGGGCAAGCTCGTCGACGACGCGGAGATCAAGGGCGCGCTGGCCACCGAGCACCCCTACGAGGAGTGGCTGCACTCGGGCCTGATCCACCTCGCCGACCTGGCCGACCGCGAGCGCGAGGTGCCCACGCACGCCGCGCTCACCCTGCGCCAGCAGTCGCACGGCTACACCGAGGAGGACCTGAACGTCCTGCTCAAGCCGATGGCCGCCACCGGAGCGGAGCCGATCGGCTCGATGGGCAACGACGCGCCGCTCGCCGCCATCTCCGCGCGTCCCCGGCAGCTGTTCGACTACTTCAACCAGCTGTTCGCGCAGGTCACGAACCCTCCGCTGGACGCGATCCGCGAGGAGCTGGTGACCTCGCTCGGCAGCCAGCTCGGCCCCGAGCAGAACCTGCTGGAGGCCTCGGCGGCGCACTGTCGCACGATCATGCTGCCGGAGCCGGTGCTCACCAACGACGACCTCGCCCGGATCGTGCACATCAACGACGACGGCGACTACCCCGGCTTCATGTCCGTCACCGTGCGCGGCACCTTCCGCACGGCCGACGGCGGGGCCGGGCTGGAGGAGCGGCTCCGTCAGATCTGCAGCCAGGTGTCGGAGGCCATCGAGGACGGCGCGCGGCTGATCGTGCTGTCCCAGCGGGGCGTCACGAAGGACTTCGCGCCGATCCCGTCGCTCCTGCTCACCGGGGCCGTCCACCAGTACCTCGTCCGCGAGCGCACCCGCACCCGCGTCGGGCTGGTCGTCGAGGCGGCCGACGCGCGCGAGGTGCACCACATCGCGCTGCTCATCGGCTACGGCGCGGCGGCGGTCAACCCGTACCTCGCGATGGCCACCGTCGAGGATCTCGCGATGCGCGGCGACATCGCCGGGATCGACTGCGAGACCGCGGCGAAGAACCTGGTCAAGGCGCTGGCCAAGGGCGTGCGCAAGACCATGTCGAAGATGGGCGTCTCCACGGTGGCGTCCTACACCGGCGCGCAGATCTTCGAGGCGGTCGGCCTGGGCGCCGAGGTGATCGACACGTGCTTCACCGGCACCACGTCGCGGCTGGGCGGCGTCGGCTTCGACGTGCTCGCCGAGGAGGTCCTGAGCCGCCACCGCCACGCCTTCCCGTCCGACGGGATCCGCGCGTCGCACCGCGCGCTGGACGTGGGCGGCGAGTACCAGTGGCGCCGCGAGGGCGAGCTGCACCTGTTCAACCCCACCACCGTGTTCAAGCTGCAGCACTCCACCCGACAGGGCCGGTACGAGATCTTCAAGGAGTACACGCGCGCGGTCGACGAGCAAGCCCACCGGCTCATGACCCTGCGCGGCCTCTTCCGGTTCAAGGGCGGCGTCCGGCCGCCGGTCGACATCGACGAGGTGGAGCCGGTCGACGAGATCGTCAAGCGGTTTGCGACGGGGGCGATCTCCTACGGGTCGATCTCCAAGGAGATGCACGAGACCCTCGCGATCGCGATGAACCGCCTCGGCGGCAAGTCCAACACCGGCGAAGGCGGGGAGGATCCCGATCGCTACACCCCCGACGCCAACGGCGACAGCCGCCGCAGCGCGATGAAGCAGGTCGCCTCCGGCCGGTTCGGCGTCACCAGCGAGTACCTCGTCAACGCCGACGACCTGCAGATCAAGATCAGCCAGGGCGCCAAGCCGGGCGAGGGCGGGCAGCTGCCCGGCGCCAAGGTCTACCCGTGGATCGCGAAGACCCGATACTCGACGCCGGGCGTCGGGCTGATCTCACCGCCGCCGCACCACGACATCTACTCCATCGAGGACATCAAGCAGCTCATCCACGACCTCAAGAACGCCAACCCGGCGGCGCGGGTGCACGTGAAGCTCGTGAGCCAGGTGGGCGTCGGCACCGTGGCTGCGGGCGTGGCGAAGGCCTACTCCGACGTCGTGCTCATCTCCGGGCACGACGGCGGCACCGGCGCGTCCCCGCTGTCCTCGATCAAGCACGCGGGCGGCCCCTGGGAGCTGGGGCTGGCCGAGACCCAGCAGACCCTGCTGCGCAACGGCTTGCGCGACCGGATCGTGGTGCAGACCGACGGGCAGCTCAAGACCGGCCGCGACGTCGTCATCGCCGCGCTGCTGGGCGCCGAGGAGTTCGGCTTCGCCACCGCCCCGCTGGTGGTGAGCGGCTGCATCATGATGCGCGTCTGCCACCTCGACACCTGCCCGGTCGGGGTCGCCACCCAGAACCCGGAGCTGCGCAAGCGCTTTGACGGCCGCCCCGAGTACGTCGTCAACTTCATGCGCTTCATCGCTCAGGAGGTGCGCGAGTACCTGGCCGAGCTGGGCTTCCGCACGCTGGCCGAGGCGGTTGGGCACGCGGAGATGCTCGACGTCGACGACGCGGTGCGGCATTGGAAGACCGAGGGCATGGACCTCTCGCCGATCTTCGCGATGCCGCACCTGCCCGCGGGCACCGCGCGGCACCGCACCAAGCCGCAGGACCACGGCCTGGAGAAGGCGCTGGACAACACGCTGATCCAGCTGTGCGAGGGCGCGTTGCGCTCGGGCGACAAGGTGCGGCTGGACCTGCCGGTGCGCAACGTCAACCGCACGGTCGGCACCATGCTGGGCTACGAGCTGACCAAGGCGTGGGGCGGCGAAGGGCTGCCCGACGACACGATCGACGTCACGCTCACCGGCTCGGCCGGGCAGAGCTTCGGCGCGTTCGTGCCGAGAGGCATCACCCTGCGGCTGGTCGGCGACGCGAACGACTACTTCGGCAAGGGACTCTCCGGCGGGCGGCTCACCCTGCGGCCGGACCCGACGGCCCCGTTCAAAGCCGAGGAGAACATCATCGCGGGCAACGTGATCCTCTACGGGGCCACGTCCGGCGAGATCTTCGTGCGCGGCATCGTCGGTGAGCGGTTCTGCGTGCGCAACTCGGGCGCGCTGGCCGTCGTCGAGGGCGTCGGCGACCACGGCTGCGAGTACATGACCGGCGGCAAGGTCGTCGTCCTCGGGCGGATCGGTCGCAACTTCGCGGCGGGCATGTCCGGCGGCGTCGCTTATGTTCTCGATCTGCCGCAGGGTCGGGTCAACCCGGAGATGGTCGACATCGACCCGCTCGACGACGACGACCGCCGGTTCCTGCGCGACGCCGTGGAGCGCCACTTCGCCGAGACCGATTCGGCCGTGGCGAAGCAGCTGCTCACCGGGTGGGACGACGCCATCAGCCGCTTCGGGAAGGTCATGCCGAAGGACTTCAAGCGGGTGCTCGAGGCCCGTGAGGCGGCCGAAAGGGACGGTCGGGACGTGAACGAGGCCATCATGGAGGCGGCACATGGGTGACCCCAAGGGGTTCCTGACCACCCCGCGCGAGCTGCCCGTGCGCAGGCCGGTGGACCTGCGCCTGCGGGACTGGCGGGAGGTCTACGAGGACTTCCCCCGCAGCGACCTGGAGGCCCAGGCGGGCCGCTGCATGGACTGCGGCATCCCGTTCTGCCACCAGGGCTGCCCGCTGGGCAACCTCATCCCGGAGTGGAACGACCTGGTCTACCGCCACGACTGGCGCGAGGCCACGGAACGGTTGCACGCCACCAACAACTTCCCCGAGTTCACCGGCACGCTCTGTCCCGCACCGTGCGAGGCCGCCTGCGTGCTGGCGATCAACTCCGACGCCGTCACGATCAAGCAGGTCGAGATCGAGATCATCGACCGGGCGTGGGACGAGGGCTGGGTGCCACCGCAGAAGCCGGAGACCCGTACCGGGAAGAAGGTCGCGGTCGTCGGGTCCGGCCCGGCGGGCCTGGCGGCGGCGCAGCAGCTCACCCGCGTCGGGCACGACGTCGTGGTGTTCGAGCGCGCCGACCGCGTCGGCGGCCTGCTGCGCTACGGCATCCCCGAGTTCAAAATGGAGAAGGCCCGGCTGGACCGGCGCCTGACCCAGATGCAGGAAGAGGGCACGATCTTCAAGGCGTCGGTCGACGTCGGCAGGGACGTCACCGCGGAGCAGCTCCTGGAGGAGTTCGACGCCATCGTCCTCGCGGGCGGGGCCACCGCCTGGCGCGACCTGCCTGCCGAGGGCCGCGAGGCCGAGGGCGTCTACCAGGCGATGGAGTACCTGCCGTGGGCCAACCACGTGCAGCAGGGCGACATCGACGCACCCGAGATCACGGCCGCGGGCAAGCACGTGATCATCATCGGTGGCGGCGACACCGGCGCCGACTGCCTGGGCACCGCGCACCGGCAGGGCGCCGCGTCGGTCACCCAGCTGGAGATCATGCCGACGCCGCCGGAGCGCCGCACCGAGGGCATGCCCTGGCCGACCTACCCGATGGTCTACCGCGTCTCGTCGGCGCACGAGGAGGGCGGCGAGCGGCTGTACTCGGTGAACACCACCGAGTTCGTGGCCGACGCGGACGGCAAGCTGTCGTCGATCCGCATCGTCGAGGTCGAGCGGGACGCCCAGGGCCGGTTCGTGCCGGTCGAGGGCACCGAGCGGGAGCTGCCCGCCCAGCTCGTGCTGCTCGCGATGGGCTTCGTCGGGCCGGAGAAGGGCAAGCTGCTGTCGGACCTGGGCGTGCAGCTCGACGAGCGCGGCAACGTCGCGCGCGACCAGAGCTTCATGACCAGCGTCGACGGTGTCTTCTCCGCGGGCGACATGGGCCGCGGGCAGAGCCTGATCGTCTGGGCGATCGCGGAGGGCCGGTCGGCGGCGGCGGGCGTGGACGCCTACCTCACGGGCCGCACGGTGCTCCCCCGCACGATCAACCCCACCGACCGGCCCATCACCTAGCTAGCAGAGGCCGCTCGAGCGGCCGCCGACAGCGTCGTGGTGCGTGCCGACGTCGATCGGCTCCGCGCCCGGATCGAGTGGAACATCGGGTCCGGGCCGGTGGGGCACCGGATCCTGCTGCAGGCCGCTCGTGACGTCGCCGGAGCGGACGTCACCCGGGCCACGGTGATGGCAAGGATGGCGGCGCGCCGCCACCTTCGGCGCCGACTCGGGCATCGACATCGACCCGACCGAGTTCGTCGACGACCCGGACTCCATGCCGCCCGGCGCAGCGCACTCGTCGGCCCTGCTCCTGTCCGGCTTCGCCCACATCGCCCGCGGAAACCTGCGTGACGCAGCAGCTGAGTTCCGGCTGGCCTTCGCCGAGGACGCGGCCGGCGGGGACGTCGACCTCGTGCCGAACCTCGGTCTCGCCGCGCTGTACATCGGCGACGACGACGTCGCACTCGGCGAGTACGGCCGGTTCGTGGCTCGCGCGCGGGATGCGGGGGTACCGGTCACCATCCTGTACGGGCTCGCCCGCCGCGCCGCGGCGGAGATCAGCACCGGCGACTGGCGCACCGCTGCCGCCGGCTCGGCCGAGGCGCTGGACCTCGCGCGTGGAACCGGGCAAGACCCACTGGGCAGCCTGCCGCTGGCGTGGCTCACCCTGCTGGCCGCGCTGCGCGGCGACCAGCCCGAGTTCGACCACTGTCGCACCGAGTTCGACCGACCGACCCGGGGCCGAGACGTTGGGCTGACCAGCGTCGTCAGCCGCGACGTGATGCTCTGGGCACGGGGCGTCGCCGCGGCCGACACACCGGACGCCGCCCTTCACCACCTCGAGCAGATCACCCACGCGATGGTGAGGAACATGTCGGCGCTGGACCGCATGGAGGCGGCCGCACGCGCCGGTCGAGCCGATCGGGTGGGCGAGTGGGCGGACGAGCTCGCGACCCTGGCCGATCTCACCGGGGCAACCTGGGCGATGGCATCCGCCGCTCACGCGCGCGCCTTGCTGGCCGACGGATCCAAGGCGCAGTCGTTGTTCGAGCGCGCCCTCGACGCGCACGCACGCTCACCGCGTCGGGTCGACCAGGCCCGGACAAGAGCTGGCGTTCGGTGAGTTCCTCCGGCGCTCGCGTCGTCGGATCGACGCGCGCGAACACCTCCGCGCCGCACTGGACACTTTCGAGGACGTCGGCGCCGCACGCTGGGCCACGCGGGCACGACACGAGCTCCGGGCGTCGGGCGAGACCTCCCGCAGGCGGGACTCCAGCGCTCCCGTCGACCTCACGCCTCAAGAACGACACGTCGCCGAGCTGGTGCGGCAGGGCCTGAGCAACCGCGACGCTGCTGCCCAGCTGTTCCTGTCCCCTCGGACGATCGACTTCCACCTGCGCAACGTGTTCACCAAGCTCGGAATCTCCTCGCGCGCGGAACTCGCGGCGCTCGACCTGCCCTGAGCCGCACTCCAGCACCTCGAACGCGCTGATCAGAGGCCATGACACGGTTCTCGGCACCCACAGGCCTCGGTCCAGATGTCGATCAACCAGATCCGCGACTAATCAACAACCGGCACAACCGACCCGAAACCCTTCACTTGCACCGCCACCGCCGACGAGATTCTGGCCAAGGTCCAACTCGTCCAACCAACATCAAGAAACTCGTCGACAACGACGCCAAGTAAGGAAATCAGGATCACGGATCACTAGGCGGGCTCGGTGTGGAACACCCGCCCGCCCGACGCCTGGCGCTCCCAGTGCCCTGGATGTCCAGGGGTGTGCGGGGGCTCGGTCCAGAAGAAGGTGAACGCGCCGACGTCCGCGGGCAGGACGGCCTCGTACCCGCCCCGCTGGGCCGGGACGAGCGGCACCTCATAGACGCGCTCCCACACGCCGCCCGGTCCCGTTACACCGGCGTGCACATAGCCGCTGGCCCCAACGTGGACACGCACCCGCCGGCCTTGCGGGAACCACTTGCGGGCGAAGGTCCACAACGCGTCCCCGTCGCCCTGCGGGACGGGAGGTGTCGCCGCCGTCGCGGTGTCGGCTCCGGCGTCGCGCAGCGCGGCGGCCGCGAGCTCGAGCACGTCGATGGTGAACCGGTGCCCGCGCCGGGCGTTGACGAACGCCCCGGGCATCCCCGTCACCGCAGCGCCGACGTTCACGACGACATCGACCCGTCCCGCCATCGGGTGGTCGATCCCCTCGACCTGGTAGGAGTCGCCCAGATACATCATCTCGGCGGTGTCGAGGTCGGGCCATCGGGGCGATTCGCCGCCCCGTGACCGCCGCACCAGGTCGGCGAGGCCCTCGGCCTTGTCCCGGCCGCCGCGGCGCGACAGCAGCCGGAACGCGCCGTCCTCGGGCACGTACACGTCCTCTCCGCCGGCGAGCACGAGTGCGACCCGCGCCAGCAGCCCGCCTCCGTGGGCAGGCTCGGCCAGCAGCGGGCGCAGCACCCGGGCGTAGAACCAGTCGAACGGAGCGCCGGTGTTGAACACCAGCGTCCCCCCGGCCCGCAGGTATCCGGCGACGGCCCGGAGCGTCTCGCGGTCGAGGTCGCCGCCGAAGAACGCGGTCAGCGTGTCGTCGACGTCGGTGACGAGCACGCAGCGACTCGACTCCCGGACCCTGGCGAGGAAGCGCTCGAGCAGGGTGAGGTCGTCGGGATCGACGGCGGTGCCGACGTCCGCCCATCGCTGGCAGACCGCGGGCCGCTCGCGCTCCCGCAGGCTGCGCAGGTGTCGGTCGAGCAGCTCGCGCAGCCCGTCGCTTGCCGGGTTGACGTCCTCGGCCTCGTGGAGAAACTCCACGAACATCGGTGAGGCCTCGATCAGGCGGGCGCCCTCGCCGGGGACCACCGCCATCCAGCCGAGCTCGGTGCACAGCAACCCGCCGTTGCCGAGCCCGGTCTGCCGGCCGACGTCCACCCCGATGTAGTCGCGCCGCAGCCGCGACCGCGGCGAGTAGCGGATGCAGCCGTTGCGGCTCGCGGTGTGGCCGACGATCTGCGGCAAGAGCTCGTGGCGGAAGCGGTGGTGGTCCAGCTCGCGCAGGTCGGCCGTGAAGATCCCGGCCGGCTCGTATCCGGCCTCGCCGGGCAGCTGGGGCGTACCGGTGTGCGCGGTGCCGATGCGGAACATCGGGTGCGGCTCGTCCGCGGTGTGCAGCCGCTCGGTCGCCGCCAGCGTCCGGCGGAATACCTCATTGAGGTGATCGACCACCGCTGCCGGGTCGGCAGACCCCGTCTCCCTGGCGACGACGTCGACGAGCCAGGGCAGGACGCCGCCGTGCGCAAAGACCTTCCCGAGGGCGTGGAAGGCGGCATTGACCACGAGGCCGGGCACATCTCCGGGTCGAGGGCCATCGCCCTGATCAGCGGCCAGATTCGGTAACCGGCCGACCGCTCGCCGCCCTGCCCGCCGTCGACGTCGGCGAACAGATCATGGTTGCCGAGGATCCACACGATGCGCCCGCCGAGATGGTGCGCCTGACCCGCCAGGTGCCGGACGTACCCGAAGGCCTCCTCCAGGCCGGGGCCGTGACCCAGGTCGCCGGTGAGCACCAGGGTGGCGGGGCCTGCGAACCACTGGCCCGACGAGTCGACGACCCCGAGCGCCTGCAGGACCTCGCGCAACGACTCCCCCTGGCCGTGCACGTCGCCGACGACGGCCAGCGGCGACGCGCACAACGGAAGCAGGTCGGCCAGGTCCGGATCGTCGGCCAGCGCCCGCTCGACGTCGAGGTCGGTGACCTCGACGTCCTCAACCTGCAGGACGTGCACCTCGTACGGCGCGAGGCCGACGAGCAGCCCGCGGCGCGCCAGATCGTGCCCGGTACGCACGAACAGCTCACCGGTAAGCAGGTCACGCAGGTGGTAGTTGATCGCCGGGTCGTCCTGGACGTCGAGCTCCGGCAGGTTGAGGACCACCCGGCCCCAGTGCGTCGCCAGGCGCGGCGTGTCCTCCGAGAGATTCTCCACCACGAGGAGCGGGCGCGCCTCGTAGACGCGCAGCGCGGCGCGGAACTGGGGTAACGGCGCATCGACGGCCGTGCCGCGCACCTCAAGACAGCGCCGGAAGGCGCGCGGAGGGTCGGCGACCTCGAGCGCCGACGCGAGCAGGTCATACAGCGGGTGGCGGACCAGCTCGCCCCGCTGGGCGCGGGCGACCGGGTTGGTGTGGTACCCGCTGCTCTCGCGCCACATTCGGCGGAACGACTGGCGGCTGAAGATCCCGTCCCCTTCGACCTCGCCGGACGCGACGTGGAACTCGCGCACGACGTCCGCCGCCGCCGCGGCCGCCTCGCGCGGAATATCGGGCGAGGCCGCGGCCATCTCCTGGATCCGCCACAGCGCCCAGCGGCTGCCGTCGCGCGCCGCCCGCAAGAGCTCCTCCAGGCAGCGCTGCTCCTCCGGCCTGCGCGCGACCGGGTCACGGACCTCCACACCGGCGGGCGATACCTCGATCACGCCAAGGTGCGGGTCGAAGACCACCAGGCTGTCCCCGTCCGCCGAGTGCGCCACACCGACGTTGAGTATGGAGAAGTCGAGGTGCGACACCCCGTGCCGCCACAGGTCGTGCACGCAAGCGGCGTACCGCCGCTCCCATTCGCGCACCGCGTCGATGTTGCCTGCGCGCAGCTTGTGCTCGAGGAGTTCGACCAGCGGAGTGACCGTCGGCTGCACGATGAGGACCCCGACGTCGACCACGCCATCGGGGGGCCGCTTCCATGGGGAGAAGTCGGCGGGGTAGCGGGGCCGCAACCGCAACAACTCGGCGCCCATCGAGCGCACGACACCCATCGCGCGGAAGCGAGCCAGGCGCCCTCGCTCGTCCTCGGTCAGCCGTGCCACCGCCGGATCGGCGAGGTAAACCCGGCTGGGGATGGTCAGCCGCCCGTATCCCTCAAACGCGCGGATGTGCTGCCAGACCGCGGGGTGCAGCCGCCCGTCGGGCCCGGCCCCGTGGTCGACCGCCCACTCCTCGCGGTGGGGCAGCTGGTCGAGCGGAGCCAGCGGCGGGATCCCGTCACGATGCTTCGCGTACTTCACCACGAAGCGGCCCGCCGGCTCGGCCAGGGTCATGACGTGGTAGCCCTCGCCGAGCAACCGCGTCGCCCCGGTACGCACCGCAGCCAGCACCTCGGCGTCGGGGGGCAGCCGATCGACGGCGGCGAACGCGTGCCGCGCCGCCCGCACCAGCGGCTCGTCGAGGACGTTATCCCCCACGCTCACCGCCCCGCCGTGCCGGGTCTGGAGGTGGTAAGCGGTGAGCACGTGCTCGATGAGGCGCCCGACCAGGGGCGGCCCTTCGCCGGGCCGCAGCCCCGAGCCCGCCGTCTCGCGCGGCTCACCGGGGTCCATCGATCCCATGCCTCGTCACCTGTGCTCGCCCTCCACCCGCACCCTGGGCGAACAGCGCAGCCGAGTCCAACCGGGTACTGCGCTGAACCACGACCCTACCCATCAGGACAGCTCCGCCGCGAGGGCTATGCCTTCGCCGGCATCGGCGACGGCACTCGAGGCTGGGCTAGTAGTCGACCGGGCTCGTGTCGCTTGGGTCGGTCGCGAGTTCAGACGAGGAGGAGGCAGCAGGCAGAACCTCGGTGCCGGAGGTGACCGTCCCATGCGGGACGCCCGGCGGCGGAAGCTCGCTCTACTTCGCGTCATGGTCAACATATTCGGGCGCAGCGAGTGGTGGCGGTCGGCCACGCTGAGCTTGATCTTTGACGTGACGATGCTGGGCGCGGCCTACTTATGCTGGTCGTTCGGCGTGTCGTCGGGACATGGTGCGGCCACCGCTTGATCCTCTTCGGGTTCCTCTCACAGATCCGGAAGACGAAAGCGGTGGCCCGCAATGTGCAGTGTGGCCCATGCCCGACCTCCGAGGCTGAGCGACACCCGGAGCGGACCGGGTGTCCGCCTAACTAACCGTCCGACGTCGTCGGCGGTGAAGCCGCCCGGGTGCAGCGGCCCCTTCCCGAACTCCGCGCTGGCATTGTCGTCGACCTGAACAAGCAGCTCGGTCTCGGTGATCCCCGACGGACACGGTCTCCGACACTGTCCTTCACGGAATCAATGGGGGGCGATATG
>CAVUAS010000030.1:0-56945 GCA_963739465.1 uncultured Actinomycetota bacterium
GGCCGATATCGCGGCCTGTTGGATCGGGCACACCCCCCTTCTCAAGAGGCTGCGGGCCAGGATAAGAGGACAAGCGCATGGTGGTCTGGTGAGGGCGTTCCTGAAAGCGGGGATCCTCACGGAGCTCGGGGATCGGGAAGAGACACGCGCCAGGGACCCAGACCTCCGGAACTTGGGTGAAGGCCGTAGCTGAGGTTCCAGCACGCATTTTGATCTTGTCGGTGATGGAGTGGGGCCGCTGGGGACCTGGTGCCGGGGCTGGTGCGCGGCATTCGAGTGATCTTGAGGCTAGGTCGCGTGTCGATCACGACGCTGATCGATCCGGTGGTGTACGTGATCTGCTCGCCGCTGCGGCGTCAGCCTCTTCGGACCTCATCCCTTTCGGGAACAAGTCGATTCCGGAAATGCCACGTCACGGGCATGTCCCTCAGCCGATTCCGGAGGTCTGGGACCCCGCAAGGAGGGCCACTTTCCCCGCTGTTGGCGAACATCGCCCTGTCGGCGTTGGACGCGCATTTCGACCGGCAATGGCGGGAACAGATGGGAACCGACTATCGGCGGACCAAACGCAGAAAGAACGGCCTGGGCAACTGGCGCCTTATCCGCTACGCCGACGATTTTGTCGTCATGGTCCACGGCGAAAGGCATCACGCCGAGGCGCTGCGTGAGGAAGTGGCGGCCGTGCTTGCACCCTTGGGGCTGCGGCTGTCACTGGAGAAGACCCGGGTAGTCCATATCGATGAGGGCTTCGATTTCCTCGGCCAGAATATCCGCCGGCAGCGGAAGAGGGGGACGTCGAAGTACTACGTCTACACCAGACCGTCCAAGAAAGCCATCCAGGCGATCAAGGACAAGGTGAGCTCCAAGACGTACAGGTCAACCCGGAACCAGGATCTGGACAAGCTGATCATCAGTCTCAACCAGACCCTGGTCGGGTGGGCGATCCACTTCCGGCACGGGGTGTCCAAGGACGTGTTCAGTGCGGTCGACAACCACGCGTGGGGTCGGCTGATGCGGTGGATACGGGCCAAGTATGCGGGCAAGACCGGCTCGGAATGAAAGAACTCCGACGTCGCTTCTGCGACGTCGGATGGAGGATCGCCCACAACGGGGTCGCCTTCACCGGCGCATCCAGCGTCACGATCACCCGCTACCGCTACCGCGGCAGCAGGATCCCGACCCCATGGACACCGAACCTGGCAGCCGCCGCCAACGGCTGACCCACTGGCAAGCACGTGGAGCGCCCGGTGCGGTGAGAGTCGCACGCCGGGTGCGGCGGGCGGGCCGGGGAAACCCACCGGGAGCGATCCTGGCAGGGCGCCCCGGTCCGACCCAACAGGTAGCCGCCGGTGCCGATCACCGAGAGGCCGCGCGCGGTCTTGAGGTAGGTCGGCAACCACGTGAACAGCCCGTAGTAGCCGCCTTGGACGCCGGTGGCCAAGAGCGAGGCGAACAACGTCGTGCGCAGCAGTGGGCCGCGGAAGATCGCGGGGAACGAGCCGCGGTCGGTGCTCTCCTTGCGCCGGGTGTCGGCCTCGGGCGCGTCGATGACCGCCCAGCGGACGTAGAGCACGAGCACCGCGGGCAGCGCCCCGGTCCAGAACAGGATCCGCCAGCCCGGATCGGGCCCGACCAGCTGGAACACCACCGTGTAGACGATCACGCAGAGCCCCCAGCCCACCGCCCAGGCGCTCTGCACCCACGCGAGCGCGCGGCCCCGGTGCTCCGGGCGGCAGTACTCGGCGACGAGGACCGCGCCCGCCGCCCACTCGCCGCCGAAGCCGAGGCCCTGCAGGGCGCGGAGCACCAGCAGCATCTCGTAGCTGGTGGCGAAGCCGCAGGCCACGGTGAACACGGCGTAGGTGATGATCGTGATGAGCAGCGTGCGCACCCGGCCGATGCGGTCGGCCAGCACGCCCGCGAGGGCCCCGCCGATCGCCGACACGACGAGGGTCGTCGTCGCCAGGAGCCCGGCCTGGCCGGTGGTGAGCCCGAACGCCGCGCTGATGGCGGCGAGGGCGAGCGGGAGGACCTGGTAGTCGTAGGAGTCCAAGGCGAAGCCGCCGAACGCTCCGACGAACGCGCGGCGCCCCTGCGCGCCGAGCGTGCGGAACCAGGCGAACGCGCCGGTCGACGGGGTCTCGGTCGGTGTCGTGCTCACGGGCACCTCACAGGAGTCG
Organism: uncultured Actinomycetota bacterium; assembly: GCA_963739465.1. GTDB lineage: Bacteria > Actinomycetota > Actinomycetes > Mycobacteriales > Pseudonocardiaceae > Pseudonocardia. Next base: position 2,181 of record CAVUAS010000030.1, read on the forward strand.
ATGTGGGGCGTGACGATACAGATTGCTCAACAATCCCTCAAGGGAAAGGTTGAGCAGAGGCTGCGGTGTCAGACGTCACGGGTTCATAAGCAATGCATAGGATCTACACGGCGTGCATCTGGGTATCCCCGCGTTAACTGAGTAGGACACATCAGGCGGCGGGAGAGGACGTGGTGGGCATGGCGAGCGCGACAGTCTCGCTGCCGGTCCCGGCGATCGAGATCCGCACGCCGCGGCCCGCCCACGTCCGGCGCCACCCCACGCTCGACCAGCTCGGCCGCTACGCGCTCGTCGGTGGCCTGGGCACGTCCCTGAACGTCGCGCTGTTCCTGGTCGCCCGGCTGTGGCTGTCCGCGGTGCCCGCGAACGTGGTCGCGATCGTGCTCACCACGCTCGTCACCACGGAAGCCAACCGCCGGTTCACCTTCCACGTCCGGCAGAGCCACCGCTGGCGCACGGTCCTGCAGAACGTCGGCACGGTGCTCTTCTACGCGTTCTACGGGTCGGCCGTGCTCCTGCTGCTGAGCGCCGTGGTCGACAGCCCGACGGCGCCGATGGAGTCGGGCGCCGTCGCCGCGGCCAGCGTGCTGGGCGGCCTGGCCCGCTTCAGCGTGATGCGGCTGTGGGAGTTCGCGTCCTCGACGCCGGACGTGATGCCCGCCTCGACGCGCACCCTGGCGCCGGTCGCGTAAGCCCGCCTCGCGGCCGGCGGTAAGCCCGCGCCGCGGCCGACGACTTCGCATCCCGTGGGTGCACTTCGAACCCGCCTGCGGGGTGCGAAGTGACGCTGGGGGTGCGAAGTGGGCATCCGGCGCATCCTGGCTGCCGTTCGCGGCTCGCGGGGAGCCGGATGGCGCCCGGGCGGCGATGATGGAAGGCGATGCCGCGCTCCCCCCTGCCCCGGCGTCGGTCGCGCTCGGTCGTGGTCCGTCGCTCTGCCCGCCTGCCCTTGGCCCGGCCGCGCCCGCTCGTCACCCGGTACGGCCCGGCGGAGGCCCACCGGCCCGCGCCGCCGCGCGCGCCGGGGGTGGTGCCGGGGGTGGCGCTGCCCGCGCAGCGTTCGGCGCCCGCCGCGGAGGGCGAGCAGGCCACGGCGGTCTTCAGTCCCGAGGGCCTCGTTGCGTGGGCGCTCGCGGTGGACGACGGGCCGCCCACGACGGTCCTCCATCCGCCGACCGTGTGGTTGCCCGCGGCCGACGACGAGGCGGCCGCGCACCCGGGCCCGGTCGCCGGGCGGGCGTCCTCGACCGGATCCCACCGCGCGGTGGGCGGAGGACTCCCCGCGAGCCTGGGGCGGCGCCTGAGCGGCCTGATCGCGGCGTGGCGCGGGTCGGGCGGCGGCGGCCGTCCGGCGGGCCCGGTGGCGGGCGCGACCCCGTCCGCCCCGGGCGGGGCGGCGCTGCCGCGGGCCCGGGCCGGGCGCGACCCCGTCCGCCCCGGGCGGGGCCTGCTCGGGCGCGGGCCCCGCGTGATCATCCCGGCCCCACGCCGGTTCCGGCTGGGCCGCCGTCCGGCCGTGCCGCTGGTGATCGGGCTGGTGATCGCGATCGGCGCGGCCCTGCTCGTCGCCCTCCCGAGTCGCTCGCCGACCGGCGCGCCGCCCGCCCAGGCGGCGCTCGTGGCGCCCGGGCAGGTCACCGGCCTCGCGCTCGGCGACGACCGCCTGCCCGACTGCGCCCCGGTCGTCGCCACCTTGAGCCCACGCCAGAGGCTCGCGCAGCGGCTCATGGTCGGCGTCGCGGGCACCGACTCCGCCGCGACGGCGCGGCTCGTGCACGAGATGCAGATCGGCGGGATCTTCGTCGGCGGCACTGCCACCGAACTGCTCACCGGCCAGGCCCTGCGCGGTGTGCAGGCGGCGTCGCGGCTGCCGCTCGCCGTGGCCGTCGACGACGAGGGCGGCCGCGTCCAGCGCATCGACGCCCTCGACGGCGACCTGCCCAGCGCCCGCGCCCTGGCCTCGACGGTCGGCACCGCCGAGGTGCAGCAGATCGCCCGCAACCGGGGAAAGCTGCTCGCGGCGAGCGGGATCACCATGAACTTCGCACCGGACGTCGACGTCAGCGACCAGGCAGGCAACGCGGTCATCGGCGACCGGTCGTTCTCGCCCGACGCCGACACCGTCACCAGCTACGCCGCCGCCTACGCGCAGGGCGAGCACGAGGCGGGCGTCTTCACCGTGCTCAAGCACTTCCCCGGGCACGGCCACGCCGACGGCGACTCGCACCGCAGCCGCGTCACCACCCCGCCGCTGGACCAGCTCAAAGCGAACGACCTCACGCCCTACGCCGGGCTGCTGCGCCCGGGCGGGCCGCTGGCCGACCCCGCGCAGACCGGGGTGATGGTCGGCCACCTCGACGTGCCCGGCCTCACCGCCGACCTGCCCGCCTCGCTCACCCCCGCCACCTACCAGCTCCTGCGCGACACGTACGAGTTCGACGGCCTCACCATCACCGACGACCTCGGCGCGATGAAGGCCATCTCCGACGAGCTGGCGCTGCCCGAGGCCGTGCAGCGGGCGCTCGCCGCGGGTGCGGACATGGCCCTCTGGACCAGCAACGACCCCGTCACGCCCGTCCTCGACGGCCTGGACCGCGCGCTTGCGTCCGGCGCTCTCGACCCGAAGGCGAACGACGCCGCCGTCGAACGGGTGCTGGCCGCGAAGGGCGTCTGCAGCAGGGCCTGACGGCGCGCCCCCGTGACAGCGGGGTGACATTGCGGACACTGAACGTCTGCAGTGTCACCCTGCTGACATGGCCGGGGCGCGCCTCAGGCGAGGCGGCGGAGCTGCGGCCAGAGCGTCGCCCACGGGGCGCGCGGGTCGCGGGCGACCCACACCGGCACGCCCTGCTCGTCGTTGTCCAGCCCGACGCCGTTGTCGATGCGGGCAGCCTGCTCGACCCGGCCGAACCACGCCCGTAGTTGTTCCGGCGCGAACCCCACGGCGATGACGGCCGTGGCGTCGTCCGGCGGCGGCCCGAGGTCCCAGTAGGCGTTGTGGCCGCTGTACGCGGGCCGCAGCGCGGGCAGGTAGCGGTCGACGGCTCCGGCCTCGCCGTAGTTGCGCCCCAGCACCGCGACCCGCACGTCGGGCAGGCCCGCGCGCACCCGCGCCACGGTGTCGGCGAAGCGGGGCCAGCCGACGGTCTCGCCGAGATCCGGGTTGAGCCCGTTGCTGATGCCGATGGCCGTCACCGGCAGCACCGGCAGCACGATCAGCGCGTTCATGACCAGCGACAGCACCAGCGCCGCCCCGGTCACCCGCGCCCGCCCCGCGGACCGCCGGGTCCATGCCGCCACCGGCGCGCCGCCCGCCGCGAGCAGCACCGGGTAGAGGCCCGCGACGTAGTACGGCTTGCCGCCGGTCGCCATGAACACCACCACCAGCAGCACCGACGCCGGGGCGAACGCCCGCCACGTCGCGAGCGCCGGGTCCCGCAGAAGGCGCCACCACCCCACCGCCCACACGGGCACGAGCAGCGGGCTCACCAGCACGAGCAGGAACGGCGGGAACAGGTACCACGGCTGGCTGCTCGCCGAGCCGCCCGCAGCGATCGACGCCGCGATCGCGAACATCGGGAACCCGTGCGCGACCTGCCACACCAGGTTCGGCGCCCAGAGCGCGAGCGCGACCACCCCGCCCAGCCACGGCCACCGCGTCGCCAACGCGGTCCGCGGCCCCACCGCCATCACCCCGACCAACAGCGCGGCCAGCAGGAACGCGGGCTGTAGCTTGTTCTCCAGCCCGACGCCCGCCACCGCGCCCACGGCCAGCCACACCGGGCCGCCGTCGCGCAACGCCCGGACGACCAGCCAGGACAGCAGGGTCCAGACGAGCACGTCGACGGTCGTCGTCGACAGCAGATGCGCCGTGGCCAGCAGGAACGACGACACCGCCGCCGATGCCGCCGCGATCACCTGCGCGCGCCGCCCGCCGCCGAACTCGGCCGCCAGCAGGCCGGTGAGCACGACCACGAGCCCGGCCATCAGCGCCGACGGCGTGCGCAGCCCGACCAGCGAGCCGCCGGTCAGGGCGTCGAGGCCGTGCGCGAGCAGCGGGGTGAGCGGGGGCTGGTCGACGTACCCGAACGCGGGCGCGCCGCCGACCCGCACGAAGTACATCTCGTCGCGGTGCGGCCCGTAGCGGGCGGCGAAGCCCAACAGCAGGGCCGCCGTACCCGCGCCCACCAGCAGGACCGGCCCGCGCGCCAGCGGAGCGCGCGCCTGCCCCTGCGCCCCGGGTCGTGAGTGGAAACAGTCGTCAGGGCAACTGTTTCCACTCACGACCTCAGCGCGCCATCCCGCGCCGCACCGCGTCCACCAGGTAGGGCCGCAGCCGCACCGGCGCGACGATCTCGTCCACCGACCCGACCCGTTGCGCCCGCTGAATGCTGTGCGCGGTGTCGAACTCCTCGGCCACTTGCCCCAGCTTCTCCGACCGCACCTCGGGGCGCAGCGCCGCGAGCTCGGCGGTGAGCCGCGCCGCCTCGGCCTCCTGCCCGGCGGACCGCGTGTCCGTGATGCGCGCCTCCAGCCCGGAGATCCGCGGGTCGGCCGCGGTGCGCTTGTTCACCTCACCGGCGAAGACGACGGCCGCGGCGGGCGCCCCGCCGAGCACCGAGGCGTACGAGCCCTTGACGGCGGCGATCTCCATGCCCTCGTTGAGGGTCTTGGAGAACACCACGAAGGCACCGCCGTGGTAGCGCGACACCACGCAGAACACGATCGGGCCCTTGAAGTTGACCACCGCCCGGCCGATCTCCGCGCCGTACTCCAGCTGCAGCGCCCGCAAGGACTCCGGCGACCCGTCGAAGCCCGACAGGTTCGCCAGCACCACCAGCGGCCGGTTGCCGCTCGCCGTGTTGATCGACCGCGCGACCTTCTTCGACGAGCGGGGGAACAGGGTGCCCGCCGTGAACGTGGTGGGCCCGTCCACCGGCACCCGCCCGCGCCGCGGCAGTGGCCGGGACTCGATGCCCAGCATCATCACCGGCTGCCCGCCAAGGTGCGCGTCCAGCACGACGACGCCCTCGGCGTCGACCATGTCGACCCAGCGCTCCAGGGTCGGGTGGTCGGCGTCGGCGACCGCGCGCATGACCGAGCGGATGTCGAACGGCTTCTTGCGACCGGGGTTGTCGGTGAAGATCTGCCCGACCGTCGTGAAGTCCGTGCCCGGCCCGGCGTGCGGCGACGCCGAGATGTCCCGGTCGACGGGGTCGCTGGACGGCGCGGGCCGCGGGTACCGCTCGCCGGGGGCGCGATAGGTGTGCGCGTAGTGCGCGAGCAGGATGTCGACGGCCGCGCTGACGTCCGGCGCCCAGTACTGCGCCTGCCCGTTCGGCCCCATGATCCGGTCGTAGCCGCCGATGCCGAAGTTGTCCTCGGCCGATACGCCCCCGGAGTAGTCGAGGCTCTGCTTGCCGGTGAGCACCATCGCCGAGTCCGGCGTCATCACGAGGATGCCCTTGGTGTGCATGAGCATCGTGGCTTCGGCGTTCCAGTACGGCTGGGCGCCCACGTTGATGCCCGTGACGATGACGTTGATCTCGCCGCCGTCCTGGGTGAACTCGATGATCGCCCGCAGCACCCGGGAGATCCAGTCCATGTTCTCGGTGCCCGAATCCATCGCGATCTTCGCGCCCGCGGACACCGCGAACCACTCGACCGGTGAGCCCAGCCTGCGGGCGAGCGCGATCGCCGCGCACACCCGCGCGCATTCCGGCTCGGCCAGGGCGCCCAGCGCCCGGGTCGGGTCGCCCAGCAGCACGACGCGGGTCATGCCCTCCGGGTAGCGCTCCGTCACCGTCGTGACCGTGCCCAGCACGATGCTGGCGGTGTTCTGCCCGGGCGCCCGGTCGACCGGCACCGCGTCGCCGTTGTCGTCGAGGTCGTACTCGGTGAACGTGCCCTCGGCGCCGCCCGGGTCGGGGTTGCGCGACAGCATCGGCACCAGCTCGAACGGGTACACCGCGCCGCGCCGCCGCGCGCGGATCACCTTCTGCGTGTAGGAGTCCAGCTCGCGCATCGGCACGGTGGACGGCTCGGTGACCCGCACCGTCAGGCCCGCGCCCGGCGGCCGGGACATCCGCAGCACGTACTCGGTGGGCTCGTCCTCCGGGGTGGCCGCGTGCCGGAACTGGACGAGCACCTGCTCGAGCCCCAGCGCCTCCGACCGGGGGGCGAGGATCCGCACGACCTCGCCCAGCTCGTCGAGGCCGACGTGCACCACCGGCCACAGGTAGAGCAGCACGCGGTTCCAGTCCGTCCGGGCGTCGCTGCGATCGGCGGCGCGCGCGGTGCGCAGCGCGTCCATGCAGGCGTCGAGCACCTGCTCCAGCTGGGGCAGCGCACGGATGCGGCCCGCCTCGTCGCGCAGGATCGTGAGGTCGCGGACGTCGGTGAGGACGATGAGCCGCTTGTCGTCGGGCACGTTCTTGCTGACCGCGCGGAACAGGTGCACGTCGACCGGCGCGGGCAGCCGGGTGAGCTCGAAGTCCCGCAGCCGCCAGAGGCCCAGCCGCTCGGCCACCATCGGGTGCAGGCCGCGCAGCGTGCGGTCCTCGACCGGACGCCGGTCCTCGGGGTCGGGCCGGAACGTGAACCACGCCGAGCGCTCGTCGCCCGCCGGGCGGCGAACGGCCACCGCGACCCGTTCGAGCCGGTCCGGGATCCGTCCGAGCATCGCGCGGATCTTCTCTGCGGAACGCTCGGGGTCGGCGTCGGGGGCTTCCCCCGCGATGACGTAGAGATCCAGGAGCGCCGTCGCGCCCTCGGGCAGCTGCCCGATCAACCGCCGCAGATCCCCCTGCACCGAAATCGGATCGGTGCCCGCGGCCGCGTCCGGCTCGGTGTGCACAGTGGTGGCGAGCACGACCCGCGGCTGCCCGTGGTGGGTGTACGACGCCGTGAGCAGCGGCCGTCCACCCCGGTCCTCGACCCGGACGTCGGTGAGCTCCCGCACCCGGTAGTAGCGCCGCGTCATCACCTCGAGCATCACGGCGTGGTGGGCCATCCCGAACACCCCGAGGATCGGCTCGGCCGCGGCCACCATGCGGTCGATCTGCGCGATCCGCTCGGCCGGGTCGGCGGAGAGGCGGTCCAGCATGTCGCGCACGGCCTGCTGGCCCCGAGCCCGCTCCGCGGCGATCAGCGGGGCGTCGAAGCACGTGTAGCGCACGCGCCGGGCCAGGCCGCCCACGACGGGATGCCGTAGCTGGGTGGCGTTCACCAGGTGGTCGAGCACCCGCTGGTAGCGCTCCCGCACGTCCGCGGGCAGCGAGTCGGGGTGGCGCAACCGCCAGCTCAGGAGGTCGAGGACCACCCCCACGTGCGCGGCCGCGCGTCGGTGCGCGACGAACATCCGGTACAGCGCCGAGGACAGCCTGTCGGACTGCTCCAGATCCGCCACCCCGTAGTGCGACAGGGCCCGGCGCAGCTTGGCGCGGAACGACTCGGGCAGGCCCTCGGCGTCGGCGTCGCGGGAGCGCAGGTAGGCGTAGAGGTACTCCTGCGGGTTGCGGGCCTCCTCACCCGCCGGGTCGATCTGCTGGCTCTCGTCCTCGGGTCCGCGCCGGTTGCGCGACAGCGTGCAGAGGTCGGCGAAGATCTGGAACGTCGCGAGCTCGCCCGCGAGCACGGTCGGGTCGTCGGGCGGGAGGTCCTGCCGCGCGGCGTTCAGCGCGGCCAGCAGCGGACGGGCGTCGGCCTCGTCGATGTCGTAGCCGAGCACGAGGTAGCGCAGCGAGGTGAGCGCGTCGGCGGCCACGCCGACGGGGTCGGAGCCCGCGACCGGCGGCGTGGCGAGCCCGGCCAGCGACGCCCGCTCGGTGCCGACTTCCGTGTCGCCGTCGGTGTCAGGCTCCAGCCGCACCAGCTTCGTGCCGCCTTCGACCTGGGTGTTCGGCGCGACGAGGATCTCCCGCACCCGGCCGGTGACCGGGGCCCGCAGCGCCGTCTCCAGCTTCATGCTCTCGACGACGGCGACGACGTCCCCCGCCGTCACCTCGTCGCCGGGGGACACCGGGATGGACACGACCATGGCGGGCGCGGGCGCGCGCACCATGCCCGCCTCGCCGCCGGAGATGCGGTGCACGGTGCCGTCGACCTCGACGAGGTAGTCGCTGCCCTGCGGAGCCGACAGCACCGCGAAGGTCGTGTCGCCGACGATGAGCTTGCGCTCGAAGCGTCCGGTGCGCTCGGCCTCGACATCGACGGCCTTGCCGTCCAGCTCCACGTGGTAGCGGGTGCCGCGGGACTGCGCGACGCGCAGCCGGTAGGACTCGCCGCCGACCCGCACGTCCACCTGGTGCCACGTGTCGTGCCCGACCTCCGGGCGGCCGCGCTCGGCCGAGGCGAACAGCCGCGCGCGCTGCCGGGCCACGTGCGCGTCCTGCGCCTCGATGGCGGCCGCGAGCAGGGCGACGTCGGTGCGCCGCGGCGGCGCGTAGCCGTTGGCCATCATCGTGTCGAGCCAGGTGGTGTCCAGCTCGCCGTCGCGCACCTCGCGACGGTCGAGCAGGTCGAGCAGGAACGCCTTGTTCGTGGTGCCGCCGTCGATCACGACGGCGGTCTGGCGCAGCGCGCGGGACAGGCGCGCGCGGGCCTCGTCGCGGTCGCGGCCCCACGCGATGATCTTGGCGATCATGGAGTCGAACTGCGGCGGGATGACGTCGCCCGTCGCTACGCCGGTGTCGACACGCACGCCCGGCCCGGCGGGCAGGTTCAGGTGCTCGATGTAGCCGGGCGCGGGGGCGAAGCCCTGCTCGGGATCCTCCGCGGTGAGCCGGGCCTCGATCGCGTGGCCGCGTTCTGATGGCGTCTCCGGCGCGATCTCCGCCAGCTTGCCGCCGCCCGCGACGTGCAACTGCAGCTTGACGATGTCGGCGCCGGTGGTCGCCTCGGTGACGCAGTGCTCCACCTGCAGGCGGGTGTTGACCTCCAGGAACGACAGCAGGCGCTCGCGCGGCTCGTAGAGGAACTCGACGGTGCCCGCGTTGACGTAGCCCGCGGCCTGCACCAGCGCGGCGGCCGAGGAGCGCAGCAGCTGCTCCTGGTCGGCGGACAGGGCGGTGGAGGCGGACTCCTCGATCACCTTCTGGTTGCGCCGCTGCACCGAGCAGTCGCGCACGCCGAGCGTCCAGACGTCGCCGGTGGCGTCCGCGACGACCTGCACCTCGACGTGGCGTCCTCCGGAGATGGCGCGCTCCAGGAACACGGTGTCGTCGCCCGCGGTCTTGGCGGCCTCGGAGGAGGCGCGCTCGAAGGCCTCGGCGAGGTCCTCTGGCCGCTCGACCTTGCGGATGCCGCGCCCGCCGCCGCCCGCCGTCGCCTTGATCATGAGCGGGTAGCCGATGCGTTCGGCGTGCTCGCGGGCCGCGGCGAGGTCGGCGACCGGTCCGTTCGACCACGCCGCCATCGGCACGCCGACCTCCTCGGCCAGCAGCTTCGAGGCGATCTTGTCGCCGAGCCGCTCCATGACCTCGGGCGAGGGGCCGACGAACACGATGTCCATGTCCCGGCACAGCCGGGCGAAGTCGGACTTCTCCGACACGAAGCCCCAGCCGGGCCACACGGCGTCGGCGCGCGCGACCGAGAGCGCCCGGCGCAGCTCGGCGTAGTCCAGGTACGGCGACGGGCCGAGGTGCTCCGGATCGTCCGGGCCGAGCAGCACCGCCTCGTCGGCCTCGCGGACGAACATGGCGCTGTGGTCGACGGCGGTGTGGATCGCGATCGTGCGCAGCGGGGCGAGGCCCTGGGCGTTCCACTCCCGCACGGCGTTGATCAGTCGCATCGCGGGTTCACCCCGGTTGACGATCGCGACCCGCCGGAAAGCCTGTGCCGTCACGCCTGCACTCCTTCGTCGGTCCGTGTCCCGGCCCCACCCAAGCCGACACCCCGGTCGGATTCAACCGGCGTGCGGGGGACGGCCTAAGGCAAGATCCCATGGCGAGGCGCGGTGGCGCACCCTACCGGGCGCGGTCAGGGAAGGGGCACCGAGCGCAGCGGGGCGCGGGGGTCGATCACGTGGCCCGCGGCGCAGCGCAGCTCGACGCGGACGGGCGCGCCGCACTCGGGGTGTTCGACCAGCACCGGCGGGCCCTCGGATCCGGCGCGGTGGGCGTCGCCCCAGGCCAGCATCGCGAGGATCACCGGACGCAGGTCGCGGCCCGCGGGGGTGAGCCGGTACTCGTGGCGCTCCCGCGCCCCCGGCTCGCGGTAGGGCACCCGCTCGACGATGCCCTCGTCGACGAGCGCGGCGAGCCGTCGGGTGAGGACATTGCGGGCGATCCCGAGGTGGGCGGCGAGGTCGTCGAAACGGCGGACGCCGTTGAACAGATCGCGCAGCAGCAGCACCGTCCAGCCGTCGCCGACGACGGCGGCGGTACGGGCGACCGAGCATCGGCGGCTGTCGAGGTCCGTCCACTCCACGCCCGCGAGTCTAGCTAGAGTTGCTTTTCGATACCCAGCTTCCTATGCTGCGTTTCTTGTGAGAACTCAGCGACCCGGGGTGGTCCTGGCGGTCTCGTCGCTGGCGGCGTTCCTGGCCTTCCTCGACGTCACGATCGTCAACATCGCGTTCCCGGCGATCGCGGCGGCGTTCCCGATGAGCTCGCCCGCCGACCTGTCGTGGATCTTCACCGCCTACAACGTCACCTTCGCGGCGCTGCTCGTCCCCGCCGGGCGGCTCGCCGACCTCCGCGGTCGGCGCCGCGCGTTCCTCGGGGGCCTCGCGCTGTTCGGCGCCGCGTCGGCCGCCTGCGCCGCCGCTCCGACCGTCGGGGTGCTCGTCGCCGCGCGGGCGCTGCAGGCCGTCGCGGCGGCGCTGCTCGCCCCGTCGTCGCTGGCCTTGCTGCTCCCCGCGTTCCCGCCGGAACGCCGCGGCTTCGCGGTCGGCACCTGGGGGGCGATGGGCGGCATCGCCGCGGCGACCGGTCCCGCGCTCGGCGGCGTCCTCGTCGACGGGTTCGGCTGGCGCGCGGTCTTCCTGGCCAACCTGCCGGTGGTGGCGCTGACGTTGGTGGCCGGGACGATCGTGCTGGCCGAGTCGCGGGACCGCGGCGCCCGGCTGCCCGACCCGGCGGGCGTCCTGCTGCTCGGCGCGGGGGTGGCCCTGCTGGCGTGGGGGATCGTCGGCGGGGAGACGTCCTGGACCGCCCCGGCCACCGTGGCCCGACTCGCGGGCGGCCTCGCCGCGCTCGCGGTCTTCGTCTGGCGCAACGGGCGTGTCGTCACGCCGCTCGTCGAGCTCGCGCTGTTCCGGGTGCCCGCGTTCCGGGTCGCCATCGTCGGCTACCTCGTCTTCTCGGCGGCGTTCTACGCGCTGCTGCTGGCCAACGTGCTGTACCTCACCGGCGTCTGGCACTACGCCGTGCTCGCCGCCGGGCTCGCCGTCACGCCGGGACCGCTGATGGCCGCGGCCGCGTCGACGGTGGGCGGGCGGCTGTCGGACCGGTTCGGGGCCCGGGCCGTGCTCGTCCCGGGCGCGCTGCTGTTCGGGGCGGGCTGCGCGTTGTTCGCGGGCGGGATGGGATCCGAGCCCGCGTATCTCGCCCACTTCCTGCCCGCGACGCTGCTCACCGGCACCGGGGTCGGCGCCGTCTACTCCGGACTCGGCGTGGCGACCGTCGCGGCGTTGCCCGCCAACCGGTACGCCACCGGCAGCGCGATCGGCACCTGCGCCCGGCAGATCGGCGCGGTGTTCGGGATCTCGGCGTTGCTGTCGGGCCTGGCGGCGGGCGGAGCGTTTCGCACGGCCTGGGTGCTCATGGCGGTGGCCGCCGGGGCCACCGCGCTCGCGGGCATCGCGGTCGGCCGGGTCCGTGCCGTGCCCGCCCGCCCCGTCACGGCCCCCGCTCCGGCAACGTGACCGCTCACCTGGCTGCGCAGACCTCCGCGACCGGCACCGTCCGGGTCGCGGGCCGCGGCGTGGCCGCCGTGATGAGCGTGGCCGCGAGCGCCGCGCCCGCCGCCGCCACGAACACCACCGTGTAGGCCGCGGCGGACGGGATCGTCCGCCCGTCCACGACCTCGACCAGCCCGGTCGTAACCGCCGCCGCCACCGCGCTGCAGGACGAGGTTCCCAGCATCCGCATCAGCGTGTTGAGGCTGTTGGCTGCGGCCGTCTCCGTCGAGGGCACCGCATCCATGATCAACAACGGCAGCGCGGAGTAGGCGAGCGCGGCGCCGATCGCCGCGACGGTCGTCGCCACCATCACGAGCAGAACGGTGCCGGGGATCAGCGCCATGCCCGCGTTGCCGACGACCAGCACGGAGGTGCCGAGCAGCAGCGTCGTCCTCGCGCCGAACCGCGCCGACAGCCGGGCCGACACGGGGGAGAACACGCCCATCGCCCCGCCGATCGGCAGCAGCACGACGCCCGCGAGCACGAGCGAGAGCCCGAACCCGTAGCCCGTGGCGATGGGCGCCTGCAGCACCTGCGTCGTCACCAGGAAGCCCGCGAACATCGCGAAGCCGATCAGCACCGAGGCCACGTTCGTCCAGAGCACGGCGGGCCGCGCGGTGACCCGCAGGTCGACCAGCGGCGAACGGGTGCGCAGCTCGAAGCGGCCCCAGACGCCGAACACGATCGCCGCCGCCCCGAGCAGGGCAAACGCCATGGGGACGCCCCACTCGGCGCCCTTCGAGATCGCGAGCAGCAGGCAGACCAGGGCCACCGAGAGGCCCAGCGCGCCCGGCACGTCGAAGCGGCCACCCGCGCGCACCGGCGACTCGTCGATCCAGCGCAGCACCGCCGTGAGCAGGAGCACGCCGAGGACGGCCGCGCCCGCGAACAGCCACCGCCAGCTCGCGTGCTCGGCCACGAGCCCGGTGAGCGGCAGACCGACGGCGCCGCCGATGCCCAGCGACGAGCTCATCAGCGCCACCCCGCTGCCGACCCGGCCCTCCGGCAACACGTCCCGCATGATGCTGATGCCCAGCGGCACCACACCCAACGACGCGCCCTGCAGCGCCCGCGCGACGATCAGGGTGCCCACGTCGGGGGCGAGCGCGCCGAGTGCCGACCCAACGGTCACCAGCCCCAGCGCGACGACGAGCATCCGGCGCTTGCCGTACATGTCCCCGAGGCGCCCCAGCATCGGTGCGCACACCGCACCCGCCACGAGGGTGGCGGTCACCAGCCACGTCACCGTGGACGTCGAGGCGCCCAGCAGCTGCGGGTAGCGGGGCAGGAGGGGGACGACGAGGGTCTGCATCAGCGAAACGGCCAGGCCGCACGCCGCCAAGACCCCGACGACGAGCGCGGGGCGGGAGTTCACCGATTCAGGTGACCATAATTAGTTGTCCACAGCAACCATATTGCCGCGCAGCCCACACGAGCGGTTATCGGCCCGGGCGTCGATGTGGCCGAACGGCACAGCGGGCCACGCGGCCACCCGGCGGAGTGCGGCGTCCGTCCGTCCGCAGGCGCGGAGGCGGGCGAGCTCGTCGACGTGGTCGGCGTGCGTCGCGGCGCGGTCGCGCGCGTAGGCGGCCGCGGAGTCCTTGCTGACCATGAACGCCCAGTCGCTGGCCAGCGCCAGCAGCGCCTCCTGGGCGAGGGCGTCGGCCACCGGGTCGCGGGTCGGGCCGGGGCCGAGTACGCCGACCAGGGTCTTCTGCACGTCGTCGTTCCGCGCGACGAGGTCGGCCACCGGCTCGCCCGCCCACACCCGCCAGTCCTTGCCCGACCCCCACGACGACGGTGGCAGCGCCACCGGATCGCCGATGAGCCCGGCGGCGACCGCGCCGCGCAGCGTCGTCACCCGCACCCCCGCCGTGGGCAGCGCGCGCAGCACGGTCTCCAGCCAGGCGGGGCCTTCGTGCCACCAGTGGCCGAAGAGCTCGGTGTCGAACGCCGCGACGGTGAGCGCGGGCCGCCCGTGCCGCTCGCGCAGCGCCACGAGCCGTTCGCGGACGACCGCCACGAAGTCCGCGGCGTCCCGGGCGACCGCCGCCGCGGCCCGCGCCGGGTCGTAGGGGTGCTTGTCGGGCGGCGCGACCGCGCGGCCGGTGACCCGCGCGGGCTTGAGGCCGGAGGGATGGTCGTAGGTGTGGAAGTCGCGGTAGTCGCGGCCGCCGGGATAGCCCGCCCGAGGCGACCAGACCCGGTAGGTGACGTCGAGGTCGCGGCCGAACGCGACGACGTCCGACGCCCCGACGGGCCGCGCGAACGCCGTGTCGCCGTGCAGCGCGGGGCCGTCGACGAGGAAGCGGCGCACGCCCGCCGCGGCGTAGCCCGCCTCCATGCCGGGGGCGTAGCCGCACTCGGGCGCCCAGATCCCGGCGGGCCGGGCGCCGAGTCGGAGCGCGGCGTCGGCGAGGCCGGTCTCCAGGGCGAACGCGCGCACCTGGGGCGGCAGCAGCGGGCCGAACGGGTGCGTGGCCGGTCCGCCGAGCAGCTCGACGGCGTCGGCGTCGGCGAGCTCGCGTAGGAGCGGGGAGGCGCCGTGGCGCCAGTGGGTCTCGAAGGTGGCCAGCGCGGCCGTGGCGGCGCGGTGTTCGTGGGCGGCGAGGTCGGGAAGGCGGGCGGCGGCGCCGTGGGCGCGCAACAGCCAGCCGCCGAGCCAGGCGTACACGCCCCGGAGGCAGTGCGGGTCGTCGAGCTGGGCGGCGAGCACCGGCGTGACGCCGAGCGTGAGGAGGTCGCGGCGGCCCTCGGCGGCGAGGCGCCGCACGACGTCGAGCACGGGTAGGTAGGCGTGCGCCCACGACTGGTAGAGCCACTCCTCCCCGACCGGCCACCGCCCGTGGTGGGCGAGCCAGGGGAGGTGGGAGTGCAGGACGAGGCAGAACGTCCCGACGGGGGCGCCTGCGGCGTCGGTCACCGGCGCACGCTACCGGCCGCGGTGAGTCGCGCGTTCCGCCGCGGTGAGTCGCGCGATTGGCCACGGCGTGTGCGCGATTTCGGCACGGCCTCGGGCGGTTCTGCGGGCGGGTGTGCACGTTCGCCCAACTCGGCGTGGCCGATCGCGCGACTCACCCGGGGATGGTGGGCACGTTCGCCCAACTCGGCGTGCCGATCGCGGGACTCACCCGGGGATGGTGGGCACGTTCGCGCAACTCGGCGTGCTCGATCGCGGGACTCACCGGGCGGTGGCGACCAGGTCCAGGCTCGCGGCCAGACGTTCGCCGCCGGTGTCGGGGCCGAGGGTGAAGTCGGCTGTGGTCACGGCCGCGACGTCGTGCAGGAGCCGCTCCGGCCAGGCCCCGGCCAGCACAGCCGTGGTTTGGGCGGCCACCAGCGAGCCACCGTGGGCGGCGTCCAGCGCCCGCAGCCGCGGCCCGTGGTGCAGGCCGAGCACCGTGACGTCGACGAACCCCGCCGCGACCAACAGGTCGGCCAGCTCGGCGGCGGACAGCTCACGGGTGTGGAACGGGTTGAGCGGCGTGTCGCGACCGGGGGAGAAGGTCAGCCGGTTCGGCGTCGAGAGCACGAGAACACCCCCGGGCGCCAGCACCCGACGGCACTCGCGCAGGAACTGCATCTGGTCCCACAGATGCTCGATGACCTGCAGCGACACCACCGTGTCGACGCCCGCATCGCGCACCGGGAGCGCGACAAGGTTGGCCCGCGCCGCCGCCACCCGCGGGTAGCGCCGCCCGACGTGCCCGACGGCCTGGGGGTCGTAGTCGAGCGCGAGCACCCGCGCCGCGCCGCCCGCGAGGAGGTCGGCCCCGTACCCCTCCCCGCAGCCCGCCTCCAGCACCACGCCCCGACACCGCGGCGCCAACGCCTCGTAGACGGCCAGGTGCCGCCGGAACCAGTAATTCTCGTGGGGAACGCCGGGGACGGTGCGCTCCCCGGTGAGGGGCAGGCTCCTGGTCACGGACGCGCGCGGCGGATGCGCGGGTCCGGGCCCGGATCGCCGTTCACGGTGAGCACCCCGCCGATCGTGTGGCGCAGCCACGCCAGGAGCGTGCGGTCGTCGAGGGTGAGCGGGACCTCGGGCCCGGTCCAGCTCAGCAGCGTGAGCGGGCGGTGCCGCAGCGCGTCGCGGAGCGTGGCCGCGAGCTCCGGGGTGGCCAGCACGGTGACGCCGTCGTGGGCGACCGGCAGCGTGCCGGGCAGCGCCCGCGGCATGTCCGCGCCGGTGGTGACGACATAGCCGCACCCGTGGCGGTCGTCGTAGCCGGTGACCACCATCCCGTCAACCCGTGGCGATCTTGGCGAGGCGGTCGCACTCGGCCGCCAGCTTCACGACGTTGGGGTCGTCGGCCTTCAGCCCGTGGCGCGCCGCGAGCACGCCGACGTCGACGTACCCGACCTGCGTGACGTTCTTGTCGTCCAGCCAGATCACGAACCGCAGCGGCAGCTCCAGACCGAACGTCGGGGCGGCCGCGATCACCGGCGCGGTGAGCGCGGGCGCGCTGACGAGGATCGACGTGGTGGCGCGCAGCGCGGGCCCGGAGCCGCCGGAGCCGGTGGCCAGGTCCTGGGTGGCCACCACCGTCTCGGCCGCGGACTTGACCTCGGTGGTCAGGCGCGCGACCGTGACCGGCACCGTCGCGTTCGCCGGGGCGACGCGCAGGAACCCCGTCGGCGACACGCCGATCAGCGGTGCGGACTTCTGCTCTCCGACCGCCCCCGCGCTCTGGTCGGCGACCGTCGTGACCGACTGCGCGAACGGGGTGCTCGCGGCCGGATCGATAACGCCCGAGACGACGGCGACGTAGTCCGGTGCGTTGTAGACGAGCTGGACCGCGCCGGTGGCGGTCTGGTGCACGAGGTAGCGCTCGGGCAGCGCGGCCGCCGCCTGCTGGTTGGTGCGCAGCATCGGCAGGCCCACCGGGGGCGCACCGCCGATCACCACGGTGTTGGCGGCGACGGTGGCGCCCGTCGCGGTCGCGTCGGCGGCGTTGTCGACGGTCGCGAGCACGGTGCCGCCGTTCGCCGTGATCGCGTCCTGCACCTTTTTGATGGCGACGCCCATCTCGGTGCCCACGGGCAGGGTGACGGTGCCCGGCGGATGTCCGGCGACGGACGGGGGCGGGGCGAGCGTGGTGACCTCCTCGCCCTCCGCGGACCGGCCGCACCCGGCCGTGCCGACGAGCAGGCAGGCGGCGAGCGCGGCGCCCAGGAACGCGCGTCGCCGCGCCACGCAGGTCGTCACGTTCCCAGACTGTAGGCCGTGACCGGTGTGCCCCGGCGGACGGGCTTCGCGCCCCGCGGGTGAGGAGATTCACCCGCGGGCGGCGTTGCCCGCTGCTTACCCGCCGGTAACAATTGCGGCCTGTCGCGCCTTGCGACGCCGACGATGGCAGAGTCGACGTCTTAAGACGCGCCCCGCGCCATCGGCAGGAGGTCGAAGAGGTCCGATGAACATCGTCGTGCTGATCAAGCAGGTGCCCGACACCTATTCGGAACGCAAGCTGCGCGAAGCGGATGGTGTGTTGGACCGCGACGCCACCGACGCCGTGATCGACGAGATCAACGAGCGGGCGGTCGAGGCGGCGTTGCAGCTCAAGGAGGCGCGCGACGGCTCCGAGGTGACGGTGTTGACGATGGGCCCGGACCGGGCCACGGACGCGATCCGCAAGGCGCTGTCGATGGGCGCGGACAAGGCCGTGCATCTCTCGGACGAGGCGTTGGCCGGTTCGGATGCGGTCACCACGGCGAAGGTGCTGGCCAAGACGGTCGGCACGGTCGAAGGCGTGGACCTGGTGCTGGCGGGCAACGAGGCCTCCGACGGGCGGGGGGCGGCGGTGCCCGCCATGGTGGCCGACCTGTTGGGCTGGCCCGCGCTCACCCACGTGCGGGAGCTGAGCGTGGAGGGTGCCGCGGTGACCGGGCGGCGGGAGACCGACGACGGCGTCGTGGTGCTGGCCGCGGAGCTGCCGGTGGTGGTGTCGGTGTCGGAGAAGATCAACGAGCCGCGCTACCCGTCGTTCAAGGGGATCATGGCGGCGAAGAAGAAGCCGGTCGCGAAGCTGACCCTGGCCGACGTCGGGGTGGACGCGAGCGAGGTGGGGTTGGCGCACGCGTTGACCACGGTGACCTCGGCGGCGCCGAAGCCGCCCAAGGGCGCGGGCGAGAAGGTCACCGACGAGGGCGACGGTGGCGACAAGATCGCCGCGTACCTGGTCGGCCAGAAGCTCATCTGAGAGGGAGACGATCATGGCTGAGGTGTTGGTCCTCGTCGACCACGTCGAGGGTGAGATCAAGAAGGCGGCCTACGAGCTGTTGACGGCGGCCCGCGCGCTGGGTGCGCCGTCCGCGGTCGTGGTGGGCGCGCCGGGGGTGGCGGCCAAGCTCGTCGACGGGTTGAAGGCGCACGGCGCCGAGAAGATCTACGTCGCCGAGACCGGCCGGGAGGACTTCCTGTCCCCGCAGGTCGACGTGCTCGCAGCGCTGGTCGAGAGCGTGAGCCCGGTGGCCGTGTTGATCGCGGTGTCGGCCGACGGCAAGGAGATCGCGGGCCGGTTGGCGCTGCGCACCGGCTCCGGCTGGCTCAACGACGTCGTCGACGTGACGGCCGAGGGGGTGACGCACTCGGTGTTCGGTGGGGCGTTCGTGGCGCAGGCGAAGTCGGCCACGGCGCATCCGGTGATCACGGTGCGGCCCGGCTCGTTCGAGGTCGAGGAGACGGCGGGGGCGGGGGCAGAGGAGACCGTCGAGGTGCCCGCCGCCTCGGGACGTGGCGCGACGGTGCAGAGCCGCGAGCCGATCGCCGGCGGGGACCGGCCGGAGCTGACCGAGGCCTCCGTGGTGGTCTCGGGCGGTCGTGGGGTCGGGTCGGCGGAGGACTTCACGGTGGTCGAGGGCCTGGCCGACGTGTTGGGCGCGGCGGTGGGGGCCTCCCGCGCGGCCGTGGATTCGGGGTACTACCCGCACCAGTTCCAGGTGGGCCAGACCGGGAAGACGGTATCGCCGCAGCTCTACATCGCGCTGGGGATCTCCGGGGCGATTCAGCACCGGGCCGGGATGCAGACGTCGAAGACGATCGTGGCGGTGAACAAGGACCCGGAGGCGCCGATCTTCGAGATCGCCGATTTCGGGGTGGTGGGGGACCTGTTCAAGGTCGCCCCGCAGCTGCAGGAGGCCGTCGCCAAGCGCAAGGGCTGACCCGGCACTCCGCGTCACTCCGCGTCAGTCGGTGAGGTCGACCGCGGCGTCCACGACCACCGTGCCGCGCAGCCGCAGGTCGGCCGCCGACCGCCCGACGAAGATCGTGAACGTCCCCGGCTCGACGACGTGGCGCATCGCCCGGTTCCACACGGCGAGCCGGGCCGCCGGGATGCGCAACGTGACCGTGACGGTGCGGCCGGGCTCGAGCTCGACGGTGGTGAACGCGGCGAGGCTCGCCGCAGGCCGCACCACCGAGGCCACCTCATCGCGCAGATACACCTGCACGACTTC
Organism: uncultured Actinomycetota bacterium; assembly: GCA_963739465.1. Classification (GTDB taxonomy): domain Bacteria; phylum Actinomycetota; class Actinomycetes; order Mycobacteriales; family Pseudonocardiaceae; genus Pseudonocardia. Next base: position 21,538 of record CAVUAS010000030.1, read on the forward strand.
CTTGCTCGCCCGGTCGCCCGCGTTGGTCACCCGGCACTGGACGACGAGCTGCGGCGGCCCCACCCCGCGGTCGGGGGCGATCCGCAGGTGGGAGTACTCGACGTTCGGGTAACCGCCGTGGCCCAGCGGGAAGACGACGCGGCCGCCGTCGCCGGTGATCGGGACGGGTAGGCGCCCGCCCGGCTCCGCGACCCCGACCAGGACGTCGGCGTGCGCGGTGGCGTGCAGGTGCACCGGCTGCCAGCACAGCACGACGGCGGCGGTCGTCGCGACGAGCGGGCCCAGCGCGCGCGGGTCCGCGCCGCCCACGAGCGCGACGCATGGTGTGCCCGTGGCGACCAGCCTGCCGATCGCGACCTCCGCTCCCTCCGGGACGTCGACCACCGCGACGACAGCGGCCGCGCCACGCTGCGCCGCGACCTCGGCCGGTGCGACGGCCCGCGCTCCGCCGGGGTGTCGCCGCATCAGCGCCTCGACCAGCGCGCGTGTCTCGCCCGTCGGCCCGGTGGCCGTCACGAGGATCGGCCCGGTGCCGATGACGGGCAGGACCCCACGCGGATCCGTGAGCAGCACCGCGGACTCGGCGGCCGCCCGGTCGGCGAGCGCCGTCCGCGCCGGGCGGGGCAGCGGCGCGCGGGCGGGTACGGGCGCGTCGAACAGCCCCATGGCCAGCTTGAGCTGTAGCACCGTGACCACCGCCGCGTCCACCAGCCAGCTCGCCAGCCTGCCTTCCCCGAGCAGCCGCAGCATCCGGCGCGCGATGTCGTCGTCGCCGTCGGGGGCGAGGACGACGTGCACGCCGGACTCCACCGCGAGCGCCAGCGCGGCGTCGGCGGTCTCCGCGATGTGGTGGCGCTCGGCGAGGCCGAGCACCTCGTCGGCCGAAGCCATCACGATCCCGGTGAAGCCCCACTCGGCGCGCAGCACCTGCTGCAGCAGCCGGGAGTCGGCGTGCAGCGGGATGCCGTCGTTGGCGATGGCGGCGGGCAGCACGAGGGCGGCACCCGCGCGCACCGCCGACTCGCTCGCGGGCAGCACCGTCGTCCGCAGTGACCGCTCCGACCAGCCGTGATCGACCCCGCGCACCGCCTGCCCCGCCGTGCCGCCGATGTCGGGTGCGGCCGCAGCGAGGGTGCCTGCGCCGGGCCGCGCCGAGCCGCCGCCCTGCAGGCCGTGCACGTGGGCGCGCACCAGCTCGGCCGCGAGCACGGGATCGCTCCCGAGGCTGCCCGCGACGTCGTTCCATCCGGCGGGCCCGAGCGCGGGCGCCACGGACAGGCCCGCCGTGGCGTGCACCCCGGCGGCCGCGAGCGCCCCCGCGGCCGCCGCCGCCAGCTCGGCGACCAGGTCGGGATCCCAGGTGGCCGCTCTGGCCAGGGCGGGCGGGAGGACGGGCAGGTCGGTCGGGTCGTGCAGCGCCACCGCGAGTGCCGGGATCGCGCGGCGGGCCGTCGCCCGGATCCGGGTCTGCGCCTCCGCCAGATCCTGCGCCATCGCCGACAGCGGCCTCGGCCCGACCACGACGACCCCGGGCGCGGGCCCCTCGACCGGGCTCGGCACGCCGCTCGGACCGAGCACGGCGCCGGTGAGCTGGCCGATCTTCTCTTCGACGCTCATCTCGGCCATCACGTCGGCGACGAAGCGGTCGCCTGCAGGCGGCGCGCGCAGCGGACCGCGGCCCGGCCGGGGAACGGCCGCGCCCGTCGCCGCAGCGGGCCCGTGCACAGGCATGATCGTGAGCTTTCCACCAGGGGCGCCGCCGCGGCGATGCCGGTGTACGTGCGGGAGGCGAAGGCCCCGGCATCGTCGCGCAGGGACCCCGCAGGGGTTACGGGCTAGCGGCTCGCGAAGGCGTCCGCAAGGCGGGGCGGGGTGTCGTCTGCCGGGTCCGGCCGGAGGCCCTCGGCCGCCTCGGTGCGCCGGGACGGGCGCGGGGAGGGGCGTACGGCGGCGGCGGGGGACAGCTCGGCGCGGATCGCCGCCGCCAGGCGGGCGAGCTCGACCCGGGCGTTGCCCTGCAGGTCGCGCAGCCTGCCCAGCTCCCGCTCGGCCTGCGCGCGGGCCCGGGCCAGCTCGTCGGCCGCCCGGCGGCGCAGCGCCTCGACGTCGGCTTGCGCCGTGGCCCGGTGGGCGTCCGCCGCGCGCTCGGCCGCGGTGCGCACCGCGTCGGCCTCCGCGTGCACCTGCGCCATCCGCGCGGCGAGCGCGTCCTCGCGATCCTGCAGCTCGGCGGCCCGGCGGACGGCCTGCTCCTCGGCGCGCGCGGTCTCGGCGATGAGCCGTTGTCGGACGTCGTGGCGATGGCGTTCGGCCTCGGTCTGCGCCCGTTCGGTGACCTCGGCCGCCGTGCGGCGCGCCGTCGACCGGATCTGCTCGGCTTCGGTCTCGGCGAGGCGCAGCATCCGCTCGGCACGGGCGCCGAAGCCGGTGTCGGCCGCCTGCGCCAGCCCCGACCGGACGACGCGGATCTCCTCCTCGACGGCCACGGCGTGCTCCTCGGCCATCGCGCGCCGCCGTTCGCTGTCGGCAAGCGCGGTGCGCAGCGCGGACACGGATTCCGAGACCAGGGTGAGGTGCGCGTCGACAGCGGCGGGGTCATAGCCCTTGCGGACGGTCCCAAACGGGGGCGTGCTGAGGTCGACGGGATCGGTCAGGACGGTGGCGGGAGCAGGCACAGCCGAAGCCGGAGTGAACGTGCCGTTGTCGTGCACCGGCCCGAATATCGTCGCGCCGGCGACCGTTGTCATGCTCTGCTGGAGTGACAGCATACCGCCATCTGGGTGGTATCGACGTGCGCGACCGGGCGCCGGTGACGTTCAGGCTGTCGATCGTGTGTACTCCGCTGCGCCGTTAGCGGTGGTCAGTCACCCGCACAGGGGACAGGGCGGGCCTTCGGGTGCCGAGAGCGCGACCGGGGCGATGAGCCGACCGCAACGAGCGGGGAAGCGGCCCGAGTCGATGCCGCCCTCCGCCAGCACGGGATCGGCGACGGCGTGGCTGTGTCCGTCTTCGAGACAGGTGACGAGAGACCAGGTCCGCCGTGGTGTGGCGGCTGAAGTTGCGGGCCGCTGCCGACGCATGGCGTGCTCCCGTCTCCACCGATGTCGGACACCGGTGTCCGACACCGGTGACTGACAGTTACTCCGCTTCGGCGGCCACCGCAATGGTCTGTCCGCTTCCTCTCTCACGTGCATCTGCACGGACATGCGCCGACACGCCCTACCCGATGCGCGGCGTGCGGGGGGCAGCGCTAGCCTCCGCCTCGAACGGGGGTCGCACGGTCGGCCCAATCTCGGATGCGGTGCGTCATCCCCACCCCCGCTCGGTACGTCGGCACGCAGGAGGTCCGGATGCGCAGGCACCCACAGGCGGTCGCAAGGCCCTCCACGGCGCGGCGGGCGGCGCGGGTGATGGCGTTGAGCGTGCTCCTGTTTGCGCTCGTCCTGCTCGTCCTTCCGGTCGGGGCGACGGGCGCGAGCGCCGACTCCGGCACCTACGTGCGGCTCGCGCAGCTCTCGCCCGACATGTCCGGCGTGACGATCTCGATCGCCTCGGTTGCCAACCCCGGCCGCGACATCGTGCTGCCCGGAGAGCCCTACGGTGCGCTCTCGGCCTACCAGCGCGTCGAGCCCGGCGACTACGTGGTGACCATCCGGGGCGCGGGCAGCACGACCACGCCGGTCGTCAGCGCGGCGCTCAAGGCCGACGCGGGGGCGTCGTACACGCTCGCCTCGGTCGGCGCGGCCGACAAGCGGGCGCTCGCGGTGTTCACCGACGACCTGACCGCCCCGCCCACCGGCCGCGCCCGGGTCCGGGTGATCAACGCGGCGCCGCCCGCGCCGGTGCTGGACGTGCGCGGGCCCGGCGGCGCGCCGTTCTCGACCGGCCTGCCCCTGGCCCAGGTCAGCGGCTACCGAACGGTCGACGCGGGCACGCTGGCGCTGTCCGCGGGGCCGCCCGGCGGGATGGGCACCGACCTCACGGTGCCGATCGGGGCGAACCAAGTGATCTCGGTCGTGCTCGTCAGCGACGGCCCGCGGATCACGGCCCAGCCGCACGTCGACGCCGCGGGCCCGGCGGCCGTTCCGCCCGGCTCGATCGCGGCGGGCTACGGCGGTGCGGCCGACCCGCACGGCCCGCTGTCGGAACTGCTTCTCGGCGGCGTGGCCGTGGCCGCGGGGGTGGCCTCGGCGGTTCTGTCCCGGCGGGGTAGGAGGTCCGCGGGCCGGGCGTGCTGATCGACGCGTTCTACGGCCTGATCGGCGACGACGCGGCGACCGTCGTCGCGCTCGGCGCCGCCGTCGCCGCGGGTGTGCTGCTGTGGGTGCTGGCGGCGCGGCTGCGGGTTTCCGCGGCGTCCGGCGCGGCGGTGCTCGCGCTCTACGCCGCGGCGCTGCTCGTCGTCGACATGCAGTCCGGGCCCGGTGTCGACGGCACGGGCCTGCTGCTCCTGGTGGGTGCGGCCACCCTCGCCGTCGGTGGTGGGGCAGTGCGCAACGGTCTCGCCGTGGCGCTGCTCGTGCTGGCCGTCGGCGTGATCCCGGTGGCGGCGGTGGGGCTGATCCTGCTGCTCGGCGCGATGGCCGTGCCCGGCGCGGTGGCGCACCGGCTTCCCCGCAGGGCGCGGATCGCGGTCGGGTTCGGCGCCGTCGTTCCCGCCGCGGCCGTCGCGGTCGCGCTCGCCCGGCCCGACGAGCCCGCGGCGCTGCCGCCGCTCGTGCCCGTCGTGCTGACGCTCTGGGGCCTGCTCGTGGCCGGGGTGCTGTGGCGGCGGGTGACGTGGCTGCGTCCGGTGTGCGCGGCCCTGTTCGGGCTGGTCGCGTGCCTGTGGATCCCGGGACCGGACGCCGACGCCACGCTCGTCGTGGTGGCGACCAGCGCGCTGCTGACCGCCGTGGCGGCCGAGGACATCACCGCGCTGCTGGCCCGGCGGGCGCTCGTCGTGGTCGCGGCGTCGGCCGTCGCGGGCGCCACGGTGCTGCTGACGCCCGTCGTGACCGGTGATGGCCCGGCCCTGCTGCGTCCGCCCGCCGCCGCCGGAAACGGCGCCGTCGCGGCCGCTGTGCGGCCGGTCGCGGTGTCGATCCCGGCGCTGTCGGTCGCAGGCCCGCTCGAGGACCTCGTCGCCGACCCGGCGACCGGTGAGCTGGCCGCGCCTGCCGACCCGTCGCGCGCAGGCTGGTACGCCGCGGGCGTCGTGCCCGGCGACCAGGGCCCCGCGGTGATCGGCGGGCACGTCGACTCCCGCAGGGGCCCCGGCGTCTTCTTCCGGCTGCGCACCCTTCACCCGGGTGACCTCGTCGATGTCACCCGTTCGGACGGACGCACGGTCCGCTTCTCGGTCATCGCGGTGGCGCTCTACCCCAAGGACCGGTTCCCCACCGAGGCCGTCTACGGGCCCACGTCCGGCCCCGAGCTGCGGCTGGTGACCTGCGGTGGCACCTTCGACCGCAGCGCCCGCAGCTACGACGACAACGTCGTGGTCGACGCCGCCCTCATCTGAGAACGGCGGTTGCGGACCGTGTCGGCATTCGGCGTAATCCGGGCCAATTGTTACTGCCCGTCACGTCGAGCTGACTAGCGCCTGCCCCGTTCAGGGGACCCCGACGGAGGTCTCGTCGCGGACCGCCATTACTCTGCTCGCCAGCGCGGCCTCTGTCCCCAGCAAGAGGCCCGGGCAGGCGTCGCCCGCCCCGACGCCATAGTTCGAAAGGTCACCCCGATGACCGTTGCCGACGACACCGAGTTCGCCGTGGTCCGCCGCGGCTATGACCGCGCGCAGGTCGACGAGCAGATCGACATGCTCAGCACACAGCTGCGCACGGCCATCGCGGCGCGCGAGTCCGCCACCGCCGAGTTGGAGGTCCTCTCGCGCAGGCTGGAGGCGAGCATCGGGGACCTCCAGGCCGCCCGGGCCGACAGCGCCCAGCGGCGCTCGGAGACGGACAAGCTTCGCGCGCAGATCGCCGAGCTGTCGACGATCCCGCACACCGTCGACGGGATGAGCGAGCGCCTGCAGCAGATGGTGCGCATCGCCCAAGACGAGGTCAACGACATGCGTCAGCGCGCTACCAGCAGCGCCGCGCACGTCCTCGCACTCGCCCAGGCCGAGGCCGACGAGCTGCGGGAGCGCTCGGAGAAGGAGCGCCACGAGTTCGAGACCGAGCGGCGCACCGCGCAGGAGGCGCTGCGCAGCCAGCTCGAGGAGAGCCGCACGCGGCTGGAGCAGCTGCGCAACGAGTCCGACGGCCAGCGCGCCCGGCTCGACGCCGAGCTCGCGGAGCGCCGCGCCGCCACCGACAAGCAGTTCGCCGCGGAGATGGACGAGCGGCGCTCGGCCATGCTCGCCGAGCTGGCCGCGCAGGAGGCCGCGCGCCGCGAGGACGCGGGCCGCATCCTCGAGTCGGCCGCCCAGCAGGCCAGGGCCCAGCTCGCAGACGCGGGCGCCGAGTCGCAGCGTGTGCGGGCCGAGGCCCGGCACGACGTCGCCGTGGCCCAGCGGGAGCTGGAGGAGATGCGGGCGCTGCAGCACCAGGTCTCCGAGCAGCTCACCGCGGTGCGCGCGCTCCTGGACTGGACGCTTCCGCAGATGCCCGGGTCGGGCGAGCACGCCCGCACCCAGGCCCTTCCCACGGCGCTGGGCGGTGCCAACCGCGGCGAGAAGGGCGGCCCCGCCGATGTTCGTGGCGATGTTGATGATGACGACGATGCGTCCGACGAGCGGGTCGATGCCCTCCCGGGGCAGCGCGGCGCACGGCCGAACGCAGGCGGTCCGGCGGCCGCATCCAACGGGGACCGTCCGGGCCCCGCGGCGCGGCCCGCCCGGCTCGCCGCCGCCGACGGCCGAGCCTGAGCGCTGACCTCGGCGCGCTGACCTGAGCACTGCGCCCGCCCACGGGCGATCCACCCAGCAAACAACCAGAAGGTGAGTGAAACGTGGCCGGTCCCGCCACCGCGAACCCTCCGCTGTCGACGCCGGAGGGCGGCGCCGATCAGCCGTTCGACTCCGCGTTGCGCGGGTATGAGAGACGCCAGGTCGACGACTTCGTCGCCGCCCGCTCAAAGGAGATCTCCCGGCTGAAGTCCCAGCTGGCCGAGGAGCGCAGGCAGCGCCAGGCCGCCACCGAGCGTGCCGACGCCTCCGCCGCGGAGCTGCGGGAGGTGCGGGCCCGTTCCGCGCACGAGCCCGCCGACCCGCAGGAGAGCTTCGGCTTCCGCGCGGAGAAGCTCCTGCGGATGGCTGAGCAGGAGGCGGTGGAGATCCGCAGCAACGCCAGCCGGGAATCGGCCTCGATCATCGAGCAGGCCCGCAAGGAGGCCGAGCAGCACCGCCACGAGGTCGAGCAGACGCTGATCTCGCGGGCGTCGCTGCTGGAGCAGCAGGCCGCCCAGCGCTCCGCGGAGATCCAGGAGCGCGAGCAGCAGGTGGCCGACCAGCTGGCGGCCGCGCGCGAGCAGGCCGACCAGATGCACGCCGCGGCCTCGCGGGCGGCCGAGCGGCTGCGCCAGGAGTCGGAGGCGGCGGCCGAGGAGACCCGCGCCCGCGCCGAGGCAGCCGCGCAGCGTCAGCGCGACAGCGCGTCGCAGGAGATCGCCCGGCTCACCGCGCTCCAGCAGGACGTCCGGTCCGAGCTCGCCCGGCTGGCCGAGGTGCTCACCAACGAGCTGGCCGCCGACTCCTCCCGCCACAGCGGGAAGCGCGGGCTCTCGGCAGGCCCTCTCGGCGATAAGGAGACGGCGGGCGCGTCGAACGGGCGCTCTCGCTGAGCTCCTCCGCGCACGAGGCCGTGGTCGGCCCGGCGCCGTGGCGTGACGAGGTTGCGCAGCGGTACCGGGCCGTCTTCGACACGGCCTGTGTCGGCGTGCTCGAACTGGACCGCGAGGGCCGGGTCGTGGACGCCAACCCGGTGTTCCGCAGCTGCGTGCCCGGCATCGTCGGCAGGCAGGCGAGCGCCGCGATCACCCGGCCCGACGCGCTGCGCGCCGCGCCGCTGTGGCGGGACCTGGTGGAGGGTCGTCGCGACCGCTACGACCTCGCGGCCACCCTGCGCCGTCCCGACGGCACCACGGTGCCCGGCCACGTGGTCGTCACCGCCGTCGTGGACGACCACGGCGAGGTCACGGGCGCGGTGGCGGTGGCGGCGCCCGATCCCTTCACCAACCCGGCCGAACCGCTCGCACCGTCGGACGACGCGCCGCGGGAGCGCCCGACGTCCGCCGAGATCGCGGTGCTCACCGGGCTCGCGTCGGGCCTGACGCTGCAGCAGGTGGCGGTGCGGCTGGGGCTCACCCGCCGCGGCGTGGACTACCGCCTGGCCCGGCTGCGGCAGAAGCTGCGCACCGACGGCCCCGGCGGTGTGCCCGCCACCACCGCGGGTGTGGTGGCGCGCGGCTACGCCCTCGGCCTGCTCACGCCGGAGACCTGGCCCCCACGGCCGGGTCCCGGCGGCTGAGCGCCGTGCCGCGGCAGGGCGGGCAGGTCGAGCACGATGGCGTCCTCCTCGTCGTCCAGCGTTCCGCCCGTGGTGCCGATCGTGGCGTAGATGTCGGGCCGTAGCGCCTTGAGCTGCGTCGCGCAGATCGCCCCAACACCCGCCGCGAGCAGCACGAGGGCGGGCAGGATCCAGCGCAGCGGCGAGGCCGGGTCGGTGCCCAGCAGCGAGTCGAAGTTGCCGATCAGCAGCGCGACGAGCGCGACCAGCGCGAAGGTCGCGAGCGTGGGGGCCACCGCCCGCTGCCAGAGCGTGCCGCCTCGTGGGCGGGTGCGGAAGAAGCCGACCACCGCGGCCGACGTGCCCGCCATCAGCAGGACGACGCCGACCGCGGCCATGCCGGACAGCCAGGTGAACAGCTGCAGCACCGGGTCGGCCCCGGACAGCGCGAACAAAGCCACCACGACGACCGCGAGCCCGCTCTGCGCCAGCGATCCCGCGACCGGGCCGCCCGACCGGACGCCGACCCGGCTGAGCGCGGTGGGGAGCACATGTTCGCGGCCGAGCGCGAACAGGTATCTGGCCACGCCGTTGTGGAAGCTCAGCAGGGCGGCGAACACGCTGGTGAGGAACAGCAGGTTGGCCATCATGGCGATGCCGTTGCCCCAGTGCGCGGCCAGGCCCGCGAACACGACGCCGGGCCCGTGCTCGGCCGCCTGCTTCTGTAGGTCCGACGGCCCGACCGTGACGACCATGGCCCACGACGACAGCGCGTAGAACAGCCCGGTGAAGCCGAGGGCGACGAACGTGGCCCTGGCCACCGTGACCCGCGGGTTGTTGCACTCCTCGCTGTAGATCGCGCCGGACTCGAATCCGATGAAGGCGGCGACGCCGAACGCGAAGACCGCGCCCACCCCCGGGACGAACAGCGACGACGGGGCCAGCGCGGCAGCGACCACGTGCCCCGCCGCCGGGTGGGTGAACGCGCCGACGTCGTAGAGCACCACGGCGATGCACTCCAGCACCAGCAGCACGGCGAGCACATTGGCGTTGAGGTCGACGCGGCGCATGCCGAGCAGGCCGACCACGATCAGCGCCGCGACGCCCCACGCCCACCACGGCAGCGACACGCCGGTGGCGGACTCGACCAGATCACCGAGCGCGGCCCCGAACAGCCCGTAGAGGCTGATCTGGATCGCGTTGTAGGAGAGGATTGCGGTGAATGCCCCGGCGACGGCCCAGGTGGGCCCGAGCCCGTGGGCCAGGTAGGAGTAGAACGCCCCCGCGTTGGCGACGAAGCGGCTCATCGCGGCGTAGCCGACCGCGAAGAGGCCGAGTGCGACAGCGAGTAAGAGGAACGATAACGGGATCCCGGTGACGCCGGTGACGGCGAAGGTCGTCGTCACGCTCCCGCCGAGCACCGTGAGCGGCGCCGACGCTGCCACGGTGAAGAAGACGATGTGGATGACGCTGAGCTGTCTGCGTCGCAGCTGGGAACCGGGTGAACTCATGGAATTCTCCGAACGGCCTTCCCGGAGGGGGAGCGGATGGGAAGCTCCGCCGAACCTAGCGAGGGAGTGGCGCCCCACAAGATGGGTTCCGGGTATTTCACCCGTTCGGAGGTGTTCGTGTGTAGCTACCGGCGAAATGATCCCTCCGAATCGACGCTCGGCGGGATTTGCGCGGATTCGTTCGCGCCTAAGCGCGATGCGCACATGCTCCCCGGCTAATGATCATAGTGAGAATGATCAATGAGTTGAGAATCGACGGCGAGCGCATTCCTGCTTCTCATGAATCACGAGTTCAGCAGGCGGCCACGGTGACAGTGCGACCTGCTCCGCGGGAGCTCGTCGGAGCCCAACTCGCGGAGCAGGTGATCGCGGGGCACCAACGAGAGGTCGGCAGTCCCTCGGTGGCCACGGTTGCGATCCGGCCCGGGTCGCCCTTGCCGATCTCCGCGACCGCGGTGGATCCGCATCGGGCGGGATCACCGTTGCCCGGCGCATTCCAGGGCCGAGGCCCCGACCGCGACGGCCTCGCGGCCGTCACCGCCGCGGTCGCCTCTCGCCATGTCAAGGAGTTGGCACCTGGCTCAGTTCGTGTGACAGGCACGCTCGGGAACAGGCACGTCCAGCGCAGGATTGCCGTCGAAGAACCCGCTGGGCTTCAGGTGGAAGCCGACGTAGGAGACCGGCATGACGGGCCAGTCCTCGGGACGAGCCACGTGGTGGGCGCCAAACGTGTACCAGACGACGACATCCTGGTCCCGCAGAGGACGGTCCTGCTTGACGTACTCCGGTAGGCCCGCGCCCCCCCGGCTCTGGTAAGGATAATCGCCTGCGGCGTACTGCTCGCGCCGAGAGTACTGCGTCACCCACAGATGATGGGTGATGAAACCGGCGCGCTTGAGCGCGGGGGCGTCCTCGTGGAACATGTGGTATGCGTTCTCGCCGGGCAGTAGTTTGTAGCCGACCGAATCGCCAAGGTGGTTGAATTTATTCTCGTTGCAAATCTTCCAGTAGCGCGCGCGCTTCTGATCGATATCCCGTTGGGCCTCTGATTCGCGAGTCAACGGTGTCGTAACCGCACGCCACGCGTTTCCGTAAGGATTTTGCGGGCCGAGGGGATCCGGCACACTGTCGACTTCGATGATCGTGTTCCGCCGGCCGTCGACAGCCATGTCCAGACGCGCGCTGAAGAAGTGCTGGTGGTGGGGTGCGTAGAGACCGGGGGCGCATTTGACGCCGTGGTGGGGGTCATCGCCCTCTGCGTGGGCACCCATCGACATGATTCCGGTGAGCTTGACTTCGCATTGGATCGTACCGTCCTGATAGAGGTACCAGAAGAGCCCGTAGTCATAGTTGGCCAAGGTCATGAAAGTTGAGATGACGAGGCGGCGCGAGCGGCGAACTTCGACCTTGCCCGTACGGAAGTCGGTATGCTTCCACAGGACACCGTAGTCCTCCTCGTGCATGCAGATTGCGTTCTTGACTACCTGAGCACGGCCGTCCAGGTCGCCCAGCACTGCGTCAAAGTAGAAGATCTCGCCGAGGCAATCACAGCCAAGGGCCAAGCTGTTGACGTTGACCCCGAGACCGGCCTCGCCCGCGTCGAAGACGCTCTTCCGCACATGTGAGGGTGTCGGGTCGCCGTAGGGTACGACCATCTCCGAGATCGACGCGCGATAGAGAATCGAGCGCAGCACGCCGCGGTCCTCGTAGCCGACGGTGTGCAGAACCAGCCCCTCGCGCGCGGTGAAGCCGACGCGGAAACGCCACTTCTGCCAGCGGACCTCGTAACCGTCGACCTCGAAACTGGGGCCCTCTGGCTGCGTGATCTCCAGCGGCTTCAGGTCAGCGCGGGGTTGCGCGTAATGCGGGATGTTGCCCTCGGTCTGCATCCCCGCTTGCGTGTAGTCGCCGGGAGCTGGGGGAATGTCGATGATGCCGTGGTCGACCACGTCGAGAACTTCGCCGCGATCGAGATCGAGCAGAGCCAACAGCCCCTCGACGGGATGCGCATAGCCGTTCTCGTCGTCCGAGTAGCGGACGTAGGTCAGCGGCCGGTTCAAGCGCCGGGTCGGTGCGTCCTCGCTGGTGAGGTATGCATTAGGCCAGGGATCGACCATGACGTGCTCGAAGTCGGTCACCCCGCGCTTGCGCATGGCCTCCTGCCAGCGCTCATCTTCCTTGAGCATGCGCTCGGCGTTGGCGAAGTCCTCCTCCGTCAGCGCCGTCTGCCCCTCGGGGACATGGTCGAGGGAGACAACCCGGCGTTCGGACAGGGACACAACGGCCTCGTACGTCTTCCGCTGGGCCGAGTCCCGCACCACCAGGAAAGCTCTGCGGTCGACGGCGTCACCATCGGGATGGGCGAGAACCTGCTCCTTGGTCGGCTCGTCGAGCCCGATGCTGACAAATCGCGCCGCCGCGAACGCCGGGTCGCTCTCCCGCAGAATTGTGGCCGCGGACTCGATCTCGTCGGCGCTCAGCAGGTCCAACGGATGCACCGATGTGCGTTCTCTGGTGGAGACCGTTCCCATTCCCTGTCTGTCCTTCCTGGATGCCCCACGGTGTAGAGCGTGCGTGCGATTGATGAGCCGGGAGACCCTCTGGTCTTCGGCGCCTGCGTCGTTGCCTGCCGCTCCGCGATGGGCCTCGGCACTCCCCGACGTGCTACAAGGAGTGGCGCGGCGCGCTGGGCAGATCGAGCAAGACGGCTTCATCCTCATCGTCGTCGAGGCCACCGCCGGTGGTGCCGATCGACGCGTAGACGTCCGGCCGTGAACTCTTGAGCTTCAGCGCCCACAGCACGCCGAGCAGGCCCCCGACGAGCACGATGCCCGGCAAGATCCAGCGCAGCGGGGACGTCGGGTCGGTGCCCAGCAGGGCGTCGAAGTTACCGATGATCAGCGCGACCAGCGCGACCAGCGCGATCGTGGCGAGTGTGGGTGCCACCAACCGCTGCCACATCGACGCCGCCGTCGACCTGCCGCGGAAGAAGCCCACGACGGCGGCCGACGTCCCGGCCATCAGCAGCACGACGCCGACTGCCGAGATCCCGGACAGCCAGGTGAACATCTCCAGTACCGGTTGAGTACCCGAAAGCACGAAAACGGTCAGCACGACGACGGCCAGCGCAGATTGGGCCAGCGAGCCTGCGACGGGGCCGCCCGAGCGGGTGCCCACGCGGCTGAGCGCGGCAGGCAGCACCCGCTCGCGGCCGAGCGCGAACAGGTAGCGGGCCACGCCGTTGTGGAAGCTCAGCAGCGCGGCGAAGTTGCTGGTGAGGAACAGCAGGGCGGCTATCGTGCCCACGGTCCCGCCCCAGTGCGCGGTGAGCCCCGCGAACACCACGCCCACCCCGTTCTCCGTTGACTCCTTCTGGATGTTCGCTGGTCCTACCGTCACGAGCATCGCCCATGACGACACTGCGTAGAACAATCCGACAAACCCGACTGCGATGAACGTCGCCCTGGCCACCGTGACCCGTGGGTTGCGGCACTCCTCGCTGTAGATCGCACCAGCCTCGAAGCCGATGAACGCGGTGACGCCGAACGCGAAGACTGCGGCAACGCCTGGCACGAACAAGGAGGACGGCAGGAACGCGGCCCCGAGAGTCGATTCGCTCGATGCGGGGTGACCGAACGCGCCGATGTCGTAGAGCACGACCACGATGCACTCCAACACCAACAGCACCGCGAGCACGCGCGCGTTGAGGTCGACGCGACGCACCCCGAGCAGTCCGACCAGGAGCAGCGCGACGGCGGCCCACACCCACCAGGGCAGTGACAGCCCCGTCAGTGAACTGATCAAGTCGGCGAACGCCGAGCCGTACAGGCCGTAGATGCCGATCTGCAGGGCGTTGTAGGAGACAAGCGCAACGAACGCTCCGCCGACGGCAGGCGTCGGGCCGAGGCCGTTGGCCAGGTACGAGTAGAACGCACCCGCGTTGGCGACGTACCGACTCATCGCGGCGTAGCCGACGGCGAAGAGGGAGAGCGCGGCCGCCAGGATGATGAATGACAACGGGACGCCGGTCACCCCGGTGACGGCGTAGGTCGCGGTGACGACGCCGCCGGTGACAGCCAGTGGCGCAACGGCCGCGACGCTGAAGAAGACGATGTGCATGGTGCCGAGCCGTCGGCGGCGCAACTGGGGACTGGGTGCGGACATCAGGTCTCCGTGTGCTCTTCTCGGAGGGGGCGGACGGGCTCGCCGAGGCTAGCGAGCGGGCTCTAGCCCACGACTATGCGTAACGCTAATTCACCCGTTGAGACCTGTTCGCGCACGATCGTCGTAGTCGGACTGCCCAAGTTACCAACTCGCTGTGGACTGCAGCGGTGGAGCGAGCTCTAGCATCGTACGATCGGAGCCCCAATGGGCGATCAGGTGACAGGGCGATGGGTGATGAGCCGAGAATCGATGCCGGCCGCGTTCCTCCTGCTGGTTCACGACGAGTTCAGCGGACGGCCGCGCTGCAGTGCTGACCTCCTGCGCTGCGGGCTCGTCGGTGCGCAGCTCGCCGAGCTCGTGATCGCGGGTCGAATGGGAGTCGCCGAGGGGCGTCTCCACCCACTGGACGCTGACCCGCTCGGCAACGCCCGCCCCGCCGCCGAGTACGTCATGGAGTGCGTGCTCGGTCAGCCTCGCCAGCACACCGTGCGGACCTGGACGGAGAACCTCGGCGAGCCGCTGCAAGAGATGGTCGTCACCGAGCTCGCCGAGGACGGCGTCATCCGCCGCGAGAGCGGCGGGTTCGGCAGGCGGCGCGCGGAGCGCTACCCGGCGCTGAACCTGCTGCGCGCCGCGGCGCCGAAGGCCCGCTTCGAGCGCATGATCACCGCGCCGCGCGAGCTGGACCTGGCCGGGGCGTTCACGATCGCCATGGTGTGGGCGCTGGGCATCGAGGCGGTGCTCGACGCGCGGGCCGAGCGCGGCGGCGGCGACCTCGTCGAGCGGATCAGGGCCCGGATGCCCGGCGCGCTGCGGGAGCTGCTCGATGGCATCGGCAGCTCCGCTGCGGCCTCCTCCGTCACGGTTCGGCGTTAGCGTTGAACCCTGAGTCGGACGACCCCCTCACCGGATCGCTGTTTGCGCTAGAGAGCGCAGTCCTCTCCGGGGTCGGTGTGGCGTCGGGTGGTACGGGAGTGCGGGACGCGCTCGCCACCCGCAACGCCCTGGCCGTCGCCTACTGCGGCGGGGAGCGCTACACGGAGGCCGCGGAACTCCTGCGGGAGGTCGTCGATCGGTGCACGGAGCGGCTCGGGCCCGACGACCCGGACACGCTGGTCGCGGCGGGCAATCTGGGGGTCACGCTGGCGTGGTTGGGCCGGTTCGACGACGCGCTGCCGCTGCTGTCGCACGTCCTCGCCACACGGGAGCGGGTGCTCGGCGACGAGCACATCGACTCGCTGACCGCCCGCGACGCGCTGGCCGTGACCTACCGTCTCGCAGGCCAGGTGGCCGCTGCGGTGGGCCTGCACACCCATGTGGTCGAGCAGCGCATCCGGATGCTGGGCCCTGCGCACCCGCACACGCTGACGTCCCGGTGCGGCCTTGCGCTGGCGCGCATCGCCGCAGGTAGCGCTGGTGCGGCGGCGAACGTTCTCTCCGCGGCGCTCGTCGACGCCGAGGAGGTGCCCGGCCCGCCGACCCTCGCGACGGTGGTGCTGCGGGCCAATCTCGGCCGGTGTCTCATGCAACTGGAGCGGCCCGCCTCGGCCCAGCCATTGCTTGCGCGCGCGCTGGCCGACTGCACGGCGCTGGTGGGCGCCAACCACCCCGACAGCGTCACCCTGCGCGGCGAGCTGGCCCGGCTCGGGGGGCAGCTGGATCCGGGGGCGTCGTTCTGACGGCGCCTGCGGCTCCCGGCGTCCACCGGCCGGGCCCCGAGCCCGAGGACGGTCCGGTACACGACGGAGGGGACGCCGCCCACCAGCCCCGCGTATCGGGCGTACGCCCGGTTGCGCTGCTCGCCCTGGAACCGGCTGAGCGCCGCAAAGCGCTGGAGGACGTGCTGGTCGACGCCGGGTTCGACGTGCGGCACGCGGCGCAGGACGGCCCGGCGACCCCGGGTGCGGAGACGGCCGCCGTACCCGCGGCCGCGGGACCCGGCGCGCTGGTGCTGCTCGGTGGGGTGCCGCGGCCCGACGACCGCACGCCCGCGGCCGTCGCGGCGCTGCGCGCGGCAGGCTGGGACCACGTGGTGGTGGTCGGCGGCAACGCGGCGCCCGCCGCCGTCGCCCGTGCGCTGGGGACGGGAGCGCGCGGGTTCCTGCTCGCCGCGCCGGGGCCGCCGTCGGACGGGTCCGCCGACGCGGCTCCCCCCACCCACGCCCTGCCCGTCGCCGACGTCGGCGGCCGGGCGCGCACGTTGTCGGCCCGCGAGGTCCAGGTGCTCGCGCTCGCCGCCGACGGGCTCTCCAACCCGGAGATCGCCCGTGAGCTCGGGCTGTCCGCGCTCACGGTCAAGAGCCACCTCGCGCGGATGACGCGCAGGCTCGGCGCCCACGACCGCGCGCACCTCGTGCTCCTGGCGCTGCGGGCAGGCGTGATTGCGTAAGCGGAGGTCGCATCCGGAGTAACGACGAACTGATGGTGACCACCCGCATGCGCTCTGTAGAAAAAGCGAACACGGTACGTTTACGACCGATTGCGCAGCGCACAAGAGGACATACAGACTGGTCCGGTTCAGCGAATTACGAGCGCCCGCGAGATTGTCGGGGAAGCGCGGCCTCGGGCCATCGGAACGCGCACGATGAAGGGCCAAATTGCTCCGTATGGAGTATCAAATTGCACTGATCGCCCCCTACCGTAATGCGCTTTCTCTGCCAATAGGACAACCGCGCAGATCGGTGTCGGACCGGCGTCGTAGAGTCCACTCCAGTTGTGCTCGGGTTCGCAGGATCTTCTCGTCGACGTCCCCTCCGTCGTGATCCCGCGACGCCGGGCCCGCGACCGCGCCCGTCCCGGCCCGCGTCCAACGGAAGGAGCTCCCCGGCATGTCCCTCTCCGAGCCCGCCACCAGCACCCGTCCCCCTGCTGGTCCGGCAGGCAACCTGCCCGACCAGCGGGCCACCACCTCGCAGTTCGACACCGCGCTGCGTGGCTACGAGCGACGTCAGGTCGACGAGCACGTCGCCCGCCAGCGCAACGAGATGGCGACCCTGCGGGCGCAGCTCGCCGAGGCGGAGCGGCAGCGCAGGCTCGCCACCGAGCACGCCGAGGCCACGGAGGAGGAGAACCGGCGCCTGCGGGCGTCGGCGGGCCGCGAGGCGCCACCACCGGAGGAGGGCTTCGGCTTCCGGGCCGAGAAGCTGCTGCGCCTCGCCGAGCAGGAAGCCGCCGAGGTGCGGGCCCGCACCCGGCAGGAGTCGGTGGGGCTGCTGGAGCAGACCCGCGCCGAGGCCGAGAAGCACCGCCACGAGGTGGAGCAGCAGCTCATCGCCCGCGCGGCGCAGCTGGACCAGGCCGCCGCCCGCCGGGCGGTCGAGCTGCAGGAGCGCGAGCAGCAGATCTCCGACCAGCTCGAGGCCACCCGCGCCGAGACCGAGCAGCTGCACGCCGCCGCCACCCGCGCCGCCGACCGGCTCCGCCAGGAGTCCGAGGCCAAGGCCGAGGAGATCCGGATCCGGGCCGAGGCGTCCGCGAAGAAGGTGCGCGACGAGGCCGAGCACGACGTCATGCGCCTCTCGGCGCTGCGCAGCAACGTCCACGCCGAGCTCGCGCGGCTGGCCGAGGTGCTCGTCAACGAGCTTCCCTCGGGTGAGTCGGGCAGGACGGAGCAGTGATGGAGCCCACCAACCGCACGACGACGACGGCTCGGCCGCGCCCGTCGGGAGCCATCCCGACGCAGGGCTCGGCGCAGCCCGGCGGCCGGTCGGGCGCGTTCGAGGACGACGCCGAGCGGCGGCGGTTCGTCACCGTCCTGCGCGGCTACGACCGCATCGAGGTCGACGAGTACATCGACGACCTGTTGGCCGTCGTCACCACCCTGCGCACGTCGGCGACCGAGGCCGACAAGGCCAAGCGCACCGCCGAGGAGCGCGCCGCGGCGGCCGAGCGCCGGGCGGCGGACGCCGCCAACGCGCCACAGCCCGCTGCGGCTCCCACCGAGGGCTTCGGGGTGCGCGCCGAGCGGCTGCTGCGGCTCGCCGAGAACGAGGCGGCCGAGATCCGCGCCGCCGCCGCCGCGGAGAGCAGCGCGGTCGTCGAGCGGGCACGCGCCGACGCCGAGCAGCGCAGGCACGAGGCCGAGCAGGCGCTGATCTCCCGGTCCGCCCAGGCCGATCAGGAGTCAGCGCGGCGCACCGCCGCGCTGGACGAGCGTGAGGGCGCGCTCAAGTCCCAGATCGAGGCGGCGCGAGGCGAGATCGAGATGCTCACGCGGGCGGCTCAGCGGGAGGCCGACCGGCTCCGCGAGCAGGTGCGCCACGAGATCGACGAGAAGCGGGCGGCGGCCGAGCTCGAGGCCACGCGCGCGGTCGAGGCCGTCGAGAAGGACGTGGCGCGGCTCAGGGCGCTGCGCGAGTCCACCCGTCAGGAGCTCGCGCGGATCGTCGAGATCGTGCGCTCGGCGTCGGGCGCGGGGCAGGGCACGCCCCCGGCCGAAGCGGATCACGACGCCGACGAAGGGACGGAGCGCCGATCGGGCAGGCGACGGGAGCACCAGGCAGGCCTGATCGGCCGCAGCGACGGGCGCCGGCACGCGCCACAATGACGACCTGCGGTGACGGCCTGCGCACCGCAGGACCGATGGAGGGGGAAATGACGATCACGAGGTCGGCACGACGCCGCGCCGTCGTTGGGGCGGTGGCGCGCTGACCACGCTGCCAGGAGCCGCCGCAAGCGGTCGCAGCGCCCGCATGCCGCCCGCCGCCGCTCGCCCCGATCCGAGCCGTACGCCGCGCACGGGCCGCCGTGCCGCGCCCCTGTTCACCCCGGAGGCCCCCGAGCCCGCGCAGGCCCCGGCCGCGGCCAAGCAGGCCCCGAAGCCGAGCGAGTACGTCGTGCCGAAGATGCCCGAGCGGCCGGTCCGGCGGCCGCCGGTCGGGCTGGGCGCCTTCCTCGGCGTCGCCGTGCTCACGGTCGTGGCGCACACGCTCGCGGCCACCTTCACGTCCCTGTGGGTCGCCACGGCCAGCGAGGCGCGCTTCGCGGTGGCCGTGCTCGCCGTCCGGGACGCGACGGTCCCCGAGGTGCCGCTGGCGCCGTGGGACCACCTCGCGGCCATCCAGTTCGCCGCCGTGCAGCTCGTGCTGCCCGCGGGCGATCCGGTCGACACCGCCCGCTGGGCGGGCCTCGCACTGGGGGCGCTCGCCACCCTGCTGCTGTGGCCGGTGCTGCGCGGGCTGGGCAACACCCTCACCGCCACGGTGGCCGCCGTGAGCACGGTGGGGGTCGCCCTGCCTCTGCTCGCGCTGCGCTCCACGGTGACCACCGCGGTGGTGGGCGTCGTGTGGCTCTCGGTCGCGGCCGCGCTGGCGGTGCGCGACAACAACCGCGCCGCGGGCGTCGCGGCCCTGGCCGCCGTGGCCACCGTGCCGCTGGCCGCCGCGCCGCTGCTGGCCGTGGCGGCCGCGGTCAGCCTTGACGGGAGCGCCCGGCTGCCGGGGCGGCTGCGCAAGCCGGTCGGCATCGTCGCGGCCGTCGGCGCCGTGGCGGTCGTGCTCGCCGCCACGCTGCCCGGTGGGCCGTTCGTCGCCACGACCGGCCCGAACATCCCGTCTGCGATCACGTTCGCGGGGGTCGCGGTCGTGGTGGTCCTCGTCGTGCTCGCGGGCCGGGCCGACAACCTGCTGCGCCCGGTGCTCGTCGCCGCCGCGCCGCTGGTGGTCGTCGGCCTGGTCATGGGCCCGTCCACGGCGGCCGCCGCCCTGCTCGTCACCCCCGTGGTCGCCGTCGCGATCGCGATCGCCGCCGACCAGGTCAACGCCCGTGTCCGGCGCCGCCCGCTGAGCATCGCCACGGCGGTCGGGCTGGCCGCCGTGCTGGCCGTGCCGGTGAGCGTGGCCGCGAGCTGGCCGACCCCGCCTGCGGGCTCGCTCGTGGGCTGGATCACCACGCAGACCGGGCCCGGCACCGCCGTCGTCGCCGACGTGCTCGATCGCGCCGAGCTGCGCGTCGCGGGCTTCCCGGCCGCGCGTCTGCGCACCCCGTCCGATCCCGACGTGGCGGGTGAGCTGCGCCTGATCGCCGATCGGCCCGGCGCGAGCGTCGTGCCCTGCCCGCCCGGCGCGGTGCTGGCCGCCACCCCCAACGGCAGCGGTGGCGCCCCGGCCGTCGTGTGCGGAGCGCTCACGCCCGCCACCAACGTCGAGGCCAAGGTGCGCGCCCGGCTGGGCACCGCGCTCACCACGAACACGGCGCTCAAGCTCGACGAGGGCGCCGCCACACTGCTGCGCGACGGCCGCGTCGACCCGCGCCTGATGCTCACGCTCGCGGCGCTGACCAGCGCCCACCGCGTGGGGGTCGCCGCGTTCCCGGCCGTGCCGCTGGACGCGCCCGACGCGCTTCGCCGCGTGGTGGTGCTGTCCTCGTTCGACGGCGCGCCGCCCACGTCGTCGACGCTGCTGAAGACGTGGCTCGCCGGGCAGCAGGCCCCGTTCGCGCCCGCGGCCGTCACCGCCGCCGGACCGGACCTCGTCCTCAACTACCCGGTGCCTTCGCCCACGGGACTGCTGCCGCTGTAACGATCTGGTCATGGTGGTAACGCAGGTCACAGCCCTGCCGAGGCCTGTGCAGGAGGGACTGTCATGACATTGCACCGGCGCGTACTGATCCTCGTGGCCGCCATCGGCGCGGCCCTCGGCCTGGCGATGGCGGCGGCTGCGCCCGCCCTGGCCGCCGACCAGGCCTACCTTCGGCTGGCCCACCTCTCCCCGGACACCCCGAAGGTCGACGTGTACGTCAGCAGCGTCGCCGATCCCGCGAAGTCGCTCGTCGTACCAGGAGTGGGGTACGGGGCCGTGTCGCGGTATCAGGCGCTCGACTCCCGGCTCCTACGTCGTGAGCATGCGGAAGGCGGGCGCGCCCAAGGACTCGCCGCCGGTGATCTCGACGACCGTCGACGCCAAGGCGGGGCAGGCCTACACCGTGGCGGGCACCGGCCTGTCGGCCTCGCTCGGGCTCACGGTGCTCAGCGACCAGCTCGCCCTCCCGCCCGCGGGCAAGGCCGCCGTCCGGTGCATCAACGGCGCGGTGACCGCGTCCTCGGTCGACCTCGGGCAGACCGGCAAGCAGCCGTGGGCCACCGGCGTCAAGTTCGCCACCACCACGCCGTACACCGACGTCAACGCGGGCACCTGGACCTTGCGGGTCACCGCGCCCGGCAAGCCCCCGGTCGACCTGCCGGTCACGGTGGACCAGAACTCCACCTACTCGGTCGTGCTGCTGGACCAGAAGGGCGCGTTCAGCGCGCAGCTCGTGCGGGACAGCGCGGGCGCCACGGTGGCCCCGGTCGGCGGCGTCGAGACCGGGTTCGGCGGCACCGCGCCCGAGCCACTCGCCCTGGTCGCGTTCGGTGCCGCCGCCGTGGCCCTCGGCCTCGTGGCCGCGCTGACCATGGTTGCCGGGATCGGGCGTGCTCGCGCCCGCTGACCGGTCACGGGGCGGTCCGCCGCCCCTGCCCGGGCCCGCCGCCCGGCCGCCTCAGTTGCCGGCCGCCGCCGGGCCGCCGTCCCTGCCCGGGCAGGCCGCCCCGCCGCTCCACTCCGGGCTCTCCGCCCCGCCGCCGCGGCGCGCCGCACGGATCGTGCTGGCGGTCGCCGTGACCGCGGCACTCCTCGGGTCGGCGACGGTTGCGGCCCGCACCCCGCCGCCGATCCCAGCGGCGACCGCGGCGCCGCCCGGCCCGGTGCTGTTCGACCCCGTTCCGCCCGCGCCCCAGCCCGCCGCGGCCGTCGCCGTCGCCACCACGCTCGACGTGCCCCGGCTGCGGATCAGCCGCTCGTCGCTGGTCGAGCTGGGCGTCGACGACGCGGGCACGCTCATTCCGCCCGCCTCGACCGCCGTCGCGGGCTGGTACGCAGGCAGCGCCGTCCCCGGCCGGGTCGGGCCCACCGTGATCGCGGGCCACGTCGACTCCTACGAGGGTCCTGGCATCTTCTACCGGCTGGACACGCTGCGCCCGGGCGACCTCGTCTCCGTCGGCCGATCCGACGGCGTCACCGTTCGCTACCGCGTGACCGAGGTGCTGACCGTCCCCAAGGACGCCTTCCCCACCAGCCAGGTCTACGGCCCGACCCCGGGCCCCGAGCTGCGGCTGATCACCTGCGGCGGGGAGTTCGACCACGCCACCCGGCGCTACCTGCGCAACGTCGTCGTCTCCGCCGTCTCCACCGACGCCTCCTGACCGGGGCGACTACCCTGGGTTCGCCCGGACGCGCACGGCGAGATGAGGACGGCGGTTCAGTGAGTTCCCCTGTGACCTACCTCGACCACGCCGCCACCACACCCATGCTGGACGTGGCGGTCGCGGCCATGTCCGCCGCACTCGGTCGCACCGGCAACGCGTCGTCGCTGCACACCGCGGGGCGTCGGGCCCGTCGCGAGGTCGAGGAGAGCCGGGAGCGGATCGCCGCGGCGGTAGGCGCGCGCCCGTCGGAGGTCGTGCTCACCACCGGCGGCACCGAGAGCGACAACCTCGCCGTCAAAGGGCTGTACTGGGCCCGCCGGGCCGCGGACGACCGCCGCCGCCGCGTGCTCGTCTCCGCGATCGAGCACCACGCCGTCCTCGACTCCGCGCGGTGGCTGGCCGAGCACGAGGGCGCGCAGGTCGACGTCCTGCCCGTGGACCGCGACGGTCGCGTGCTGCCGGAGACCCTGGCCGCCGCGCTCGCCGATGATCCCGAGTCGGCCGCGGTCGTCTCGGTGATGTGGGCCAACAACGAG
The DNA here is from genome assembly GCA_963739465.1 of uncultured Actinomycetota bacterium. Lineage (GTDB taxonomy): Bacteria > Actinomycetota > Actinomycetes > Mycobacteriales > Pseudonocardiaceae > Pseudonocardia. The sequence continues at coordinate 44,363 of CAVUAS010000030.1, forward strand.
GTCGGCACGGTCAACCCGATCCGCGAGCTGGCCGCCGTCGCGCACGGGCACGGCGTTCCGATCCACACCGACGCCGTGCAGGCCGTCGGGATCCTCCCGGTCGATTTCGCGACGTCCGGCGTGGACGCGCTCACACTCACCGGGCACAAGCTCGGCGGCCCGTACGGCGCGGGCGCGCTCCTGCTGGGCCGCGACGTGCCGGTCACGCCACTGCTGCACGGCGGCCTCCAGGAGCGCGACGTGCGCTCCGGCACCCTCGACACGCCCGCGATCGTCGGTCTCGCCACCGCCGTCGAGATCGCGGTCGAGCAGACGTCGCAGCGGGCGGCCGTGATCGGCGGCCTGCGCGACGACCTCGTCGGCAAGATCCTCGCCACCGTTCCGGACGCCGTGCTGAACGGCGACCAGGGCACCGGCGTCATCGACGGCGGGCCGTCGCGGCTGCCCGGCAACGCCCACCTCAGCTTCCCCGGCTGCGAGGGCGACTCGCTGCTCATGCTGCTCGACGCGCACGGCATCGAGTGCTCCACCGGCTCGGCGTGCACCGCGGGCGTCGCGCAGCCGAGCCACGTGCTGCTCGCGATGGGCGCGGACGAGGCCACAGCGCGGGCGTCGCTGCGGTTCTCCCTCGGCCACACCTCCACGCCGGCCGACGTCGAGCGGGTGACGGCCGTGATCGGCCAGGTCGTCGAGCGGGCGCGGCGGGCGGGGCAGAGTCGGTGAGGCGCCGGTGAGAGTGCTCGCCGCCATGTCCGGCGGCGTCGACTCCGCGGTCGCCGCCGCGCGCGCCCACGACGCCGGGCACGACGTCGTGGGCGTCCACCTGGCCCTCTCCCAGACGCCGGACGCGCTGCGGGCGGGCTCGCGGGGCTGCTGCTCGAAGGAGGACGCCGCCGACGCGCGCCGCGCCGCCGACGTCATCGGCATCCCGTTCTACGTGTGGGATTTCGCGGCCCGGTTCGCCACCGACGTCGTCGAGGACTTCGTGGCCGCCTACGCCGCAGGCCAGACCCCCAACCCGTGCCTGCGCTGCAACGAGAAGATCAAGTTTGCGGCGCTGCTCGACCGGGCGCTCGCCCTCGGGTTCGACGCCGTCTGCACCGGCCACTACGCCCGCCTCTCCGCGGGCGAGCTGCGGCGCGCCGTCGATGCCGACAAGGACCAGTCCTACGTTCTGTCCGTGCTGAGCGTCGACCAGCTGCGGCATGCGATGTTCCCGCTCGGCGACACGGTCAAGGCCGACGTCCGCGCCGAGGCCGCCGCGTGCGGCCTGCGGGTGGCGGACAAGCCCGACAGCCACGACATCTGCTTCATCCCCTCCGGCGACACGCGTGCCTTCCTCGCCGCCCGCATCGGGACCCGGCCCGGTGCCGTCGTCGACGCCGTCACCGGAGCCGAGCTTGGCCGCCACGACGGCGTGCACGGCTTCACGGTCGGGCAGCGCCGGGGCCTCGGCGTGGCCGCCCCCGCCGGCGACGGACGCCCGCGCTACGTGCTCGGCATCGAGCCGGTGAGCGGCACCGTCCGGGTCGGGCCCGCGGCCGCGCTGGACGTCGGCGTGATCGAGGCGGAGCGACCCGTCTGGGCCGCGGGCCCGGCGCCCGCCCCGTTCGACGCGGTGGTGCAGGTGCGCGCGCACGGCGGCCTCGCCCCGGCCCGCGTCATCCCCGACGGCGAGCGCGTGCGCGCGGAGTTGGCCGAGCCCCTCCGCGGCGTGGCTCCCGGGCAGGCGATCGCGTTCTACGCGGGCGACCGGGTGCTCGGCAGCGCGACGATCACCAGCACCCACTGACCCGGCCCGGCCCGGTCCGGGCCGTCCGTGCCGCACCCGCCCCGTCCCGGCCCGCCGGGCTCGCGCCGCCGCCGCTTGCCGCCACCCGGCACCTGCCCGGCCGTCGCGCCGGGCGGGGGCGGTGGTAGACACCGGGCATGATGCCCGCCGTCCGCCGCCCCGCGGGCCCGCCGTGAGCACCGACGACCCGGCCGCGCCGGCCGCGGCCGGGCTGACCGGGCCACGGCCGGGGGAGTCCGCGCCCGCCGAGCCCACCCGCGAACCGACCCCGGATCCGCACGAGAAGCCCACGGCCCCGCCCGCGCACTGGCCCGACGGCGCGGCCACCGGCGTCGGCTCGATGCCCGGCGCCGACCCTCGCGAGGCCGCCGCCGTCGTGGCGGGCGAGCTGCCGGTGCTGACCGCCCTGCCAGAGCTACCCGCCCGGGGCGTCGGGGCCGACATGATCGGGCGCACCGCGGGCCTGCTCGTTGACATCGCCGTCGAAGTGGTCCCCTCGGCCTACCGCGTGACGGCGCGGCCGGGTCGCGAGCAGCGCCGCGCCGTCGACCTGCTGCGCGCCGACCTCGACGCCTTCGACGAGGCCCTCGAGCCGGTCCGGCCACCGTGGGTGAAGGTGCAGGCAGCGGGGCCGTGGACGCTCGCTGCGTCGGTCGAGCTGCACTACGGCCACAAGGTGCTCGCCGACCGCGGTGCGGTCCGCGAGTTCGCCGCGAGCCTCACCGAAGGCCTCCGCGCGCACGTCGCCGAGGTGGCGGCGCGCACCGGGGCCGCAGTGCTGCTCCAGCTCGACGAGCCGTCGCTGCCCGCGGTGCTGACCGGTCGCGTCCCCACCCCGTCCGGCTACGGCACGGTCGGCGCGGTGTCGGAGACCGCGGCCGCGGACGTCCTGCGCGAGCTCGTTGCGGGGGTCGGCGTTCCGGTGGCGGTGCACTGCTGCGCCGACCGCCCGCCGCTGGGGATGCTCGGCACCATCGGCGCGGTCGCGATCGGCGTGGACGCGACCCTGCCGTCGGTGGCGGGCCGCACGGCCTCCCCGGCTGCCCTCGACGCGTTCGGCGCGGTGTGGGACGCGGGCACGCCGCTGATGCTGGGGATCGTGCCCGCCCGCGACCCGGGCGGCCACCCGACCAGCCGTGCGGCGGCCCGCACCGCGTTCGACCTGGCCGACCGGCTCGGCTTCGACCGTGTCCGCCTCGCCCACTTGGCCGTCCCGACCCCGACGTGCGGGCTCGCGGGCGCCGACCCCGCGTGGGCGCGGCGTGCGCTCACCCTGTGCCGCGAGATCGGCGAGGCTTTCGTCGACCCGCCCGAGGACCGCGACTGACCCGCGAGAGCGACGACTCCGGGGCTCTCGCCGACATCGGTCTCGCGGCGATCACTCGGTCGCCGCGTCCCGCTCGGCCAACAGATCGGCCACCGCGCGCACGATGTGCTCCTCCGCCGCCGCGTGGGTCACCCCGAGCAGCCGCGCGGCGGGGCTCTGCTCGTCGGCGAGCAGCCCGAGCAGCAGGTGCTCGGTGCCGACGTAGTTGTGGCCCAGCCGCAGCGCCTCACGGAACACGAGCTCGAACACCTTCTTCGCGGGCCCGCTGAACGGGATCTGCTCCCGCGGCTCTGCCTCGCCCGCTCCCAGCTCGGCTTCGGTGCGTGCCCGCAGCCCGTCGAGGTCGACGCCGAGCGCGGTCAGCGTGGTCGCCGCGAGCGCCGTCGGCTCGGTGAGCAGGCCCAGCACGAGGTGCTCCGGCACGATCTGCCCATGGCGACCCCGCCGCGCCGCAGCCTGCGCCTCGACGACCGCGCGCCGGGCTTTGTCGGTGAACCGGGCGAAGTCGCGCGAGTCGGCGCCCTCCGCACGGGGCACGAACCGCTTCTGCGCCGCCTGCTTGGTCACGCCCATGTGTCGCCCGATGTCGGTCCACGACGCGCCCGCGCGGCGGGCCTGGTCGACGAAATGCCCGATGAGGTGGTCGGCCACCTCGCCGAGGTGCTCGCCGACGGCAACGGCGTCGCCGAGGCGGTCGAGCGCGTCGCCGTCGGGGTGGCGGTTCTTCACGAGCGTGATGAGATCGTCGAGGCGCACCGCTTCGGTCACGCGTCAACTCTAAGTTGACGCGCGGCAACCGTCAACCGCGGGTTGACGATCAGAGCGCGACGAGCTCGCCGACCCTCGGCCACCCGACGCGCACGGCCGGATCGCGGAAGAACTGTCGGTCCGCCTCGGTAACCTCGCCCCGTGAGCCCAGAATCCGTCCGCGAGCGGCACACCCGGCTGGCCGAGGCGGTCAGCGGCCACCGGTTTCGCTACTACGTGCTCGATGCGCCGGTCCTGTCCGACGGCCAGTTCGATGAGCTGTGGCGCGAGCTGCTGGCCATCGAGGAGGAGCACCCCGAGCTCGTCACGCCGGAGTCGCCCACCCAGCAGGTCGGCGCCACGTTCTCGAGCGATTTCGCCGCCCACAACCATCTCGAACGCATGCTCAGCCTCGACAACGCGTTCAGCGCCGACGACCTGCGGGCGTGGGCCGAGCGGGTGGCCCGCGACGTCGGGGCGGAGCAGTTGCACTACCTGTGCGAGCTGAAGATCGACGGGCTCGCGGTCAACCTCCTGTACGAGCAGGGCAGGCTCACGCGCGCGCTCACCCGCGGCGATGGGCGCACCGGCGAGGACATCACGCTCAACATGCGCACCTTGGAGGAGGTGCCGGAGGAGCTCACCGGCACACCCGAGTTCCCGGTGCCCGCGCTGATCGAAGTCCGCGGCGAGGTGTACTTCCGGCTGGCGGATTTCCAGGCGCTCAACGCGCTGATGGTCGAGGCGGGCAAGCCCGTCTACGCCAACCCGCGCAACACCGCGGCCGGCTCGCTGCGTCAGAAGGACCCGCGCATCACGGCGTCGCGCAATCTGCGGCTCATCTGCCACGGCTTCGGCAAGCGCGAGGGCTTCACGCTGGAGCGGCAGTCGCAGGGGTACGCCGCGCTGCGCGCCTGGGGCCTGCCGGTCTCCGAGCGTTCGGTGGTGCTCACCGGGATCGACGAGGTCATCGCCCACACCGAGTACTGGGGCGAGCACCGCCACGACATCGAGCACGAGATCGACGGCGTGGTCGTCAAGGTCGACGAGGTGGCGCTGCAGCGGCGGCTGGGTGCCACGTCGCGGGCCCCGCGGTGGGCGATCGCGTTCAAGTACCCGCCGGAGGAGGTCACCACGAAGCTCCTCGACATCCGGGTCAACGTCGGCCGCACCGGCCGGGTCACCCCGTTCGCGTTCATGGAGCCGGTCGTGGTCGCGCAGTCCACGGTCTCGCTCGCCACGCTGCACAACGCCGATGAGGTGCGCCGCAAGGGTGTGCTGATCGGCGACCGGGTCGTCATCCGCAAGGCGGGCGACGTCATCCCCGAGGTGCTGGGCCCCGTCGTAGATCTGCGCGACGGCACCGAGCGCGAGTTCGTCATGCCCACGCACTGCCCGGAGTGCGGCACCGCGCTGGCCCGGCAGAAGGCGGGCGATGTCGACCTGCGCTGCCCCAACGCCCGCTCGTGCCCGGCGCAGCTGCGGGAGCGGCTGTTCCACGTCGGTGGCCGGGGCGCCTTCGACATCGAAGGCCTCGGCTACGAGGCCGCGGTCGCGCTGCTCAAGGCCGGGGTCGTGCACGACGAAGGCGACGTCTTCGGGCTCACGGAAGACGACCTGCTCCAGACCGAGCTGTTCTGCACGAAGGCCGGGGAGCTGTCGGCCAACGGGCGAAAGCTGCTGGTCAACCTGGAGGCGGCGAAGGATCGCCCGCTGTGGCGGGTGCTGGTGGGGCTCTCGATTCGGCACGTGGGGCCCACGGCTGCGCAGGCCCTCGCGCGCGAGTTCTCCTCCATGGAGGCGATCGAGGCCGCGGCCGAAGCGGCGGCCCGCGCGACGGAGGCGGCAGGCTTGGCGATCACGTCGGACGGCAGCGCGGGCGATCCGGCGGACGAGGCCGACGCCGATAGGGCCGCCGCTGCGGCGGCGGCCGACGCGCAGACCGCGTCCGATGACGACGCGCCGGAGGCGGTCTCCGCCGAGGAGGCCACGGCCGCCGCCGAGAAGGCCGCGCGGGCGGCGGCCCGCGCGCAGGCGAAGGAGCTGGCCGCTGCGCTGGCGCCGATCGCGGGGGTCGAGGGGGTCGGGCCCACGATCGCCGCGGCGCTGCGCGATTGGTTCTCGGTCGACTGGCACCGCGAGGTGGTCGCCAGGTGGCGGGCGGCCGGGGTGCGCATGGTCGACGAGGTCGACACATCGATGCCCCGCACCCTGGAGGGGCTGTCGATCGTGATCACCGGCTCGATGGACGCCTTCTCCCGCGACGAGGCGAGGGAGGCCATCGCCGCCCGCGGCGGCCGGGCGGCCGGATCGGTGTCGAAGAAGACCGCGTTCGTCGTGGCAGGTGAGGCGCCGGGCTCCAAGTACGACAAGGCCATGGAGATCGGCGTCCCGGTGCTCGACGAGGCGGGCTTTCGCGTGCTCCTCGACAGCGGCCCGGAAGCGGCCCGGGAGCTGGCGAAGAAGGAGTGAGCGAGGGAGCAGAGTGGCGTAGCACACACCTGCCGTTCAACGGGGCGAACCAAGAGGCCGCCACCCCGGGGTAGCCCCTACGATCGGGATGCGATCCCCCGAAATGCTCTCCGAACGGAGAGGCGATGCGCGACGCGTTCGCGGGATATCGTCGTGGAACTGGGGGTGTCGCGGTGTTGCAGGCGGTGCTGAACGGGTCGCGCCCCGAAGACGCGCACCCCGCGCTGCCCATCGTGCCGCGCCATCTCGCCCGCGACGCCCGGGCGGTCGCCGAGCAGGGCGTGTCGTCGGTGCACATCCACCCGCGCGACCCGGAAGGCATGGAGACGCTCGACCCCGCCTACGTGGGCGACGCCGTCGCGGCCATCCGCGCCGAGGTCCCGGGCATGGAGATCGGCGTCCCGACCGGCCGCTGGATCCAGCCCGACCCAGAGAAGCGGGTCGAGGCCGTCCTCGCGTGGGGGCACCTGGGCATCGGCAAGCCCGACGTCTGCTCGGTCAACGTCCACGAGCGCGGCTGGGAGCGGGTCTGCTCCGCGGCGGAGTCGGTGGGCATCGGCGTCGAGCTGGGCGTTTGGACGAGCGGCGACGCCGTCACGCTCCGCCGCAGCCGGGTGCCCCGCGGCACCACACGGGTGCTGGCCGAGTCCACCGTGTCCGACCCGAGCACCGCGGTCGCGGAAGGCGTGCGGATCATGCGCGCGCTGGGCTCCGAGCTGGGCGTCCCGGTGCTGCTGCACGGTGAGGAAGGCGGCGCCTGGCCGGTGCTGGAGTACGCGATGGGCCTCAACATCGACACCCGCATCGGCTTCGAGGACGTGCTGGTCCTCCCCGATGGCTGGCTGGCCACGGGCAACGACAACCTCGTCTCCAAGGCGCTGGAGATCGGCTCCGGCAAGCGCGGGTGGGGCCTGCATCAGCGGATGCGCTCGCGCCGCGCCCGCTGACGGTCACAGCGCGTACGGCCGCGCTACCCGCCGAGAATCGTGGTGACGATCCCGGCCAGGTGTGACAGCCGCGCCAGCTCCGACGGCCGGAAGCCCGGCCCGCCGGGCCGTCCGACCACCAAGCCCTGCGCGTCGCGCGCGGGCCCGAACGGGGCCGCGGCCAGCTCGGTGTCGAGGTCACTCCATGGCGTCGGCACCCAGTGCACCACGGGGTCGAGCACGATCGCCTTCGACAGCGGCAGCCACGGCAGGTCGCCCGCGATCGTCTCCGGCGCGGCGGAGCTCTCGGCGAGCCGGTAGGAGCGGGTGTCCTCGCGGCGGGCGATCAACGCCCAGCCCGCGCGGAAGATCCGCGGCACGCCCTCCGCCAGCAACGCGAGCCCCTGCTCGGGGGCGCCCGCGATCTCGTCGATCAGCTCCAGCTCGTGGTGGGTCGACAGCAGCCCGGAGTGCGGGCGCATCGACTCGACCTCGACCCCGGGCACCGACTCGGCCGACGTGATCAGCACGTCCGGCGGCCGCCCGACGGGCAGCTCGACGGCGATGTCGTCGATCGCGTGGCCCGCGGCCCGCTCGACCACGGACACGCCGAGGATGTCCGCCCCCGCGTTGCCCAGCGCCGATGCGACGGCGCCCAGGCTGCCCGGTTTGTCCGGCAGGACGATGCGGAGCAGGTATGACACGCAGACACGCCCTCTCGCCGACACCCCCGACGCCGCCCCCGGCTGCGCCCCGACCGGCGATTGTGTCAGGGCAAACCCTATCGCAGCGAGCACACGGACCGGCCGGTCGTCGATCCCCCGGTTCGGGTGCACCGCGTGCGAGGTCGGTCGCCCCCCGCGCCTAGACTCGTACCCAGGGTCGACGTCCGCGCCCGCTGTCGCGCCGAGACGTCCCGCAATCATCGGAGGAAAGAACTTGGCTGCAGATACGGGTGGGATCACCCGGGACGAGGTCGCGCACCTCGCCCGGCTGGCCCGGCTCGCCGTCACCGACGCGGAGCTCGACGTCTTCGCAGGCCAGCTCGACGTCATCCTGGCGGCGGTCGCCCGCGTCGGCGAGGTGGCCGCGGACGACATCCCGCCGACGTCGCACGCGGTGCCGATGGAGAACGTGTTCCGCCCCGACGAGCTCCGCCCGAGCCTCACCCAGGAGCAGGCGCTGTCGGGGGCGCCCGCCGCCGAGGACGGCCGCTTCCGCGTGCCGCAGATCCTGGGGGAGGAGCAATGAGCGAGCTGACACAGCGCCCGCGAAGCGCTCGACCGGGCGTCCGCGAGGGAGTGCGATGAGCAGCGAGCTCACCCGCCTCACCGCCGCCGAGCTGGCCGAGAAGATCCACACGCGCGAGGTGTCGGCCGTCGAGGTCGCCCGGGCGCATCTTGCGCGCATCGCCGCGGTCGACGCCCAGGTGCACGCGTTCCTGCACGTCGCCGAGGAGGCCGCGGTGGCGTCGGCCACGCTGGTCGACGAGAGCCTCGCCGTGGGCACCGCGCCCGCGTCCCCGCTGGCCGGAGTGCCGCTCGCGCTCAAGGACGTGTTCACCACCACCGACATGCCCACCACCGCAGGCTCGCGGATCCTCGACGGGTGGCGCCCGCCCTACGACGCCACGGTCACCGCCCGGCTGCGGGCGGCCGGGATCACGATCCTGGGCAAGACCAACATGGACGAGTTCGCCATGGGCTCCTCCACGGAGCACTCGGCGTTCGGCCCCACGCACAACCCGTGGGATCTCACCCGCGTGCCCGGCGGCTCGGGCGGTGGCTCGGCTGCCGCGCTGGCCGCCTACGAGGCGCCGCTCGCGATCGGCACCGACACCGGCGGCTCGATCCGCCAGCCTGCGGCGTTCACCGGCACCGTCGGGGTGAAGCCCACCTACGGCGGGGTGTCGCGCTACGGGCTGATCGCGTGCGCGTCGTCGCTGGACCAGGGGGGCCCGTGCGCGCGCACCGTGCTCGACGCCGCGCTGCTGCACGAGGTGATCGCGGGCCACGACTCGCTCGACTCCACGTCGATCGACGCGCCGGTCCCGCCGGTTGTCGCCGCCGCCCGGGAGGGCGCCCGGGGCGACCTGTCCGGCCTGCGCGTCGGCGTCGTCCGCGAGCTGGGCGGCGAGGGCTACCAGCCGGGTGTGCGTGCGTCGTTCGAACAGGCCGTCGCCGAGCTGGAGAAGCTGGGCGCCGAGCTCACCGAGGTGAGCTGCCCGCACTTCGAGTACGGGCTCGCGGCCTACTACCTGATCCTGCCCAGCGAGGTGTCGTCCAACCTCGCGCGGTTCGACGCGATGCGCTACGGCCTGCGCGTGTCCGGGGGGGCGTCGGCGGAGGAGGTCATGGCCGCCACCCGCGAGGCCGGGTTCGGCGCCGAGGTCAAGCGGCGCATCATCCTCGGCACGTACGCGCTGTCGTCGGGCTACTACGACGCCTACTACGGGCAGGCGCAGAAGGTGCGCACGCTGATCTCGCGGGACTTCGCCGCCGCGTTCACCCAGGCCGACGTGCTCGTATCGCCCGCCACGCCGACCACCGCGTTCCCGATCGGCGACAAGATCGACGACCCGCTGGCCATGTACCTCAACGACCTCGCCACGATCCCCACCAACCTCGCGGGCACCGCGGCGCTCTCGGTGCCTTCAGGACTGGACGACGGCCTCCCGGTCGGGCTGCAGATCATGGCGCCCGCGCTCGGCGAGGCCGTCATGTACCGGGTGGCGGCGGCGTACGAGGCGTCCCGGCCCACCCCGACCGCCCCGGAGGTCCTGTCGTGAGTACGCCCCTGCTCGTCGCGTACGACGAGGTCGTGGAGCGCTTCGACCCGATGCTCGGGCTCGAGGTGCACGTCGAGCTCAACACGCACACGAAGATGTTCTGCGGCTGCCCGACGACGTTCGGCGGCGAGCCCAACACCCAGGTCTGCCCGACCTGCCTCGGCCTTCCCGGGTCGCTGCCGGTGGTGAACCGGACGGCCGTGGAGTCGGCGATGCGGATCGGGCTCGCGCTCCACTGCGAGATCGCGCCCTGGTGCCGGTTCGCGCGCAAGAACTACTTCTACCCGGACATGCCGAAGAACTTCCAGACGTCCCAGTACGACGAGCCGATCGCCTACAACGGGCACCTGGACGTCACGCTGGACGACGGCACGGTCGTGCGCGTGGGCATCGAGCGGGCGCACATGGAGGAGGACACCGGCAAGTCGCTGCACGTCGGCGGGGCCACCGGGCGGATCCACGGCGCCGAGTACTCCCTGCTGGACTACAACCGCGCGGGCGTCCCGCTGATCGAGATCGTCACGAAGATGATCCCCGACACCGGCGAGCGCGCGCCGGAGGTGGCCCGCGCCTACGTCACCGCGCTGCGCGACCTGATCAAGTCGCTCGGCGTGTCCGACGTGCGGATGGACCAGGGCTCGATGCGCTGCGACGTGAACCTGTCGCTGTCGCCGAAGGGCTCGGGTGTGCTCGGCACCCGCACGGAGACGAAGAACGTCAACTCGCTGCGTTCGGTGGAGCGCGCCGTGCGCTACGAGATGGCGCGGCAGGCCGCCGTGCTCGACGCGGGCGAGCCCATCGTGCAGGAGACGCGGCACTTCGAGGAGCTGTCCGGCACCACGCGCCCGGGGCGGCGCAAGGAGACCTCGGAGGATTACCGCTACTTCCCGGAGCCCGACCTGGTGCCGATCGCGCCCTCGCCGCAGTGGGTCGACGAGCTGCGCGCCACGCTGCCCGAGCTGCCGTGGGCGCGGCGGGCGCGGCTGCAGGCGGACTGGTCGCTCACCGACGAGGAGCTGCGCGACCTGGTCAACGCGGGCGCGCTCGACCTCATCGAGGCCACGGTGGCCGCGGGCGCGCCCGCGGGCGAGGCCCGGTCCTGGTGGGTGTCGTACCTGACGCAGCAGGCCAACGCGCGCGAGGTACCCCTGGCCGCGCTGCCGATCACGCCGGGGGCCGTGGCGCGGGTGATCGCGCTGGTGGCGTCCGGCGAGCTGACGACGGCGCTGGCCCGCCAGGCCGTCGACGGCGTGCTGGCGGGGGAGGGCACGCCCGACGAGGTCGTCGCCGCCCGCGGGCTCGCGGTCGTGTCGGACGAGGGCGAGCTCGTCGCGGCCGTCGACGCGGCGCTGGCCGCCCAGCCCGACGTGGTCGAGAAGATCCGCGGCGGCAAGGTGGCGGCCGCGGGCGCGATCGTCGGCGCGGTGATGAAGGCGACCGGCGGCAAGGCCGACGCCAAGCGGGTGCGCGAGCTGGTGCTGGAGCGCTGCGCCTCGTGAGTGGATAACACTGTTCTGACCACTGTTTCCACTCACGACCCCCGGTTGTCCACAGCCCGCTGGGTGAACGTCTGACGGCCGGCGTTTCCGGCGGGATCGTTGGCGGTATGTCCGCAACGCGTTCGATCCCGTCAGGGATCGCCGAGTCTGACTCCGTCGACGCATGGGAACGGCTCGTTGCCGCCCAAGCGGGAGTCGTCCACGTCCGGCAGCTACACACTCTCGGCGTGGAGCAGGCGACGATTGTCGCGATGGTCAGCGCGGCGCGATGGAAGCACATCGTGCACGGGGTGTACGCAACGTTCACCGGGCCGTTGCCGCGATCGTCGTTGCTCTCGACCGCCTTGCTCTACGGCGGCGCAGCCGCGGTGCTCAGCCATCGCACGGCAGCAGAGGAGTGGTCGTTGCTACCGCCGACGGATGGGCCGATCCATATCACCGTGCCCTACACCGCCTCGGCGATCACACAGCCGGGGCTCGTCGTAGTCCATCGTTCGAGGGCGTACCGGCACATCGTCGTCGCCGCGAATCCACCACGGACGTCGCGCGCCGACACCGCGATCGACGTGGCGGTTGAGGAGCCGGACGCCCGCCTCGCACGCGCGAAGCTCACTGAATTGATGGTCGCTGGTGTCCGCCCGCTGTCGGTCGAGCGGCAACTGGAGCAACGGCCGCCGCGCCGGTACCGCAAGGCGTTGGTCGCCGCCGTCCGGCTGGTGCGCGACGGTGCGCTGTCGGCGCTCGAAGAGCTGTACGCCATTGACGTCGAGCAGGCGCACTTGTTGCCCGCCGCTCGGCGTCAGGCCCCGTTCCGCGTCGACGGCATCACGCTGTGGGAGGACGCGGTGTACGACCACGTCGGCGTGCCGTTGACCGTGCGGCTCGATGGGCGCATGCATGTGCTCGCCCACGTCGCCTTCCGGGATCGACGTCGCGACAACGCGGCGGAGCTTGCGGGCCGATCCCGACTGACCTTCGGATGGGACGATCTGTCGTCTGATCCGTGCGGCGGAGCCCGCGAGGTGGCGACGG
>CAVUAS010000031.1:0-6702 GCA_963739465.1 uncultured Actinomycetota bacterium
GCGTACGTTCCGCCGTCGGGCGCCGTCGGCGCTCGAGGTCGACATCAGCGGGCTTCGAGCTCGACGAAACCCCCATCACGTCGATCTCGGCCCCGAACGGCTCGCGCGGTGCCAAGTCCGGTCCGACTACCGCTGGTGCAAACGACTCATCGCCTCGAGGAGGTAGTAGTCGGCGTAGACGAGCCCGACGTCGACCTCGCTGTTCTGCCGGAGAAAGCCCACCGAGTGCGCGAGAACGGCGTGGTTGGGCGTGCCCACGGTGAGGTAGCTCGCGGCGAGCGAGGAGACGATGGCCAGCGCGGCCCGCCGGTAACCTGCGCCGCGTTCGCCGCCGGTGAGCCGTCCGAGCTCGACGAGCCCGGACGCCGCGATGGCGGCGGCCGAGGCGTCGCGTGGTGCGTGCGGGATGTCGGGGGCGTCGAAGTCCCAGTAGGGAACGTGGTCGGTGGGCAGCCGGGCCAGGTACCAATCGGCGGCACGCTGCGCGGCATCGAGCAGTTCGGGGCGCTGGGATTGTCGGTAGGCGTCGGTGAACCCGTGGATCGCCCACGCCTGCCCGCGCGACCAGGTCGAGGCCACCGACTGACCCTGCCACACCTCCCGCCGCTCGAACGCGCCGGTGGTGGGGTCGAACAGCGCCACCTGGGCCGTGCTGCCGTCGTCCCGCAGGAGTACGCGCATCGAGGTCAGGGCGTGCTGTGTCGCAATTTGCGCCCACGCGGGGTCGCCGTCGGGTTGGTCCGCGGCCCAGTAGAGGAGCTCCAGGTTCATGAGGTTGTCGACGATCACCGGGAACCGCCAGCCGCGGGTCTCGGGATCGTTCGGGTCGGCGTCCCAGCTCTTGATCGCGCCGACGGCCGGGTTGAAGCGGGTGGCCAGCGAGCGCGCCGCCGTGTCGGCGACGTCCCGGGCGTGCGGGTCGTTGGTGAGCTGGTACTGCCAGCCAAAGCTGTCGAAGATCATGAAGCCGAGGTCGTGGGTGTCCGTGCGCGTCTTTTGCGCCTCCAGCCCTGCCGTCCAGCGCTGAGCCCGCTGGAGCCAGGCCGGATCACCGGTCTGCTGGAACATCAACCACAGGCTGCCTGCGAAGAACCCGCTGGTCCAGCTGTCGGCGTCGCTGAGCTGCCAGGCCCCGTCCGGGCCGGTGCTGCGCGGATAGCCGTCTTGCGGGTTGAGGCGATCGGCGGCGTCGGCGAGCCGCCCGGCGGCGTGCGCCATCAGGCGTTCCTCGAGGGCGGCGTCGAGCATCGCCGACGCCGACGCCGACGCCGACGCCGACGCCGACACCGACGCCGACACCGACGCCCGAGGTGGGGCGGGCACCTCACGCGCGTCCCCGCCGCAACTCGCGAGCGTGAGGACGGCAGCGAGTGCAGCAAGTCGCCGAAGTCGGCTCATCGACATCTCCGGAGGCGACCGACGCAGGGGCAGGGGCGAACCGCGGAGGGTGCAGGATGACAAGATGGGACAGGTCACATCAACCGCGGAGCGGGTGATCGATGCGCCGGTGGCGGCCGTGCGCGCGGCGCTGGCGGACTACGAGGACGTCCGGGCGCGGATCCTGACTTCGCAGTTCAGCGACTACCGCGTCGAGTCCGGCGGCCACGGCGCGGGCACCCGGGCCCACTGGAAGCTCGCCGCGACCAAGAAGCGCGTCCGCGATTGCGTCGTCGACGTCGCCGAATCGGTCGACGGGTCGATCGTCGAGCGTGATGCCAACTCCAGCATGGTCACCACGTGGACGGTTGAGCCGGTCGAATCAGGCGGCAGCCGCGTCCGGGCCACCACCACGTGGAAGGGGGCGGGCGGGATCGGCGGCTTCTTCGAGCGCACGTTCGCGCCGACAGGCCTCGCGCGGATCTATGACGGTGTGCTGGCGAACCTGGCCGGGGTGGTCCGCGGCTGATCATGTGCTCAGGCCGCGAGCGTGGCGACGTCGAGGGCCTGCTGCCCGGCGGTCGTGAGTGCGGCGGCGACCCGCTGGCCGACGATGCCCAGCGTGGCCGCGGCGATCAGACCGGAACGGACCAGGCGATGGGCAGCGGACTGGTCGCAGCAGCAGCGGCCGTCCAGGAACAAGTCGGGCTCGGCGCCGAGCGCCAACTCGGCGCCGCCTGCGGCCACTGCGCGCATGATCGCCCGGTCACGTCCGCTGAGGATGCTCGTGGTGGTCATGACGGGCAGTCTCGTGTCCGTGCAACGCGGACCACATCGGCGGAAACCGCCTATCTCCACCGGCCGACCACCTATGCCAAGGCCTACGCCACGCGTTGACGGGCCTGGGCCCGCTCCAGCGCCCAGAGGAGCGCGGCGTAGGACTCGAACCGCGCGTCGGGCAGCGCGCGCAGCTCCTGACGGGTGCGGGCGTCGGCGCCGTAGTGCTCGGCCTCGACGATCACCTGCCAACGCTGGGCGGGGAAGGAGAGTCCGGCGAGGACGTGGCGCAGACGCTGGTCGGTACCGGTCATGACATCTCCTTCATTGGGGATGCATGAGATACTACGCGATATCGCCTGATATCCCAAGCGAAATCCGGTTGCCGCTCGTCAGCGACTCCATCACGGCGAGCGCGACCGCCAGCGAGCGCACGCCGTCCTCGCCCGTACAAGGGGGGTCGCCGTGCCCCGCCACCGCGTCGGCGAACGCCCGCAGGCCCCGGACGTAGAGGTTCTCCCGCTCGCCGACCTCGACGAGCACGCCCTCCCGGTCGTCGCGGCGCAGGATGACCTCGCCGTCGGGCGTCTGCGACATCGCGTCGGTGGCCAGCGCCGACGCCGTCGTGCCGAACACCTCGACCGCCGACCGCGCGTGCGGGGTGGTGAACGCGTCGTGCAGGTGCAGGGTCGCATTGATCTCGTCGGAGCCGGAGCCGGACAGCCGCCCGGCCACGGCGACCGCGTCCACCCCACCCGCGGACAGCCCCTGCGCCATCCCGATCGCCGCCACCTCCAGCACCTCCATCCCGGAGACGAAGCGGACGGTGTCGACGTCGTGCACGGTGAGGTCGAGGACGACGCCCGCCCCCGCCTCGCTCCCCAGCCGCCAGCCGCGCAGCCGCTCGGGAAGCAGGTTCGTGTGGGCGACCCGCACCCCCAGCACCCGCCCCAGCGTGCCGTCGGCCACGAGGCCGCCCAGCGTGCGGATCACGGGCGAGTTGCGCAGGTGGTGGTTGGTCGCCATGACGACGCCCGCAGCGGCCGCCGCATCCACCATCGCCCTGGCCTGGTCGAGCGAGGTGGCGAGGGGCTTCTCGCACAGCACGTGACACCCCGCGCCCACGGCGGCGTGCACGCCCGCGGGGTGCCGTTCGTTGGTGGTGGACACATAGACGGCATCGACGCCCGCGCCGAGGGCCTCCTCGACCGAGGTCGTGCCGCGCCCGATGCCGTGCCGGGCGGCGTAGCGGGCCGTCCGCTCACCGTCGGATCCGACCACGACGACCGCCTCGTGCCCCAGCTGCCGCAGCGCCGGGAGCACCTGGGTGGCCGCGATGTCGCTCGCCCCGATCAGCGCCCACCTCATGGCTTCGCCAGCAGTTCGCGCGAGGCCGTCATCAGCGTGTGTGCGGTGACGTCGAGGCCGTTGGCGATGAGCTCGTCGTTCATGACCTCGACGGCGACGACGTACGGCCGCACGCCCTTGTCCCGCAGCGCCCGCACGAGCTCGATCACGTTGCCGTGCCCCCGACCGGGTGGCAGCCGCCAATGCAGGGCCTCCGGCCGGAGGGCATCCATCGGATGCTCGATCACGTCGTCGATCTGCACGGACACGATCCTCTCTGCGGGAATGGCCGCGAGGTTGTCCAGGGTCGATCCGGAGCGCCGCCAATGCCAGAAGTCGATCAACAGGCCGCCGTTGGCCGCGCCGGCCCCTTCGACGACCTTCCACAGCGTCGCGAGGTCGGGCACCGCGCCGAACGGGAGGAACTCCAGCGCGACCGTCAGCGGCCGCGCCCGCTCGCACAACGCCCCGAACCCGGTCACCACCGCGTCGAGCGGTTCCGGACCGATCAGGCCCGCGTTGACGTGCGGCACCCCGAACGTGCGGGCCATGTGGAAGATCGTCTGCTCCTTGGCCTGCTGGTCGGCGTCCCGCGTGCCGCACCAGTCGGTGAGGTACTCCACCTCGGACATCCGGACCCCGTGGGTGCCGAGGATCTCCAGCATCGCCGAGTCGTCGAGGCCCGCCCGGCGCGCGTCTCGGTAGTTCTCGGCGCGGAGCCCGATCCCGGCGAACCCGGCCTGCGCCGCGATCCGCACCCGCTCCGCGAAGTTCACGGTCGTACCCAGACAGTAAGAGCTGAGGACCAGAGGTTGGTCGGCGTCGAGGACCGGCATGGTCGCAGTGTGCGCACGTCGCGGCCCAGGTCAAGCCATTGGTGCTCACCGCATTAGGGTCCGGGCATGGCTCTGCGTCCCGGTCTCGTCGGTGCCACCGGTGACCCGGTCGAGTTCGCATGGACCCATGACGACACGATGCTCTACGCGGTGGCGGTCGGAGCGGGCCAGGACGACCCCCTGCGTGAGCTGGCGTTCACCACCGAGAACACCGAAGGTGTTGCGCCGCAGGTGCTCCCGACGTTTGCCAACATCATCACCCGGGGCGCGCACCTCGATCTCGGCGACTACGACCCCACCCGGCTCGTGCACGCCGAGCAGGCTTTCCGGCTGCACGCGCCGCTGCCGCCGTCCGGCCGGGCGACGGTCACGCCGCGGGTCACCGAGGTGCTGGACAAGGGCCGGGCGGCGCTGGTCACCACCGAGGCCACGGCGGTGGACACGGCCACCGGCGCGCCGCTGACCACCACGGTTCAGAAGCTCTACCTGGGCGGGGAGGGCGGGTTCGGCGGCCCGCGCGGCACGTCGGAGCCGTGGTCGGTGCCCGACCGGGCGCCCGATCACGTGCTCGAGTGCCGCACCGCGCGGGGCCAGGCGCTGCTCTACCGGCTCACCGGCGACCGCAACCCGCTGCACACCGACCCCGCCTTCGCCGCCCGCGGGGGGTTCCCCTCGCCGATCCTGCACGGCATGTGCACCTACGGGTTCACCGGTCGCCTGCTGCTGCACGCGCTCTGCGACGGCGACGCCCGCGCTTCCGCGCGATGGACGGCCGGTTCACCAAGCCCGTCTACCCGGGCGACGCGCTCACCGTGCAGGTCTGGGGCGAAGGCGTCTTCCGCACTCTGCGTGGCACCGACGTCGTCATCGACCGGGGCGTCGTCGAACTGGAGGCGTGATGCTCCGGGCCTCCCGTCAGGGCTGGCTGGCCTTGCCGCCGGTCGGGGTGACGGCCCACCACTTGCCCTGCGCGCCCTGGCCGTCGACCGAGCCCGGGGCGGGGTCGCTCGCGTGCCGGTACACCGGCCAGCCGCCGATCGTCACCTGCTGACGGCCGTCGTCGCGGGTGACCGTGCCGACCACCGAGGGATCGACGCCCTCGTAGTCCGGCGTGCCCGCCTGCATGAGCACCGGCGGCCATTCATCCGCGCACGGGCCGGTGCAGGTGGACTTGGAGGGCTTCGCCGCATCGGCGTCCGAGCGGTAGAGCGTCCACCCCAGGCCGTCGATCACCACGGTGCCCAGCCGGGCCGTGCTGTTGGCCGCCAGCACGGTGCGGTCCGGCACGGCGATCTGGGTGGCGGGCGCGGCGCCGGACGCGCCGGGGGGCTCGGGGGCGCTGCACGCGGCCAAGGCGACGGCGAGCAGCGCTGCGGAGATGGCGGGGGGCAGGGCGATACGGCGATACATGGTGACCTCCGGGGGAAGCGGAACGTCGGTCTGAGCGGACACACGTACGTGCATCGGTTCGGGTTCAGCGGAACTTCACCCGGGAGGGGATGGTGGCATCCGCGTCGCGGGTGTGGGCAACCCCCTCGACAACCGGCTTGCTGGCAGGCTGTCCGGCCGCATGCGAGCGGCTTAACGTCCCCGCCATGACACGCACCGCCACCCCGACCGGGTCGGTGCGGACGCTGGTCGCCCGCCACCCGGTGCCCTCGATGATCGTCATGATGCTCACCGTGGCGTTCGCGCTGCTCACCCCGCCGACGCTGGCCGGGCGGGCGCCGGAGCCCTTCCTGCTCGCCACCGTGCTGTTCGCCCAGCTCGTGCCATCCGTGCTGGTGACGGCGGCCGCCGACGGCCGGGCGGGCGTCCGCGACCTCGTCCGGCGGATCTTCCGCTGGCGGGTGCACCCGGGCTGGTACGCCGCCGCGTTTCTGGCGCTGCCTGCGGCCGCGCTGCTCGGCTCGGCCGTTGTCACCGGCTCGGCCGCGCTGCTCACCAACCCGGCCGTGCTCGCCGCCTACCTCGCCCAGCTCGCCATCCTCCCGCTGGTCAACCTTTGGGAGGAGACGGCGGTGATGGGCGTGATCCAGGCCCGGCTCGTCGCGTCGCGCGGCCCGGTCGGCGCGGCCGTGATCACTGGCCTCGTGTTCGGCGTCTACCACCTCCCGCTCCAGTTGGGGCAGCCCGTCGGCGACGTGGTGACCGCGATGGCGGTGATCTCGTGATCGCGATCCTGCTGCGGCTCGTCGCGGGCTGGCTGTACGCAGGCACCGGCGGCAGCATCCTGCTGGTCGCGGGGTTGCACGCCACGTTCAACGCGGTGAACGGCAGCGCACTGCCTGCGGCCACCGCGTCGATCGTCGTGGCGATCTGGGGGCTGGGGCTGCTCGTCGTGACCCGCGGGCGGCTCGGCGTC
>CAVUAS010000032.1:0-507500 GCA_963739465.1 uncultured Actinomycetota bacterium
GGACATGTCAAGTTTCTAGATGAACGGGATGCGCTACCGCTGAGCAGACCGGCGGATCTTCCCCGATGCCGACCGACCCAGCCGGATGATCGTGACCGGTAGGCAGTGAGGAGCACTGGTGACGGACAACGATCTGCTGCAACGGGACGCAGGCGTCGCGTTGCCGCCTTCACTGCAGCTGGAACGGCATGGCGCGGTTGCGGTGCTGCGGCTGACCCGGGCCGCGAAGCGCAATGCGCTGAACGACGCGACCGTGCTGGGCATGGAGGCGTTCTTCAGCGCGCCGCCCGCGGACGTGGCCGCGGTGGTGCTGGACGCCGACGGCGATCATTTCTCGGCCGGTCTGGATCTGTCGGAGTTGACCGACCGGGACGCGTTCGGCGCCCTGGAGCACTCGATGATGTGGCACCGGGCGTTCGACCGCATCGAGCACGGCCGCCTGCCGGTGATCTCGGTGCTCAAAGGCGCTGTGGTCGGCGGCGGCCTGGAGCTGGCCACCGCGACGCACCTGCGCGTCGCCGAATCGTCGACGTTCTACGCGTTGCCGGAGGGCCAACACGGGTTGTTCGTCGGCGGCGGGGGGTCGGTGCGGGTGCCGCGGCTGATCGGCGCGCACCGGATGGTCGACATGATGCTGACCGGCCGGGTGCTGGACGCGGCCGAGGGCCACGCCGTCGGGTTGTCGCACTACCTGGTCGGTGAGGGCGAGGGCTTGGCTCGCGCGCTCGAGCTGGCCGCGAAGGTGGCGACGAACTCGTCGGTCTCCAACTTCGCGGTGCTGCAGGCGTTGCCGCGGATCGCCGAGGCGAACCCGACGCAGGGGTATCTCCTCGAGTCGTTGATGGCGGCAGTCGCCGGGAGCAGCGAGGACGCGCAGGCCCGGATGAACGCGTTCCTGCAGGGACGCGGGGGCAAGGTGCAGCGGTGAGCGCGCCCGCCCGCGCCGGTGAGCTGTTGCGCCCACCCGCTGCCGACGTGCGGGAATCCAGCGCGATCGGGCGCTTCCTGACCTGGCTGGAACGGGCCCGCGGGCTCCGGTTCGACGGCTACGAGGAGCTGCACCGGTGGTCGGTGACCGACCTCGACGGTTTCTGGTCGGCGATCTGGGAACACTTCGAGGTCCGCGCCCACGCTCCCTACGAGCGGGTGCTCGGGCGGCGGGAGATGCCCGGTGCGGAGTGGTTCCCCGGGGCGCAGCTGAACTACGCGGAGCACGCGCTCGACAGGCCCGAGGACGCCGCCGCCGTCGCGGTCGTGGCGTACTCGCAGACCCGGGAGCCGATCGAGCTCACCTGGGGGCAGCTGCGGGAGCAGGTGGCCAGGGCCCGCGCCGGGCTGCAGCGGCTGGGCATCGGGCGCGGCGACCGCGTGGTGGCCTACCTGCCGAACATCCCGGAGACGCTGGTGGTGTTCCTGGCCACGGCGAGCCTGGGGGCGATCTGGGCGAGCTGTGCGCCGGAGTTCGGGGCCCGCAGCGTGATCGACCGTTTCGGGCAGATCGAGCCGAAATTGCTGCTGGTGGTAGCGGGCTACGGCTACGGCGCCAAGGACATCGACTGCCGCGACCAGGTCGCCGAGATCCGCGCGGGCCTACCGACGGTCGAGACCGTCGTGCAGGTGCCCTACGGGCCGAACAGCCTGCCCGACGCACTCGGCTGGAGCGAGCTGCTGGCCGAGCCCGCCGAGTTCGACGTCGAGCCGGTGGACTTCGCGCACCCCCTGTGCGTGCTGTTCTCCTCCGGCACCACCGGCAAACCGAAGGCGATCGTGCACTCGCACGGCGGGATCTTGCTCGAACACCTGAAGAACCACGCGCTGAGCTGGGATCTGCGGGCCGGCGACCGGATCCTGTGGTTCTCCACGACGGCCTGGATGATGTGGAACGCGCTGGTATCCGCGCTGCTGGTCCGCGCGTCGATCGTGATGATCGACGGCAACCCGCTGCACCCGGACCTGCGGTGGCAGTGGCGGCTGGCCGAGGAGACCGGCGCCACGCTGATGGGGGCCAGCCCCGGGTTCCTCATGGCCTGCCGGAGCGAAGGTGTGGCGCCCGCGAGGGAGTTCGACCTGTCGCGGCTGCGGCAGATCGGCGCGGCCGGGAGCCCGTTGCCGCCCGAGGGTTACCAGTGGGTGTACGACCAGTTCGGATCGGAAGTGTTGCTCAACGTGGGCAGCGGCGGCACGGACGTGTGCAGCGGGATCGTGCAGGGCAGCCCGCTGCAGCCGGTGTGGTCGGGGGAGATCTCCGGCCCCTGTCTGGGGGTGGCGGCCACGGCGTTCGACGAGGCCGGGCGGGAGGTCGTTGGCGAGCTCGGTGAGCTGGTGATCACCGCGCCGATGCCGTCGATGCCGGTCGGCTTCTGGGGTGACGACGACGGGTCGCGCTATCGCGCCGCCTACTTCGAGACCTACCCAGGAGTCTGGCGACACGGCGACTGGATCCGCTTCTCGCCGAACGGGAGCTGTGTCATCGCGGGCCGGTCGGATGCCACCCTGAACCGCGGCGGTGTGCGGCTGGGCACCGCAGAGTTCTACCGCGTGGTCGAGGAGCTGCCGCAGATCGTCGACAGCCTCGTGGTGCACCTGGAGGACCCGGCGGGCGGCAACGGTGAGCTGCTGCTCTACGTCCAGCTTCGCCCCGGCGCCGAGCTGGACGACCGGCTGCGCCGCACGATCTCCACGGCACTGCGCACCGAGCTGTCGCCGCGGCACATCCCGGACGGGATGGCCGTGGTGCCGGTGGTGCCGCGCAACCGCACCGGCAAGAAGCTGGAGCTTCCCGCCAAGCGGATCCTTCTCGGCGCGCCGTTGGAGGAGGTGGCGAGCCGCGACGTGCTCGCCGATCCGACCTCGTTGGACATCTTCGTCGCGTTGGCCGGGGCCAGGACCGGGGGAGTGGCGTGAACGCAGCAGGAGTCGAGCGGGTCGCCGTGGTCGCGACCGGCGTGATCGGGGCGAGCTGGGCGGCGCAGTTCCTGGCCTGCGGCCTCGACGTGATCGCCACCGACCCCGGGCCGGACGCCGAGGAGCGGCTGCGGGCCGAGGTGGCGGCGTACTGGCCGGTGCTCGAACAGTTCGGTCTCGCCGAAGGCGCTTCGCCGGACCGGTTGAGCTTCACCGCTGACCCGGCCGAGGCGGTGTCCGAGGCCGACTTCGTCCAGGAAAACGGCCCGGAGCGCGAGGACGTCAAACACGCGCTGTTCGCGGTGCTCGACGCCGCGGCCCGCCCGGATGTGGTGCTGGCCAGCAGCTCGTCGGGCCTGCTGCCGACGGTGATCGCCCGCGGGTGCGCGCGGCACCCGGAGCGGGTCGTGATCGGGCACCCGTTCAATCCGCCGCACCTGATCCCGCTGGTTGAGGTGGTGCCGGGGGAGCGGACCTCAGACAATGCGGTCCAGCGCGCCATGGACTTCTACACGGCGGTCGGCAAGCGCCCGATCCGGTTGCGCCAGGAGCTGCCCGGCCACGTCGCCAACCGGCTGCAGTTCGCGCTGTGGCGGGAGGCCTACTCCTTGGTCGAACGCGGCATCGCCTCGGTCGCCGACGTCGACACCGCGATCTCGGCTGGGCCGGGGCTGCGGTGGGCGGCGCTCGGGCCGTTCGTCAACCAACACCTCTCGGGCGGCGCGGGCGGGCTGGCGCACGTGCTGGCCCACCTCGGACCGCCGATGGTCGAGGTGTGGCGCGACCTGCGCGAGGTCGAGCTGACCCCGGAACTGGCGGCGCTGCTGGTGCGCGGAGTCGATGAGGAGCTGGCCGGGATCGACCCGGCCGAGCTGGTCGCCGACCGCGACGCCGTCCTGCAAGCCCTGCACGCGGCCAAGTCCCGCACCCACCTGCCCTGAGACTGGAGGAACCGTGCCAAGTCTGGATCTGGCCTCGTTGGACGCCATCGACGTCCACGTGCACGTCGAGCAGGACAACCACGGCTGTTTCGCGCTCGACCAGGAGCTGTTGGACGCCTCCGCGAAGTACTTCCGCGCCGACCAGGACCGAACCCCGACCGTGGAGGCGATCGCCGAGCACTACCGGGCCCGGCGCACGGCCGCCGTGATCTTCACCGTGGAGGCACCCGCCGGGACCGGCCACCCGGCGCTGTCCAGCGAGGAAATCGCCGACCAGGCCGCCGCGCACGCCGACGTGCTCATCCCCTTCGGCTCCGTGGACCCGCACGCGGGCAAGGCCGCCGTGGCCCGCGCCCGGAGCCTAGTCGAAGAGCACGGCGTGCGCGGGTTCAAGTTCCACCCCAGCCTGCAGGCCTTCGAACCCCACGACCCACGGCACTACCCGCTGTATGAGGTGCTGCAGGAACTGCGCGTGCCCGCGCTGTTCCACACCGGCCAGACCGGCATCGGCGCAGGCCTGCCCGGCGGGCGTGGGATCAAGCTGCGCTACTCGGCGCCGATGCTGCTCGACGACGTGGCCGCCGACTTCCCCGAGCTGACGATCGTGCTGGCGCATCCGTCCGTGCCCTGGCAGGACGAGGCCATCTCGATCGCCACCCACAAGGCCAACGTCTACATCGACCTGTCCGGTTGGTCACCGAAGTACTTTCCGTCGCAGCTCGTTCGGGCGGCGAACACGCTGCTCAAGCGCAAAGTGCTGTTCGGGTCGGATTTCCCGGTCATCACCCCCGACCGTTGGCTGGACGACTTCGCCCGGCTCGACGTCAAAGACGAGGTGCGCCCGCTCATTCTCAAGGACAACGCGATACGCATGCTCGGACTGGACCGATGACGACCGCGACAACCGAGCTCTACGCACAATGTGACCAGTACAATTTTTCGCACGCGCTCGGTGACGCCGAACGGGCGGTTCTCGGGCGACTGCGCACCGTTCTGGAGACGACGGTCCGGCCGCTCCTGGCCGAGTACTGGGAGAAGGGCGAGTTTCCCCATCAGGTGCTGCCCGACCTCATCGCTCTGGACCTGATGGCGCCACCGGAGATCGCCGCGACCGGCGCCGCTCCGAGCGCGCTGTACGCGGGCTTCCGCAATTTCGAGCTCGCCCGCACCGATGCGTCGATCGCGACGATGTACAACGCCCAATCCGGGCTGTTCCGCACCGCGGTCGCCCGCGGCGGTAGTGCGGCACAGGCCGCCGAGCTGGACCCGAAGATCCGCAGGTTCGAGCTCACAGGGGTGTTCGCGCTGACCGAGCCGGACCACGGATCCGACATCGCGGGCGGGCTCGCCACCACAGCCCGACGGGACGGGCAGTTCTGGGTGCTCGACGGCGCCAAGCGCTGGATCGGCGGCGCGGACACCGCCGACGTGCTCGCCGTGTTCGCCCGCGACACAGTCGACGGCCAGGGCAAGGCGTTCCTGGTGCCGCGACAGACGGCCGGCGTCACCGTGCGCAAGATCGTCGGCAAGACCTCGCTGCGCATGATGCAGAACGCCGACGTCGAGCTGGCGGGCGTGCGGGTGCCCGAGTCATCGCGACTGGCGAACGTCAACTCCTTCGCCGATGTCGCCGCGATGCTGCGCCGGATGCGTTCGGACGTCGCCTGGATCGCCTGCGGCGCTCAGGCGGGCGCCTACGAGGCCGCGGTCCGGTACACCTCCGAACGGTCGCAGTTCGGCCGCCCGCTGGGCGGATTTCAGCTCATCCAGGAAAAGCTCGCCCGCATGCTGGCCAACCTGACCGCATCACTGGGCATGGTGGTCGCGCTCACCGGGCAGCAGGCGCGCGGGATATTCCGTGACCAGGACTCCGCCCTGGCCAAGATGTGCACCTGCCTGCATCTGCGGGAGACCGTGGCGCTGGCCCGCGAAGTGGCAGGCGGCAACGGCATCACCCTGGCGACCAACGTGGCCAGGTTCCATGCCGACGCCGAGGCCATCTATTCCTACGAAGGAACACACGAGATCAACGCGCTCATCGTCGGGCGCTCGATCACCGGCGTCAGCGCCTTCAGTCGTTGACCTCATCGAATCGGAGCAGAACACCATGACCATCAACAGCGCCGGCGCGACGCCGCTCGGCGACCAGGAAAGACGTCAGGAGATACGCCGGGTCGTCTTCTCCGGCTATTTGGGCAGTGCGATCGAGTTCTACGACTTCCTGCTGTACGGCACGGCTGCGGCTTTGGTGTTCCCAAAGGTGTTCTTCGGGGGCCTCGACCCGTTCACAGCCGTCATCCTCTCCCTCGGCACGTTCGCAGCGGGCTACGTCGCGCGCCCGCTGGGTGGAGTGATCTTCGGCCACTTCGGCGACCGCATCGGCCGCAAGAAGATGCTGATCATCACGATGTTCGTGATGGGGGTGTCGTCGTTCCTGATCGGCCTGGTACCGAGCACCGCGAGCATCGGCACGGTGGCGGTGGTCATCCTCGTGCTGCTGCGCGTCGCACAGGGCATCGCCGTAGGCGGCGAATGGGGCGGGGCGGCGCTCATGGCGCTGGAACACGCCGAGCGGGGCAGGCGGGGGTTCACCGCGTCGTTCGTCAACGCCGGGGCCCCGTCCGGGGCGCTGTTGGGAAGCCTGATGCTCGGCCTGTTCGCCCTACTGCCGGGGGACCAGTTCCTCAGCTGGGGTTGGCGCGTCCCGTTCCTGCTGTCGGCCGTGCTACTGGCGCTCGGGCTGTACGTGCGCAGCAAGGTCTCGGAGAGCCCGGTGTTCCAGCAGGTCATGGCGGAGGTCGAGGCCGAGGACACGGAGCCGCCGCTGCCGCTGTGGTCGGTGCTGCGGCGGCCGAAGGCGCTCATTCTCACCATGTTCGGTGCCGGGGCGGCGTTCGCGTTCCAGACGGCGATGGCCACCTTCGCCCAGACCTACGCGGCGCAGACCGGCACGTCCCGCTCGGCGATCCTGTTCGGCTTCTCCGTGGCGTCATTCCTGGCGATCTTCGGGGTGCTGCTGGCCGGGCGGCTGTCGGACCGGTTCGGCCGCAGGCCGGTGCTGGTGGCGGGCTCGCTGGGCTTCGCCGTCCTGACCTTCCCGTTCTTCTGGATGTGGGGTTCGGGCAACCCCTGGCTGGTCGGGCTGGGCTTCGTGCTCGGTCTGCAGCTGCAGTCGCTGGTCTACGGACCGTTGGCCGCGTTCATCTCCGAGCAGTTCGGCACCGCCGCGCGCTACACCGGTGCCTCGCTGGGCTACCAGCTGGCCACCCTGATCGGTGGCGGGTTCACCCCGACCATCCTCGCCACCCTGTTCCGCGAGAGCGGCGGCCAGACCTACCCGCTCGCGATCTTCCTGATCGTGGGTGCGCTGATCAGCGTGGTCGCGGTGCTGGCCATCCGCGAGGGACGCACCTACGACCTGACCACCGTCGAGCACTGAGAGGACCACCCATGTCGACCGCCTCCGCCGTCCCCGGCGCGCGCAACCACGGTGTCGGGACGTGGATCCACCGCCGTCGCGTCAAGTCCGCCGGGAAGCTGGCGCTGATCAGCGGGGGCACGGGCATCTCCTACGACCGGCTGGCCGAGCGCATCGAACGCCTGGCCAACGGGCTCGCGTCTCGGAACGTGTCCAAGGGCGACCGGGTGGCCTACCTGGGGGAGAACGAGCCGTCGTTCCTGGAGACGTTCTTCGCCGTCACCGCGTTGGGCGCGATCTTCGTCCCGCTGAACACCCGGCTGGCCGCACCGGAGATCGCCTTCGCCTTGGACGACTCTGGGGCGGTGCTACTGGTCCACGCTGGCGCGATGAGCGAGGTCGCCGAGCAGGCCTGCGCCGAGGTCACAGGCCTGCACCGAGTCGTGGTCGGCCGCGCCGCATCATCCGCGGAGGCCTTCGAGGACGTCATCGACACTGCCTCGGCGGACCACGTGGAGAGGCCGGTCGCGTTGTCCGACACCGCCATGATTCTTTATACGTCGGGAACCACCGGCAGGCCGAAAGGCGCGGCGATCTCGCACGAGAACGTCACGTGGAACTGCTACAACGTGCTCGTCGACTACGACCTCACCGGCGACGACGTCGCCTTGATGATCTCCCCGATGTTCCACGTGGCGTCACTGACGATGGGGGTGCTCCCGGCCCTGCTCAAGGGCGCGACGGTCATCCTGGAGCCCGCGTTCGTGCCCGGCCGCGCGCTTGAGCTGATCCAGCAGTACCGCGCGACCAGCATCAGCGGCGTTCCCACGACCTACCAGATGATCTGCGAGCATCCGGATTGGGCCGGCACCGACATCAGTTCGCTACGGGTGCTCACCTGCGGCGGATCGGCCGCGCCGACACGGGTCCTCGACGCCTACGAGGCGCGCGGCCTGTCCTTCACCGGCGGCTACGGCATGACCGAGACCTCACCCGGGGCCACCAGCCTGCAGCCGCGGTACTCGCGGGAGAAGGCAGGCTCGGCGGGGCTCCCGCACTTCTTCACCGACGTGCGCGTCGCCGACAGCGACGGTCGGGTGCTGCCCGCCTGCCAGGTCGGCGAGATCCAGGTACGGGGTCCGAACGTCATCGCGGGCTACTGGGAGCAGCAGGAGGCCTCCGCCGAGTCCTTTGCCGACGGCGAGTGGTTCCGCTCGGGTGACATGGGCTACGTCGACGCGGACGGCTTTCTGTACATCTCCGACCGGCTCAAAGATATGATCATTTCCGGGGGTGAGAACGTCTACCCCGCCGAGATCGAACGCGTCATCCTGGAGATGGAGGCCGTCCAAGGCGTCGCCGTGGTCGGCGCCCCCGACGACAGGTGGGGCGAGGTGCCGCACGCCTACATCGAGGTCCGCGCCTGCCACACCCTGGAAGAGGGCGACGTGCAACGCCACCTCGCCGGTCGGCTCGCCCGGTACAAGATCCCCAAGCGCTTCTTCATCGTCGACGAGCTCCCGCGGACCGCGTCCGGAAAGATCAGAAAAGCAGAGGTCCGCAAAGCGGCAGGCCGCTCGGCGACCTCGTGACCCAGCACGGTCAGGACGGGATTGCTCCTCCTGACCCGATTCCGTCGCCTTCGCGACGCAGGTCCACCTCGGAGCTTGCCCACGCGGCGCAGCCGCGGTCTTGGCTTGCCGTTCGAACACATGCGCCCTGGTCGGAACGCGGTCGGCTCGCGGGATGACCGATTCCCGGCGTTCCCGCAGCAGTGGGGGTCCTTGACGGAGTCGTTTCTGCGTTGCGCGACCCTCGGGCGAGGGTCGCTTGCCAGCCCAGACGCTTCTCACTTCGTGGATATAGGGCGCTTCGCATTGAACCTGGGACGGCGGGCTCGGGTGCCGACACGCCGACGCTGTGCAGGTGAGCTGGGGTAGGCCCCGAGACCTCCACGATTCGTGATCGCTGCCAAGCAAACACGGACGTGAAGGACTCGGGATGGTGACGATACGACGTCGGTGACGGCTGCCCTGTTCGGGCTGGCCGGATTCGAGATCCTCGCCGCCGCCGAGGTCGGCGGAGAGCTGGAGCTGCTGGTCCAGACCACCGCCGATCTGGTTGGGTGTCCGGAGTGCGGGGCGGTCGCGCGGGCAAAGGACCGCCGTCCGACGTGGGTGCGTAACCTCCCGCTGGGTGGGCGGCCGGTGGTCGTCTGTTGGGTCAAGCGGGATCTGGTCGTGCCCCGCATCCGCTGTGTGAGCAGCGCACCTGGACCGAGCAGCACCCGGCGATCGCGCCGCGCGCGGGTATGACCGAGCGGGCACGCGCGTGGGCGTTCGAGCAGGTCGCGACGGCCGACGCGGCCGTCGCACGGGTTGTGACCGGGCTGGGGGTGGCGTGGTGGACGATCATGCGGCAGGTCATCGACCGCGGCTCCCCGCAGGTCGAGGACCCGGACCGGCTGGCCGGGGTGAACGCGGTCGGGGTGGACGAGACCGCCTACCTACGGGCCAGCGCGACGCGGTCGACGACGTTCGCGACCGGGATCGCCGACCTGACCCCGGGTCGTTCGGCGCGGCTGCTGGACGTGGTCGAGGGACGCTCGGGCACCGTGCTGGCCGCATGGCTGGCCGGCCGTGACCAGGCGTGGCGGGCGGGGATCACCACGGCGTCGCTGGATCCGTTCCGCGGCTATGCCACCGCCTTGAGCAACCAGTTGCCGGGCGTAACCAGTCAGGCCCCCGGCTGACCTGCGGCGTGTCGGTGTCGGGTGTCGGTGTTTGATCATGATTGACTCCCGGTCGTGTCCGAGCCGCCGCCGTCCTATGAGGAGTTGGCGGCGTTGGTGGTCGAGCAGGCCGCCCGGCTGGCCGAGCAGGCGGTGTTGATCGAGGCGTTGCGGGTCGAGCTGGAGGCGTTACGGCGACAGGTGGGCCGGGACTCCTGGAACTCCTCGCAACCGCCGAGCACAGACGGGCCGGCCGCGAAGGCCAAGGCCAGGGCCAGGGCGGGCCGGCAGCAGGCCGAGCCAGCGCCCGGGTCGTCGTCCGGGTCGTCGTCCGGGTCGTCGTCGGAGGGGCAGCTGTCCGAGGGGCAGCCGGCCGCGGGCGGTCCGGGTCGGGGCCGGGCCCGCCGCAAGCAGGGTGGGCAGCCGGGGCATCCCGGCAGCGGTCTGGCCCCGGTGGCCACCCCCGACCGTCGGGAGCCGGTCGAACCGGCAGGCTGCGCGGCCTGCGGCGCAGGCCTGGCCGGTGCACCGGGAACGGTCGGCTCCCGGGTGCAGGTGTTCGACCTGCCAGCCTTTTCCCTGGCGGTCACCGAGTACCAGATGATGCGCCGCCGGTGCGGCTGCGGACACGCCACCACCGCGGACCTCCCGGCCGGGATCCGCGGCGGGCCGGCCTGCTACGGCCCGAACGTGACCGCCGCAGCGACCCTGCTGGCCGGCCAGGACGTGCTCAGCCTCGAGCGCACCGCGGATCTGATGTCCGCGCTGCTCGGGGTGGCGGTGTCCACCGGGTTCATCTCCTCCTGCCTGACCCGCCTGGACGACGCGCTGACCACCGCCGGGTTCGAACAGGCACTCAAACAGGCACTGCTCGAGCAGGACGTATTGGGCACCGACGAAACCCCCGCCCCGCTGACCCACGCCGCCACCGGCGAACCGGACTGCCTCAACCCGCACGTCTACACCGTGCGCACGCTGAAGGCCCACACCGGCGGCGGGCCGGACCTGGCCTGGTACGGCGCGGCCGGTGACCGCACCAAGACCTCGATCAACGCGTTCGGGATCGTGAACAAGTTCCACGGGGTGCTGGTCCGCGACGACTACGGCGGCTACACCAGCTACGACACCGACCTCGCCGGGGTCCAGCAATGCCTGGCCCACATCCTGCGCTACCTCGACGACGCCCACGCCATCGACACCGACGCCCAGGCCTGGGCCCGCCAAGTCGCCGACGCCCTACGCGCGGCGATCCACGAGATCAACACCACCCGCGCCGGCGACCAGGCCACCCCCGACACCGACCTGATTACCCGGCTGCGGCGCCGCTACGACAACGGTGTGGCCGTCGGGATCTCCACGAACCTGTCCCGGCCCTGGCACACGGGCAACCATCCCGGCCTGCAACTGGCCCGACGGCTCAAACGCAAAGCCCACCAGGTGTGGCTGTTCAGCACCCGACTCGACGTCCCCGCCACGAACAACGGCTCGGAATCGGCGATCCGCGGGTTCAAACTCGCCGCCAAAGTCCAAGGCTGCTGGCGCACCCTGGCCACCCTGCAACGCCATTGCCGGATCCGCTCCTACCTCGTCAGCGCCCGCAACCACGGACGCCGACCCATGGACGCCATCCGCGACGCCCTGACCGCCAACCCCTGGATGCCAACCCAGCCAGCATGATCAACCGACCCCTGACTGATTACTGCCGGGCGCGGTGCGGGTGCTCGATCCGTTCCACGTTGTGCGCCTGGCCCTGGCCGCCCTGGATGACGTGCGCCGCCGGGTTCAGCAGGCCCAGACCGGGCACCGCGGCCGCACCGGTGACCCGCTGTATGGCATCCGCCGGGTACTGCGCCGCCGCGCCGACCACCTGTGCACGAAGGCACAGGCCCGGTTAGCGGCCGGGCTGGTCTCTGCGACCCCGACAGCGAGGTCACCATCACCTGGACCATTGCACAGCAGGTCATGGCCCTCTACCAACAGACCGACCCCGGCCGCGCACGCCAACAGGTCACCGAACTGGTCGCGGCGTTGCGCAGCTGCCCGATCGCCGAACTCGCCCGCCTCGGCGGCACCCTGCACGCCTGGCTGCCCGAGCTGATCGCGCACTTCGACCACCCCACCGTGTCGAACGGGCCGACCGAGAATCTCAACCTGAAAATCAAGAACACCAAGAGGATCGCCCGCGGATACCGCAACTTCGACCACTACCGGCTGCGGTTGTTGCTCAACCACGGCCGCATCCGCGAAGATCACTCACCGACGCGAATCAGAACCCGCGCTCCCAGTTCGCTGCGTAGAGCCGGATATAGTCAGGCGCGGGTCTGCAGCCCCTGGCGTGCTGAGGGCGACGGTCGGTCGGCTCGGATGCTTCTTGCCGCCTGTCGCTTGCGCACACGCGGCGCGACCGAAACAGTTTCGCCCCGACCGCACTCCCAACGATACGGCTCCGCATTGCCCGGCGAGGTTTCCCACGCAGGCGCAGCCAGTCGTCAAGAGTGGGGCCATCCGGTGTAGGCCTCGGCGAGGTAGGCGGAGCCGTGACGGGAGTTGACCACGGCGTTGAGTTCGCCGAGTTGTCGTTTGCGTTCGAAGGGGTTGGTGTCCGGTCGTTCGTGCAGCATGGACGTCATCCAGTAGGAGAAGTTCTGCGCTCTCCAGATCCGTTGCAATGCCCGGTCGCTGTACTGGTCCAGGAGGTCCCGGGAACCCGTCGCCGCCCACGATTCGATGCCCTCGAACAAGACCCGGACGTCGGCGAAGGCAAGGTTGAGTCCCTTCGCGCCGGTGGGAGGCACCGTGTGGCCTGCGTCTCCGGCGAGGAAGAGGTTGCCGTACCGCAGTGGTTCGCAGACGTAGCTGCGGAAGCGGAGCACCATCTTGTCGAAGATGTTGCCGCGGGTGAGTTGGAACCCGTCGGGTCCGTCGAGGCGGCCTTGTAGCTCGTCCCAGATCATCTCCTCGGTCCACCCGTCGACGTCCTCGTCGGTGGGGCATTGGAAGTACATCCGCTGGATGCGGTCGTCCCGTTGGCTGATCAGGGCGAAGCCGCGGTCGGAGTTGCAATAGATCAGTTCTTCCGCGCTGGGTGGTGCTTCGCAGAGGATGCCGAACCAGGCGAAGGGATATTCGACGAAGTTGTCGGTGCGGTGCTCTTGCGGAATTGACCATTTGCAGATGCCGCCGGAACCGTCGGCGCCCACGAGGATCTGGGCGTTGATCTCCTTCGCGTTGCCGTCAGAATCGTTGAACCTTATCTTGGGCATGTCGGTTGTTTGATCGAGGACTTCGGTGTCGGACACGGAGAAGTGCACTTCCCCGCCGTCACGTTCGCGGGCGGCGGCGAGGTCGACGAACACCTCGTTTTGTGGGTACAGCCAGACCGCTTCCCCGACCAGGTCTTCGAAATCGATGCGATGGCTTTCACCGCCGAAACGCAGGTCGATGCCCTCGTGCTTGTATCCGTCTTTCAGGACTCGGTCGGAGACGCCGGAGTCGACGAGCATGTCGACGCTTCCGTGTTCGAGGATGCCTGCCCGGTGGGTGTTCCGGATTGTTTCGTGGTCACGCTTTTCGACCACGACGTTGTCGATACCGGATTTTGCGAGCAGGTGCGACAGCATCAGCCCGGCGGGTCCTCCGCCGACGATTCCTACCCGGGTGGTGATGATGTCGAGATTAGGCATCGAGATTCCTTGTCATCGGTGAGTTACGTGGGGTGGTCAGAGGATGTCAGCTGTGGCGCAGTTCCGGAAACGCGGCACCCCAAGGGAAGTCTGTGATCGAACGGGAACAGTGGACCGGCGGCTTCGAAAGAAACAGAGGGCGACCTGTCTTGCGCACCCCCCACGGACGGACGACGCAAGTCGAAAAGCGGCTAGGCCGGGTGAGTTGATCCGGCTCGGGGAAGGTGGCGGACCGAGCTGGCTCCACATCGCATACGAGCAACGGACTGGCATCATGCCGCCTCATTCCGGTATTGGGAACGCTGAGCGGGTCGATCGGACGCTTCCACCAAGTAATCCACCACCCGCGCCGCAGGCCGTCAAGATCCACAGCTGGCCTTCCGCTGGGCGGCGTACTCGTGACCGGTGCCTGCATCCGAAGCCGACGGCGGCTGTCGACGGCAACGCCGCAGGCGTCGTCTGGGCCCGCGAGGACCCGATGCACGCTTCTGGACGTCGCATTAGCTGCAACTTGGCGGCGTTCGTCGGTGATCGTGGTAGGGAAGCCATCGCCCGGCCGGCTGAGCAAGCCTCTGCGGACCGGCTGGCTGCCGGGATGTGTCGCTTGCCAGCGTGATGGGACCACCGTGTTGCCAGGAGCATGGGACCACCTGGTGGTGTGAGTGAGCATCACTGGGTCTCGCCCTGGGTGTCAACGTCGGCGCGCCGGTGAGCGTCGCGTTGGCGGTAGGAGGGGCCCTCGATGATGAGGGTGTGTGCGCCTGAGGTGAGCCGGTCGACGGCGGACTGGGCGAGTAGCGCGTCGCTCATCATGGTCATCCACTCAGACGGCTCCCGGTTCGAGGTGATGATCGTGCTCGCCCGGCGGTGCCGCTCCACGACGATCTCGTAGAAGTCGTTGGTCTCGGTGGTGTCGAGGGGGCGGAGGGCGAAGTCGTCCAGGATCAGCAGGTCGACGCGGGCGAGCTTGCGTATTTCGGGTTCGAGGGTGTTGTCCAGCCGGGCGGCGCGGAGCCGGGTGAACAGCTTGTCCGCGCGGGCGGCGTGCACGCTCAGGCGGCGGCGGATCGCGATGTGGCCGAGCGCGGTGGCCAGGTGTGTCTTCCCGACCCCGACGGGTCCCAGGACCAGGACTCCGTTGCCGGCCTCGGTGAACCTCAGGCTGGTCAGGTCGCTGAGCAGCGCCCGGTCGTAGGTGAGGTCGTCAAGTTCGTCCCAGGCGTCCAGGCGCATGGCCGGGTCCAGGCCCGCGGTCTTGGCGCGGAGCGTTGCCGAGTGGGACTCGCGGCGGGTGACCTCGTCGGCCAGGACGAGCTCGAGGAACGCGGCGTGGCCCATCTTGCGTTGCCGGGCCAGCGCCAGCCGCTCGGGCAGGGTGTGGCCCAGCCCGCCCAGTTTCACCGCCTTCAACGTCCTCATCAGGTCGGTCCCGACCGGGTCGAGCGGCCCCGTCGGCGCGGTGGTGGTCATCGGTGGTCCTCCTCGGGGTTGGCGGGAGTGGCGAGGGCGACCGCCGCGGCTCCGCCGGGGATGAGGGTGAGTTGGACGCTGCCGCGTCCGGAGTATTCGTTGGGGTCGCGGGCGAACCGGCCTCCGGGTGAGCCGGCCGCGGCGGGCAGCACCGGCTGCTCACGCTCAGTGGCCTTGGCCGGCATCGAGGCGATCTTCGACACGGACACGACGTCGAGGCCCAGGGATCGTGCGCAGGCGGCCTCGACCGGGTCGGGGCCGTAGCGGCGGATGAGGCCGAGCAGCCGGTAGACGCTGCGCATCCGGGTCCAGGGCAGCGGGTCATCGAGCAGCCGCTCGGCGTAGATCCCGACGTGGGGCCCGTGCCCGGCGCAGGTCGCGACGAGCCGGGTCAGATCGCGCAACGCGTAGCCGGCCTTGTGCTCGGGCAGGTCCGCGCGGTCGGTGGAGCGGCCACCTGGTGGCTGCCGCGGGTGGGTCTTGACCAGCCGCCCGCTCGAGTAGAGCTTTGACCAGCTCCGAGTCCGCGCGGGCCTCGAGGTGCCGGCCGAGGTAGTGCTCGGGCACCGAGTACAACGCCCGGGCGACCTCGACGTGGAAGTCGCGGTGCACCTTGACCCGGGTGAACACCGGGACGTCGTAGGGCTGTGGAACCTCCAGCAGGCACGCGGCCTCGAGCTCGGTGAACATCTCCACCGGTCGCCGCGCGGTGGTGCCGTGGATGCGCATCCCGGCTCGCTCACGACACCAGGCCTCGACCCGGGTCTGCGCGTCGGCCAGGTCGGTGAAGCTCTCCCCGGCCCAGAAGTTGCCGCGCACGTACTGCACGGTCCGTTCCACGCGTGGCTTGTCCTGAGGAGAGCGCACCCGCGCCGGGTCGGTGCCGAACCCGACGTGCTGGGCGTAGTCCAACCAGCCCTTGGACAGCTGCGGGTTGACCGCGTCCGCGTTGGTGACCACCGGCTTGAGGTTGTCCGGGATCAGCACCTTGAACCAGCCGCCGAAGAACTGCCAGGCCGCCTCGCAGCCGGCGATCACCGCGGTCAGGGTCTGGGAGTGGGTCAACCACACGAACATGTGCCGGCTCACCACCGCGGTGAAGATCAACGCGTGCACCTTGCGCCGCTTCCCGGCCCCGGGGTCGAGCAGCAGCCCGAGCTGGGCGAAGTCGAGCTGGCACTCCACCCCCGGCTCCCCGTCGAGGACCCGGACCGTGGTGGTCTTGACCTTGAAGCCGCACCGCTCGACCGCGAACCGGTGCAGCGTCCGATACGGCACCCGCACGCCCTGCCGGGCCAGCAACTCCTCGATCTTCACCACGCTCAACGGGTCCTGACCCTTACCGCCGGCCACCCAGGCCCGGATCTGCTCCTCGTAGGCGAGCAGTAGCTCCCACGAGGCGCCGTGCCCGTTCGGACGTGCCGGACGCACCGCCTCCACCACCACACCGACCAGCCCGTCGGTCACCGCCTCCACGCCGACATCGCGCGACAGACCGGCAGCCTGGGCGGCGTCGATGTACCGGCGAGCGGTCTTACGGTCCACCCCCGCCCGCTCGGCGACCTTCCGCAGCCCGAGCCCTTCGAGCCACGCCCGCAGCACCTCACGCACCTCAACCACGCTGACCTCCCTGAACCCCACGCTCGACGACCTCCGCGTCCACCGACATGACGCGGCGAGTCAACGAGCACATCGGGGACAACCCGGACAGGCGCGCCGGGTGGTCCCATGACTGGCAACCCAGGTGGTCCCATGAAGCTGGCAGAAAACCGGTCAGCCCGGTCCCATCCTCATGGCAGGCGACAGGATGACCTCATCGGCAAGAGCCGTTATGTGACGGTCGTGGATGGTCGGTGTCAGCATGATCGCGTCCGGGTCGACCGGGCGCAGTGTGGAGCGATCGGCACCTCGTGACTGACCGCCCTGTTCGCAGCTACCGGCACTGCCGTCGACGCTCACCGTGCCGTCGCCGCGCTCGCCGCCGGTTGACCGCCTATCGGGTTCCAAAACCCGGTCAACTGCCGTTGAGCTGCGGTTTTGGGCTGTGCGTTCGTACTCGTCGAGCAGCCCACCCAGAACGGGTCGTCGCTTGACCTCTCGGTTGGTGAGGTCCGGGGCGGGGTGGTCCGCCTGGGGTGGGAGAAGCTGCAGAGCTCGATGGGGCGCACGCCCGTTGTAGTGGGTGCTGTACCGGGCAAGGACGGTCTTCAGGTGGCGTTCACCGAAGATCAGGATGCGGTCGGTGAGCTCGGTCCTGACGGTGAGGACGAAGCGTTCGGCGAAGCAGTTCGCCCGCGGTTATCCGGGATCTTCACGATGTAGATCCCTGCGCCGGCCAGGACGGCATCGAACGCGGTGGTGAACTGGCCGGCGCGGTCGCGGACGAGGAACCGGACGGTGGCGGTGCGATCGTCGAGGTCCATCAGCAGGTTCCGGGCCTGTTGGGTCGTCCAGGCCCCGCCCGGCGGCCGCCGCGTTGTGACCTCTTCGTCCCCAAGTAACCTGATGTGGGTGGGTGCAGTGGCGACGGCAGCTTCGCCGAGGGCCTGCCCGAGGTCACCACCGCGCCGACCATCTCTCGGCCTGGCGTGAGATCTACCTCGACGATGCGTGCGTGCCGCGCATCACGAGCGCAGGGCCGAGCGCGGGGCGGTCGGGCCCGTCGGCTGGATCATGAATCGATCCAGTCGAGTGGTAGGGGTGAAAGGATGTCGGTGCTTCGAGGGCGGTCCCGGAGACGCAGGAGCTCGATCTGGGCGAGCTCGATACTCCGATCTGTCGCCGGTCAGTGGGGGACGGGCGCAGAACCCACGGTGCTGCGGTCGATGGGGCAGTTCGTGCCGCTGAGCGCGCCCCGGCCGCAGGTTGGGCCCACTGGCGACCGGGTCGATCGCGTGCTGGAGTGGACCCGGTCGCGGCAGCTGACTATGGCGGAGGCCGAGCTCCTGCTGGCCCTCGACGAGTCGACGCCGTGGTGGGCGCCGGGCGCCAGGTGATCACGACCCTGGGTGCTGGCACGTCAGGAGTGTTTGGCACGGTCGTGTAGGCGTTCGACGAGCTTCTGCAGGGTGTCGTGGTCGATGCTCATCCCCTTGAACGCGGCCAGGGAGGACATCGGCATGGCGCCGATCACCGCCACCAGCTCCTCGTCGCGGGTCGGGTCCGGCTGTCCGGCGGCGACGGCTTCCGCGATGAGCTGCGTTCCGACCGGGTCGGCCATCCATTCGTGAAGTGTGGACGCCGCGGTGAGCGGAGCGGCGATGGACGGTGCGTCGATGGTGACGGCGTGGGTGAGCGGCAGATCGCGCGAGTGGCACCTGGTTGGTCGATGACGGTGTGCCGCCGAACATGGTGCAGCGCGTCATGGGTCACGAGAGATCATCAACGACGCTCGACCTCTATACCCCGCGTACGGAGGACACCTCTCGCGTCCTGCAGGCGCTCGATGATCACGACGACCTCGGAGACGGATCAGCCGGTGCACCCGTGCCCGCGTGATGCCTATCTGATGCCTAAACCGAAACGATCATGCGAAACGGCCTGGTCCAAACCTCTGATTTGAGGCTCTGACCAGGCCGTTTGCTGGTGGGCGATACTGGGATCGAACCAGTGACCTCTTCGGTGTGAACGAAGCGCTCTCCCCCTGAGCTAATCGCCC
The DNA here is from genome assembly GCA_963739465.1 of uncultured Actinomycetota bacterium. Taxonomy (GTDB): domain Bacteria; phylum Actinomycetota; class Actinomycetes; order Mycobacteriales; family Pseudonocardiaceae; genus Pseudonocardia. The sequence goes on from CAVUAS010000032.1 coordinate 18,806, forward strand.
CAACGGCGACGACAGTACAGCACAGCCGACGTCCTACGGTGGGGGCCTCACGCCGTGAGCGCCCCCGAGGCGACGACATCCGTCGGCACCGATGGGGGTGTCCGGCCGGGCTCCAGTGAGATGGCGTAGGCACCGAACGGTTGCTGGTTGGGGGAGCCGACCGTCTGCGGGCCGACGTTACGCTCGTCCACGTCGAACACCCCGAGCGGCTGTGGGGCGGAGGAAATGTCTTTGAGGCCCCACAGAACGTAGGTCTGGTCGGCGGAGTTGGCGGCCAGACCGATCGTGTAGACGGTCCGCTGGCTGCCCGCGAGGACCACCGCCGCGACGGTTGTGCCGTCTGGTCGGGCCAGCATCGCGTGTGAAACGCCCGGCCGGGCGAGGTCCTGCATGAGCGCGGTGGTGTTGGACACCTGGGACGACGCCACGTCGAGCTGCTGCTGCAGCTGGACGGTGCGCATCCCGAGGCCGCCGATGGCGACGAGGGCCACCGCCGCGACCGCTGCCGCGACGAGGCGCCCCGGGCTCCACCGCCTGCTCCGCCCGGCGGGCGTCGGACTCGTCGGGCGTGGGCCGCTCGGGCCGGGACGCGCCGTCCCCGGCCTGCGCGGAGTGGGCGAAGGACGCGGCGCGGGCTGTGGCGGCACCTGCGGCGTCGCCGCTGCGGCGTCGAGGATCGAGGTGCGCAGCCGCGCGGGTGGGTCGACCTGCTCCACGGCCGTGGCGAGCTGCGTCATGACAGCCTCTGCGTCGCGGACCGCGGCACCGCAGTCTGAGCACGTCGGCACGTGGCGCCCCACGGCCAGCTCCTCCTCGGGCTCCAGCGCATGCAGCGCCCAGCCGACGGCCTGCTCCGTGCGGGTGCACGTCGGACGCGGCTCGGTCATCGCGCACCTCCCCCGAAGTCCGTAGCGACGTCACCCAAAAGCGGGCCGAGCACGCTGCGTAGTCGTTGCACGCCGGTGAACATCCGAGATTTGACGGTGCCGAGCGGCACGCCCGTCAACGTCGCGACCTCACGTTGGGTGTAGCCCCCGTAGTAGGCGAGGGCAAGGGCCTGGCGTTGCTCATCGGGCAGGCGGCCCAGCGCGTCGCGGACCTGGCCCGCGACGACGGCTCCCATCGCGGCCTGGTCCGCTCCGGGACCCGGGGTCATCGACCACTCCTCGCCGTTCTCGGCGGCAGGCACGGTGCGGCGGCGGATGGCGCTCTCGCGGCGGACCGCATCGACCGCCTTGTGGTGCACGAGCGTGAGCAGCCAGCTGCCGAACGTGCCGCGCGCCGAGTCGAAGCGGCCCGGCTCCCGCCAGAACGCGATGAAGACCTCCTGGACGACGTCCTCGGCGAGCACCTCGTCCGCGCACACGCGCCTGGCCAGTGAGAATGCTGGTCGGGCCCAACGGTCGTACAGGTCGGCGAGCGCACGCTGATCACCCGCGACCACCCGCCGGATGATCTCATCGTCCGCCGGATCGGAAACGCGACTCCTCGCCGGTGCCCGCGACCCCTGGGCGCACCGCTCCGGCGTATCGGGGGTGTCGGCGACTCCGTCCACCAGGGGGATCCTCACGTCACTGTGTTCGCCGTGCGCGGCGGTCCGGTTCAGGCTAGTACGCGTCGGTGATCATGATCGGTGGGACGCGCGGCAGGGTGTAACACGCTGGCCCGTCAGAGTGATATCAGGGAGCAACAGGGGGTTCCGTGTCCCCCGACCCGTCACATCTTCGCCACACGGTCGTTTCTCCGCATGACGAACCACGGCGGGACCACGAAAGAGGACGCACGATGCGCGACGAGCACACGGTCATCTGCTCACCGGCAGTGTTCGAACTGACCTCCGGGGACGCCCAGGCGGTTCCCGTCAAGGTCGACCTGACCTACCACAGCCGCGATCCATACGCGGTCCGTGCGTCCTTCCGCACCGGGAGCAATTCGGTCGAGTGGGTGTTCGCGCGCGATCTGCTGCACGGCGGGCTCGTGGGGCCGTCGGGCTCGGGCGACGTCCGGGTGCAGCCGCTGCCCGGCGCCCCGGCGAAGATCCAGCTGGAACTCTCGTCGCCGTCCGGCCACGCCGTCTTCACGACCTGCGCGACGACTCTTGGCGACTTCCTGTGGCGCACCTTCGAGGCCGTGCCCGCGGGCTCGGAGTACTCGTGGCTCGACTTCGACATGGCGCTGTCGGAGCTTCTCAACGAGTCCGCGCACGACTGATCGCAGGTCGGACCGCCGGTCGGGGGGCGGTGTGGAGGGCGCGTCGGGTCTGGGTTAAGGTTGCTCCACCACGCAGCGGAGACGCTGCACACGCGGACGTAGCGCAGCTGGTAGCGCATCACCTTGCCAAGGTGAGGGTCGCGGGTTCGAATCCCGTCGTCCGCTCGGATTCCACAGTCGGACCTCCAACTGCCGGCGGAGTGGCCGAGTGGCTTAGGCAAGGGCCTGCAAAGCCCTGTACGCGGGTTCGATTCCCGCCTCCGCCTCGGGCGATTAGCTCAGTGGGAGAGCGCTTCCTTGACACGGAAGAGGTCACAAGTTCAATCCTTGTATCGCCCACCAGCAAACGGCCTGGTCAGGAGCTTCTAGCGAGGTTCTGGACCGGGCCGTTCGGCTTTTCTAGGGCCCGTTGAGTGACTACCTGAGTGACTAGTGTCACGTAATGGTACTAGATTAGCTACGCGCGCTATGCAATAATTCCGCTGTGGAGTTGTCTGAGGAGCAGCGGGCATCGCTCAATGCTATGATCCAGCAAGTTGGCTACGATGGTTCGGTCTCCGCTCGTGCCCGGATGGTGTTGTGGCGGGCCGACGGGCCGACGGGTTGTCGGTGACGGAGATCATTGAGTTGTCGGGAGCGTCAAAGCCGACGGTATACAAATGGCTGGACCGATACGAACAGTTCGGAGTCGATGGCTTGACGGATCTGCCGCGCCCGGGGAAGCCGCGAGCGGTGCCCGATAGTGTGCGGGCTCGCATTGTCGCGTTGACGCGGTGCACGCCACCGGGCGAGACGGGACTGAGTCACTGGTCGAGTCGCGAGATGGCGACGTACTTGAAACGGGCAGAGAACATCTCGGTGTCGCACAACTTCATCGCGCAGGTGTGGCGGGACCACGCTTTGCAGCCGCAGCGTCAAGGCACCTTCAAACTGTCGAACGATCCGGACTTCGAGGCCAAGGTGGCCGATGTGGTCGGGCTCTATCTGGATCCCCCTACGGCTGCAGTCGTCCTGTCCATCGACGAGAAGACGCAGGTCCAGGCCCTGGATCGAACGCAGCCGATGTTACCGATCAACGTCGGGAAGACCGAGAAGCGCACCCATGACTACGTCCGGCATGGCACCACGAACCTGTTTGCCGCGCTGGACACGGTAACCGGAGAGGTGCTCGGGGAGTGCTACCAGCGGAGGCGCACCGCGGAGTTCCTCAAGTTTATGGACCATGTTGTCGCGCGCTACGGTGACCGCGAGATCCACGTCGTCCTGGACAACCTGTCGACCCACAAAGGCAACGACGTGGACGCCTGGCTCACCAAGCACACCAATGTCACCTTTCACTTCACGCCGACCGGCAGTTCCTGGTTGAACCAGGTGGAAATCTGGTTCAACATCATCACCAGGCAGGCGATCCGGCGCGGCACCTTCACCTCACTTCGTGTACTCATCAAGACTATCGACTCCTACATCGAGAACTGGAACCGCGACGCGAAACCCTTCGAATGGACAGCGACTCCCGGCGAGATCATCGCCAGTGTTCGCATCCTCCACCGCGACTTCAAGAAGCTGTTGGCCAACAACGCCAAGTAACGAGAAACCATTACGCGACACTAGCTCGGCGGGCGTCGAAGATGCGGTCCATGACGATCGCGCCGTCGTCGATGATGGGCCGCAGTTGTTTGCGGTAGATGGTCTCGGTGACTGTCAATCCGCCCGCGTGCCCGACGAGCCGGGCGATCTGCTCGACCGGTACGCCCTCGTCGGACAGCAGTGAGACGAAGCTGTGCCGCAGCTCCCGCGGTGTCGAGTCGGCGGCATCAAGGCCCGCGGCGGTGGCGATGCGGCGGAAGTCGCGCCGGACGTTGGCCGCGTCCAGCGGGCCGCCGGTCCGGGTCGTGAAGACGAGTTCGTGGTCGGTCCAGTCGGCGCCTGCCTGGGCTCGGACTGCGGCTTGGTGGTTGCGGTGCTCCTGCAGGGCGTCGACGCAGCGGCGGGGGAGGGCGAGGGTGCGCCGCGAGGTGCGGGTCTTGGTGTCGCCGCCGGCTCGGACCGAACGCCAGACCCGGATGTGGGGCAGCACGGCGGATGGTGCCCGCCGCCGCCGTGATACGCACCGCGCCGAGGTGGTTCATGCCGAGGCTGCGGAAACCCCCGCCGCATTGCTTGCAGTCTCGCTCTCGCGAGTCATCTCGAACCCGTCGTAGCCTGAGCCGGCGACCTCACCGAGCTTCTGCCGGTAGGCGCCGATCCCGGCCATGTAGAACATGACGGCCTTCTTCTTGCCCGGGATGTTCGCTCCGAAGATCCACGACTCGGCCTTCGGAAACAGCGTCATGTTCGCGATCTCCTCGCAGGTGGCCGTCCAGCTGTTCTCCGCCTCGGGGGTCGGCTCGACCGTCCGCATGCCGTTCCGCTCGGCGTTGCCGATCAGCTCGCCGATCCATTCGACCTGAGCCTCGATGCTCGGCGGCAGGTTGGTGAAAGGCCCGTTCGGGCCGAGGATCATGAACATGTTCGGGAAGCCGGACTTCGACAGGCCCAGGTAGCTGGTCGGGCCCTCGGTCCAGTGGTCGGCGATGTGCCTGCCGTCGCGTCCGCGCAGGTCCATCGACCGGTAGTTGCCGTCGACCGCGTCGAACCCGGTCGCGAAGACCAGGACGTCGAGTTGGTGCTCGACCCCGTCGGCCGTTCGCACACCGGCCGGGGTGATCTCCCGGATCGGGTTCTCCTTGATCGAGACGAGCTCGACGTTGTCCCTGCTGTAGGTTTCGTAGTAGCCCTCATTGCACAGCGGGCGCTTGGCGTAGAGGTCGGTCGGGGTGAGCTTTCGGGCGGTCTCCGGGTCGTCGACGATCTCGGCGATCTTCGAGTGGATGAACGCCGCTGCGGCCGCGTTCGCCTCCGGGTTGGTGGCGATGTCGCAGAACGTGCCGAACATGAATCGGAATCCGTTGCCCTTGTCCCAGTTCTCCTGGAACACGCGGCGGCGTTCCTCCTCGGAGACGCTCATCGCCTCGACGCCACTCTCCTGGAACCCGAAGGCGACGACGGAGTTGCGGACCTGGTCCCAGATCGCGTCGAAGTCTTCCTTGGTGCGGTCGACCTCGGCCTGGTCCACCGGCCCGTTCCCGGACGGCACGCAGTACTGCGGTGAGCGCTGGAAGACGGTGAGGTGGTCGGCGACCTTGGCGGCGGCGACGATGAACTGGGTCCCGGTCGAGCCGGTGCCGATCACGCCGACCCGCCTGCCGGTGATGTCCAGGTTCTCCGGCCAGGCGTTGGTGTGCACCAGCGGGCCTGCGAAGGTGTCCCGGCCCGGGATGTCGGGGATGTTGCTCTTCGCGAGCAGGCCGAGCGCGTTGACGAGGTATCGGGTGGTCAGGCTCTTGCCGTCGTTGGTGGTGACCGTCCACAGGTCGGTGTCGTCGTTGAAGACTGCGCTGGTCACCTCCGTGTTCAGCTGGATGTCCCGGCCGAGGTCGTATCTGTCGACAGCGTGCTCGAGGTAGGCCAGGACCTCGGGTTGGTCGAGGTAGCGGGTGTTCCAGTCCCACTCCTGCAGCAGGTCCTTGTCAAAGGAGTAGCGGTAGACGAAGCCCTCGGTGTCGGACTTGGCGCCCGGGTACCTGTTGAAGTACCAGGTGCCGCCGACGCCGCCGCCCTTCTCGAAGGCCTTGACGGACAGGCCACGCTCGTTGCGCAGCTTGTGCAGCATGTAGATGCCGCCGAATCCGGCGCCGATGACGATCGCGTCGACGTCGGGTTTGGACATGGTGCTCATGGATGCTCCTGAAAGGTCTCGGGACGTTTGTGTCTTGAGGTGGCGGTCAGCCGCGGTACCACTTCGCGATCGCGGCGATCTCCGCGTCCGCCTCGGGTGCGTTGCCTGCCATGAACGGGAAGACGTGCTGCATGCCCTCGACGACCGAGAGCGTGACTCCGACCCCGGCCGCCTCGGCCTTCTCCGCGACCCGGGTGGCGTTGTCGACCAGGACCTCCGCCCCGCCGGCGTTGACGTAGAGCGGCGGGAAACCGGTGAAGTCGGCGTAGAGCGGGTTCGCCAGCGGGGTCTTCGGGTCGATCTTCCCCTCGGCGAGGACGCCGGCGATCATGCCTTCGAGCAGCGGCACGGTGACCAGGGCGTCGGTTGCCTCGTTGGTCACCAGCGTCGCGCCTGCGTTCTCCATGTCCAGCCACGGCGAGAACGCGATCACCCGACCGGGCAGCGGCAGGCGCCGGTCGCGGAGGGCCAGCGGGATGGCGATGGCCAGGTTGCCGCCTGCGGAGTCCCCGATCGTGGTGATGTCGGCAGGTGCAATCCCCTTCTCCGTCAGTGCCGTGAACGCTGCGACACCGTCATCGACCTGCGCGGGGTGCGGGTGCTCGGGCGCCCGACGGTAGTCGAGGACGAAGGAGGCGACGCCGAGCGCCTTGGCCAGGTGCGCCGCCAGCTTGCGGTGGCTGGACGCGGAGCCGACGGCGAAGCCGCCGCCGTGTGTGTAGAGCAGCACCTGTGAGGTGTCCGCACCGGCAGGCAGCGTCCAGATCCCCGGGACGCCCCCGACGGTCTCCTCGCGGTAGGTTACGTCCTCGGGCTCGCGGGTGGGCTGGTGCCACTCGTCGAAGATGCTGCGGAACAGCCGCATGCTCAGTTCGGGCGTGGTGGCGATGATGTCGGCCCAGTCGGCGTAAAGCGCGCGGAGCGCATCCGACTCGGCCGAGGTCCCCGACGGGCGGGTCGATGGCGCCATTGTCATCTGGATTCCTCTCGAATCGTCGTGACGTAAAGCTCACTGTGGCGGCGGCGCGAGGTCCGCGTGTGTTCCGTTCTGGAACACCGCACGCGAGGCCTGGCCCTGAGACGCCGATCGGCAGGCCGCCTGCGCTGGCGTGCGAGGTGTGATGTGAGGCACGGTAGTTGTGGAGCGGGCGATAGGGCCCGCGCAACCGTGGGCGTCGCTGCGCCCGTGACGGACCACGAGGCAACGATGCGTCGAATCGAGAGCCGTCCTCTACCGACACTGTCGCCGGTTCAGAGAGAACTCACCCGCCGCAGCCGGGAGATGCTCGTGCGTGGTGGGCTGCTGACCCAGCCAGCCGGTCGCAGCGGGGTGCCTCAGTACATCGAGAAGAGCTGGCGGCGGTGCGTCGGTGAGCAGGTGCCCGTCGCGCCCGACCACATCGACTACCGGGAACCGGACGAGGCCCTATCGGTGCTGCGTCGGGCGGCGATGCCGGTCCTGAACCGGCTGAAAGACAGCTTCGCCGAGGTCCCGGTGGCCATGGTGCTGTCCGACCCGACTGGGCTGATCGTCGCGCGCCTCGTCGATGTCCGACGCCAGCGCGACGTCATGGACCGGGCCAGTGCCGCCGAGGGCTTCGACTTCTCGGAGCACTCGATCGGCACGAACGGCATCGGCACCGTGCTCGTCGAGCGCCGCCCGGTGCTCGTCCGCGGCCCGGAGCACTACAACGCCCTGCTGGAGAACCTGACCTGCGCAGCCACTCCGATCATCGAGCCCTACACCGGTCGCGTGCTCGGCTCGTTCTCGCTGGCGTGCGCGATGCGCGACGTCCATCCGCTGATGGCGGTGATGGCAGGCGACATCGGACGCCAGATCGAGTCACGGATCCTCGAGGAGGCCGGCGACCGGCACCGCCGACTCGTCCACGCCTACCTTGCGATGGACCGGGCGAGCGCCGCAGCGCTCGTCGTCGACGAGGACACCGTGCTCGCCAACCGGCTCGGGCTCGTCCACACCGGACCGGAGCTCCACCCGCTCCTGTGGCGGTTCCTCAGCGAGCACGGGCCCACTACACCCGCTCGCATGCAGGTCCCGCTCGCGGACGGTCTCCACGACGCCGTCGTCGAACCGGTCGACGACGGAGGCAGGGCGGCCTACAGCGTGCGGCTGCTCAGGCAGCGCTCCCGCGGACGACCGGACGCCACGTCCAGGAAGGTCGCAGGCAGCTCCGGTTCGGTCCGGCCGATCGCGGTTCGCGAACGGCTTCACTTTCACGACGACGTCGATCGGCAACTCGAGACGGTGATACGGACGGTGAGCTGGTCGCGCTCGTCGGGGCGGGCGGAACAGGCAAGCTCCGGACCGCGTTGCGCACCCTGCGCCGCCACGGAGTCGAGGACCCGCTGATCGTCGAGCCGCACCTGGATCCCGGTTGGTTCGCCGCGGCACGTGCCGCTGCGGCGGACGGCCGCGGCCTGGTGCTGCGTCGGGTACACGAGTCGCCGTCTCCGTCCGTGGCACAGGTCGAGACGTTGGTCGAGACAGGGGCTCCGATCGCGCTCACGGCCGACCTCGATGCCGCTGACGACGGCGTCGTCGGGATGGTGCGGCGGGTCGCCACCACCGTGAGGTTGCCCGGTCCCGCGCAGTGCCGCGAGCACCTGCCGTCGCTCGTGCAGGGAGTGCTGGCCGAGCGGCCCGAACCGGAATCCGCGACGCGGTTCGCCTCTTCGGTGTGGGACCGCTTGATGTCCTGGCCGTGGCCCGGGAACGTGGCCGAGCTCCACCACACCGTTGTGCTGCTGGCTCGCCGGGCCGAGGGCGGGATCGTCGAGATCGACGACCTGCCCGACGAGCTCCGCACGCCCCGGCGTGGGCTGGGCATGCTGGAGTCAGCCGAGCGGGAGGCGGTGGCCGACGCTCTGCGAGCGGCGGGCGGCAACCGCGCTCGCGCTGCTCGGGCGCTCGGTATCGGTCGCAACACCCTCTACCGCAAGATGCGCGAGTTCGGGATCACCTGATTGCCGTCGGACCAGTGCGGATCCGGCGCGAGACGACGCTCGGTCGGCGTCGGTGCGCAAATGGCGCTGAGCAGGCGATGAAAATGCTGACCCAGAACACAGCGGACGGAGCTGGGTCGTGGCCCGCGTGCACGTATCCGGGGTGAGAGGGTCGCCGACCAGTCCTCCAGGTGATAGGCGAAGCGGTGCAGCATGCCGTTGGCCCTTGATGAACGCGATGTCGTGTGGTGACTCGCCGCAGCTCATCCAGGTGCCGATGACCTCGGGCCTCGTCGATGCTGGTGACGACGCGCTCTGCGGTCTTGAAGTCCAGGACCTCGCGCAGGAACCGCTCGTTGAGGCCGGGGTCTTCGCAGGGCAAGAGGGCGTGTGGCTCTGGCGTTGGTTTCTGCGGTCAGAGAGGCGTGGGCGCCCCTTACCGACTTGACCTCGTCATGTCGGCACCTCCGGCGCCGCACCCCCGGCGCTGCGTCCCTATGCCGGACGCCAGCGGCGCCCGGGGCGTGCGGCCTTGCTTCTTCAGGTCGAGGTAGCTACGCCTCGGGTGGCGCCTTGTAGGGAGCGGTGGCGCCCGCGTCCACCGTCATCGTGAGGCCAGTGACATATCGCGACTCGTCCGAGGCGAGGAACAAGACGGCGTTGCTGATGTCGATCGGGTCGACCCAGGGGATCGGCAACGAGTTCAGAGGTTTGAAGGCCTCCGCGACGTCCTCCCGGCTGGCCCCCGGCATCCCGAACACCTCGTAGAGTGCAGGGTTCTGCACCATCGGAGTGTCCACTGTCGTCGGGTGGACGGAGTTGACCCGGATCATGTGTGGGGCGAGCTCGGCGGCCAGCGCCCGCATCAGGCCGGTGACGCCGTGCTTCGCGCTGACGTAGTGGGCGAAGCCCAGGTAGGCCACGAGTCCGGCAACCGAGCTGGTCAGGATGATCGACCCGCCCTGCCCGCGCTCCACCATCGCCGGGGCGGTGGCCCGCACCGTCTTCCACACGCCGGTGAGGTTGACGTCGATCACGTCTTGCCATGAGTTCTCGTCGAGTTCGATCGCGTTGCCGAAGCTGAGGATGCCGGCGTTGGCAGAGACGACGTCGATGTGGCCGAACTCCGACAAACCTTCATCAACTACCTGCTGCAGTGCCGACAGGTCGCGGACGTCGGCGGGTCGGGCGATGATCCGTCGGGACGGCGTGTATCGAGCGAGCCCGCGGTTCGCCACGTAGCTCACCACCGAAGGCGGCGAGAACGCGAGCAAGGCCTGACCGATCGCAGTTGCATGCGCGGGCAGTGTCGCGGCTGCAGTGAAGGTCGCGAGCGGCTGAGGCCCGTGGACCTGCTCGGCGTACCAGACGCGGGCTTCCTTCAGGTAGCCGAATCGTACGTCGCGACGCGTCACCGAGCCGAGATCCGCGATTGTCGGGGTCGCCACTGCCAGCAGGGTCTGTGGAGTACTGGCGACTCGCTCGGGACTGCCGATGGCCGGAGCGAGCTCGTACCGGCCATCGTCGCGTCTGCGAAGGACCTGCCAAGCGGCAAGCTCGCCGATGATGCGGTGCGCGGTGGACAGCGGCATTTCCGTTGACTGCGCGATTTCGGTGACGGTCTGTGAACCGACGACATCCAGCCTGCGCAGGATCGCCACGACCTTGCTGATCACACTGCGGCCCACCGTCGAGCCGTTCGTACCCACCACCGTGTCTGCCTGTCTCCTGCTCTCGAACGACACCAACCCTGAGATGTCCACGCTGTCTCGATCTGAGCGCAGCCTGCCGTGGCCGATGGGCTCTTCGCGCTGGGAAATCGCCCAGTCCCATCGACTTCGCCGCAGGTACGCGGTGCGCGGTCCTGCGAGGCCGGGCCCTGCGGACTGTCAGGCTTGCAGGATGCTGACCGCGCGGGTGTTGAGGTAGCACTCCAGCGCCTCGGGACCGCCTTCGGTGCCGTAGCCGGAGTCCTTCACACCGCCGAAGGGCAGTTCGGCCGAGGGCATGGCAGGCATGTTGACCCAGAGCATGCCTACCTCGACGTGGCGGGTGAGCTGGTCGGCGTTGGCGAGCGAGCGGGTGAAGGCGTAGCCCGCCAGCCCGAAGGACAGTCGGTTGGCCTCGGTGATCGCCTCGTCGAGGTGGTCGAACTCGCGGATCCCGGCCACCGGGCCGAACGGCTCTTCGTTGAAGAGTCGGGCGTCCGCGGGCACGTTGTCGTAGACGGTGGGGGCCCAGAAGTTGCCGGTGTCGCCGAGGCGGCGGCCGCCTGCCAGTACTGTGGCGCCGCGCTGCACGGCGTCCTCGCCGAGGACCTGCATCGCGTCGAGCCGCCGGGGGTTGGCCAGCGGCCCCATCTGCGTCCCTTCGGCCAGCCCGTTGCCGACGGCCAGCCCGTCGGCGACGTTCGCCAGTGCCGCGCCGAAGTCCTTCGCAACGGACCGGTGGACGAGGAACCGGGTGGGGGAGATGCACACCTGGCCAGCGTTGCGGAACTTGGCCCCGCCCAGTGTCTTGACCGCCTGTTCGAGGTCGGCGTCTTCGCACACGATCACGGGTGCGTGCCCCCCGAGCTCCATCGACACCCGCTTCATGTGCCGGCCTGCCAGCGCGGCCAGCTGCTTGCCGACCTGCGTCGACCCGGTGAAGGTGATCTTGCGGATCGTCGGGTGCGGGATGAGGTGCCCGGAGATCTCGGCCGGGTCGCCGTAGACCAGCCCGAGAACGCCCGCGGGCAGGCCCGCGTCCTGGAAGGCGCGGATGAACGCGGCCGGAGCCGCCGGCGTCTCTTCGGGGGCCTTGACGATCATCGAGCACCCGGCGGCCAGCGCGGGCGCGACCTTGCGCACGACCTGGTTGATCGGGAAGTTCCAGGGCGCGAACGCGGCCACCGGTCCTACCGGATCCTTGATGACCATCTGCCGGATCGCGGGGTTCGAGCGGTGGGGGACCAGACGTCCGTAGACGCGGAAGCCCTCCTCGGCGAACCAATCGATGATGTCGGCGGCCATCGCCGTCTCGCCGCGGGCCTCGACGAGTGGCTTGCCCTGTTCGAGGGTGATGAGGCGGCCGATCTCATCGAGCCGCTCCCGGAGCAGCTGGGCCGCGCGCCGCATGATCGTGCTGCGTTGCGCGGCGGTCTGGTCGCGCCACAACTCGAAGCCACGCTGGGCCGCGGCGAGGGCGCGGTCCAGGTCCGCCGCCGAGGCGTGGGCCACCGAACCGATCACTTGCCCGGTCGCCGGGTTGTGGACCGGGATCGTGCGCTCGTCGGCTGCGTCGACCCAGTTGTCGTCGATGAAGAGCGAAGTGTCCGGATAGGTCATGGTCCGTCCCGTTGTCTGTAGGTGGTGGCCGTGGGTGGTCAATGGATGGTGCTCAGCGCGACCCGGAGGGCGGCGGTCCGCCCACGAGATTGACCGAAAACGCAACAGTTGTCTGCCCCGCCTAACTCATAGTGTCGGTTTCGCTCGCGCAGAGCACCGTGCGCGGCGGAGGAGGCGACACGCATGAATGAGAACGGGTCGGTAACGACCGGTGAGGAGTTGCGCCGCGCGTTCGGCTGCTTCCCATCGGGCGTCACGGCAGTCTGCGCGCTGGTTGCAGCGCCTGTCGGCGGCCTGATCCCATGACCGGTCCCGACTACTACCTGCTCGACGAGCTGTTGACCGATGGTGCCCGGGCTGTGCGCGACCGGGTGCGGGCGTTCGTCGACTCCGACCTCCTCCCGGTGATCAACGACTACTGGGACCACGCCGAGTTCCCCTGGCCGCTGGTGCCGAAGCTGGCGGGCCTCGGCCTGGCCGGCTACACGATCCAGGGCTACGGCTGCCCCGGACTGACCCCCCTCGAGCTCGGCATGGTGACCCAGGAGCTGGCCCGCGGCGACGGCAGCATCACCACGTTCATGAGCGTGCAGTCCGACCTGACCATGGGCACGATCAACCTGCTGGGCAGCGAAGAACAGAAGCAGCGCTGGCTGCCGGCGATGGCCGCCCTCGATAAGATCGGCGCGTTCGCGCTCACCGAACCGAACCATGGCTCTGACTCCGTCGCGCTGGAGACCACCGTGCGCCGCGACGGCGACGCGTGGGTGCTCAACGGGGCCAAACGCTGGATCGGCAACGCGAGCATCGCCGACGTCGTCGTCGTGTGGGCGCGCGACATGGACGACGGCCGGGTCAAGGCGATCGTCGTCGAGAAGAACCCCGACGGCACCTACCCCGACGGCTACACCGCCGAACTGATCACTGGCAAGATCGGCAAGCGCGCCGTGTGGCAGCCCGACGTCACCCTGCAGGACGTGCGGGTGCCGCTGGACAACAAGCTCGCCGACGCCCACTCCTTCCGCGACGCCACCCGCGTGCTCACCGCTACCCGCGGCAGCGCCGCCTGGGAATCGCTCGGCCATGCCGTCGCCGCCTACGACATCGCTCTCGACTATGCGAAGACACGTACCCAGTTCGGTCGCCCGATCGGGGGTTTCCAGCTCGTGCAGCGCCAGCTGGCCGGGATGCTCGCCGAGATCACGGCGATGCAGCTGTACTGCTTCCGGATGGCCCAGCTGCAGGAGCAGGGCCGCTGGACCGGGCCGATGGCGTCGCTGGCCAAACTCAACCACGCGCGCAAAGCCCGCCAGATCTGCCTCGACGCGCGCGACATCCTCGGCGGCAACGGGCTCCTGCTGGAGAACCACGTCGCCCGCCACCTCACCGACATGGAGGTGGTGCACACCTACGAGGGCACCGACAACATCCAGGCGCTGCTGATCGGTCGGGACATCACCGACATCTCGGCCATCTCCTGATCCGCACGCGAGAACGACGAACACAGCGAGGTGTCGCATGAACCAGTCGACGGGCGAGGCCACCGATCCGCGATGGTTCCGCCGGGTCCTCGGGCAGTACCCGACAGGGGTCTGCGTCGTCACCGCCACGGAACCAGACGGACGCCGTGCCGGGTTCGTCGTCGGTTCCTTCACTTCGGTGTCGCTCAACCCGCCGCTTGTCGCGTTCTTCCCGGACAAGGGATCGACCAGCTGGCCGCGGATCCACCGGATCGGCAGGTTCTGCGTCAACATCCTGGGAGCGGACCAGGAGGACGTCTGCCGCAACTTCGCTTCCCGCAAGGAGGACAAGTTCGCCGACGTCGACTTCCGCGAGGCCGAGTCCGGCTCGCCGATCATCGCCGACGCGGTGGCATGGATCGACTGCGAGCTCGAGTCGATCACCGAGGCGGGCGACCACTACGTCGTCCTCGCCCGGGTGCGCCGCCTCGACATCGGAAGCACATCTCTGCCGCTGCTGTTCTTCCAAGGCGGCTACGGCCGCTTTGCCCCGCTCTCGCTGACCGCGGACAGCAGCGGACTGGTCGGACAGATTCGTGATGTCGACCTGGTGCGTGCAGAGATAGAGAGCCTCGTCGCGGATCTTCCGGGCACACGCTGCAACGCCTCCGCGCTGGTCGAGGACGAAATCGTCGTGCTGGCGAGCGCGGGAGTGCTCGACGCGTCCCGCGCCACTTTCGTCGGTGAGCGGCTGCCGTTCATGCCCCCGTTGGGCCGGGTGTTCGCCGCGTGGTCGGACGGCAGCCGCGTAGAAGACTGGCTCAAGCACTTGGCGTCCGACGACGAGCGTGCCGCCGAGCGGGCGTGTCTCGCGGCCGTCCGCGGGCAGGGCTACTCGGCGATCCGGCGTACTGATGCGTGGCAGGAGCTCGAATCGGCGCGAGCGCGATTGGCGGAGGATCCCGCCGCGGTGGACCGGGACGACCTGCACGGGAAGATCCGCCAACTCGACCACGACGTGGTCGCCGTCTCGCCTGAGGTCACGACCGACATCGGAGTCGTCCGGGTTCCGGTCTTCGGCCCCGGCGGCGGTGTGGCCATGCAGCTGAGCGTGTACGGGCTGTCGGCGGTAGAGACCGTGGACGCCGCCGTCGAGCGGATCCACGTCGCTGGGCGACGTGCCACGGAGCGGCTGGGCGGAAAAACCCCCGACGCGTAGACCGGCCTACGTGCGCGGGCCACCAGCGACGTAGAGGACCTGCCCGGAGACGAACCCGGAGCGCTCGTCGGCGAAGAAGGACACGGCGTTGGCGATGTCCTCCACCTGGCCTGCGCGCTGGACGGGGATGGCCTTCGCCCGGTCCTGTACGTACTGCTCCCAGGGCACACCGATTCGCTCGGCGGTCGCCCTGGTCATGTCACTGGCGATGAACCCGGGCGCGATGCAGTTGGCGGTGATGCCGAAGCGGCCGAGCTCGATCGCGAGGGTCTTGGTGAAGCCCTGGGCGCCTGCCTTGGCCGTGGCGTAGTTGGCCTGGCCTCGGTTGCCGAGCGCCGAGGTCGAGGACAGGTTGATGATGCGACCCCAGCCGGTGTCAACCATGTGCTTCTGGGTCGCGCGCGTCATGAGGAACGCGCCCTTGAGGTGGACGCCGATGACGGCGTCCCAGTCGGACTCGGTCATCTTGAACAGCAGGTTGTGGCGGGTGATGCCCGCATTGTTGACCAGGACGGTGGGTGGACCGAGCTCGTCGACGACACGTGCGACGGCCGTGTCGACCGCGGCGGGGGTCAGCCACGTCGGCGCCCAGCGCGATCGCGCGTCCGCCCGCAGTTGCCACGGCGTCCGCGGTCGTCTTGGCGGCGGTCTCGTCCAGATCGAGCACCGCGACGGCCAGCCCGTCCTGGGCCAGGCGCAGCGCGATGGCCGCTCCGATGCCGCGCGCGGCGCCGGTGACGATCGCTGTACGTAACCCGGCGGCGTTGTCAGGCATCAGGGATCTCCTTGTGGTCGGTGTGGTCGGTGTGGTCGCCGGGCAGGTCGAGTTCGGCGAGGATCGCGTCGTTGTGTTCGCCGAGGGCGGGTACCGGTCCCATCGGCAGTTCGACGTCGCGGTAGGTCATGGGCGGGAGCACGCCACGGATGTCGCCTGCCGGGGTGGACACCGTTCGCCAGCGGTCGCGTTCGGTGAGTTGGGGGTGCTCGAGCACGTCGGCGGTGGTGTTGAGCTGGGCGGCCGGGATGCCCGCTTTCGCGAGCCGTTCGTCGAGATCGGTGGTCGCCCACTGTCGCGTGAAGCCCGCGACCAGCGCGTCACACGCGGCTCGGTTGGCGACCCGGTCGACGTTGCGGGCGAAGCGCGGATCCTCGACGTACTCGGGCGCGGTGAAGACGTCGGTGAGCAGCGCGCGCCAGCCGCGGTCGTTCTGCACACCGATCAGGACCTGCCCGTCCGCGGTCGGGTAGGCGTCATACGGGGCGATCGCCGCGTGGCTCACGCCCATCCGCGGGATCTGGCTGCCGCCGTAGAGCTGCATGTACAGCGGATGGCCCATCCACTCCACTGCGGCGTCGAACATCGACACGTCGATCACAGCGCCCGCACCGGTGCGTTCGCGCCGGTACAGCGCGCTGAGCGCGGACATCGCGGCGTACAGGCCCGCGGCGATGTCGGCAGCGGGTATGCCGGTCTTGGTCGGGGTGTCGGGCGTACCGGTCACCGAGATCATTCCGGACTCGGCCTGCACGAGCATGTCGTAGGCCTTGCGGTCGCGGCGGGGGCCGGTCGTTCCGTAACCGGAGATGTTGACCACGACCAGCCGCGGGTCGGCGGCGCACAGGGTCTCGCCGTCGATCCCGAGGCGTTCGACGACGCCGGGTGCGGCGTTGTGCAGGAACACGTCGGCCTGCGCGATGAGAGCACGCGCGGTACTGATGCCGTGCTCGGACTTGAGGTCGAGAGCAAGTGACTGCTTGCCGCGGTTGAGCCAGACGAAGTGGGTCGCCAAGCCGCGGACGGCGTGATCGTAGTGGCGGGCGAAGTCGCCTTCCCCCGGACGTTCGAGCTTGATCACGCGTGCGCCGAGGTCGGCGAGGTGCCGGGTGGCAAGCGGCCCGGCGACGGCCTGTTCAAGGGCGACGACGGTGACGCCGGCGAGTGGCAGGTCCTGCGGCGTCCCGGTCATGCGCTCGCGAGGGCCTGGCGGACGAGTCCGCCGCCGACGATGAGCCGCTGGATCTCGCTGGTGCCCTCGTAGAGGCGGAGCAGGCGGACGTCGCGGTAGATGCGCTCGACGGGGATCTCGCGCATGTAGCCGTTGCCGCCGTGGATCTGGACCGCGAGGTCCGCGACCTTGCCGACCATCTCCGTGCAAAACAGCTTGGTGGCCGAGGGCGCGATCCGGCGATCTTCGCCGCTGACGTAGGCGCGGGCGGTTTCGCGGACCATCGCGCGGCCTGCGAGCACGCCGGTCTGCTGGTCGGCGAGCATCGCCTGGACGAGCTGGAAGTCGCCGATCCGTTCGCCGCCCTGGGTGTTCTGGGTGGCGTAGGCGAGCGATTCGTCCAGGGCGCGTTGGGCGGTGCCGACCGCGAGCGCGGCGATGTGGACGCGGCCGCGCGCAAGCGAGGTCATCGCGGCGCGGTAACCGGTGGCTTCGTCTCCGCCGACGAGCGCGGCGGCAGGCACGCGGACCTGGTCGAACGTGACGCCCGCCGTCCAGGCGCCCTCCTGGCCCATCTTGGCGTCCTTCGGTCCCACCGTGACGCCGGGCGTGTCGGCCGGGACCAGGAAGACGGCGATGCCGGGGTTGCCCGGCTGTGGCTCGGCGGTGCGCGCGAAGACGACGAACAGGTCGGCGATCGGCGCGTTGGTGATGAACTGTTTCTGACCGTCGATCACCCACTCGCCGCCGTCGCGGCGGGCGCGGGTGCGCAGGCCCGCCGGGTTGGAGCCTGCGCCCGGCTCGGTCAGCGCGAACGCGGCCACGACCTCACCTGCGGCGATCCGCTCCAGCCACAGCTTCTTCTGCTCGTCGGTGCCGAATCCGACGAGCACCTGTCCGGCGATGCCGTTGTTGGTGCCGAACATGGAGCGCAGCGACAGCGTCGTGTATCCGAACTCCATCGCGAGCTCGACGTCCTGGGTCAGGTCGAGGCCCAGACCGCCCCACTCAGGCGGGATCGCGTAGCCGAACAGACCCATGTCGGCGGCGGCGGAACGCAGGTCGTCCGGGATGCGGTCGGCGTTCATGATCTCGATCTCACGCGGCACGACCTTGGCGCGGATGAATCCGCGCACCTGCTCCAGGATCAATGCGAAGTCCTCGGCAGACACCGGTGTCTCGCTCATGCCTACCATCGTGCGGGCTCTCGCTGATGCAGTCCAATACCAAATCACCGGCTATTGTTCTAGTCCTGGCAATAGTGTGAGGTATTGGGATGGAGCTGCAGCAACTGCGTGCGTTCGTCGCGGTCGCCGAAGAACTGCACTTCGGCCGGGCGGCCCAACGCCTGCATCTCGCGCAGCCCTACCTGAGTCGCACCGTGCGCGCCTTGGAGGAAGACCTGCGCGCAGCGTTGTTCCGGCGCACGACCCGGCGCGTCGAGCTAACCGCAGCCGGGACGGCGCTCCTGGAGCCCGCGCGAGTGCTGCTCGCGACGAGCGAGCAGGCTCAAGCGGCGGTCGCAGCGGCGCACGAGGGCAGGACCGGTCGTGTTCGGATCGCCTTCGCCGGACCGTCCGCCCACGTCGTCGTGGGTCAGCTCGCCCGCGCGATACGTGAACAGCACCCACTGATCGACCTGGAGTTCCTGCCCGGCCGGTACGGCGCAACGGCTGTGGCCGAACTGCGCAGCCACGACGCCGATCTCGCGTTGGCCCGGTTCGACGAACCGCCCGCGGGCGTGGCGAGCCGCAGCGTCGCCCGCGACCGCTGCGTGGTGGCCGTGCCCGACCGACATCGGCTCGCCGACGCGGATCAGCTGCGATTCCGCGACTTCCGCGACGAGCCCTTCGTCGCGTTCCCGGAGTCGTTCGGCTCAGCGGTGCGCGGCATCCTCGTGTCCCGCTGCCAGGCCGCCGGGTTCACCCCACGGTTCGCACAGACCGCCCCCGATTCGTGGACGAGCGTGGCGCTGGTGTCCGCGGGAGTCGGACTGCACTTCACCACGGCCAGCGCCGTGGCCCAGCTACCGCTCGAGGGCGTGTGCATCCGGGAGCTCGCCGATCCGCTGCCACCGATCTCGGTGTACCTGATCTGGCGCCTCGGCGATGACGACCCCGCCTTGCGGCGGGTCCTGCGCACCTCGGAAGGCGTGCTGCCGGGCGTCGGATGAGCGCGCCGGTCACGGGCGTTCGAAAACGGCTGCGAGCCCTTGGCCGCCGCCGATGCACATCGTCTCCAAGCCGTAGCGCGCGTCACGGCGCGCCATCTCGCGGGTCAGCGTGGCCAGAATGCGGCCGCCGGTGGCCCCGACGGGGTGGCCCAGGGAGATGCCGGAGCCGTTGACGTTGATCCGATCGAAGTCGCCGGGGGAAAGACCCCACTCGCGGGTGCAGGCGAGCACCTGTGCGGCGAACGCCTCGTTCAGCTCGATCAGGTCGATGTCCTTCAGCGCCAGGTCGGCGTGGGCCAGAGCTTTCGCCACCGCGGGGAATCGGCCCGATCCCCATGGTCTTGGGCTCCACCCCGCCGACCGCCCAGGACACCAGCCGGGCCAACGGACGGAGGCCCAGTTCGTCGGCCTTGGCGGGGGAGGTGACTACGCAGACCGCCGCCCCGTCGTTCTGTCCTGACGCATTGCCCGCAGTGACGGTGGCCTCGGCGTCCTGACGGCCCATGATCGGGCGCAGCCTTGCCAGCGCTTCGACGGTGGAGTCGGGGCGGATGTGTTCGTCGTGGTCGACGACGGTGTCGCCTTTGCGTCCGCGGACTGTGACCGGCACGATCTCGTCGGCGAAGCGGCCCGCTGCCTGCGCAGCCGCGGCCCGCTGATGGGACCGCACCGCGAACTCGTCCTGTTCCTCGCGGGGGATCGCGTAGTCCCTGCGGAGGTTCTCCGCGGTCTCGATCATCCCGCCCGGTACCGGATGGTGCTCCCCGCCCGCAGTCACCCGTCCCCGCGCCAGAGCGTCATGCAGCATGACACCCGGGCCGCCCCGGGCCCCCCACCGCATGGCCGAGGAGTAGAAGGGCGCGTTCGACATCGACTCCGCGCCACCGGCCAGCACGACCTCGCATGCGCCGGTCTGCACCTGCATCGCCGCGTAGAGCACGGCCTGCAGTCCCGACCCGCAGCGGTGGTCGATCTGCAGACCGGACGCCGTCACCGGCAGGCCGGCATCGAGCGCCGCGACCCGGCCGATCGCGGGGGCGTCCATCGTCGGGTAGCAGTGGCCCAACACGACGTCGTCGACGATCTCCGGTGGTATCCCGGTCCGTTGCAGGGTTGCCGCGATGACCGTCGAGGCCAGCGCCGCCGCCGATACGTCGCGCAACGACCCGCCGAAGCCCCCGACCGGGGTCCGCAACGGCTCGCAGATCACCGCGTCGCGCATGCTTTCCTCCCGTGGAATTGACGCGGTCAGACCGCGATGCGGCGGGGTGTCGCGTGGCGCCGACGGCGGGCCGCGACCCATTCATCCAGGCGCGCAGGCTCCGATCCACCTGCCGCAGGCAGCGGGCGTGCTCCGAGATCGGCCAGGATCCACTCGGCGGCGGCGGAGGCTGTTTCGGTATCCGCTCGTCCGTCGCCGAACAGGCCACACGCTCGCACGCCGCCTGCCGGGCGTAGATAGACCACGATGCCGCTTCCCATCGCAGCGAATCGCGCCATCGCCTCCGCGAGCGCCGGTCCGCACGAGCACGTAGGCGAGCCCAGCACGTCGCCGCTGAGGCACTCGACATGCACGTGCACGGGCACGTCGGCTGTGACCCGGTCGATCGGGCCTGCCACCAGAGCCATGTGTTCGGCGTCGTCGACGACGCTCCCGTATCCGACGGCGTTGACGGTTCCGTGCCTGGTCGGCAGCGAGGCGGTCACCACCCGACAGACCTGCGGCTCGCTCGCCCGCCGATAGCGGACGAGGTCGTCGACCGACAGGAGCACCAGATCGTGCTCCTTGGCGAAACGTTCGAGCTCGGATCCGCGGGCCATCTCACCGGGCCGATCCTGGGAGACGATCTCGCACAACGCACCTGCCGCGGGCAGACCCGCGAGCCGGGTGAGGTCGACCGCCGCCTCCGTGTGGCCACGGCGGTGCAGGACCCCGCCCGGTCGGGCCAACAACGGCACCACATGGCCCGGCCGCACGAAGTCCCTGGCCGTCGATTGGGGGGAGGCCAGCGCGGCGACCGTTGCGGCGCGGGCGGCGGCGGAGATGCCGGTGCCGGTGCCGCGCAGGTCCACCGGCACCCGGTAGGCCGTGCCGAACCGGTCCTGGCTGTGGTGGCTCATCGGCGGAAGGGCCAAGCGGTCGCAGTCCGCGCCGGTCAGCGCCACACACACGAACCCCGAGGTGTGCCGGACGGTGAAGGCCATGAGCTGTGGAGTCGCGCGGGACGCCGCGAAGATCAGGTCGCCTTCGTTCTCGCGGCCGTCGTCGTCGACGACGACCACGGGCTTGCCTTCCGCGATGGCAGCGATCGCCTCTCGAACCCGCTCCCGGGCCGGGTCGACGGAAGAGAGCTCGCGATCGTCGCGGAGAGCGCCGCGACGGTTCGTCCGCAGATGTCGTCCTGCCCCTCGGCGTCCTGTGCGCTGAACATCGGGGCCTCCTCCCGTATCGGGCGACGCTGCTCGCGACGCTAGCTCCGGCGACCCGGAGCGGACTGTTGCAAAATCGGTCGATTCCCGTGCCGTCCCGCAAGCCGCAGCGAAGCCCGGCCGCACACGACGTGATGGCGCCGGGTGGGGTTTGCGCTGGTGACAGACGTCGTCGGGTCGCGCGGGGTGGGCGATCTCGGGGCCGGAGTGTCCCAGAAGAGAACACTCACCGAGCGTGCCGCCGTGTGATGGTCCCGTTCGACGCGCTGTGACAGCGCCGCATCGATTCCCTGATCATCGCCAGCGAGGGAGCTGCACATGGCACTGAAGTTCGGGACGTTCATGGCCCCGTTCCGGTCGGTCAAGATCCCACCTACGCGATCGAGCGAGACCTCGCCGTCCTCAAGCACATGGACATGCTCGGATTCGAGGAGGCGTGGATCGGCGAGCACCACTCGTGCGGGCACGAGCTGATCCCCGACCCGTTCATCTTCATCGCCTACGCCGCGCAGGAGACCCGACACATCAAGCTCGGCACCGGCGTGGTGTCGTTGCCGTACCACAACCCGCTCTGGATCGCCGACCGCGCGCTGTTCACCGACCGGCTGCTCCGTGGACGGTTCATGCTCGGCCTGGGCCCGGGTGCGCTGCCCACCGACGCCACGATGATCGGCATCTCCTTGGAGGAGCAGCGCGGCGCCTTCGAGGAGGACGTCGAGGTCCTCATGGCGATCCTGCGCGGCGAAAAGGTCACCAAGAAGACCTCGCGCTACAACCTCGTTGACGCACAGACCCAGTTCGCGCCCTACAGCGATTTCGACATCGTGTGCGCGGCGATCGCCAGCCCCACGGGTCCGCGTGTGGCGTCGAAGAACGGGATCAACCTGCTGTCGGTGGGTGCGACGTCGCCCGACGGCGGGTTCGATGCCCTTGCCATGCACTGGGACGTCATGGAGGAGCGGGCCCCCCAGTACGGGCACACCCCTGACCGCGCCGGCTGGCGGCTCTGCGGTCCGATGCACCTGGCCGAGACCAAGGAACAGGCGATCGAGGACGTGCGCCATGGCCTTGATGCCTGGTGCGACTACACCCAGAACGTGCTCGCCGCACCGCACTTCCGGGCCGCAGGCAAGACGTTCGAAGAGCGGGTTGCCTGGGTCAACGAGACCGGGCTGGGCGTGATCGGCACCCCGGACGAAGCCATCGCCCAGGTGGAGCGGCTGGAGAAGCAGTCCAAGGGCTTCGGCTCCTACCTCTTGATCCACCAGGAGTGGGCGTCGCACGCAGCGACGTTGCGCAGCTACGAGTTGTTCGCCAACTACGTCAAGCCGCGTTTCCAGGGCAGCACGAGCCGGCTGCAGAACGCGTCGGACTATGCGGTGTCGCGCTGGCAGGAGCTCGACAAGCGCCAAGGCGACGCCATCCAGGCCGCGACCGACCGCCACGCCAAGGAACGCGCCAACGCGAGCACTTCCTGATCCCGAGCGGAGCCTGTCATGGTCAATGTCGATCCCGCCAAGACCGCGGTCCTGATCCTGGACCTGCAGAACGAGGTCATCCACGAGAAGGGGGCGTTCGGCGGCACCGGCGCCGCGGCCCACGCGGTCGAGCAGAACGTCGTCGCGAACGCCGCACGGCTTGCGTCGGCGGCACGGTCAGCCGGATCGCCCGTCATCCACGTCCACCACCAGCGCTCGGTGGGCGCAGGCAGCGGCGCAGACTCGAAGCAGAACGCGCCGCTGTGGCGGAACATGGCCGCGGCGGACGCGATGGGCACCGACTGGGCGGCCGCACCCCACGAGGGCATCGAGCCGGACCCGGCGGACATCGTTGTGCACAAGCAACGGGTCAGCGCGTTCTACGGCACGCCGCTCGACATCAAGCTGCGCGGGCTGGGTGTGGAGAAGGTGCTGGTCAGCGGGGCGCTGACCAATCTGTCGGTGAAAGCACGATCCGCTACGGCGCCGACCTCGGCTACGAGATGGTGCTCGTCGAGGACGCCTGCTCGTCCTTCGACGCCGACTGGCACCGGGCCGCCGTGGAGTACGCCGTTGCCGCTACCGATTCGGTTGGTCGTCATCCCTGAGTACGCAGCTCGCGCACCGATTAGGGTTCCGCGCCGCGCCCGTCTGTACGTGTGAGATCGACTCACGGGAGGCTGGCACGATGCGGAAACTGATCTTCGGCATGAACGTGACCCTGGACGGCTACATCGCCGCGACCGGCGACGACATCGGCTGGAGCGGGCCGAGCGACGAGCTGTTCCAGTGGTGGCTCGATCAGGACCGGGCGAGCGGCCTGTCGCTGTACGGGCGCAAGCTGTGGGAGACGATGAGCGCCTACTGGCCCACCGGCGACCAGCAGCCCAACGCCACCCCGGCGGAGATCGAGTTCGCGCGGAACTGGCGGGACACGCCGAAGGTGGTGTTCTCCTCGACAATCGACAAGGTCGACTGGAATACCCGCCTGGTCATCGGCGACGCGGTCGCCGAGATCACCCGGCTCAAGGCCGAGGACGGCGGCCCGATGAGCATCGGCGGCGCAACTCTCGCCGGGGCTGCCATGCGGGCCGGGCTGATCGACGAGTACGCCCTGGCCACCCACCCGGTCCTGGGTGGCGGCGGCACGCCGTTCTTCACCGCGCTGGATAGCTGGGTGAACCTGAACCTGGTGGAGACGCGGACGTTTCCCGGCGGCGTGGTACTGACCCGATACGAGACGAGGCGATGAGCACGGGCCACATGCTCGGCTCGTGAGGCCCAGGTCGAAATCCTTCCTGACGCGCCCCGCCGGCAACGCCGGCGGGGCGGTGGTGGTCGCGTTGTTGCCTGATCGCGTTGTTGTCTGATCACAGTGTCGGGGGCAGGCCCAGCCATGGTTTGTCGGTGGCGAGGAATCCGGTGAGCTCGGCGACCTTCCCGTCGACGATGTGCAGAACATCGATGGCGAACAGCCGGTACACGGGGTGGTCGGGCGTGCGCAGGTACTCCACGACCGCAGGCATGCGGTTGACGGTCGTGACGATGCAGCGCCAGTCGTCGTATCCGGGCCCGCCGAACCCACCCGCGACCCAGGCGTCCATCGCGGACTTTGCGGTGACCCAGACGCCGGGGTCCGGAGGCATCGCGAAGCGCAGGTCCTCGCGCATGAGGGACAGGAGCCCATCGAGGTCGTTGCGCTCGTGGGCGTCCACCCACGCCTTCACCGTGGCACGTTCGTCGTCCGACAGCTCGTGCGTAGCGGGGGTGCGCCAGTCGAGTCGGCGGTCGGGCAACTGCTCGCGCATCGTCACGCGCGCCCGCTGCAGGGCGCTGGTCACGGATGCGACGCTGAATTCGAGCGCGTCGGCGGTCGTCGCCGCCGGCCAGCCGAGGACGTCACGAAGGATCAGCACCGCCCGCTGGCGCGGCGGCAGGTGCTGGACTGCGACGATGAACGCCAACTCGATCGTCTCCCGCGCCACCGCCGACTCATGCGGGTCCTCGGGAAGCATCCGGTCCGGGTAGGGCTGCAGGTACCGCACCTCCGAGCCAGCGCCCGGCAGCTCGGCAGGCAGGGGCGTGCGATGGTTGCGCTTCTCCAGGAAGTCGAGGCAGGCGTTCGTCGCGATCCGATACAGCCAGGTCCGCAACGCAGCGCGTCCATCGAACGACTCCCGCTTGTTCCACGCTCGCAGGAACGTCTCCTGTGTCAGGTCCTGGGAGTCTTCGTAGTTCGCGAGCATCCGGTAGCAGTGCACCTGCAACGCACGCCGATGGCGCTCGGTCAGGAGCGCGAACCGCGCGGTGTCCTCCGCGCGGACCGCCGCGATGAACGTGGCCTCGTCGGCGCCCTGCAGTCTGGCGTCGGTCATGGTCGTCAATCCTTCCACCGGTGCGAGGGGCTACCAGAACTGACGACGTGGCGGAGGATTTCTGATCGGTGAAGCCGCTGACACCGGGCCGTTCGTCAGGCCGGTGGGTCGGGTCGATCCAGGGGACGTGCTCCGGGTCGGGCACCCCCTCGATGTCGAGGTGGGGTCCGGACTGGCGGGCTCGCGTGTTCAACTGTCGCGAGTTCGCCCCGTGAGGATGGCTCCATCCGCGAGGCCACGATCGGCAGCGGACCCGGCCCGGCCAGCGCCGCATCGTCGGTGTCCACACCGAGATCGAGCTGCTGCTGCCCGCCAGCCAGCCGCTGCCGAGCCGCCGCCTTGAGCGCCTCCACCTCCTGCTCGTCGTGCGCGGAACCGATGTGCTCCATCCGGCGCGCACCGCGCCGCTTCGAGTACACGACCTGCACCGCGGTCGCCCCGGACGCGGTCTGCACCGTGCGCACGTACGCCACGATCCCCGACCCTACGAGCCAGGCTTAGGGCTCGCGCTAAATCAAGTCAGCCCGGTTCGGGTGTGTCGTGGGTGGGGTGCGGTGTGTAGTTCCAGTCGCCGTGGAACTCGTCTCGGGTGATCGGGAGGGCTGCCATCTCGCGGTTGCTGATCTTGATTCCGATCGGGTAGCTACCGGTGTCGAGGGTGGCGGTCACGGTCAGGCCGGTGGCGGTGGTGGTTGCCCCGATCAGCTGCAGGATGGTTTCGTGGCTGGTCAGGGGTCTGCCACGCCAGTTCATGGTGATCTGGGAGAACAACCGGTGTTCGATCGTGTTCCACTTGCTGGTGCCCGGAGGTAGGTGGCAGACGCTGATGGCCAGGCCGGTTTCGGCGGCGAATGCGGCCAGTTCGGTCTTCCAGGTGCGCCGTCGGTTGCCGTTGGCGCCACCGCTGTCCGCGGTGATCAACAGCCGGTCGGTGTCGGGGTAGGTGTGGCGGCCCTGGGTTGTCCACCAGGTCCGCAGGGTGTTCACCGCGAACGCGGCGGTTTCGTGGTCGGTGCCCACCGCCACCCATCCGGTGTTGGCGCCCAGGTCGTAGACGCCGTAGGGGATCGCCTTGCCGGCCTCGCCGATGAAGTCGCCGATGAAGTCGTGGACATCGACCTTCTCCGGGTCGCCGGCGGGTCGGTAGGCGCGGCCGTTGTTCTTGTACCGGCCGACGAGTTCTTTCTTCTTGCAGTCCACGCTGAGCACCGCCATCCCGGCGGCCAGGGCCGCGGCGACGGTGTCGTGGATGTGGCGGAACTGGGCATCGCGGTCGGGGTGCTGGGCGCCTTCCAGGGTCTTGGAGTTGGCTTGCAGGCTGTAGCCGGCCTCGTGCAGCAGCCGCCCCACCAGTGTCGCGGAGACCTGATGTCCCTGGCTGCGCAACTGCTCGGCCAGGCCCCGTAACGACTTCGACGTCCAGCGCAACGGGGTCATCGGGTCCCCGCGCGAGTCGGGGTCGACCAGCTTGTCCAACGCCGCGGGCAGGCCCGGGTCGTGTTCCTCGGCGCGTTTGCGCCCACCGCCGGGCCCGCGGGAGCGGCCCACCGGCAGCGGTTGCGGATCGTCGAGTTCGGTGCGGCCACGTCGTACCGTGTCGGGTGAGACCGCTACCGCGTCCGCGACGATCCCGACTCCACCCGGCCCGAGCTCCCGGGCCTCGCTACCCAGCCAGATCCGACGCTGACGCTCGGTCAGGTGCGGCTTGATCGCGTCGTAGCGCCGCACAAGGGATTCCATGACCGCGGACATAGCACAGACGGTAGCCACCAAAAGGCCCAAAACTAGGTTATTTCGCTACGAGTCCTTAGTGCACCAATCCGCGCACACCACGCACCGAACCTGCAGGTCAGCACGCTACCCCGGTTCAAGATCACAAAAGTTGGCAGGAGTCAGGAGTGACAGGCATCGCCTGCCAGCAATGGGTACAGCCCCAAGTGCACCTCGCCGAGGAGGTGGGCCTCCACGACGCGGTCGGTCAACCGCAGATAGGGGCGATGGGTGCCCTTCCGCCAGCCGCCCTCGACCGCCGGGGACCAGCCCGACTTTCCCGTTCGGATGTTCTCCCAGCGCGTTGCGTACACATCCCGGCGTGCGGCGAACAACGTCCGACGATGGCGCCGTTGTCGATAACGGGTCGCAGTTGCTTGCGGTAGACGGTCTCGGTCACCGTCGATCCACCCGCGTGGCCGACGAGGCGGGCGATCTGTTCGACGGGCACGCCTTCGTCGGAGAGCGGGGGAAACGAAGCTGTGGCGTAGCTCCCGGGGCGTCCAGTCGGTGGCGTTGAGGCCCGGGGCGGTGGCGATGCGGCGGAAGTCGCGCCGGACGTTGGCCGCGTCGAGCGGGCTGGGCTGCCCCGCGCTTTTCGGACCGTGCTTATATCGGTCTTTACGCAGCTTCTCGGCTATCCAGCCATGCGTCGTGAACTTCCTGCGGTGTGCGATACCCGAGTCCGGAGTGGATTCTCCTGATTCTCCTTGTATTATAGCGGAGGTCGATGTATTGGGCGATGTCGGTCCGGGCACGCTGCCGTGTCGGGTAGCCGGTGCGATGGACCCGCTCGTTCTTCAGCGTGGCAAAGAACGATTCGGCCATAGAATTATCATAGCATATGCCGGTTCGACCGACCGATTGCCGCACCCCGTGTTCCGCGAGGGCAGTGGCGAAGCTGGTCGACGTGTAGTTGCTGCCCCGGTCGGAGTGGAAAATCGCGCCGTGGGCGAACGTCACGTTACGTGCGGCCATTCGGACGGCTTCGATGATGAGCGGTGTCTTGTAGTTGTCATCCATCGCGAACCGACGACCTTCTTGGTGTGGCAGTCGATGACGGTGGCCAGGTACAGCCACCCTTCCCATGTCGGGATGTAGGTGATATCGCCGACCATTTTTCTCGCCCGGCGCATCGGCCGTGAAGTCGCGGTTGACGAGGTCGGGGATCGATCCGCCGCTGCCGCCGTTCTCGGTCAGGCTCGCCCGCCACGGGAGCGGCTGACACGGCACCAGGCCCTGGTCACGCATGATGGAGCGGACCAGCTCGAGCCCGACCGGGACGCCCCGACGGGCCAGCTCGGCATGGACCCGACGGTAGCCGTAGGTCTCGTCGGAATCAGCGAAGATCTCCACGACCAGCGCCGTCAACTCTTCCCGTCGCCGGGCCGTCGCCGATATTTCACGGCGTTTCCAGGCGAAAAATCCGGATGAGGACACGGCAAGCCATCGGCACATTTTCTTCACGGGGTAGGCGTACTCCACCGAACCAATCTTGCAGGATTCGATGAACTGATACTTCTCGGTTACCGGGGATCCCGGGCGAAGTACGCTGCGCCGGCTCCTCGTCGGCGTGGTCTCGGCGGTAAGCTGCAACCCAGTTCCCGAGAGTTCCTTCATTGATA
Organism: uncultured Actinomycetota bacterium; assembly: GCA_963739465.1. Taxonomy (GTDB): domain Bacteria; phylum Actinomycetota; class Actinomycetes; order Mycobacteriales; family Pseudonocardiaceae; genus Pseudonocardia. Next base: position 47,564 of record CAVUAS010000032.1, read on the forward strand.
CTCAGTTCTCGGGCGACCTGGGCGATCGGACGCGAGTTCAGGATGACCGCTTTCACTGCTTCATCCTTGAACTCCGGGGAGAACTTCCGTCGATTTCGAGGCACGTGCGCTCACTTTCTCGCTGAATGATCCTAGTGGATCTCCAGTCCGAGAACTTCGGGGCATCTCAGGCGGCCGGTGCGGGTGGTGAAGAGCGGCTTGGCGGTCGTGGTGCTCACGCAGGGCGTCGACGCCTCCTCCGAGTCGCCCGTCGAAGGGCCGTGTCCGGCTCGCGGGGAGACCGCCGCCAGGGGACGGCTGGTGGGTGCGGTGACCACTCAGCGCTCGGTACTGGCGGGCGGGGTCAGCTGCGGCCGTCGCCGGGAGATGAAGGTGACTGACAGGACCAGCGCGGCGGCGAGCAAGATGCCTGCAGCAGTGAGCGCGGCGCTGACCCGCTCGACGAGCCCGGCAGCGGCCGGTGCGACGGAAGCGGCCGCTGCGGTGAGGATGCCGAGGCCGAGGGCGCTGCCGAGCTGGTGGAAGGTGTTGACCAGGCCGGATGCGGCGCCTACGTCGTCGCCGTTGACCCCGGCCAGCCCGGCGGAGGTCATCGGGGCGAGCGCGAGGCCTTGCCCGATGCCGATGAGGGCCATCGGCATCGCGACGGCGGTCAGGTAGCTGCTGGCGGCCTCGACCCGGCTGAGCCAGACCATGCCCGCAAGGGTGGCGGCGACGCCGAGGATCAGGACCGCGCTCGGACCGAGCCGCCGCACGAGGCGGGTGACGAGCAGCGCGACGGCGAAGTTGACCGCGGACATGGGCAGGAACGCCAGACCGGCCTGCAGCGGGGTGAAGCCGAGTACGCCTTGCAGGTACTGGGTGGTGAAGAAGAAGAACCCAATCATGGCGCCGAGGTAGAGCATCCGCACCAGGTAGGCGCCGAGGCGATGCGGGTTGGCGAACAGCCGCAGGGGCATGATCGGCTGCTCCGCGCGGGCCTCGTTGACCAGCAGACCTGCCAAAAGTGCAGCGCCGAGGACGAACGCGGCCAGCGTGGTCGGTGCGGTCCAGCCCGCCTCGGTGGCGTTGACGATGGCGTAGACGAGCGCGCTCATGCCGAGCGTGGCGCACAGCGCGCCGATGAGATCGAACCGGCCGCTGCGGCGCGCGGATTCGGGGACATGGCGGCGGATGACGAGCAGCATCACGGCGCCGATCGGGACGTTGAGGAAGAAGCCCGCCCGCCAGGACACCTCCTGAGCGAGGACGCCGCCGAGGACCAGGCCGAGGCTGGCGCCGATGCCCGCGACCGCGGCGTAGGCGGCTACGGCTCGGGCCCGCCGGGGGCCTTCGGGGAAGCTTGCGGTCAGCAGCGCCAGTGACGACGGCGCGAGGATCGCCGCACCGACGCCTTGCACGGCGCGGGGCGCGATCAGCCACCACTGTGTCGGTGCCGCTCCCACCAGGAACGATGCGAGGCCGAACAGGACCAGCCCGATGACGAACATGCGACGGCGACCGACGATGTCGCCTGCGCGGGCGCCGAGCAGCAACAGGCCGCCGAACACCAGCGCGTAGGCGTCCTGGACCCACATGAGCCCGTTCGGCGAGAACCGCATCGCGGCCTCGATCCGCGGCAACCCGGTGAAGATGATCGAGTTGTCCAGGATGACCATGAAGTAGCTGATGCAGATGATCGCCAGGATGGCGGTGGCGTGTCGCCTCTCGATGGCGTGACGCGGGGCGGGCACGGTCGCGGTGGGCGGTGCGGACACCGGTACTCCTCGTACTGTGGATCGGCGTCCCGGTCGGGCCGCCGTATCCAGACAAGCGCGGTCCGCGCCGCCGAGGCAGTACCGCCTGTTGCAGGTACTGGCAAGGCAGGTAATGACAGAACCTCCCATCCTCTGGACGGGCGTCCTACCGTCGTGGACGTGAACCGCAGCAGGGAGATCCGCGAGTTCCTGGTCTCACGCCGGGCCCGGATCACCCCACAGCAGGCCGGGCTGCCGATCTACGGCACGAACCGGCGCGTCAAGGGCCTGCGCCGGGAAGAGGTCGCGCTGCTGGCCGGGGTCAGCGTCGACTACTACACCCGGCTCGAACGCGGCAACCTCGCAGGCGCTTCGGAGTCCGTGCTCGACGCCCTCGCCCGGGCCCTGCAGTTGGACGAGGCCGAACGAGCGCACTTGTGCGACCTCGCCCGAGCTGCCAACACGGCCGGATCGGCTCGCCGCCGGACAGGCGGCAACCGGGTGCGGCCCGGGGTGCAGCGTGTGTTGGACGCGATGAGCGGCGCCCCGGCGTGGATCCGTAACGGCCGCGCCGACATCCTGGCCACCAACACGCTCGGCGCCGCCCTGTACGCGCCGGTTTTCGACGACGGGGCGCGGCCTGCCAACACCGCCCGGTTCACCTTCCTATCCCCCAAGCGAAAGGCTTCTACCGCGACTGGGACCGCACCACACACGACATGGTCGCCATCCTGCACGCCGCCGCGGGCCGCGACCCCTACGACAAAGCACTGTCGGACCTGATCGGTGAACTCTCCACCCGCAGCGAGTTGTTCCGCACCATGTGGGCCGCCCACGACGTGCTGTTCCACCGCACCGGCCGCAAGGACCTGCACCATCCCGTGGTCGGCGACCTGGACCTGACCTACGAGGCGTTCGAGCTGCCCGCAGAGCCCGGGCTGACGTTGCTCGTCTACACCGCCGAACCCGACACCCCCACTGCTGAAGCGCTGGGTTTCCTGGCCAGTTGGGCGGCTACCCAACCCACCGAGAGCGCCGACCGCCACTGAACGGCTCCGGGCAATCGATTCCACCCACGTGGGCCTCGATGACATGCCCGACGGCTACCGGGCGATGGCCGACCGCAAAACGCCGAAGTGCTCGTCACCCCTTAAGGAGACATCACGATGGACAAGCGCATCCTGGGCCCGGACCAGCTGGGGGTGTCCGCCCTCGGCTTCGGCTGCATGGGCATGAGCCAAAGCTTCGGCCCCAACCCCGGCAACCGCTCCCAGATGATCGACCTGCTGCGCACCGCCGTCGAACGCGGCGTCACCCTGTTCGACACCGCCGAGGTCTACGGCCCCTACGTCAACGAAGAACTCGTCGGCGAAGCCCTCGCGCCCGTGCGCGACCAGGTCGTCATCGCCACCAAGTTCGGCTTCGCCTTCGACGCCGACGGTCATCAGACCGGGCTGTCCAGCAGGCCCGAGCACATCCGTCAGGCCGTGGACGGCTCGCTGCAGCGGCTGGGCGTCGAGACGATCGATCTGCTGTATCAGCACCGGGTGGACCCGCAGGTGCCGATCGAGGACGTCGCAGGCACCGTCAAACAGCTCATCGAAGCGGGCAAGGTCTGCCACTTCGGCCTCTCCGAAGCGGGCGTGAACACCATCCGCCGCGCACACGCCGTGCACCCGGTCACCGCCCTGCAAAGCGAATACTCGCTGTTCTGGCGCGAACCCGAGGCGGAGATCATCCCGGCCCTGGAGGAGCTCGGCATTGGCCTGGTGCCCTTCAGCCCGCTCGGCCGGGGTTTCCTCACCGGACGCATCGATCCGACCACCACCTTCGGCGACGGCGACATCCGCGCCAACCTCCCGCGGTTCACCGCCGAAGCCCGGCAGGCCAACCAGGCACTGGTCGAGCTGCTCGGCCGCATCGCCGACGACAAGGCCGCCACTCCGGCCCGCATCGCGCTGGCCTGGCTGCTCGCCCAACGCCCGTGGATCGTCCCCATCCCCGGCACCCGGCGGCTCGAACGGCTCGACGAGAACCTCGGCGCCCTGCAGTCGACCTGACCGCCGACGACCTCGCCGCGATCAACGCCGCCGCCGCCGAGACCACCGTGCAGGGCGAGCGCTACCCCGAGGCCATGCAACGCATGATCGACCGCTGACCCGGAAGGAGCTACCACCATGCCCAGCCAGGCCGCGCAGACCAGCTATGACCATACCCACCCGGCGAAAAGCCCGGCCTCATCTCCCCGAGGAGTACAACCATGACCGCGTGGACTTCTGACGAGCTGGACCGCATCGGACGCGCCACCGAAGTATCCGTCGCCTCACGACGCGCGGACGGCACCCTCAGCCCCTACGTCATTATCTGGGGCGTTCGCACTGGCAACGACATCTACATCCGCTCCGCCCACGGCCCCGACAACGGCTGGTACCGACGCGCCAAAGCCCGCAGAACAGGCCGCATCCGCGCAGGCGGCGTCGAACGCGATGTGCAGTTCGTCGAACCCGCCGCCGACGTCCACCCCGGCATCGACGCGGCCTATCACCGGAAATACGACCGCTACGGACCGCAGATCGTCGGCGCCGTCGTCGGACCCGCAACACTTGGCGTCACCCTTCGCGTAGACCCGGCTGCCAACACCGACTGAATCCGGCGGCTGCCCGGAGCGCCGCGGGCCTGCCGCTTGATCACCCGTGGACACAGTTCCCCCCGCGATGGCGCGCGAGAGCCCGAGCTGTGCTCATACCTCATGGCTGAGCGCAGGCCCGGCGCGGTGCTCAAGACCATGCGCGACGTCTCCGGCTGACCGCCGGATCAGGAGGCGCTGCGGGCGCGATACTCCCGCGGGCTCACACCGTGGGCCCGTTTGAACGCCGTGCTGAGCGCGTACGGCGTGGCGTAGCCGACCTGGCGGGCGACGGCCGCGAGGCCGGTGTCGGGCTCGCGGAGGAGATCGGCGGCGAGGGCGAGACGCCAGCCCGTCAGGAACGTCATCGGCGGCTCTCCGACCAACTCGGTGAACCGGCGCGCCAGCGCCGCCCGTGACACTCCGGTCTCCGCGGCAAGGGACGCCACCGTCCAGCCCCGCGCCGGATGGTGCTGCAGCAGCCGCAGCGCCCGCCCGACGACCGGGTCGTCATAGCCGCGGTACCAGGCCGGGGTGGGCGTGTCGGGGCGGGCGAACCAGGTGCGCAGCGCCGCGATCAGCAGCAGATCCAACAGCCGATCGAGTACGGCCTCCTGCCCCGGCTCGTCCTTGACGATCTCCTCGGCCAGGAGCGGCACCAGCGGCGTCTCCCAGTCGCGTGCGGTCAGCACCAACAGATGCGGCAGTGCGCGCACGAGACGACGGCTCACCTCGCCTTCCAGGTGGTAGGCGCCGGTGAGCAGCACGGTCTCCCCGGTGTCGCTGTTGCCCCAGCTGCGGACGCCGAGGGCCATCTCCTCCCGCAGCTCGTGGCCGTCGAGCGCGACGCAGCGCGGGCCGGGTCGGATGATCGCGTGCGGGGGAGTGTCGGGCGCATCCGCGACCGTGTACGCCCGCGGGCCACGGGTGATCAACAGGTCGCCCGGGCCCAGCGCCGCGGATTCGCCGTCGTCGGACCACACCCGGGCGTGGCCGCGAGCCACCGCGGTGAGCGCGAGCGGCGCCTCGTCCTCGATGCGCAGGCACCACGGCGGATCCAGCACGCACCGCAGCAGGAACGCCCCACGGGCCCGCGGCCCGTCCAGGAGGCCTGCCAGCGCGTCCACAGCCGAAAGAGGTGATCTCCCGAGTCCTGCATCCGAAGTCGAAGCTGTCCACCCTCGGATGGTGGAACGACACCACGCTCGGTGCAGATCTGGGCGTAGCCGACGCCAGCACGGACGACGTGTACGCCGCGATGGACTGGCTCGGACAGCGCCAAGAAGCGATCGAGGCCGCCCTCGCGAAACGGCATCTCGTCAACGGCGGAACAGCGATGTTCGACCTGTCGAGTTCGTGGCTTGAGGGTCGCTGCTGCGAACTGGGCGCGTTCGGGTACTCCCGGGACAACAAGCGCGGCCTCAAGCAGATCGAGTACGGCCTGTTGACCGACGAGGCCGGTCGCCCCGTCGCGGTCAAGGTGTTCCCCGGGAACACCTCCGACACGAAATCCTTCATCGACGCCGTCGAGTTGGTGACCGACAAGTTCGGGCTGACCGAACTCGTCATGGTCGGCGACCGTGGAATGATCACGAACGCGCGGATCGGCGAGCTCCGCGCGCATCCCGGGCTGGACTGGATCACAGCCCTGCGCGCGCCCGCGATCGCCGCCCTGGCCAACGACGACGGACCGCTGCAGATGTCGCTGTTCGACACCCAGAACTTCGCCGAAATCGTGCACCCCGACTACCCTGGCGAACGACTGATCTGTTGCCGAAACCCCGCGCTCGCCGAGCAGCGTGCGCGTAAACGCCGAGAACTCATCGCGGCCACCGACACCGAACTCGACAAACTCGCCGCCCGCGTCGCGAGCCGAAAGCTGACCGGCCAAGACGACATCGGCATCGCCGTCGGCAAGGTCGTCAACAAATACAAGGTCGGCAAGCACTTCGTCCTTGACATCACCGACACCGCACTCAGCTACCGACACGACCTGGAGAAGATCCGAACCGAGGTCGACCTCGACGGGATCTACGTCATCCGCACCAGCCTGCCCGCCGAAACCTTGGACGCTCCCGGCGTCATTACCGCGTACAAAAACCTCGCGCGCGTCGAACGCGACTTCCGCATCATCAAAGTCGAGCCTAGACCGCGACCGGACAGTCGGAGGGCGATCACATGGAGTAAGACCCGGTGCACGGGGCGTTCATCGCTGGTCCTACGCTCCGCCAGTGGCCGCCACCGGAGAACCCCGAACGGACCAGCGCATTGGTAGTGACGGCGGAACGCCGCCGTCATGGCAGGGGCTGTGTGTCTTCGTCATCCCGGAGCGCTGGGCGGTGCCGCTCTCGGAGCCGGTCGCCGGCATCGCCCGGGGCCTGGAGATCCTCGAAGTCCTGCCGCTCGACGCGGCGGGCCGCACCGCCGTGGCGCGCCGCCTCGGCCCGGGCCGCCGCTTCCCGGCCGCCGCAGGGGCCCCGCACACGCTCATCGTGGCCTGTGACGTGCCGCCGGTCCCGGCGGACGGCGACGCCGCCCGCCGGGTCGCGCTGCGGATCGAATCGGTCGCCCGGCACACCACCCGCCGACTGTGGCGCGACCGCACGCCCGTCGACGACGTCGTGCGGTACACGGTCGGGCCCGAGGCCGCGCTGGACATGCTGGACCTGATCGACGACCCGGCCCTGCGCGACCGCGTGCTCGGCCGGGTCGAGATGTTGGGCGACGTGTGCGCGATCCCGTTCCCGGTGGTTCGGATGCTCGGCGTGGAATCGCCGGGCTACCGCGCCCGTGTCGCGCTCGTCGAGCACCCGGAGCACGGGCGGAGCGTCTGCAAGATCTTCCGCCCCGGCGCGATGGCCTTCTTCCACCGGGAGCTGAGCGCGCGCCGCCTGCTGGCCGACCAGCCACTCGTGCCGCAGCTCCTTGAGCACGGCCCGAACTGGCTGCTGACCCCCGAGTACACCGACGACGGCACCCACCGCCTGCGCGGGCTGCCCGGTCTTGCGGGGATGGACCAGATACGGCCGTGGGCGGCCCGCGCCCTGGCCGACTTCGCGCGCACGCTGCACGACCGCGGCCTGTTCATGCTGGACCTGTCCCCGCAGAACCTCCTGTCCGACCCGGCGGCAGGCCTCAAGGTTCTCGACCTCGAGTTCGCGATGCCCTACTCCGACTTCCCGGGCGACGCACCGTCCGCCGAGGGAGCGTGGACCTACCGCGGGCTCCCCGCCGCGGTGGCCGCGGACATCGACCTCCCGAAGCTCGCGCTGACCCGCGGCGTCGGCAACTCCGTCTTCCACCCGGCCGTCGCGGGACTGCCCATCGAACGGCTCCTCGGCCCGGCCCGACGTGGCGACGGCCTGCGCCGCGTCCCCACCCAGCTCGGCTGGTACGCCGCGCTGGCGACGGCCGGACGGCTGCACGCCCTCCTGCGGCGCGGCCGATGACGCCGCCGGTGGGGACGTCTGTGAAAGAGCCGAAGCCCGTGTCGCTCACCGCGCGCACCGTGCGCGGGTTCCTCTGGGCGTTCACCGGGTCGGCGGGTCAGGCGGTGCTGCAGATCGCCGCGACGATCGTGCTCGCGCGGCTGCTCACGCCCCAGGAGTTCGGCTCGGTGGCCGCGGCGCTGCTCGTCGTGGGGCTCGCGCAGCTGCTGACCCAGGTGGGTGTTTCGGCCGCGCTGGTGCAGCGCCGCGAGCTCACCGACGACGACGTCAGCGCGGCGTTCGCGTTCTCCGTGCTCGTCGCGCTGGTGTTCGCCGCCATGCTGGCCGCGGGCGCGCCGGTGCTGAGCCCGCTGGTGGGGCTGCCTGCCGACTCGGGTCTGCTGCCGCTGCTCGCGCCCACGCTGCTGCTCGCGGGCGTCGCGGCGGTGCCGAGCGGGCTCCTGCAGCGACGGCTGCAGTTCCGTCCGCTGGCCGTGGTCGACCTGATCGCGGCCGGGCCCGCGACGATCGGTGTGAGCGTGGCGCTCGCCGTCGCGGGGTTCGGGCCCTACGCGCTGGCGTGGGCGTCGGTCGTCGCGGGACTGGTCACCGCCGTCGGATACCTCGTGCTGGCCCGCCCCGCGCTGCGGCTGATCCCGCCCGCCGTGGCCGTGGCCCGGCTCCGGCCGATGATCGACTTCGGCGCCGGCTACTCACTCACCCAACTGGGCAACTGGGGGGCGCAGAACGCCGACAACTTCGTGGTCGCGAGCGTGCTCGGCACGGCGCCGCTCGGCGTGTACTCCCGCGCGTACAACCTGCTCTCCCAGCCCGCGGCCGTCATCGGCGGCGCGGCCGACAAGGTGTTGTTCCCGGCGATGGCCCGCGTGCGCGACGACGGCGAGCGGCTGCGGGCGGCCTACGTGCGGTCCGCCTCGCTCATCGCGCTGGTCGCCGCGCCCGCATCGGTGCTGCTCTTCGTGCTCGCACCGGAGGTCGTGCGCGTGCTGCTGGGGTCGCAGTGGGCAGCCGTCGTGCTTCCGCTGCGGGTGTTCGCGCTCGTGTTGCTGCCCCGCACGACCTACAAGATCAGCACGTCGTTGACCCGCGCGACGGGTGCGGTCTACCGGGCGGCCTGGCGGCAGTGGCTCTACGCCGCCGAGGTGGTGGTGTTCTGTTCGGTCGGGGCGCGCATCGCGGGCGTGGACGGAGTGGCCGCCGGGGCCGCCGTGGCCATCGTCGCGCACTTCCTCGTGATGCTGCACTTCTCCGCCCGCGTCTCGGCCGGGCTCATGGGCGCCACCCTGCGGATGTACGGCAGGCATCTCCCGGCGCTGGTGGCCACCATCGCGGCGGTCATGGGGACCGCCGTTCTGGTGCGCCCGCTCGGCTCCGACCTGCTGACGCTGGCCGCGGGCACCGCGGCGGCCGCCGCCGCCGCGGGCCTCGTCCTCCTGGCCCTGCGCAGGTGGTTCCGCGCCGAGCTCGGTGTGCTCGGGCACGCCCGCCGCTGACGCGTCAGACGGAGGCTCCGGTGAGCCAGAGGCGCAGGTCGAGCAGCGCGTCGATGTCGGCCCGGTAGTGCGGAACGAGCGCGGCGAAGCGTGGGCTCGTTGCCTTCGCCCGCGCGTTGAGCGTGGCGATCTGGTGGTCGATCGCGGCAAGCCGGTCACCGGTCTCGGTCTGCGCGCCGACGATCTCGGCGAACCGGCTGTCGTCCGACGTAGTGGTCATGCGTGGAGAGTTCCCGCACGACCCACGGCCGAAAACCGTCCATTTGGAGCAATGTGGACGATCGTTCAGCCGCCTGCGATCCACACCGTCTTGGCGTTGACGAACGCCTTCGGGCCGAACTCGGCCAGCTCCCGCCCGTAGCCGGAGTTCTTGGCGCCGCCGAACGGGACCTCCGGAGTGGACTCCGTGAAGTGGTTGATGTAGATCATCCCGGTCTCGATCTCGGTGGCGAAGCGCTCCTGCTCGGCCGGGTCGGCGGTCCAGGCGCTGCCGCCGAGACCCAGATCGGAGTCGTTGGCGATGCGGATGGCGTCGTCGACGTCGTGGGCGCGCCAGACCAGCGCCACCGGACCGAACAGCTCCTCGGTGTGGCCCGGCGAGCCGTCGGGGACGTCGGTGAGCAGGGTGGGCGGGTAGAAGCAGCCCGGGCCGGCCAGCGGCTTGCCACCCGTGTGCAGGCGGGCGCCCGCGGCGACGGTCTCCTGGACCTGCCGGTCGATCTCCTCGACGGCGTCGGGGCTCGACAGCGGGCCCATGTCGGTGGCGGGGTCCAGCGGGTCGCCGAGCTTGAGCGCCTCCAGCCGCGCGACCATCCGGCGCACGAACTCGTCGGCGATCTGCTCGTGCACGATGAACCGCTTGGCGTTGATGCACGACTGGCCGTTGTTCAGGGTGCGTGAGTGCACGGCCTTCGCGACGGCCGTGTCGAGGTCGGCGGAGGGCATCACGACGTACGCGTCGCTGCCGCCGAGCTCCAGCACGCTGGGCTTGATCGTGCGGCCCGCGGTGCCGCCGACCGCCCGGCCCGCGGCCTCGCTGCCGGTGAGCGTGACGGCGCGCACGCGGCGGTCCTCGATGACGGCGTCGACCGCCTTCGAGCCGATCAGGAGCGTCTGGAAGGCGCCGTCCGGGAACCCGGCGCGGCGCAGCACGTCCTCGATGGCCAGCGCGCACTGCGGCACGTTCGACGCGTGCTTGAGCAGCCCGACGTTGCCCGTCATCAGCGCGGGCGCGGCGAACCGGAACACCTGCCAGTACGGGAAGTTCCAGGGCATGATCGCCAAGACCGGGCCGAGCGGCTCGTAGCGGGTGAACACCTTCGCGCCGTCGACCGGATGCGGCTGGTCGGCGAGGAACGCCTCGGTGTGCTCGGCGTACCACCGGCAGCCCTTCGCGCACTTGCCGACCTCGGCGATGGCAGAGGCGAGCGTCTTGCCCATCTCCAGCGTCGCGAGGCGGCCCAGCGCCTCGGCCTCGGCGTCGAGGATGTCGGCGGCGCTGCGCAGCCAGCCTGCCCGCTCGGCGAACGTCGTGGCCTGATAGCTCCGGAACGCCGCCGCGGCGGTCGCGAGCTTCTCCTCGATCTGCTCCGCGGTGAGCGCCTCGAACGCCTGGATCAGCTCTCTGGTCGCCGGGTTCGTCGATGCGATGGCCATGTCGTCGACCCTACCTCCGCGAACTGCCCGCCGCGGGGTAACGACCGTCGGGGTCGACCCGGTCCCGGATCCGCCGCAACGCGGCCAGGATCTCCGGTTCGTGCAGCTCATCAGGGGTGACGGGGACAGGCCCGTAGAGGAACCCGGCGCTGCGGCCGCGCCGCACCGGGTCGAGCGGCCCCAGCACGGCGTCGTGCTCCGCGTCGACGGCAGCCGCGGTGTGCCCGTCGGTGGCCGACAGCACCCGCACGATCCACGCGGCGTCCCGGAACGACACGGCGTCGGGCACCTCGGGCGCCCGGCCGAGCGCCCCGCCCAGTCGACGGACGTCGATGACACACGGCACGGCGCCCCCGCCCGCGGCGGCGACGACCTGCGTCAACATCGCGTCGTCGAGTTCGCTGACCAGCACGTTCGTGCCGCGGTACGCGTGCGGCGCCTCCGGCTCGGCGAAGATCGAGCCGCTCTCGGTGTAGGGCATCGCGCGAACGCCGCCGAGCAGCACCTCGCCCGCGTCGCCGAGCCGGGTGGCGGCGTCGGTGGCCGCCTGCCCCTGCGGCGTCGCGTCGATCAGCCGAACGTGCAGCACCTGACGGCCGCGCAGCGGCGCGGGCACGGCGGGCAGGTCCGGGATGGCGATGGCGCCTACGGAGACGGTGAGGTCGTCCGGCGCCTCCGCGCCGAGGGCGCAAACGACGGGCAGCACCCGCGGGGCGTCGGTCGCCGGGAAGAACAGACCACCCCCGACGATCTGCGGCACCGCGAAGAGCGCCACTTCCACCGCGGTGACCGCCGCGAGTGGCTCCCGGCCGCCGCGCAGCGACCAGAACAGCTCGGACTCGGTGTCCGCGGTGGCGCGGCGGGCCACGCCGTCGGCCGTGACGAGCTCGATGGCGCGGACGTGGTCGGCCGCCCACCCGTACCGGCGGCCCATCAGGCCCAAGCCGCCGCCGAGGAGGTAGCCGACCGCGCCCACGCCCGGGAACGAGCCGGAGAGCGGCGCGAGGCCGTGTTGGGCGGCCGCCGCGACCACCTGCGCCCAGCGGGCGCCCGCCGCAATGTGCGCGGTGCAGGCGTCGGCGTCGATCCGGACGTCCTGCATGCGGTGGGTGGCGATCACCAGGCCCGCGTCGATCCCGGCGCCCCGGCCGTGCCCGGTGGCCTGCACGGCGACCGGAAGGTCGTGCTTGGCGGCGAACTCCACCGCGGCGGCGACGTCGGCGGCGTCCTGCGCCCCGACGACGAGGTCGGGTCGGTGTGGCTCGCCCGCCTGGAACCCGGCCAGCTCGTCGGCGTAGCCGGGCTCACCGCGCGCCAGCACCGGACCGCGGACCCGGCTCGCCAGCTCGGCGTACATGGAATCTCCTTCGCTCGACGGAGGCCCAGTCTTGCGCGCCGGGCCGCTCACCACCGGACCGGAAGCGTCCGCAGCCCGCCGGTGAGCAGGTCGGTGCGCAGCTCCAGACGATCGACCGGCACGGCAAGCTCCAGGCCCGGGAACCGCGCAGGCAGTGCGGTGAACACCGCCTGCAGCTCGACGCGGGCGAGTGCGGCCCCGATGCAGTAGCGGGGGCCGTAGCCGAACGCGAGGTGTCCGCCCACCGCGCGGGCCGGGTCGAACGCCTCGGGATCGGGGAACGCCTCCGGATCCCGGTTGGCGACGGCGGGGGAGAGGACGACGGCATCGCCCGCGCGGATCGTCACGTCCCCGACGGTGATGTCGGCGTGCGCGTAGCGGGGCAGCCCACCGCTGCTGCCGCCGGGTGCGGCGAGCCGGAGGATCTCCTCGACGGTGGCCGCGACCCGGGTCGGGTCGGCGGCGAGCGCGCGGTAGTGCTCCGGGTGGCTCAGCAGGAGGACGGTGCCGACGTCGATGCGGGTCACGGTTGTTTCGTGGCCCGCGAACAGCAGCATCGCGGCGAGCCCGGCCGTCCGGTCGTCGTGTCGGCCCTCCGGATCGGCGGTGACCAGATCGGACAGGAGGTCCTCGCCGGGCGCGCTGCGCTTGCGGGGCACCAGCTCGCCGATGTAGGCGACCAGGTCGTGCAGCGCACGCAGTGACGCCGCCCGGTCGGTGAGCCCGCCGACCCCCTCGGACAGAGCGCGGAAGCGGTCCCGGTCCGCGTAGGGCACGCCGAGCAGCTCGCAGATCACCAGTACCGGGATCGGGAGCGACACCAGCCCGTGCAGGTCGGCCGGGCTGCCGTGCGCGGCCATCCGGTCGAGCGCGTCGGCGACGAGGTCCGCGACGTGTGCGCGGAGCCGGTGCATCCGCCGGGCCGCGAAGGCCGGGGCCAGTAGCTTGCGCATCAGCGCGTGGCTCTCGGCCTCGTTCGCGGCGTCGCCCATGGGTCCGCCGAGCACCGCGGACGCGGAGATCCGCGCCGCCCGTTCGGGGTTGGGATGGGAACGGCCGAGCCGGGGGTCGGCGAGCAGCTCGCGGGTGAGGGCATGGCTGGTCACGAGCCAGGCCGGGTCGCCCGCCGGGGTGCGGACGGCGCACAGCGGTGCCGAGGCGCGCAGCTGCGCGTACAGCGGGCCGATGGACAGGACGTCGGGACGGGGGAACGGGAGCTGCGGGGCGGTCATGGGACTCCTTCAGTGAGCGGGGCGCAGGCGCGCGCGGCGGCGGACGGTCCACAGCACGACCGGGCCGAGGAACGCGGCGGTGAGCAGCGGCGAAACCAGCAGCAGCGTGGCGGGCGGCACCAGCAACGCCAGCGCGACCCGGGTGGCGGCCTCGGCCAGGAGCACGCCACCCCAGACGGCGGTCATCACCCGCAGCGCGCGCCGGAACGCGGGCTCCACCCAGCGCGCGTCGAACACCGCGACGCGCTCCGGGGACTGCGCCCGGGCGATCACGAAGATCAAGGGCCGCGCCGCGACCAGCGAGCCCAGGAACGCCAGGCCGATCGTCGCGCTCACGAGCGAGTCCTTGACCAGCAGAAACTGTGCGCTGTGCAGTAGGAGGCCGCCGGCGAGGCCGACGGCGATCGACGTCACGGAGATCGCGCTGATCACGTCGAGGCGGCGGCGCCGCGCGAGGCCGAACACGATCCCGACGAGCGGGAACACCGCGCCCCACGCCAGGGCCGCCAGCTCGCCCGCGCCGAGGTGGGTGGCGACCTGGTAGACGACGAACGGCGCCACCGCGCCGAGCAGGATCTCCGGGCCGCCGATGCGGTGGCGAACCCGCGCGAGGGCGGTGGTCGAGGTGGAGGTGGGCACGGCGATCGGTCCTTTCGTGGCCCGGGCGGGCCGTGCCCACGACGTTAGGAGCGGGCCGCGCGCGGCGCGTCAACCCGAGGGCCGGACCCGCTCCACCCACGGGTGGAAACCGGCGTCAGAAGACCGGGTGGACCTGCTCAGCAGCGCAGCAAGCCCTGGGTGTGCTTGGCGTCGAGGACGCGGCGGGCGGCCGCCGTGAGCGCCGCGGCGAACGCGGGGTCGTCGGTCGCGCGGGCGACCAGCCCGTCGAGCATCGCCTGGGCGGTCGGCGGATCGGCGGTGAGCACGAGGTCGCCCCCCGCGGCGACGAACCGCACCGCCCGCTGCGCCGCGGGCACCGTGGCCACGGCGACGGCCCGGCCCAGGTCGTCCGAGATCACCACGCCCGCGAAGCCCAGCCGGGTGCGCAGCAGGTCGGTGACCACCGGTCGGGAGAACGCGGCGGGCTGCGTCGCGTCGAGGCGGGTGTAGACCGCCGACGAGACCATGACGACGGGCACGCCTGCCGTGATCGCCTTCCGGAAGGGGTCGAGCCACGGGCTGTCGGCGTCCGTGGTGGTGTCGCGGACGTTGGCGGTGTCGTCGGTGTTGGCCCGCACCCGCCCGAGTCCCGGGAAGTGCTTGACCGCCGCTGCGACCCCGGCTCGGGACAGGCCGTCGGTGAACGCGAGGACGCTCGACCCGACCGCGCCGGGCTCCGTGCCGAACGTCCGGCGGTTCGCCCCGACGGCGAGATCGGCCGGGCCGAGCTGGACGGACAGGACGTCCGTGACGGGGGCGAGGTCGAGGGTGACCCCGGCCGACTTCAGCTCGCCGCCCCAGGTGCCCGCAGCGTCGGTGAGCTTGGCCGCGCTCCATTTGCCCTGCTCGGCGGCTGTGGGCATGGCGGAGAAGCCGGGCCCGGTGAGCGCCTGCACCTGGCCGCCCTCCTGGTCGGCGGCGACGATGAGGCCCGCGCGCCCGGTGACGGCCTGCTGCAGTGCGGTGGTGCGGGCGGCGACCGCGGTCACCCCGGCCCGGCTGCGCCCCGTGAGCAGCACGCCGCCCGGTTGCAGCTTCTTGACCAGCTCCACGCTGGGCCCGGCGGCCCCGCCCAGCGGCGCACCGACGACGATCAGCTGGCCCGCCGTGGTCCGGCGGTCGAGCCCGCCCAACACGGTGTCGACGCACGAGGGTTTCGGCGGCGTGGAGGTCGCCGCCTGCGCGTCCGACGGTGCCGCCGCGCCGGTCGCGGGCCCGGGCGTCGCCGCGCACGCCGCCATCAGGAGCGGCAGGACACCGAGCAGCAGACGGGACGGGCGCACCGCCCCATCATCCCGGGGCTACTCCGCGAGGTCGGCAGCGGGCAGCGTGCCGAGAAACGCGAAGCCGTCGAGGTACGGGCCGACGTCGCCGCGGGTGGTCCAGGACCGCAGCTGGCGCTCCGACCGGCGGGTCACCAGCGCGCGGGCGATGTCGAACTCCGGTGCGCGGACGACCACGGCGGCGTCGTCGGGGTCGCCCTGCGACGCCCACTCCCAGCCGTCGGCGACGAGCGCGATCGGCGGCAGGTCGCCGACCCGGGCGGCGAAGCGGGGGAGGAAACGGTCGCGGACGGCGCGCACCCCACCCGAGTCCTTGCCGCCGGGCACGCCCAGCGCGCCCCGCAGGTCCTGCTCGTGGATGATCACGTCGCTGAGCGGCCGGGTGCCGTGCTCACGCATCCACTCCCGCAGGTGGCCCGCCAGGCCCTCCCATTCCGTCACCAGAGCGGCGACGTCGTGGTCGCGGCGCGTGGCGACCTGCTTCGCGGTCCAGGCGGCGTTGTGGTCGTCCGGTTCGTCACCTGCGACGACGTCCGCGCCGAGCCCGACCATGTGCGAGAGCAGGTCGCGCACCGTCCAGTCCGGACAGGCGGGGACCCGGACTGCCGCCTGCTCCGCCGTCAGCGGGGTGACGAGCCCGATCACCCGTGCCTGGGCCTGTGCCCACTCGTCGATGAGATCCACGGCCCTATCCTGCCCTGATGGGGACCCCACTCGTCGCGCTGGACACGGTGCCGGTCGGCGGCGGCGTGATCGTGACCGAGCAGGGGGTGGTGGTGACCCGCCCCGCCGAGGACGAGGTGCTGGCGTTCGCCACGCTCTGCCCGCACCGGGGCTGCCACGTGCGGGCGGTCGCCGCGGGCACGATCAGCTGTTTCTGCCACGGCAGCCGCTTCCGCATCACCGACGGGGCGGTCGTCGGCGGCCCGGCGCCGGAGCCGCTCACGCCGGTGACCGTCGCGGTGGTCGACGGGATGGTGCTCCGTGCTGCTGGGTGACCAACGCGCCGCGGTGGTGGCGACGTGCCGGGCGCTCCGGCGCGACCGGCTCGTCGTCGGGACCGCCGGGAACGTGTCCGTTCGCGCGGGTGACGTGGTGGCGATCTCCCCGAGCGGCGTCGCCTACGAGACGCTCACCGCGGCCGGGGTCGGCGTGCATCGCCTCGACGGCGAGCCGGTGGACGCGCCGCTGAAGCCCTCCAGCGAGCTCCCGCTGCACCTGGCGCTCTACGCCGCGACCGATGTCACCGCGATCGTGCACACCCACGGCGTCGCCTCGACGGCGGTGTCCGCCGTGCTCGACGAGCTGCCCGCATCGCACTACTACACGGCGTTCTTCGGCGGGCCGGTGCGGGTGTCGCGCTACGCGACCTACGGCACCGATGCGCTCGCCGCGAACGTGGTGGCGGCGCTGCGCGACCGGTCCGGGGCGATCATGGGCAACCACGGTGCCGTCACCGTGGCGGACAGCCTGGCGCAGGCGTACGCGCTCGCGGAGTACCTGGAGTACCTCTGCGACGTGCACCTGCGGGCGCTCGCCACCGGGCTGCCGGTGCGCACGCTGCCGCCCGAGGAGATCGCCGCTGTGGCCGCACGGATGGCCTCCGCGTAGCGGTGGATGTCGACGACCGGTCGCCGCGCTTCGCCGCGCTCGCCGCCCCCGAAGGGCAGGCGCTGATGCGGACCCTCGCCGCCGAGCGCGTCACCGACGAGACCGCGCTGCGGCTCACCGACCGGCTGCGCGCCCACTACCCGGCCGCGCTCGTGGCCGACGGCCTCACGCTGCAGCGGCTGCGCGACCGCGCCGCGACCAAGTTCTCCCGCGCGCAGGACATGATGCTCACCCGCGACGGCGTCGAGCAGGCGTCCGGCGAGATCGTGGCGGGCCATCGGGCGGCCCGGCTCGCCGACGGCGGTCCGGTGGCCGACCTGTGCTGCGGTATCGGCGGCGACCTCGTGGCGTTGGCCGCGCACGGTCCCGTCCTCGGCGTCGACCGCGACCCGCTGCACGCCTGGATGGCGGCCCACAACGCCGCGGTGTACGGCGTCGGCGAGCGGGTGCGGACGGAGGTGGCGGACGTCCGCGCGGTCGACCTCGGCGGCGTGAACGCGGTGTTCGTCGACCCGGCCCGGCGCAGCGCGCACGGCCGCACCCGCGACGGCGAGCCGCCGCTTCCCTGGTGTGTCGAGCTGGCGGCGCGGGTGCCACGGGTGGCGGTGAAGGCGGCGCCCGGGCTGGACCGGGGCGTCGTGCCGCCGGGCTGGGAGGCGGAGTTCGTCGCGGTCGGGACGGATCTCAAGGAGGCCGTGCTGTGGTCGCCCGCCACGGCGGAGGCGGCGACCCGCGCCACGGTGCTCGCCGCGGGCGCGCGGCACACCCTCCTGCCCGCGCCGGGCGACGCCGTGGCCGTCGGCGAGCCCGCGGAGTACCTGCTCGACCCGAACCCGGCGGTCACGCGCGCCGGGCTGGTCGCGGAG
The DNA here is from genome assembly GCA_963739465.1 of uncultured Actinomycetota bacterium. GTDB lineage: Bacteria > Actinomycetota > Actinomycetes > Mycobacteriales > Pseudonocardiaceae > Pseudonocardia. Next base: position 65,533 of record CAVUAS010000032.1, read on the forward strand.
CTGGCCCGCGCGGTGGGCGCGTGGAAGATCGACGAGCGCATCGCGTTCCTGGCCGCCGACGCCCCGGTGACGACGCCGTTCGCGCGGACCTTGCGGGTGCTCGACTCCGGGCCGTGGCGGGAGAAGGGGCTGGCGGCCCGGCTGCGTGCGCTCGACGTCGGCGCGGTGGACGTGCGCCGCCGCGGCCTGGCGGGCGACGTCGACGTGCTGCGGCGGCGCCTCGCCCTGCGCGGCAGCCGCCGGGTGACGCTGGTGATGACGCGCGCCCGCGACCGCCCGTGGGCGTTGGTCTGCGTCGACCCGGGCGCGCCATGAGCTCATCGTGCGTCGACCAGGATCCCGGCGAGGAAGTCGCCGAGTGCCTCGTGGGCGTGCAGCGGGAGGATGTTCGCGACGTACTGGTCGGGGCGCACGACCACCATGCAGCCGGTGTCGCGGTTGACGCCGCGCAGGTCGAAGACGTCGTCGGCGCCGGGATCGGGGCAGAACATCTTCTCGTAGTCGACCAGCCCCAGGCTCCCCTTCCTTGGCAGCAGGGCCGCGGGCATCGCGTTGACGGCGAGGTCGCGGTGTCCCTGCTGGAAGACGGCGCGGACGTCGATCACCGAGTCGGGGTCGGCGCCGGGCGGGGTGCAGCGGGTGATCGGCGAGTCGGGCGAGGCCAGGTACTCGCAGAGCGCCCGGGCGCGGGATTCCGGGCCGGTCGGGTCGTTGCGGTCGGCGAAGACGTAGATGCGCCAGGCGCCGTCGGCCGCGGTGTCGTGGCCGAGGTGGACGGGTTTGGCGTCGACGAGCCGGACGACCGGGGCCGAGTGGAAGCGCATCCCGATCGGGAAGCCTTCCGCGAGGTGTTGGAACATCGGTTCGGCGGTGATCATCGAGGGGGTGTACCGGGTCGCCGTGCCCGCCGTGAAACGGCCTTGGGCGACGAAGTACTCTTGGAACTCCTCCGGGTCGACGCCCTCGCCGTCCGTGGACTCCTTCGGCGGCGCGCTGAACATCTTGGCGAACTCGCGGTCGAAGTCGATGAGCTGCTCGGCGACCTTCTGCCGTTCCTCGGAGTAGGTGTGCAGCAGCTCGGGCTTGGCCCGCCCACGCAGGACCGCGGCGAGCTTCCAGCCGAGGTTCCAGGTGTCGTTCATGGACACGTTCATGCCCTGACCGGCCTTGGCGCTGTGGGTGTGGCAGGCGTCGCCCGCGATGAACACCCGCGGCAGGCGCGTGTCCATCTCGGCCGCCGGGACGTCGTCGAACTTGTCGCAGAGCCGCTGCCCGATCTCGTACACCGACCACCAGCCGACGTCCTTCACGTCCAGCGTGTACGGGTGCAGGATGCGGTTCGCGACCGCCGTGAGCTTCTCCGGGGTGACGCTGCGGCCGTCGAGCATCTCCTTGTCATTGACCTTGTCCAGCTCGACGTAGAACCGGACCATGTAGCCGCCCTCGCGCGGGATGATGAGGACGTTGCCCTGGTTCGCGGAGTGGATCGCGCACTTGAGCCGGATGTCCGGGAAGTCGGTCACCGCGAAGACGTCCATGACGCCCCACGACTGGTTCATCGCGTCGCCGACCAGCTCGCGGCCGATCGCGGTGCGGGTGCCGCTGCGGGAGCCCTCGCATCCGACGACGTACTTGGCCCTGATCGTCGAGGTCTCCCCGGTCTCCTCGAGGTTCTTCACGTGCGCCACGGCGACCGTCACCGGGTACTCCGCGGTGTCGCCGGTGTCGATCTGCACGTCGGACGCGTGGAGGCCGTAGAAGGGCTTCAGCTTGCTGGGTGAGCGCTCCATGTGCTCCAACAGGTAGGCGAGCATCCGGGCCTGGTTGACGATGACGTGCGGGAACTCCGAGAGGCCCTCCTCGGTGTCGCGGATCCGGCCGGTGCGCGTGATCTTCGTCCGATCCTCGGGGTCCGGGCGCCAGAACGAGGTCTCGTTGACCCAGTACGCCTCTTTGAGCAGACGGTCGGAGAGCCCGAGTGCCTCGAACACCTCGACGGTGCGACAGGCGATGCCATCGGCCTGGCCGACCTCCAGCGGGCCGTCCCTGCGGTCGATGACGGCGGTCCGGATGTCGGGGAAGTTGGCCAGCTGTGCCGCGAGGACCAGACCGGCGGGACCACATCCGACGATCAGGACGTCGACCTCGTCGGGCAGGCCGTTCGGCCGCTCCGCCACCGCGGGGTCCGGATCGTGGATGAATGGGTCGCCGGGCTTGTAGCCGTTGAGATAGAACTGCATTGTTCCGCTCCTTTTCAGTGGGTGGACGTAAGTATTCGGAAGTCCCGTGGAGGGCATGCCGGGGCGCGGCGTGACCGTTTCTGAGCGGTGGCGCCGTGACGGGGTCGGTGGTCATCCGGGTCAATCGGGGCGGGGTGGCTGTGCCCAGGTGTGCAGGTCTTCGCGGGTCGCGGTCCAGGGCAGGAACCGTTCCAGGTCCGGACCGGTCGGGGACTTGGCACCGGTTCGTCCGCAGGCGTCGAGGTAGGCGGTGAGGTAGGTGATGACGTTCAACCCGGCCATTTCGGCGGTCGCGGTGACGGTCCAGACGCGGGCGGCGAGCCGGGCGGCGTCCTCGTTGCGGGAGCCGTAGGCGTTCTTGCGGGTCACGACCGGGCGGCGCAACGCACGCTCCGCGGCGTTGTTGTCCAGGCTGATCATCGGGTAGTCGCGGTGGGCGGCCAGCCCGTCCCATTCTCGGTCCAGCGTGGCCAGGGCCTTCTTCGCCGGGGTTTGCAGCCCGGGCGAGGCCATCTGCTTGGTGCGCTCGGCGTCGATGCCGCCGAGGGCCTCATCCCAGGCCGTGCGTGCGTGCTCCAGTTCGGCGGCGACACCACCGGCCCACGCGGTGCTCAACTGCTCGTGGGCGGTGTACAGGTTCTTGATCCGCTCCAGCCAGGCGGTGGCCCAGTAGCTGAGCTGATCGGGGTTCGCGTCCCCGGCCCGCACGAAGTACCGGCGCACGTGCGCCCAGCAGTAGAGATTCACCAGGCCGCAGGCCTTGCGGCCGGCCGAGGCGTAGACGCTGTAGAAGTCGCTGGAGATGACCAGCTGCCGCGGCCCCTCGGGCCGGTCACCACCGGCGCCGCAGACACCTTCGGGGTGTTCGACGAGTTGGCCTGTTGTCTGGTCGATCCCGGCGTGGCGGGCCAGCACCGCGCCCGAACGGGTGGGGTCCATGACGAAGCAGGCGGTGTCCGGGCCGAGGAAGACCCACAGCCACCACCTCGCCGGGCCGCCCGGCTCGCGCGGGGCGAACACCCGCCAGCTGGTCTCGTCGGCGTGTAGGTGCCACGAGCCCCGCGACCGCGCGGTGACCGCGGCTTCCAGCGGGGCCAGCAGCGCCCCCGCCGCGGCGCAAATCCCGGTCAGCGTGGCCGGGGAGAGGTCCGCGCCGTGCCGAGCCAGGCCGGTGATCAGCGAGTTCTGGGAGCGCCCGGCCACATACCGCTCGACCAGCCACTGCGCGATGAACGCGTTGGAGACCAGGCCCTTGCCGATCGCCTTCGGCGGACCCGGCGCGGTCACCGTCGCCGGGACCCGGCACCCGCATGCCCGCCGGTACCGGCGGCGGCAGTGCGCGCTCACCCGTACGATCACCACCCAGTCCAGCACCTCGGTGACGTGATCCCCCAGCCGGCTAAACGGCGTGCCGCACTCCGGGCAGCAGTACCCGCCGCCGTCGGGGAAGTCCCAGACCACCTCCACCCGCGGCAGGTGCGAGTAATCCCGCCGGCCCGCCCGCGCTCCCGGCCCCCGCTTCCCGCTCTTCCCGCCACCAACGGGCCGAACCTCATCCCCGCCGGCTTCCCCGCCGTCGCCGTCACCGCCGGGGGTCCCGGGCCGGGCCCGTTCCGAGGAACGGCCGAACAACATCCGCTTCAGCACCACCAGCTCGGCGTTCACCCGCTCCAGCTCGCCGTCCCGCACGGCCAGCTCCTCACGCAGCCTGGCGATCTCCGCCCGCTGCCGCTCCGCCAGCGCGGCCAGCCGCTCGTTCGCCTCCAGCGCCCGCGCCAACAAACCCTCCAGGCGCGCGACCGCATCCGCTTCCACGAGCACGCCAGCAGCCACGGGCCACAGCAGACACCCGCCCACAGTGGAAATCACGCACCGCGCCTGGTGTGTCACCCACCGGCAGACGAACCCCGGGCCAGGCACGGGCCACAAGACTTCCGACTACTTACGGGTGGACGACAGGACGTCGGGGGTGATGGCGCGCGCGGGAGGCACGGCGAGGGTGAGCAGCATGCCGAGGAGGGCGACGGCGGCCAGTACGTAGAAGATCGTGTCGAGGGCCAGCCCCGCCCCCACCAAGAGACCGCCGACCGCGGGTCCGGCCACCCCGCCGAGCCTCCCGAACCCGGCGCACCAGGCCACGCCCGCGCCGCGGACGGTGGTGCGGTAGTAGTTGGCGACGAGCCCGTAGATCAGCGTCTGCGTGCCGCTGGTGCCCAGCCCGACGACGGCGACGATCAGCAACAGCACCGGCAGGATGCCGGTCGTGGTCAGCAGGACCATCGCGCCCGCGCCGATGAGGAAGCAGGCGGCGACGACCCGTCGGGCCCCGAAGCGATCCGCGACGTGCGAGCCGAAAAGGGCGCCGAGCACCGCTCCGCCGTTGAGGAGCAACAGGAACGACAGCGAACCCGCGGTGCTGAAGCCCGCGCTCTCCATCAGCCTGGGCAGCCAGGTGTTGAGTGAGTAGACCAGCAGCAGGCCCGTCGCGCTCATGAAGCCCATGACGATCGTCGGCACGAGGTAGACGCCGGTGAGCAGGCCTGCGAACCCGATCCGCTCCGGCGGGGTGTCGGGCGTCGAGGTCTGCGGCACCGGGACACCGGTCTGCGCGGAGACCCTTCCGGCCTGCTCCGTGCGCCCGCGCGCGGCCAGCCACGTCACCGACTCGGGCAGTCGCCACAGGCCGAGCGGCACGAGCGTGACCAGCGGAAGCGCGCCGATCCAGAACAGCCCTCGCCACCCGATCGTCGGCAGGAGCAGGATCGCGAGCAAGGCGGCCAGCAGGCTCCCCAGCGGAACGCCGCCGTACACGATGGCGTTGGCCAGGTTCTTCTTGGCGGGCGGGGCGTACTCCGCGACCATGGCCGCGGTCGTCGCCAGCAGGGCGCCGACGCCTGCGCCGGTGAGCAGCCGCATCAGCCCGAACGCGCCCGTGGACGTGACCGACGCGGTGATCGCCATGCCGACGGCGAACCATGCCACCGACCCGATCATGAGCTTGCGCCTGCCGACGAGGTCGCCGACCGCGCCCGCGGCGAGCGCGCCGACCAGGACGCCGATCAGGGCGTAGCTGCCCAGCACGCCGCCCAACTGGGGGCTCACCGGGCCGATCTGGGTGGCGTCTTTGAGGAAGAGCGGCAGCACGGTGCCGTAGACGACGATGTCGTAGCCGTCGAACATCAGCCCGATCGTCGCGAGGGTCAGCACCCAGATCGTCGTCCCGCGGCGCCGGTTGTCGAGATTCATCGTCGAGCCTCCTTTTCTGTAGGAGCCCAGGATGAGTCGTGTAGCCTCATGCAGAACAGAAAATTCTGTAAGACAGAACGGTGGGTGGCGTGGCGCGCGAGCTGAAGGAACGTCCTGCCTACGCCATCACCAGCGTCGACCACGCCCTGCGCATCGCCACGATGCTCCAGTTGGAGGGCGAGCTGTCGGTCTCCCAGGCCGCCGACCGACTCGGCGTGGCCCGCTCCACCGCCCACCGGTTGCTGCGGATGCTGGTCTACCGGGACTTCGCCGTTCCGACCGACACCCGCACGTACCGCCCGGGGCCCGTGCTCGAGCTCGCCGCGCACTCGCGCTCCACCACCGCGCTCCTCCGCGCCGCGGCGCTGCCACACCTGCAGGATCTCGTTGACGTCGTCGGAGAATCCGCGAACCTCGTGATACGGGCGGGCGACACGGCGCGCTTCATCGCCTCCGTCGAATGCGCCCAGTCGTTGCGGGTCGGGACGCGCGAGGGGATGGTCTTCCCGGCCCATCGGGTGAGCGCGGGCCTGGTCCTGCTCGCCGAGCTGACCGACGAACAGCTCGACGCGCTCTACGCGGCCGACCGGTACACCGAACGGCCGGACGAGCGCCCCGATCTCGACCGGCTCCACCGGGACCTCGCGAAGATCCGAAAGAACGCGTTCGCCGTCAACGACGGCCTGTCTGAGCGCGGTGTCGTCACGATCGGCGCCGGGGTCCGCGATCCGGCGGGCGAGCTCGTCGCCGGGCTCTCGGTGTCGATGCCCTCCGTCCGCTACGAGCCCCGACGGCTGCCCGCCGTCGTCGCGGCGCTGCGTTTCGCCGCGGACGCGGTGACGGAGGACCTGCGCCGCTAGGTGGCTGGCGTCTTTCGCTGCCGACACGGAACGCACCCGGCCGACTACGGCTGTACCGGCCGCTGCGGCCCGAACACGACAGCCCGAAGGTGTTTTGGTGGCCGGAAATCGCGCGTGCGGCCCCGGTCGGGCCATTGGACACCAGCCACCTAGAGGGGTTCCAGGTCGTCCAGCAGCGGGGTCTCCGGGCGCGCTGTGGTCGGCCGGTCGAGGTAGAACAGGGCCGTCGAGGCGATGTCGTCGTGCAGCGGGAGGTAGCGGCCGCCCGCGCGCCAGCCCAGCGCCTGCACGGTCACCCGCAGCGCCGTGACGAACCGGATCGGGTCGGGCACGTGCCAGCGGTACATGCCGAACCGCAGCTGGCTCTCGTACAGCCCGTCCGGGCGAATGATCTGGTGCAGGCCCAGGTGCGGCGTCGAATACGGCGTGTAGCCCTGGCCCGGCACGTCGAAGTTCCAGGCGCCCCCGAAGTAGTCCTCGGTGCCGGTGCCGCAGATCGTCGGGAACTGGTCGTCGTCATCGAGGTAGAACTTCATCTCGCCCTCGCCCCACCAGCCGCGGGAGTTGCTGCCCCACGCCAGGTAGGTGCCGACGTACTGGCCCATGCCGCGCACCCCGTCGACGAGCGTGTGCACCCCCGCGGGTACCGGGTTGGACCGCCGCCACTGCGCGTGCAGGTAGGCGCTCGCCGACTCGTCCCCGCCGGTCTCGTACGTGATCTGGAAGTAGACGACGGTGGGCGACCCGGACAGGTTGGTGAGCGTCAGGCGCGCGCCCTCCCGGAACGGCATGGGCCAGTAGCAGTTGAGCCCGCCGTGCGGGTTGACGGCGATCATCGACGACGAGAGCTGGGCGAACCGGCCCCACCCCTGGCCGAAGAGGTCCCCGACCGGCACCTCGATCGCAGGCGCCTCGGCGCCGTCCCAACGGGCGCGCAGGAGCAAGGTGCGCCAGTGGTCGGGATGGGTGGTGAGCCAGATGTGAGTGATCCGGCCGGGTCCGTCGACGGCGGCGAGGTCGACGGTCGTGTGCGCGGGGATCTCGATGCTCGGCGACACCTTCCAGCCGGGCCCGAGGTCGCGGGCCGGGCCCGCGCCGGTGCCCTCGGTGGCCCGTCCGCCGTCGCCCGCGGCACCGGTGGGGTTCTCCGGGCTGATCGAGCGGGTGACGACGCCGGGCCGCAGGCGGGCAAGGTCACGACCGTCGGAGGTCATGGGGCGCATCCTCCCTGGTCAGGCCTCGTGAGTGGAAATAGTGGCCATAGCCACTATTTCCACTCACGACCGCAGCTCGACCGTGTAGGTGAAGTCGGGGGCGGTGGCGCGCACCTGCACGGCGTCGGTGAGCACACGGTGCAGTGTCAAGAACTCCGTGGCCAGGCCCTGTGCCGTGGCCTGTACGACGGTGTCGGCCCGGCTGGCCGCCGTCAGCTCGCAGCCCGTTCCGAGCGACAGCCGCGCGGCCCCGACCCCGGCCATCGCCACGGTCACGCCGTCGGCGTCGGCGGCGCGGGTGAGCAGCCGTCCTTCGTGCGCCCCGGCCCACAGGTCGACGCACAGCTCGTTGTCCACCAGGTGACCGGGCGCGACCCCGGTGTACGCGATCCGCAGCGTCGTGCCGTCCAGCGTGAACGTCTTGGCGAACGCGGTGTCCTCGTGCCAGGTCATCCGGTCGTTGGTGCCCGTCCGGCGGGCCAGGCCGTCGCGGTGCCACAGGTCTTCGAGCTCGCCCTGGGTCGTGGTGTCGGGCGCCCAGCCGCGATCGTAGGCGCAGCGCACGCCGCCATCGACAGCACCGCCGACGACGCCGCAGGTGTAGGCGTTGAAGTTGTCCGGGACGACGCGGCCCACCCGTGCCGTGCCCGTGTCGCCCACGCGCACCGGCCGGGAGTACGTCCAGTCCACGCGGCGCCGCGTGAGCAGGCCGACGTCGGTGCCGAGGTAGCGGTGATTGGGCGTCCAGACGGTGTTCTGCAGCACGTGGCCGTCGCACTCGACGCCTGCCGCGTCGCGGTACTGGTAGCTCTTGAACGTGCCGCTGACGGTGCGCGGCACCCCGTCGCGCATGACGAACGCGTGGGTGACGCGGCCGCCGTTGCGGTCGATCACGACCAGCGCCTCGGGATTGTAGAGCGCCAGGGTCGGGTTCGGGTCGCCGTCCCAGTGGCGGGGATCGAGCCCGATCTCCCGCGGCAATGCGGCGAGCGCGGCGAACACCGGCCCGCCGTCGACGAAGCTCCCGCCCGCAGGCTCCCGCGCCGCCCACGTCGCCCACACCGACGCCGCGAGCCACACCAGCGCGTTGCGCACCTGTAGGCCTTCGACGATCGTGAACTCCTCGGGGTCACCCGTCGCCTTGACGTTCGGGTCGTCGGCTTCGAGGGCCTGCATGTTCCAGGCGTTCTCGTGCTGGGCCATGAGGAACGCGAGCCAGGCGGTGTCGTAGAGCTGGTCGCGGTGCTCGTCGGGCCACAGCCGCAGCGCGTTCTCGACGCGGTCGGTGATCCCACCGAGGGTGTCGCCGAGCCAGTACGCGGGGGTGTCGCGCCAGCGCTTCTCCCACGCGTCGTAGTGGAAGCGGTTGCCGTCGAGGTCGATCGAGGCCAGGCCGCCGGGGTCGAGGGTCGCGTCGATCGAGGCGAGGACGTCGATGGTGCCTGCGGCGTCCCGCGCCGGGTCGAGATCCGCGGTCGTGACGACGGCAAGCCACGTGCGGTGCGCGGCCACCCACTCGAGGAACGCCGTCCACTTCTCCCGAAGATCGGGCACCGGCTCGAACCAGCCGTTGTTGCAAGCCTTCTCGAAGTCGTCGCCGTAGGTGAGCAGGGTGCGGTCGCGCAGGTGCGGGTCGAGCGCCAGTCGCAGGAACCGCCTGCGCACCGACAGCGGCGGCTTCCACGGCGCGGGTTGCGCCGGGTCGAGGTTCGCCCCGAGCGCCTGGTCCTTCAGCGTGGTGTCGATGAACAGCACGTGCGCGCCGCTCGCCCGGTCGGTCCAGAGCATGCCGGGGCCGAGGTCGCCGCCCCCGCCCGTCGGTTCGGCGGAAGCGGCGTTGTCGTAGTAGCCGGTGGCCGAGTCCAGCACGACGTAGCGGACGGGCGCGGTCTGCAGCGCCGCGACGGTGGCGGGCCGCTGCCGGTAGAGCCGCTGGTCGGGATAGAACACGTCGGGCGCCGCGGCAGGCCCGAGGTAGGTCGTGATGGCCTCGACGCCCGCGGTGATGTCGCGGACGTTCGCCTCGGCCGAGTAGTACGGGATGCGGTGTGAGCCGTAGCCCGCGATCGCCGGATGCAGCAGGCCCGCGGCCAGGTCGGCGCGCATCACGGCCAGGTCGTCCGGGCAGTCGTGCGCGGTGAGCACGAGCACGCCCCCGTTGAGCGCGAGGTGATAGGGCACACCGAAGCGGCGATGCATCGTCAGGCCGTCGCGGTAGCCGCCGGGGTTGGTCCGGTCCGAGCCGGGGCGCGAGGAGTAGACGCCGCGCTCGTCGGCCATCGTGACCTGCATGTACGTGCGTGGCGGCGCGTAGCCCCCGAACGGCTCCTCCAGCAGGTCGTTGATCGCCTGGATGCAGAAGTGCGCGATGAGCAGCCGGGCCCGGCCGGGGCCGCCCGCGTCGGCCTCCGCGACCCGTCGGCCGCCGACGTCGAACACGACGGGCTCGCCGTCCGGATCGGGCCCGCTGACGGTGACCGTGTCGGCGGCCCAGTCCAGCAGCGGCAGCCGCCCGTCGGGGTTGGCGGGCGCCGCCCCGTAGTCGGCGGACAGCCACGTGCCGCCGATCCGGACCTTCACCGGCAGCGGCCCGTCGGCCGGGATGTCGTCGAGGTCGACGCGCACGTGGGTGTGGCCGTCCGCGCGCCGAACGTGCCCGACCCACGCCGGTCCCGCTTCGACGAGGTCGCCGTACCGCCCACCGACCACGTCCGCGGCCGTGAACTCGGGAGCCGCGGCGAGAACCGAGTACGGGCCCAAGGTGACCGACGGCCCGGACGTCGGCCGGACGACGACGGTGTAGCGGACGGTCGTGCCGGGCGCGACACCGCGGATGACGGCTTCGACGTACCGGTTGCCGCGGGCCCGCCGGGCCAGCGCGAGCCGGTAGGGCGCTACGGCGAGCGGGCGGGGGCCGGTGACCGGCGCGTCGTCGACGGTGCGTAGTCGGGCCTCGAACGCGCCGTCGACCGCGGTCACGTCCGACGGGGGGACAACCTCCTCCGCGCTGGGCTCTGCGCCGGGCTGGACACCCTCCGTCGTGGACCAGCGCACCGTCACGGTCTCCTGCAGGGGCGCAACCGACCACGCTCCGACGACAATGCGCAGGTCGAGGGTGTTGTCTTGGCCTTGGGTGAGCCGAACGGGGGCGTCCGGGGAGTAGTGCCAAGCGGAGTAATCGGGGCCGCCCATGGTGTGAACGTTCGCCTCGTTCGCCCCAGGCGTTAACACCGGGCTGCCGCTGACCGAACCCCATGCGCCGAACGGGCCGAACGGCTCGACGTCACCCGGGCGAGTTGATAAGAACTCGTGCGGGGCACAACAAGTCTTGGAGGGGTCTGGGGTGCCGGGACGCGCCGCCGCGCCGGTCACGCTGTGTGTGCTCGGCACGCTGGAGGCTGCCGCCTCCGGCGTAGCGCTGCGGCTCGGCGGTCCCATCCAGCGGGCGGTGCTGGCCCGCATCCTGGTGGCGGGCAGCGTGCCGGTCTCGGCGGAGCGGCTCGTCGAGGACGTCTGGGGTGGGCGCGCGGCGCCGGACGCCGTGCATCCGTTCGTGTCGCGGCTGCGGAAGGTGCTCGGGCGCGACGCGATCCCGCAGCGCCGCGGCGGCTACGTCGTCGACCGGGAGCTGGTGACGGTCGACGCCGACCTGTTCGTCGCCGAGGTCGACGGCGGGCGCCAGGCACTCGCGCGGGGCGCCGACGCCGAGGCCGCCGTCCTGCTGGAATCCGCGTTGGCCCGCTGGAACGGGGAGCGCGGGTTCGCGGGGGGGTCGCGGACGTCGTGGTCGTCGACGCCGAGGCCGACCGGCTCGACGAGCTGCGGGTGGCGGCGGCCGAGTCGCTCGCCGACGCGCACGTGCGGCTGGGCCGCGGCGGCGAGGACGTCGATCGGCTCGGTGAGCTGGCGCAGCGCTACCCCCTGCGGGAGCCGCTGGCGGCCCGGCTCGTGATGGCGCTGTACGCGGCGGGGCGACAGGCCGACGCGCTCGCCGCCTACGAGCGCTGCCGCCGCGAGCTGGCCGATCAGCTCGGGGTGGACCCGGCCCCGCCGCTGCGCCGTGTGCACGCGGCGGTGCTCGCCCAGGAGGCCCTCGGCACGGTCTCCGCGGCCGGTCCCGCGCTCCGGTCGAACCTGCCGCAACGCGCCCGCGTGTTCGTCGAACGCCCGGAGCTGGCCACGCGCGTCGAATCCGCGCTGGACGACGGTGGCCACCGCCCGGTGGTGCTCTACGGGATGCCCGGCGCGGGCAAGACCGAGCTGGCCTGCGAGCTGGCGCACCGGCGGCAGCGGGCGGGCCGGGTGGCGTGGTGGATCGCCGCCGAGGACCCCGCGGGCACCGCGGCGGGGCTGGCCGACCTGGCCACGGCCCTCGGCATCGGCACCCGGGCGCGGGAGGAGGACACCCGTGCCGCGCTGTGGGCCGAGCTGGACCGGGCCCCGGGCTGGGTGCTGGTGTTCGACAACGCCGACGAGCCCGCCCGGTTGGAGCCCTACCTGCCCACCTCGGTCCACGGTGACGTCCTCATCACCTCCCGCGACCAGGCCTGGCGGCGGCTGGCCCGGCCGATCTCGGTACCGCCGCTGACCCGCACGGAGTCGGTGGCCTACGTCGTCGAGCGCAGCGGCGATCCCGACACCGCGGCCGCCGGTGAGCTGGCCGACCTGCTCGGCGACCTCCCCCTGGCCCTGCAACAGGCCTGCGCCTACGTCGAGCAGACGGGCATGACCGTGCCCGACTACGTACGCCTCTACCGCGGTCGCCAGGCCGAGCTGGGCGCGGTCGCGACCACCTGGGGCCTCGCGTTCGACCGGCTCCGCCGCCGCTCGCCGCTCGCCGCAGGGGTACTGGAGACGGTCTCGTTCCTCGCGGCCGACGCGATCGCCGTCGAGATGCTGTGGCCCTTGGCCGACGGCGACGAGCTGGACGTCCAGGAGGCGATCGGGGAGCTGCTGCGCCTGTCGCTCGTCGACCGCAAGGGGCCGATCCTGCGGGTGCACCGGCTCGTCCAGGACGTGGTGCGCGTCGGGCTGCCCGCGGCGACCGCGGTGGCTCGGCTGGATGCCGCTGCGCGCCTCTGCCTGGCCGTCGAGGCCGACGGCCAGGACGCTGCGGCCCATCTCGTCCAGGTCGCCGCGCACTGCGAGGCGCTGCGGCGCGTGCCTGCCGGTCTCCTGGACGGGCTGGCCACCGTGGCGCGCCGGTTCGCCGAGCGCGCCCTCTACCCGGCCGCCGAGCAGGTGCTCACCACGGCGCTGCGGCTCCTGGACATCCTCGGGGACGTGCCCGGCGCGACCATCCAGCGCGGCACACTGCTGTGCCAGCTCGGCGAGGTGCTCGACGCCGCGGGCAGGCTGAACGCGGCGCTCGCCCTGCACCGTCGCGCCGTGGAACTGCTGGACGCCGAACCGAAGGCCGACGAGCTCGTGCTCGCGCACGCCTACAACCGGCTCGGGCACGTCCTCAACTGCGCCGACGACACCCCGGGCGCGATCGCGGCACACGAGCGGTCGCTCAAGACGCTGCGGGCGGTCCACCGCGACGACCTCGCCGCCCCGGTGCTGGTCGACCTCGGCTACACGCTGTGGGCCGACGGCCTGCTCGACCGGGCGGGCGAGGCGCTCACCGCGGGCCGCGACCTGCTCGCGCCCGGCGGCCGGGACTGGGCACACGCCACCGCCGGGCTGGGCATGGTGGCGCAGGACCAGGGTCGGGTCGAGGAGGCGGCGGAGCTTCAGCGGGTCGCGATCGCCGCGTTCAGCCGGGTCTGCGGCCCGGACCACCCCGACACCGCGCAGGCGATGGACAAGCTCGGCTACGCGCTGCGGCTGCTGCACCGGCCCACGGAGGCGATCGAGCAGCACCGGCGGGCCGTCGGGCTGCTCGCGCGGGTGCTCGGCGACGAGGACACCCGGGTCGCGATGACGCTGTCCAACCTCGGCCTCGCGCTCGGCGACGCCGGACAGGCGGAGGCCGCAATCGACACGCAGACCCGTGCCCACCAGCTGTTCCAGGCCGCGTTGGGGCCGACGCACGCCAGCACGCTGATGGCCGGGCGGCGACGCGCGGTCGCGCTGGCGGCGGCCGGTCGCACCGCGCAGGCCGTTCCCCTGATCCAAGAGGTGCTCGCCGCGCTCGCCGACCGCGTCGGGGAGGCCGAGCTCGGGGCGATCGCCGAGGACGTCGCGCTCGTCTACGCGGCGGCCGGGGACACGGACGCGGCCCGGGAGTGGCGGTCGCGCGCGCAGTAGTTGTGTCTGCAAGGTCGCTGCAAGATCGGTGGAACAGGGTGGACGCCTGGCTACACCGAGGAAGCGACCATGCGCCCGACTCGTCCACAGCCCCTCCTTGCGTCCCGACCGCTCGCCGACCTGCCGACCGCCGAGCTGGTCGCGGCCGCGTCCGCAGGCAGCGCCGACGCCTGGTCCGAGGTCGTCGTCCGCTACGAACGCCTGGTGCTCGGCGTGGTGGCGTCCTTCCGGCTGCAGGAGGCGGACGCCGCCGACGCCGCGGCGAACACGTGGCTGCGGGCGATGGAGGGGCTGCCCGCGTTGCGTGATCCGGACCGGCTCGGCGCGTGGCTGCGGACCATCGCCCGCCGGGAATGCCTGGTGGTGCTGCGCCAGACCGTGTTCGAGGAGCCCGCCGACGTCGCCGCGGCCGGGGTGCCCGCCGCCGAGCCCGGGCCCGAGGCCGTCGTCGTCGCCTGCGAGGTGGGCCGGGCGATCGCCGACGCGATGGCCGACCTTCCCGGCCGCGGCAGGCGGTTGATCCTCGCGCTGTTCTACCTCCCGCGGGTCTCGTACACGACGATGGCCGCCGCCGCGGACATGCCGATCGGCAGCATCGGCCCCACCCGCAAGCGTGCGCTGGGCGCGCTGCGGGTCGGCCTGGAGCAGGCGGGCTTCGGGCCGGACGCGCTCGCCGCCTGACACGAGGCGAGCCCGGCCTGAAACGCTGTGGCCGTGGGGATGCTCGTCCTCGTCGTCGGGCTGATGCTGGCCGCGGTGCTGCTGGTCGGCGTGGGGGATCGGTCGCGGCTTCCGTGGCCTGCGTTGATGCTGCTGCTGGGGGTCGGGGTGGCGTCTGTGCCGGGCCTTCCCGACCGCTTCGACCTCGAGCCCGAGCTGATCCTGCCGCTGTTCCTGCCCCCGTTGCTCTTCGCGGCCGCCCAGCGCACCTCGTGGGCACTGTTCCGGGCGCGGTGGCGCAGCATCGCGTTCCTCGCCGTCGCGCTGGTGGTGGCCACGGCGGCCGCGGTCGCTGGCACCACCGCACTGCTCGTACCGGGGATCGGGATCTCGGCGGCCATCGCGCTGGGCGCCATGGTGGCGCCGCCCGACCCGGTGGCGGTCGAGGCCGTGGCGGGACCGGTTCGAATGCCCCGCAGGCTGCTCGCCGTGCTGCAGAGCGAGGGCCTGTTCAACGACGCCACCGCGCTGGTTGTCTTCCAGGCCGCGGTGCTCGCCACGGTGCAGGGCGGCGCGATCTCGGCGCCGACGCTGGTCATCCGGTTCGTGCTGGGGGTCGCGGGCGCCGTCGCGATCGGGTTCGTGGTGGCGTGGGTCGCCCGATGGATCACCGCCCGGGTCACCGACACGACGGGGCGCAGCGCGTTGACGCTCGTGCTGCCGTTCGCCGTCTACCTCGCCGCCGACGAGATCGGCGCGTCCGGCGTGGTCGCGGTCGTCGTGCTGGCGTTGCAGCTGCGCGCGGCGAGCGGGGCCGACGAGGCCGAGGAGCGCCTGGTGCAGCGCTCGTTCTGGGACGTCGTGGAGCTGCTCGTCACGGGCGTCGCGTTCGGCCTGATGGGCCTGGACCTGCGCCAGGTCGTCGAAGCGGGCGGGGCCGACCTGCCCCGGATGCTGCGCGACGCGGCCGTCGTCTGCGCGGTCGTGGTGGTCGTGCGGGTGGTGTGGATGCTCGCGGCCTGGTGGTTGGTGCGCCGCAGCGACGACCCGGAGCGGTCGCCGCGCACCGGACGGGAGCCCGTGGTGCTGTCGTGGTGTGGCATGCGCGGGCTCGCCACCCTCGCGCTGGCCCTCTCCCTGCCGACGGCCACCGCCGCAGGCACGGGATTCCCGCAGCGCGCCGAGATCGTGCTGATCGCCGTCGCGGTGCTCGTGTTCACGCTGGTCCTGCCGGGGTTCACGCTGCCGTTCCTGGTCCGGCGGCTCGGCGTCGCCACCGACGCGGACGCCGAACACGCGGCGGAGCAGGCGATCGTGCACCGGGCCCGCACGGCGGCGACGGCCGCCCTCACCGCCGACGACCGGGTCGACCGGCTGCCCACGGGCGTCGGCAACAGCCTGCGGCAGCGGATGGACCGCCTCGAGGGCCTGCTGCGCGGTGACCCGGCGTCGGCCGAGGACCGTGAGCACGCCGAGGCCGTACGCCGCCACCGCGAGATCATGTCCGCGGTGCAGTCCGAAGCCCTCGCCGCGGCCCGTGCCGAGGTGCTGGCCGCCCGCCGGGAGCCCGGCGTGGACCCGGATGCGGCCGACCGGGTGCTGCGCAGGCTCGACTTGCGCACCGTGTTGCTCGACTGATGAGGCATGAAACGGGTACACCGGACCCATGACGGCACCGGAACGGACTCCGCGGCTGCCCTGGGCGGGGCCCGCTGTCGAACGACGGCGGGAGTCGGAGAACGCTGCCGATGTGGTGCCGCGCGGCTTGCGGGTGGCCGCCGCTCTCGGGTGGCGGCTGCTGGTCGTCGCCACGGCGCTCTGGGTGCTCGGCCAGATCATCGCCTACCTGTCCGGGATCTTCATCCCCGTGGCGGTCGCGCTGCTGCTCGCCGCGCTGCTCACGCCTGCCGTCCAGCGGCTGCGCGAGTGGCACGTGCCGGGCGGTGTGGCCACGGCCGTGGTGCTCGTCGGCGGACTGGCGGCGCTGGCGGTGCTGTTGACGTTCGTGGTGCGCACGGTCATCGGCGGTCTGCCGCAGCTCGGTGCGAGCCTGACCCAGAGCATCTCCGAGCTCACCGGGTGGCTGGCCAACGGCCCGCTGCACATCAGCTCCGATCAGCTCGGCGCCGCACAGCAGCAGCTGTTCAAGACGCTGCAGGAGAACCAGGCGAACATCACGGCGGCCACGCTCACGACGGCCGCCACCGTGGGGGAGCTGCTCACCGAGTTCCTGCTCGTCGTGTTCACGCTGATCTTCTTCCTGCACGGCGGCGACGGGATATGGCGGTTCCTCCTCACGGGCGTGCCCGCCCGTGCGCGCACCCGGGTCGACGTCGCGGGCCGCCGCGGGCTCGCCGCCCTCGTGCATTACGTGCGCGCCACGGCGATCGTCGCCGCGGTCGACGCCGTGGTCATCGGGATCTCCCTGGGGATCCTCCGGGTCCCGCTGGCGATGCCGCTGGCCACCCTGGTGTTCCTCGGCGCGTTCATCCCGATCATCGGCGCGGTGGCGGCGGGGGCCGCCGCGGTGCTCGTCGCGCTGGTGGCGCAAGGCCCGATCACCGCGCTGATCGTGCTGGCGGTGATCATCGGGGTGATGCAGCTGGAGAGCCACGTGCTGCAGCCGCTGCTGCTCGGCCGCGCGGTCGCGTTGCACCCACTGGCTGTGGTGCTCGCGATCGGCGCGGGCCTGTACGTCTGGGGCATCGCGGGCGCGCTGCTGGCCGTGCCGCTGCTGGCGGTGCTCAACGCGGGCATCCGGTCGTTGAACAGCCCGGCAGACGCCCTGATCGCGCCGGAACACGTGGACACGGACGAGTCGGAAGACTCCGCGCCCGCCGACATGCCCGATTCCGAACTGGAATGACCCGCGCCGCCGCCCGCGGCGGTTAGGGTCGCCCGGCGACCGACCCGCACCCGCTCGATCCGCTCACCGCGGACGAGATGCGCCACGTCCAGGCCCTGCTTGAACGCGAGCACGGGGTGCGGCGCCCGGAATGGCGCATAGCGGCGATCGAGCTGGTCGAGCCGGCGAAAGACGTGGTGCGGGCGCATCGCCCCGGCGACGAGGTGGCCCGTTCGGCCCGCGCGGTGCTGTGGCGCACGGGCGACGGGTTGGCATTCGTCGCCCACCTCTCGCTCACCGCCGACGCCGTCACCGCGTGGGAGCCGCAGCCGGGCATCAGCCGCACGCCACGGTGGACGGGTGGCACGACTGTGACGCGGCGATGCGCGCCCACCCCGAGGTCCGCGCGGCGCTCGCGGGGCGTGGGATCACCGATCCCGAGCTCGTGCTGATCGACATGTGGACCTACGGCGCGCATCTCGTCCCCGAGCGGTACTCGGGGCGGCGTATCGGCTGGTGCGACGTCTGGGTGCGGGCCACCCCGGGCGGCAACCCGTACGCGCACCCGGTGTCCGGACTGAAGCTGATCGTCGACCTCAACTCGATGGCGCTACTGGAGATCGACGACGCGGGCGACGTCGGCCGCCCGCCCGTGCGCGGCGAGTACGACCCCGCCGTGCGGCCCGACCTGCACCTGCGCACCGACCGCAAGCCCCTGCAGGTCACGCAGCCCGAGGGCGTTTCGTTCACGCTCGACGGGCACGAGCTGTCCTGGCAGCGCTGGAACCTGCGGCTGGGGTTCACCTACCGCGAGGGGCTGGTGCTGCACACCGTCTCCTACGACGGGCGGCCGGTGGCCTACCGGATGGCGTTCGCCGAGATGGTGGTGCCCTACCGCGACCCCACGCCCGACCATTACCGGCGCACCGCGTTCGACGTCGGTGAATGGGGCCTCGGCTTCATGACGACCTCGCTCGAGCTGGGCTGCGACTGCCTCGGCGAGATCCGCTACCTCGACGCCGTGCTGCACGACTCGGCGGGCGCGCCGCAGGTGGTCCGCAACGCGATCTGCGTGCACGAAGAGGACGACGGCGTGCTCTGGAAGCACGTCGACGGCCGCACGGGCGCGCAGGTGCGGCGGCGGCGTCGGCTCGTGGTGTCGTTCCACGTCACCGTGGCGAACTACGAGTACCTGGTGTACTGGCGCTTCTTCGAGGATGGCGGGATCGACTGCGAGGTCCGCGCCACCGGGATCATGGTCACAACGCCGTTCGCGGGCGAGGCGCCGCCATACGGCACGGTCGTGGACGCGTCCACCTACGCGCCGATCCACCAGCACTTCATCGTGGCGCGGCTGGACATGGAGGTCGACGGGCCGGACAACACCGTCATGATGGTCGAGACCGCGCAGCCGCCGATCGGGCCGGACAACCCGCACGGGCTCGCGCTCACCACCCGCACGGTGCCGCTGCGCACCGAGGCGGAGGGCCGCCAGGACGTCTGTTGGGCGACCCAGCGCACGTGGAAGGTGACGAACCCGCGGCGACCCAACGCGGTCGGCGCGCCGGTCGCCTACACGCTCGTGCCGGGCGGGGCGATCCCGGCGATGCTCGATCCGGCCTCGCCGGTGTTCCGCCGCGCCCAGGTGCTGGGCCACACCCTGTGGGTCACGCCGTTTGCCGCCGACGAGCGCTGGCCGTGTGGCGAGTTCGTGAACCAGAGCGGCGAGGACCTCGGGCTGCCCGCGTGGACGGCGGCCGACCGCCCGATCGCGGACACCGACGTCGTGCTCTGGTACGTCTTCGGGATCCACCACGTGCCGCGGGTGGAGGACTGGCCGGTGATGCCGGTCGACATCGTCGGGTTCCACTTGAAGCCGTTCGGTTTCTTCGACGCCAACCCGGCGCTGGACGTGGCACCGTGAGTCGGTACGGCCCGCAGTTCGGGCCGGACATCACGTTCCTCGGCGTGGGGCGCTGCTCCTGCGCCGATCCGTCGACCTATGCGGATGCCGACGTCGTCATCCTCGGCGCGCCGTTCGACGGCGGCACCTCGTATCGGTCGGGCGCGTGGTTCGGCCCGCAGTACATCCGCCAGACTGTTACCTGGCCCACGACGGCTCGCGGCCCTCGCTCGCGCTGCGCGTCGACGCGCTCGGGCCGATCTGCGGGTGCTCGACGCGGGCGATGTCGAGCTGTACTCCGGCGACGCCGAGCGGTCGGTGCGCGACCTCCAGGCCGCGGTGCACACCGTCGCGGCCACCGGTGCGATCCCGCTGGTGCTCGGCGGCGACCACACGATCGCCTGGCCGGACGCCGCCGGAGTGGCCCAGCACGTCGGCGCGGGCCGCGTCTCGATGATCCATTCGACGCGCACGCGGACACCGGCGACGTCGAGTTCGGCTCGCTCGTCGGCCACGGCCAGCCGATGCGGCGCCTGATCGAGTCCGGCGCGGTGCGCGGGGACCGGTTCCTGCAGATCGGATTGCGCGGCTACTGGCCCGGCCCGGAGACCCTCGCCTGGATGGCCGCGCAGGGGATGCGGTCGTACGAGATGACCGAGATCGTCGCGCGCGGGCTCACCGAATGCCTGACGGAGGCGTTCGCGATCGCGCTCGACGACTGCGACGGCGTGTTCCTCTCGGTGGACATCGACGTGTGCGACCCGGGACACGCGCCGGGCACCGGCACCCCGGAGCCGGGTGGGCTCACCGCCCGGCAACTGCTCGACGCGGTGCGCCGCATCGCCTACGAGCTGCCGGTGGTCGGGATGGACGTGGTGGAGGTCGCGCCGCCGTACGACCACGCGGAGATCACCGCGCTGCTGGCCAACCGGGTGGTGCTGGAGGCGCTGTCCGGGCTCGCGCGGCGGCGCCGCGACGCGGCCGACGGCACGACCTGGGACCCGCGACGGCCCCTCCTGTCGGCGGTTTCGCCCAGGTCGATCGCAACTTCGCCCAGGTTGAGCGGCAGGTCGCCACCGGGCGAGCAGGCCTGCGGCAGATCGTCGGTCTGATCGAGCAGATCACTCCGGAATAGGCTCGCCCGGTCAGTCGCTGCACCGCACATGAGCACCAAGATCTGGTTCATCACCGGCGCGTCGCGCGGATTCGGCCGCGAGTGGGCCATTGCCGCGCTGGAGCGCGGCGACTCCGTGGCCGCCACCGCCCGCGACATCGCCACCCTCGACGACCTCGCCGCCAAGTACGGCGACCGCCTGCTGCCGCTGCGCCTCGACGTCACCGACCGGGAGGGGGCGTTCGCCGCCGTCGAACAGGCCCACGAGCGGTTCGGGCGCCTCGACGTCGTCGTCAACAACGCCGGATACGGGCACTTCGGCATGGTCGAGGAGCTGTCCGAGACCGACGTCCGCGACCAGATGGAGACCAACCTCTTCGGTGCGCTGTGGGTCACGCAGGCCGCGCTGCCGTTCCTGCGCGAGCAAGGTTCCGGGCACATCCTGCAGGTGTCCTCCATCGGCGGCATCTCCGCGTTCCCCAGCGTGGGCGCCTACCACGCGTCCAAGTGGGCCCTGGAGGGCCTGAGCCAGGCGCTGGCGCAGGAGGTGGCGCAGTTCGGCATCCACGTCACGCTGATCGAGCCCGGCGGCTTCGCCACCGACTGGGCGGGTCCGTCCGCCAAGCACTCCGCGCCGCTGCCCGCCTACGACGCCTACCGCGACGAGGTGCAGCGCCAGCGCGCGAGCCGCAACCCCACGCCGGGTGACCCGGAGGCCAGCGCGAAGGCCGTGCTCGAGGTCGTCGACGCCGAGGAGCCGCCGCTGCGGATCTTCTTCGGCGACGGCCCGCTGGCGATCGCGACCAAGGACTACGAGTCGCGCCTGGCCACCTGGCGGAAGTGGGAGCCGGTGTCGATCGCCGCGGGCGGCCAAGGCTGACAGGCTGACGCGGTGCGCACCGCGACCACCGTCGAGGCCTCGCGGTCCGGCGCGCTGGCCTTGGCGCTGGAGGCCGAACGCCTCGGGCTCGACGTCTGCTGGGTCGCCGAGGCATGGGGCTCCGACGCGCCGACCGCGCTGGGCTGGCTCGCCGGGCGCACGCACCGGATGCTGCTCGGCTCCGGCGTGATGCAGGTCGGCACCCGCACCCCGGTCGCGATCGCGCAGGCCGCGCGCACGCTCGCCGACCTGTCCGACGGCCGGTTCCTGCTCGGCCTGGGCGCGTCCGGCCCGCAGGTGATCGAGGGCCTACACGGGGTGCCGTTCGCCCGGCCGCGCACCCGGCTGCGCGAGACCGTCGAGGTCGTCCGGATGGCGCTGGCCGGGGAGAAAATCACTTACACGGGCGAGACGGTCGCGATCCCGCTGCCGAGCGGCGAAGGCAGGCCGATGCGGCTGGCGGGGCCGTCGTGCCCGGACGTGCCGATCTACCTGGCCACCCTCGCGCCGAAGATGCTGGAGCTCACCGGCGAGATCGCCGACGGCTGGCTGGGCACCAGCTTCGTCCCCGAGGCCGCGGCCGCCTACCTCACTCACCTCGACGCCGGCCTGGCGGCCGCCGGGCGCACCCGCGCCGACCTCGACATCTGCCAGGGCGCCGAGGTGGCGTTCGCGGCAGACGAGGACGAGCTCGCCCGGATGGTCGACGCCCGGCGCGCCGGGCTGGCGTTCAGCCTCGGCGGCATGGGTTCGGCGGGCACGAACTTCTACCACGACGCCTACGCGCGCCAGGGCTGGTCCGCGCAGGCCGCGCGGGTGCGGGAGCGCTGGCTCGCGGGTGACCGGGACGGCGCGGCCGCGCTCGTCACCGACGCGATGGTGCTGGGCACCACGTTGATCGGTACCGAAGCGATGGTGCGTGAGCGGCTCGCCGTGTGGCAGGCGGCGGGCGTGGACACCGTGCGGCTCTATCCGGCGGGGGAGACGCTCGACGAGCAGGTGGCCACGCTCGGGCGGGCGATCGAGCTGGTGCGGGCAGGTCGGGCGGGACCCGTCAGCAGGGTGACACCGCGGACGTTCAGCGTCCGGAATGTCACCCCGCTGACATGTGGTGCGGCCCCAGCTCCAACGCCCGCGCGATCGGCACCCCCGGCCGGTACGCCAGATGGCGGTGGCTCGGAGCGTCCAGCACCGTGAGGTCGGCGCGCGCGCCGGGCGTGACCACGCCGATGTCGGTCCGGCGCAGCGCCCGCGCGGCCCCCGCGGTCGCCGCCCACAGCGCCTCGTCGGGCGTCATGCCCATCTCCCGCACCGCCAACGCGATCATCAGCGGGATCGACGACGAGTAGCACGTGCCCGGGTTGCAGTCGGTGGCGAGCGCGACGGTGACGCCCGCGTCGAGCAGCCGCCGCGCGTCCGGGTACGGGGAGCGGGTGGAGAACTCGACGCCCGGCAGCAGCGTCGCGACGGTGTCGCCGCCCGCCAGCGCGTCGACGTCGGCACAGCGGAGGTGGGTGCAGTGGTCGACGCTGGCCGCGCCGAGCTCGACGGCGAGCGCCACGCCCGGTCCGGGGCCGAGCTGGTTGCCGTGCACCCGCAGCCCGAGCCCGGCGGCGCGACCCGCCTTCAACACCGTCGCGGCCTCGTCGCCGTCGAAGGCGTGCGGGCTGTGCGGCTCGCAGAACACGTCGATCCAGCGCGCCTGCGGCGCGCAGGCCGCGAGCATGGGACCGACGACGAGGTCGACGTACGCGCGCCGGTCCACGCCCGCGGGCACGACGTGCGCGCCGAGGAACGTCGTCTCCGGCGTGACCTCGGCCGCGAGGCGCAGCGCCCGCTCCTCGTCGGTGACCGTGAGCCCGTAGCCACTCTTGATCTCGACGGTCGTGGTGCCCTGCGCGCGCATCTCCGCGACCCGGGCGGCCAGGGCGGCGCGCAGGGCGTCGTCGGTCGCGGCCCGGGTGGCGGCCACGGTGGCCGCGATCCCGCCGCCGTCGTAGCGCTCGCCCGCCATGCGCGCGGCGAACTCGGCCGAGCGGTCGCCCGCGAACACGAGGTGGGAGTGGGTGTCGACGAAGCCCGGCACGACGGCCCGCCCGCCGAGATCGATGCGCCGGTCGGCCGCGGGTGCGTCCCGGGCGACCCCCACCCACGCCACGAGCCCGGAGTCGACGACGACGGCTGCGTCCGCGCGGGTTCCGAGCTCGGCGTCCTGCGTGGTGAGCTCCCCGATCCCGGTGATCACGGTGCTCATGTGGGCCTCCCGTCATCCGCAGGCCCGCCCGGCGTGACCTGCGCAATCGCCGAGGCCAACCGCGCGCCGACGTCGCCGAGGCGATGCGCCCCGCCTGCGACCACCGGCACGCCGTCGACCAGTACGGTGTCGACGTCGGCGGCGGTCGCCGCGAACAGCACCTGGGCGGGGTCGGCGCCCGCGGTCCGCACGGTGTCGAGCCGCACCGCCACCAGGTCGGCGGGCGCGCCGACGGCGAGCCTCCCGGCGTCGGAGCGGTCGAGCGGGGCGTGGTTGGTGAGCGCGGCCAGGAGCTCGGCCGGGCGGAACCGGCCGCGCTCGCCGGTCGCGAGCCGCTCGTGCATCTCCAGCGCCCGGGCCTCCTCGATCGGGTCGACGGCGGCGTGCTGGTCGCTGCCCAGCGACAGCGCCACCCCGGCGTCGTGCAGCGACCGGGCGGGGCCGATGCCGTCGGCGAGGTCGCGCTCGGTGGTCGGGCAGAGGCACACCCCGGTGCCGGACGCCCCGAGCAGAGCGATGTCGGCGCCGGTCAGGTGGGTGGCGTGCACAGCGGTCGTGGCCGGTCCGAGCACTCCTTCGGCGGCCAGCAGGCCGGTCGGGCTGAGGCCGTGGCGCCGCAGGCACGCCGCGTTCTCGGCGGGCTGTTCGGAGAGGTGCGCGTGCAGTGGGCGCCCCTCGGCGGCCTTGGCCACGACGGCGAGCGCCTCGCGGGGCACGGCCCGCACCGAGTGCACGGCCACCCCGTCGGCACCCGCGGCGCGTTCGGCCCAGGCGTGCACGTCGCGATCACCGAAGCGCAGCTGGGGACCCTGGAGCGGGGTGTCGAAGCCGCCCGCCAGGTAGCAGGTGTCCAGCACCGTCAGGCGGATGCCCGCCTCGGCCGCGGCGGCGCGCAGCGCGGCGCGCATGGCGTGCGGGTCGGCGTAGGGGACCCCGCCCGGGCCGTGGTGCAGGTAGTGGAACTCGGCCACCGCCGTCACCCCGGCGAGCGCCATCTCGGCGTACACCGCGGTGGCCAGGGCGTGGTAGGAGTCGGGGTCGAGGCGGGCGGCGACGGCGTACATCGCCTCGCGCCAGGTCCAGAACGTGCCGCCGCCGTCGTGCGTGCGCCCGCGCAGCGCCCGGTGGAACGCGTGGCTGTGGGCGTTGGCGAAGCCGGGCAGCACCACACCGGGCAGCCGCCGCGCGTCGCCGGGCGCGGTGCCCGGGCGTATGGCGGTGAACCGGCCGTCGGCGATCTCGAACGTCACGTCGGTCGCGAGGCCCTCGGGGAGGTGCGCGGCGGCGGCCCAGTAGATGTCGTGCGGGGCGCTCATGTGGTCAGCTCCCGCAGCACGGCCGTGAGCGCGGTGACCCCCGCGGCGCAGTCGGCGTCCTCAGCGTGCTCCTCGGGGCTGTGCGAGACCCCGGTGGGGTTGCGCACGTACAGCATGGCGGTCGGGATACCGGCCGTAGCGAGGATCCCGGCGTCGTGCCCGGCCCCGGTCGCCAGCAGCGGCGCGTCGTCCAGCAGGACGGCCAGCCGCTTCGCCAGCTCGGGATCGAACGGGGTGCGGTCGGTCCACGACTCCTCGGTGAGGGCGCCGCCGACAGCAGCTACTTCGGCCACCACTGCGCGCACCCGCTCGGCGTCGTCGCCCCGCGCGTCCAGCCACGCCGTGACCTGCGACGGGATCGCGTTGACGCCGTTCGGGGCGACCCTGACCTTGCCACAGGTGGCGACGGCGCCGTGACGCTCGGCGGCGCCGCGGGCGGCTAGCACGACGCGGGCGAAGGCGAGCATCGGGTCGTCGCGGTCGATGAGGCGGGTGGTGCCCGCGTGGTCGGCCCGCCCGGCCAGCTCGATGCGCCAGCGGCCGTGCGGGTGGATCGCGGTGCCGACGGCGACGGCCCGGCCCAGGTCGGCCAACGCCCGTCCCTGCTCGACGTGCAGCTCGACGAACGTGCCGATCCGGCGCAGCGCCTCCGGGTCGGGGCCCAGCGGCGCCTGGCCTGCGCAGGCGACGGCATCGGCCATGGAGACGCCGTCGGCGTCGATGAGCCCGGCCGCCCGGTCGGCGGCGAGCGCGCCGGTGAGGATCCGCGAGCCCGCGCAGGCGATGCCGAACCGGGCACCCTCCTCGTCGCCGAAGAGGGCGACGCCCAGCGGCCGCACCGGCGCGAACCCGTCCGCGCGCAGGGCGTCGACCGCGGCGAACGCGCTGACCACGCCCAGCGGCCCATCGAAGGCGCCGCCGTCGGGCACCGAGTCCAGGTGGGAGCCGGTGACGACGCCGGGGCCGTCCGCGTCCGGAGCACCCCACCAGGCGACGAGGTTGCCCGCCCGGTCGGCGGCCACGTCGAGCCCGCGGGCCTCGGCCGCCCCCGTGAACCACTCCCGCAGTTCGGCGTCCTCCCGGCTCCAGGCGAACCGCCGGTAGCCCCCGCTGCGGGCGCGCCCGAGGCCGGCGAGGTCGTCGAGGTCGGCAGGCCCCGTCCCCCCCGTGGCAGGAATGTCACCCTCCTGACGTTGAGCGGCTGCAGTGTCACCCTGCTGCCACCCTGCTGCCATCCCGCTCACGCCTCCGCCATCGGCAGCCGGATGCCCTGGGCCTCCGCGGTGGCGCGGGCCTCGTCGTAGCCCGCGTCGACGTGCCGCAGCACGCCCGTCGCCGGGTCGTTCGTCAACACCCGCGCGAGCTTGGCCGCCGCGAGCGGGGTGCCGTCGGCCACGCTGACCTGCCCGGCGTGGATCGAGCGGCCGATGCCGACGCCGCCGCCGTGATGGATCGACACCCAGGTCGCCCCGGACGACGCCGCGGTGAGCGCGTTGAGCAGCGGCCAGTCCGCGATGGCGTCGGAGCCGTCGGCCATGGCCTCGGTCTCCCGGTAGGGGGAGGCGACGGAGCCGGTGTCGAGGTGGTCGCGGCCGATCACGATCGGCGCTGACACCCGCCCGTCGGCGACCAGCTCGTTGAACGCGAGGCCCGCCTTGTCCCGCTCGCCCTGGCCGAGCCAGCAGATGCGCGCGGGCAGCCCCTGGAACGCGACGCGCTCTTGAGCGGCGCGGATCCAGCGGTGCAGGTGGTCGTCGTCGGGGAAGAGGTCGAGCACGGCCCGGTCGGTGGCGGCGATGTCGGCCGGGTCGCCGGACAGTGCGGCCCACCGGAACGGGCCCTTGCCCTGGCAGAACAGCGGCCGGATGTAGGCGGGCACGAAGCCGGGGAACGCGAACGCCCGCTCGAAGCCGCCCTGGCGGGCCTCGTCGCGGATCGAGTTGCCGTAGTCGAACACCTCGGCGCCCGCGTCGAGGAACCCGACCATCGCCTCGACGTGCTTGGCCATCGACGCCCGCGCCCGGTCGGTGAACTCCTCCGGCTTGGCCGCCGCGTAATCCGCCCAGTCCTCGAGCGCGACGCCGAGGGGCAGGTAGGACAGCGGGTCGTGGGCCGAGGTCTGGTCGGTGACGACGTCGACGGCGACGCCCCGGCGCAGCAGCTCGGGCAGCACCTCGGCGCAGTTGCCGACCACCCCGACCGACCAGGCGCGTCGCTCCCGGACGGCCGTGGCACAGGTGGCGATCGCGGAGTCGAGGTCGGCGGCCAGCTCGTCGAGGTAGCGGTGCTCGACGCGGCGGCGCAGCCGGTTCGGGTCGACGTCGACGACGAGGCACACGCCGCCGTTCAGCGTGACCGCGAGGGGCTGGGCCCCGCCCATGCCCCCGCAGCCGCCGGTGACCGTGAGGGTGCCCGCGAGCGAGCCCCCGAACCGCTTGGCGGCGACCGCGGCGAACGTCTCGTACGTGCCCTGCAGGATGCCCTGGGTGCCGATGTAGATCCACGAGCCCGCGGTCATCTGGCCGTACATGGTCAGGCCGAGCTGTTCGAGGCGGCGAAACTCGGGCCAGGTGGCCCAGTCGCCGACCAGGTTGGAGTTGGCGATGAGCACCCGCGGCGCCCACTCGTGCGTGCGCAGTACCCCGACCGGCTTGCCGGACTGCACGAGCATCGTCTCGTCGTCCGCGAGGGTCGTGAGGGTGCGCACCATGGCGTCGAACGAGCGCCAGTCCCGGGCGGCGCGGCCGGTGCCGCCGTAGACGACGAGGTCGTCGGGCCGCTCGGCGACCTCGGGGTCGAGGTTGTTCTGCAGCATGCGCAGCGGGGCCTCGGTCTGCCAGGACCGGGCGGTGAGGGTGGTGCCGCGCGGTGCGCGGACGGGGCGTGCGCCCTCCATGGGTGCTCTCCTAGCTGTGATGATTAGCGAAGGGTTCCGGTGATGGTCTCGGCGGCGGCCAGTGCCGCGCCGGTGGTGACGAACGTGTGGGCCGCGTCGATCTCCGGCCCGAGATGGCGGTCCGGGCCGGGGCCCGTGACGTGGGCGCGCAGCCCGGCGACGACGGCCGCGGTCGCGGGGGCAGGCGTCAGCGGGGCCCGCAGGTCCAGCGCCCGCGCCGCGGTGAGCAGCTCGACCGCGAGCACGCGGCCCAGCCCGTCGATCGCCCGGCGCAGCTTGCGCGCCGCCGCCCACCCCATCGACACGTGGTCCTCCTGCATCGCGGAGGACGGGATCGAGTCGACCGACGCGGGCACGGCGAGCCGTTTGAGCTCGGCCACGATCCCGGCCGCGGTGTATTGGGCGATCATGTGCCCGGAGTCGACGCCCGGGTCGTCGGCGAGGAACGGCGGCAGCCCGGCCGAGCGCGCCACGTCGAGGAACCGGTCGGTGCGCCGCTCGGAGATCGACGCCAGGTCCGCGACCGCGATCGCGAGGAAGTCCAGCACGTACCCGAGCGGGGCGCCATGGAAGTTGCCGTTGCTCTCGACGCGGCCGTCGGGCAGCACGACCGGGTTGTCGATGGCCGCGGCCAGCTCGCGGGCGGCCACGGCCTCGGCGTGCGCCAACGTGTCCCGTACCGCGCCGTGCACCTGCGGCGAACAGCGCAACGAGTAGGCGTCCTGCACCCGGGTGCACTCCGGGTTGCGGTGGCTTTCCATGATCGCGGAGCCATGGAGGAGGGCACGCAGGTTGGCCGCGCTGCGCTCCTGGCCGGGGTGCGGGCGCAGGGCCTGCAGTTCGGCGGCGAACACGGCGTCGGTGCCCAGCAGCGCCTCGACGCTCATCGCGGCCGCGATGTCGGCCGCCCGTACGAGCCGCTCCAGGTCGTGCGCGGCCAGCACCAGCATGCCGAGCATGCCGTCGGTGCCGTTGATCAGCGCGAGGCCCTCCTTCTCGGCGAGGGTGACGGGGGTGATCCCGGCCGCGGCGAGCGCGTCGGCGGCGGGGCGCAGGACACCATCGGCGTCGCGGACTGCGCCCTCGCCGGTCGCGGCGAGCGCGCACGCGGCGAGCGGGGCGAGGTCGCCGGAGCAGCCGAGCGAGCCGAACTCCGGCACCACCGGCGTGATGCCCGCCGAGAGCATGGCCGCGTAGACCCGCGCCGTCTCCGGGCGCACGCCGGTCCGTCCGGTGGCCAGCGTCGACAGCCGCAGCAGCTGCAACGCCCGCACGACTTCGCGCTCCACCTCGGGCCCGGTGCCCGCGGCGTGCGAGCGCACCAGCGAACGCTGGAGCTGGGCGCGCTGCGAGGGCGGGATGTGCCGGGTGGCCAACGCGCCGAACCCGGTGGAGACGCCGTAGTGCGGCGCCGTGTCGTGGGCGAGCGCCTCGACCACCTTCCGGCCGACCTCCAGCTCGTGCTCGGCCTCTGCGGACAGCGCAACGGCAGCGCCGTCCCGGGCGACGGCGACGACCTCGGCGGGGGACAGGGGGGCGGGGTGGATGCTCACGGTCTCTGGCACGCGCTCCATAGGACACCCGCGGCCGTCCGCGCACCATGGCGCCGGGCGCGAAGGTGTCCGGGATCCCGGACAGTGGGCTAGCCTGGGCCAGATGGCGGAACCGATAACGAGACCGGTCAAGGTACCGGCCGCCCACCAGGCGCTCATGGTCCTGGCCCATCTGGGCAGGCAGGCGGGGCCGGTGCCCGCGGCCGCGGTGGCCCGCGATCTCGGCCTGCCCCGCTCCACGACCTACCAGCTCCTCGCCACGTTGGCGGTCGGCGGCTTCGTCGTGCATCTGGTCGACGAGCGGCGGTGGTGCCTGGGCGTGGCGGCCTACGAGCTCGGCACGGGCTACGTGCGGCAGGCCCCGCTGGCCCGGGTGGCGCGGGTGCCGCTGGCCCGGCTCGTCGACCGGGTCGGGCAGAGCGCGCATCTCGTGGTGCTGCACGGCCGCGAGGTCATCTACGTGATCGAGGAACGCGCCCCGGGCCGTCCGTCGCTGGTCACCGACGTGGGTGTGCGGCTGCCCGCGCAGCTCACCGCCAGTGGGCGGGCGATACTCGCGGCGCTCCCCGCGGCGCAGGTCAGGGCGCTGTTCCCGGGCCCGGATGCGTTCGTCACCCGGCATGAGGCCGGGCCGCAGTCGATCTCGGCCCTGCGGCGGCTGCTCGCCGAGGTGCGGCGCACCGGGCACGCGATCGAGGACGGCGAGGTGACGCCGGGCTTCGCCTCGGTCGCGGTGGCCGTGCTCGACCACGCCCGCCATCCGCTGGCGGGCGTGGCCGTGACACTCCCGTGCGCGGCGGGCCAGGCCGCGCCGGTGGTCGCTCCGTCGCTGGTCGCGGAGGTGGCACGCACCGCCCGCGCGATCACCGCCCGCATTGGTGGGTCGTGAGTGGAAAACGTCGCTATAGCGACGTTTTCCACTCACGACTACATGTCGAGCCCGCCGTTGACGGACAGGACCGAGCCCGTGATGTAGCCCGCGTCGTCGTCGACGAGGAACTGCACCGCGCGCGCGATCTCGCGGGCCTGGCCCAGCCGCCCGACCGGCACGCCCGTCAGCAGCTTCTTGAGGACCTCCTCCGGGATGGCGGCCACCATCTCGGTCTCGATGTAGCCCGGCGCCACGCAGTTGACCGTGATGCCCTTGCGGGCCACCTCCTGCGCGAGGCTGTGGCTGAACCCGATCAGCCCCGCCTTCGACGCCGAGTAGTTGGCCTGCCCGATCGCGCCCGTCTTCCCGACCACCGACGAGATGTTGACGATGCGCCCGAAGCCGTTGCCGAGCATGTGCTCCAGCACGGCCTTGGTCATGTAGAACGCGCCGGAGAGGTTGATCCGCAGCACGGCCTGCCAGTCGTCGACGGACATCCGGCGGACGGTCTTGTCCACCGTGATGCCCGCGTTGTTGACGAGGTAGTCGATCCGGCCCTTCTGCTCGAGCACCTCGTTGACGACGCGTTCACAGTCTTCGGGGTGCCCGACGTTGCCCTGGTGGACCGAGATGGACGCGCCCTCGGCGCCGAGCTTGCCCGCGAGCTCGTCGGCGGCCTTCGAGTTGGCGCTGTATCCCGCCGCCACGTGCACGCCGGACCGCGCGAGCGCGGTGGTGATCGCGGCGCCGATGCCGCGGGCCCCGCCGGTGACGATCGCGACGCGCTGCTCGGGGTGTGTGTCGGTGGGTTCGGTCATGGTGTGTCCTCTCCTGGAAGGGGGTGGTTTGGGCGGGAAGACGGGCTAGTCGCCGAACGCCGTGGCGATGTCGTCGCTGGTGGTGGGCGCGGTGGACGAGCCGTCGGGGGCGGGGCCCGCGAGGACCACCTCGGGTGCGACGATCGTCGGGTCGACGGTCAGCACCGCGTACCCGCCGACCGAGCCCGCGCCGAAGCCCGGCGCGAAGACCCGCGTCGGACCGGTGATCACCTTGTCGCGCACGGCGTCGGCGATCGCCACCGGGATGGACGCCGAGGAGACGTTGCCCATCGTCTCGATGTTGAAGTACAGCTGTTCCGCGCTGACCCCCGCCTTCGCCGCGAGCTGCAGGATCATCGTCTTGTTGGCCTGGTGGGGCACGATCAGCTCGACGTCGTCGAGCAGCGTGCCCCCGTTCAGGCCGGGCTCCTTGCCCAGCTCGTCGATCATCTGGATCAGGTAGCGGCCCGCGAGCGCCTTCACCTCGGGCCCGTAGACGGTGATGTCGTTGTCGAACTCCGGGTTCGGCCAGATGATCGAGTTCACCTGCGACCACGGACCGCTGGCGTAGGTGTTCAAGACGTGGACATCGCTCGATTGGCCCTCGGTCGCGGGGCCGACGACGACCGCCGCCGCACCGTCTCCGAAGATCATCCTGGACGTGCGGACGGCGCCGATCTTGTCGGAGAACTTCTCGACGCAGACCAGCAGCACGGGCCGCTCGATCTCCTGCAGCAGGCGCAGCGCCTCGGACAGGCCGTACGGGAAGCCCGCGCAGGCCGCGACGATGTCGGCCGAGCAGTGGGTCTGGAGGATCCCGAGCTCACCGGAGAGCCAGGTGGACATCGACGGGATCAGCCGGTCGCTGGTGCAGGTGGCCACCAGAACGGCGCCGATCTCCTCCGGGGTCCGCTTGGCGTGCGCGAGCGCGCCCTTGGCGGCCGCCAGCGCAAGATGGTCGATGTCGTGGGCGGTGTAGCGCCGCTGCGCGATCCCGGTCTTCGTGCGGATCTCGTCGGCGCTCATCGGGGACCACGAGAAGCTCGCGTTGCGCACGACGTCGGCGTTGTCGCAGATGATCTCGCCCCGGACCACCGCGAGCGACTCGATGTGCGCCTGCACCCGGAAGGCCTCGTGCACGCGGACCGCCGGGTAGGGCCGCACCGGAGGCACGGCGGTGGCCGGCTCGGCGGCCGTGGACACGGGCTCCGCGCCGGCGCGGACGCGGTCGAGGAACGCCACGACGTCCCGGTTGTGCGGGTGGAAGGCGATCACCCAGTCGTCGTCGCCGATCTCGGCGACGGGGCGCAGTTGGGTGCGGGAGCGGTCCCACGGGTACTGGTTGTGCAGCACCATCGCCCACCGGCGCAGCGCCTCGAGCTCGGGCACGGGCCCGTCGGCGTCGAGGATGTCGCTGAGGCCGAAGACCGGGTAGTCCGGGTCGTGCTCGGGCACCACCCAGGTGAGCGCGCCCGGCCGCTCCAGGAACTCGGCGACCGTCGGCTTCACGGCGGGCAGCTCGGTGGCGTGGTGGCGCTTGTGCCGGTAGAGGTCGAAGAGCAGGTCGAAGATCTCCTGCTCGGCGGTCGAGTCCCAGGTGGGCGGGAGCGCGTCCCACGCGCGCTCGACGGCGGCCACCTTCGCCTCGCCGTCCTCCCACGGGGTGAGCACCGGAAGGAAGACGTCGGAGCGGCGTTTGGGCAGGTCCCGCCACCGGGTGGGGCGCTTGTCGAACATCGTCATCGAGTAGCGGTTGACCCAGAAGAGGTTCTGTCCGAGATCGCGCAGCAGGCTGAATCGATCGGTGTACGCCCCGGTCTCCACGCGTTTGCGGATGTCGCTGCCCGTGGGTGCCTTCGACTCGAAGTCCCGTCCGATCACGGCCGTGAACTGATCGAGCGAATGCATCACGGAGAAATCCAGCTCGCCGAGGACCGTAGCCGGGAAGACGAGCCTCCCGTGCTTGTTGATCACGAACGGTTTCACACGCGTCCTCCGTCGGAGTGGCGATCATGCGGCCGTTTCACACTAGTCAGAAGGCCCCCGTGATCGGTACGCCGAGCCGACCTGCTACTCGCCGGTAGCTTGCGTGGGGCCCCGCTTCGGCTAATGAGTGCGCGCTCATCTACAGTGGTAACCATGTCGGTCCGCAGCGAACGCGCCCGCCGCATGGCGCCCGCTGAGCGGCGTGAAGCGTTGATCAACGCGACGCTGCCGCTGGTGCTCTGGCACGGACCCGGCGTCACCACCCGGCAGATCGCCGAGGCCGCGGGGGTCGCCGAGGGCACGATCTTCCGGGTCTTCGAGGGCAAGGAGGCGCTCATCCGGGCGGTCACCGAGCGGGCCTTCGACCCCGCGCCCGCACTCGCCGAGATCGCCGCGATCGACCGGGCGCTGCCGCTGCGCGCCCGGCTCGTCCGCCTTGTCGAGATCCTGCAGAGCCGCCTGGACACCGTGTTCACGCTGATCAACGCGCTCGGGATGAAGGGTCCGCCGCCGGACGGCCAGCGGCCCCGCCTGGTCAACGACCAGTTCCGGGACGCGATCGTCGAGCTGGTTGGCGACGAACGGACCCACCTCCGGGTGCCGCCGATCGAGCTGGCCACGGCGCTGCGGATGCTCGTGTTCGCCTCGACCCATCCGATGATCAACGATGGAAATCCGCTGACGGCCGACCAGATCGTCGGCATCCTGCTGGACGGGGTTGCGATCAGGGGGGATCGACCGTGCTAGTTCGCCTGCTACGGCAGCATCTGGGGCCCTACGGCAGAGCGCTGCTGGCCGTGGTGGCACTGCAGCTCGTGGGCACCATGGCCTCGTTGTACCTGCCGAGCCTCAACGCCGACATCATCGACAACGGCATCGCGCGCGGCGACACCGGCTACATCATGACCACCGGCGGCTGGATGCTCGCCGTCACGCTGCTGCAGGTCACCTGCTCGATCGCCGCAGTCTATTGGGGGGCGCGCACGGCGATGGGCTTCGGCCGCGACATCCGCTCGGCGGTCTTCCACCGCGTCGGCGAGTTCTCCGCGCACGAGCTCAACCGGTTCGGCGCGCCGTCGCTGATCACCCGCAACACCAACGACGTTCAGCAGGTCCAGATGCTCGTGCTGGTGTCGTGCACGATGCTGGTCGCCGCGCCGATCATGTGCGTGGGCGGCGTGGTCATGGCGCTGCAGGAGGACGTCGGCCTGTCCTGGCTCATGGCGGTCAGCGTGCCGGTGCTGATCGTCGCGATCGGGCTGGTCATCGTGCGGATGGTGCCCCGGTTCCGGCTCATGCAGACGCGTATCGACGGCATCAACCGCGTGCTGCGCGAGCAGATCACCGGCATCCGGGTGGTCCGCGCGTTCGTGCGCGAGCCCGTGGAGACCGAGCGGTTCCGCGTGGCCAACACCGACGTCACGGCGGTCGCGCTGGCGGCGGGGCGGCTGCAGGCGCTGATCTTCCCGATCGTCATGCTGGTGCTCAACGTCTCCAGCGTCGCGGTGCTGTGGTTCGGCGCCGC
This sequence comes from uncultured Actinomycetota bacterium, assembly GCA_963739465.1. GTDB lineage: Bacteria > Actinomycetota > Actinomycetes > Mycobacteriales > Pseudonocardiaceae > Pseudonocardia. The sequence goes on from CAVUAS010000032.1 coordinate 99,966, forward strand.
CCGCATCGACGCAGGCCAGATGCAGATCGGTGCGCTCACCGCGTTCCTCGCCTACCTGCTGCAGATCCTCATGGCGGTCATGATGGCCACGTTCATGGCGATCATGGTTCCGCGCGCCGCCGTCTGCGCCGACCGGATCATGGAAGTGCTCCAGACGCGGGGCTCGGTCGAGCCGCCGTTCGCGCCGATCATGGCGCCGCGCGCGGACGGGTGGCTGGAGGTCGACGACCTCACGTTCTGCTACCCGGGCGCGGCCGCGCCGGTGTTGCGCGACGTGTCCTTCACCGCGCTCCCCGGGCAGACGACGGCGATCATCGGCAGCACGGGCGCGGGCAAGACCACGCTGCTGTCGATGGTGCCGCGGCTCTACGACGCCACCGCGGGCGCCGTGCGCGTGGACGGCGTGGACGTGCGCGACATCGAGCCCGACGACCTCTGGGCCCGCATCGGCCTCGTGCCGCAGCGCCCGTACCTGTTCTCCGGCACGGTGGCGAGCAACCTTCGCTACGGCAACCCGGACGCCACCGACGACGAGCTGTGGACGGCGCTGGAGGTGGCGCAGGGGGCCGAGTTCGTGCGGGCGATGCCCGAGGGCCTCGGGTCGCCGATCACCCAGGGCGGTACGAACGTCTCCGGCGGCCAGCGGCAGCGGCTCGCGATCGCCCGCGCCTTGGTGCGCGGGCCCGAGATCTACCTCTTCGACGACTCCTTCTCCGCGCTCGACCTCGCCACCGATGCCCGCCTGCGGGCCGCGCTCAAGCCGGTCACCGCCGACGCCACCGTGGTGATCGTCGCCCAGCGCGTGTCGACGATCGCCGACGCCGACCAGATCATCGTCCTGGACGACGGCGTGATCGTCGGGAAGGGCACGCACGCGCAGCTGCTGTCGACCTGCCCGACCTACGTCGAGATCGTCGAGTCCCAGCACGCCGCGCAGGAGGCGGTCGCATGAGCGCACCGACCCGACCTCGTCAATCCGGGGGGCAGGACGCGGACACCGTGTCGGCCGCCCGCGGCATGGCCGCCCAGCGCCGTGGCGGGGGCCCGCCGTGGGCCGGGGCGGGGCAGCCGGTGGAGAAGGCCGTGGACTTCGGCCCGTCCGCGCGACGGCTGGTGGGCCTGCTGCGGCCCGAGCGCTGGGGCGTGGCGGCCGTGCTCGTGCTCGGCGTGATCTCGGTGGCGCTGAACGTGACCGGGCCGATCATCCTCGGCCGGGCCACCGACGTGATCTTCGCGGGGGTCATCGGCAAGCAGCTGCCCGCGGGGATGACCGCGGAGCAGGCCGCGGCCGCGGCGCGGGCGGCGGGCAACGCGACGGTCGCGGGCGTGATCGAGAGCCAGCACGTCATCCCGGGCGTCGGCATCGACTTCGGGGCGTTGGGCCTCGTGCTGCTCACCGTCATCGGCATCTACGTCGGCGCCGCGGTGTTCGGCTACCTGCAGGGCTACCTGCTCAACGGCATCGTCCAACGCACGATCTTCGACCTGCGCCGCGACGTCGAGGCCAAGCTCAACCGGCTGCCGCTCTCCTACTTCGACGGCAGGCAGCGCGGCGAGGTGCTCTCGCGGGTCACGAACGACATCGACAACGTCTCCACCAGCCTGCAGCAGACGATGAGCCAGCTCATCACATCGATCCTCACGGTGATCGGCGTCGTGACCATGATGATCGTCGTGTCGCCGCTGCTCGCGGTGATCGCGCTGGTGACGATCCCGGTGTCGCTGTGGCTCACCCGGGCCATCGGCAAGCGCAGCCAGAAGCACTTCGTGGCCCAGTGGCGGCACACCGGCGCGCTGAACGGCCAGATCGAGGAGGCCTTCACCGGGCACGAGCTGGTGCGGGTGTTCGGGCGGCGCCGCGAGGTGGAGGAGGAGTTCCGGGAGAAGAACGAGGACCTCTTCGGCGCGAGCTTCGGCGCGCAGTTCGTCTCCGGGATCATCATGCCGTCGATGATGTTCATCGGGAACCTCAACTACGTCGCCGTGGCCGTGGTCGGGGGGCTGCGCGTCGCGTCGGGGGCCATGAGCCTCGGCGACGTGCAGGCGTTCGTGCAGTACTCGCGGCAGTTCACCCAGCCGCTCACGCAGGCGGCGTCGATGGCCAACCTGCTGCAGTCCGGCGTCGCGTCGGCCGAGCGGGTGTTCGAGCTGCTCGACGCGCCCGAGGAGGCGCCGGACCCGGCCGTGCCCGCGGTGCGCGCGGAGCGTCGGGGTCGGGTGGCGTTCGAGCACGTCCGGTTCTCCTACCGCCCCGACCAGCCGCTGATCGAGGACCTCTCGCTGGTCGCGGAGCCGGGCCAGACCGTTGCGATCGTCGGACCGACCGGCGCGGGCAAGACCACGCTGGTCAACCTGATCATGCGGTTCTACGAGCTGGATGGCGGCCGGATCACCCTCGACGGCGTCGACACGGCCACGATGACCCGCGCCGAGCTGCGCTCGGGCGTCGGAATGGTGCTGCAGGACACGTGGCTCTTCGGCGGCACGATCCGCGACAACATCGCCTACGGCAACCCGGCGGCGAGCGAGGAGCAGATCCGGGCCGCGGCCACCGCCACCTACGTCGATCGGTTCGTGCGCAGCCTTCCCGACGGCTACGACACGGTCATCGACGAGGAGGGCTCGAACGTCTCGGCGGGTGAGAAGCAGCTGATCACCATCGCGCGGGCGTTCCTCGCCGACCCGTCGCTGCTGATCCTCGACGAGGCCACGAGTTCGGTGGACACCCGCACGGAGGTGCTGGTGCAGCGGGCCATGGCCGCGCTGCGCAGCGACCGCACGAGCTTCGTGATCGCACACCGGCTGTCCACGATCCGCGACGCCGACCTGATCCTGGTGATGGAGGCCGGGTCGATCGTCGAGCAGGGCACCCACGAGCAGCTGCTCGCCACGCGCGGCGCGTATTGGCGGCTGTACGAGGCCCAGTTCGCCGGGAACGCCACCTAGGCCGGGAAGCGGCCTGGTGCACCGAAACGCGATCACCGCGGCGGTCGCCGCGCGGCTCGTCGCGGAGCAGTTCCCGGCCTGGGCGGACCTGCCGGTCGTCCCGGTGGCCGAGAGCGGCTAGGACAACCGCACGTTCCGCCTCGGCGACGAACTGACCGTCCGGCTGCCCACCGCCGAGTGGTACGTGGCGGCCGTCGCCAAGGAGCACACCTGGCTGCCGCGCCTCGGGCCGCACCTGCCGCTGCCGATCCCGGAGCCGGTGGCGCTGGGCTCGCCGGGCGCCGGGTATCCGTGGCCGTGGTCGGTGCGGCGGTGGATCGACGGCCGACCGGCGACGGACGACCGCATCGCCGATCCGGTGGCCTTCGCGGACGACCTGGCCCGGTTCCTGGTCGCGCTGTGGGGCGTCGACGCCGCGGGCGGGCCCGCCGCGGGCGCACACTCGTTCCACCGCGGCGGCGCGCTCGCGGTGTACGACGGCGAGACCCGCGCCGCCCTCGCCGTGCTCGGGCCGCGGGTCGACCGGGCCGCGGCAACCGGGATGTGGAACGCGGCGCTGGCCGCCGCCGAGACCACGGCGCCGGTCTGGTTCCACGGTGACGTCGCGGTGGGCAACCTGCTGGTCGACGGGGCGGGCAGGCTTTCGGCCGTCATCGATTTCGGCACCTCCGGGGTCGGCGACCCCGCCTGCGATCTCGTGATCACCTGGACGCTCTTCGAGGGTGCGGCCCGGCTGCTCGCGGACCGCTGAGAGCGGCCATCTCGACGCATCAGAGCGCCGCCCTCCGGGGCAACACTCCTGGCAGGCAACTGGTGGGCAGCAACCGGCGCCCAAGATCACCGTTTCGGGCTGTAGGGCGGCCAGAACCGGCCGCCATTGCGCCGAGCCGGTGATCACGGGCATCGCGTGGCCGCCGAGCGCTCCACCGGCTGCTCGCCACGCCGTAGCCTGCTGCGGTGGTCGCCGTCGCTCCGCCAGAGCCCACGTCCGATGCGGCTGATCCAGCGGTCGATCTCGCCCTGCTGCGGGCCTACGAACCGGTGATCCGCTACACCCACGGTGAGCTGTTCCTGCCGACGGCTGCCGGACCGTACGTCGAGCGGTGCAGCTTGTGGATCCACGAGCCCGGCACGCCGCCCGAGACGGCCGAACTGCTCGTGGAGCCGGGCGGATTGACCCTCGACCGGTTGGCGGCCACCGGGCGGCAGCGCTCCGACCGTTCGTTGGAGCTTCGCTTCGTCCAGCAGCCGTTGCGCGGCGCCGCGATGCGGGCGTGGCGGCGCGCGGACCGTCCGCGGCTGCGCGGTGCTTCCCGGATGGCCGCCGTCGGGGTGATCGCGCGCGTGGTCGACTCGCTGCTGCGGCTCTCGCTGCTGCTGCGCGGCCGCACGCCGGGAGGCATGGCCGCGGCCGCCGACGTGGCCTGCCGGGATCACCTCGACGTCGGTCGCTGCACCTATCACGGCCGGGTGCTGCGCGACGGCGGCTACGTGGTGCTGCAGTACTGGTTCTTCTATGTGTTCAACGACTGGCGCTCGACGTTCTCCGGGATCAACGATCACGAGGCCGACTGGGAGCTCGTCACGGTCTACCTCGCGGACGACGCCGGCGAGGCGCTCGTGCCGCGGTGGGTGGCGGCTTCCTGCCACGACCACGCGGGAGACGATCTTCGCCGCGCCTGGGACGATCCTCGTCTGCTCCGCGAGGGCGACCATCCGGTGATCTTCGCCGGGGCCGGGTCGCACGCCGGAGCCTTCGCACCGGGCGACGTCGTCGTCTCGGTCGACCTGCCGCTCCTGCGTCGCCTCGTCGAGGGGTCGGCCCGGCTGGTGCGCATGCTGGTGCCCCTGGCCCGGTGGACGCCCCAGAAGGGGGCGTTCGGCCTGCCGTTCCTGGACTACATGCGGGGGGACGGCACGGCGGTGGGTCCTGGCGGAGATCGCGCGTGGGAAGCCCACCTCATCACCGATACGACGCCATGGGTGCGGGACTACCGGGGGCTGTGGGGCCTGGACACGCACGACGTGCTCGGCGGCGAACGTGCGCCCGCCGGTCCGCGCTACGACCGCGGTGGCATCGTGCGAGCTTCGTGGGCCGACCCGCTCGGCTGGGCAGGCTTGCGGAAGGAGCCGCCGACCGCGGCCGCGGCCGAAGCGGACCTGCGGGAGCAGATCAGGGCGCTGGACACCCGCGTCCATGCGCTCGACCTGGCCGTCGCCGCCGAGCATGCCGCGCTGCGGCGCGCGTCTGTCGAACTGCGCTCGCTCGTGGCCGGGCCCGGTGGGACGCAGAGATCGATGGCGGCGAAGCGCGCCGCGCTCCGGCAGTCCGAACGCGCGCTCGCGGAGCTCTGCACCGAGCGCGCCCGACTCGCCGACGAGCGGGAGATCCACCGGGTGCACCTCGCGGACCCCGCGACCTACCGCGGCGGCGACCCCCTGACGGTGATCGAGCCCGCACGGCCACCGGGCAGGCCGCGCCTGCTCCGGATCTGGGGGGCGGTCAGCACCCCACTCCTCCTGCTGACCATCGTTCTGCTCTTGGTCGGGCCGCCGTTCGCCTTCCTGCCCAGCCTCGCGCTGGCTGTCGTGATCTTCGTCGGGGTCGAAGCAGCCGCCCGTGGGAAGTTCCTGACCTTCGTGGTCGGGCTCGGCATGGCGGCGGCCACGGCGGTCGTCGGTGTGCTTGTGGTCGTCGCCCTTGTCCAGAACTGGCGGATCGTGCTCGCCGTGCTGCTGTCGCTCGTCGCGCTGTTGCTGCTCGCCGTGAACGTCCGTGAGCTACGGCGGTGATGTCAGTCCCGGTTCACTTCGGCGGGCGCGATGCCGAGGCAGGCGTGGGCGATCTGATCGAGAAGCTCGGCCTGTCGATCGGGGGCGAGCCCGCTGCGGAAGAACAGCGTGGACTGGACGGCGCCGATGGCCGCGTGGACGGTGAGCCGCAGCTCGCCGTCGGCCAGGTCGCGGCGCAGGGGTGCGAGCAGGTGCACCCAGTCTTCGACATAGTGCCGCTGCCGCCGCCGCAGACGACGGCGGTCCTCCTCCGCCAGCGTGTAGATCTCGCGGTGATAGACGGCGAGCACGGCGCGCTCCTCGATCGCGACCGCGATATGGTCTCTGACCAGTGCGGACAGCGCGGCGTGGCCATCGGGCACCGTCGCGAGGATGGCGGCCGCGCCCTCGGCCAGCCGGTCCATGCCCCGGTCGAGCAGGGCGACCAGGAGGGCGTCCTTGCTCGCGAAGTGCCGGTATATCCCGGAGCCGACGATGCCCGCCTGCGCGCCGATGTCGGCCAGCCCGACGGTGTGGAACCCGCGCCCTGCCGCGAGCCGGGCGGCCGCGGCGAGGATCCGCTCGCGGCGCTCGGGATCGCGGCGGCGACGGGTGTCGGGCGCGACCATCTGGTCATCATGGCAGCCGAGCGGTACGGTCGCCATAAGTGAACCGGGAATCACTGGAGTCGCCGTGGACTTCCTCGAGAGCGACGAGCACCGCGATCTCCGTGCGGCCGTCGGCGCGATCGCCGCGCGGTTCGGCGGCGACTACTACGTCGACCATGCCCGCGCGGGCACCCCTTGCGACGAGCTGTGGCACGCGCTGGGCGATGCGGGGTTCATCGGCGTGAATGTCGCCGAGGAGTACGGCGGGGGTGGCGGTGGGCTCGTCGAGCTGGCCATGGTCTGCGAGGAGATCGCGAACCAGGGCGCGCCGCTGCTGCTCCTGCTCGTCTCGGCGGCGATCTCGGCCGAGGTGATCGGCGAGTTCGGCTCGCCGGAGCTACGCAAGGAGTGGCTCCCCGGTCTGGCGAACGGGCGCACCAAGGTGGTCTTCGCCATCACCGAGCCGGACGCCGGGTCGAACACCCATCGCCTGGCCACCACCGCCACCCGCGACGGAGACGCCTGGGTGCTGCGCGGCACGAAGCACTACATCTCCGGCGTCGACGAGGCGGCGGCGCTGATGGTGGTGGCCCGCAGCGGCCGCGGGCCGGACGGGGCACCGCTGCTGTCGCTGTTCGTGGTGCCCACCGACGCGCCGGGCCTGGTCCGCACCCCGCTGCCCGTCGACATCCTGCTCCCGGACAAGCAGTTCGTGCTGCACTTCGACGACGTGCGCGTACCCGCCGAGGCCCTTGTGGGGGAGGAGGGCGCGGGCTTTCGCCAGGTGTTCCACGGCCTCAACCCCGAGCGGATCACCGGCGCGGCGCTGGGCGTCGGCGTCGCCCGCTACGCGCTGCGGCGCGCCGCCGAGTACGCCTCCACCCGACAGGTGTGGGACGTGCCGATCGGGGCCCACCAGGGCGTGGCCCACCCGCTCGCCCAGGCGAAGATCGAGACCGAGCTGGCCGCGCTGATGACCCACAAGGCCGCCTGGCTGCACGACCACGGCCTGCCCGCGGGGGAGGCGGCCAACATGGCGAAGTACGCCGCGGCCGAGGCCGCCCTCCATGCCCTGGACGTCGCCGTGCAGGCGCACGGCGGCAACGGCATGGCCAGTGAGTACGGGCTACTGCCGTACTGGGGGCTGGCCCGATTGCTCCGCATCGCGCCGGTGAACCGCGAGATGATCCTGAACTACGTCGCGCAGCATTCACTCGGTTTGCCTCGGAGCTACTGATGGACCTCATCCACCGCGTCAACGTCGGCGACGCGCTCACCCGCAGCGCCGCGGCCCGGCCACACCACTTGGCGGTCGTCGACGGCGGCCGCCGCCTGACCTACGCCGAGCTCGACCTCTGGGTCAACCGCATCGCGCACGGCCTCGCCCACGCGGGCTGGCAGCGGGGCGACGCGCTCGGCCTGGCCTCGGGCAACAGCGCCGAGTTCCTCGCCGTCTACTACGCGTGCGCGAAGCTCGGCCTCGTCTGCGTGCCGATCAACCTCGGCTGGCGGGCCGACGAGGTGGCCTACGTGCTCGGTCACTCCCGGGCCAAGGGCCTCGCGGTGGAGACCCAGCTCGTCGGCGCGATGGGCGACGCCCTGCGCAAGGCCACCGGCGTCAACGAGGTGATCGTGCTCCCCGGCCTGCACGCCGAGTACGCCGCCGAGCCCGCCGATCGGCTGTGGGTCACGCTCGCCGACCGCGAGGCCGAGGACACCTACACGCCCACCGCGGAGGTCGCCGACCGCGACCCGCTCACCTACCTGTACACCTCGGGCACCACGTCGTTCCCGAAGGGCGTGGTCGCGAGCCACCTGGCGATCTACCTGGAGTCGATGTCCACCGCGCTCGACTCCGGCTGGTCGGCCGCCGACTCCTTCGCGGCCATGATGCCGATGTTCCACACCGCTCAGCTCAACGCGTTCTGCACGCCCGCCGTGCTGGTCGGCGCCACCATCCACGTGCTGCGCGGCTTCGACCCGGCTGCGCTGCTCGACCTCGTCGAACGCGAGCGCATCACCCAGGTGTTCGGGCTGCCGATGATGTACCGGGCGATGCTGGAGCACCCGTCGTTCGCGGGCCGCGACCTGTCCTCGCTGCGCCGCGCCGTCTACGCGATGGCGCCCATGCCCGACGCCCTGATCCGCGCGTGCCTTGACGGTTTCGGCTGCGATTTTGCGCTGCTCTTCGGGCAGACCGAGATGAGCCCGTGCACCACGCTCTTCCGGCCGGAGCACCAGCTCACCCACATCGGCGCGGTCGGCACCCCACTCGTCGGCGTGCAGGTGGCGATCATGGGGCCGGACGGCGCGCTGCTGCCGCCCGGCGAGCAGGGCGAGATCGTCTATCGCGGCCCGTCCACGATGACCGAGTACCTCGCACAACCCCGAAGCCACGGCCGAGGCCTTCGCGCACGGCTGGTTCCACTCCGGAGACGTCGGCCACTTCGGCGACGACGGCGTGCTCTGGTTCGCCGACCGCTCCAAGGACGTGATCAAGACCGGCGGCGAGAACGTCGCGTCGATCGAGGTGGAGAAGGCCGTCTACGCGGCAGATCCGGCGGTCGGCGAGGTCGTCGTGATCGGGCTGCCGCACGAGCGGTGGAGTGAGGCGATCACCGCGGTCGTTGTGCCGAAGCCGGGCGCCACCGTTGAGGAGGCCACCCTGCTGGCGGCGCTGCGCCACCACCTCGACCCCTACAAGATCCCGAAGGCGGTGATCGTGGCCGAGGCACTCCCGCGCACGTCCACCGGCAAGATCCAGAAGAACCGGCTCCGCGAGGAGCACGCCCGCCACTACGAGGGGTGAGATGCCCGTCCTGACCTCGCACGTCGACCCCGCCGCCGAGGAGTTCCTGGCGAACCGGAAGCACCAGCTCGCGCTGGTCGAGCGCCTCGACGAGCAGCTGCGGCTGGCGGTCGCGGGCGGCGGCGAGCGGTATGTGGCCCGCCACCGCGCGCGGGGGCGGCTCACGGTGCGCGAACGGATCGAGCTGCTGGTGGATCGGGACAGCCCCTTCCTGGAGCTCTCGACGCTCGCCGCGTGGGGCACGGAGTTCACGGTGGGCGCGACGGTGGTCACCGGGATCGGGGTCGTGTCCGGCGTCGAAGCCATGATCATCGGGCACGACCCGACCGTGCGCGGCGGCGCGATGAACCCGTACTCGCTGCGCAAGACCCTGCGCGCGTTGGAGATCGCCCGGCGGAGCCGGCTGCCGGTGATCAACCTCGTCGAGTCCGGCGGGGCCGACCTGCCCACCCAGCTCGACCTGTTCGTGCCCGCCGGACGGATCTTCCACGAGCTGACGGAACTGTCGGCGCTGGCCATCCCGACGGTCGCGCTCGTGTTCGGCAACTCGACGGCGGGCGGCGCGTACGTGCCGGGCATGTGCGACTACGCAGTGCTCGTCGCCGACCGGGCCAAGGTGTTCCTCGGCGGCCCGCCGCTGGTCAAGATGGCCACCGGTGAGGAGGCCGATGACGAGGCGCTGGGCGGCGCCGACATGCACACCCGCGTGTCCGGCCTTGGCGACCACTACGCCCTCGACGAACACGATGCGCTGCGCATCGGCCGCGCGATCATGGCCCGGCTCAACTGGCGCAAGCTCGGGCCGCCGCCCGGCCAGGTGGTCGAGCCGCGCTATGACCCGGAGGAGATCCTCGGCATCCTGCCGCCCGACGCCAAGGTGCCCTTCGACCCCCGTGAGGTGCTGGCCCGCACCGTCGACGGCTCCGAGTTCGACGAGTACAAGCCGCGCTACGGCACCTCGTTGGTCACCGGCTGGGCCCGGCTTTCCGGCTATCCGATCGGGGTGCTCGCCAATCACCGCGGCGTGCTGTTCAGCGAGGAGGCCAAAAAGGCCAGCGAGTTCATCCTGCTGGCCAACCAGACCGACACCCCGTTGGTCTTCCTGCAGAACACCACCGGCTACATGGTCGGCATCGAGTACGAGCAGGGCGGGATCATCAAGGACGGCGCGAAGATGATCAATGCCGTCACCAACAGCGCCGTGCCGCACCTGACGATCAACATGGCGAGCTCCTTCGGCGCGGGCAACTACGGGATGTCGGGGCGGGCCTACGACCCGCGGTTGATGTTCGCGTGGCCGGGGGCGAAGCTCGCGGTCATGGGGGCGGCACAGCTCGCGGGGGTGCTGTCGATCGTCGGCCGGGCGTCGGCCGCGGCGCAGGGCAAACCGTTCGACGAGGCCGCCGACCGCGCGCGCACCGCCGCCATCGAGGCGCAGATCGAGACCGAGTCCGACGCGTTCGCCGTCACCGCGCGGCTCTACGACGACGGCATCGTCGACCCCCGCGACACCCGTACCGTGCTCGGGATCGCGCTGTCGGCCGTCCACTCCCAGACCGTCGCAGGCCGTCGCGGCTTCGGCGTCTTCCGGATGTAGGCATGATCAACAAGCTGCTGGTCGCCAACCGCGGGGAGATCGCCGCGCGCGTCTTCCGCACCGCCCACGAGCTGGGCATCGCCACCGTCGCCGTGTTCTCCGACGCCGACGCCGACCTCCCGTACCTGACGCTCGCCGACGAGGCCGTCCAGCTGCCCGGCGTCGCCCCGGCCGACACCTACCTGCGCGGGAACCTGCTGATCGCGGCCGCGCAGACGACGGGCGCCGACGCCGTCCACCCCGGCTACGGGTTCCTCTCCGAGAACGCCGGGTTCGCCCGGAACTGCGCGGCGGCCGGACTGACCTTCGTCGGGCCGACGCCGGAGGCGATCGCGGCCATGGGCTCGAAGACCGAGGCCAAGGCGCTGATGGCGGCGGCCGGGGTACCCACGCTGCCCGGGTGCACGGTCGGGCCGGACATCGATCTCGCCGCCGAGGCCGCGCGGATCGGCTTCCCGGTGCTGGTCAAGGCCGCGTTCGGCGGCGGCGGACGGGGCATGCGGATCGTCGCGACGCCCGACGAGTTGGCCGACGCCGTCGCGAGCGCCCGTCGGGAAGCGGCGTCCGCGTTCGGCGACGACACGGTGTTCCTGGAGCGCTATGTCGTCGACCCCCGCCACGTCGAGGTGCAGATCCTCGGCGACGCGCACGGCAGCGTCGTCGCCCTGTTCGAGCGCGACTGCTCGATACAGCGGCGGCACCAGAAGATCGTCGAGGAGTGCCCGTCCCCGGTCGTCGACGACGCGCTGCGCGGCGAGCTCTCCGCCGCCGCGGTCGCCGCGGGCAAGGCCATCGGCTACACGGGCGCGGGCACCGTCGAGTTCGTCATGGACGACACCGGGGCGTTCTGGTTCCTGGAGGTCAACACCCGGCTGCAGGTCGAGCACCCGGTCACGGAGCTGGTGACGGGCCTCGACCTGGTCGCGCTGCAGCTGCGCATCGCCGAGGGAGAGCCGCTGCCCGCCGCGGTGACCGATGCGCGGATCGACGGCCACGCGATCGAGGTGCGGCTCTACGCCGAGGACGTCCCGGCGGGCTTCCTGCCCGCCACCGGCACCCTGCACCGCTTCCGGGTACCCGCAGGGGTGCGGGTGGACGCGGGCGTCGCCGACGGCTCGGTGGTCGGGCCGCACTACGACCCGATGCTGGCCAAGGTCGTCGCGCACGGCGCCACACGGGCGGACGCCGCCCGGCGTCTGCGCCGCGCGCTGCGGGGCGCGCAGATCCACGGCGTCGTGACCAACCGCGAGCTGCTCGTCGCGGTCCTCGGCGACCCCGACTTCCTCGCCGGTCGCTACGTGCGCCTGGCCCCCCTCGTGCGCGGAAACGAGTGCCAGGGCACTCGTTTCCGCGCACGGGCGGCCGTGGCCGCGCTGGCGGAGGCGGCGGCCCGGAAAGGTGCGCTCCCGTCCGGCTGGCGCAACGTCCCCGCCCACCCCCAGCGAGTGCGCTACACGGTGGACGGGCAGGAGGTCGAGGTCGCCTACCGGTTCCGGCGCGACGGCGTCGAGATCGCGGTCGACGGTGAGCTGCTGCCGATCGCGCTGGTCTCGGCCGCACCGGAGCGGGTGGTGCTGGACGTCGACGGGGTGCGGCGCGCCTTCGCCATTCATTCGACCGACGCCGCCGTGTACGTCGACGACCCGACGGGGTCGTCGACGCTCGTCCGCGTGCCCCGCTTCCCCGACCCGGACGCGCACGCCCAGGCCGGTTCGCTGCTGGCCCCGATGCCGGGCGCGGTGGTGCGGGTGGCGGCCGCCGTCGGCGCCCGCGTCACGGCCGGACAGGCGCTGGTGGTGCTGGAGGCGATGAAGATGGAGCACACGGTGGCCGCGCCGCGGGGCGGTGTGCTCACCGCGCTGCACGTGCGGCCGGGAGACCAGGTGGAGAGCGGTCAGGCGCTCGCGGTGGTGGAGGAGCCGGAATGAACATCGCGACCTTGTTGCGGCGCGTCGCCGCCGACCACGCAGGCCAGGTGGCGCTGCGGCTCGACGAGAACGAGCTGCGCTACGCCCACCTCGCCGACACCGCCGCCCGGTTCGCCGCCTACCTGCGCGCCGAGGGCCTCGCGGCGGGCGACCGGGTGGGGATCTTCCTGCCCAACGCCCTGGAGTACGTGCCTGCGCTGCTCGGTATCTGGCAGGCGGGCGGAGTCGCCGTCCCGCTCAACTACCTCTTCCCCGACGGGGCACTGCGGCACGCCATCGTCGACTCAGGCGCAACGCACGTCGTCTCGGGGACCGGCGACGCCGTCCGGCTGGAGCGGCTGGTGGCGGTGGAGAAGGTCACGCTGCTCACCACCGGGCCCGACGGCTCATGGACGCGGGCGCTGGAGCGCCACGAGCCCTCGACCCGGGTGGAGCCGCGTCTCGACGGCGACGATGCGCTGCTCATGTACACGTCGGGTTCGACCGGTGTGCCCAAGGGCGTCCGGCAGACCCACCGCAACACGATGGCCCAGGTCGAGGCCGTCATCGAGGTCTACGACCTGACCGCCGAGGACAACGCGCTGTTGCCGATGCCGCTGTTCCACGTCGGCGGACTGCAGCTGGGCACGCTCCCGATCCTGATGCGCGGCGGCCAGGTGACGTTCATGGCCAGGTGGGACGCGGTCGCATGGATCGAGCTCGCGCAGCGGCTGCGGCCCACTTACGGCGGGTTGATTTCGACGATGCTCATCGACGTCGGCAACCGCACGGTCGAGGCTCCGGTGCTGCTCGACTCGTTCCGGTTGCTCATGTTCGGCGGCTCCCGCACGCCGAGCGCCCCGATCGAGCGGCTGACGACCGGCATCGGCGTCGCGCCCGTCGAGATCTACGGCCAGACCGAGCAGAGCGGGCTTGCCGTCACCTACCCCCTCGGCGCGCCGCGGCGGCCCGGCTCCACCGGCGTGCCGCTGGAGCAGATCGTCCAGACGCGGCTCGTGCCGCCGGAGGGTGGGCCGGACATCGGGCCCGGCGAGGACGGCGTCGGCGAGCTGTGGGTGCGCGGCGACGCGGTCACGCCCGGCTACTGGAACCGGCCGGACGCGAACGCGGAGAAGTGGTCCGACGGCTGGTTCCGCACCGGCGACCTCGTCTCCCGCGACGCCGACGGCTACCTCTACTACGTCGACCGGATCGACGACATGATCGTCACGGGTGGGGAGAACGTGTTCCCGCAGATGGTCGAGGAGCACTTGGCCAGATGCCCCGACCTGGCCGAGGTGGCGGTGATCGGCACCGCGCACGAGCGCTGGGTGCAGCAGGTGACGGCCGTGGTCGTGCCGGGTCGCCCCGGCGTGACGGTCGACGATGTCGCCGCCTGGTGCGCCCGCAACCCGAACCTCAGCGGGATGTACCGGCCGCGGCGCATCGAGATCGTCGACGCGCTGCCGCGCACCGGCAGCGGCAAGCTCAACCGGCCCGAGCTGCGGAGACTGTTCCCGTGACGGTCCGTTACACCCGTGAGGGGCCCGCGGCGTGGCTCACCATCGACCGGCCCCAGGCCCGCAACGCGCTCTCGTCGGCGGTGCGCGAGGGCCTGTGGGCCGGGGTGCGCCGGTTCGTCGACGACGACGCCGCCGTGCTGGTGCTCACCGGCGCCGGGGAGCGGGCGTTCTGCGCGGGCGGCGACCTCAAGGAGATGGCCGACACCGCGTTGGAGGTGCCGCCGCCGGACTTCCTGCCCCAGTTCGGCCGCAACATCGACGTGCCGAAGCCGACGATCGCGGCGGTCAACGGCGTGGCGTTCGCGGGTGGGTTTCTGCTGGCGCAGCAGTGTGACCTCGTGGTGGCCGCCGAGCACGCCACGTTCGCGGTGAGCGAGGTGCGGGTGGGCCGCGGGGCGCCGTGGGCCGCGCCGCTGCCGTGGCTGGTGGGCCCGCGCGCGGCGGCCGAGATCCTGCTCACCGGCGACCCGGTGAGCGCGGCACGGGCGTACGAGATCGGGCTGGTCAACCGGGTCGTCCCGGCCGCGGAGCTGCACGAGCACGTCCAGGAGCTGGCGGACCGGATCGCGGCGAACGCGCCGTTGTCGGTGGCGGCGGCGAAACGCACGGTGTACCTGTCGGCGCCGGGTGCGTGGGCGCAGGCCGAGGAGCTGTGGGCCCCGGTCTACCGCTCGGCCGACGCGCAGGAGGGGCCGCGCGCGTTCCGGGAGAAGCGGTCACCCGTGTGGCGAGGGCACTGAGATGAGACAACGGGACGTCGCGCCCGCATCGCCGGGGCGTGGCACCTGATCGGGGGAGGATCTGATGCCCGTATCGATGTCCGCGCTCGCCGACGACCTGGCCGCCGAGTCCGCCGTGCTGCGCGCGCTGCTCGTCCCGCTCGACGAGGACGGCTGGCGGCAGCCCACCCCGGCGGCGGGCTGGTCGGTGCTGGACCAGGTCACCCACCTCGCCTGGTTCGACGAGGCCGCGCTGCGTTCGGCGCTGCAGCCGGAGGCGTTCGCGGACGAGCAGGCGAACCCGGACCCCGACGGAGTGGCGGTGGCGCACCGCGACCGGTCCGGCGCCGACGTGCTCGCCTGGTTCGACGACGCCCGGTCGCGGCTGCTCGCCGCCTTCCGCGGGCTGGATCCGTCGGTGCGGGTGCCCTGGTACGGGCCGCCGATGAGCGCGGCGTCGGCGCTCACCGCGCGGATCATGGAGACGTGGGCGCACGGCCAGGACGTCGCCGACGCCCTCGGTGTGCGGCGGGAGCCGACGGCGCGGCTCCGGCACGTCGCACACATCGGGATCGGCGCGCGGGCGTACAGCTACCTCGTCAATGGCAAGCAGCCGCCGCAGGCGCCGATCCGGGTGGAGCTCGCCGCGCCCGACGGCGGCACGTGGACCTGGGGCCCGGACGACGCACCGGACCGGGTCGTCGGGCCCGCGCTGGACTTCTGCCTCGCCGTCACACAACGCCGCCACCTCGCCGACACCACGCTGCAGGTGTGCGGGCCCGTCGCGACGGAGTGGATGGGGTTCGCCCAGGCCTACGCGGGACCGGCGGGCGCGGGCCGGGAGCGGGTGGCGTCGTGAGGCCGGTACGCATCGCCAACTGCTCCGGGTTCTACGGCGACCGGCTCGCCGCGGCCCGCGAGATGGTCGACGGCGGCCCGATCGACGTCCTCACCGGCGACTACCTGGCCGAGCTCACCATGCTCATCCTGGCCAAGGCGCAGGCCAAAGACCCGGGCGTGGGCTACGCGCGCACGTTCCTCACGCAGATGGAGGACGTGCTCGGCCCGTGTCTGGAACGCGGCATCAAGATCGTGTCCAACGCGGGTGGGCTCAACCCGGGCGGGCTTGCGGCGGCGATCGAGGCGCTGGGCGCGCGCGTCGCCTACGTCGAGGGCGACGACCTGCGCGGCTCGCTCGACGTCATCACCCCGCCCGTCACGGGCAAGCCGGTGTCGGCCAACGCCTATCTCGGCGGCTGGGGCGTCGCGACGGCGCTGGAGGCGGGCGCGGACGTCGTCATCACGGGGCGGGTCACCGACGCCTCGCTGGTCGTCGGGCCCGCGGCGTGGTGGCACGGCTGGAGCGCGACCGACTGGGACGCGCTCGCGGGCGCGGTCGTCGCGGGCCACGTGGTCGAGTGCGGCCCGCAGGCCACCGGCGGCAACTACGCGTTCCTGCACGAGATCACCGACCGTCGCTACCCGGGCTTCCCGATCGCCGAGGTCGCCGCGGACGGCACGTCGGTGATCACGAAGCACCCGGGGACGGGCGGGCTCGTCTCGGTGGGCACGGTCACCGCGCAGCTCCTTTACGAGATCGCCGGGCCCGCGTACCTGGGCCCCGATGTCACGACGCATTTCGACACCATCGCGCTGGCCCCCGACGGTGAGCACCGCGTCGCGATCACCGGCGTGCGGGGCAGCCCACCGCCCGAGACGCTGAAGGTGGCGCTGAACGACGTCGGCGGCTTCCGCAACACGATGACGCTCGTGCTCACCGGCTTGGACATAGAGGCGAAGGCCGCCTGCGCCGAGGAGCTCCTGTTCGCCACGCTCGGGGGCAAGGAGCGGTTCGCCGACGTCGACGTGCGGCTGCTGCGGTTCGACCGGCCCGACGCCCCCACCAACGAGCAGGCCACCGCGCACCTGCGGATCACGGTGAAGGACCCGGACCCGCGCAAGGTCGGCCGGGCGTTCTCCGACGCCACGATGGAGCTCGCGCTCGGTGGCTACGCGGGCTTCCACACGACCACGCCGCCGACGCGCGAGTCGGCGTTCGGCGTGTACCGGCCCGCCGCGGTGCCACGGTCGGCCGTCACGCACACGGTCGTGCTGCCGGGCGGCGAGCGCCGCGTCATCCCTGACCCGCCCGTCGGTGCGGCGCCCGAGGTCGTGAGCGGAAAACGTGGCCATAGCAGCACTTTCCACTCACGACCTACCGTGCGCGCCCCGCTTGGCGAGGTGGTGGGCGCGCGGTCGGGGGACAAGGGCGGTGACGCCAACATCGGTGTCTGGGCCCGCGACGACGCGGGCTACGCCTGGCTGGCGGGCTTCCTCACCGTCGAGCGGGTCCGGGAGCTGCTCGGACCCGAGGCGGCCGCGCTGCCGATCGACATCCACCCGCTGCCCAACCTGCGTGCGGTCAACGTCGTCGTGCACGGCCTGCTCGGGGACGGCGTCGCGTCGTCGACCCGGCCGGACCCGCAGGCCAAAGGGTTGGGCGAGTACCTGCGCAGCCGCGTCGTCGACGTCCCCGCCGCGCTGCTGTGACCGAGCTGCCGGACCTCTCCGCGGGCGAGCTCGTCGCGCTGGTCGGGCGCGGCGAGGCGTCGTGCGTCGAGGTGGTGCGCGCGCATCTCGACCGGATCGACGCGCTCAACCCGCGGGTCAACGCGATCGTCGGGATGCGCGACCGGGCCGAGGTGCTCGCCGAGGCCGAGGCGCGCGACCGGGCGGTCGAGCGAGGCCCGCTGCACGGGCTGCCGATCGCGGTCAAGGACCTCTCCGAGGTCGCGGGCCTGCCGTGGACGGCCGGGTCAGCGATCTTCCGCGACCGGCTCGGGGCCGTCGACGAGCCCTTCGTGGCGCGGCTGCGGGCGGCGGGCGCGGTGGTCGTCGGCAAGACCAACACACCCGAGCTGGGCTTCGGCTCGCAGACCTACAACCCGGTGTACGGCGTCACCCGCAACCCCTACGACCGCACTCGCACGATCGGCGGCAGCAGCGGCGGGGCGGCCGCGGCGCTAGCGACCCGCATGCTGCCGATCGCCGACGGCAGCGACTACATGGGCTCGCTGCGGAACCCGGCGGCGTTCGGCAACGTGCTGGGCTTCCGCCCGACCGCGGGCACGGTGGTGCCGCACGGCCCGGTCGTACAGCTTGGCGAGCTCGGGCCGATGGGCCGGACGGTCGCCGACATCGCGCTGCTGCTGGGTGTGCTGGCCGACCCCGGTCGACGGCCGTCCGGTGCGCTCGAAGGGGACGTTGCGGGCACCCGGGTCGCGTGGGTCGGCGACCTCGGCGGACGGCTGGCCACCGAGCCCGGCGTGCTGGAGCTGGGCTGCCGGGCCGCCGACGCCCTCGCCGAGCTGGGCTGCGTCGTCGAGGAGCACGTGCCCACGTTCGACTTCGACGAGCTGTGGGACGCGTTCCTCGTCTGGCGTGGATGGAACGCGCTGGAGCTCGCCCCGCTGCACGCCGACCCGCGGCTGCGCGCGCAGCTGAAGCCCGAGCTCGTCTGGGAGATCGAACACGGCCTCGGGCTGACCGCGCTCGACGTCCACCGGGCGGTCGCGGTGCGGCGGCGCTGGATCGACGGCGTCGGCGCGCTGTTCGGGCGGTTCGACGCGGTGCTCGCGCCCAGCACCCAGGTGTTCCCGTTCGACGCGACGCTCCCATGGCCCGAGGTCGTCGGCGGCCGTCGCATGGACACCTACCACCGGTGGATGGAGACGGTGATGCCGTGGTCGATGGCGGGCACACCGGTGCTCGGCATGCCCGCCGGGTTCGACGCGCGCGGCTTGCCGACCGGCGTGCAGCTCGTCGGCCCGCCGGGCGCGGATCATGCGGTGCTCCGCCTCGGGCGCGCCTACGAGGACGCGACGCGCTGGGTGACCCGCCGCCCACCGGTGATCGCGGGTGCCGTCAGCTGACCGTGACCGCGGTCTTCGGCGGATGGTGCGCGTGGCGGGCCAGCACGGTGAGCCCGACGATGGTCAGAAGCAGGCCCGCGAAGCCCACCGCGCCGCCCGCGAAGCCCAGGCGAAGGTGCTCGTCCAGCAGCACGATGCCGACGAACGACGCGGAGATCGGGTCGACGATCGTGCACGTGGCCAGCGGCGCGCCCAGCCCGCCGTCGCGGTAGGCCGCCTGGATCATCAGCATGCCGGTGACGGCGAAGAACGCGCAGGCGAGCAACGGGACGAGGAGCGGGCCGCTGCCCGCGACCACCAACCGGGCCATCGCGGAGGCGAAGCCGAAGCACGCCGCCGACCCGACCGCGCGGACGACCGGCGCGGCCTTCGGCGGCAACAACCTGCTGACGACGACGCACAGCAGCAGCACCCCCAGACAGATGGCGATCGCGACCGCCAGCTCCATCGGGGGCACGGCGGGCGGCGGCACGTGCCGGGGCGCGAGCGTGAGGACGGCCAGCAGGCCCGCCACGACGGCGGCCGCCGCGGCCCATTCCGCCCGCAGCACCTTGCGGTTGCCGAACCACGCGCCCAACGGCAGGGCCATGACCAGCGCGGACACCCCCAGCGGCTGCACGAGCGTGAGCGGGCCGAACCGGAGCGCCACGACGTGCAGGCTCGCACCCCCGAGCGTCGACGTCACGGCCATCCACCATCGCGGTCGCCGTAGCAAGCTGAAGATCAGCTGCAGCCCGTGCATGTCGTGCCGGGCCGCTTCGCGCTGCTGCAGCACCGCGGCGATGGCGTAGCACACCGCCGAGAGCAAGGCGACGCCAATCGCGATCAGGTGCTGCTGCACCGCTCCACGGTAGAGGGCGATGGCGGCCGGGCGCACACGACCGGGTGGTCGGGCCGGCCACAGCAGACGCCCAGGAGGGACACAGCGACGCGAAAGCGCGGACGTCAACGCTGGAAGCCAACGGCCCATCCGAGTCATCCGACACCGAGGGAGTCCCTGTGAGTACCGCGACGCTGTCGCTGCCCAGTCCGAGATCGGCTCGCCACGGTGCGCCGCCGACCTCCCGATGGCAGCGGCTCGTGCGGGGCCCTGCCGACCAGCCCGCCTGGGTCCGGCCCGCGGTTGTAGTGCTGCTGGCTGCCACGGTGGTGCTGTACGTCTGGAACCTCTCTGCTTCCGGCTACGCGAACGAGTACTACGCCGCCGCCGTGCAGGCGGGTACGCAGTCGCTCAAGGCGTGGTTCTTCGGCTCGCTCGACGCAGGCAACGCGATCACGGTCGACAAGCCGCCCGCCGCTCTGTGGGTGATGACGGCCTCGGCGCGGCTCTTCGGGTTCTCGTCGTGGAGTCTGCTGGTGCCGCAGGCGCTGATGGGCGTTGCGTCGGTCGGCCTGCTGTACGGGGCCGTGCGCCGCTGGGCGGGCCCGGTCGCGGGGCTGATCGCAGGTTCCGTGCTGGCGCTGACGCCCGCAGCCGTGCTGATGTTCCGGTTCGACAACCCGGACGCGCTGCTCACGCTGCTCCTCGTGGCGGGCGGCTACACGCTGGTGCGGGCGGTCGACGCGGCCTCGGTGCGGGCCTCGACTTGGTGGCTGGTCGCCGCGGGCGCCGCCGTGGGCCTCGGCTTCCTCACCAAGATGGGGCAGGCGCTGCTCGTCGTGCCCGCGTTCGGGCTGGTGTACCTGGTGGCCGGGCCGACGCGGCTGCGCACCCGGATCCTGCAACTCGGCGCCGCGCTCGGCGCGATGATCGCCGCCGCGGGCTGGTACATCGCGCTGGTCGAGCTCTGGCCCGCCGTCGACCGTCCGTACATCGGCGGATCGACCGCCAACTCGCTCCTGGAGTTGGCGCTGGGCTACAACGGGATCGGGCGCCTGATCGGTGGAAGCGGCAATGGTGGCGGTGGCGGTCCCGGCGGCGCAGGCAACACCGCCAACACCGCGTTCGGCGGGTCGGCAGGGATCACGCGGCTGTTCACCGGCGAGATCGCGCTGGAGGTGTCCTGGCTGCTGCCCGCCGCGCTGGTGCTGCTGTCGGCCGGGCTGGCGGTCACGTTGCGCGCGCCGCGCACCGATCGGATCCGCGCGGCCCTGCTGCTGTGGGGTGGGTGGACGATCGTCACCGGTGTCGTGTTCAGCTTCATGAGCGGCACGATGCACCCGTACTACACGATCGCGCTGGCGCCGGGGATCGCGGCGCTGGTCGGGGTCGGCGTGGTCGCGTTCTCGCGGCGCCGGGCCGGGCTCGTCGCCCGCGGCACGCTGGCGCTCGCGACCGCGGCCACCGCGGCGTGGGCGTTCGTGCTGCTCGCGAGCTCGGGCGAGGCGTTCGCCTGGGTGCGGTGGGTGGTGCTCGGCGCGGGCGTGGTGGCGGTCGGCGGCCTGCTCGCGGGTGGGGTGCGCCGGGCCGCGGTGGCCGGGGCCGCGGCGGCCGTGCTGGTGGGCATGGCCGCTCCGAGCGCGTACGCGGTGACCACCGCGGCCACGGCCCACGGCGGCTCGATCCCGTCGGTGGGGACGTCCGCGAGCGCAATGGGCGGACCCGGCGGCGCGCCGTCCTGGCAGGCACGCACCGCCGACGGAGCCACGTCCGGCGCCGCAGCGGGAGACGGCTCGAGCGACCCGGCGGCAGGCAGCACGGCGAGCGGCGAGGTGACGACCGGCGCGGCGGCGGTTCCCGACGGCACTCCACCCGGCGGCGGCATGGGCGGCATGGGTGGCGCCACGAGCGCCGAGCTGACCGCTCTGCTCCGCGGGACGGACTCGACCTGGTCGGCCGCGGTCTCCTCGTCCCAGTCCGCGGCGGCGCTGGAGCTCGCGAGCGGCACCGCTGTGATGTCGACCGGCGGCTGGTCCGGCTCGGACGCGGCCGTGACGCTGGCCCAGTTCCAGGACGACGTCGCGCAGGGCCGGATCCACTACTACATCGGCGGCGGCCAAGGCGGCGGCCCCAGCGGCTCGGACGGCACCAGCGCCCAGATCGACGCGTGGGTACAGGCGACCTTCACCCCGACCACCATCGGCGGCCAGACCGTCTACGACCTGACGGCATGATCGCGGCGAGCCGGACGTTTCCGGGGACCAAGGCCCGGGAACGTCCGGCTCGTCATTAGACGTCGAACGGATAGAGTGCCCCGGTGCCCCGCCCCGCGCAGACCCCGATCGGACTGGAGCTGGCAGGCGTCGCCCGCGACGTCGGCCGGGCGTTCGACGCGGCGCTGGCGCGGGCGGGTGGCTCGCGGCCGATGTGGTTGGTGCTGCTCTCGCTCAAGGCGCAACCCACGGCCAACCAGCGCGAGCTGGCCGCCGCGGTCGGCATCCAGGACGCCACCCTCACCCACCACCTCAACGGCATGGAGGCCGAGGGCCTGCTCACCCGTCGTCGTGACCCGACAAACCGGCGGGTGCACCTGGTGGAGCTGACGCCTGCGGGCGACGCCGCGTTCCAGCGGTTGCGGACCATCGCCCAGCGCTACGACACCCGGCTGCGCGCGGGCTTCACCGGAGCCGAGCTGGACACCCTGCGCACCCTGCTGGCGCGCCTGCGGGACAACGTCGCCCAGGGGTGAGCGTCACCCGTGGGCGCGGACGAACGCCCGGACCAGCCCGGCCACCAACTCGGGCCGGTGCCGCACGACCCAGTGGCCGCCGTCGATCTCGCGCACGGTGAGGTTGTCGACGAAGGGCGCCGCGCTGCGCTGGAGCGCGACGCCGACGAAGGCGTCGTCCCGCGGCGCGAGCACCTGCACGGGCACCGCGGTGCGTCGGACGGCCGCCGCGGCCATCGTCGCGGCGATATTGGCCCGGTAGAGCTCCAGCCCGTGCACCGCGTTCCGCACGTCCGGCGGCGGCACCCGCTGCGACCGCGCCGCCACCCGGCCGAACAATCCACTACGCCAGCCCAGCTCGGGCAGGACGGGTAGCCGGAAGAGCAGTGTGTACCAGGACTTCGCGGCCTGCCGGAGGGTCTCGGCGCGCACCCCCCGCCCGCGGCGGGCGTACCAGGCGGCGATGTGGTCGAGGCACGGCCCGGAGATCGACGTGAACGACGCGAACCGACAGCCGAGCCGGGCGTCGGTGACGGCCTGCCAGGCCTGGATGGCCCCCCAGTCGTGGCCGAGGAGGTGGACGGGCCGGTCGGGGCTCACCGCGTCGAGCACCGCCGCCAGGTCGTCGGCCAGCCGGTCGAGGCGGTAGCCCGCGCGGGTGGGCGGCGGGTCGGACGCGCCCGCGCCGCGCACGTCGTAGGTGACGACGTGGTAGTCGGCGGCGAGGTCGGCGGCCACCCCCTCCCAGACCCGGTGATCGTCGGGGTAGCCGTGGACGGCGACGATGGTGGGCCCCGCGGGGTCGCCGTGCTCCTGTACGGCGAGACGGAGGCCGTCGCTCAGCCGCACGGTCCGAGACATCGCGTCACCCTAGTGCGATGGACGGCCGGTTACGCTCACCGGCCATGCCCGTCGTTCGCGCGCCGCTCGGATGGCGGCGTGGCGCTCGCACCGGCGCCGACGCGATGACGACCCTCCAGGCGGGCCGCCGGATCGCCGCCGACCTGCGTGGGGGTCTGGACGGGCCCGGGGTCGTGGCCGCGGCGGGCGGGCTGCGGGCGCTGTTGGACGTCGCCGCCGTCGGCATCGCGGGACTGGACGGTCTCGCCAGCTGGTCGGGTCCGGCGCCCGCCGTGACCGACGAGCTGGTGGAACGGGTGCGCGAGCGCGACGCCCGGGCCGCCGGCGACGGCGTCGTGGCGCTGCCGGTGCACGTCCACGACGGGCTCGCGGGCGTGCTCGTCATCGACGGCGACGTGCCGGGCGCGGCGGCGCGCGAAGCCGCGGCGTGGGTCGGCGAGGCGTTGGAGCGCGCACAGTTGGAGGCGTCCGCCGAGGTCGCCGCGCAGGCCGAGCTGCGGGCGCTGCGCGCGGAGATCTCGCCGCACTTCGTCTACAACAGCCTCACGACGATCGCGTCGTTCGTCGAGTCCGATCCCGAGCGGGCCCGCGACCTCATGCTGGAGTTCGCCGCCTACACCCGCCACAGCCTGGCCCGCCACGGCGACTACACCATCGTGGCGGGCGAGTTCGCCGCCATCGAGGCCTACCTCGCGCTGGCCCGCGCCGTGCACGGGGAGAAGCTGAAGGTGCAGGTCCGGATCGCCCCGGAGATCCTGCCCGTGGCCGTGCCCTACCTGGCGTTGCAGCCGCTCGTGGAGAACGCCGTGCGGCACGGCGTCGAGGCGACCGGCCGCGAAGGGCTCGTGCAGGTGGCGGGCGAGGCGCGGGGGAGCGAGTGCGTGATCACCGTCGAGGACGACGGGCCGGGGATGGACCCCGCCTACGCCGCCGAGGTGCTGGCCGGGCGGGGGCGGCCGGGCACCTCGGGCTGGTCAACGTCGACCGGCGGCTCCGGTCGGTGTTCGGCCCCGGCTACGGGCTGATCGTCGAGACGGCGCCGGACGCGGGCACACGCGTCGTGCTGCGGCTTCCGCGGTTCCAGCCCGGGGTGGTGGCCCAGTGACGGGGGCCGGAGCCGCATCGTGAAGGTGCTCGCCGTCGACGACGTCGGCCCCGCGCTCGACGAACTGCGCCGCCAGCTGTGCGCCGCGCCCGGCGTCGAGGAGGTGGAGACCGCGCCCGACGCGCTGACGGCCGTGCGACTGCTGCAGGCCGCCCATTTCGACGCCGTGTTCCTCGACATCGCCATGCCCGGCATGGACGGCATGGAGCTGGCGGCGCTCTTCACGCGCATGACCGAGCCCCCGGCGATCGTGTTCGTCACCGCGTTCGACGAGCACGCGGCGGCGGCCTACCAGATCGGCGCCGTCGACTACCTGCTCAAACCTATCTCCGCCGAGCGGCTCGCCGCGGCGCTGGACCGGATCCGCCGCTTCGCCGCACCCGACCCCGGCACGCGCTGCCCCCCGGTGGACGCGCTCGCCGCGGTGCCCATCGAGCTGGGCGGGCGTACCCGCTTCGTGCGCCGCGACGACGTCCGTTTCGCCGAGGCGCAGGGCGACTACGTCCGCCTCCACACGCCCGAAGGCACCCATCTCCTGCGCATCCCGATCTCCCGACTGGAGGGCCACTGGGCCGACGCCGGGTTCCTGCGCGTCCACCGCGGCTTCCTGCTCGCGGTGGCCCGGGTGCGCGAGCTGCGCAGCGACATCGGCGGCGGCCTGCTCGCCCACACCGACGTCGGCGACGTGCCGGTCAGCCGCCGCCATGCCCGGGAGCTGCGCGAACGCCTGCTCGACGCCGCGACCAATGGGCTGTTCGAATGACCGGGGGTCGGGCGCGGAAGGCGTTGCTGTGGCAGCAGCTCCCGCGCGCGGCCGCGAAGCGCGTCACGGTCGCCAGCCCGCAGACGCGCCTGGCCATGGCGCGCCGCTCGGCGGTGCGGGCCGAGTCGCCGCACCTCAGCCGGGCCGACCTGGAGCGCGCCCGCCGGATCCGCCGGGTCCAGCTGCGCACGGCGCTGGCCGCGTTGGCCCTGCTGACCGTCGTCATGGTCGGGCTCCCGCTGGTGCTCGCCGCCTTTCCCGAGCTGGACGACGTGCGCGTCGCGGGGATCCGCGTGTCGTGGCTCGCGGTCGCCGTGCTGCCCTACCCGGCGCTGGTCGCGATCGCGGTCGGCCAGCTGCGCCGGGCGGAGCGCATCGAGCGCCGCGACGAGGGGCCCCGGGGACCGGTTCGGCGGTGATCGGGTCCGCGATCCTCGTCGTCGTCGCCATCACGCTGCTGATCGGCGCCCGCGGGGTCGCCGCGATGCGCAGCACGTCGGACTTCCTGGTCGCCTCCCGGCGCATCTCGCCCACGCTCAACGCCGCGGCGGTGTCGGGGGAGTACCTCTCGGCGGCGTCGTTCCTCGGCGTTGCCGGGTTGGTGGTGAAGGACGGGATCGGGGCGCTCTGGTATCCGGTCGGGTTCACCGCGGGCTACGTGGCGATGCTCGCGCTGGTGGCCGCGCCGATGCGCCGGACGGGCGCGCTGACCGTGCCGGACTTCGCCGAGGCCCGCCTCGGCTCCCGCCGCCTGCGCGCGCTCTCCGCCGTGGTCGTGCTCGTGATCGCCACGCTGTACCTGGTGCCCCAGTTCAAGGCGGCCGGTCAGGTGCTGACGGTGGTGAGCGGCACGCCGTACTGGGTCGGCGTCGTCGTCGCGGGCGCTGCGGTCGCGGTCACCCTGGCACTCGGGGGGATGCGCGCCGCCACCTACGTGCAGGCCTTCCAGTTCGCGCTCAAGCTCGTGCTCTTCGCGGGTCCCGCGATCTGGCTGGCCGTCCAGGTCGGGCCCGCAGTGCGCGCGGCGGCGCTGGAACCGGTGCAGTTCAGCCGGTTCGCGCACGATACGCCGGTGCAGTTCCGCCTCGCGACCACCCTCACGGTCACCGAGCCCACCACGGTCGTCGACGGGGGCGCCCCGCGGCCGCTCGCCCCCGGTCGCTACCCGGTCGAGGCGGGCACGACCTGGACGTTCCCCGCGGGCGCGGACGTGCCCGACGTCGCCGGGGCGCTGGCGCCGGGCGGTGACCGCTGGACCCGCCCGCTGCTCGACATCGACGGTCATCCGGTGCTGTCCACGCTGTCGCTGCTGATGGCGCTGGTGCTGGGCACCATGGGCCTGCCGCACATCATCGTCCGCTTTCACACCAGCCCGGACGGGCGCTCGGCGCGGCGCACCGCGGCCATCACGGTCGCACTGCTCAGCGCGTTCTACCTGTTCCCGGGCATCTACGGCACGTTGGGCGCCGTTCTGGTGCCCGAGCTGTATCTCTCCGGCGACACGGACACGGTCGTGGTGGCCCTGCCGCGCCGCGTCGACGGCGGGCCGGTCGGCGTGGCGGTCACAGCCATGCTCTCGGCGGGCGCCTTCGCGGCGTTCCTCGCCACCTCGCTCGGGCTGCTGCTCGCCCTGTCGAGCGCCGTCGCCCACGACCTCCTGCCCGGCGCGGGCCTGCGCAGGCTGCGGCTGGCCCCGCTCGCGGGCGCGGTCGTGATCGTCGCGCTGGCGCTGCCTGCCGTGAACCTCGACGTCGGCGTGCTCGTGACCGCCGCCTTCGCCGTCGCCGCCGCCACGTTCTGCCCGCTGCTGGTGCTCGGCATCTGGTGGCCGCGGCTCACCGCGCCCGGAGCGGTGGCGGGCCTCGTCGTCGGCCTGGTCTCCTCGGTGGGGGCGATCGGCGTCGACCTCTTCCTCGGCGCCCCCGACGGCCTCATGTCGAGCCTGCTCGGCAGGCCTGCGCTGTGGACGGTGCCGCTGGCCTTCGCGGTGATGGTCGTCGTGTCGCTGCGCGGGCGGCCCCCGGCGTGGGCCGCCGCGGCCGCACTGCGGCTGCATCTCGACGAGATCACAACCTGACGACGGCCTGACCGTTCGTCGGCTACCGCGACCGTTCGTCGGCCGCTGGTCGCGCGGTCGCACGGCGTGTCGTGGGCCACTACCGCCGCGCGAACGCACCCTCTTACCTGTGCCCACTGAGAACAAGGAGGCACCGCCTTGAGTACGACCGATCCGTCATCGCCGCCGGAGGTCCGCGACTGGGAGTCCGTCCAGTCCTCTCCGGAGTTCCAGGACCTGCGCCACCGCCTGCGATCCTTCGTATTCCCGGTCACCGGGCTCTTCCTCGCCTGGTACCTGCTCTACGTGCTGCTCGCCACCTACGCGCCCGCCTTCATGTCGGCGAAGATCAGCGGCAACATCACCGTCGGCCTGATCTTCGGTCTGCTGCAGTTCGTATCGACGTTCGCGATCACGATCTGGTACGTGCGCTACTCCGAGCGGCGGCTCGACCCGCTGGCCGAGCAGCTCCGCGACGAGCTCGAGGGCGGTGAGCAGCGATGAGCCTCGCGGCGGGCGTGGAGGGCAGCAACCCCGTCCTCAACATCTCGATCTTCGTCATCTTCGTAGTGATCACGCTGGCGATCGTGGTACGGGTGAGCAGGCGGGCCCGCTCGGGCGCGTCGGACTTCTACACGGCGGGCGGCGGGTTCACCGGTCAGCAGAACGGCATCGCGATCTCCGGCGACTACCTGTCGGCCGCGTCGTTCCTCGGCATCGCGGGCGCGATCGCGCTGTACGGCTACGACGGCTTCCTGTATTCGATCGGCTTCCTCGTGGCCTGGCTGGTTGCGCTGCTGCTGGTGGCCGAGCTCCTGCGCAACACCGGCCGCTTCACGATGGGCGACGTGCTGGCGTTCCGGATGCGGCAGCGCCCGGTGCGCGCCGCGGCGGCCACGTCGACGCTCGCCGTCTCCTTCTTCTACCTGCTCGCCCAGATGGCGGGCGCAGGCGGTCTGGTCGCGTTGCTGCTGGACGTGACGTCGAAGGCAGGGCAGTCGGTCGTCATCGCGATCGTCGGCGTTGTCATGATCGCCTACGTGCTCATCGGCGGCATGCGCGGCACGACCTGGGTGCAGATCATCAAAGCAGTGCTGCTGATCATCGGCGCCGCCGTGATGACGATCTGGGTGCTCGCCCTCTACGGCTTCAACTTCTCCGCGCTGCTCGGTGACGCCGTCCTCAAGGGCGGCGAGGCGGGCGCCAAGCTGCTCGGGCCGGGTGCGCAGTACGGCAAGTCCGGGCTCACCAAGCTGGACTTCATCTCGCTGGCGCTCGCGTTGGTGCTGGGGACCGCGGGCCTTCCGCACATCCTCATGCGCTTCTACACGGTGCCGTCGGCGAAGGAGGCGCGCCGTTCGGTGCAGTGGGCGATCGGCCTGATCGGTGTCTTCTACCTGTTCACGCTGGTGCTGGGCTACGGCGCGGCCGCGCTCGTCGGTCCGAAGGCGATCAACGCGGCGCCCGGCAAGGCCAACTCGGCCGCGCCGTTGCTGGCGTATCAGCTCGGCGGCACGCTGCTGCTCGGCCTCATCGCCGCCGTAGCGTTCGCGACCATCCTCGCGGTCGTCGCGGGGCTGACGATCACCGCGTCCGCCTCGTTCGCGCACGACATCTACGCCAACGTGATCAAGCACGGCGCGGTGGACGGCAAGAACGAGGAGGTCAAGGTCGCGCGCATGACCGCGATCGTGATCGGCATCGTTGCGATCCTCGGCGGCATCCTCGCCAACGACCAGAACATCACGTTCCTCGTGGCGTTGGCGTTCGCGGTGGCCGCGTCGGCCAACCTGCCGACGATCCTCTACTCGCTGTTCTGGAAGCGGTTCAACACCTCGGGCGCGCTGTGGAGCATCTACGGCGGTCTGACGATCACCGTCCTGCTGATCGTCTTCTCGCCGGTGGTGTCGGGCAAGAAGGATGCGGAGGGCAAGCTCACCGCGTCGATGATCCAGGGCGTCGACTTCCACTGGTTCCCGCTGGACAACCCGGGCCTCGTGTCGATCCCGCTGTCGTTCCTGCTCGGCTACCTCGGCACGGTGCTGGCCAAGGAGAAGGCGGACCCGGCCCGCTACGCGGAGATGGAGGTGCGCTCGCTGACCGGTGTCGGTGCGGCGAAGGCCTCTGTGCATTAATCGCGCGACCGACGGCGTCTTACCGGGTGGGCAGGGTTTCCTGCCCACCCGTTACGCGTTGATGACGGCAGCGACGAGTGTGAACGTCGAACCGGGTCGACATAGTTGACGTAGTTAAGAACAGCAACCGACCTCGCACCGACGGAGACCGCCATGACCACCACGAGCACCCTCAGCGGACGCGACCGAGCGATCCTGCGCGCCGTGGCGGCAGGCGGGGCGGAGCTGGCCCTTGGCACCGAGCCCGACCTGTTCCTCGACGGCCGCTGCTGCTGCGACCAGTCCGCCGCCCACCAGCTCGTCCGCGCAGGCTACATCGCCGCGATGAAGCTGGGCCTTGTCGGTCAGCGCGTGGCCGCCGCCCTCACCCCGGCAGGCCGCGCGGCGCTGGGCAGCGCGCCTCTCGCTGCGTGAGCCGAGCGCCCCGGTCCGTCCGCGCGGCCCGCGGTCGCTGATCCACAGGGCACGGGCTAGGTTCGGGCGCGTGAGCCGGGACGATCAGGACGACCTCGACGACACCGCACAGCTCGAGCAATCCGACACGCTCGACGACCGCGGCGTGGACGACCCGCTCGACGAGGGCATCTCGCCCCCCGAGCGCCCCTGGGCGGTCGACGACTGGGGACTCACCGCGAACGAGGCCGCCGGGCACGAGGACCTCGACCACCGCCTCGCACGCGAGCTGCCCGACGTCGGCACGCGCGCGGCCAACGACGACGACTTCGACGGCGGCACCGGCGACACGGCCGACACCGACGGCGAGGCATGGGACGACCAGGTCGGCGAGCGCCGTTCGGGCAGGCTCGTCGCCCCGGACGAGGGCGGGGTCCGCGACGACGACCCCGACGCCTTCGCCTCCGACGTCGGCATCGACGGGGCAGGCGCCTCCGCCGAGGAAGCCGCCGTGCACGTGGTGAACGACGACGAGGACGGATGACCTTCCTGCGCTGCGGAAAAGCCTGACCCCCGCACGCCCACCCCCCGTACTGTGAAGCGGCAGCTCCGGCCGGAGGGGACCAGATGGGCGTCAGCGCGCGCCGACCCGAGCCGCTCACGGCACGCCTCGATCGCGACGGCAGCCCGGTCGGCCGCGACGGGCCGCTGCGCGAGCTGGCGGACGCTCTGACGGCGGCCTGCCGAGAGGGCGGCCGGTATGCCCTCGTCGGCGGGGTCGCAGGGGTGGGGAAGTCCACCCTCGTGCAGGCGTTCGGCGATGACGTCGCCCGGCGCGAGGGAGTGTTCGCTTACGGACGTTTCCGCGACTGTGAGCGAGCGCCGTACACGGCGGTCGGCGCGGCGCTCGACATGCTCGTCGCCGCGATGGATGCCACCCCCGCCCCCGAGCGCGCCCGATGGCGGGCGGAGTGCGTGGGCCAGTTGAGCGCGCACGCGGAGGTGCTGGGTGCCGTCGTTCCCCGGCTGGCCGAGGTACTCGGTTCGACGCGCGCGGTCACCCGTCCTCTGACGGCCGATACCGCCGCGGGCGAGGCGCCCGACCGCCGGCCGCTCGTGCGGCGGGCCATCGCCCGGCTCGTCGGCGTTGCCGCGGCATTCCGACCGGTCGTGCTCGCCGTCGACGACGTGCAATGGGCCGACCAGGACTCGATGCTGCTGCTCGCCGACCTGCTCGCCGCGTCGCTGCGCAATGTGCTGCTCGTCGTTGCGCTGCGGTGCGACGACATCGACCGTGCCGTCCCCTCACTGCCCGCCGACCGCCGGTGCCCGATCCCGCTGGAAGCGCTGCCGCCGTCCGCGGTCGTGGCGCTGCTCACCGAGGTGTGCGGGCCCGTGCCGCACCTCGACACGGTCGCGGCCGAGATCCACCGCCGCACGGCGGGTAACCCGCTCCAGGTACGCCAGTTGCTGCGCCTCGCCCATCGCGGAGGAGTGCTCGCCTCGCCCGACACCGGGCCGCCGGTCTGGGATCTCCGGGGCGCTGGCCGCCATGCCGGTGGACGGCGCGCAGGCCGATCTCCTCGGTCGCGCGCTCGACCAACTGGCACGCGACGATGCGGCGATCGTCGGCGCCATGGCGTGTCTCGGCGTCGAGTGCACGCTCGCCGACGTCGTCGCGGCCTCGGCCGAGCCCCTCGAGCGGGTGGGTCGCGCCGTGTGGGCGGCGCTCGACCTGCGGCTGATCGAGGCGGTCGACGAGGCCGGACGACGCGTCGCACCCGTGATCGACCACACGGTCCGCTACCGCTTCAGCCACGACCGGGTCGCGGAGGCGGCCACGGCCCGCTCTCGCGCGACGCCGTGCGAACGGTGCACCGCCGCATCGGGCTCGACCTCGCCGACCGGGGCGCCGAGCGGCTGTTCGAGGCGGCGCGCCACCTCGCGGTCGGCGGCGTGGCGCCCCGACGGCGACGCGGAACGCTTCGCCCGCATAGAGCTGCGGGCCGCGGATTGGCCCGGCTGCGGGCGTCCTACCCGATCGCGCTCGACTGCTACCGGGCGGGCCTGGAGCTGCTCGGCGAGCGGCGCTGGGCCGACCACGCCACGCTGACCCGCGAGCTGTACCTGGGCGCGGCCGACGCGGCGACGCGGTTGGCGGACGGGCCGCAGCTCGACCGGCTCGTCGACGACGCGCAGCCACGGCTGACCGATCCCGTCGACCGGGCGCACCTGGCGCACCTGCGGATGCGGATCATGGTCGCGGAGCGCAAGGTCGCGGACTGCCTGCGACGGGCCACGCCGCCCTGGAGATGCTGGGCGAGCCGCTACCGCGCCGAGCAGGCCGGGCGCAGGCGGGTGCCGCGCTTCTGCGGATGCAAGCGCATGACGGCCCGCCGCACCGACGACGACCTACTGGGCCTGCCCCGGTGCGCCGACCGTCGGGTCGCCGAGACGCAGCTCGTCCTCAGCACGGTCGGGGTGGCCGCCTACACGGTGCGGCCGCAACTGATCCCGCTGGTCGTGCGCAAGCAGCTGGAGCTGACGTTCGCGCACGGGCTCGTCCCCAGCTCGCCCGCGGACTCGCGAATTACGCGCTGCTCGGTGCTCACCGGGGACCCGGCGGGCGCGCAGCGGTTCGGCGAGGTCGCCGTGCGGATGTCCGAGCAGTCCTGGTTCCGCGACGCCCGCGCGCGGGCGGTGTTCGTGCATCTCAACTTCGTGCGGCACCTGCGCCACCCATCCGCGAGGGCCTGCCGCTGCTGCGGGAGGCCTACCAGGAGGCGCTCGACCGTGGCGATCCCGAGTACGCGGGATTGCTCGCCACGACGCTGCTCTACCACGCGAAGTTCGTCGGACGGCCGCTCGCCGAGATCGACGCGCTCGCCCAGACCGTGCTCCCGGAGATCCGTTCCCAGCGTGGGCCGGACATGTTCTGCCGGTCGATCCAGCAGCTGTGTCTCAACATCATGGGACGGTGCGCCGACCCCCTGCTCCTCGCGGGCGAGAGTGGCTACGACGAGCGCGTCGTGCTGCCCGCCGCCCGTAGGGAGAACGACACCGTGTCCGTCGCAGTTGCCACGATCATGAAGCTCGGCCTGCACTTCTGGCTCGGCGACGCCGCGGGGGCGCTCCCGGTCGCGAAAGAAACCGAAGGCTTCCTCGCGGGCCTGTCGGGCACACCGAACGTGCAGCTCTTCCACCTGGTCGACGCGCTGTGCCGGATCCAGGTCGCGCCGGGGGACCGGGCCACCGCACGGGCCGTCCGCCGTGCCCTCGCGCTGCACGGCCGCTGGGCCGCGGAGGCGCCGGAGAACTACGCCGCGCCGGAGGCCCTCGTCCGTGGGGCGTGGCTGCGGGCGAAGGGCGCCCTCGATGCGGCAGAGCGCCACCTCGACCGGGCGATCACGCTCGCCGATGAGTACCGCCTGCCGCTCGTCGGCGCGCTCGCTCATGAGCAGGCGGCCGCGCTCTACGTCCTGACCGGCCGGGTGGCGCTGCAGCGGATCATGATCCGGGCCGCCTACGAACGCTGGGTGAGCCTCGACATGGTGGTCCGTGGTGAGCAGCTGGCGCGCGAGCACCCCTGGCTGCTCAGCCGGGACCCGTCACGCCGGGTTCTGCCACCGTCGACCCGGCCGAAGTCCACCGGCTCGGTCAGGCGCTCACCGCGGCCACCACCGTCGAAGGCCTGGCCGAGGTGCTCCTCGGCGCGATCGCGGACACGACGCGGGCCTGCCGGATCGTCCTGCTCGTCGGCGAGGGCGAGGCCCCGGCGGTGCGGGCGGTGCACACGGCTGCGGGCGTCACAACGCTCGGCCCCGGAGACGCGGACGTGGCCCACGACCAGGCTCTGGTGCGCCGCGCCGCGCACACCGGGCATCCGGTGCTCGCCGCAGCCGCAACGGTGCGCCGCGGATGGCCGCTCCGGTGCGGCTGCGGGGTAGCACGGTCGGCGCCGTCCACATCGAGCTGCCGGCATCGGCGACGGGCTTCTGCCTCGGCCAGGAGGAGGCCGTCGTGGCCCTCTGCGCCGCGGCAGCTGCCCCGCTGTGGAGCCTGGAGCTGGAAGGGCGGCTGCGCCGGGCCGACGAGCGGCGCCGGTCGCTGCTCGAGGCCCAGTCGCGGTTCATCCCGACTGAGCTGCTGCGCATTCTCGACGTCGAGGACATCGGGCTGGTGCGGCGCGGGCAGCGGGTGGAGCGCGCGATGACCGTGCTGATCTCCGACATCCGCGGCTACACCGCGCTGCTGGAGGGCATGGACGTCGCCGAGGCGAGCGAGGTGGCGCTCGGGTTCCTGCGCGCGGTCGAAGTACCGATCATCGCGAGCAACGGGCTGCTGCAGGACGTCCGCGGCGACGAGGTGCTCGCCGTGTTCGACACCGGGCCGGACGACGCGCTGCGCGCGGGTCTCGCGATGCTCCGCTCGCTGCGTGACCACAACCGCGAGC
Organism: uncultured Actinomycetota bacterium; assembly: GCA_963739465.1. Taxonomy (GTDB): domain Bacteria; phylum Actinomycetota; class Actinomycetes; order Mycobacteriales; family Pseudonocardiaceae; genus Pseudonocardia. The sequence goes on from CAVUAS010000032.1 coordinate 134,093, forward strand.
GGGCCGCGCGCGGGGCGAAGGAGCTGCGCATCGGCATCGGCGTCAACTCCGGGCCGGTGGCTCTCGGGCTCGTCGGCGGGGTCAACCGCATGGCGCTGACCGTCATCGGGGACGCGGTGAACCTCGCCTCGCGGGTCGAGAGCACCACGAAGCGCTACGGGACGAAGCTGCTCATCAGCGAGGACACGTTCGGGCAGCTCGTCGACCCGGCCGGGTTCGCGATCCGGCGCATGGAGCGGGTCAGCGTGGTCAACCGCCGTCGGCCCGTCACCCTCTTCGAGGTCTACGACGAAGACCCGCCCGCGCTGCGCGAGGCCAAGCGCGCGGCACAGCCTGCGTTCGCCGAGGCGTTCGGCCTCTTCGACACGGGCGCCGTCGCCGCGGCGCGCGCCGCCTTCGAACGCTGCGCCGCGCTCCTGCCCGGCGACCCGGTGGCCCCGCTGCACCTCGCCCACTGCGACGCGTTGGAGCGTGGCGACCTGGTCGCCGGGCACGCCGTGGCGTTGCGGCAGAAGTAGCTACGCCTGCGGGTCACCGCCCAGGATCTCGACCGCGCCGGGCGGCCGCGTGGCGCCCGTCCGCAGCCGTGCGAGGTTGGGCCGCGCAGGTGCCACCACCTGCTGGGCTGCGCCTGCGGCGGCAGCGGACATCCGCGGGCCGCCGCCCCCTGCCACGGCGGGATTGCCGAACATCCAGCCCAGACCGCCGGGGAAGACGGACGGCTGCCCCAACGCGCCCGGCGGCCAGAACATCGGGTGGAACATGCTGCTCACCTCGGGCCACCGGGGCGCGAGGGTCTCATGGATACCGGGCACCGGTTGGCCGGGCGGACGGACGCCGAACGGCGGCGTCGTGTCGGTGGAGACGGTCGCCACATCGACGGGCGCGTGGATGTGAGCAGGCGCCGTGGGCACGACCGTGGCCGCACCCGGCTGGTCGGGTGGTCGCTCGTGAATGCTGTAGAGCGATGGGCCTGCGGACGGAGGGTCTGCAGAACCCGTATCGACGGCCCAGGAGAACGCCGTGCCCGGCCCCGTCGGGGCGGGTGCCGGGATCACCGCGGCCGCGTCCGGCGCCTCCGTTGCGCGCGGGTAGGGATCCGGCGCGGGCACCGCGTCGGGAGCGGCGACGGGAGGTGTCGGCGGCCCGGGCGGGGCGGCCGACAACGGCCCGTGCGGCGCCGTCGCCTGCCCTGAAGCGGGCGGGGTCGGCACGGGATACGCCGCGATGCCGGGTACCGGCCAGACCAGCGGTGGCATCGGCAGGACCGGGGGTGGCGGCCCCGCAGTGGGCGAGGTCACGGGTGCCCACGCGGGGGCAGTCGTCGCCGACGCGGTGGGGCCGCCGGTGCCGGTGGCCATTTCCAGGTACTGCCGCCATGCCTGCAGGTAGGTCAGGAGCTGACCGGCATAGTCGGTCGACGGGAACGTCATCGGCGGACCTCCGCTGGGGAGTGGTGGGATGGGCGACGTCAGGCCGAGCATGTCCAGGGGATGCGGGTAGCCCGCGCGGGCGTAGCCGGAGTCGAGGTTGCGCAGCCTGCGCATGTCGAACGGCTCCCGGTTCTCCAGGTCGAAGACGAAGCAGTAGTCGCCCGCCGGGGACGGTTGCCGCACCGGGACCGACAGGCCCTGGTCGAGGAACCCGAACGGAACCCGCCAGTCGAGCGTCATGCCCTCACGGCGGTCGGCGCCGCCGGTGGAAGCCCACACGAAGTGGTCGAGTATCGCGTTCACGGCGTGCCGGGCTGACTCGCACGCCGCCTCCATTGTCGTCAACCGGGTGAAGGTCTTGGTCCACGTGCCCGCGAACACTAGTGAGTTGTGGTGCACCTGGTAGCCACCGTGGCGCGCCTGCCAGACGTCGTGCTCGGTCAGGTCGCGGAGCCAGTCCGCCTCGGACGGCCGGGTCGTCCAGGACGACATGTTCGGGTTCCACGGGTCGGGCCCCGGCCGGTTGGGCCAGTCTCCGACGATGGGCACGAGGTAGGGAGCGGCGTTGCGGACCGGGCCGCCCCCGCCCGCGGCGAAGACCAGGTTCCGGTCCAGCGAGTACCAGGCAGGCCAGGGCAGCATGGCCTCCGGCGGGATGTCCACGGCGCTGGTGAGCGCGCCGACGATCTGTCGCCACACCTCGGCGGCCAGCTCGTCCGGTGTGCAGTCGCGGGCGGCCTTGCTCCGCCCTTCCCCGTCGACGAGCCTGCTCGATGGCGTGTTGAAGTCGCCGATGTCGACCGACAGCCGTGACACGTACCCGTCGCGGCCGAGCACCGGACGGTTCTCCCACATGCCCTGCTGGTTGATCGAGGAGAGGCCCCACTCGGAGCCGGAGTAGTAGATGTGGCCCCGGACCAGCTGGAACTCGGTGTCGAAGTAGAATTGGATGCCGGCAAGCGTCTGGAAGCGGTCCCACTTCATGCGGCCGACCTCGGCGACCGCGTAGGGGTCGCGTCGGTCACCGCTGCGGGTCGCCTGGGGCTGCAGTGGACCCGTCGGCGGCGGCGCCGAGGTGGCGAAGCCGTCCAACTCGGCGACAGTGCCACCGGTTCCCCCGTCCCGGAGGTGGGTGGTCAGGTGCTCGGCGGTCGGGGCGTCGACGGCGCACACGATGTAGTCGGCCGTGTGCCGCGTGCCGTCGCTCAGCACGACGCGCACCCGCGGCCGCAGGTGCGGCGGCACCCGGCGGTCCGCAGGCGGCGGCTCCAGATGGTCCACGCGGGCGCGGGCGAACCGGACTCCGAGCCCCACGAGGTGGTGGTACCAGTTGTCGAACCACGCCTCGGTCGTAGGGCCGTTCAGCACGCCGTCGGCCTTGTCGTCGGCGCGCTCGGTCCGCAGCACGAGCTGCAGGTACGTCGAGATGTTGGTGCGCGCGTCGCCCCACCGCGAGTCGAAGGCGGCCAGCACCTTCGGCATGTCCAGCAGCAGCGACTCGATCGGCGGCGAGTAGGTGAACCGGCGCGGCGCGGTGGCGTCGCGGCCGATGAAGAAGTCGAACAGCGAGAGGTTCTGCAGCTCGGACGCCCTGCGCAGCGGGCTGGTGGCCAAGTAACGGACGATCTGGGCGGCGAAGTTCATCCCGTCGGTGGGTGTGCCGCCGAACTCGCCGAGCTGGTCGGCCATCGTGAGCAGCTCGGCGAGGCTGCGGGGCGCCTCTCGCGGGAAGACCAGCGACGGCTTGCCCTGCAGCGTGGTGGCCTGGGTGACGACGCGCTGCACGTTGTCCATCACCGTCCGCGGAGTGCGTTGCCACCCCGCGCCCTGGCGCTGGTAGATCGGGATGCGTTGGAGCAGGTCCCAGATGTGCAGGTAGTAGGCCGGGAAGAAGCGGAAGCCGTGCTCGCCGGGGACCGCGCACGTCGGGCGGCTGGGCGTGCCCCGCCTTCCGGGGAAGGGCCGCAGCGGGAAATATCGCCGCTGCGCGGCGGATCGCACGTCGAGTACTGGGAGGCGGCCAGCCCGCCGAGCTTGACGGGCGGATAGGCGCCGGTGGGCAGCTCCCCGACCGCGGTGCGCTCGTCCGCGTGCGGCTCGATGACGGTGACGGTGAATCCCCGGTCGGCCAGCTCGTGGGCGGCGGTGAGTCCCGCGACGCCCGCACCGAGGACGAGCACCGTCGGCGGCGGCCTGCGGGACGCGGGCGTGGGTGGCGGTGCGGTCATCGCACCGCCTGCTCGGCGGGAAGAAACCGGTCGCGCAGGGCGGCCGTCCCCGGCGCACGGACGGCGGCGTGAACGTACGCCATCAGCGCGTCGTAGGCGCGGAGCACGTCCGCCAAACGACCCCGCACCCGTACCCGGTCGGCGTCGACGGCCGCGGCCAGGCTGGTCTCGGCGTCGAGCAGGGCGAGGATCGCCGCCCGGGACGTCGCGATCACGACATCGGCGGGGCCCGGCGCGGTCACCGCCACCGTGTCTCCGCCGTGGAGCGCGAACACCTCTCCGTCGACGTCGATCGTCACCCGGAGGGGCCCGAGGACGTCCGCGAGCCGTCGGTGACCGGAGGGTGCCTCGGTCGCGAGGCGGTGAAGGGATTCGCGCAGCAGGGCGGCGACCGGCTCAGCCATGGAGCAGCTCCACGATGCCCGGCCCGGCCACGTCGAGCGGGGTGCCGTCGACCGTGCCGGTGACCGTGGCCCGGCCTGCGGACTCCGTGAGCACCACCGTGCGGTCGAGGCACATCTCGCTCGGCTGACCGATGCGAACAGCGGACTCCGGTCGGAAATCCAGGCGCACGCGATGGCCCGGCCGCTCGCCCGCGACCGTCAGGATCGCGGGCACGTCCGAGGCCTCGCCGAGCAGCAGGCGCATGGGGGGCGGCAGGGTGAGCTCGGCAGGCCTGCCGAGCAGGCCTGCGGTCGTGATCCGCACGGCCGCGTCCCGGAACGCGGCGACCTGCTCGTCCTGGTGCCACACGTAGAGGGCCTGCGCGAGAGTGCGCAGCCGCCGTCGATCGGTCATGCGCAGGAACACGAACGACCAGGGGTCCCCGGACGACGTCGGCAGCACCGAGCCCCACGTCCATCCGAAGTCGTCGCCCCAGCGGAAGCGACCCCAATTGTGGTCGTGGTAGGCGGCGGCGTCGTCGAGCCGATAGGTGGTCGACCCGATCGCGACACATCCGTCGGCGCGCAGCCGCGGCACGTAGAGCCAGCTCAGCCTGCCCGCGCCGAGCGGCTTGTTGTTGACAGGGACGACGGCGGGCGGACCGGTCGTCGTGAGGTCGAGCCGGGCGGCGATGCCCCGCCGGGGGAGTTCGATCTCTACGCGGTAGCCGTCCGGGCGCACCTCCAGCCGGTTCGCGCCGACGGCGACGGTGCCGAGGTCCGCCGAGACGTCGAGCGCGGCGGGGTCGAACCGTTCCAGCGCACCCCGCCAGCGCCCGTCGTGCGCGACCACGACCACGCGGGGCACCAGCAGGCTCGGGCGGCCGATCCGCGCCTCGCCCGTGAGGTTGATGTTGACGAGGAGCCGGAGCTCGTTGTGCTGCACGATGACGTGATGCCACTCCTTGAAGCCCTCGGGTCGGGCGGTGGCGAGCAGCGGCGCGCGGAGGAAGTCGCTGCGCGGCAGTACCGACGCCGTCATCGCAGCCACACCCGCGGGGGCCCGGGCGGTTCGGACGGGTTTGCTTCCGGGGTGGGTCCGGCGAGCTTGTCGGCCGCGTCACCGAGGTACACGACGCCCAGCAGGAGGTGGATGAAGTCGTCGGCGGGCTGGTCGGCGTGACGCCGGGGCCCGGCCGCGAGCGCATGCACCAACCGGGCGAGGCCGACGAGGCCGGTGAGTGCGAGCGCCATGTCGTTGTGGTCGGCCAGTGCGGTCTCGGGATCGGTCAGCATCAGCGCACTCCGTCGGGCCGCAGCCGGGCCAGGACGGACTCGTCGATCCCCGCGCCCGCTGCCGCGTCGACCAACAGCTCCACCCACGCGTCGGGCACCCCACTGGCGGCGGCGGGCCCGTCCAGCGCGTTGAGGCTCACGGCTTCCCATACCCGCCGCAGCTCGGCCACGGCGTCGGATGCGACGAGCGCGTCGTGCAGCCGGGCCCCCTCCGGCGTCGCCGCGTACCGCAAGCCCTGCGCCACGAGCAGGTCCCGTACCCGGCGCGCGGCGACCGGATGGCCGAGCACCGCGCGCTGGGCGTCGACGAGCAGGTCGTGCAGGGCGCGTCCGGCGCCGTCCGGCGGGGGCGCGGGCAGCCGGGGCGCTCTGCGCGAGCTGGTCGAGCACGAGTGCCCGTACCCGGTCGAGCTCGATCAGCGCGGCCAGGAGCGCCGCGGCCTGCGGCCCACCGCCGCCGGGGTACGGGGTGCTCACCGGGTGCGCTCGTGGACGTAGTCGACGAGCCCGGCGAGGACGTCCCGGTGGCGGCTCGGCGGAAGCCAGTCCAGACCGGCGAGCGCGGCGGCCGCCGCTCGGGCGGAGCGGGCGGCGACCGACCGCGCGTGGCCGAGCGCGTCATTGCGCAGCAGCAGGTCGTACAGCCAGCGGATGTCGTCCAGACGCTTGGGGGAGTGGGGGCGCCGGTGGGCAGCGCGGCGCGCAGCGCATCCCGCCCGGCAGGCGCCAGGTCCCCGCAGGCGACCAGGTGGTCGAGCAGGCCGAGCACGTCGGTGCCGCTGCCGTCGAGCAGTGGGCGGGGGCGGCCGAGGATCGCGAGGGCGCGTTCCCGGTCATCGGGCCGCGCGGAGCGCAGGGCGTGCAGCAACATCAGGGTGCGCTTGCCTTCCCAGAGGTCGCCGCCGATCTCCTTGCCGTAGTCCTCGGGGTCGGCGCGGAGGTTGAGCAGGTCGTCGGTGATCTGGAACGCCGCGCCGAGGTGGCGGCCCAACGGCTCCAGCGCGGCCACCTCCGCCGGGCCCGCGGCAGCGGCGACGGCACCCACCTGCAGCGGGGTGATGAACGAGTACCAGCTGGTCTTGTGTTCGACCATCGCGAGGTAGTCGCCGTCGTCCAGCTGCCACGCGTTGTCCCGCACCCAGTCGAGCTCGGTGGCCTGGCCCTCGACGGTCCGGCGGGTCATGTGCGCGATCGCCTGCAGTATCCGCAGCGCAGGGCCCAGCCCCACCCGTTCGACGTTGTCCAGCAGGGGTTGCAGTGACAGTGACAGCATGGCGTCGCCGACGTTGACCGCGACCGGAATCCCGTGGTCGACGTGCAGGGTCGGAGCGCCGCGGCGCAGCAGCGATTCGTCCTCGATGTCGTCGTGGACGAGGAACGCGTTGTGGTAGAGCTCCAGCGTCGCCGCGGTGGGGAGGACGGCCTCCAGTTGGCCGCCCAGACCGAGGCACATCGCGATGCTGAGGGTGGGACGCAGCGCCTTCCCGCCGCGCAGGGGGTAGTCGAGGATCAGGTCGAACAGCGTGCTCGGTGCCCCGTCCGGGGGCGCGTAGAGCCGCCGGATCTCACCCTCGCACGCCTCCTGGCAGGCGGCGAGGTAGTCGTCGAGCACGACGAGGTTCACTGGTTCGGAGGCTGGTCGGCGTCCGGTTCCCCACCCGCCACGACGACGGCCGCGGCCACCGGCTGCGGCGCGGGTCCGGCGACGACGGCGATGCCGCGCGGATCCTTGATCCGCAAGGCGTAGCGCACTCGGACGGCGAGCGTGATGAGGGCGCCTTCGCTGATCACCTCGAGGCTCGGCGGCACGCTGACCGCGAGGTCGACGGGCTCCTCACCGGGCGACGCCGCGGCGGCCCCGCCGTGCGCGATCTCCTGCGTCCGGCCGAGCAGGACCATCGGATTCGGCAACGCCGCGCTGCGGTGCAGCGAATTCGCGCCGCTGGCCAGCAGAATCCCCGGCGCGACCACCGTGTCGTTCTCGAACCTGCTGATCGACCGGTAGTAGGCCGAGCTGGTGAGCAGGCAGGACGGCGCCCGGTAACCGCTGTCTTCCAGAAGACCGCGGGCGTCGACGAGCCTTTCGGCCAAGGCCTGTGCGGTTCCGTCGTGGGGAAGGGGCAGGTCCATCCCGCGTTCGCCAGCAGCGGCAGAACGTCGTCGTCGACCGCGCGAGCCAGGTCGACGGCGCGCGCGATGACGGCGGCGAGCAGCGCGTCCGGTGTGGCCGCCGTCGCCTGGGTCAGCGTGATGTCCAACTCGACGTACTGCGGTGTCAGGTCGAGCGCAGGCGTGTCGAACGGCGCGCGGTCCACTGCGCCGACCGGTCCCGCGGCGGGCCGCGCCCCGCCGGGGAAGGCGTAGCGGATCTCGTTGCCGACCCGCGTCTGCCCTGGATCGCCCACGTTCCATTGCGCCACCGCCTGCCACGCGACGCACGCCTGGGTGAAGGTCCGCCGGATGGCCTGGTTGGCGTGCGCAATCCGTTCAGCGGTCAAGGACATTCCGGTCGACCCCTCCGTCGTTGGCGCGGCAGCGCCGCCCTCAGCGTTGGCCGTCGGCCGGGCGCGGGCAAGCCGCCTCTCGGGGGCTGCGACCGGCCCAAAAGGCGTCCTCTCGGGACATTCGGGGCATCAGGTATCGGCACGCCGCCGCAGGGCCGTCACGTCGCGGAGCACGATCGTGTGCCCGTCGAGCTCGATCAGGCCCCGGGCGGCCATCGCCTGCAGCACCCGGTTCACCGCCGGACGGGTGGCGCCGACCATCGCGGCGAGGTCCGACTGGGACAGCCCCAGGTCCACGACCGGCGGGTCGGCGCCGTTGCCGTGCACCTCGGCGAGGTGCAGCAGGAGCTTGGCGACCCGGCCCGGGAGGTCGAGGAACACGAAGTCGCCCGCCTGCTCGCTGAGCTGCCGCACCAGACCACCCAGCGAGCGCAGCAGCGCGTCGAGCACCGAACTGTGGCGACTGAGCAGGGCGAGCACCGTCTCTCGCGACAGCGTGAGGACGCTCGTTGGCTCGGCAGCGACGACCGACGCCGAGCGCGGCGAGCCGTCCAGGAGCGCGAGCTCACCCAGCGTCTCTCCGCGCCCGAGCGTGCGCAGCACCACCTCGCCGCCCTGTTCGGAGCCCAACACCACCTTGACCAGGCCGGAGGCGATGACCACGAGACGTCCACCCTCGTCGCCCTGGTGCCAGAGGTACTGGCCGCGCCGATAGGTGCGGTGGACGCAGGCCTCCGCCAACCGGGCGAGCACGTCGTCGGGCAACTCGGCGAAGATCCGCGATGACCTCAGCGTGGGCACGGCGGAGGCGTGGGCAACGGCGCGCGGGATCGCCACTCTTCGACAGTACGTCGGCGACCGCCCGTTGTGGACCGGATTCGGGCAATGAACACGGTGTGATCCTGCCCGGCCCGGCCGCTCCGAGCTGTGCTCGCGATGACAGCCCGCGTGTGTCGAAGTGCGCAGACCCGCGGGCCCCGTCTCCCTAGCGTCGATCGGCACCAGGTCGGAACGGGAGGGGAGCACGATGTCGGTCCACACTGGTCAGATCACTCTCGCGGAGCAGGTCTCCGCGTGCATCCGGCGCCATCGGGGAGGCGACGAGGCCGCGCTGGGCGACCTCTACTGCCTCGTCCGTCCGTGGCTCTTCCGCCTCGCCCTGGCGTGCAGACTCTCGCGGGCCTCGGCCGAAGACGTCGTCCAGGGCACCATGGAGGCGGCGCTCGTCCATCTGCCGGGGCTGCACGACCCGGACGCGGGCCTCGCGTGGCTGTCGGTGATCGCGCGCCGGGAGGCCATCCGCGCCAGCCGCGAGGAACGACGGACCGACCTGCTGGGCGACCGTGACATCGACACCTTCGTCGACGGAGAAGGTCCCGAGCGGCTCGCCCTCGCGGCGCTGGCCCGTGACGCGCTTCTCCGCGCGCTGGCGCAGCTGACCGAGCGGCACCAGACGCTGCTCAAGGTGCTGTTCCTCGAAGGCCGGACCGACTACGCCACGGTCGCGACACAGCTCGGCATGCCGGTGGGCAGCATCGGGCCGACCCGGCAGCGCGCCCTTCGGAATGCACGCGCGATCCTGCTCGGCGACGGACACGGCGCCGACGCCGCGTAAGCGCGGGGTCAGCGGGTGCGCAGGTCCTTCAGACGCTTGAGCTTGCCGACCGAGCGTTCGAGGGTCTCCGGGTCGACGATCTCGCACGCCACCGTCACGCCGACGGTCTGCTTCACCGCCGCCACCAGCTCGGCCGCCGCGGGCACGCGCCGGCCGGCCGGGGTGTCGGGGCGGGCCTCGACGCGCACGGTCAGCGCGTCCAGCCTGCCCTCCGTCGAGAGCACGAGCTGGAAGTGCGGCGACAGCCCGGCCGTCCGCAGCACGATCTCCTCGATCTGAGTGGGGAACACGTTCACCCCGCGCACGATGATCATGTCATCGGACCGGCCGGTGATCTTCTGCATCCGGCGCATGCCGGGCCGCGCCGTGCCGGGCAGCAGGCGGGTGAGGTCGCGCGTGCGGTAGCGGATGATCGGCAGCGCCTCCTTGGTGAGCGAGGTGAACAGCAGCTCGCCCTCCTCTCCGTCGCGCAGCGGCACGGCGTCGAGCGGGTCGACGACCTCCGGGTAGAAGTGGTCCTCCCAGATGTGCAGCCCGTCCTTCGACTCGACGCACTCCTGGGACACGCCGGGCCCCATCACCTCCGACAGGCCGTAGATGTCGACGGCGTGCATGTCCATGCGATCTTCGATCTCCGCACGCATCTGCTCCGTCCACGGCTCGGCGCCGAAGACGCCCACCTGCAGCGAGGACGCGGCCGGGTCGAGGCCCTGCTTCTCGAACTCGTCGATGATCGTGAGCATGTACGACGGCGTGAGCATGATGACCTCGGGCCGGAAGTCGATGATCAGCTGTACCTGCCGCGGCGTCATCCCGCCGGAGACCGGGATGGCTGTGGCCCCCAGGCGCTCGATGCCGTAGTGCGCGCCCAGCCCGCCGGTGAACAGGCCGTAGCCGTAGGCGTTGTGGACCTTGTGCCCGGGCCGGGCGCCCGCGGCACGCAGCGAGCGGGCCATCAGCGCAGCCCATGTGTCGATGTCGCGCGCGGTGTAGCCGACGACCGTCGGCCTGCCCGTCGTGCCCGACGACGCGTGGATGCGCCGCACCTGGTCCTGCGGCACCGCGAACATGCCGAACGGGTAGTTCTCCCGCAGGTCGGCCTTGGAAGTGGTGGGGAACTTCGCCAGGTCGTCGAGGTCGCGACAGTCGTCGGGGTGCACGCCCGCCTCGTCGAACTCGCGGCGGTAGTGCGGTACGCCCGTGTAGGCCTGATGCAGGGTGTGCTGCAGCCGCCTGAGCTGCAGCGCGCGCAGCTCGTCGACCGACATCCGCTCCGCGGCGTCGAGGGAGTCGGGCGCCGGGGCCGCGCCGAGCCGGTCGCTCACCGTGCGTCCTTCCGAGCCACCAGCGTGAGCACGTCGTAGCGGGCCACCGACTCGCCGTCCTGGCGGGTGACGTCGGCGTCCCAGCGCACATCGCCGTAGGGCCGGCTGCCGTGCGGGGTGATCTGTTTGCAGGTCAAGGTCACCGTGATCTCGTCACCGAACCGGACCGGGGTGAGGTAGCGCAGCCGGTCGAGACCGTAGTTCGCGAGCACCGGCCCGGGATCGGGGTCGACGAAGAGGCCCGCGGCGAACGCCAAGGTCAGATACCCGTGGGCCACCCGCTCGCCGAAGATCGGGCTCTTGGCGGCGGCCTCGGCGTCCATGTGGGCGTAGAACGTGTCGCCGGTGAACTCGGCGAAGTGCTCGACGTCCTCCTGCGTCACGGCGCGCGGCCCGGCGACGATCGTGTCGCCGATCGACAGCTCCTCCAGGTGCTTGCGGAACGGGTGCACGTCGGTGGCGCTGCGCGTCGAGCCCGCCACCCAGCGGCCCGTGATCGCCGTGAGCGTGTCGGGGTCGGCCTGCACGGCGGTGCGCTGCATGTGGTGCAGCACGCCGCGCAGCCCACCCAGCTCCTCGCCGCCGCCCGCCCGACCCGGGCCGCCGTGCACGAGCTGCGGCATCGGCGAGCCGTGCCCGGTCGACTCCTTCGCGTCCGTGCCGTTCAGCACGAGCAGCCGTCCGTGGAAGGGCGCCGCCCCGAGCACGATCTCCCGCGCGAACCCAGGTTCGGCCGTGACCACCGAGCCCACGAGGCTGCCCTGGCCGCGCGCGGCGTACGCGATGAGCTGCTCGGTCGACGCGTACGGCAGGATCGTCGAGACCGGCCCGAACGCCTCCACCTCGTGCGGCTCGGCCCGCTCCGGGTCGCCGACCAGCAGGATCGGGGAGAGGAACGCGCCGCGCTCGGCGTCGGCGTCGACCAGGTCGACCTTCTCCGGATCGCCGTAGACGATCCGGCCCGCGTCGGCCAGCGCCTTGATCCCGCGCCGCACCTCCTCGCGCTGCTCCAGGCCCGCGAGCGCGCCCATCCGGGCCGTCGCCGGGTCGCCGACCGTGATCCCGGCGAGCTTCGCCGACACCGCCTCCACCGCGGCGTCGACGTGCTCCGCGGGCACGAACGCCCGCCGGATCGCCGTGCACTTCTGGCCTGCCTTGACCGTCATCTCCGTGACGAGCTGGCCGACGTACAGGTCGAACTCGGGGGTTCCGGGGGCGGCGTCGGGGCCCAGCGCGGAGAGGTTGAGCGAGTCGGCCTCGGCGGAGAACCGCACGCTGTGGCGGACGACTCCGGGGTGCGCCCGCAGGGTGGCCGCCGTGGCCGCGGACCCGGTGAACCCGACGAGGTCCTGGCCGGTGAGGTGGTCGAGCGTGTCGCCGAGCGAGCCCGCGACGAACTGCACCGCGCCCGGCGGCAGCAGCTCCGCCTCGACAATGAGCCGCACCAGCTCGGCCGTGAGGTACGCCGTCGGGCTGGCCGGCTTGATCAGCGACGGCACGCCCGCCAGGAACGCGGGCGCGAGCTTCTCCAGCGGGCCCCACACCGGGAAGTTGAACGCGTTTATCTGGACCGCCACCCCGTGCAGCGGCGTCGCGATGTGCTGGCCGAGAAACGTGCCGCCCTTGGACAGCGCCTCGACGTCACCTTCGACGTACACGGTGTCGTCGGGCAGCTCCCGGCGTCCCCGCGAGGCGTAGGACTGGAGCACGCCGATTCCCCCGTCGACGTCGAAGCGGGAGTCGTAGCGCGTGGCCCCCGTGCGCGCGGAGACCGCGTAGAGCTCCTCGCGGTGCTCGCGCAGGTGCCCGGCCAGCGCCTTGAGGAGGGCGGCGCGCTGGTGGAAGGTCAGCTCCCGCAGCGCGGGCCCGCCGACCCGGCGGCCGTAGTCGAGCGCGGCCGCGAAGTCGATGCCGGTCGAGGACAGTCGGGCCACTTCGGCCCCGGTGACTGCGTCGTGCAGCGGTCGCCCCTCGTCGGACGGCGTGTGCCACGCGCCGACGACGTGACTGCGCAGGACCGCTGCCATAGGGAGCCTCCGGTGATCGACCGACCGTTCGTTCGGACGGTAGCACTGCGTGCCCGTGAGTGGTAACGAGTGCCCGAGCACTCGTTACCACTCACGGGCCGTCAGGCAAAGAACGTTCGGATGTCCGCGGCGAGCAGATCCGGTGCCTCCATCGCCGCGTAGTGGCCCCCGCGGTCGAAGTGGCTCCAATGGACGACGTTCGTGTTGTCGCGCTCGGCGAACGCCTTGATCGTCCGGAAGTCGTCGGCGAACACCGCGACCCCGGTGCGGCCCGCGCTCACCCGCGGCTCGACCCCGCTGTGCGCCTCCTCGAAGTGGTAGCGGCCCACGGTGGCCGAGGTGTTCGTGAACCACTCCAGCGTGACCTGCGTGAGGATCTGGTCGCGGCTCACCAGGCTGGTGCCGTTGCCGAAGGAGTTGAACAGCTCGTTCCACGCGAGCTGACCGACCGGTGAGTCGGACAGGCCCACGGCCACGGTCTGCGGACGCGAGGCGTTGATCGCGTTGTAGCCGCCGACGGACTCGAACCACTTCATGTGCTCCAGGCCCGCGTAGTCGGCGGGCTCCAGCTTCTCGAACTCGGCCGGGTCGCCGGACGGGAACGCGAACAGCTGCAGGACGTGGGCGCCGAGGAAGCCGGGCGGGTCGAGGAGCCCGAGCTCGCGAGCCACCAGCGCGCCGCCGTCGCTGCCGTGGACGCCGTAGCGGTCGTAGCCCAGCCGCCGCATGAGCGTGTCGTAGGTGCGGGCGACGCGGGCCATCGTCCAGCCTCGGTCGGGCACCGGGGTGCTGAAGCCGAAGCCCGGCATCGACGGGATGACCAGCGCGAACTCCTCCCGCAGCAGCTCGATCATGTCGAGGAAGTCGAGGAACGAGCCCGGGTAGCTGTGCGCGAGCAGCAGCGGCGTGGCGTCCGGGTCGGACGACGGGACGTGCAAGAAATGGATCGTCTGGCCGTCGATCTCGGTGCGGTAGTGCGGGTAGGCGTTCATCCGCTCCTCTTGCGCGCGCCAGTCGAACGCCGTGCGCCAGTGCGCGACCGTCTCGGCCAGGTAGTGGTTGGGCACTCCGTAGTCCCAGTCGTCGCCGGGCGCGGCCTGAGGGAGCCGGGTTCGGGCGAGACGGTCGGCGAGGTCATCCAGGTCGGCCTGGGGGATCGCGACGCGGAAGGGACGCAGGTTTTCGGTCATGAGAAGGACACTAGAACCCAATCAGGAATGTTAACTTCCGCTTTGTGCGTGATACCTCCGCCCGGATGCTCGCCTTGCTGTCGCTGCTGCAGGCGCGTCCGGACTGGCCGGGTCCCGAGCTGGCCGAGCGGCTCGGCGTGAGCGACCGGACCATCCGCAACGACGTCACCCGCCTGCGCGACCTCGGCTATCCGGTCGACGCCGTGCGCGGCGCCGCGGGCCACTACCGGCTCGGCGTGGGCGCCAAGCTGCCGCCGCTGCTGCTCGACGACGAGGAGGCGGTGGCGGTCGCCGTCGGGTTGCGGGCGGGCCACGGCGTCGCGGGCATCGAGGAGGCCAGCGGGCGGGCCCTGGCGAAGCTGGAGCAGGTGCTGCCACACCGGTTGCGGCGCCGGGTCGGCGCGCTGCACGAGGCGACCTCGCGGGGCCCGGAGAACACCGGGAGCAACGCCCCTGATCCGCAGGTCGACGCGGATGTGCTCGCGACGCTGGCCGCCGCGGTCCGCGACCACGAGCGGGTGCGCCTCGACCATCCGCCCGACGGCGACCGGCCGCTCGTCGTCGAGCCCTACCGGCTCGTCAGCTGGCAGCGGCGGTGGTACCTCGTCGCGCGGGTGGAGCGTCGGTGGCGCGCGCTGCGAGTCGACCGGCTGGCCCTGCGGATGCCGATGCATCAGCGGTTCCCGCCGGACCCGTTGCCGGGGGAGGACTACACGGCGTTCGTGCTGCGCGAGGTCGCCGCTGCGGGCTGGGCGGTGCACGCCCGCGTCACGGTGCTCGCGCCCGCGGCCGAGGTGCTGGCCCGGATCAACCCGACGGTCGGCGTCGTCGAGTCGGTGGACGAGACGACGTCCGTGCTGGTCACCGGGGCGGACACCCTGGAAGTGCTGGCCGTCTACATCGGCATGCTGGGCATGGAGTTCCGGGTCGACGGGCCGCCTGCGCTCGTCGAGCACCTGCGTGCCGTGGGGGAGCGGTACGCCCGAGCGGTCACCGGAGGCCGTGAGCGGAAATGAGTGCTATAGCCCCTGTTTCCACTCACGACCCGTGACCAGGGCGCGGACGACGCCCGCGGCCCGCCGCCCGGGCGGCACCGCGACCCGGCGGTGCAGCACGGCGTACCCGGCGCGTTCGATCTCGTCGAGAATGCCGCCGTACAGGGTGAACGCGCAGGCGACGCAGGCTCGCGAGACCGGCTCGAGCATCGCGATCCCCGGCGCCGCGCGGCGGTACGTCGCGCGGGTGTGCGCCACGAGGTGCGCGAGCGCGCGGGTGATCCGGGGGTCGGGGCGGCGGGTGCGGCGCGACCAGCTCAGCAGCTCGCGGTCGACGTCGAACGCGGCCAGCTCGTCGGCGGGCAGGTAGACGCGGCCACGGTCGAGGTCCTCGCCGACATCGCGGAGGAAGTTCGTGAGCTGGAACGCCACCCCGAGGGCCGCCGCGGCGGGCTCGGCGGCCGCGCGCGGGCCGGTCGTCCCCAGGATCGGCAGCATCTGGAGTCCGATGACGGCGGCGGAGCCGTGCACGTAGCGGTCGAGGTCGGCGAACGTCGCGTAGTCGGTGACCTCGGTGTCCATGCGCATCGACGCCAGGAAGTCGGCGAAGTGGGCGCGGTCGATCGTGTAGCGGCGCGCGGTGTCGGCCAGCGCGGCCAGCACGGGGTGGGCGGCCGGGCCGCCGTCGAGCGCGGTGGCGAGCTGGTCGGCCAGCGCGTCGAGGCGGGCGGCCTTCGCGGCGGCGGACCGGCTGTCGCCGAGGTCGTCGACGATCTCGTCGGCGTACCGGGCGAACCCGTAGAGCGCGTGCACGGCGGGGCGGCGGGCGCGGGGGAGGAGGCGGGTGGCGAGGAAGTAGGTGCGGCCGTGGCGGGCGTTCAGCGCGCGGCACGTGGCGTAGGCGGCGCGCAGGGTGGGGTCGAGGATCCCGGCGGCGTCCAGCTCGGCGCCCGACACCGCCTCAGCTCGCGCGCTGCTCGGCGGCCACCGGGGGCGCGGGGACCTCCGCGGCCGATTCCGCAGCGGCCTCCGGCGGGTCGGCCGGGCTCGGACCGGGCGGGCTCTTGTCGTTCGTGCCCGGGTCGGGTTTGTCGCGGGCGCCCGCGGCGAGCCGGAGCGGGTCGGGCCGCACGAGCGACCAGGCCGCGAGCAGGGCGATCGCCAGCCACGCCCCGAGGTAGCCCCAGTTGTTGAGGGCGTCCTCGCCGTTGGGGTAGTAGACGATCACCAGCATCGTCGACACGATCACCAGGTACTGCAGCCCCCGCAGCGTCCATGGCGTCATCGCGAGGAAGGCCATGCCCCAGCTGACGTACCACGGGAGCGTAGCCGGGGAGAGGAACGACGTGGCCAGCAGCACGATGCCTGCGCGGCGGATCGCGTCCGGTCCGCCGTCGCGCGCAGCCCACCACTGCCGCACCGCGATCCACAGGAGCACGGCGGCGCCGATCCCCCGGAAGATGTTGACGAACAGCTGCTGCGATCCGCCGAACAGGGACGCGAACCAGCCGACGATCTGGCCGATCGCCGTCGGGATCGACATCCAGTTGACGATCATCGAAGGGGCGCTGAGCGCGGGCAGCCAGCCGAGGTCGACGCCGGCCAGCAGGGTGCACGCACCGAAGACGACGACGAACACGGCGATGCCCGCCGCGGCCGCCTTGGCGATGCGAACCGGGCGCGAACCCGTCATGTGCGCGGCCCACACGAGCACCAGGAACGGCAGGGCGAGGCCTGCGCTCGCCTTGACCGCCATGGCCAACGTGACAAGCGCGATCCCGCCCGCGTGCCTGCCGCGCAGCGCGAGCAGCGCACCCGCGGCGAGGAGGCCGACGACGAGCAGGTCGTTGTGCCCGCCACCGATCATGTTGAGCACCATCATGGGGTTCGCGACCGCGACCCACAGCGCCACCGGCACGCGCCCACCGAGGCGGCGGGTCAGCTCGGGCAACGCCCAGACCAGCAGCGCGAGCCCGGGCAGCAGGGCCAGCCGCATGAGCAGCACGCCCGCGATGATGTTGTTGCCGATGAGCCAGGCGACGGTCTTGGCGATGATGATGAACAGCGGCCCGTACGGCGCGGGCGTGTCCTGCCAGAAGTAGTGGACGTTGTCGGTGAGGATCCCCGGCATCGCGTCCGGCCCGACCGCGTAGGGGTCGAAGCCGTGCAGGGGCAGCGCACCCTGGGCGAGGTAGCTGAAGATGTCGCGCGTGAACAGCGGCGGCGCCAGCAGCAGCGGCGCCGTCCAGGTGGCCGCGCAGGTGAGGACGGCCCGTCCGCCCGCCCGGTGCGCGAGCACGTCGCGGCCCAGCATGATCCAGGCCCACAGCATGAGCCCTACGCCGCCGTACATGAGGACGGCGGCCAGATCGTGACCGTGCCCGTAGCGCCAGAAGCCGATGGCCGAGTTCGTCATGATCGGATCGCGCACCAGCACGCCGCCCGCGCCGAACCCGCCGACCAGCAGCATCAACGCCGCGAACAGCCCCATCAGCAGCGGACGGCGCGGCGGATTGCCGAACCGGGCGGTGCGGTGAGCGTCGGTCGTCGACGGCTCAGAGCGGAAGTCGGGGTCGACCCGTGCGGAGGCGCTCATGACACGATCCATGCTCCCACGCGCGCGCTCACCCGGCCGAATGACCCCTCCGCGCCCGCCGACCCGCCGCCCCATCCGGGAACCCCGCTCAACCGGTGATCCGCTGCGCGGCCAGCTTGCCGCTGAGCACGACCGGCGGGATGCCGACTCCGGGCACCGTGCCGCAGCCCGCCAGCACGGCGTTTTCCAGCCCGGGCACGAGGTTGCGGGGCCGGAACGGGCCCGTCTGCGCGAAGGTGTGCGCCGCCGAGAACGGGGTGCCCGCGGCGAGCCCGTCGGCCGCCCAGTCGGCCGGGGTCACCAGCCGCGAAACCGTGACGTCGCCCGCGAGGTCGGTGAGGCCGGGGTGCCCGCGCGCCGCCAGCACCGACAGCAGCTCGTCGCGGTAGGCCGGGCCGACGCGCGCCCAGTCGATGCGGCCGCGCTCGAGGTTGGGGCACGGGGCGAGCACGAACAGGAGGTCGGCGTCGGGCGGCGCGAGCGTCGGGTCGGTGGCGGTCGGCCGGGTGACCAACAGCGACGGGTCGCTCATCAGTCGACCCTCCGTGATGATCTCGGCGAACGTCCGCTCCCACGCCGCTCCGAAGGAGATGGTGTGGTGCGCAACCTCGGGACGAGGGGTGCGCAGGCCCGCGTGCAGCACGACGGCGCTGGGTGACCACCGCAGCGGCAGGGGGCGTTGTCGGGTCCGGCCGATCAGCGCGTCGACGATCGGCAGATCCGGGGTGAGCACCACGGCGTCGCAGGGCAGGAGTGCGGTGCCGCCTGCCGGGTCGGCGGTGTCGCGGTGGCGCACCGCGGTGACCCACCCGCCGCGGCGGGCCAGCCCCGTGGCCGTGCGCCCGTAGAGGATCCGCGCCCCCGCCGCCTCGGCCGCGTCGGCCAGCGCCTGTCCGATCGCGCGCATGCCGCCACGCGGGAACCACACGCCCGCGATCGTGTCCATGTAGGCGATCACCCCGTACGCGCCCAACGCCCGTTCCGGCGCGACGCCCGCGTAGAGCGACTGGAACGAGAAGATCCGCCGGAGGCGCTCGTCGGGAAGGAAGCGAGCGACCCGCGGGCCCAGCCGGGCGAACCCGCCCAGGCGCACGAGCCGGACGAGGTCGGGGCCGAGCAGGGCGAGCGGCGAGTCGAGGTTGGCGCCGATGAAGGTATCGATCTCGGCGCGGTAAAGGGCGCCGAGCCACTCGCGCAATGCGCGGTAGCCTGCCGCGGCGGCGGGCCCGCACACCCGACGCACCTCGGCCTCCATCGCGGCGGCGTCGGTGTGGACGTCGATGGCGGAGCCGTCGGCGAAGTGCGCGCGGTAGGCGGGATCGAGCGGCACCAGGTCGAGGCGCTCGGTGAGCTTCTCCCCGACGGCCGCGAAGGCCTCGTCGAGGAGGTCGGGCATCGTGAGCACGGTGGCGCCGGTGTCGACGTGGAATGTGCCGTGCTCGGTGGTGAGGTCGAGCCGCCCCACCCGGCCGCCGGGGTGCGCCGCCCGCTCGACGAGCGTGACGCGCCTGCCCGCACCGAGCAGGTGCAGGGCGGCGCACAGCCCGGACAGCCCCGCACCGACGATCACCACGTGGTCGGTGGCTCCGCGGACCGTGCGACTCAACGGCGGCGCCGGGTCGCGGTGACGGCGAGCTCGGCCAGCTCCGTGGCCGCCGGGTCGGCGACGGGCGCAGCGGCGAGCGCATCGAGTGCCGAGCCGGTGAGCGCGGCGATCCGCTGCTCGACGGCCTGCACGGCGCCCAGGTCGGTGAGCAGGTCGCGCGTCCGCTCGACCTCGTCGGTGGTCAGCTGCGGATTGCCGATCGCGGCTTCGATGGCCGTCCGGGCCGTGTTGTCGCCGCCGCGGTCCGCCCGCTCCAAGGCGACGGCCAGCAGCAGCGTGCGCTTGCCTTCGCGCAGGTCGTCGCCCGCGGGCTTGCCGGTGACGGCCGGATCGCCGAACACGCCCAGCAGGTCGTCGCGGAGCTGGAAGGCGATGCCGATGTCGGCGCCGAACCGGCGGTACCCGTCGATCAGCTCCGACCCGGCACCCGCAAGTGCCGCACCGAGGTGCAGCGGCCGCTCCACGGTGTAGGCGGCGGTCTTGTAACGGTCGATGCGCAGGGCGGCGGCCTGCGACGCATCGCGGGTGGCCTGGTGGAGGACATCGAGGTACTGGCCGCCCAGCAGCTCGGTGCGCATCGCGCGCCACGGGACGCTCGCCCGCACGAGCGTCTCCTGCGGCAGGCCGCAGGTGTGGAACATGTCGTCGGCCCACACCATCGCGAGATCGCCGAGCAGGATCGCCGCGGCGGCGCCGAACCGCGCAGGCCTGCCGTGCCAGCCCGCCTCGGCGTGCCTCCGCGCGAACGCGACGTGCACGGTGGGCCGTCCCCGACGCAGCGCGGAGGCGTCCATCAGGTCGTCATGCACGAGCGCGCAGGCCTGGATGAGCTCCAGGGCGCTCACGGCCCGCAGCACGGAGAGGGCCTCGGGTGCGTCGACCGAACCGCCCGCGCCGCGCCAGCCCCACCACGCGAACGTGGGACGGATGCGCTTGCCGCCGCCGAGCACGAAGGCGCTCAGCTCGTCGGCGGCGGCGGCGTAATGCGGGTCGATGGCCGACGCCTCGGCCGTGCGGGCTTCCAGGTAGACGGCCAGTGCTGCCTCGATACTGCCCGCCAGTTCCCCGTCGGTGGGCTCGGCCTCACCAGCGCGCGCCGCCGAAGCGGTGTCGAGGGCGCCGGAATGCGTCACGCCACGGAGCGTATCGGGGGGGCCGGGGCGTCGGCGCGTCGGCGCTGCGGGCACCCCTACGCTGAACACCATGAGGACGGTTCCGAAGATCACCTCGCGCTTGGCCGTCCGCCGTCCGGTGTTCTCGGTGGAGTTCTTCCCGCCCAAGGACGAGGCGGGCGAGGCCGAGCTGTGGCGGGCGGTGCGCAGGCTGGAACCGTTGGACCCGGCGTTCGTCTCCGTCACGTACGGGGCGGGTGGTTCCGGCCGCGATCGCACCATCCGCACCACCGGCCGGATCGCCACCGACACGACGCTCGTGGCGATGGCGCACCTCACGGCCGTGTCGCACTCGGTCGCGGAGCTCCGACAGGTGATCGGCGCCTACGCCGCAGCGGGCATACCGAACATCCTGGCCGTGCGGGGCGACCCGCCCGGTGACCCGCTGGGGGAGTGGGTCGCCCACCCCGAGGGCGTGACCTACGCCGAGGACCTGGTGCGGCTGGTCAAGGAGGTCGGCGACTTCTGCGTCGGCGTCGCCGCGTTCCCCTACGGACACCCACGTTCGCCCGACGCCGACTCCGACCTGCGGTTCCTGCTGTCCAAGATCCGCGCGGGCGCCGACTTTGCGATCAGTCAGCTGTTCCTGGAGCCCGATGGGTTCCTGCGGCTGCGCGACCGCCTCGTCGCGGCAGGCTGCGACACCCCGCTGCTGCCCGGGATCATGCCGCTCACCACCGTGCGCACCCTGCATCGCGGACCGGAGCTGTCGGGTGCCCCGCTACCCGCCGATCTCGTGGAGCGGCTCGCGCCCTTCACCGAGGACGCGAAGGCGTTCCGCGCCGCCGGGATGGACGAGACGGCGCGACTGTGCGAGCGGCTGCTGGCCGAGGGCGTGCCCGCGCTGCACTTCTACACGCTGAACCGGTCGCCCGCGACGGCCGAGCTGGTCGCCCGGCTCGGGCTCGGCACCGAGCGGCCCGTGGGCGTCAGCGGACCCGCGGGCTGACCGGCGGGTTGCGCAAACGCCGCGCGGCCAGCACGACGACGAGCGCCGCAAGCGCCACGACGGCCCCGAGCCCGAGCGTCCAGTTCAGCACCGAGGGCGCGCCGGGGTCGGCGTAGGCCACGGTCGCGCTGATGTCCCCGACCTCGCCGGGGGTGAACGTCCAGCTCACCGTGCCCCCTGCGGACTCGCCGTTCGCGTCGATCACCCGTCCGGGAAAGGTCATCTTGAGGCCGAAGTCGGCCTTGTCGACCGCAACCGCGGTGAGGTCGACCGATCCGGTCACCAGCACCCGACCGCCTGCGCGGCGGAGCGTGAACTGCGTCCGGTCACTGCCCGGGAACGTTGCGCGGGTAAGTGCGGCGGTCTGATCGAACGAGAGGTGGGAGAAGCGCAGCACCGAGCCGGTGTAGCCATCCTGCTGGTAGGCGGTGACGTCGACGGCGGACCGCAGGTCCGCGGGCAGCGCCACCGGGGGGCCCTTGTCGCCTGCGTTTTTCGTGGGCGTGGCTACCACGAGCTCGCCGGTCACGGTGTCGTCGGGCTGCACGGCCAGCGCGACGTGCACCCGCGCGCACCCGCCCAACAGGGCACCGAGCAACAGGACCGCGGCGATCAACCGCGCCGCCGCGCGGGACCGACGGGGGACGAGCGGCGCTGGCACGGGCACATCGTGCCATCCGCGCCCGGATCACCGAGGTGGCGGTGGCGCAAGCGGCAGCGTGGCGCCGAGCACGGCGAACGGGCGGGAGTCACCCGTGAACCGGTGGTCGCGCAGCACATCCTCGAAGCCCGCACGCCGGTAGAGGCGCCAGGCGCGCCCCGGCTCGCGGGCGCCGTACTCGGGCGTGGACAGCAACACCCGTCCTTCCTCGACCCCCGTGAGCAACGTCCGCAGGAGGCCGTCGCCGAGGCCCGCCCCCTGTGCGTCCGGGCGGACGTGCAGCTCGGTGAGCTCGAAGTAGTCACGCAGCCAGCCGCGGGCCTCGGCCGCCGTGCCGCGCACACCACGCCGGACCTCCTCGTACCACCACTGGCCCGGACCGCCTGTGTAGCCGTAAGCGACCCCGAGCAACGCGCCCCGGTGGTCGAGCCAGCCCGCGGCCCGCCAGCCCGGCCTCCGCACGTGGTCGAGCCACAGGGCGCGGCGCTGTCGGGCCGTGCTGGGCGGGTAGCCCATCGCCGCCACGTACACCTGCAGGGCCTCGCTCAACCGGTCGGCGAGGTCGCCGGGGCCGAGCATCACGAGGTGCCGCGCGGGTGCCGTGGTCACGACGTCATCACACCACGGAGCGACGCCGGGCGCCCCCTCCGGTGACCCGTCGGACGACGGCCCTCGGGCGGGCATCCGACTTGACGTCATGGCGTGTGCGAGGTCTACTGAGTGGGTCGAACAAAAGTTCGATTCTACGGTCACCCGGTGGCAGGCGGGGGAAGCGTCGCCGCCGGGTGGCCACCGGAGCACGGTACGGCTCGCCGCGGAGGGAGCACGCAGGTGGACAAGGCTGGGGGCGCGCGGGAGCGAGGCCGCGGCGCCGGGGCGGCGGGGTCCGCCGGGATCCGGTCCGCCGGGATCGGCGGTGCGACATGGCGCCCCTGAGCTGGCCCTTCCGGCAGCGCGGGCCCACGCCGATCCAGGTCCGGTGGAAGGACGGCGAGCCGATCGAGTTCGAGCGGTCCGCCCGGCGCGGTCCGCGCTTCCTGGTCACGGGCATCCGCGACCGGTGGATCGAGGAGTCACCGTGGCCGTTCCCGTCACCGATGCCGGTCGGCGGCGATCGGCTGCGCTGCTGGCGGGTCGAGGCGCGTTCAGCGGGGGAGCCTGATGCACCCGCGCGCGAGTTCGTGCTCCGCATGCGGGCGGGCCCCGGCGTATGGGACCTCGTCAGGCCCGCGGGGTGAGTCCCGTCACCCCCGGGCCCGGCGACGCCCCGGAACTGTCGGGGTGCCGCGGCACCATCAGCGCAACGACCACCGACCCGCACCGAAGGAGCCCCGAGATGACCACCGCCACGCTGACGCCGGCCCTCATCCCCGCCCCCCGTCGCGCACCGCGCCCGGCCGCGGCGCCCACTCCGCGCGCCGCGCTCGGCCTTCTGCGCCAGGCCGCGGAGGGCCTCGCCGAGGCGCATCGCAGGCCCGAGCCGCTGATGCGCTATCCGGCGGCCTACCTCGCGGCGTTGCGAGCGGGCGCCGCGGTGCTCGCGCTGCGCGCCCGTCCGGCGCCGCGGCGCGGCAGCCGCAGCGTGTGGCTACTGCTGGGCGACGTCGCGCCCGAGCTGGCCGAGTGGGCCGCCTACTTCGCCTCGTGCTCGGCCACCCGCGCCGCCGCCGAGGCGGGCATCGAGCGACTGGTCGGCACGCGCGACGCGGACGATCTTCTGCGCCAGGCCGAGCAGTTCGTGGAGCTGGTCTCCGATCTCGTCGAGGGGCGCTGACGGGCGAGAGTCCGCGGGCCGCCGCGACCGCGGGCGCTGCGGGTGGCGGGCGCTGGGGGTGGCGGGCGCTGGGGGTGGCGGGCGCTGGGGTGGCGGGCGCTGGGGGTGGCGGGCGCTGGGGGTGGCGGGCGCTGGGGGTGGCGGGCGCTGGGGGTGGCGGGCGCTGCAGGTGGGCGCTGCAGGTGGCGGGTGCTGCCGGTCTGTGTGCTGCGGGTGACGGCGGAGGGTGGCCGTCGGCCGCGTCGCTCGGAGTCGGCGGCGCAGCCGTCAGGCGCCGGAGGGCGGGGCGGGCACCGGCGCGGGGCGGCGGGGGCGGTCGGCGCGCAGCACCCGGCCGAGCAGGGTGCTGAACACGGCCGACACCTCGCGGGCCCCGGGCGTGTCCCAGCGCTGGATGGGCAGGCAGGCGCCCTGAGCCTGTTGGATCGCCGAGCGGTCGGGGAGCACACCGCTGAGCACCAGCGGGCCGAACAGCTCCCGCAGCTCCGCGATGCGGAACTCGTGCTCGGTGTTGCGCGGCCGCACCCGGTTGATCAACACTCCGAGTGGCTGCAGGTCGGGGTTGCCCCGCTGCCGTTCGGTCTGCACGGCGTCGAACGCCCGCTGCACACCGGAAACGGCGAACATGGTGGGGTCGGTCACGAGCACGGCCCGGTGCGCCGCGGTCAGCGCGCTTCGCGTGAGCTGGCCGAGGGAGGGCGGGCAGTCCACGATCACCAGCCGGTACGGCTCGTTGGTGGGGTCGTCGGGGTCGGCGCTGCGGTCGTCCGGGTCACCGGGCGGGTGGAGCGTGCCCGTGCGCGGGTCGCGCAGGCGCTGCAACGCCCGGTTCAGCCGGGTGAGCTGCTTGCCGCTCGGGTCGGGGTGGTTGTGCCGTTCGGTGTGCTCGTCGCCGACGAGCACGTCCAGTCCGGCGCCCCAACCGCTCGGCGCGATCGCCCGTTCGAGCACGGAGCGGCGTGGCTCGTCCAGCAGGTCCGCCACCGTGGCCGTTGTGGGGCCGGTGTCGAGCGCGATCGTGGCGTTCGCCTGCGGATCGAGATCCACCACCAGCGCGCGCAGCCCGTGGTGCAGCGCGGCACCGGCGAGGCCGAGCGCCACCGTGGTCTTGCCCACCCCGCCCTTGAGGCTCAACGTGGCGACGACCTGCACGCGCTGAACCTACCGTCCGGGTGACGGGCCCAACGCGGTGGCCACGAACGGTGCGCCTGCCCGAGGCGCACATCGCGCCTTGTGGCGAGGCGGAAACGCCGAGGGTCGGAGGCTCGGCGCGAGGCCCCGGTGAACGTCCGTGGCCACCGCACTAGGCTGCGCCCCGTGGCGGCGGCTCGACGAACGGCGAGGGGGCTCCGGTGACGAGCACCGACGTGGGCCACCGGGTCACCGGCGGCAACGACGGCACGGTGTACCGGGCCGTGGCGGCCGAGCTCGCGGCGGTCCGCGCCCGCGCGCCCGAGCGCGCCCCCCGGGTGCTCGACGTCGGCGGCGGCAGCGGGGCCTGGGCCGTGCCGCTGGCCCGGGCGGGGTGCGCGGTGTCGGTGGTCGACCCGAGCCCCAACGCGCTCGCCGCGTTGCGTCGCCGAGCCCGCGACGCGGGGGTCGAGGACCTGGTCACGGCCGTGCCGGGCGAGGTCGACACGCTCGCCGAGGTGGCCCCGGTCGGCCGCGCCGATCTCGTGCTCGGGCACGGGCTGCTGGAGGTCGTCGACGACGTGCAGTCCGCCGTCCGCGCCCTCGCCCGCGCCGCGGCCCCGGGCGGAGCGGTATCGGTGCTGGTCACAGGCCGGTTCGCGGCGGTGCTCGCGCGCACGCTCGCGGGCCGCTTCGCCGAGGCGCGGGCGCTGCTCGCCGACCCCGACGGGCGGTTCGGCCCCGACGACGCGCTGCGCCGCCGCCTCGACGCCGACGGCCTGCGCCGGGTGCTGGACGCCGATCCCGACCTCCGGCTGGAGCTGTTGCAGGGTGACGGGGTGCTGGAGTGCTGGGCCCCGGCGGGCGACGGCGGCGGAGCGCCGGGAGCGCTCGGCGAGCTGGAGCATCTGGCCGCCGCGCAGCCCGCGCTGATCGACGTCGCGGCCCGCCTGCACGCCGTCGCCCGTCGAGTGCGATGATCACGCTACGCAGCGTCGCCCGTCGGGGGCAGATGATCACGCGCGGTCGATCGTGTGCGGGGCTGTGACGGGCGCAACACACCCGTCCGCATTTTCGTGGGGCCCGCTTGACGAGTCCGGGTAGTCGGCGGGCCCGCGGACTCGTATCCTCGTCTTTAGACGCCCACCCTGGGCGCTCGTCGCGTCGTTCCGGCACCATGGACGATGACCCGACAGGACGAGACAGTGCCGGAGGCGAAGTTATGCCCCTCTCCGAGCACGAGCAGCGACTGCTCGACCAAATCGAGCGCGCTCTCTACGCCGAAGACCCGAAGTTCGCGTCCACCGTGCGCGGTGGACGGTTGCGCAAGCCCACCCGGCGCCGTCGGTTGCAGGGCGTTGCCCTGTTCGTCGTCGGTCTCGTCATGCTCGTCGTGGGGATCGCCGTCCAGTGGACCTGGCTCGGAGGCATCCCGGTGGTCAGCGTCGTCGGCTTCCTCGCGATGCTTGGCGGCGCGGTGCTGGCCATCACCTCCGTCGGCTCGGCGGCCGGGGCTCCCGCCGCGAAGACGGAACAGACCAAGAACGGCTTCACCGGCCGGATGGAGGAGCGCTTCCGCCGCCGGTTCGAGCAGGAATAGCGCCTGACCGCTCGCTGACGCCGCCGCCCCGGCCCACCGGAGCGGCGGCGTCGTCGTGCGTGCCGACCGGGCGCGCGCCGTGGCGCAGAACGGAGCGGGGCAGCAACCGGTGCCGTACCGACAGCGGGCTGCTCGCCGCGACCGCGCCCAGCACGCCCACAAGCGGCTCGGTGAGCGTGTCGGGCTCCGGGTGCTGCCCGCCGTACCAGCTCGCCTCGACCACACCCACGACCCCACGCAGGTGCTGTTGGGCCGCGTCGTCCAGATGGTGCTCGCGGACGAGGCGGCGCGCGGCCGCCCGCACGGTGTCGCTGTGCTTGGCGGGAACGCCCCGGTCGGTCGATTCGGCGAGTAGCTCGGCCCAGCCCGCCGCGGCCGCTTCCGGGCCGCCCGCCGCGACGGCGGCGAGCCGTTGCCTGCGGGTCCGGGCCCGCAGCAATGCGGGCGCCAGCGCACCGCCCACGAGCAGCACCAGACCGCCGCCCAGCACCAGCGGCCACAGCGGCAGCTCCACGCTCGGCGCCGCCGGGACCGGGACATCGGGGGTGATGGGCTCCTGGGTCGGCGGAGCCTGCGGGGTCGGCTCCTGACGGGGGTCGTCGGCGGGATCCGCGCCCGCGGGCGTTCCCGCTGCCGCCGCCTCCTCGGCCCGGGCTTCCGCGACGTAGGGCGGCACGATCGTGCGTCCGTCCGTGAGCGGCGTCGGGTCGAAGATCAGCCAGCCGTAGCCGGGGAACCAGGCCTCCACCCACGCGTGGGCATCGGAGGTGCCGATCGCGCTGTGGTCGCCGTCGGGCGCGCCGCCGGTGAAGCCGACCGCGACCCGCGCGGGCACCCCGACCGAACGCAGCATCACCGCCATCGCGGCCGCGAACTGCTCGCAGTAGCCCGTCTTGCCCGCGGTGAGGAACTCGACGAGCGCGTCGTCGCCGTTGCCCGGCGCCGTCTGCAGGCTGTAGTGAAACGCCGAGTTGGGGCCCGTGAAGAAGTCCTGCAGCGCGATGGCCTTGTCGAACGGCGTGTCCGCCCGCGCCGTCACCTGTGTGGCGAGGTCGCGCACGCGCCGGTCGACGCCCGAGGTGTCGAGGTAGGGCGCGACGGGGCCGGTGCCGCCCTGCGCGTCCCGCAGCTGCGCCGCGGTGGGCGCGGAGAAGTCCGCGGTCTGCTGCCAGCCGTTTTCGGCGCGCGGCCGCGCGGTGTACGCGGTGCCGCTGCGTTCGTCGTAGGTCCAGCGGCCGGACAGGCCCGCGACCCCGATGGGATGGCCGTACAGCGGCAGCCAGTAGTCCTTGAAGCCGACGTTCTGGACGTCGACGGTCGCCAGACGCACGGCGGCCCCCGCGACCACGCCGAGCGTGCCGGGCAGCCCGGGCCCGGGCCCGGGCCGGGTGGCCTGCCAGCCGACATCGGGGACGTAGGTGCTCAGCGTCAGCGCTCGCAGGTAGGCAGGCTGCGGCAGGCCGCGCACCTGGAACAGCTCGGTGGGTCGGTCCTGGGTGAGCTGCCCGCGCAGCGACGTGAACGGGCTGAGCCCGATCGAGCCGCCCCCGCCCGCGCCTGCGCCCGCGAACCGGCCCGCGGTGCCGACGAACGTGCTTGCCGCGCCGATCCCCAGCGCGACCGCCACGGCCGCCGCAACCAGCACGACCCCGCCCGCCCGCTGTCTGCGCGCTCCGTCCCGAAGGACGAGCAGCAGGCCGAATCCGGCGGCCGCGCAGACGATCGACTGCCACGGGAGCAACACGTCGTCCAGCGCCGCGGGCACGGCGAACACGGCCAGCAGCGGGACCCCCGCGGCGGCCGGTGCGCGGGCGAGGACGGCGGCGCCGTACACCGCGATCAGGACCACCCCGAACGCCGCGGTGACCAGGAAGAGGATCTCCGGGGTGGCCTGCACCGGGGCGATGCCCGCGGCGATCTGCGTGCCCGCCCCGGTGAAGAGCGCCGCGAACCGGGCGAACGCGGCGGGTCCGGGCACCGGCGTGTCCGCGAAGAGTGCGGTGAGCAGCAGGAGCAGGCCGATGCACTGGCCTGCCGCCACAACCGCCGGACCCAGACGATGCAGCACCAGCCCGACCGCCACCACGACGAGCGCGGCGAGGATCGCGTGACCGAGCCAGGTGTAGCCCTGGATGATCGCGCCGATCGGTGCGCTCGCGAGGAGCGTGGCGACGCCCGCGCCCGCCGCGGCACCCCACGGCAGCCCCCTCACAGCGCGTCCCAGACCCGGTCGGGGGTGGTGCCCGCGGTGGCGACGGCCACGGTCCACCCCGCGTTGCGCAGCGCGCTCGCCGAGGCGTCCGCGCTGCCGGGCCGTCCGTCCGCCGGATCCCACGTCGCGGTGTCGAGCAGCACCGCGTAGCCGCCCTTCGGGTGGCGCCCCATGAGGTTCTCCCGGTGCGCCGCGGTGACGGCGCCGAGCACGGCGACGACGTCGCGGCCCGTGGGCAGGTCCGGCCCGGTGAGGTCGGCCCTGGCGGAGGGGCGCAGGGCGGCCAGTGCGTCGAGCAGCGGGTCGAGCGGCGGTCCGGGCAGCGCCGTGCCGTCCTCGGTGACCAGGTCGACGGGCTCGCCCCGGCCCATGAGGTGCGCACAGACACTGGCGGCCATGCTGATGGCGAACTCGAGGCTGGATTCGGCGCCGCGGCCGCGGTGGGCGGCGTCGCGGCGGTCGAGCAGCACGGTGGTGCCCGCCCGCCACGGCCGCTCCTCCAGACGCACCATCAGCTCGTCGTGCCGCGCGGTGCTGCGCCAGTGCACGCGCCGCAGTTCGTCGCCGTGCCGGTAGGGCCGCACCAGCACGTCCGAGCTGCCCGGGCCCTGGTGGGCGAGCGCCGCCCCGGACGTGCCCTCGCCTGCGCCGAGCGCGGCCGGGAGGCCGTTCAGCGCGAACACCCGGGGCAGGACGATCAGCCGGTCCGCGCCGGTGACCGCGCGCTCGAACTCGGCCAGCGCGAGCGGGTCGGTGGCGCCAACGGTGAGCGGGCCGATGGCGTGTACACCGCGCAATGGCGGCCGCAGGGGATAGGTGAGGCGGGCCCCGCCGCGGCTGGAGAGCCGGTGGACGGTGAATCCGGGCGGAGCGGCCGCCTGCGGCCCTGCGGCGTCCGGGACGGTGTCCACCAGCCGCAGTGCGCCGACCAGCGCGGACCCGCGCACGTGCAGGGTGACCTCGACCGTGCCGCCCACGGGCAGCCGCGGGGGCGAAAGCTCCCGCGTGACGCGCACGGCGCGCCGGGTGCGGGCGGCCAGCAGCGCGGCGAGCAGCGGCAGGACGGCGACGAACGCGCCGATCCGCAGGAGGTCCCGCTCGTCGAGCACGAGCGAACAGGCGGCCGTGGCCGCGCCCCCCGCGAGCAGGCAGCGACCGCGCGTGGTGAGGCCGGAGAAGCGGGCCACGCGGGTCAGCCCGCGGGGCGGGCGGGGGCGGGCACGGGTATCCGCGCCACCAGGGCGCGGATGATGTCGACGGGGGAACGGCGGCCGGCCTGCGCGTCCGGGGTGAGCAGGAGCCGGTGGGCGAGCACCGGCACGGCGACGGCCAGCACGTCGTCGGGCACCACGAAGCTGCGCCCGGACAGCGCGGCCTGCGCGCGGGCGGCCCGCACCAATTGCAGGGTGGCCCGCGGTGAGGCGCCGAGGCGCAGCTCGGGCAGCCGCCGCGTCGCCGCGACGATCTCGACGCAGTACTGGCGCACCTCAGGGCCGATGTGCACGCGGCGCACGGCGTCGATGGCCGCCTGGACCTGTCGGGCGTCGGCGACCGGGCGCAGAGCCTCGAGGGGGTCGGTGGCCGCGTGCTCGTCGATCATCGCGAGCTCGGCTGCGATGTCGGGGTAGCCGATGGAGACCCGCGCTGTGAAGCGGTCGCGCTGAGCCTCGGGGAGTGGGTAGGTGCCGTCCATCTCGACCGGGTTCTGCGTGGCCATCACCAGGAACGGGCTGGCCAGCGCATAGGTGGTGCCGTCGACGGTGACCTGGCGCTCGGCCATGCACTCCAGCAGCGCGGACTGGGTCTTCGGCGACGCCCGGTTGATCTCGTCCGCGATCACGATGTTGGCGAAGACGGGGCCGGGGCGGAACTCGAACTCGGTGCTCTGCCGGTTGAAGATCGACAGCCCGGTGATGTCGACGGGCATCAGGTCGGGGGTGAACTGCACGCGGCTGACCGAGCCGTCGATCGAGCGGGCGATGGCCTTGGCCAGCGACGTCTTGCCGACGCCCGGCACGTCCTCGACGAGCAGGTGGCCCTCGGCGAGCAGCGTGACGAGCGCGACGCGGACCACCTCGGGCTTGCCGACGATCACCCGTTGGGCGTTGGCCGCGATGCGGGCCCCGAGGTCCGCGACGTCCGGAAGGCCCAGCGGAGCGCCGTCGATGCGGCTGCTCGTCGTCGTCACCACCCCAGTCTGTCAAACGACGCCGCCGGGCATCGTTCGGTCGGGCAGACCGTCCCCCACCTTCCCCCACCGCCCTGGCTTAGAAGGGGTCACGGCGGCCTGCACACCCCCGCTCGGGGGTAGCGCGGCCGGGTGGCGCCCGATAACGCCCCACTTCGCCCCACTGGTCCTGAGCTGCGGGTTTTGCTGCGGGTCAACGTTATCACCGGCATTCCTCGGCTTGACGGTGGAGGGAAGTGGGGTAATGTGGTGATCGCTGGGGCGCCGAGGGGCCTCGCGCCGTCCGTCGGGTGGAGGTGGGGCCGGTGTTCCTCGGCACCTACACCCCCAAATTGGATGACAAGGGGCGGTTGACGCTGCCCGCGAAGTTCCGCGACGAGTTGCGAGGCGGTCTGATGATCACGAAGGGGCAGGACCACTGCCTGTACGTGTTCACCAGGGACGCGTTCGCCGAGCTGGCCACGAAGGTGGCCTCGGCGCCGTTGACGAGCGAGTCGGCGCGGGTGTTCCAGCGCAACCTGTTCTCGGGCACCGACGAGCAGAACCCCGACGCGCAGGGTCGCATCGCGATCACCCCCGAGCTGCGGCGCTACGCGGGACTCACCAAGGACTGTGTGGTCATCGGGGCGTTCACGCGCGCCGAGATCTGGGACGCGCAGGCATGGCAGCGCTACCAGGACGACCACGAGGACACCTACGCGAAGGCGCAGGAGGAGGTGCTGCCCGGGCTGATGTGAGGCCCGACTTGGGCAGAGGAGGACCCGGCCGGTGTCTCCTCCCGGCGGCCCTGGCGCACCTTCCCCGGTGCCAGGTCTGCCGGGAGGAGGCATCGGACAAGCCCGGTGGAGTGGGTCGGGCGCGGATGGCTCGGCGACTCGGGGCAGGGAGGTGGGTGGCTGTGGGGCAGCACCCGCACGGAGATGGGCCTGCTGGGGCTAGGCACATCCCCGTCGCCCTGTCCCGGGTTGTCGAGTTGCTGCGCCCGGCGCTGGCCGGGCGGCCTGCGGTCATGGTGGACGCCACGCTGGGGCTGGGCGGCCACGCGGCCGCGCTCCTCGCCGAGCATCCGCAGCTCACGCTCGTCGGGCTGGACCGGGACCCGGAGGCGCTCGCGCTCGCCGGGCGACGGCTCGCCGCCTACGCCGACCGGACGCGTCTGGTGCACGCCGTCTACGACCGGCTCGCCGACGTGCTCGCGGAGCTGGGGCTTCCGCGGGTCGACGGTGTGCTGTTCGACCTCGGCGTCTCCTCATTGCAGCTCGATGCCGACGAGCGGGGCTTCTCCTACTCCCGCGACGCCGACCTCGACATGCGGATGGACCCCGGCTGTGGGCCGACCGCGGCCGACGTGCTCAACACCTATTCGGTGCCCGAGCTGGCGCGCGTCCTGCGGGAGTACGGGGAGGAGCGGTTCGCGTCCCGCATCGCGGCGGCGGTCGCGCGGCGGCGTGGGGAGCGGCCTTTCCGACGCAGCGGCGACCTCGTGGAGCTGCTGTACGCGACGGTGCCCGCGGCGTCGCGGCGCACCGGGGGACATCCGGCGAAGCGGACGTTCCAGGCCTTGCGGATCGAGGTCAACGGCGAGCTCGCGGCATGGACGGCGGCGTTGCCCGCCGCGCTCGACGCGCTGCGGGTCGGCGGCCGGATCGTCGTACTGGCCTACCACTCGCTGGAAGACCGCATCGCCAAGCGCGAGCTGGGGGAGCGGTCCACGTCGAGCACGCCCACCGGACTGCCGGTCGAACTGCCCGGGCATGGGCCGTCCTTCCGGCTGCTCGTGCGGGGGGCCGAGCAGGCGAACGACGACGAGGTCGCGGACAACCCGCGGGCGGCGTCGTTGCGCCTGCGGGCGGCCGAACGGATCGGTGAAGGGGAAAGCGGCATGGTGGGGGGCACCACATGAGCGAGCGGGCGTACGGATCGGCGCCGGACTCCCGGGGGCCGCGGTGAGCGCGCCCGCGGCCGAGCGGGCGCGGACGGCGGCAGGCCGCTCGGGGGCGGGCGGGGCGGCAGTCGCGGCGGCGGGCGGGGCGGCGCGGTCGGGCGGAATCCGGGCGGCGCTGACCCGGGCGGTCACGGCGCGGCGCGCGGCGCCAACCGATTCCGTGCCGCGCTCGACGTCCCGCGCAGCGAACGGCGCGGGCGCCAGAGGCGCGTCGGGCCGATCATCTCGGGCCGTGCCCCGCTCGGCCGTCGACCGACACACGGCGGGTATGGCGACAGGCACTGGGCGTTCGGCGGCTCGGAACACGGCCGCGCGGGTATCTCCGGCCGACCGACGCGGGGGAGCATCGGCGCGCACCGCGACGATCCCCGCCCAGCGCGGGGCGCCGTCGGTCGAACGGGCCGGGGTCGCGAGCCGCGCCTACGCCCGTCGCGAGGACCGGCTGCGGCGAATCGGGGGTGGCCGGGCACCGCGGGCCGCCACAACCGCGGGCCGCGCCAAGTTCGTGCTGCTCGTCATGGCGCTGCTCGCCATCGGGCTGGTCCTGACGCTGTGGCTCTCCACCGCCGCGGCGGCGGACTCCTACCGGTTGCAGGACGCCCGCGTGGCCGCTCGTACGCTCAGCGAGCAGAGCGAGCAGCTCCGCCGGGAGGTCACCGCGATGGACGCGGCTCCCGCGCTCGCGCAACGCGCCGCCCAGCTGGGCATGGTGCCGGTGCAGGACTCGGCGCGGCTCGTCGTCGCGCCCGACGGCGCCGTCACGGTCTCGGGCACGCCCAAGGCGGCGATCGCGACGGCCCCGCCCGCACCCCCGCTTGCCCCCGCCGCCCCGAACGGCGCGGCACCGACCGCAGGCACGACCGCAATCGCGACCGCGACCCCGACGGCCGCACCGAACGGCACCGACCCGAACGCACCGACGGCCGACGCCGCGGCCGCGGCGGGCATCGGTCCGGACGCACCGGTCACCACGACCACCGCCGCCACCCCGACGCCCGCACCCACCGGCCAGGCGAGCCGGAACGGCGCCGGTGTGACCGCGACGGCGACGCCGCATGCGAGCGCCACCACGTCACCTCGGGCCACGTCCACGTCCACACCTGCGCCGAGCCGAACGGCAGGCGCGGCGGCATCGGGTGCGAACGCCGCGGGCGCCGGTGCGCGGAGCGCCACCGCGACGCCCACTCCGTCCGCGCGCCCGAGCGGCCCCGGCGGCGGCGTGAGCCGATGACCGGCGCTCCTTCGCGCGGCCGGATGTGCCCTGCTCGCCGCGCTGCCGAGTGGACTCGTCGGGCGAGTGGGCCGTGTCGCGGCGAGGTGGCCACCTCCCACCGCGCCGTCGACCGAACTCGTCAGGCGGCCCGCTCCGGCGAGGGAGAGCGCCGATGACGACCGCCCCGCCCCGCCCACGGGTGCGGGTCGCCGCCCGTTCCGCCCCGCCACCGCGGCGCCCCGCGCCCAGGCGTCGCACCACGAGCAGCGGGAGCACGCGGCTGCGGCTCGGTCGCGTGCTGCTCGTCGCGGTGCTCGGCCTCGCGACGCTCAAGCTCGTCGTCATCCAGTCCTTCCAGGCCCCCGACCTCAATGCGGCGTCGGCCCGGCAGCTGCTCACCGAGATCCCGCTGCCCGCCGAGCGCGGGTCGATCCTCGACAGCGCGGGCAAGCCGCTCGCGTTCAGCATCGAAGCCAACGCGCTCGTCACCAACCCGCGCACGATCGCCCGGACCCACGGCGCGGGCACGGCCGAGTACGTCACGCGCATGGCGTCGGTCATCGGCCAGGCCACCGCTGAGGACCCGGCCACCCTCCAGGGGCTGCTCACCGCGGACAAGGGCTACGTCGTGCTGGCCAAGCTCGTCGACCCGGGCGTCGCGCAGGCGATGCACGACCAGTTCCCGGAGATCGCGCTGGAACGTCGCGAGGCACGCCAGTATCCGGGCGGGTCGCTCGCCGCGAACGTCATCGGCGCGGCGACCTGGGACGCCACCGACTCGCCCGGCAAGCTCACCGGCCGCGTCGGCCTGGAGAGCTCACAGGACAACCTGCTGTCGGGCTCCAACGGCGTCCGCGAGGTCGACACCGCCGAGGGCAGCAACGCCGAGATCCCCGGCAGCGTCCGCTACGAGCGACCGGCCGTGCCCGGCTCGACACTGCAGCTCACCCTCGACTCCGACCTGCAGTACACCGTGCAGCGCGACCTCTTCGCCTACGTCGCCAAGACCGGCGCCAAGGGCGACAGCTCCGCCGTCGTGCTCGACGTGGCCACGGGCAAGGTGCGGGCGCTCGCCACCGGGGAGACCTTCGACCCGAGCAACCCCGGCGCTGCGACGGCCAACCAGCTCGGCAACCCCGCCGTCACCTCGCCGTACGAACCGGGATCGGTCAACAAGATCGTGACGATGTCGGCGGCGATCGACTACGGCGTCGCGAAGCCCGACGACGTCCTCGACGTCCCCGGCAGCATCCGGGTCGCCGACCGCACGATCAACGACGCCTGGAAGCACGGGCTGGCGCACTACACGCTCACCGGGGTGCTCGCGAAGTCGTCCAACGTCGGCACGATCATGACCGCGCAGAAGGTTGGCCCCGAGCGCTTCGCCGACATGCTGACGCGCTTCGGCCTCGGTCAGAAGACGGGCGTCGGGCTGCCGGGGGAGAGCCCGGGCACCGTGCCGCCGATGGCGACCTGGTCCGGCTCGACGTTCGGCAACCTCCCGATCGGCCAGGGCCTCTCCATGACCGTGCTGCAGATGGCGGGCATGTACCAGGCGGTCGCGAACAACGGGCTGCGGATCCCGCCGCGGATCGTCGAGGCGACCGTTTCGCCGGACGGCGTGCGCACCGTGCCGCCCATGCCCGCGGGGGTACAGGTCGTGTCGCCGCAGACGGCCGCGACCCTGCGGATGATGCTCACCGCGGTCACCCAGGACGCCCGCGGCCAGCGCGGCACCGGGCCCGCCGCGGCCGTCCCCGGCTACCAGACGGCGGGCAAGACGGGCACCGCGCAGCAGGTGAACGCGGCGTGCGGCTGCTATGCGTCGTCGACGTACTGGATCACCTTTGCCGGGATGTTCCCCGCCCAGGACCCGCGCTATGTGGTCGGGATCATGCTGGACGCCCCGGCGGGCGGCACCAGCGCCGCCCCGCTCTTCCACGACATCGCCACCTACCTCGCCCAGCGCGACCACGTCCCGCTGACGACCAACCCCACGCCACCCCAGACCCTGCAGCTGCCCTGACCGCGTGGGGCCAGGCCACCGAACCCCGGCTGTCCACGGCCACATGGGGCCGACGGGGCCGCACGTCCCGACTCCCCGCAGGCGGGGTGCGAAGTGCACGCTGGGGGTGCGAGGTGGGGTCGGCCGACCGCCTGGGGTGATGGTGCGTCGTGCCCGGACCCGAAATCGCCCGCGGACCGGCCATGCGCGTCCGGGCAGCGACCGCGCCGCCGGTAGCCTCCGCGCCATGTCCGCCGCCGGTCCCGCCCCGGGCGCCGCCCCGGCCGCGCCCGCTCCACCCCCGCGGCCGCGCACGGTTCGCCCGGTTCCGCTCGCCGAGGTCGCGGCGGTCATCGCCGCCCCTCCTCCCGGCGCCGCCACGCTCGACGCCGATGATCGTCGGTTCGGTGCGCAGAGCGGCCAGATCCGGCCGCATCCGCACCCAACCGGTGATCAAGCCGGTGGCGACGGGACCGATGTCGCCGCCGCGGACCACCCCGGAACACTGATCACCGGGGTCACGCTGCGGGCCTCCGACGTGCGGGCAGGCGACCTCTTCGCCGCGTTGCCCGGCGCCCGCACGCACGGCGCCGACTTCGCCGCCGAGGCCCTCGCCCGCGGCGCCGCCGCCCTGCTCACCGACCCCGAGGGCGCGCGCCGCATCCGGGCCGCCGGGTGTGCCGAGGGAGCGGCCCCCGCCGCCCGCGCCGGGGAAGCCGAGGGCGCTGCCCGCGGCAGGGGAGTCGGTGCCCCCGCCCTCGCCGAGGGAGTTGCCCACCCCGACGACGCTCACGGGCCCGGCGCGGCGGGCGTGCCGGTGCTCGTCCACCCCGACCCCCGCGGCGTGCTCGGCGCCGTGGCGGCGCACGTGTACGGCGACCCCACCGCCCACCTCGACGTGATCGGCGTGACCGGCACCAGCGGCAAGACCACGGTCGCGCACCTCGTCGAAGCGGCCCTCGCGGCGGCCGGGCGCACGGCCGGGATGCTCGGCACCGTCGGCATCCGCATCGACGGCAGGCCGCTGCCCAGCGCGTTCACCACCCCGGAGGCCCCGGACCTGCAGGCGCTCTTCGCGACGATGCGCGAGGCCGGGGTCACCGACGTGGCTATGGAGGTCTCCAGCCACGCGCTCGCGCTCGGCCGGGTGGCGGGCACCCGCTTCGCGGTCGGCGCGTTCACCAACCTCTCCCAGGACCACCTGGACTTCCACCACGACATGGACGAGTACTTCGCGGCCAAGGCCACCCTCTTCGACGGGCGGGCCGAGCACGCCGTCATCTGCGTCGACGACATCTGGGGCGCCCGCCTCGCCGCCCGCACGCCGCACGCTGTCACGGTGGCCACCACCGGCGCACCCGCCGACTGGCGCGCCGCCGACCTCGGCGCCGACCCGGACGGCGGCCAGCACTTCACCGCGCTCACCCCGGACGGCCCGGTGCCCGTCCGGCTCCGCCTGCCCGGCGCGTTCAACGTGGCCAACGCGCTGGTGGCGCTGGCCTGTCTGGCCGCGGTCGGCGTGCCCGCCAAGCTCGCCGCGCAGCGGTTCGCCGAGGTCACGGTGCCCGGCCGGATGCAGCGGATCGACGTGGGCCAGCCGTTCCTCGCGGTCGTCGACTACGCGCACAAGCCCGCCGCCGTCGCCGCCCTCCTGGACACGCTGCGCGCACAGGTGCCCGGCAGGCTGATCACCGTGCTGGGCTGCGGCGGCGACCGCGACCGCGGCAAGCGCGCCCTGATGGGAGCCGCCGCCGCGCGACGCAGCGACCTCCTCGTGGTCACCGACGACAACCCGCGCTCGGAGCGGCCCGCCGACATCCGCGCCGCCATGCTCGCCGGTGCTCTCGGCGAGCCCGACCACGGCGAGCTGCACGAGATCGGCGACCGGCGCGCGGCGATCGTCGCCGCCGTCGATGCGGCGCGCCCCGGCGACGCCGTCATCGTCGCGGGAAAAGGGCACGAAACCGGGCAGGAGGTGGCCGGTGTGCGGCATCCTTTCGATGACGCGGTGGAGCTCGCCTCGGCTATCAGAGGGGTGATCACCGGCGTGCTCGGGGCCGCCCGTCGATGATCAACTCCCGCATGATCGGATGTGCACCGTGATCCCGCTGTCACTGTCGGAGATCGCCGCGGTCACGAACGGGCGGTTGGACGGCGCCCGCGGCACCGAGGTGGTCACGGCGGTCGAGTTCGACTCCCGCGCCATCCGTCCCGGCGGGCTGTTCCTCGCGCTTCCCGGCGAGCGCGTCGATGGGCACGCCTTCGCCCGCGCCGCCGTCGAGCGGGGCGCCGTCGGGGTGCTCGCCGCCCGTCCGGTCGACGGGCCCGCGGTCATCGTGCCGCCCGTCGAGCGCGTCGAGGGCACCTACCTCGGCGACGCCGACCCCGACGGGTCCGGCGCCGCGGTGCTCGCCGCCCTCGCCCGGCTGGCCGCGCACGTCGTCGGCAAGCTGCCCGGGCTGACCGTCGTCGGGGTCACCGGCAGCTCCGGGAAGACCTCGACGAAGGATCTGCTTGCCGCCGTCCTCGCGCCGCTGGGCCCGACCGTCGCCCCGCCGGAGTCGTTCAACAACGAGCTCGGCCTGCCCTGGACGGCCCTGCGCGCCGGCGCCGACACCCGCCACCTCGTGCTGGAGTTCTCCGCCCGCGGCGTCGGGCACATCGCCGGGCTGGCCGCCGCGGTGCCGCCCCGGATCGGGGTGGTGCTCAACGTCGGCAGGGCGCATCTCGGTGAGTTCGGCTCGGTCGACGCCATCGCGCGGGCCAAGGGCGAGCTGGTCGAGGCCCTGCCCGCGGACGGCATCGCGGTGCTGAATGCCGACGACCCGCGCGTCGCCGCGATGGCCGCCCGCACCGACGCCCGGGTCGTCACGTTCGGCGCGCATGCCGACGTGCGCGCCGAGGCGCTCACCCTCGACGCCGGGCGCCCCCGGTTCCGCCTGGTCACGCCGAGGGGGAGCGCGCCGGTCGCGCTGCGGCTCGTCGGCGCCCACCACGTCGGCAACGCGCTGGCCGCGGCGGCGGTGGCGGGCGAGTTGGGCGGCGCCCCGGAGACGGTGGCGGCGGCGCTCTCGGCGGCCGCGCCCGCGTCCCGGTGGCGGATGGAGGTGACCGACCGCGCCGACGGCGTGACCGTCGTCAACGACGCCTACAACGCCAACCCCGACTCGATGGCCGCCGCCCTGCGCGCCCTCGCCGCGCTGGGTGCGGGCAGGCGCACCTGGGCCGTGCTCGGGCCGATGCGGGAGCTCGGCGACGGCGCCGCGGCCGCGCACGCCGACGTCGCGACGCTGGCCAAGGAGCTGGGCATCGACGAGCTCGTCAGCGTCGACAGCGCCGAGTACGGGGCGGGCCGTCCGGTCGCGGACGTCGCCGCGGCCACCGCGCTGCTCCGGGCGGAGCTGGGGCCGGGCGACGTCGTCCTCGTGAAGGCCTCGCGGGCCGCCGGGCTGGACCGGATCGCCGCCGACCTGCTGGACGGCACCGCATGAGAGGCATCTTCATCGCCGCGGGCGTCGCACTGGCGATCTCCATCCTGCTCACGCCCTACCTCATCCGGTTCTTCGCCCGCCAGGGCTTCGGCCAGGAGATCCGCGCCGAGGGCCCGCAGAGCCACCAGGCCAAGCGCGGCACCCCCACCATGGGCGGCGTGGCGATCATGATCGCCATCTGGGCGGGCTTCCTGCTCTCGCACATGGTCACCGGCGAGCAGATCAGCCCGTCGGCCGTGCTCGTGCTCTTCCTGACGACGGCGCTGGGCATCGTCGGGTTCCTCGACGACTTCATCAAGCTGCGCCGAGCCCGCAACCTCGGCCTCAACAAGACGTCCAAGATCGTCGGGCAGGTGCTCACGGCCACGATCTTCGGAATCCTCGCGCTGCGCTTCGCCAACGCCGACGGCCTCACCCCGGGCTCGGACAGCCTCTCGTTCGTGCGCGACATCGCCGTGCTCTC
Source organism: uncultured Actinomycetota bacterium (assembly GCA_963739465.1). GTDB lineage: Bacteria > Actinomycetota > Actinomycetes > Mycobacteriales > Pseudonocardiaceae > Pseudonocardia. Next base: position 174,095 of record CAVUAS010000032.1, read on the forward strand.
GTTCGGGCTGGTCGGGTTCGTGCTCCTGGCCAACCTCATCGTCGCGGCCTGGTCGAACGCCGTGAACCTCACCGACGGCCTCGATGGGCTCGCCGCGGGCACGGCGGCGATGGTGCTGGGCACCTACGTGATCATCTGCTTCTGGCAGTTCCGCAACAACTGCGCGCTGGTGTCCGCCGCGGGCTGCTACCAGGTGCGCGACCCCCTGGACGTCGGCGTGCTCGCCGCCGCTGCCATGGGCGCCTGCATCGGGTTCCTCTGGTGGAACGCCGCCCCCGCCCGGATCTTCATGGGGGACACGGGCTCGCTCGCGCTGGGAGGGCTCGTGGCGGGCCTTTCCATCGTGACGCGCACAGAGCTCCTGCTCGTCGTCATCGGCGGGGTGTTCGTGGTGGAGGCGCTGTCGGTCGCGATGCAGATCCTCGTGTTCCGCACCACCCGGCGTCGGGTGTTCCGGATGGCGCCCTTCCACCACCACTTCGAGCTGGCGGGCTGGGCCGAGACCACGGTGATCATCCGCTTCTGGCTGCTCGCCGCGATGTGCGCCGCGCTCGGGCTCGGGCTGTTCTACAGCGAGTGGCTGACGGCTTCTGCGGGGGGCTGATGAAGGCCGACGAACTGCGGGGTGCGCACGTCCTCGTCGCGGGCGCGGGCATCTCCGGCCGGGCCGCCGCCGAGGCCCTGCTGCGGCTCGGCGCGCGCGTGACCGTCACCGACGCCCGCCCGGAGGCCCTCGCCGACCTGCCCGAAGGCGCCCTCGCGGGCCCGGAACGGCTGCCCGACGACGTGGCACTCGTCGTCACCGGTCCCGGACGGCGGCCCGACGATCCGCTGGTGGCCGACGCCCGCGTGCCGGTCGTCGGGGAACCGGAGCTGGCGTGGTGGATCGCGCAGGCTGCGCCGTCGTCTGGGCCCGCGCCCGCGCCGTGGCTCGCGGTCACCGGCACCAACGGCAAGACGACTACGGTCGGCATGCTGGAGGCGATCCTGCGCGCCGCGGGCGCCGACGCGGTGGCCTGCGGGAACGTCGGGCACCCCGTCGTCACGGCCGTCGGCGAGGGCCGCGACGTGCTCGCCGTCGAGCTGTCGAGCTTCCAGCTGTACTGGTCGCCGTCGGTCGTGCCCGCCGCGGGATGCGTGCTGAACGTCGCCGAAGATCACCTGGACTGGCACGGCTCGATGGCCGCCTACGCCGCCGCCAAAGCGCGGGCGCTGCGCGGGGCGGTCGCGGTCGGCGGGGTCGACGACCCGGCCGCGGCGGCTCTGCTGGCCGCGGCCCCGGCACCGATGCGGGTGGGCGTGACGCTCGCCGCGCCCGGCCCCCACCAGTTCGGCATCGCCTGCGGAGCCCTCGTCGACCGGGCGTTCGGCGGCGGCGCGCTGGCCGATGTCGCGGCCGTCACGCCCGGCGGCCCCTCCGGCCTCACCGACGCACTGGCCGCCGCCGCGCTGGCGCGGGCACACGGGGTGCCGCCCGCCGCGGTCGCGGCCGGGCTCGCGGCGTTCCGCCCCGGCGGGCACCGCGGCGCCGTCGTCGGGCGGGTCGACGGCGTGGCCTACGTGGACGACTCCAAGGCGACCAACCCGCACGCCGCGGACGCGGCCCTCACCGCGGCGCGATCGGCGGACCGCGCCGCGCTGGCGGCCGCCGGTGCGGCAGGCGCGGCAGGTGTGGCCGGTGCGGTGGTGTGGATCGCAGGCGGGCTGCTCAAGGGTGCCTCCGTCGACGCGCTCGTGGCCGCACACGGCCCGGGACTGCGCGCCGTGGTGGTGATCGGCACCGATCGGGCGGAGATCGTCGGCGCAATGCGGCGACACGCGCCGGATGTGCCCGTCGTCGAGGTCACCCCGGGCGACGATGGCGCCATGGCCGGGATCATGACAGCCGCCGTCCGCCACGCCGCCGCCCTCGCCCGGCCGGACGACACGGTGCTGTTGGCGCCGGCCGCCGCGTCCATGGACCAGTTCACCGACTACGCCGCGCGCGGCGACGCGTTCGGCGCAGCCGTGGCCGGGCTGCCGGGCAGCCGATCGTGACCCGCGCGGTCCCGCGGACCTCGGCGCGAACGTCGGCGCGGACGGCCACGCGGACGTCGGCGCGGGGGCCCGCAGCCGGGGTAACAGTGGCGGCCCGGACGACGGCCGCCCGGATGGCCGTCGGCCGGGCCGCGGCGGCGCTCGGCCAGTGGCTGCGCCGCCCGCTGACCTCGCTGCACCTCGTGCTCGGCGTGTTCGGCCTCCTCACGCTGTTCGGCCTGGTGATGGTGCTCTCGGCGTCGTCGGTGGAGGCCTACACGGCGGGTGGCTCGTCCTATTCGGTGTTCACCAAGCAGCTGCTGTTCTGCGTGCCCGGCATGGCGATGTTCTACCTCGGGCTGCGCATCCCGCCGCGGCAGCTGCGCGCGCTGGCGCCTGCGTTCCTGATGCTCTGCGTGGTGCTGCTGATCGCGGTGCTGGCCGTCGGCGTCACCCGCAACGGCTCACGCGCCTGGTTCGCCGTCGGGTCGTTCACCGTGCAGCCCTCCGAGGCGGCGAAGGTGGCGCTCACGCTGTGGGGGGCGCACGTGCTCGCGGCGCGGCGGGCGGTGATGCACCGATGGAAGTACGCGCTGTCCCCGGTCGTGCCGGTGACCGTCGTGCTGTTCACGCTGCTCGTGCTGGAGCCCGACCTCGGCATGACGGTCACGCTGGGTGTCGTGCTGGTCGCGTTGCTGTTCTACGCGGGCGCGCCGCTGCGGCTCATGGCCGCGCTCTGCGGGGGCGCCGCCGCGGGCGCGCTGCTGCTGGCGATGACCGCGAGCTACCGCATGAGCCGCATCGTCGCGTTCCTCTCGCCGGGCGCCGACACCGAGGCCGCGGGCTTCCAGTCCCGGCAGGCGCTCTACTCGCTCGCGGGCGGCGGCCTGTTCGGCCAGGGTCTCGGGCAGGGCAGCGCCAAGTGGGACTACCTGCCCAACGCCCACAACGACTTCATCTTCGCCATCATCGGCGAGGAGCTCGGCTTCGTCGGCGCGTTCGCGGTGCTGGCGTTGTTCGGCACGCTGGCCTACGCGGGCCTGCGCATCGCGTCCCGCAACTCCGACCCGTGGCTCAAGCTGGTGGTGGCCACGTCCACCACCTGGCTGGTCGGGCAGGCCGCCATCAACATCGCCTACGTCGTGGGGCTCCTGCCGGTGACCGGCCTGACGCTTCCCTTGATCTCCTCCGGGGGCACGTCGCTCGTGGTCACCATGTTCGTGTTCGGAATGCTCGCCAACGCGGCGCGGCACGAGCCCGAGGCGATCGCCGCGCTGCGCCACCACGGGCAGGGCAGGCTGGCGAAGCTGCTGCGGCTGCCCCCGCCGGAGCCGTACCGCCCGGTCGCCCGCCCCGCCCCGACGCGGGGTGTCCGATGAAGGCTCGTGAGTGGATAACGTTGTTCTGGCCACTGTTTCCACTCACGAGTGTCTTGTGAACGTCGTCGTCGCGGGCGGGGGGAGCGCGGGCCACATCGAGCCCGCGCTGGCGCTCGCCGACGCCCTGCTGCGGCTCGACCCCGACACCCGGGTCACCGCCCTCGGCACCGAGCGCGGCCTCGACACCACCCTCATCCCGGCGCGCGGCTACCCCCTGGAGCTGATCCCGCCCGTCCCGCTGCCGCGCAAGCCCAGCGCCGACCTCCTGCGCCTGCCCGGCCGGGTGCGCGCGGCCGTCGGCCGGGTGCGGGAGGTGTTGGCGAAGGTCGACGCCGACGTCGTCGTCGGGTTCGGCGGCTACGTCGCGCTGCCCGCCTACCTCGGCGCCCGCGGCCGCGTGCCGATCGTCGTGCACGAGGCCAACGCCCGCGCGGGCCTGGCCAACCGGGTCGGCGCCCGCTTCGCCGCCCGCGTCGCCGCCGCCGTGCCCGGCAGCCTGCCCGGCGCGGAGGTTCTCGGCATCCCCCTGCGCCGCTCGATGACCGAACTGGACCGGCCTGCGCTGCGGGCCCGGGCCCGCGAGCGGTTCGGGCTGCCCGCCGACGGCCCGGTGCTGCTCGTCTTCGGCGGCTCGCAGGGCGCCCGCACGCTGAACACGGCGCTGGCCGCGGCGCTCCGCGGGCTTCTGCGCGCCGGGATCGCCGTCCTGCACGCCTACGGAAAGTCGGGCACCGCGGCCGCTCCGGAGCCGGGCTACGTCGGGCTGCCCTACATCGACGCCATGGATCTGGCCTACGCCGCCGCCGACGCCGTGCTCGGCCGGTGCGGGGCGATGACCGTCGCCGAGCTGTCGGCCGTCGGGCTGCCCGCCGTCTACGTCCCCCTGCCGCACGGCAACGGCGAGCAGGCCCTCAACGCCGCGCCCGTCGTCGCCGCGGGCGGGGGCGTGCTGGTGCCCGACGCCGAGCTGACCGCCGACCGGGTCCTCGCCGAGCTCGTCCCGCTGCTCACCGACCCGGCGCGGCTGGCGGCGATGGGCGCTGCGGCGCGGGGGTCGGGGCACGCGGACGCCGCCGAACGCCTGGCCCATCTCGTGCTCGACGTGGGTCGTGCGCGCAAGCACACAGGAGGCGAAGCGGCGTGACCGTCCACTTCATCGGCATCGGCGGCGCCGGGATGAGCGGGATCGCCCGCATCCTGCTCGCCCGCGGCGAGCGGGTGACCGGGTCCGACGCCCGGGAGTCGGCCACGGTGCTCGCGCTCCGCGCGCTCGGCGCCGAGGTTCACGTCGGGCACGACGCGGCGCACCTGCCCGACCCGCCCGCCACGGTCGTCGTGTCCAGTGCGATCCGCGAGAGCAACCCGGAGCTCGCGGCCGCCCGCGCGCGCGGCCTCCCCGTCGAGCACCGCGCCACGGCGCTCGCCGCGCTGACCCGGGGCCGCCGGTTGGCCGCCGTCACCGGCACCGCGGGCAAGACCTCGACCACGTCCATGCTCACCGTGGCGCTGCAGCACGGTGGCCTCGACCCGTCGTTCGCGATCGGCGGCGACCTCGCCACCTCCGGCTCCGGCGCGCACGAGGGCACCGGCGACATCTTCGTCGCGGAGGCCGACGAGAGCGACGCGTCGTTCCTGGCGTTCTCGCCGGAGGTCGCGATCGTCACGAACGTCGAGGCCGACCATCTCGACCACTACGGCAGCCCGGCCGCGTACGTGGCGGCGTTCGACGAGTTCCTCGGCCGGATCATCCCCGGCGGCACCCTCGTCACGTGCCTCGACGACCCGGGTGCCGCCGCGCTCGCGGCCACCGCCCGCGCCCGGGGGATCCGGGTGCGCAGCTACGGGAAGGCCGAGGGGGCCGATGCGCGGCTCGTCGCCTTCCGGCCCGACGGCCCCGGCGCCCGGATCGTGCTCGCGCTCGACGGCGTGGAACACCGGCTGCGGCTGCCCGTCCCGGGTGCGCACATGGCGCTCAACGCGTTGGCCGCGCTGCTCGCGGGCGTGGCGCTGGGTGCCCCGGCCGAAGGTCTGCTGGAAGGCCTCGCCGCGTTCGACGGCGTGCGCCGCCGATTCGAGTTCCGCGGGCGGGCCGCGGGGGTGGCGGTCTACGACGACTACGCCCACCACCCGACGAAGGTCGCCGCGCAGCTGCGGGCGGCGCGCGACGTCGCCGGGACGGGCCGGGTCGTCGTGGCGTTCCAGCCGCACCTCTACTCGCGCACGCGGCAGTTCGCCCGCGAGTTCGGCACCGCGCTCGGCCTCGCCGACGAGGTCGTCGTGTTGGACGTCTACGGCGCGCGGGAGGACCCCGAGCCGGGCGTGAGCGGCGCACTGGTGGCGGAACACGTGCCGTTGGCGCCCGAGCACGTCCGCTTCGTGCCGCGCTGGGCCGAGGTGCCCGCGGTGGTCGCCGGGATGGCGCGCTCGGGCGACCTCGTGATCACGATGGGTGCGGGGGACATCACGGTGCTCGCCCCCGAGATCCTCCTGGAGCTCTCGCGATGACCCGCTCGGCGCCCGCCCGTCCCGTCCGGCGGGCGCCCGAGGTGTACCGGCGGCGCAGGCTCGCGGCGGCCGTCGTGGCCGTGCTGCTGCTCGGCGCGCTCGGGCTCATCGTGCGCGTCGTGCTGTACGACAGTCACCTCTTCGACGTGCAGGGCGTGCGGGTCGAGGGCGTTTCGCTGCTGCCGGAGTCCGACGTCGTCGGGGCCGCGGCGGTGCCGATGGGCGCCCCGCTGGCGTCGATCGACGCGGCCGACGTGGCGGCCCGGGTCGCGAAGCTGCCCGCGGTCGCCACCGCGGCCGTCACCCGGTCGTGGCCCCACACGGTGACGGTGACGGTCGTCGAGCGCGTCCCGGTGGCCTCGGCCACGACGCCCGCCGGGGTGGAACTCGTCGACGCGGGCGGCGTCGTCTATCCGGGCACCCCGCCGCCGGGGCTTCCGCGGCTGGTGTTCGGGGCGGTCGGTCCGGACGACCCGTCGACGCACTCGGCGCTCGCCGCGCTGGCCACGCTGCCCCCGCCGATCCGGTCCCAGGTGCTCACGGTCGACGCCACCGTTGCGGGCTCCGGTGTGCCCGGCCAGGTGACGTTCGGGCTCACCGACAACCGCCAGGTCGTCTGGGGCACCGACGACCGCGCCGCGGAGAAGGCCGCCGTGCTCGTCCCGCTGCTCACCCAGCCGGGGCGGGTGTTCGACGTCACCAGCCCGGACCTGCCCACCATCCGCAGGTAGGCACTTGCTTTGCGCGCGGCGCGCCTAATGGACCGCGTCGCAGCGTCCACCTAGCGTTCTGAGGCGAAGGCCCGGACCCCCGGGGTCGGACCCGAGCTGGACTGGAAGGTGCGCCCTATGACGCCCCCGCACAACTACCTCGCAGTGATCAAGGTCGTCGGCATCGGTGGCGGCGGTGTGAACGCCGTGAACCGGATGATCGAGGTCGGCCTCAAGGGCGTCGAGTTCATCGCCGTGAATACGGACGCCCAGGCCCTCCTCATGTCCGACGCCGACGTCAAGCTCGACATCGGCCGTGAGCTGACGCGGGGGCTGGGGGCGGGCGCGAACCCGGAGGTGGGCCGCAAGGCCGCGGAGGATCACCGCGAGGAGATCGAGGAGGTCCTCAAGGGGGCCGACATGGTCTTCGTCACCGCAGGCGAGGGCGGCGGCACGGGCACCGGCGGCGCGCCGGTCGTCGCGTCGATCGCGCGCAAGCTCGGCGCGCTGACCATCGGCGTCGTCACCCGGCCGTTCACGTTCGAGGGCCGCCGTCGCGCCGGGCAGGCCGAAGAGGGCATCCAGGGCCTGCGCAACGAGTGCGACACCCTCATCGTCATCCCCAACGACCGGCTGCTGCAGCTCGGCGACGTGGGCGTCTCCCTCATGGACGCGTTCCGCTCCGCCGATGAGGTGCTCCTCTCCGGTGTCCAGGGGATCACCAACCTGATCACCACGCCGGGTCTGATCAACCTCGACTTCGCCGACGTCAAGAGCGTCATGTCGGGCGCGGGCAGCGCGCTGATGGGCATCGGCTCGTCGCGCGGGGAGGGCCGGGCTGTGCAGGCGGCGGGCAAGGCGATCAACTCACCGCTGCTGGAGGCGTCGATGGACGGCGCCCAGGGTGTGTTGCTGTCCATCGCGGGCGGCTCCGACCTGGGGCTGTTCGAGATCAACGAGGCGGCGTCGCTGGTCCAGGAGGCCGCGCACCCCGAGGCCAACATCATCTTCGGCACGGTGATCGACGACTCGCTCGGCGACGAGGTGCGCGTCACCGTCATCGCCGCCGGGTTCGAGGCGGGCGGCCCGACGCACAAGAAGCTGGAGGCGCCCGCCTTCGGGCCGCGCTCGGGCGGTGCCATCGCGCCCGGCGTCAGCGGCGCCACGTCGGGCGGGCACAGCGGTTACGGAGCGAACGGGTCCGGCGCGAGCCAGGTCGGCGCCGTCCATGCCGCTTCCGGCAGCGGCACGTACGGCGGCGGCTCCAGCGGGGGCCACAGCGGCGCAGGCCACGTCGCCTCCCACGGGCAGAGCGGCCCCGCAGGCCACGGCGGCGGCTCGGCAAGCGGCGTGAACGGCGGCTACGGCACAGGCGACTCTGCACAGACGCCCGCACCCCGGCCCGCCAACGCGGGCGCGGAGGCCGCCCCGTCGGGGTACGCCACGGCCGAGGCCCCCGCGAGCGTCGCGTCGAACGGCGACGGGCACCACGGCAGCGCCCTCCAGACCGGCACCCTGCCGCCCGCAGGGCCGCCGCCCGCGGCCTACACGCCGCCGACGCCGCGCCTGCCCGAGCCGGGTGAGGCGCCGAGCACCACCGAGCGGTCCAGCCTCTACACCCCGCCCGCCGCGCACAGCCCGTCTCCCACGAGCTACGCGACCCCGGCGAGCCGAACCGACTTCGACGACGACGTGGACGTCCCGCCCTTCATGAAGCGCTGAGCGTGCCGAGCAGGCGTCGGAGCTGAGCGTGGCGCGTGTCCGGCGGGTCGTCAGCACCCGGGCGGGCGGGCGCTCGCGCGGTGTGTACGGCACGTTTAACCTGTCCGCAGGCGTCGGCGACGACCCGGCGGCGGTCGCCGCCAACCGCGCCCGCCTGGCCGCGGAGCTGGGCGTGCCGGTCGTGTTTCTGCAGCAGGTGCACGGCACCCGCGTGGTCCTGGTCGACGCGCCGCCCGGCGCCGAAGAGCCCGATCACCCGGCCGCCGACGCGGTGGTCACCGCACAGCCCGGGATCGGGCTCGCCGTGCTCGCCGCCGACTGCGTCCCGGTCCTGCTGGCCGATCCGCAGGCCGGGGTGGTCGGCGCCGCGCACGCGGGCCGGGTCGGCGCGGCCGAGGGGGTGCTGCCCGCCGTCGTCGCCGCGATGACGGACCTCGGCGCACGGGCAGGCGCCATCGAAGTACTGCTCGGCCCCGCCGTGTGCGGAAGCTGCTACGAGGTGCCCGCCGCGATGCGTGCCGACGTCGACGCCCGGCTGCCCGGCAGCGCCGTTCGCACCCGGTCCGGCACTCCGGGCCTCGACCTGCGTGCGGGTCTGTACCACCAGCTCGTCGAGCTCGGGATCGGCCGCGTCGGCGCCGATCCACGCTGCACCGTCGAGGACCGGGCCCTCTACAGCCACCGCCGCGACGGTCGCACCGGCCGCCAAGCGGCCATCATCTGGCTCGACCCGGCCTGACCGCCCCCCTCGGCCCACCAAGCGGCGGTCAATCCCAGCCTGACCACCCGCCCTTGCCCGTCCTCCGCCCGACGGGCCCCGCTGGCGCCCGGCGCGGTCGGCGCACAGAGGGGGCTCTGTGCCCAGCGCAGCGCCGTCTGGCCCGTCCGTCGCTCGGCGGCGTCCGGCCCCGCGATCGCCGCCGCGGCGCGGATGCGGCCGATGCGGCCGCGCCTGCACGCAACCGACGATCACCGGCGGAGAATCGCGGGCATGGGCACGGAACGAACGGCAGCGGGCACGGCGGCGACCGAGGCGACCGAGCACGAGGTGTCGCCCGCCCGTCGCGCCGAGCTCGCGGAGCGGCTGACCGCCGTCCGGCACCGGATCGCCGCTGCCTGTGCGGCGGCGGGGCGCGGTCCGGACGAGGTCGCGCTGATGGCCGTCACCAAGACCGTGGCCGCCGCGGACGTCGCGGCCCTGCTGGATCTCGGCCTCGACCTGCTGGGTGAGAACCGCGTGCAGGAGGCCACCCGCAAGGTCGATGCGGTCGCTGTACTCCGCCCGACCGCCCGACCGCGGTGGCATCTCATCGGTGGACTGCAGCGGAACAAGGTTCGGGCCGTCGTGCGCTGGGCCGAACAGGTGGAATCGGTGGACTCCCTGCGCCTGGCTGACGCGCTTGACGCCGCCGTTCGGCGCAGTGTGGACACCGGCGGGCGCGAGTCGTCACTCTCCGTGCTCGTTCAGTACAGTGTGGACGGTGACCCCGACCGGGGTGGCGTGCCCCGTTCGGACCTGCTCGGACTGGCTGATCACATCGCCGGGCGTGGTGGCCTGCGGCTGGCCGGGCTGATGGCGGTGGCCCCCCTCGGCGCCGACCCCGAGGCCGCCTTCGCCGACATCGCAGCGGCCGCTGCGGCGCTGCGGGCGGCGCATCCCGAGGCGCCGACGCTGTCGGCGGGGATGAGCGGCGACCTGGAAGTCGCGATCCGGCACGGTTGCGATGTCGTGCGTGTCGGAACGGCCCTTGTGGGGGAGCGGACGTTAGCCTCCCGGTGATCGCAGGTCGTCGGGGTGGCGACGGGCGGTGGGCCACGAGGATGGGGGCACGGATGGGCGCGATGTACAGGCTCAAGGCCTATTTCGGCATGGTGCCCGCCGAGGAGTTGGCCGAGTACGCCGACGAGCCCGAGCGCTACGCGCCGCCCGCTCGGCGCACCGTGCGCGACTATGCCGCCGAGCACGAGCCCGAGCTCCGCGAGCGCGAGGCGGGCCCGCGGTGGGACGACCGGTACGTTGCCGACGACGACCGGTACACCGCCGAGGAGTCGTGGGAGCGCCGCCCGGCCCGCACGGCGGTGGTCGATCGGTCCGTCGAGCGCGTGCCGTCGGTCACGGCCAGCCGCCCAGCGGCACCTGCTCCGGTGCGCGGCGCGCTCGCGATCGACCCCGATTCCGTGCGGCTACCCACCCCGTCCGGCGTGCCGGAGCAGCGCGAGCGGCCGACCGGCCCCGCGGCGCTCGCACGGATCACCACACTGCATCCCACCAGCTACAACGAGGCGCGCACGATCGGCGAGCGCTACCGTGACGGCATCCCGGTGATCATGAACTTGACGGAGCTCGACGACGCTTCGGCCAAGCGCCTCGTCGACTTCGCGGCAGGCCTCGTATTCGCGCTCCGCGGTGGTTTCGACAAGGTCACCAACCGCGTCTTCCTGCTCACGCCCGCCGACGTCGAAGTTTCCGCCGACGACGCCCGGAAGCTCGTGAGCCGCGTCGGTAGCGTCGGCGTGGAGCGTGCCCGCTACTGAACGCCTGGTCGTCGGGCCTCCATGCCACTATGGAGCACGTGCTCGTCATCCAGTTCGTCGTCTACTACGTGCTGTTCTCCTTCTGGCTGCTCCTGATCGGCCGCATCGTGGCCGAGCTGGTTCGCAGCTTCGCGCGGCAGTGGGTACCCGCCGGACCGAGCGCGGTGGCGCTGGAACTGATCTTCACCGCCACCGATCCTCCCGTGAAGTTGTTGCGGAGAGTGATTCCCGTCGTCCGGATCGGCGGCGTGGGTCTGGACCTGTCGATTATGGTTCTGTTGCTGGTCGTGTTCATACTGATGAACGTTGCCCAGCCGACGCCGTAGCGAGCCCCAGTCGCGCGGTGCCGCCGCCGAGGACTGCATGAGGTGATCCGATGCCGCTGACGCCCGCTGACGTCCACAACGTCGCGTTCAGCAAACCCCCCATTGGGAAGCGGGGGTACAACGAGGACGAGGTCGACGCGTTCCTCGATCTGGTCGAGGCCGAGCTGGCCCGCCTGATCGAGGAGAACGACGACCTCCGCGAGCAGGTCTCCCAGCTCGAACAGCGCCTCGGCAACGTCCAAGCCGACCTGGAGGACGCACGATCGCGTCCACCTGCCATGGGGTCGGTTTCGCCGCCCACGCAGCAGATCCGGCCGGTCGAGCCCCCACCGATGCAGCGGCCGATGGAGCCGCAGCGGGCGATGGCCGCCCCGCCGCCGCAGATGGCGGAGCCACCCGAGCCCACCGGCGACCACCACGTCCAGGTGGCGAAGGTCCTCAGCATGGCGCAGGAGATGGCCGAGCGGCTCACCTCCGAGGCCAAGTCCGAGGCGGACACGATGCTGACCGACGCCCGCACCAAGGCCGAGCAGCTCCTTTCCGAGGCGCGCACCAAGTCCGACGGCCTGGTCAACGACGCTCGGTCCCGTGCGGAAACCATGCTCAACGACGCGCGCACCCGGGCCGAAACCCTCGAGCGCCAGTCCCGCGACAAGGCCGCCAAGCTGGTCGGCGACGCCGAGCGGCAGCAGTCGGAGATCATCGGCAGCATCACGCGCGACAAGTCGGTGCTCGAGAAGAAGATCGACGAGTTGCGTACGTTCGAGCGTGAGTACCGCACCCGGCTCAAGACCTATCTCGAGTCGCAGCTGCGGGATCTGGGCGAACGCGGTTCAGCCGCGCCGTCCGACAGCCGGGCGGGCGCAGGCGGATACGCGGCTAGCGGGTACGGTCAGCGCGCCGACACCGGTAGCTGACCTCTCCATCGGCGGGTCGCGGGGGCCCGTCGCCGCCGCGCCATCGCAGACGGAGTGAAACGTGCTGCTGCTAGTCCTGATCCTCGTCCTCGTCGCCTTCGGGCTCCTGGTCGTCGCCCTGCTCACCGGCAACGTGCTCAGCGCATGGCTGTCCGTAGCGGTGAGCGTGGCGGCGGCCGTGGTTCTCATCATCGACTGGCTACAACGCCGGTCGGCGGTCAAGGCAGGCCGGGCGGGGGCGGAGGGCACGTCGTCCCCGGTGGCGGACACACCGCCCGCGGACCTCGACCCGGTCACCGAGGTCCTTCCGGTCTACACGCCGGAAAGCGACGACCCCGCGGGCGAGACGGTCGTCTCCGAGAAGGGCTACGGCCGTGCACCGGACGTCCAGCGGACCGTCGCCATGCCCGCGGTACAACCGTCCGGCTCTGCTGCGCGACCATCCGGCGCTGAGGGGTCTTCCACCCCTTCGGGCGGATCTTCGTCACCCAGAGTGACGAAGTCGGCTGCGGACGAAGGTTCGGGTGACAGCGCCGGAGCGCGGCCCGACGACCGCGCCGACCGCTCTACAGACCGCACCGAGGACCGCTCCGACGCCGAGGCGACGGTGGTGGTCGACATCCGCAAGGCGGGGATCGGCGGCTCCTCGCCGGGCACCGATGCGGCGAGCGACGACTCCGGTACCCGGCAGGACGCCGGCCGCGGTGCGGGAGGGGTCGACCGGCCGGGCGCACGGGCCGGTGGATCGGCACGCGAGCCGGAGGCGCGCGGCGGTGCGGAAGATGCCGGTTCGCAGGCCGGTCCGGCGGCCTCCACGGTCGCCGGAGCCGCCGGTCTCACGGGCGCCGCGCTGGCGGGTGGACTGGCCGCGGCACACGACCGGCCGAGCGACAGCACCGTGGCGGACACGCAGGCCGTCAACGTAGGAAAAGCGGGCGGCAGCGGTGAACGCAGCCCCGCCGATCGTCCCGACGAGTCGCGGCCCGACCGGCAGAGTGCGGCGGCGTCCTCCGCGAGTGGCGCGCAGGGCGGCGGCAGCAAGCCAGGCGACACCGAGGAAGCAGGCCGGACCGCCGCGACCGGCACGTCCGGCGCCTCCGAGCAGCGCCCGTCGGGCGCAGGCGCGCCCGCTGCCGAGACCCGCGGTGTCGACCCCCGCGCCGCCGATAGCCGTCCCGCCAATGCTTGGGCCTCCGGCGCGGCCGCAGCCGACGCGGGCAACACCCGGGCGTCCGGAAGATCGGACGCGCCCACGGCCGGAGGCCGCTTCGGCGGGACCGGTGTGCCGGGATCAGATGCACCCACGGCCGAGGGCCGCCCGGACGGCACTCGGGCGCCGGGGCTGGACGCAGCCGCGGCCGGAGGCCGCCCCGGCACCGGTGCGGCGGGATCGGACGCAGCCACGGCCGAGGGCCGTCCCGGCGGCACCAGTGCGTCGGGGTCGGCGGGCGAAGGCCGTCCCGAAAGCGCGAATGCGCCCGGATCGGGACCAACCGCCGAAGACAGCCGCCCCGGTGCCGCGGCGGGGTCAGACACAGCGGAAGGGCGCCCGGGCGGCGCGCGCCAGGAGCCCGGTGGACCGGCCGGGGAGAGTCGTCCCGGTGGTCAAGGGGAACGCGTCTCGGGTGAGGGCCGTCCGGCCGGGTCCGAGGGTCCCGGGGGGGAGCGCCGCGCCGCCGAGCCCTGGGCGTCCGGAGCGCCCGCGGGCGAAAGCCGCCCCGGCGGCGCGTGGGCTACGGGAGCGGCGGCGGCCGGTGCCGCAGGCGCGGCAAGCCGCCCCGAGGGAGCCGCGGAGCCCACCACCACCGAGCAGGGCGCCTCCGACGCACGCGAACCCGAACCGGCCCGCGGCACCAACGGCGCCGACCGGTCTGAACCCGCCGCGGAAGCGGACAGCAGGTCCGCCGACCCGCGCGGCGCACAGGCCCCACCGACTGAGCAGACCACGCGCGACGACCAAACCGCGCGCGCGACCTTCGGCGGCTCGGCTCCCGGCTCCGGGAACGAGCTCTTCGAGCCTGCCCCACCGCCCGCGGGCTCCGCGGACGCGACCGCCGTGATGGGCGCCGCCGGATCCGGGCAGCAGGGCTCGGCACAGCAGGCGGCCGGCTACCCGGCAGGCGACACCGAGCCGCCCGAGGAATCCGTCGACTCGGTCCTCGGCCGGGTCGCCGCGACGGTGGAAGACGAGGTCCTCGTCGTCGACGAACAGCCTCGCTACCACCTCATGGGCTGTCGCGCCCTCATGGCCCAACAGACCATCCCGCTGCCCGCGCGCGAAGCCGTCGAGCTCGGCTTCACCCCGTGTGGCTGGTGCAACCCCGCCGCCGCGCTCGGCGCCCGCCACCCGGCGTCGGCCCGCCCCTGACGACCACCCGGTGGAATACCGGGTGGCGTCGCGGCGCTACCCTGGTGACACAGGCACCGATCCGGCCATCACCGGGGAGCCGCCGGAAGAAACGGGTGCGAGCCCGGAGTAGAACCGGACGGGTGCGGCCCGTCACAGCCGTCGAATGAGCGGTTGCCCCTGCCCTGGGGCGGCAAGCGGGGTGGTACCGCGGCAGCCCGGCCGGGCCGTCGTCCCCGTGCGAGTGACCACAGCGCACGAGGAGCACGCTCATGGCCTACCCGACGGTGCCCGCCCACCCGTCGTTTCCGCAGCTCGAGACGGAAGTTCTGGACTTTTGGGCCGCCGACGACACGTTCGAGGCCTCCCTCGACGGCAGGCCCAAGGGCGACAACGGCAGCAACGAGTTCGTCTTCTACGACGGGCCCCCGTTCGCCAACGGCCTGCCCCATTACGGCCACCTGCTCACCGGCTACGTCAAGGATGTCGTCCCGCGCTATCAGACGATGCGCGGCCGCCACGTCGAGCGGCGCTTCGGCTGGGACACCCACGGCCTGCCCGCCGAGACCGAGACCGAGAAGCAGCTCGGGCTGAAGAACAAGTCCGAGATCGACGAGATGGGCGTCGCGGCGTTCAACGCCGCCTGCCGCGAGTCGGTGCTGCGCTACACCGACGAATGGCGCGCCTACGTCACCCGCCAGGCCCGCTGGGTCGACTTCGACCACGACTACAAGACCCTCGACCTGGACTACATGGAATCGGTCATGTGGGCCTTCAAGACCCTGTGGGACAAGGGTCTGGTCTACCAGGGCTTCCGCGTCCTCTGGTACTGCTGGCACGACGGCACCCCGCTCTCGGCCACCGAGACCAAGATGGACGACGTCTACCTCGACCGGCAGGACCCGGCCGTCACCATCGGGCTGCGCCTGTCGGCGCCGGGCACCGACCTCGACGGGGCGCTCGCCCTGGTCTGGACGACCACGCCGTGGACGCTGCCGTCCAACCTCGCGATGGCCGTCAACCCGGACGTCGAGTACGCGCTGGTCGAGACGAAGGGTGAGCGCTACGTCCTCGCCGCCGCCCGCCTCGGCGCGTACGCCCGGGAGCTGGGCGAGGAGCCGAACGTCCTGCGCACTTACCGCGGAGTCGAGCTGCTCGGCCTGTCGTACACCCCGCCGTTCGACTTCTTCGTCGGCCGGGCGAACGCCCACCGCGTGCTGGCCGCCGACTACGTCACCACCGACGACGGCACCGGTCTCGTCCACATCGCGCCCGCGTTCGGCGAGGAGGACAAGGTCGTCACCGACGCGGCGGGCATCGAGGTGGTCGTCCCCGTCGGCACCGACGGCACGTTCGACGCCACCGTGCCCCCTTACGAGGGCATGCTCGTGTTCGACGCCAACCACCAGATCATCCGCGACCTCAAGGACCGCACCAAGCCGTTCGTGCTCGGCACCCTGTTGCGCCACGAGACCTACGACCACCCCTACCCGCACTGCTGGCGCTGCGGCAACCCGCTCATCCAGCGCGCGGTGGACTCGTGGTTCGTGCAGGTCACGGCGTTCCGTGACCGGATGGTGGAGCTGAACCGGGACATCACCTGGGTGCCCGCGCACATCCGCGACGGCCAGTTCGGCAAGTGGCTGCAGGGCGCGATCGACTGGTCGATCTCCCGCAACCGGTACTGGGGCTCGCCCATCCCCGTGTGGATGAGCGACGACCCGGCGTACCCGCGCACGGACGTCTACGGCTCGCTCGATGAGCTCGAGCGCGACTTCGGCGTGCGGCCCACCGACCTCCACCGGCCCTTCGTGGACGATCTCACCCGACCCAATCCGGACGACCCGACCGGCCGCTCCACGATGCGCCGGGTGCCGGAGGTGCTGGACTGCTGGTTCGAGTCCGGCTCCATGCCGTTTGCGCAGGTGCACTACCCGTTCGAGAACCGCGAGTGGTTCGAGGACCACTACCCGGGCGACTTCATCGTCGAGTACAACGGCCAGACCCGCGGTTGGTTCTACACACTGCACGTGCTGGCCACGGCGCTGTTCGACCGGCCGTCGTTCCGCTCGTGCGTCGCGCACGGCATCGTGCTGGGCGACGACGGGCTGAAGATGTCGAAGTCGCGCCAGAACTACCCGGACGTCAACGAGGTGTTCGACCGCGACGGCTCCGACGCCATGCGCTGGTTCCTCATGGCCTCGCCGATCCTGCGGGGTGGCAACCTCGTCGTCACCGAGCAGGGCATCCGGGAGGGCGTGCGCCAGGCGATCCTGCCGCTGTGGAACACGTGGTACTTCCTGTCGCTGTACGGCACGGCGGCCGGGCGCACCGGCACGTTCCGCACGGACTCGCCACACGTGCTCGACCGGTACGTCCTCGCCCGCACGGCCGCGCTCGTCGAGGACGTGACGGCCGCGATGGACGTCTATGACGTCGCAGGCGCGTGCGAACGGGTGCGCGACCACGCCGAGGCGCTCACCAACTGGTACGTGCGCCGCTCCCGGGACCGGTTCTGGGCGGGCGACGCCGACGCGGTCGACACGCTGCACACCGTGCTCGAGGTGACGGCGCGGGTCGCCGCCCCGCTGCTCCCGCTGACCACGGAGAAGCTCTGGCAGGGGCTCACCGGCGGCCGGTCCGTGCACCTGGCCGACTGGCCCGCGGCCGACCTGCTCCCGCGCGATGACGCCCTCGTCGCGACGATGGAGCGGGTGCGGCAGGTCGCCTCGGCGGGGCTGTCGCTGCGCAAGGCCCGCGGGCTGCGGGTGCGGCTGCCGCTGGCCACGCTCACCGTGGCCGCCGCCGACGCCGCCGCGCTCGCGCCGTTCGCCGACATCCTGCGCGACGAGGTGAACGTGAAGGACGTCGTGCTCACCGACGACGTCGCGGCGCACGGGCGGTTCGAGATCGCCGTCAACGCCCGCGTGTGCGGGCCGCGGCTGGGCGGCGACACCCAGAAGGTGATCCGCGCGGTCAAGGCGGGGGAGTGGACCGCCGAGCCGGACGGCACCGTCACCGCCGCGGGGATCGCGCTGCAGCCCGGTGAGTTCACCGAGCGGCTGGTCGCGGTGGACGCCGACCGCACCGCGGCACTGCCCGGCAACACCGGCCTCGTGCTGCTGGACACCGCGGTGACGCTGGAGCTGGCCGCCGAGGGCACCGCGCGCGACGTCGTCCGGGTGGTGCAGCAGGCGCGGCGCGAGGCGGGGCTCGACGTGTCCGACCGCATCACGCTCACCCTGGACGCGCCCGACGCCGTGCGCTCGGCGGTTCGCGTGCACGAGGTCTTCCTGGCCGGGGAGGTGCTGGCCACCGCCGTCACCTACAGGTCGGTGACCGACCAGACTTCCGCCGGTGCGGTGACCGCCCCCGACGGCACGTCGACGCAGGTCAGGGTGCTGGTGACGCCGGCCCCCGAAGGGTGAGTCGCGCATTTCGCCACGGTGAGTCGCGCGTTTCGCCGGGGTGAGTCGCGCGTTTCGCCACGGTGAGTCGCGCGTCTTGCCACGGTGAATCGCGCGTTTCGACGCGGCATGTGCCTGTGTCTTGACCGTACGGAGCCGCTTCGACGCCTTCTACGCTGGTTGTCGTGGCGGACGGCGGCGCGGCAGCGCGGTGGGCGGAGCTACAGTCCGGGCGCGGGATCCCGCCGGAGATCCGGGCCCGCGTCGACTGGGACCCGTGGCACCACGAGCCGTCCTTGTTCGTCCCGCCGCCGGTTCCCGCCGACACGCCGTCGCGCGCGGCTGGGTTGGCCCTGCTCGCCCCGTCCGGCGCCGTGCTCGACGTGGGCTGCGGCGGCGGGGAGGCGGCCCTCGCGCTCGCCGAGCGCGCGACCGAGCTGGTCGGCGTCGACCGGCAGCGCGACATGCTCGACGTCTTTGCAGCCACGGCCCGCGAGCGCGGCGTCCCGGCTCGGGTCATCCTGGGCGCGTGGCCCGAAGTCGCGGGCTCGGCGGGTCGGGCGGACGTGGTTGTCGCCCACCACGTGCTGCACAACGTGGTCGACCTGCCGCCGTTCCTGCGCGCGCTGACGGCGGCTGCGCGTCGCGGCGTCGTCGTCGAGATGCTCGACCAGCACCCGATGGCATGGCTCGACCCGCTCTGGGAGCGCTTCCATCGCCTTCGCCGACCGCCGCCCGTCACCGCAGACGACGCCGTCGCTGTGCTCCGCGAGATCGGCCTCGCGCCTGCGGTGACGCGCTGGCAACGGCTCAACCCGCCACGGCAGGACCCGGCCTGGGTGGCACGGCGGCTGTGCCTACCCCCGGACCGTGTGGCCGACGTCGCCGCCGCGCTCAACGTGCTCAGCCGCCCCCGCACTGCCGCCACCCTGACCTGGCGCCCCTGACCCCACCACCCTGCAGGCCGGGGCTCCTTACAGCCGGGAGGCATTTCGCACGGCGGGGAAGGTATCTGCGGTCCGCGCTGCCGGCGGCGGGCGCGCACAGGCGGACTCGCGCGTCGAAACGGCGGACTCGCCGTGTCGATTGGTGAGACTCGCCGTGTCGAGAGCGCCGGCTCGCCGTGTCGAGAGGCGAGACTCACCGGGGGCGGGGGCGCCTACCTGCAGGGGCGCCGGTCGGGCGATCGTTAGGGTTGGGCATGCCGAGCCTGGAGCTGCTGCTCGGGATCGTGGCGGCGGTCGTCCTGCTCGGCGTCGTCGCGGTCCGGGTGTCCGTGCGGCTCGGCCTGCCCTCGCTGCTGCTCTACCTCGGCATCGGGGTGGTGCTCGGCGAGTCGGTGCTGGGCATCCAGTTCTCCGACGCCGCGCTCACCGAGTCACTCGGGCTCGCGGCCCTCGTCCTCATCCTGGCCGAGGGCGGCCTCACCACCAGCTGGCGCGCGGTGCGGCCCGCCCTCGGCCTCGGCATCGCGCTCTCCACCGTGTCGGTGCTGGTCAGCATCGGGGTCGTCGGCACCGCGCTGCATTTCCTTCTGGATCTGGAGTGGCGCTCCGCGCTGCTCTGGGGCGCCGTCCTGTCCTCCACGGACGCGGCCGCGGTCTTCAGCGTGCTGCGCGGCGTCGGGGTGCGCAGACGGGTCTCCGGCGCGCTGGAGCTGGAGTCCGGCATGAACGACGCGCCGGTCGTGCTCGCCGTCGTGCTGCTGTCCTCCGGCGAGCCGTTCACGTGGTTCACGCCCGCCCTGGTCGTCTACGAGCTGGTCGCGGGTGGCCTGATCGGCGCGGCGCTCGGCTTCGGGGGCGCGTGGGCGCTGCGCCGCGCCGCGCTGCCCTCGACCGGCCTGTACCCGCTCGCCGCGATCGCCGTCTGCGTGCTCGGCTTCACCGCAGGTCAGGTCGCGCACGCCTCCGGGCTGCTCGCGACGTACGTGGCCGCGCTCGTCCTTGGCAACTCCGACCTGCCACACCGCGGCGGTGTGCGCTCGTTCGCCGAGGGCACCGGCTGGCTCGCCCAGATCGGCCTGTTCGTGCTGCTCGGGCTCTACGCGTCGCCGCCGCGGCTGGTGACCGCCGTGGTGCCCGCGCTGGTGGCGGGCGTCGTGCTCCTGCTCGCCGCCCGGCCGCTGTCCGTGGTGGCCGCGGCCCTGCCGTTTCGGGTGCCCTGGCGGGAGCAGGCGTTCCTGTCCTGGTCGGGCCTGCGCGGGGCGGTGCCCATCGTGCTCGCCCTCATCGCGCTCACCGAGGGCGCACCCGGCGCGACCGACCTCGTGGACGTCGTGTTCGTCCTCGTGGTCGTGCTCACCCTGCTGCAGGGCACGACGCTGCCGTGGGTCGCCCGGCTGCTCGGGGTGGCGCGGGCGGGCGAGCCGCGCGAGCTGGAGGTCGACGCCGCGCCGCTCGACGAGCTGGGCGCCGACCTCCTGCAAGTCCGCGTGCCCGTCGGCTCCCGGCTGAAAGGGGTCTACCTGCAGGAGCTGCGGCTGCCCCGTGGCGCCACGGTGAGCCTCGTGGTGCGCGACGACGAGGCCTTCACCCCGAACCTGGAGACCCGGCTGCGCGAGCGCGACCAGCTGCTCGTCGTCACCACGGCGCACGTCCGGGCCGCGACGGAGGACCGGATCCGCGCGGTGGACATGCGCGGCCGCCTGGCCCGCTGGACCCGCTGACCCGCCGGGACGGCATCATGGACAGAGTGACCGACCGACCCGACGCCGCCCCCGACGCCGCGTCAGCCACCGCAAACCGCGTGCGGCTGCTGGCTGTCATCGCGGCGGCGGTGCTGGTGGCCGACATCGTCACCAAGACCATCGCGGTGGCCGAGCTGGAGGGCCGCGACCCCGTCCGCATCCTCGGCGGCCTGATCTACCTGCAGCTGCTGCGCAACCCGGGGGCCGCGTTCTCGATGGCCACCGGCTTCACGTGGATCCTCTCGGTGATCGCGATCGCCGTGGTGGTCGTCATCGTGCGCGTAGCCCGGCGGCTGCGTTCCACGGGCTGGGCGGTGGCGCTCGGCCTCGTGCTCGGCGGCGCGCTGGGCAACCTCATGGACCGCATCTTCCGTGCCCCCGGCCCATTGCAGGGCCACGTCGTGGACATGGTGTCGCCGTTCGCGCCCAACGGCGAGGCGTTCGCGGTGTTCAACCTGGCCGATTCCGCCATCACCTGCGGTGGTGTGCTGCTCGTCGTGCTCGCGCTGCTGGGCCACGAGCTCGACGGATCACATGCGGGCAAGCGGTGAGTGACGTCCGCCAACTCCCGATCCCCGACGGCTTGGACGGCATGCGCGTCGACGCCGGGCTCGCGCGGCTGCTCGGCCTGTCCCGCACGGTCGCCGCCACCCTCGCCGAAGACGGCCACGTCGCCCTCGACGGCCGGGCCGCGGCCAAGTCCGACCGGCTGACCGCGGGCGCCTGGCTGGAGGTCGCGCTGCCCGAGCCCGAGCGGCCCGGCACGATCGCGGCGCCGCCCGAGGTGGTCGCGGGCCTCACCGTGCTCTACGCCGACGATGACATCGTGGTGGTCGACAAGCCGGTCGGGGTCGCCGCGCACCCCAGCCCCGGCTGGACCGGCCCGACCGTCGTCGGCGGGCTCGCCGCGCTGGGCCACCGGGTGTCGACCTCGGGCGCCGCCGAGCGACAGGGCATCGTGCACCGGCTGGACGTCGGCACCACCGGGGTGATGGTCGTCGCCACCTCCGAGCACGCCTACACGGTGCTCAAGCGCGCGTTCAAGGAGCGCACGGTCGACAAGCGCTACCACGCCGTCTGCCAGGGCCATCCCGACCCGTCCAGCGGCACCATCGACGCCCCCATCGACCGCCACCCCCGCCACGACTACCGGTTCGCGGTCGTCGCGGGCGGACGGCCCAGCGTCACCCATTACGACACCCTCGAAGCGTTCCCGGCCGCGTCCCTCCTGGACATCCGCCTGGAGACCGGCCGCACCCACCAGATCCGGGTGCACCTGTCCGCCCTGCGCCACCCCTGCGTCGGCGACCTCACCTACGGCGCCGACCCGGTGCTCGCAAAGCGACTGGGGCTGTCCCGCCAGTGGCTGCACGCCCGCTCGCTCGGCTTCGCGCACCCCGCCGACGGGCGGTGGGTCGAGTTCGTCAGCCCCTACCCGGCCGATCTCTCCCAAGCGCTGGATCGGCTGCGCGCGTGACCACCCGTGGGCGGTTCGCGCTGCTGGCCGCCTGCGGTGTCGTCGCCGCGCTTGTCGCGCTCTACGCGGCCGTCCGCACGCCCGCGCCCATCCCGGGCCCACCCCCCGGGTCGGTGCGGCTCGGGCCGGAGCCGGGCGAGACCGTCGCTACCTACGTGACACGGGCCGCAGCAGGCCTGCCGCCCGCGGGCACCACCGCACTGGCGCTGGTGCAGTTCGCCGACGAGCGCACGGTCGCCGACGCGCAGGC
Organism: uncultured Actinomycetota bacterium; assembly: GCA_963739465.1. Classification (GTDB taxonomy): domain Bacteria; phylum Actinomycetota; class Actinomycetes; order Mycobacteriales; family Pseudonocardiaceae; genus Pseudonocardia. The sequence continues at coordinate 196,375 of CAVUAS010000032.1, forward strand.
GCAGGGCACGCCCGTCGAGGCGGTGTTCCGGGTCGACCTGCCGCGGGTCCAGACCGCGCTGCGCTTCGTCGCTCTGGAGCCGGGCGTCCCCGTGGCCACCGCGCTCGACTCCGCCCGGCAGCGGGCCGCGGCGGCGGCGACGACCGACGCGGACAGGCTCGCAGGCCGTGCGCGCGGTGTGGCCGCCGCCGAAGCGGCCGAGTTGGCCCGGCCCGAGTGCCCGTGCGTCGTCGCGATGGTCGTCACCGCCGACGGCGCGGCGCTGCGGCGGCCCGCAGCCGGGGTCCGGGTCGTCGAGGCTGCGCCCGCTGGCGTTACGCTGCGTGAGCTGGCGCTGTCCCCGTTGCTCCCCGAGCAGGCCGACCGGGCCGACCCGCTCCCCGACGACGGACCTGTGCCATGACCGTGCTCACCCCCGTATGGGCGACAGGGAATACCCCAGGATGGACTAGGTGGAGATCCGGATATCGGTCTCAGCAAGGGCCTGGCACGGTGGAGCCATGACCGGAGACGGGGGGACCTGCGGGCGCGGGGGGAGACGCGCACGCAGTCATGATCTGATCGTTATCGGTGCGTCACCCGGGCTTTCCCTGTTCGCAGGGGTAGACCGGGCAGGCTGGCGGCCCCGGCAGGCGAGCAGCGAGGGAGCGGCGTGACCGAACACCAGCTCGTCCTGTCGCTGCCGTCGATCACGCTCGCCGTGATCGCCGCGTTCTGCTTCGCGGGCGCCGCCGTGCTGCAGCACCGTGCCGTGTCCGCCGAGCCCGACCCGGGATCCGGCGCGCTGTCGCTGCGCGGGCTCCGGGATGTCTCGCGGCGGCCCGGGTGGTTGCTGGGCCTCGTCCTCGCCGCGGGCGGGTCCACACTCCACGCCATCGCCCTCGTGCTCGCGCCGCTGTCGGTGGTGCAGCCCGTCGGCGTGCTCGCCGTGCCCATCGCGGTCGTCCTCAGCGCCGCCCGCACCCATCGCAGGCCCACACCCGGCATGCTCGTCGGGATCATCGTGTCCGTCACCGCCGTCGTCACGTTCGTCGGCACGGCCGCGGGCTCGGCGGTCAGCACCCCCGCGCCCGGGCGGGCGATGCTGCTCGCGGGCGTCGTCGTCGGGCTCGTCGTGCTCGTGCTCGCGGGCGTCGGGCTCGCCCGCACCGGCTGGGCCCGCTGCGTCACCTGCGCCATGGCGGGCGCCGCGGCGTTCGGGCTGGTGTCCGCGCTGGTCCGAGCGGCCTCGCAGGCCGTGACCTCGGGGCAGATCGGCATCCTCGACCCGGCGGTGCTCACCACCGTCGCGGGCGTGGTGGCGGCCATTCTCACGGGCGGGTGGCTCATCCAGCAGGCGTTCGCGTCCGGTCCACCCGAGGTCGTCGTCGCGTGCCTGACGGTGGTCGACCCGATCGTCGCCGTGCTGTTCGGCGTGGTCCTGCTGGGCGAGGGCAACGCGACCTCGTCCGCCCACTGGGCCGTCATGATCGCGGCGGCGATCGCCGCCACCGCAGGCGTCGGGGTGCTCGCCCGCCACCATCCCGAGGCCACGACCCGCGCCCGTGTGCGTGCCCGGCACCGGCTCGAGCCTGCGCCCCGCCCGCACCGTCGGTGACCCCAGCGCCGACGCCCAGACCTTCCGAGAGGACTGCCTGACATGCCCTCCTCGCTGCGCATTCTCATCGCGGCCGAGACCTATCCACCTGACGTCAACGGCGCCGCCCGGTTCGCCGAGCGGCTCGCGGGCGGACTTGCGGGGCGCGGGCACGACGTGCACGTCGTCGCCCCCTCGCCGGACGGCCCGCCCGGCAAGATCGTGCAGAACGGCGTCACGGTGCACGGCGTCCGCTCGCACTCCTACTTCATGCGGCCCGACTTCCAGGTGTGCATGCCCTGGGAGGTCGCGCCCGCGACGGCGGCGGTGCTGGAGGAGATCGACCCGGACGTCGTCCACACGCAGGCGCACATGGTGCTCGGCCGGTACGTGGTGAAAGCCACCGTCCGCTCCGGCAGGCCGCTGGTGGCCACCAACCACTTCATGCCGGAAAACCTCGCCGCGCACGCCCCCGTCCCGCGGGTGCTGCAACGGCTGGGCTACCGCCTCGCGTGGAAGGACCTGGGGCGCCTCTTCGGCCAGGCCGACGCGGTCACCGCACCCACACCGCGCGCGGTCGAGCTGCTGCGGCGGTCCGCGGGTCTCACCGACGCGTTCCCCGTCTCCTGCGGAATCGACGCCGACCGCTACCGCCGTGATCCGGAGTCCGACCCGCCGAACGTGCTGTTCGTGGGAAGGATGGACCAGGAGAAGCGGGTCGACGAGCTGATCAGGGCATTCGCCGCGCTGCCCGCCGACCTGCCCGCCGAGCTCGACCTCGTCGGCGACGGCCCCGAGCGCGGGGCGTGGACCGCGCTGGTCGACGAGCTGGGCGTGGCCGACCGCGTCCGCTTCCACGGCTTCGTGCCCGAGGACGAGCTGGTGGCGGCCTACGCGCGCGCCGCCGTGTTCTGCATGCCGGGCATCGCCGAGCTGCAGAGCCTCGTAACGCTGGAGGCCATGGCGTCCGCCACTCCGGTGATCGCGGCCGACGCGATGGCGCTGCCGCACCTGGTCCGGCCCGGCCGCAACGGCTGGCTGTACCGGCCGGGCGACATCGGTGAGCTGACCGCTCGGCTCACGACCCTTCTCGGCGACGAGGCCCTGCGCAGGCGGATGGGCGCGGCCAGCCGCGAGCTCGTCAACGAGCACGCGATCGGCGCCACCCTCGACCGATTCGAGGGGATCTATCGCGACGTGATCGCGCGCACCGCGGTCACCCTGCGCCGCGCCGCCTGACGTCCGCGACGCGTTCCGCCAGCGCGAGCAGCACGCGCGCCGAGCGCTCCCACGAGTAGTGCTCGGCGCGCTTCCGGGCGGAGGCGGACGCCGCGGCGAACGCCGTGTCGTCGGCGAGCGCGCGGATCGCCCGCACGAAGCCCGGGACATCGTCGGGGTCGACGTAGGTGGCCGCGGACCCGCCGACCTCGCGGAACACCGGGATGTCGCTCACCACCAGCGGCGTGCCCACGCCCATCGCCTCCACGAGCGGCAGCCCGAAGCCCTCGTCGCGCGAAGCGGTGACCAGCGCGGTCGCACCGCGGAGGAGGTTCCGATAGGTGGTGTCGTCGGCGCCGTCGTGGAACACGAGCCGGGCGCCCGGGCCGAGCGCGGTGAGCCGCGCGCGGTCGTCGGCGCCGATCCGGCTCATGAGGTGCAGCTCGTGGTCGGGCAGCAGCGCGGCCACGCGCACGAGCACCTCGACGTTCTTGTACGGCATGAACGTGCCCATGTAGACCAGGGCGCGGGTGCGCGGCAGGCGCGTCGGATCCGGCGCGGGGTCGGCGGCGTTGGGCACGACGGTGACCGGCCGCCGGGTCAGCCGGTGGGCCGCGATGAGCGCCGCGGAGGTCTCCGAGACCGTGACGACGGCGTCGGCCCGGTTCAGCAGTAGCCGCTGCGGCCACCAGGCCAGGTGGTAGAGGCGCCACAGCAGCCGGATCGGGGCGGCGAACTCGGGCGGCGGCGTGCGGTGGCGGTAGTAGATGAGGTCGTGCAACGTGAGCAGCACGGGGTAGCGGCGCCCCCACGTGCCCATCGTCTGCATCGGCGAGAACACGACGTCCGGGGCGAGCCGGTTGACCTGCCGGGCCACCAGTGGCTCGCGGATGCTGGTCGGCGCGCTGATCCGCACCCACGGCGCGTCCGGGAGATGGGCGAGCTGGCGCTCGTCGCTCACCAGCATCGTCAGCGGGTGCAGCTCGGCGAGCGCGTGCACCAGCCCGGCCGTGTAGCGGCTGATGCCGTTGTGCCGCCCGGGGGTGATGTAGCGGCAGTCGACGACGAGATTCACGCCGCGGACGCTCCACCACCCGCGGCCTCGCCGGGGCTCGACGGTGGCTTCGGAGTTCCGTCGCCGAGTCCGTACGTCAGTATCGCTCGGGCGACCGCGGCGGGGGACTCGTAGTGGGCGAGGTGGCCGACGCCGGGGACGACGACCAGGCGCGCGTCCGGGAACCGCGTCACGAGGGTGCGCTGAGCGGGCAGCGGCGCGATGTCGTCGCGCTCCGCGGCCACCAGCAGCGTCGGGGCGGTGACGGCGGCGGCGAACTCGGCGACGTCGCGGGAGATCGAGGCGTGGAACGCCTCCATCAGGACGCGCCGGTCGGCGAAGCCTGCGAAGTAGCGGCCGTGTTCGGCGTGGATCCAGCGGCGCAACGCGGGATCCGGGGTGGTCGCCATGGCGGCGCTGGCGATCCGGGTGACGAGCGGGCTGCGCAGCAGGGCGGTGCCTGGGCGCTCCGGGAGCGCCGCTGCGAGCCGGTGGTAGCCGACGGTCAACCGGGTCATGGCCGGTCGTGGGCCGCGCAGCGCTGCCGTTGCGATGGCGTTGACCAGCACCAACGCCCGCGGGCGCACGGCGGCGGCCGTGGCTGCGGCGACGATCGAGCCGAAGGAATGGCCTGCCAGGATCGGGTCGCCGCCGACCGCGGCGAGCAGCTCGCCCGCCCAGGCGGCGTAGCCCACGACGTCGTGGGCATCGTCGGGCAGGGGCGGGGAGGCGCCGAAGCCCGGCAGGTCCGGCACGACGACGCGCAGGGCGTCGAGATGGGCGACGGTCGGCTCCAGGCCGTGGTGGTCGCCGCGCAGGCCGTGCAGGAACACGAGCGTGCGCGCCGCGTCGGGTGGGCCGTAGGTCCAGCATGCGGTGCGCCCGCCGCGGAGGACGAACTCGTCGCGGCGGACCGGCAGGCGCTCGACGAGCGCGGCGTAGGGGGAGCGGTCGGCCATCGCCTGGAGTGTAGGACCGGGTCACGCCGAGCCGTGCGCGGAAACGAGGGCTGTAGCACGCTTTTCCGCTCACGACCTCAGGCTCAGGCTGGTCGAGGGGGTGACGGGGGCGGCCGCGGCTCAGCCCACGGAGCCCTGGAGCGCGCGCCAGTGTTGCCCGGCAGGCCCGTTCCAGCGCGCGTGCAGGGCGCCGAACAGCGCCGCGGCGCGCGCGCCCGCCCACCCCGCGGGCAGGAGCTCGCCCGGCAAGGCGGGGTCGAGGAACGGGAAGCGGCGCCACGCGTGCACCAGGTGGATCTGTGCGGTCATGATCTCTGCCGGGGTGCTCGGCGCGGCCGACCCGAACGTGTCGAGGAAGTCCGCGTAGGCGGCCTCGATGCCCGCGAGGTCCCAGGCCTGCGCCACGACGTCGCGCTCGGCCCCGATCGCGCCGAACGGGCCGACGAACGAGCTCGTCACCTCGGTCAACTCCAGCTCGGCGATCACGTGCGCGACCTCGTCCTGCTTGCCAGGGTCCGGCGTGACCCACACGCCCGGCGTCGGCGAACCCAACCCTGCCCAGGCGAGCCGGGTGCGCAGGCGGTGCCGCAGCTGTCGTCGCGACTCCGGCACGCTCACCAGCAGGACCAGCCAGCGTCCGTCCCACCGCGCGGTGCGGGTGCCGAAGCCGTAGATGCGCGCGGCGCCCTCGGTGAGCAGCCGTCGTCCGGAGGACGAGAGCGACCAGCGCACCCGGCGGCCCGAGCGGTCGGACTCCAGCAGCCCTTCAGCGGCCGTGCGCGCCAGCGCCTGTCGGGCCGACTTCTGCTCGACGTCGAGCTCGGACAAGACGTCGATCAACGTCTGTGTCCACACCGGCTCGTGTCGCGGCAGCACGAACTCCCCGAGCACGGTGAGCAGCAGCGACCGCGCGCTCGTGGCACCGAGCTCCCGCCGCCGCGAGAGGGCGGGGTGCTCGGTGCCGAGGGGTTCAGCGGTGGCCACCGTCGCGCTCGTCAGCGGGGCCGGGCCGGAAACACAGCCATGCCAAGGACCTTAGCCCGCCGGCTACGCTCGCCGTTCGTGGACGTCGAACGCCTGCTCAGCGAGGACCGGCGGCAGGTGTGGCACCCCTACGCGCCGATACCCGCGCTCGTGCCGCCGCTTCCGATCGTCGCCGCCGAGGGGGTACGGCTGCGTCTCGCCGACGGGCGGGAGCTCGTGGACGGCATGTCGTCGTGGTGGGCGGCCGTGCACGGCTACGCCCATCCCGTTCTCGACGCCGCGGTCCGCGACCAGCTCGGCGCCATGAGCCATGTGATGTTCGGCGGCCTCACGCACGCGCCCGCGGTCGACCTGGCCCACATCCTCGTGGAGATCACGCCGCCGGGGCTCGAGCACGTGTTCTTCGCCGACTCGGGCTCGGTGTCCGTCGAGGTCGCGATCAAGATGTGCCTGCAGTACCAGCGCTCGCGCGGCCGTCCGGGCAAGCACCGGCTGATGACCTGGCGCGGGGGCTACCACGGCGACACGTTCGGCGCGATGAGCGTGTGCGACCCCGACGGCGGGATGCATGCCCTGTGGGCCGACGTGCTGCCCCGCCAGGTCTTCGCGGGCCCTCCGCCCGCGACGTTCGAGGCCGCCTACGTCGAGGAGCTCGCCCACCTCGTCGAGGAGCACGCCGACGAGCTGGCCGCCGTGATCGTCGAGCCCGTCGTGCAGGGCGCCGGCGGCATGCGCTTCCACGACCCGCGCTACCTGCACGTGCTGCGGGAGCTCACGCTTGCGCATGACGTGCTGCTGGTGTTCGACGAGATCGCCACCGGGTTCGGTCGCACCGGCGAGCTGTTCGCGGCCGATCACGTCCCGGTGGCCCCGGACGTCATGTGCGTCGGCAAGGCGCTGACCGGCGGCTACCTGACGATGGGGGCGACGCTGTGCACGGAAGCGGTCGCGCGCGGCATCAGCGACGGCGAGGCGGGTGTGCTCATGCACGGGCCGACGTTCATGGCCAATCCGCTGGCCGCCGCCGTCGCCGGGGCGTCCGTGGGGCTGCTGCTCGGGCGGGACTGGCGCGGCGAGGTGCGCGGGATCGAGGCCGCGCTGAAGGCCGGTCTGGCGCCCGCCCGCGCGCTCCCGGGCGTGGCCGACGTGCGGGTGCTCGGCGGGATCGGCGTCGTGCAGCTCGACGGCCCGGTCGACGTGGCGGCAGCCACCGCGGCCGCCGTCGAAGCCGGGGTGTGGCTGCGGCCGTTCCGCGATCTCGTCTACACGATGCCGCCGTACGTCTGCACGCCCGACGACCTGGCGGCGATCACGGACGCCGTCGTGCGCGCCGCCGGGGCGAGCCGCACCCCCCGGCCCGGTGAGTCGCGCATTCCGGCACGGTGAGTCGCGCAATCGGGCACGGTGAGTCGCGCAATCCGGCCCGGTGAGTCGCGCGATCTCGCACGGTGAGTCGCGCAATCCGGCCCGGCGAGTCGGGATCTTCGGCTCGGCGAGTTGTGGATTCCGGCACGGGCCCGTGCAACGTGTCGGCCCCGGCACGGCTGCGGCAGTGCGCCCCTCATGCGCGGTGAGCCCTGCGCAACGGGCGCGGTGGTCGTCGGACTGAGATGGCGCCTAGGGTGGCCGCCGTGGCCGATCCGGATCCCCACCCCCTGGCCTGGCTCGACGCCCACGCCGAGCGTCGCCGCGAGGCCGGGCTGCGGCGCGCCCTTCGCCCCCGCGCCGCGGGCGAGCCCCTGCTCGACCTCGCGGGCAACGACTACCTCGGCCTGTCCACCGACCCGCGAGTCGTCGAGGGCGCGGTCGCGGCCACCCGCACCTGGGGCGCGGGCTCGACCGGCTCCCGCCTGGTCACCGGCACCACCGCGCTGCACGGCGAGCTGGAGGCCGAGCTCGCGACGTTCGTCGGCACCCCCGCCGCGCTGGTGTTCTCCTCCGGCTATCTCGCCAACCTAGGCGTCGTCACCGCGCTCTCCGGCCCGGGCGCGCTCGTCGTGTCCGACGCGGCCAACCACGCCTCGCTCGTCGACGCCTGCAGGCTCGCCCGCGCCCGCATCGCTGTCACCCCGCGCGACGACCCCGCCGCCGTCGACGCGCTCCTCTCCGCCCGTACGGAGGAGCGGGCGCTGGTCGTCACCGACAGCGTGAACTCCGTCGACGGCGCGTTCGCCCCGCTGCGCGAGCTGCACGCGGTGTGCCGGGCCCGCGGCGCGCTGCTGGTGGTGGACGAGGCGCACGGGCTCGGGGTGGTCGGGCCGGGCGGACGGGGGCTCCTCGCCGAGCACGGGCTGGCGGGCGCCGACGACATCGTGGCCACCGTGACGCTGTCCAAGGCCTTGGGTAGCCAGGGCGGCGCCGTACTCGGCTCCGCCGCGGTGATCGCGCACCTCGTGGACGCCGCGCGCTCGTTCATCTTCGACACCGGCCTCGCCCCCGCCTGCGTCGGCGCCGCGCTCGCCGCCCTGCGGGTGCTGCGCGCCGAGCCGGAGCGCCCGACCGCGATCCTCCGCTCTGCCGCGACCCTCGCGGCGGCCGCCGGGGTGCCCGCGCCGCCGTCGGCCGTGGTGTCGGTCGTGCTGGGCGAGCCCGACATCGCCGTCGCCGTCGCGGCCGCATGCGCCGAGCGCGGGCTACGGGTGGGCTGCTTCCGGCCGCCGTCGGTCCCGAAGGGCACCAGCAGGCTCCGGCTCACCGCGCCCGCGACGTTGACCGACGCCGAGCTTGCCCACGCGGGCGCCGTCCTCGCCGAAGTGTTGGCCGGGGTGGAGCAGCGGTGATCCTCGTCGTCACCGGCACCGGGACGGGCGTCGGCAAGACCGTCGTGACGGCCGCGGTCGCGGCGCTCGCATCCGACCGGGTGGCGGTGCTCAAGCCCGCCCAGACCGGCGTGGCGCCCGAGGAGCCGGGCGATCTCGCCGTGGTTGCCCGGCTCGTCCCCGGCATCACGACGCGGGAGCTCGCCCGCTACCCCGAGCCGTTGGCCCCGGCGACCGCGGCGCGCCGGTCCGGGCGCCCCCCGGTCCCTCCCGAGGCGGCGGTCACGGCCGCGCTGGAGCTGGCCGTCGAGCACGACCTCGTGCTCGTCGAAGGCGCGGGGGGCCTGCTCGTCCGGTTCGACGACGAGGGGGGCACGCTCGCCGACGTGGCCGCGAAGCTCGCCGCGCCGGTGCTCGTCGTGGCGGCCGCGGGGCTGGGCACGCTCAACCACACGGAGCTGACGGTCGCCGAGCTGCGCCGTCGCGGCCTGACCTGCGTGGGCGTCGTCGTGGGGGCGTGGCCTGCCGAGCCTGACCTCGCCGCCCGCTGCAACCTCGTCGACCTCCCCGCCGTGACGGGCGTGCCGCTCCTCGGCGCCGTCGCCGACGGCGCAGGCGGGCTCCCCCCGGCCGCGTTCGCCCGTCTCGCGCGTCACGGACTGGCCCCTGAGCTCGGCGGCGCATGGCAGACTCCCCAGCCGTGACGACGACCAGGTTCGAGATCCTCGACATCGCCCGCGACCAGGTCCTCGAGCGGTGCGCAGGCCTGTCCGAAGAGCAGGTTCTCGACGTGCTGCGGCTGCCCGACGAGGCGTTGGACCCGCTGCTGCAGCTCGCCCACGAGGTGCGGATGCGGTGGTGTGGGCCGGAGGTCGAGGTCGAGGGGATCGTCTCGCTGAAGACCGGCGGGTGCCCCGAGGACTGCCACTTCTGCAGCCAGTCGGGCCTGTTCGAATCGCCGGTCCGCGCGGCGTGGCTGGACATCCCGATGCTCGTCGAGGCGGCCAAGCAGACGGCGAAGACGGGCGCCACGGAGTTCTGCATCGTCGCGGCCGTCCGGGGGCCGGATGAGAAGCTGATGGCGCAGGTCGCGGCGGGCATCGCGGCGATCAAGGACGCCGTCGACATCAACATCGCCTGCTCGCTGGGCATGCTCACGCCCGAGCAGGTCGACGCCCTCGCCGCCATGGGCGTCCACCGTTACAACCACAACCTGGAGACCGCGCGCTCGTACTTCCCCCACGTCGTCACGACCCACACGTGGGAGGAGCGGTTCGAGACGCTGCGGCTCGTCCGCGCGGCGGGCATGGAGGTGTGCTGCGGCGGGATCATCGGGCTGGGGGAGACGGTCGAGCAGCGCGCCGAGCTGGCTCTCCAGCTTGCGACCGTCGAGCCGGACGAGGTGCCGCTGAACTTCCTCAACCCGCGCCCGGGCACCCCGCTCGCCGATCAGGAGCCGTTGGGCGGCGCCGACGCGCTGCGCACCGTGGCGGCGTTCCGGCTGGCGATGCCGCGCACGGTGCTGCGGTTCGCGGGCGGCCGGGAGATCACGCTGGGCGACCTCGGGGCCCGGAAGGGCCTGCTCGGCGGGATCAACGCGGTGATCGTCGGCAACTACCTCACCACACTGGGCCGTCCCGCCGAGGCCGACATCGACCTGCTGGGCGAGCTGCAGATGCCGATCAAGGCGCTGAACGAGACGCTGTGAGCGCCGCGTTCTGCGATCGCTGCGGCAGGCCGGGGGAGCACCCGGCCTGCCAGGCGCAGCGGGCGTACGAGCCGCCGCGCTACTGCCCGCGGTGTGCGCGGCGGATGGTCGTGCAGGTCACCCCGACCGGCTGGACCGCCCGATGCAGCAGGCACGGTGAGCGCCACGGCTGAGTGGACGTCGGTCTGGGAGGACGACGTCGCCGACCACGCGGAGCTCGCCGCCCTGCTCGCCCGCGCGTTTCCGCGCTCGCGCACGCCGTTCGGCGGCGGGCGGAGCTGGTCGAGCGCCCGACCGGAGCTGCGGGTCGTCGGCCGTCATGACGGGCAGGTCGTCGCGCACACCGCCGTCGTGCGTCGATTCCTGCAAGTCGACGGGCGGGCGCAGCTCGTCGGGGACGTCGGCCTGGTCGCGGTCGACCCGGAGCGGCAGGGCACGGGTCTCGGCATCGCGCTGCTGGCGCAGACCCGGGAGGCGCTGTGCGGGCTGGGCATGCCGTTCGGCTTCCTGACCTGCGGCGAGCAGGTGGCGGGGTTCTATGCCCGTGGCGGCTGGACGCGGGTGCCGGGCCCGACGCGCATGATCCGGGCGGACGGGCGGATCCAGGTCTACGGCGGGGTGTCGATGGTGCTGGCGCTGGCCACGCCGATCGACGCGTGGCCGTCAGGCCGGATCGACCGCAACGGGTGGGAAGTCTGAGCATCGTCCGCAGCGGATGCCCGAGCGTGGCGATCATGGGCTGCGGCATGCTGGGCGTATGGCGAACTGGGCGCCGCTGCTGCGGCAGGTCGTGGAGGCCGGGCTGAAGCTGCTGACGCCGACCGCCACGGAGAGCCGCCGCACACCGATGGGCGAGCGGGCCCGGGTGCGCAGCACGCCGACCGGCGACCGGGCGCGGACGGTCGTCTACGCGCCGGACCTGGACGGTGCCGCCGACCCCGGTGAGATCGTCTGGGCGTGGGTGCCGTTCGAGGAGGACGACGGGCGGGGTAAGGATCGGCCGTTGCTGGTCGTCGGCCGGGCAGGAGGTGACCTGCTCGGGCTCATGCTGTCCAGCCAACACAAGCGCGACGGCGAGCCGGACTGGATCTCCATCGGCTCGGGCGGGTGGGACCGGGATGGGCGGGAGTCGTTCGTGCGGCTCGACCGGGTGCTGGAGGTCGCCGAGTACGGGATCCGACGGGAGGGCGCGGTGCTGGACCGCGACCGGTTCGAGGGGGTCGCCGGTGAGCTGCGGGGCCGGTACGGCTGGACGTGACGGGTGCCGCGCCGCGCACCGCCGACCCCGGTGAGTCGCGCATTTCGGCACGGCGTGTTGCACGATCCCGCACGCCGCGGTGTGCCGAGGTGCCCGGCTCGCCGTGTCGATGCGTACAACTCACCGGGGCCGAGGTGCAGGACCCGTGCTCAGATGCAGGACTCGCCGTGCTGAGATGCAGGACTCACCGGGGCCGGGGTGCAGGACTCGCCGTGCTGAGATGCAGGACTCGCAATGTCGAGGTGCGCGACTCACCGTGTCGGGATGCGCGACTCACCGTGGGGCGGGCTCAGTTGGTGCTGTGCTCCACCGCGTACGTATTGATCGGCGCCGGGACGGCGCGCAGCTGCACGAGCAGGCCGGTCTCCCGGGCGAGCAGGGCCCGGACCATGCGCAGCCGCTCGGTGGGCGAGGTCTGCTCCAGGAGCCGCTGCCGGTCGGCCATGGGCAGGAGGCAGTCGGCGGCGAGCACGTGGGGAAGTGTGGCCGGGGTGGTGTCGTCCGCGGGCTCGGTCCAGTCGTCCGACTTCCACGCCGTGATGCAGTACCGCCGGTGCGCGGCGCGGGCGGAGGCGCTGAGCATGCGGGTGAGGTCGTCCGCGTGGCCGTCGAGATCGGCCTCGGTCTCGAGGTCCGGAAGGAACTCCACCGAGCCCATCAGATAGGGCTTCGACTCCGCGTCCAGATCCAGCAGCCGGAAGCGACGGGTGCCGCGGGTGACGATGTCGTAGCGACCGTCGGGCAGCCGCCGGACGTCGCGCAGCTCGGCCGTGCAACCGACGGCGTGCAGCGCCGCGATCCCGTCGTCATCGGGGGTGAAGCCCTCGCGGACGGCGACGATGCCGAACTCCCGCTCCGGCACCGCGCCGGTGACAAGGTCAACGGTGAGCTGCCGGTACCGCGGCTCGAAGATGTGCAACGGCAGCGTGGCCCCCGGCATGAGTACTGTTCCCAGCGGGAACAGTGGAACGGTCTCGGCCACGGCGTCTACGGTACGGCTCCCCGCGCCTGATCGCCTGGTGGCTTGAGCACGGCGAACGCGTCGGTCACCCGCAGGACTCGCTGTGTGAAGCGGAAGAGCGCAGCGGGCCGTCCACCCGCCGGGCCGGGCGCCACGACCCCACCGGTCGGCGCCAACACGCCGCGCCGGGTGAGCACGCGCTGCAGGTTGGTCGCGGAGACGGGGTGGCCCAGCGCGGCGACGTACAGGTCGCGCAGCGCGGAGATCGTGAACGTGCGCGGCGCCAGCGCGAACCCGAGGTTGGTGTAGGAGAGCTTCGCGCGGAGCCGCTCGTGGGCGGCGGCGACGATGGCCGCGTGGTCGAACGCCGTCGGCGGCGGCGCGGCGACGGGGTGCCAGTCGGTGTCGTCGGGCACGGCGGGCTGGGCGTCGCACGGCACGAGCCCGAGGAACGCGGTGGCGACGACCCGCGCGCCGGGCACCCGGTCCGGCCGCGAGAACACCCCGATCTGCTCGACGTGGGCGACCTCGCGCACGTCGACCTTCTCGGCGAGCTGTCGCAGCACCGAGGCCTCCACGTCCTCGGCGGCACCCAGCCTGCCGCCGGGCAGCGCCCAGCGGCCCTCGTCCGGCGGCCGCGCCCGACGCCAGGCCAGCACGGACAGCGACCCGTCGCGGATCTGCAGCACCGCGGCGAGCACCTCGTGCTCGGTTCCCACGCGGGCGATCTTAGGCAGCGGGTTCGGTTGAACGGCGCGTTGCGGGCGGGTGAGGTGCCGGTCACGCGGAGGGTGTGCGCGCGGCGGTCGTCGGCTACCATCTCGATGTTTACGACTGATAGTCGAAAACAGGAGGCCGGAATGACCGTCGCGACGCCGACCCGCGCGTGGGCCGAGGAGGTGCGCGCGCTGGCGCGTCGCCACGACGCCGTGCTGCTCGCCCACAACTATCAGCTGCCGGAGATCCAGGACGTCGCCGACCACACGGGCGACTCGCTGGCGCTCTCGCGGCTCGCGGCCCGCTCGTCGGCGTCGACGATCGTGTTCTGCGGCGTGCACTTCATGGCCGAGACCGCGAAGATCCTCGCCCCGGACAAGACCGTGCTCATCCCCGACGCCGCCGCGGGCTGCTCGCTGGCCGACTCGATCACCGCCGACCAGTTGCGCGCGTGGAAGGCCGAGCATCCGGGCGCGGTCGTGGTGTCCTACGTGAACACGACGGCGGCGGTGAAGGCCGAGACCGACGTGTGCTGCACGTCGTCGAACGCGGTGGAGGTGGTCGCGTCGATCCCGGCCGACCGCGAGGTGCTGTTCCTGCCCGACCAGTTCCTGGGCGCGCACGTTCGCCGGGTGACCGGCCGGGAGAACATGCACGTCTGGGCGGGGGAGTGCCACGTCCACGCGGGCATCAACGGCGCCACGCTCGCCGCCAAGGTCGACGCGCACCCCGACGCCGAGCTGTACGTGCACCCCGAGTGTGGCTGCGCGACCTCCGCGCTCTACCTCGCCGGGACGGGCGCGGTACCGCCCGAGCGGGTCCGGATCCTCTCGACGGGCGGGATGCTCGACGCCGCGCGGCGCTCGTCGGCGCGGGAGGTGCTCGTCGCCACCGAGGTCGGCATGCTGCACCAGTTGCGCCGTGCGGCGCCCGACGTCGCATTCCGGGCCGTCAACGACCGGGCGTCGTGCCGCTACATGAAGATGATCAACCCGGAGAAGCTGCTGCGGGCCCTGCGCGAGGGTCGCGACGAGGTGCGCGTCGACCCCGGGCTGGCCGCCCGCGCCCGCCGGGCCGTCCAGCGCATGATCGAGATCGGCACCCCGGGGGGCGGGGAGTGAACGGCTGGGCGGCGGAGGCCGAGCTGGTGGTGGTCGGCACCGGGGTGGCGGGGCTCACGGCCGCGGTGGAGGCCGCGCGGCTCGGGGTGCGGGTCGTCGTCGTGACGAAGGACGCCGCCGACGCCGGATCGACGCGGTGGGCGCAGGGTGGGGTCGCGGTCGTCGTCGGGGACGTGCCGGGCGACAGTGTGGCGGCGCACGTCGCCGACACGCTCACCGCAGGCGCGGGCCTGTGTGACGAGGCGGCCACCGCCGCGATCCTGCGTGACGGGCCCGCGGCCGTGGCCCGGCTGCGCGCGCAGGGCGCCGTGTTCGACGCCCGCGGGGACGCGCTCGCCCGCACCCGGGAAGGCGGGCACTCGGCGTTCCGCGTGATCCACGCGGGCGGGGACGCGACGGGTGCGGAGATCGAACGGGCGCTGGTGCGCGCCGCGGCCGGGGTACCGCTGCTCACCGGGCACGTCGCCGTCGACGTGCTGGTGGACGGCCGGGGACGCGTCGCAGGCCTGGCCGTCTTCGACGACGCGGGGCAACCCGGGGTGCTGCACACGCAGGCGGTGCTGCTGGCTACCGGCGGGTACGGGCAGCTCTACGCCACGACGACCAACCCGGCGACGGCCACCGGCGACGGCGTGGCGCTCGCCCTGCGCGCCGGGGCCGCGGCGGCCGACCTGGAGTTCGTGCAGTTCCACCCCACCGTCCTCTACACGGGGCCGACGACCGGCAGGCGGCCGTTGGTGACCGAGGCGGTGCGTGGCGAGGGTGCGGTGCTGCTCGACCGGGCGGGCCTGCGCTTCCTGGCGGGCGTGCACCCGCTGGCCGACCTCGCGCCGCGCGACGTCGTCGCCGCCGCGATCACCCGTCGGATGGCCGAGACCGCCACCGACTGCGTCTACCTCGACGCCCGCACGCTCGACGGCTTCGCCGCACGCTTCCCGACCGTGTACGCGGCCTGCCGCGCCGCGGGCGTGGACCCCGTGCACGAACCGATCCCGGTGACCCCCGCGGCGCACTACGCGTGCGGCGGTGTCGTCACCGACCAGGACGGGCGCACGGGGGTGCCCGGGCTGTACGCGGCGGGTGAGGTCGCCCGCACCGGGCTGCACGGGGCCAACCGGCTGGCGTCCAACAGCCTGTTGGAGGGACTTGTGGTCGGGGGGCGGGTGGCGCGGGCGGTAGCGGCCGGGCGGGAGCAGGACGACCCGGTGGCCGGGTGGGGGCCCGACACCGCATCGGCTCTGGCCCTTGCGTGGCCCGCACCCGGGTCGGCCGCGGACGATCCGGTGAGCCGTGGGCCCGTGCCTGCGGTGCCGATCACGCCCCGGGCCGTGGTGCAGAGCGCCATGAGCGCGGCGGCCGCGATCGGGCGCGACGCCGCCGGGCTCGCCGCGGCGTCGGACGTGCTGGAGGGCGCGACCGTGCTCGGGGTGCCGGTGGGCCGGGCCGGGGTCGAGGACGCCGCGCTCACGCTGCTCGGCCAGGCCGTGCTCGCCGCGGCGGGCACCCGCACCGAGAGCCGGGGCTGCCACGTGCGCACCGACTTCCCCGAACGCGACGACGTCTGGCAGCGCGTCAGCAACGAGGTGCGCCTCGACGCCGCGGGCAGACCGGTGGTCGCGGCGCGTGCCCGGGCCGGTGCGGCATGACGCGCGCCGGACAGCCGGGATCGGCGGACCGGGTGGGGGGGCGCGCCGTCGAATTGCAGGAATGTCACCCTGCTGCCACTGGATCGCAGGAGTGTCACCCTGCTGCAACCGGCGGGCCCGACCTCGACGACCTCCGTCGCACCGTCACGACCGCGCTCGACGAGGACCTGCGCTACGGCCCGGACGCCACGACGGCGGCCACCGTGCCCGCCGACGCGGTGGCGGTCGCCGCGCTCACCGCCCGCGCCCCGGGCGTGCTGGCGTGGGCTGCCCGCCGCCCTTGCCGTGCTCGACGCCGTCCTCGGCGCCGACGGCTACACGGTGCTCGCCACCCGCGCCGACGGAGATCGGCTGGCCGCGGGTGACGTCGCGCTCGCCGTGCGGGCTCCCGTGCGCGGCCTGCTCACCGCGGAGCGGACCGCGCTCAACCTCGTCTGCCACCTCTCCGGTGTCGCGACCGCCACCCGGGCCTGGGTCGACGCCGTCGCAGGCACCGGCGCCCGGATCCGCGACACCCGCAAGACGCTGCCCGGCCTGCGGCTGCTGGAGAAGTACGCGGTGCGCTGCGGGGGCGGGGTCAACCACCGGCTCGGCCTCGGCGACGCGGTGTTGATCAAGGACAACCACGTCGCCGCCGCGGGCTCGGTCGGGGCTGCGCTCGCCGCCGCCCGCCTGCACGCGCCGGACCTGCCGTGCGAAGTGGAGGTCGACACCCTCGACCAGCTCGACGAGGTGCTCGCCCTCGGCGCTGAGCTGGTGTTGCTCGACAACTTCTCCGTCGCCGACACCGCCGAGGCCGTCCGACGGCGGGGGAGCGCCCCGACCGGCCTGGAGTCCTCCGGCGGCCTGCGCATCGAGATCGCGCGCGCGTACGCCGAGACCGGCGTCGACTACCTCGCCGTCGGCGCGCTCACCCACTCCGTCATCGCGCTCGACCTGGGGCTGGACCTGCGTTGACGGACTGGCGCATGCTCAGTGCATGACCGAACAGCGACCCGAGGTCGAGTGGGTGCGCCCCTGGGGCCCGGTCGCCGTCGCCGCGGGCACGGCGGCGCTCGTGCTGGCCGCGCTCGCGATCTGGGTCCTGGTCGGCAGGCTGCCCGGTCTGGTGGCCGACGCCCTGTTCGTGCTGGCGCTCCTCGTGCTCGTCCGGGAGCGAGCGTCGTTCACCGACCCCGACGACTGCACCGGCGCGGGCATCTCCGTGCTCGGTTTCGCCTGGAGCACCGCGGTGGCGTGCGGTCTCGTCGTGTCGGTGCAGCGCTCGACCTGGGTGTGGGGCGCGCCCGTCTCCTGGTGGGTGCACATCCTCGTCGGGCTCGGGATCGTCGGGCTGGCAGGCGCCGTGTCGTGGGCGTGCGTGCTCGCGTGCTTCCTGGTCAGCGAGGACGCGGCGTTTCTGGGCGCGGCCTGGGGGGTGCTCGTCGGGGTCGTCGTCGCGTTCTCGACGCTCTGGCTCGGCGGCGCCGTGATCTGGGTCGGGATGGCCTGCGGCGCCGTGGCCGCGCTCCTCGCGGGCCCGCTGCTCACCGCGTTCGTGCGCGTGCGGCTCATCCCCGTTTCGACCGACTGGGACGCCCTCCTGCCCTGACGAGGGGTCGTGAGTGGAAACGGGTGCCAGGGCACCCATTTCCGCTCACGACGCCCGGCTTACCCTGGAGGTCATGCTCCGCCGTCTCGACCTGCGCTCCGCCCCGCTGCCCGGCCCCGCCCGCCTGCGCGGGCTCCTGCCGCGCGCCGAGATGGACGTCGACGCGGTGGTGCACCAGGTCCGGCCGATCGTCGACGCCGTCCGTGAGCGGGGCGCCGGGGCCGTGCTGGAGTTCTCGGAGCGGTTCGACCGCGTGCGTCCCACCGCGATCCGGGTGCCCGTCCAGACACTGAACGGCGCGCTGGCCGCGCTCGACCCGGCCGTGCGCGCTGCGCTGGAGACCGCCATCGAGCGGGCCCGCAAGGTGCACGCCGACCAGCGGCGCGTCGACGTCACCACGCAGGTCGTACCGGGCGGCACGGTCACCGAGCGCTTCGTGCCGGTGCGCCGGGTCGGGCTCTACGCACCGGGCGGCCTGGCCGTCTACCCCTCCAGCGTGGTCATGAACGTGGTGCCCGCGCAGGAGGCGGGTGTCGCGTCGCTCGTGCTGGTGTCCCCACCGCAGGCCGAGCACGGCGGCCTGCCGCACCCGACGATCCTCGCCGCCGCCGCGCTCCTGGGTGTCGACGAGGTGTGGGCCGCGGGTGGGGCGCAGGCGGTCGCGCTGCTCGCCTACGGCGGCACCGACACCGACGGGGCCGAGCTGGAGCCGGTCGACATGGTCACCGGCCCGGGCAACATCTACCTCACCGCCGCCAAGCGCCTGCTGCGCGGTCTGATCGGCATCGACTCCGAGGCGGGCACCACCGAGATCGCCGTCCTCGCCGACGACACCGCCGACCCCGTGCACGTCGCGGCCGACCTCATCTCCCAGGCCGAGCACGACCCGAACGCGGCATCGGTGCTCGTCACGGACTCCGAAGCCCTCGTCGACGCCGTCGACGCCGAACTCGCGCGCCAGGTGCCGGAGACCAAGCACACCGAGCGCATCCGCACGGCGCTCACCGGCCCGCAGTCCGGGGCCGTGCTCGTCGGCGGGCTCGCCGACGGGCTCACCGTGGTCGACGCCTACGCCGCCGAGCACCTGGAGATCCAGACCCGCGACGCGGCCGCCGTCGCCGCGCGGGTGCGCAACGCCGGGGCGGTGTTCGTCGGGCCGTGGTCGCCGGTGTCGCTCGGCGACTACTGCGCGGGCTCCAACCACGTCCTGCCCACCGGCGGGTGCGCCCGGCACTCCGCGGGGCTCTCGGTGCAGACGTTCCTGCGCGGCGTGCACGTCATCTCCTACACCGAGGAGGCGCTGCGCGAGGCCGCGGACGCGGTGCTCACGCTCGCTGCCGCCGAGGACCTGCCCGCGCACGGCCAGGCGATATCGCGACGGTTCGGATCGTGACCGCCTCCGCGGAGGCGGCATGAGTGCCGTCACCCTCGACCAGCTCCCGCTGCGCGACGACCTGCGCGGCAAGACCCCCTATGGCGCCCCGCAGCTCGACGTCGCGGTGCGCCTCAACACCAACGAGAACCCGTATCCGCCGCCGCCGGAGCTGGTGGCCGACGTCACCGCGGCCGTCGCCGAGGCCGCGACGGCGCTGCACCGCTACCCCGACCGGGACGCGCGTGCCCTGCGGGCCGACCTCGCCGCCTACCTCACCGCGGCCACCGGCGTGCCGCTCGACGCGGCGGGCGTGTGGGCGGCCAACGGGTCCAACGAGGTGCTCCAGCAGGTGTTGCAGGCCTTCGGCGGGCCGGGGCGGCTCGCGGTCGGCTTCGAGCCGTCGTACTCGATGCACCCGATCATCGCCGGGGGCACGCGCACGGAGTGGCTGCCCGCACCGCGGCGCCCCGACTTCGCCATCGACGTCGTCACCGCCGCCGCGCTGCTCACCGCGAAGGCGCCCGATGTGACGTTCCTGACCAGCCCGAACAACCCGACCGGCCAGTCGCTGGAGCCCGCCGACCTGGCCCGGCTGATCGACGCCGCGCCCGGCATCGTGGTGGTGGACGAGGCGTACGCGGAGTTCTCCGACCGACCCAGCGCGATCACGCTGCTCGGCACGCACGGCCACAAGCTGATCGTCTCCCGCACGATGAGCAAGGCGTTCGCGTTCGCGGGCGGACGGCTGGGCTACCTGGCCGCCGCGCCCGCCGTGGTCGACGCGTTGCAGCTCGTGCGGCTGCCCTACCACCTGTCGGCGCTCACCCAGGCGGCGGCGCGCGCGGCGCTGCGGCACGCGCAGGCCACCCTCGCCTCGGTGACGCTGCTGCGGGCCGAGCGGGACCGTGTGGTAACAGAACTGGCTGCCGCCGGATATACGGTTGTGCCCAGCGACGCCAACTTCGTGCTGTTCGGCCGCTTCGCGGACGCGCCACGGGCGTGGCGCGCGTTCCTCGACCGCGGAGTTCTGATCCGCGATGTCGGCATTCCGCAACATCTGCGCGTCACGGTCGGAACGCCCGACGAGAACGATGCGTTCTTGCAGGTTGCCGCGGATGTGCTGAAGCAGGAGGCGATGGTGTGAGTCGGATCGGCCGGGTGGAGCGCGTCACCAAGGAGACGAAGATCGTCGTCGAGATCGACCTCGACGGCACCGGCACCACCGACATCGTCACCGGCGTCCGGTTCTACGACCACATGCTCGACGCGCTGGGCAAGCACGGCGCGTTCGACCTCACGGTGCGGGCGGAGGGCGACACCGACATCGACGCCCACCACACCGTCGAGGACGTCGCCATCGCCCTCGGCCAGGCCCTGCACCAGGCGCTGGGCGACAAGAAGGGCATCCGCCGCTTCGGCGACGCCATGATCCCGATGGACGAGGCGCTGGCCCAGGCGGCGGTCGACGTCTCGGGGCGGCCGTACACGGTGCACGCGGGCGAGCCCGAGATGATGACGGCGTTCGTGATCGGCGGGCACTACCCGACGGTGCTCAACAAGCACGTGTTCGAGACGCTCGCCGCGCACGGCCAGCTCGCCCTGCACATCCGCGTGCTCGACGGTCGCGACCCGCACCACGTCACCGAGGCGCAGTTCAAGGCCGTGGCGCGGGCGCTGCGCGCGGCGGTGGAGCTCGACCCGCGGATGATCGGCGTGCCCTCGACCAAGGGCGCGCTGTAGGCCGTGATCGCCGCGAGCCGCACACCACGGTGGTGGCGACAGCCGTAAGCGCCCCATCGGCGCGATCATCACCGCTGTGGTGGGGTGCGGGGGTGTGGGGCCGTAGGCTGCGCACGTGCCGCGGATCGTCGTGCTGGACTACGGATCGGGCAACCTGCGCTCGGCGGAGCGCGCGTTGCGGCGGGTCGGGGCGGACGTGGTCGTCACCGCGGACACCGACGCCGCGCTGAACGCCGACGGGCTGGTCGTGCCGGGCGTCGGGGCGTTCGCCGCGTGCATGGCCGGGCTCGCGGCGGTCGACGGGCCGCGCATCATCGGGCGACGCCTCGCGGGCGGCAGGCCGGTGCTGGGCATCTGCGTCGGCATGCAGGTGCTGTTCGACCTCGGCGTCGAGTGGGGCGAACGCACCGACGGCTGCGGACAGTGGCCCGGCACCGTCGAACGGCTCAAGGCCGACGTCCTGCCGCACATGGGCTGGAACACCGTCCGCGCGCCCGCAGGCACCACGCTGTTCGCGGGCCTGCCCGCCGATACCCGCTTCTACTTCGTGCACAGCTTCGCCGTGCGCCGGTGGGAGATGGAGGAGTCCGACGTACTGCGCCCGCCGCTCGTGACCTGGGCCCACCACGGCGAGGACTTCGTCGCCGCCGTTGAGAACGGCGCGCTCGCCGCCACCCAGTTCCACCCCGAGAAGTCCGGCGACGCCGGGGCGACGGTGCTGCGCAACTGGCTGCGCGATGTCGTGGGGTGATGCCCCGGTAGGGTGCCCGCCGTGACCTTCACGTTGCTCCCCGCGGTCGACGTCGCGAACGGCCAAGCCGTCCGCCTCGTCCGGGCCGAGGCGGGCACGGAGACCACCTACGGCGCCCCCCGCGAGGCGGCGCTGGCCTGGCAGCGCGACGGCGCCGAATGGATCCACCTCGTCGACCTCGATGCCGCATTCGGCCGCGGCTCCAACGCCGAGCTGCTCGCCGCGGTCGTCGGCGCGCTGGACGTGCAGGTTGAGCTGTCCGGCGGTATCGCCGACGACGCCGCGCTGGAACAGGCGCTGGCCACCGGCTGCGCCCGGGCCAACCTCAGCACCGCCGCGCTGGCCGACCCCGATTGGGTGGCTCGCGCGATCGCCACCCACGGCGAACGGGTCGCCGTCGGGCTCGACGTCCGCATCGTCGATGGCAACCACCGACTGGCCGCTCGCGGCACCACCACCGACGGCGGCGACCTCTGGGACACCCTCGCCCGCGTCGAGCGTGACGGCTGCCCCCGCTACGTCGTCACCGACGTGAGCAAGGACGGCACCCTGCGCGGCCCGAACGTCGAGCTGCTGCGCGAGGTCACCAAGGCCACCGCCGCACCGGTGATCGCGTCCGGCGGCATCGCGCAGGTCGCCGACCTCGTCTCGCTCGCCCAAGCGGCCGCGGACGGGGTGAACATCGAGGGCGCGATCGTCGGCAAGGCGCTCTACGCGGGCCGGTTCACACTCCCGGAGGCGTTGGCGGCCGTGCGCGCGGTCGCCGCCACCAGCCGGACGGCGGGCTGAACTCGTGAGTGGAAACTGTCGCCAGAACCACTATTTCCACTCACGAGGGCCGGAGGCGCGACCATGGGTGTAGCGATCCGGGTCATCCCCTGCCTGGACGTCGACGCCGGGCGGGTGGTCAAGGGCGTCAACTTCCGGGAGCTGCGCGACGCGGGCGACCCCGTCGAGATGGCCCGTGTCTACGACGCCGAGGGCGCGGACGAGCTGACGTTCCTCGACGTCACGGCGTCGTCGGGGGAGCGGGCCACCATGCTCGACGTGGTGCGCCGCACGGCCGAGCAGGTGTTCATCCCGTTGACGGTCGGCGGCGGCATCCGCAGCGCCGACGACGTCGACACGCTGCTGCGGGCCGGGGCCGAC
Source organism: uncultured Actinomycetota bacterium (assembly GCA_963739465.1). Taxonomy (GTDB): domain Bacteria; phylum Actinomycetota; class Actinomycetes; order Mycobacteriales; family Pseudonocardiaceae; genus Pseudonocardia. Next base: position 218,942 of record CAVUAS010000032.1, read on the forward strand.
AAGGTCAGCATCAACACCGCCGCCATCCTCCGTCCCACGCTGTTGCACGAGGCCAGCCGTCGGTTCGGGGCCCAGTGCATCGTGCTGTCCGTGGACGCCCGCACCGTGCCCGACGGCGCGCCGCCCACCCCGTCGGGCTGGGAGGTCACCACGCACGGTGGGCGCCGGGGCACCGGGATCGACGCGGTCGAGTGGGCTGCGCGCGGCCAGGAGCTCGGCGTGGGGGAGATCCTGCTCAACTCGATGGACGCCGACGGCACCCGCGAGGGCTTCGACCTGCGGATGATCGCCGCCGTGCGCGCCGCCGTCGACGTTCCGGTGATCGCGTCCGGCGGTGCGGGCAAGGTCGAGGATTTCGCGCCCGCTGTCGCGGCGGGCGCCGACGCGGTGCTCGCTGCCACCGTGTTCCACTTCGGACACTTCCGGATCGCCGACGTCAAGGCCAGCCTGCGGGCGGCGGAGGTGGAGGTGCGGTGAGCCTCGATCCGGCCATCGCCGCACGGCTCAAGCGCGACGCCGACGGCCTGATCTGCGCCGTCGCCCAGCAGCGCGGCACCGGTGAGGTGCTGATGGTGGCGTGGATGGACGACGAGGCGCTGCACCGCACCCTCACCACGGGGCGCGCGACGTACTGGTCGCGTTCCCGCCGGGAGTACTGGGTCAAGGGCGACAGCTCCGGGCACACTCAGAAGGTGCACGAGGTGCGGCTGGACTGCGACGGGGACGCGGTGCTGGTGGTCGTCGACCAGACCGGGCCCGCGTGTCACACCGGCACGCACACCTGCTTCGACGCCGACGTGCTGCTGCGCTGACGTGCCCGATCCGCTCGCGGAGACGGCGAGGCGGCTGCGCGCCCTCGTGCCGGGCTTTCCGGATACCTACGACGTCATGCCGGTGTGGACCGAGCCGACCGGGTTCGGCTGGGTCCGGCTCGACGCGGTGCCGATCGCCGAGTGGTGTGCCGAGGCCCGGGAGCGGGGCAACCCGCGCCGGCTCGCGTCCGTGGCCGCGGTGGCGGTCGGCGGGGCGCTCGCGCACGCCGTGCTGGCCCGGGTGACCGCCGCGCTGGCCCTCGACGCCCGCGCCTGGGACCTCGCCGCGGACGTCGTCACGGTGCACCGCGCCCCGGCGGGACACCTCGATCGGGTGGCCGTGCGCTCACCCGCCTGGGTGATCGTGGGCGACGCGGCGGCGCCCGCCGACGCACTGAGGGGCGGCGCCGCGCGCGGGGTAGGTGCCGGGCCGCGGGCGGCTGCCGGTGGGGGCGCGGGACCGCGGCACGGCGGTTCACCCGTCCGGGTGTTCTCCGGCGAGGCCGCGCTGCTCGACGCCCTCGCCGCGGCGGCCGTCGCGACGCTCGCCCCGCTCCTGCGCGACGTCCGCGTCGCCACCCGGTTCGGTCTCGTCCCGCTCTGGAACGCCGCAGGCGACGCCGTGCGCCTCGCCGCCGAGATGGCGCCGCGCTACGCGGGCCGGGCTCCGCGGCCGGGGCTCGCGTCCGCCCTCCTGGACGCCCTCGTCGCGCACGGCGCACCGATCCGCGGCCGCGGCGCCGACCAGCCGTTGCCCGGACGGCCCGAGCGGGTGCCCGTGCGCGCCGCCTGCTGCCTCGCGTTCCGGACCGACCCGCCGGTCGCGCGGCCTGCCGACGCCCTGTGCACGACCTGCCCCCTGCTCGCCGCCGCCGAGCGCGTCCATCGCTACACGGCGTTCCTCGACACGCTTCCGCCTGCTTGATCGCCGCGTTGGGTGCGTGAGGTGCACAGGGTCACCTCACGCGATCACGGGGCGGGCAGGGCGTCCAGCGGGCCGGTGAGGAAGCGCTGCAGGTTGGGGGCCACCGCGGCCACCACCGCGGCGTGATCGGCGGACGCGAGCGGCTCCAGCTGCAGCACATAGCGCGCCAGTCCCAGCCCGATCAGCTGGCTCGCGACCAGCGTGCCCCGCAGAGTGGGCGCATCCGGCGCCACGGTCGTCACGACCGGCCCGATCAGCGTCTTCGTGATGAACTCGCGCAGCATCCGGGCGGCCTTGTCGTGGCCCGCGACGCTCTGCAGGAGCGCGGCGAGGGGGCCGCCGCCGGTGGCGTCCCAGACCGTGAGGAACCGTCCGACGATGCGCGCGCCGAGCTGCTCCGGATCGCCCGGCACCACCTGGGCGTGGATCTCCGCGGGGGAGATCGGCAGGTCGATCGACGCGGCGAACAGCGCTTCCTTGCCCCCGAACCAGTGGTTGACCATCGCCGCGTCCACCCCGGCCCGCTCGGCGATGCGGCGGACGGTGGCGCCCTCGTAGCCGCGTTCTGCGAACTCGACGCGCGCCGCGTCCAGGAGCGCCGTCCGGGTGTCCGCGCCGCCCGGACGGCGTCCCCTGCGGCGCTCTGGTTGGGTGGCGGTCACGTCGACCATCCTCGCATCCGGGCCACGACGGGGCGGGCACCCCGGACTGGGACACTGACCTCATGACGGTGTCTTCTCCCGGCCAAGCTCCGCCCGGCGTCGACGAGCGGGCCTCCGGTCCGAGCGGCGCCAGGCTGTCTTCTCCCGGCCAAGCTCCGCCCGCTCTCGACGAGCGGGTCTCCGGCCCGGCCGCCGCGACGGTGTCGTCGGCCCCGACGCTGGGCGCCGTCGCCCCCAGCCGCGCGGAGTTTCGCGAGCTGGCCGCCCTGCACCGGGTCATTCCGGTCACGCGGCGCCTGCTCGCCGACGACGAGACGCCCGTCGGGGTCTACCGCAAACTGGCGGGCGACCGCCCGGGAACGTTTCTGTTCGAGTCGGCGGAGAACGGTCGGTCGTGGTCGCGCTGGTCGTTCGTCGGCGCGCGATCGGCGGCCGTGCTCACCGCCGTCGACGGCGGCCTGGTCTGGACCGGCGAGGTGCCCGACCGGCTGCCCACCGGGGGCGACCCCCTCGCCGCGCTGCGCACGGTCATCGAGGAGCTCGCCAGCGAACCGCTGCCCGGCCTGCCCCCGCTCACCGGAGGCATGGTCGGCTACCTCGGCTACGACATCGTGCGCCGCCTGGAGCGCCTGCCCGAGCTGGCCCGCGACGACCTGCAGATCCCCGAGCTGATGATGCTGCTGGCCACCGACCTCGCCGCCGTCGACCACCACGAGGGCACGATCACCCTCATCGCCAACGCCATCAACTGGGACGCCAGCGACGAGCGTGTCGACGAGGCCTACGACGACGCCGTAGCCCGGCTCGACCGGATGACCGCCGACCTCGCCGCGCCTGCGCCCTCCACGGTCGCGGTCTACCAGCCCGCCGAGCCCGCGTTCACCCGCCGCCGCACACCCGCCGAGCACCACGCCGCCGTGGAGGCCGCCAAGGAGCAGATCCGCGCGGGGGAGGCGTTCCAGGTGGTGGTGGCGCAGCGGTTCGAGGTGCCATGCCCGGCCGCGCCGCTCGACGTCTACCGCGTCCTGCGCGCCACCAACCCCAGCCCGTACATGTACCTGCTGCGGCTCGAGGCGGCGGACGGGCAGCGGTTCGACATCGTCGGCTCCAGCCCGGAAGCGCTGGTCACCGTGCTCGACGGGGTGGTCACCACGCACCCCATCGCGGGCACGCGCTGGCGCGGGACGACCGAGGAGGAGGACCTCGCGCTGGAGAAGGACCTGCGCACCGACGAGAAGGAGCGCGCCGAGCACGTCATGCTCGTCGACCTCGGACGCAACGACCTCGGCCGGGTCTGCGAGCCCGGCACGGTGAAGGTGCGCAGCTTCTTCTCGGTTGAGCGCTACAGCCACGTGATGCACTTGGTGTCGACGGTGACCGGGCTGCTGCGGCGCGACCGCAACGCCTTCGACGCCGTCACGGCGTGCTTCCCGGCGGGCACGCTGTCCGGGGCGCCGAAGCCGCGCGCGATGGAGATCATCGAGGAGTTGGAGCCCACTCGGCGCGGGCTCTACGGCGGCATCGTGGGCTACCTCGATTTCGCGGGCAACGCCGACACGGCGATCGCCATCCGCACCGCGCTGGTGCGCGACGGCGTCGCGTACGTGCAGGCAGGCGGTGGGATCGTGGCCGACTCCGATCCGGTGGCGGAGGACAACGAGTGCCTCAACAAGGCCCGGGCCGTCCTCTGCGCCGTGGCGACGGCCGCCACCCTGCGCCCCGCGGCGGAGGCGCAGGGGAGGTGAGGTGGGCCGCCTGCCCGCGGCGCGTGCGCCCGGCTCCGATCCGGCGCACCGGCTGCGGGCGTACGGGCGGGGCCGGCCGATCGCAGCCGGGTGCGCGTCCGCTGACGCGGCAACGCCGAGCGCGGCGGATCTCGGGCGGCGGACGCCCGTGAGGGGCGGCGGTCTCGGCGGGGTCTGCGGCGCGCTGGTGGTCGCGGCGGGCTTGCTGTGGGGCGCGTCGGCACTGGCGTGGGCACCGCCGGGCCGCGCGTCGGCGGACAGTGCCGTCGGCGGGGCGTCGGCACCTTCCGCGCTGACGGGCGTCGCGCTGCTGGCGTTGGCCGGGATCGCGGCCGTGGTCGCCACGTCCGGTCTGGCGCGGCGGGTCGTCGGTGGGCTGCTGGGCGTCGCGGGGGCCGTGGTCGTGGTGGCGACGGCGGCCGCATGGGCCGTCGCGACCGCGGTGATCGGGGTGGGCCCGCTGCTCGCCGTCGGCGGCGGGCTCCTGCTCGTGGTGGCAGGCGGCGCCGTGGTCGTCCGCGAGCCTCGGCTGGCGCGGTTGGGCGCCCGCTACGCCGCCGCGAGCACCCGGGCAACGCACGCCGACCCGGACCGCGCCGCGTGGGCCGCGCTCGATGAGGGCCGCGACCCCACCGCCGACGCCGTCGCGGCCACCACCGCCGACCGGTCCGCTGACCCCACCGCCGACCGTGCCGCCGACGCCACCGCCGACCGGGCCGCCGACCGGGCCGCCGACCGGGCCGCCGACCGGGCCGCCGACCGGGCCGCCGACCGGGCCGCCGACCGCGCCGCCGACCGCGCCGCCGACCGGGCCGCCGACCGGGCCGCGGACCGGGCTGACGACCGGGCTGACGACCCGATGTTTGACCCGGCGACCGGCCCCGCGAAGGACGCGGCGGTCAAGCCGGACGATCCTGGCGGCGGCCGCGGCGGCGGGGCTGTCTAGCATGACGTTCCGGCACGCTCGGTAAAGGAGAGGAGGAGCACCTCGTGGGAAATGGCGGAGGCAGCGTCCTCGATTCCATCGTCGAGGGCGTTCGGGTGGACTTGGCCGCGCGCGAAGCGGCGGTGGATTTCGCCGAGATCAAGCGCCGTGCGGCGGGCGCAGTCCCGCCCCGGGATGTGATGGCGGCGCTCCGCGCGCCGGGCATCGGCGTCATCGCTGAGGTGAAGCGGCGCAGCCCCTCGAAGGGCAACCTGGCGGCAATCCCCGATCCCGCCGACCTCGCCGCCTCCTACGCCGAAGGCGGCGCGCGGGTGATCAGCGTCCTCACCGAGGAGCGTCGGTTCGGGGGATCGCTGGCCGATCTCGCCGCGGTGCGTGCGGCCGTGGACGTCCCGATCCTGCGCAAGGACTTCATCGTCAGCCCGTACCAGGTGCACGAGGCGCGGGCGTTCGGGGCCGACCTGGTGCTGCTCATCGTCGCCGCGCTGGAGCAGAACGCGCTCGACGCGCTGCTCGATCGCGTGGAGTCGCTCGGCATGACGGCGCTGGTCGAGGTGCATACCGAAGAGGAGGCCGACCGCGCGCTGGAGGCAGGCGCCAAGGTCATCGGGGTCAACGCCCGCAACCTGCACACCCTCGAGGTCGATCGCACGATCTTCGGGCGGATCGCCCCCGGCCTGCCCAACGACGTGCTCCGGGTGGCCGAGTCCGGGGTGCGCGGTCCCGCCGACCTGTTGACGTACGCGGGCTGGGGCGCGGACGCGGTGCTCACCGGTGAGAGCCTCGTGACCAGCGGTGACCCGCAGGCCGCCGTGCGCAGCCTGGTGGCTGCGGGCTTCCATCCGTCGTGCTCCAGAATGGTGCGGTGAGCGTTACTGTCAAACCGAGCGAGGGCGTCGAGTTCCCCTCCGGTCACGAGCCCGACGAACATGGGCACTTCGGCCGCTACGGCGGCCGGTTCGTCCCGGAGGCGTTGGTCGCGGCGCTCGACGAGCTGTCCGCCGCCTACGACAAGGCCCGTGGCGACCGCGAGTTCCTCGACCAGCTCGACCGCCTGCACCGCGACTACACCGGGCGCCCGTCTCCGCTGACCGACGCCGAGAAGCTGTCCGAGCACGCGGGTGGCGCGCGGATCCTGCTCAAGCGCGAGGACCTCAACCACACCGGCTCGCACAAGATCAACAATGTGCTGGGCCAGGCGCTGCTGACGAAGCGCATGGGCAAGACCCGGGTGATCGCCGAGACCGGCGCGGGCCAGCACGGCGTCGCCACCGCCACCGCCTGCGCGCTACTCGGCCTGGAGTGCGTCGTCTACATGGGCGAGGTCGACACCCAGCGCCAGGCGCTCAACGTGGCCCGCATGCGGCTGCTCGGCGCCGAGGTGATCCCGGTGACCACCGGTTCCCGCACCCTCAAGGACGCGATCAACGAGGCGCTGCGCGACTGGGTGTCCTCGGTCGACAACACCCATTACCTGCTGGGCACGGTCGCGGGCCCGCACCCGTTCCCGACGATGGTCCGCGACTTCCACCGGGTCATCGGCATGGAGGCCCGCGAGCAGGTGCTGGAGCGCACCGGGCGGCTGCCCGACGTCGTGGCGGCCTGCGTCGGCGGCGGCTCCAACGCGATCGGGATCTTCCACGCGTTCCTCGACGACCCGGGCGTGCGGCTGGTCGGGTTCGAGCCCGGCGGCGACGGTGTCGAGACCGGACGCCACGGTGCCACGCTCTCCGAGGGCACTCCGGGCGCCCTGCACGGCGCCCTGTCCTACCTCCTGCAGGACGAGGACGGGCAGACCGCCGAGTCGTACTCGATCTCCGCGGGGCTCGACTACCCCGGCGTGGGCCCGGAGCACGCGCTGCTCAAGGACATCGGCCGCGCGACCTACGAGTCGGTCACCGACACCGAGGCCATGGACGCGTTCGCGCTGCTCTCGCGCACCGAGGGGATCATCCCGGCGATCGAGTCCGCCCACGCCGTGGCCGGTGCGCTGCGCCTGGGCCGCGAGCTGGGGCCCGAGGCCGTCATCCTCGTGAACCTCTCAGGACGGGGCGACAAGGACGTGGACACCGCGGCGAAGTGGTTCAAGCTGTGAGCGCTGTCGAGGACATCTTCGAGAAGGCCAGTGCCGAAGGCCGGGCCGCGCTGGTCGGCTACCTGCCCGCGGGCTACCCCACGGTCGACGGCTCGGTGGAGATGCTCTCGGCGCTGGTCGAGGGCGGCTGCGACCTGCTGGAGGTCGGCGTGCCCTACTCCGACCCCGTGATGGACGGCCCCACCATCCAGGCCGCCGCCGACATCGCGCTGCGCGGCGGCGTGCGGCTGCGCGACGTGTTCCGCGTCGTCGAGCGGGTGGCCGCGGCAGGCGGCAAGGCCGTCGTCATGACCTACTACAACCCCGTCATGCGCTACGGCGTCGACGCGTTCGCGCGCGACCTCGCCGCGGCGGGCGGGCTCGGCGTCATCACCCCCGACCTCATCCCGGACGAGGCCGACGAGTGGCTCGCCGCGTCCGACGCCCACGGCCTCGACCGGATCTTCCTCGTCGCGCCGTCCTCCACCGAGGAGCGCATCGCGTCGACCGCCGCCGCGACACGCGGGTTCCTCTACGCCGCATCGGCCATGGGCGTCACGGGCGCGCGCGACGTGGTGGGCAACGCGGCGCCGCGGCTCGTCGAGCGCTGCCGGGCGCACACCACGCTCCCGATCGGGGTCGGTCTCGGCGTGCGGTCACGGGCGCAGGCGGCCGAGGTGGCCGGGTTCGCCGACGGCGTGATCGTCGGCTCCGCGTTCGTCACGGCGGTCGAGCAGGGCGGCGCGGCGGGCGCCCGCGCGCTGGCGGCCGAGCTCGCGGAAGGCGTGCGGGCCCGCACCGGGGTGGCAGCAGGGTGACACTGCGGACACTCAACGTCTGCGGTGTCACCCTGCTGCCATCGGCGGCCCACACGCTCGGGGCTACGGTGGCGGGGTGAGCTCGACCGTCCTGGCCTACCTCCCCAGCCCGCCGCAGGGGGTCTGGTTCCTCGGGCCGATCCCGATCCGGGCCTACGCGCTGTGCATCATCGCGGGCATCGTCATCGCGGTGTACTGGGGCGAGAAGCGGTTCGTCGCCCGCGGCGGTCTGCCGGGCACGGTCGTCGACGTGGCGGTGTTCGCCGTGCCGTTCGGCCTGGTCGGCGGGCGGCTCTACCACGTCGCCACGGACTGGCAGACCTACTTCGGTCCCGGCGGCGACCCGCTGCGCGCCTTCATGATCTGGGAGGGCGGCCTCGGCATCTGGGGGGCGGTCGCGCTCGGCGGCGTGGGCGCCTGGATCGGGTGCCGCCGCCGGGGGGTGCCGCTGCCGTTCTTCGCCGACGCCGTCGCCCCCGGCATCGTCGCGGCGCAGGCGGTCGGACGGCTGGGCAACTACTTCAACCAGGAGCTCTACGGCGCCCCCACCACCCTGCCGTGGGGCCTGGAGATCTACCGCAGGGTCGACCCGGCTACCGGGCTGCCCGACCCGCTGAACGGCGTGGCACTCAATCACACCCCCATCACGGTCGTGCAGCCCACGTTCCTCTACGAGCTCATCTGGAACCTGCTGATCGCCGGGCTCGTCGTGTGGGCCGACCGACGGTTCCGCCTCGGCCACGGACGCGCGTTCGCGGTCTACGTCGCGGGCTACACCGCGGGCCGCTTCGTCATCGAGCAGATGCGCACCGACTACGCCACCCGCGTCTTCGGCGACATCCGCATCAACGTCGTGGTCGCGGCGCTCGTCTGCATCGGCGCGCTGGTCTACCTCGTCGTCGTGCGCAAACCGCGCGAGGTGCTGGAAGGGCCCGCCGCGGCGGCGGATGCCCCGACCGGTTCCGACCATGATCCCGAGGCAGAATCAGACGCGGATCCCGAGCCCGCCGCCGTCGTGCTCACCAAGACGGAAGAGCCGGACGAGGAATGACGGCGTTCGCGGGGTTCGGCGAGGGGGCCGTCGACTTCTTCGACGGCCTGGAGGCCGACAACTCCAAGGCCTACTGGACCGACCACCGCGCCGTCTACGAGAACGACGTCAAGGCGCCGATGCTCGCGCTGCTCGCCGCGTCCGAAGCCGAGTTCGGGCCGGGCAAGATCTTCCGGCCCTACCGCGATGTGCGCTTCTCCGCCGACAAGACCCCGTACAAGACGCACTGCGGCGCCACCGCGGGCCCGTTCTACGTGCACGTCGGGCCCGAGGGGCTGATGGCCGCGGGCGGCTACTACATGATGGCGCCCGACCAGGTCGCCCGGTTTCGCACCGCCGTCGACGACGGCCGCCGCGGCGACGACCTCGTGAAGCGCGTCGCCGCCGTCGAGGCCGAAGGCGTGACGATCGCGGGCGCGCAACTCAAAACCCGCCCGCGCGGCGTCGACCCCGATCACCCGCGCCTGGACCTGATCCGGCGCAAGGGCCTCTACGGCCACCGCGGCTGGCCGCCCGATGACGTGCTGCACGAGGCGGGCGCGCTCGACCGCGTGGTGGCGGCGTGGCGCGTCGTACGGCCACTCGTCGAGTGGCTCGACGACCACGTCGGACCCACCGAGCAGCCTCGACGGTAAGCGTTTCCGGCATGGTTATTTGATCGTTCAAGACCCGCGCTATGCTCGGGTTGTGAGCCGTCGCACAAAGATCGTCTGCACCATCGGTCCGGCCACCGCGACACCGGATCGCATCCGGGAGCTCGTGCAGGCCGGAATGGACGTTGCGCGGCTGAACTTCAGCCACGGCAGCCGCGACGACCACAAGCAGGTCTACGACATGGTCCGGCACGCGGCCGACGCGGAAGGGCGCGCGGTCGGCATCCTCGCCGACCTGCAGGGGCCCAAGATCCGCCTGGGACGGTTCGCCGCGGGGCCGGTGGAGTGGCGCACCGGCGAGGAAGTGCGGATCACCGTCGACGACGTCGCGGGCACCCACGACCGCGTCTCCACCACCTACAAGGGCCTCGCCGACGACGCCCGTGCGGAGGACCGGCTGCTCGTCGACGACGGCAAGGTCGGCCTGCGCGTCACCGCGGTCCAGGGCATGGACGTGGTCTGCCGCGTCACCGAGGGCGGCCCGGTCAGCGACAACAAGGGCCTCTCGCTGCCGGGCATGAACGTGTCGGTGCCCGCGCTGTCCGAGAAGGACGTCGCGGACCTGGAGTTCGCCCTCGACCTGCGGGTCGACGTGATCGCGCTCTCGTTCGTGCGCAGCCCGGCCGACATCGACCTCGTCCACAAGATCATGGACAGCAAGGGCGCTCGGCTGCCGGTCGTCGCCAAGCTGGAGAAGCCCGAGGCGGTCGACAACCTCGAAGCCATCGTGCTCGCGTTCGACGGCATCATGGTCGCCCGCGGCGACCTGGGCGTCGAGCTGCCGCTGGAGCACGTGCCGCTGGTCCAGAAGCGGGCGATCCAGATCGCCCGCGAGAACGCCAAGCCGGTGATCGTCGCGACCCAGATGCTGGAGTCGATGATCACCAACTCGCGCCCGACCCGGGCCGAGGCGTCCGACGTCGCCAACGCGGTGCTCGACGGCGCCGACGCCGTGATGCTCTCCGGCGAGACCGGCGTCGGCCGCTACCCCGTCAAGACGGTGCGCACGATGGCCCAGATCGTAGAGGCGGTGGAGGAGGGGCCGGTCGACGTACCGACGCTGCTGCACGTGCCGCGCACCAAGCGGGGCGTGTTGTCCTACGCGGCGCGCGACATCGGCGAGCGGCTCTCGGCGCGTGCGATCGTCGCGTTCAGCCAGTCCGGCGACACCGTGCGCCGCCTCGCGCGCCTGCACACCCGGCTCCCCCTGCTCGCGTTCACCCCGATGCCCGAGGTGCGCAGCCAGCTGGCGATGTCGTGGGGGGTGGAGACGTTCCTCGTCGACTTCGTCACCTCCACCGACGCCATGATCCGCCAGGTTGACCACGCGATGCTGTCCATCGAGCGGTTCCAGCGCGGCGACCTCGTGGTGATCGTCGCGGGCTCGCCGCCCGGCACCGCGGGCTCCACCAACCTCATCCGTGTCCACCGGCTCGGCGAGGACGACCTGGGCTGACAGGATGCGCGGTGTGACCACCTCGACGAACGCCGCGACCGGGCAGGAAGCGCTCGACGGCCTGGTGCGGCTGCTCGACCTGGAACCGCTCGAAGTCAACCTGTTCCGGGGGGTCAGCCCGCCGCACAGCCCGCCGCGGGTGTTCGGCGGGCAGGTGGCTGGGCAGGCGCTCGTCGCGGCCGGGCGCACGGTGCCCGAGGACCGCGAGGTCCACTCGCTCCACGCCTACTTCATCCGCCCGGGCGACCCGCAGATCCCGATCATCTACGAGACGGAGCAGGTGCGCGACGGCCGTTCGTTCACCACCCGCCGGGTGCTCGCGATCCAACGCGGAGAGGCGATCTTCGCGCTGTCGGCGTCGTTCCAGGCCGAGCAGTACGGGCTGGAGCACACCGAGCCCGGCCCGGTCGGCGTGCTCGCGCCCGACACGCTGCCCGACCTCCATGCCCTCGCGGCTTCCGGCGCCGCGGGATGGCTCGGCCGGGGCCCGCGGCCGCTCGACATCCGCTTCGTCACCGAGCCGACCTGGTCGGAGAACCGCACCGCGGCGTCCGACGACCCGCTCCACGTGTGGATGCGGGCCGACGGCACGCTGCCCGACGACCGGCTGCTGCACGTCTGCATGCTCACCTACGCCAGCGACCTCACCCTCCTGGGCTCGGTGCTCGCCCGCCACGACCGGCCGTCGCGACCGGTGCAGATGGCGAGCCTCGACCACGCCATGTGGTTCCACCGCCCCTTCCGGGCCGACGAGTGGCTGCTCTACACCTGCTACTCGCCGACGGCCACCGGCTCGCGCGGCCTGGCCACCGGCCGGTTCACCCGCTCCGACGGCACGCTGGTGGCCACCACCGTGCAAGAAGGACTCGTCCGGCTCTCCCGCTAGATAGGGTCGCGAGCATGCAGGTGGAGACGTGCTTCCCGGCCCTGGACGGCGCGCCGATGCCGGGGGTTCTCACCGTGCCCGACGGGGTGGACGGCCCGGTCCCCGGCCTGCTCATGATCTACGAGATCTTCGGGATGAGCGACGAGATGCGCCGGGTCGCGCGGGATCTCGCCGCCGAGGGCTACGCCGTGCTCATCCCCGACCTCTTCGCCCGCGGCTCCGTCCGCGCCCTCTGCGTGGCCGCGACGATGCGCACGATGATCACCGGGCAGGGCCCGGCGATGGACGATCTGGAGGCCGCTCGTCGCTGGCTCGCCGCCCGCCCGGAGGTCGACGCCACCCGGATCGGCGCGATCGGCTTCTGCATGGGTGGCGCCTTCGCGCTGCTGCTGGCCCGCACCGGGCTGTACAAGGTGAGCGCGCCGTTCTACGGCAGGCCCCCCGAGCTGCCCCGGTCCTGCCCGGTCGTGGCCAGCTTCGGCGGCCGGGACCTCGGGCTGCGCGGCGCGGCCGAGAAGCTCACCGCCGACCTCGAGGCGCTCGACGCGCCGCACGACGTCAAGGCGTATCCCGAGGCGGGCCATTCGTTCTTCACCCGCACCCCGGGCCTCATCGGCGCGCTGGTGCGGCACCTGCCCATCCACGCCGAGTACCACGAGCCGAGCGCGGCCGACGCCCACCGCCGGATCATCGCGTTCTTCCGGGAGCACCTCGACGCCGTATGATCTCGCCGACCAACATCACGGCATCCGTCTCAGCCGCGGTACCCGCCCCGGAGCACTCGGCGTGACCAGACGCGGGTGGCTCCTGTTCGCCGCGATGTGCGTGCTCTGGGGGATCCCCTACCTGCTGATCAAGGTCGCGGTGGCGGAGGTGTCGGTGCCGGTGCTGGTCTTCGCCCGCACCGCCGTCGGCGCGCTCGTGCTGGTGCCGCTCGCCGCGCGACCCGGCGCGGTGGCGATCGTGCGCGCGCACTGGCGTCCGCTCCTGGTGTTCGCCCTCGTCGAGATCATCGGGCCGTGGGCGTTGCTCTCGGACGCCGAGCGGCTGCTCGACAGCTCGCTCACCGGCCTGCTGGTGGCCGCGGTGCCGATCATCGCCGTGCTGGCCGGGCGCCTCGCAGGCGACACCGAACGGCTCGGGCCGCTGCGCTGGACCGGGCTCGTGCTGGGGCTGGCAGGCGTCGCCCTGCTCGCCGCGCCGCACCTCGACCGCGGCAGCGGGCTCGCGATCGGGGAGGTGGGGCTCGTGGCCGTGGGTTACGCGGTCGGCCCGATCATCGCCACGCGGCGGCTCACGGAGGTGCCCAACCTGCTGATGACGGCGACCTGCCTGAGCCTCGCCGCCGTCGTCTACCTCGGGCCCGCGGTGCTCACCCGGCCCGTCGTCCTCCCCGCTCCCGCGGTGCTGCTCGCCCTCGGCGGGCTCGGGCTCCTGTGCACCGCGGCCGCGTTCGTGCTGTTCTTCGAGCTCATCGGCGAGGTTGGCCCGACCAGGGCGGTGGTGTTCACCTACGTCAACCCGGCCGTCGCCGTCGCCGCGGGGGTGCTGCTGCTCGGCGAGCCGCTCACCGCCACCGTGCTCGCGTCATTCGCGCTGATCCTGGTCGGTTCGGCCCTGGCCACCGGGCGACGGCGGGGTTCGGTGGCCCCGTGAGCGCCCGCGGCGGTGTGGCGCTGCGCACCCCTGTGGCGCCCGTCGCGGCGCCTGCCGGGGGTGGGTACTAGCCTCCGGTGCGTGTCTGCAGCGTCGAGCGCCCCTGTCAACGTCACCGTCACCGGAGCCGCGGGCCAGATCGGGTACGCCCTGCTCTTCCGCGTAGCCTCCGGCCAGCTGTTGGGCCCCGGCACGCCGGTCCGCCTGCGCCTGCTGGAGATCCCGCAGGCCGTGCGGGCCGCGGAAGGCGTGGCGCTGGAGCTGCAGGATTGCGCGTTCCCGCTCCTGTCCGGCGTCGACATCACCGACGACGCCACGAAGGCCTTCGACGGTGTGAACGTCGCGCTGCTGGTCGGCGCCCGGCCGCGCACGAAGGGCATGGAGCGCGGCGACCTCCTGGAGGCCAACGGCGGCATCTTCGCCCCGCAGGGCCGGGCGATCAACGCGGGCGCGGCGGACGACGTGCGCGTGCTCGTGGTCGGCAACCCGGCCAACACCAACGCGCTCATCGCCCAGGCCGCCGCCCCCGACGTGCCCGCCGAGCGGTTCACCGCCATGACCCGGCTCGACCACAACCGCGCCGTCGCCCAACTCGCCGCCAAACTCGGGGTGCCGCTCACCGACGTCAAGCGGATGACGATCTGGGGCAACCACTCCGCCACCCAGTACCCCGACCTCTACCACGCCGAGGTCGGCGGCAAGATCGCCGCCGAGCAGGTGGACGACACGTGGCTGCGCGACGAGTTCATCCCGCGCGTCGCCAAGCGCGGCGCCGAGATCATCGAGGTGCGCGGCGCGTCGTCGGCGGCGTCCGCGGCCAACGCGGCCATCGACCACGTCTTCGACTGGGTCAACGGCACCGCGGCCGGCGACTGGACGTCCGCCGCGATCCCGTCGGACGGCTCCTACGGCGTCGCCGAGGGCATCATCTCCAGCTTCCCGGTGACCTCGGCGAACGGGGCCTGGAAGATCGTGCAGGGACTCGAGATCGACGAATTCTCGCGTGCCCGGATCGACGCCAGCGTCGCCGAGCTGCGCGAGGAGCGCGAGGCCGTGACGGCGCTGGGGCTGATCTGAGCGCCGTCCCTACTCGGTAGCCGCCAGGAAGATCGCGAAGGACTCGGGCGGGAGCTTCAGCTCGCCGCCCGCGCCTTCCACCGGCTCGGACGCGAGCAGGATGCGCGCGATCGGGCCGACCGGCACCGAGGCAGGCGCGTCCGCGAGATTGCACACCACGCGCAGCCCGCCGCGGTGCACGACGACCGTGCGCGCCTCGTCGTCGACCGCCACCTCCACCTCGTCCAGCCAGGGGTCGGTCAGCTCCGGCCACGCCCGGCGCAGCGCGATCAGCTCCCGGTGCAGGCGCAGCAGCGTGGCGTGCGGCTCCTGGTCGCGCTCGGTCCAGTCGAGCTTGGAGTCGAGGAAGGTCGACTCGGCGTTCGGGTCGGGCACGGTGGCGTCCCCCCAGCCGTGCTCGGCGAACTCGGCCGTGCGGCCTTCGCGGACGGCGTCGCGCAGACCTGCGTCGGGGAAGTGGGAGAAGAACTGCCACGGGGTGCGGGCGCCCCACTCCTCGCCCATGAACAGCATCGGGGTGAACGCCGAGGTGAAGACGAGCGCCGCCCCACAGGCCAGGAGACCGGGGGACAGGGTGTGGGTGAGCCGGTCGCCGGTGGCGCGGTTGCCGATCTGGTCGTGGTTCTGCAGGTAGACCACGAACCGGTGGCCGGGGATCCGCCCGGTGTCGACCGGTGCGCCGTGGTTGCGCTGCCGGAAGCTCGACCACGTGCCCTCGTGCAGGAACGCCCTGGTCAGCACGTGCGCCAGGCCGGTGAGGCCCGCAGTGGCGAAATCGGCGTAGTAACCCTTCGCCTCGCCGGTGAGCGTGGTGTGCAGGCTGTGGTGGACGTCGTCGCACCACTGCCCGGTGAGGCCGTAGCCGCCACCCTCGCGGGCGGTGACGAGCCGGGCGTCGTTGAGATCGGACTCGGCGATCAGCGTGAGCGGGCGGCCGAGGTGCGCCGACATGCTCTCCACCTCGACGGCCATCTGCTCCAGCAGATGGGTGGCCCGCGTGTCGCGCAGCGCGTGCACGGCGTCGAGGCGCAGGCCGTCGACGTGGAAGTCGCGCAGCCACATCAGCGCGTTGTCGATCACGTAGCGGCGCACCGGCTCGGAGAGGGAGCCGTCGAGGTTGACCGTGGGGCCCCAGATGTTGCTGCCCGCGAAGTAGGGGCCGAAGCGGTCCAGGTAGGCACCAGAGGGCCCGAGATGGTTGTAGACGACGTCCAGCACCACGCCCATCCCGCGCATGTGGCAGGCGTCGACGAACCGCTTGAACGCGTCCGGGCCGCCGTAGTTCTCGGTGACCGCGTACCACCCCACGCCGTCGTAGCCCCAGTTGCGGGGGCCGTCGACGGCGTTGACCGGCAGTACCTCGACCAGGTCGACACCGAGCTCGGCCAGGTGGTCGAGCCGCCCGACCGCCGTGTCGAACGTGCCCGCCTCGGTGAACGTGCCGACGTGCAGCTCGTACAGCACGCTGCCCGCCAGCTGCCGTCCCGTCCACGACCGGTCGGTCCAGAAGAAGTCGGCGTGGTCGTAGAGCTGCGACGGGGCGTGCACGCCGTCGGGCTGGCGGTGCGAGCGGGGGTCGGGCAGCGGTGTGGGGTCGTCGTCGAGCAGGTAGGCGTAGCGTGCGCCGCTCGAGGCGTCGGCGGCGTCGGCCCGCCACCAGCCCGCCCCGTCGCGGGTCATCGCGTGGGTGACGCCGTCGACCTGCACCCGGACCCGGTCCCGCTGCGGCGCCCACACCGCGAAATCAGCCACGCGCCGATCCTTCCTCACGAGGGTCGGACGAGCAGCGCGACGGGGTAGCGCGCCAGGAGGGTGTCGAGGCGGGGTGCGGCCCCGCCGACCGGGATGTCGGTGACGACGTCGTGCCAGTCCGCGGCACCGTCGGGCAGCGACAACACCGTGTCGCCCCACCCGCCGCGGGCCGCCAGCCCGACCGGCAGCCGGGTGGCCACCGCGACCAGCGACGACGAGCGCTGGAACGCCACGGCGTGGGCCGCGGCGGGCCCGTCGGCGGGCACCGGCCGATAGCCCGCGAAGACCTCCGGCCGATACCGACGCAGCCGCAGCGCGGTCGTCGTGACCAGCAGCTTCGCCGCCCCTTCCGCGTCGACGTCCGGCAGCCAGCCCTCGTCGAGCCGGGCCAGCAGGGCGCGGCGGGACGCCCAGTCGATCGGCCTGCGGTTGTCCGGGTCGACGAGGGAGTACTCGAAGAGATCGGTGCCCTGGTAGACGTCGGGTACACCGGGGCCCGCGAGCTGCAAGAGCTTCTGGCCCAGCGAGTTCGACCAACCGGGGCCGCTGATCCGGGCGACGAGCTGCTCGATCTCGGTCACCAGCTCGGCGTCGGCGAGCACCGCGGCGGCCCACGCCGCGACGGCCTCGTCCACTTCGCCGACGGCCTCGACATGGCTCGTGACGAGCTTGGCCTCCTTCGCCGCCTTCGTGAGATAGCCCGCCATCCGCTCGGCCGGGATCGGCCACGCGCCCACGAGGTTCTGCCACGCCAGCAGCTCGAGGGAGCGCTCGGGCAATGGGTGGCGCGCCGACCAGCGGCGCAGGCAGTCGGTCCACTCCCGGGGGATCTCGGCGAGCACCGCCAGGCGGGCGCGGACGTCCTCGGAGCGCTTGGTGTCGTGGGTGGACAGCGTGGTCATGGTGGTGGGCCGCGCGGCCTCGCGGCCTGCCAGCTCGGCGTGGAACTCGGCGGGGGAGACGCCGAAGCGATCGGGCGCCCCGCCGACCTCGTTGAGCGCGACGAACCGGTTCCACCGGTAGAACGTCGTGTCTTCTACGCCCTTAGCCATCACCATGCCCGACGTCTGCTGGACGCGGGTGGCGAGCTCGCCGCCCGGGTCGGCGAGCATGCCCGCATAGAGCGCGTCGAGGACGTCGGCAAGATCGGGCCGGTGGGTGCGGGCGACCGACACGGCCGTGTCCAGCGCCGCCCGGCCCTCCGGGAGGTAGGAGCGGTAGACGGGGAAGCCGCACAGGAGCTCGGCGACGGCGTCGCGGGCGCGCCGGTCGCCCCCGTCTGTGGCAGCAGGGTGACACTGCGGACACTCAGCGTCTGCGGTGTCACCCTGCTGACCCCCGGGGGCCGCGGGCACGAGCGCGGCGATGCGGCGCACCTCGGCGGCGAGGATCGTGTCGGCCACCTCCCGGCGGGCGGTGTGCTCGGCCGCGTGCAGCGCCTCGCGCCGACCGGTGTGCTCGGCGGCGAACTGGGTGACGAGGCCCGCGCCGTCCGGGTCGACGAACACGCCCTGGATCTCGCGCAGCGCCTCGTAGCCCGAGGTGCCGTCGACCGGCCACGACGCGGGCAGCGCCTCCCCGACACCCAGGATCTTCTCGACGATCAGCCAGCGGTCCGGCCCGATCGCCGCCCGCAGCCGCCGCGCGTAGCCACCCGGATCCGACAGGCCGTCCGGATGATCCACCCGGATGCCGTCCACAGCGCCCTCGACGACCCAGCGCAGGATCTCGGCGTGCGCGGCCGCGAACACCTCCGGGTCCTCGACCCGCAACGCCGCCAGCGTCGACACGTCGAAGAAGCGTCGGTAGGTCAGCTCGGCCGCGCCGCGCTTCCAGGAGCCGAACCGGTAGTGCTGCCGCTCGTGCACCTCCTGCGCGCTGCCGCCCTCGGTGCCCGGCGCCACCGGCGCGGCGTGCTCGTAGTAGCGCAGTTCGCGGCCGTCCTCCGACAGCGAGAGCTCCGCGAGCGCCTTCTCCTCGTCCGCGTCCAGCACCGGGAGCAGGATCGGGCCCGCGTCCCAGTCGACGTCGAAGTACGCCGCGTACGCCGACGCCCTTCCGTGCCGCAGCACGTCCCACCACCAGGGGTTCTCCTGGGGCACGGCGACGCCGACGTGATTGGGCACGATGTCGAGGACGAAGCCCATCCCGTGCTCGCGGACGGCGGCCACCAGCGCCCGCAGGCCGTCCGGGCCCCCGCGCTCGGCGGAGATCCGGGTGGGGTCGACGATGTCGTAGCCGTGGTTGGAGCCCGCGCCCGACTCGAGCAGCGGCGATGCGTACAGCGCGTCCACGCCCAGCGCGTCGAGGTAGGGCAACAGCTCCCGCACCTGGTCGAAGGTCTGGTCCTTCGAGAACTGGATGCGGTAGGTCGAGGACGGGACGGGGCGGGAGCGCTGCCGGTCCGCGGGCACGCGGCCTCCTCGGCGGGATCGGGGAAGGGGTGACGCGGCAACGCTATCCGGTCACCTCCGCCGTCGCCTCGGGACGCGGTGCTCCCTGCCGACCGCGGCGATCGGGTTGCCTGCCCACCGGGAGCCCGCGGGGACGTGCTCGCCGCGCATGACGAGCGATCCCGCACCGATGCCGGTGCCCGCGCCGATCGACGTGCCCGGCAGGGTGATGCTGTGCGGGCCGAGCGAGGACCCGGCGCCCATGTAAACGCCGCTGATCCGCATGAGCCGGTCGTGGAAGAGGTGGGTCTGGAGCACGCAGCCGCGGTTGATGGTGACGCCGTCGTCGAGCCGGATGAGGTCGGTCTCGGGCAGCCAGTGCGACTCCAGCCACACCCCCTTGCCGATCTTCACGCCGAGCGTGCGCGCCCAGGCGTTGAACACCGGCGTCCCCAGGAAGGGCCCGGCGAACAGGGGAACACCCATCTCCTCGTAGAAGACGTCGAACAGCTCGTTGCGCCAGACGAACGAGCTCCACAGGGGGTGGGCGCTCTCGGTGAAGCGTCCGACGAGCACCCACTTCGCGGCGGTCGTGATGAGCGCGGCGACGATGCCCGCCGCGAGCAGCACCAGGCCGCAGGCGGCGATCGCTGTGCCCCAGCCGTAGGACGTGCGGATCAGCTCGACGGTGTAGAGCACGCCGAGCCCGATCGCGGCGGTGATCAGCCACGGGAGGACCCGCAGGGACTCGATCACGGCCCGGGCGAGGACGAGCCGTCGCGGCGGGTCGAACGTGCGCGCGGCGTCGACGGACTCGGCGACCCGCGGGAGCTGCATCGGGGGCCGCCCCATCCACGAGGTGTGCGGCCGGGCGTGCGCGGGCGCGTTGGAGAGCACGGCGATGAGCGAGTGGTCGGGAACCGCGTGCCCGGGGCTGACGATGCCGGAGTTCCCGACGAACGACCGCTCGCCGACCGAGGCCTGCCCGAGCCGCATCCACCCGCCGCCGACCTCGTAGGGGGCGAGCTGGGTGTCGTCGGCGAGGAAACTGCCGTCGGCGGCCGTCATGAGCTTGGGGATGCCGGTGACGGTGGACGCCTCGACGCGCCTGCCGACCGTGGCGCCGAGGCGCCGCAGCCAGAACGGTGTGATGAGGCCCGCGTAGAACGGGAAGAGCACGCTGCGGGCGCCATCGGCGAACGTCTCGACCAGCCAGGCGCTCCATCCGGCCCGGCTGTCGACCTTGTGGAAGCCCGGCGTGATGGCCCGGGAGAGCAGCCGGATGGTGAGCGCGAGCAGCGTCGCGTAGGCGAGCACCGACACCAGCGTGCCGACCGGGGCGACGGCGAGAACGTGCCAGGCCAGCGCGGGCAGCGTCGTGTCGTTGCGGACGGCGTAACCGAGCAGGACGAGCCCGGGAACGGCCGCGAGCAGGGGGAGCCAGCCGAACCCGAACAGGGACACGGTGTAGACCAGCGCCCACCACCAGGAGCGGCGCCGGACGGGTGCGGGCCACGTGTCATCGGCGATGCCCACGCACTCGGCGGGCGACCCCGCCCAGACCTCGCCGTGCGGGATGCGTCCCGCCACACACGTGCCGGGCTCGACCACCGCGTCGTCGCCGACGTGCGCGCCGGGCAGCAACGTGCTCCGGCCGCCGACGCGGGCCCGTTCGCCGACGTGGATCGGGCCGATGTGCAGAGTGGCGCGGTCGATCCACCATCCCGCCAGGTCGGCGCCGGGCTCGATCGCGCAGTCGGCACCGAGGGTGGCCCAGCCGGTGATCGGCACCGTGGTGCGCAGGTCCACGTTCGGTCCGACGCGACAGCCGATGGCGCGCGCGTAGAGCGCGGCCCAGCGCGTGCCGCCCAACGACCGGATCCCGAACACCCCCGCGAGCCGCTCGCACGCCCAGAGCTGCATGTGCACGCGGCCGCCCCGGGGGTGGCGCCCCGGCGAGATCCCGATCCGCAGCAGGCGGGTGCCGAGCATGAGCACCAGCACCCGTCCCGGCGCACTGGCCAGCAGGAGATAGCCGACGATGACGGTCCACCAGGGCACGGGGACGGCCAGCGGGTGCCCGAACAGCAGGTTGGCCACGTTGTGCAGGACCGCGAGGCCCAGCACCCAGCGCAGGCCGCCGATGGTCTGGGCGACCGTGAGGATCGCAAACTGGGCGAGCGTGGTGGCGGCCTTCGTCCTGGGCACGGTCACGGATTCCGCGTCCGCGGGCTCGACCGGCGTCGACGCGTCGAGGTGGGCAGCGAGCGCGCGCAACGTCGGCCGCTGGTAGACGTCGGCGACGGCGATCGTCGGATAGCGCTCACGCAGCCGCGACACCAGCGTCGCCGTGGCCAGGCTGGTACCGCCGAGGGCGAAGAAGTCGGAGTCGTGCTCGACGGGCACGGCGAGCAGCTCGTGCCAGATGCCTGCCAGCCAGCCTGCGGTGCCGGGCAGGGCGGCCCCCGTGCCCGCGCCTGCGGTCTCGTCCTGTCCGGGTGGCGGCCAGGGCAGCGCCTTGCGGTCGACCTTGCCCGAGGTACGGGTCGGGATCACGTCCACCACCGCCAGCACCGGCACGAGTGCGGCGGGCAGCCGCTCGGCCAGCTGTGCCCGCGCGGCGGCGAGGTCGGGAACGTCGCCCTCGACGGCCAGGTAGCCGACGAGCAGCTCCCCACCCGCCTTGGTCTTCTGCACCGCGGCCGCGGCCGCTCGCACGCCGGGCAGCGCGAGCAGCGCGGTGTCGATCTCACCCAGCTCGATGCGCCGCCCGCCCAGCTTGACCTGGTCGTCGGCGCGGCCCACGAACAGCAGGCCCGCGCCGTCGGAGCTGACGAGGTCTCCGGTGTAGTAGGCGCGCGACCAGCCCAGCGCGGGCACCGGCCGGTACTTTTCCGCGTCCTTCACCGGATCGAGGTAGCGGCCGAGGCCCACGCCCGCGATCACCAGCTCACCGGTCTCGCCCCGACGCACCGGGTTGCCCTCCGGGTCCGTGACGGCCAGCTGCCACCCGTGCAGCGGCAGGCCGATCCGCACCGGCTGGCCGGGCACCAGCGGCGCGCCGCACGCGACAACGGTCGCCTCGGTGGGGCCGTAGGTGTTCCACACCTCACGCCCGGGGGCGGCCAGCCGTTCGACGAGCTCCGGCGGGCACGCCTCGCCGCCGAAGATGAGCAGCCGGACCCGCGACAGCGCGTCCGGCGGCCACAATGCCGCGAGCGTGGGCACGGTCGACACGACCGTGATCCCGCGCTCCACCAGCCACCGGCCCAGCTCCGCGCCCGCCTTCACCAGCGACCGCGGGGCGGGCACCAGACAAGCGCCGTACCGCCAGGCGAGCCACATCTCCTCGCACGAGGCGTCGAAGGCCACCGACAACCCCGCCAGCACGCGGTCGCCCGGCCCCAACGGCGCGGGCTGGAGGAAGAGGTCGGCCTCGGCGTCGACGAACGCCGCCGCGGACGCGTGGCTGATGGCCACGCCCTTGGGCTTCCCCGTGGATCCGGACGTGAAGATGATCCAGGCGTCGTCGGTGGGGGTCGGGCGCCGCAGCGGCCACGTGCCGGGGCCGCGGCGCACCACGAACCGCATCCCGTCGCCGAGTACTCCGCAGGCGTCGGCCTCTTCCCAGATCGTGTCCGCGCGCTCGGCGGGGTCGTCGGCGTCGACCGGCACATACGCCGCGCCCGCCGCGATGACGCCGAGGATCCCCAGGTACAGGTCCGCCGTGCCCGACGACATGCGCACCCCGACCCGTTCGCCTGCGCGGACGCCGCACGCGTGCAGCATCCCCGCCACTCGGCTGACCTGCGCCATCAGCTCGCGGTAGGTGAGCGGCAAACCCGCGTCCAGCGCGAGTGCGTCGGGATGGCGCGCCGCGGTCTCGTCGAGGACGTCGAGCAGCGTCCGCACCCGGTGCGGCGGGGGAGTGCGATAGATCGCGAGGTCGGCGGGCGAGTCCGTACGGGGCCGGGGGATCGATCCCGGCTTGACGACCGGCAGCCGGGTCGTCGGTGGGACCACCGGCCGCCTGGTCATTCCCGCCACCGCCGGGAGGCGGGTCGTCACGCTGTCCGCCGCCGCGGGCGTGATCACCGGCAGCTTCATCGTGGTGGCGTTCTCGGGATACACGGCCAGGATCCGCACCGTCTCCTCCACGTCGGGCCGCGGCACGAGTGGGCGGGTCGGAGACTCCAGCCCGGGGTCGAGCGCGTGGCGCGCGCCCCGGGTGGCGGGTCGGTCGTCGGAGACGGAAAGTCGGTGTCGCACGGCGAGATCTCCTCGCCTGTTCGCCGTCGGGCGCGCAGGCGGAACTGCCGCCCGGGGCACGTCGGGGGTCGGCAGCCGGGCGGGCGCGAAAAGGCCGAGAACGGCCTATGACAGGTGGGGGCGCATGAGTGTGCGTGAACGGGGAGCTGCCCGCGGAGTGGGGGAACTCCGCAGGGTGAGCGCTTATGTCATGTCAGTTAACTCGGACGAACCGCACACGGCGTTACAGTGCGCGTTGGCGTCGTCACCAAGCGGCGTCAACCTGTCGCGATCGCCGGTTTCGGGCAGGCGTGGCCATGCCCGGCAGAATGCGCTCCCGGCTAGTCCAGCCGCTGCAGCACCAGCACGGAGCGCGCGGGCACGAGCTGCGCGCTGCCGCCCTTGGTGACCGGTGGATCGGCGGCCACGATGCCCGGGGCGTTCGACAGGGTGATCACTTCGCCTGCCGCCGTGTCGACGACGATTCCCCACCGGTTGCCGTACTCCTCGCCGGGCAGGGTGACCTCGATGTCCTCGTAGTGTGCGTTGAGGCAGAGCAGGAACGAGTCGTCGGTGACCCGGTCGCCGCGCGGGTCGGCCTCGCTGATCCCCAGCCCGTTGAGGAAGGCCACCACGCACTTGCCGAAGCCGGAATCCCAGTCCTCGCCGGTCATCTCCTGCCCCGACGGCTGGAACCACGCGATGTCCGGAAGGCCGGACCAGCGGTTCTCAGCATCGACACGGCGCGGCCGGGCGATCGGACGGCCCGCGAAGAACCGACGGCGGCGCAACACCGGGTGGGCGTGCCGCAGCGCGATCACACCCGCCGTGAACCCGACCAGCGCGATGTTCTTGCCGAGCTGCGACCAATCGACCCAGGACGTGGTGTTGTCCTGGCAGTAGACGTTGTTGTTGCCGTTCTGCGTGCGGCCCATCTCGTCGCCGTGCAGCATCATCGGCACACCTTGGGAGAGCATGAGCGTGGTGATGAAGTTGCGCTGCTGGCGCTCCCGCAGCGCCAGCACGGCCGCGTCGTCGGTGGGGCCCTCGACCCCACAGTTCCACGAGCGGTTGTGGCTCTCCCCGTCGTTGCCGTCCTCGCCGTTGGCCTCGTTGTGCTTGTCGTTGTAGCTGACGAGATCGCGCAGGGTGAAGCCGTCGTGCGCGGTGACGAAGTTGATCGACGCGTAGGGGCGGCGCCCGTCGTCCTGGTAGAGGTCGGAGCTGCCCGCGATGCGCGAGGCGAACTCGCCGAGGGTGCCGGGCTCGCCGCGCCAGAAGTCGCGCACGGTGTCGCGGTACTTGCCGTTCCACTCGCTCCACAGGGGCGGGAAGTTGCCGACCTGGTAGCCGCCCGGGCCGACGTCCCACGGCTCGGCGATCAGCTTGACCTGGCTGATCACCGGGTCTTGTTGGACGAGGTCGAAGAACACCGACAGCCGGTCGACGTCGTAGAACTCCCGGGCCAGCGTGGACGCGAGATCGAACCGGAACCCGTCGACGTGCATCTCGGTGACCCAGTACCGCAGCGAGTCCATGATCAGCTGGAGCGTGTGCGGGTTGCGGACGTTGAGCGAGTTGCCGGTGCCCGTGTAGTCCATGTAGTAGCGCCCGTCGCCCTCGACGAGGCGGTAGTAGGCCGCGTTGTCGATGCCGCGCATCGAGAGCGTGGGGCCCATGTGGTTGCCCTCGGCGGTGTGGTTGTAGACCACGTCGAGGATCACTTCGATGCCCGCGCCGTGCAGGTCGCGCACCATCGCCTTGAACTCCTGCACCTGGCTGCCGGGCCTGCTGCCCTTGGCCGCGTAGGCGTGGTGCGGGGCGAGATAGGCGATGGTGTTGTAGCCCCAGTAGTTGGAGAGGCCCTTCTCCTGCAGGTGGTGGTCGTTGAGGAACTCGTGCACCGGCATGAGCTCGACGGCCGTGATGCCCAGCCCGCGCAGGTGCTCGATCATCACGGGGTGGGCCAGCCCGGCATAGGTGCCGCGCAAGGGCTCCGGGATCTCGGGGTGGCTGACGGTAAGCCCCCGCACGTGCGCCTCGTAGATCACCGTCTCGTGGTACGGGATGCTCGGCGACCGGTCGGTGCCCCAGTCGAAGAACGGGTTGATCACCACCGACTTCGGGACGTAGCGCGCGGAGTCGGTGTCGCTGCGGCCCTCGGGATCGCCGAACGGGTAGCCGAACACGGCCTCGTCCCACGTGACCGGCCCGTCGAGGGCCTTCGCATAGGGATCGACGAGCAGCTTGGCCGGGTTGCACCGCAGCCCGCGGGCCGGGTCGTAGGGTCCGCGCACCCGGAACCCGTAGCGCTGCCCGGGCTCGACGGTGGGCAGATAGCCGTGGTGGACGAACCCGTCGACCTCGCTGAGCGTGACCCTGGTCTCCTTGCCCCGGCTGGAGAACAGGCACAGCTCGACCCGCTCGGCCACCTCGGAGAAGAGCGCGAAGTTGGTGCCCGCGCCGTCGTAGGTGGCGCCCAGCGGGTAGGCGTGGCCCGGCCACGGCCGCATGGCAGTTCCCTCGTCTCGTCGGGGTGCACCGGGGTGTGGCACCGACCGCGAGGCTACCGGTGCGCCCCGACGGTTCGCGCTCCGCAGGCTGCGCTCAGCCCAGGCGCGCCGGGAAACCGCCGGTGGCGACCGGGCCCCAGCGGGTAGGTGTGATGCGGATCAACGCCTTGCCCTGGTCGACCATCGCCCGCCGGTACTCGGCCCAGTCGGAGTGCTCGCCCGAGATCGCGCGGAAGTAGTCGACGAGCGGCTCCACCGCGTCGGGCAGGGTGATCAGCTCGGCGTCGCCGTCGACCTGCACCCAAGCTCCGTTGAACTCTTCCGACAATACGATCACCGACGCGCGCGGCCGCCGTGCGACGTTGACGGCCTTCGCCCGCTCCGGGTACGTCGCCACGACGATGCGGCCTTCGGCGTCCACGCCCGCCGTGACCGGCGAGCCCTGTACGCCGCCGTCGCCCCGCCAGGTGAGCAGGATCATCTGATGGCGGGGGCGGAGGAAGGCGGTGAGGCCGTCCCGGTCGACTTCGGTGTTCGTCGCGATGGTGCGAGGCATGATCGGAGGCTAGTCTGCGCGGTCGATGAGCACCGTGTTCACTAAGATCATCGACGGCGAGCTGCCCGGCCGGTTCGTCTGGTCGGACGACGTCGCCGTCGGCTTCCTGTCGATCAACCCGCTGGGCCCGGGGCACACGCTGGTCGTGCCGCGCGCCGAACTCGACCAGTGGGTGGACGCCGACGCAGGCCTCCTGGCGCACCTCACGACGGTGGCCCAGGCCGTCGGGGTGGCCGTGCAGGAGATCTGGCACGCGCCGCGGGTGGGGCTGATGCTGGCCGGGTTCGAGGTGCCGCACCTGCATGTGCACGTGTTCCCGGCCTGGGACCTGCGTGCCTTCGACTTCGCCAACGCCGCCAAGAACGTCGATGACGCCGAGCAGAACGCGCATCGCGAAACCCTGCGCGCCGCGTTGCGCGCCGCCGGACACGGCGCGCACGTGCCCGACTGAAAGCGGTGCACCTCGTTCTCGTACGGCACGCGCTCCCGGAGCTCGTGCAGGGCACGTCGGGGAGGGCCGACCCGCCCCTGACGCCGCACGGGCAGGCGCAGGCGGCCCGGGTGGTCGGGGCCGTCGGGTCCGACGTCGCGGGGCTCTACACGAGCCCGATGGCCCGCGCCCGGGCCACGGCCGCGCCCCTGGCCGCCGCGCTGGGCGTGACCCCGACGGTCGTCGATGACCTCCGCGAGTACGACGCCGACGTGGCGCACTACGTGCCCGTGCACGAGATGGCGCGGCTCGACCCCGGCGCGTGGGACCGCATGCGCGCGGGGATGCTGCCCGCCTACGTCGACGTGCCCGCGTTCACCTCCCGGGTCGCCGCCGCGCTCGAACGCGTGGTCGCGGCCCACGAGGGCCGGGCGACCGCCGTGGTGGTCGCGCACGCCGGGGTGATCAACACCTGGCTGGCGCACCTCCTCGGGATCGCCCGGCCCCTCGCGTTCCCGCTCGACTACGCGGGCGTCACTCGGGTGCTCGCGGCGCGCGACGGACGGCGTTCCGTCCGTACGGTGAACGAGATCGCCCATGTGGCGGATCTACTGGCACCGGTGGCGGGCACGGCAGAGGGCTGATCGCGCCATAGTTTTTTCACGTCCACTCCTTCCCACGCATGGCCGCCTCCTTTCCTTCGTCGGGCCGCTCTCCTGGGAAAGCAGCTTTGACGCGGCGGCGAGATGTCGGGTGCGGACCCCCGAGGCCACCCGCGCCGGGCCAGATTGACACGTGAAGACCGTCGCCGAGGCCGGTTCGCGAAACCTCTCTGAACTGCGGGAACCACGCTGCGCAACCGGTGCATTACGCTACTCCGTGTGGCGGAGCAGCCGTGGAGTAACCGGATCGCGGGGTCGGCAGACGGACTAACCCAAGCCGAATCGGTCGTCGCGGCTGCGATCCTGGCCTAGCCTGGTCCGGCCCCCGATCGATCAGGACATGCATGTCGCAGAGTGCGCCACGGATGCTCCTCCGGAAGTGGAAGCTCTGGAGCCTCTCCGCCCCGCTGGTCACGGCCTTGCTCGCCGTCGAGTGCTGTGCGGTGCTGCTCGTGGTCGGCGGCCTGCTGTTGCCGCCCGCCGGTCTCGACCCGCACGTGGCCCTGCGCACCGCGCTTCTGCTCGTCGTGGTGGCGGCGCTGCACACGGAGCTGGGCCGCGGCGCCGAGCGCGACCGCAGGGGCACGCTGGCGAGCGAGATGCACGTCAACATGGCGTCGGTCTGGTTCTTCGCGGCGGCCGCGCTGCTGTCGCCGGGCTGGGCCGGGCTCTGCGCGGTCGTGGTGCACGGGCACCTGTGGTGGCGCTCGGTGGGGCCGCGGGTGCCGCCGCACCGGCAGGCGTACACGATGGCGGTGTTCGTGCTGGCCACAGCGGCCGCGTCCGCGGTGATGGCCTGGCTGCGCGGCGGCCTCCCCGTGGCAGGCGGGATGGTCGTGCTCGCCGCCGGGCTGCTCGTGTTCTTCACGGTCAACACGGCGCTGGTCGCGGGGGCCATGGCGGTCGCCGGCCCGCCGTCCGGGGCCGCGCAGGCCGTCGGCACCGCCGACGAGAACCTCCTGGAGATCGCTACGCTGTGTGTCGGCGCGCTCGTCGCCGCCGTCATGGTGGTCAACCCCTGGCTGGTCCTGCTGGCGGTGCCGCCGCTGCTCGTGCTGCAACGCGCGGTCCTCGTGCGGCACCTGGAACGGGTGGCGAGCATCGACGCGAAGACCGGGCTGCTCAACGCAGCCGCCTGGCACGCGCGCGCCGAGCGCGCGGTCGCCCGCCCCGGCCGCGGGCCCGCCCCGGCCGCGGTGCTCGTCCTCGACCTCGACCACTTCAAGGACGTCAACGACACTTACGGACACCTCGCGGGCGACGAGGTGCTGGTCGCGGTGGCCGATGCGCTGCGCGCAGAGGTGCGCGACGGCGACCTGGTCGGCCGGTTCGGCGGCGAGGAGTTCGTGATCCTGCTCGCGGCCCGGTCGGATCGGACGGGTGCGGATGCGCTGGTGGCGGTCCAGGTCGTCGCGGACCGCATCCGGCGGCGGGTCGCGTCGCTCTCCGTCGGCCTCGAGACGCCGGACGGCCCGCTGTCGGTCGCGGGGCTGAGCGTCTCGGTGGGTGCCGCGGTGTGCCCGGACGGCCATGACGACCTGCGCACCCTCGTGCACGCGGCGGATACGGCGCTTTACGCGGCGAAGCGTGCGGGCCGCAACCGGGTGAGCGTCGGCGCGGTTCCCGCGCCGGGCACAGAGATGGGCACGGAGATCACGGCCGAGTCCGGCGGGGCGGCGGGCGCGGAATCCGCCGAGGCGCTGCCGTCGTCCTCGCACGGGCCGCCGCCCCCGCCGCCAACGATCCTGGTCTCCGCGCCGCCGCCGCTGCCGCCGCCGACTTGAGCGGCACGGTCAGGTCCACTCCTTGTTCATGGCCGTCTCGCCTCCTCTCCCTCTTCGAGGGGTGCGCAGACGGTAATGACTGTTGCACGTGCGGGTGAACGTGCAACTCCGCCGAGTGATGGTTGACTTGCCGTGGGTATTACTCTCGGTGGGTGCGCTCGTGGCCGCTCTGGGCTTTGCCGCGCCACGTGCAGGCCATCGTCCTGGCGGTCGAGGTCGGCGCGGTCGCCCTCATCGTCGCGCAAACGGGTGACGGCCGACCCACCACGGTGGCCGTCGGGTCGGCGCTCGTCCTCGCCGCGCTGAGCATCGTGCACACCGAGCTGGCGGTGGGCGTCGAGCGGCTCCGGCTGCTGGTCACCCGGCCCGCCCACGTCGGACTGACCTCGGTGTGGACGTTCGCGGGGGCGCTGCGCCTTGCGCTGCCGCTCGCCGCCGCGGTCGCCGTGGTCGTTCAGGGGTACGTGTGGTTGCGGGCGGGGCGGGCCAGGCCTGCGCTCTACAAGCACGTGTTCACCACCGCGTCGGTGGTGCTGGCCTGCGGCGCCGCGGGCGCGGTGGTGACGGCGGGCCGTGGGCTGGGGCCGGTCGTCATCCCGGCGGCGCTGGTGGTCTACACGGCGGTGAACAGCCTGCTGATCGCCGCGGTGGTCGCGCTGAGCAGTCCGGCGCCGAGGGACCCGAAGGCGCTGTTCGGCGACGTCGACGCCAACGTCCTCGAACTCGCGACGCTCACGCTGGGCGCGCTCGTCGCCCTGGTGCTCGGCATCAACCCGTGGCTGGTGGCGCTCGTGCTGCCACCACTGCTGGTGCTGCACCGCGCCGTCCTCGTGGGTCACCTCGAGGAGGCGGCCGCCACCGACGGGAAGACCGGGCTGCTCAACGCGCACGCCTGGGGCGCGCGGGCCGAGCAGCAGCTGCGCCGGGCCGGGCCTGCGGGTGTCCCGCACGCGGTGCTCGTCCTCGATCTCGACCATTTCAAGACGGTCAACGATCTGCACGGGCACCTGGCGGGTGACCAGGTGCTCGCCGCCGTGGCGGATGCGCTGCAGTCCGAGGTCCGCGAGCGCGACCTCGTCGGACGCTTCGGGGGCGAGGAGTTCGTCATCCTGCTCGTCGGGCAGCGAGACGGCGGCGAGACCGACCTCGGCGCGGTCGCGGAGCGCATCCGCGAGCGGGTCGCCGCGCTGGTGGTGGACGTGACGACGGCGGACGGTACCGAGCGGATCACCGCGCTGTCGGTGTCGGTCGGCGGTGCGCTGCACTCCGGCGGCCGCGCCGACCTGGCCGGGCTGCTGCTGATCGCCGACACCGCGCTGTACTCGGCGAAGCGCGCGGGGCGCAACCAGGTGCGGATGGGTCGGGCCCGGTCGGGCTCGGCGGTCGACACCGCGTGACCAACCGTGCGATCTGCGGCAGCGATCTGACGCTGTGTGACCAAACGGTTGCTCAGGACCACCCCGATGTGCGACCGCTGTCCCACTGACACGCCGCTTCCGGTGTCACTAGCCTCCAGGGACAGCTCCGTCGGCATAGGGGGGACCGCTCGTGGATCTGCCGCCGCGCGCGCTCGCCTGGGTGCTGGGCGTCGAGCTCGCCGCTGTCACCGCCGTGACCGCCACTGCCGCCGCGCCGCCCGCACCGGCGATGGTGGGGCTCGCGGCGCTGCTCGCCCTGCTGTCGGTGACGCACACCGAGCTCGCCACCGGCATCGAGCGGAACCGTCGCCGGGTCGCGCAGACCTCGTACTTCGACCTCAGCTCGGTGTGGACGTTCGCGGGGGCGCTGCTGTTGCCGCCGCCGCTGGCCGCGGCCGTCGTGCTCGTGGTCTACGCGCATCTGTGGCGACGCGTGTGGCGGCCCTCGGGCGTGCCGCTGCACCGGCACCTCTACACGACCGCCACCGTGGTGCTCGCCGCGACGGCCGCACACGAGGTGGTGACGGGCGCGGGCGGGCTACCCTCGGACTCGTCGGACCTGGCCGGGGCCCTGGGCGTCGTCGCGGCGGTGCTCGCCTACGTCGTGGTGAACACGGTGCTCATCGCCGTGGCCATCGGGCTGTCCCGGCACGCGACCGCCCCGCGGGAGCTCATGGGCCGCTGGGACGACAACGCGCTGGAGATCGCCACGCTGTGCCTCGGCGGGCTCGCCGCCGTCGCGCTCGGCGATGCTCCCTTCCTCATGGTGCTCGCGCTGCCGCCGATCCTCGTGCTGCACCGGGCGGTGCGGGTGCGGCACCTGGAGGAGGCCGCGAGCCTCGACGGCAAGACCGGCCTGCTCAACGCGACCACCTGGCAGGCCCGCGCCGATCGCGCCGCGGCGGAGGCGCGCCGGGCCGGGGTCCGGGCCGGCGTCCTCATCGTGGACCTCGACCACTTCAAGGCGGTCAACGACGAGCACGGCCACCTTGCGGGCGATGACGTGCTCGCCGCTGTCGCCAGTGCCCTCCGGTCGGGCGTGCGCAGCCAGGACCTCGTCGGGCGGTTCGGCGGGGAGGAGTTCGTGGTGCTCGTCGGCGGCCTGCCCACCGGACTCGCCGGGCGGGTCGAGCTCGCCGCCGTGGCCGAGCGGCTGCGCAGGCAGGTTGCCCGGCTCACCGTGGCCGCGGTGGGCGGCGCGGTGATCAACGGTCTCACGGCGTCGGTGGGCGGGGCATGCGTCGGCCCCGAACCGGCAAGCGACGACGTCGACGGACACCTCGACGGTGCGCTGCGCGCGGCCGACGCCTGTCTGTACGCGGCCAAGCGTGCCGGACGTAACCGCGTGCGCATCGCGGGCGACCTCGAAGTACCTTCCCCGCGCATCGCGGGCGACGCCGTGCGCCGAGCCGCGAGCGGAGCCGACGTCGTTCCGTAAGCTGGTCGGCGTGAGCGCCGTCCTCCGTTCCGTCCGGGCCCCCGCCGACCTGCGGCTTCTCGACGCCACGGCACTCGCCGCCCTGGCCACCGAGGTGCGCCGCGAGCTGGTGTCGTGCGTCTCGCGCACCGGCGGCCACCTGGGCCCGAATCTCGGCGTCGTCGAACTCACGATCGCCATCCACCGCGTGTTCGACTCGCCGCGCGACACCCTCATCTGGGACACCGGCCACCAGTCGTACGTGCACAAGCTGCTCACCGGCCGCCACGACGGCTGGGAGCGTCTCAAGCTCACCGGCGGCCCGTCGGGCTACCCGAGCCGGGCCGAGAGCCCGCACGACCACGTCGAGAACAGCCATGCCTCCACGTCGTTGTCCTGGGCGGACGGCCTCGCGCGCGGCTACGCGCTCACCGGGCAGCGTCGCCACGTCGTCGCGGTGATCGGCGACGGGGCGCTCACCGGCGGCATGGCCTGGGAGGCGCTGAACAACATCGCGGCGGCGAAGGACCGCAACCTCGTCATCGTCGTCAACGACAACGGTCGCTCCTACGCTCCGACGATCGGCGGCGTGGCCGACCGGCTGGCGTCCCTGCGGCTGCAGCCGGGCTACGAGCGGGTGCTGGAGAAGGGCAAGCAGGCCCTCACCCACACGCCGGTGGTCGGCGGCCCGCTGTACGCGGCGCTGCACGCGCTGAAGGCAGGCGTGAAGGATGCGCTCGCGCCGCAGGAGCTGTTCTCCGATCTGGGCATCAAGTACTTCGGACCGGTTGACGGCCACAACATCGCCGCGGTCGAGTCCGCGCTGAGCCGGGCGCGGGGCTTCGGCGGCGCGGTGATCGTGCACGTCGTCACGCAGAAGGGCCGGGGCTATCCGCCCGCGGAGAACGATGCGGCCGAGCAGATGCACAGCCCGGCCGCCTTCGACCCGGTCACCGGCCTGCCGACCGGGCCGCCGAGCGTCGGCTGGACGAGCGTCTTCGCCGACGAGCTCGTCAAGATCGGCGCGGAGCGGGAGGATATCGTCGCGATCACGGCCGCGATGCTGGGCCCGACCGGGCTGGTCCCGTTCGCGGAGGCGTTCCCGGAGCGGTGTGTGGACGTCGGCATCGCCGAGCAGCACGCCCTCACCTCCGCGGCGGGGATGGCGTACGCGGGCCTGCACCCGGTGGTCGCGGTGTACTCGACGTTCCTCAACCGGGCCTTCGACCAACTGCTCCTCGACGTCGCCCTGCACCGGCAGGCCGTCACGCTCGTGCTGGACCGGGCGGGCGTCACCGGCAACGACGGGCCGTCGCACAACGGAATGTGGGACCTGTCCCTCCTGGGCATCGTGCCGGGCATCCAGGTGGCCGCGCCGCGCGACGCCGCCACTCTCCGGGAGGAGCTGGCCGAAGCCATCGCCGTCGACGACGGGCCCACGGCCATCCGGTTCCCCAAGGGTGCGGTGATCGATTCGGTGCCCGCGGTGCGGCGGGTCGGCGGCGTCGACGTCCTGCACGAGGGCGGGGACGTGTTGCTCGTTTGCGCCGGGGCGTTCGGGCAGCTCGGTGTGGCCGCGGCGGCGCGGCTGGCCCGCCAGGGGGTGGCGGTCACCGTCGTCGACCCGCGGTGGGTGCTGCCCGTGCCCGCCGCCGTCGTCGCGATGGCGCGTGAGCACCGGCTGGTCGTCGCCCTCGCCGACGGCGGGCGACACGGCGGCTTCGGCTCCGCGCTGGCGGACGCGCTGCGGACCGCGGAGTGCGATGTGCCGGTGCGCGACCTCGCCGTCCCGCAGGAGTTCCTGGAGCACGGCAGCCGGGTCGACGTGCTGGCCGCCGTCGGGCTGAGCGAGCAGGACGTCGCGCGGCGGGTCACGGAGTGGGCCGCGGCGCTGCTGCCCGAGCGTGCCCCGGAAAATGCGACGGAGGAGTCGCGCTGATGCGAGTGCTGGTGGTGGAGGACGAGACCGCGCTGGCCGACGCGGTGGCCCGGGGGCTGCGCCGGGAGGGGATGGCGGTGGACGTCGCCTACGACGGCGATGCGGGCCACGAGAAGGCCACCGTCACCCGTTACGACGTCGTGGTGCTCGACCGGGATCTGCCGGGGATGCGCGGCGACGACCTGTGCGCGCAGATCGTCTCCTCCGGCTCCACCACGCGGGTGCTCATGCTCACCGCGAGCGGCACCTTGGCCGACAAGGTGGACGGCCTGTCCCGCGGCGCCGACGACTACCTCGCCAAGCCCTTCGACTTCCCCGAGCTCGTGGCCCGCTGCCGCGCGCTCGGCAGGCGGGCCACCCCCGCCGCGCCGCCGCTCTTGACGGCCGATGACGTCGTGCTGGACCCGGCCCGGCGTACGGTCAGCCGGGCCGGGCGGTCGCTCGACCTCACCCGCAAGGAGTTCGGGGTGCTGGAGGTGCTGCTCGCCGCGCGGGGTGCCGTAGTGAGCAGCGAGGAGCTGCTCGAGCGGGTGTGGGACGAGAACGCCGACCCGTTCACGACCACCGTGCGGGTCACCGTGATGACGCTGCGCAAGAAGCTCGGCGAGCCCGGCGTCATCGAGACGGTGGTCGGGGCGGGCTACCGGGTTCCCGCAGCGGGGTAGGGGTGGGCGCGCCCGTCCGGGTGGGGCTGCGGGTGGGGCTGCGGCCCCGGCTCACGGCCGTGTGCACCGGGGTCGTGGCGCTGGTCAGCGCGTTGTTGCTGTGGCTGGGTTGGCTGCTGGTCGGCGGGGTTGCGCAGGCGCCGTCGCTGCCGCCGGGGAGCCTGGTGCGCGTCGGGGAACGGGTGGTGCCGTCCGAGCAGGTCTCGGCCGCGGTCGGCGCCGCGGCGCGCGAAGAGGTCCTCCGCGCGGGGTTGATCGCGTTTCCGCTGGTGGTGGTGGCCGCGGCGCTGGTGTCGTGGTGGTTGGTGGGCCGGGTGCTCAGCCCGCTGCACGCGGTCACGGCGACGGCGCGGCGGCTTTCGGTGGAGTCCCTCGACACCCGCACCGGTGTGCGCGACGCGCGCGGGGAGGTGGCCGAGTTGGCGGCGGGCTTCGACGCCATGCTCGACCGGCTGCAGGCCGCGTTCGAGGCGCAGCGGCGGTTCGTCGCCAACGCCAGCCATGAGCTGCGCACGCCGCTGTCGGTGCTTCGCACCGAGGTGGATGTCACGCTGTCGGACCCGGCTGCCGACGTCGAGGAGCTGCGGCGGATGGGCGCGGTCGTGCACGAGGCCACCCGCCGAGCGGACGATCTCGTGGCGGGCCTGCTGATGCTCGCGCGGGCCGAGAGTGGGGCCGAGCTGGGGGAGCGGGTGCCGCTGGACCTGGCCGACCTGGTGGTGCCCGCGCTCGCCGCGGTGCGGACCGACGCGACCGCTCGCGGTCTGCGGGTGTTGCTGCGCACCGCCCCGGCGCCGACCCACGGCGACCCTGTGCTGGTGGAGCGCGTGGTCGGCAATCTGCTGGAGAACGCGGTGCGGCACAACGTCGCGGGCGGCTGGCTGGAGGTGTGCACGGGTCCGATCGGCGGGGGTGGCGCCGGGTCGGGCGTCGGCGCGGGTGGTGCGGACATCGGCGGCGTGGGTCCGGGCACCGCGGCCGAGGGCGGCGGGGCCGAGCTGCGGGTGGCGTCCAGCGGGCCGCAGGTGGCGCCGGACCGCGTGGACGAGCTCTTCGAACCGTTCCGGCGGGGCCCGGTCGAGCGCACGGGGGCCGCGCGGGGGGCGGGGCTCGGACTCTCGATCGTCCGCGCGGTGGTGCTCGCCCACGGCGGCACCGTGGAGGCCCGGCCGGTGGTGGGTGGCGGCCTGTCGGTGACGGTCCGCCTCCCCACCTTGACAGGGTGAGTCGCGCGTTTCGCCGCGGTGAGTCGCGCGTTCCGCCGCGGTGAGTCGCGCGTTTCGCCGCGGTGATGTCGCGTCGCCACGGTGAGTTGGCGAATCGGCCCACGAGGTGGCGGTCGCGGTCAGGCGCAGAGCGCGCTGACGATGGCGCGGGTCGGCCAGCCGCGTGAGCGGTCGGGCTTCCCTCGATGGCCAAGCGGCGCTCGGCGCGGGCGGCGTGACGAAACGGCCAACACGGCGGAGCGAGATGGGAGACTCACCGTGCGATGGGGTCAGGGCTAGAGGACGGGCTCCAGGAGCGGAGCGAGCAGCTCTACCTGCCAGTCCCTGGCGCCGCCCTTGCGGAGGGCGGCGGGGAGGTCGCCGTCGAGGGGCGGGCTCCAGCACAGCCGCCGAAGCAGCTCGGGCTGCAGCAGGTTCTCCACGGGCACGCTGAGCTCTTCGCTGAGGCTCGCCAGCGCAGCACGGGCGGCGGCCAGGCGCGCGGCTGCCTCGGGGTCGCGGTCGGCCCAGCGGGCGACCGGCGGCGGTACGTCGCTCGGGGGGGCGGAGCGGGGAAGGTCGGCGGCGTCGAGCCGGGCGGCCTGGCTGATCGCCGAGAACCAGTACGCGGTGAGCCGCCGCTGCGCCCGCCCACGGAACACCGGCAGCTCGGCCAGCGCGGCGGCGGTGGCGGGTGCGGCCGTGGCGGCGTCAACGATCGCGGCGTCGGGCAGGACCCGGCCGGGGGCGATGTCGCGTTCGGCGGCGAGCCGGTCGCGGGCCTCCCACAGCGCGCGCACGGCGGCCAGGGCGCGTGGCTTGCGCACGCGGTGCACGCCCGAGGTGCGCCGCCACGGCTCGGCCCGCGGCGCGGGCTGCGGCGCCGTGCGCACCGCCTCGAACTCCTGCCGGGCCCACTCCAGCTTGCCCTGCTCGGCGAGCAGCCCGGCGAGCACGTCGCGCAGCGCGACGAGCACCTCGACGTCGAGTGCCGCATAGATCAGCCAGTCCTCGGGAAGGGGACGGCGCGACCAGTCGGCCGCCCCGTGCCCCTTCTCCAACGCCAGCCCGAGGAGCTGCTCGACCATCGGGCCGAGCCCGACCCGCGGCAGGCCGAGCAACCGCCCGGCCAGCTCGGTGTCGAACAGCTGCCCCGGGACAAGCCCGACCTCGGCGAGACACGGCAGATCCTGGCTGGCGGCGTGCAACACCCACTCGGGTCCGGTCAGGGCGGGCGCGAGTGCCGACAGGTCGCTGCGCAGCGGGATGGGGTCGACGAGCGCCGTGCCCGCACCCGCGCGGCGCAGCTGCACCAGGTAGGCCCGTTGGGAGTAGCGAAATCCCGATGCCCGTTCCGCATCGACGGCGATCGGTCCGTGCCCCTCGGCGAGCACCTCGGCGGTGCGCGCAAGTGCTGGGGGGTCGGCGACGACCGGGGGGAGCCCGTCGGCTGGTCGGAGCAGTGGTGTCGGTGCCGGACTGTCGGACGCGTGCGTTTCGGTCAGCGGATGACCCCGGCGCGCATGGCGAGAGCGACCATCTGGGCGCGGTCGCCGGTGCCGAGCTTGCGTCCGATGCGCGAGAGGTGGCTCTTCACCGTCAGCGCGGACAGGCTCAGCGCTTCCCCGATCTCCTTGTTCGACTGGCCGTCCGCGACAAGCTGCAACACCTCCACCTCACGGGCGGACAGCTCGCGCGGTGTGTTGTCGGTGCCGGGCACGCGGGTGCCGGTGGCGAGCAGGGGCGCGACCGTCGGGTCGGCATATACGCCGCCGTCGAGCACCCGCTTCACGCCGTCGGTGACGATTGCCGCCGACGCCGACTTCAGCAGGTAGGCCTGCGCTCCGGCCTGGAACGCCGACCGCACCGCGTACGGGTCGTCGGACGACGCCAGCACCACCAGCCGGTTCCACCCGAGCGACCGCAGCTCGGTCACCAGGTCCAGGCCGCTGCCGTCCGGCAGCCCCAGATCGAGGATCGCGAGGTCGCACGGACCGTTGGCGTGTGCCCGTGCCCGGGCCTCCGCGACCGAGGCCGCCTCATACACCGTGCCCGCGCCCATCGAGCGCAGCCGGGCGGCGATCGCCTCCCGGAGCAGTGGATGGTCATCCACCACCAGCACGGAGAACTGCTCCTCCCGCGGATGCGGGACCATCGCAGGCGACAACACAGGCTGGTGTGGGGACCCTTGTCCCATCACACCGCGCACGGGTGCGCCTTGGCCTACCACGGCCACGTCACTACCTCCCTGGAGACGGTCGTTTGCCCCCGACCAGCACCAGATCCCCGGTCGTGCAGAGCGTTCGTCCGACCGCCCGGGGAGGTGTCCGAGGAGGAAGCGTAGCCCCCCAAGCGGTCTAACGTCGTGTATCGGTTCGAACTTGGCAGGGTGAAAGTTACAGCGTTGTCGATCGCCAACCACCCGAACGGGGGACAATGGTGATCACTGAATGCGTCGAACCCGCAGGTGGGAACGGTAGTTAGACCGTCCTATGGACGAGCGGAACTGCTCCGACCGGAGGTAACCCCGCTGCTACGGCTACGAGCTCGCAGAATGCGTCCGCATGGCGGGTCAGCTCCGGGCCGACGGGGGTCCAGGACGCGCGCAGCTCCACGTCGTCGTCGCGGCGGGGCCCGGAGATGTCGCCGAACCGGACCGACGACGTTTGGGTGACCGTGCCTCCCAACGCCGTATACGGAGCGTCGAAATGGTCCAGTGCTTCGGTAAGCCATGACCAGGCGACGACGGGCAGCATTTCGTCGCCGAGCTGCTCTCGCTCCAACCGGGCCTGGACGAAGCAGACGAGCCGGAACGTGCCCTCCCAGGCGTCCTGGCCCGCGGGATCGTGCAGCATGATGAGCCGTCCCGAGGTGTCGGGCTCGTCGAGGTCCTCGCCCGCGGGGCGCCCGGCGTCGGCCTCGACGCGCAGCGCCCAGGTGAACGGGGCGAGCCGGGGCGGGGCGTCCAAGGCCGCGACGAACAGTTCTCGCCGCGGGCGCATCGCGCTCAACGCGGCCACGGCGCGCCGGAACTCGGCGGGGGGGACGGTCGCATCGGGCACGAGCCGGGACTCTAAGGTCCCTCGGCCGTGCGGACGGGCAGGCGCGCCGGGGGTCACACAGCGTGGGATGCTGAAGGGGTCATGCACCCGTCCGCCGCCGTAGCCGCGCCCGCCGCCCGCCGAGACCTGCGCGCGGCCCCCTTCCTCGTCGCCGCCCGTGGCGGCAGGCCGTCGCGGCGGCCCGTGTGGTTGATGCGCCAGGCCGGTCGCTCGCTGCCCGAGTACCGCGCGCTGCGTGCGGGCACCGCGATGCTGCAGGCCTGCCTCGACCCCGCGCTCACCTGCGAGATCACGCTCCAGCCGGTGCGGCGGCACGGCGTCGACGCCGCGATCCTGTTCTCCGACATCGTCGTACCGCTCTTCGCGGCGGGGGTCGGCGTGGACATCGTGCCCGGCACCGGTCCGGTGGTCGCGCACCCGGTGCGGACGGCGGCCGACGTCGCCGCCCTTCCCGCGCTCGTTCCCGAGCAGGTCGCCCCGGTGGCCGACGCCGTCGCGCTGCTGCTGCGCGAGCTGGGGGAGACCCCGCTGATCGGCTTCGCCGGGGCGCCGTTCACGCTCGCGTCCTACCTCGTAGAGGGTGGGCCCAGCCGCAATCACGAACGCACCAAGGCGCTCATGTACTCGGCCCCCGACGTGTGGCACGCGCTGATGGGCCGCCTCGCCGACCTCACCGCGACGTTCCTGCGAGCACAGGTCGACGCGGGCGTCGACGCGGTGCAGCTCTTCGACTCCTGGGCGGGCGCGTTGTCCGAGCGGGACTACCGCCGGTTCGTCCTCCCGCACTCGACGCGCGTGCTCGGCGCGGTCGCGGACGCGGGCGTGCCGCGGATCCACTTCGGCGTCGGCACCGGCGAGCTGCTCGCCGCCATGGCGGAGGCGGGCGCGGACGTCGTCGGCGTCGACTGGCGGGTGCCGCTCTCCGAGGCGGCCCGCCGCACCGGCCGCCCGGTGCAGGGCAACCTCGATCCCGCCGTGCTGTTCGCCGACCGGGCTTCGATCGAGGCCGAGGTGCGTCGCATCCTCGAGGAGGGCAGCCGGGCGCCGGGCCACGTGTTCAACCTCGGGCACGGCGTGCTCCCCGAGACCGACCCGGATGTCGTCACGTGGCTGGTCGAGCTGGTGCACAGCGTGGGGCGATGAGGGTCGCCGTCGTCGGGGCGGGCATCGCGGGGCTCGCCGCCGCTCACCGCCTGCGCACCCTGCTCGGCCCGGACGCGGCGATCACGGTGCTGGAGCAGCGGGACCGCATCGGCGGCGTGCTGCGCACCATCGACCTCGCGGGCAAGCCCTACGACGTCGGCGCGGAGGCCTTTCTCGCGCGGCGCCCCGAGGTCCCGGCGCTGTTGGCCGAGCTCGGGCTGACCGAGCGGCTCGTGCACCCGACCGCCGCGCACGCGTCGATCCGCGCAGCGGGCCGCACCGTGGCGCTGCCCGCAGGCACGGTGCTCGGGGTGCCGACGAGCGCGGCCCGACTGGTGGGGCTCCTGACCGACGCCGGGCTCGCCGCGGTGGCGGCCGAGCCCACGCGCCCGCTGGCCTGGACGCCGGGCGGGGACGTCGCACTCGGCAGGCTGTTGCGCGCCCGCTTCGGCGACGAGCTGACCGATCGCCTCGTCGACCCGCTCCTCGGCGGCGTCTACGCGGGCCGGGTCGACGCCCTCGGCCTGCGGCCCACGATGCCCGCGCTCGCGGCCGCGCTCGACGCGGGCGCGACGTCTCTGACCGCCGCGGCCGACGCCGCCACCAACGGTGAGTCGCGCGTTTCGACACGGCGTGATGGCGGATCGGGCCCGCCCGACAACGGTGAGTCGCGCGTTTCGACACGGCGTGACCGCATCTCGGGCTCGGGGCCGGAGAACGAGTCGCGGCAGGCCGGATCGCGCGGTGCGCCGTTGGGGGACGGCGGGCAGGAATCGCCAACACGCCGTGGCGAAACGCGGGACTCACCGTTGGTGGCGGGGGGGCCGCCGAGCCCGGTGTTCGGCGCCCTGCGCGGCGGCTACCGGGTGCTGCTCGACGCGCTCGCCGACGCCGCCCGCGCCGACTTCCGACTCGACACGACCGTGCGCGCCATCGAGCCCAGCGCGCCGGGCTGGCTGCTGGTGCTCGGCCCGACCACCGCGCCCGAGGCGCTCGAGGTCGACGCGGTGGTGCTGGCCGTGCCCGCGCCCGCGCTCGCGCGCCTGCTCCGGCCGATCGCTCCGGCCGCGGCGAGCGCGGCGGGGGGTATCGAGCTCGCGTCCTCGGTCGTCGTGGCGTTGGCCTTCCGTGAGGCGGATGTACCCGTGCCCGCCACGTCGGGTGCGCTGGTCGCCGCGGGCGAGCCGCTCGCGGTGAAGGGCGTGACCCACTCGTCGACGAAGTGGGCGCACCTCGCGGGCGATGGTCTCGTTCGCCTGCGGGCCTCGTTGGGGCGGTTCGGCGAGGCCACCGCGCTGCAGGCCGACGACGCCGCGCTGGTCGCCCAGGTGCGC
This sequence comes from uncultured Actinomycetota bacterium, assembly GCA_963739465.1. GTDB lineage: Bacteria > Actinomycetota > Actinomycetes > Mycobacteriales > Pseudonocardiaceae > Pseudonocardia. The sequence continues at coordinate 260,224 of CAVUAS010000032.1, forward strand.
GCCGACCTGGCCGCCCTCGACGGGATTCACGCCACGCCCGTCGCCGTCCACGTCCAGCGCTGGGGCGGCGGCCTGCCCCAGTACGCCCCCGGCCACGTCGGCCGGGTCGCGACGCTCGAAGCGGCCCTGCCCGACGGGATCGCCGTCGCGGGCGCCGCGCTGCACGGGGTCGGGGTGCCCGCCTGCATCGGCACGGGCCGCGCCGCGGCCGACCGCATCGCGCGGGCGGTCGTTAGGATCGGGTGATGGCCCGCCTCGACTACACCGAGCTCAACAGCATGATCCGCTACACGATGTGGTCGGTGTTCCGCAGCGAACCGGGTCGGCTCGGCGACGACCGCTCGGCGGTGGCCGCCCAGCTCACGGAGTACCTCGACGCGCTGGCCGACAAGGGCGTGGTGGTGCGCGGCGTCTACGACCTCGCGGGCATGCGCGCCGACGCGGACTTCATGATCTGGTGGCACGCCGAGAGCGTGGAGGCTCTGCAGGCGGCCTACGCCGGGCTGCGGCGCACCGCGCTAGGCCGGGCCAGCACACCGACGTGGAGCCAGGTCGCTTTGCACCGGCCCGCGGAGTTCAACAAGAGCCACGTGCCCGCGTTCATCGCGGGGGAGGAGCCGCGGGCGTACCTGTGCGTCTACCCGTTCGTCCGGTCGCTCGACTGGTACCTGCTCCCCGACGACGAACGCCGCACGATGCTCGCCGAGCACGGGCAGGCCGCACGGGGCTACAAGGACGTGCGCGCCAACACCGTGCCCGCGTTCGCGCTCGGCGACTACGAGTGGATCCTCGCGTTCGAGGCCGACGAGCTGCACCGGATCGTCGACCTCATGCGCGACCTGCGCGCCACCGAGGCCCGCAGGCACGTGCGCGCGGAGACGCCGTTCTTCACCGGCCCCCGCGTGCAGCCGGGCGACCTCGTGGCGACGCTGCCTTAGGACTCGTCGGGCTCCAGGGTGAGCGAAATCGAGTTGATGCAGTAGCGCAGGTCGGTCGGCGTGGCGTAGCCCTCGCCCTCGAACACGTGGCCGAGGTGGCTGTGGCAGTTGGCGCAGAGCACCTCGGTGCGCTTCATGCCCATCGCGTAGTCGCTGCGCTCGATCACGGCGTCGCCCGCCAGCGGCGTGAAGAACGAGGGCCAACCGCAGTGGGAGTCGAACTTCGTGTCGCTGCGGAACAGCTCCGCGCCGCAGGCCCGGCAACGGTACACGCCGGTGGTCTTGGTGTCGGTGTACTCGCCGACGAACGGCGCCTCCGTGCCCGCTTGCCGCAGCACGCGGTACTCGGCGGGCGTGAGTTGGGCGCGCCACTCGGCGTCGGACTTCACGACCTTCGCAGGCTGGTCGGTCACGGGATCCATGCCGTCAAGGCTACGTCGTAGCCTGCCGAAAAAGTCTTTCAGAGCCATGTCGTCAACACGAACCGCAGCGCCTCCCAGATGACGCCCGCGGCGACGGCCAGCAGCAGGAGCACGACCGCGACCGCGGCGAACCACCGCTCGCCCTCCGCGCGGTGCACAGAGTCGACGAACCGGCCGACGTCGTCGAGGTAGCCCTCCACGGTGAAGGCCGGGTGCTGGCGGTGCATGCGGTCGAGGTGGGCGGCAAAGGCCTGGGCCTCCGGGTCGTCCCGGTCCAGCCCGATCAGCTCGTCGTCGAAGTGATCCGGCATACGCGGCAGCCTAGCCGGTAGCGTGCGACAGCGTGGCGACCAAGGCGGTGGAGCTGATCACGGTGCCCGGCCCGGACGGGCCCCGCGAGGTGCGGCTGACCAGCCCGGACAAGGTGTACTTCCCGGAGCCCGGCATCACGAAGCGGGAGGTCGTGGAGTACTACCGCGCGGTCGTCGACCCGCTGCTCGGGGTGCTTCGCGAGCGCCCGACGAACCTCAAGCGCTACCCGGACGGGGTCACCGGCGAGCCGTTCTACTCCAAGCGCCTGCCCAAGGGCGCGCCGCCCTACACCCAGACGGCGCGGGTCACGTTCCCCAGCGGACGCACGGCCGACGCGTTCTGCCCCACCGAGCCCGCGGTCCTGCTGTGGGCGGCGAACATGGGCACGTTCGACTTCCACCCCTGGCCGGTGCGCCGCGCCGACCCGGACCGGCCCGACGAGCTGCGCATCGACCTCGACCCGCAGCCGGGCACCGACTTCGCCGACGCCGTGGCCGTCGCGGACGTGCTGCACGAGGTGCTGGACGAGGCGGGCCTCGTCGGGTGGCCCAAGACCTCGGGCGGACGGGGGATCCACGTCTTCGCCCGGATCCGGCCGGAGTGGGACTTCGTCGCGGTCCGGCACGCGGTGATCGCCATCGCCCGCCGGGTCGCCGAACGGCTGCCCGAGCACGCCACGGTGGCCTGGTGGAAGGAGGAGCGCGGCGAGCGCGTGTTCCTCGACTACAACCAGGCCGCCCGCGACCGCACCGTGGCGTCGGCGTGGTCGGTGCGCGGACGCCCGCGCGCCACCGTCTCGATGCCGCTGACCTGGGACGACCTGCCGTCCGTCGAGCCGGAGGACTTCGACGTGCGCACGGTGCCCGCCATCTACGCGGAGCGGGGCGACCCGCACGCCGAGATGGACGCGCACGTGGGCGGGCTGGAGACCGTGCTCGACTGGTATGCGGCCGACCCGCGCGGCGACATGCCCTACCCGCCCGAGTACCCGAAGATGCCCGGCGAGCCGATGCGCGTCCAGCCCTCCCGCGCGCGCAACCCCGAGAGCTGAGTCAGTCGGTGCTCGACGTGCCGGGGGCGTCGCGGACGGTGGTCGGTGCGACCGCCGGGGCCTTGGTCGGCGCGACCTTCGGCGGGGCGGGCGGCGCCTTCGTCGGCACCACCACCTTCGGCGCGGCGGCCGGGGCCTTGGCCGGTGCCTGCTTGGCCTGCGCCGGGGGCCGCGCAGGCGGCGCGGCGGGCTTGGCGCCCGCGATCGGCTTGCCGTCCGGCCCGATGGCCAGCCAGACGCCACCGACGCCCTGCCCGTTGACGATCCCGGGCACCATGTCCTGGGTGTACCGGTAGACCGGCCACCCGGCCACGGTGAGCTGCTTGCTGCCGTCCGGGCGCACAGCGGTGCCGATGAGCTTGGGGTCGACGCCGTCCAGGGTCGGCTGTCCGTCGGTGGGGATCGGCGGCCAGCTCGCGGCACACGGACCGGTGCACGTGCTCGTGGGCGGCGTCGTCCGATCCTTCGTGTAGCGGTACAGGGTGAACCCGCCGCTGGTCATGACCGTGCCCACGGACGTGACCGCTGTGGAGATGCCGTCGCGAGCCGCGGTCGGCGCGCTCGTGCCGCCGAGGGGCGCCCCGTTCCCGACGGGCGCCGCCAAACTCGCGGGGACGCCGGTTTCCGACGTGCCGCAAGCCGAAAGGGCCAGGGGAGCAGTGATGAGCAGGGCCGCGGCACCTGCCCGCCATGAGGGGGAGTGCGACATGGAGGGGACGGTAGGAACGCCCGGCGGGGGCGGGGGCCGATGCTGAGGCGCCCGGCGGCCTGCGGCGGGTTGGGCGCGTTGGGCGGACGCCGCCCCCGCCGAACGGCCGTTGTCGCTCAGGTAGGACGGCGTACGCTCAGCACCAATCGCGGCCGAGGCCGCTCACCCTCCGGCCGACCCCGGCCGCGGTGACCGGTTCGCGACCGGCGGATGGTCCCTGCGGTCGCCGGTAAGCGGATCGCTGAGCGGTGGCGCGTCGCGGATGGGCCGTTCTCGCGGCGGGGAGCCTGAAGACGTTAACCGGCAGTCGGCCCAATTCCTGCGGCGTTCGGAGTAGTGGCCCGCCGCTCGTCGCGCATGGCGATCAGGTGGGCCCACGAGGTTCTCAGCTTGGCAACCAGCGCTACGGCTGCCCTCATACGGTCGCCGCCATGAACGACGGGCTGCTGCGCACCGCGTGGCTCACCGGGCTGGGCGCCACGGTGGCGGTACCCCCGCTGCTGTGGCTCGCCACGGCGCCCCCGGAACCGATGTGGTCCCGGCTCGCCGTGGTGTCCGGCTTCTTCGCGCTCACGGTACTGGTGTGCGCGGCCATTCTGCCGAGCAGGCTGCGCTCCCTGAACCGCGCGTTCGGCATCGAAAGCGTCATGGAGGTGCACCGCTTCCTCGGGGTCTCGGCGGCCGTGTTGGTGCTGGTGCACCTCGCGTGCGTCGTCGCCAACGACCCGCGCTCGGTCGCCCTGCTGAACTTCCCGAGCGCGCCGCCACGGGCGCAGGCGGCGACGATGTCCACGCTGGCGGCGGTCGTCCTGGTCACCGTGGTCGCGCTCAAGAAGCGGCTGCGGCTGTCCTACGAGTCGTGGCGGTGGATGCACGTGGGCCTGGCGGCCGCCGTGCTGGTCTTCGGCGCGCTGCACGTCGTGTGGCTGAACCACGCCCTCAAGGTCCCGGCGATCTCCGCCGCGTTCCTCGTGCTCGTCGCCATCGTCGTCGCGGTGGCGAGCTACCGGTGGCTGTGGCGCGGGTTCCTCGACCCGTCGACCGAGTTCGTCATCAGGGAGGTGCGCACCGAGAGCCCCACCATCAGCACGGTCGTGCTCTCACCGCGCGGTTCCGAGGGCTCGTGGCGCTTCGTGCCGGGCCAGTTCGCCTGGCTTCGGATGGCCCAGTCGCCCACGGCGGAGGAGCACCCGTTCACGATCTCCTCCAGCGCCCGCGACCAGTACACGACGTTCACCGTGCGCCACGCGGGCGACTTCACCCGCACACTGACCGCGCTGCCGCCCGGCACGCCCGTCTGGGTCGACGGCCCGCACGGCGCGTTCTCCGGCGACATCGGCCGGTGCTCGGGCTTCGTGCTCATCGCGGGCGGCGTGGGCATCACCCCGATGATGAGCATGCTGCGCACCGCGGCCGACCGCGGCGACCGGCGGCCCTACCGCCTTGTCGTGGTCGCGTCCCGTCCCGAGGACCTGCTGTTCCGCGAGGAGCTCGGCTTCCTGCGGGCCAGCCTCGACCTGGTGGTCACCGAGGTCATGCGCCGCCCGACCGACGACTGGGAGGGCCACCACGGCGGCCTCGGCTTCGGCTTGCTTTCCCTCGTGCTCGGTAGCACCGAGCAACCCGAGTCGGTCGACTTCTTCCTCTGCGGTCCCCCGGCCATGATCCACGACGCGCTGGAGGTCATCGACGCACTCGACGTCGACCCCAGCCGCGTCCACACCGAACTCTTCGACTTCGTCTGACGCTCCCCCTCCGTCTGACTCGAAAGGCCCTAGAACGATGCTCCGCCGGATTCCCCGGTTCCTGCGCGTCTCGATACTGTTCGTCATCGTTGCCGCGGTTGCGCTGACCGTCTACCAGTCCTGGTCCTCCGGTGCCGTCGGCACCGGCGGCTGGACGCAGACCCAATGGGGCCCGCTCGGGCCCGCCGACCGCGACCTGCTCGTGAAGGTCCGCCAGGCGAACCTCTGGGAGGGCCCCACGAGTCAGCAGGCGGCGCAGCAGGCCAGCTCGCCCGTCGTCCGTGAGGTCGGCGAGCACCTCGCCACCGAGCACGCCGATCTCGACGTGCAGACCCGCAAGATCGCCGACCAGCTCGGCGTGCTGCTGCCGACGACGCCCAACGCCCAGCAGCAGGGGTGGATGGGCGAGATCTCCGCGGCGACCGGCTCGGACTATGACCGGATCTTCGTCCAGCGGGTGCGCCAGGCCCACGGCATCGTCCTGCCGCTCCTCGCCCAGGTGCGGGTGAGCACCCGCAACTCGCTGATGCGCGACTTCGCCACCGTCGGCACGACGTTCGTGACCCGGCACATCGGCTACCTGGAGAGCACCGGGCTCGTGGACTACAACGCGCTCCCCGCCGCGCCCGACCCGACCGCGTTCACCTTCAACGGCGCACCCGGCGGCCAGGACCTCGTGATGCCGATGCTCATCCTCGTCTGCTGCCTCCTGGCGGCGGTCGGGTTTGCCGCGGCCTTCCGTCGCAAGCGCCAGCAGCAGCCCGCGCTCATGGTCGACCCGCCGCGCCGCGCCCCAGCCCCACCAGACCTCGTGGCCATCCCCGGGCCACGACCGGCATCGACCGACAGCCATCCGTCGCTGCCGCTGATTCTCCCCGTCGAGGCCACCGGGCCCCGGCACGCGGTCCGCCCCCGGGTCCGCAACTAACCGCTCCCCCCACTCGAAACGGAAACCCGCACAATGTCCTCGAACGCTCCCCACAGCTCGATGAGGCGCTACGTGATCGCGGCGGCTGCCGCGCTCGGGTGCCTCTTGCCTGCCGCGTGTGACGTAGCGGCGGCCAGCACCGGCTCCCACCACAACGATCCCGGCCAAAGCCAGCAGGGCGGCAACCGCCACAACGGCGGCGGAAGGACGACCGCGCCCGCAGGCTCCCCGTCGAGCTCGGCCGTCGCCCAGCCGGCCGGCGATCAGGGCGCAGGCGACCCCTCCGCCGACCCGAGCGGCGTCAACGACGCGGCAGGCAACCCCTCGGACGACCCGGCTGACCCCGCCGCGAGCGCAACGGTCGACGCGAGCGCGTCCGCCGCCCCGACGACAGCGCCCGCGGCCGACATCGCGAACAACAACGGCCTCGACGTGCTGGCCCGCGACTGCTCCAAGAGCAAGCTGCCCCCGCACGACGGCTTCCAGAAGGCGCCCGCCTGTGTCTCGACCGCGTTCGGCGAGGTCGCGGACCAGGACAAGGATCCGTCGCTGCTCATCACCGGCTTCCCGCTGCGGGTCCGCCCGAACACGGCGTTCACGCTCAAGGTGAGCACCAAGAACCTGGTGCGCGACCGGTTCCTCGGCGCGGCGGTCGGCGGCTACTACCTCGAGAGCTCCGTGCTCAACGACCAGGGGCTCCAGCGCGGGCACTTCCACACCGCGTGCCGGATGCTGGCCAGCCTGAACACCCCGCCCGACCCCGCCGCAGTGCCCGCGTTCTTCCTGGCGACGCAGGACAACGGCGGTGGCGCCAAAGCGGACACGGTGTCGGTCAACGTGACCGGCCTGCCGACGCGCGGCATCGCCCAGTGCACCGTGTGGGCCGGTGACGGATCGCACCGCATCCCGATGATGGAGCGCGCCAACCAGACGCCCGCGATCGACTCGGTCCGGATCCTGGTGATCTGACCATGACCGTCCTGCTGCCTGACCGCAGCGAGCGGGTGGCGGAGGACCCAGGTCCGGCCGCCGAGCTCGCGCCGATGGTCGAAGTCTGGTTCCGCATCCTCGGCGAGCACGTGCCCGACGAGGACCGGCGCTGCCGGGCCTGCAGCGGGGTGCGCCGGGCGGCGTGGCCCTGCCCGGTGCGGGCGCTGGCCGAGCGGGCCCGCCAATGGCATGCGCTCGGCCTGTCCGGCCGCGGCAGGCGGCTGCCGGGCCTGCGCGGCGCGTCCTGCCCGCTGACGCTGCGGGAGCGCGAGTTCCTGCAGCTCGCCGCGGACGGTTGGCGTGACCTGGAGATCGCCGAACGGCTGGACGTGCCGGAGCGGACGGTCCGCACGTCGATCAGGCGCATCGGTCGGGCCGTGGGGGCGCCCGACCGGACGGCCTTGCTTGTCCTGGCACTCCGGGCAGGCGTCGTCGTCTGATCGCGCGTCGGGTAAGACCTGTCGCGTGTGGGAGGAGATCGTCGACGTCGCAGTGGTGGGCGCCGGGCCTGCGGGCTCGGCGTCCGCCCTGCGCGTCCTGCAGCTGCGGCCCGACGCGCGGGTGCTCCTGCTCGACGCCGCCGCATTCCCGCGTGACAAGACCTGCGGGGACGGGGTGGCCGCCCACGTGTTCGACCTGCTCGACGCGCTGGGCGTGCCCGACCTCCGACCGCTGGGCCCGGCCGTGGCCGGGCTGCGGATGCGCAGCCCCGGCGGCCAGGTCGTGGCCCGGCGCTGCGCCCGGCCCAACCACCCGATACCGCGGGCGGTGTTCGACGCCCGGCTCGTCGAGGCCGCGACGGCCCGAGGCGCGCAGCTGCGCCGCCACCGCGTGCGCGCGCTGCGGGTCGAGCCTGACCGCGTGGTGCTCGACGAGCGGTTCGCCGCCCGCGTCGTGATCGGCGCGGACGGTGCGAACTCCGTCGTTCGCAGGCTGACCGGCGCCCCGGCCACGCCGCCGCGCGCCGTGGCCGTCGCGATCAGGGGCTACACGCCCTACACCGTTCGGCCGGACGAGCTGGTGATCGAGTTCGCGCGCGGCCGTTACCCCGCCTACGCGTGGGCGTTCCCCGTGGCCGACGGCCGCGCGAACGTCGGGTTCGGCGTGTTCGACCGGCGCGGCGGCGGATCGCGCCGCGAGCTGCTCGCCGCCCTGGACACCCTGCTGCCCGGGCAGCCGCCCGAGCCCGCCACGGTTCGCGGCCACCACCTGCCGCTCTCCACGGGTCCGCGCCATCATCCCGACGGGCGCGTGCTGCTGGTCGGGGACGCGGCGGCGCTGGTGAACCCGCTCACCGGGGAGGGCATCTACGACGCCGTCGCCTCCGGCGCGCTGGCGGGCCGCGCCGCGCTGCTCGGGCCGGGCGCGGGCCGCGCCCACCGGGAGGCGATGCGACGGGCGTTCGGACGCCACCGCAGCCACCTGGCCGTGCTCGCCCGGCTCGTGCCGCACGCCCGGTTCCTTGACGCTGCGGTGGCCGCCGCCGCCCGCGACCGGGCCGTGTTCGACGCCGCGGTGGACCTCGGCCTCGCGGGCGGCACGGCCGACCGGCACGCCCTGCGCCGCATCGCGGCTACGTACCTGCGCCCCCTACCCTGACCCCGTCACGGCGGGCAGAGGGTGCCCGCGTCCGGCAGCTGCCCGTCCACCAACATGTTGTCCACGAGCGAGTTCACGCACTGCGTGCGGGGGAAGGCGCCGGTGCCCGCGCCCTGCCAGCCGAGGAACGCGGCCGACGGCAGCGACTGCGCGACGGCGCGGGTGGCCTCCATCGGCACGCGCGGGCCTGCCGCCGTGCCGATCACGGTCACCGGCGGCAGGTCGGGCGGAACGGGGGCCTTCAAGCGGCCGCCCCCGGTCGGCCACGGCGCGCACGCGACCAGATCGGCCGCGTAGCTGCCCCCGAACAGCGGGTACGCCGTCTGCCACCGCCGGGCGAGGTCGTCGATCTGGGCGGGCGCGATCCGGTTCTGCGCGTCGTTGCAGTCGGTGGCCAGCGCGGCATCGTAGCGGCCGCGCGCGCCGAGTGTCGGCGTGAGCCCGGCCAAAAGGGCGGTGGCGTCGCCGCCTCGGGCGGCGTACAGCGCGTCGGTCAGCGCGGGCCACGTCGCGGGCTCGCCGAGCGCCACCCGGATGGCCATCACCGCCGTGCCCGCAGTGAGCTTGCGCCCGTCCGGTGCGGTCAGCGGCGCCGCGCGCAGCGCGCCGATGAGCGCCGTCACCGTGGTGCGTGGATCCGCGCCGAGCGGGCAGGTGCTGCGGGACGTGCAGCGCTGCGCGAACGCGTCGAACGCGGCCTCGGCCGACTTGGCCCGGGCTTCCGAACGGTCCGGCTCGTCGACGGTGGGATCGGACGGGCCGTCGAGGACCAGCCTGCCGACCGCGCGCGGGTGTTCGCGCGCCCAGTCGGCGAGCGCCGTGGCGCCGTCCCCGGTGCCCAATGCCGACAGCCGCGCGACGCCGAGGGACTGGCGGACCGCCTCGATGTCGTCGGCCGCGGCCGCGCTGGAGAAGCCGCCGAGCTGACCGTCCAGCGCGACGTTGCAGGCCTGCACCACCGCGCGGGCGCGCTCCAGCAAGGTGGGGGGGTCCAGCGCGGCGGGGTCGGCGTCGACGAGCGCCGCGCGTGCGGACGTGTCGGCGCAGTCGAGGGTGTCGGTGCCGGTGCCGCGTCGGTCCAGCCCGATGATCGCGTACTGGGCGAGCAGGTACGTGGGGACCTGCGCGGCCAGCCGGACGGCCCGCCGCGCGGTGGGGTCGGTGGCGGTGTCGCCCAGCACGAGCAGCGGGGGGCGGGCGGCGAGCGGGGCGCGGCCCGGCACGTCGGCCAGCCCCGCGCGCACCACCCCGAGCGTGACGGTGCCGAGCGCGGGTTGGGCGGGATCGAGCGGCACGGTCAGGGTGCCGCAGTCGGCGCGCAGCGTGCGGTCGGTCGGAATCGGGACGTCCAGGCTGCCGAGCAGGCTCGGTGTGCAGTCGCTGACGGGGAGCGTGGCGTGCTGCGGCTCGGGCGCGGGCAGCGGGACCGGAGCACCGGCTGTTGCGGCGGGCGGGGCGGGCAGGTCGGCGCGCACGGCCACGGGCGGGCGCGTCGACGGTCCGACCGTGCAGCCTGCGACGAGCCCGACGGCCAGCAGGGCCGCCAAGACCGAGCCCACCGCCCGTCGACGCGTCGGCCGTGCCACGCGCGTCACCGTGCAGGACGACCGGTGTGGCGGGGGTGAGGCCGCTCAGGCGACCCGCGGCGCGGGGTGCGGGCGCTCCAGCTCCAGCCGCACGGCCACGGGCAGCGCGGGCAGGTCGAGCGACGCGCGCGCGGTGGTCAGCACCTCGTCGTGCAGGCGGGCGAGCACGCCGCGCACGTCTGCGTCGTCGGCCAGCCAGAGGGTGACCCGCAGCGCGGGCGCGGCGGCGGAGCCGACGAGCCGGGCCCTGACCATGGCGACGCCTGGGAGCGCGCTCGCCTGGCCCGCGACGGCCTCGCCCGCCGCGGCCGAGCTGATCCGGATCGTGGTGTCGGCGCCCCCGTTCAGCACGATGTCGGGGCGTGGCTCCGGGCGGACCGACCGCGCGACCCAGGACAGCCCCAGCACCGCCAGCAGCACGCCGCCCACGATCGCGACGGCCCGCCAGAGCAACGGCTGGGCGGCCACGGCGTCCACCATGATCGGGTCGAGCAGCGGCCGGGAGGCGCGGCCGCTGCCGAACACGCCATAGGACAGCAGCGTCACGCCGACGCCCGCGAGGAGCAATCCGAGACCGATGAGCACGGTGAGCCAGCGGTCGCCTGCCGCCGAGCGCGCGACGGCCGAGCGGGACCGCCGCCGGATCCGGGCGTCCACCGGAGGCGGGCCGGGGTCCTTGGTCATGTCGACGGTCACCGCACGCCCTCCCGCTCCTGCACCGACACCGCGACGCGGGGCCTGCGCCGCAACGGCAGCTCGTCCAGGAGCTCCTGCACCTGGCCGTTGATGGTCTCGCGCAGCTCCTCCGGCGCGTCGTTCCAGGCGCGCGCGGTGACCGCCACCCGCCGCGCGGACGCCGTCACCGACACCGACAGGACCTCCTCAGAGGCCCGCACCCGGGTGCCGACGAGGCGGGCGAGCACCCGCGGCGAGGTCGTGACCGTCATGTCCGCCGACGGCGCGTCCAGGCGCAGGTCCGCGCGCCGGGCCGCGAGGCCGACGATCAGCATCAGCAGCCCCACCACGCCCACGCCGATCGCGACGGCGGGCACCGGGCTCTCGTTCCAGGACAGGTCGGCGAGCGTGGCTCCCCATGCGGGCCACGGGACCAGCAGGCCTTCCGGGCCTCCGGGCAGCACCCAGGCGGCCATCACCTCGATCACCAGGAGGACACCGCCCGCCGCGAGCACGAGGCCTAGCAGCGGCGCGAGGACGCGCAGCACGGCACGCACGGCGCACCTACCTGAGCCGGGCCGGGAAGTGCGCGATCGGGCTGCGCAGGCCGGTGACCGTGACCGCCAGCGTGCGCATCCGGTGTCCGGCCAGCCGGGCGAGCTCGTCGGCGACGGCGGCCCGTACGGCGTCGACCACGGTGCGGACCGTGGTGGGGTAGCGCAGCGTCAGCTCCAGCCGGACGTCGACGGGCGCGGGCTCACCCGTGCCCACCGTCACGCGCGCGCTCGCGCCGTACTCGCCGACGTCGATGCCCGCGAGCCTGCGCTCGTTGCGCAGCGTGCCCGGCACACCGTCCGCCGCGTACTCGACGATCTTGCGCAGTACCGCGGGGCTGATGTCCAGCATGCCGCGCTCGGCGGGCTCGGCCAGCGGTGTCCTCACCGGTCGCGCCCGCGCCCGATGAGCGACGTGACGTCCAGCCGCCCATCGAGCGCCATGCCGACCAGCAGCCCGACGATCCCCACCACGAGCGTGATGAGGAACGCGCCGAAGCCGCCGATCGAGCCCGCGACGCCGAGGATCAGACCCGCCAGGAGACCGGTTCGGGTGGAGTTCATGCGTGTCTCCGTTGTGCGAGGGGGTGGGCTGGGGTTACTCGACGCGAGCGGGCGCCGGTGCGATCGGGAGCTCCGAGCCGTCTTCGGCCTCGGGGAGGTGGATGTCGTTGACGGCGATGTTGACCTCGATCACCTCGAGGCCGGTCATGCGCTCGACCGCCGTGATCACGTTGCGCCGCACCGCCCTGGCCAGGTCCACAATAGTCGCCCCGTACTCGACGACGAGGTCGAGATCGACCGCGGCCTGCTTCTCGCCGACCTCGACCTGCACCCCGGCGATGTTCGCGACGCCGGTGCCGCCGCCGGGGATCCGCTCCCGGAACGCCCCGAACGCGCGCGACATGCCGCCACCAAGGGCGTAGACGCCGGAGATCTCCCGAGCCGCGATGCCCGCGATCTTCTGAACGACCGACGCCGCGATGGTGGTCTTGCCCTGGGCCGTGTCGTCGGCGAGCCGCGCGGGCGAGCCGACGGTGGTGGTCGGGGTGGTCACGGTCGTGGTGCTGGTGGCGCCCGCCTGCGAGCTGGACGTGGATCTCGTCATCCTGCGGTTCCTCCTGTGGTCGGCGTGGGCGTGTGGCGGTGGGACGCGGGCAGCACGGGCAGGCTCACGCGATCTCACCCGATCGGGCGTAGCGCAACATCAGGACGCCGTCCTCTTCCAGGGCCCCGACCAGCCGCAATGGGCGCGCGGGGGACCCGGGCGGTCCCACGGCGATGCGCCCGGCCTCGCCCGCCGCGAGCACCGGGGCGACGGTGAGGCAGAGCTCGTCGACGAGGTCGGCGGCGACGAGGTCGCCGAAGAGCCGCGGCCCGCCCTCGCACAGCACGCGGTGCAGGCCGCGGCGGCCGAGCTCGTCCAGCACCGCGGCGGGGGAGAGCGGGTCGAGCACGACGACCTCGGCGCCCGCGGCGGTCAGTGCGGCGCGCCGGTCCGGGGGCGCGTCGGGCCCGGTGCACACGATCGGTGGCACCGTGGTGTCGGTGAAGAGGCGCGCGCCCGGGTCGAGGTCGGCCGAGCCGGTGACGACGGCGATCGGGGGCGGCGCAGCGCGGCCCCGGGTGGGCTTGCGCGCCCCTCGGTAGTCCTCGGAGCGCACCGTGCCCGCACCGACGAGTACGACCTCTGCGAGCTCCCGGAGCATGCCGAACACCCGCCGGTCGGCGTCGCTGCCGAGCCCGCCGGAGCGGCCGTCCACCGTGACCGCGCCGTCGGTGCTCGACACGAAGTTGACGCGAACGTGGGGCGCGGCGAGATCGTCGGGGTAGGCGTAGTGCGCGGCGAGGTCGACCGGTTCCTGACCGGCCCCGGAGGCGGCGGAAAGCAGGGTGCGCACAGCGACATCCCAGCACGTCCCCCGGCCGCTGCCCATTCCGGTGACAGCGTGTCTTGCACCGGTGCGGCGACGGTGACCGTGGCACGATGTCGCACGCCGATCACCGGAGGTGGCCGTGGATGACATCGAGCCCGAAGACGCTGGTCCCGAGGTCCCCGGCAGGCACCCCGGGCCCTGGACCGAGGCCGACTACCGCGCGTTGGGCGACAAGGCCTTCGGCGGGCGCGTCGAGCTGATCGACGGTGCGCTCGTGATCGGCCCCGGGCCCACGGCCGACGACGAGCGCGTGATCGCGCAAACCCGCGCCGCGCTCGACGCCGCGCTCCCGGACGGCCTGTGCGTCGTCGGCCCCGTCGCGCTGCGCATGGGCCCGGACTGCGTGCTCGTGCCCGACCTCGTCGTCATGCGGGCGCCCGCCGACAACCCCGACACCGACCCCGACACCGACCCCGACACCGACACCCCGACCCCGACCCCGACGCTGATCCCGACGCCGGCCCCGACGCCGATTCCGGGACCGACTCCGCGCCGGATCCGGCGGCGGTCGTCGACGGCGAGGGCGTGCTGATGGTCGCCGAGATCGTCGGTCCGGACCACGGCGCGGTGGATCGTGTGTTCAAGCCGCTCGTCTACGCCCGCGCTCGCCTGCCCTATCTGCTGCTGGTGGACCGGCATGCGCCCTTCGCGTCGGCGAGCATGGTCATCAGCGGTCGCTACCACGAGTACGCCCGCGCGTCCGGTCACGACGAGCTGGAGCTGGAGGAACCTTTCCGGATCCGCCTGTCGCCGCCCGCGAAGTGAAGATCGTTCCTGCCGCGGTGAACCTGCGCGACACACTGCTCGGCGGCGTCGCCGACCTGCGTCGGATGCCCCGCGACGCGGTGGCCGAACACCCCGGCGGCGCGGTGCTCTACCGCTACCGTCCGACGCCGGGCGCGCCCGACGTCGGGGGCGCGCCGGTGCTGCTCGTGCCCCCTCTGGGTGCCCCCGACTTCGCCTACGACCTGCGCCGCGGCTGCTCGCTGGTCGAGCACCTGCTCGGCGGCGGCCGGGCCGTCTACCTCGTCGACTACGGGAACATGACGTTCGCCGACCGGCGCCGTGGCATGGAGCACTGGGTGGACGACGTGGTGCCGTGGGCGATTCGCGGCTGCGGTGCCCGGGTCCATCTCGTTGCGTGGTCGCTCGCTGGGATCTTCGTGCTGCTGGCCGTGGCGGGGGCGGCGCAGGCGGGGGACCGGCTGCCGGTCGACACCGTCACCGCGATCGGCAGCCCGATCGACATCTCCGCCGTGCCGCTCGTGGCCCCGCTGCGCCCGCTGGCCGCCGTCACCGGCGGACGCGCCCTGTCGCTGCTCTACCAGGCGATCGGCGCCTTTCCCGGGCCGCTGGTCAGCGCCGCGTTCCAGCTCACCGCGGTGGACCGGCTCGTGACGAAGCCGCTCACGGTGCTCTCCCGGCTCGATGACCGCGACGTCCTGGCCCAGATCGAGGCCGTCGACCACCTGATGGCCAACATGCACGGCTACCCGGGCCGGGTGTTCGGCCAGATCTACCACCTGATGCTGCGCAACAACGACCTCGCCGACGGCACCCTGGCGCTGCGCGGGCGGGACATCGCGCTCTCCGCGGTGGACGTGCCGGTGCTCGTCGTGGCGGGCCGCGACGACGTGATCGCGCCGCTCGCGGCCGTCGAGCGGGTGACGAGTCTGCTCACCGGAGCGCCGGAGGTGCGCTTCACCACCGCGCCCGGCGGCCACCTCGGCGTGCTCACCGGGCGCCGAGCCCGCAACACCACCTGGCTCGCGCTCGACGCCTTCCTCGACGATCACGCAGCCGACGGCGAGGGGGTATGACTGGACCCATGCGCTACCTGGAGCTCCCGACCCGCAAGCGGTACTCGGTGATCGGGCTGGGCACGTGGCAGTTCGGCTCCCGCGAGTGGGGCTACGGGCGCGAGTACGACGAGCACGCGGCGGGTGAGATCGTCGCGCGGGCCCGGGCGCTCGGGATCACCGTGTTCGACACGGCGGAGATCTACGGCTTCGGCCGCAGCGAGCGCATCCTCGGCCGGGCCCTGCGGGATTCCGGTGGCACGGACGACGTCGTGGTCGCGACGAAGGTGTTCCCGGTGCTGCCCACCGCCCCGATCGTGCAGCAGCGCGGCGTGGCCAGCGCGCAGCGGCTCGGGGTGCGCACGATCGACCTCTACCAGGTCCACCAGCCGCACCCGCTGGTCGGCGACACCACGACGATGCGCGGGATGCGGGCGCTCCGCGACGTCGGCCTCGTCGACGACGTGGGCGTGTCGAACTACCGGCTCTCCCGCTGGCAGCGGGCCGAGGCCGCGCTGGGCGCGCCGGTGCTGTCCAACCAGGTGCAGTTCAGCCTGGTCGCCCGCGGCCCGATGACCGACATGCTGCCGTGGGCGCAGCGCACCGGGCATCTCGTGATCGCCTACAGCCCGCTGGGCCAGGGCCTGCTCTCGGGCCGCTACTCGCCGTCGCACCGGCCGTCGGGCGGCGTGCGGGCGGCCAACGCCCTGTTCCTGCCCGAGAACCTCGACGCGGCCGCCCCGCTGCTCTCGCTGCTGCGTGAGATCGGCGAGGGCCACGGCGTCACCGCCGCGCAGACCGCACTGGCCTGGCTCGTGCACCAGCCGAACGTGGTCGCGATCCCCGGCGCGTCGAGCGTGGCCCAGGTGGAGAGCAACGCCGCCGCGGCCGACGTGGTCCTCGCCGCCGACGAGTTCGCCGCGCTGACGGCCGCGGCGGAGGCGTTCCGCCCGCGGACGGGCGCGTCGGCCATCCCCGGGCTGGTCCGCGCCCGCCGCTGACGACCCCCTGTGGGTGGTAACGAGTGCTCTGGCACTCGTTACCACTCACAGGGTCAGCGCACGTGCTCGCGCAGGAACGCCACCGCGCGTTGCCAGGCCAGGTCGGCCTGCTCCTTGTCGTAGGTGCCGAGCAGGTTCTCGTTGTTGAAGAACGCATGGCCCGCCGGGTAGAAGAAGAACTCCGGCGCCGTCCCGGACTCGGCCTCGATCCGCTCCGCAAGTGCGCGGGCGGCGTCCGGCGTGGTGAACGAGTCCTCCTCGCCGAAGTGCCCCTGCACGGGCGCGGTGATCCCGCCGAGGTGCGGGTAGTCCTCCTTCAGCACGCCGTAGAACGGCACGGCCGCGCCGATCCGCGCGCCCTCCTGGGCGGCCAGCACCAGCACGAAGCCGCCGCCCATGCAGAAGCCGACGGCGCCGACGGTCGATGAGGTGACCGCGTCGTGGCCCAGCAGGAAGTCGACCGCTCCGCCCAGGTCGCGGGCCGCGCCCTCGACCGGGAGCTCCGACATGAGACGGCCTGCCTCGTCGCCGTCGTGGGTGGTGGTGCCGCCGTAGAGGTCGGGGGCGAGCGCGACGAAGCCCTCGGCCGCCAGCCGGTCGGTGACGTCTTTGATGTGGGTGGTGAGGCCCCACCACTCCTGGATCACGATCACACCGGGACCGGAGCCCGCGGCGGGAAGTGCCAGGTAACCGTGCGCGGAGTGGCCATTTGACGGAAATGTGACGTTCTGGATCGGGTTGGACACGGGTCACATCAGATCACTCCTCTTTGGGCTGCGCAGAGGACGGCTCGCGGACTAGCGTCAAGGTCATGAGCGTGATCAGCCCCGCGCTGGTGGCCCCGGAACGGCACGCGGCGGCGGTCGACGATCTCGTGCGTCAGTACCGGGCGCTCGGGCCCGACGCCCGCGTGCGCCTGGGAAAAAAGACGTCGAACCTGTTCCGCTTCGGCGACCGGGACGCGCAGCGGCTCGACACGTCCGCGCTCACCGGCGTGCTCGACGTCGATCTCGCCACCCGCACCGCCCAGGTCCAGGGCATGACCACCTACGAGACGCTCGCCGCCGCCACACTGGCCCGTGGCGTCATGCCGCTCGTCGTCCCGCAGCTCAAGACGATCACACTCGGCGGGGCGGTCACGGGGCTGGGCATCGAGTCCACGTCCTTTCGGCACGGCCTGCCGCACGAGTCGGTGCGCGCGATGGACGTGCTGCTCGCCGACGGCGAGGTCGTCACCGCGACGCCCGACGGCGAGCACGCCGACCTCTTCGCCGCGTTCCCGAACTCCTACGGCACGCTCGGCTACGCGCTGCGGTTGGAGATCGAAGTGCAGCCGGTGGGGCGCTACGTCCGCATGGAGCACGTCCGCGTGGACACCGCCGACCTGGCCAAGGTGATCACCGACGTCTGCGACCTGGACGGGGACCCGCCGGACTTCGTCGACGGCACCGTGTTCGCCCGCGACCACCAGTACCTCACGCTGGGCCGCTTCACCGACGACCCCGGCCGCGCGGGCCCGAGCGACTACACCGGGCAGCAGGTCTTCTACCGGTCGATCGACGAGCGCGCCGAGGACGTCCTCTCCGTCGAGGACTACATCTGGCGCTGGGACACCGACTGGTTCTGGTGTTCGCGCGCGCTGGGCGTGCAGCACCCGGTGGTGCGCAGGCTGTGGCCGCGGCGGTGGCGCCGCTCCGACGTCTACCGCCGGATCGTGGCGCTGGACCGGCGCACGGGGCTCTCCGGCCGGGTCCGCCACCTGCGCGGCCTGCCGCTGGAGGAGCCGGTCGTGCAGGACGTCGAGATCCCGGTGGACCGGCTCGCGGAGTTCCTCGACGTGTTCCACCGCGAGGTCGGCATCACCCCGGTGTGGCTCTGCCCGATCCGGCTGCGCGGGGAGCGCACCTGGCCGCTGTACCCGATGGCCGCGGGCGAGCTGTACGTCAACGTCGGCTTCTGGTCGGCCGTCCCCGAGCGGCCGGGGGATCCGCAGGCGCACAACCGCCTGATCGAGCGCGTGGTCGCCGACGTCGGCGGCCACAAGTCGCTGTACTCGACCGTCCACTACGACGAGGCCGAGTTCTGGCGGCGCTACAACGGGCTGGTCTACCGCGCGGCGAAGGAGCGCTACGACCCGCGCGGTCGGCTGCCCGATCTCTACACGAAGGTGACCGGATGACAAGGGGGGCATGATGCAGGTCGCCGAGATCATTTCCAGCGTGGTCGGGGCGGACGTCCCGGTACGTGTGATCGGCTACGACGGCAGCAAGGCAGGACCGGACAGCTCCGAGCTGGCTCTGCGGATCAACTCGCCGCGCGCGCTCGCGCGGCTCGCCACCGCGCCGGGCACGCTCGGCCTGGCCCGCGCCTACGTCAGCGGCGAGATCGAGGTCGAGGGTGACCTCTACGAGCTCCTCGCCGCGATGGCGGACCTCACGATCAACGACCTCACCCGCGCCGACCAGCTCCGGCTGGCCCGCCGCATGCTGCCGATCTGGCTGCGCCACCACCAGCCGCCGCCCCCGCTCGAATACCGCCCGCCGGGGCGGCTGCACTCCAAGCCGCGCGACTCGAAGGCCATCGCGCACCACTACGACGTGTCCAACCGCTTCTACGAGTGGGTGCTCGGCCCGTCGATGGCCTACACGTGCGCGGTGTATCCGACGGCGTCGGCGTCGCTCGAGGAGGCCCAGACGGCCAAGCACGAGCTGGTGGCCCAGAAGCTCGCGCTGGAGCCCGGCATGCGGCTGCTCGACGTCGGGTGCGGCTGGGGCGGGATGGTCATGCACGCCGCGGCCGAGCACGGTGTGAAGGCGCTCGGGGTCACGCTCTCGCGCAACCAGGCCGAGTGGGCGCAGGCGGAGATCGAGCGCCGCGGCCTCGGCGAGCTGGCGGAGGTGCGCCACTGCGACTACCGGGACGCGCCGGAGTCGCAGTTCGACGCCATCAGCTCGATCGGGCTCACCGAGCACATCGGCAAGGCCAACCTGGGCGCCTACTTCGCGTCGCTGCACACCCGGCTGCGGCCCGAGGGGCGACTGCTCAACCACTGCATCACCCAGCCCCGCACCCCGCGGGGGCGCAGGCTCGACCCGTTCATCGCGCGCTACGTGTTCCCGGACGGCCAGCTGGAGCCGGTCGGGCTGCTCATCTCGGAGATGAACGACGCGGGCTTCGAGGTGCGCCACGAGGAGAACCTGCGCGAGCACTACGCGCTCACCCTGCACGCGTGGGGCCGCAACCTCCAGGAGCACTGGAACGAGGCGGTCGCCGACGTCGGGATCGGGCGCGCCCGGGTGTGGCGGCTCTACATGGCCGCCTGCGCGCTGGGCTTCGAGCGCGACAACATCCAGCTGCACCAGGTGCTGGGGGTGCGGCTGACCGGCCACGGCGGCTCGGGCTTCCCGTTGCGCGGGTGGCGCTGACGCATCGTGAGTGGAAAACGTTGCTATGACGACGTTTTCCACTCACGACCTCCTCGGCGCGCACCTGTTCAGTTGGCTGGGGTGCTGGCCGGGCGAAGGGTCGGGGTTGACCGTCGTCGGGTCCGCGCGCCGTGTGGAGCCCGGGTGGGACGGCACGGTGTACCCGGTCGTCGGCGTGTCCGACGCCGAGGGGCGTGGCGTGCTGTCGGTGCCACCGACGGCCGTGGACGCGGTGCGGGCGGCGCTCGCCGACGACGACCGGGACCGGATCCCGGCCGCGGCGGGTGCGAGCGGTCGCTCCTTCACCGGGGTGTTCCGCTGGAGCACCGCGCCCGCCGACCTCCCCGACGCGGGCATGTGGGTTGCCGCCGACGACCCGTCCGTGCCGGAGTGGCTGCGGCCCTTCGGCGGTGAGGTGCTCGTCGCGCTCGATCCCGCCACCGGCGAGCACCTGTCCGGCGTCGGCATCAAGAAGCACGACGCGTACGGCCAGGAGCTCGCCGTTGTCACCCGCCCGGCGGCGGAGGGCCGCGGGCTGGGCCGACGGCTGGTGGCGCAGGCCGCCCGCCGCGTGCTCGACGAGGGTGCGGTGCCCACCTACCTGCACGCCGTCGACAACCACGCCTCCGCCCACGTCGCGACCGCGGCCGGGTTTCCCGACCTGGGTTGGGCCGTGTACGGCGCAGGCGGCTGACCCTCACCCATCCGTCGTTGCGGCGACGGATCGGTGCCGCTCACGGCACGGCGTGCGCGGCCGCCAGCGCCTGTCCGGCGTAGGACCGGCCGAACAGCACCACGTGCACGAGCAGCGGGAACATCTGGTGGGTGGGCACCCGGGCCTGCCAGCCGTCGGCGAGCGGGGCGGCCTCGTCGTAGGCGGCGAGCACGGCGTCCAGGTGCGGGCAGCCGAAGAGGGCGAGCATGGCGAGGTCGGTCTCGCGGTGGCCACCGTGCGCGGCGGGGTCGATCAGCCACGCCCCGTCCGGCGCCCAGAGGACGTTGCCCGACCACAGGTCGCCGTGCAGGCGCGCGGGTGGCTCGTCCGGCGCGGGGTTGTCCGTGACCCGCGCCGCCGCTCGCTCGCACACGGCGACCTCGGCCGCGTCGAGCGTGCCCGCGTCGCGGGCCGTACGGACGTAGGGGAGCACGCGGTCGCGGGCATACCACTCGGGCCAGCTCGGCGCCGGCACGTTGCGCATCGGGGCGCGGCCGATCAGCGCGTCGGTGGGGCCGCCCGGCGGGGGGCTGCCGAACGCATCGGCGCCCGCCGCGTGCAGCACGGTGAGCCGTCTGCCGAACTCTTCGGCGGCGGCCCGCGTCGGCCGCCCGGTCGGCACCAGCCGGGTGACCAGCGGGTTCTCGCCGAGCACCGCGGGCACCGGGGGGCCACCCGGCACGGCGAGCCAGCGCAGGCCTGCCGCCTCGGCGGCGGTGTCGCCCTGCTTGACCACACCCTCGCTGCCATCGGCGAGTTCGATGACCTTCACTTGTTCTCGCGCACCCAGTCCAGCATTCCCGGCATCGCGGCCTGGATCATGGCGAGCACCTCGGCGAACCCGTCGTCGCCGCCGTAGTAGGGGTCGGGCACCTCGGCCCGTTCCGGCGCGTCCGGGTCGAACGAGCGCAGCAGCCGCACGCGCTCGGGCTCGGGCACGGCTCGACGCAGGGCGCGTCGGTGGGTGTCGTCCAGCGCGACGATGAGGTCGGCGCCCAGCGTCTCGGCGTCCACCTGGCGGGCCCGGTGGTCGCTGGGGTAGCCCGCGGCGCGCAGCACAGCGGCGGCCCGGGCGTCGGCGGGGTCGCCGACGTGCCAGCCTCCGGTGCCCGCGCTGCTCACCCGCACCCCCTCGGCCAGCCCGGCCCGCTCCAGCTCGGCGGCGAACACCTTCTCGGCGATGGGGGAGCGGCAGATGTTGCCACTGCAGACGAAGACCACGTGCACGGTCACCAAGTCTCCCCCACGGAAATCCGGCACCTACCGCGGCGGCCCGACCGCGCGGCTGGATCCGCCCATACACGCAACGGATCTCCGATGGCGGTCACCTAGGGTGCCGAGCATGGATCCGCTGCGCCACCACGGCGATGTCGACGCCACACCGGGGCTGCTCGACTTCGCGGTCAACGTCCGCGGCGAGGCGCCCCCGCGGTGGTTGCGGGACCGGCTCGCCGCCGCGCTGGACGGCCTGGCCCGCTATCCCTCGGCCGAGCACGACGCCGCGGCGCGCGAGGCCGTCGCGATGCGGCACGGCCGACGGCCGGACGAGGTGCTCGTCCTCGCGGGCAGCGCGGAAGGGTTCGCGCTGCTCCCGGCGCTGCGGCCGCGGCTTGCCGCCGTCGTGCACCCCGGGTTCACGGAGCCGGAGGCGGCCCTGCGGGCGGCGGGCGTGTCGGTGACGCGGGTGCTCACCGACGCCGTCGAAGGGCACCGGCTGCGGCCCGACGCCGTCCCGGCAGAGGCCGATCTCGTCGTCGTCGGCAATCCGACGAACCCCACCGGCGTGCTGCATCCCGCCGCCACGCTGCGGGCGCTGTGTGCGGCCGGGCGGATCGTGCTCGTCGACGAGGCGTTCGCGGACGCCGTTCCCAGCGAGGCCGAGTCGGTGGCTGACGATCCCGGGTTCGTGGTGTTCCGCAGCCTCACGAAGACGTGGGCACTCGCCGGGTTGCGTGCGGGCTATGCGCTGGGCGCGCCCGCCGTCCTGGAGCGGCTCGCGGCCCCGCGCCCGCCGTGGCCGGTCTCGACGCTCGCGCTGGAGGCGGTGATCGCGTGCTCGGCGCCCACGGCCGTCGCGGAGGCCGACCGGGCGGCCCGCGACCTGGAGCGGCGCCGCACCGAGCAGGCCGCGGCGCTCGCTGCGGTGCCGGGGGTGACGGTCCTGCCCGGTCGGGCCCCGTTCCTGCTGCTGCGCCTGCCCGACGGGCGGGGCGAGGGCGTGCGCGGCGCGCTGCGGGAGGCGGGCATCGCCGTGCGCCGCGGTGACACCTTTCCCGGCCTCGGCCCCGACCACCTGCGGGTCGCCGTCCGGGATGCGGACGCCGTCGCCTGCCTGGTTGCCGCCCTGTCCGCCGTCCTGGCCGCGGGTCGTGAGCGGATAAGCCGGCCAGAGCACTCGTTTCCGCGCACGGGCGGCGAAGCCGCATGAACGTCGGTGATGCGCTCGCCGCCCTGAATACGGCCTACCCGCCCGGGCTTGCCGCCGACTGGGATGCGGTCGGGTTGGTCTGCGGCGACCCCGCGGACGAGCTGCGGTCGGTGCTCGTGGCCGTCGACCCGGTGCCGGACACGGTCGACGAGGCCATCGCGAGCGGCGCCCAGCTGCTCGTCGCCCACCACCCCCTGCTGTTGCGGGGCGTGCACGGCGTCGGCGCCGACACGCCGAAAGGCGCGCTCGTGCACCGCCTCGTCCGCGCGGGCACGGCACTGTTCACCGCACACACCAACGCCGACGCGGCCGACCCCGGCGTCTCCGACGCGCTGGCCGCCGCACTCGGGCTCGACGTGACCGGCCCGCTCGTCGCCGCCGACGCACCGCCGCTCGACAAGATCGTCACGTTCGTGCCGACCGGACCCGACCTCGGCGCCGTCCACGCCGCCCTTTCCGACGCCGGGGCGGGCAACATCGGTGACTACTCGCACTGCTCGTTCGCCACCGCGGGCACCGGCCAGTTCAGGCCCCTCGCCGGGGCGCACCCGACGATCGGCGAAGTCGGGCGGCTGGAACGGGTGGCCGAGACGCGGCTGGAGATGGTGCTGCCCCGCAGCAGGCGGCCCACGGTCGTGGCGGCGCTGCGGGCGGCGCACCCGTACGAGGAGCCCGCGTTCGACGTGCTGGAGCTCGCCTCGGTGCCGTCACGGCGGGGCCTCGGCCGCATCGGGACGCTGCCCACGCGGGAGTCGCTCGCGGTGTTCACCGCGCGGGTCACGGCGGGGCTCCCCACCACGGCCTGGGGCGTGCGGGCGGCGGGTGATCCCGACCGGATGATCCGCAGGGTCGCGGTCTGCGGCGGCGCGGGGGACTCCGCGCTCGACGCGGCGCTCGCGGCGGGCGTCGACGCCTACGTCACCGCCGACCTGCGCCACCATCCGGCGGCCGAGCTCCTGCTGCGGCCCGGGGCGCCCGCGCTGGTCGACGTCGCACACTGGGCGTCGGAGTGGCCGTGGTGCGCGCAGGCGGCGGACGTACTTCGCGCCGCGTTGGGCGGTAGCGTCGAGGTCCGCGTCTCCGCGCGCCGCACCGACCCCTGGAGCATCGGGAGCATCACATGAAAGCCGACCCCGCCGTCCAACGGCGGTTGCTGGACCTCGCCGAGGCCGACGGCGAGCTCGCCCGGCTCGCCCACCGCCGCCGGACGCTCCCGGAGCACACGCAGCTCACCGAGGCCGAGACAGCCGTCCGGACGGCCAAGGACAAGCTGGTCGGGGTGGAGACGGCCGCAGGTGACCTCGACCGCGACATCCGTCGCCTCGAACGCGACATCGACGGCGTGCGCGCCCGGGCCCAGCGCGACAACACGCTTTTGGCGGGCGCGGGCGTCGGCGCCCGGCAGGCCACGGAGCTGCAGCACGAACTGGAGACCCTCGCGCGGCGGCAAACCGTGCTGGAGGACGAGCAGCTGGAGGTGATGGAGCAGCGCGAGGCCGTCGGCGTGGACGTCGAGCACTCCCGCGGGGTGCTGGCGGCGGCCGAGGAGGCCGTCGGCGAGATCGTCGAACGGCGGGACGCGGCGCTGGCCGACATCGACGCCGCCGAAGCCGGGCGCCGCCGCGACCGCGGCGAGATCGCGGTGAACCTCCCCGCCGATCTGCTCGTGCTCTACGACAAGCGCCGTGAACAGCGGGGGACGGGTGCTGCCGTCCTTCTGCAGCGGCGCTGTCAGGCGTGTCGGCTGGAGCTGGACCGCACGGCGTTGGCGGCGCTGCGGGCCGCTCCGCCCGACGAGGTCGTGTACTGCGAGGAGTGCGGAGTGATCCTGGTGCGAATCCCGGAGTCGGGCCTGTGAGGTTGATCGTGGAGGCGGACGGGGGTTCGCGCGGCAACCCGGGACCGGCGGGCTATGGCGCCGTCGTGCTCGACCCCGGCACCCACGAGGTCCTCGCCGAGCGCGCGGCGGGGTTGGGCGTCACCACCAACAACGTCGCCGAGTACCGTGGCCTCATCGCGGGCCTGCGGGCGGCGCAGGAGCTGGGCGCCACCGACGTCGAGGTGCGGATGGATTCCAAGCTGGTCGTCGAGCAGATGTCGGGCCGTTGGAAGGTCAAGCACCCGGCGATGCAGCCGCTGGCCCGGGAGGCGGCCGGGCTGGTTCGGGAGATCGGGCGCGTGTCGTTCGACTGGGTGCCGCGCGAGCGCAACCGCCGTGCCGACGCACTGGCCAACGAGGCGATGGACGCACAAGCGGCTGCGCCGCCCGTGCGCGGATAACGTTGTTCCCCCACCTATTTCCGCGCCCGAGCGCCGGAGGCGCCCTATGAGTTCCGCGTGGACCGGGCAGTCCGGTGCGCCAACCCGGCTGCTGCTACTGCGCCACGGCCAGACCGTGCTGTCGATCGACCGCCGCTACTCCGGCCACGGCGACCCCGAGCTGACCACGGTGGGATGGGCGCAGGCGGCGGCCGCGGCCGCGCGCCTCGCCGCCGTCCAGGAGATCACGTCCGTGCTCACCTCGCCGCTGCGCCGGGCTCGGCAGACCGCCGAGTCGGTCGCGCAGGCCACCGGCGCCCCCGTGGAAGTGCGCGACGGCCTGATCGAGACCGACTTCGGCGAGTGGGAGGGCCTCACTTTCACCGAGGCCCAAGAGCGCGACCCGGAGCTGCACGCGAAGTGGCTGGGCGCCGAGGACGTCGCGCCGCCCGGCGGGGAGAGCTTCGCCGCCGTGAAAGACCGGGTGGCGACCGAGCTCGCGGCGATCGTCGAGGCGTACGAGGGGGAGACGCTCGTGCTCGTCACCCACGTCACCCCGATCAAGATGATCCTGCGCCAGGCGCTCGGCGGCAGCGCCGAGATCCTCTACCGGCTGCACCTCGACCTGGCGTGCCTCTCCGAGGTGCACGTCTTCCCGGACGGGGGCATGTGTGTGCGGCTGGTGAACGACACGAGCCACCGCACCGCCTAGGCCACGAGCCACAGCGCCGCGGTCGCGGCGGCCAGGGCGAGCGGCACGGTCAGCAGCCCCAAGACGGTGAACTCGCCCAGCCGCGGCCGCCGGTCCGGGCCGAGGACCTGCCGCCACAGGAGCGTCGCGAGGCTGCCGACGTAGGTCAGGTTCGGCCCGATGTTCACCCCGAGCAGCATGGCCAGCACGATCGCGGGCGCCGGGCCCGGGTCCAGCGCGGCGAGCAACAGCAGCGTGGCGGGGAGGTTGTTCACCACGTTGGCGAGCACCGCCGCGATGCCCGCCACGGCGAGCAGCCCCGGCAACGACGGCGTGTCCGGGACGATCGTCCGCAACGCCGTCGTGAGCCCCTGCGTCCCCACCGCCGCCACCACGACGCCGAGGGCCAACACGAACACGCAGAACAGCGGGGCGGCCGCCCGGACCACACCGACGGGTGTGATCGTCCGGCGGTAGAGCGCGCGGGCCGCCAGCACCAGCGCGCCGGCCGTCGCCACCCACACCGGTTCGACGCCCAGCGGCGACGACGCTCCGAACCCGACCAGCGTCAGCGCCAGGACGGCGAGCGCGAACCGCGGCGTCGGGCACGCCGTCGGGCGTGGGCGGTGGCGGCGTGCGGGTGCGGAGCTCGGCGCGGAACCAGCAGCGCAACACGGCGTACTCGACGGCAAGACTCACCGCCCACGGCAGCGCCATGAGCGCGGTGAACCCCAGGAACGACAGCCCGGTCGCGGCGAACGCCAGCAGGTTGGTCAGGTTGGAGACCGGCAGCAGCGACGAGGACGAGTTCGCCAGGTGCCCGCACGCGTAGACGTGCGGGCGTTCGGGCTGCCGCAGCCGGGCCGCGGTCGCGAGGACGACCGGGGTGAGCAGCACCACCGTCGCGTCGAGGCTCAACACGGCGGTGACGGCCGCCGCGGTCGCGAACACCAGCGCGAGCAGGCGCTGCGGCCGACCCGCCGACGCCGTGGCCAGGCGGGTGCCGAGCCACCGGAACACCCCCTCGCCGTCGACGAGATGGCCGAGCAGCAGGATCGCGGCGAGGAAGCCGACCGTGGGGCCGAGCTCGGTCAACTCGGTCAGTGCCGCCGACGGCGGCACGAGCCCGGCGAGCACGGTTACCACGGCCGCCGGGACCGCCACGACCGCCTCGGAGAGCCCGAACGGCCGCAGGATCGACGTGACGAGGACGGCCGCGAGCAGGGCCAGCGCGACGAGCAGGCTCACGTCACGAGCAGGTAGAGGCCCACGGCGATGCCGAGCACCACCACCGACCAGCGCAGCACGTTCTCCGGGAGGCGGCGCGCGAGCCGTCCCCCGAGGAAGCCGCCGACGAGGGTGGCGGGGGCGAGCAGGGCCACGGCGAGCCAGTCGACCGGCGCACCGAGGCCGAAGATCACCACGGTGACCGAGGCGATCACCAGCGACAGCAGTCCCTTCAGCGCGTTCAGCCGTACCAGCGTGTCGTGGGCGCAGAGCGAGAGCGTCGAGATCAGGATCACGCCGAGCGCGCCGCCGAAGTAGCCGCCGTAGACCGCGGCGGCGAAGGTCGCCGGGAGCAGCACGGCGTTGCGGTCGGGCGCGCCGGGCTCCGGGGCCCCGATCCAGCGCTTGATCCGCGGCGACAACGCGAGCACCACGCTGGCCAACAGCACCAGCACGGGCACGACGGCGTCGAACACCGCGCCCGGGAGCGTCAGCAGCAGGATGCAGCCCACGACCGCGCCCGCGATGCCGACCGCGCCGGTCGCCAGGATGCGGCGGCGTTGGCCGCGCAGCTCGACGCGGACGCCCAGCACGTTGCCCAGGTAGCCCGGCCACTGGGCGACCGAATTGGTGACGTTCGCCGGGAGCGGGGCGAACCCGACCGCCAGCAGGGCCGGGAACACCAGCAGCGACCCCCCGCCGGCGACCGCGTTGACCGCCCCCGCGACGAGCCCGGCGAGCAGCAGGAACACCAACCCGCCCGGCGAAGCATGGATCACCCACGCACGCTATCCCGCCCGGGTGAGTCCCACGTTCCGACACGGTGAGTCGCCCGTTCCGCCGCGGTGAGTCCACGTTCTGAGCACGGTGAGTCTGCGTTCTGAGCACGGCGGTGTTGGCATTCATGCCCGGGGCCGGCCCTTACCGTGCCGCCAATCAAGCCTCACCGTGTCGGAGGTAGCGACTCACCCACGCTCGTTTGCCGGATTCACCGTGGTGAAGCGCTGGACACACCGTGGCGAGATGCGGGACTCACCGTGGCGAGATGCGGGACTCACCGTCAGGGGAGGGCGGGGTGGGAGGTCCAGGCCGGGCCGTCGCGGGTGAAGCGCGTCTTGGTAGCGGGGATGTCGTCGTCGCCCGCCTGCCAGAAGTCGGCGCGGTCCGGGACGAGCCTGATCGTCGTCCAGCTCGGCGGCATCTCCACCGCCGCACCGGCGGCGGCGAAGGCCCGCTCGACGTCGCCCGGCGCGAGTACCGTGTCCGACCCGTCCGTCCCCAGCGCGTCGTACGCCCACGCCAGCCGCCGCAGCCCCAGGGGCCGGGTCGGGAACGCCGCTCGCGAGACGGCAGCGGGCAGCTCGCTCGCCACTCCCCGCAGCACCACCTGGCGCCCGGGCCAGTAGAACACCCCGGACACCCGCGGCCTGCCCGCGATGTCGAGCGTCTTGGTCGTCGGACGGGACGAGTGAAACCGCAGTGAGGTCGCATCGATCGCCGTGACGAGCACCGTGCGCGCGTGCGGCGTTCCCGAGGCGTCCGCGGTGGCGAACGTCATGGTCGGCTGCCCGGACGCTGCGACAGCCTCCTCGACCCACCGCGCGAGCACCGCAATCGGGTCGCAGTCCGAAAGGTCCTCACGTTCCACTGTGCACCATCACGATCACGCACGGCTCTTCCCCGATCCGCCGGAACCTATGCGGGACCAGCCCGGAGTACCGAACGCTCGCCCTTGGTCCGTGTCGGGTGCGCGTGCCCTCCTGCTCACCCAGCTCCAGCTCGATCGTTCCCTGCGCCACGTACAGGAGCTCCTGTCGGGGGTGGGCGTAGAACTCGGCGAACTCGTCCGCGAGGTCGGTGAACTCCGTGACGTCCGCGCCGTCGGGATCGTGCAGCAGCAGCCGTCCGCCACCTGCGCCGATGCCGGTGCCGGTCACCGGCACGATGGCGGCGGGCTCGGCCAACCCGAGCAACGCCTGCTGGGTGGTGCCCAGCGCCGCCGCGATCCGGAAGAGCGAGCGCATCGACGGCCGCGAACGCCCCAACTCCAGCTGCGAGAGGAACGGCTGCGACAGCCCCGTGGCGACCGCCAGCTGGACCAGCGTAAGGCCCCGGTCCCGGCGCAGCGCGCGGATGGCGCCGCCCAGCCGGGTGTCGGCCAGCCGTTGCGCTTGGTGGCCGCCGCCGGTCACGATCACCATGCGTAACCCGTCCGCGGAGAGGTTGACACCTCGCTGAAACACGAGGTCTCTAGTGTGCGCCGAATAGTACCTGGATCAATACTGTGCAGGTGGGGAGCAGCGTGACAGTCGCGTTACAGCAGGTGGGGCCCGCCGACGGCACAGCCCACCTCGCCGGGGCGGTCGTCGCGGCGCTCCGCGGCGTCCGGCTGCCCGACGGCACGCTGGGCGACGTGCTGCTCGACGGTGAGACGGTGACCTCGGCGGCCGCAGGCCCGGGCGCGGGCGCCGATCTCGACGCACGCGGCTGGCGCGTCCTCCCCGCCGCCTGCGAGCCGCACGCCCATCTCGACAAGGCCCTCACCGCGCCCCGCCTCCCGCCCGGCGTCGGCAACGACCTCGTGGCTGCGTGCGACAGCTGGCGCGTCCTGCTCCCGGCGATCGACCGCGCCGACGTCGAGACGCGGGCCCTCACCGCGATCCGCCGCTACGTCGCCCGTGGCATCACGGCGATCCGGACGCACGTCGACCTGCACGCCGGTCCGTACCCCTTCCAAGCGGTGGACGCCCTGATCGGGCTGCGCGATCGGCTGCGCGGCCGGGTCACCCTGCAGATCTGTCTGCTCGCGGGCCATGAGACGCCGACGGAGCTGGTCGCCGCCGCCGTCGCCCGCGGCGTCGATGTGATGGGCGGCTGCCCGCACCTGGCCCCCGATCCCCGGTTCGAGTGCCGCCGCATGCTCGATGTCGCGGAGGCCCACGACCTGCCCGTGGACCTGCACGTCGACGAGGTGACCAACGTCGAGCTCGCCGACGACGACCTCGACATCGTCGAGCTCGCCCGCCAGACGCTCGCGCGCGGCCTCGCCCGCCCGGTCACCGCGAGCCACGCCGTGCGGCTCGGCATGCTTCCGCCGTCGCGGCTGGCGCCGGTGCTCGCGGAGGTGGCCCGGGCCGGACTGGGCGTCGTCACGCTCCCGATCACCAACCTCTACCTGCAGGGCCGCGACGCCACGCACGCCGCTCCGCGCGGGCTCACCGCACTGCACGCGATCCTCGCGGCGGGCATCCCGCTCGCGGCGGGCGCGGACAACGTGCGCGACCCCTTCAACCCCGCAGGCCGCGCCGACCCCTTCGAGACGACCATGCTGCTGCAGACCGCGGGTCACCTCACCGCCGACCAGGCCCTGCACGCCGTCACAGCGGGCGCGCGCGCCGTGATCGGCCTGCCCCCGGCCGGGGTCGCACCCGGCGACGTCGCCGACCTCCTGCTCGTGCCCGACGTCGACCTCGGCGACGTGCTCGCGGGGGCGGAGGACGCCCGCATCGTCCTTTCCGGCGGCCGCGTGGTCGCCGACACCCGCATCCAGCGTCGCCTGGAGGTATGAGACACGCCATGACCGCCCCTACGAGCCCAACGACCAGCGCCGCCACCCTCGTGCTCGACGCGGTGGGCAAGCGCTTCGCCACCGGCACCGTCGCGTTGACCGACGTGAGCCTCCGCCTGAGTCCTGGTGACTTCGTCTCCGTCGTCGGCCCGTCGGGCTGCGGCAAGTCCACGCTGCTGCGCCTCGCGTCCGGCCTGGAGACGGCCACGAGCGGCCGCGTCACCGTCACCGCGGCGGCCACCAGCTTCGTCTTCCAGGACCCGACCCTGCTGGAGTGGCGCAGCGCCGCCCACAACGTCGAGCTCGTGCAGGAGTTTCGCGGGACGCCGCGCGCGACCCGGCGCGACCGTGCACAGGAGATGCTGGACCTGGTCGGGCTCACCGGGTTCGAGCGCCAGCACCCCCGCGCCCTTTCCGGCGGTATGCGGATGCGGGTCTCGATCGCCCGCGCGCTGGTCGCCGAGCCCGACCTCGCCCTGTTCGACGAGCCGTTCGGCGCCCTGGACGAGATCACCCGGCTGCAGATGCAGACCGAGCTGCAGAAGCTCTTCGTGCTGAAGCGCTTCGCGGGCCTGTTCATCACGCACTCGGTGTCGGAGGCGGTGTACCTGTCCACCCGCGTGCTGGTGATGAGCGGGCGGCCGGGCCGGATCGTCGCCGACATCGCGGTGCCGTGGGATTATCCGCGCGAGCCGTCCTTGCGCTATGACCCGGAGTTCGCCACGCTGACCGGCCGCGTGTCCCAGGCGTTGGGGGAGCACTCATGACAACCACACAGCCCACGCCGCTGGCCGCCGCACCGCCGGAGTCCGGCGCCCCGGCGGCTGCGCCGGAGAAGCGCAGGCCCTGGTGGGCAACCGCGGTGGCCCGGTCGGTACCGATCGTCCTCGCCGTGCTCGGCGTCTTGGCGCTGTGGTACCTCCTCAGCTACGTCGTGCTGCCGCCGTCACAGCGGTTCCTGCTGCCCCCGCCGCACCAGGCGTTCGGCGTGGCGCTGTCCAATCCCAACATCGCCGTGCCGATGTTCGAGGCGTTGGGCCGCAGCATCCTCGTCGCGATCGTCGGGCTGGCGATCGCGAGCGTCATCGGCATCGTCTGGGCGACGCTCATGGCGCAGTGGTCGTGGGCGGAAAAGATCCTCTATCCGTACGCGGTGATCCTGCAGACGATCCCGATCCTCGCCCTCGTTCCGCTCATCGGCATCTGGATGGGCTACTCGTTCGCCGCGCGCGTGGCGGTGTGCGTGCTCATCGCCGTGTTCCCGATGATCTCGAACACGTTCTTCGGGCTCCAGTCGGCCACCCAGGCCGCGCACGACCTCATGACCTTGAACCGGGCCACCCGCCTGCAGCGGCTGCGCAAGCTGGAGTTCCCCGCCGCCGTTCCCGCGATTTTCACGGGGCTGCGCACCGCCGCGGGCCTCGCCGTGATCGGCGCGATCGTCGGCGACTTCTTCTTCCAGCAGGGCGCCCCCGGCATCGGGAGCCTGCTGCGCGTGTACACCCAGCGGCTCTCGATGGAGCCGCTGCTCACCGCCGTGACGCTGACCGCCCTCTTCGGCGTCGTCTTCTTCACCGCCTTCGCCGCGCTCGACCGGGCCGTGGTCGGACGCTGGTACGGCCGCACCGCACGCTGACCCCCGAGAAAGCGAGACCCTCCGTGAACCGCCATCCCC
The DNA here is from genome assembly GCA_963739465.1 of uncultured Actinomycetota bacterium. Classification (GTDB taxonomy): domain Bacteria; phylum Actinomycetota; class Actinomycetes; order Mycobacteriales; family Pseudonocardiaceae; genus Pseudonocardia. Next base: position 292,458 of record CAVUAS010000032.1, read on the forward strand.
TCCTCGTCGCGGGCACGCTCGCGACCGCCCTGCTCCTGGCCGCCTGCGGGTCGTCAGGAGGCACCGCCGCGGCGCCCGCCGCGAGCGCGCCCGCCGCCCCCGCGGGCGGCCCGCTCGATCTCAAGGGCGCGGGCTGCCCGGACACGGTCGTCATGCAGCAGGACTGGCAGCCCGAGGCCGAGCACGGCGCCATGTACTCGCTGGTCGGGCCGGGCTACACGGTGGACACCAACACCAAGTCGGTCATCGGCCCCCTGGTCGCGCAGGGCGTCGACACCGGCGTCAAGGTCGAGGTGCGCGCGGGCGGGCCCAACACGGGCTTCAAGCCCGTCCCGGCGCTGATGTACGCCGACGACAAGATCACGTTCGGCGCCGTGAACACCGACGACGCGATCGTGCAGGCCGGAAAGCAGCTGCCCACCGTGGCGGTGACGTCGCAGATGACGGTGAGCCCGCAGATCCTCATGTGGGATCCCGCGAGCTACCCCGGCCTGACGACGATCAAGCAGGTGGCCGCGACCGGCGCGACGATCGTGACCTCGGGCGAGGTGCTGCCGACGCTGCTGGAGTCGCAGGGGATCATGAAGAAGTCGCAGTCCGACCAGAGCTACGACGGCTCGCCCTCACGGTTCGTGTCCGACCCGAAGATCGTGCAGCAGGGCTTCGCCACCGCCGAGCCCTACATCTACGAGAACGAGATCACGCAGTGGAAGAAGCCGATCGCGTCGGAGGTCTTCGCCAACTACGGCTACTCGATCTACCCCGAGCCGCTGGCCGTGCGGGCGGACAAAGTCGCTGCGCTCACGCCGTGCCTGAAGAAGCTCGTGCCGATCATGCAGCGGGCGGAGATCGACTTCCTGAAGAACCCAGGGCCGACCAACGACCTGATCGTCAAGCTCGTCGACCAGTACCAGACCGGCTGGAGCTACACGGCCGGTGACGCCGACTTCTCGGTGAAGACGCAGCTCTCCGGCAAGTTCGTGACGAACGACCCGGCGTCGGGCGTCTTCGGCAAGTTCGACCCGAAGCGGATGGGCGACACCGTGGCCCGCTTCGTGCCGATCCTGCAGTCCGCGGGCACGCTCACCGGCCCTGCGCCGACGGCCGAGAGCCTCTACACCAACCAGTTCATCGACGATTCGATCAAGATGTGATGAGCACCTCGACGGAGAAGGCCTGCGCCGAGATCACGCGGCTGGGCGCGGCCGGTGTCACGTTCGACGAGGCGCAGCGCACCAAGGCGTCCGCGGACTGGTCGCGCATGTCGCCGATCCTGGCCGAGAAGGTGCCGCCGGGCCGTTACGTGGCCGACGCCGTGGTGCGTCCGGCCACCACGCGCGACGTCGCGACGGTGCTGCGCGTCGCCTACGAGCACGACGTGCCGGTCACCCCGCGCGGCGCGGGCACCGGCAACTACGGGCAGGCCACGCCGTTCGAGGGCGGGATCCTGCTCGACCTGCGCGCGCTTTCCGACGTCCGGATCGGCACCGACACGGTCACGGCGGGTGCGGGCGCGCGGCTCTCGGCGATCGACAAGGAGCTGCGGGCGGCCGGTCGCGACATCTGGATGTACCCGTCCACCAAGACGTCGACGGTCGGCGGCTTCGTCGGCGGGGGGAGCGCGGGCACCGGCTCGATCGAGCACCTCACGACTTCCGACGGGTACGTGGTGTCCGCGACGGTCGCGCCCATGGACGGGTCGGGTGAGCTGTTCACGGTCACGGGGGACGACCTCGTGCCGTTCATCCACACCTACGGCGTGACCGGCGTGCTCGTCGAGGTCGAGGTGCGCACCGATCCGGCGCGCGACTGGACGGCCGTCTACGCCGCGTTCGACTCCTACGCCGGGCTGGCGGCGGGGCTGCGGGCGATGGGTGGGCTCAACCCGTTGCCGCGGCTGGTCTCCGGCGACGAGCCCGCGCTGGTGCCGACCCTGCCCGCGTCGATCGCGCTCGACCCGCAGTCCTACAGCCTGCGGGTGATCGCCGTCTCCTCGACGCTCGAGGAGGTGCGCGGGGCCGTGGCCTCGGCGGGCGGTTCGATGCTCGCCGCGCTCGACGACTACGTCGAGACCGACCGGCTCTCGGGCATGTCCTACAACCACCCGGTCTACTTCCTGCAGCGCGGCCAGCCCGAGACGACCTGGTTCCACATGGAGACCGCGGGCGCGGTGATCCTCGACGACCCCGACGCCGTCCGCGCGGTCTATGAGGGCCCAGTGCACCTGCACCTGGAGCTGTTCGCCCGTGGGCCGGGGGCGATGGTCGTGGCCCGCTACCGGTCGGAGGAGGAGATGCTCGCCGGGATCGGCCGGATGGAGGCGATCGGCATGGGCGTGCACTCGCCGCACCAGTGGTACGTCGACCGCAACGTCGCGCTGGCGATCGAGACCGCCCGGCGGACCGACCCGAAGGGGCTGCTCAACCCGGGCAAGCTCACCACCAGCCCGCCGATCGACTCCCGCGTGAACATCGGGGTGGCCCGATGAGGTTCGCCGACCTCACCTGGCCCGAGGTCGCGGCGCTGCCCGCCGACACCGTCGCCGTCCTCCCGCTGGGCTCGATCGAGCAGCACGGCCCGCACCTGCCGCTGTCCACCGACTACGTGTGCGCCACCGAGATCGCCGCCGCCGCGGTGGATCTCGTGTCCGATGCGCCGTCGGTGCTGCTCCCGGGCCTGGCCTACACCAAGTCCGACGAGCACCACGCCTTCCCCGGGTCGCTTTGGCTGTCCTGGGAGACGCTGATGGCGACGCTGGTCGACATCGGTCGTTCGCTCGCGGCGTCCGGGATCACGCGCGTGCTGTTCGTCAACGGGCACGGCGGGAACTCCGCGTTGGGCCAGGTGGCCAACCGGGAGCTGCGGCGCCGGTTCGGGCTGCGTACGTTCTTCACCCACCCGGGCGTGCCCGTGGACCAGGGCGGCACCGCCTCGGCGCCCTCGGAGTACGGGATGGGCGTGCACGGCGGGCACGGCGAGACGTCGCTGATGCTGCACCTGCGGCCCGACCTGGTGCGGATGGAGCTGGCCCGGCCCAACGTGCCGACGGCCTTGCGCGAGTTCCGCCACATCGGCTTCGGCAAGCAGGTCTCGTTCGGCTGGACGAGTGATGATTTTGGGCCGGACGGGCACATCGGCGATCCCACCGGCGCTACCGCCGAGCACGGCAAGCGGTTCGTCGAGACGGCGGTGCCGCGCTTGGCGGAGATCATCGTCGAGGCGCACCGCTTCGCCACCTAGGGCTCAGGCCGAAGCGAATGCCGGAGCGTTCAGCCCAGACGATCCGGCCGTTCGGCTGAGAGCGCCGTCACCCGGGGAAGGGTCCGCGCGGCGGCTGCGTACCGTGTCGTGCTCCGGCTCCGGACGGAGGTGGTGGCGGTGGCTCGCTCCGGCACCTCCCGTGCGTCGAGCATCGTCCTACGCACCCCCGGTGCGGGGCCTCGTCGGCCGGACGGCGCCCCGACCGGTCAGCACGCGGCGTGGCACCCGGTGCCCTGGCACCAGCGGCTGCTCGTCGCGCTGATTGCGGGCGGCCTGCTCGCGGGCCTCACCATCGCCGGGATCCGGACGTTGGTGCCGTCCCCCGCGTGTGCCCCGGTGCGGATCGTCGCCGCACCCGAGATCGCGACGCTCGTCGCCCAGGTCGCCCGGCGGCTCGACGACGAACAGGGCTGCGCGTTCTCGATCGTCCCGCGCGCCTCGACGGACGAGGAGGAGGCGCTCGTGGTCCCGGACAGCGCCCGCGTCGCCGACCTCCCGCACGTCTGGATGCCCGAGTCGACCCTGCTGCTCACCCAAGCCCGGGCGCGCGGCGCCACCGCGGTGCCCACCTCGGGTGTGTCGGTCGTCTCCTCGCCGGTCGTGATGGCGCTCGCCGCCGATGCCGTCGGCAGGCTCGGCCCCGGCAGGCCGACCTGCGACGCGCTGCTGCGCACCGACAAGGTCGTCGTCGGCGCACCCGATCCCACCCGTGACCCGGTGGGGCTCGCCGCGCTGTTGGAGGCCCAGGCCGACCTCGGGTCGGGACCGGGCGGGGACGCCACCCTCGCGGCGTTCCTGCGCAAGCTGCAAGGCCACGTCGTGGCATCGGGCGACACCCTGTTCGACCGGCTGCCCGGCGCGGCCGCGCCGGTCACGGCGTTCCCCACCACCGAGCAGGAGATGGTGCGGCACAACGCCGACCATCCCGACGCCATGCTCACCGCCGCGTACCCGAGCGAGGCGCCGACCTGGATGGACTACCCGTTCACCGTCCTCACCACCGCGAATCCCGCGGAGCGCGACGCGGCCGGGCGGCTGCTCGTCGCGCTGCAGGACCCGGACGGGCAGGCGGCGCTCTCGGCGGGCGGGTTCCGCACCGCGGACGGGAAGGCGCCGCTCGACCGGTCGGCCGATGGGCGCACGGTCCGCGACCTCGCCGCGCCCCGCCCGATGGCCGAGTCCGCCACCTCTGATGCCGCGCTCCAGCGGTGGGCGACGGCCACCCGCAGCGGACGCATCGAGGTGTTGATCGACATCTCGGGCTCGATGAACGCGATCGTCCCGACGCTGCGGAAGACCCGGCTCGCCGTCACGATCGACGCGGCGGCGCGCGGCCTGCGGTTGTTCGAGCCGACCACCACCCTGGGGCTGTGGACGTTCGCCAACCGGCTGGACGGCGACCGCGACTACCGGCAGGTCGTCCCGGACACCCCCGTGCCGCAGCTGCTTTCCGGCCCGGCGCTGGAGACCCTCAAGGCGATCCGCGCCATACCCGGCGGGCACACCGGCCTGTACGACTCGGTGCTGGGGCTGTACGAGCAGGCGCGCCGGAACTGGGAGCCGGGGAGGCTCAACGTCGTGGTCGTCCTCACCGACGGCAACAACGACGACCCCGTCGGGATCAGCCGGGAGGAGCTGCTTCGCCGTCTGAGCGCGGAGTCCGACCCGGCCCGCCCCGTCACGGTCATCGGGCTGGCGATCGGCCCCGACGTCAACCCGGCGCCGCTGGAGGAGATCGCGCGCGCCACCGGCGGCCACTCGTTCGTCGTCACCGACCCGGCCCGCATCGACAACGTCTTCTTCGCCGCGCTGGGTGCGTTGAGCAAGGCCTGAGGACGCACCGCGCCGAGCTGTCGGTCCGGCGGCCGCGATAGCCTGGTCGTGCGGACGAGCAGGCCGGGCGGCCGCGTCGGAACCTCCGGGTTCCGCCGAGGAAAGTCCGGACTCCGCAGGGCAGGGTGGTTGTCAACGGCAACCCGGGGCGACCCGCGGGACAGTGCCACAGAGAACAGACCGCCTTCCGCGACGAGCGGGGGGTAAGGGTGAAACGGTGGTGTAAGAGACCACCAGCGCCCCGGGTGACCGGGGCGGCTCGGTAAACCCCACCCGGAGCAAGACCAAGAGGCTTCCGCGAGGGAGCTGCGCAGGCGTTCGAGGGCGGCCCGTCCGAGCCTGCGGGTAGGTCGCTCGAGCCCGCCGGCGACGGCGGGCCTAGATGGATGGTCGCCGAACCGCGCGCCGCGAGGCGCCGGGGAACAGGATCCGGCTTACAGGCCTGCTCGTCCGCCCTCCGGTCATCCGGCTCGATACTCGGCCGCCGAGCTGCCAGTGAGGCTTCCCCTCTGACCGCCGAGGTGGTGTCGGGTTGGCGGTCGGGTTGAGCTGACGCCGCCGGAGGTGCGCCATGGCAACCCGTGTCGTGACCGTGAATGAGATCCTCGACGGGCACGTCGGTCTGGATCTGGGGTGTTTCGACCGGATCTACCTCAACGGCTGGGTGCACAACCTGCAGGTGTCCGGCCAGGTGGTCAACTTCCTGACCCACCACCCCGGCTTCCCGATCCCGTCGCAGGCGATCCTGGAGAAGATCGGGCTGCGGTTCCGCAGGGCCGTCGTCGAGTTCGCCGCGGCCAACGACATCGAGGTGGTTCGCTTCGCCAAGGGCGAGCGCAAGCTGGAGGTGATGCGCCCGCATCTGGACCGGCTGGCCCGCGCGGGGCCGCTGTGGGGTGGCCGCGATCGGGGTGGCCCAGGAGTTCCAGCGGGTGGTCACCGGGACCACCTACCACCCCGACGCCGACGGTGGCGGGGTGCCGCGGTTCGGCTATCACAAGGCCGACCGTCGGGTCACCGCCCACCATTTCTACCTGGTCGATGAGGTGTTCGGGCCGGCGTTCATCAAGGTGTGTGCGTAATCCCGCATCCGTGCAAAATCTGGATCAGCGGCCATGAGTTCGCCAAACGCCCCGGCCGCCACCGCGGCGGGGATCGGGTTCACCGAGCTGGACAACGGGTTCGCCACCACCGATGACCCGGCCGGGCTCGCTTCCTGAAATCCACCCGATCGGATGACTCGACTGTGCGGTGACACAGGAGGGGTGCTGCGCGCGGCACGCAATTGACGCGCTTCACCCACCTGACGTGGCCGAGCGGGCGCGGTGGGTGAGCGTCGCAAGCCGGGCGGCATCCATCGAGACCCAATGGTGCTGCAATTCGCGGTGATCACCGCGAGGAAACCGGACGATACTGGGCACCATGGCGGATGTGAGTGCCGCGTTGCGCGGCTTGTGGTGGTTGGTGCTGCTGCGGGGGATCCTGGCGATCCTGTTCGGACTGTTCGCGCTGTTCGCCCCGGGCACCGCGCTCCTGGCGCTGGTGTTCGTGTTCGCGGCCTACGCGATCCTCGACGGGGTGACGGCGCTGGCGGTCGGGATCCGGCACCGCACGGAAGACCCGCACTGGGTGTGGCACCTCGTGCAGGGTGTCGTGTCGGTGCTCGCCGGGATCATCGCCTTCGCGTGGCCGGGCGTCACCGTGCTGGCCATCCTCTTCGTGATCGCGTTCTGGAGCATCGTCGGCGGGATCGCGGAGGTCGTGGAGTCGTTCGTGATGCGCAAGCGCGGCAGCGAAGGCTGGGGTTGGATGCTCGCCGCGGGCATCGTGAGCGTGCTGTTCGGGATCGTGCTCCTGATCTCGCCCGGCGCTGCGCTCATCACGCTGCTCTGGCTGGTCGGGATCTACGCCGTCGTCTTCGGGGTGATCATCGTGGTCTGGGCGGTGCGGCTACGCCGGGCCGCCGGCGCCGCCGCCCGGGGATAGAGCCGGTGCTCCCGGACTCGGGCGTCGTCCTCTGGATGTTGGCCTCGTTCGTGGTGACATTCGCCGTCACCCGGGTCATTACCAACCTCATCCGCCGCGGCCGCGGCCCCTTCCGGGACATGGCCGTCGGCGGCGTCCACATCCACCACCAGGTCTGGGGGATCTTTCTCCTGCTCGGCGTGGGCACCGTCGAACTGGCATACCGCCCCGGCCACCCCTGGCTGGAGGTGCTCGCCGTGCTCTTCGGCGCGGGCGCGGCGCTCACGCTGGACGAGTTCGCGCTCTGGCTGCGGCTCGATGACGTCTACTGGGGCCCGGAAGGGCGGCGTTCGGTCGACGCCGTCCTCCTGGCCGCGCTCGTCGGGCTGCTCCTGCTGGTCGGGCTCTCGCCGTTCGACCAGGACTCCAGCGACGGCGAGATCGTGCTGGGGATCACCATCGCGCTCAACGTCCTGTTCGTGCTCGCGGCGATTCTCAAGGGCCGCATCGTGCTCGGCGTCCTCGGTCTGTTCGTGCCGATCGTCGCGCTCGTCGCCACCTGCAGGCTGGCGCGGCCCCGCTCGCCGTGGGCCCGGCGCTTCTACGCCGACGGCTCACGCAGGCTCACCCGCTCGCGGAAGCGGTTCCCCGAGGGCCGTCGCGTGCGCTGGGCGCCGCTCGTCGACCTGTTCGCGGGCAGTCTCCCCGCGGCCGCCGAAGACGTCCCCCGGACGCCCGCGGCGTGACGACGCGACTTCACCGGCCGTTCGCCCGCGGGTGCGCCCGCCGCGCCATGATGCGAAGCGTGACGACCAACCCCCTCGGGGAGACGCCGGACGTCGGGATACCGCGACGGTTGGCGGCGTCGATGACGATCGGTGAGCAGCAGGAGTGGCTGCGGCGCCACCTCGACCGCCACCGGGTGAGCAGGCGGACGGCGCTGAAGGGCAGCGTGAGCGTGCTCGCCGCGCTCGGGGCGACCACGGCTCCGTGGGCCCTCGCGGGCTGCGCAACGGCGGCGGGGAGACCGGTCGGCGTGATCGGGCGGCACCTGTCGTTCGGCGCCGATCCGAGCAGGCAGATGGCGGTCGCCGCGGAGCTCACCGGGAAGCCCGACGGCCGCGTCGTGGTTGAGGTCGGCCCCGACACGAGCTACGGCCAGACCTTCGAGGCCGAGGTCCGCGAGCTGGTCAGCATGGTGCCCCAGCAGGACGGCAGCATCCGGGCCGCCGACCAGTTCTTCGTCCACGCGCTCGCCGACGGCCTGACGCCCGGCGCCACGTTCCACTACCGGCTCCGGCTCGCGGACGGCACCACGACGCCGGACGCGGTGTTCACGACCACGCCCCCGCGGGCCGCGCTCGAGCCGTTCACGTTCACGGCGTTCGCGGACCAAGGCGTCAACACCGACCCGACGCCCACCGGCCAGACCGGTTTCAGCGACAACTACTACAAGCCCAACGACACCCGGCGCACCGCGGCCCCCTCGGACGCGCTCGTGGCGCTGGTCGCCGCGCAGCACCCGGCGTTCCACCTGCTGGCGGGCGACATCTGCTACGCCGACCCCAGCGGCAACGGGCGCCCGGTGAAGAACAACGGGGCCAAGAACCCCGACCGGGGCTTCGACAACTTCGACCCCACCGTCTGGACGCAGTACTTCGGCGTGATCGAGAAGAGCGCGGCGACCGTGCCGTGGCTCTTCGCCACCGGCAACCACGACATGGAAGCGCTCTACGACCACAACACCGCGCCCGGCGGCGCCACGCACGGCTACGCGGGCCACGCCGCCCGGCTCGATCTCCCGCGCGCGGGTCCGTCCGCGTGCCCGTCGGTGTACTCGGTGGTCTACGGCAACGTCGGCATCCTCAGCCTCGACGCCAACGACCTCTCCGCCGAGATCCCCACGAACGCGGGCTACAGCGGCGGCGCGCAGCGGACGTGGGTCGCGGAGCGGCTCGCCGAGCTGCACGGCGACCCGCAGATCGACTTCATCGTCGCGTTCTTCCACCACTGCGCGTTCGCGACGAGCAGCAGCCACGGCTCCGACGGCGGGGTGCGGGCCGCGCTCGCCCCGCTGTTCGACCGGTTCTCGGTCGACCTCGTGGTGCAGGGCCACAACCACCAGTACGAGCGCACCAACCCGATCCGCCGCGGCGTCTCCACGGCGGCGGCACCCGACGGCGCGAGCGTCGAGCCCGCAGCGAAGGGCACCACCTACATCTGCTGCGGCTCCGGCGGACGACCCCGGTACGCGTGGCAGCCCGGTGAGACCGACCGTTTCCGCGGCGCCACCACGCCGGACAGCGGCACCGTCGTGCAGAGCTTCGTCGCGGGCGCGGACGGGGCCAAGGCGCCCGAGACCGTCGACTGGTCGCAGACCCGCTACCTCGCCTACGCGTTCCTCACCGTGCGCGTCACGCCTGCGCCACCCGGCGGGCGAGCGATCATGAACGTTCGGGCCGTGACGGACGCGGGCGTCGAGATCGACCGCGTCGACCTCGTCCGCGCCGCACCGGCGGCGCGCGCGCTCGCCTGGAGCGGGCTCTCGGTGCCCGGGCAGGTCGGTGCCTCCGCCCGGCCAGGCCGCGGGCACCGTTGACGAATGGCCGTCCTGGTGGACTCCCACGCCGGCATTTGAGTCTCGCCCGGGGCGGCACCGAGCCGTTACGGTCGGCGGGGCAGCGCAGCCGAGCGGTCGGGAGCCGGTCATGGATCGTCGCGACGTCGAGTTCAACGCCGAGGGTGTCACCCTGCGGGGATGGCTTTACCGGGGCGAAGGGGTGTCGGGCCGGGCGCCGACCGTGGTGATGGCGCACGGGTTCTCGGCGGTCAAGGAGATGTATCTCGACGCCTTCGCCGAGGTGTTCGCCGCGGCGGGCCTGAACGCGCTCGTGTTCGACAACCGCAACTTCGGCGCGAGCGACGGCGAGCCGCGCCAGGAGATCGATCCCTGGCAGCAGGTGCGCGACTACCGGCACGCCATCACGTACGCCACGACCCTCGACGATGTCGACGCCACGCGGATCGGGGTCTGGGGGAGCAGCTACTCGGGCGGGCACGTGCTCGTGGTCGGGGCGATCGACCGGCGGGTGCGGGCCGTGGTGGCGCAGGTGCCGTTGATCAGCGGATCGTTGAACGTCGGCGAGCTCGTCCGCGCCGATTTCCGCGCGGGGTTCCGGGAGATGTTCGACGCCGACCGCGCCGCCCGCTTCCAAGGCGACCCGCCCGCGATGGTCCCGGTCGTGGCCGAGGACCCGCTGGCGCCCTCGGCGCTGCCCACGCCGGACTCGTGGACGTGGTTCACCGAGACCGGCAAGACGCGGGCGCCGTCGTGGCGCAACGAGGTGACGCTGCGGACCGTCGAGATGCTCGGCGAGTACGAGCCCGGCAGCTACATCGGCCGGATCAGCCCCACCCCGCTGCTTCTCGTGGTGGCGCGCGAGGACCACCTCACGCCAGCCCATTTCGCGATCGACGCGTACGAGCGGGCCCGCGAGCCCAAGCGGCTGGTCATCCTGCCCGGCGGCCACTTCGACGCCTACGTCGACGGGTTCGAGGGCGCCAGCACCCCCGCCCGGGACTTCTTCGTGGAGCACTTGGCCTGACGAGGGTTGAGCGGGCCGCACAACGGGAACATCTCCGGCAAGCGGGGAGGTCAGCCTCCCCCACTGGCCGAGAAGGTGACTACCGTGATCGCGTTCGTGGTCGTGTGTGTCGGGTTCCTCATGGTGCTCGCGCTCGTCGTCCAGGTCGTCGACGCCATGGGCGCATCCGCCTCCCGGTCGCTCGCCGCCGAGCGCCGCGCGCGCTGGGAGGCCCGTGCGTTCGCCACCCGCGCCGTGATCGCGCGCCGGATGCCGCGCCGCGTGGCCTGACCTTCCGCCGACCGCTCATCGCCCACGGCGGCCGCCTCGGCGCTTCACGTGATCGACCCCGAGGACGACCGCCTGTGCTCGGCCCGCTACTGCGAGGGTTGCGGTACCGCGCAGTTGATCTTCGGGTTGACGCCCGCGTAGTTGAGCGGGCCCGCGATGATCGTCACGATGACCGTGCCCACCTGCGCGCAGTTGACCGGGTCGTTGGCGAAGTAGTTGCGCTGGTAGGCCGCGAAGGCGCCGATCACCAACCAGAGAACGACGAGCATCGAGAGAGCGCGCACGTCACATCCTCCGGGCCGGGCGGCGCGTGCCGACGCCCGCGAGGTGCAGCGCGAGCGCGATGAGGCCCGCCAACTCGAAGAACGTCACGTCGAGCGGTCCGAGCGACAGGTTGGCGAGGTGCAGCAGCAGGGCGATGGCGAGCAGGACTGCACCGACGATCGCGGTCATCCAGGGCTCCTTCCGGGTGCGGGGACCGCAGTGTGGCGGGTGATCGCCATGTGCGCAGCACGAGCGGGTGGAGGTTGCCGTTGTGTTAACGGTCCTTCATCATTCGGACACACAGCGACGCGAAGAGGTGGCTTGTGCAAAAGCCTTGGCACGATCAGGAGGTCACCCTTTCCGGCCGCGGACGCGTCGTCGTCCGCGAATGGCCCGGCCCGCCGGGTGCCCCTGTGCTCGTCCTCCTCCACGGTGTCGCGATGAACGCCGAGATCAACTGGTCGCTCGTCGCGCCCACGTTGGCGGCGCGGTACCGGGTGCTCGCGCTCGACCTGCGCGGCCATGGCCGGGGCCTGCCGGTCGCGGGCTCGTTCCAGCTGGAGGATTGCGCCGACGACGTCGCCGCCGTAGTGCTCACCCTCGGCACCGGCCCGGTCATCCCGGTCGGTTTCTCGATCGGCGGAATGGTCGCCCAACTGGTGTGGCGCAGGCACCGCGATCTCGTGGCGGGCCTCGTGCTGTGTTCCACCGCCCGCAACGTCACGGGCTCGCCCTGGGAGCGGCTGCTCGCCATGGCGATGCCGTGGGCTGTGGTCACCGCGTCCTGGATCGCCCCGTTCGCGCCGGTGGGCACGGACAGCATCGCGGGGCCCGTGCTCGACGCCAGCCTCGCCCCCGCGCAGCGCCGCGCGGCGCTCGCCCACATGCGCCGCGTGCCGCTGGCCGTCGCGCTCGACGCCATGCGCGCCGCGTGCGGCTTCAGCTCACACCGGTGGATCGGCGCGGTCGACGTGCCCACCGCCGTGCTCGTCACCCGCCACGACCGCATCGTCGCGCACCAGCGCCAGCGCAAGCTGGCCGCCGCCGTGCCCGGCGCCACCGTCGTGGAGATCGACGGTGACCATGGCGTCTTCCTCGCCGACCCCGACGGGTTCGCCCACGGGCTGCGCCAGGCGTGTGCCGCCGTCACCCTGCCGGTGGCACCACCGTCGACCACGGCGGCCTGAGGCCGCACCGAACGGCGGTGTGCCGCCGCAGCGGGTCCGACCAGGATGGTCGGTTCCGCCACATCGTCGTGGCCAAACACCCTGCTTATCCCTCGAGGGAGGCCCATGTCCCGATTCCCTGCTGCCTATGCCCGTGACGCCGCTGATTACGACCGCCGTACGTCCGTTTTCGGGCGCTACCGCGAGATGGTCGTCGATGCGCTGCCGCTGCGTCCGGGCGACACCGTGATCGACGCCGGGTGCGGCACCGGCCTGTGCTTCGCGGCGCTGCATGAGCGCATCGGCCCGGACGGCGTGATCGTCGGCGTGGACGCGGCCCCCGACATGCTCGAGCTCGCCGCCGAGCGCGTGGCCGCCGCGGGCTGGTCGAACGTCGTACTCACTTGTGCGCCGCTGGAGACGGCGGAGCTGCCCATGGCCGACCACGCGCTGTTCTGCGCGGTGCACGACGTCCTGCAGTCCCGCCACGCCATCGACAACGTTCTCGGGCACCTTCGCCCGGGCGCGGCCGTCACGGCGGGCGGCGGCAAGTGGGGCCCGGCCTGGGCGATCGGCCTCAACGCGAGCGTGCTCACCCTGCACGCGCCCTATGTGCGGGATTTCGCGGGCTTCGAGCGGCCGTGGTCGCACCTCGCCGAACGCGTCCCCGATCTGGCCGTGCGGGAGCTGGCGCTGGGCGCGGGCTACGTGGCGACCGGACGGCTCACGCAACCTCCGCGGCGCTGAGACGTCGTTAGAGGTGACCGGCGTCTGTTGCCGGTCACCGAGAGGGAGGCACGAAGCTCATGGCGCGACCCGATGCAGCGGTCCGGGCCCGGATCGGCGGCCGGTCATGAGCCTCACCGTCGACGCTCTGGTGCCTGTGCAGGTCACCGCGGCAACGGCCGTTGACGCCGGCGTGAACTCCGGTGACCGGCGGGCGGGGTACCGCCTGGTGGCTGCCGCCCGGCCCGCGGTGGTCCGCTACTGCCGTGCCCGGCTGGGCTGCGGCGACCACGCAGGCGACGTGGCCCGCGCCGTGTGCCGCAGCCTCGCGTCGGCCCGGCTCGACACGGCCGACGCAGCCGCGCTCACGGCGTTCGTGTACCGCACGGCGGCCGCGGCGGTGGACGCGGCGATGGAGACGGCGGACGCCGACCGTGCGGCCGTGCCCGGGCAGCTCGCCCAGCTCCCGGCCGCCCACCGCGAGGTGCTGGTGCTGCGGGTGGTGGTGGGACTTTCGGTGGAACAGGTGGCCGCGGCACTGAGTGCCACGCCTGATGCGGTGCGCCGCGTCCAGCACGAGGCCCTGCAGCGTCTGCGCGGCGCCGCCTGATTCAGCCGAGCAGCTCGACGGCCCGTTCCAGCATGTAGGGCACCGAGCGGCCGAAGCTCTCCCACGTCACGTCGGGCCGTTGTCCGCTGCGGTGCATGTTCAGATAGTGGGCCGTCAGCGCGGCCAGCCGCAGCCCGGCCAGCGCACGAAACCAGGCCACGTCGGCCGGCGGCGCGCCGTAGCCCGCCACCAGTTCCTCCGGATCGGGCGCGGCCGCGATGTCGGGCCGCTGCGCAGGATGCCAGCTCGCGCGGTCGTAGATCATCGCGATCCAGCCGATGTCGACTCGCCCGTCGCCGCGGTGTGCGCCCTCCCAGTCGAGCACGGCGACCAGCCTGCCGTCGGCGACCATCCAGTTGTTGGCGTAGAAGTCGGCGTGCACCAGGCCGGGCGGGCCGACCTCCGGCACCGCGGCGCGCAGCCGGGTGTGCAGGGCGGCGCCCGCCGGGATCCAGGACGGCTCGGGGGCCTCGTCCAGCAGCTTCCGCCAGTGGTCGACGACGGCCGGAAGCGCAGGAGCCTGCCCCCATCCCGACGGCGGTGGGGTGCGGTGGATGTCGGCCAGCACCCGCATCGCCTCGGCGAACACGGCACGGGCGGGGGCGGGGGCGCCGCCCGGGGCGAAGACGTCTCCCGGCGGGGCGCCCGGCACCCGGTCCACGATGAGGTAGGGGGTGTTGAACCACGGGCCGTGCCCGCCGCTCCAGCGCGGCCGGGGCGCGGGCACGCCGTGCTCGGCGAGCGCGGACAGCAGCGGGGCCTGGCGGTGCACGTCGGTGGCCGCGCTGCGCCGCGCCCCCAATGGCGGCATGCGCAGCACCAGCCGTTCGGTGTCGTCGCGGACGTCCACGGCGAACGCCCACGTGATGCCCGAGTGGCCCGGCATGCGTTCGAGGCCGTGCACCCGCGCACCGGGCCCGAGCACGTCGGCCGCCCAGCGCCGCAGCCGCTCCTGCATCGCCACGGCGTCGTCCTGCCGCCACGACCCGAGCTCAGCCCGGGTCGACACCGGCCACGCCCGCCACGAGCGTCCACAGCTTGGCCGCGGTGACCTCCTGGTCCGGCCACCGTTCATCAGCGGCGGGGTTCAACGTCTATCCGCGCGAGGTCGAGGACGTGCTCGTCTCCCACCCGGCGGTCAAGGAGGCAGCGGTCGTCTCGGTGCCGGACACGCGCTGGGGCGAGATCGTGCACGCGGTCGTCAGCGTGCGCACACCCGTCAGCGCAGATGACTTGGCGGCATTCATGCGCGACCGCGTCGCCGGGTTCAAGCGGCCGCGGGCCTTCCACATCCGTGCCGAGGACCTGCCCAAGAGCGGCGCGGGCAAGCTGCTGCGCCGCACGCTGCGCGATGAGATCAGGGACGCGACATGAGTATTGACGAGTTCACCGCACTGCACGGCCTGGTGCTGAAGAAGGCGGCTCCGGCGGAGGAGGTGGGCCGCCGTGCTGGGCGCCGCCGAAGCCGAGGCGTCGGCAAGCGGTGCGCGGGCGAGCTCCCCGATGACGGTGGGCCGATGTGCTCGCCGCGCTCGCCCACCTCGAGGAAGCCACCGGACGCCGGTTCGGCGACCACCGCGACCCGCTGCTGGTCTCGGTGCGCTCCGGCGCCGCGCAGAGCATGCCGGGGATGATGGACACGATCCTCAACCTGGGCATCACCGACGGCGTCGAGGCGGCGCTCGCGGCGGCGAGCGGCGACGCGGCGTTCGCCCGCGACACCCACCGCCGGTTCCGCGAGTCCTACGCGCGCCTGGTCGGCCACGAGGCCCCGGCCGACCCGCACGAGCAGCTGCGGGCCGCGATCTGCACCGTGTTCGCGTCATGGGGCTCGCCGCGCGCGGTCGCGTACCGGAACTATCGGGGACTGTCTCACGACGGCGGCACCGCGGTGACCGTGCAGGCGATGGTCTACGGCAACCTCGACGACCTCTCCGGCACCGGCGTGCTGTTCACCCGCGACCCGCAGAGCGGGCACCCGGAGCCCATGGGCGAGTTCCTGCCCCGCGGCCAGGGCGAGGACGTGGTGTCCGGCGAGGTCGACCCGCTGGACCTGGCCGCGCTCGCGGAGCACCTTCCCGAGTGCACGCCGCGCTGCTCGACGCGGGCCGGGCCCTGGAGCGGCACGCCCGCGACGTGGAGGAGCGCCATCGAGTTCACCGTCGAGCGCGGCAGGCTGTACCTGCTGCAGACCCGGGTCGCCAAACGCTCGGCCCGCGCGGCGATCCGGATCGCGGCCGACCTCGTCGACGAGGGGATGCTCACGCCGGCCGAGGCGCTGGCCCGCATCCGCGCCGAGCACGTCGAAACCGTGCTGCGGCCCGTCCTCGACCCCGAGGTCGGGGCGGGCGTCCGCCACCGTTCTGGCCCGCGGGGAGCCCGCCTGCCCGGGCATCGGTTCCGGCCGGGACGCGAGCCGATGCGGCGGGTGCGCCTCACCGTCGAGGACAACCGTCGGGGGTCGAGCTCGCGTCGAGCTCACCAGCCAGTCACGGCCGTTCGTCGAGGGTCAGCACGTAAGTACGGCGCGGTCTCAACGACACGACCGTCACCGACCCGGACGAGGCGGCGTTCGTCCGCGAGCACGGGACTCGTCCTCGTGCGGCATTCGACGAGCCCGGAGGACGTGCACGGGATGATCGCGGCGAAGGCCGTGTGCACCGAGCACGGCGGGCGCACCAGCCACGCCGCCGTCGTGAGCCGGGAGCTCGGCCGTCCCGCCGTTGCTCAGCCGTACTCGCAGCGTGCGGGTGACGCACCCGGAGTTCAGCCTCGATTTGACCCGCCCCTGACCCGCCCCGAGAGCCGCCCGTGACTCAGTGGTGGGTCATCGACGCTTGTTGGCCCCGATCCCGGCGAACATCAGCACCATCGGCGCCATGGCCGGGAACATCGTGGCGACCATCATCGCGATCCACACCGCGAGGAACAGCGGGGCGCCGAGTCCCATCGTCGGCGCCGATGTCGGCCCGGGGCTGTGCGGCTCGTGCACGCCGAGCCACGCGACCCACACCCAGGCGGTCAGGGTGAGCCCGACCAGCACGAGCAGGATGCGGCCGCGCGAGCGCGGGACATCGGCGTCGCCGTGACCTGGCGCCACCAACCCGCCGGTGCCGCCGTCCTCACGCGTCGGGGCCGGACCAGCTGAACGGGATGTGCCGCCCACAGGTCGCCCGCGAAGCGGATGATCGCCACGACGTTGAGGCCCGCCATGTCGGTGTCGCCGAAGGTGCCCTCGTTGATGCGGTAGGCGAGCACGCCCTCGCACTTGTTGTCGGTGGGTGCCTGGGCGAACTCGCACGGGCAGGCGATGTTGCCGTGCCAGCGCACGTTGTGTCGCGCAAACGGCGATCACGGCGGGTGGTGGGCGGGTCGGGCGGGTGCAGTAGGCAGGGCGAGGGTGGCGGCGTGGGGGTCGGCCGCCAGGTTCACGGTGAAGCACGCTCCGCCCTCGGGGGCGCGATCGGCGGAGATGGTGCCGCCCATGCGGGTGACGAGGCCGTGCACCAGAGCCAGGCCGACCCCGCCCGCGCCGACGGGGCGGTGGCCGCGGTAGCGCTCATGCAGCGCGCCGCGGTCGAACACCACCGCGTAGTCCTCCGGCGCGAGGCCGGGGCCGCCGTCGCGCACCTGTAGCACCCCGCCGGGGATTACGGCGAACGCGAGCGGCGCGCCCGCCGCCGTGACGCGCAGGGCGTTCTCGGCGAGGCCGTCGATGACCTGCCGCAGCCGTCGGGGATCGGCGGTGACCCACACCGGCGGGTCCGGTGCGTGCAGGCCGAACACCACGCCCTCGGCCCGGCAGCGGGCGTCCCACACCGTGGCCGCCTCGCGGGCGAGCGCGCCGAGGTCGACGCGCATGAGGTCGAGGCGGAAGTCGTCGGACTCCAGCCGGGCCAGCTCCATGAGGTCGCCGACGAGGCGGTCGAGCCGGGTCGCCTCGGCCACGATCGTCGCGCCGGTCGGGGCGACGTCCGCGCCCGTGACGACGCCGTCCGCCAGCGACTCGGCGAACCCCCGCACCGCGGTCAGGGGGGTCCGCAGCTCGTGCGACACCGACAGCAGGAACTCGCGCTGCCGCGCTTCGCTGCGGGCCAGTGCGTCGGCGAGCTCGTTCACCGCGCCCGCGACCTCCGCCACCTCGGCGGGCCCCTGCACCGGCACCCGCACGTCGCGCCGTCCGGTGCGCAGTAGATGCGCAGCGGTGGCGGTGCGGCGCAACGGGCGGGCCAGCAGCGTGCCCACCACCAGCCCGACGACGAGGGCCACCCCCGCGCCCGCGAGCAGCGCGAAGCCGAGGTTGCGGCGGATGAGGCCGTTGCCGAGCGGACCGGTGTCCGACCGGCGGACCAGCGCGAACGCGCCGTTCAGCGCCGGTCGGGCCTCGACGACGTACGTGCGGTCCGCCACGACGACGCTCGCCGACACCGGGGTTCCCGCCAGGGCCCGGTCGGCGCCTGCCTCCTCGACCGCGGTGGCGGCCGGGCCGGTTCCCGCGCGCGCCCGCGGCAGCAGCACGATGTCGACGCCCTGCGCCTGCAGCGTCTGGACCAGCTTGCGCGAGGCCGCCGCCTGCCGGACCGGGCCCGGGTTGCCGACCAGCGCCGGGTCGGCCAGCTGGGCCGCGACGATGTCAGCCTCCTGGGCGAGCACGGCCTGGGTCGTCTGGCGGGCGGTCTCGGAGACCAGCCGCAGCGCGACGACGGCCGCCACCGCCACCGCGACCAGCGCGACGGCGAGACAGCTCGCCGCCACCCGCCAGGCCAGCGACCGGCGCATCAGGGCCGGTCCGCTGCGTACCCGACGCCACGCACCGTGCGGATCGGGCTGGCGGGCCCGAGCTTGGCGCGCAGCTGGGCCACGTGGACGTCGACGGTGCGCGTACCCGCCGACGCCGTGTAGCCCCACACCGCCGAGAGCAGCTGCTCCCGGGTGAACACCCGACCGGGCGCGCGCATCAGGTGGGTGAGGAGGTCGAACTCGGTCGAGGTGAGCGCGATCTCGCGGCCCGCGGCGTGGGCCCGCCTGCGGTCGACTTCGATCCGCACCTCACCCACGGCCAACACCTCTTCCCGCTCGGCGGCGCGCTCGGACCGGCGCAGCACCGTCCGTACCCGCGCCACGAGCTCGCGCGGGCTGAACGGCTTCGTCACGTAGTCGTCGGCGCCCATTTCCAGGCCAAGCACGCGATCGATCTCGTCGTCGCGGGCGGTGACGAACAGCACCGGCGTCCAGTCGTCCTCGGCGCGCAGCCGCCGGCAGACCTCGACGCCGTCCATCCCGGGGAGGCCGACGTCGAGCACGACGGCGGAGGGCCGCAGCCGCCGCACGGCTGCGAGGCCCGCGGCGCCGTCGCTCTCGACCTGGACGCCGAATCCGTCGCGGCGCAGGTACAGGCCGACGAGGTCGGCGATCGCCCGGTCGTCCTCGACGACCAGCACGAGCCCCCGTCCCTTGCCCTCATCCGGCACCCGTCTCACCTCCGGCGCTGATCGTGCCATCGGTGCGGGATCCCGGTGCGGCCACCGCGCTAGCCCGCGCCGTCCCCATCGATCTGCTTCTCGATCTGGTCGACGCGGGTCTCGACGCCGCCGAGCGGGTCGGCCGACGAGACCGTGCCTGCGGGAGAGCCGGTGGGTGCGGCGGCCACCGCGCTGCGGCAGCCGCCGAGCGCGAGCGTCGCCGCCGCGGTGACCAGCACCAGGAGGCGCACGCCGCGGCTCATCCCGCGCAGTCCGTCGACTGGACGTGCTGGACGTCGGTCCGAAGCTTCGCCAGTTCGTCGAGGCGGCCGGGCCGGTCGCCCGCTCGTGCCGTGAGGAGATCGGCCAGCGCCGGATATCCGGCCGCCCTGGCCTGATCGGCCTTCGCCCGGAGCCAGGCGGTGGAGCCCTTGACGGAGGCGTCGCCGTTGATGCGGTTGGTGAGCTTGTCGATCCGGGCGAGGACCGCCGGGATGCGCTGTGTGCAGATCGCCGAGTTCGCGTGGTCGGCGGGCGGGGTGTCGGCGAGCGCCGTACCGCCGCCCAGCGCCAACGCAACTGCCGTCGCCGCGGTCACGGCGAGGCATGCGGCCCATCGTCCGAGCATCGTCTTCTCCTGGTTCTCCGGCGTCGGGGAGCCGGTCGGGGACGACGATGCCGAGCCGCGGTGAGCCGCCTATCCGAGCGAGGTTCGGATCACGTAAGTACGGTTCAGACGTGGAGCTGGTGGTGCTGGTGGACGACGACGGCAATCCTGTGGGCACGGCGGAGAAGTCCGCCGTGCACGGGGCCCGCACCCCACGGCACCTCGCATTCTCCTGCTACGGCTTCGACGCGGCAGGCCGACTGCTGGTCACACGGCGCGCGCGGCACAAGGTCGCGTTCCCGGGCGTGCGCACCAACACCTGCTGCGGGCATCCGGCGCCGGGCGAGCCGATGGCCGACGCCGTGCGCCGCAGGCTCCGACATGAGCTGGACGTCGAAGTGGCCGACCTTGAGTTGTTGCTTCCCGACTTCGCCTACCGGGCCTCGGCGAACGGGATCGAGGAGCACGAGCTGTGTCCGGTGTTCGTCGGAAGGCTCGTCGGCACCCCGCGCCCCCGGCCTGACGAGGTGGAGTCGTGCGAGTGGTGGTCCTGGGAGCGGTTCCTGGCGGCTGCGGCCGACCCGGCGAGCGACGTCTCCCCGTGGGCGCGCCTTCAGGCCCCGCTGCTGGATGGGCTGGGCCGACCCGAATGAGGACGACACAGCGCCAGATGCTCGGCCGCGGCGGCGTGCAGCAGAACGGCATCCGACGGGCCCGCTACGAACGTGACACCGAGCGCGCGGAAGCGGTGGGCGTGGTCGGGCGACGCCGTGAAGATCCCGACCGGGGTGTCCGCCGCGCGGCACGGCTCGACGATGGAGCGCACGAGCGCGTCGTAGGCGGCGTCGCCGTGTTGGGCGGCTACCGGCATGCCCGAGCTCAGGGCGAGGTCGGATGGGCCGATGAGCACGCCGTCCACGCCGTCGATCTTGAGGATGTCCGGCAGCGCGGCGATGGCGTCCGGTGTCTCGACCATCACGACGCACACCGGGTCGGCGCGCCGCGGGTGCCAGGGCGCGCGGACGGGCCCATAGCTGCGGGTGCCGCGCGGCGGATGGTGGCAGGCGGTGACGGCTGCCGCGGCCTCGTCGGCGGAGTTCACGAGCGGAACGATCACGCCGTCGGCGCCGCGGTCGAGCGCGCGGCAGATCGGCTCCGGCGCGTTGAGCTGCACCCGGACCAGGTTGGGGGTGCCGGTCGCGGCGATCGCCTGCAGCATCGGCAACACCGCGTCGTCGTCGATGACGCCGTGCTGGAGGTCGATGCAGACGAAGTCGAACCCCACGGAGCCGATCAGCTCCGCCGACGCCGAGCCGGGCAGGTGCAGCCATGCGCCGACGGCGTCGCCGTCGAGCCGGAGATCACGCATGCGCCGACTCTGCCAGAGGGCGCGGCGGGTGTCATCGCGCAGCGGCGGTGCTCGCCCGCTCGAGCGCGTGCTCGACCAGGGTGATGAGGGTCTTCAAGCCGGTGCCCGACGACCGAGCGTCCATCCGGACGACCGGTGTGTTCGCGTTCAGGGCGAGCGCGTCGCGCACGGCGGGGATGGCGAAGCGCTCGGTGTCGGGGAAGCCGTTCACGCCGACGACGAACGGCACCCGCCGGTTCTCGAAGTAGTCGATGGCCGGGAAGCACTCGTCGACACGGCGCAGGTCGACGAGTACGACGGCGCCGACGCAGCCCCGGGCCAGCTCGTCCCACATGAACCAGAAGCGGTCCTGGCCCGGTGTGCCGAAGAGGTAGAGGATCAGCGACTCGTCGACGGTGATGCGGCCGAAGTCCATCGCGACCGTGGTGGTGCGCTTGTCGGGGACCACGGCGTTGTCGTCGACGCCGATCGACGCGTTGGTCATGGCCTCGTCGGTGAGCAGCGGTGGGATCTCGGACAGGGCGGTGACCAGGGTCGTCTTGCCCACGCCGAATCCGCCCGCGATGAGGATCTTGAGCGGGACGGGTCCCGGTTCAGCGTGCACGGAGGCCCTCCAGCAGGCGGGTGAGGATCTCGGGGGTAGGCTTGCCGTCTGATGTGGACGGTGGTGGGCCGTGGACGGTGAGGTGGCCGGAGGCGGCGAGGTCGCCGACCAGCACCCTGGCGACGCCGACGGGCATGCCGAGCGCCGCGCCGATCTCGACCAGCGTGACCGGGCGGACGGCCATCGTGATGATCGTGCGGTACTCCGGCTCCAGGTCGTGGGTGCCCCGGCCGGTGGTGGTGACGATCGCTTCGATCGCAAGGTCGCGCTCGGTCGAACGGGTGCGCCCGCCGGTGACGGCGTAGACGGGGACGACGCGTCCGTCGCGCGTGCTGGCGTCGTCCGGCCAGGGCCGCCGGGCCCCGTTCACCGTCCTGTGCCCGAGCGCACGCCCGGGGTCAGGGCGTGGCCGACACGGTTGGCGAGCATCGTCATCTCGTAGCCGATCAAGCCGATGTCGCAGTTGCGGTCGGTGTGGACGGCGAGCGTTGCGCCCTGGTCGATGGCGGTGACGAAGAGGTAGCCGCCCGCCAGCTCCAGGATGGTCTGCGTGACGGGGCCTGCGCTCAGCAGCCGCGCGGCGCCCTTGGCCAGGCTGACCAGCCCGGACGCGGCGGCGGAGAGCTGGTCGCCCAGCGCTTCGGTGATGCCGGGAGAGATCGCGAGGCGTAGGCCGTCGGCCGACACGACGAGGGCGCGGGTGACGCCCGGCGTCTCGCGGGCGAAATCGGCGAGCAGCCAGTCGACGCGGGGGACGCTCATGCCCGGTCTCCGTTCGCGAGGTCGTCGGTGGTGTTGGCGTGGTCGCCTGCGGTGTCGCCGGGTGCGTCGCCGCCGACTTGGGCCTGCGCCGCCGCACGGCTCGCCTGGTAGCGGGACAGCGCGGCGGCGGCGTCCGCAGTCGACCGGCGGTCGGCGGTGGGTTCGGCGGTGTCCGGCTCGGGCGTGCGCAGCTCGGCGGACAGATGTGACTGGGGGATGCGGCGACGCAGCCCGCTGACCGGGTCGATCGGCCCGGGCCTGCGCGGGTTCGGGACGGACGCGGCCGGGATCGGCGGAGCGTCGACGACGATGGGGCGCGGGGTCGGCGAGGGCCGCAGGCGCCCCGGGTGTGGCTCGCCCTCCGGGGCCGAGGTGGTGGAGGCGCGGTAGGTCGGCGTGCTGAGCCCGGGGCCGATGACCGTCGTGTCGCTGCCGATAGTGTCGCGGCCAATCGTGTCGCCGCCGATCCAGTCGCCTGCGATAGTGTCGCGGCCGCCGTCGTCGCCGCCCATCGGGTCGTGGCGGATGGTGCCCTCGTGGGTGATGGCGTCGTCGCGGGCATCACTGCCCGATGCGTTCGTGACGCCGGCGGGGTCGCGCCGCGGAGTGGCCGTCCCAGGGCCGCCCGCGTCAGGGTGCGAGCCTGCGCCGTTGTCGCCCGGGTCGAACCCGTTGCCGGCCGGGTCGAACCCGTTGGTGACGGCCGGGTCGAGGCCATTGGCGGCGGGACTGTGCCCGTTGCCGTTCGCGCTGACGCCGCTGATGGGCGGGACCTGCCCGTTTGCGGCCGGGCCGAAGCCGCTGTCGGCCGCGGCACGGCCGTTGGGGCCGAAGCCGTGCGGGGGCGCCGGGTGGCCGTTGCTCGGCGGGCTGCCGGGGCCGCCCACAGCCGGGTATGCGCCGCAGGCAACGGTGGGGTTGAACGCGGGCATCGCCGACGCGATCGCCGGATCCCACCAGCCGCTCCAGTCCGGGGGATCCGCGGCGCGGCGCGGCGTCTCGGGTGCCGTCCGGTGCTCGGCGCGCGCCGCCGCTTGCCGGGTCATGCGCTGGTCGGCGCTCTGCTGGGATGACGAGGCGGGCGCCGCCGCTACACCGGCCGTCGCGAATCCGGCCGTCGCCATCGCCGCCGAGGGGTGCAGCGGCGCGAACAGCGACGGCGGCAAGGAGACCAGCGCGGTGGTGCCCGATCCCGGCGTGACACTCAGCGCCACCTTGATGCCGTGCCGCGCCGCGAGCCGGGCGACCACATGGAACCCCAGGCGCTGCGACACCGAGAGGTCGATGTCCGGCGGCGTCGCGAGCAGCGTGTTGGCCTCCTCGAGCTGCTTGGCGGGCATCCCGACGCCCCAGTCCTCGATGGTGATCAGCCGTCCGCCGGGGCGGCCCCGGTCGGGCCGGGAGCGCACCGTGACGGTGGCGTCCGGCGGCGAGAAGCGCACGGCGTTCTCGGTGAGCTCGGCGAGCAGGTGGGTGAGGTCGGTGACGGTGTGCCCGACGACGGCGCTCTGCTCGTCGACCACGAACACCACCCGATCGAGGTTCTCGGTCTCGGCGATGGCCGCCCGCAGCACGTCGCGCAGGGGCACGGGCTCACTCCACGTGCGCGGGGGCTGCTCGCCGGAGAGCACGAGCAGGTTCTCGGCGTTGCGCCGCACCCGGGTGGCGATGTGGTCAAGCGCGAACAGGTCGGCGAGCGCGTCGGGATCCCGCTCGGACTCCTCCAGCTGGTTGATGATCTCCAGCTGCCGGTGGAGGAGGCTCTGGTTACGGCGGGCGAGGTTGGTGAGCAGGTCGGAGGTGAACTGTCGCCGGTTGATCTCGGAGTCGGCGAGCCTGCGGGCCAGCGTGTCCTTCTCCCGCTGGGAGTCTTCGGTGACCCGCCAGAAAACGATCATTCCCGCCCAGGCGAACAGCACCGCGACGCCGTGGATCAGCGACCACAGCCAGGGGTTCGCCTGCCCCGCCGCGTGGTTGAAGATCAGGCTCGGCTGCCACGCCGAGCCGATCCCGTGACTGATCACGGTGAGGCCGATGTTGAAGAGGAACGGCGCCCAGTCCTGGTAGATCGCGATGAACCCGATGATGACGAAGAAGTGGAAGTGCGCCTCGATGGTGCCGTGCGTGAGCCCCACGAGCGCCGCCGAGCAGTAGACCAACCCGGCGGTAACAGCCACGGACGACGTACGCCGGTGGTGGCGCAGCAGGTACCCCAGCGTCACCGCGGCGAGCGGTGCGATCGCGACGAACACCGCCGTGCGCGGCGCGTAGCCGAGCGCCAGCCCCAACGCCACCAGCGCCGGGACGTGCGCCCCCAACACCCAGAGCATCAGACGGTGACGGCGCTGCCAGTCCTCCTCGGCCATGTTGTAGCCATGCGGAAGGGCGTCGAGGAGTTTTCTCCACATCGTGTCGTGCACCATTTCCCTGCGCATCAAGCGTTGATCGGGCCGGAGGTCGGCGAAATGGTCGGGGATCGGCAGGGTACCGCGATATGACAAGGGGTGAACAGGCGGCTACCCAACGATGTGAGAGCTGCTGCCAAATGGAGTAATCGGTTACTCCGCTAGCTCCAAATGGTCACATATACCGGCGGCCGGAATCGTGAGGGCGGAACGCCCGCGCCCGGCGCTCTGAGCAGCTTCATTGCCTCTGGTGTGCCCAGGAAATGGCGCAGGGAGCCCGCGGCGGCCGAACGGCGGTCGGCGGCCAGCGTCGTCACGTGCCAGCACAGATCGAGCGGCGTGCCCGGCACGTCGACGACCTGAAGTTCGCGGCGGCGCAGCTGGTGCACCGCGAGGTGGGCGATGGCGGGCGCCACCCCCGCGCCGCGGGCAGCCGCCTCCCACGCCGCGGTCTGGTTGGGAAACACCGAGAGCCGGGCTTCCGGTACGGCGAGGGCGCGCAGCAGACGGCTGACGTCGCTGCCCGGGTCGGTGGCGGAAGGGTCGACCAGCCACGCCCAGTGGCCGGGCGGCCCCGCCGGGCGGGTATCGGCGGCGGCGAGCACGGCCAGGCGGGCCCGGAAGATCGGCTCGCTGACCAGCCCCGGGCCGCCCGACAGGTCGGGACCCAACGCGACATCGGCGAGTCGTTGTGCGACGAGCGCGCTCATCTCCGCCGTCGCCGACACGCCCGCCGACACCTCGATCGATCCGCCGGACCGCGCGGTGAACGCGTCGGCGAGTGGGCCCGCCACGAACTCGACGAGCGGGCTGGGCGCCACCAGCCGCAGCCGGTCCGCCGCCCCGCGCGCCGAGCGGACCGCCGACTCGGCCTCGGCGCCCAGTGACACCATCTGCGCGGCGATCGTCAGTAGCCGCGCCCCGCCCGCGGTCAGCTCCATACCTTTGGCGCTGCGGGTGAGCAGCGGGTCGTCGAGATAGCGGCGGAGCGCCGCAATGGCCTGCGAGACCGCGGGCTCGCTCACGCCGAGTGCCGACGCCGCGGCCTTGACGGTGCCGAGCCGGGCCACGAGGACGAACGCGCTCAGCTGGGTCAACGTCACCTGGAGCATTCTCTCGCGCGAACGGCCTAAGGGAAGGCTTA
Organism: uncultured Actinomycetota bacterium; assembly: GCA_963739465.1. Taxonomy (GTDB): domain Bacteria; phylum Actinomycetota; class Actinomycetes; order Mycobacteriales; family Pseudonocardiaceae; genus Pseudonocardia. The sequence goes on from CAVUAS010000032.1 coordinate 318,511, forward strand.
TTCGGCGATTGCCGGGCGGCGCGGCGGGGGGAACGATGGGCGCATGGAAGACGAGCCGGAAGGGGTCGCGGTCCTGCGCGCCATCTGGAGCGCGCGCGATCATGGCGCCGACGTGCGCGCCGAGATCGGGTCGGGCACCGGGAAGGTCTGCCGCAGGCTGCAGAACGTCGGAGGGCCGGTCGACGACGACCAGCGCACGGCGTGGCGGGAGCTGCTGGAGCGGGAGGGCAAGCGGGGCGCCACGACGGTCGCCGAGCTCGTCGCCAACCGGGATGGCGCCGCACAGGAGACAGGACCGCGGTCCTGAGCCCGGGGGTCGCCGAGCTCATCCGGCTGTTGCGCGAGGGCGCCTATGTCGCCGACCGGGGGCTGGCCACGGCCGTTCACGTCGCGCTCGCGCTCGACCGCCCGTTGCTCTTGGAAGGCGAGCCGGGCGTCGGCAAGACCGAGATCGCGAGGGTGCTCGCCGCGGTGCTGGGCAGGCGGCTCGTCCGGCTGCAGTGCTACGAGGGCATCGACACCCACCAGGCCCTCTACGAGTGGGACCACGCCCGCCAGTTGCTGGCCATCCGCGCACTCGGCGACGCGAGCAGCTCGGTCACCGCCCTCTACGGGCCGGAGTTCCTGCTGGAGCGGCCGCTGTTGCACGCGCTGCGGGCCGGGTCGGACGCCGTGCTGCTCATCGACGAGATCGACCGCGCCGACGACGAGTTCGAGGCGTTCCTGCTGGAGATGCTCTCGGACTTCCAGATCACGATCCCCGAGATCGGCACGGTCGTCGCGCCGTCGCCGCCGCTGGTGGTGCTCACCTCCAACCGCACGCGTGAGCTGCACGACGCCCTCAAACGCCGCTGTCTCTACCACTGGATCGACTACCCGAGCGCCGAACGCGAGGTCGAGATCGTCACGCTCCGTCAGCCCGGCGTGGAGCGCGAACTGGCCCGGCGGGTGGTCGCCGCGGTCCACCGGCTGCGCGAGCTGGAGCTGGCCAAGCCACCGGGCGTGGCGGAGACGATCGACTGGGCGCGCACCCTCGACTTGCTCGGCGAGCCTGACCTGTCGGTCGACGCCGCCGACCTGACGCTCGGATCGGTGCTCAAGGAGCGGGAGGATCTCGAGCTCGCCCGTGAGCACCTCCACGAGATCACCGCGTCGTGACCCGGCCATCCGCTCCCGTAACGCCCGGCGGCGCCGTGATCGCCGGTTCGGTGCGAAAGGCGGCCAGATCTGGCCACTTGTGCACCGAACTGGTGATCACGAGCTGGTGGTGGCCGTGAAGGGCATGGTGCCAGTGCTCGTCGGCTTCGGCCGGGCCCTGCGCGACGAAGGCCTGGCCGTCGGGCCCGGCGATGTCGCCACGTACTGCGCGGCCGCCGCCACGCTCGACCCCACCGACCTGATGGACCTCTACTGGACGGGACGCGCCACGCTGGTGAGCAGGCGCGGCGACCTGGCCGCCTACGACGAGGTGTTCCACCGCTACTTCCTCGGCGGCACGCGGCCGGTGGACGAGCTGCTGCGGCTCACCGCGCGCGTGTCCGCCGAGGCCGATTCGACGCTGGAAGTGCCGCTCGTCGACGAGTCCGGGGACGCGGAGGACGACGAGCAGGCCACGATGGGCCTGGTCGCCTCGGCCGCCGACGTGTTGCGCCACCGCGCGTTCGCCGACTGCACGCCAGACGAGCTGCGTGCCGTGCGGCGCATCGTCGCCCGGCTCCGGCTGGACCCGCCGCGCCGCCGCACCCGGCGGTCCCGCCCGTCGGCCCGCGGGCGCCGTCCCGACCTGCGTCGCACCGTCCGGGACTCGTTGCGGCTGCACGGCGAGCCGGTGCCGCTGCGCAGGCGCGAGCAGCGGGTCCGGCCCCGCCCGCTGGTGTTGATCCTCGACGTCTCCGGCTCGATGGCCGACCATTCCCGGGCGTTGCTGCAGTTCGCGTGGTCGGCGCGGCGGGCGGTCGTCAAGGTGGAGGTGTTCTGCTTCGGCACCCGGCTCACCCGCATCACGCCCGCGCTGCGCCGCCGCACCCCCGACCGCGCGCTCGCCGACGCCGCCGAGCTGGTGCTCGACTGGGACGGCGGCACCCGCATCGGGGCCTCGCTCGACCGGTTCGTCCGCACGGCCGGGCGCCGGGGCGTGGCGCGCGGCGGAGTGGTGGTGATCTGCTCCGACGGCATGGACCGCGGCGACCCCGACCTCCTCGCGGGCGCGATGGAGCGGCTGGCGCGCCAATGCCGTCGGATCGTGTGGTGCACCCCGCACGGGCCGGGGTCGAGCGTCGGCCTCATGATCGCCGAGCCCTCCGTCGACCTCGTCGTGCGCGGGCCGGACCTCGCGAGCCTCGCCGAGCTGGCCGACCTCCTGCCCGCGCTGCCGTAGAGTCGGGCGGGTGATCCGGCTCGGGACGCTCGGCGGCTACGCGTTCTCGGGTCCGCGCCTGCTGGGCGGCTGGAGCCCGCCCGCCCGTCCCGGCGTCTACGCCATCCTGTACCGGCCGAACCCGGACGCGCAGCGGTACGCGGTGGCCTACGTGGGGCACGCCGATGACCTCTCGGGCGAGGGCCTCCCGTTCCGCCACCGCCGAGCCGCCTGCTGGACGGCACGGGCGGGCTCGAAATGGAAGGTGCACGTCGCGTTCCTCGAGGTGCCGGGCGGCACCCGTGGGCACCGCGAGGCGATCACCGCGGAGCTGGTGAGCCAGTACCGCCCCTCCTGCAACGAGGAGCGGTTCGACACGGCGTGGCGCGAGGAGTGGATCGGCGCCTACAGCGACGCCCCGAACACCGCCCCGCTGCCCGACCCCTGAGCAACGCTCCCGAGCTCAGGGCGTCGAGCGCAGCCAGCGGAACCCGTACGGCGGCAGCGTCACCTTGAGCGTCGCGTCGTCGCCGACGGTTTCCCTCGACCCGTCGGCGGCGAGCACGTCGAACAGCGCGCAGCCTGCCCGCCCCGTGAGCGGAAGTTCGGCGGTCACCTTCCGATCGGCGAAGTTGTGCAGGGCCACGATCGTCACGTCGCCGACGTCTGACCGATGGGCGAGCACCGGCGCGGCGTTCGGGCCGGGATCGACCACCTGGACCGTCCCCCAGGCCAGCTCGGGGCAGGCCCGGTAGGAGTCGACGAGGTGCAGGAAGAACGACAGCAGCGAGTCCGGATCGCGCGACTGGTCGCGGACGTTCACGTGCTTCGGCGAAAAGGCGCCCTCGGCGAGCGGAGCCGCGAACGTCGACGGGTCGGCGGTCGAGAACCCGGCGCCCGGCTCGGCGGTCCACTGCATCGGCACCCGCACCGCCAAGCGTCCCTCGGCCTTCAGGTTCTCGCCCAGGCCGATCTCCTCGCCGTAGAACAGCACGGGCGTGCCCGGCAACGCGAACAACAGGCTGTAGACCAAACGGATCTGGCGCTGGTCGCCGTCGACCATCGGCGGCAGGCGCCTGCGGAGGCCGCGGCCGTAGAGCTGCATGTCGGGTTTGGGTCCCAGCGCGTCGAAGACCTCCTTGCGCTGGGCCTCGGTGAGCTTGTCCAGCGTCAGCTCGTCGTGGTTGCGCACGAACGACGCCCAGTGCGCGTCCTTGGGCGGCGGCGGGCGGTCGCGCAACGCCTCGGTGAGGGGGCCCGCGTCACCACGCACCAGCGACAGGTACATCTGCTGCATGCCGATGAAGTCGAAGCACATGGTCAGCTCGTCGTCGCCCTTGCCGAAGAACGCCATGGTGTCGGCGTAGGGCAGGTTCACCTCGCCGAGCAGCACGCCCTCGCCGTTGCGCCTGCTGAGGAAGGAGCGCAGGTCCGCGAGGTAGCCGTGCGGGTCGGGCAGGTCGTCGCGGTCGGCCTGGCCGGTGTTCTCCAGCAGGAACGGCACGGCGTCGACCCGGAAGCCGGAGAGCCCGAGCTGCATCCAGAACCCGATGATCCGGGCGATTTCGTCGCGGACCGCCGGGTTGTCGACGTTGAGGTCGGGCTGGAACTTGTAGAACCGATGCAGGTAGTACTGGCCCGCCTCGTCGTCGAACTGCCAGAGGCTGGTTTCCTTGTCCGGGAACGTCACCCCCTGCGGCCCGTCGGCGGGTGGCTCGTCGGCCCAGACGTACCAGTCGCGGTAGGGGTTGTCGGGGGAGCTGCGTGCCTGCTGGAACCACGGGTGCTGGGCCGACGTGTGGTTGACGACCAGATCGGCGATCACCCGGATGCCGCGGTCGCGCGCGGTGCGCACGAACTCGACGAACTCCCCGAGGGTGCCCAGTCGGGGGTCGACGCCGTAGAAGTCGGTGATGTCGTAGCCGTCGTCGCGGTCAGGGGAAGGGTAGAAGGGCATCAGCCAGATGCAGGTGACGCCCAGCCGGTGCAGGTGGTCGATCTTCTGGATGAGGCCGCGGAAGTCGCCGCAACCGTCGCCGTCGCCGTCGGCGAAGGTCTCGACGTCCAGGCAGTAGACGACGGCGTTCTTCCACCAGAGATCCGAGGTCTGGGTCAGCCGCATGTCGGACATCTACCCCACAAGGCGACTCCGTCACACATGGAAAGGCGCATCTGGTGGCGCGGGGGTCAGGGTCGGTAGCCCACGGTCTCGTGGATCCGCGAACGGCGGCGACCCACCGCGCCTTCGCGGGCAGGGCGCGGCGTCACCTTGGCCACGATCTGCTCGGCGAACCCGTAGAGCAGCGGGAGCGCGCCCGCCACCACACCGCCGGTGCGGTTGATGTGCTCCAGGCCCGGAGTGATCGCCTTGGCGTCGTCGACGATCTGCGCGACGAGCCCGTCGCCCGCCTCCAGCGTGGTGGCGATCTTGGTGAGCAGCGAGCCCACCCACCAGAGGAAGAACGCCAGGCCCGCGATGAGCACGACGATCTCGACCACGGTCAGCACGACCAGCATCGCTACACCTTCCCGACGACGCGTCCGAGGAACAGGTGGTGCTGCAGACCTTCGGCGAGCACGAGGTCGAGCCCGTCGCCGGTGGCCGTGATCAGCTTGGTGTCCGCGGTGTTCTCCGTGATCGCCGTCAGGGTGCCCGCGAGCGTGTCCACCCCCGCGTCGATCCGTTTGACGAACGCGACCAGCATCGACAGCAGCACCACCACCGCCACGATGACGATCGCGCCGAGCACCAGGATCACCGTCCAGTAGGTGATCTCCCCATCCGACAGCACCTCAGCCCCCCAACCGCGCGCGGCCGCGCTGCAGGCCACCGATGATCTCGGTGGCGTGGTCGATCGTCGTGTTCAACCCGGCGAGGCCCGCCGTGTTGTCCCGGGCCTGGGAAAGCGCCGCGTTCAGCTCCCGCGCCTGCGTTCCGATCTTGTAGGCGAGCACCAGGATCGGGGTGACGAGCGCGACCACCGCGACGACCACGATCAGCCCGATGACGAGCCCCAACGTCCAGCCGTAAGGAACCATCACACGCTCTCCGTCCAGGCTCGAACGGGCGCCAGGTTCGCGTTCACCGAGCCGACGACCGTGGGCACGGTGGTGGTCTTGTCCGCCACCGCGCGCACCCCGCCGAGCAGGGCGCCCAGCGTCTTGTGCACGTGCCGCAGGTGCAGGATCACCCGCAGCAGGCCGACGGCCGTGATCGCGATGATGAGCACGGCGATGATCACCGTCACCCAGGCGACAGCGGGCATGCTCACGCCTCCTTCGGGGGCAAGAGAGTCGCCACCGAGCCCGCGTAGCGGGTGGCACCGACGGCGATCTGGGACACGGTCGCGTCCGTGGTGGCCAGGAGCTCAGGCACCCGGTCCACCTCGCCGAGCAGCTCGACGCCGTGGGCGAGGATGTCGTCACACGCCGCGCGGATGCGCTCCACGGCGGCCAGCGCCCGGTTGAGCAGGGCGATCACCACCGGCAGCACGACGAACAGCAGGATCGCGTTGCCGATCCACCAGAGAACCATCATCGGCTCCTGTCGTAGGGCAGGAAGAAGCGGGCGAACACGCGCTTCAGCGCCATCAGCGTGGCGCGAAGGCCGATGGCGAACCCGCTGGCCGGGGCCGTGGTGCGGATGGCCGTTCCGACCCCACCGCCGCCTGCCACGTTCGCCTGGACGCACTCCGCGAAGCTGCCCAGCAGCACGCTCGTGACGTCGGCGATCATGCCGCGCCCGAAGTTCGCCGCCGCACCGGAGATCGACAGGTCCTGCGCGACCGTGACCCGGGTGCCGCCGCTCTCCGGCCGCAGCGTCGCCGTGATCGTCATCTCGGCCTCACCGCGGCCGCGGTCCTCCGACCCCGCGGCCCGCAGCACCATCCGGTGCGCCGCCTCGTCGGCCTCCACGATCTTCGCCGTGCCCGAGAAGTTCAGCTTCACCGGGCCCAGCGCGGCGACGACCTTGCCCTGGTAGGTGCCGTCGCCGTCGTCCCCGACGAGCGAGGCGCCCGGCAGGCAGGGCGCGAGGTTGGGTACGTCGAGGAAGTACGCCCACACCTTGTCGACGGGCGCGGCGACGGTGAACTCGTTGTCGAGGATCATGAGTCGCTCCGCACGGGGGGTGCGCCGGACACGTCTCGGCCGTCCTGCAGCGCCTGCCAGACCCGGTCGGGAAGCAGCGGCATGTCGATGTTGCGCACGCCGGTCGCGGCCAGCGCGTCGTGCACCGCGTTGACGAACGCCGCGGGCCCGCCGACCGCCGCGCACTCGCCGACGCCCTTGGCCCCGATCGGATGGTGCGGGCACGGCGTGACGACCTCGTGCAGCTCGAAGCCCGGCGTCTCCCACGCGGTGGGCAGCAGGTAGTCCATGTAGTTGGAGCCGACCTGGTTGCCGTCGGCGTCGTAGGTCTGGAACTGCATGTTCGACATCGCGTATGCCTCGGTCAGGCCGCCCATGATCTGCCCTTCGACGATCATCGGGTTGATCCGGACGCCGCAGTCGTCGACCGCGACCACGCGCAGCACGTCCCACACCCCGGTCGCCGGGTCGACCTCAACCGTCACGATGTAGACCGCGAACGGCCAGGTCAGGTTGGGCGGGTCGTAGTAGGCGTTGTTCTCCAGCCCCGGCTCCATACCGTCGGGCATGTTCGAGTAGGCCGCGGCGGCGCACTCCTGGATCGTCGCCCCGCGTTCGGGGGCGCCCCGCACGTAGAAGCGCCCGAGTTCCCACTCGACGTCCTCCTCGGACACCTCCAGCAGGTGCGCGGCGAGCTTGCGCGCCTTCGCCCTGACCTTGCGCGCCACCATCGCGACGGCCGCGCCCGCGACCGGGGTGGACCGCGAGGCGTAGGTGCCCATGCCGAACGGGGCGGTGTCGGTGTCGCCCTCCTCGACGATGATGTCGTCGGCGGGAATGCCCAGCTCGTGGCTGACGATCTGGGCCCACGTCGTCTCGTGCCCCTGGCCCTGCGTCTTCGCCCCGGTGCGCAGGATCGCCTTGCCGGTCATGTGCACGCGCAGCTCGGCGGAGTCGAACATCTTGATGCCGAGGATGTCGTACTCGCGGCTGTTGCCCGCCCCGAGCGGCTCGGTCATCGTCGAGATCCCGATGCCAAGGAGACGGCCGCGGGCCCGTGCCTCCTCCTGCTCGCGCTTGAACTCCTCGTAGCCGATCGCGTCCAGCCCGAGCTGCAGGCACTTGTGGTACTGCCCGGAGTCGACGAGGAAGCCGAACGCGGTGCGGTGCGGGAACTGGTCGTCGGCAAGCAGGTTGCGGCGGCGGATCTCGGCGGCGTCGATGCCGAGGTCGGCGGCCGCGGCCGCGACCATCCGCTCCTGGAAGAACATCGCCTCGGTCACCCGGAACGAGCACCGGTAGGCCACCCCGCCGGGCGCCTTGTTCGTGTAGTGGCCCTGTGCGGTCATGTACCCGACCGGCACGTTGTAGCAAGCGAAGGCCGAGTGCAGCAGCCCGACCTTGAACTTGCTCGGCTGGGCGTCGGCGAAGAACGCGCCCTGGTCGGTGTCGGCGTGCATCCGCACGGCGAGGATCTTGCCGTCGGAGCGCAGCGCCATCTGGGCGTCGAGGTACATGTCGCGGCCGAACCCGGTCGAGGACAGGTTGCCGGACTTGTCCTCGATCCACTTCACCGGCTTGCCGAGCAGGATCGAGGCCAGGATCGTCGCGACGTAGCCGGGGTAGACCGGCACCTTGTTGCCGAACCCCCCGCCGATGTCCGGCGACACGATCCGGATCATGTGCTCGGGCAGCTCCGCGACGAGCGCGACGGCCGCCCGGATGATGTGCGGGGCCTGCGTCGTCATGTAGACGGTGAGCCTGCCGGTGCCCGCGTCGAAATCGGCGATCGAGCCGCAGCACTCGATCGGCGACGGGTGGCTGCGCGGGTAGTGCAGCTTCAGCGAGGACACGACGTCGGCCTGCGCGAACGCCCGCTCGGTGGCCGCGGCGTCGCCGACCTCCCAGCGGTAGCAGGTGTTGTCGGTCTGGCCTTCCTTGTCGTCGCGGATGATCGGCGCGTCGGCGGCGGCGGCTTGCTCCGGGTTGACGATGGCGGGCAGCGGCTCGTACTCGACGTCGATCGCCTCGCACCCGTCCTTGGCGATGTAGGGGTCGTCGGCGACGACGACGCACACCTCCTGGCCCTGGAAGCGCACCTTGTCGGTGGCGAGCACGGCCTGGGTGTCGTAGGAGAGCGTCGGCATCCAGGCGAGGTTGCGCTGGGCCATCATCTCGCCGGTGAGCACCAGTCGGACGCCGGGGATCTCCCAGGCCTTCGCAGTGTCGATGCGGACAATTCGCGCGTGGGCCAGCGGGCTGCGCAGGATCTCCATGTGCAGCATTCCGGGCAGGTGGATGTCGTCGACGTAGTGGCCGCGGCCGCGGACGAACCGGGCGTCCTCGACCCGACGGCGGCTTGCGCCCAGCCCACCGATCTTCGCCTCGTCGAGCGCGGTCACTGCGCCTCCCCCCGCTCCTTGCGCGCCGCCCACAGCACGGCCTTGACGATGTTCTGGTAGCCGGTGCAGCGGCAGAGGTTGCCCGAGAGCGCCCACCGCACGTCCTCTTCGGAGGGATCGGGATCCCGGTCCAGCAGGGCCCGGGCGGACAGCATCATCCCCGGGGTGCAGAAGCCGCACTGCAGGCCGTGCTCGACGGAGAACCCCTCCTGCACCGGGTCCAGCTCGCTGGGGGTGCCGAGGCCCTCCACGGTGGTGATGGCCCGCCCGTCGGCCTGGACGGCGAGCATCGTGCAGGACTTCACCGGCGTTCCGTCGACGAGCACGGTGCAGGCGCCGCAGTTGGTCGTGTCGCAGCCGAGGTGGGTGCCGGTGAGGCCGAGGCCCTCGCGCAACAGGTGGGCCAGCAGCAGCCGCGGTTCCACCTCGACGACCCGGCGCTCACCGTTGACCGTCACCGTGATCCGGTACTCGTCGGTCGGACCGGGGGTGATCTCACGGGCCGCGAAGGCTGTCATGCCGAGTGCTCCTCGACCGGGGGCGCGGCCGGAATCGGGGCCGTGATGTTGGTTGGCGTGGTCATGCCGCCTCCAGCTCCCGCGACAGGCCGCGGCGTACGAACGTCGCCACGACATGCCGCTTGTAGTCCGCGCTGCCGCGGTGGTCGCCGCGGGGCTGGGCGGCCTCCGCGGCGCGGGTCGCGGCGAGCTCGATGGTCTCCTCGGTCAACGGCTTCCCGACCAGCGCTTCTTCGGCTCCGGTTGCGTGGATCGTCGCCGGACCGACGCCGGTGAGCGCGACGCCCGCCCGCGTCACGGTGCGGCCGCTCGTCTCCGCGCCGAATTCCAAGGCCACGGCGGTCCCGGCCGTCGCGAAGTCGCCGATGCGGCGCTCCAGCTTGAGGTAGGTGCCTGCCGCCGCACCCTGCGCGGGCGGTACCACCGCCTCGACCGCGACCTCACCGGGTCGCAGGGCGTTCTGGAAGGGCCCCAACACGAACTGCGCGACCGGGATCGTGCGTCGCCCCGCGGGGCCCTGCGCGACGATCGAGGCGCCCAGGGCGATCATGACCGCGGCCCAGTCGCCCTGCGGGTCGGCGTGGCAGACGGAGCCGACGAGCGTGCCGCGGTTGCGCACGATCGGGTCGGCGACCAGCGGCGCCGCCGAGGCCATCAGCGGGTGCTTTCCGGGCAGCAATGTCGAACGCTCGAGGTCGGCGTGCCTGCAGAGCGCGCCGACGCGCAGGGTGCCGTCGCCGTCTTCGCGGTGGTGGTCGAGCCCCGGCAGGTTGTTGATGTCGACGAGCAGCGCGGGCGCGGCGAAGCGCAGCTTGAGCAGCGGCACGAGGCTCTGGCCGCCCGCGAGCACCTTGGCGTCGTCGCCGTACTCGGCGAGCAGGGCGATCGCCTCGTCGAGGGTGCGCGGCGCCGCGTAGCGGAAGCGGGAGGGGTACATCGGCGCTATTCCTTCCCCGGCCAAGCCTGTGGTTCCGGCCGCGAGCGGGTGTCCCGTCCCGGTGGCTCGGCCGGGTGTCCGCCGTGCGGGTCGGGGACCGCGACGGGCAGGTCCTCGTCGGTCGGGTCGGGGCGCGGTTCCTGGTGCGGCGGCCACGGCCCCGCGACCGGCTGGGCTGCGGTCTTCAGGTACTCCGTGAGCTGCGGCCATGCCCAGATGGTGGGGCTCTTGCCGGTCTTCGGCGCGTTCTCGATCAGCTCGTACATGCGCCTGTTGGTCATTCCGCCGACGCCTCCTCGCGTGTGGTGGCCGACACTCTGCCCGGTTTCCCCGCGTTACGCCCACAGGCGATAAGCGATGGCTTAAGAGGTCTTGTCCTCGCGGCGTCGGGCCGGCGACGATGGGCCGCCACGTGGGGAGAGTCATGCAGGTGCCTGCACCGTTCGAGTACCGGCGCGCGACGAGCGTCGAGCACGCCGTCGCACTGCTGGTGCGGCACGGCCCGGAGACGCGGCTCCTCGCGGGCGGGCACAGCCTCATCCCGATGATGAAGCTGCGGCTCGCGGCGCCGGAGCTGCTCGTCGACATCAACGACCTCGCCGACCTCGCGTTCGTGGCGGTGGAGGGAGCCGTGCTGCGCATCGGGGCGCTGACCCGGCACGCGGAGCTGCTGGCGGCACCGCTGGTCGGAGGCGTCGCGCCGGTGCTGCACGACGCGGAGCGGAGCATCGCGGACGCGATCGTGCGCAACCGCGGCACGGTCGGCGGCTCCGTGTGCCAGGCCGATCCGTCCGAGGACCTGTCCGGGGCGTTCTGCGCGCTGCGGGCGTCGGCGGTGATCCGGGGCGAGTGGGAGACCCGCACGGTACCGATGCGGGAGTTCTTCCTCGGGCCGTATCAGACGGCGGTGGGCGCCGCCGAGATCCTCGTGGAGCTGCGGGTGCCGTTGTGGGCGACGGGCAGCGCCTACGTCAAGGTCGACCGGCGCGCGGGGGACTGGGCGGTCGCCGCGGCGGCCGCCGCCGTGCGGATCGTCGACGGGGTGATCACCGACGCGGGGATCGGGCTCACGGCCGTCGGGCCGTTCGTCGCCGCGGAGGCCGAGGCGAGCCTGATCGGGCGGCCGCCGACCGAGGAGACGTTCGCCGCCGCCGGGAAGCTCGCCGCCGAGCACTGCCGTCCGAGCGCCGACCAGCGCGGACCCGTGGACTACAAGCGGCACCTGGCGGACGAGCTGACGGTCCGGGCGTTGCGCCGCGCGGCAGGAATGTGAAATGGACGTCACCGTCGTCGTCAACGGGCGGCCCGAGCGCCGCGAGGTCGAGCCGCGACTGCTGCTCGTGCATCTCCTGCGCGACGAGCTGGGCCTCACCGGCACCCACTGGGGCTGCGACACCTCCAACTGCGGGGCGTGCGTCGTGTGGCTGGACGACGTGCCGGTGAAGTCCTGCACGGTCCTCGCCGCGATGGCCGACGGCCACAGCGTGCGCACGGTGGAGGGGCTCGCCCCGCCGGGCGGCCTCGATCCCGTGCAGCGCGCGTTCATCGACGCCCACGGTCTGCAGTGCGGGTTCTGCACACCCGCGATGCTGCTCACGGCCCGCTGGCTGCTCGACCACACGCCCGACCCGACCGACGAGGAGATCCGCACCGCGGTCGCGGGCATCACCTGCCGCTGCACCGGCTACGCGAACATCGTCAAGGCGATCCGGCAGGCGGCCGAGGTGAGCGCCCCGTGAGTTACGGCCGCAGGGCTCGCAAGGAGGACGCCCGGTTCGTGCGCGGCCGGGGCCGGTTCGTCGACGACATCGCGCTGCCCGGCATGCTGCACGCCGCCGTGCTGCGCAGCCCGCACGCCCGCGCCGCGATCGTCACCATCGACACGTTCGCCGCCGAGTCGCATCCGCTCGTGCGGGCCGTGATCACCGGTGCCCGGTTGGCCGAGCAGAACCTCGCCTGGATGCCGACGCTCTCGCACGACATGCAGGCCGTGCTCGCCACCGACGAGGTGCGCTTCCAGGGGCAGGAGGTCGCGTTCGTCGTCGCCGAGACGCACTACGCCGCCCGCGACGCGCTCGCGCTGATCGACGTCGAGTACGCGCCGCTGCCCGCCGTCATCGACGCCCGCCACGCCTTGGACGCCGACGCCCCGCGGGTGCGCAACAAGCCGGACAACCACGTCTTCGACTGGGAGGCGGGCGACGCCGCGGCCACCGCCGCCGCGTTCGCCGCCGCCGAGCACGTGAGCGCCTGCGACCTCGTCTACCCCCGGGTGCACCCGGCCCCGCTGGAGACCTGCGGGGTGGTGGCCGACCACGACCCGGTCACCGACAAGCTCACCGTCTACGCGACGGCCCAGGCCCCGCACGCGCATCGGGTGCTGCTCTCGCGGATCATGGGCATTCCGGAGCACCGGATCCGCATCGTGGCGCCCGACATCGGGGGCGGGTTCGGCAACAAGGTGGGGCTCTACCCGGCCTACGTCTGCGCCGCGGTGGCGTCGGGCCTCGTGGGTGCGCCGGTCAAGTGGGTGGAGGACCGCTCCGAGAACCTCATGGCCACGGCGTTCGCCCGCGACTACCACATGCGCGGCGAGATCGCGGCGACGAGCGACGGGCGGATCACCGGGCTGCGGGTGCGGGTGCTCGCCGACCACGGCGCGTTCAACGCCACGGCGCAGCCCTCGCGGTTCCCCGCCGGGTTCTTCCACACCTTCACCGGCTCCTACGACGTGCCCGCGGCGCACTGCCGGGTCACCGGTGTGCACACGAACAAGGCGCCCGGCGGTGTGGCCTACGCGTGCTCGTTCCGGGTGACCGAGGCGTCCTACCTCGTCGAACGCCTGGTCGACGTGCTCGCCCACGACCTCGGGCTCGACCCGGCGGAGCTGCGGATGCGCAATCTGCTGCGCCCCGAGCAGTTCCCCTACCGGTGCGCCACCGGCTGGGAGTACGACTCCGGCGACTATCCGCGCACGCTGGCGTTGGCCCTGGAGATGGCGGGCTACGAAGAGCTGCGCAAGGAGCAGACGGCGCGGCGCGCGGCCGGGGACGGGCCACTGCTCGGGATCGGGATCAGCTTCTTCACCGAGGCCGTGGGGGCCGGACCGCGGGCGCTGATGGACATCGCAGGCCTGGGCATGGCCGACGGCGCGGAGCTGCGGGTGCACCCGACGGGGTCGGCCATGCTCGCGGTGTCGTGCATGTCGCAGGGGCAGGGCCACGAGACGACGTTCGCGCAGCTCGTCGCGCACGAGCTGGGCATCGGCGTGGACGAGGTGGAGGTCGTGCAGGGCGACACCGACCGCACGCCGTTCGGGTTGGGCACCTACGGGTCCCGGTCGACGCCGGTGTCCGGGGCGGCCGCGGTGGTGGCGGCGCGCAAGGTGCGGGAACGAGCGCGGCTGGTCGCGGCGGCGATGCTGGAGGTGGCGCCGCAGGACCTGGAGTGGGTGTCGGGCCGGTTCCAGGTGCGCGGTGTGCCGGGGGCGGGCGCGTCGTGGCGGGAGATCGCCCTGGCCGCCCACTCCAACCTGGAGCTGCCCGCCGGGGTCGAGGGCCACCTGGACGCGATGGCCGTCTACAACCCCCCCAACCTGACGTTCCCGTGCGGGGCCTACATCTGCGTGGTCGACGTGGACCCGGGCACGGGCGAGGTCGTCGTGCGCCGGTTCGTCGCGGTGGACGACTGCGGGGTGCGGATCAACCCGACGATCGTCGAGGGCCAGATCCACGGCGGTCTCGCCGACGGGGTCGGGATGGCGCTGATGGAGCTGATCGCCTTCGACCGGACCGGCAACCACCTGGGCGCCTCGTTCATGGACTACCTGCTGCCGACCGCGCTGGAGTGCCCGGCGTGGGAGCTGGGGGAGACGGTCACGCCCTCGCCACACCACCCGGTGGGCGCGAAGGGCGTGGGGGAGTCGGCGACGGTGGGCTCGCCCGCGGCCGTCGTCAACGCCGTCCTGGACGCCATCGGGGTGCGGCACGCGGACATGCCGCTCACCCCGGCGCAGGTGTGGCGGGCGTGCCAGGGCCGCCCGCTGCGCCCGGATCTCGCGATCGGAGACGAGCCATGAGGACCGACCTGCTCGCGCGCGTGGACGGGCTGCGGACCCGGCGCACGCCGTTCGTGCTGGCCACCGTGGTGCGGGCGGAGCGGCCGACGAGCGCCAAACCGGGCGACTGTGCCGTGGTGACCGCGGACGGCATGCTCGACGGCTTCGTCGGCGGCGCCTGCGCGGAGTCGACGGTGCGGGTGGAGAGCCTGCGGCTGCTCGCGGCGGGGGAGTCGGAGCTGCTGCGGATCACGCCGGACGCGGCGGCGGCGCAGGAGCAGGACGGCGTGCGCACGGTCGGCAACCCCTGCCTTTCCGGCGGCACGCTGGAGATCTTCCTGGAGGCGATGATCCCGCCGGTGCTGGTGGCGGTGTTCGGGGAGTCGCCGGTGGCGCGGGCGCTCGTGCGCCTGGGCGCCGCGTTGGACTGGGACGTGCGGCTGGGGCTGGAGCCGCTGACGGCCGAGGCGTCCGCGGTGATCGTCGCTTCCCACGGGCGAGACGAAGTGCCGGTGCTGCGGGCGGCGCTGGACGCGGGCGTGGACTACGTCGCGTTGGTGGCGAGCCGCCGCCGCGCGGCAGGCGTACTCGACGACCTCGCCGCGACCGAGGCCGAACGGGCCCGCATCCACGCCCCGGCCGGGCTGGACATCGGCGCGCGCTCGGCGGCGGAGATCGCGCTGTCGATCTGCTCCGGGATCGTCGCGGCCCGCCCGCGGGTCGCCCGGCCGCCCGGCGCCCCGACCCCGTTGGGCCCAGCCGTGGCCGTCGACCCGGTCTGCGGGATGGAGGTGCTGCTGGAGGAGGGTGCGCTGCAGGCGGGCGACGTGTACTTCTGCGGCCCCGGCTGCCTGGCCGCCTGGCAGGCGCGCGGCCGGTGAAGGTCGCGGCAGCAGGGTGACACCGCGGACGTTGAGTGTCCGCAATGTCACCCTGCTGCCACCGTCACCCTGCTGCGACCGGGTCGACGGTCACCGCGCCAGCGGCGCCGTCCACCGTCACCGTCTGGCCGGTGCGCAGACGGGAGGTCGCGTCCGGCACGCCGACGACCGCGGGGATGCCGTACTCGCGCGCGACGACCGCACCGTGCGAGTTGGCGCCGCCCATCTCCATCACCAGGCCGCCCGCGGTGAGGAACATCGGGGTCCAGCCGGGGTCGGTCGACGGGGCGACGAGGATCTCGCCGGGCTCGAGGTGGGCGTCGACCGGGTCGAGCACCACCCGCGCCATGCCGGTGACCGTGCCCGCCGACGCAGGCGTGCCGACCAGCGCGCCCTCGGGTGGCGGGGCGGCCAGCGCCTCCGGCTCGGTGCCGTCGGACAGCAGGACGCGCGGGATGTGGCGGCGCCGTAGCTCCCGGTCGTACTCGTCGCGGCGGGCGGTGACGACGGCCTTCTGATCGGCGCCGTTCAACGCCTCGTCGACCTCGCGCAGCTCCAGGAAGTAGATGTCGGCCGCCGCGTCGAGCAGGCCGCGGGCGGCGAGCTCCGCGCCGAGGATCCCGAGCTGGGCGCGGGCGTGGGCGAGGAGGCGGACGAGGTAGTCCTTGTGCGTCTCCCGCATGCCCGCGAGCTGCCGCGTACGACGCAGGGCGAAGCGGGTGACCAGCGCCCGGACCCGGGAGCGTCGCCGCACCTTGGCCACGACCGCGGCGAGCGCCGCCTCCCCCGCCGCGGCACCGCGGGCGAAGCGGACGTCGGGATGGTCGGCCGGGTCGGTGATCCGCAGGTAGTTGGCCAGCGAGCCGAGCACCTGGGTCGGGTCGTCCGACCAGCGCGGCATGCCGAGGTCGATCTCCGCCGCCGTCCGATGGCCGTGCTCGGCGAGGAACGCGGCGAGCTCCCGCTGCAGCACCGGGGGGAGGGCGCGGGCGTGGTAGCGCTCGGCGAGCGCGGCCGGGCCTGCCGAGCGCAGCGCGGCCGCCGACGCCTCGTCCAGCCGTGTGGCCAGCGCCCAGAGCGCCAGGTCCATGTCGGTGGTGACGTTGTGCGGCAGCCCGCGGAGCACCTCGTGGACGGCCTGTGCGTCCAGATCCGGCCCGGCGACCCGGCGGGCCAGCCCGAGGGCCAGGAAGCCCGCCGCCGCCGCAGGCACCGTGGTGGGCATGATCGGGATGATCGCCCGCAGCGTCGCGACGACGTGCGCGAGCCGGGCCCGCCCGTCACCGTTCACCGGCTGGGCGAGCCGGGCCCGCAGGCGCTCGCCCCGCGCGGCGACCACGCCGCGGGCGGCCGCCGGGCGGATCAGGGCGAGCGCGACGAGCGCGGGCACCCGGTAGCGCAGGAGGATGCGCAGCACGGGCCGGGCCGCCGACCACCTGCCCGACCACGCCGACCCCGTCAGGGGCGCGAGCGTGGGCTCATCGGCGAGCAGCCCGCGCACGACGACCGCCGAGCGGGACTCCATGACGTCGAACACGAGCGGCACGTACCGGCGCCCGATGGGGTTCCGCAGCGCCGCGGTGAGGTCGATGAACGCGCGAGCGCCCGCGACACCGAACGCCGCGGGCCCCACCATCGGGTCGACGGTCCGCCCGGTGGCGAGTTCGGTCAGCGTCGCGCCCGCCACCCGGAACGCGGACAGGCCCATCGACGTGATCGGCCGGGTCAGGCCCTGGGCCAGCGAGGCGTTGAGGTGGACACGCAGGCCCGGTCGGCGCGACTCGGGCACGGGGTAGAGCGTGGTGATCGCACGTGACTGCGTGAGCCACAGCGTGCCCGCCGCGTCGAGCGCCCACTCGATGTCCTGCGGCGCCCCGAAGTGGGCCTCCACCCGACGCCCGAGGTCGACGAGCTCGCGGACCTGCCGGTCGGTGAGGCACGCGTCCGCGGCCGGACCCTGCGTGATCGCGCGCCCGTCGACGACCCAGTGGTCGGGGTCGACCGCGCCGGAGACGACGGCGTCGCCCAACCCGGGCGCGGCGTCGAGCACGCTGCGGGTGCGGCGGCCGCTGATCGGGTCGGCGGTGAACAGCACGCCCGCGACCTGCGCGTCGACCATGCGCTGCACGATGACCGCGAGCTGCGTGGCCGCGTGGGGGATGCCCGCGTCGGCGCGGTAGGCCACGGCCCGGTCCGTCCAGAGCGAGGCCCAGCAGCGGCGCACCGCGTCCAGCACGGCCTCGACCCCGACCACGTTCAGGTAGGTGTCCTGCTGGCCCGCGAAGCTCGCGCCGGGAAGGTCCTCGGCCGTGGCCGACGAGCGCACCGCGACCGGCACCCGGTCCCCGAGCGCGGTGTAGGCGTCGGTGACCGCGGCGGTGACGTCGGCCGACACCGGGATCGCGAGCAGCGTCGCGCGGGCCCGGGCCGCGAGATCCGGGCCCGGGTCGGCGAGTACGGCGTCGAGCCCGGCGGCCGCGGCGGCCTGCGCGTAGGCCGGGGTGCCGACGCAGAAGCCGCCGGGCACCGGGAAGCCCGCGCCGATGAGCTCCGCGAGGTTCACCGCCTTGCCCCCGGCGAACGCGAGGTCTCGGGCGGCGGGCTCGGGCCCGGCGAGATCGAGGACGACGGTCTGCAGCGCGGTCATGACGCCCAGGTTAGCGCAAACTCAACGCTCGATGAAATATTTGTCCGTCACGGAGCGGCGACGCCGTAACGTCCGCGGTAGTAGAGGAGCGGGGGCCGAGACGGGTCGGCGTGGAGGTCGCGCACCCGCCCGACGGCGATGGTGTGATCGCCGCCGTCGTACTCGGCCCACAGCGCGCAGTCGACCCAGGCGCTGACGCCTTCGAGCACGGGCGCGCCCGACGGGCCGGGCGTCCATGCGATGCCCGCGAACTTGTCCACTCCGGACCGTGCGAATGCCGCGCTGACGTCTTCATGCCCGGCCGCCAGCACGTTGACACAGAACGCGCCGACCGCCCGGATCCGCGGCCAGGTGGTGGACGTGCGGGCAGGCGCCAGGCTCACCAGCGGCGGCTCCAGCGACAGGGACGTGAACGACTGGCACGTGAAGCCCAGCGGCCCACCTGCGCCCGCCGCAGTGACGACGACGATGCCGGACACGAAGTGCCCCAGCACGTCGCGCATCACCGCGGGCGAGAGCGGCCCGGGCGGAGCGTCGCGGCTCATCCCCAGACCCTAAATCGCGTTCTGTGGATCAGCGAACCCTGTCAGCTCGCGTAGGCGCGCAGCCGGTCGGCCCGCTCGCCGATGCGCAGCTTGGCCATGACCTCGCGCTCGATCTGCCGCACCCGCTCGCGGGAGAGCCCGAAGCGGCGGCCGATCTGGTCGAGGGTGCGGGGCTGGCCGTCGTCGAGGCCGTAGCGCATGCGGATCACCGCCTGCTCGCGATCCTCGAGGGTGGCGAGCACGCGGCGCAGGTCCTCGTGCAGCAGGTGCGAGATGACCGTGGTCTCGGCGTCGGCGGACCCGCCGTCCTCGATGAAGTCGCCCAGCGGGGCCTCTTCGTCGGAGCCGACGGGCATGTCCAGCGACACCGGGTCGCGCGCGTGGTCGAGCAGGTCGGCGATGCGCTCCTCGGGGATGCCGGACTCGGCGGCCAGCTCGTCGTGGGTGGCGTCGCGGCCCAGCTTCTGGTGCAGGTCGCGGCGGATGCGGGCGAGCTTGTTGACCTGCTCCACGAGGTGCACGGGCAGCCGGATCGTGCGGGCCTGGTCGGCCATCCCGCGCGTGATCGCCTGCCGGATCCACCAGGTGGCGTAGGTCGAGAACTTGAAGCCCTTGGTGTAGTCGAACTTCTCCACCGCGCGGATCAGGCCGAGGTTGCCCTCCTGGATGAGGTCCAGCAGGGGCATGCCGCGCCCGGTGTAGCGCTTGGCCAGCGACACGACCAGCCGGAGGTTGGCCTCGAGCAGGTGGTTGCGCGCGGAGTGCCCGTCGCGGACGACCGCGCGCAGGTCGGCGGCGTACTGACGCTCCAGCGTGCGGCCCTCCTCGGCCGCGGTGTCCAGCACGTGCTGGGCGAACACGCCCGCCTCGATGCGCCGCGCCAGGTCGACCTCCTGCGCCGCGGTGAGCAGCGCGGTCTTGCCGATGCCGTTGAGGTAGACACGGACCAGGTCGGCGGCGGGGCTCTGCGCGTCGAGGTCCTCCATCGACATCTCCGGACGAGTGGTCCTCGTGGTGGCCAGGTGGGCCGTGGACTCGGTACGCTGGCCCGGTACGGCGGGCGCAGCGGCAGCTGTTCTCGCCGTGGTGTCCGTGGGTGTCACAGTGGTGATCGTCATCTCGGGTACTTCCTCCCCCTGGGCGACCGGGCGGCTGATCAGGCGTGCCGCCGTGGTTCTCACCGATTCGAACGCCATCGGCCGCCGGATCGTTCCCGTTGACCATCTCGGCTGAGAAGGATCTCAGCCCGTCACGCTGCCCGTCCGTAGTCCATGATGGGCACATGAGCAGCGAGGGCAACGGACAAGCCCGTTGGAGCGCACGGGTCAACGCGCTGGGCGGCTTCATCCGGGCCCAGCGACAGCTGGCCAACCTGTCACTGCGGGAGATGGCGGCGATGACGAGCGTCTCCAACGCCTACCTCTCTCAGGTCGAGCGCGGCCTGCACCAGCCGTCGCTCAAAGTGCTGCACTCGATCGCCGACGCCCTGCAGCTGTCCACAGAGCAGCTCCTGTCCCAGGCGGGCTGGACCCGGGGCGCGCCGGGCGACGACACCGCGAACGGCGCCGACCCCGTGCCGGTCAGCTCGACGGAGGATGCGATCCGCGCCGACCCGCGCCTCACGCCGGAGCAGCGCACGGCGCTCCTGGGGGTCTACAAGAGCTTCGTCGAGGGGTGAGCCGCAGGTCACAACACCTTTGCTTGACATACTTAACGCTCCTGCGCAGTATGGATAGCGAGGTTCCCCGACCGGGGAAATGCCATCCAGACTCCAGGAGGAACAACCATGTCCGCTCCTACCGACACCTTCATCGACAGCTTCGTCGGGGGCGCCCAGCGCACCCAGGAGGCCGTGACGGGCGCCCTGTCCGGCGCCGTGCGCACCTGGGCCGACACCGTCACCGGCTTTGCCGGTGGTCAGCCGAGCCTGCCCGACGCGCAGTTCGTCGTCGACCGCTGGTTCGAGGTTGCGCAGACCGTGCTCGACACCCAGAAGGCGATCGCCAAGACCGTCGTCGGTGCCGGCGCGCAGGCCGCCGAGACCTTCACCGAGCAGGCCACCAAGGCGGCCGAGACCGTGACCGCGCAGACCGAGAACGTCGTCGGCCAGGCCACCAAGGCCGCCAAGGCCGCGGGCGAGCAGACCGCGTCGACGGCGCGTGCCACCCGCAACTCCGCCGCCAAGAGCTGACGCAGAGCGACCTGAAGGGCCTTTCGCCGTGGGGCGAGGGGCCCTTCGTCATACCTCCACCAGCACCGTGAACGGCCCGTCGTTCACCGACGCCACCGCCATCTGGGCGCCGAACACCCCGGTCGCAACGGTTGCCCCGCGGGCCCGCAGCTCGGCCACGACGGCGTCCACCAGCGGCTCCGCGAGCGCCGGTGGGGCGGCGGCCTGCCAGGTGGGGCGGCGGCCCTTGCGGGTGTCGCCGTAGAGCGTGAACTGGCTGACCACCAGCAGCGGCGCGCCGAGGTCGGCGCACGAGCGCTCGCCGTCGAGGATCCGCAGCTCGTGCAGCTTGCGGGCCATCACAGACGCCGCGGCCGCCGTGTCGTCGCGGTGCACCCCGAGCAGCACGAGCAGGCCGGGTCCCGTGATGGCGCCGACGACCGCGCCGTCGACCCGCACCGACGCCTCGGCGACCCGGGCGGCGACGGCCCTCACACCCGCCCCCGGGCGGGCGTCCGACGGCCTCCGCGGAGGCGTGCGGGACTCACCCCGCCTCCGCGGACGGCGTCAGCACTCCGTGCCGGACGAGCTCGCGCACCGCGGGCAGCGTCGCGGCCACGAGGGCGTCCGTCGGCCGGTCGTGCGCGATCGCCAGCAGTTCCACGAGCTCACCCAGCGCGAGGGCACCCTGGCAGCCCGCCAGCAGGTCCGCGGCAGGCCCGTCGACCTCGTGGCGCCACCGCGGCCCGTCCTGTCGGGCCACCGCGGCGCCCACCGCCGACCACCCCTCGGGTGACGGCGCCGACCAGCGCTCCAGCAGCACCGCAGGGGCAAGCGTCAGCCGGGCGGACAGCAGCGCCGCGTCGTCGGCGTGCGCGCGCAGCCAGTCGACCCGGTCGAGCCAGCCTTCCACTTCCGGCCCGAGCGGGTCGTCGAACGGCTCGGCGAGGTCTTCGAACACCACCGTGGGCGCGCCGTCGGTGCGCCGCAGCGTGAGCATCCCGAAGCCGATCGCCTCGACCGCGGCCCCGTCCATCCAGTCCAGCCAGTCCCGTGCCTGCGCGCGCCCGGCGGCCGACGCCGGGTCGAGCCCGCCGTCGCGCTGCCACGTGCCGACGTGCAGCGCGGGATCGGCCACCTCGCGCTGCACCACCCACGCGTCGCAGCCCGCCGGGAGCCAGGACCGCACCCGGTCGGGCCAGTCCTCGCCGCGCACGTGCAGCCACGACGCGAGCACCTGGGCCACCCCGCCCGGCGCGAGATGCTCGGCCAGGTCCCCGACCAGCGCGGCGAGCGCCGCGTCGCCGTCCGCGCCGGAGTCGCGGTAGACGAACTCGACACGGGCGGGACCGGGTACGAACGGCGGGTTGGACACGATCTGGTCGAACCGGCGGCCCGCCACGGGCGCGAGCCACGGACCCCTCACCAGCTCGACGTCCACGTCGTTGAGCGCGAACGTGGCCGCGGCCAGCGCCAGTGCGCGCGGGGCGACGTCGGTGCCGGTGACCCGCCGGGCGTGCCGCGACGCGTGCAGGGCCTGCACCCCGCAGCCGGTGCCGAGGTCGAGCACCGAGCCCACCGGGCGGCGGACGGTCGCGGCGGCCAGCGTCACCGAGGCCGCGCCGACGCCCGTCACGTGGTCGCGCTCCTGACGGCGGCCGTCGAGATCGGAGAGGACCCACCAGTCCGGCCCGTCGACCACCCCGTACGGCCGCAGGTCGAGTGCGGCTCGCCACCCCATGCCGTCCGGGACGAGCAGGCCCGCCGCCGCGGCGTCGGCCGGAGCCAGCGGAGCGAGCGCGGCGGCCACGGCGGCGTCCGGCTCGACCGACCCGAGCAACAGGAGCCGGACGAGCACGCCGAGCGCGTCCGCGTCCGCCCGGGACACCGCCCGGAAGGCGGGCTCGGGCTCGCCACGGCCGAGCGCGGCGTGCGCCGCTGCGCCGAGCAGCCCGCGCACGCCGTCGGTGGTGTAGCGGGCCCGCGTGAAGGCCTCGCGCAGCGCCTTGGCCGCGTCGGGGGACAGGTGGGGGAGCACGACCGGCCAGTCTTCCCCACCCGCCGACCTGGTGCGGCGCTACCCTCGGCCTGTGCCGCTGCAGCTCGCCCAGGACCCGGCGTCCGACGCCCTGTTGGACCGCGACCCGCTCGCGCTGCTCATCGGGATGCTGCTCGACCAGCAGATCCCGATGGAGCACGCGTTCTGGGCACCCGCCGAGCTGGCGCGGCGGCTCGGCAGCGACCACCTCGACGCGCGCGTGCTCGCCGAGCACGACCCGGAGGGGCTCGTCGCGGTGTTCGCCACGCCGCGCGCGCTGCACCGCTATCCCCGGTCGATGGCGGGCCGGGTGCAGGCGCTGTGCGCCGCGCTCGTCGAGACCTACGACGGCGACGTCACCCTGATCTGGCGCGACGTCGGCGACGGCCGGGAGCTGTACTCCCGGCTGGTCGCCCTGCCGGGGTTCGGCCCGCAGAAGGCGCAGATCTTCACGGCGCTCCTGGGCAAGCAGCGCGGCGTCACCCCGGCGGGGTGGCGCGAGGCCGCGGGCGGCTACGGCGAGGACGGCGTCCACAAGTCGGTGGCGGACGTGGTCGACACCGCCTCGCTCGCCAAGGTCCGCGAGTTCAAGCAGGCGGCGAAGGCGGCGGCGAAGGCGGGATCCGGGACCGCGGCGGCGCCTGCCGTTACGAAACCGCCGACGAGGCCGGGCAAGGAAGGCTGAGGAGCCCGTGCACCAGGTCCCCACGAAGCGTCGCGGCGAGCGGATCGTCGACCCGAACCAGGTGTGCGACGCGCTCGCGGTCCTCACCGACCGCCCGGCCGTGCAGCGCTGCGCCGCCGTTCTCGACGCGCTCGGCGACCCGCATCGGCTCTCGCTCCTGCTCGCGCTGCACCACGCGGGTGACCTGTGCGTCTCGGATCTCGCGTTCGCCGTCGGGATGACCGACAGCGCCGTCTCACACGCGCTGCGACTGCTCCGCGCGCACGGCATGGTGACCGCGCACCGGGCCGGTCGGATGGTGCACTACCGCGTGGCGGGTGAGCTCACCGGGCGGCTGCTCGACGTCGTCTCGGCCCAGGTGGTCGGCGAGCTCCCGCTGCACGCCCGCGGCGAAGGACATGCCGTCTGATAGCCATCGCGCGGTTCGTCCGCCCGAGTGGCACGATGGGTGAGTGGCTGAGGAACGGCGTCCGGATCCGGTACTGATCACCGATGCCCCGATGTCCTACGAGCAGCAGCTCGCCCACCGCAAGTCCCGTTACAAGATCATGATGGCGATGCGGATTCCGCTCATGATCGCTGCGGCGGCCTGCTACCAATACCCGTGGGTCGCCGTCGGGTTGCTGGTGCTGTCGATCCCGCTGCCGTGGATGGCCGTCCTCATCGCCAACGACCGGCTGCCCAAGAAGGTCGTGGATCCGCACCGCTACCGCGCCGAGCACAAAGCCCTCGAAGCGCAGCCGCACCCGATCGTCGAGGAAAAGCGGGAGCTCGACCAATAGGCTCTAATCTGTCCCGATGTCCGAGCCCCTGCCCTGGTACGGCCATCCCGCCGAGCCCACCCTCGTGACGATCGGCGACGTCGGTGTCGGACAGACGACGGTGGTCACGCCCAGCGGTTCGGCGCCGGTCGGGCAGACGACGTTCCAGTTCACCGACCTGTCGACGACCCGCGAGAACATCCCCACCTGGGCGATCGTCTGCGCGGTGGTGTTCTTCGTGTTCTGTTTCCTCGGGCTGCTGTTCCTGCTGGCCAAGGAGCGCCGCACCGAGGGCTTCGTGCAGATCGTGGTGCAGGGCCCGCACCTCCTGCACACCGTGCAGCTGCCGGTGTGGGCGCAGGAGCAGGTGTGGGACTACAACCAGCGGGTGAACTACGCCCGCTCGCTGGCGGCCGCCGCGCGGTGACCGACCCGGTGCGCGTCGACCTGTCCGCGGCCCGGCGGCTGCTCTGCTGCTACGGCGTTTTCGCGCTGCTCGCGCCGCGCCTTCCGGCCCCGACCTGTCCGTTCCGGCGACTGACCGGGCGGCGGTGCCCCGCGTGTGGGTTGACGGCCGCGGTGTCCGCCGCGCTCCGCGGGCGGATCCGGCGCGCGGCGGCGCTGCACCGGCTCGGCCCGGTGACGGCCGCGGTGGTGCTCGTTGCAGGCGGCACCACCGCCGCAGGCGCGTTCGGCCGGGCGAGACGCGCCTGACCGCGCCGCTCGTCGCGGGCGGCGCCACCGCCGCAGGCGTGTTCGGTCGGGCGAGACGCGCCTGACCGTGCCCATGATCGCGGCGAGCCGCACCGGAGGCCGGTCGCCGCCATCCTGGTGTGCGGTTCGCGGCGATCACGGGCGCGCGCCGCGGACGTGCGTCGCAGGGTGCGAAGTCGCGTCCTCAGGGGCGTGCGCCGAGCCTGCCGACCGCGGCGGCGCCCGCCGCGCATCCGGCCGCCAGCACGGCCGCGGGCGTTTTCCCATCCAGCCAGGCCACGAGCACGCCCGCGTCGAACGCGTCGCCCGCACCGGTCGCGTCCACCACGGTGACCTCGGGCGCGGCCGCGGCGCAATGGACCGCCGGATCCGCCCAGCTCGCCCCGGCCGCGCCCGCGCTGACTGCCACCGCGCGCACCCGCCGCAGCACTGCCGCCGGGCCGCCGAGCGCGCGCAGCTCGTCGGCGTTGGGCAGGAGCAGGTCGACGCCATGCACGTCGTCGAGGAAGGCCGCCGCGCGCTCCGGGGCCGCCAGCGCGGGTGCGGCCTGGGGATCGACGGACGTCGTGATCCCGGCG
This sequence comes from uncultured Actinomycetota bacterium, assembly GCA_963739465.1. Classification (GTDB taxonomy): domain Bacteria; phylum Actinomycetota; class Actinomycetes; order Mycobacteriales; family Pseudonocardiaceae; genus Pseudonocardia. Next base: position 343,889 of record CAVUAS010000032.1, read on the forward strand.
GCGCGGGCGGCGCCCAGCGCGGCGCGCCCGGTCGCGCGGGATCCGGCGTCGAGCAGCACGTAGCCCGACAGGTGCAGGTGGTCGAACCCGCGGACATCCGGCAGGTCGTCCGGGCTGAGGCGGGCGGCGGCGCCCCGGTCGGAGAGGAGCGTCCGGTCCGCGGCGCGGAGCAGCCACCCGGACGGGCCGTCCGCGGCGCCCGGTGGCGGCCCGGCCGTGGATACCGCGCCCAGCAGTGCCACCACCGTGCAGGTCGGGGCCTGCGGATCCACCGTGAGGTGGGCCGTCACGCCTGCGGCGGCGAGGTCGGCGGCCGCGGCCCGACCGGCCGGGTCGGCGCCGACGCGCGCGGCCAGGGTCACCGCGACGCCCGTGTCGCGGCCCAGGTGGGCGAGCCACGCCGCGGTGTTCGCGCCCGCCCCGCCGGGCCGGGTCCGGATCCGCGCGGGCACGTCCGCGCCGGGGGCGGGTTCGGCCGTGGGCGTCACGAGGACGTCGAGCGCCACGTCGCCGACGACGAGCACCCCCACCGGCCTCACCCGCCCCCGGCGACGGCGACCGCGACCTGTGCGGCGAGCGCCGCGTTCGCCACGACGAGAGCGCGGTTGGTGGCCAGACTGGCGCCAGCGCTGCCCGCATGGAAGTGGGCGAGCAGCGTGGGCGTCACGTCCTTGCCCGTGACGCCGCGCTCGGTGACCAGCGCCAGCCCCTCCGACAGCAGGCGGTCGTGCTGCTCCGCGGGCAGCTCGTCGGCCGCAGGCACGGGCTGGGCCAGCACCATCCCGGCGCCCCCGCCCACCGCCAGATGTGCCCGCCACGCGGCCGCGACCTCGGCGGGCCCGTCCACCCGCCACGGCACGGGCAGGCCCGCGTCGCGCCGGTAGAAGCCGGGGAAGGCGTCGGTGCGATACCCCAGCACCGGCACCGAGGCCGTCTCGAGCACCTCCAGGGTCGCCGGCACGTCGAGGATCGACTTCACCCCCGAGCAGACGACGAGCACCCTGGTGCGGGCGAGCGCGCCGAGGTCGGCGGACACGTCCCAGGACTCGCGCGCGCCCCGGTGCACCCCGCCGAGGCCGCCGGTGGCGAAGAGCGGGATGCCCACGGCGTGTGCCAGCGCGGCCGTCGCGGCCACCGTCGTCGCCCCGTCGCGGCGCAGCCCCACCGCCACGCCCAGGTCGCGCGCCGACAGCTTGTCCAGATCGCCCGCGCACACCCGGTCCAGCTCGGCGGGCGACAGCCCCACGCGCGCGCGGCCGTCGAGCACGGCGACGGTGGCGGGCACGGCCCCGTGCGCCCGGACGGCGGCCTCGATCGCGTCGGCGGCCGCGCGGTTGTCCGGAGCGGGCAGGCCGTGGGCGAGGATCGTGCTCTCCAGCGCGACGACCGCGCCTCCCCGCCGCAGCGCAGCGCTGACCTCGGGCGATGGCGAGATCGGTATCGGCACGTGCGGCATGATGTCCCACCCGGCACAATGGGGTGTATGGCCACCCAGGTGCTGCCCGATGTCGACACCCGTCCCGAGGGCACGGACACCACGGGCGACGACGACCCGAAGATGTTCCACTACGTGCTCAAGAACAAGATCGCGGAGAGCGCGGTTCTCGGCAACCTCGTCCAGGCCTTGTGCGGTGAGACCTTTCCGGTCACGCGCGCACCCAAACCGGGTTCACCGGTCTGCCCGGACTGTAAGAAGATCTACGAACAGCTGAGCGCCGACTGAGCCAGGTGGCCGCCCATCGTGGCTGGCTTTACGACCGGCTCGTCGCCGGGATGACCAGCGGCTGGTATCGCGAGGTCCTCACGCGATTGCCGCGCGGCACCCGGCTGCTCGACGTCGGCATCGGCACGGGTGCGGCGCTGGTCCGCTGCGCTGACCTGGTCCGCGAACGGGAGCTTGCCATCGTCGGGATCGACGTCGACGCGGACTACATCGCCCGCTGCAAGCAAGTCGTGCGCCGCGCCGGGCTCACCGTTGTGTCGCCGCGGCTGGAGTCGGTGTACGACCATCGCGACGGCCCCTACGACGCCGCGTACTTCAGCGCGAGCCTGATGTTGCTGCCCGACCCCGTGACCGCGGTGCGGCGCGTCACGGGCCTGCTGCGGCCCGGCGGCGCGCTGTATGCGACGCAGACGTTCCAGATGCGGCGCTCCCGGCTGGCGGAGCTGGGCAAGCCGCTGATCCGCTACGTCACCACGATCGATTTCGGCCGGGTGACGTACGAGGACGACTTCCGGGCCTGCCTCGCCGCCGCCGGGGTGGAGTTGGTCGAGTTCCACACTATGGCGGCCTCGCGGCGCTTCGCGCAGCGGCTCGCGGTCGCCCGGCCGGTGCCGAAGCCCGCTGCCCAGCCGGTCGTCGAGCCGGTCGCCGAGCGCGTGGCCGACAACGCCTAAGGCACCGCGAGGAACGCGTCGATCAGCGGCGCGAGCTCGGCCGCTTCCGTCACCAGGGCCAGGTGGCCGCCCCGGTACAGGTGCAGGCGTGCGCGTGGGATCCCGCGGGCCAGGATCCGCGGGTTGATGGTCGGGATGAGCGGGTCGTCGTCGCCGGAGAGCACCAGCGTCGGTTGGCGGATGAGCGGGAGGGCGTGCAGGCTCGTCCAGCCCGCGACCGCCAGCAGCTGGTAGACGTAGCCGCGCATGGAGTACGAGCCCGCGTGGGCGTGCAGCACCCGCGCCGCCCGCTCGGGGTGGGTGCGCATCGTGCCGCCGTAGAGCCCGCTCGCGATGTGCCGCGCGTAGGCCGGGTCGCGGTAGCGGCGCGGGGTGAGCATGTGCCCGAGCACGCGGGGGTGGGCGGGCACCATGACCGCGCCGGTGCCGGTCGCCGCGAGCACCAGCCGACGGCACTTGCGCGCCTGTGTCACCGCGAACTGCTGCGCGAGGCCGCCGCCCCAGGAGTACCCCAGCACGTCGACCTGCTCGTGGCCGAGCCGCCGCACCAGCGCCCCGACCAGCGAGGCGAGCATGGCGTAGTGGTACGGCAGGAGCGGTGCGGGCGAGCCGCCGATGCCGGGCACGTCGAACCGGATCACCTCGAGGTCGGGTGGCAGGTGGTCGACCAGCGGCTCCAGCACCTCCAGCCGGGCGCCGAGGCCGTTCATGAGCAGCAGGGGGGTGCGGGCCGGTCCGCGCTCCGTCGCGGGGCGTACAGCCACGCGCAGCCGCCGTCCCCGCACCGTGAGCTCGGTGGTGCGGTGCTCCGTGGTCGTCACGGGGACGGGCACCGGCTCGCTCACGTCGGCTCCCTGATCACGGCGGCCACATCGTAAGCATGCGGCAAGGTCGCCGATTCCGCCCGCGCCGCACAGCGATCCACTCGGCCCGGGTTACCCTGATCGCCGCCCCGCGGGCCCGAGGATCCGCGTCGGACAAGCATGCAGGGAGTGGAGTGTCGCAGGCCCACCAGCCGTCGTCGTCAACAGAACGTCCGTTGCGGGCCTGGCAGCGCAGCGCGCTCGCGCGCTACCTCGCCGCCGCCCCGCAGGACTTCCTGGCCGTCGCGACCCCCGGGGCGGGCAAGACCGCGTTCGCCCTGCGGGTGGCGGCCGAGCTGCTGGCCGACCGGATGATCGACGCGATCACCGTCGTCACGCCGACCGAGCACCTCAAGACGCAGTGGTCGCTTGCCGCCGCGGGCGTGGGCATCGCGATCGACCCGGACTTCCGCAACTCCACCGGCGCCACGTCCGCCGACTACCGCGGCATCGCCGTCACCTACGCCGGGGTCGCCGCGCACCCGCTGCTGCACCGGGCGCGCACGGAGGGCAGGCGCACGCTCGTCGTGCTGGACGAGGTGCACCACGCCGGGGACGCGCGGTCGTGGGGCGACGCGGTGCGGGAGGCGTTCGACCCGGCGGCGCGGCGGCTCACGCTCACGGGCACCCCGTTCCGCTCCGACGACAACCCCATCCCGTTCGTCGACTACCTCCCGGACGGCGACGGGGCACTGCGCAGTCGCGCCGACCACGCCTACGGCTACGCCGAGGCGCTGGCCGACGGCGTCGTGCGGCCGGTGATGTTCCTCGCCTACTCGGGCCAGTCGAGCTGGCGCACCAGCGCGGGGGAGGAGTTCACCGCGCGGCTCGGCGAGCCGATGACCGCCGAGCAGACGGCGCGGGCGTGGCGCACGGCGCTCGACCCGGGCGGCGAATGGATCCCGGCGGTGCTGGGTGCGGCCGATCGGCGCCTCACCGCCCACCGCCGCGGCGGCATGCCGGACGCGGGCGGCCTGGTGATCGCCTCCGACCAGACCACCGCGCGGGCGTACGCGGCGATCCTGGCCGACGTCACGGGCACGCCGCCCGCCGTCGTGCTGTCCGACGAGCCGGGCGCGTCGGCCCGCATCGCCCGCTTCTCCGGCTCGGACGAGCGGTGGATGGTCGCGGTCCGGATGGTCAGCGAGGGCGTGGACGTGCCGCGCCTCGCGGTCGGCGTGTACGCGACCAGCGCGTCGACGCCGCTGTTCTTCGCGCAGGCCGTCGGCCGCTTCGTGCGGTCGCGCCGCCAGGGCGAGACGGCGTCGGTGTTCGTGCCCTCGGTGCCGGTGCTGCTGGGCCTGGCGAGCGAGCTGGAGGCGCAGCGCGATCACGTGCTGGGCAAGCCGCACCGGGCCGACGAGCAGTGGGACGACGCCCTGCTCGCGCAGGCGCAGCGCACCGAGGACGAGCCGGGCGAGGACGAAAAGGCGTTCACGACGCTCTCCGCGCACGCCGAGCTCGACCAGCTGATCTACGAGGGCACGTCGTTCTCGGCCGACGAGGAGGACTACCTCGGCCTGCCGGGGCTCCTGGAGCCCGATCAGGTGCGCACGCTGCTCAACCAGCGGCAGAAGGAGTGGATGACCCGCGGCAAGCGGACGGCGCCCGCCGCCGCGCCGCCTCCGCCATCGCCCGCGGGGCTCTCGGTGCGCGAGCAGATCCACAAGCTGCGCAAGGAGCTCAACACGCTCGTTTCGCTGCACAACCACCGCACGAAGAAGCCGCACGGGGTGATCCACAGCGAGCTGCGGGCGCACTGCGGCGGCCCGCCGACGGCGATGGCCACCATCGAGCAGCTCGAGGAGCGCATCGCGACGCTGCGCAGCTGGCACTAGCGGCGCCGGGAGCCCCGGGAGGCAGGGTGCCCGTCCACGCCACCAGCCCGACTTCGCACCCCTTGCGATCACTTCGCACCCCGCCGGCGGAGTGCGAAGTGGCCGAAAGGGTGCGAAGTGCACCTTCGCGCGTCGGCGGGCCCGAGATGCGACGAGGGCGGGCGCCCACGGCGCCCGCCCTCGTCGTTGAGTCGTTCGGTCAGCGGCCGGTCTGCACGTCCGCCTGCATCTCGCGGAGCTTGTCCGCGTGCGCCTTGGCGTGGTGACCGCAGAAGAGCAGCTCTCCGCCCTTGGGAAGTACGGCCCGGACCTTGGCCGCCGCGCCGCAACGGTCGCAGCGGTCGGCGAGGGTCAACTGTGGCCGGGTCAGCGTGTCGGGCTGCATGGCGGTCTCCCTCCGTTCGATGCCGGACGGGGGGCCCGACACCGTTAGCTCTAACGACCGCTCGCGCGGTGCGCTCACCTTCCCAGACGTTCTGTACCCCTGCATCTGTTCCCGCGGCGCGCCGCGACGAGCGTCACGCCGGTCCTCGAAGGGCGGAGGATGGCCGCCGACCCGACGCTGACGAGTGAATGATGGGGTCGACTTGCACAGCCGTGCAAGCGCTGATTTGTTAACTCTCCCGTGACGCCGATTACTGTGAGCAGTCATGCCGACCGCCCTCCGCTACCGCGTGCCCGCCCCGGTGCTCTTCGTGATCGGCGCGGTGTCGATGTATGCGGGTGCCGCGCTCGCGGTCGGCCTGTTCAGCGTGCTGGCCCCGGCGGCGGTCGCCGTGCTGCGCATGCTGGGGGCCGCGGTCGTCCTGCTCGCGTGGCGCCGTCCCGGCACAGAGGCGTGGCGCGGCGGCCGGGTGCTGCGGGCTGCGGCGTTCGGGCTCGCCACGGCGGGGATGAACATCGCGTTCTACGAGGCGATCGCGCGGCTGCCGCTGGGCACGGCGGTGGCGGTCGAATTCTGCGGGCCGGTGGCAGTCGCGGCGGTGGCCTCGCGGCGTCCGCGCGATGTCGCAGCCGTCGTGCTCGCCGCTGCCGGTGTGGCCTTGATTGCGGATGTGCGCTGGTCAGGCGCCCCTTCTGGGGTGTTGTGGGCGCTTGGGGCGGCCGCGCTCTGGGCCGCCTACATCGTGCTCGGCAAGCGCGTGGCGGGCGCCGGGAACGGGCTGGACGACATGGCCGTCGGCTTCACGGTGGCCGCCGTGATGCTCACGCCGGTGCTGCTGCTCGGGGGCGTCGCCGGGCTCGCGGCGCTCGCCGATCCGCTCGTGCTCCTGCTCGCGGTGGGGGTCGGCGTGCTGTCGAGCGTCGTGCCCTACGTCCTCGACCAGATCGTGCTGCGCCGGCTGGGGCAGGCGCGCTTCGCGGTGCTGCTCGCGCTGCTGCCCGCCACGGCCACCGTCGTCGGCCTCGTCGCGCTCACGCAGGTGCCCAGCCCGCTCGAAGCGGCCGGGATCGCCGCCGTCGTCATCGCGGTGGCGCTGCGGTCGCGGGACGGCGACCCGTCCGAGGCGCTGGGCTGACCGTGGTGCCGATCACGGTGCGTGATCAAAGGCACCGTCACCCAGCGTCGCCGCGGCTGCTTCCACGCGGCGTCGCGCCGCCGGGTGGGTGAATTCCCAGCCTGGTCGGGCGGTCAGGAGGCGCGATGATCACACGATCGGTGGAAGGCGCAACAAACTCCGAGTCCGGTTCATCGAATCGTGACGTTCTCGGGATGACTTGAACGATTCAGTGTGCTTGGCGCCACTCCGTGGTCCGGCATACGTTGTCCGCCACAACATTTACCCCCGACGACGTGGAAGGACAACGATGCGTTCAACCAGGACCGCGCTCGCGGCTGCGGGGCTCGGCCTCGCTCTCACGCTCGCCGCCTGCGGCCAGAACGCCGCCGCCCCGAGCTCGAGCAGCGGGGGCTCTGCCGCCCCGGCAGCCGCCGGGGGCGCCAAGGTCGGCGTGATTCTCCCGGAGACCGCGAGCTCGGCCCGGTGGGAAGGCTTCGACAAGCCGCTGCTCACGCAGGCGATGCAGGCCGCCGGGCTGCAGGCCGACATCCAGAACGCCCAAGGCGACGAGCAGAAGTTCTCCACGCTCGCCGACAGCATGATCGCCAGCCAGGTGAAGGTGCTCGTCATCGCCTCGATCAGCAGCGAGTCGGGCGCTGCCGTCGCGGCGAAGGCGAAGGCACAGGGCATTCCCGTCATCGACTACGACCGCCTCAACCTCGGCGGCACCAGCGACTACTACGTCTCGTTCGACAACGTGAAGGTCGGCGAGCTGCAGGGCCAGGGCCTCGCCGAGGCGCTCAAGAGCAAGCCGGGCGCCCAGGTGATCGAGATCGAGGGTGCGCCGACGGACAACAACGCCACCCTGTTCCACAACGGCCAGGAGAACGTCCTCAAGCCGCTGTACGCCTCGGGCGCGCTGAAGCTGGTGGCGAGCCAGCCGATCCCCAACTGGGACAACCAGACCGGCGGCACGACGTTCGAGCAGCTCCTGACCAAGAACGGCGGCAAGGTTGACGGCGTCGTCGCGGCCAACGACGGCCTCGCGGGCGCGATCATCACCGTGCTGCAGAAGAACGGCCTCAACGGCAAGGTGCCGGTGACCGGCCAGGACGCCACCCCGGACGGCCTACAGGCGATCCTGCGCGGCGACCAGTACATGACGGTTTACAAGCCGATCAAGCAGGAGGCCGACGCCGCGGCCAAGCTCGCTGCGGCCCTGGCCAAGGGGGACAAGGCGGGCGCCGACGCGCTCGCGACGGCCAGCTCGGACGACACGAAGGGCAACCGGAAGGTCCCGTCGGTGCTGCTCACCCCGCAGCTGATCACCAAGGACAACGTCAAGGTCGTGATCACCGACGGCCAGGTGAAGGCCTCCGAGGTGTGCGTGGCCGCCACGCAGTCCGCCTGCGGAACGCTCGGCATCCAGTAGCCCGTCGATCCCAGCGGATGCGCGGCCGGGACACCCCCGGCCGCGCATCCGCGGCACCAGGAGGTGTGGTCGTGACCGAACCGATCCTGCAGCTGCGCGGGGTGGACAAGAGCTTCGGCCCGGTGCAGGTGCTGCACTCGGTCGACTTCACGGTGCGGGCCGGTGAGGTCACCGCGCTCGTGGGCGACAACGGCGCGGGCAAGTCGACGCTGATCAAGTGCGTGGCGGGCATCCACCCCATCGACGGCGGCGAGGTGCTGTTCGACGGCAAGCCCGTATCGATCCACGGCCCGACCGACGCCAGCAAGCTCGGCATCGAGGTCGTGTACCAGGACCTCGCGCTCTGCGACAACCTGGACATCGTCCAGAACATGTTCCTCGGCCGCGAGCGGGGCAAGCCGTGGCTGCTCGACGAGGCCGACATGGAGCAGGCGGCGCGGGACACGCTGGCGTCGCTGTCCGTCCGCACGGTGACCTCGGTGCGGATGCCGGTCGCCAGGCTCTCCGGCGGCCAGCGCCAGACCGTCGCCATCGCCAAGGCCGTGCTCTGGGACTCCAAGGTCGTGATGCTCGACGAGCCCACCGCGGCCCTCGGCGTGGCGCAGACCCGCCAGGTGCTCGACCTGGTGCGGCGCCTCGCCGAGCAGGGCCTCGCCGTCGTCCTCATCAGCCACAACATGGCCGACGTGTTCGAGGTTGCCGACCGCATCGCCACGCTCTACCTGGGCCGCATGGTGGCCCAGGTGCGCACCAAGGACGTCACCCACGGCCAGGTCGTCGAGTTGATCACCGCGGGCCGCTCGGGCGAGCTGGGCCTGCAGCGTCCGGAAAGCGTGACCGTCTGATGACATCAATGGAGAAGTCCCCGCGCCCGGACGCACCCGAGAGCGCCGCCGAGCGGGACGCCCCCGGGTCGGGCCGCCCAGCCGACTTCGGGATCGACACCACGGCGAAGACGACCGGCGAGGCGATCCGCGCCTACCTCACGACCCTGCGCGGTGGCGACCTCGGCGCGCTGCCCGCCCTCCTGGGCCTGCTCGCGCTGTTCATCCTGTTCACGGCGCTGGCGAGCGACACGTTCCCGAGCCTGCTGAACTTGGCCAACCTCCTCCAGCAGGGCGCCGGGCAGACCGTCATCGCGATGGGCCTGGTGTTCGTGCTGCTCACCGGCGAGATCGACCTGGCGGCAGGTACCGCGTCCGGCCTGACGGCCGCGGTGATGGCGCTGCACCTCGTGTCGAACGGCAACATGCTCGGCGCGATGGGCACCCTGGTGTTCGTGGCGTTCGCGGTGCTGCTGGCGGTCGCGGTCGGGCTGGGCGTGCTGCTGCGCATCTGGTCGGGCACCGTGCTCGCGGCCGTCGCGCTGCTCCTGCTGGTGATCGGCTTTCCGCCGAACCCGTGGCTGGAGATGCTGCTCGCCGTCTGCACGGGCGTGGCCATCGGCATCCTCACCGGCTTCCTCGTGTCCCGGGTCGGCATGCCGTCGTTCGTGGTCACCCTGGCGCTGTTCATCGCGTGGCAGGGCGTGATCCTGCAGCTGATCGGCGAGGGCGGGACGCTGGGTCTGCGTGACCCGGTGATCAACGCCGTGGCCAACGGCAACCTCTCGACCCTGGGCAGCTGGATCCTGTTCGTCGTGGCTGCGGGCGGCTACGCGGCGGTGCTGCTCAACCGGCAGTTCTCCCGCAGACGGCTCGGCCTCGTCGCCCAGCCCACGGGGCTGGTGATGATCAAGATCGCGGCGGTGGTGGTGCTCGCGGCGATCGCGACCTTCCTCCTGACGATCAACCGCTCGCTCGGCGCCACCCAGATCGCGGGCGTGCCGTACGTCGTGCCGATCGTGCTGGTGCTGCTGGTCGCGGGCACATTCGTGCTGGACCGCACGCAGTTCGGCCGCCACGTGTACGCCGTCGGCGGCAACCGCGAGGCGGCCCGGCGCGCGGGCATCGACATCGTCAAGATCCGGGCTGCGGTGTTCGTGATCTCGTCGGCGTTCGCGGCGATCGGCGCGATCATCTACTCGTCGAAGGTCGGCTCGGTCTCGCCGACCGCCGGTGGCGGCAACACGCTGCTGTTCGCCGTCGGCGGGGCGGTGATCGGCGGCACGTCGCTCTTCGGCGGGCGTGGCCGCATCAGCAACGCGGTGATCGGTGGCGCGGTGCTCGCGACGGTCAACAACGGGATGGGTCTGCTCGGTCTTCCCGCCTCGGTGGTGTTCCTCGTCAACGGCATCGTGCTGCTGCTGGCCGCGGGCGTCGACGTGTTGTCACGGCGGCGATCGGCCGAAACGGGCCGGTGAACCGGGCCTGGGGCGCGGACGGTGGCGGCCCCGGGTTGAGCACCGCAGGAGCGCGCCCGGACGAAGTGCGCAGGCACAACCGGGCCGCGCTCCTGCGCCGCCTACACGTCGACGGGCCCTGCACGCGGGCCACACTGGCCACCGAGCTGGGGCTCAACCGCAGCACGATCAAGGCCGTCGTCGACGGGCTCGCCGAGTCCGGCGTCGTGACCGAGGCCGTTCCGGCGCAGCGCTCCGGCGCCGGGCGGCCGTCGTTGATGGTGCTGCCCTCGCCGGAGGCGGCCGTCGTGCTCGCCGTCGACGTGCGGGTCGAGCAGGTGGCGATGTCGGTCGTCGGCATCGGGGGCCAGGTGCTCGGGCGGCACAGCTGGAACCTGCTCCGGCGCACCCGCACCCCGGGCGAGGTGATCACGCACGTGGCGGAGTCGGCGCAGCTGCTCACCGATGAACTGGCCGTGAAACCCGCCGGGGCCGGCATCTCGGTGCCCGGCGTCGTACGTCGTGACGACGGCTGGGTGCACGAGGCGCCGAACCTGGGCTGGCGCGATGTCGCGTTGGGCGCTCGCCTCGCCGCCGTGCTGCGGCTGCCGGTGCGGGTCGGCAACGACGCCGAGCTCGGAGCGCTCGCCGAGCATGTCCGCGGCGTTGCGCGCGGGGCCACCGACCTCGTCTACGTGTCGGCGGACTTCGGCGTCGGCGGCGGCGTCATCTCCGAGGGACGGCCGCTGCGCGGAGCGCGCGGTTACGTCGGCGAGATCGGCCATCTCGTCGTCCGGCCCGGCGGGCGGCCGTGCTACTGCGGCTCGCGCGGGTGCTGGGAGACCGAGGTGGGGGAGGAGGCGCTGCGCCGGGCCCTCGGGATGCCGGAGGGCTCGACGCGGGGCGCGATCGTCGCCGAGCTGCGGGCGCTGGAGGCGGGGCTGGCCGCGAGCGTGCGCACCAACCCGCTGGGCGAGTTCGCCGAGTGGCTCGCCACCGGCCTGGTCACGGTGGTCAACATGCTCGCCCCCGAGCTCGTGGTGCTCGGCGATCTGTTCACCGCGCTGCCGCGCTGCGTGGTCGACGACGTCCGCGCGATGGTGCACGAACGCAGCCTGGTCAGTCGCGCCGTCGGCGGCACCCGGATCGAGATCAGCCCACTCGGCCGCGACGCCAAGCTGGTGGGCGCGGCCGAGCTGGCCTTCGAGCCGGTGCTCGGCGCCGTGTAGCCGTCCGCCGTGGAGATCGACGTTGCCGGGCCCCGGACCCCGCGAACGTCGCTCTCGCGCTACGCCGGGCTGACCGTCAGCTGGACGTCGCGGCCCGCGATCGAGATCACGCGCACCGCGAGGTCACCGACCTCGGCCGACCCGCCTGCGGGCACGCGCGCGCCGACACCGTGACGGCCGTCGGCTCGATCGGGGAGACGCGCAGCGTGCGTTCCAGCCTGCCGAACTCGACGTCGAGCGACTGCTCGCCGGACAGGCTGATCGCGCAGGTGCCGTTCGTGCAGCGGCTGGTGTGCGAGGTGGCCGTGCAACCGGTCGCGACAACCAGCGACAGGGCCAGAAGCGGGAACAGGGCGAATCGGCGCATGTCGGGAAGCCTCGCGGACGGCGGCCGCACGCACAGTGATGCCAGCACGTCGATCAGGGTGCGGAAACCCCCCGTTGTCGTATCATTGCGGTGACCCCGCGGGAGCCCACGTTCCGAGGCTGAGAGGGCGGCAGGACCGGCCGTCGACCGTTCGAACCTGACCCGGTTAGCACCGGCGTAGGGAGGAGAACCCATGGCCGGTCTGTCGGCTCCGGTGTCTCGTCGCACGGTCCTCGCCGCGTTGGCGGCCGCCCCGGCGTTGGCGGTGGTCGGCTGCGGAAGCGGCAGCCCCGCCCCGTCCGGCGGCGGCACCCCGACCGCCGTGCGCTTCGCGCTGGACTGGACGCCCAACACCAATCACACCGGGCTCTACGTGGCCCAGCAGCAGGGCTGGTTCACCGGTGCCGGGCTGGACGTGCAGATCCTGCCGTACAACTCGACGTCGCCGGACACGCTCGTGTCATCGGGCGCGGCCGAGTTCGGCATCTCGTTCCAGGACTCGTTCACGGTCTCGAAGGCGGCGGGCGCGGACATCCTCTCGGTGCTGGCGGTGCTGCAGCACTGGGGCACCGCGATCGGCGTGCGGGCCGACCGGGCCGACCTGCGGTCGCCGCGCGACCTCGACGGCAAGACCTACGGCGGTTTCGGCGCGGCCTACGAGGTGCCGAAGATGCAGGCGGTGATCCGTGCGGCGGGCGGGAAGGGCGATTTCAAGACGGTCGTGCTCGGCACGTCGGCGTACGAGGCGCTCTACGCGGGCCAGGTGGACTTCACCGAGCCGTTCCTGGCGTGGGAGGGCATCGAGGCGCAGTTGCGCAACGAGCCGCTCAAGACGTTCGCCTACACCGACTACGGCTTCCCCGACGCCTACAGCGTGATCGTCATCGGCAACCCGGGGTGGATGAAGGCCCACCCGGACGCGACCGCCGCGTTCGTGTCGGCGCTGCAGCGCGGCTACCAGCTCGGTGCGGACGACCCGGCGCAGGCCGTCAAGCTGCTGACGGACGCCAACCCGGGGGTGTTCACCGAGCCCGAGCTGGTCTCCCGCAGCCAGGAGATGCTGGCCCAGCGCTACCTGAAGGACGCGACGGGGAAGGTCGGCACCCAGAACGCCGCGACGTGGTCGGGGTTCTCCGGGTTCCTGTACGACGCGGGCGTGCTGGTGGGCGCCGACGGGAAGCCGCTCACCACGCGGCCGGACTTCGGGACCTGGTTCACCGCGCCGGGGGCATGACCGTGATCGAATTGCGCACACGACGTGTCGAGACGGGGGACTCACCCGGGGGGGTGGGGTGGGTGGGGCGGGCGGGGCCCGCGGTGCTGCTCGTGCTGGCCGGGCTCGTTGTGTGGCAGGTCGCCGTCGACGTGTCGGGCGTGCGTCCACAGGTGCTGCCCTCTCCGTTGCGCGTGGTGGAGCAGGGCTGGGCGTTCCGGGCCGCGCTGTGGGCCAACACCGTGCCGACGCTCCAGGTGACGGCGGTCGGGTTCGCGGTGTCGCTCGCCATCGGGTGGGGAATCGCGGTGGCCGTCGACTTCGTGCCCTGGTTGCGGCGCGCGCTGACCCCGCTGCTGGTGGCGTCCCAGACGCTGCCGATCGTCGCGATCGCCCCGCTGCTGATCATCTGGTTCGGGTTCGGGCTGCTGCCGAAGGTGGTCGTGATCGCGCTCGTCACGTTCTTCCCCATCGCCATCGGCCTCATCGAGGGGTTCGCGGCGACCGACCGGCAGGCCACTGCATTGTTGCGGAGTATGGGCGCTTCGCGCCTGGACCAGTTCCGCTACGTGCGGCTGCCCGGTGCCATGCCGTCGTTCTTCACGGCGCTGCGTATCGGCATCACGTACGCCGTCACCGGCGCGATCTTCGCCGAGTACGTGGGCGCCACGGCCGGGTTGGGGATCTTCATGCAGGTGCAGAAGAACTCGTTCCGCACCGACCTCGTGCTGGCGGCGGTGGTGATCACGGCGGCGGTGTCGGTCGCGCTGTTCGCGCTGACCTACCTGGTACAGCGGGTCGTGGCGCCCTGGAGCAGGCGATGAGGCTCACGGTCGAGGCGGTGACGAAGAGCTACCCGGGGCTCCAGGTGCTCGACGACGTCGCGTTCGACGTCGCGCCGGGCGAGTTCGTGTCCGTGATCGGGCCGAGCGGGTGCGGCAAGTCCACGCTGTTCGACATCATCGCCGGGCTGGAGCGGCCGGACACGGGCCGGGTGCTCGTCGACGGCGCCGACGCGACCGGCCGGGTCGAGCACGCCGCGTACATGCCGCAGCGGGATCTGCTCTTCCCCTGGCGCACCGTGCTGGACAACACGGCGCTGGGCCTGGAGGTGGCGGGTGTGCGGCGGCGGGAGGCGCGCGAGCGGGCGCGGGCGCTGTTCAGGCCGTTCGGGCTGTCGGGGTTCGAGGACGCGCGGCCCGACGCCCTGTCCGGCGGCATGCGCCAACGGGCCGCGCTGCTGCGCACGGTGGTCCAGGAGCGGTCGCTGTTGCTCCTCGACGAGCCGTTCGGGGCGCTCGACTCGCTCACCCGCTCGGAGATGCAGGCGTGGCTGGCGGGGGTGTGGGCACGTTACGGCTGGACGGTACTGCTCGTGACCCACGACATCCGGGAGGCGGTGTTCCTGTCCGACCGGGTGATCGTGCTGACGCAGCGGCCCGCGACCGTGCGCACCCAGGTGGACGTCGACCTTCCGCGTCCGCGGGCGACCGGTCTCGGGCTGACCGCGGCGGAGGAGAAGGTGCACGCCGCCCTGACCGGCTGAGCGCGCTCCTGGTCAGCCGCTCGCCGCGGGGTGGGTGACGTCGCCGCCCTGGTCGGCCTTGACGTTGACGCTCGGGCCGCCGCTGCTGTTCGTCTTCTTTCTGCTGTTCGTCTTGCCGTTGCCGCTCGCCGTGTCGGAGGTGTGGGACTTCTCGGCGGTCTTGGCCGAAGTCTTGGTGGCGGGCTTCTCGCTGCCGGGCTTCGTGGTGGCGGGCTTCTGGACGGCGATGGGCGGATCGGGCGTGGTCGACGGATCGGCGGCAGTGGGCAGCGCGGGCGACCGATCGGTGCTCGGTAGATCGGCGGAGGAAGTTGCGGGTCGCTTGGCGGACGGGCCGCCGACGAGCGGCGCGACGCCTCCCGCGAGAGCCGCGACCGGGCCCGGGACCGGCATGGCTGCAGTCGGTGCGCCTGCGGACTCCCCGACGGCGACAGCGGCCGGATCCGAGGGCGACGCATCGGACGGCCCGCCGATGCCCACGGCCAACACCGACGGCATCGGGCCCGACGACGTGGCGGCGCCCGTGGCCGGGCCGGATGGGACCGCCGGGCCTGCTATCGCGGTGGCCGACCCACCCGCCTCCCCGCCGGACGCCCCGCTTGCCGGTGCGCCTGCTTGCGCACTCGGCGTCGGGTTCGTCGGTGCGCCTGCCTGGCCACCCGGCGTCGGGTTCGTCGCTGTGCCTGCCTGGCCACCCGGCGTCGGGTTCGTCGGTGCGCCTGCCCGGCCACCCGGCGTCGGGCTCGCCGCCGTGCCGGAGCGCCGATCCGAGGGCCCCTCCGCTGATGCGCCTGGCTGCCCCGCCGACGGGCCGTTCGCCGTCGCCTCCGCCGTCCCACCTGACGAGGCCGACGAGGCGGAGGAGGACACCGTGGACGGGCCGGAGGACGGGGCGGAGGGCTCGGCGGAGGACGGGGCGGGCGAGGACGGGGTCGTGAGCCCGAGGTGGGGCTGTCGCATCCGCGCGTCGTCGCTCAGGCCGGGACCGACGGCGCGCGAGCTGTTGCCTCGGTCGGGGGTGTCGAGGAGCGACATCAACGCGATGGACCGCATCCGGACCATCGGGCCCGTGGACGGGGCGGCGGCCCGGGCGGGTCCGGAGCCGACGTCGGGTCGTGCGGCGTCCGTGGGCGCGCCGCCCGCCACACCGCTGCCTGCCCCGAAGCTCCCGCCGCCCGTGCCGTCGAGCGTCCCGCTGCCGTGCTCGGCGTAGATGGTGGGCGGAGCCTGCTCGGGGGAAGCGGGCTGCATGACGGCCGCGATCACGGCGGCGCACGCCGCGCTGGCCGCCAGCGGGATGGCCCGCGCTGACCAGTGCGTGACCGTGTCGTGGCGCAGCAGCGCGGTGGGCAGCGGCGCCGAGATTCGCTCGGGCAGCCGGGCTGCGGTGTCGGCGAGGACCTCGGCGGCCAAATCGAAGCGCAGGTCCGGCCCGCGGCCGGGGCTGGGTTCGTCCGGCGCGGACCAGTCGAGCGACTCGGCCAGCGCCGTGAAGCCGTCGTCCAGGAGCAGCTCGATGTGCTCGGCCGATGATCCGGAGAGCGCGGCCAGGTTCCGGACCGACACCTCGCCCATGTAGTGCAGCACGAGCGCGCGGCGCTGCACCCGCGGTAGCCGCTGCAACGCCGCCACGACGACGGTGTCCTCGGTGACCTCCGTCGCTCCGGTGAGCTCGCCGACGGCCGCCTCGACCGCATCGGGCTTCGGGAGCGGCGCGGTGCTCTCCCGCTCGGCCGCGACGAGCACCGCGGTCCACCGCGCGCGCACCAACAGGTCGGCGGCCTGCCGCAGCGACGGCCACGAGCGCCAGACGCGCGTGAGCGTCGTCTCGGTGGCGGCCCGGGTGATCCCCGCGTCCCCGGTGATCGCCAGTGTCTGCGCGGCGAGCTGCGGGTACGCCGAAGCGTGGAACGCCGAAAACTCGGCGCGACGACCCCGGCCCCCTCGCACCCCGAACCCCCGAATGGTTGCGGATGGTGAACTACCCCAGGTCAAGTCGCCCCAGGTGGGTGATGCGTTACGCCGCTCGATGGAGAAGTTCGGCGATTTCGGTGGCCGGTAGTCTCAGCAGGCCTCCCCGGATCCGGTGGATCACCGGAACGAGGCCGGTGGCGTCGGCGGGCGGCTCGCCGGTGCCGTTGTTGCGCAGGAAACGCGGATGCGCGCCGCCCGCGACCAGCAGGGTGATCCGGTGTCCGGCCGCGACTCGGTGGAAGCACGGGTCCAGCTCGACGGTGATCGGCCCCGCGGCGGGGTCGCGCCTGCGCATCCCGTCGGCCACGTTGTCCGCCCGCCCGCTGGGGGCGACATCACAGAGCCGGACGAACAGGTCGGCGTGCGGCGGGTCGGCGACGTGGTCCAACTCCGCGACCGGCGAGCCCGCGATCACCAGCTCGCGGGTCAGCGGCGGTGTGGTGAACGTGACGACGTCGGCGCGGGCGATGAGACGCCGGTTGTCCCGGACGCCCGCGTCGGGGGTGAGCAGGCGCCCGCCCACCGCGGGCGTCGGGTCGGCCGGGTCGTAGCGGAACCCCGCGCCGATGTCCGCACCCGGAGCGGAGGGGGTCGTGGCGTCGGCGGGGGTGTCGGGCGGCGCGTCGCACGCGACGTCCACGAGGCGACCCGCCGGGCCCAGCCGCCACCGCCGCGGCGTGGTCGGCGGCGGCCACTCCGGGAGCTCCCACCAGCTCTTGTGGCCGGTGCGGGCGACCCGCACCGGTGCGCGGCGGGCACGGCCGGTGGCGCCCGCGAGGTGCTCGTCGAGCCACGCCAGGGTCTCCCGCGCGACGATTCCGGCGCCCCGGGTGCCGACGGCGAGGTGGGTCCACGGGCCGATCGTCAGCGCGACGTCCACGCCGCGGGCCGCGAGCCCCCGGTACTGCGCCACCGTCTGCTCCAGGAACAGGTCCTGCCAGCCGCCCACGAGCAGCGTCGGCACGGTCGAGCGCTCCAGCGCACCCGTGGCCCGCTTGTCGTCCCAGAACCGGTCGGCGAGGTCGGGGTGGGCGAGCCACGGCCGAAACCAGGGCGCCCGCCCGCCGAGCAGCGCGTCGACCGCGTCGGCGGGCGGAAGCCCGTTGTGGCCCGCCGCGAGCCTGCGCTTGGCGGTGACGCCCCGCGCGATCGTCGCGAGCGAGCCGGTCGTCTCCTGGTGCAGGATCAGGTCGCTCCAGGCGAGGAAGCCCTGGAACGCGAACGCGCCGCTGCTGTAGACGGACGCCGCGAAATCGTGTGGCGCCACCAGCACCACCGCGGCGCGCAGCTCCGGCGGCGGGTCGGTCATCAGCGTCCACTGGGTCCACCCGAGGTAGGAGGCGCCGTAGGTGGCGAGCCGTCCGTCGAACCACGGCTGCTCGCGCAGCCACGCCACGGTGTCGCGCCCGTCGCGCTCCTCGTCGACCATCGGGTTGAAGACGCCGCCCGAACCGAAGGTGCCCCGCACGCTCTGCACCAACACGTGGTAGCCGCGGACGGCGAGCACCCGCGACGACAGCGCGTCCAGCACCGATCGGCGACCGTAGGGGGTGCGGACGAGCACGGTGCCCAGTGGGTGCTCGGTCGACGGCACGTGGTGCTCGGCCAGCAGTACGGCGCCGTCGCGCATCGGGATGCGTTCCTCGCGGCGGTCGGCGGAGGTGCGGGCTTGCGGCAGGCCGAGCAGGCGCGTGGCGATCCGGTCGACGATCACCATTCGACCGTACAGTCAGCCGTGACCGGCACCCGGAATGTCCGATTGCGGTCCCGCGCGACACGCCAGGGTGAACCGCCGACACGGCTGTAACTCCGGGAGCACGATCGGCGACAACCGGGCATGAGCACCATCACTCCTCTCCCCGCCGCAGGCGACGACGTCGCCCTCGCCGAGGGGCCGCTGGCGGGCCGCCTCATCGGGCTCGTGTTCGCCGCCGTCGTCGTCGCGTTCCTCGTCGGGCTCGTCCTGCTCTGACCCGCAGTTCGTCCGGCCGGTTTCGGACGCGTAGGAAGGGTGGGTGACCGCCACCCCCACCGTCCGGGTGCCGCCGGGGCGCGTTCTGGCGCTCGGCGGGCTCTCCGCGCTCGGACCGCTCTCCCTCGACCTCTACCTGCCTGCGCTGCCCACGTTGACCGCGGAGCTGGGCGCAGGTGAGGCGGCGGGCCAGCTGTCGCTCTCGTTCTGCATGATCGGACTGGCCGTCGGCCAGCTCCTCGTCGGGCCGCTCACCGACCGCGTCGGCCGCCGGATCCCGCTGCTTGTCGGCACCGCGGTCTTCGCGCTCTCGGCGGGCCTGTGCGCCCTCGCGCCGTCCATCGGCATGTTGCTCGCGCTGCGCCTGCTCGGCGGGCTGGCCGGGGGCGCGGGCATCGTGATCGCGCGGGCGATGGTCCGCGACCTCTACGCGGGACCCCAGCTTGCCCGCGTGTTCGCGCTGCTCACGCTCGTCATGGGCGTGGCGCCGGTCGGCGCGCCGCTGCTCGGCGGCCTGCTGCTCACGGTGACGTCCTGGCGCGGCGTGTTCGCCGCGCTCGGCGTCCTCGGGATCATGCTGCTGCTGGCCGCCGCGACCCTGGGCGAGACCCTGCCCGCGCAGCGGCGCAACGCGGGCGGGCTGCGCGTCGTGGGCCGCGCGCTGCGGTCCGTGCTGGCCGACCGCACGTTCCTGCTGCCCGCGCTCGTGGGCGCCGTTGGGATCTGCGGCATGTTCGTCTACATCGCGATGGCGAGCTTCGTGCTCCAGCGCGTGTACGGCCTGTCCGCGCAGCAGTTCGCGCTCGTGTTCGGGGTGAACGCGGTGGCGATTCTCGTGGTGGGACGCCTGTCCGCGAGCCTCGTCGGGCGCGTCGGGGCCGCCCGGCTGCTGACCGCCGGGGTGCTCGTCGCGCTCGCCGCGTCCGTGGCGATGCTCGTCGGGGTGCTGGTGTCCGCGTCGGTGTGGGTGCTGCTCGTGCCGCTGCTCTTCCTCGTCGCCTGCACCGGCGTGGTCCTGCCGAACGCCACCGCGCTGGCGTTGGAGGGGCAGGCCGCGGTCGCGGGCACCGCGTCGGCGCTCTTCGGCCTGCTGCAGTTCGCGTTCGGCGCGGCCGTGCCGCCGCTGGCCTCGCTCGGTGGGGTCACCCCGTTCGTGATGACGGTGACGATCTGCGCGAGCGCCGCCGTCGCCGCGCTCATCCGGTTCGGGTTCGGTCCGCGAGCAGATCGCGCCGCCGTTGCAGGTGGCTGAGCTGGGCGTCGTCCTGGGGGATCGCCAGCGCGGCGGCGTACGCGGCGTCGGCATCGGCGAGGCGGTCGAGCCTGCCGAGCAGCTCGGCGCGGGCGGCGTGCCAGAGCGGATAGCCCGCAAGGTCCTCGACCGCGTCGACCGCCGCGAGCCCGGCTGCAGGCCCTGCGAGCTCGCCGACCGCCACCGCGCGGTTGAGCCGCGCCACCGGCGTGTCGGCCACCGTGAGCAGCACGTCATACCACGACACGACGGCCGCCCAGTCGGTGTCGGCCCAGGTCGGCGCCAGGGCGTGGCAGGCCGCGATCGCGGCCTGCACGACGTACGGGTCGGGACGGTCGGGTGTGCGGCGCAGCCCCTCCCCGACGAGCAGCACCCCCTCCTCGATGCGGTCGCGGCGCCACCGCCTGCGGTCCTGGTCGGCGAGCAGCACGGGAGCCCCGTCGGCGTCGTGGCGGGCGTCGCGCCGGGAGTCCTGCAGCAGCTCCAGGGCGAGCAGGCCCAGCACCGACGGCTCGCCCGGCATCAGCTCGCGCAGCAGCCGGGTCAGCCGCACCGCATCGTCGATCAGCGCGGGCCGCGGCGCTCCCGTCGGCGCGTACCCGGTCGTGAACAGCAGGTAGACGACGGTGAGCACACCGCGCAGCCGGTCCGGCAGCTCGTGGTCGGCGGGCACGGCATACGGGATCGCCGCCTTGGTGATCTTCTGGCGGGCCCGGGTGAGGCGCTTGGCCATCGTCGCCTCCGGCACGAGCAGCGCCGCCCCCACCTCGGCCACCGAAAGGCCACAGAGCGTGCGCAGGGCCAGCGCCACCTGCGTCTCGATCGCAAGGGCCGGGTGGCAGCAGGTGAAGACCAGCCGCAGGAGGTCGTCGCGCACGGTCTCGGGCGGGGGCGGGGGGTCCGGTTCGGTCACCGACTCGGCCTCCTTCCCGGCCCGTGCCGCCTCGCGGCGGAGGAGGTCGATCGCCCGCCGCCGGGCGGTGAGGGTGAGCCAGGCCCGCGGCTCCACGGGCACGCCGTCGCGGGGCCAGGTTTCCAGCGCGCGCACGGTCGCGTCCTGCACCGCGTCCTCGGCCAGCGGCAGGTCGCCGGTGAGCCGGGCGAGCGTGGCCAGCACGCGCCTGCCCTCGTCGCGCACGAGGCGGACGAGGGCGGCGCGGGCGTCGGGATCGGCCGTGGTCACCCCCCGAAATCGATGGTCGGCCGCACCTCGACCGCGCCGTCCCAGGCCGCGGGGATCTGCGCCGCGACCTTGATCGCCTCGTCGAGGTCGGCGCACTCCAGCAGGTAGAACCCGGTGAGCGCCTCCTTGGTCTCGGCGTAGGGGCCGTCGGAGGTGACCACGTCGCCGCCCTTGCCGCCCGGAACGCGGACGGTGGTGGCGGTGCTGGTCTGGTAGAGCGCCGCGCCGCCGCGGATGACAGCCGCGGCGGCCTGGCCGAACTCGTTGTACTCCTTCATGTCGGTCGCGTACTCGGGCAGCGTCCAGTCGACGTCCCTGGAGTAGATCAGCGCGGCGTAGGTGGGCATCGGGATGCTCCTCTCGGGGTGGACGCCAGGGTCGGCGTCACCCTAGGAACGAACGCGACGCGAGGAAAAGGACACCCCGCGCCACTAGCATTCCCGCCGTGAACGCGCCCGCCCACACCGTGATCGCCGAAGCCGACGGCACGGCCTACGCGTCCCTCCGCAAACGTCCCGTCGACCGCGCCGAGCGCTACGCGATGGGCAAGCGGCTGCGCAAGCGGGTGCCGCGGAAGTCGCTGGGGGACTGGTCGCCGCCGCTCGGGCGGCCCGACCCGGTGCAGCAGATCATGGACTCCCACGAGGGCAGGCTGGGGCGGCTCGTGCCGGTGCGGGTCGGCCGGATGATCGCGTCGCCGTACGGGTTCCTGCGCGGCACCGCCGTCGTGATGGCCGAGGACGTGGCGCATCTGCCCGCCACCGGCATCACCCCGGTCGTCTGCGGCGACGCCCATCTGGGCAACTTCGGCTTCTACGCCTCGCCGGAGCGCGATCTGGTGATCGACCTCAACGACTTCGACGAGGCCCACCCCGGCTGTTGGGAGTGGGACCTGCGCAGGTTGGTGGCGAGCATCTGGGTCGCCGGTCGCGCCAACGCCATGGGCGAGGACCACTGCGCCGACGCGGTGCGAACCTGCGTGGCCGCCTACCGTGAGGAGCTCCGGTTCCTGGCGGACCAGGCGCTGATGTTGCGCTCGTTCGGCCGCATGGACGTCGACCACCTGACCGCGGAGAGCCCCGAACCCCTCCGCCAGGAGATCGCCCGGGCCACCAAGCGCGCCCGCCAGCGCACGAGCGACCGTGCGCTGCCCCGTTTCACCGAGGAAGTGGAGGGCCGCCGTCGGATCGTCGAGGAGCCGCCGCTCATCACCCGCGTCCCCGACCGCGAGGCGGAGCTGATCGGGGAGGCGCTCGACGAGTACCTGCTCACGCTGTCCCCGCATTGGCGACGGGTGCTGGGCGGCTACACGATCGTCGACGTCGCGCACAAGGTCGTCGGCGTCGGCAGCGTGGGCCTGCGCGCCTATGTTGTGCTGCTGGAGGGCTCCTCGGCCGACGACGTGGTGTTCCTGCAGCTCAAGCAGGCGCGCCGTTCGGTGCTGGCGCGCTACGTGCACGGTGAGGCGGCGTGGCACGCGCACCAGGGGCAGCGGGTGGTGGAGTACCAGCAGGCGCTGCAGACGGTGAGCGACCCGCTGTTGGGGTGGACCGCCTTCGAGGGGCGTCAGTACTACGTGCGGCAGTTCCGCAACATGAAGGGCAGCGTCGGGCTGTCGGGCGTCGACGCGGCGGCGGTCGTCGACTACGCGGGCGTCGTCGGGCACCTGCTGGCCAAGGGGCACGCCCGCACGAGCGGGGCGTCGATGATCGCGGGGTACGTCGGCGGCTCGGCCAAACTGGACGCGGCGATGGTGCGCTTCGCCTCCGCCTACGCCGACCAGACCGAGGCCGACCACGCCGCGCTGTGCCGCGCCGTCGACCGCGGGCTGCTGCCGGTCGAGCGGGGTGTCTGAGACGCCTCCGGGACCCGTCCGACCGGACGGGAACCTCACCCCGACGATCGGTTCGGGGAGGCGCGCGGTGCCGGATCGTCTGCTTAGGCTCCACCCATGGCCAGCAGCAGAGAGTGGTTCGAGTCGGTCGCCGAGGCGCAGCGGCGCGCGAAGAAGCGGCTGCCGAACTCGGTCTACATGGCGCTGATCGCTGGCTCGGAGCGTGGCGTCACGCTCGACGACAACGTCAACGCGTTCTCGGAGCTCGGCTTCCGTCCCCACATCGCGGACCTGCCGCAGACCCGCGAGCAGGCCACCCGCGTCATGGGCATGGACATCTCCTTCCCGGTGATCATCTCGCCGACCGGTGTGCAGGCCGTGCACCCCGACGGCGAGGTCGCGGTCGCCCGCGCCGCCGCGGAGGCGGGCACCGCGATCGGGCTCTCGTCGTTCGCCAGCAAGCCGATCGAGGACGTCGCGGCGGCCAACCCGAAGACGATGTTCCAGATGTACTGGGTGGGCACCCGCGATCGCCTGGTCGAGCGGGCCGAGCGCGCGCGCAAGGCGGGCGCGCAGGGCCTGATCATGACGCTGGACTGGACGTTCGCCACCCGCCGCGACTGGGGCAGCCCGGCCATCCCGGAGAAGATCGACCTCAAGACGATTGTGAAGCTCGCCCCCGAGGGCATCATCCGTCCGCGCTACGTGCTGGAGTGGGCGCGCAGCGGCGGCCTCCCCGACCTCACCACCCCCAACCTCGCCGCTCCGGGCGAGCAGGCCCCGACGTTCTTCGGCGCCTACGGCGAGTGGATGGGCACCCCGTTGCCGACGTGGGCCGACGTTGCCTGGCTGCGCGAGCAGTGGGACGGCCCGTTCATGGTGAAGGGGATCATGCACCCGGACGACGCGCGCCGGGCCGTCGACGCGGGCGTCACCGCGATCTCGGTGTCCAACCACGGCGGGAACAACCTCGACGGCACCCCCGCGGCCATCCGGGCGCTGCCCGCGATCGCCGATGCGGTCGGCGACCAGGTCGAGATCCTGCTGGACGGCGGCATCCGCCGCGGCGGCGACGTCGTCAAGGCCCTCGCGCTCGGTGCCCGGGCCGTGATGATCGGCCGGGCGTACCTGTGGGGGATGGCCGCGGGCGGGCAGGCGGGCGTGACCAACGTCCTGCAGATCCTGCGCAGCGGCATCGACGAGGCGCTGCTCGGCCTCGGCCGCTCGTCGATCCACGACCTGGTGCGCGACGACATCATCGTGCCGCCGGGGTTCGAGCGGGCCGTCCGCGGCGTCCCCGTCGAGGCCTGAGAACAGGTCTAGGCGGCCGGTCGGCGGGCGTCGACGACCGCGGCGTCGGGCTGCGGTGCGCCGAGATCGATCGCGAACCCGCACACGGCCTGGTCCATGCGGCGCAGGAGCCGCGCGGCCACCAGGAGCTGCCTGCGCAGCTCCGGATCGGGATTGTGGGCGGCGTGCGCCTCGGCCCGGTCCACCGCGCGTTCGGCGGACACCACGTCGGGGCCGTCGACGTGCATCAGCAGGCTGCGCAGGCCGTCGAGGTTGGTCCCGATCCGTTCGACGGCGGGGGTGAGGGTCTCGGCCCAGTCGGGGGCGTGCGCGGTGTCGGAGAGGCGCGCGAGCAACCGGGCGTAGTGGTCGACGGCCGTGTACACGCGGACCGCCCGTGCATAGCTCGAGCGGCCGCGGCGGCGGGGGAGCGGGTTGTCCAGCGGGTGGGCCCGCAGGCGGAGCACACCGAGCGCGGTGTCCAGGTCGCGGGCGAGGTCCACCGGGGCGACGGCGACCGGGCGCCCGAGGATGCGGTCGACGGCCGCGTCCAGCACCGCGTGCGCCGCGGCCACCACCGTGTCGAGCGCCTTGCCGAACGCCGCGCGGGTGCCCGTCGGCAGGATGAGAAAGCCCGCGAGCATTCCCAGCGCGGCGCCGACCGCGGTCTCCTCCACGCGCAGCACGAGGGTCTCGACGCTGAACTGGCCGATCAGCCCGTAGAGCAACGCGAGCACCGCGGTGATCCAGAACGCCATCAGGCCGGGGGAGATGCGCACCGTGTAGATGGCCAGGAAGAGGCACAGGAGCAACAGCACCAGCGTCGGCACCACCGCGCCGTCGACGACGAAGGCGAGCGCCATACCCGCGACGACGCCGCCGATCGTGCCGAGCACCCGGTCCACGCCGCGGGTCAAGACGTCGCCGCGGCTCGATGTGCCCGCGAACACGACGAACGCGGCGATCACCGCCCAGTACCAGCGGGACGGCGACAGCAGCTCGCCGCCGATGATGGCCAGGCCGGTGGCCACCCCGACCTGGACGGCCTGGCGCGTCGTGAGCGCGAGCCCGGGCCGGGCGGCCTGCTCGGGAGAACCGGCGTAGTGGGCTTCGGCCTGGTTCGGTTCCGCCCAGTCCGGTTCCGGGCTGTCCGGCTCGACGCCGTCGCGTTCGCCGCGGTCGGGTTCGCCGTGGTCGGGCTGGGCGTGGTCGGGCTGGGCGTGGTCGGGCTGGGCGTGGTCGGGCTGGGCATGGTCGGGCTGGGCGTGGTCGGGCTGGGCGCGGTCGGGCTGGCACGGTCGGCTCTGTCTCGCTCGGCTCTGTCGCGCTCGGCATCGTGCGTGGCGCCATCGCCCAGGCCCGCGACCGCGCACTCGGTGGTGTCGAGCAGATCGTCGGCGGGGGCCATCGGGTGGTGCTTGCGCCCCTCGGCGAGCGCGTCCGCCAGGCGCGCCACCGCGAAGGCGACGCGCTGCCCGTCGTCGCCGAGCCCCTCGACCTGCTCGACCAGTGGCGCGACCTGATGCTGTGCCGCCTCCAGCAACGCGGGGGCACGAGCCGTGCCGGTCGCGGTCGCGGCGCCGAGTGCGCGCAGGCCCGCCAGCAACGGGCGCCGCAGCTCGTCCGGTGGCCTGCCGACCGTCATGACGAAGTAGCGCGCCGTGTCCGCCAGGCGCTCGGCGGCCAGCTCGGCGTCGATGATGTAGACCTCCAGATCGCCCTGCTCGTCCTGGCGTTCCAGCTGCTCGGTGATGAGCAGCGCGGTCTCGTTCAACCGGGTTCTGCGGCGTGCGACTTCGCGGCGCGCCTGCTCGTTGTCCTCACCTTCGGCGTCGAGGAGCTCGGCCACGGCGAAGACCAGGGTGTGGACGCGGGCGCGGAACGCCCGCACGAGACGTTCCAGGGTGCGCTCGGGCTTGTCGGTGAGCAGGAAGCCGCGCACGAGCAAGGCCGCCCCGACGCCGATCGCGGCGGTGATGACGAGCCACGGCAGGGCACTCACCTGTGCGCCCAGGAACTGCGAGAAGAAGTACGCCATCACCGCGGCCATGCCGATGGCGAAGCCGCGCGGCCCGAAGCGGCGGATGTACACCCCGCCGACCATGATCGCGACGAACACCGTGTCGGCGACCACCGGATGGGGCGCCAGCACCGTGCCGAGCGCGACCGCGGCCATGGCCGGAAGGACCAGCAGCGCGGTCGTGAGCCGGACGCGGTGCACCGCGGTCTCGTTGACCGCGATGTTGCTGACCATCGCCAGGACCGCCGCCATGATCACCACGGTCGGCTGCTCGCCGGTGAGCCGCTGCAGCATGATCGCCACGATGAGCGCGAGGACGATCGACAGCAGCGCCCCCGTCGCCAGACGCAGCCGGACCAGGCCGGGATCGATACCGGTGGCGGCGGTGCGCAACTCGGCCCAGCGTGTGCGCCACAGCCCCCGCCACCGTGTGCCCTGCCCCGCCTGCCGTGCCACTCGGCGAGTCTGTCACGGGGAGGTCGGCCCGGTTACGGGTTGGCGGACCCCTCGGCGCGGGTGAAGCCGGTGCGGTGCGCGGACAGCGGCGAGGCGATGTCCTCCAGCGACCTGCCCTCGGCGTCGACGGCGAGGAAGAACGCCACCAGCCCGCCGATGATCATGATGATCGCGCCGAGCAGGTAGCCGAAGAACAGCTTGATGGGCTGCGACCCGTCGCCGATCAGGGCGCCGTAGATCGCCGGGGCGATCGCGCCGAAGCACTGCGCGATCGCGAAGAACACGGCGATGGCCTTCGACCGCACCTCCAGCGGGAAGATCTCGCTGACGGTCAGGTAGGCGGCGCTCGCCCCGGCCGAGGCGAAGTAGAAGATGACGCACCAGGCGATGGTCTGGGTGATGGCGTTGAGCACGCCTGCGTTGAACAGGAAGGCCGTGATGGCCAGCAACAGCCCGGACAGCACGTAGGTGCCCGCGATCATCTTCCGGCGGCCGATCGTGTCGAACAGGTGCCCGATCGTGAGCGGACCGGTGAGGTTGCCGACGGCGAAGGCGATCAAGAAGATCGGTGCGGCCGTCGACTCGACGCCGTAGAACTTGGCCAGCACCAGGGTGTAGGTGAAGAAGATCGCGTTGTAGAGGAACGACTGCGTGATCATCAGCGACGCGCCGAGCACCGCGCGCGACGGGTAGTCGCGGAACAGCACCCTGGTCAGAGCCACGTAGCCGATGTCGGTGGTGGGCTTGAGCTCGAGAGACTTGCTCTCGTCCACCTTGGGCAGGCTGACCCCGGACGCCTCGACCTCGTGCTCGATGTAGGAGATCGATTCCTCGGCCTCGCGCTCGCGGCCGTTCATGACCTGCCATCGGGGACTCTCCGGCAAGTGGCGGCGCACGAACAGGATGACGAGGCCGAGCACCGGGCCGATGAGGAAGGCGACGCGCCAGCCCACCGAGAGGCTCAGGACGTTGAGGAAGATGAGGCTGCCGAGCGTGCCGAGGATCGCGCCCGCCCAGTAGGTGCCGTTGACCATGATGTCGACGCGGCCCCGGTAGCGGGACGGGATCAGCTCGTCGATGGCCGAGTTGATCGCGGCGTATTCGCCGCCGATGCCCATGCCCGCGATGAAGCGGGTGAGGTAGAGGTAGCCGACCCACCCCACGCCGTTGCCGAGCGTGAAGGCGGTGAGCCCGCTGCCGACGAGGTAGACACCCAGGGTGATCATGAAGAGGTTGCGGCGGCCGAGCTTGTCGGACAGCCGCCCGAAGAAGAGCGCACCGACGACCTCGCCCGCGAGGTAGACGGAGGCGACGAGCCCCGCTGCGGTGGACGACAGCGCGAGCGTCTCCGGTTTGGTCAGGACGTCGGTGACGGAGCTGGCGACCGTGATCTCCAGCCCGTCGAGGATCCAGGCCACCCCGAGGGCGACCACCATCCGCGTGTGGAACGCCGACCAGGGGAGCCGGTCGATCCGCGCGGGGATGAGACTGCGCACTACGCCGGGTGTCGGAGCTGACGTCGTCACCTCGCGGGCGTACCCACGTCTTGTCATGGCCAATCGTCCAATCGGGGCATTTCCAGGACGGGTCGCAGGCGCAACTGGGTGGCTCTCGCGACCGACCGGCTGCCGAACCGCTGCTGCACGGCGTCGAGCGCGCCGTCGATGGCGGGGCCGCTCCGCGCGTCGAACGGGAGCGCGAGCTGAGCGCAGCGGTCGTCCCCGAGGCCCGCAAGCGAGACGCCCAACAGCGTGATGCCCCGCTCGCGGATCATCGGCAGCGCGCCGCGGAGCAGCACCCGGGCGGCCTCCAGCAGCGTGGCGGTGTGCGCGGTGGCCTCGGCCAACGAGTGAGAGCGGGTGGCGCGGGAGAAGTCGTCGAACCGTAGCCGCAGCACCACGGTGCGTGCCGTGCGGTGGCCGTCGCGCAGGCGGCGGCCCAGCCGATCGAGCGTGCCGGCCAGTATCGCGTCGAGCTCGGCATCGCTGCGTGCCCGGCGGCCGAGGGCCTGCTGCGAGCCGATGGAGCGGCGGCGGCGCGTGGTGTCGACCGGGCGGGGGTCGAGCCCGATCGCGAGCGCATGGAGATGGCGCCCCGCCGCCCGTCCGACAACCGAGACGAGCCCCGCCTCGCCGAGCGCCGCGGCATCGGCGACCGTGCGGACGCCGAGCGCGTGCAGCTTGGCCGAGGTGACCTTCCCGACGCCCCAGAGCCGCTCGACGGGCAGTGGGTGCAGGAACGCCCGCTCACGGTCGGGCGGCACGAGCAGCAGGCCGTCGGGCTTGGCGACCCCGCTCGCGACCTTGGCGAGGAACTTCGTGCGCGCGATCCCGACCGTGATCGGCAGCCCGACCTCGCGCGCCACGCGCTCCCGCAGCTCTCCGCCGATCGCCAGGGGCGGCCCCGCGATCTTGCGCAGGCCGCCGACCTCCAGGAACGCCTCGTCGATCGAGAGGCCTTCGACCAGCGGCGTGGTGTCGCGGAAGATCGCGAACACCGCTTTGCTGGCCGCGGAGTAGGCGGCCATGCGCGGCGGAACCACGATCGCCTCGGGGCAGAGTGCCCTGGCCTGCCGCCCGTTCATCGCAGTGCGCACGCCTCGCCGCTTGGCCTCGTAGCTGCAGGCGAGCACGACGCCGCCGCCGACGATCACGGCACGGCCCCGCAGCCGCGGCGCATCACGCTGCTCGACCGACGCGTAGAACGCGTCGAGATCGGCATGCAGGATGGTGGCCTCGCCGTGCACGAACGTATGTTCGCATCAAGCACCGACACTTTCGCGCTACCGGTCAGTTGGTCCATCTCAGCGAATTCGGGCTGTAGGTGTTCGGATCCCGTGCGTCACCGACTCTTCGGCCCGTGTCGTCCGTCTGTCGGGGGCGCGGCGACCGCGGGGAGCGTCATGTGCCAGATCGAGTCCGGGAGATTTCTATCTTCTACGACCACGAGACACCGGCCCACCGGGCGACCGTGCTCGAGCTGTGCAGGCTGCTGCGGGCTGAGGGCCTGACTTGTCCGCCGCGATGGGGAAGCAGGCGGGCGCCACACTGACCGACGTCGACAAGGCAGCCACGACGATGGGCGCCAGTCGCGGCTGTCGGCCGGAAACTGTCGGTGGCCCGGGCTAGCGTCGCCGCCATGACCGCAATCGCCACGTTCTCCGCCGTCGCGCTCGACTGTCGGGAGCCCCGCAAAGTCGCCGAGTTCTACAGCGCGGTGCTCGACGTCCCGATCGAGCGCGAGGAGCCGGACTGGGTGCAGCTCGAGCCGATCGGCGGGGTGGCAGTGGCCTTCCAGCTCGCGCCTGATCACGTGCCGCCGCAGTGGCCCGGCGCCGAGCACCCGCAGCAGATGCACCTCGATCTGGACGTCACCGATCTCGATGGCGCGGAGGCGGCCGTCGTCGCGCTCGGCGCGCGCAAGCACGAGCACCAGCCCGGCAAGACGTTCCGGGTGTTCCTCGACCCGGCCGGGCATCCGTTCTGCCTGTGTCAGGCGTGAGGATCGCTACCGGTCGGCCCGTGGGTGGCGCAGAAGGTCGTCCACCGCGGCACGCCAGGCCGTGAGACGGGCCAACGGGTCGCCCTCGGCAGGGGCGGCCCGGTGGTCCGGCTCGGCGGTCGGCGGGTCGCCGATCGCCACGGGCACCTGCGGCGGGAGCGTGGCCAGCAGGCCTGGGGCCGTCGCGGTGCCCAGCTCGCGGGCGGGCACCCGCACGTAGCCGAGCAGTTCGCCCAGCTCCACCAGGGCCTCCGCCACCGCCGTGGGGGTGTCCGTGCGCGGCGACACGTCGAGCACGATCCCGCCGCGGGTGCCGTCGACGATCGCCGCCGCCGCTGCGGGCGTCGCGGCCGGGGTGCCCGCCACCACGGCGAGCAGCGGGCGGAGCCGGTAGCGCCCGGCCAGCTCGTCGAGCACGGCGAAGAGCTCGGCCGGGTCGTCCGGCACGTCGGCGTCGGCGCGGGCGGTCACGAACTGGGCGCCCAGCCGCACCCCCAGCTCGAGGGCGCGCGCGTAGGCGTGCTGCCCGTCCCACACCCGCAGCTCGGGCCCGAGCCGCACCCGACCGACGTCCAGCACGGTCACGCGGGCGGCCAACAGCGCGGCCACGAGCTCGCGCAGCATCTCGGCGCCCACGCCCTTGACCCACCACGGCTCCACCTCCTCGACGGAAGCCACGTGCAGGCCCACCGAGTCGATCCCGGCGCGCTCGGCGAGCCGCACCAACCCCACCGGATCGAGGGGGTGGACGATCGACTGATGCACGGCGATCCGGTTCACGCGCGCCACGCTAGCGGGGCGCTCCCACTGAGCAGGAAAGCCCGCGCCGCCGCCGTGCCCGATGCTTGACTCGCGCCTGATGGAAAGGGGAGCCGAATGGCTGAACCGATCGTCCTGTACGGCTATGACGGGTTGGCCGATCGGGTCGGCCAGACAGTGGGGACGAGCAGCTGGCGCACCGTACACCAGGAGGACATCAACCTCTTCGCGAAGCTCACCGGCGACGAGCAGTGGATCCACACGGATCCCGCGCGGGCCGCCGACGGTCCGTTCGGCACCACCGTGCAGCACGGCTTCCTCACGCTGGGGCTGGCCACCGCGCTCCTGTGGGAAGTCTGCACGGTCGACGGGTTCGGCGTGATCCTCAACTACGGCCTCAACCGGGTCCGCTTCCCCGCCCCGCTGCGGGTCGGGAGCCGCATCCGCACGCACGTGGAGGTCGCCGAGGTGAAGCCTCTCGACGGCGGCGCCGAGGCGGTGTACCGACTGACCTACGAGGTCGAGGGGGAGCCCAAGCCCTGCTGCGTCGCCGACCTCGTCTTCCGTTACTACCGCTAGGAGCGCCATGACCACCACGGAGAGGCCGGAGATCGGGCAGAGCGCGCTCGCCAACGGCATCCGCACGAACTACCTGGAGGACGGCAAGGCATCCGAGCCGACCGTGATGCTCGTGCACGGCTCAGGTCCCGGTGTTACGTCGTACGCCAACTGGCGGCTGGTGATCCCGGCGTTAGCCGAGCGCTTCCACGTCGTTGCCCCCGACATGGTCGGATTCGGCTACTCCGACCGGCCCGAAGGCGTGAAGTACAGCCTGGACACCTGGGCGGACCAGACCGTCGGGCTCATGGACGCCATCGGCATCGAGAAGGCGCACCTCGTCGGCAACAGCTTCGGCGGCGGCATCGGGCTGCGCATCGCCACCAAGCACCCCGACCGGGTCGACAAGCTCGTGCTGATGGGCAGCATGGGCGTGCACTTCCCGATCACCGAGGGCCTGGACGCGGTGTGGGGCTTCGACGGCACGCTCGAGGACATGCGCCGGGTGATGGGCTTCTTCGCGTACAACCCGGCGCTCACCACCGACGAGCTGGCCGAGGTCCGCTTCCGCGGCGCCACCCAGCCCGGGTTCCAGGAGTCGTTCTCGTCGATGTTCCCCGCTCCCCGCCAGCGCTGGGTGGAGGCGATGAGCGTGTCGGAGGACGAGATCCGCGCGCTGACCAACAAGGTCCTGATCGTGCACGGGCGCGAGGACAAGGTGATCCCGCTCGCCAACTCGTACAAGCTGCTGGAGCTGATCGACAACGCCGACCTCGCGGTGTTCTCGCACTGCGGCCACTGGTCCATGATCGAGCGGACGGCGGATTTCAACCGGCTCGTCCGCGACTTCTTCCTCGGCGAGTAGCGCCATGGCCCCTCGCACCCGCCGCAAGCCCGCGTCGTCGGCGCCCGCGGTGACCGACCGCGACCCGCAGCTGCTGCGCCGCATCTACGAGATCATGGTGCTCACCCGCGCGGTGGAGGACCGGATGGTCGCCATGTACCGCGGCGGCGACCTCCTCGGCTCGCTCTACACCGGGCACTGGCACGAGGCCATCAGCGTCGGCGCGGCCTCCACACTCCGGTCTGACGACTACATGGCCCCCATCCACCGCGACCTGGGTGCCCACCTGTGGCGCGGCATGGAGCCCTGGCAGGTGATGGCGAGTTTCATGGGCAAGGCCACGTCGCCCACCGGCGGGCGCGACGGCACCCTGCACTACGGGCGGCTCGACCTGGGCATCTACAACCTGCCCAGCCACATCCCGGCCAACTTCCCGGTGGCCACCGGCATGGCGTTCGCGGCGAGGTACCGCGGCGAGGATCGGGTCTGCCTGGCGTTCTGCGGCGACGGCTCCACATCGCGGGCCGACTTCCACGAATCGCTGACGATCGCCAGCGTCCAGAAGCTGCCCAACGTCTTCGTGATCGAGAACAACCAGTACGCCTACTCCACGCCGCTGCACCTCACGTCGCACTCCGAGACGCTCTCGGTCAAGGCCGTCGCGTACGGCATCCCGGGTGTCACCGTGGACGGCACCGACGTGCTGGCCGTCCATGACGCCGTTGCGGAGGCCGTCGCCCGGGCCCGCGCGGGGGACGGACCGTCGATCGTCGAAGGCGTGACCATGCGCATGCACGGCCACGCCGAGCACGACCCCGCCGACTACGTCCTCAAGGAGCTCTACGAGGAGTACTCCAAGAAGGACCCGGTCGAGCTCTTCGAGGGCGTACTGGTCGATTCGGGAGTGCTCGACGTCGACACCGCCAAGCAGGTGCGCGAGGACGCGCGCCAGTTCGCCATCGCCGCACGGCGCAAGGCGCTCGCCGACCCGATGCCCGACCCCAGCAACATCGAGGACGGTGTGTATGCCGACTGAGTCGAGCTTGCGAGACGATCATGGTTGCTGACACGGGCAACGCCACCTACCTGGAAGCGGTCGGGCTGGCGTTGGACGCGGAGATGGACCGCGACCCCGACGTCTTTCTGATCGGGGAGGACGTCGGCCAGTTCGGCGGGGCGTTCAAGGTGACCAAGGGCTTCCTGGACAAGTTCGGCCCGCGCCGGGTGGTGGACACCCCGATCGCGGAGACCGGGTTCACCGGGCTGGCCGCCGGGGCGGCGCTGGTCGGGCTGCGGCCGGTGGTGGAGTTCCAGTTCGCCGACTTCATCTCCTGCGCGTTCGATCCGATCATCAACGTGCTGGCCCGACACCACTGGCGCACCGGGGACGCGATGCCGGTCACCATGCGGGCGCCGTTCGGTGCCCGGTTGCGGGCCGGGCCCACGCATTCGCAGAGCGTGGAGAGCTACTTCGCGCACGTGCCCGGTCTGAAGATCGTGATGCCGGGCACGCCGGAGGACGCGGCCGGTTTGTTGGTGAGCTCGATCCGGGACAACAGTCCGACGCTGTATCTGGAGAACAAGTACCTCTACCGCAGGTTGCGGGCGTCGGGGCCCTTGTCGCTGGAGCCGATCCCGCTGGGGGTGGCCAAGGTGGTGCGCGAGGGCCGCGACATCAGCCTCATCACGTATTCGGCGGGGGTGTCGCAGGGCGTCGAGGTGGCCGAGGAGCTGGACAAGGACGGCATCTCGGTCGAGGTGGTCGACGTGCGCACGCTGGTGCCGCTGGATGTGGAGACGATCGCGGCATCGGTGCGCAAGACGTCGCGGGCGGTGGTGTTGCACGAGGCGGCCAAGCGGTTGGGGTATGGCGCGGAGATCGCGGCGACCATCCAGGAGGAGTGCTTCTGGCATCTGGACCAGCCGGTGGTGCGCATCGCGGCGCGCAACACGCCGACGCCCACGAGCCCACCGCTGGAGGACGCGGTGATCCCGCAGCCCGCGCAGATCGCGGAAACCCTGCGGAAGGTGGCGAGGGCCTAGCCATGGCGGACTACGACCTGGTGGTGCTCGGCGGCGGTCCCGGCGGATACGCGGCGGCGCTCTACGCCGCCTCGATCGGGCTGTCGGTCGCGATGGTGGAGAAGGAAAAGGTCGGCGGCACCTGCCTGCACCGCGGCTGCATCCCGGCCAAGGCGCTGCTGCACGCGGCCGAGGTGTTCCGCACGGTCTCGCACGCGGCCGAGCACGGCGTCAAGGTCGCCGGAACACCCGAACCGGACTGGCCCGCGGCCAACAAGCGCAAGGCGGGCATCGTCAACCAGCTGCACAGAGGGCTCTCGGGGCTGCTCAAACGCCGGAAGGTCACCGTCGTCGAGGGCTTCGGCACCCTCACGGCCGACGGCGCCGTGTCGGTCGGCGGCCAGCCGCTGCGCGGCCGTGCCACGATCATCTGCACCGGATCCGTGCCGCGCGCCATCCCCGGCATGGACGTCGACGGCGTACGGGTGATCACCTCGGACCAGTCGACCAACGACCCGTCCCCGCGGCTGCCCGAACGGGTAGCGGTGATCGGCGGCGGCGTGATCGGGGCCGAGTTCGCCTCCGTCTACACCGACCTCGGGGTCAACACCACGCTGCTGGAGGCACTGCCGCACGGTGTGCTGCCGATCGGGCCGGACCGGGACTGTGCCGATGTCCTCGCCCGCTCGCTCAAGAAGCGCGGCACCACGATCCACGCCGAGGCCCGGGTGGGCACCCTGGAGCACACCGACCACGGCGTGGTCGTGCCCTTCGAGAGCCCCAAGGGTTCGGAGAAGATCGAGGTCGACCAGGTGCTGGTCTCGATCGGGCGCCGCCCGCTCACCGAGGACATGGGCTTCGCGGCGGCCGGGGTGCGGGTCGACCCGCGCGGGTTCGTCGAGGTCGACACGAACACCATGCTGACGTCACGGCCGGGGGTCTATGCGATCGGCGACTGCGTCGGCACCCCGGGGCTCGCGCACGTCGCCTACGCCGAGGCCGTGCTCGCCGTCGACCATTTCCTCGGCGACAACCCCGTGCCGGTCGAGTACGGCGGCGTGCCGTGGGTCGTCTACACCCATCCCGAGGTGGCGTGGTCGGGCATGACCGAAGCCGAGGCGCGGGCGGCGGGCCACGACGTCGTCGTGCACAAACACGCGTTCGCGGGCAACGGCCGGGCGATGATCCTCGGGGAGACCGACGGCCTCGTGAAGGTCGTGGCCCAGCGCGACGGGCCGATCCTCGGCTTCCACCTCGTCGGACCGTGGGCCAGTGAGCTGCTGCACGAGGGCTACCTGGCCGTGAACTGGGAGGCGCTGCCGTCGGAGGTCGGCAGGTTGATCCACGCGCATCCGAGCCTCTCCGAGGCCATCGGCGAAACCATGATCACTTTCTCGGGCCGTTCCCTGCACGGCTGAGGCCGACAGTCACCCGAAAGGCCACGCGATGAGCGACGAGTGGGTCGTGAACATGCCCAAGCTGGGCGAAACGGTGACCGAGGGCACCATCGGGAACTGGCTCAAGCAGGCGGGCGACACCGTGTCGTTCGACGATCCGCTCTTCGAGGTGTCCACCGACAAGGTCGACTCGGAGATTCCCAGCCCCTACGACGGCGTGATCGTGGAGATCCTCGTCGGGCCAGGGGAGACCGTGCCGGTCGGCACCCCGCTCGTCCGCATCGGGGCGCCGGGTTCGGCCCCCGGCCCCTCCGGCGCGGCTCGGCTCCCGTCGGCGGCGCACGGGGTGGCT
Source organism: uncultured Actinomycetota bacterium (assembly GCA_963739465.1). Classification (GTDB taxonomy): domain Bacteria; phylum Actinomycetota; class Actinomycetes; order Mycobacteriales; family Pseudonocardiaceae; genus Pseudonocardia. Next base: position 379,971 of record CAVUAS010000032.1, read on the forward strand.
GCGGGAGGCGGCCCCGCCCTCGGCGATCCGGCGAGCCCCTCGATGGGCGGGTCCGAGGGGATGGGCGGCGAAGACCCGCACTACGGAGTCCCCGCCGGTGTCGTCCACGACATCACGATGCCCAAGCTGGGCGAGACGGTCACCGAGGGCACGATCGGCAACTGGCTCAAGCAGGTCGGCGACACGGTGGCGTTCGACGACCCGCTGTACGAGGTGAGCACCGACAAGGTCGACTCGGAAATCCCGAGCCCGTACGACGGTGTGCTCCTGGAGGTACTGGTCGCGGGGGGTGATACCGCGCCGGTCGGCGCCGTGCTGGCCCGTATCGGCGAGCCGGGCGCGGCGATCGGCGACGGGGCTCCCGACGGCACGGCGGCCCCCGCGCCGACACCGGCCCCGGCATCGGCCGCGGCGACCGGCGCGGCGGGTACGGCCGCGCCCGCGGACCGCAACGGCCGGATGCTCTCTCCGCTCGTCCGCCGCCTGGTCGCCGAGGCCGGGCTGGACATCAACGCCCTCCCGGGCACCGGCGCGGGCGGTCGGATCCGTCGCGAGGACGTGGAACGCGCCATCGCGGCGGGCACGGGTCAGACCCCGGCCGCACCTGCGGCGCCTGCCCCGGCGACCGCCCCCACGGCTCCGGCGGCTCCCGCCGCTCCGGTCGCGCCCGCAGCCGCTCCGGCGCAGGCCGCGCCCGCGCGCCGCCCCCGCCGGACCCACCGATCCGCGCGACCAGGTCGTGCAGCTCTCCCGCATGCGCCTGGCGGTGGCGGCGGGCATGAAGGCCTCGCAGACGCTCGCGGCCTCGGTGTGGACCTCCGTCGAGGTCGACTTCGACAACGTCGAGCGGGTGCGGCAGAAGCTCAAGGACCGGTTCAAGGCCGAGACCGGCTCATCGCTGTCCTACCTGCCGTTCGTCGCGCGCGCGACGGTCGACGCGTTGCGCGCGCACCCCACCGTCAACTCCTCGATCGACGTCGAGGCCAAGACGATGACGCTGCACCCCTACGTCAACCTCGGCATCGCGGTGGACCTGGACCAGCAGGGCCTCGTCGTCCCGGTCGTGCGGGACGCCGACGGGCTGAACATCCGCGGGATCGCCAGGAAGATCACCGAGATGGCCGGGGCGGCGCGGGCGAAGAAGCTGGCGATGTCGGACATGCAGGGCTCCACGTTCACGATCACCAACCCGGGCCCGTTCGCCAGCTGGGCCTCGGCGCCGATCATCAACCAGCCCAACACCGGAATCCTCTGCACCGACGGCGTGAAGCGCCGCCCGGTCGCGGTCGGCGACACGATCGCCATCCACCCCACCGGCATCATCGGGCTCGTCTACGACCACCGCGCCTTCGACGGGTCCACCGCGTCCCTGTTCCTCCGCGACATCCGTGACGCGCTGGAGCAGCGGAACTGGGAGGCCGAAATCGGCTGAGACGCACGAGCCGGTCACGGTGACGGTCGCCCGCAGCGTCGCTCCCGGCCGCGAGGAGGAGTTCGAGGACTGGAGCGCGGCGCTCAGCCGCACCGCGTCCCGGTGGCCGGGATTCCTCGGCGCGGGCCTGCTGCGGCCGGGGCATGTGGGCGAGCCGTGGCACGTGGTGTTCCGCTTCGCCAGCTCCGCGCAGCTGCACGAGTGGGAGTCCTCGCCCGAGCGGGCCGAGTTGCTCGCGGCCGGTGAGCCGCTGGTCCACGCCACCGACGTGCACCGCGTGTCCGGACTCGAAACCTGGTTCGCGCTACCCGGCCGCACCGCGCCCGCCCCGCCCCGGTGGAAGATGTTCCTGGTCTCCGCCGCCGCGATCTACCTGCTCAACATCGTGCTCACGACGCTGTACGGCGGCTTCATCATGACGTGGCCGATGGTGCTGCGGGTGGCGCTCGTCTCCGTGCCCGTTACGGCGCTCATGACGTGGGTGGTGATGCCCCGGGCGGCCAGGGCGCTCGAACGGTGGCTGTACGCCCCGCGCCGACGCGACGCGGGGCGATGACTCAGCTTTGGGCGGCCGCGGGACGGTCGCCCTCGTACAGCACGACGCCCATCCCATTGATCCACTCGTAGACGGCCTCGTAGGCGAGCACCTGCCCCCGCGCGCTGCCCATGGCGGCCGCGAGCGCGATCCACGCCCGCACCTCGCCGGTGCCGTTGCCCGCTTCCATCAGCACGTCGTTCGGCACCGCGAGGATCTCGCTGAGGTCGCCGCGGCCGAGCTGGTCGAGGAACCAGTGGTCGAACTCCTCGTCGATGTCCCCGACGCGCGGCTCGCCGACGAAATGCGACAGGCCGCCGCCCGCGACCAGACCGACCCGCTCCAGGCCGTCATAGGACCGGATGGCCTTGCCCACCGCCACGCCGAAGTCCCAGAACTGCTTCGTGGTCATCAACGGCGGCGTCGTGCAGTTGAGCACGATCGGCACCATCGGGAGCTCCATGGTCGGGTCGAGCCAGTAGTAAACGGTCATGAACCCGTGATCGACCTTCATGCCGTGCGACAGCGCAGGCTGTTGACCCTGCTCGATGAGGCTCGCGGTGATGTGCGCGGCCAGCCCGGCGTGCGACGGCACCATCTTCTTCGGCACCTGCAACCAGACCTCGGGCGGTCCCAGGTGCTCGTCGTCGAGCCCGATCGCGATCTGCGGCAGCCCGTCGAGGAAGAAGTTCGTGAAGTGTTCCCCGGTCATCATCACGATGGCCTGGACGCCGGTCTCCTTCGCCTTGTCGCGAACCTTCTCGAGCGCGGAGAAGAAGTTCTCCGCCTGTTGCCGCGGCGCGGAGCCCGGGTCGGCCGTCATCATCGGCGCATGTGAGGCCGAGTAGGCCATCACGATTTCTGCCACGGTGTCCTCCGTCGTGCTGTGTCGCCGCTCGCCCGCTGCAGCAGCGGGCGGTAGTCCGCGCGCTTGTAACCGAGGGCCCGGCAGAACCCGTTGATGATTACCGGGTGCACGCCCATCGTGGAGATCGCGCCGATGTCGGGCTCGGTCACCGCGCGCCTTTCCTCAGGGGTCAGCGTGTAGCCGTCGGTGACGATCTCCGGACGGGGGCCGTCACCTGCGGCCTCCAGCCGCCGCAAATGATCGAAGAGACATCGTTGGACCATGTAGAGGGTCATCCGGGCACGCTCACCTCTCGGCCATTGATCGCCATATTCCCCACTGTCAGCGCGCGCCGGCGCCCTGGCCACCCGCTCTCACTGGTCGGAAGGGCTGCCGCCGAACTCGGTACCCGTCTGCGGCGCGATCCCGTCGGTGGCACGCTGTCCACGGCGCCGCCGACGGCGACCACGCTCGTCGGGCGTGACCCGACCGCGGCCGGGAAGATGGGGAGCCGTGCGGCTGATCGTGGCGATGACCGGGGCGACGGGGGCTCCCCTCGGCGTCCGTCTGTTGGAAACACTGCGTGACCAGGACGAGGTCGAGACCCACCTCGTGCTGAGCCGGTGGGCGCGTTCCACCCTCGAACTGGAGACTCCCTACAGCGTCCGCGAGGTCACCAAGCTCGCCGACGTGGTGTACGGCTCGGGCGACCAGGCCGCCGCGATCTCGTCCGGATCCTTCCGCACCGACGGCATGATCATTGTGCCGTGCAGCATGAAGACGCTCGCGGGCATCCGCGCGGCCTACGCGGAAGGCCTGATCGGTCGGGCCGCGGACGTCTGCCTGAAGGAGCGCCGCAAGCTGGTGCTCGTGCCGCGGGAGACCCCGCTCAGCGAGCTGCATCTCGAGAACATGCTCGCCCTGAGCCGCATGGGCGTCATCATGCTGCCGCCCGTGCCCGCCTTCTACTCCCAACCCGCATCCCTCGGTGACGTCGTCGACCACCTCGTCGCCCGGATACTGGACCAGTTCGGCCTGCCCGGTCCGCCCGTCAAGCGATGGACCGGCCTGGCCGCCCGGGACGGCAGGGCCACCCGGCCGACCGAGGAGGTGGCCGAGTAGCCATGGCGGGAGACTGGCCCGAGGTGCCCGCCGAGGTGATCGAACGGCTGACGGGGATTCCCGTGCCGGGCGAATGGGAGTCGGTGTTCCCCCTGCTCACGTCCGATCCCGGCGGTGAGCCCCGGGTGTGCTTGATGTCGCGGGCCGAGCTCGAGGCCGAGCCGCGGCGCCTGCGATGCGCCGTCCGCAGCACGCGGACCTCGGCGAATCTGCGCCGTACGCGGGTTGCGGTGCTGCAGGTGGTCGACGACACCGTCAGCTGGTCGATCCGCACCCGGGTCGGGCGCGTCGTGGTCGACGACGGCGGTCTCGCCGCCGAGCTGCTCGTCACCGCGGTCGAGCGCGACTCCCTCGGCATCCCGTTGCGGCCGATGGGTTTTCTTGCCGACGCCGCCCTGGCGGCCGTGGAACGGTGGCAGGACAACGCCGCGCTGTTCGCACGGCTCGCCGCGCACAGCCGACCATAGGGAGGCCGGGCGTCAGGCTCCGCGGATCTCGATGGCGCCGAGCTGGTCGAACTCGAACGTGACGCTCCGCCCCGCCTGCACGGGCACCGGCGCGGTGACGCCGCCGGAGAAGATGATCTGCCCGGCGCGGAGCTTCTCGCCTTCGGCGGCGAGCTGGTTGGCCAGCCAGGCGACCGACGCGGCCGGATGACCCATCACCGCGGCGCCGGTGGCGGTCATGGCGACCTCACCGTCCACCCGGACGACCGCGCCGAGAAGGCGGAGATCGCCGAGGTCGTCCGGCCGCCGGGCGATCGGACCGAGGTAGAAACCGCCCGCGCTGGCGTTGTCGGCGACGACGTCGGAGAGCGTGAACTGGAAGCTCTCGTAGCGGGAGTCGAGCACGTCGACGGCACCGAACACGACCTCGGTGGCGGCGAGCACGGAGGTGATGGTGGCCGGGCCCGCGACGTCGCGGGCCAGTAGGAACGCGATCTCGCTCTCGACGCGGGGGTGGATGAAGCGGTCCAGCCGCACCGGCTCGTCGGTCGCGAAGAGCATTCCGCTGGTGACGCGGCCGTAGAGGGGGGCGTCGAGGCCCATCGCCCGCTGCTTGTTGCGGCTGGTCAGCCCCAGCTTCCACCCGACGAACGTCTCGCCTGCGTCGAGCTTGGACTGCACGAACGCCTTCTGGGCCTCGTACGCCGTCTCCACCGAGATGTCGGGATGGTCGTCGCTGAACTGCGCGATGCCCTTGCGCTCGCGCTCCGACGTGATGAGCGTGTCGGCGATCTCCCGGGCGCTGAGGGTCATGCGGAGCCTCCGTTCGAGAAGCGGGCGGTGACCGCTCCGAGGTGGGCGAACTCGGCGCGGAACACGTCACCAGGGGCGACGGGCACCATCTTGTGGACCGCGCCCGGCAACACGATGTCACCGGCCTTCAGGCCCTCGCCGAAAGCGCCGAGCTTGTTGGCCAGCCACGCCACGCAGCGGGCCGGGTTGCCGAGCGCGGCGGCTCCGGCACCCGAGTCGATGATCTCCCCGTTGCGGGAGATCAGCACGCCGAGCGTCCGCAGGTCGAGCTCCGTGACCGGGCGCACCCGGCCACCGGTCACCAGCAGCCCGGACGACGCGTTGTCGGCAACGGTGTCCACCAGCTTGATCTTCCAGTCGGCGACGCGGCTGTCGACGATCTCGATCGAGGGGAGCGCCCCCGCGATCGTGATCAGCGCGCGGGCCGTGGTCACGCCGGGCCCCGAGAGGTCCTCGGCCATGACGAACGCGATCTCCGCCTCCACGCGGGGCTGCACCAGCCGCCCCATGTCGATGGCGTCGCCGTCCTCGACGAGCATCTCGTCGGTCAGCACGCCGAAGTCGGGCTCGTCGACGCCGAGCATCTCCTGCATGGGGCGCGACGTGAGGCCGACCTTCCGCCCGATGACGCGCTGCCCCGCGTCGGTCCTACGGGTGATGTTAATGGTCTGGATCGCGTAGGCGTCGGAGAGCACGAGGTCGGGATGGCGGTCGGTCAGCGGCGAGATCGGCTTCGCCGTGCGATCCGCCTCCCACAGCTCGTCGGCGAGATCGTGCTGAAGGGCGGTCGGCATGGTCGAAGCCTGAACGGCGGCCGGGCAGGCGACAACGCGCTTCCGGGTAGTGGGAACCCCTCGACGTCAGTGGCGGCGGACGGGGAGCCCCAGCAGCCCGGCCGCGTTGCCACCGAGAATCGCACTCGTATCGCGCGCGTCGAGGCCGAGGGCGTGCACGGTATCCAGCGGGGTGCGGTCGCCGAGCTCGAAGGGGTGGTCGGTGCCCAGCAGCACGTTCGCTGTGCCCACATCCTCGACGAGACGCCGCAGAAGCACGTTGGAGAAAACGGCCGTGTCGTAGTAGAGCCGGTCGGTGAACGCCGAGGGGCGCACTGTGGTGGTGTGGGCGACGTTCTTGCGTTCCCACCCCATGTCCAGGCGCCCGCGCAGGGCAGGCAGGCAGCCTCCGCCGTGGGCGAGGCACAGATTGAGGGGGTGACGCTCCAGCACCCGGCCGAAGACCAGGCGGGCGACGGCCAGCGCCGTCTCCATCGGGTAGCCGACGAGCTGGGGGAGCCAGAAGTCGGACTGCCGGTGCGGATCCGGCACGCCGCTGGGGTGCAGGAAGACAAAGGTGTCGCGCTCGGACAACAGTGCCCACAGGTCGTCATTGACCGGGTCGTCGAGGTCGCGGCCGCCGCCCCGGCTGCCGATCGCGATCCCGGCCATTCCCAGGTCATCGAGGCAGCGGCGGGCCTCTTCGGCGGCACCGCGCCAGCCCAGCGGCACCGAGCCGAGCGCGACGAGCCGGTCGGCGGCGTCGGCCACATAGACCGCGAGCTCGTCGTTCCCCGCGCCGACGATGCCGGTGGCGAACGCCTCGTCATCGGCGGTCGAACAGAACAGGAATGGCGGCAGGGAGACGGCGTGGCGCTCGACGCCGACCTCGTCCATCTCCGAGAGCCGCACGTCCACGTCGTACTGCGAGCGCGCCAGGGGGAGTGGGGCGAGCGGACCGACGCCGCTGACGCGGGTGTCGAGCCGCACGATGCCATCGGGCACGCCATCGAGGTCGGCGAGGCCGCGCTCGGCCAGCTGTTGCAGCAGCGGCAGCGGCATCGCGTGGGCGTGGACGTCGATGGTCCCCGCGAGGGCGGTCCGACCCGCTGTCGGGCCCGCCGAGCCGTTGATCGCCATGCCTCCCACTGTCCGGACGTGCCGGTCCACCGGCCACCTACTCTCACTGGTCGGAAGGTCGTCTCGGCCCTCACCGATCATGAAACGGTACCGGGACGGCAAGGGAGGGAGCATGGCCGAACAGGTGACGGAGGTCGCCACCGGGCTCTTCCGGTTGCCCCTGCCGCTGGGCATCCAGGGGATCCCGACGCTCAGCGCCTACCTGCTGCGCGACGACGCGGGCGACACGCTCGTCGATTGCGGCATCGCCAGCGGCGTGGGTGCCGAGGCGTGCGGTGAGCTGGAGGCCGCGCTGCGAACGTGCGGGAGCTCCATCGAGCAGGTGGCGCGGCTCGTCGTCACCCACGCGCACATCGACCACTTCGGCCTGGCGGGCGAGGTGGTACGGCGCAGCGGCGGTGACCTGTGGATGCACCGGCGCACCGACCTCGACCTGGCGAAGTACGCCGACCCCGAGGAGGCGGTCGACCGTCGCGAGCTCATGCTCGCCGACCACGGCCTGTTCGGCCCCGAGCTGACGGCCTCGGCCACCGGGCTGCGGGAGTGGATGCCGGTGATGCCGTCCATCGGTCGACCCTCGGTGCTGCTCGACGGCGGTGAGCGGATCCTCGTGGGCGGTCGCTCGTGGGAGGTGGTCCCGACGCCGGGGCACTCACCCGGCCATGTCTGCCTCTGGTCGGCGGCCGACCGCACCATGTGCTCGGGGGACCACCTCCTGCAGATCGTCTCGCCGCCCGTGACGTTCGAGCGGGGGTTCGAGCGTGACCCGATGGGCTCCTACCTGAAGTCCCTGGAGCGGGTCGAGCAGCTCGATCCGGCGCAGGTGCTGCCCGGCCATGGTCCGCCCTTCGCGGACGGGGCGCGGCGGGCGCGGACGATCGCGCGCGGGAAACGGCGACGGCTCGACGAGGTGCGGGCGCTCGTCGAGACGAAGGCGCGAACGGTCACGGAGCTCGCCGAGCAGCTCCACCCCGGTCCGCTGAGCGGCGGCCAGCGCCACTTCGTGATGGCCGAACTGCTCGCGTGCCTGGCCTACCACGAGGTGCGGGAGACCCTGGAGCGCAACCGGCGGGCCGACGGGGTGTTCGTGTGGAGCGCCTGCGCACGTTAGGCGTCGATGCGTTCCCGGCACTCGACACACCCGTGTGGGCAGCCGCGGCACGGGCCGATGGCCGCGACGGGTGCCCTCGCCGCCCCGCCCGGCCTGGTCAGGTTCCACCAGAAGGCGGTGACGGCGAACGCGATCGCCATCGGCGCGGACAGCAGCGAAGCGGCGCCCAGCGCGAGGAAGGTCATGATCCCCGAGGCGATGGCGACGAAGCCCAGGACACGGTGCACGACGCCAGTGTGGACCCCGGGCGTTATCGGACCGTGACCAGGGTCGGCGCACCGTGCCGTCCAGCGGAAATACGCGCGTCACGCGTTGACCATGGCTGTTCGAACCGGCTGCACTGGTCCACATCGCCACGGAGCGCGCCGCCAGCTCCGCCCGAGGAGGACAGATGAAGGACGATATCGTCGAGCCACCCGGCTCACACGAACCGACTGAGTTCCACAAGACACCGAGGAAGGCCGCAGCCAGCGGTTGGATGGGTGGCGCGCTGGAGTACTACGACTTCTTCATCTACGCCCAGGCCGCCGCGTTGGTCTTCCCGAACATCTTCTTCCCCAAGACCGATCCCCAGATCGCCATCATCGAATCGCTGGCGACGTTCGGCGTCGGCTACGTGGCCCGGCCACTCGGGGCGTTCGTGCTGGGCCACTGGGGTGACACGCACGGCCGGAAGAACGTGCTGGTGCTGTGCATGCTCATGATGGGCGGCTCGACGTTCCTCGTCGCGGCACTGCCCACCTACAGCGCGGTCGGCTGGCTGGCTCCCGTCCTGTTGGTGCTGCTGCGCCTGATCCAGGGCTTCGCCGTGGGCGGGGAGATCTCCGGCGCCAGCGCCATGATCCTCGAACACGCACCCTTTGGCCGACGCGGCTACTTCACCAGCTTCTCCCTGCAGGGGGTCCAGGCGGGGCAGCTCATCGCGGCCGGTGTCTTCCTCCCACTCGCCGCGACGCTGTCCCCGGCGGCCTTCCAGGCATGGGGCTGGCGGATCCCGTTCCTGCTCAGCGCGATCGTCGTGGTCGCGGGCTACATCATCCGGCGCAAGGTCGACGAGACCCCCGCCTTCCAGGAGGAGTCCAGCCACGGCGAGGTGCCCAAGGCGCCGATTGTGGTTGCCGTCAAGGAGAACGGCGCGGACATGCTCCGCGTCATCTGCATGGCCCTGATGAACGCCGTGCCGGTGGCGGCGACGGTGTTCGGCGCCACATACGCGACCAACAAGACCTACGGGGTCGGGTTCAGCACCGCGACGTACCTGTGGATCTCGGTGGCCGGCAACATCGTCGCGATGATCCTGATCCCGTTCGTCGGCAGCCTGTCGGACCGGATCGGGCGCAGGCCATGCATCATCGTCGGTGCGTTGGGTTCGGGGCTGCTGTCCTACGCCTACCTGTACTTCATCAGCCAGCACAACGTGGTGATGTCGTTCCTCTTCGCGATGCTCATGTGGGGCATCGTCTACCAGGGCTACAACGCCGTCTTCCCGGCGTTCTACCAGGAGCTGTTCCCGACCAAGACCCGCGTCACCGGGTTCGCCGTCTCGCAGAACATCGGGACCCTGATCACCGCGTTCCTGCCGGCCCTCTACGCGACCGTGGCTCCGCCGGAGACGAACGTGCCGCTCATCGTCGGTTCATTCACGTTCGGCATCTCGGCCATCGTGGCGATCGCCGCGTTCTCGGCGCGCGAGACGTTCCGGGTCCACGTAAACGACCTCGGCATGAAGGACCCACCCGTGGTGTCTCTCGAGGAGTACAACCGCCTGCGCAGCTCGGCCTGACCTGTCGCCTCACGCCCAGGCAGCCGGCCGAGTCGACAGCCATCGATCGCCCGGCCGGCTGCCTGTCACGTCCCGAATCGAGCCCGAATGACCTCAGTACTCGTACTCAACGGCCCGAACCTCAATCTGCTCGGCACCCGCAAGCCGGAGGTGTACGGACGCACCACCCTCGCCGACGTCGAGGCGCTGTGCCGGGAAGAGGCGGGCAAGCTCGGGCTGGACGTGGAGTTCCGCCAGTCCAACCACGAGGGCGTGCTCATCGACTGGATCCACGAGTTCGGGGCGGAGGTCAAGGCCGGGCGATGCGTCGGCGCCGTCTTCAACCCCGGCGCGTTCACCCACACCTCGGTGGCGTTGCACGACGCCATCGAGGGGGCGAGCCTGCCGGTGATCGAGTGTCACATCTCGAACGTCCACAAGCGCGAGGAGTTCCGCCACCATTCGTTCATCTCGCCGATGGCGGCGGGCATCGTCGTCGGCTTCGGCGTGCACGGCTACGTGATGGCGATGCGCGGGTTGCACCACATGTCGACATCGGCGGGCTGAGCGGTGCCCGGCGGCCGGGTGGTGCAACTCGGCATGTGCCTCGCGACTGCCCTCCTCGGCGCCCTGATCCTGTTGTGGGGAGGGGCATCCGAGCTCGGCCTGTTCGGGTGGCCGTTCCTCGCGCTGGGAGCGCTCGGCGCGGTGCTGTGGTTCGTGTTCCCCTACGGTGCGCGGCGTTGAGCGCCGGGGTTACGGCCCTCAGCGCCGGAGCGCGGGGCACCAGCCGCTGCCGGTGACGCTGCGGCGGCGGCCGTCATCCGGCGGGGTCAGGTGGCCGTGGAGGTGCCACGCGTGGCCGTCGTAGGCCCAGTGCAGGAACTCCTCCTCCCACGGTCGGTTGCAGAGCCGCTGGCGCTCGTGCAGCTCCGTGACCTCGGCGTCGACCTCCCGCAGGAACGTGCCGACGCGGCGGAGCCGTTCGCTGAGTGACATGCCTGCCAGCCTGGTGCTGAGGGCCCGGCCGCCGCCATACGCAGTTTGCGTCGTCTCCGCTGCGAGTGCTCAGAGCGGGATGCGGCGCGGGCGCAGCCGCCATGACAGCCAGAGCGCGGCGGTGTCCACCCAGGCCGCGACGGCCAGCGCCGCAGTGGCCTCGCGATGGCCGCGCTGCCCGCGCGCCGCGACCAGGCTGCGTTCCATCATGGTGCGGTCGAGTGCGGCCTCGGTGCCGAACCTCAGGAGCGCGTCGCTGAGACGCTCGCGGACCGCGGCCATGCGCTCACGGTACGCCCGGGCTCACCACCACCCCTGTCGGCGGGCCCAGATGAGCAGCGCGATCGACATCACGAGCATGCCCACGAGCAGCACACCCAGCCAGCCCCAATGCGTCTCGGCGCTGACGATCACGTTCATGCCCATGACCGACGAGATCGCCGTGACGGGCAGCGTGACCGCCGCGATCACGGCGAGGCGCTCGGCGGCGATGGTCATCTTCGTGTTGGTGCGGGTCTGGTAGAACTCGATCACGCCCTGCAGGTACTCCCGCTGGGTGTCGGCCATCGCCGCGATGCGGCCGAACTGGTCCTCCGTGTCGCGCAGCAGCTCGGCCTCGTGCTTGCCGAAGACGGTCCGCATGTGCATCCGCCCGTAGACCTCGCGGGCCAGCGCGGCCATCGCGCGGGCGGCCAGGAGGCCGTGCCGGGCGCGGAACAGCTCCTCCAGGAAGTCCTCCGCGTCGCCGAGGTGACCGGCCGTGACCGTCTGCTCCAGGCGCCACACCTCCTGGGTGAGCGTGGACAGGAAGTCCCGCAGCCGTCCGGTCAGCGCCGTGACCAGCGCGTGGGAGAGCGCAGGCGCGCTGTCGGCCCGCAGCCGTGCGGACTCGAGCCTGCGCAGCACCGCGCGGGCCTCGGTCTGCGCCGCCGCGGGATCGACGCCCTTGCCCAGCGGGCCGTGCACGGTCACCAGCCAGTTCGGCCCGATGAACTGGTCGAGCTCGATGTAGTGCACGTGGCCGTGCCTGCCCGCCTCGGGCGCGTGCAGCACGACGAACACATGGTCGGGGTAGATGTGCACCTTGGGCAGCGGGTTGCGCTCGGCGCACTCGCGCACCGCCCCCGCGTGCAGGCCAAGCGGCTCGACGAGCGCGGCCGCCGCCTCGTCGTCCCAGGAGGGGACGTCGACCCACACCAGGTTGGGCCCGCGCAGGAGGGCGGGCAGCTCGTCGGCGGCCCGTGGCTGCACTCCGGTGGGCGTCACCACGCGTACTTCCACGTTCGTACCGTCCAACGGTACCAACGGTTCCGCGCGCGGTCTTCCAGCCAGCGGAACGGTTGTCCCCGCGCTTGGGATAGTTCACGATAGGGCCATGGACAACAACGACGCGGCCCGTGATGTCGCCGAACGCGCCGCGAGCGTGTTGGGCCCCGAGTCCGGACTCTTCGAAGACCTGGACGCGGCCGGCTTCGGGGACGCGTTGCTGCGCGCGGTCTCCGCGACGATGAGCAACCCGCTCGAGACCACGCGGGCCGCTGCGCAGTTGGCCACCGATCTGGCCCGGATCTCGGTCGTGGCCGGGGCGAAGGCGGTCGGCGCCGACCTGGAGCCACCGGTCCCGGTCGACCCCAAGGACCGGCGCTTCGGCGACCCGGCGTGGTCGCAGAACCCGCTGTTCTACGGCACCCGGCTGACCTATCTCGCGGCGTGCAAGTGGGCGCGCGACGTCATCGCCGCCGCGCCGGTGGCGCCCGATGTGGGGCGCAAGGCCGGGATGTTCGTCGATCTCATGCTGGACGCGCTGGCGCCCACGAACTTCCTGCCGTCCAACCCCGCGGCACTCAAGCGCGCGTTCGACACGGGCGGTTCGAGCCTCGTGGCGGGCGCGCGGCAGTTCCTCGACGATGTGCGCACCAACGGCGGTCGTCCGCGGCAGGTGGACGCGAGCGGTTTCGAGGTGGGTCGCAACCTCGCGGTGACGCCTGCCAAGGTGGTGTTCCGCAACCATCTGATGGAGTTGCTGCAGTACGAGCCGCAGACCGAGCAGGTGCACGCCACGCCGTTGCTGGCCAGCCCGCCGTGGATCAACAAGTACTACGTGATGGACCTGGCCCCCGGTCGAAGCTTCATCGAGTGGGCCGTCCAGCACGGGCGCACCGTGTTCGCGATCAGCTACATCAACCCCAGCGCCGACATGGCGCACACCACGATGGACGACTACCTCATCCACGGTCCGCAGACCGCGCTCGACGTGATCAGCGACATCACCGGGGCGGAGACGATCGACATCGTGGGGTTGTGCCTCGGCGGCGCGCTGACCGCCGTCACGGCGGCATTCCTCCAGCAGGCGGGAGACACCCGCATCGGCACGCTCACGCTGATCAACACCATGCTGGACTACTCCGAGCCCGGCGCCCTCGGCACGTTCACCGACCTCAGCACGGTGGAGAAGCTCGAACGCAAGATGGCGCGCGAGGGCACGCTCGAGGGCGCCTCGATGGCGGGCACGTTCGACATCCTGCGGGCCAACGACCTGATCTTCAACTACGTCGTCTCCAACTGGCTGATGGGTCAGAAGCCGCCCGCGTTCGACATCCTCGCGTGGAACGCCGACAGCACCCGGATGCCCGCTGCGATGCACGCGTTCTACCTGCGGAACTTCTACATCGACAACAGGCCTGCGAAGGGCACCTTGGAGATCGCCGGGCGCAAGGTCGACCTCGGCGTGATCAAGTCGCCGACCTACGTCATCTCGGCGATCAACGACCACATCGTGCCGTGGGAGACCGCGTACAAGTCGGTGAATCTCGTCAGTGGGCCGGTGCGGTTCGTGCTCGGCTCCGGCGGGCACATCGCGGGCATCGTCGCGCCGCCCGGGCCGAAGGTCTGGCACCTGGTCGGCGCGGAGAACGTGTCGTCCGCGCAGGAGTGGCGAGCGGGCGCCGAGCGCCACTCCGGCTCGTGGTGGGAGGACTGGGCCACGTGGTCGGCCGAGCACTCGGGCCCGATGGTCGAGCCGCCCCCCATGGGCAACCGCGCCCACCCCATCCTCGGCGACGGGCCGGGCGACTACGTCAAGACCTGACGGGCTAACCGCCCGCCGCCGTGGCCAGCACCGGGTCGGGCGTGTGCACCGGCTCACCGGTGCCCGCCTGCCGGAGCTGGCCAGTGAGCTCGCGGGAGAGGCTGCGCGCCGCGATCGTGAGCGCCGCGAGGACGGGCTGCAGGGTGGCGCCCAGGTCGCGCACGGTCAGCTCGACCGCCGCCAACACGTCGCCGCCCGGGCCGAAGACGGGCACGGCCACGCCGCAGGCGCCCGCCTCGAGCTCGAAGCGGGTGACCGCCACGCGGGTCAGCCGGGTGACGGCCAACGCCCGGCGGAACCGGTCGGGCGACGTGACCGTGTTCGCGGTGTACGGCCGCAGCCCACGCATGATCGTCATGTCGACGACGCCGGGCGGGGAGAAGGCCAGCAGCGCACGCCCGAGCGCGGTCGGATGGACGGGCAGCGTCGCGGCCGGGCTGAAGGAGGTGACCGGGCCGTGGCCGGGCTGCTTCTCGATGTAGGACACCTTCAGCTCGTGCAGCACGCCCAACCGGGTACGACAGTGCGTCGCCGCCGCGAGATCCTCCAGGACACAGGGCGCACGCTCCTGGAGCGTGGGAGCGCGGTCGGGGCAGCCCGCCATCATGCGCAGCGGCAGGCCCGCCCGGTACAGGCCGTCGGGCGTGCGCTCCAGCAGCCGCCATGAGGTGAGCTCGGAGGTGAGCCGGTGCGCGGTGGAGATGGGCAGGCCTGCCAGGCGGGCGATCTCGGTCAGCGAGTGCTCGCTGCCCTCGGTGAACGTCATCAGGATTGAGGTGATCTTGCTGGTGACGGAACGTCCGCACTCGGACGAGTTGCCTGCCACGGCAGCAACCTCCCCACGTCGTCGTGTGATCTCTGATCAGCCAACACAGCGCAGGCTCTGCTTACCAGCGCGTCATGTGAAAGAGAACATCCGGAACACGCATGCTTCCCCGGGTACTACAGCGGGAAACCAGGGTGTTTCATCGGGGCGAACGCCAGTCCTGGCGGGCAAGATCCCAGGGTGGAGTTGGACTGGTTGGAAACCTTCCTCGCGGTCGTGGATCGCGGGGGGTTCTCGGCTGCCTCCGAGGCGGTCCACCGGTCCCAGTCGCGGGTGAGCGCGCACATCGCCGCGCTCGAGCGTGACCTCGGCGTCCGCCTCATCGACCGTACGCACCGGCCCGCGCGCCTCACCTCGGCAGGTGAGGTGTTCGCCCGGCACGCCCGCGAGATCGTCAGCGGTGTCGGTGCCGCCCGTTCCGCGGTCGTCACGCTGCGCGGGATGGACGCCGCGCCGATCACCGTGCTCACCACTCCGTGCGTCGGTGCCGCCCTCTTGCCCGCGCTCCTGGCCGAGTTGGTGACCACCCACCCGGGCGTGCGGGTCTCGCTCGTCGAGCGCGCGCGCTTCGACCTCGAGCGACGGTTGCTCGGCAACGGGCCCGCACTGGCCGTGCTGCCCCGGGTGCCCGCGCCGCTGCCACCGGGTCTGCGTGAGCGCGTGCTGTGGCGAGAGCCCCAGCAGGCCGTCGTGCCCGTGGGTCACGAGCTCGACCTGGCGGGCCGACCGGTGTCCCTTGACGTCCTCGCGGCAAGCCCGTTGGTCCTCTGTGGAACCCCGATGGAATCCGGGTCCGGCGCCGCGGTGACCGAGGTGCTCGGCCAACTCGTCGCCCGTGGTCGAGCGGTGCGGCCCCGGGCCACCGTCGACACGCCTCAGACCCTGCTGGAGCTCGTGCGGGCCGGGGTCGGCATCGGTGTTCTGAACGCGGTCGCACTGGGCCCGCTCGACCTGACCGGGCTGGTCGTGCTCGACATCGACGATCCCTCGCTGGAGCGTGAGGTCGCCACGTACTGGTATGACGCGATCACCCTCGGCGGCACCGGGATGGAGCTGCACCGCGCCCTCATCGCTGCGCCGCGGCCGTCCGGCGCAAAGCCTTCTGAGGGGTAGGGTCGGGCGGTCACACCGCCGGGCGAAGGGAAGGTGGGCGATGACGCCCCGGGCGCCCTTCGTCGGACGGGTGGCCGAGCTGGCCCTTCTGCGCGAGGCGCTCGCCGACGCCACGGCTCGGCGTCCGCGGGTGGTGCAGGTCGAGGGACCCGCCGGGGTGGGCAAGACCGCGCTGATCGAGCGCTTCCTCGCCGAGCCGGGCACCGAACGGGCGCCGACGGTGCTGCGCGCAGGCGGCGAGGAAGCCGAGATGCTGCTCGCCTACGGCGTCGTCGAGCAACTCGTGCGCGCAGCCGAGCTGGAGCCGACGACCGTCACCGGCGCGGCCGACCCGTTGGACGACCCGGTCACCGTCGGCACCCGGCTGCTGCACGTGCTCGACCGCGACGACGAGCCGATCGTGGTCGTCGTCGACGACGCCCACTGGGCCGACCGGCCCTCGCTCTCGGCACTGCTGTTCGCGCTGCGGCGCCTGGTCGCGGACTCGGTGCTGGTCGTGATCGGCGTACGGGACGCGGTGCTGGGGCTTCCCGACAGCCTGCGCAGGCTCATCGGGGGGCAGAACGGCACGACCATCGCGCTGCCGGGGCTCGCCGAGCCGGAGCTGCGCGACCTGGCCGCTCAGCTGGGCGCGCCGCTCTCCGCCCGCGCCGCGCGGCGCCTGCACGACGGTACCCAGGGCAACCCGCTGCACGTGCGGGCTCTGCTGGCCGATTTCCCGCCCCAGGCGTGGGCCGAGGGCAGCAGGCCCGTGCCCGCGCCGCTGTCGTTCCGGCTCGTGGTGCGCGACCGTCTGACCGTCTGCTCCGCGCCCGCCCGGCGGCTCGTCGACGCCGCGGCAGTGCTCGGGATGCACAGCCCGCTACCGCAGGTGGCCGCGCTGGCCGAGCTCGCCGAGCCCCTCGCGCCGCTGGACGAGGCCGCGGCCGCCGGGCTGCTGGCCGAGCCCGTGCCGAACACGCCGGTGACCGTGGCCTTCCCACATCCCCTCGTGCGCTCGGCCGTGCACGACTCCCTGGGCGTGGCCCGCCGCAGCGCCCTGCACGCCGCCGCGGCGACGTTGGTCGGCGACGCGGCGGCCGCGCTGCGTCACCGGGTGGCCGCCGCGGCGCTGCCGAACGAGGAGCTCGCGGCCGACCTGGAGGCCTTCGCGCGTCGCGAAGCCGAGCGACAGGCCTGGCCCGCGGCCACCGCGAGCCTGGTCGAGGCCGCCCGCCAGAGCCCGGCCGCCACCGACCGGCAGCGCAGGCTGCTGGAGGCCGTCACGTGGATGCTGCAGAACGGCGACCTCGCCAGCGCGGCGCGCCATCGGGAGGAGATCGCGGCCTTCACGCCCGGTCCGGACCGCGACAGCGTGCTGGGTGCGCTGACCATGGCGGAAGGTCGTCCCGCTGAAGCGGAGGAGTTGCTGCACCGCGCATGGGCCGCCGCCGAGCACGGCCACCCCGAACTGGCGGCAACGATCGCGCTCCAGAACGCGATGCACACCTACGGACGGCTGGACGGCGCGGGCACCGTCACCTGGTGCGCCCGGGCCCTGGAGCGCACCGGACCGGACACCGTCACCCATTGGGCGGCCACCACCTACCTCGCACACGGACTGGGCTACGCCGGGCGGACCGCTGAGTCGTTCGCCGCCGTCGCCGGGGCGGACGGCCCCGACTTCACCTGGATCGAGCCGCGCTCGGCGCGCGGCACGCTGCGCCTCGTGGAGGACGACCTCGACGGGGCGATCGCCGACCTCGCCGCCGCCGCGACGACGGCGTTGCGCTTCGGCGTGCTCAACACCGCCGCGTTCTCCTTCGCCTTCCTGGCCAGGGCCGAGTACCTGGCGGGGGAGTGGGATGACGCCGCGGTGCACGCGGAGCGCGCCGTCGCCGTCAACATCGAGGCGGACCTCGAGTTCACCCGGTCCATGGTGTACGGGATCGCCGCGCTGGTCCCCGCCGCACGCGGCGACTGGGAGGCGGCGGAACGGGCGATGGAGGGAATCCCGCGTGACGCGGGCGACTACGAGCGCTCCATGATCGCGGTCGCGATGTCGCGGGCCCGCATCGGCGAGGCCGTCGGCGACCCCGAGGCCGTGCTCGTGGCGCTGGAGCCCGTGCGCCGCTTCCCCTACCGCGACGGCGCCGATGAGCCGGGGTTCTGGGCGTGGCCCGACCTTTACGCCGAGGCCCTCGCCAGGGTCGGTCGCGCGGCCGAGGCCGACGCCCTGCTCGTCCCGCACGAGCAGCGGGCCGCCGAGCGGGGTCGACAGTCCTCCATCGCCCGGTTGGCGCGCGCCCGCGGCCGGGTCGCGGCGGCACTGGGCAGGTCCGAAGAGGCCGAGGCGGCGTTCGCGCACGCCCTGGCGGCCGTGGAGAAGGTGGCGTTCCCCTTCGACGCGGCGCGCACCCGGCTGGCGGCGGGGGAGTTCCTGCGCCGGTCGGGGCAACGCCGCCGCGCGGCCGAGCTGCTGCACGCGGCACAACGGGGCTTCGTCGAGCTCGGCGCCACGCCCTACGCCGAGCGGTGCGCGCAGGAGCTGGCCGCGTCGGGGCTGAAGCCGGGACCGCGCCGCACCCGCGACGACAACCGGCTCACCGCACAGGAGCTGGTCGTCGCCCGTCGCGCGGTCGCGGGCCTGTCCAACCGCGAGCTGGCCGCGGAGCTCGTCGTGAGCGTCAAGACCGTGGAGTACCACCTCCGCAACGCGTTCCTGAAGCTCGGTGTGTCCTCGCGCCGCCAGCTCGCCGAGCGGCTGCGTTCCTACTCCCCGGAAGGTGCCTTGCCCGATCCGCGGTGAGCGGCGACGCTCGGTGTGGGCAGCTCGGTCGAGGTCACGGGAGCGTGAGAAGCATGCCGACATCGCAGGCGAAGGTGCCGACGGACGCGGCACCCCGGTACGCCAAGCAGCTGCTCTCCCACCTGGGGCGTAAGGCGCGCGTCGAGGTCCTGGACGCCGAACCGGACGGCGGGCGGCTGGTGTTCGAGCGCGGCACCGGCACGGTCCGGCCCGCGGGCGACCACATCCTCCTGGTGGCGGAGGCGGCCGACGAGGAGTCGCTCCGGCACGTCGAGGACGTGCTCGCCCGCCATCTGGAGCGCTTCGGCGCCCGCCGCGAGCTCGTCGTCAGCTGGCAGCCGGGCTGAGCCGGCCCCCCATCCACGGTGAGTCGCGCATCTCGACACGCCGAGTCGCGCATTTCAACAATGCACGACTCACCGTGCCGGAATGCGCGACTCACCGTGCCGGAATGCGCGACTCACCGTGCCGGAATGCGCGACTCACCGTGCCGGAATGCGCGACTCACCGTCTGGGCACCGTGAGTCGCGCGCCTCGACACGGCGAGTTGTGGCCCCGGCGACCGGGTTACCCGGGCTGACCCGGCACGCCGGTCGACGCGCGCACCCGCAGCTCGGTGGGCAGCACGATGTGCGGAGCGTCGCGGTTGTCGAGCAGCAGGCCGACCAGCGCCCGCCCGGCCTCCTCTACCGGGCTCGCGACCGTCGTGAGCGGCGGGTGACAGAAGTCGGCGCCGAAGATGTCGTCGTGGCCGACCACCGAGATCGCCTCGGGCACCGCCACGCCGCGCTGCTCCAGCCTGCGCAGCACGCCGATCGCCATCAGGTCGTTGAACGCCACGAGCGCGGTGACACCGGAGGCCAGCCCCACGTCGGCCGCGGCGACGCCACCGTCGAGAGTCGGCGGGAACGGGCCGAGCCGAACGATCTCCGCCCCGGCCGCGCGGGAATGGGCGGCGAGCGCCTCCCACCGCTTGTTCTCGGTCCACGCGTTGCGTGGGCCACCGAGGTAGGCCAGCGCGCGGTGGCCCAACGCGACCAGGTGCCCGACGATCTGGCGGCTGCCGTCGTCGTGGTCGTTGACGACGCTCGGGAATCCGGCGAGCTCCCGGTTGTAGAGCGCGAGCGGGCGGCGTCGGCGCAGCTCGACGAGCTCGTCGTCGGGGCGCCGGCTGGAGGCCAGCACGTATCCGTCCACCGACGACCCCAGCCGGGCCGCGAGCTCGGCCTCCAGCTCCGGGCGGCCCCGGCTGTCGGCCAGCACCAACGTGTAGCCCGCCGCGGCCGCCTGGTGCTCGGCGCCGCGGATCAGCCCGAACTGATGGGGGTTGGTGATGTCGGTGACCAGCAGCGCGAGCATCCGGGTGCGGCCGGACGGCAGCCCCCTGGCGAGCAGGTTGGGTCGATAGTCCAGCCGCCGCGCCACCGCCTGGACGTGCTCGCGGGTGCGCGCGCTGACCCGCTCGGGCCGGGAGAGGGCGCGCGACACCGTCGACACCGCGACGCCTGCCTCGCGCGCGACGTCCTCCAGCGTGACCGCCCGCCCGTGATCCATGCCGCAGTTCCTAGCGTGTGACGGCAAGTTTGGCAAACGTTTGCCATACTGGTGTGGTGACGCGCAGAGGATGGATCGTCTGGTCGGTCGGCGTGCTTGCCTACGTGCTCGCCGTCATGCAGCGCACGACGTTCGGCATCGCGGGCCTCGACGCCGCCGCGCGGTTCGCGATCACCCCGGGTGCGCTCTCCGCGTTCGTCTTCGTGCAGCTGGCCGTGTACCTCGCGGCCCAGATCCCCGCGGGCCTCGCGGTGGACCGGTTCGGCTCCCGCGCGATGCTCGTGGTGAGTGGCACGCTGTTGGCCGCGGGTCAGCTCCTGCTCGCCGTCGCCCCCGACGTCGTGTCGGCCGTGCTCGCCAGGGTGCTTGTCGGCCTGGGCGACGCCGCGGTGTTCACGGCGGTGCTCGCGCTCGTGCCGCGGTGGTTCCCGGCGCGCAGGGTGCCGCTGGTCGTCCAGGTGACGACGATCCTCTGCCAGCTCGGGCAGGTGCTCTCGGCGCTGCCGTTCGCCTGGGTGCTCCACGGCGCGGGCTGGACGTCGGCGTTCGGGGCCGCCGCGGTGGCCAGCGCGCTGGTGGCCGCGCTCGCGCTCGCCGTGGTGCGGGACGCGCCCTCAGACGTCACGGTGCCTCGCGTCTCGGGGGCGTCGATCCGGGAGGTCCTCGGCGCCGTGCGCGAGGTCTGGCGGCGGCCGGGCACCAGGCTGGGCTTCTTCGGCCACATGGGCACCCAGTTCTCCATGATGGTGTTCACGCTGCTCTGGGGCGTGCCATGGCTGGTCGGCGCGCAGGGGCGCACGCCGGGAGAAGCGAGCGGGCTGCTGACGCTGTTCGTCGTCTGCACCATCGCCATCGGTCCGGCCTTCGGGATCTTCACGATGCGCCATCCGCTGCGCCGCTCATGGGTGGTGCTCGCGGTGATCGCGGCGGAGGCGGCGGTCTGGACCGCGGTGCTCGCACAGCCCGGTCCGGCCCAGCTCTGGCTGCTGGTCCTCCTGGTCGTTGTGCTCGCCGCGGCGGGCCCCGGCTCGGTCGTCGGCATCGACATCGCCCGCACCCACAACCCGAACGCGAACCTCGGCGTCGCCCAGAGCATGGTCAACATGGGCGGCTTTCTCGCCTCGCTCGTTGTGCTTGTGACGATGGGCTGCGTGCTGACCGCACTGGGCGGCTTCACGCCCGAGGCCTTCCGGGTCGCGTGGCTGGTGCAGTACCCGGTGTGGGGGCTTGCGGTCGTCGGCATCCTGATAGCACGGCGGAAAGCCCGCCGCCTGGACGCGGAGCGCGGTGTGGTGCCGCGTCCGTTGCGCGAGGTGGCTGCGCGGGTGCTCACGCGGTAGTGCAATGCGCGGGCGTCCCCCGGCGTCCTGGCGGGTGGGAGGTGGAATGGAGTTCGCCGAGCTCGCCCGCGAGCAGTTGCCGCGCCTGTACGCCCTCGCCCGCCAGCTCGTCGGCGACGACGCGGAGGACCTCGTGCAGGAATGCCTGCTCAAGGCCTGCCGCTCCCACGCCGAGCTGCGTGACCGGCAGGCCGCGCCCGCGTGGCTGACCCGGATCATGGTCAACTGCGCCCGCGACCGCTTCCGCAGCCGCGGTAGGCGCGTGCGCGAGTCCCCGCTGCCTGACGTCGAGGACTTCTCGCTCTATCGCATGATCGCCGCCGAGGACCCGTTCCCGTACTCCGACTCCCTGCACCTGGACTTCCTGCACCGGTTCGGTCCCGAGGACGTGTGGGCCGTCCTGCGTGGCCTGCCGGAGATCTACCGGCTGCCGCTCGTGCTCGTCCACATGCACGACGTGAGCACCAAGCACGCCGCCCGGCTGCTCGACGTGCCGCTCGGCACACTGCTGGCGCGGCTGCACCGCGGGCGCAAACAGTTCGAGAAGGACCTGTGGACCTACGCCCGGCAACACGACCTGTTACGCGAACCCGCGCGGGAGGGAACATGATCCGCTGCGAGGACGCGGTGCGCGAGCTGTGGGGCTACCTGTGCGACGAGGTGACCGCCGAGAGCCGCGCCCGGATCGCCGAACACCTCGACGCCTGCCGTCGCTGTTGCGGTGAGATCGCCTTCCTGGGTGAGCTGCGTCGGGTCCTCACCTCGTCCGAGCCGGAGCTGCCCGCCGACGTCGGCGTCCGCATGGAGGCGTTCCTCGCGACCCTGGAAGGGGGCACCCATGACCGACCTGATGCACAAGGCTGAAATCCAGCAGATGGTCCGCTCGGCCTACCTGGCCGTCGACGTGCCCCGCGGGTCCGGGGCCATCTACTACACCCCCGACCAACTGGCGACGCTGCCCGCCGAGGCGGTGGCCTGGTCGTTCGGCGTCGGCAACCCCCTCGCCCATGCGGTGCTGCCGCTCGGCGCACGCGTGCTCGACGTCGGCTGCGGCGCGGGCATCGACGTGCTGCTGGCCGCCCGGCAGGTCGGCCCCGACGGCCAGGTCATCGGCCTCGACCTGCTCCCCGAGATGTGCGCCCGCGCCCGGGCGAACGCCGAGGCGGCCGGAGCGGGCAACGTCGAAATCATCGAGGGCGAGATGGAGGCCATCCCGCTGCCCGACGACACGGTCGACGCGGTCATCTCCAACGGGGTGATCAACCTGTCGGCGCGGAAGATGCGGGCCCTGTTCGAATGCGCCCGCGTGCTGCGCCCCGGCGGCCAGCTGTGCCTCACCGATGTCACCCTCGACGAGCGCGACCTTCCCCCGGAGGTGCTGCTGCACCCGGCCGCGTGGTCGGGGTGCGCTGCGGGCGCGATGGCCGAGCGGGCCCTGTTGCGTGCGTTGGGGCGGGTCGGGCTGGTCGACATCGACGTGCGCGAGCGGCATCCGTTCGGCGTGGCGGACTGCGCCCGGTTTCCGCTGTTCACGCCGGATCTGCTCGCCGTGATGCGCGCGACGATCCCATCGGAGCGCCAGCCCACGATCGCGGCGGTCGTCACCGTCACCGCGCGCCAACCTGACAAGGACGCACCACGGCAGGAAGTTGTTGCATCGCCTCCCGTGCGCAACACACCCGTCGTCGCGCCCGTCCTGAGGGGCATGGAGAACACGATCCGGGAATTCAGCGCCGGTGACCGCGCCTGTGGCGACGGCGTCGGCCGCGACCTGCGCGCCTGGTGGGCTTCGGTCCCTCCGGGCACCCGCACCGTGGTGACCATGCGCGACCCCTC
Organism: uncultured Actinomycetota bacterium; assembly: GCA_963739465.1. Lineage (GTDB taxonomy): Bacteria > Actinomycetota > Actinomycetes > Mycobacteriales > Pseudonocardiaceae > Pseudonocardia. The sequence goes on from CAVUAS010000032.1 coordinate 403,496, forward strand.
GACCAAGGCGGACGTCCCGTCGCTCGCGCGGATGCTCGGGCACAGCGTCGAGGACATGACCGAGAACGGCGACACGCTGCGCGTGATCGTCCGCACCAAGGGAGACCAGGCATGAGCAAGATGATCTTCGGCTGCTCGCACGGCCAGGACGATGTCGAACGCGCCACGCTGCCGTTCATCGCCGCGAACGTGGCGGCGGTCGCCGGTCAGGAGGCGTACGTGCTGCTCACCGTCGAGGGCGCGTGGCTTGCGACCAAGGGCTACGCCGACGACATGCACTTCCCGGGCATGCCCGCGCTGCGCGGGCTGATGGACGAGTTCCTCGACAACGGCGGCACGATCTGGGCGTGCGGCGCGTGCACGAAGCCGCGCGACATCACCGAGGACCACCTCATCGCCGGGGCGAGCATCATCGGCGCGGCCAAGGTGGTGGAGGAGATCGCGGCGGGCGCTCAGAACATCACGTTCGCGTAGCACACCGAACCGACAGCGAGGCGCGGACGGGGGCTCCCGTCCGCGCCTCTTGCTGTGCTCAGGCGACCAGGTCCTCCGGGCCGTAGCCGTCGCGCTGCATCTGGCCCCGCAGCTCGACGAGCGCGCGGCCGCGGGTCGGGCCGATGCTGCCCACCGGCATCCCGGTCACCTGGGCGACCTGGGCGTAGTCGTTGTCAGGGCCGCGGAAGATCGCGTCGACGAGCTGGCGACGACGGGTCGGCAGCTGCGCGACGGCGGCGTCGACCGCGCGATCCCGCTCATCGCGCAGCACCCGCGTCTCGGGCGTGGGCCCGGTCCACGCGACCTGGTCGACGAACGCGTCGACCGGCAGCTCACGCTTGGAGCGGCGCAGCACGGCGAGGCATTCCCGCGCGGCGGTCGTCGTCAGCCAGCCGCCGAGGCGCTCCGGATCCCGAACGGTCCCGATCCGTTCCAGGGCGCGCAGCCAGGTGTTCTGCATCGCGTCGGCGGCGTCGGCCTGCTGCAGCCGGAACCCGGCCACCGTCGCGCGGACGAGGTCGCCGTACCGGACGACGATCTCGGCCCACGCCCGTCCGTCGCCCTCCGCCGCGGCCCTGACCAGCTCGGTGACGGTCCGCTCAAACACCATCTCGCTCATGTCGTGTCCCCTCCATCGGCTCGGTACCGACGCTAGGAAGACGCGACCCCTGGCGGATCCGAGCAAACCCTGGCCAGTACCCCAGAGCCAATAGAGAGAGATCCTGCGAGAGAACGGCCGTGAGCGGACTCCCCATGGACAGGAGATGTCACTCAGGCAGGGGACAGGTTGGACTTACCTCCTGGTAAGGCTGCGGCCCTGGTAAGGCTGCGGCCGGGTCTACGCGGCCAGCACGCCGCGGGCCCGCTGCTCCAACGCCAGCGCGGCGGGGGTGGGGAGCTGCCAGCCGGTGCGGCGCTCCAGGTCGCGGAGCTTGCGGAGGGCCTGGCGGAGCGCGGTGTGCCGCTCCTGCTCGTACTCCGAGGCCTCGACGACGGAAAGAAGGCGCCGGGCCTGCTCCAGCAGGTCGCGCTCGTGGGGGGAGAACCGGGCGTCGCGGCTGCGCTCGGCCGCACCGACGGCAGCCGCCCACGCCTGCTCCTCGCGCTCGACGGCCGCGATGAAGCGGCGCGCGAAGGCACGGGCCGGGTACCGCTCGGTGGCCAGTGCGACGGCCTCGGCGAACGCGTCGATGAACCGCGCGGTGGGCGGCTGTCGCACGTCGGCCAGCGCGGGCGTGGCGAGCACCGCCGTGGCGTCGCACTCGAAGCGGGCGAACGCCTCCGCCACCGCCTGGTGCCGCTCGACGGCGTTCTGCCACCGCCCACGCCAGTCGACCCGCTCCCGCTCGGCGCGCGGGCCGCGGGTGACCTGGCTCATGAGGAGGGCGAGCCCGCCGGACCAGAGCACGGCGAGCACGAGCGCCGTCATGAGGAGGCTGCCCACGACCGGCCACCAGTCCATGCCGACGAGGAAATGCGGCGGCCCATGGTGGAAGTGGGGCCCGCCGGGGCCGTAGCCCGGAGTCATCCCCCGGCCGGGGACCGGCGGGGATCCGAATCCGGTTCCGTCGGGTCCGAAGTCAGGTCCCATGGCGTCTCCTCCCGCAGGCACGAGCACGGTAACCCGATCGGTGCTCGGCCGGGGTGAAGTCGCGGGCTAAGCAGGCGGCGGCACCGCGCCGATCTGCACGAGCGCCCCGAGCATGTCGGCGCACGACCAGCGCTCGACGCAGTGCCCGTCGCGGAAATGCAGCACCGTGATCCCCGGGAGGGTGATGTCCCGGCCGGTCGCGGGCACGCCGAGGAACGGTCCGTCGTGGCGGCCCGTCAGCGTGAAGCGGCAGCAGAGCCGATCGCCGTCGGAGAAGGTCTCGTGCAGCGTGAGCGTGCAGTCGGGGAACGCGGCGAAGATGCCCGCGTAGAACTGGGCCACCTCGGTGCGATTCATCGCGTCGGGGGAGTAGCCGTGCAGGCGGATCGCCGGGTGGTACAGCTCGAGATAGCCCTCGAGGTCGCCTGCGTTCCACCGGCCGACGGCCAGTTCGAGCGCGGTCTCGTTACGGGTGCGGGTCGAAGTCGTCATGGGACGAGGGTCTCCCGGGTCGATGACCTTCAGCGCGGACTGGAACGCCCTGTCGTCGAGGAACAATGCGGCGTTTTCGGGGGCGTAGGCCGTACAGCCGACGGCCCGGAGCAGCGCGGTGTGGAAGACGGCCCGTCGCTCGTCGGCGGCCAATCCGAGCACGTCGGCGAACGCGGTCGACACCGCGCACGTGGCCAGGCCCTTCTCGAACGGGACCCCGGAGGCCGAGGTCGGTCGTCAGCGACAACGCGGCGAGCACCTCGGCGACCCGGATCGTCGGCACGGCGGCAGCCTAGGCCGCGGTGCCGATCATCGGGATCAGCCGACGACGATGTTGGTCGCCAGCAGGCCTGCCGGGTCGAACCGCTCGCGGATCGCCACGAGCCGCGCCCGGTCGACCGGGCTCCACAGCTGCCCGACCCGCCCCGGGCCTGCCTGGCCGAGGAAGTTGATCAGGCAGCCACGGGCCCAGGGCCGCAACGCCTCGACGACGGCTGCACCCGCGGCGGCGACAGCCTCGACGGACGACGCCGCCGTCACGCCCGCGGTGAAGACCGAGAACGCGGCATCGCGGCCGGTCACGGCGTTGGGCACGCGCGGGGGTCTGGCGAGCGCGCCGCCCAGGAGCCGGATCTCGACGATCGAGAGCGGCGCCGCGACGCCGGGCCCGGCCTGGGCCAGCACGACGTCGACGGCCGCGGCGGGCAGCTCGGCGAGCGCGGTGCCGCGGTCCCAGGCGGGCATCGGCGCGGTCGGGTCCCTGTGCACGGCGTCGACGGCGGCGAACGGCATGTCGGCGACGGTGTCCATGATCACCGGAGCGGCCGCGCGCATCGGGGCGAGCAGCGCGGGGCCGTCGGTGCCGATGTGGGTGAACCGCACGGTCACGACGAACCGGCCACGCAGCGGCTCGGGTAGCTCGGGTGCGGGCGGGGGGCGCAGCAGCGCCACCGACGTGGTCGTGTCCTCGGGCAACGTGGGCGCCCACTGCCGCCAGGCGTGCAGCACCGCGGGGGCGTCCTCGCCCGCGAAGAACACCGCGCCGCCGTAGAACGTCGTCACCGGGACGAGGCCGAACTCCATCTCGGTGACGATCCCGAAGCTGCCCTTGCCGCCCCGCACGGCCCAGAACAGGTCGACATCGTCGGGGTCGGTGCTCTCGGCGAGCACCTCGCGGACAGCACCGTCGGCGGTGACGATCGTGAACCGGGTGACGTGGTCGGCCGCGAAGCCGTAGCGGCGGCACAGCGGGCCGAGGCCGCCGCCGGTGGTGTAGCCGACCACCCCGACCTGCGACGACGAGCCGCTGAGCGGCGCGAGGCCGTGCTCGGCCGCCGCGTCGATCACCGCGCGCCAGCGCACCCCGGCCGCGACCCGCGCCGTGCGGGCCGCCGGATCGATCGCGACGGTGGTCATGCGGCGGGTCGTCACCAGCACGGTGCCGTCGAGGTCGGACGTGAGCCCGTGGCCGGTGGCCTGGACGGCGACGCGCTTGCCGACGCTCGCGGCGTACCGGACCGCGGCGGCGACGTCGGCGGTGCTCGTGGCGCCGACGACGACCGCCGGGGTCGGGATGAAGGACAGGTTGGAGCCTGCGATCTCCGCACGCCATCCCGGGTCTCCGGGACGCAGGACCGGCCCCGCGACGGCGGTGAGCTCGGCGGGGGGCAGCAGCGTGGTCATGATCGGGCCTCCTGGGTGATCTCGCACCCAGGAGCCTGCCGGTGGTCCGCCAGATACTCGACCGTCCTGCCCGGTGGACACCGGTGTGGCTACCACCCCCTCGCCGGGTGGTGCGAACCTCAGCGTCCGCGGGCGTCCGGATGCTGCTTGACCGAGACGATGAACTCGTCGCCGTAGGTCTTCGTCCCATGGTCGACCGCCTGCTCGACCGCCACGGTCGCGCGGCGGTCGCGGCGCATCAGCGGGTCGTCGCGCAGGTCCTTCGCCAACGCGACGCACAGCACCACCATGACCAGCGCAAATGGTGCCGCCATGATGATCGTGATGTTCTGGATGCCGGTGCGGGCGTCGCCCTTTCCGGCGCCGACGATCAGCATGATCGCGGCGATGGCGCCCATCACAATGCCCCAGAAGATCACGACCCAGCGTGCGGGCTCGATCGTGCCCTTCTGGGAGAGCGTGCCCATGACGATGGACGCGGCGTCGGCCCCGGAGACGAAGAAGATCGCCACGAGGATCATCGCGATGATGCTCAGCAACCCGCCGAGCGGGATCGAGTTCAGCAAGCCGAACAGCTGGCCCTCGGTGCTCTGTGCCGCCAGGTCCGTGCCGGTGCGCTCCAGGTTGATCGCGGCGCCGCCGAAGATCGCAAACCACAGCAGGCTGACGGCGCTGGGAATGAGCAGCACGCCGACGACGAACTGCTTGATCGTGCGGCCCCGGCTGATCCGGGCGATGAACATCCCGACGAACGGCGTCCAGGAGATCCACCACGCCCAGTAGAAGACCGTCCAGCCCGCCAGCCACTCCGCGGCCGCGTCGCCGCCCGTCGCGGCCGTGCGGGCGGCCATCTCGGCCAGGTCACCGAAGTAGTCGCCGATCGCGGTGGGCAGCAGGTTGAGGATGAGGATCGTCGGCCCGGCCACGAACACCACCACCGCAAGGACCCCGCCAGCACCATGTTGATGTTCGAGAGCCACTGGATGCCCTTCGCGACGGACCAGGAGCAGCCTGCCGTCCGCGTCGTAGGCGAGACCCCATGCAGGGACATCTGCGCTACTCTCGGTCATCGCGCAACTCCCTCCTACCGGGCGGACGGTGGTTGTCGGTGAGGAGAATCGTCGGGTTCCTCTTCCTCACGCTCATTGTGTGGTTGATCCTCACGCAGCCGACCACGGCGGCCAACATCGTGAACGAAATCTTCGCAATTCTGAAGACCGCGGCCACGAACATCACCAGCTTCTTCACGCAGCTCCTAAATTAGGCCCTGCTGGCGCCTCGCGAGATCGAGGAGTACCTGCTGCCGGTTTGGACCATCCGACCACCCCACCGACGCTGAGTTCGGCCGTCAGCGGCCCGTCTGGGGGGCAGAGCGTCACGTTTGGCCAGGACCCGTATAGGGCCAGAAGAAGCGGCGGGAGTCGACCCACCATGCCTCGGCTCGCGCCATCAGCTCGTCAGACGTCGTCACGATCGACAGCGCACGTCGTTCGATATCGGCAGGGGTCAATGAGCTCGAACAGCAGCGCGCCTCCGGCCGTACCGATCAGCAGCCCCGACCCCGGCAAACGTCGCAACGAGCGATTCACGCTCGGATCGCTTCCAGCAGACGCAGAGAACTCGTCAACTTCTGCTTCGTCGAGCTGCTCCAGGGCGTTTCGAAGATCTGCCAGGACGGGATCCCGGTACCGGCAGCGGCTCACCACGCTCCCGCGCGAAGCGGGCCACCCATTGCTCCAGCTGATACGCAGCCCAGACGACATGGTGCTGAGCCGCCCAATGCCGAGAGAAGCTCTCATAGAGATCGTGGTCGGTCGGACTCCAGTCCTCACCGTACTCGGCCGCTCGAACCTCCCGATCACGCTTATTCCGGCTGGCTCGAACGGATCGAACCAATCCGCGGACCTCCTCCGCCCACACATCAACGAAGAACTTGCATTGATCTTCGGTAGCGGTCACGAGGGCATCTCGGAGCGTGTCCTTCCCGCCCTCCACCTGCGCTGATCCCCGAGCTGACCCGTACACACGCAGCGGAGGGTCGCAACCTGGAGAGTGATCATCTTTTCGATGGCCCCTCCCGTCCCTGAGACGGTCGCTGACGGCCTGAGCCCGCTGGCCGGTGCGCTCCCCCGCTCGGCCGGGTGGGCGCGTGGCCTGACGCCAGCACAGCGGGTGTCAGCCAGCGTCGGCGGTGTCGGCCCCACAGCGCGGCGGTCCAGCCCGAGCTGACGGGCGCCGTCGGGGGCGGCCAGCCACGCGGAGAACCGGCGCAGCGAGAGCTGCCGGGCGCGCGCCGTGGCCCCCTCGGCGAGCAGCTCCGGCGACGAACGCGTTCACCGCAGGCCGGTCCAGCACGGCGGGCTGGCCGGTGCGGTCGGCCCACGCGAGGAACCGCCGCCCGCCTTCGGTGTAGCTCTTGATCGTCTGCGCCGACTTCCGTTCAGCCTGCAGGTGGATCACCCAAGGCTCCAGCAGCACGGCCAGGTCGGGAGCGGTGGGTCCGGGGTCGCGACGCGGCATGCATGCCTAACAAGAATACCGCCGCTGACCCACCAAATCGGCTGGTCGGCGGCGGTATCCGAGGGAAGTGTTCAGTCCAGGTAGTCCCGCAGCACCTGCGAACGGCTCGGGTGGCGCAGCTTCGACATCGTCTTGGACTCGATCTGCCGGATCCGCTCGCGGGTGACGCCGTAGACCTGGCCGATCTCGTCGAGTGTGCGGGGCTGGCCGTCGGTGAGGCCGAAGCGCAGCCGGACCACGCCCGCCTCACGCTCGGACAGCGTGGCCAGCACCGACTGCAGCTGGTCCTGCAGCAGGGTGAAGCTCACCGCGTCGACCGCGACGACCGCCTCGGAGTCCTCGATGAAGTCACCGAGCTGGGAATCGCCCTCGTCGCCGATGGTCTGGTCGAGCGAGATGGGCTCCCGGGCGTACTGCTGGATCTCCAGCACCTTCTCCGGGGTGATGTCCATTTCCTTGGCCAGCTCCTCCGGGGTGGGCTCGCGGCCCAGGTCCTGGAGCAGCTCGCGCTGGATGCGGCCGAGCTTGTTGATGACCTCGACCATGTGCACCGGGATGCGGATGGTGCGGGCCTGGTCGGCCATCGCGCGGGTGATCGCCTGGCGGATCCACCAGGTGGCGTACGTGGAGAACTTGTAGCCCTTGGTGTAGTCGAACTTCTCGACCGCCCGGATCAGGCCGAGGTTGCCCTCCTGGATCAGGTCGAGGAACGCCATGCCGCGGCCGGTGTAGCGCTTGGCGAGCGACACGACGAGGCGGAGGTTCGCCTCCAGCAGGTGGTTCTTGGCGCGCTCGCCGTCGCGGACGATCCAGCGCAGGTCGCGGCGCAGCTGCGGGGAGACCTTCTCGCCCGCGTCGAGTGAACGGCGCATCCGCTCGGCGGCGTAGAGGCCGGCCTCGATGCGCTTGGCGAGCTCGACCTCCTCCTCGGCGTTGAGCAGCGCGACCTTGCCGATCTGCTTCAGGTAGGCGCGGACAGAGTCGGCCGACGCGGTGAGCTCGGCGTCCTTGCGGGCCTGCCGCAGCGCCTCGGACTCCTCTTCGTCCCAGACGAAGTCGCCCGCCTTCTGCGGGGTGCCCGAGCGCTCGCGGGGCGTGCGACGGTTGGCGCCGGTGTTGGCGACCTCGTCGTCGTCCTCGTCGTCATCGTCGTCGTCATCGGCCGCCTCGGCGGTTTCCTCGGCTCCTCGGCCGTGTCCTCTTCGGCCGCGACGTCGATGAGGTCGCCTTCGAGGTCAGCCCCCAGGTCGGCGCTGAGCTCCGGGTCGTCGAGGTCGCCGTCCTCCGGCACGGCCTCGATCTCGGTATCGGTGTCGAGGTCGACCGGCTCGTCGGCCGCCGCCTTCTTCGCGGGGGCAGCGTCCTTCTTGGCGGGCGGTGCGACCCGCGCCTTCGGCTCCGCCTTGGTGGCGGTCTTCGCCGCCGCAACTACCCGCGAACGGGGGCGGCGCGCGGTGATAGGCGCCTGCTGGTCGGCGGGGATGTCGCTGCGGCTTGCGGGATCTGCGGCTGCCACTGGGCCCTCTCGCTACGGTGCGCTTACTCAGAAACCGGGACGGCGATGTCCGCCCGCGGCTACCTGTCGAGATCTTGTGTGTCCCGCGGGAGCGCGTCCGGACCTTTCGCCGGAGGCCGTCTCGATGCGGGTACCCAGACATTGTAACGGCGCGATCAGCGTCGTACTCCCTTCGGCTTCCCGCGCGTCATGGTGAGCGGTCATATGGTCGGATGGAGTCGTGAGTGAACTGTCCGGACACCCCGGCGCCGTCGAGAATCCAGACCCGGGTTCCGCGGACCCCGACGACCCCCGCGAGCTGCGGCGGGTCGCCGAACAAGTCGCGGTCGCCGCCGCTGTACACCTGCGTGACCTGCCGCGTCCGTGGGATAGCGGAAACGGGGCCGGAGTGACCACGAAGAGCACACCGACCGATGTCGTCACCGCATCGGATCACGCGGTTGAGACGCTCGTGCGCAACCGGCTCGCCGCATTGCGCCCCGGCGACACCGTGCTCGGCGAGGAGTACGGCGGCAGCGCGGTGGGTCCGGGCGTGCATTGGGTCGTCGACCCGATCGACGGCACCGTGAACTTCCTTTACGGCCTGCCGTGGTACGCGGTGTCGGTGGCCGCGGTGCGCGACGGGCAGTCGCTCGCGGGCGCCGTCGTCGAGCCCGCCTCCGGCCGGGTGTGGAGCGCCGGACTGGGGTTGGGGGCGACGTGCGACGGCAAACCGCTGTCCGTCTCCGGCGCGACGGACGTGGCGCTGTCGCTGCTTTCCACCGGCTTCTCCTACCGCGCCGAGCGGCGGGCCCGGCAGGTCGCGATGATCGCCGGGGTGCTGCCGCACGTGCGCGACGTCCGGCGAGCGGGTTCGGCGGCACTGGACCTCTGCGGGGTGGCGGCGGGCTGGGTTGACGCGTACCTGGAGCACGGCTGCAGCTGGTGGGACTGGGCGGCAGCCGCGCTGGTGGCCGCCGAGGCGGGCGCGGTGGTGCGGACGCCGGGGGCGGCCGGGCGGGTCCCGCCGGAGGACGGGCTGGGCGCCGACGCGCTCTATGCCGCTACCCCCGCGATCGCCGACGAGCTGCGCGGGCTCGCGGTCGAGCACGGCGCGGGCACGGTGTAGGCGTCGCCCGGGACTACAGAACAGAAGGGTTCATCGCAGCAGGCTCACCCTGCTGCAACCCCTCAGCCGCAGGTCGCCTCGCGGGCTGTGGCGAGGGTGGCCGGGTCGACCACCGTCGTCGCCGGGGGCGGGGAGTTGCCCGCGGCGGGGTCGGCGTTGCCGGTGCCGGTGGTGCCCGAGCCGGACGCGCCGAGCTGGTCGAGCGCGTCCCGGACCGCGCGGCCGGGGTTGATGTCGCCGAACGCCGTGCCGACCGCGAGGTCAACGGTGTCGTCGCCGCGCGCGTCGCGCACCAGCTCGACGCACGGCACGAGCAGCGCGACGGTGCTCGCCGCCCCCTGCCCGGCCTGCCCGAAGCGCAGCTGCCCCGTGCACACCATGTCGCCGTCGGGGAAGAACTTGTCGTTGGTCGGCGGGCCCGCCTGCGCGAAGCCGAAGTCGCCGAGCTGCGCGGCCACCAGGTTCGCCTGCCCGCGCTGCCCGCCTGCGTTGAGCACCCGGACCTTGACCGTCGCGGGCGGGACCGGCGGCACGCTCGCCAACGCGCGGGCGGGCAGCACGTCGCCCGGGGCGGGCCCGGCGGCGGGCAGCGGGCAGGCCGCCACTCCCGAGGCGCCCCCGGTCTTGATCAACACCGTCGTCCACGTGACCGCGGCGGCGATCACCAACGCCACCACCACGGCGAGCACAGGCCCGCGACGGCGGCGCTGGTAGGGGCGGTTGCGCACGGTCATTCCTCCTGCTGCGCAGCGGTCACGGCACGAGACCCTACTGGCGTTCGGGACGTCGGCCCGGGGCGCCGGGCGGGTGCCGTCGAGTTGAGCTACCCTCTGCGCGCCCAGGGGGGTCCCCAGCACGCCCGGAGGGTCGACAATGTCGGCTCACGCTGAGACTTGCGTCACTCGGATGCCGGGCACAAACACCGTCGCTGTGACGTTGTCCAGCGGCACGACACGACAAAGCGCATGTCGCAAGGCATGTCAAGAGGGTGGGAACGATGGCGACCGACTACGACGCGCCACGGCGCAACGAAACCGACGACATGGCTGAGGACTCGCTCGACGAGCTGAAGGCCCGCCGCAACGAGGCACAGTCGTCCGTGGTCGATGTCGACGAGACTGACACGGCGGAGAGCTTCGAGCTGCCGGGGGCGGACCTGTCCGGCGAGGAGCTGACGGTCAAGGTCCTGCCGAAGCAGGCAGACGAGTTCACGTGTGCCAGTTGCTTCCTGGTACACCACCGCAGCAGGCTCGCCGAGTCCAACGGAACGACGTTCATCTGCCGCGACTGCGCGGCCTGACCGGGCCGCGCAATCAGCCCTTCAGCGCGGCGAGCAGGCCGGGGGCGTCGCGCACACTGAACACCCAGTAGGGCGTTGGGTCGTCCGGGTCGGTGATCTCGACCCGGACGAGTCGGCGTATCCAGGCCCGGATCATGAGGAACGCGGCCGGGTCCAGCTCCGGTCCCAACGCGCGCTGCCGATCGGCCTTGGCCACGATCTCCGCCCGACCGAGATGGCGCAACTCTTTCGCCGCACTCCCGACATGAAGCACGCCGTCGGCGACGCACACCCGCGTGCGCCCCAGAAGGACCAGCGCGAGCACGGCCACCGGCACACAGAGTGCGTATCCGATCCACGACCGGATGCCCGGATAGCCCATGTGGATCTCCGCGCCGAGCAACACCGCCACGCCGATCGCCAGGATGTACCACCACCATGGCACTGACAACCGCTCGTCGAACCGGGAGCGGCCGGACATCGATCGGGGAGTCGGAACCGGGCTGTCGCTCACGGGGCCGAGGGTAGCCTCGCTCGTCGTGTCCGGCTCCGTCCATGCTCCCCCGCACGAGCCGTCGGCCGAAGGTCCGTCGGTCGACGGCATGCGCCCGACGGTCGACGTGCTCCTGACCCGGCTCGACGGCGGCCTGCCGGTTCCGGCCTACGCCCGACCCGACGACGCAGGCGCCGACCTGTACGCCGTCCGCGACGTGGTGCTGGAGCCCGGCGAGCGCGCGCTGGTCGGTACCGGCGTCGCGATCGCCCTGCCGCCCGGCTACGCGGGCTTCGTTCATCCCCGCTCGGGGTTGGCCGCGCGGAGCGGCCTGTCCATCGTCAACGCGCCCGGTACGGTCGACGCGGGGTATCGGGGCGAGATCCTCGTGTGCCTCGTCAACCTCGACCCGCGCACGCCGGTGCGCATCAGCCGCGGCGACCGGATCGCCCAGCTGGTGGTTCAGCGCGTCGAGTGCGCGCGGTTCGTCGAGGTCGAGCACCTGCCCGTGGCCGAGCGCGGCGCTGCGGGCCACGGCTCGACGGGCGGCCATCGCCACCACGAGGAGGCCCGCTAGTGGCCCGCAACCGCGGCGCGGCAGTCGCCGCCCCCGCCGACGCCGACAGCGCGACCACTCAGCGCATGCGGATTCCGACGAACGGTCCGCACGACGGCGACACGCTCGGCCCGGAGATCACCCCCGCCCCGGGGACGGTGGACTTCGGCGCGGTTCGCGTGCCGGTGCCGGTCGGCGGCACCGTGTCGGTGGAGCCGACGACGGCCGGGCACGTCCAGGCCGTCCACGTGACGGTGCCGGAGGGGCGGCTGTCGGTCAGCGCGCTCGCCGCGCCCCGCACCGGCGGCCTGTGGGCCGACCTCGCCACCGAGATCGACGCCTCGCTGCGCGAGGGCGGCGCGCGGGTGCGGTCGTTCGCCGGGGAGTGGGGCCGCGAGCTGCACGCGACCACCGACGGGGCCACTTCGGTGTTCGTCGGGGTCGACGGGCCGCGCTGGATGCTCTACGGCGTCGCCACCGGCCCGACGCGCGACGCGGTGAGCCTCGATGCGCGACTGCGGCGGATGCTGCGGGGCACGGTCGTGGTCCGCGGCAAGGCGCCCTACCCGGTTCGCACGGTTCTGCCGCTGGCGATGCCGTCCGAGGGCGTGGCCGAGCAGCAGGCGGCGCCGTCCGCGCCGCCCACGATGACCCTGCGCGCGCCCGCAGGCGCGGTGTCGACAGGCGCGGTGTCGAACGGAGCGGGCCCGGCCGCGGCGAACGCGTCGGTGAACGGCACCGCGTCGCCGAACCGTGCCCCGGCAGGCAGCTTGCCTGCTGCGGCGGTGCCGAACGGCACGGTGAACGGGGTCCCGCCGCAGCCGACGAACGGCGCGCTGCCTGCGGCGGCAGGCGCTGCGGCGAGCGGGAGGGCGGCCAATGGAGTGGCGCCCGGCGCGGCGCCGAACGGTGCCACGACCGGGGTGCTCCGCACGAATGGCGCCACCCGAACGGGCGGTTCCCGAACCGGCGCGTCGCGACCAGGTCGGACGCGGACCGGCGTTCCTCCGGCCGTCGCTTCGACGACCGGTGCCACGCCCACGGGTGCGGGGCGGACGGATGTTCCCGCGGTCGGTGGTCCGGCGCGCAATGCGTCGACCACGGGTGGGGCGCGGACGGGCGTTCCTGCGGTCGGCGCTTCGACGACCGGTGCCACGCGGACCGACCAGCCCGCGGTTCCCCCGCCGAACGCGGCGGTCTCACGGACGCCCGCCGCGGCCAACGGTGCCGCAGGCCCCGGCGTTCCGCTGCTCGGCGCACCGACGAGCGGAACCCCCCGGTCTGCTGCCGCGAGGACGGCTCCCGCAGGCACGGGTGGGAACCGTCCCGGCGGCTCCACCACCGGTGCGAACAGGAGCGGTGCCGATCGGTCCGGCGCCAACACCGTGGGCGCGACCAACGCCGGTGCGACGTGGTCCGGTGGCTACCCGACCGGTGCCATGCCCCTCGCGGACGCCGAGCCGGGCACGTCGCCCTACGGCATGCCCGCCAACGGCGCGCCGCGCCAGCATGCGACGACCGGCGGCACCCCGGCAGGCCATGGTTTGTCGCCGACGGCCGCCGCACGGGGCGGGGCTGCGCCCGCAGGCCCAACGTGGCCGCCGACACCCGGTGCCACCCCGGTGAGCGGGCCTTTCCCGACGGATGCCCCGCAGAACCGCCCGAGCTCGTCGGCCAGGATCGCAGGCCACCCGAACCCGACCGACCCCCACAGCACAACCCGGGCGCACGGGCAGGCCCCGACCGGTGGGTTCCCCCGTCCCGCGGTGCCTGTGGCGTGGGCCCACGAGACCGGAGGACACCCGCCCTGGTCCGCGGAGTCTTCGACCGGGGGCGCGGTCGCCACGCCTGCGCCCGCAGCCGCGGCGTCGATGACGCCTCTGCCCACGGTCGCCGCGGCGATGACGCCGCTGCAGGAACCGTCTGCGCCACCTCCCGTGCCGCCGGTCGCCGCGTCGTCCCGGCCGCAGCCCGAAGTCCCTTGGTCGCCGTCGCCGCCCGAGCGGCAGGTCGCGGCCGCAGCTTGGCAGTCTGCGCGCGTTGAGCCCGCGCCTGCCGCATCGGATCGAGACTCCACCGGGCACTGGGACCCGCTCGTCGATCCTCTCCCCGTCGATCTCGACCCGCTCCCCGCGCCCCAGTCGACCTGGAACGCGGGCCGATCGAACGGCCGGTATGACGCCGTGTTCGACAGCGGCCTCGGGACGTCCGACGCGCCGCATCGCGGTGCTCCGGACGACGCGCGTGCGCCTGCCAACGGCGTGGCCGCGTCGCGCAGGCGGGCCGACCCGCTCTGGGATCGCGACGAAATCGGTACGACGGGCGGTCCACGGTGGCGGGCCGCGGATCTGCTCGACGGCCGCAACGACGCACACCGAGAGGCCGACGCCGCGGCGACCAGATGGCGGGCGGCGGACCTGCTCGCCGGTCGGGACGACCGGGTTTCCGGCGACGTCGCGGCGCCGACGTGGGGGGCCGCTGATCTGCTCGCCGGTCGGGACGACGGGGTTTCCGGCGACGTCGCGGCGCCGACGTGGCGGGCCGCTGATCTGCTCGCCGGTCGGGACGACCGGGTTTCCGGCGACGCCGCGGCGCCCAAGTGGCGGGCCGCTGATCTGCTCGCCGGTCGGGACGACCGGGTTTCCGGCGACGCCGCGGCGCCCAAGTGGCGGGCCGCTGATCTGCTCGCCGGTCGGGACGAGAGCGATGCGACGGACTCGGCCGCCGGCTGGGATCGCCTCGACGAAGTGCACGACCGCGCCGCGCGGAGCCGCCAGGCCATCGACGGTCCCGCCGACGAGACCGGAAGCCGGGTGGGCGCCTCGCGGTGGCAGGCAGCCGATCTGTTGGCGGGCCGCGACCGGGCCGGACATGCCGAGGTCGGGGGCCGCTCCCGTCGACGGCGCACCGCCGACACGCCGGACGTCCGGATAGGGGCGCCCGAGCCCCTCGACGGGCTGCGCGGGCGCACCGCGGCGGCCGACGATGGGCGCGTTATGTCCGACAGGATTGATACGGGCGCGTCGCGGTGGCGGGCCGCGGATCTGCTCGACGGCCCCGATGACGCACAGCGCGAGGCCTCGACCGCCGGGCCCCGGTGGCGGGCCGCGGACCTGCTTGCGGGGGACGGCGGCACCATGGACGACGGAAGCGGCCCGGGCCGCCGCCGGGCCCGCACCTCCGACGTCGGCGACCGGCAGGCTGCGGACAGCCAGGCCACACCGCTGTGGTCCGCCGTCGGGACCGGCTCCGCCGAACCGTACCCCGACACCCGCCCCGGACGGCGTCGTGGCGCCACGGCCCGGGAGGAGCTGATCCGGCCCAACACGCCGACCGACGACGGCCTGGGCAGGCGGTACGCCCCGACAATTGCGGCGACGCGGCACGACGTCGGTGTCGGGCACCACGACGACGCGCAGCCTCGGCACGGGGGCGGCAACCGCCACACCGCCCCGCCGCGGGTACCGCCGACCCAATGGGCCTGGCCGAAGGATCCGGATCTCAGTTCGGCCGAAGCGCCGCGGGCCCGTGGCGCCGACGACGACGCGTGGTCGGCGGCCGACCTCCTCGAGGATGGCAGGCACGCGGGCGGTCGGCGGCGGGCACCCGAATCCGCGCGGCACGGCAGGCCGGACGCAGACCACGCCACGGGCGCAGGGCGACATTACGGTCCCTGAACCCCACGCGCGGCCGCTTCGACCGGACGCAGACCACGCCACGGGCGCAGGGCGACACTACGGTCCCTGAACCCAAGCCCGAGGCGTCGTCAGACGCGCGGAGCCGAGGCGCGCAGCCAGGCGAGCACGGTTGCCCGCCCGAGCGCCTCGGGATCCGCCCCGAAGGCCGCCAGCCGCGTCGTCACCACCGCCGATCGGGGCAACGCCGCGTGCCATCGCAGCGCCACCTCCAGCGGGTGCACCGGGTCGTCCACCAGCGCCGCCAGCCCGACCGGCACGTCGAGTTCACGCAGCTCCGCCTTCGTGGGGGCGTGCTCGGCCGCGGCCGCCTCCAGCGCGTCCGCCAGCCCCTCCCCGTACCCCGCCCACGCCCGGCCGAGCTCGGCCACGAGCCACGCGGGCGCCCCCGCCGTCGCGGCCACAGCGGCGCCGACCCCACCCGTCCGCGCCCGCGCCGCGGTCAGCCGGGCCGCACGCGCGGCGGCCGCGTTGGACGGCGCCCCCGTCCACGCGGGGAGCGCGAGCAGCAGTCCGGCCACCCGTCCGCGGGGCGCCCCGACCGCCCAGTGTGCCGCCACGTGCGCCCCGAGTGAGATCCCACCAACAAGCACCGGCCCCGGCCCGGCGGCGTCGAGCGCCTGCCGGTAGCCGTCGACGACGTCGGCCCCCCGCCGCGGCGCGGGCGCGACGAGCTCGACGCCGATCCCGGCCAGTGGGCCTGCAAAGACCGAGCGGATGAATCGCTCGTCGGAGCCCGAGCCGGGGAGCATGACAGCACAGGTCACAGGGCCTTCCGTCGGTCGGGAACCCCGAAGACGGGCCGGTGCGACGGTTTCGTCCGGGTTACAGTGGATGACGTTAACGGACCCGAACCTACGGGTACCGACGAACCGGGGAGTGGTTCCCATGGGCGGCACCGAACGTGGAGCGTTCAAACGGATGCTGCGCAAACTGACGAGTGATGTCGGCACCCTCGACGCCGACGACCTGTCCGAGCACGCCGAGAAGTCGGGGGCGCAGCGCGCCTCGGACTGTGCTTGCGGTCAGGACGTCACGGTGTTCGGTAGGCTACGCAGCGTCGAGTTCTGCCCGCAGAACGCCGACGCTACGCTCGAGGCCGAGCTGTTCGACGGCACCGAGGGCGTCACCCTCGTCTGGATGGGCCGTCGCCGCATCCCGGGCATCGAGCCCGGGCGCACCCTGCGGGTGCGGGGGCGGATCGCGGTTCGCGACGGACGCAAGGTGATCTACAACCCGTTCTACGAGATCTGTCAGGCCAACACCACGTAGGAGACCCGTGACGGCCGGTCCGCCCGAGGAGTCCCCACCCACCGAGCGCCGCGCGCCCACGCTCCTGGAGCAGATGGGCGGCGTGCCCGGGATCATCGCTTCCACGATCCCGGTGGCCGTGTTCGTCGTGGTCAACATCGTGACCGCGCTGCAGCCCGCGCTCATCGCCGCGCTGGCCTCCGGCGTCGTGATCGCCGCCTGGCGGATCACCCGCAGGCAACCGCTGCAGCCCGCGGTCTCCGGCCTCTTCGGCGTCGGCATCGCCGCGTTCATCGCCTATCGCACCGGCGAGGCCCGGGGCTTCTATCTTCCCGGCCTCATCTACAGCGCCGTGCTGGCGCTGGCGTTCCTGGCCTCGGTGCTGGTGCGGTGGCCGCTCGCGGGCGTCATCTGGCACGGCATCAACGGCGACGGCCAATCCTGGCGGCGCGACCATCGGCTGCTGCGCGCCTACACCTGGGCCAGCCTGCTGTGGACGCTCGTGTTCGCGGCGCGCCTCGTCGTGCAGGGCCTGCTCTACAACGCCGACGCCACCACCTGGCTGGGCATCGCCCGGCTCGCCATGGGCTACCCGCTGGTCGGCGTTGCCCTGCTCGGCACGGTCTGGGCGGTGGCCAGAGCCCGCCGCGCCCCCAACCCCGCCGAAGAGCAGGGATAGGCGCGGACGCGGCCTAGCTAGTACCCCAGCGCGGCGCGGATGTCCTCCTCGACCGCCACCGCCGCCACGAACAGGAGTTCGTCGCCGGGCTCCAGCGCATCGTCGGCCTGGGGCACGATCACACGCCCCCCGCGCAGCACCACCAGCAGCGCCGAATCGGGCGGCAGCTTCAGGCCGCCCACCGACTGCCCGGCGAGCGGTGTGTCCTCGGGCAGCGTGACCTCCACCAGGTTGGCCTGCCCCTGCCGGAACGTCATCAGCCGCACCAGGTCGCCGACGGCCACCGCCTCCTCGACGAGCGCGGCGAGCAGGCGCGGCGTCGACACGGCGACGTCCACGCCCCAGTTCTGCCCGAACAGCCACTCGTTCGTAGGGTCGTTGACCCGCGCCACGACCCGGCGCACCGCGAACTCGGTCTTGGCCAGCAGCGAGACCACCAGATTGACCTTGTCGTCGCCGGTGGCGGCGATGACGACGTCGCACGTCTCCAGCCCGGCCTCCTCCAGCGAGGCGAGCTCGCAGGCGTCGGCGTGCACCCACTCGGCGGCCTCGACCGACTCCGGGTCGATGTTCGACAGCTCCCGCTCGATGAGCATCACCTGGTGGTGGTTCTCCACCAGCTCGAAAGCGATGGAGCGCCCGACGGCCCCCGCTCCTGCGATCGCGACCCGCACGGCTCAGCCCTCCTGTGGCGGCGGCGCGGCCGCGGCGGACGTGACGTCGCTGACCGTGCCCGACACCGCCGCGACGTAGATCGTGTCCTCAGCCTGGACGAAGGTTTCGGGGCGCGGAAGCACCCCGGTGCCGAACCGGACGATGAACGCCACGCGTGACCCGGTGGTGGCCTCCAACTCGCGCACCGAGCGGCCCACCCACTCCTCGTGGACCGGCAGCGGCAGGATCGCAACGGTGCCGGTGGGCTCCCGCCACGCCGACGCCACCCCGTCGGGCAGCAGCATGCGCATCAGCCGGTCGGTGCTCCACGGCACGGTGGCCACCGTCGGAATGCCGAGGCGCTCGTACACGGCCGCGCGCTTGGCGTCGTAGATGCGGGCGACGACGCGGGCGATGCCGAACGTCTCGCGCGCCACCCGCGCGGAGATGATGTTGGAGTTGTCGCCGCTCGAGACCGCCGCGAAGGCCTGGGCGCCCTCGACCCCCGCCTCGACCAGGACCTCCCGGTGAAAGCCCTGGCCGACGACCTGCCGCCCGGAGAACTCGGCGGGTAGCCTGCGGAAGGCCTGTCGGTCCTTGTCGATCACGGCCACCTCGTGGCCGAGCCGATCGAGGCTCGCGGCGAGCGAGGACCCGACCCGCCCGCAGCCCATGATGACGACGTACACGGCGGCACGCTATCGCAGGCAGCCGCCGTGCGGCGGTGGTGTGGCGAATCGGATCGGCCCGGCACCCGCACTAGGCACGACGGCCCCCGCACCGCCTACGCTTCCGCCGTGCCATCGTTCCGCGTCGCGCTGAAGCGCATCCTCGTCGGGCGGCCCCAACGCAGCGACCGGCTCGCACACACCCTGCTGCCGAAGCGGATCGCCCTGCCGGTGTTCGCCTCCGACGCGATGTCGTCGGTCGCCTACGCCCCGGAGGAAATCTTCCTGACGCTGTCGGTGGCGGGGGCCACGGCGTACGCGCTGTCGCCCTGGATCGGTCTCGCGGTGGTCGTCGTGCTGCTCACGGTGGTCACGAGCTACCGGCAGAACGTGCACGCCTACCCGTCCGGAGGCGGCGACTACGAGGTCGCCACCACCAACCTCAGTCGCAGTGCGGGACTCACGGTCGCCAGCGCGCTGCTCGTCGACTACACGCTGACGGTCGCGGTGTCGATCTCGGCGGCGGCGGCCAACATCGGTGCGCTCGTGCCGTTCGTCGCCGAGCACAAGGTGTCGTTCGCGGTCGGCGCGATCGTGCTGCTCACGGCCGTGAACCTGCGCGGGATCCGGGAGTCCGGCGCAGCCTTCGCCGTGCCTGTGTACGCGTTCATGATCGGCATCGGGGCGATGATCGTTTGGGGCCTGGTGCGGATCCTCCTGCTCGGCCAGCCGGTCCTGGCGGCCAGCGCGAACCTGAAGCTGCTCGGGGAGGGCGACGCCTTCACCGGCTTCGCGCTGGTCCTACTGATCCTGCGTTCGTTCACCCAGGGCGCCGCCGCGCTCACCGGCGTCGAGGCGATCAGCAACGGCGTGCCCGCGTTCCGCAAGCCCAAGTCCCGCAACGCCGCCACCACGCTGCTGCTGCTCGGCCTGCTGTCCGTGACCATGTTCATGGGTCTGATCGCCCTAGCCCGGCTGGCCGGTGTCCAGATCGCGGAGGATCCCGCGACGCAGTTCGCCGACGCGCCTGCGGGCTATATCCAGCAGACGATGGTGGCCCAGCTCGCCGACGCCGTGTTCTCCTCATTCCGGCCGGGCTTCTACTTCGTCATCGTGATGACGGCGCTGATCCTGGCGCTCGCCGCCAACACGGCCTTCAACGGCTTCCCGGTGCTCGGCTCGATCCTCGCGCAGGACCGCTACCTGCCCCGCCAGCTGCACACCCGTGGCGACCGGCTGGCCTTCTCCAACGGCATCCTCATCCTCGCCGCGTTCGCCGTGGTGCTCGTCGTGGGATTCCAGGCCGAGGTCACGCGGCTGATCCCGCTCTACACGGTGGGCGTCTTCGTGTCGTTCACGCTGTCGCAGACGGGCATGGTGCGGCACTGGAACCGGCTGCTGCGCACGGAGACGGAGCCGCTGGCCCGGCGACGGATGCGCCGCGCTCAGTCGATCAACGGTTTCGGCGCGATCATGACGGGCGTCGTGCTGCTCACCGTGCTCGTCACGAAGTTCCTGCTCGGCGCGTGGATCGCGATCGCGGCAATGGCGGTGTTCTTCGTGCTCATGCAGGCCATCCAGCGCCACTACGACCGGGTGGCGGCCGAGCTGGTGATCGGCGAGACCGATGCCGTGCTGCCGTCGCGCAACCACGGCATCGTGCTGGTGTCCACGCTGCACAAGCCCGCGCTGCGCGCCTTGGCCTATGCCCGCGCCACCCGGCCGGACGTGCTGGAGGCGCTCACCGTCAACGTCGACGACGCCGACACCGAAGAGGCTCATGCGCGAGTGGGAGAAGCGGGCCATCCCGGTGCCGCTGAAAGTGATCGAGTCGCCGTACCGGGAGATCACCCGGCCGGTGCTGGAGTACGTGAAGCGGGTGCGGACGAAGAGCCCGCGCGACGTCGTCACGGTGTTCATCCCCGAGTACGTCGTGGGGCACTGGTGGGAGCAGCTGCTGCACAACCAGAGCGCGCTGCGGCTCAAGGGGCGCCTGCTGTTCCAGCCGGGCGTGATGGTGACCAACGTGGCGTGGCAGATGCCGTCCTCGGAGCGGATCAAGACCCGCCGCCCGGAGACGCCGCCCGGCTCGTCCCGCCGCGGCTACGAGTCCGCCCCGTCGGAGGTTCGCACCCCGGCGGCGAAGTCGTGAGCGCCGCCCTGGACTGGACCGACCGGGTGTTGGAGCTGCAGGTCGACGCGGTTGCGCACGGCGGACACTGCGTGGCGCGCCACGAGGGGCGCGTCGTGTTCGTCCGGCATGCGCTGCCGGGGGAGCGGGTGCGCGCGGTCGTCGACGAGGACGCGGGCGGCGGGTTCTGCCGGGCCGACGCCGTCGCCGTGCTGGCCGCCTCGCCCGACCGGGTGATCGCCCCGTGCTCGTTCGCCCGCGCGGGTGGCTGCGGGGGGTGCGACCTGCAACACGTCGAGCCCGCGGCCCAGCGGGCGTGGAAGGCGCAGGTGCTCGCCGAGCAGTTGCGGCGGCTGGCGGGTGTGACCCGCGAGGTCGACGTCGAGGTCGAGGAGCTGCCGGGCGGCCCGCTGGGCTGGCGCACCCGGGTGCGCCTCGCCGTCGACGACGAGGGCCGTGCGGGACTGCGGGCGCACCGCAGCCACGACGTGCTGCCCATCGCGGACTGCCCGCTCGCCCCGCCGGGCGCGCTCGCCCCGGTGCTCGCGCGGCGGTTTCCGCCGGGCGAGGTGGACGTGGTGGTGGATGCGGCAGGCGCCGCGCACGCGGGCGACGACGGGCCGGTGCTCGCCCGGGCGGCGGGTCGGGAGTGGCGCCTGTCCCCGGGGGTGTTCTGGCAGGTGCACCCGGCACTGCCGGACGTGTTGGCGACGGTCGTGGGGGAGTGGGCGGCGGCACCGCCCGGGGGAACGGCGTGGGACCTCTACGGCGGGGTCGGGCTGTTCGCCGCCGTGCTCGCCGAGCAGGTAGGACAGGACGGCTCCGTCACGGTGGTGGATACCGCCCAGGCGGCGGTCGACGACGGGCGCGCGGCGCTCGCCGACCTCCCGCAGGTCGGCTGGCGGGTCGGGCGGGTCGAGAAGGTGCTCGCGGGCCTGCCCGCCGACCCGGACGTCGTCGTGGCCGACCCACCGCGCAAGGGCCTGGGCCGGGCGGTGGTCGACGCGCTGGCCGCACACGGCCCCGCGCGGGTCGTGTACGTCGCCTGCGACCCGGCCGCGCTCGCCCGCGACGTCGCCCTCTTCGCCGACCGCGGCTACGCCCTCGACGCCCTGCGCGCCTTCGACGCCTTCCCGATGACCCACCACATGGAGTGCGTGGCCCTCCTCACCCGCCGACGGTGAGTCGCGCATCTCGCCACGGTGAGTCCCGCGTCTCGCCACGGTGAGTCGTGCATCTCGGCACGGCGTGTTCGGCGTCTCGGACCGCCCGCCTCGGGTCACCCGAGGCGCTCCGCCAGTCCGGCGAAGAGCGGCGCCACCGTCGCCTCGTCGATCAAGCCCGCGACCGTCGTCATCACCCGCGGCGCACGGCGGCCCAGCGCGCTGATCCGCAGCCGCAAGTGAAGCCGCGTCCCCGACGGCACGGGCGTCAGCACGATTGCCCAACTGATCCGGATAGGCTCCCGGTCGCGGCGCTCGCGCGTGGACCGGTGCACGAGCGCCCGCGGCGGTTCGAGCACGGCGACCTCGAACGTCGCGGCGGGCCCTCCCCAGTCCGGGATGACGTCACCGACGGCGAGGCCCTGCCACCGCGGCTCGACGTGGCGCAGACCCCGCCGCTCACGGGGGATCGCGCGTTCGATCCAGGCCGGGAAATACCAACCTGCCCGCCGCTTGCCCAGCTGCACGATCCACGGCCATACGCGGTCGGGTGGCGCGTTCAGCGTGGCAGCGCGGTCGATGACGACCCGGGCGTCGGGCACGATCGCGTCGCCCGGGAGCCCGGCGGCCAGCTCGTCGTCGGTGACGCCAGAGCGACGACCCAGCCGGGCGGCGCCGACCAGCGCCGCGCCGAGGAGCGGAACGAGCAGGATCGCACGGCGCATCGGCCCAGTCTGCCGCGCGCCGAGGCGGGTGGGCGGGCCGAGACGCGCTCCTGCCCGCGCCGCCTGTGCAACACGACCTGAGGCGGTCGGTTGCCCGGCGGTCGGCGGGAACGGCCCACCAGCGCGTTCCCGCCGACCCCCGCCCGGCGGTACCCGGCCGGGAGGCACCCGGAACGATGGGGCCGTGACCGGTACGACCGCATCGCCCCCGCAGGCCCCGGCGGGCCAGAGCATCCGCCAGCGCATCGCCGACGAGCTCGGCGTTCGACCCCACCAGGTCGCGGCGGCCGTGGACCTCCTCGACGGCGGCGCCACGGTGCCGTTCATCGCCCGCTACCGCAAGGAGGCCACCGGCACCCTCGACGACGCGCAGCTCCGCACGCTGGAGGAGCGCCTGGGCTACCTCCGCGAGCTGGAGGACCGCCGCGCCGCGGTGCTGGAGGAGATCCGCAAGCAGGGCAAGCTCGACCCGGCGCTGGAAGAGCGCATCCGCGCGGCCGAATCCAAGGCCCGCCTCGAGGACATCTACCTGCCGTTCAAGCCGAAGCGGCGCACCAAAGCCCAGGTGGCCAGGGAGAACGGGCTGGAGCCGCTGGCCGACGCGCTGCTCGGCGACCCGACGCTCGACCCGCAGGAAACGGCCGCGGTCTACGTCACCGAGCAGGTCCCCGACACCGCGGCGGCGCTGGAGGGCGCCCGCGCGATCCTCGTCGAACGGTTCGCCGAGGACGCCGACCTCATCGGCGGCCTGCGCGAGCGCATGTGGAGCCTTGGGCGGCTCGTCACAACGGTCCGCGCGGGCAAGGAGACCGATGGCGCGAAGTACGCCGACTACTTCGCCTACTCCGAGCCGTTCACCAAGCTCCCTTCCCACCGGATTCTCGCCGTGTTCCGCGGGGAGAAGGAGGACGTTCTCGACGTCACGCTGGAGCCCGACGCCGATCAGCCGGAGCCGGGGGGCGTCACCGACTGGGAACGCCTGATCGCGGCGGCGGCGGGGGTCCGCGACGAGGGCCGCGCCGCCGACCGATGGCTCGCCGACTGCGTCCGCTTCGCCTGGCGCACCCGCATCCTCCTGCATCTGTCCGTCGACATCCGCGTGCGGCTGCGCGCGGCGGCCGAGGAGGGCGCCATCGGCGTCTTCGCGAACAACCTGCGCGATCTGCTGCTCGCCGCACCCGCGGGCAGCCGCGCCACGATGGGCCTCGACCCCGGCCTGCGCACGGGTGTGAAGGTCGCCGTGGTCGACGCGACCGGCAAAGTCGTCGCCACCGACACGATCTACCCCCACGAGCCCCGCCGCGCGTGGGACGCTGCGCTCGCGACGCTGACCAAGCTCGCCCTCGCCCACGACGTGGAGCTCGTCGCGATCGGCAACGGCACCGCCTCGCGGGAGACCGAGAAGCTCGCCCGCGAGCTGGCCGCGCGCAACCCGGCGCTGGGGCTCGTGCCGGTCGTCGTGAGCGAGGCGGGGGCGTCGGTGTACTCGGCGTCGGCGTACGCGTCGGCCGAGCTGCCCGGCCTGGACGTGGCGCTGCGCGGCGCGGTCTCGATCGCCCGCCGCCTGCAGGACCCGCTCGCCGAGCTCGTCAAGATCGATCCCAAGTCGATCGGCGTCGGGCAGTACCAGCACGACCTGCCGGAGTCGGCGCTGTCCCGCTCGCTCGACGCCGTGGTGGAGGACTGCGTGAACGCCGTCGGCGTCGACGTCAACACCGCGT
The DNA here is from genome assembly GCA_963739465.1 of uncultured Actinomycetota bacterium. Lineage (GTDB taxonomy): Bacteria > Actinomycetota > Actinomycetes > Mycobacteriales > Pseudonocardiaceae > Pseudonocardia. The sequence continues at coordinate 427,916 of CAVUAS010000032.1, forward strand.
CGGCGCCCCTGCTGCGGCGGGTGTCGGGCATCACCGAGTCGCTCGCAGGCCAGATCGTCGCCCACCGCGACGCCAACGGCCCGTTCCGCACCCGCACCGCGCTGGCCGACGTGCCGCGCCTGGGCCCCAAGGCGTTCGAGCAGTGCGCGGGCTTCCTGCGCATCCGCGGCGGCGACGACCCGCTCGACGTCTCCGGCGTCCACCCGGAGGCCTACCCGGTCGTGCGCCGCATCCTGGCCCGCGCGAAGACCGACATCGGCTCGCTCATCGGCAACGCGCCGAAGCTGAAGTCGTTGCCGCCGAAGGAGTTCGTGGACGATCGGTTTGGGCTGCCCACCGTCACCGACATCCTTACCGAGCTGGAGAAGCCCGGCCGCGATCCGCGCCCCGCGTTCCGCACCGCGACGTTCGCCGAGGGCGTCCACAAGATCTCCGACCTGCGGCCCGGCATGGTCCTCGAAGGCCAGGTGACGAACGTGGCCGCGTTCGGGGCGTTCGTCGACGTGGGAGTGCACCAGGACGGGCTCGTGCACGTGTCGGCGATGTCCGCGACGTTCGTGTCCGACCCGCGCGAGGTCGTGAAGTCCGGCGACGTCGTGCGGGTCAAGGTGCTCGACGTCGACGAGGCGCGCAAGCGGATCTCGCTGACGTTGCGGCTGGACGACGAGGTAGGCGCGGCCAAGCCCGAGCGCGCCCCCCGCCGCGACGGCAATGACCGCGGTGACCGCGGTGACCGCGGTGACCGCAACGACCGCGGCGAGCGCAAGGGCGGCGGCCGCGACGCCAACCGGGGCCGCAAAGACACCCGTGCGCGCGGCGACCGATCCGGCGGATCGAGCCCCTCCAACAGCGCCATGGCCGACGCCCTGCGCCGCGCGGGCCTCACCGGCAAGTAGTCGGGCCTACCCGCGGGATCGGGAAGTGTGGTGAGGTCGTCACCGGGTCCGATCGGAGGAGGGGCGCATGGCCAAGGCCGAAGCCGTGGCAGGCAGGAGTGACACCAACGACACGGCCCCCCTCGCGAAGCGGCTGCCCAAGAAGCGCTACGCGGCGGAGCTGCTGCGGCTGCAGGGGCAGCTCGTCGAGATGCAGGAGTGGGTCAAGACCTCCGGAACGCGCCTCGTCGTCGTGTTCGAGGGCCGCGACGCGGCGGGCAAGGGTGGCACGATCCAGCGGATGATGCAGTACCTCAACCCCCGCGTCTGCCGCATCGCGGCGCTGCCTGCGCCCACTGAGCGGCAGCGCACCCAGTGGTACTTCCAGCGCTACGTCGAGTACCTGCCCGCGGCGGGGGAGATCGTGCTGTTCGACCGAAGCTGGTACAACCGCGGCGGCGTCGAGCGCGTGATGGGGTTCGCCACCCCGGCCGAGTACCAGCGGTTCCTGCGCCAGTGCCCGACCTTCGAGCGGCTGCTGGTCGAGGACGGGATCCTGTTGCGCAAGTACTGGTTCTCCGTCAGCGACGCCGAGCAGGAGCGCCGCTTCCGCTCCCGGCAGGAGGACCCGCTCAAGCGCTGGAAGCTCTCCCCGATGGACCTGGAGTCGATCCGCCGCTGGGAGGACTACTCCCGCGCCAAGGACGAACTGTTCGCCGCCACCGACAACCCCGACATCCCGTGGATGATCGTCGAGTCCGAGTACAAGCGCAACGCGCGCATCAACATGATCGCCCACCTGCTGTCGAGCGTGCCGTGGGAGCCCGTGCCCCGCGTCCCGCTCCGCCTGCCGAGACGGCCCAAGCCCAGCGGCTATGTCCGCCCGCCGCGGGAGATGTTCCACCAGGTGCCCGATCACGCGGCGAGCCTCGTCGACAGGTAAGGCCACCGGTGTCCGATACGGCGTGATCGCCCGACGCGCGCCGACCTCCCTTACGCCGAGCATAGAGCCATCGACGTGACAAGGGAGTGATCGAGATGGTGGCTCTGGTAATCCTCGCGGTGCTGGTGGCGATCGCGGCGGCAGCGCCCCGCTACGGCGTCGACAGCCGCAACGGGATCGGCACCCGCAGGGCCCGTCCGAGCGACGACCTGCGCGCGCTCACACGGGCGCTGAGCAGGCGCGGAGCGCGCCTGGTGCGGTAAGGGTGGGGTCGACGTGGCGGTGACGGCGATCACCTGGGACTATAGGTGTCCGGTGGTGCGTTGAGAGCCACCGGAGACCGCGTTGGCCAGGCAGAAGTCGTGCAGAGGGCCTTGCGGGCTCACGGCGGGGAGCATCCTCGCGCCGGCGACTACTGCGACGAAAGTACGACGTGACTTCCACTGAGTTCGACCTGCCCACCTTTGCCGACCTGCCGCTGCGAGCCGAGCTGCTCGCGGCGGTGTCGGAGCTCGGCTATACCCAGCCCAGCCCCGTGCAGGCCGAGGCGATCGCGCCTCTGGTCGACGGCCGCGACCTGATTGGCCAGGCCGCCACCGGCACCGGCAAGACGGCCGCGTTCGCGCTGCCGATGTTGGAGCGCCTCGCCGAGATCCGCCCCGAGCGCCGCCGCGGCGACGCCCCGTTCGGCATGGTGCTCACCCCCACCCGCGAGCTCGCACTGCAGGTCTCGGAGGCCGTCGCCCGCTACGGCGCGGGCCTGCGCGCCCGGGTCGTCACCGTCTACGGCGGCGCGCCCGTCGGGCCGCAGTGGAAGGCCTTGCAGGAGGGCGTCGACGTCGTCGTCGCCACGCCCGGCCGGGCCATCGACCTCATGAACCGCGGGGCGCTCAAGCTCGACCAGCTGGAGACCGTCGTCCTCGACGAGGCCGACGAGATGCTCGACATGGGCTTCGTCGAGGACATCGAGACCCTGCTCGACGAGACCCCCGACACCCGCCAGGCCGTGCTGTTCTCCGCGACGATCCCGCGTCGGATCGAGACGCTCGCGCAGAAGTACCTCCGCGAGCCGGTCACCGTCCGGATCCGTCGCGAGGTCGTGGCCGAGGGTGAGGCGCCGCAGGTGCGCCAGACCGCCTACCTCGTGCCGCGCACCCACACCACCGCCGCGCTGGGCCGCGTGCTGGAGGCCGAGCGGCCGCGCGCCGCGATCGTGTTCTGCCGCACCCGCCTTGACGTCGACGCCGTCACCGAGACCCTCACCGCCCGCGGCCTGCGCGCCGAGGCGCTGCACGGCGGCATGGACCAGGAGCATCGCACCCGCGTCGTCGACCGGCTGCGCAGCGGGCGCACCGAGCTGCTCGTCGCCACCGACGTCGCGGCCCGCGGGCTGGACATCGACCTGCTCACCCACGTCGTCAACCACGACGTGCCGCAGTCGTCCGAGGCGTACGTGCACCGGATCGGCCGCGTCGGGCGGGCGGGGCGCGAAGGCGTCGCGATCACGCTCGTGCCGCCGTCGAAGATGTACGCGTTGCGCAACGTGGAGAAGCTCACCGGGCAGCCGATCGAGATCGCGCCCGTGCCCACGGCCGCCGACCTGCGCGCCGCCCGGCTCGACCGCACGCGGGTCGCGCTGGAGGAGGCGCTGGTCGAGGACGCCGACGCCGAGGACGTCCGGGCCATGCTCGCCGGGCTCGCGGCCGAGCACGAGCTCATCGACGTCGCCGCTGCGGCCGTCCGGATGATGCAGTCCGCCGCGGGCGCGCCCGACGACGGCGAGGACATTCCCGTCGTCACGCCGGGCCGCATGCGCAGCGAGCGGTCGGAGCGGCCGGTGAAGGCCCGTGGCGCGGCCACGCGGGCGCCGAAGACGGGCATGACGCGGCTCTTCGTCAACGCCGGACGCGCGGGTGGTGTGCGACCCCAGGACATCGTGGGCGCGCTCGCCAACGAGTCGAACTTGTCCGGACGCGACATCGGCGCGATCCAGATCCACGAGCGGCACGCGCTCGTGGAGGTGCCCGAACACGCCGCCGACGACGTGCTGCGCAGCCTGCGGGGGAGCACCACCCTGAAGGGCAGGCGGGCCAACGTGCGCCGCGATCGCGACTTCGCTGGCGCAGGCCGCGGTAGGTCCTGACGGCCCGCACGCCTGTCGAGGTCCGAATCCGCTGTTCCGGGCGCCCCCCGAGGATGCCGGGTTCCGGCGGGGAGCGTGCCGCATGAGTGACTGGACCGCGTACGCCGCCGAGCTCGCCCGGTCGATCGACGCCGCCACCGGCCCCCACGACCATCGCTGGCTCGGGGCGGTCGAGCGGGTGCCCCGGCACCTGTTCGTGCCCCGCTGGTACGAGCGACACGACGAGGGCTGGGTCGTTGCGGGCATCGCTGCGCCGGATGCCTCCGCCTGCCTTTCGCCTGGCTACGAGACGGGCTCCGCACCTGCCGCCGAGGCGGCCACGGATCCGGGCGCCGTCGGCGGCCTGGCTCCCGGTGCCGAGGCCGCGGCCGACCCGGTCCCCGACACCGCCGCCGCCGCTGCCGTGACCGACCGGACCGCTGGGGGTTCGGACGCCGGTGATGGGCCTGCGCCTGGTGTCCGGGCCGCCGCCGCACGTGGCGCCGGACCGGTCACCGACGAGTTCACCGGGGGAGCGGGCGCCGGTGGTGGGCCTGCGCCCGGTGCCCGGGCCGCCGACCGAGAGCCCGGTCCGGTGGCGCGGTCCACGCCGGATTCGGAGGCCGTCACGGACCCCGGCGCGGGCGGGGGTGTCGACACGGGTCTCGCGGGGGCCTACCGCGACGTCGCGCTGGTCACCGCGCTCCTGCCGGACGGGCACGGGGGCCTCGCCGCGGTCTCCTCGTCCACGCAGCCCTCGCTGATGGTGGGCATGCTCGACGCCCTCGACCTGCGCGACCACCCGCGCGTGCTGGAAATCGGGACGGGCACCGGCTACAACGCTGCCCTCATGTGCCACGTCCTGGGCGACCCGGCGGTGTTCTCCGTCGACGTCGACCCGGTGCTGGTCGACGCCGCACGGGCCCGGCTCGACAGCCTCGGCCACCACCCGGTACTCGCCACGGGCGACGGCCGCGCCGGGCTCGCGAGCCACGCACCGTACGACCGGATCATCGCGACCTGCGCGTTCCCCGTGGTGCCGTGGGCCTGGGCGCAGCAGCTGGTGAACGGCGGGCTCGCGCTCGTCGACGTGAAGGTGGGGCTGCTCGCGGGCAGCCTGGTGCTCCTGCGGCGGGGCGCCGACCGCCTCGAGGGCAGATTCCTGCCGTCCTGGGCCGGGTTCATGGCGGTGCGCACGCGCGACCGCCCGCCCGCGTGGCAAGAGGCCGACCCGCCGGTGGGGCCCGCCGTCGGCGAGACGGAAACGGCGCTCAACCCGCACCCACTGTCGGCGTCGGTGCCGTGGTTCCTCGCCCAGATCGGGCTACCGCCGATCATCACCTTCCGCCGGTTCGGGCCCGAGTACGCGGGTGCGCGGTTCGTCGCCGCCGACGGCGCGTGGTGCGCCGTCGACCCACCTGACTTCCGCGGCCGCCGGGCGGTCACGTGGGGTGGCCCCCGCTGCCTGTGGGACGACGTCGAGCGGGCCCACGCCCTGTGGCGGCGCCACCGACGGCCGGGGTGGGATCGGCTCGGCCTCACGGTGACGCCGGACCGGAGCCACACCGTGTGGCTGGACCGGCCCGACGCGCCGTTGGCGAGCTGGTGAGCGCCGTCAGAACCGGTCTGGCGTGTCGATCACCGAGTAGCCGACCGCGGTCGGCGGGCCCGTTACGCCGATCTCGCCGACGATCGCCTTGATGTCCTCCTGGGCTGCGAAGAAGGCCTCGAACTCGGCCATGCTCCCCCACTCGTCGATGACCATCATCTCGCCGTTCTCGTCCGCGAGGAACATGTGGTGGATCCCGCCCTTGCTGCGCCCTTCGGCGCTGACCGCGGCCATTGTCTCGGTGTGGCGGGCGTAGACCTCCTTGAACCTGTCCACCTTGGCGCCGGGGAACTTGATGACGACGACAACACTCATGGCTGGCCTCCACTCTGGACCGATTGCGGCACAGTGTGCTCGCCGTCACAGCCAAGGGCGTTAACTGACACCCGGTCGAGTTAGTGAACCTCCACCTCGTCGCCGACCTCGAGGTCGTTGTACCAGGCCTGGGCGTCGCTCGCGGACAGGTGGACGCAGCCCGCCGACGGGTTCTTCGGGTTGCCCTGGTGGAACGCGATGCCGCCGTCGGCGAAGAACACCGCGTACGGCATCGGCGCGTTGTTGAACTCGGCGCTCTTGTGATTCTGGTCCTTCCACTGCACCTCGAAGGTGCCGGTGGGGGTCTCCTTGCCCTGCCCGCCGTGGCTGATCCCCACCGGGCCGCGGGTGATCTTGCCGTCGTGGAGGAGCCACGCCTGGTTGTGGGCGAGGTCAACACAGGCTCGGGCGGTGACGGTGCACGGCGTACCCTTGACCATCGGCGGCCCATCGTGGTGCCCACCGTCTCCGTCGCCGCCGTGTCCGCCGCCATCGGCGGCCAGCGCCGTGCCGGTCACCGCCGCCGCGGTGGCCAGCCCGATGCAGACGATCGCCGCTGTACGCCGCAACCGCCGTGTCGTGCCCGTCATTCAACGTCCCTTCACCCAGTGGATCCGAGGCGGCAACGACTCCAGAGGACGCAAGGTGACGGCCACGTGGCGAAGCCGTCTGGTTACGAAACGGATGCGTGGCGTGTCCCGGTCAGGATGCGGAAGGGTGGGCCGCATGACTGATCTGAAGCCGCGCAGCCGCGACGTCACCGACGGGATGGAGCGTGCCGCGGCGCGTGGGATGCTGCGCGCGGTCGGCATGCGTGATGAGGACTTCGGCAAGCCCCAAATCGGCATCGCGTCGAGCTGGAACGAGATCACCCCGTGCAACCTGTCGTTGCAGCGGCTGGGCATCGCGGCGAAGGAAGGCGTGCACCGGGCGGGCGGGTTCCCGATGGAGTTCGGCACCATATCGGTGTCCGACGGGATCTCGATGGGCCACGTCGGGATGCACTACTCGCTGGTCAGCCGGGAGATCATCGCGGACTCGGTGGAGACGGTGGTGCAGGCCGAGCGGCTGGATGGCACCGTGCTGCTGGCGGGCTGCGACAAGAGCCTGCCCGGCATGTTGATGGCCGCGGCCCGGCTGGATCTGGCCGCCGTGTTCGTCTACGCGGGGTCGATCCTGCCCGGTCACATCGGCGACCGGGAGGTCAACATCGCCGACGCGTTCGAGGCCGTCGGCGCGTGTGCGCGGGGTCTGATCACCCGTGCGGAGCTGGATGCCGTCGAGCGGGCGATCTGCCCGGGCGAGGGCGCGTGCGGCGGCATGTACACCGCGAACACGATGGCGGTCGCGGCGGAGGCGCTCGGGCTGGCGCTGCCGGGTTCGGCCGCCCCGCCTGCGGTGGACCGGCGCCGGGACGGGATCGCCCGCGCCTCCGGGGAGGCGGTGATCGGCATGCTGGAGAAGGGGATCACCGCGCGGCAGGTGCTCACCCGGGAGGCGTTCGAGAACGCGATCGCGGTGGTGATGGCGTTCGGCGGCTCGACGAACGCGGTGCTGCACCTGTTGGCGATCGCCCATGAGGCGGGGGTGGCGCTGGAGCTGGATGACTTCACCCGGGTCGGCGAGCGGGTGCCGCACCTGGCCGATGTCAAGCCGTTCGGCAAGTACGTGATGAGCACGATCGACCAGGTGGGCGGGGTGCCTGTGGTGATGAAGGCGCTGCTGGACGCGGGCCTGCTGCACGGCGACGCGCTGACGGCCACCGGCAAGACGGTGGCCGAGAACCTCGCCGCGATCGACCCGCCGGATCTGGACGGGGAGGTGCTGCGCTCGCTGGACAAGCCGATCCACCCCACGGGTGGGCTGACGATCCTGCGTGGCTCTCTGGCCCCCGATGGCGCTGTCGTGAAGACGGCGGGCCTGGACGAGGCGCGATTCGAGGGCACGGCGCGGGTGTTCGACGGCGAGGCGGGGGCGATGGCCGGTCTGGCAGACCTGCAGCCCGGCGATGTCGTGGTGATCCGCTACGAGGGCCCCAAGGGTGGGCCGGGGATGCGGGAGATGCTGGCCGTCACCGCCGCGATCAAGGGCGCCGGGTTGGGCAAGGACGTGCTGCTGCTGACCGACGGCCGCTTCTCGGGCGCGACGACCGGGCTGTGCGTCGGGCATGTCGCGCCCGAGGCGGTGGACGGCGGCCCGATCGCGTTCGTGCGCGACGGCGATCGGATCGTGCTGGACGTGGCCAACCGCACGCTGAGCCTGGAGGTCGACGAGGCCGAGCTGGCCCGCCGCCGCGAGGGCTGGCGCCCGCGCCAGCCGGAGCTGCGCACCGGCGTGCTGGGCAAGTACGCCAAGCTCGTCGGCTCCGCCTCGCAGGGCGCGGTCTGCGGCTGAGCGTCAGGCGATCCGACGCAGCCGGTGGAGCTCCAGATCGGTTCGGAGCAGGTTCGGGATCCTGGCGACGAAGTCCGTCAGATGCGGGCTGGCGAAGTGGGCGTCCAGGTGCTCCGGGCTCGTCCAGTTCTCGTAGAAGATGAAGGTCGAGGGGTCCTCGGTGTCGCGGTGCAAGGCGTAGGTGTGGGAGCCGTCCTCTTGCCTCGTCGGCTCGACCAGCGATTCGAGCGACTCCCGAAGTTCCTCCTCCTTGCCCGGCTGCGCCCGCAGGATCGCGACGACAGTGAGCAGGTTGCGGTTCTCATCGGTGGGGATCGACATCGAGTGGCTCCTCGGTGAGCGGGCGGACGGACGTGATCACCGTAGTCAGCGGGCCGCGCTTGCGCCTGTCCGAACGGAGTCAGCCGCGGGCGGCAACCGCCGCGTCGAGCGCCGTGCGCATCGCCGCGACCGGGCCGGGCTTGCCCGTCATGAGCTCCACCTGCGCGACTGCCTGGTGCAACAGCATCTCCAGCCCGCTCCGCACGCTCGCCCCAGCGGCCAGCGCCGCCGCCGCGAACGGGGTGGGCCAGGGCGCGTAGACCACGTCGAGCACCACCGCGCCCGCGCCGGGCGGGGTGAGCGCGTCCGCGGCGCCGGGCGGGAGCGTGGAGATGACGATGTCGGCGTCGGCGAGCTCCGCCGAGGCCCGTGACGGATCGGCGAGCGTGGCCGCGATCCGCGGTGCGACGCCCAGCCGCTCGGCCGTAGCGCGGAGCTCCGCGGTGCGGCCGGGTTCGCGCACCAGCACCGTGACGTCGGCGATCCCGTGCTCGCGCAGCGCCGCGAGGGCCGACTGGGCGGTGCCGCCCGCGCCGAGCACGACCGCCCGTCCCGACGCGGCGCCGAGCGTCGTGCCGATCCCGACGACGTCGGTGTTGAACGCCGTGCGTCGACCCGTGAGCACCAGGGTGTTCGCCGCGCCGACCGCCGCAGCCAGCGGGTCCACCTCGTCGGCGACGTCCATCGTGACGCGCTTGAGCGGCATCGTCAGCGAGAGCCCCGCCCAATCCGGCCCCAGGCCTGCCACGAACCCGGCCAGCTCGGGCTCTCGGCACTCGTGGCAGCCATACGACCAGTCGGCGAGCCCGAGCGCGTCATACGCCGCGTTGTGCAGCACGGGGGAGAGCGAGTGGGCGACGGGCGAGCCGAGGACGGCGGCGAGCATCCACCCAGTATCGGTCAGGCCGTGTCCCGCTGGGTCGACGGCCACGGTCTGGACGCCGGGCTAGCGGCGGAAGCGTTGAACGCGGACCTCGCCCTCGGCGAAGCTCGCCGCGGCCCGTTCGATGCGCGCCAGCGACGCGGCCGCCAGCGAGCACGGCATCCCGTACGCCGCGCGCACCCGTTCGCTGGCCTGGCGCAGCGCCTCGCGGCTGCGGCCGACGAAGTCCGCCAGCGGGTAGGCCTCACCCGGCTGCAGGTAGTCCTCCACCACGAGCGACGGCGAGTAGTACTCGCGGCGCGACCCATCCGGCCAGCGCACCTCGAACCGCATCTCGGGCACGAAATCGACGGTAGGACGCCCATGTTTCCGCCGTGTGAAAGTCTCCCCGCCATGGGCGAGACGATCGTCATACTCGGCGGCCGCAGCGAGATCGGCATCGCCGTGGCCCGACGCCTCGCCCCGGGCGCGACGGTCGTGCTCGCGGCCCGGCGCTGCGACGAGCTGGCCCGCGAGGTGCAGGCGGTCCGCGATGCGGGCGCGGCGGCCGTCGACACGGTCGAGTTCGACGCGGACGACCTGGGCGCCCAGCGCGGTGTGCTCGACGGCATCGTGCGGCGCCACGGGGCGCTCGACGTGGTGGTCGTCGCGTTCGGGATCCTCGGCGACCAGGCCCGCGCCGAGCACGACGCCGAGCACGCCCGCGCGATCGTGCACACCGACTACGTCGCGCACGTGACGGTCCTGACCCACCTCGCGCAGATTCTGCGTGCACAGCGGCACGGAACCCTCGTCGTGTTCTCGTCGGTCGCGGGCATGCGGGTGCGGCGGGCCAACTACGTGTACGGCTCGGCGAAGGCCGGGCTCGACGGCTTCGCGTCCGGACTCGCCGATGCCTTGCATGGCACGGGAGCGCGGCTGCTGCTCGTGCGGCCGGGGTTCGTGGTCGGCCGGATGACCGCGGGCATGAGCGCCCGCGCCGCTGTCGTCGTCGCCCGCAACGGTGGCCGACGCCACGGTGGCCGCGCTGCGGTCGGGGCGCGGCGGAGGTGTGGGTGCCGCGGACGCTGCGCCCGATCTTCGCGCTCGCCCGGCACGCCCCGCGCACACTGTGGCGGCGTATGCCGCGATGATCCTGTTGGCAACCGTTTCGTGACGCTACCGTCATCCGCGGCTCGCAGGGTCGGCGCATCTTGCACGGCAGGGGGAGAGCACGCATGGGGGGACGCACGCGGTCGGTCGCTACGACCGTGGCCGCGTTCGCCCTGCTCGTGGTGCTGTGGGAGCTGGTGAAGCTGGTGGTGCCCGACGACGGGGTGGTCATCGGCGGCATCCGGATCCTGCCCCGCACCGACGACGCGGCCATGCCGCACGTGTGGACGATCCTCGCGAAGCTGGGCCAGCCCGAGGTGGCGGGCGCGGCCGACGCCCGCACGGTCGGGGCGGCCGTCGCCACGAGCGCCGCGTTCACGCTCGGCCTCGCGCTGGGCGGCCTCGTGCTCGGGGGCGTGCTCGGGATGGTGCTGGCGCTGGTGATGCTGCGGTTCCGGCTTGCGGAGCGCGCGATGCTGCCCTACGTCGTCGCCTCGCAGACCGTCCCGCTGATCGCGATCGCCCCCCTGGTCGCAGGCTGGGGCGGCAAGATCGCGATTCTCGGGTGGGCGTGGCAGCCGTGGGCGAGCGTCATGGTGATCGCCTCCTACCTGGCGTTCTTCCCGATCGCGATCGGGGCGCTGCGCGGGCTCGCGGCTCCGGGCCAGGCGCCCGTCGAGCTGTTCGCGTCGATGGCCGCGGGCTGGTGGACCACACTGCTGCGGCTTCGGCTCCCGGCGGCGGTGCCTGCGATCATCCCGGCCGTCCGGCTGGCCGCGGCCGCTGCGGTCGTCGGCGCGATCGTCGCCGAGATCTCCACCGGCACCCGCGGCGGGATCGGCAGGTTGATCATCGAGTACGCGCAGACGGCCACCGGCGACCCGTCGCAGCTGTATGCGGCCATCTTGGGCGCGGCCGTCCTCGGCCTGGTGGCGGCCGGGGCGGTCGGGCTGCTCGACTTCGGGCTGCGGCGCTACCGGGGGGCGATCGGATGAGCGAGCGCGCGAGCGAATCATCAGCGCCGACGGCGGTGGAGCTCATCGGCGTCGACAAGCGGTTCGGCGACGTCCACGCGCTGTCGGGCATCGAGCTGACCCTCGACGCGGGCGAGTTCGTGTCGCTGATCGGCCCGTCGGGGTGTGGGAAGTCGACGCTGCTGCGCATCGTCGCCGACCTGGAGCGGCCGAGTGCGGGCGACGTGCGCGTCGGGGGGAAGCCCGCCCGGCGGGCGCGGCTGGACCAGGACTACGGGATCGCGTTCCAACAGTCCGGGCTCCTGGAGTGGCGGACGGTCGCGGAGAACGTGGAGCTGCCGCTGCACGTGCACGGCGTCGGCAAGGCGGATCGGCGGGCCCGCGCGGCGGAGCTGCTGGACCTGGTGGGCCTGGCCGACTTCGCCGGGTCGCGGCCCGCGCAGCTGTCCGGGGGCATGCAGCAGCGGGTGGCCATCGCGCGGGCGTTGGCCCCGCAGCCGAAGCTCCTGCTGATGGACGAGCCGTTCGGCGCGCTGGACGAGATGACCCGCGAACGGATGCAGGCCGAGCTGTTGCGCATCGCGCTCGAGAGCGGCGCGGCGGTGCTCTTCGTCACGCACTCCATCCCGGAGGCCGTCGTGCTGTCCGACCGGGTGGTGGTGATGTCGCCGCGCCCGGGCCGGATCACCGAGATCGTCGCCGGGCGCAGGCCCGGCCGCAGCGCGTCGGAGCTGGAGCCCGACGACGTCGAGGACGTGCGCGAGACGGCGGCGTTCTTCGCGGCGGTCACGGCGGTGCGCGAGGCGCTGCGCAAGGGGCACCCATGAGCGAGCGCGCGAACCGTCGCGAAGGCGGCGTGACGGCCGGGATCGCGCCGGTCGTGCTCGGCGTGCTCGTGCTCGTGGCGTGGCAGCTGATCGTCGTGGCCGCGTCGGTGCCGTCGTTCCTCCTGCCCGCGCCGACCGCGATCGCCGAGCAGTTCGTGGCCCAGTTCCCGGTGATCCTCTCGACCGCGGCCGTGACCGGCGGCAACGCGTTGGTCGGCTTGGTCGCGGGCTTCCTCGTCGGGCTGGTGCTCGCGGTGCTCGCGGCGTCGTCGCGGCTGGTGGCCGAGCTGACGACGCCGGTCGTGCTCGCGGCGAGCGCGGTGCCCATCGTCGCGCTGGCCCCGGTGTTCACCACGATGTTCGGCTCGACGACCGAGGTCCCGCGGCAGCTGGTCGTGACGGTCGTCGTGATCGTGCCGGTGTTCGTCGCCGCGTCGCGCGGGCTGCGGGCGGTCGCGCCCGTGCACAGCGACCTGATGACCTCGCTCGCCGCCACGCCCTGGCAGCGGGCCCGGTTCGTGCGGCTGCCCGGCGCCGTGCCGTTCGTGGTGACCGGCCTGCGGCTCGCCGCTCCGGCCGCGGTGATCGCGTCGGTCGTCGCCGAGTACTTCGGCGGCCTGCAGAACGGACTCGGGAGCCGCATCACCTCGGCGGCTTCCAACACGGCCTACGCGCGCGCGTGGGCCTTCGTCGTGGCCTCGATCGTGCTGGGGCTGCTGTTCCATTTCGGCGGGACGCTCGTCGAGCGGCTGGTCACCCGCGGACATCCCGCCTGAACCCGAGGAGATCCGATGTACAGACGCCCCCTGATCGCGGCGGTAGCGGCCGTCGCGCTGGCCGTCACGGCCTGCTCCACCACACCTCAGGCGGGCGGTGGTGGTGGCGGCGCGGCCCCCGGCAGCCCCGCCAAGGTGACGCTGCAGCTGCAGTGGGTGGCCCAGGGCCAGTTCGCGGGCTACTACGCCGCACTCGACCAGGGCTACTACAAGGACGCGGGCCTCGACGTCACCCTCAAGGAGGGCGGGGTGGACATCGTGCCGCAGACCGTCCTCGCGCAGGGCCAGGCCGACTACGCGATCGCGTGGGTGCCCAAGGCGCTCGCCAGCCGGGAGCAGGGCGCCGCGATCACCGACGTCGCGCAGGTGTTCCAGCGCTCCGGCACCCGCCAGGTGTCGTTCAAGACCAAGAACATCACCCAGCCCGGCGACTTCAAGGGCAAGAAGATCGGCAACTGGGGCTTCGGCAACGAGTTCGAGCTGTTCGCGGGCATGACTCAGGCCGGGCTCAAGCCCGCCAGCGACGTCACGCTGGTGCAGCAGCAGTTCGACATGCAGGCGCTGCTCAAGGGCGACATCGACGCCGCGCAGGCCATGTCCTACAACGAGTACGCGCAGGTGCTCGAGGCGAAGAACCCCGCGACGGGGCAGCTGTACCAGCCGTCGGACTTCAACGTCATCAACTGGAACGACGACGGCACCGCGATGCTGCAGGACGCGATCTGGGCCAACACCGACAAGCTCTCCGACGCCGCCTACCAGGACCAGACCGTCAAGTTCATCGCCGCGTCGCTCAAGGGGTGGATCTACTGCCGTGACCACGTGGCGGAGTGCCGCGACATCGTCGTCAAGGCCGGGTCCAAGCTGGGCGCGAGCCACCAGCAGTGGCAGGTCAACGAGGTCAACAAGCTGATCTGGCCGTCGCCGTCGGCGGGTGTCGGGACGATCGACGCCACCGCGTGGGCGCGGACGGTGAAGGTGGCGCGCACTGCGGTCAACGCCGACGGGCAGACCGTGCTCACGAAGGACCCCGACGACAAGGCATACACCAACGACTACGTCACCAAGGCCGTTGAGCAGTTGAAGGGCCAGGGCCTCGACGTGGCGGGCGCGAACTACAAGCCGGAGACGGTCACGCTGAACGCCGGGGGCGCGCTCGTGAGCCGAACTGCCACGACCTCCGAGCAGCTCGTACCAGGCGCCGTCGTCGAGCTCGCCCCCGCCGACGATTCCGTCGGCGTGGAAATGGCCCACCAGCGTGAAGCCTGCGCGCTCGGCGACGTGCCTGCTGGCCGCGTTGCCCCACGCCGTGCCGATCTGCAGCCGATGGCGGCCCAGGCCGCCACCGGTGGTCGGCGCGAACGCGTGCGCCACCACGAGGTCGAGGGCGGCGCTGACGACGCCACGGCCGCGGGCATCGGGGTGCGCCCAGTAGCCGATCTCGCCGCCGGTCGGGTTCAGCGGGTCCGCAAGCCGGAAGATGGTGATCCGCGCAAGGAGCCGGTCGTCGCCAGGGTCGGCGACGACCCACCCCACCCGCTGCCCGAGCGACGCCTGCAGCGCACCCTGCCCGACGAAGGCCCGCGCGTCGTCCTCGGTGTAGGGGTGGGGGAGGTCGGGCAGCCAGTGCCGGGTCCGCGGGTCCCGGCAGGCCGCCGTGATCCGCGGGACGTCCGCATCGACGGCCGGGCGGAGCCGGACATGGCCGTTCTCCAGCACCGAGGGGGGCCACCACGTCGTGCGCGGGCGGCCGTCGTCGGTGGCGCGCAGCGAGGCGTGCCAGGCGTCGCGCAGCTCGCCGCGATGCGCGATCGACAGCGGGATCTCGCCGTGGAAGCCGAAGCCGCAGGCGTGCGCCACCCGCCACGACGCGAGGTTGCCCGCCTGGGCGCGCCAGTGCACGACGGGCACGCCGGCCTCGTCGAACGCCCAGCGGGTGGCGAGCCGCACCGCACGGGCCATGTGGCCCCGTCCGCGGGCCCACGGGGCGAGGACGAAGCCGATCTCGGGTGGGTGCCCGCGGAGGTCGACGGTGCCCGCGAACCGCCCGGCGACCTCGATCGCCCAGCAGGCCCGCGTCGAGCGGTCCTTGCCGGGCTCGGCCACCCATTCCTCGGCGTGCCGCCGTTCGTAGGGGTGCGGTATCGAGGTGTGCCGGACCGTCTCGGGATCGCGGCCCATCACGACCATCTCCTCGACGTCGTCCGGGCGGAACGCCCGCAGGATGACGACGCCGTCGGTGCGCTCGGGGGCGGTCGCGGTCATCGCGCCATGGTCGCGCGCGCGGGTTGCAGCAGTGTGCCCCCGCTGCGATTCAGTCGGAGGAATGTCACATTGCTGCGATGACCGCGACCGTCGCCCGCGCACTCGACCTCCTCGCCGTCACCCCGCTCGTCGACGGCCACAACGACCTGCCCTGGGCGTTGCGCACGCGAGGCAGCGACGCCGATCTCGCGGCGGG
The DNA here is from genome assembly GCA_963739465.1 of uncultured Actinomycetota bacterium. Classification (GTDB taxonomy): domain Bacteria; phylum Actinomycetota; class Actinomycetes; order Mycobacteriales; family Pseudonocardiaceae; genus Pseudonocardia. The sequence goes on from CAVUAS010000032.1 coordinate 443,508, forward strand.
CGTTCCGGAGCTGCACACCGACCTGCCGCGCTTGCGCGCCGGTCGGGTCGGGGCGCAGTTCTGGTCGGTGTACGTGCCGTGCTCGTTCACCGGCCCCGCCGCCGTGGCGGCCGTGCTGGAGCAGGTGGCGCTCGTCCGGGAGCTGGCCGAGCGCTACCCGGACGACCTGCGCCTCGCGACGACCGCCGCCGAGGCGGAGGCGGCGTTCGCCGCTGGGCGGGTGGCATCGCTCATGGGTGCGGAGGGCGGGCACGGCATCGACGGCTCGCTCGACGCGCTCCGTGAGCTGCGGCGGCGCGGCGTGCGCTACCTGACCCTGACGCACAACCGCAACACCGACTGGGCGGACGCGGCGACCGACGAGCCCGTGCACGGCGGGCTGACGGCGTTCGGGCGCGAGGTGGTGCGCGAGATGAACCGCATCGGGATGCTCGTCGACCTCTCCCACGTCGCCGCGACGACGATGCGCGACGCGCTGGCCACCACGGCCGCACCCGTCGTCTTCACCCACTCGTCGTGCCGGGCGGTGACCGATCATCCCCGCAACGTTCCCGACGACGTGCTCGCCGCCCTGGCGGGCAACGGTGGCGTGTGCATGGTGACGTTCGTGCCGCACTTCGTGTCGACGGCCGCGCGGGACTGGGACCGGGCCGTCCAGGACGACATGGCGGCCGCAGGCCTGGACCCGCGGGACCTGGCGGCGCGGTCCGGGTTCCTCGCGCGTCGCGGCGGCCCGCCGTGCCCCCAAGCCACGATCGCCGACGTCGTCGCCCACATCGAGCACGCCCGCGACGTAGCGGGCGTCGACCACATCGGCATCGGCGGCGACTTCGACGGCACGCCGGACCTGCCCGTCGGGCTGACGGACGTCGCGGGCTACCCGCGGCTCTTCGCGGCCCTGCTCGACCGCGGCTGGAGCGAAGCGGACTGCGCACGGCTCGCGGGCGGCAACATCCTGCGCGTCCTCCGCGCCGCCGACACCGCCTGACTTTCGTCAAACGGGCCCCGGGGGCGAGCCCGAACCCCTACCCTCGGCGCGTGGCCATACCCCTGGACGCCGCCGTGCGCGCGCTCGCGCTCCAAGTGAACCGGGAGACGGTGCTGAAGGCCCGCGCCGCCCTCCTGGCCGAGGCTGACCGGCTCGATCTCGAACTGGACCAGCGCAAACACGGAGGCGAGGTCGGCCTGTGCGGCGAGTGATCCGGTGTCGCCGGAGGCAGCACGGCGCGTTCAACGAGCGGATCAACGCGCTCGTCATGAGCTGTCGGGCCTACAACGGTGAACTGCGCATGGCGGCAGCGCGCTGGACGCCACGGCCCGGACCTACGGCTACACCGACGACGAGATCGCCGCCTCGTATCGTCCGGGGTCGTGATCCGCCGGTGGCTGGCGCTCCTGCCCGCCGTCACCCTGTGCGCCGCGTGCACCAGCGCTGTCGGCGGCGCACCAGCCACCGACTCGAATGCGCCACGGCTGCCGCCGCGTCCCCGGGTGTTGCACATCGACGGGATTGACCCGTGCGGCACGCTGACGATCGCACAGCTCAAGTCCCTCGGCGTCACGATCTATGGCGCCAGTAAGCCGGAAGGCAAGCGCGGGCCGAGCTGCGACTGGATCCATTCCCCGACGGAGCCGATCGAGAACTATTCGGTCGGCATCAACACCCGCGGTGGTGTCGAGCTGGTCTTCGGCCAGCCCCAACTCGAAGTGACCACCGTGGCGGGCTTTGGCGCGGTCCAGACCCCGGCCCTGTACGGCACGGGCGAGCAGGACTGCGTCGTAAACGTCGACGTGGCCCCCTCGCAGGCCGTGCAGGTCGGCTACTTCTACAACGGCGCGACCGTCCCGATGACCCACGAGATCGCCTGCCAGAAAGCCCGCCACGCCGCCGAGCTGGCCATGCAAACGATCCTCGCGCGCACCGGCTAGACGACGACATCGCCCGAGTGGGACACGAGCGGGGTTCGATCTTGAGAAAACCCCGCTGACGTCCATTTCGAGCGTCGCTGATCTATCGCCCGTCGCAGACCAGTTCCGCAGCGGCGCCGCAGCGGCCGAGGCCGCTCGACAGGACCTTCGCTTCGCCGCCGTCGTGGACCTCGACGGGTTCCCGCGCACGCTCGCGCCCTTCCGCGTTCACCGACGTGCCGCTCTGCTTGGCGCCGCTGCCCGTCGTCGGCGAGGACACATCGGCGAAGATGCGTCCCGGCACGCGGGACGGAGACGGCGATGATCTGGCTGGTGGTGCATCTGGTCGCCACGGCGGTGCTCACGGGCGTGGCATGGGCCTCGTTCGTCGTCATCTATCCGGCGTTCGCGCTGGTCGGACCGACGGAGTGGCCGGGCTACCACGCCGCGCACGTCCGGGCGATCACGCGGATGATCGTCGTCCCATGGGCGGCGCAGGGCGTCTCGACGGCCGCGCTGCTCCTCGACCCGCCGGACGGCTCGCCAGCCGCCGCGGTGGCGCTGGCCTGCCTCGCCCTCGGCGGCGGTGGTGCTGACGTTCGCGGGCGCGGTGCCCGCACACAGCCGCCTGGGCGCGGCGGCCACCGGCGGCGGCCCGGTGCTGACCACGTTGAACCGCGTCCACCTCGTGCGCAGCCTCGTGTGGTCGGCCGAGACGGCCCTCGCCGCGGTGCTGCTTGTGCGATAGCCGGGATCGGTGCCCCCGGTGGGATTCGAACCCACACTGGACGCTGTTTGAGAGCGCTGCCTCTGCCGTTGGGCTACAGGGGCGAGATCGTGAGACGCAGCATAGCGGCCGTACATCACACCAGCGCCCGCACGGGCCCCGGCTATTCTGAATCCTTACCGAAAGCCACCGCAGGTGCGAAGGAGTAACCCGGTGACCCAGCAGGTGTCCGAGACGTCCGCGGACAGCACGCCCGCCGAGGCGGCCGCCAAGTCCGACAGCGGCCTCCGGGTGCTGGTCGTCGAGGACGAGGCCCTGATCCGCCTCGACCTCACCGAGATGCTGACCGAGGAGGGCTACGTCGTCGCGGGCGAGGCCGCCGACGGTGAGCAGGCGGTCGAGCTGGCCCGCTCGCTGCGCCCCGATTTGGTGATCATGGACGTGAAGATGCCCAAGGTCGACGGCATCGCCGCGGCGGCGTCGATCGTCGAGGAGCGGATCGCTCCCGTCGTCATGCTCACGGCGTTCAGCCAGCGCGACCTCATCGAGCAGGCCCGCGACGCCGGCGCCATGGCCTATCTGGTCAAGCCGTTCGCCCGGCACGAGCTGGTGCCCGCGATCGAGCTGGCCGTCTCCCGGTTCGCCGAGCGCAAGGCGCTCGAGGACGAGGTCGCCACGCTCACCGAACGCCTGGAGACCCGCAAGGTCATCGACCGGGCCAAGGGCCTGCTGATGACCCGGCGCCAGATGTCCGAGCCGGACGCCTTCCGCTGGATCCAGCGCACCGCGATGGACCGCCGCACGACGATGAAGGTGGTCGCCGAGGCCGTCGTCGACGGGCTGGCAACGCCGAAGTCCTGACGCCGTCGCGCAGCCGGCGGCGAGCACGCTGCGCTACCACCCTGGTCACCGTGCGCGCTGGTCGGGTTGCGGTCCGGTAAAGGTGGGGGTCCCGGTGATGACGGCGCCGAGGGCCGTCGCTACGTTCCGGCCACACGCCCGTCAGTGGGCGAGGGCAGCGGTGGTGTCATGACCCGCCGGTGGATTGTCGCAGTACGGAAGGACATTCGGATGAGTCGCAAGCGGATCGTCGCTGCCGCGGCGCTGCTGGCGGGAGCGATGGCGCTCACGGCGTGCGGTGGGAGCAGCAGCTCGTCGGGCAGCAGCGGTGGCAGCAGCGGCGGCGGTGGCGGCCAGACGGTGAAGATCGGGTTCATGGGTGACCTGACCGGGGAGAACTCCGGCATCGTCATCCCGCCCTACCAGGGCGCCCAGCTCGCCGTCGACGAGTACAACGCCACCAACCCGCCCACGAAGATCGAGTTGGTCAAGTACGACAGCCAGGCCAAGAGCGACCAGGCCGTCGCGCTGGCCACGAAGGCGGCCCAGCAGGACAAGGTCGTCGGGATGATCGGCCCCGCGTTCTCCGGTGAGTCGAAGGCCGCCGACGCGATCCTGGAGCAGGGCGAGATCCCGAACGTCACCCCGTCGGCGACGAACCCCGGCCTCTCGACCAACGGGTGGAAGTACTTCCACCGCCTCGTCGCCACCGACGACCCGCAGGGCAAGGGCATCGCAGGATTCCTCACCCGCATCAAGTCGCCGAAGAAGGCCTTCGTCATCAGTGACGACCAGGAGTACAGCGTCGGCATCGCCGACTTCGCGGCGCAGGGCTTCACGTCCGCAGGCGTGGCCGTCGAGCGCGACAAGTTCGCCCAGGGCGCTTCGGACTACAGCTCCACCGTCGCGAAGGTCAAGGCCGCCAACCCGGACGTGATCTTCTACGGCGGGTACTACGCCCAGGCGGGCAGGCTGCTCAAGCAGCTGCGCGACGGTGGCATCACCGCCACGTTCGCCACCGGTGACGGGTCGCTCGACGCGGGCCTGATCTCCGGCGCGGGCCAGCAGGCGGCCGAGGGCGCCATCGTCGGCTGCCCCTGCAACATCCCGTTCGGGTCGACCGACCCGACGCTGAAGAAGTTCAGCGACGACTACAAGGCCAAGTTCAACGCCGACCCGGCGATCTACGCCACGGAGGGCTACGACGCCGCCACCGCGTTCGTCAAGGCGGTCCAGGCGGGCAAGACCGACGGTCCGAGCATCAACGACTTCTTCACGACGCTGACCTTCAACGGCGTCTCGAAGCCGGTGAAGTGGAACGCGACCGGTGAGCTCGACACCACCACGATCTACGTCTACGAGGTGAAGGGCGGCAAGATCAGCCTGCTCGGCCCGACCGACAAGGCCCAGCTGAGCTGATCGTCGTTCGATCGGTAGGAGCGGGGGACGCACGTCGTCCCCCGCTTCGCCTATCCCCAGACAGGTAGGACACGTGCTCTCGGACTTCGTCAATCAGTTCTGGGACCAGACCATCGGTGGCCTGGTCGTCGGGTCGATCTACGCCCTGGTGGCCCTTGGCTACACGATGGTCTACGGCGTGCTACGCCTGATCAACTTCGCGCACTCCGAGATCTTCATGATCGGGACGTTCGCGACGCTCGGCGCGCTGATGGTGCTTGGGGTCACCGGGCCGCAGACCGGGTTTGCGCTCGTCGGACTCCTGCTCCTGCTCCTCGTGGTGGCCATGGCGTTCTCCGGCGGGGCGGCCATGCTGCTGGAGCGGGTGGCCTACCGGCCGCTGCGGCGTCGCGGCGCGTCCCGCCTCGCCGCCTTGATCTCCGCCATCGGGGCGTCGGTCTTCCTCCAGGAACTGTTCGCGCTGATCGTCATCCCGGACGTCTTCGGCAAGCCCGGCCGCATCCAGGTTGCAGTCCCGCGCATCGTCGACCGCACGACGGTGTTCACCATCGGGAGCTACCACGTCCTGCTCAACCAGTTGATCATCATCGTGGCCGCGGTGATCATGATGGTGGCCCTCGACCAGCTCGTGAACCGCACCCGCATCGGGCGCAGCATTCGCGCCACGGCGCAGGACCCCGAGGCGGCCGTGCTGATGGGCGTCAACATCGACACCGTCGTGCGGCTGACGTTCCTCCTGGGTGGCGCGATGGCGGGCGCGGCGGCCGTGCTCTATGACATCCAGTTCGAGAACACGCAGTACAACGTCGGCTTCGTCCTGGGCATCAAGGCGTTCACCGCTGCGGTGCTCGGCGGCATCGGCAACCTGCGCGGTGCGCTGCTGGGCGGCATCGTGCTGGGGCTCGTGGAGAACTGGGGATCGGTGTTCTTCGGCTCGCAGTGGAAGGACGTCATCGCCTTCCTCGTGCTCGTCATCGTCCTGATCTTCCGACCGACCGGCATCCTCGGCGAGTCGTTGCAGCGGGCGCGGGCATGAGCGGCTCCGGAGGGAGACCGATGAGTTCCAGCAAGCACCGGGCGCGCGGACGTGGCGGTTTGGCCGCCGTGCGCGGTTGGTGGGACGGCGCGCCCCCGTGGCAGCGCTGGATCCTGTACGCGGCTCTGATCGCCTTCGCCCTGGTGCTGCCCAACCCGTTCTTCGCGTCGTTCATGTCGCCGGACACCGACTGGACCACGCTGCTGTTCAGCCCGATCGGCACGTACATCCTGTTGGCGCTCGGACTGAACATCGTCGTCGGCCACGCGGGCCTGCTGGACCTCGGCTACGTCGCGTTCTACGCGGTCGGCGGCTACACGGTGGCGTACCTGGGCACCAAGCACGGCTGGACGTTCTGGCCAACGCTCGTGCTCGGCATCGCGCTCGCGGGCGTGTCCGGGGTGATCCTCGGCGCACCGACGCTGCGGTTGCGCGGCGACTACCTCGCCATCGTCACGCTCGGTTTCGGGGAGATCGTCCGGATCACCGCCAATAACACCGACGAGATCGGCGGCGCCCGCGGCATCACGAACATCCCGCACCCGCCACCGATCTTCGGAACGCGGTTCCGACTCGACCCGTTCCCTTACTACGTGCTGATCGTGTTCATGATCGTATTGGTGATCATCTTCTCGGTGCGCCTGCACCACAGCCGGGTAGGGCGAGCGTGGGCGGCCATCCGCGAGGACGAGGACGCCGCCGAGCTGATGGGCGTTCCGACGTTCAGGTTCAAACTGTTGGCCTTCGCCACCGGTGCGATGATCGGTGGCCTGGCGGGCGGCATCTACGCAGGCAAGGCGATCTTCATCTCGCCGCTGGACTTCCCGTTCATCCTCTCCGCCACGATCCTGGCTGCGGTGGTCCTCGGCGGATCGGGCAACATCCCCGGCGTGATGCTGGGGGCCTTCCTCATCGCCTGGCTTCCGGAACGGCTGCGAGGCTTCTCCGAGTACCGCATCCTCGTCTTCGGCGCGGCGCTGGTGGCGGCGATGGCGCTGCGGCCACAGGGCCTGTTGCCGTCCCGGCAGCGCAGCGCCGAGTTCGCGGAGGGCAGTGGCGGGATGGGGTCGATGGGCGCGGAGATCCCCGACGCCACGGTCGCCGCAAGCTCCGAGGAGAAGTCGTGAGCCCCCTCCTCGAACTGCAGGCGTTGACGATGCGCTTCGGCGGGGTGACGGCGCTGCAGGCGGTCGACCTCACGGTGGAGACCGGCGAGATCTTCGGGCTGATCGGGCCGAACGGCGCGGGGAAGACCACCGTGTTCAATGTCGTCACGGGCGTCTATCGGCCCACCGAGGGCGCAGTCGTCTTCGACGGCGACCGGCTGTCCGGGCTGAAGCGGTTCCAGGTGACCAAGCGCGGCATCGCCAGGACGTTCCAGAACATCCGGCTGTTCCACAACATGACCGCGTTGGAAAACGTGATGGTCGGCGCGGACGCGCATCACCGCACGGGGGCGATCGGCGCCGCGCTGGGGCTGCCGTGGCACCGGCAGGAGGAGCGGTCGGGTCGGGAGCGTGCGCGCGAGCTGCTGGAATTCGTCGGCATCGGCAGGCGGTCCTGGGAGACGGCGAAGAACCTGCCCTACGGCGATCAGCGCCGGTTGGAGATCGCCAGGGCGCTGGCCACCGACCCGAAGCTGCTCCTGCTCGACGAGCCCGCCGCGGGCATGAACCCGGCGGAGAAGCAGTCGCTGCAGGCGCTCATCCGCAAGATCCGTGACGACGGGCGCACCGTCCTGCTGATCGAGCACGACATGGGGCTCGTCATGCACATCAGTGACCGCATCGCGGTGCTCGACTTCGGGCAGAAGATCGCCGACGGGCAGCCGCGCGAGGTCCAGCGCAACACGAAGGTCATCGAGGCGTACCTGGGGGCTCCCGATGCTTCTTGACCTCGACGGCGTGCAGGTGCACTACGGCAAGATCGCGGCGCTCTCCGACGTCACACTGGCCGTGGACCGCGGCGAGATCGTCGCCCTCATCGGCGCCAACGGTGCGGGCAAGACCACCACCCTCAAGACGATCTCGGGCCTGCGGCCGCTCTCGGCGGGGACGATCACGTTCGACGGCGCCGACATCAGCCGGATGCCGGGCCACAAGCGCGTGGTGGCGGGCATCGGACAGGCACCCGAGGGGCGCGGCATCTTCCCGGGCATGACGGTACTCGAGAACCTCATGATGGGGTGCTACGCCCGCAAGGGCGACCCTTCGAAGGACCTCGACGAGGTCTACGAGCTGTTCCCCCGCCTGGCCGAACGGAGCACGCAGTTCGCGGGCACCATGTCGGGTGGCGAGCAGCAGATGCTGGCGATCGGCAGGGCGATGATGGCCAAGCCCACCGTGCTCCTGCTCGACGAGCCGTCGATGGGGCTCGCGCCGATGCTGGTCGCCCAGATCTTCACGATCATCAAGGAGATCAACCGACGGGGCACGACCGTGCTGCTGGTGGAGCAGAACGCCCGGAAGGCCCTGCAGCTCGCCGACCGCGCCTACGTGCTGGAGAACGGCCGGGTGGTCAAGACCGCCCCGGCGGGCGACCTGCTGGACGATCCGCAGGTGCAGGCGGCGTACCTCGGCGGCGACCTGGACGTTTCAGGGGATTCTGCCGGGTAGACCCGCCGGTCAGGCGCCGGTGGAGATCGGGATGTCCACGCTGTGGCCGTCGCTCAGGTCGGTCAGCGTGCCGCCGCCGAACGCACGCAGCACGGTGGCGTGAGCGTCCTTCGGGATGTCGAACCAGAGATCGAACTCCAGCCGCACCGTCGAGCCCAGATCCACCTCGGCGGGCTGCCGCTTGATGAGCATCGCGTCCTCGTCGGGGTGGCGGGCGCTGCCGTCGGACGCCACGAGCAGCTGGTGGCGGGTGTCGAAGAGCGCGGTGGTGCGGCCGGTGTTGGTCACCGCGACCCGGAGCCGGACGAACTGGCCTTTGGCAGGCCAGTCGGCGTGGCTGCCGATCACCGTGGTCATGCCGGACGTGAGGCCCATGAGCTCGAATTGCGTGTCGCCGGACATGGTGGGTGGCACGTGCAGCGGGATCTCGTCGGTCCGCACCGGGCGGGGCGGCAGGTCGTACGTCGCCGGGCCCTGCGGGGGGGACGGCGCGCACGCGGCGAGCAGCACGACGACCGCGGCGAGCAGGTAGGCCAGCGGGCGTTCGCGGGCTTCGCGGCGGGCGGGTGCCACGTGCCGACGCTACCGGAGCGGGAGCGTACGGGGCTACGACGCGGACGACTCGGGCTCGCCGTCAGGGCTTGCGGCAGCAGAAGATGGCCGTGCCGGGGAACAGCGCGCCGCGCAGCGGCGACCACTGGCCCCACACTGTCTCCCGGCCCTCGGGCCACTCGGGCTCGACGAGGTCCTCCAGCACCAGTCCCGCGGCGACGATGTCGCGCACCCGGTCGCCGAGCGTGCGGTGGTGTTCGACGTAGGTGGCGGCCCCGTGGGAGTCCACCTCGACGTAGGGCATGCGGTCGAAGTAGGACTGCCGCACCACGAGCCCGTTCTCCCCGGGGTCGTCGGAGAACATCCAGCGCATCGGGTGGTTCACCGCGAACACCCAGCGCCCGCCGGGTCGGAGCACCCGCGCCACCTCACGCATCACCTGGTCGGGCTCGGCCACGAACGGCACGGCACCGAACGCCGAGCACGCCACGTCGAACGACCCGTCGCGAAACGGCAGCTGGGTGGCGTCGGCCTGCACGAGCGGCACGGTGAGGCCGGTGGCGCGGCCCAGCGCGGCGGCGTGGCCCAGCATGCCCGCGGAGAGGTCGAGCGCCACCGGCCGCGCGCCCGCCCGCGCGAGCCACCGGGAGCACGGCGCGGAGCCCGCGCCGACCTCGAGCACGCGGCATCCCGCGACATCACCGAGGAGCCGGGCATCCTGCTCCCGCAGCCCCTCCGGGCACCACACGAAGTCGACCTCACCGATGTCGGCGCCGTGTTCGGCCAGGTAATCATCGGCGTCGGCGTCCCACCACCGGCGGCTCGCGAGCCGCGACTCGGCCGCCCCGACCTGCCTCCGCGCGACCCCGACCGTCCCCAGGTCCTCCTCGGCGCTCACGCGCAGATCGTGACACGTCCGCGACCTGCACCCGCGTTGCCCACGTGATCGTGGCCCACGTAACATGGACGGTGTTCCGGGGTCAAGGTGGCTGCTCGCGAGCGGTCTGGCAGGCTCTGGGAATCAACGTTTACGGGTGACTGTTACACCGTCACACACAGCAAGCGCAGACCAACTGCACCGACCACCCATCCCTACCGGAGCACCCCACTACATGTCCACCGACACCACCGCCGTCCCGACCACCACGCCGCAGGTCGCCGTCAACGACATCGGGACGGAGGAGGATTTCCTCGCCGCCATCGATCAGACGATCAAGTACTTCAACGATGGCGACATCGTGGAAGGCACCATCGTCAAGGTCGACCGGGACGAGGTCCTGCTCGACATCGGCTACAAGACCGAGGGCGTCATTCCCTCGCGGGAGCTCTCGATCAAGCACGACGTCGACCCGGCGGATGTCGTCGCGGTCGGGGAGTACGTCGAGGCGCTCGTCCTCCAGAAGGAGGACAAGGAAGGCCGCCTGATCCTCTCCAAGAAGCGCGCCCAGTACGAGCGCGCCTGGGGCACGATCGAGGAGCTCAAGGAGAAGGACGAGCCCGTCGAGGGCACCGTCATCGAGGTCGTCAAGGGCGGCCTGATCCTCGACATCGGCCTGCGTGGCTTCCTTCCCGCCTCGCTGGTCGAGATGCGCCGCGTACGCGACCTGCAGCCCTACGTCGGCCGCAAGATCGAGGCCAAGATCATCGAGCTGGACAAGAACCGCAACAACGTGGTGCTGTCCCGCCGGGCCTGGCTGGAGCAGACCCAGTCCGAGGTGCGCAGCGAGTTCCTCAACCAGCTCGCCCGCGGGCAGGTCCGCAAGGGCGTCGTCTCGAGCGTTGTCAACTTCGGCGCGTTCGTCGACCTCGGCGGGGTCGACGGCCTGGTGCACGTCTCCGAGCTGTCCTGGAAGCACATCGACCACCCGTCCGAGGTCGTCGAGGTGGGCCAGGAGGTCACGGTCGAGGTCCTGGACGTCGACCTGGACCGCGAGCGGGTCTCGCTGTCGCTCAAGGCGACGCAGGAAGACCCGTGGCGCCTGTACGCCCGCACCCACGCGATCGGCCAGATCGTGCCGGGCAAGGTCACGAAGCTCGTGCCGTTCGGTGCGTTCGTCCGCGTCGAGGAGGGCATCGAGGGCCTGGTGCACATCTCGGAGCTGGCCGAGCGCCACGTCGAGATCCCCGAGCAGGTCGTGCAGGTGGGCGACGACTGCATGGTCAAGGTCATCGACATCGACCTCGACCGGCGTCGGATCTCGCTGTCGCTCAAGCAGGCCAACGAGGGCATGACGGTCGACACCGAGTTCGACCCCACGCGCTACGGCATGGCCGCCGAGTACGACTCCGAGGGCAACTACATCTACCCCGAGGGCTTCGACGTCGATTCCGGCGAGTGGCAGGAGGGCTTCGAGTCCCAGCGCGAGGCCTGGGAGAAGGAGTACGCCGAGGCCCACGCCCGCTACGAGCAGCACATCGCGCAGCTGCGCAAGAGCGCGGAGGCCGATGCGGAGGCGGCTGCCGACGGCGGGGCCGCCAACTACTCGTCGGAGGGCGGTCCGGCTCCGGAGACCACCGGCGGCTCGCTCGCCAGCGATGAGCAGCTCGCTGCGCTGCGGGAGAAGCTGTCCGGCGGCGCCTGAGCCGCCACCGCACGACACGAACGGGCCGTTCGTCGCACGACACGCGACGGGCGGCCCGTTGTCATGTACTTTGCGGCGCGCCGTATGCGCTCCGCACAGCGATGGCCCTAGGGTGCACCCGTGCGCCGGGGTCCGTGGATCGTGCGCCCGGTAATCGGCGCGTTGCTTGCCGTGCTCGCGGGCTGTGCGAGTGCTGCCGTGCCCGGGCCGAGCCTGCCGACCTTTCCCGCGTCGGGTCCCGGGTCGTCGTCCGCCGCCGCCTCCACCGCTGCGGACGCCGGAGTCGTCCCCGACGACTGTTCGCGCATCCTTCCCGTGGGCGAGCTCGTCGCGGTGTTCGGACTGCCGCTGGACAGCGTCGTCGTGCGTACCACGGTCGGCGTGCCTGCGCCGTCCGTCGGCCGCGTCGAGCGGTTGGACTGCGCGTACAGCGGCACCGCGGCGGCCGGGCCGGACACGGGCAAGCGCCTGCTCGGGATCAACGCGGCCGCCTACACGACGCCCGCCGCCGCTCGTGCGCAGTGGATGCTCAACGCCGCGGGCGAGGACGGCCTCCACCGCGACGCGCCGGTGGGAAGCGCCTCCGGGGTGCTCGTCGAGCGGCCCGGGGAGACGCTGCTGGCCGTCCAGTACGGTTCGGGCACCGTCACGATCGTTCTGCCCGACCGACCGCTGCCTCCCGGAAGCACCCCGCCGACCATGCTCGTCGACCTCGCGCGACGGGTGCTGCCGACGATGGCGGGCGCGGCGGCTGCGCCCACACCGTCGGCTGCGCCGAGCGCAACGCCCGGGCCGGTGCGGGCGCTGCGCTAACCCGCGCCGATCTGCGCAGGTGGTGCCGCACTAGGGTGGGTGGCGTGCTGCGGGTGGGGCTGACCGGGGGCATCGGGTCGGGGAAGTCGACCGTCGCCGCCCGGTTCGTCGAGCGCGGCGCGGTGCTCGTCGACTCCGACCGGATCGCCCGCGAGGTCGTCGCGCCGGGTACACCGGGCCTCGCCGCCGTGGCGGCCGCCTTCGGTCCCGCCGTGCTCGCCGCCGACGGCTCGCTGGACCGCCCCGCGCTCGCGTCGGTGGTGTTCGACGACCCCGCCGCGCGGGAGAAGCTCAACGGGATCGTCCATCCGCTCGTCCGGCGGCGTTCGAACGACCTGATCGCCGCCGCACCCGACGACAGCATCGTCGTGCAGGACATCCCGCTGCTCGTCGAGGGCGGGATGGCGGCGCGGTTCGCGCTGGTCGTCGTCGTCCACGCGAACGCGGCGGTGCGGGTGCGGCGCCTCGTCGAGCAGCGCGGCATGCCCACGGCCGACGCCCGCGCCCGCATCGCCGCCCAGGTCGACGACGCGGCCCGGCGGGCGGTCGCCGACGTCTGGCTCGACAACTCCGGGTCGCCGCAGAAGCTCGTCGCGGCGGTGGACGCGCTGTGGGACCGCCGGCTGGTGCTGTTCGCCGCCCACCTCACCGAGGGTCGAGCGGCGCCAGGCGCCACCGCGCTCGTCGACGCCGACCCGGAGTGGCCCGCGCAGGCCGCCCGGCTCGTCGACCGCGTCGCGACCGCGGCGGGGGATCGAGGCCGGGGCGTCGCGCACGTCGGCGCCACGGCCGTGCCCGGCCTGCCCGCCGTGGACGTGCTCGACCTGCAGCTCGGGGTGGCATCCCCCGACGACGCGGACGCGATGCGCGACCAGCTCGGCGACGTGGGCTTCGTCCCCGCCGACCCGCGGCCCGGCTATGCGTCGGCGGACCCGGGTCGGCCCGCCCGCCTGCACGTGCGCGTGGTCGGCTCGCCCGGATGGCGTAGCGTGCTCTGCCTGCGCGACTGGCTGCGCGCGGATGCCCGTGCCCGGGCTGAGTACGCGGCCACCGAGCGGCAGGCGGGCAGCATTGATCCGCAGACCGACCCGCAGGCGGGCGTCGCGGCGCGGTTCGCCGCGGCGGCCGAGGCGTGGGCCGCATCGTCGGGGTGGGCGCCGTCGTTGAACGGGACGAATCCGGACGGATGACCACCGACGGGCCGTAACACAGCGCTGCGGACCCGCGATGGTCAAGCAGGTCCGGTCCGCGACCGGGTGATGCCTGCTCGCAGACCGTCACCGGCGCGCAGGGCGCCGGGGGAGCACGGGGGAGGTGCGGAAATTGGGCGACAACGCCGCGGGGCCGGTCGAGCCCTCCGCAGGCGGCGCCGCCGACACCGCGCTGGCCAGCCCGGAGTCTGCCGCGCCGGGCGACGACGACCCGCGCGAGGCGCACACGCCCGGTGCGGAGCCCCTCGGCGACACCGTCGACGCCGAGGAGCAGCCTCACCCGGATGGCCCCGTCGGCGTGGAGCCCGGATCCCCGTCCGAGCCTGTGAGCGGGAGCACACAGGTCGTTCAGGACAAGCCCGCCCCCACCCCGGCCCAGCTGCGCGTCGACTTCGGGGCGCACCTCGAGGCCAACTACCGAAGGCTCGTCGCCCAGCTCTACGCGATCACCCTCGATCCCGCCGAGGCACACTCGGCCGTCCAGGACGCCTACTCGCGCGCCTGGCGGTCGTGGGCCACGGTCAGCCGCTCGTCCGACTCCGTCGGCTGGGTGCGCCGTGTGGCCGTGCGCTCCACCATCCGCAGCTGGCGCAGGCTGCGGCTGCGGTCGCGACGATCCGTCGGACCGGGCCCGGACACCGAAACCGGCGTCGTGCTCGCGGCCCTGCGTGGGCTGCCCGCCGCCGAGCGCCGGTGCGTCGTGCTGCATCACATGGCAGGCGCACCGGTGCCGGAGATCGCCGCCGTCGAGGGCGCCTCGGTGAGCACCACCGCGGCGCGGCTCGCGCGGGCGCAGAAGGTCGTGAACGACGGCCTCGTCGGCCTGATCAACCCGGACGGCAGCCTGGACGTGGGCGCGTTCGCCCGGGACGAGCCGTCGGGCGGGTACGACGGCTGGACGTCGGACTGGGACGATTACCGTCCCGTCCATGAGGAGGAGGACCAGCGGTGACCGGTGCGTATAACCGGCTGAGCAACGCGTTCCACCGGCTCGACGACGAACTGGCGGGCGGCGTACCGCTGCCCTCCGTCGACGCCGTGATCGGCCGCGCGGGCACGCTCAACCGCGCGAGCACCGCCGCGGCCATCGCCGTGGTCTCGGTCGGTGCCCTGGGCGGGGTCACCGCGGTCGCGCACGCAGGCGTCCGCCCCGTGGCCGTCGCGGAGGCGGCGGTCGTCCCGCCGACGACCACGACCACGACGACCACCACCCCGCCCCCCGCCGTCGCCGCGCCGCCGGTCACGACCACCACCGTGGCCCCGGCGCCCGCGCCGCGCCGCACCCGCGTCATCGTGCAGGCCCCGCGCCGCCGGGTCGTCACACCGGCGCCCGTCGTGGACCCGCCCGTCGTCGAGACCACCGAGGTCCCGACCAAGGAGGGCAACCCGGACCCGCCCACCACGAAGCCGCGGAAGACCAAGAGCAGCAGCTCCGACTCGTCCTCTACACAGGGCTCGTCGTCCGGCTCATCGTCCTCGACGCAGGGCTCGTCATCCGGGAGCAACCCGTCCGTGACCAGCGGCGGCAGTTCGTCCGCGGGCACCACCGTCCCGTAGCCGCCAGAGGCGGCGCTGGTCAGGGCCGGGGTCGCCAGTCGAGGGTGATGCCGAACCCGGCGAGCCACGCGTCGAGGTCGTGGCCGTGCGCGGCGATCCCGGCCAGCGTGCGGTAGGTGCAATTCATCGCTGCCTCGGCCGTCGGCGCGTCGAGCAGCCCGAGCCCGACCGCGGCCACGAACTCGTCGACGTCGAGCACCTGGGCGTCCCGCCCCGTCCGCACGACGATGTCGAGGTAGTGGTCGGTGAGCGTCCAGCGGTCGCCGTGCCGCTCGATCGTGCCGATGTCGAGATAGAAGTCCTGGTCGCGGATGTGGCCGGGGCTCCACCACCAGTCGGTCACGGCGATCCCCAGCTCCGGCAGCAGCCACGTCTGCACCCAGTGCGCCGTCGGTCGGTTCACCATCGCACGGCTCATGTACAGCCCGAAGGGCGTCTCGCGGTACTCGTCGACCGGGCGCACCAGGCCCTTGTTGTCGATGTTCACGCGGGCCGGGACGTCGAACGTGGAGACCTTCGGCGGGTGCACGGCCCGATGCTCCCGCACCAGCCCGCACGAGACTGTCGGTGGGCCCTCGTACCCTGGATTCGTGGCTTTCGCGACAGAGATCCCCGGCAGCGCGGCCCACCACGACGTGCCGGTGGCGCACTCCGTGTTCCGCCCGGTCGGGGAGATCCCCCGCACCGGCGGGCGGTTCGAGGTGGTCAGCCCGCACGCGCCCGCGGGCGACCAGCCCGCGGCGATCGAGGAGCTGGAGCGGCGCATCCGCGCGGGCGAGCAGGATGTCGTGCTGCTCGGCGCCACGGGCACCGGCAAGTCGGCCACCACCGCGTGGTTGATCGAGCGCGTCCAGCGGCCCACGCTCGTGATGGCGCCGAACAAGACCTTGGCCGCGCAGCTGGCCAACGAGCTGCGCGAGATGCTGCCGCACAACGCCGTCGAGTACTTCGTCTCGTACTACGATTACTACCAACCCGAGGCGTACATCGCGCAGACCGACACGTACATCGAGAAGGATTCGTCGATCAACGAGGATGTCGAGCGGCTGCGGCACTCGGCCACCATGAGCCTGCTCTCGCGGCGTGATGTCGTGGTCGTCGCGTCGGTGTCGTGCATCTACGGCCTCGGCACCCCGCAGTCCTACCTCGACCGCTCGGTGAAGCTGGAGGTCGGCGGCACGATCGAGCGCGACGCGCTGCTCCGCGCGTTGGTCGACGTGCAGTACACCCGCAACGACCTGTCCTTCGCCCGGGGCACGTTCCGGGTGCGCGGCGACACCGTCGAGATCATTCCCGCGTACGAGGAGCTCGCCATCCGCATCGAGTTCTTCGGCGACGAGGTCGAGGCGCTGTACTACCTGCACCCGCTCACCGGCGAGGTGCTCCGCCAGGTCGACGAGCTGCGGATCTTCCCGGCCACCCACTACGTCGCGGGCCCGGAGCGCATGGTGCGCGCGGTGCGCGACATCGAGGCCGAGCTGGCCGAGCGCCTCGCCGAGTTCGAGAACCAGGGCAAGCTGCTGGAGGCCCAGCGGCTCAAGCTGCGCACCGAGTACGACATGGAGATGATCCGCCAGGTCGGGTTCTGCTCGGGCATCGAGAACTACTCGCGCCACATCGACGGCCGCGGCCCCGGCTCCGCGCCCGCCACCCTGATCGACTACTTCCCCGACGATTTCCTGCTCGTCATCGACGAGTCGCACCAGACCGTCCCGCAGATCGGCGGCATGTACGAGGGCGACATGTCCCGCAAGCGCAACCTGGTCGAGTTCGGGTTCCGGCTGCCGTCCGCGGTTGACAACCGGCCGCTCACCTGGGAGGAGTTCGCCGATCGGATCGGGCAGACCGTCTACCTCTCGGCCACCCCTGGGCCGTACGAGCTCACCCGCACCGGCGGCGAGTTCGTCGAGCAGGTCATCCGCCCCACCGGGCTGGTCGACCCGAAGGTCGTGGTCAAGCCGACGAAGGGCCAGATCGACGACCTCATCCACGAAATCAGGGCGCGCACGGAGCGCGACGAGCGCGTGCTGGTCACCACGCTCACCAAGAAGATGGCCGAGGACCTCACCGACTACCTGCTGGAGCTGGGCATCCGGGTGCGGTACCTGCACTCCGAGGTCGACACGCTGCGCCGGGTCGAGCTGCTGCGCCAGCTGCGGCTCGGCGAGTTCGACGTGCTCGTCGGCATCAACCTGCTGCGCGAGGGTCTCGACCTGCCCGAGGTGTCGCTGGTCGCCATCCTCGACGCCGACAAGGAAGGCTTCCTGCGCTCCGGTACCTCCCTGATCCAGACGATCGGGCGCGCCGCGCGCAACGTGTCCGGCGAAGTGCACATGTACGCCGACAAGGTCACCGATTCGATGCGGTACGCGATCGACGAGACCGACCGCCGTCGCGCCAAGCAGGTGGCCTACAACGAGGAGCGCGGCCTCGACCCGCAGCCGCTGCGGAAGAAGATCGCCGACATCCTCGACCAGGTGTACCGGGAGGCCGAGGACGTGCCGGTCGGCGGTTCGGGCCGCAACCAGTCGCGGGGCAAGCGGGCGGCAGGCGAGCCGGGCCGCGCCGCGACGGCCAGCTCGGGCATCGTGGCCGGGCGCGACACGAAGGGCATGCCGCGGGCCGAGCTCGCCGATCTCGTGCAGCAGCTGTCCGACCAGATGCTCGCCGCCGCCCGCGACCTGCAGTTCGAGCTGGCCGCCCGGCTGCGCGACGAGATCGCCGACCTCAAGAAAGAGCTGCGCGGGATGGACGCCGCCGGGATCACATAACCGCTCGCCCGGGCGGACGCCGTCCGTCGCGCGGCAGGGCCGAGTTCTTCGGCACCCGCCCGGGCCCGTTACCGTGAGGGTGTGACCCTGACGGAACGTGTGCCGCGGCTGCTCGACCAGCTCCGCGCGCCCCGTCGCGTCCTCCCGGTCACGCTCCCGCTGCTCGCGTTGGCGCTGGCGAACGTCGTCGCGCACACCGGCGGACGGCATATCGATCTGGAGGTCTACCGGTTCGGCGTGCAGGCATGGCTCGCGGGCGGCGACATGTACGGCCCACTGCCGGAGACGTCCGACCACGTCACGCTGCCGTTCATCTACCCGCCCTTCGCGGCGATCGTGCTGCTGCCGCTCGCCGTCGCGCCCTGGCTGCTGGCCTGGACCGCGCTGCTCGCGCTCTCCACGGCCGCGCTGGGGCTCACGTTCTTCATCGTGGCACGGCGGCTGTGGCCCTCCGGCGGACGCGGCGGCGCGCTGTCCGTCGCCTCGATCGCGTTGCCACTGGCGCTCGCCGTCCAGCCGGGCAAGGCCATCGACTTCAGCCGCCCCGCCCCGCCGATCCCCGCGTTCGCGCTCGAACCCGTGATGCAGACCATCGAGTTCGGGCAGGTCAACCTGCTGCTCATGGCGTTGGTCGCGGTCGACGTCCTGGTCGCGCGTCCGCGCTGGCCGCGCGGCCTGCTCGTCGGCATCGCGGCCGCGATCAAGCTCACCCCGGCGGCGTTCGTCCTCTACTTCCTGCTGCGCCGCGACTACCGCGCCGCCGCCGTCGCCGCGCTGTCCGCCGTGCTGGTCACCGGCCTCGCATTCCTCGTCGCGCCGGGCCTGTCGTGGACGTTCTGGCTGGACAACCCCGCAGGCGGGGTGAGCGGCTCCCCGTTCTTCACCGATCAGAACTTCCAGGCCTTGCTGGTCAGGGCGGGCGTCGACGGGCCGCTCAAGACGGTGCTGTGGCTGGCGTTGTCCATCGGGCTGCTCGCGCTCGCCACCCCCGCGATCCGGCGCGCGCCTGCTCCGCTCGCCCTGATGGCGACGGCCGGGGTGGCGCTGCTCGTGTCACCGACGTCGTGGTCGCACCACTGGGTGTGGGTGGCGCCTTTCCTGCTCATCGCGGCGGCGTCGGCGTGGCGGGCCCGATCGCTGGGCTGGGCCGTGGTGACGCTCGCGTCCGCGGCGGCGTTCGTCGTCGCGCCGCACCAGCTCAACCTGCCGCACACCGGCGAGGGTTGGACGCTCGACCAACAGGTGCTCGGCGACACCTATGTCTGGTTCACGGCGCTGCTGTTCGTCGCGCTGTGGTGGAGATGGCGCGCGGCACGCTGAGCGGGTGGCGTTGCCCGGCCGAGCTCGCCGACACGTCGTGGGAGAAGGACCCCGCCGCTCGCCGCAGGCCGTTGAGCGGGACCGAGGGCGGGCGCACTCGTTTCCGCTCGTGAGGCCGAACGCCTACTCTGGCGGTTCGGGGTGATGTGGGTGGACGAGGCGGTCTGCGCGATCCGGCCGGGCATGGACGTCGTCCGGCACGCGCGGATGCTCGCGCGCGTGCACGACGCACTGCTCTCCGGCGACCGGCCCCCGGCTGACCCTCGGCGGCTCGTCGCACGCTCCTGGATGCGGGCACGGGCCCAGGGCGTCGACCCCGACCTCGGCGATCCGCCCGGCCCGCTCGCCGCCGACGAGGTCGAGGAGCGCCGATTGCGCTCCCCGCTGCACCGGGTGCTGCCCGAGCTGCGCGCCGCGCTCACCTCGGTGGCCGAGGACGCGCGGCACATCATGGTCGTCACCGACGCCGACGGCGTGCTGCTCTGGCGAGAGGGCTCCACCCCGGTCCGCCACCGCGCCGACGCGCTGGGCTTCACCGAGGGCGCGAACTGGTCGGAGGGCGTGGTCGGCAGCAACGCGATCGGCACCGCGCTGGCCGAGGGCACGCCCGTGCAGATGTTCGCCGCCGAGCACTTCGTGCGCACCCACCACGTCTGGACGTGCACCGCCTTCCCCGTCCACGACCCGCGCACCGGCGAAATGGTCGGCGCGGTCGACGTCAGCGGGCCCGCCGCCACCGTGCATCCCACCACCGTCGCGCTCGTCGGCACCGCGGTGAAGCTCGCCGAGGCCAGCCTGTGGCGGCACTACGAGGGCAGGCTGGAGGCGCTGCGCGGCGTCGCCGCCCCGCTCCTGTCCCGGCTGTCCGGGCCCGGGCTGGTGGTCGACGACCACGGCTGGGTTGCCGCGGTCACCGGCATGCCCAGCCTGGAGCGGGTCGCGGTGCCGCGCGCCGAGCGGCCGGTCGCGATCCACGGCGTCGGGGTGTGCGTGCCGGAGCCGATCCCCGGCGGGTGGCTGCTGCGCGTGAGCGACCCCGCGACGAATCCGGGCATCCGCCTCACCCTCGACCTCGACGCCCGGCCCCCGCGGGCGGTCGTCGACGGGTCCAGCCGCTGGCTGCACCCGCTCTCCACCCGGCACGCCGAAGTGCTTCTGCTCCTGGCCAACGCGGGAGCGACCGGCATGGACACGGGCGCCCTGTCTGCCGCCCTGTACGGCGACCGCGCGCACCTCGTCACCGTGCGGGCGGAGATGTCACGGCTGCGCCGCTCGCTGGGCGGGCTGCTGCTGGCCCGGCCCTACCGCCTCGCCCCGGACGTCGACGTGACGCTGCCTGACCTCGTCGACGGCACGTTCGTTCGCGGCTCCACCGCGCCGGGGGTGCGCGCGCTCATCGGGTGATCCGGGCGCCCGTGCGCGTTCGGCCAACACGGTGTGGCCAGACGCGCGACTCACCGTGCAACCCCGCTGCAACACTTGCCCCCGGGGAGGGGCCGCGTGAGCCTGGACACGTGACGCAGAACGGGCTGCCCGCGCGAACCCTCCCCGTGGTGCCCGGCTCCGCGGTGGGCATCGTCGCCAACCCGATGTCAGGGCGCGACATCCGCAGGCTGGTCGCGCAGGCCTCGGTGTTCCCGAACGCCGAGAAGACGAACATGGCGCTGCGGCTCATCGCGGCGGCGGGCGCGACGGGCGTCGAGACCGTGCTGATGTCCACCGACGGCATGGGAGTGGCGGGCGGGGTCGTGCGGGCCCGCGACCGACGGCGCACAGGCGCCCCGCGCTGGCCCTCGGTCGAGTTCGTGGAGCTCGGCGCGATCACCGGGACGGCCACGGACACGCGGGCCCTGGTCGCCGCCATGCGCGCCCGCGGCGCGGGCGTGATCGTCCTGCTCGGCGGCGACGGCACCGTGCGGGCCGCCTCGGCGACGAGCGGGGACGTGGCTCTGCTGCCGCTGTCCACCGGCACCAACAACGCGTTCCCCGAGATGTGGGAGGCGACGGTCGCGGGCACCGCGGCGGGGCTCCTGGCCACCGGGCGGGTGGGCGAGAACACCACCTACCGGGCGAAGGTGCTGCGGGTCGCGGCGGGACCGGTGGCGGAGATCGCGCTCGTCGACGTGTGCGTCTCGACCGTGGCCCACGTCGGCTCGAAGGCGCTGTGGCAGCCCGACACGCTGCGCGAGGTCTACTGCGCGTTCGCCGAGCCGCACGCGATCGGCCTGTCCAGCATCGCCGGGCTGCTGCATCCCACGGGCCGCACCGATCCCGACGGCGTCGCGGTGCGCCTCGCCCCGCCCACCCACGCGCGGCGGACCGTGCTCGCCCCGATCGCGCCGGGCGTGATCGTGCCGATCGGGATCCGCGAGGCCGGGCCACTGCGGGCGGGAGAGCCGCGCGCGGTCGCGGTCGAGCGCGGTACCGTCGCCGTCGACGGCGAGCGCGAGGTCGAGTTCTCGCACGCCACGCCCGTCACCGTCACGCTCGCGCACGACGGACCCCGGGTCCTCGACGTGCGCCGCGTCCTCGCGGCCGCCGCACGCGAGCGGCTGCTCGTTTCGCAGATGCAGGAGGTCGGGTGAAGGCAGCACGGTTCCACGGTCAGGGAGACATTCGCATCGACGACGTGCCCGAGCCGATCCCCGGCCCGGGACAGGTGCAGGTGGCGGTCGACTGGTGCGGCATCTGTGGCACCGACCTGCACGAGTACCTGGAAGGCCCGATCTTCATCCCGGCGAAGGGCGCCCCGCACCCGATCACCGGGCAGGAGGTGCCCGTCGTCATGGGGCACGAGTTCGCGGGCGTGGTGTCGGGCGTCGGCAGGGGCGTCACCGACATCACGGAAGGCGATCGGGTCGCCGTCGAGCCCTACTACGTCTGCGGCGAGTGCTCGGCCTGTGCCGCGGGCCGCTACAACATCTGCCGCAAGCTGGGCTTCATCGGGCTCGCGGGCCAGGACGGCGGCTTCGCCGAGAAGTGCGTCGTCGACCGGCGCTGGATCCATCCGCTGGGCGATCTCCCGACCGACGTCGGGGCACTCGTCGAGCCGCTTGCCGTCGCCTACCACGCGGTACGGCTGTCCGGGCTGAAGCCGGGTGGCGCCGCCGTCGTCTTCGGCACCGGCCCGATCGGGCTGGTCACCGTGGCGTCGTTGAAGGCCACCGGAGCCGGGCAGGTCATCGCGGTCGAGCCCGCGGCCGCACGCAAGGCCAAGGCCGAGATCGCCGGAGCGGACGTCGTGCTCGACCCCACCGACACCGCGGTCGGCGACGCCGTGCGGGACCTCACGGGCGGCGCGGGTGCCGACGTCGCGTTCGAATGCGCGGGCATCGACGCCGTGCTGGCTTCGGCGATCGGCGCCGTGCGGCCTGGCGGGCGCGTCGTCAACGTCGCGATCTGGGGCCACCCGGCCTCCGTCGCGATGAACGACCTGGTGCTCTCGGAGATCGACGTCATCGGCTCGCTGGCCTACTGCGGCGACCATCCGGACACGATCCGGCTGCTCCAGGAGGGCAAGGTCGCGGCCGAGCAGTTCATCACCGGCCGCATCGGCCTGGACGACCTCGTCTCGGGCGGCTTCCGCGAGCTGATCGACAACAAGGAGGAGAACGTGAAGATCCTGGTGTCCCCGCGATGACAACCGCGATCGTCACCGGCGCCGGCCGGGGGATCGGGCGCGGGATCGCGCTGCGCCTGGCCCGTGACGGGCACGCCGTGGCCGTCAACGACGTCAACAAGGCGGGCGCGGAGTCGGTCGCCGCCGAGATCGCGGATGCGGGCGGCCGCTGCATCGCCGTGCCCGCGGACGTCACCGACCGGGCCGCGGTGTTCGCCATGGTCGAGCAGGTGGCGGCCGAGCTGGGCAGCGTCGACGTGATGGTGTCCAACGCGGGCATCGCGCAGGTCAAGACGATCCTGGAGCTGACGCCCGAGGACCTGCAGCGCATGTTCGAGGTCAACGTGTTCGGCGTCGTGTACTGCCTGCAGGCCGCGGCCGAGCAGATGCTGCGGCAGGGCGGCGGTGGAAAGATCATCAACGCCGCGTCGATCGCCGCCCACTCCGGCTTCGACCTGCTGGGCCACTACAGCGCCACCAAGTTCGCCGTTCGGGCGCTCACCCAGGCGGCGGCCAAGGAACTGGCCAAGGACAAGATCACCGTGAACGCCTACTGCCCGGGCATCGTCGACACGGACATGTGGGAGCTCATCGACGAGGGGATGGGCGCCCGCACGGGCAAGGCCAAGGGCGAGACGTTCGCCCAGTACTCCCAGCTCATCGCGCTGGGCCGGGCGCAGACCCCGGAGGACGTGGCGGGGTTGGTGTCCTACCTCGCCGGACCTGATTCGGATTACATGACCGGACAGTCGGTCATCGTCGACGGAGGGATCGTGATGGTATGACGGGCACCCTGGAGACCCCCACCAGCCAGGAGCTCACCCCGGACCAGCTCCTCGCCGCCTACCGCACGATGAAGACGATCCGGGAGTTCGAGGAGCGCGTCCACGACGAGTTCGCGGGTGGCGACATCCCCGGCTTCGTGCACCTCTACGCGGGCGAGGAGGCCTCGGCCGTCGGCGTCTGCTCACACCTGGACGACCGCGACGCGATCGCCTCCACCCACCGCGGACACGGCCACTGCATCGCCAGGGGCGTCGACCCGGTCGCGATGATGGCCGAGATCTACGGCAAGACCACCGGGTCGTGCCGGGGCAAGGGCGGCTCGATGCACATCGCCGACCTGTCCAAAGGCATGCTCGGCGCCAACGGCATCGTGGGTGGCGGGCCGCCGCTGATCTGCGGGCGCGCGCTCGCGTCCAAGCACAAGGGTGACGGCGGCGTCGCGGTCGCGTTCTTCGGCGACGGCGCCTCCAACCAGGGCACAACCTTCGAATCGCTCAACCTGGCCACCGTCTGGAACCTGCCCGCGGTCTTCGTCGCGGAGAACAACGGCTACGCCGAGGCGACGTCGTCGAGCTGGTCGGTGGCCACCGACGACATCGCCGACCGGGCGGCCGCGTTCGGCATGCCCGGCGTGATCGTCGACGGGTTCGACTTCTTCGCCGTCCACGAGGCCGCGGGCGAGGCCGTGGCGCGGGCCCGCGACGGCGGCGGACCGACGCTCATCGAGGTCAAGTTCACCCGCTACTTCGGCCATTTCGAGGGTGACCAGCAGCTCTACCGGGCCGACGAGGTGGCCAACGCCCGCGCGAACCTCGACTGCCTCAAGCGGTTCCGGGCCCGGGTCACCGAGTCGGGGCAGCTCGCCGACGCCCAGCTCGACGAGGTGGACGCCGAGGTCGGCGCGCTCATCGAGCGATCCGTCGAGGAGGCGAAGGCCGCGCCGAAGCCCCAGGCGGCCGACCTGCTCACCGACGTCTACGTCTCGTACTGATCGGAGAAACGGCTATGGCACGCAGCATCACCTACCGCGAGGCGATCAACGAGGCGCTGGCCCAGGAGATGGAGCGCGACCCGTCGGTCATCGTCATGGGCGAGGACAACGCGGGCGGCCAGGGCTCGCCGGGCGAGGAAGACGCCTGGGGCGGCGTCCTCGGTGTCACCAAGGGGCTCTACCACCGGTTCCCCGGGCGGGTCCTGGACACCCCGATCTCGGAGTCGGCCTTCATCGGCGCGGCGGTCGGCGCCGCGACCGGCGGCCTGCGGCCCGTGGCCGAGCTGATGTTCATCGACTTCATGGGCGTCTGCTTCGACCAGATCTTCAACCAGGCCGCCAAGTTCCGGTACATGTTCGGCGGCAAGGCCGTCACGCCCGTGGTCGTGCGCACGATGTGGGGCGCCGGTCTGCGGGCGGCGGCCCAGCACAGCCAGTCGCTGCTGTCGGTGTTCACCCACATCCCCGGCCTGAAGGTGGTGGCGCCGTCCAACGCGTACGACGCCAAAGGCCTGCTCATCCAGTCCATCCGCGACGACGACCCGGTGATCTTCGCCGAGCACAAGATGCTCTACGACGTGGCCGGGGACGTGCCGGAGGAGAGCTACGCGATCCCGTTCGGCGAGGCCAACATCGTGCGCGAAGGTGGCGACGTCACGATCGTCGCGATCGGGCGCATGGTGCAGACGGCGTTGGACGCGGCCAACGAGCTGGCGTCCTCGGGCGTGGAGTGCGAGATCGTCGACCCCCGCACGGTCTCGCCGCTGGACACCGACACGATCCTGGAGTCGGTGGAGAACACCGGACGCCTGGTCGTGGTGGACGAGGCCAACCCGCGCTGCTCGCTCGCCACCGACATCGCCGCCACGGTCGCGCAGGACGCGTTCGGGTCGCTGCGGGCGCCGGTCCAGATGGTCACCGGGCCGCACACCCCTGTGCCGTTCGCCGACTCGCTGGAAGACCTGTTCATCCCGGACGCCGCGAAGATCGCCGGGGCGGTCAAGACGGCGGTCGACTATGTCCGCTGAGCGGAGCTTGCGGAGCGATCATGTCCATTGAGCGGAGCTTGCGGAGCGATCATGTCCATTGAGCGGAGCTTGCGGAGCGATCATGTCCATTGAGCGGAGCTTGCGGAGCGATCATGGCCGATGACCGCATCCAGCGGGTGACCATGCCCAAGTGGGGCCTCTCGATGAAGACCGGCAAGATCGTCGAGTGGTTCGTCGCGGAGGGCGACACGATCGACAAGGGCGACGACATCGTCGACATCGAGACCGACAAGATCGCCGGCACCCTGGAGTCACCGGTCGGCGGGCTGATCCGGCGGATCATCGCCGAGCCTGCGGACAACCTGCCGGTGGGCGCCGTCCTCGCCGTGGTGGCGCCGACCGAGGTCAGCGACGCCGACGTCGACGCCGTCGTCGAGGAGGCGAAGGCGGCGGTCGCCTCCGGCGCGCTGGAGGAGGACGAGGGTCCCCAGCCGCAGCTCGTCGAGGTCGGCGGCCGAACGATCTCCTACCTCACGCTGGGCGAGGGCGGCGAGCCCGTCGTGCTGGTGCACGGGTTCGGCGGCGACAAGAACTCGTGGCTGTTCGTGCAGCAGCCGCTCGCGGAGGAGCGCACCGTGACCGCGCTCGACCTTCCCGGGCACGGGGCGTCGGACAAGGATGTCGGCGACGGGTCGCTCGACACCCTCGTGGCCGTCCTCACCGGGTTCCTCGACGCGGTCGGGATCGAGCGGGCGCACCTGGTGGGGCACTCGCTCGGCGGGGCGGTGGTCGCGGCCGTGGCCAAGGCGGCGCCGGACAAGGTGGCGTCGCTGACGCTGCTCGCCCCGGCAGGATATGGCGGCGAGCCCGACGCCGAGTACCTGCGCGGCTTCGCCGCCGCGACGTCCCGGCGGGAGCTCAAGCCCCTGCTCGGGCGGCTGTTCGCCGATGAGTCGCTGGTCACCCGCCAGCTCATCGACGACCTGCTGCGCTACAAGCGGCTCGATGGCGTCGACAAGGCGCTCGCCACCGTCCTCGGCACGCTGCTCACCGAGGCGGACACGCAGGCGATCGACACGCCGGGCCTGCTGGAAGGCGTCGGCGTGCCGGTCACGGTGGTGTGGGGGGCGTCCGACCGGATCCTGCCCGCGCCCGAGGATGTGGGCGACCGGGTGGCAGCGGGCCACATGCTGCACATGGAGGCGGCGAACGACATCCTCCGCATCCTGCGTTGACGCGCTCGTGAGGGGTGGCGG
Source organism: uncultured Actinomycetota bacterium (assembly GCA_963739465.1). Classification (GTDB taxonomy): domain Bacteria; phylum Actinomycetota; class Actinomycetes; order Mycobacteriales; family Pseudonocardiaceae; genus Pseudonocardia. The sequence goes on from CAVUAS010000032.1 coordinate 470,500, forward strand.
GTGCCCCAGCACGCGCCACCCCTCACGGCTACCGTGGCCGCCGTGACCCGCGGAACACGGATGGCGCCCCAGGACGTGACGGCCGAACTGGCCAAACCGATCGCGCAGGAGCTGTTGACCTCCTCGATACCGGCCCGCATCGCCTACAGCGGGCTCGACGGCGGCCCCCGCGTCGTCCCGGTCGGGTTCCTGTGGAACGGCGCGCACATCGTCGTCGGCACGGTGCCGACCTCGGCGAAGGTATCGGCGCTCGCCAAGGACCCGCGCGTGGCGATCACGATCGACACCAACGGGTTCCCGCCGAAGATGCTGCTCGTGCGCGGCACCGCGCAGTTGGAGCTCGTCGACGGCGTGCCGGACGTCTACCTCAGGGCCTCTCGCCGCCTCGTGCCGGAGAGCGACTTCGCCGAGTGGGAGGCGGGCGTCCGCGCCCTCTACGACCAGATGACCATCATCACGATCACGCCGGACTGGGCGAAGCTGCTCGACTTCGAGACGACGATCCCGAAGGCCGTCGCGGACATCGTCGCGGCCAAGCAGGGGAATGCCCCAGGCTGATCAGCCTTCTTCGGCGGCGCGGGCGGCGGCCCTGCGGCGGCGCTTGCCCTCGTGCATCGCCACCACCCGCGGCACGGGGATCGTGTGTCCTTCGGTCACCAGCTCGGCGGGCAGCTCCTGCGGGGCGGGCAGGGCGGCCCGCCACGGGTCGCCCTCCAGGGCGGCGAGGGCGGTGTGGACCGTGAAATCGGCGGGCTTCACCGCGTCCAGGTCGTCCCACGCGACCGGGAACGACACCGGCGCGCCGGGCCGGGCGCGCGGGCTGTACGCCGCGACCAGTGTGGCGCCACCCGCGCGCGTCGGGTCGACGAACACCTTGCCGCCCCGGTCCTCCTTGATGAACGCCGTGGTGGCGACGTCCGGGTCGAGCGCCGCGGCCCGGGCGGCGACCGCCCTCGTCGCGGCCGCGGCGTCGTCGAGCGCCACCTCGCCCGCGAGCGGCACGACCACGTGCAGGCCCTTCGCACCGCTCGTCTTGACCGCGGCGGCCAGCCCGACGCCCGCCAGCGCGGCCCGGACGAGCCGGGCGGCGGCGACCGCGACGGTGAAGTCCGCCCCGGGTGGCGGGTCGAGATCCAGCACGAGCCGCGCCGCATGGTGCTCGCCGACCCGGAGCATGCTCGGGTGGTACTCGACGGCGCGCTGGTTGGCGAACCAGAGCAGCGTGCGCCGGTCGTCGCACAGCGCGTAGGCGACGTCGCGCTGCGACGCGTGCGCCCACACCGAGGTGCGCGCGATCCAGTCCGGTGCGTACTTGGGCAGGTTCTTCTGCATGAACGGCTGCTGGCCGGGCCGCATGCGCACCACCGACAGCGGCCGCTGTTCCAGCTCGGGGATGATCCGGTCGGCGACGGCGTCGAGGTAGTCGACGAGGTCGCGTTTCGTGGCGTCCGCGCCGTCGAAGGCCGGGCCGTCGAGGCTGGTGAGCTCGACGCCGTCGCGGGTCTCCTTCTTCTGGACCGCCATCAGCTCGTGATGTCCTTCCGGGCGAACCGCCAGACCGCGACCGCGGAGAACACCGCCGCGTAGCACAGCGCGGAGAAGATGCCGCGGGTCATGTTCCCCCAGTCGACCTGGATCGCGAGCAGACCCGACCAGGCCGTCCCGTAATGGGTCGGGAGGTAGTCGCGCAGCGTGTCCAGCGCGGTGATCTGGTCGAGGATCTGCGACAGGATCGACACGAGCACCGCGCCGCCGACCGCGCCGAGCGGGGCGTCCGTGCTCACCGACAGCAGCAGCGCCAGCGCGGCCGTCCAGCTGAGGTAGATCGCGAGGTACACCGCGCCGAGCAGCACCCGGCCCGCCCCCTGGAGGAACGTGAGCGACTCGCCGGTCGGGCTGACCAGGTCGCCGGTGCCGTAGGCCAGCGCGCCCACGACGAGCGCCACGACCGGCAGGAGCACGATCGCGGCCATCGAGAGGATCGCCGCCACGACGGCCTTCTGGCGCACCAGCCGCGAACGCGGCACCGGCGCCGACAGCAGGTAGCGCAGGCTCGACCACGACGCCTCCGCGGCCACCGTGTCGCCGAAGAACAGCGCCACCACGACGACCAGCAGGAACGAGGCCGACGCGAACAGCGCGAAGACCGCGAAGTTGGCGCCGCTGCCCTTCGCGAGGTCCACCAGCGACACCGAGTTCGACGGCGGACCGGCAGGCGCCAGTGTGAACGCGATCCAGAGGATCACCGGCAGCACGACGATCAGGCCGAACACGATCTGGGTGCGGCGCCGCCGCAGCTGGCGCACCAGCTCGACCCGCACCGGCAGCGTGCGGCCCGGCGTGTACGTCGTCGTCACGGCTCCAGATCCTCCCCCACCAACTGCAGGAACGCGTCCTCCAGGCGGCGTCGCGGCCCCGCGGACGTGACGTCCACACCTGCCGCCACCAGCGCCCGGACGGCCTCGGCGCGCGGCGTGCCGTTCAGCTCGGCGTGTACAACGCCGCCGTCGACGCGCACCGCGCGCACCCCGGCGAGCTCGCCCAGCACGGCCGCCGCGCGATCCGGGGCGTCGACGCCGAACGTCGCGGCGCCCCCGCCCGCGATGATCTGCTCGACGGTGCCCGCCGCCACCACCTTGCCGTGGTGCATCACGACGACGTGCGAGCACGTCTGCTCGACCTCGGCCAGCAGGTGACTGGAGACGAGCACGGTGCGCCCGTCGGCGGCGTAGCGACGCAGCACGTCGCGCATGGCGTGGATCTGCGGTGGGTCGAGCCCGTTGGTCGGCTCGTCGAGCACCAGCAGGTCGGGCCGTCCGAGCATGGCCTGCGCGATCGCCAGCCGCTGCCGCATTCCGTGGCTGTAGGTGCCGACCCGACGGTCGATCGACGCGCCGAGCCCGGCGATCTCCAGCATCTCGTCGACGTGCGACTCCTCGGTGGGGCGCCCGGTCGCCGACCAGTACAGCGCCAGGTTCTCCGCGCCGGACAGGTGCGGCAGGAACCCCGGCCCCTCGACGAACGCGCCGATCCGCGCCAGCACCGGCGCGCCCGGCCGCACCTCCTCGCCGAAGGCCGTGATCGTGCCCGCGGTCGGACGGATGAGGCCCATGAGCATGCGCAGCACGGTGGTCTTGCCCGCCCCGTTCGGCCCGAGCAGACCCAGCACCATGCCCCGCTCCACGGTGAACGACACGCCTTTGACCGCGCTGAACCCGCCCTTGTAGGTCTTGGCGAGGTCGGTGACGGTCAGCGGTGGCGCGTGGGGGTCGGGCGGACCCGTCGCGGGACGGCGGCGCAGGCGCGCGACCAGCCCCGCCACCAGCGCGCCCAGCAGGATCACGCCGATGCCGATCGCGGGCACCGGCGGCACGGTGTTCGCCGTGCGCGCCTCACCCGCCACGACCGGCACGGTCAACCCGCCCGTCACGCCGACCCGCCACACGGCCGGGTCCGTGTCGCCCGCGTAGCCCTGGTCGGTGGTCGCGACCGTCACGGCGAGGGTGTGGCCCGCCTCGACGGGCGCGACCACCCCCGGCAGCGTGACCGTGACCGTGGTGGGCGACCCGTCCGCGGGCACCGCCACCCGCAGCGGCGCCACGGAGCTGCCCAGCAGCGTGCGGGTGCCGTCCTGGGCGACCTCGGACGTGCCGACGAACAGCACCGCCTCGGCGGGGGCGGGCTGGGCCGGCACCCGCGACACCGTGAGCTGCACCCGTGGCGCACCCGCCACCGTCAGCGGCGTCGTGACCGGTGCGGTGGGGAACTGCGCGACCTGGCCCGGCACCGCACCCGAGATCGCCGTGAGCCTGCCCGCGACCGCGCCGAGCGCCCCGCCGAGGCCGGGCAGCGACGTGATCGCCGCCGGGCTGGCCCCCGCGGGCGTGAGGATGACCTGCGGATCGCCGGTCAGCGGGAGGTCCTGCCGTGGCGTCGGACCGCCCGTGAGGCCCGGGTAGGTCGGCGCGACCACCGTGCGGCTCGTCGGCGTGTTCGGCCCGGCCCGGACGCCGGATTGCACGGCGTAGGAGAACGTCAGGTCGGGCGCGGTCTCTCGGCCCGCGAGCCAGTGGTCGAACCAGGCGCCGATCTGGTCGCGCACCGCCTGGTCGGGGGCTCCGCCGTCGTGCCCGCCCGCGTACCAGGTGACCTTGACCGGCGTGCCGTGCGCGGCGATCTGGCGCGCGTTGGCGTCGGCCTGGTCCAGGCCGAAGAGCGTGTCCTGCTCGCCCTGGACGAGCAGGGTGGGTGCGGCGATCCGGTCGGTGATCGACGCGGGGGAGGAGCGGGCCAGCAGCGCGGCGGTGGCGGGGGAGATCCGTCCGGTCGTCGCGGCCTGGGTGTAGGCGGCGCAGACGACGGGGATGAACCGGCCGCAGGTCAGCACGGTGCCCGGCGGGGGCTGTGCGGTGCGGCCGGAAGCGAAGAAGATGCCCGCCCAGCCGCGCTTGAACACCCCGTCCGGGGCGAAGGCGCCGCGGGCGGGGGTGTCGGCCGGGGGTGCGCTCGCCGCCGCGGCGTTGGGGAAGAGCGCCTGGGCGAGGTCGTTCCAGGTGATCACGGGGGCGATCGCGTCGATGCGTCGGTCGTAACCCGCGAGCATCAGCGAGAGCGCGCCGCCGTAAGACCCGCCGGTGACGCCCACGCGCGGATCACCCGGGCCGTCCTGCTGGACCTCGGGGCGCCGGGCGAGCCAGTCGACGAGCTTGCGGGCGTCGGCGACCTCCGCGTCGGGGGCGTCGAGCGCGATCTGGCCGCCGCTCGCCCCGAAGCCGCGGGCGGTCCAGGTGAGGACGACGAAGCCCCGCCCGGCCAGGTCCCGGGCGTCGGCGTCGACCGACGCCTTGGTGCCCCCGAACCCGTGTGCGACGAGCACCGCGGGGGCCGGGGTCGTGGCGGGGAGGTACAGCGAGGTGTTCAACGTGACGCCCGCCCCGTCGAGCCGCTGCTCCTCCACGCGCACCGGGTCGGCCGCGGCCGCCGGGGTGGCCGTCGCGAGCAGGGCGAGCACGGCGACCGCGCAGGCGAGCAGCGACCGCGGGACCACAGATCGACGGTAGGCGAGGGCCACGGCGGTCCGGCCCGTGCGCCTCAGGAGCTTCTCAGCACGTCGGCGGCGTGCTCGACGTACGGGTCGCCGTCAAAATAGGGCCCGACGAGCGCGCGCCACCGGGGAAACCGGTCGGATTCGCGGAACCCCACCGTGTGCGCCTCGACCGACTCCCACTCGATGAGCAGCACGAACCGGGTGGGCGACTCGATCCCGCGGGTCAGGCGGGCGCCGAGGAACCCCGGCGTCGCCGCGACGTGCGCCAGGCCCTCCCGCACGGCCGCGGCGAACGCGTCCTCTGATCCGGCCTTGACCCGGAAGTCGGCGATCTCCAGCACCATGCCGCCATCATTCCAGCCGTTCCTGGGCGTCAGCGCTCGAGATGATGCAACGTCGGCCCGACCAGTCGGCCGTCGAGCACCTCGGCCGTCATCCAGGTGTGCGTGGGCTGCCGCCGTCGGTCGGTCGGCGATCCGGGGTTGATCAGCCGCAGCCCGTCCTCCGCGGTCGTGTCCCAGGGGATGTGGCTGTGCCCGAACACCAGCACGTCGACGTCCGGGTAGGCCGCGGCGCACCGGCGTTCGCGGCCCGCGGCCGGGCCGGTCTCGTGCACGACCGCGAACCGGAGCCCGTCGAGCTGGACGTGTGCGACCTCGGGCAGCCGTTCCCGCAGCTCAGGGCCGTCGTTGTTGCCCCAGACGCCGACGAGCCGCGTGGCCCGGTCGGTCAGTGCGTCCAGAAGGTCGACCGACACCCAGTCGCCCGCATGCACGACGACGTCGGCCGCCTCCACCGCCGCCCACACCGGTGCGGGCAGATCCCGCGCCCGCACCGGCACATGCGTGTCGGAGATCAGCAGCAGCTTCAGGAGACCCCCAGCAGGTCCACGACGAAGATCAACGTCTCGCCGGGGCGGATCACGCCGCCCGCGCCGCGGTCGCCGTAGCCCAGATGCGGCGGGATCACCAGCCGCCGCCGTCCGCCGACCTTCATCCCGGCGACGCCCTGGTCCCACCCGGCGATGACCCGTCCTGCGCCGAGCGGGAACCGGAACGGCGCGCTGCGCTTCCACGACGAGTCGAACTCCTCGCCGGATGAATGGGCGACGCCGACGTAGTGCACGTCGACGGTGTCGCCCGCGCTCGCCTGCGCGCCGTCGCCGACCGTGAGGTCTTCCACGACGAGCTCGGTCGGGGGCGGTCCGTCGACGGGGTCGACGTCGGGTCGCTTCAGGGCCACGGGCTCTCCTCGGAGTCGTCGGGGCGTCGTCGGAGCATTCACCCTGCCAGAAGCGCGGGTGCGGGGTAGACAAGGGTTCTGTGACCGACGCCGCCACCGCCGCCGATCCCGCAAGCGGCTACGAGCCCGATCCGCGACGGTGGAAGGCGCTCTCTGTCACGCTCGTCGCCGGGTTCATGAGCCTGCTCGACGTGAGCATCGTCGCCGTGGCGCTCCCGTCCATCCAGCGGGGCCTCGGCACCAGCCCGTCCGCGGTGCAGTGGGTGGTCTCCGGGTACGCGCTGACGTTCGGACTGGCGCTCGTTCCGGCGGGCCGTCTCGGGGACGCGATCGGGCGGCGCCGGATGTTCCTGGCGGCGTTGGCCGCGTTCGTGCTGTGCAGCGCGGGGGCAGGAGCGGCGCCGACGACCGCCGTGCTCGTCGCGGCCCGGCTGGCGCAGGGGATCGCCGCGGGCGCGCTGGCGCCCCAGAACTCGGCGCTGATCCAGCAGCTGTTCCGGGACTCCGAGCGGGGCCGGGCGTTCGGCTTTTTCGGATCGACGGTCGGGCTCTCGACGGCGGTGGGCCCGATCGTCGGCGGGGCGATCATCGCGGTGGCGGGCGAGCCCGACGGCTGGCGGTGGATCTTCTACGTCAACGTGCCGATCGGTGTCGTCGCCCTCGTGCTCGCCGCACGGTTGATTCCGCGGATCGACCCGGGACCCCGTCAGCACGCGGACCTGGCGGGCGTGGCCCTGCTCGGCAGCGGCGTGCTGGCGCTGATGCTCCCGCTGGTGCTGGCCGAGGCCGGTGGCCTGGCCCGGCTGTGGTGGCTCTTCCCGGTGGGCGCGGCGGTGCTCGTCGTCTTCGTCCGCTGGGAGCGGCGCGTCGTGGCGGGCGGACGGCCACCGCTGCTGGACGTCCGGCTGCTCACCGACACACCCGGCTACGCCTCCGGTGCGCTCCTCGGCACGGTCTACTTCATCGGCTTCAGCGGGATCTGGCTGGTGTTCGCGCTGTTTCTGCAGGGGGGTCTGGACTACACGCCGCTGCAGTCGGGACTGGCCGTCACACCGTTCGCGCTCGGCGCCGCGGCGTCGGCGGTCGTCGGCGGTCGCCTCGTCCCGCGCTGGGGGCGGCGGCTGACGGTCAGCGGCCTCGCGCTCGTGGTGCTGGGCCTGTCGGCCACCGCGGCGATCGTGCGGGTGGCACCCGCGACGGACGTGGGTTGGTGGATGGCGCCGACGCTGCTCATCGCGGGCATCGGCGGCGGATGGGTGATCGCCCCCAACACGACGTTGACCCTGCACTGTGTCCCGGTGACCATGGCGGGCTCGGCGGGGGGCGCCCTCCAGACCGGTCAGCGCATCGGTGCCGCGGTCGGCACCGCGGCCCTGCCGGGCGTCTTCTATGCGCTGCTCGCCGGGAACGGACGGAACTTCCCGCAGGCGGCAGCGGTCACCCTCGCCGCGGCCATCGTGTCGATCGTGGTGGCGCTCGCCGTCGCGGTGGGGGAGTGGCAGGCAGGCAAGCGGCGCGGGGACACGCCCTGCGGCCCACCCGACCACATCCCCGACGCGGTCTGAGTCAGCCGAGCGCGTCGGCTAGGAACCGCACCTGCAACAGCAGGAGGTTCTCGGCGACGACCTCCTGCGGCGTCATGTGCGTGACGCCCGACAGCGGCAGCACGCTGTGTGGCCGCCCCGCCGCGAGCAGCGCGGACGAGAGCCGCAACGTGTGCGCGACCACGACGTTGTCGTCGGCGAGGCCGTGCACGAGCAGCAGCGGGCGCTCCAGCTTCTCGGCGTCGGCCGTCAGCGAGCTGAGTGCGTACGCCTCCGGATCAGTGTCGGGGCGGCCGAGGTAGCGCTCCGTGTAGTGGGTGTCGTAGAGCGCCCACTCGGTGACGGGCGCGCCCGCGACCGCGGCGCGGAACACATCCGGACGGCGCAGCACGGCCAACGCTGCGAGATACCCCCCGAACGACCACCCGCGGATGCCGACGCGTGACAGGTCGAGATCGGGATGCTCGGCGGCCACCGCGTGCAGCGCGTCGACCTGGTCCTCCAGCACGGGCGCGGCGAGGTCGCCGTGTACGGCGCGCTCGAACTCCGGGCCGAGCCCCGGCGTGCCGCGTCCGTCGACGACGACCACGGCGAACCCCTGCTCGGCGAACCACTGGCTGGTGAGGTGGGCACCTCGGGCGGCGACGACGCGCTGGGCGTGCGGCCCGCCGTAGGGGTCCATCAGCACGGGCAGGCGCGTGCCGGGCCGATGCCAGGACGGCAGCAGCAGCGCGGTCGGCAGGCGCCGGGTGCCCGCGCGGAGCAGGGTGACCCGCGGGACCAGGCCGGGCGGCTCCGCGTGCGACGCGATCGTCGTGACGGACCCGCCGCGGTGGACGGTCGTGACCGTCCCGTCGACGGCGAGATCCTGGCGAGCGACCGCGAGCGTGCCGCCGCGCAGCCTGCCCGCGTGCACCCCGTCCCCGGGTGTGCGGGCGACCAGCCCGTCGGGACCCCACGTCCACAGCCCGACCGACTCCGGGGCCTCGCTTGCCCGGAACAGGACGGTGTCCCCTTCGACGTCCAGCACGCCGCGCACCTGCAGCGACGGCGGCGTCACCGACACGCCGTCGACGACAAGCCTGCGCGCCCCGTCGGCGTCGGCGATCGTCACCAAGGCGCCCGCGGTCGTGTGCGCGGGCACCCCGGGCACGATGTCGACCCAGGCCGGGTCGGTGCGCTCGTGATCGAGGGCGGTCGCGCCGGTGGCCGGGTCGACGCGCAGCACGCGCAGCGCCGTCTGATCGCGGGGTTGGACGACGACGAACAGCCCGTGGTCGTCCCAGACGACGTCGGCCAAGTACTCAGCGGACCACCGGATCGGGGTCCGCTGCCCGTCCAAGGTGATGATCTCGGCGCTGACCTGCGCGTTCGGTGTGCCCGCGGCCGGGTAGGCGACGACGGTGGGCTCGCGCTCGGGGTGCGCGGGGTCGGCGATGTGCCAGCGCTGCACCGGCGTGTCGTCGACGCGGGCGACGACCAGCGCGTCACCCGCGGGCGACCACCAGTAGCCGCGCATCCGCTCCATCTCCTCGGCCGCGATGAAGTCGGCGAGCCCGTAGCCGACCTGCGGCCCGTCCGGTGCGGCGAGGGTGCGGGTCGTTCCGGCAGCGAGGTCGTGCACGTGCAGCGCCCGTCCGCTGACGTAGGCGACGTGCCGCCCGTGCGGGTCGGGGCGCGGGTCGATGATCCCGCCGGGCGTTTCGATCGATCGGGCGGTGCCGTCGGAGCCGGGTAGGAGGTCCACGACGTACAGGCGCCCGGAGAGCGCGAACGCCGCCGTCGTCACCTGCCGGTCCGTGGCGTACCCGACGATGCCGCCCGCCTGCTCCCGGGAGCGCTCGCGACGGGCCCGTTCTTCGGGCGGGAGGTTCTCGTCGGTGGTGTCGAGAGTCGTGTCGAGGACGAGCGGGTCGGCGACCAGGCGTTCCGCGCCGGTGGCGAGGTCGAGTGTCCACAGACAGGTGACGGGATCGGTGCCGCCGCGGCTGCGCAGGAAGACGACCCGGTCGCCGTCCGGGGAGAGCGTCAAGCCGCGTGGCGCTCCGAGCGTGAAGCGGCGGGTGCGGGCCTGGCGACGCGGAAAACTGTCGGTCACGTCTGGGAGTCTGCCGCTACGCCAGGATCTGCGGCCGTCAGTGCCGCTTTCAGTTGACGCAGGGCACCCCGCCCGCAGTGATCACGCGGGTTGGGGTCGGCGCGGGCGCGGAAGAGGAGGTCGCGGTGGCCGGGGCAGTCGGCGCGGTCGGTGCCGTCGTGGGGCTGCTCACCGGCATGGTCGCGCTGAACTGCTCGCTCACGAAGGTGCGCACCGCCGCCGGGTCCACCTGCACGGCCACACCGTCCACCGGCGTCTCCAGGTCCGGGCGGCCGGTCGGGATGGTGTGGAAGCTGAGGTCGCTGCCCGCGAGGCGGCCCACCTGGGACGCGGCCTGCTGCAGGTCCCAGCCCTTGTCGATCACGACATGGCGGGTCACCACCCCCAGCAGTTGCTGGAGAGTGGTCGGGTTGGTGAGCGCGCCTTCGCTCTGCAGCCGTTGCGCGAGGCCCGCGATGAACGCCTGTTGGCGGGCGATCCGGTCCAGATCGCCGCCTTCCAGGCCATGCCGCTGGCGCACGAACGCGAGCGCCGTAGGCCCGCTCACGGTCTGATAGCCCGCGGGCAGGTCGAGCCCGGAGTAGGTGTCGTTCACCGGCTTGTTCAGGCACACCGGCACCCCGCCGAGGGCGTCGGTCAGCTCCACGAATCCCGCGAGATTGATCTCGGCGTAATGGTCGATCTGGGTGCCGGTGAGCGACTCGACGGTGGCGATGAGCGCGGCCCGGCCCGCCTCGCGTCCGCGCCGATCCAGCTCCGGCCCCGAGATGCCCTGCGCGGTCAGCTGCTGTTCGGCGGCGCTGAGGCCGCGGTTGTACGCAGAGTTGATTTTGTGCTTGCCGCTCCCGTCGGCCAGGGCCACGTACGAGTCGCGCGGGATGGAGATCGCCACCGCGGGCTCGCTGGGTAGGGCGGGGACATGCAGCAGGATCATCGTGTCGGTATGCAGTTGCCCTTCGTCCGGGCCCGCGTGGAGGGCGTCGAGCAAGGCGGGCGGGAGCGGGTTGCCGTTGGCGTCGGTGCGCGCGTCGAGGCCGACGAGCAGCGCGGTGAACGCCTGTCCGATCAGGACCGGATGCGGGGCCACCGCATCGCTGGTGACGATCGTCGTGGTCACCCGCTGTTGCACGGTCCAGGCCACTCCCGTGGCCACGAGCGCGCTGACGGACGCCAACGCCACCAGACCACGCACCCCCGCGCGCACCAGGGTGGCGATCTTCATCGGACTCTCCCGGGAAACGCGCTGGTTGCCACGCCGCCTCCGGCCGGGCAACACCACTCTAAGGCTCCACATCGGAGCGCGCAGCACTCGCGACAACGCCGTGACCAGGCATAGGACCGTCAGCGAGGCGCAGGAGGTCGCCACGGCGTGGGTGGCCCGCCACGCTGCTCCCGACCCGACCTTCCTCACCGGCTCGGCCACCGCCCCCGGGGCAGCGCCCTCGCCGGTACCGCGCTGCTTCCGCCAACGTCCGACGTGGACGTCACGGTCCTGGTCGCCGCGACACGTCCTCGCTCGCCGCGACCGGCTCCTCGCCACGCCGGCCGCGCCGCTGGGCCGGGCCGGGGTTACGGGACGAGCCCCATCCGAAGGGCGGCGCGGACGGTCTCGACGCGGTTGCGCGTGCCGAGCTTGTGCATCGCGCTCTGGAGATAGCTCTTCACCGTGGTCGGCATCAACGCGTGGTCCTGGGCCGACCTCGCTGTTGTGCCCAACGCGCGCTGGACGAACGGCCGCAGGCCTGCGTCGTGCTGCGTCCGCCGCCGAGCTGCGGGAGTTCCTGCGCCGCGGTTCGTCAGCTGGCGGCTTCCGGAGAACGGGGCATTCGTGGCCGAGGTGCCCAAGACCAGCGTCGGCAAGAAGGACAAGAAGCGCCTGCGGGCGCTGCACCCCACGCGGGAGCTCGCCGTGACGAGCCTGCGGGCGCCAGGCGCGGCTTGACGGCGCCCGCTGCGCGACATCCGCCGCGGCTCGCACATGCATCGCCGTGTCGGCACACGCGTCCAGACGCCTGTGCGGGCACGGCGACTCCGGTGCGGACGACCCGGACTTGGCGGCCTGCTACCAGCCGCGGGCGCGCCACTCCGGCAGCGACGGGCGCTCCTTGCCGAGTGTGGTGTCGTCCCCGTGGCCGGGGTAGACCCACGTCTCATCCGGGAGAGGGCCGAACACCCGCTCCTCCAGATCGTTGATCAACGAGGTGAACTCGGGTGGCCCTTCGGTCTTCCCGGGGCCGCCGGGGAAGAGCGAATCGCCCGTGAAGATGTGCGGGCCCGCCGCGTCGCGGTAGACCAGCGCCACGGATCCGGGGGTGTGCCCGCGCAGGTGCACGACTTCCAGCTCGATCTCGCCGAAGCGCACGGTGTCGCCGTGCTCGACCAGCACGTCGGTCGGCACCGGCAGCTCGGGCGCGTCGAGGGGATGGGCGATCTGGCGCGTCTGGAACATGCCCACGACCGCGCCGAGCGCCTGCCAGTGGTCCCAGTGCCGGTGGGTGGTGACGATGTGTCGCAACTCGGGGCGCTGGTCACCCGATCCGACGAGATCGGCGAGGCGCTCCGGCTCGTTGGCCGCATCGATGAGCAGTGCTTCGTTCGTCGCTCGGCAGACCAGGAGGTAGGCGTTGTTGTCCATCGGTCCGACGGACACCTTCGTGATGCTGAGCGCGTCGAGCTCGCGGCGAGTGGCCGGGCCGCCGGGATCGGTGTGCCCGCTGTAGGTGTCGAGTACGTCCACGCCGTCACACTAGACCGGAGGGCGACGGTTGCCGCTGATCCAATTGACAGGGTCGCACCGGTCCCGGAACGCTCCGTGCGATCCGACGGCGCCATGGCGCAGTACCGAGCAGGAGTGTGTCCCCGTGTCCGACCGACCGACGATCTCCCGGCGGCGGATGCTGGGCCTGCTCGCCGCAGGTTCCGCGCTCGCCGCGTGCGGAGAGGCCGCGGTGCCCGCCCTCGCCCCGCCCACGCCCCCGCCGCACGCCAAGATCGGCGTGGTCTTTCCGCAGTCCGGGCCGAACGTCGCGTTCGGCACGGACCTCAAGCGCGGCTGGGACCTCTGGCTGCAGCAGCACCAGGGCATGCTCGGCCAGTACGTCGCCGACGTCGTCCCCGCCGATGAGGGCACCACGCCGCAGGCCGCCACGGCGGCCGTCCAGAAGTTGCTGCAGACCGACAAGGTCGACGTCGTGGTCGGGCTCGTCGACAACGCCGCCGCCCTCGCCGTCATCCCGCTCATGGTCACGGCCAAGAAGCTCCTGCTCGTCGCGGGCGCGGGCGCCGCGGACGTCACCAAGAAGGCGCGCACCGCCTATGTCTGGCGCACGTCCTACAGCGACCCGCAGCTGGCGGCGCCGCTGGGCACGCAGCTGGCCCAGTCCGACGCCCGTGCTGGCGTCTACATCGTGGCGCCATCCGACGACCAGGGCACCGCGACGGTCGCGGGCTTCCAGGTGGCCTTCGAGTCGGGCGGCGGCCGGGTCGCGGGCACCGCGCGACTCGCGCCCGGCGCGGCGCCCCAGCGCACGATCACGCTGATCAAGGCGGCGCGGCCGAAGGCGATCTACTGCGCGCTGGCCCCGGCCGACGCTGTCGCCTTCATCAAGCAGTACGCGCAGGCCGGGCTGGCCGCCACGATCCCGCTCTACGGCTCGGGCCCGCTCACCGAGGGCAGCGTGCTCGTCCAGGAGGGGCAGGCCGCGGCGGGCGTCCAGTCCACGCTGCACTACTCCGACCAGCTCGCCACCCCCGCCAACACCGCCTTCGTCGCCGCCTACAAGGCCGCCTACCAGGTCGCGCCGAGCTGCTTCTCGGTGCACGGATACGACACCGGGCGCGTGCTGTCGCAGGCGCTCGGCGACGACGTGAAGCTGCTCGACGGCGACACGCTCTCCGACCAGATGGGCAAGGGCGCCAACTACGACAGCCCGCGCGGCCGGTGGAAGTTCGACGAGCAGGGGCCGCTGCAAGACGTCTACTTGCGCAAGGTGCAGGACGCGGGCGGTGCGCTGGTCAACGCCGTCCTGTTCGACCTGGGTGTGGCGGGCCAGCCCAACGTTTGATCCATCGGGATTGACGATGGATTCCCCGGTCGGGAGGGTGAAGCCGTGCCGGAGGACAGGTCGGACGTGCGGGAGCAGGCCGAGCGCTTCGCCGCGCTGTTCCGGGCGATCTACCTCACCTACCACCGGCGCGACGGACCACGCAGCGACCTGCCCGGCGCGTCCCGTGCGGTGCTCACGCACCTGGCGGTGACGGGCCCGCTGACCGTCGGCGAGGCCGCCGCCCACCTCGGCCGGGCCCAGTCGGTGGTCAGCGAGATCGTCGACGGGCTGGCGCGCAAGGGCCTGCTCGAGCGCGAGCGGGATCCGGACGACCGGCGCCGAACGCTCATCTGGCTCACCGGCGCGGGTCAGGAGGTGCTGCGCCGCGACGGCGAGGTGCTGGCTGTCGACGCGCTCACGGCCGCGCTGGGCCGAGTGCCCGCCGAGGCCCGCGCCGGGCTGCTCGCCGGAGCGTCGGCGCTGCCGGCCGCCGCCCCACCCGCGGTCACCCACAACCGAGAGGACCCACCGTGAACATCGCCTGCGAGAGCTGCTCCATGCCCATCGAGTCCGGCCGCTACTGCGTTCACTGCACCGACGCCGACGGCAACCTCCAGCCGTTCGACGAGCGGTTCGCGCGGATGGTGGGCTGGCAGGAGCGGCGCCATCCCGAGCAGTCGCGCGCCGAGGCCGAGGCGGCGACGCTCGCCTTCATGGCGACGATGCCCGCGTGGCGCGACCACCCGGCGGTGACCGGCCGGACATAAGGCGCGCCCGCCCTGGTAGCAGCAGGGTGACACTCCTGCTGTTCAGTTGCAGCAGTGTCACCCTCCTGCGGGCAGGCGCCGACCCCCGCCGGGTGATCCTCGAACGTCCGTGCGATGCTGGAATCGGCGCATTCCCCGCCCGCCGGTTTTGTCGGTGGTCGCGCCTAGCATGGATGTGCGGGTTCCCCGACGCCTGGAGGAGGGCATCCGGTGGCGGATCGTCTGATCGTTCGCGGCGCGCGCGAGCACAACCTGCGCGGCGTCGATCTCGACATCCCGCGGGACAGCCTCGTCGTCTTCACCGGCCTTTCCGGCTCGGGCAAGTCCAGCCTCGCGTTCGACACGATCTTCGCGGAAGGCCAGCGGCGGTACGTCGAGTCGCTGTCGGCGTACGCGCGGCAGTTCCTCGGCCAGATGGACAAGCCGGATGTCGACTTCATCGAGGGCCTGTCCCCGGCGGTCTCGATCGACCAGAAGTCCACCAACCGCAACCCGCGCTCCACCGTCGGCACGATCACCGAGGTGTACGACTACCTGCGCCTCCTCTACGCCCGCGCGGGTGTGCCGCACTGCCCGGTGTGCGGGCACGTGATCGAGAGGCAGACGCCGCAGCAGATCGTCGACCAGGTGCTGGCGATGGAGGAGGGTTCGCGGTTCCAGGTGCTCGCGCCCATCGTGCGCACCCGCAAGGGGGAGTTCGTCGACCTGTTCGCGAACCTGCAGGGGCAGGGCTACTCGCGCGTGCTCGTCGACGGCACGGTCCACCCGCTCACCAACCCGCCGAAGCTCAAGAAGCAGGAAAAGCACGACATCGCCGTGGTCGTCGACCGGCTCACGGTGAAGGCGAGCGCGAAGCAGCGGCTCACCGACTCCGTGGAAACCGCGCTGCGGCTCGCCGATGGGCTGGTCGTGCTCGAGTTCGTGGACCTGCCCGATGACCACCATCACCGGGAGCGCCGGTTCTCCGAGCGCATGGCCTGCCCCAACGGCCATCCGCTCACGCTCGACGATCTCGAGCCGCGCACGTTCTCCTTCAACTCGCCCTACGGCGCCTGCCCGGAATGTGCGGGGCTGGGCATCAAGAAGGAGGTCGATCCGGAGCTGGTGGTGCCCGATGTCGAGTTGAGCCTGGCCGAGGGCGCTATCGCCCCGTGGGCCGTCGGGCACTCGGCGGAGTACTTCGGCCGCCTGCTGGAGGGCCTCGCCAACGCCATGGGCTTCCGCATGTCCACCCCGTGGCGGCGGCTGCCGTCGGATGCGCAGAAGGCCGTGCTCCACGGCAGCGACGACCAGGTCCACGTCCGCTACCGCAACCGCTACGGCCGCGAGCGCTCCTACTACGCCAACTACGAGGGCGTCATCCCGTTCCTGGATCGGCGGCTCGACCAAACCGAGTCCGATGCGCAGCGCGAGCGCTACGAGGGCTACATGCGCGACGTGCCGTGCCCGGTCTGCAAGGGCGCGCGGCTCAAGCCGGAGGTCCTCGCGGTCACCCTCCTGCACCGCGATCAGGGCGAGCGGTCGATCGCCGAGGTGTCGGCGATGTCCGTGGCCGAGTGCTCGGAGTTCCTCGCGGGCATGGAGCTCGACGCCCGCCAGACGATGATCGCGGGCGCGATCCTCAAGGAGGTGCAGGCCCGGCTGGGGTTCCTGCTCGACGTGGGGCTGCACTACCTGTCGCTGTCACGCGCGGCCGGGTCGCTCTCCGGGGGTGAGGCGCAGCGCATCCGGCTGGCCACCCAGATCGGCTCCGGCCTGGTCGGGGTGCTCTACGTGCTCGACGAGCCGTCCATCGGGCTGCACCAGCGCGACAACCGCAGGCTCATCCAGACCTTGGTCCGGCTGCGCGACCTGGGCAACACGCTGATCGTCGTCGAGCACGACGAGGACACAATCCGCTCGGCCGACTGGACAGTCGACATCGGTCCCGGCGCGGGCGAGCACGGCGGCCACATCGTGCACAGCGGCACCGTTGAAGGGCTGGAGACGCACCCGGAGTCGCTCACCGGCGCCTACCTGTCCGGGCGGCGTTCGATCCCGGTGCCCGACATCCGCAGGCCGATCGACCGGAGGCGGCAGCTGAAGATCGTCGGTGCGCGCGAGCACAACCTGCGCGGCATCGACGTCGACATCCCGCTCGGCTGCCTGGTGGCCGTCACAGGGGTGTCCGGCTCTGGCAAGTCCACGCTGGTCAACGACATCCTCGCCACGGTGCTCGCCAACAAGCTCAACGGCGCCCGGCAGGTGCCCGGGCGGCATACCCGCATCACCGGGATCGACGAGCTCGACAAGCTCGTCCGCGTCGACCAGTCGCCGATCGGGCGCACCCCGCGGTCCAACCCGGCCACCTACACCGGCGTGTGGGACCAGATCCGCAAGCTGTTCGCGGCCACCACCGAGGCGAAGGTCCGCGGCTACCAGCCGGGCCGCTTCTCGTTCAACGTCAAGGGCGGCCGCTGCGAGGCGTGCTCCGGCGACGGCACGATCAAGATCGAGATGAACTTCCTCCCGGATGTCTACGTGCCGTGTGAGGTCTGCAAGGGCGCCCGCTACAACCGGGAGACCCTGGAGGTCCACTACAAGGGCAAGACCGTCGCCGAGGTTCTCGACATGCCCATCGAGGAGGCGGCCGAGTTCTTCGCCCCGATCTCCTCGATCGCCCGCTACCTGCGCACGCTCGTCGACGTCGGTCTGGGTTACGTCCGGCTCGGCCAGCCCGCCCCCACGCTCTCGGGCGGTGAGGCGCAGCGCGTCAAGCTCGCGTCGGAGCTGCAGAAGCGGTCCAACGGCCGCACGGTCTACATCCTGGACGAGCCCACCACCGGGCTGCACTTCGAAGACATCCGCAAGCTGCTGCTGGTGATCAACGGCTTGGTCGACAAGGGCAACACGGTGATCGTCATCGAGCACAACCTCGACGTCATCAAGACGTCCGACTGGATCATCGACATGGGTCCGGAGGGTGGCTCGGGCGGAGGCACCGTCGTCGCCACCGGCACTCCGGAGCAGGTCGCCGCCCACCCCGACAGCTACACGGGGGAGTTCCTGCGCCACGTCGTCGAACTCCAGGTCGCGCCCGCGGCGCGGCGGCGGAAGGCGGCCAGCTGACGGCCACTGTCAGCGAAGCCGGTAGCAGCGGATGAAGTCGCTCGCGACGTCGAGGATGTCGACGTCGGTGAAACCCGCGTCGACGGCGTCGCGGCGCTTGGTGGCGGCCCCGGTCCCGGTGGCGAAACGGGGCGTCGCCGTGCCGAAAAGCGGAATTCGGCGTGCTGAAAACGGGCACACGCCGTGGCGAAATGCGCGACTCGCCGCGTCGGACCCTACTGAGGTGTCCGCGTATCCGGGCGCCTGCTACCCTGCGGAATGCGACCACCCCGTCGCGCGTTGAACCGCGCGTCAGGGCGCTCAAGTGGAGCCCCGCTCCCACCCGTGTCACCGTCGGTGTCCGGGTCTGGTCTCGCCGACGAGCCGACGGCTCGTCGGCTCAAGACCGTTTCGGGTCTCCGCTCCGTCGCGCCAGACGACGTCGAAACGAGGAGACCCCATCACCACTGAGACACGCATCAACGACCGCATCCGCGTTCCGGAGGTCCGCCTGGTCGGGCCGAACGGGGAGCAGGTCGGCATCGTGCGTATCGAGGACGCCCTGCGGCTCGCCCAGGAGGCTGAGCTCGACCTCGTCGAGGTCGCGGCCCAGGCCCGGCCGCCCGTCTGCAAGCTCATGGACTACGGCAAGTTCAAGTACGAGAGCGCGCAGAAGGCCCGGGAGTCCCGCCGAAACCAGCAGCTCACCACCATCAAGGAGCAGAAGCTCCGGCCGAAGATCGACACGCACGACTACGAGACCAAGCGCGGGCACGTCCGGCGCTTCCTCGAAGGCGGCAACAAGGTCAAGGTCACGATCATGTTCCGTGGCCGCGAGCAGTCGCGCCCCGAGCTGGGGTTCCGGCTGCTGCAGCGGCTCGCCGAGGACGTGAGCGACGTGGGCGTGGTCGAGGCGACGCCCAAGCAGGACGGTCGCAACATGACGATGGTGATCGCACCCACGAAGAAGCCCCAGGCCAAGCGGCAGGCCTCGGCTCGCACCCCCGAGCCCGCGCCGCCCGCCTGAGAAGAACGCCGCACTGCCCACCGGCACCCCGTCCCCACGGGGTGCCGCCAGCGAAGGAACAGTTATGCCCAAGAACAAGACGCACTCCGGGATGTCCAAGCGGGTCAAGGTCACCGGTGGCGGCAAGCTCATGCGCCAGCAGGCCGGCCTGCGGCACCGCCTCGAGGTGAAGTCGAGCAAGGAGACGCGCGACCTCGCGCGCGTCGTGCCGATCAGCAAGGCCGACGCCAAGCGCGTCAAGAAGCTCATCGGCAAGTAAGCCCGGCTCTCCCTTCCCCTCGATCTAAGGACTGATTCCCATGGCACGCGTCAAGCGCGCGGTCAACGCCCACAAGAAGCGGCGCACCACCCTTGAGCTGGCCAGCGGCTACCGCGGCCAGCGGTCGCGGCTGTACCGCAAGGCGAAGGAGCAGGTGCTCCACTCGCTCAACTACGCCTACCGCGACCGGCGTGCCCGCAAGGGTGATTTCCGGCAGCTGTGGATCACGCGCATCAACGCCGCCGCCCGCGCCAACGGCATGACCTACAACCGCTTCGTCCAGGGCCTCAAGGTGGCGGGCGTCGAGGTCGACCGCAAGGTCCTCGCCGACATCGCCGTCACCGACGAGGCCGCGTTCGCCGCGCTCGTCGAGGTGGCCAAGGCGAACCTGCCCGCCCAGCCCGCGAAGGGCTCGGCAGCCTGACCGCACCGAGCGAGCCCCAGGTCGAACCGCCCCGCACGGAACGCGCCGCGCGCGTCGTCGCAGCCCGCAAGCTGCTGCGCCGCGCAGGCCGTGACCGGGCGGGGCGGTTTCTCGTCGAGGGCACACAGGCCGTCCGGGAGGCACTGCGGCACGCGCGGGTGCGCGAGCTGTTCGTCACCGACGCCGCCGCGGCGCGGCACCCCGACCTGCTCGACCGGCCGCTCGTCCGGATCACCGAGCGGGCCGCGGCGAGCCTCTCCGACACCGTCACGCCACAGGGCATCTTCGCCGTCTGCGACCTGCTCGACGTGCCGCTGCGAGCGCGCGCTCGACGGCACCCCGCGGCTCGTCGCCGTGTGCGTCGCGGTGGCCGACCCCGGCAACGCGGGCACGGTCGTGCGGGTCGCCGACGCGGCGGGCGCCGACGCCGTCGTGCTCGCGGGGGACGCGGTCGACCCGCACAACGGCAAGGCGGTGCGGGCGTCGACCGGCTCGGTGTTCCACCTCCCGATCGCCCGGGAGCGGGACGTGGCAGCCGTCCTCGACGCGTGCCGCGCGGCCGGGCTCACGACGCTCGTCGCCGACGCGCGCGGCGAGCTCGACCTGCACGACCCCGCCGTCGCGCCGCTGCTCGCCGGTCCCGTGGCCTGGATATTCGGTGGCGAGGCGCACGGCGTTCCGGCGACCGTGGCGGAGCGGGCCGACCACCGCGTCCGGGTGCCGATCCACGGCCGGGCCGAGAGCCTCAACCTGGCCACGGCCGCGGCGGTATGCCTGTACGCGAGCGTCGGAGCACGCGCCCTACGATCACGATCCGATGAGTGAGACGAAGCACCAGGCACGGGGCCCCTTGCTTGGTCGCCTGGAGACACGGTGACGGACGTCATGAACCTCTTGGACCCCGACGCGTTGACCGCCGCGGTCGCCGCGGCCCGGGAGGCGTTCGCGGGCGCGGCCGACCTCGCCGCGCTGGCCGCCGCCAAGCCCGCCCACCTCGGCGACCGCGCTCCGCTGCTGCTCGCGCGCCGTGAGCTCGGGTCGCTGCCGGGGCCGGACCGTGCCGAGGCAGGCAAGCGGGTGAACGCCGCGCGTCAGGAGGCCCAGGAGGCGTTCGACGCACGGCACACCGCGTTGCTCAAGGAGCGCGACGAGCGTGTGCTCGTCGCGGAGACGGTCGACGTCACGCTGCCGTGGGACCGCAACCCGCGGGGCGCCCGCCACCCGCTCACCCAGCTCGCCGAGCGCATCGCCGACGTGTTCGTGGGGATGGGCTGGGAGGTCGCGGAAGGCCCCGAGGTCGAGTCGGCGTGGCTGAACTTCGACGCGTTGAACTTCAAGAAGGACCATCCCGCCCGGACCATGCAGGACACGTTCTACCTGGGTGAGAAGGAGGACGAGAAGCTCGTCCTGCGCACCCACACCTCGCCGGTCCAGGTGCGGGCGCTGCTGGAGCGCGAGCTGCCCGTCTACGTCGTGTGCCCCGGCCGCACGTTCCGCACCGACGCGCTGGACGCCACCCACACCCCGGTCTTCCACCAGGTCGAGGGCCTCGCCGTGGACGTCGGCGTCACGATGGCGCACCTCAAGGGCACGCTCGACGCGTTCGCCCGCGCCATGTTCGGGGCGGAGTCCCGCACCCGGCTGCGCCCGTCGTACTTCCCCTTCACCGAGCCGTCCGCCGAGGTGGACGTGTGGTTCCCGGAGAAGAAGGGGGGCGCGGGCTGGGTCGAGTGGGGCGGCTGCGGCATGGTCAACCCGAACGTCCTGCGCGCCTGCGGCATCGACCCGGAAGTCCATTCCGGTTTCGCGTTCGGCATGGGCATCGAGCGCACCCTGCAGTTCCGCAACGGCATCCCCGACATGCGCGACATGGTCGAGGGCGACGTCCGGTTCAGCCGGGCCTTCGGCATCTAGCAAAGATTGCGGGACCGGTGCGCATCGCAGTGCGACGCCCGGCTCGGTCGCGAGTACGGCCTTGGAGGGGATGAGGGAATGCGGGTCTTGCAGTCCTGGCTGTCCGAGCACGTCGCCGACCTCCCCTCGGCGGAGGCGACGGGCGAGGCCTTCGTGCGCGTCGGCTTCGAGATCGAGGAGATCCATCCGGCGCCGGAGATCACCGGCTCGGTGAAGGTCGGCCGCGTGCTGGAGATCGAGGAGCTCGCCGGGCTCAAGAAGCCGATTCGCTGGTGCCAGGTCGATGTCGGGGAGGGCGCCCCGCGCGGCGTGATCTGCGGGGCCACGAACTTCGCCGTCGGCGACCTGGTGGTCGTCACGCTCCCGGGCACGGTCTTGCCGGGCGGGTTCACGATCTCCGCGCGCCAGACCTACGGACACGTGTCCGACGGCATGATCGCCTCGGTCCGCGAGCTCGGCATCGGCTCCGACCACGCGGGCATCCTCGTGCTGCCCCCGCACACCGCCGAGCCGGGCGACGACGCGCTGCCGTTGGTCGGCGCCCACGACCCGGTGATCGAGCTCAACATCACGCCGGACCGGGGCTACGCGTTCTCCGTGCGCGGGCTGGCGCGGGAGATCGCGACCGCCACCGACGTCGACTACGTCGATCCCGCGAGCCGGGTCGTCGTGCCCACCGCCGACGGCGACGGGTGGCCGGTCACCCTCGCCGACGACGGCTGCCGCCGCTTCGTCGCCCGCCGCGTGAACGGCGTCGACCCGACGGCGGCGTCGCCGTGGTGGATGCAGCGCCGCCTGCTCGGGGCGGGCATGCGGCCGATCTCGCTGATCGTGGACGTCACGAACTACGTGATGCTGGAGCTGGGCCAGCCGCTGCACGCCTACGACGCGGCGCGGCTGTCCGGCCCGATCGTGGTGCGGCGGGCGCAGACGGGCGAGACCCTCACCACCCTCGACGACGTCGAGCGCCGCCTGGATCCCGACGACCTGCTCATCACCGACGACTCCGGCCCGATCGGGCTCGCAGGCGTGATGGGCGGGGCGTCGACCGAGATCCGGCCCGGCAGCGAGCCGATCGACGTCGTCATCGAGGCGGCCCACTTCGACCCGGCGACGGTCGCGCGCTGCGCCCGGCGCCACAAGCTGCCCAGCGAGGCGTCGCGGCGGTTCGAGCGCACGGTCGACCCGCAGCTGCCGCCCATCGCCGCCGAGCGGGTCGCCACCCTGCTGGTCGAGCACGGCGGCGGCACGATCGCCGCAGGCCGCACCGACGTCGGTGCCGCGCCCTCGCCCGTGCCGGTGCGGATGGCGCTGGACCTGCCCGACCGGGTGGCGGGCGTCGCCTACCCGCCGGGGGCCACCGCGCGCCGCCTCGGCCAGGTGGGATGCGCGG
Source organism: uncultured Actinomycetota bacterium (assembly GCA_963739465.1). Lineage (GTDB taxonomy): Bacteria > Actinomycetota > Actinomycetes > Mycobacteriales > Pseudonocardiaceae > Pseudonocardia. The sequence goes on from CAVUAS010000032.1 coordinate 493,348, forward strand.
TCGAGCTCGGCGCCGGTGCGGACGGGCGCGGCCAGGTCGTCGCGACGCCGCCGTCGTGGCGGCCCGACCTGGAGCAGCCCGCCGACCTCGTCGAGGAGGTGCTGCGGCTGGAGGGCTACGCGGCGATCCCCTCGGAGCTGCCCACCGCGCCCGCAGGCCGGGGCCTCACCGCGGGGCAACGGCGGCGCCGCGCGGTGTCGGTGGCCCTGGCCGAGGCGGGCTACGTCGAGGTGCTGCCGTTCCCGTTCGTCGGACCGGCGACGTGGGACGCCTTCGGGCTGGCCGCCGACGACCCCCGCCGCCACACCGTGCCCGTCCGCAACCCGCTCGACGCCGACCGCGCCGAACTGGCCACCACCCTGCTGCCGGGCCTGCTCGACACGCTCGTGCGCAACCGGTCCCGCGGGGCCGGAGATCTCGCGCTCTACACGGTGGGCCAGGTCGTGCTGCCACACCGCGAGCAGCTCGCGCTGCCGGAGCCGGGGGTCGACCGGCGCCCGTCGGACGCCGAGATCGCGCAGATCGACGCCGCGCTACCCGCCCAGCCCCTGCACGTCGGGGTCGTGCTGGCCGGAGACCGGGAGCCGCGGGGCTGGTGGGGAAGCGGACGGCAGGTGGGCTGGGCCGACGCCGTAGAGGCCGCGCGGCTCGTCGGCCGGGCCGCGGGCGTCGAGCTGCGGGTCACCGCGGGCGACAACGCACCGTGGCACCCGGGCCGGTGCGCCATGCTGCGGGTGGGCGACTTCCCGGTCGGCTTCGCGGGCGAGCTGCACCCGAAGGTGATCGACGCGCTCGGGCTGCCGCCGCGCACGTGCGCCATGGAGCTGGACCTCGACCTGCTGCCGCTCGTCGACGACCGCCCGGTGCCGCGGGTGTCGCCGTACCCGCCGGTGGCCGTGGACGTCGCGCTGGTGGCCGCCGCGTCCGTGCCTGCGGGCGCGCTGACGGACGCGCTGCTCGACGGCGGCGGTGACCTGTTGGAGGACGTGCGCCTGTTCGACGTCTACACCGGCGAACAGGTGGGCACGGGCAACCGGTCGCTGGCCTACACGCTGCGCTTCCGCGCCCCGGACCGCACGCTCACCAGCGAGGAGGCCAACGCGGCCCGCGACGCCGCCGTCGCCGTGGCGGCCCAGCGCCACGGGGCGCGGCTCCGCGGCTGACCCGCGCTAGTTGCCCCGTGCCCATGCGGACGAGCTCGCGCAGCCGGGCGTCGGGGAGGTAGGCCCGGGTGAGCGCGAGCCCGATCCGCGGCAGGTCGGCCTCGTCGCGGAAGAGCAGGTACATCGGCTCGTAGCGGGGCGCGAACTTGGTCTTGAACGCGTGCAGCGACCGGAACCCGTACATCGGCTCCAGCGCCTCGCCCAACGTGTCCAGCAGGCGGTCCAGGGCGGCGGTGCCCTCGTTGTCGCTCGCGCGGGCCAGCGGCGCGCCGGACAGTGAGAGGAACTGCGCGCCCTCGGACTGGAACGTGAGACAGCTCGACGCGATGAGGAACTCCACGACGGGCCGGAACCCGTCGTGGCGGCGGCGCATCACGTCCAGCGTCCAGCCATCGATCCGGCCGTCGCCGCCGTACACCGGCAGCCAGGAGGTGACGCCCTGCACCTGTCCGGCGGCGTCCTCCGCGAGCCCGACGCGCACGTGCGGGTCAAGTGCCTCGTCGACGCCACCCAGCGTGAAGCCCATCTCCGGCAGCGCCTTGTCGCCCACCCACTCCTCGGAGATGGCGCGCACCTGCGCCACCAGCGACCATCGCTCCTCGGCCAGCGTGACCATGCGGAACGTGATGCCCTGCTTGCCCGCCTTGTTGAGCGCGGAGCGCACGTCCTGCCAGGACTTGCCCCGGAACTGCAGGCCCGGGAGGTCGACGAGGGTGTCCTCGGCCACCTGGACGCGCTGCCAGCCCATCGCCCCGGTCGCGCTCGCGGTCGTCTCGGTCGCCGAGAACAGGCAGGGCACCCAGCTGTTGCGCTCGCACATGGCGGCGAACGCCCGCACGACCTCGGCGCGGTCCGCGGCGGGTCCCACCGCGTCGCCGAGGCCGATCGCGACCCCCGCGTGGCGCTGGTAGGCCACGAACGAGTCGCCGTGGCGGAAATAGCTGTTCTCCGGCCACGTCGTCATCCACGACAGCGTGCCGCCGCCGTGCTCCTGCAGCATCGTGACCGCGGTCGGCTGGTCGATCGCGGTGGTCGCGGTGCTGCTGCGCACCCGGCGCCGCGTCGGCACCCGGAACGCCCGGCGGCCCACGACGAGCACGACGAAGAGCGCCGTCCACAGCAGCTCGTCGGCGGCGAAGCGCGGGATGCCGTCGTCGAGCTCGAACACGCCGCCGAGGGTGGCGGAGAGCACGCCGAACACGGCTGCGATGATCCCGACGAGCACGTTGGCGCCCGCAATGACGACGGCGAACCACCAGGCCAGCCGCTTGCCGTGACGCAGCCCGCCTACCAGGAGCAGCGTGACGACCAGCGTGCCGCCGAGGTCGATGAGGCTCTCGTTGTCGCCGAGCGTGGGGCCGAGCGGGCCGTTGTCGGGCAGGAAGTAGGTGACGGTCCGGACCAGCGCGACCGTCAGCAGCCCCGCGACCGCGATCAGCCGCCATTCCCGACGGCTCGGACGGCTGACCGGCGTGGGCCGGATCCCGCGGGTCAGCCGTGGTCCCAGCGCGAGGCCCGCGGCGACGGCGAGGAACCGCTCCAGGTCGGCGGGCGAGCCCACGTAGACGGCCGCGACCAGCACGTAGATGCCGAGCGCGAGTCGCACCCGCAGCCGCCACGGTGGTCGGAGCATGGCCGACGCGACGGCGCCCGCGGCCACGGCGCCCGCGGAGAACCCGACGTCGAGCCGCTGCGCCGTCTGTACCGACCACGCCCAGCCGGGGCCCTGGACAGCCGCGAGGAACAGGGCTGTCCCGAGCACCGCGAAGAGATGGCCGACCACGGTCACCGCGGCCGCGAGCCGGGTTCCCATCCAGTTCTCCGCCCAGCCGACGAGCAGGGCGAAGCTGATCACCATCGGCGCGTAGTACCAGGGCTTGAGCGCGATGAACGCGCCGGTGAGCGGCGTCCACCAGTGGCCTGCGCCGAGCGATGGCAGGCCGTAGCCGACGTAGGGGTACCAGGGTGCGTCCGCCGCCGCGTGCCACAGTGCACCGCTCAGCAGACCCGCGACCAGCATGGCCACGACCACGGTCGTCGTGAACGGCAGCCTGCGCCACACGGTGAGCGCCTGATGCACCGCCCGGCGCAGCGGCGGCGTCTCGGCGGTCTCTTCGCTCATGTCGAGCCTCCGGTGATCACGGTCCCCTGTCGGCGGCCGGGGGGCAACGCTCCGTTCGGTCGACGTCGTTTGCATTGAGTTACGCGATCGTGCATAGTCATGCGCATGGTGCGGATCGCGGTGGCCGGAGCCAGCGGGTACGCCGGGGGAGAGCTGCTGCGGCTCCTGCTCGGGCATCCGGAGGCGGAGATCGGCGCGCTGACGGCGGGCGGCAGCGCGGGCACGCTCCTGCGGGAGCACCAGCCGCACCTCCTGCCCCTGGCGGACCGGGTGCTGGCCGAGACCGACCCGGAGACGCTCGCGGGCCACGACGTCGTCTTCCTCGCGCTTCCGCACGGCCACTCCGCGGCGCTGGCCGCGGCACTCGGTGACGACGTCGTCGTGATCGACTGCGGCGCCGACCACCGCCTGTCCGACCCGACGGCCTGGACCCGCTGGTACGGGGGCACGCACGCGGGCGCCTGGCCGTACGGGCTGCCCGAGCTGCCAGGCGCCCGCGATGCCCTGCGCGGCGCGCGACGGGTGGCCGTCCCGGGCTGCTACCCGACGGCCGCGAGCCTCGCCTTGTTCCCGGCGTTCGCCGCGGGGCTGGCCGCGCCCGAGGTCGTCGTCACAGCGGTCAGCGGCACGTCCGGGGCGGGCAAGTCGCTCAAGCCGCACCTGCTGGGCGCCGAGGTGATGGGCGCTCTCGCGGCGTACGGAGTGGGCGGGGTCCACCGGCACACGCCCGAGATCGTCCAGAACCTGTCGGTGGTCGCGGGTAGAACGGTGGCCGTGAGCTTCACCCCGGTCCTGGCGCCGCTGCCGCGCGGCATCCTCGCCACGTGCTCGGCGCCCACGTCGGGCTCCGCGGCGGAGGTGGTGGAGGCCTACGCGAAGGCCTACGCCGACGAGCCGTTCGTGCACCTGCTGCCCGAGGGCGTCTGGCCGAGCACGGCCGCCACGCTGGGGGCCAACTCCGTGCACCTGCAGGTCACGGTGGATGCGGATGCGGGCCGCCTGGTCGCGGTCGCCGCGATCGACAACCTCACCAAGGGCACCGCGGGCGGCGCCGTCCAGTGCATGAACCTCGCCCTCGGCCTCCCCGAAGGTCTGGGCTTGTCCACCGCGGGAGTCGCGCCATGAGCGTCACGGGCCCGAAGGGTTTTCGCGCCGCGGGTATCGCGGCGGGCATCAAGGACGGCGGGCGGCTCGATCTGGCGCTCGTCGTCAACGACGGGCCCGGCCGCGCCGCCGCCGGGATGTTCACCACCAACCAGGTGCAGGCCGCGCCCGTGCTGTGGTCGCGGCAGGTGCTCACCGGAGGCACGCTGCGCGCCGTCGTGCTCAACTCCGGCGGCGCCAACGCGTGCACCGGGCCGGAGGGCTTCCAGACCACCCACGCCACCGCCGAGAAGGCCGCCGAGATGGTGGGGTGCGGCGCGATCGAGGTCGCGGCGTGCTCCACGGGCATCATCGGCGAGCAGCTGCCCCGCGCCACCCTGCTCGCCGGGGTCGAGAAGGCCGCCGCCGAGCTCGCCGCCACGCCCGAGGCGGCCACCGCCGCCGCCACGGCCGTGCTCACCACCGACACCCACGCCAAACAGGCCCTCGTCCCCGCAGCGGGCTTCTCGGTCGGCGGCTTCGCCAAGGGCGCGGGCATGCTCGCGCCTGCGATGGCCACGATGCTGGTCGTGCTCACCACCGACGCGGTCGCCGACGCCGCCACCTGCGATGCGGCCCTGCGCGCGGCCGTCGCGGCCACGTTCGACCGGCTCGACGTCGACGGCGGCACCTCCACCAACGACACCGTGCTGCTGCTCGCGTCCGGCGCCTCCGGGGCCACCCCGAGCGTCGCGGAGCTCGCGGCGGCCGTCCGCTCCACGTGCACGGACCTGTGCCTGCAGCTGCAGGCCGACGCCGAGGGCGTCACCAAGCACGTCACGATCGCCGTGCGCGGCGCCCGCACCGAGGCCGACGCGCTGGCCGTCGCGCGCACCGTGGCCCAGGACAACCTCTGCAAGACCGCCTTCTTCGGCGCCGACCCCAACTGGGGGCGCATCGCGATGGCCGTGGGTCGCGCACCCGGCGAGGTCGATCCACAGCGGCTCGGCATCGCGATCAACGGCGTGGCGATGTGTCGCGACGGGGTGGCCGCGGGCGATCGGCACGCCGCCGACCTGTCCGGCGTGGACGTCACCGTCGAGATCGAGCTCGGGTTGGGCGACGGCGCCGCGGAGATCCTCACCACCGACCTCTCGCACGCCTACGTCGAGGAGAACAGTGCCTACTCCTCTTGACGAGAAGCTCGCCAGGGCGGGTGAGAAGGCGGCCGTGCTCGCCGAGGCCCTCCCGTGGTTGCAGCGCTTTCACGGCCAGATCGTCGTCGTGAAGTACGGCGGCAACGCGATGGTCGACGATCGCCTGAAGGCCGCGTTCGCGCAGGACATGGTGTTCCTGCGGCTCGCGGGCATCCTGCCGGTCGTCGTGCACGGCGGCGGGCCGCAGATCACGGCGATGCTCGACCGGCTCGGCCTCCCGGCCGAGTTCCGCGGCGGCCTGCGGGTCACCACCCCGGAGACGATCGACATCGTGCGCATGGTGCTCGTGGGCCAGGTCGGGCGGGAACTGGTCGGGTTGATCAACCAGCATGGGCCCTACGCGGTCGGCCTCTCCGGCGAGGACGCGGGGCTGTTCACGGCGGAGAAGCGCACGGCGCTGGTCGGCGGCGAGACCGTCGACATCGGCCTGGTCGGCGACGTCACCCTGGTCAACCCGGACGCCGTGCGCGACATCGTGCGCGCCGGGCGCATCCCGGTGGTCGCGGGCGTCGCCCCGGACATCGAGGGCACCGTCTACAACATCAACGCCGACAGCGCGGCCGCGGCGCTCGCCGCCGCGCTGGGCGCCGCGAAGCTCGTCGTGCTCACCGACGTCGAGGGCCTGTTCGCGAACTGGCCCGACCGCGAGTCGGTGATCAGCGAGCTCACCGCGGCCGAGCTGGAGCCGTTGCTGCCTGCCCTGGCCAGCGGCATGGCGCCGAAGATGGAAGCCTGCCTTCGCGCGGTCCGCGGCGGGGTGCCGCGGGCCCACGTGATCGATGGGCGGGTGTCGCACTCGGTGCTCCTGGAAGTGTTCACCTCCGAAGGCGTCGGAACGATGGTGGTGCCGTGATGACGGGTCTCAGCGCGCGGTGGCAGGCCGCGATGATGAACAACTACGGCACCCCGCCGCTCGCGCTCGTGCGCGGCATGGGCGCCGAGGTGTGGGACGAGGACGGCCGCCGGTATCTCGACCTGCTCGGCGGCATCGCGGTCAACGCGCTCGGCCACGCGCACCCGGCGGTGGTCGAAGCCGTCAGCAGGCAGATCGCCACGCTGGGCCATGTGTCCAACCTCTACATCACCGAGCCGCCGTTGGCGCTGGCCGAGCGCCTGCTGGAGCTGCTCGGCACGCCGGGGCGGGTGCTGTTCTGCAACTCCGGCGCCGAGGCCAACGAGACCGCGTTCAAGATGGCCCGCCGCACCGGGCGTCCGAAGATCATCGCCGCGGAGGATGCGTTCCACGGCCGCACGATGGGCGCGCTCGCGCTCACCGGCCAGCAGAGCAAGAAGACACCGTTCGAGCCGCTCACGCCCGGCGTGTCGCACGTGCCCTACGGCGACGTCGCGGCCTTGGCTGCCGCCGTCGACGCCGACACCGCCGCGGTCTTCCTCGAACCGATCATGGGAGAGGCGGGCGCCGTCACCCCGCCTGCGGGCTACCTCGCGGCGGCGCGGGAGATCACCGCGGAGCGCGGGGCGCTGCTCGTGCTCGACGAGGTGCAGACCGGTATCGGGCGCACCGGCGCCTGGTTCGCCCACCAGGGCGTCGGCGTCGTGCCGGACGTCGTCACGCTGGCCAAGGGCCTCGGCGGCGGCCTGCCCATCGGGGCCTGCATCGGCCTCGGCGCGGCGGCCGACCTGCTGGAGCCCGGTCACCACGGCACCACGTTCGGCGGCAACCCGGTGTGCGCCGCCGCGGCGCTGGCCGTGCTCGACACGATCGCCGCCGATGGGCTGCTGGAGCACACCGCGCTCGTCGGCAAGGGCATCGCCACCGCCGTCGAGCAGCTGGGCCACCCGCTGGTCCGCGGTGTCGACGGCGCCGGGCTGCTGATCGGCATCCTGCTCGCCCGGCCGGTGTCGGCCGCCGTCGCCGCCCAGGCCCGGGCCGCCGGGTTCCTCGTCAACAACGCCGTGCCGGACCGCGTCCGCCTCGCCCCACCGCTGGTGCTCACCGAGGCGCAGGCGGAGGAGTTCCTCATCGCGCTGCCCGGCATCCTGGACGCCGCCCGGTTGTCGGACCCGTCTCCCGCCCAGGAGCGGACGCGGTGATACGCCATCTTCTGCGCGACGACGACCTCACGCCTGCCGAGCAGGCCGAGGTGCTGGAGCTGGCCACCGCGATGAAGGCCGAGCCGTTCGCGCACAAGCCGATGGCGGGCCCGAAGGCGGTCGCGGTGCTGTTCGACAAGGCCAGCACCCGCACCCGGGTGTCGTTCGAGGTCGGCATCGCCCAGCTCGGCGGCACTCCGTTGATCATCGACGGGCGGGCCAGCCAGCTCGGCCGCGGCGAGACCATCGCCGACACCGCGCGCGTGCTGTCCCGCTACGTCGACGCGATCGTCTGGCGCACCGGCGACCAGTCGCGCATCGCCGAGATGGCCGCGGCCGCCTCGGTGCCGGTGGTCAACGCCCTCACCGACCAGTTCCACCCCTGTCAGGTGCTCGCCGACCTGCAGACGATCCGCGAGCGCTTCGGCCGCACCGCCGGGCGCACGCTGGTCTACCTGGGCGACGGAGCCAACAACATGGCCCACTCCCTGCTGCTCGGCGGCACCACGGCGGGCCTGTCGGTGCGGATCTGCGCCCCGGCGGGCTTCCAACCCGATCCCGAGGTGCTGCGCGACGCCAAGGCCGTCGCCGCCGAGACCGGCGGCGACGCCGAGCTGGTGGCCGATCCGCAGGCCGCCGTGGACGGCGCGGACGTCGTCGTCACCGACACGTGGGTCTCGATGGGCCAGGAGCGCGACGGCCTCGACCGGGCGGCGCCGTTCCGACCACTGCAGGTCAACGCCGCCCTCATGGCGCGCGCGGCGCCCGGCGCGATCGCGCTGCACTGCCTGCCTGCCCACCGCGGCGACGAGATCACCGACGAAATCCTCGACGCGCCCGACAGCGCGGTCTGGGACGAGGCCGAAAACCGGCTGCACGCACAGAAGGCCGTCCTGACGTGGCTGCTCCGGCACTGAACCGGGCGGGCCGTCACGCCCGCATCGTCGAGCTGGTCCGCGATCGCGCGGTGCACAGCCAGGCCGAGCTGCTCGGCCTGCTGGTCGCGGAGGGCATCGAGACCACACAGGCCACCGTGTCGCGTGACCTGGACGAGCTGGGTGCGATCAAGGTCCGCGGCGCCTACGTCATCCCCGACGACGGCAGCCCGGTCCGCGGCGTGGAGGGCGGCACCGCTCGCCTCGCGCGGTTGCTGGGGGACCTGCTCGTCTCCGCGGACGCGAGTGGGAACCTGGCCGTACTGCGGACCCCGCCCGGGGCCGCGCACTACCTGGCCAGCGCCCTGGACCGCGCCGCACTGCACGACGTCGTCGGCACCATCGCAGGCGACGACACCCTCCTGGTGGTGGCCCGTGAGCCCGGCACCGGAGCCCAACTCGTCGCGCTGCTGCGCGAACTCTGACCCCGCGCAATCCTGATGAGGAGCACCAACTCGTGAGCAAGGTCCTGACCTCCCTCCCGAAGGGCGAGCGCATCGGCATCGCGTTCTCCGGGGGCCTCGACACCTCCGTGGCGGTCGCGTGGATGCGCGACAAGGGCGGGATCCCGTGCACCTACACCGCCGACCTCGGCCAGTACGACGAGGCGGACATCTCCGGCGTCCCCGCACGCGCGAAGCAGTACGGCGCCGAGATCGCCCGCGCGGTCGACATCAAGCCGCAGCTGGTCGAGGAGGGCCTGGCGGCGCTGGCGTGCGGCGCCTTCCACATCCGGTCCGGGGGCCGGACGTACTTCAACACCACGCCGCTGGGCCGCGCCGTCACCGGGACGTTGCTGGTGCGGGCCATGCATGCCGACGACGTGAACATCTGGGGCGACGGCTCGACCTTCAAGGGCAACGACATCGAGCGGTTCTACCGCTACGGCCTGCTGGCCAACCCCGAGCTGCGCATCTACAAGCCGTGGCTCGACGCCGACTTCGTCCAGGAGCTGGGCGGCCGCCACGAGATGAGCACGTGGCTCACCGCCCACGGGCTGCCCTACCGGGACGCGGCCGAGAAGGCGTACTCCACCGACGCCAACATCTGGGGTGCGACCCACGAGGCCAAGACCCTGGAGCACCTCGACGTTTCCCTTGAGACCATCGAGCCGATCATGGGCGTGAAGTTCTGGGACCCGTCGGTCGCGATCGAGACCGAGGAGGTCGCGGTCACCTTCGAGGCCGGGTACCCCGTGGCGATCAACGGGAAGCGGTTCGCCGACAAGGTCGCCCTCGTCCTGGAAGCCAACGCCATCGGCGGACGCCACGGCCTTGGCATGTCCGACCAGATCGAGAACCGGATCATCGAGGCGAAGTCGCGCGGCATCTACGAGGCGCCCGGGATGGCGCTGCTCTTCGCCGCCTACGAGCGGCTGGTCAACGCGATCCACAACGAGGACACCGTGGCCAACTACCACAACGAGGGCCGCAAGCTCGGCAGGCTGCTCTACGAGGGGCGCTGGCTCGACCCGCAGGCGCTGATGGTGCGCGAGTCGGTCCAGCGCTGGATCGCCTCGCTCGTGACCGGCACCGTCACCCTGCGCCTGCGCCGCGGTGACGACTACACGATCCTCGACACCGAGGGGTCCGGCTTCTCCTACCACCCCGACAGGCTCTCCATGGAGCGGGTCGAGAACGCCGCGTTCGGGCCTACCGACCGGATCGGCCAGCTCACCATGCGCAACCTCGACATCGCGGACTCCCGCGCCAAGCTGGAGGCCTACGCCGGGCAGCCGCACGATCAGGGGACGGTGCTCGTCGAGCACGGCACGCTCTTCGGTGAGCTGCCCTCGGGCGGCTTCGACCGGATCGCGGCGATCGACGGTGCCGGTGAGCGCGATTCGGAGAGGTCCCTCGACGACGCCGCCCTGGAAGCGGGCACCGACTGATGGTGGACTCCCGCTTGTGGGGTGGCCGGTTCGCGTCCGGCCCGGCCGACGCGCTGGCCGCCCTGTCGAAGTCCACGCAGTTCGACTGGCGGCTCGCGCCCTACGACATCCGCGGCTCGATGGCGCACGCGCGCGTCCTGCACGGTGCAGGCCTGCTCACCGACGCCGAGCTGGTCGGCATGCTCGACGCGCTGGCCAAGCTGGCCGCCGACGTCGAGTCCGGGGCGTTCACCCCCGCGCCGGAGGACGAGGACGTGCACACGGCGCTGGAGCGGGGGCTGATCGAGCGCGCGGGCCCGGAGTTGGGCGGCAAGCTGCGGGCCGGGCGTTCGCGCAACGACCAGGTCGCCACCCTGTTCCGGATGTGGCTGCGCGACGCGGCCCGTCGGGTCGGGTTGGGCGTGCTGGACGTCGTCGACGCGCTCGTCGCGCAGGCCGACGCCCATCCCGACGCGCCGATGCCCGGCCGCACCCACCTGCAGCACGCCCAGCCGGTGCTCCTGGCCCACCAGCTGGCCGCGCACGCGCACGCGCTGTTGCGCGACGTCGACCGGCTCGCCGACTGGGACCGGCGCACCGCCGTCTCGCCCTACGGGTCGGGGGCGCTGGCGGGCTCGTCGCTGGGCCTGGACCCGGAGGCCGTCGCGCACGAGCTGGGCTTTGCGACGAGCGCGGCGAACTCGATCGACGGCACGGCGGCGCGCGACTTCGCCGCCGAGGCCGCGTTCGTCTGCGCGATGATCGCGGTGGACCTGTCACGGGTGGCCGAGGAGGTCATCGTCTGGTCCACGGCCGAATTCGGTTACGTCACGCTCGATGACGCGTACTCCACCGGCAGTTCGATCATGCCGCAGAAGAAGAACCCGGACGTCGCGGAACTGGCCCGCGGGAAGGCGGGCAGGCTGATCGGCAACCTGTCCGGGCTACTGGCCACCCTCAAGGGCCTGCCGCTGGCCTACAACCGCGATCTGCAGGAGGACAAGGAGCCGCTGTTCGACTCGGTCGAGCAGCTGGAGCTGCTGCTCCCGGCGGTCGCGGGGATGATCGGCACGCTGACGTTCCACACCGAGCGGCTCGCCGCGCTCGCGCCCGCCGGGTTCAGCTTGGCCACTGACATCGCGGAGTGGCTGGTGCGCCAGGGGGTGCCGTTCCGCGACGCGCACGAGGCGGCCGGTGGATGCGTGCGGGCCGCCGAGGCGCGCGGGGTGGGGCTCGATGCGCTCACCGACGCCGAGCTGGCCGCCGTGCACCCCGCCCTGCGGCCCGGGGTGCGCGACGTGCTCACCGTGGCGGGCTCGATAGCCTCGCGGGACGCCCGGGGTGGCACCGCGGCCGTCCGCGTCGCCGAACAGCTCACCGGGCTGCGCGCCGCGGCCGCTGCCGCCCGCGCCGCACTTGTCTAGGAGGACCCATGATCTCGCCGGCCAACATCACGGCACCCGTCCCAGCTGCGGCACCGGTCGAGGAGCACCGCATGATCTCGCCGACCAGCGTCACGGCACCCGTCCCGGCTGCGGCACCGGTCGAGGAGCACTCGGCATGACCTCGCCCGCCGACCTGGCCCGCCCCGACCTCGAACAGGCCAGAGCCGCCTACGACGCCCTCGTCGCCCAGGGCATGAAGCTCGACCTCACCCGGGGCAAGCCGTCGGCCGCGCAGCTGGATCTCGCCGCGGAGCTCCTGCACCTCCCCGGCGACCGCTACAAGGCCGCCGACGGCACCGACACCCGCAACTACCAGGGCCTTCAGGGCCTCAAGGAGCTTCGGGAGATCTTCGCGCCGGTGCTGCAGGTGCCGATCGAGCAGCTCGTCGCGTTCGGCAACGGCAGCCTGGAGCTGATGCACGACACGCTCGTCAACGCGCTGCTCAACGCGATGCCCGGGTCGCCGCGCCGGTGGGTCGAGGAGGAGCGGGTGGTGTTCCTCGCCCCCGTCCCGGGCTACGACCGCCACTTCGGGGTGTGCGAGCGCCTCGGCATCGAGCTCACGCCGGTGGCCCTCACCGACGACGGCCCCGACATGGACGAGGTCGAGCGGCTGGTCGCGGCGGACCCGGCGGTCAAGGGCATCTGGTGCGTCCCGAAGTACTCCAACCCGACGGGTGCGGTGTACTCCGACGAGACGGTCCGCCGCCTCGCCACTATGCCGACGGCGGCGCCGGACTTCCGGATCATGTGGGACAACGCGTACGCCGTGCACACGCTCGTCGACGAGCCCGCGCCGATCGCCGACCTCCTTGCCCTCGCCACCGAGGCGGGCAACGCCGACCGCGCGTTCGTGTTCGGCTCGACGTCCAAGATCACCCTGGCGGGCGCGGGAGTGGCGTTCTTCGGCGCGTCGCCCGCCAACCTCGCGTGGTGGCTGGGTGTCACGAGCAAGCGCACCATCGGGCCGGACAAGATCAACCATCTGCGTCACGCGATGTTCCTGCGCGACACCGCGGGCGTGACCGCGCACATGCGCAGGCACCGAGAGATCATCGGGCCGAAGTTCGCCGCGCTCGAGCGCATCCTCACCGGGAACTTCGCCGACACCCCGGGCGTCTCATGGTCCACGCCGGAGGGCGGCTACTTCGTCACCCTGCGGGTGCCCGACGGCTGCGCGTCGGAGGTGGTGCGGCTGGCCAAGGCGGCGGGGATCGCGCTCACCCCGGCGGGCGCCACGCACCCACACGGCAAGGACCCGCAGGACGCGATCATCCGGCTGGCCCCGACGTTCCCGGTGCTCGACGAGGTGGAGCGGGCGATGGAGGGTGTCGCGGTCTGCGTGCGGCTGGCGCTCGCGCAGCGGAGCTGATGACCCTTCTCGACCGCGCCGAGCTGTCCCGGGACGTGCTCGGCGCGGCCGTCCGGCTGCTCGGCTGCACGGTAGAGGCCGACACGCCCGAGGGCCCGATCGCGGTGCGCCTCGTCGAGGTCGAGGCGTACCGCGGCGCCGACGACCCGGCGTCGCACAGCTTCCGCGGTCGCACCCCGCGCAACGCGGTGATGTTCGGGCCACCGGGGCACCTGTACGTCTACTTCGTCTACGGCATGCACTTCTGCGCCAACGTCAGCTGTCTCCCCGACGGGGAGGCGGGCGCGGTCCTGCTGCGCGCAGGTGAGGTCGTCACGGATCTCGCCGCGGCCCACGCCCGGCGGCCGACCGCCCGGCGCGCGGCGGACCTCGCGCGGGGTCCGGCCCGCCTGGCGGCGTTGCTCGGGCTGGACCGCGCCGACAACGGGCTCGACCTCACCGATCCGGCGTCGCGGGTGCGGCTCCGCCGGGGGGTGCCCGTCCCGGCGGACCGCGTACGGACCGGGCCTCGGGTGGGCGTTGCCGCAGCGCACGACACCCCGTGGCGGTTCTGGATCGCGGGCTCGGCGGCCGTGAGCCCGTACCGCCCCGGCCGTGGGGCGTCGCCCGCTCCACTTCGCACCCTCTAGCCCGAGTTTCCGGGATAAGTCGATCTTGGTGCTCGGCGGTCTGGGACGTCTGTCCGCTGAGCTGGGGTAACACGCCGCGAGGGTGCTTGACCATCCCTCCAGATCCGTATTACCTAAATTCGTGGCGTCGGTGATCAGTAAGCGGGTCGGTGGGAAGACGTACTACTACCTGGCGACCTCGGCGCGGGTGGACGGCAAGCCGCGGATCGTGAGCCAGAAGTACCTGGGCACTGCCGCGGACATCGAGGCGGCGATGGACGGG
>CAVUAS010000033.1:0-176349 GCA_963739465.1 uncultured Actinomycetota bacterium
CGAGACCCCCGCCCCGCTGACCGATACCGCCAAGACCGATACCGCCAGGACCGATACCGCCAGGACCGATACCGCTCGCAGCGGGCAGGACTGCTCCAACCCGCACGTGTACACCGTGCGCACGATGCGCGCCTACACCGGCGGCGGAGCAGACTTGGTCTGGTACGGCGCGGCCGGGAACCGCACGAAGGCCTCGATCAGCGGGTTCGGGATCCTCGACGACTTCCGGGGGGTGCTGGTCCGCGACGACTTCGGCGGCTACCTCAGCTACGACACCGAACTCGCCGGGGTCCAGCAATGCCTGGCCCACCTGCTGCGCTACCTCGACGACGCCCACGCCATCGACACCGACGCCCAAGCCTGGGCCCGCCAAGTCGCCGACGCCCTGCGCACCGCGATCCACCAGGTCAACACCGCCCGCGCCGCCGACCGCACCACCGTGGACGCCGAGCTGCTCACCCGGCTGCGGCGCCGCTTCGACCGGGGGGTGGCGGCCGGGATCTCCACCAACCTGTCCCGGCCCTGGCACAACGGCAACCACCCCGGCCTGCAACTGGCCAAACGGCTCAAACGCAAGGCCCACCAGGTCTGGCTGTTCGCCACCCGATTCGACGTCCCGGCCACCAACAACGGGTCGGAATCGGCGATCCGCGGGTTCAAGCTCGCCGCCAAGGTCCAGGGCTGCTGGCGCACCCTGGCCACCCTGCAGCGGCATTGCCGGATCCGGTCCTATCTGGTCAGCGCCCGCAACCACGGACGCCGACCCATCGACGCCATCCGCGACGCCCTATCCGCCAAACCCTGGATGCCACCCCAGCCAGCATGATCCAAGGAACCCCTGACTGCTTACCGCAACGGGCGTTGGAAGTAGCACCGGGCGCCACCGAGATTACGGACAGCAGCGGTCGGCAGTAATCGCGCCAGCATAAGGACGACGGCCCCGACGGCCGAAAACGCTGTTCCTGCGCCAGACCAGCAGTGGTTGCGCAGTGGGGCCGCCGGGTCCAGAATTCGGTAGAACTCATGGGTGATGGAGCTCGCCAGAACCGCGGCGCAGACCGCTGATAGCCCCTAGTGTCACGTAATGGTACTAGATTAGCTACGCGCGCTATGCAATAATTCCGCTGTGGAGTTGTCTGAGGAGCAGCGGGCATCGCTCAATGCTATGATCCAGCAAGTTGGCTACGATGGTTCGGTCTCCGCTCGTGCCCGGATGGTGTTGTGGCGGGCCGACGGGTTGTCGGTGACGGAGATCATTGAGTTGTCGGGAGCGTCAAAGCCGACGGTATACAAATGGCTGGACCGATACGAACAGTTCGGAGTCGATGGCTTGACGGATCTGCCGCGCCCGGGGAAGCCGCGAGCGGTGCCCGATAGTGTGCGGGCTCGCATTGTCGCGTTGACGCGGTGCACGCCACCGGCCGAGACGGGACTGAGTCACTGGTCGAGTCGCGAGATGGCGACGTACTTGAAACGGGCAGAGAACATCTCGGTGTCGCACAACTTCATCGCGCAGGTGTGGCGGGACCACGCTTTGCAGCCGCAGCGTCAAGGCACCTTCAAACTGTCGAACGATCCGGACTTCGAGGCCAAGGTGGCCGATGTGGTCGGGCTCTATCTGGATCCCCCTACGGCTGCAGTCGTCCTGTCCATCGACGAGAAGACGCAGGTCCAGGCCCTGGATCGAACGCAGCCGATGTTACCGATCAACGTCGGGAAGACCGAGAAGCGCACCCATGACTACGTCCGGCATGGCACCACGAACCTGTTTGCCGCGCTGGACACGATAACCGGAGAGGTGCTCGGGGAGTGCTACCAGCGGAGGCGCACCGCGGAGTTCCTCAAGTTTATGGACCATGTTGTCGCGCGCTACGGTGACCGCGAGATCCACGTCGTCCTGGACAACCTGTCGACCCACAAAGGCAACGACGTGGACGCCTGGCTCACCAAGCACACCAATGTCACCTTTCACTTCACGCCGACCGGCAGTTCCTGGTTGAACCAGGTGGAAATCTGGTTCAACATCATCACCAGGCAGGCGATCCGGCGCGGCACCTTCACCTCACTTCGTGTACTCATCAAGACTATCAACTCCTACATCGAGAACTGGAACCGCGACGCGAAACCCTTCGAATGGACAGCGACTCCCGGCGAGATCATCGCCAGTGTTCGCATCCTCCACCGCGACTTCAAGAAGCTGTTGGCCAACAACGCCAAGTAACGAGAAACCATTACGCGACACTAGTCGATCCGCATGTGAGCGGCTAGTACTACAGGGCTAACGTCGGCGTGTCGCGGGTTGATCCTGGATCACCTCTGGTGATCTTGCCTGCATGCGGTGTTGCTATGACGATGGCCCGGTGGTCGACGACGAGTCGGTGTCCTGCTCGGACCTGCAGGACTGGTCGATGGAGTTCGAGTCGTTGACCGGGTGGGTCGCGTCGTTGTTCGTTCACCCGAAGTCGGGGGCGCATTCCCGCCAGTATCTTGAGGGCCTGTTGGCGCCGATCGAACGCAAGAACGGGTGGACGATCGCCGAGTACGTTGGGGAGAAGGAACCGAAGGCGATGCAACGGTTCCTCAACCTCACCGCCTGGGACGCCGACGATCTACGGGACCTCAACCTGGACTACGTGATCGAGAACCTGGGTGACCCGGACGACATTCTGTGATCGCCGACCCGACCGGTTTCGCCAAGAAGGGACGAAAGTCGGCCGGGGTGCAACGGCAGTACTCCGGAACCCTCGGCCGGATCGACAACTGCCAGATCGGGACGTTCCTGGCGTTCGTCAACACCGCGGGTGATCGGGTGCTCATCGACCGCGAGCTCTACATCCCGGAGCAGACCTGGTTCGGTGACCGGGCCCGCTGCGCCGAGGCCGCGATCCCCGCGGACCTGGAGTTCGCCACCCGCCCCGCCCAGGTCATCGCCATGATCACCCGGTCTGTCCAGGCCGGCCTGGAGTTCCGGTGGTTCACCGCGGACGAGGAGTTCGGCCAGAACCCCGGCCTGCGCGACTACCTCGAGGACGCCACCACCGCCTACGTCATGGCGATCCCCCAGAACACCGAGTTCACCGACGCCGCCGGTGCCACCACCGAGATCAAGAACTGGCCTGAGCGGTTGTCGCCGAACGCGTGGCAGCGCCGTGCCTGCGGAATCGGGACGAAGGGACACCGGGTTTACGACTGGGCCGTCATCAACTCCGACCGCCCCGATCACCAGTACATGATCCGCCGATCCGTCGACGACGGTGAACTCGCGTTCTACCACTGCTACAACCCGCGCCACGAACCCGTCGGTGAACTTGTCCGGGTCGCGGGCGCCCGCTGGCCGATCGAGGAATGTTTCCAGACCGGGAAAGGCAACGTCGGACTCGACAACTACCAGGTTCGGCTCTACCACGCCTGGTACCGGCACATCACCCTTGCCATGACCGCGCAGAGTTTCCTGGCCGTTCTCGCCCATCGACACCACGCGAAAAAAGGGGATCCGCAGCCGACCGCGGCGACCCCACGCCCCACCACGCCACCCCCGACCCCGCCCACGAGACCATCGGCACCACCCGGGCCGAAGCGGACCCGCCGCTCCGCCGCCGGATCCGCCTGACCCTGGCCGAGATCCGCCGCCTGTTCAACCTCCGTGACCAGGCCCAACACGTCATCCACGCCGCGATGAACCGGTCCACCTACCGGCGTGAGCACCAGGCCAACGCCCGAACTCATCACTTCAGACGACGCCTCAAGATCCAATACCTAGCCCTGTAGTACTAGGAGGACCCATGGGTCGCATCAGGTCGGCATCGCCTCCGCCCGCATCAGCATGCAACCCGCGCCCGAGCCCGTCGGTGTCCCCACAGTCCGATCCCCCACCCTCCACCGGTGATCAACCATGAGTCTCACTCGTCGTCGGCCACAGCCGCGCTCCGGCCAGCCAGGAGGCCCTGCACGTCGCCCGGAACCTGGCAGGCCGCCTCGACGCTCGCCTCTACGTCGTACATGCGGTCACCCTCGGCGACTACCCGGTGGATCCGGACGCCGCGGACTGGGACGAACAGGCCCAGCGCACCCTGGCCGAGCAGCACGAACAGGTTCACACCGCACTCGACGGATGTTCGCAGCAGTGGACCTACAGGGTGACCCGCGGCGATCCGGTAAGCCTGATCTCCTCCGCGGCTGAGAAGAACGACGCGTTGATGATCATCGTCGGCACCCGTGGTCAGGGCGTCGGGCCCACGATCGAACGGTTGCTCAACGGCTCGGTGTCGCACGGGTTGATTCGCCGTCAGGATCGACCCGTCCTGGTGGTGCGCGTACCCCGATCGTTCCGCTCCGACGCCCGACCAACCGGCGAGATCGCACGCCGAACATGCATCGGCCATGGACACGTCTGTACAGAGTCGGCGCTACCCCGGCCCGATCACGAGGCCATGTTGTCGGAGCCCGGAAGGACGTGACGTTGACCATTGCCGTTGCTGCGAGGTTGCGTGTCGTGGGTGCACACTTGAGGCCGGTCGACCCGGCCGCCACAGAGACGGCGGATCCGGGATCGGACGCCTCTACTTCAGCTCCTGAACGACGTGCACCACCGCATGGTCACACGCGCCACCGCCGCGGTGACGGGCCGCGCGAGACTTGACGAATGGGCAGTGCTCACGGTGCTCTCCGACAACGTCGGGCACCCGATGAGCCAAGTCGCAGAGTTGACCCACATTGCGCCCCCAACGATGACCAAGCTGGTCGACCGCATGGTGGCCAGCAGCCTGGTATCGCGAAGGACCGATCCGGTGGACCGGCGCCGCGTTCTCATCTTCTCCACGGCCCGCGGACGCCAACGGCACCGCCGGCTGCAGTCGCTCATCGACGCGGCGCTCACCGACCTCGACCCGAAACCGCGGGAACGGGTAGCGCTGCGTGTCATCGCCTGGTCGTTCTTCGCGCTCGCCGCCTACGTGGCCGTCGAGGCTGTGCGCGGGTTGCTGGGCGCAGGTGAGGCAGAACGCTCACCGGTGGGAATCGTCCTGGTCGCGGTGAGCGTGCTCGTGATGCCGTTTCTGTCCTTTGCCCAGCGTCGAGCAGGGCGGGAGTTGGGATCAGCGACCGCGGTGGCGGACTCGCAGCAGACCCTCTTGTGTACCTACCTGTCCGCTGCCGTGCTCGTGGGCCTGGTCCTGAACGCCGCTCTCGGATGGTGGTGGGCCGATCCCGTTGCGGGCCTGGTGTTGGCCGTGCTCGCAGTCCGGGAAGGGCGCAACGCGTGGCGCGGAGATCTGTGCTGCGCGCCGGCGGCGATGCCACAGCCCAACGAGGCCAGTGCGGGATGCTCGGACGGCTGCTGCTCGTCGTGACCAACGTGCCACACCAGGCCCGGCGTTCGTCTTGCCCGAGGCCGCAATCATCGTTTATCGTCGATGGGCGATGAATAGGCAGGATGTTGCGACGCCCCTGGACCGTGCCACCGCGGCGGAGTACGGGTCGTGGTTCAAGGCGCTGGCCGACGGGACCCGGGTGCAGATCGTGTCGCTGTTGGCCAGGGCGGGGCGGCCGATGAGTGTCGGGGAGATCGTGGCGGCGGTCGCGGTGGGGCAGTCCACGGTGTCGGCGCATTTGAAGGTGTTGGCCGAAGTGCGTTTCGTGCTGGTCGAGCAACGCGGGACCGCCCGCTTCTACCGGATCAACGACGAGTGCGTGGCGTGTTTCCCCACCGCTGCCGACGTGGTGATGGGTCGGTCGGCGCCCGCGAAACCCGACCCGCCGACAGAAGAGACGAAGGAGACCAGCGATGACCGCTGAGCAGGACGACCGGACGCACTACGGGACGAGGCCGTCGCGAGCCCAGGTGGTCGAGCGATACTCGGGGCTGGCCCGGGTCGCCGCGGCCGGCGGTAAGCCCATCGACACGCCCACCGACGCTCAGCCCGACGGTTGCGGCTCGACGGCCTACGGGTTGTCCGCGGCCGGGCTCGGCGTACCGGCGGGGGCGCTACGCGCCAGCATGGCGTGCGGTAACCCGGTCGCGGTCGCCGACCTGCAACCCGGGGACACCGTGCTGGACCTCGGGTCCGGTGGTGGCCTGGACGTGTTGCTGTCGGCTCGTCGGGTTGGACCCAGCGGTCATGTGTACGGCGTCGACGCCAGCCGGGACATGATTGACCTCGCCCGCGAGCACGCCGCGCAGGCCGATGTGGGCAATGTGGAGTTCCGGCTGGGCTATCTCGAAGACATCCCGTTGCCCGACGCCGTCGTCGACGTGGTCATCTCCAACTGCGTGTTCACCCTGTCCACCGACAAGCCCCGCGCGCTGGCCGAGGCCGCCCGAGTCCTGCGGCCCGGTGGTCGTTTCGGCATCAGCGACGTCCTGGCCGAGCCCGGCCTCGACCCGGCTCGACGTGCCGAGGCCGAGCACGCCGTCGGCTGCCCGGTGGGCACCCTCACCGCCGCGCAGTACCGCGACCAGTTGCTCGCCGCCGGCTTCGCGACCGTCGCGATCATCCCGACCCACGCCCTGACCGGGGGCCTCTACTCCGCGATCGTGCAAGCCACCACACCACGATCCGACGACGACGCAACTCAGTCAACCTGATCCGCGAGGGGCCTGTCCTCCACCTTCGCCTCTCCACCGGCGTTCCTCTACCTCGGGGCGTGGATGCTCATCGCTCTGGCGATGCTCACCTGGGCTGCGCACCCTGACCGCCGGTGCACCTGCGGCGAGATGACAGACGCATCTACTCGGCGTTTCTTCCTCAGCCGCCCGTGTTTCGGGGCCTCTCGGAGACCTGGCCGCCGAGGGCATGAGCACCTCGGTGGGAACGCGGAAGCGGCCCGCCCGGCGACGCCCCGTCTGCTCGAGTGTCTGTTGACCTGCGCGGATCTATCGTTCGGTCGCGGCCCACGATCCCGCGTGAGGTGGCGATCTGTCGGCGCGGAGCTTGTTCGGTGTCGGGCCGTGTCGGGCCGAGTCCCGTGTCGACGAGCGAAGGTGTCTAGGGGAGATCATCGAACGTACGGGCGTGGCGGACCGGCGTGCGAGCTAACCGGAGTACGGCGCGCACGATGATGGGGACGCCGATCGCGGCGGGAAGCAACCAGAGCCACAGCGGCGGCAGCAGACTCCAGATGGGCAGTCGGGGGCCGTTGTCGACGTAGAAGGCGGTGAGCATGGCGATGTAGCCGACGCCCATACCGCTGAGGTGGACCGCGACACGCGCGGGGCGGGCGAGCCGGACGGCGCTGTACCCGATGGCAGCGCCGGACAACGCGACTCCGCCGAGGACGGCCAGGTGCCGGCGGTGGGCCCAGTCGAGGCCGGCCAGAACCGCAGCGGTGCCGCACAGCAACACGAGCACGATCACGTACGCGCGGCCGAAACGGCGATGGCGGCGGCTGCCTTTGCGGGTGAGCATCGCCCCGGCCCCGCACGCCACGGCAACGATCCCGGACGCGACATGCAGCGCGATGAGAATCAGGAGTGGGTCAGCTTCCACGATGTCATCCGTCGAGCGCGGGATTTTGACAGGCAGGCACGGCCGCGGCGGGGAGCATGCCGATGAGGGCGGCGAGTGCGGTGAGCTGCAGTCCGGCGCGGACAGCGTTGAGCATCTCGAACCGATCGAAGATCTGTGCCAGTGCGGCCGGGTCATCGCCGATGCTGCGTTGGGAGAAGTTCAGCGGGGCCGCCCAGGCCGTGATCAGCATGTGCCCGACGGTGGCCGCCGCGGCCAGCAGCGCCCGGCGACGTCCGGGCGCGCCGACACGGACGGTGGCCGTGGCGGCGGCGAGGCCGAGCCCCGCAGCCGTGCACCCGATGGTGGCGTACCAAGGGACGCCTCGGGACAGGTCGCCCGCCTGGCTGTAGCGGGAGAACGCGACGACCCCCATCTGATGGCGGGCGGGAAGTTGTTTGATCGCTTGATCGAGGGTGGCGCCGGCGGTGATCGCATTCGCCACGACCGCCGCGAGGACCAGGTTCCGGGTTTGCTGCACGCCGACCTCCCGTAGGACCGCTATACGTAGCAACGCTACTGCTTCTACCTCGCAGGTGGGCTGATGATGGGTGGGAAGCACCGCGATGGAGTAGCGTCGCTACGTATGCGGGCCGAGGCGCTCAAGGGCCACCTGGACGGGCTGCTGCTGGCGGTGTTGGAGCCCGGCCCGCTGCACGGGTACGCGGTCATCGAGCGGTTGCGTGCGGGCAGCGGCGGCCGGATCGACCTGCCCACCGGCACCGTCTACCCGGCGCTGCACCGGTTGGAGCGGGCCGGTCTGGTGCGGTCGCGGTGGTCCTCGGAGTCCGGGCGCCGCCGCCGCTGCTACCAGCTCACACCAGACGGAAGCACAGCGCTGCGCACCAGCCGGGCGGGCTGGGAGGAGTTCTCCACCGCGGTCACCGCACTTCTGGGAGGCGGGCATGCCCGGCCTGCCACCCGGTGAACCGGGCATCGCGGCCTACCTCGACGCTATCGCGCAGCGCCTGATCGGACCACGCGCACCCCGCCGGGCGATTCTCGACGAACTACGCGACGGCCTGCACGAGGCGACCGCCACCCATCACCGCCGCGGCGTTCCCACGGCTGAGGCCGTAGCCGAAGCCCTGCGCGAGTTCGGGCCGCCTCCCGCTCTGGCGGCCGGGTTCGCGGGCGAATTGGCCATCGCCCGAGCCCGCCGCACCACCCTCGCCTACCTGGCCACGGGTCCGCTGATCGGCCTGTGCTGGCTCTCGGTCATCGTCCCGACCCGATGGTGGCAGCGCGACCCGATCACGCTGCTGCACGCCAT
Organism: uncultured Actinomycetota bacterium; assembly: GCA_963739465.1. GTDB lineage: Bacteria > Actinomycetota > Actinomycetes > Mycobacteriales > Pseudonocardiaceae > Pseudonocardia. The sequence goes on from CAVUAS010000033.1 coordinate 8,776, forward strand.
CCCGGCACTGCCACTGATCGCCGTCGCCGCGGTCGCCGGGATCCTGGTCTTGGCCGCTACCGGCCCCATCGGCAGTCGCCTGCGGGAACCCGAGCGGCACGGACTTACCGGTGCACAGGTCATCATCATCGCCGCCTCATTCGGCGACGTGATCATGCTGGCCACCGCGGCCCACCTCGTACAGACAGCCACTCAGACCGTCGTAGCCGTGGCGATCACAGCCAGCACCGCCCGGCTGACCGCCAGCGCCACGGCGATGACGCACTGCGTCCGCAGCCACCGCACCCTCACCACAGCCCGATAGCCGCCGCCGTCACATCTTGAGGCTCGCGGCCAGTTCCGTTGACGGTGCCACTCGGGAGCCGCCGTTGTTCCGCCACCCGATCAGCAGCAGGCAGGCAGTGGCACGCCGCTCGCGCTGCTCAGGGAGCCACAGTCGCAGCTGCCCGCCGCGCCTGCGGGGTTGATGCTGGTGGCGTCGGGCGCGTCGGCCTTCACGGTATAGACCTCCCACGGCTCGGCGCCGGGCCCGTGGACCCACACCTTGTCCTGCACCGCGTAGCAACACGTGGTGTCGTTCTCCACCTGGGTGAACAGGCCCAGCCCAGCGAGCCGGTCGGTGGCCTCGGTGACCTCGTCGGTGGTCTGGACCTCCACCCCGAGGTGGTCCATCACGGTGGGCTGGTCGGCCTCGCCCTCGATGAGCACCAGCTTCAACGGTGGCTCGACGATCGCGAAGTTCGCGTATCCCGGCCTGCGCTTGGCGGGTTCCACCCCGAACAGCGACCGGTAGAACTCGATCGACCCTGCCAGGTCCGACACGCGCAGGGCCAACTGAACTCGGGACATGACGGGTTCTTCCTCTCCAACACCAGACGCTTGATTTGACATCTGTCGAGACAGGTTGCCCTCTGGTTCGTCGGCTGTCAAGATAGAGGTGTGTCGAAGCAGGAGCTGGCGTTGGTCGATCTGACGACGATGGTGGGTTGTTGCGCCCCGCTGGCGCGCGAGCCCTTGACGCCGGACCAGGCCGTCGATCTGGCCCGGGTGTTCAAGGCGATGGGCGATCCCGTCCGGTTGCGTCTGCTGTCGCTGATTGCCGGGCATGAGGGCGGCGAGGCCTGCGTGTGTGATCTGTCCGACGTGTTCGAGCTGACCGGGCCCACCATCTCCCATCACTTGAAGGTGCTGCGCGAGGCCGGGCTCATCACCGGAGACCGCCGTGGCACCTGGATCTACTACCGCGTCCAACCCGACGCGTTGCGGGTGGCCTCGACGGTGCTGACCCCGGTCACCGAGGCGGCTGCTGCGGCAACCTGACCAGCTCAGCGGCTGCCGCAGCGGTAGGTCAACGCATCACGGTCCGGCCGGTTGCGACCTTGGATTCCCAGTGCTGGGCGGCCATCTGGACGGCGTCCCAGGGCGAGCCGAGGGGTGGGGTGTAGGACAGGTCGAGGTCGGCGAGGTCGGCCACGGTCATGTTGTGGAAGAGGGCCGAGGCGTAGATGTCGACCCGTTTGCTGATCTCGGTGCCGAGCGCGCCCACGAGCTGCGCCCCCAGCAGTTGCCCGCTGCGGGCGTCGCCGGTGACGCTGATCGTGATCGGATGCGCGCCCGGGTAGTAGGCCTTGTGGTCGTTCGGGGTGGAGGTGATCGTTGTCGGCTCGTGTCCGAGGGGTGCGGCTTCGTGGTCGCGGAGACCGGTCCGCGCGACGATCAGGTCGAAAACCTTGACTACCTGGGTGCCGAGGCTTCCCGCGAACCGCGCGCTGCCGCCGATGGCGTTGGCTCCCGCGACACGTCCTTGCTTGTGAGCGGTGGTCCCCAGCGGGAGGTAGGTGATGCCGAGCTGACGGTGGTGGGTGACGACGCAGTCCCCGGCCGCCCACACGTCGGGCAAACCGGTGGCCATCGACTCGTCGACAAGCAGCGCGCCGCGGGGGCCGGTCGGTACCCCTGCCGCGGTGAGCAGGCCGGTGTCCGGGGTGACGCCCGTGACGACCAGGACGAGATCGACCTCCCACGATGTCGCCCCGTCGGCTGTCCGGCCGTCCACGCGGAGCCCACCGTCGCGGCGGCTGATCCGGCTCACCTGCGTGGTGGTCGACACGGAGACGCCGTTGCGGACGAGCTCGGCGCGCACCAACGCGCCCAGGTCAGCATCGACGGTCGGAAGCACCTCGGGCAGTCGGTCGACCTGCGTGACGTGGATACCGCGCGCGGTGAGGGCTTCGGCCATCTCCACACCGATGTACCCGGCCCCGACGATCAACGCGGTGGCGGGCTGTCGTCGGGCGATGTCCGCGGCCAGGGCGAAGGTCTCGCCCATGGTGTGCAGCAGGTGCACCCCGTCGTCGGGGCCGAGCGCGTCGGGGCCGGTCAAGCCCTGGAGTGCGCAGCGTTTGCAGTGAGCGTCCGGCGAAGGTGCCGCTCGCCGAAGATCAGCATGCGGTCGGTGAGTTCGGTGCGGACGGTCAACACGAAATGCGCGAGCGGCCCACAGACCCAGGCCCGGCGATAGGTACCGGCGACTCGACACTTCGTGTGAGCTGCTGATCTTCGTCAACTGCCCAATCGAGCCAGCCGCGTTTGTCGAACCGGCCGGCACCAAGCTCGCAGCTCTTGCCAAGACTCCTCTGCGGCGCCGCATCGGCATGATCGCGGATGAAGCCCCGCGGCACCCGCTCGCCGAAACGACGCGCTGGGGGCGGGCGCCAACCGGGTTCTCGACCCGGCCCCGCCGTGGGCGCATCCTGGTCGCCATGGACGATCCGAAGTCCGGCCGACGGCCAGACGACCGTGTTCTCGCCGATCTTCCCGGCGGGCAGACACGATCCGGGCTGTTCCCGAGCACGCGATCATCGTCGGGCGGGGTCGCGATCATTGACCGCGTCCGTCACGAACACACGTGGCCGCATGCGGAGAAGGCCGACCTCTGGCTCGGCGTCGGCCGGGACACGGTCGGCGACCTGTTCTGCCGCGGCGCGCTGATGGCCTTCGACGACGCCTTGCCGGGCACCGCTTGACCGACGAGGTCGACCTCGGTCGGGGTCGCCGCTGACATCGGCATCGTCGGCCTCGTCGGCATCGTGGCCGCCTCAGCCCGCGTCGCCGCGTCGTCCTGCTCGGGCAGGCAAGCATGACTGCCCAGCCGCCTCCCGCCGCGGGCGCACCGGTTGATGGTGTGGGCGGCCACTGGGACCATCTGTACCGCACCCGCGGCAGTGACCAGCTCAGCTGGACTCAGGCCGAACCGGCCATGTCGCTACGCCTGATCGAGCAACTGCCGATCGGCCGCGAGGAGCCGATCGTCGATGTCGGCGCCGGTGACAGCACCCTCGTGGATGCCCTGCTCGCCCGCGGGTATCACCACCTGACCATCCTCGATGCCGCACCCCACGCGCTGGACCGTGCCCGCGCCCGCCTGATCGCCGCCGGACAGTCGACGGCCGCCGCGACCGTCACATGGGAAGTCGCGGACGTTCTCACCTGGCGCCCGGCGCAGCGCTACCGACTGTGGCACGACCGCGCGGTGTTCCACTTCCTCACCGAGCCCGCCGACCGCGCGACCTACCGCGACCGGGCCGCCTCCACGGTCACACCGGGCGGGTTCCTGATCGTCGCCACGTTCGCCCTCGACGGCCCTGCCCGCTGTTCTGGGCTGCCGGTCATGCGCTACGGCCCGGCCGAACTGGCCGCCGCGTTCGCACCCCACTTCGCCGCGCACCTGGCCGACGACGAGCAGCACCACACGCCGTGGGGCGCCGTGCAGCACTTCAGCTGGGTGGTCCTGCAAGGCGGTCTGTAGCCCTGGCCCGGCGACGTGCCACAGTCCGTCCACCCCGTCTCGCACCAGATGCGGGGTACCCAACCCTATGTGCGTACAGGCTTACGGTCGGCTCAGCTTACGGAGATGCCGGGTTGGGTCTGCTCGGTGACCCGACCCGGCGCGCCATCTTCGAGCTGCTCGCCCGGAGACCCTCCTCGGTGCAGGAGCTGGCCGACCAACTGCCGATCAGCCGCCCCGCCGTCTCCTAACACCTCAAGGTGCTCCGCGAACCCGAGGGCACCCGCCGCATCTACCGGCTCAACCCGCACGGCGTCGGGCGCCCTGCGCACCTGGCTGGAAGGCGTGTGGACCAGGAACTGACCGACTTTCACAAGGCCGCCGAGCAGGCCGCCGCCGACAACCTCCACGCCGACCACCCGGCCGACCGTCTGCACCCGAACCGGAGCAACCATGACCGCAGCGACGATCCCGCCCATTGAGGGCAAGACCACCGTCAACATGCCGCTCGAGCAAGCCTTCCAGGTGTTTACCGCATCCTTCACCGCCTGGTGGCCGCACCAGTACCACATCGGACAAGCCGACGTCGCCGAAGTGATCCTCGAGCCCGACGAGGGCGGCCGCTGGTACGAACGCGGCGTCGACGGCACCGAATGCGACTGGGGCCGCGTCCTGGCCTGGGAGCCGCCCCACCGGGGTGCTGTTCACGTGGCAGATCAACGGCGACTGGCAGTTCCGACCCCGACCATGCCAGCGAGATCGAGGTCCGCTTCCACCCCGCCGACGGCCCCGCCCAGACCACCGTCGAGGTTGAACACCGCTACTTCGAACGCCTCATCGGCGGTGAGGGCGCGCACGGCGCCATCCGCAGCGGCGGCGGCTGGCCTGCCCTGCTCGAAAGCTACGCCCGCATGGTCAAAGACCTCACGGTCAAGGACGATCAGGACGGCGCTGGCCAAGAGGAGCAGGGCGGCCGGGTTGGAGAACACCCCGACGCCCCCTACCCGGTGAGGACTTTCGGCCCTGACCCCGTCCGCCCGGTCCCGCCGATAATCGCGGTCGAGGCAAAATGCGAAGGTGGCGTGGTATTGATGCGTTACCGGATCACCGAACACGACGCGGACATTGAGATTCACGTGCACGAGACTGGTGAGCACAGCCGACAGCTATTCGCCTCACTTCAGGCCTGCCAGGAAGGCCGCTGCGGCTGCCCCACCGACCAATACGATCGGCTTGAGGACATGGCCGTCCAAACCGACCTCGACGAGGTCACCATCCGGTTGCACCCGCGCGCCGGACAACGCTTCGCCCCCGAGCAGTTACAAGTCTGCCTGGACTACACCCTCGCTCAAGTCGACGACAACGCCGACTGACCGATGCAATCAGGTTATGAGCGAGCGGTCCGGGCTAAGTCACGCTCGACAGATTCGCCACAGATTTGCCCGCCAGCAGGCCAAGCTCGATGACCCCGGCCGGGGGACCGCCGCCGGACGACGAGCGGGTGTACGACTGCCCGCCCGGCCGCGCAGCACCCGCACGTGATCCGCGCGCCTGGCCCCCGACGCGGCGATGGCCCAACAGGTGCAATGGTGCCCCTGTCCCCCGCCATCTGCAGGCGCCCCCGTTCGACCTCGAACAACGGTCGACGGTGTGGGCCACCGCGCTGACGCCCCGGCCACGATCAGTAGGAACGTCGGTTCGACGGTCAGAGCGGGCACGGATCATCGGCGACTTGACCAGTCCGAACACGACCTCCGGGGCTATCCCGGCAGAGCGCCGGTTGCGCTGGTGACTTCCGGACGTACATCATTCGGGATTCGGGCGGCGCTGGGAGCGGCCGAAACCGTAACCCTGTATGAGCGGGCGCTGGCGTGGGCCGCTAAACGATCGTGACGGGATGATCGGGCACCACCTGGACGGTGCCGTCCTCCAGGACGTCGACGATGCGGCAGCGCACGCACTGCCCGTCCGGCAGGTCGACATAGATCGTGTCGCCTGGCCGCCATCCGGGCTCCGGCTCGTCCACGCCGACCAGCATGCGCGTCCTTCGTCGGAAGGTCCACGGACGCGCTGACACCCGTGCAGCGGCGGTCGAAGGGCAAGCCGGACGCCGGTAACCCTCCACAGCGACCAACCGTCCGGGGGGCGAGCCCTGCCGCCCGGGCTCGACAGTGCCGCCCATCACGTCACGGCGGGCGCTTCCGCGAACGCCGGCCAAAGGTCGTGGTCCGGTGCAGCGGCCCACGCCCAGGGCCAGCGGCGCACGCGGCGTCGGCGCGGGTCGACGTCAGGTGTGCAGGGTCTGGTCACAGCGCAGGCTCCCGCTTGGCTACGCCTCGCGGAGTCGCTCAGGTCCAGTGGTGGCCGAGGGCGTTGCGGGCGATCTCGGGCAGGTAGCCGATCTGGGTGCCTTCGCCGATCCACACCACCCGCTCCGCGCCGGGGTCGGGTCCGCGACCGTCGTACTCGGCGTCATCGGGGCTGCAGGCGATCACGCCGATCATGGTGGCCTGCGGATTAGCCCGGTGCCACCGCCGGCCGCACCCGGGTCTGCGGCGGATAGCCAGCCAGCAGGGCGACCAGCCCGCCGACGGTCACGATCTCCGACCGCGTGATGTTCACCCTTCCTCCTCCGGCTCGCTGGATGATCGCAGCGGGCAGTCGGGTGCGTGGGCCGGGTCGTCGAAGAACTCGACGGGCACCGCGGGCGGATCAAGGTTAAGCCGCAGGCAGTGTTGGTAGTGGCCGAGATCGGCGAGTCCGGCGATCGCCACCATCGGCACATCGCCGCGGGTGCGCGGATAGCCGCTGCAGCCGGGGCAGGCATCAAGCAGCAGGTAGGCGCCCCCGCCGGTGCCGGTGTTGCCGGTCTCGGGGATGAACCGCAGCCCGTCGTGGGGGGCGTCGAGCTCCTGCACGGTGATCAGCTGTCCGGGGACGCCGCCGCGGGCGCGGAGCAGATCGTCGCTCACCACGATGTGGCCGGCGGGAACCGCGAGCAGGGTGGCGATGTCGCGGGCCAGCGCCGCACGCAGCCGCTGCCGGTAGGGCGGCTCGGTCGCCGGTACCGCTATCCCCGCCTCCCGGGCACGCACCAGTGCGGCGGCGGCGCGTTCACGGATCGTCATGACGTTGATCTCCTTCCCGCGCGCGATGTGAGCGCGGTCAGCCCCACCACCATCGGCGCTACCGCGGTGCCCCTTGGTCATATCACGGTCTCCCGCCACCCGGATGGCAGCGGGCTGTCGGCGACGGCTTTGTCCCAGCGGTCCTGCAAACCCTCGAGCAGGCGGGCGTCGACTTCGGCCGCGACGTGGGAGTAGGTCTCCCGGATCCGGTCACCCAGGATGTGCCCCAACCGGCGGGCTTGCGCGACCTCCGGGACGCCGTCGGCGATCATCCAGGTCTTGTGCCCGTGGCGCAGCCCATGGAAGGTCAGGCCAGGTTTGACCGGCGCCAGCCGCACCACCGGCTGGGCCTGGTCGAGGGTGCCGTTGACCGCGGGGGTCAGGGCACGGCGACCGAAGTTGCTGCGCCGATGCATCTGTCCCAGTCGGGGAGACGAACACGAACCGCCGATCGTGGGTGGCCAGCTGCGCGCGCAACAGGGCGACCAGGAACGGGGGCAGCGTGATGATGCGGGCGGACTCGGTGGTCTTGGGCGGGGCCAGCTCCATCCCGCGGCTGGACTCCACCACCGCCCCGATATAGGGGTCGATGCGGAGGTAGCCGCCCGCGTGGTCGAGGTGGGTGTTGTGGCGTTGCAGCGCGGCCAACTCACCCCAACGGGCGCCGGTCCAGCCGGCGGTGACGATCAACACCGCGGCGTCGAGGCCACCGACCGGGAGTTGGGCGGCGTTGTCGGCGATGGCCAACACCTCCCCCGGGGTCGCCCAGACGCGTTCCGGTCGGGGTTCGCTGCGGCGCCGGCCGCGGCGCCGGGCCCGGATGGGGTTGGTGGGGATCAGGCGTTCCTCGGCCGCGTCCGCCAGCAGCAGGGACAACAGTTTCATCACCGACGCCACCGTCACCGCCGAGTAGCCGGCGGTGCGCAGATCTTTGGCCCAGGCGGCGGCCTGGATGCCGGAGATGTCGACCAGGCTGTGGTCGCCCCAGCGGGGCAGGATGTGGCGGCGCAGCAGGCTGCGGTAGAAGTCCTCGGTCCGGATCGCCACATCCAGCGCCTGCAGCCACTCCTGGGTCCACTCGTTCAAGGTGATCTTTCCGGCTGCGGGATCGATGAACCGGCCCTCACGTTCCTCGGATTCCAGGGTGTTGGCGTGTGCGGTGGCCGCGGTCTTGGTCGGGAATCCCTCGACTGAGCCGATGGTGCCGTCGTCGCGGCGGTAGCGGACCCGCCAGGTGCGGTTGTTGCGCTGCTCAACCCAGGCCATCGCTCACCCGTTCCTTTCCCGACATCCATACAGCAGACCCGCCCCGCCCGGTGGGGTGTATCGGATATGGACGCTCGTCTTTGCCCAAAGCGGAAGCTGCACGCGCCGACCGGTTGTCATCGCCGTCCCGTCCGCCCGGCAGACCTGGCACCGCCCCGGGCTCGGGGCGTGGGAGCGGCCACGGGGCAGGCGCCCGCGGTAGCAATGGCGACGACGTCGGCGTGGGAGAAGCGCAGGTGCTTGCCCAGGAAGGTGCAGGGCACCGTGCGCGCGGTCGCCCGACGCCGCAGCCACGACTCCCGCACCGCCAGCAACTCCGCTGCGTCGGCCGGCGTGTACAGCGGCAGCAACGAAACCGCCGCCGACCCTGCCGTCGACGCTGTCGTCGTCGGACCTGTTGTCGGCGCTGTCGTCGGCCCTGATGTCGACTCTGGCGCGCTCACCGCCGGCGCCGATCCCGCGACAGACACCGAGGAGGCGGGCGACACAATGGGCGGCCACGCACAGACCGCCCCTTCGAGCGGCGTCGTCGGTGAGCGCTCGTCCTCACCGCTGCCCCCGGGAGCCATGATCGACGCCACCGTTGACGGTGCTGTGGGCTCGTCGCGGTCGCGTCGCCGAGCTCGAGCGCTCATCACCGATCCGGGTCCGGGTCGGTGGCAGTTGTCCACAGCAGGAGAAGATCCTGTGGACAACACGGTCACGCCGGCGGGCGAACTGCCGGGAATCGGCGGCCGCTGGGCGATCACGACGTCTTCGTGCGCGATCACGTGCAGGGGTAGGCCACGGTCGCGTTGGCGGCGGATGAAGTCGCGTTGGAAGAACGAGCCCCGGGCCACGAACCCGCCCGCCTCGGTGACCCGACCCAGCAGCGCCACACACCGCTGCACCGGTATGAGTCCGGCGGCGCGGGCGCACGCCTGGATCTGGGCGGGCAGGTCGATCAGTTCGGCGTGTTCGCGCCACGGCCGCACCGTGACCACGACCCGACCACCCGGGCGTAAGAACGGGACGGTGAGCGTGAGGATGCGGGTGAACCCGGCCAGCAGCCGGTGATGGCCGATGTTGGCCAGGTTCCCGCGGTCAAGGAGATCCCCGTAGAGATGGTTGCGCTTGCGGACCCCGTTGCCGTCAGTGGTGACGTGACCGTGGGTGGAGGGTCCGTACGGCGGCGACGTGACCACCAGCTCGACCTGGCCCAGCAAGTCGGGTGGGAGGACGTAGTCGAGGTGTCGAGCGTCGCCGGTGAACACCCGCCCCGCTCCACGTCGCGTCGGCCCGGTGAGGTCGATATTGGCGCGCGCGAGCTCGGCCCACCGCACCTCGTACTCCACACCCACCGCCCGCCGATCCAGGTGCAGGGCCTCGACCAGAGTGGTGCCGATCCCGCACATCGGATCCAGCACGAGGTCACCGGGCTGGGTGTAGGTGCCGATGGCGTGGGCGGCGACGGCGGGCAGCATCTTGGCCGGGTGCGCCACCGACTCGGGGATGTAGCGGTCGCGGCGCTGCGCGGCGGGGGCCAGCTGCCCCGTCAACCACACCGTTCCCCCTCCGGGAGCCGGGTGTGAGGATGTGGTCATCGCGGGCTCTCCTGCGCAGAAACCGGATCACACGCAGCCGGTCGATCCCGCGGTGGCCGGTCGTCGACGTCGCCGGCGCAGACACGGGAGCTGTGGGGTTTGGCGAAGACCAACAGATCGACATGCGTGATGTCCCGGTGGCCGGCGGTGTCGAGGTTGCCGCGATACGACGGCTCCGGCGGGGACACAGCCGGGGATAGCGTCGGGGATGGGTGTGGGGGCGTGAGAGGTCGGGTGGGGATGACGATGTGCTGCAGGTAGAGAAGGTCGGCGTTCTGGGCTGCGGCCACGATGGCCCCGGTCGGATCCACCAGCGGCCCGGGCGCTCCGGGCGGTCCGGGTTGGTCGTGGCAGCGGGTGAGGACGGCCAGGATTCCACCGCCGCGCAACGCGGTGGCGGCGAGCATCCCGATCCGCCCATCCACGGTTTCACCGCTGGCGCAAAGGTCGGCGAAGGCGACCTCGACCGACCCCGGTGCCGGTGCCGCTGCCGCTCCAGCGGTGACGTTGCGTAAGCCACGGATCGATGCCCATGCCCCTGCCGGTGCCAAGCGTGGGGTGTGGAGGGCGGCTGCGGCGGGGCCGGTCGGTGTCGAGCCTTGGCGAGAAGCGTGCTCGATAAGCCCGGCCCAGAACGGGGCCGGGACTGCTCCCGGCTGATCAGCTGGGGACAGGCCCGAGAGGGCGGCGGTCATGTCCCACCAGCACCCTCCCGGGCGGAGAAACGCCGCACGCAGGGTGGCGTGGACCCAGTCGGTCCACGCCGGCCCTGTCGCGTGGGCGGGCGGCACCCACACGGTCGCCGGTGTGGCGACTCGGCGGGCGGCGGACGTTGCGGTCACCGGCGTGACCCGGCCGCGCCGGAGTCGCTGATGGGGCCGCGGCGATGCGGATGCTGTCCTGGGGGTGGTAGGCGCCGATGAAATTCGGCGAGGCTGGGCGTGGTTATCGCGTGTGGGCATAGAGGGTTCTCCCTAACCGGTTGTGGCCCTTTTCCGCAAGCGTTGCCGCCTAGGCCGGCGCATCGAGGGTTTCGACGCGCCGGGGTGCGGGAAAGCGAGGGAAGTAGGCCACAACCGGGATTACCGGACGCTCTCACGGCGGTATGCGTGCACTGTCGCTGCAGCCGACGACGCGCGGCAACTGCGGTAGCATCGCCCTGTAACGTGCCCCTGTAACCGCAGCTCCGACGAGGTGTTACGGCCCTCGCCCTAGCAGCTGCGGCGATCACATCCAGACACTTGGCCCGCTCACCGGCAGCATGGCCGTGTAATCGCGTGTGCTGCAGCAGAGCGGTTACGGAAACGATTGTGTAACACGCGCCTGCAGTTACATGGCGGCTTGTCATCACCGTGTAATCACTCATGTGCCTTCCTATCCGGGCCCGGCGAATCCCGGCCGGGGTTCCTTTCTCTCCTGTTGCTGGAAGGCAGGTCGTGATGCCGATTCCCGTCGTGGTGCCGCCGTCGTTGGTGGGGTCGTCGGTCGCGGCCGGGTTACCGTTGGAGGCGGTCCGGGCGGGGTTCGCGTGGTTGTGTCACGGCCCCGGACCGGTCACCGTCGACACCCGACAGCTCCCCGCCCTGCCCGCCCTGGGTGTCCGTCGCCTGCCGGTGGATCAGCTGCGTGACCTCGTCGCGGCGCCGGGCTGTCGGGACGCGGTGCGGGATGCGGTGTGGGCGCATCTGGTCCGCCGCGCCCGCGCCGACGGCGGCACGTGGACCTTGGTGTGCGCCGGGACCGCGCTGCCCGCCCTGGAGCAGCTGTGCGACCGGCTCACCCGCCGCAGCGCCCAGCACCGGGGCCGCCACCAGCACCCAGCGCGGCAGCCCTCCCGCTTCTCGTCCGATCACCCACCGTCACCGGCGGGTGTGGCGGTGCGGGTCGAGGTCGAGTCGGCGGTGTTGACCGGGTTCCTGACCGAGCTGGCCGTCACCGATCTTCGCCGCCCGGGCATCCCGGTCCGGCTGATCGCCGCCGCAGACGAAGCCGGGCGAGCTGCCTACCGCAGCCTCCGCAGGGCGCCGCGGCCGGACCCGGCGCTGTTCCGTACGTCCGCGGCGGCACCCTCGGCGCGGCATCCCGATCTGGTCCTGGCCCGCGCGGTCGCGGCCAAAGCGATCACCCACAGCGAGGCGGCGTTGATCGGGGCGACCCGGCTCGAGCCCGGTCGGCTGGCCGCGATCGCCCGCGCCCGCGGTCACAGCGTGGCGCGCACCCGCGCGGCCCGGGTGCGGGCCGAACGCCGACTCTCCACCTACCTCCGCGCCAACCCTCCCAACCTCGACCTCGACCTCGACCTCGACCTCGGGCTCGGGCTCGACCTCGGCCGTCGGCGCGGTCGCGACGGCGCACCCACACGGGACAGCACTGCGGTCGTCCCCGCTACCACGGACAGGCCTGGACCCCGTCGTGGCGAGAGTCGTGGTGAGAACCGCCGACGCCGCATCCGACGGCACCACACGTCCCCGGCAGGTCCGCGTCGCGCCGTCGACGGGCCTCCCGGTGACGACGGGCGGGGGCAACAGCCATGACGGCGTCCTGGACATTGCTCGCCGGTGAGCTGGCGCGTGAGCTGGCCGAATCGGGGGGCGCCGTCGGCCGGCTGCATCTGCTGAATACCGGCGGTCTGGTTGCCCTCGTGGCCCATCCCGCGCTCGCTGAACCGGCGCGACCCGGCGGCTGGACGTGTTGGGTGAGCCCGATCGCGGCGCGCGTGACCGACCTGGCCTTGGTCGGCTCGGTCGGGCAGGTGCTGGACAACATCCGCAACTGGATCATCGGCATCCTGGCCGGGCTTGCCACCGTCTTCTTGACCATCGGCGGGGCCCGCTACGTGATGGCCGGAGGCGACCCGGCCGAGGTCGAACGCGCCCGCATGGCGCTGCGCTCGGCCGCGTTCGGCTACGCGCTGGCCGCGCTCGCCCCGCTCATCGTGCAAGTCCTCAAGAGCATCGTCGGAGCCTGACCATGCCCGCTCAGCCGCCCATCGCCCACACCACCGTCCCCGACACCCACCATCGGCACCGCGGACCACGGGGCGCAACTCCTCGGGGTCGATCCCTGCCGCTTCACCACGGACGGGCGCGACGATTCCTGACGCTCGTGCGCGGGGCAGTCCTCGTGCTGGCGCTCGTGCTGAGCGTGGCCGGGTCCCCGACCCCCGGGACCCCGGCCACACCGTCCATAAGATCGGCATCCCCAACCGCCGGGTCCCCGACTGTGGCTGCGACCGCCGACGACACCCCTCTCCCGGCCGCCTCCCGCAGCGCGGCGGCCGATCCTGCACTCTCCCCGGCAAGCCCCGCAGGGGAGGCAGTGTGTTCGTTAACCGATCTCGGCGACTGTGTCTCCGGCGCCATCGACACCTTTCTGCAGTCGGTGGTCGCGGATGCGCTCAACCCGCTGCTCGGGATGCTGTCGGACACCCTGCTCACCACCCCGACACCGGATCAGCTGCCGCAGCTGCGCGAGCTGTGGGACCGGTCGTGGCAGATCGTGCTCACCGTCTACAGCCTGTTCATCCTGCTGGCCGGGGTCCTGCTCATGGGCTACGAGTCCGTGCAGGCCCGCTACAGCGCGCGCGACATCGCCCCCCGCCTCGTGCTCGGGTTCCTCGCCGGCGCGCTGTCGCTCACCGTGGCCGGATTCGCCGTCGACACCGCCAACGCCGTCGCCACCGCCCTCCTGCAAAACGGGGTGGACCCGCACAGCGGCGCGGTCGGGTTGCGGCAGCTGCTCACCTCCGCGGTCACCACCGACAACGGTGCACTGTTCTTGCTGCTGCTGGGGTTCGCGACCGTGGTCGCGCTGGTCGTGGTGCTGTTGGGCTACGTGGTGCGCGTCTTGCTGACCGTGATCTTGATCGCCGGGGCGCCGATCGCGTTGATGTTCCACGCCCTGCCCCAGACCGAGGGGATCGCCCGCTGGTGGTGGCGCACCTTCGGGGCATGCCTGGCCATCCAGGTCGTGCAGAGCCTCACCCTGGTCACCGCTGTTGATCTACTGCTCATCCCGGGCCGCGGGTTCTCCGTGTTCACCGAACCGGGCCAAGGCGCCGACCGGGACCAGGCGTTGCCGACCATGCTGGTGGTCCTGGCGTTGTTGTTCATCCTGTGCCGGATCCCGTTCTGGCTGCTGGCCGGCAGCCGGGTCGGACAGGGTCGGTCACTGGTCGGGTCGATCGTGCGCGGATTCATCGCCTACCGCATCCTCGGTCTGCTGCGCGGCCAGAACACCCGACGTCCACCCGGCGGCGGCAACCCACCACCCGCAGGCGGCGCGGGCGGCGGCCACGGCGGCAACCATCCCGGCGGAGGCGGTGGCGGTCCCGGCGGCGGTCCCGGCGGCGGTCCCGGCCCCGCGGGCGGGCGCGGTTCCTGTGGCAACGGTGGTCAGGGACCCGCTGGTCAGGGTCCCGGTGGTGCGAGTGGCCGCGGTACCGGCGGCGCCGGTGCTGCCGGGCGCGGTGGATCTCGGCGTGGAGGTTCGGGCACCGGACCGGGCCGGGGCAGGCCGTCGGCTCTGCGCAGGCCGGGACATCCCGCCGCGGGCCCGGGCGCCGGCGCGGGGCCGGGTGGCCGACGCCTCGACCCGACCTGGGCTCGCCGATCGGCGAGTCCGATCGGGGCGCCCGGCTCGGGCGCCGACCTCACTCGGGGCCGCTCGGCACCTCGATCGGCGTCGGCCACACCCCCACCGGGGGTGGCAGGACCCGCCGGTGTGCCTCCGCGAGGGTCCGCGGGGACCGGGGCGTCGCCGCCGCGGGCCGGTCGGTACCCGCTCCCGGCCGAGTACGGCGCGCCCCGCGACCGCACCGCGTCAGTTCCGGCGTCGCGATCGCCGGCGCCGATCACGCCGACCCCAGCGCCGTCGAGCGCACAGCCGGCGCCGCCTCCGCCGCCGACAGCGCCGCCCGCGCGGCCCGCAGGGCGACCGCAGGAGCCCGACCACCCCACACCGCGAGTCCGGTCCACCGACCGGCCCGTCGCCTCACCCACACCCGACCGCGATCACCCGCCCGCACCGGCACCGGCACCGGCACTGGCACCGCCGCCCGCGTCTCGGCGTCGCCGCCGCAGCGATTCCTCAGGAGATGACCCGTCATGACCCGCCCCGTGCGTATCCCGGCCGACGTGAACCGTCCCGACCGGATCCTCGGCCCGCTGACCGCCCGCCAGGTCGTGCTGATAGCTGTTCCGCTGTCGGTGTTGTACGTCGCCTGGACGGTGCTGCGCGGGCTGGTGGCGCTGCCGGTGTTCGCGGCGGTCGCCGTCCCGTTGGCCGCGGTCGCCGTCGCGGTCGCCCTCGGGCACCGCGACGGCCTGCCCCTGGACCGGTTCCTGGCCGCCGCGATGCACCACCATCTGCGCTGCCGCCTGCACCCGCCCCGGGCGGGCAGTACGTCGCCCGGCCCGGCCGGCTCCCCAGCGGGCTCCCCCGCCCGGCAATGGACGCCCGCGCACGCCCGGCCGACGAGGGCCGCCCAGCGCGGCACTGGTCTCGAGCGCCGGGTCTCGCCCGGCCCGCTGGCCACCGCCACCACCACCGGTGTGGGACGGGACCCGACCGGCCCTGGGATGCTGGATCTGGGAGCAGACGGGCTGGTGGCGATCGCGGCGCTATCGACGATCAACCTCGGGCTCCGCACCCCGACCGAACAAGACGCCCTCGCCGCCGGGTTCGCCCGCTACCTGCACACCATCACCGGGTCGGTCCAGTTCCTGATCCGCACCCTCCCCCTCGACCTCAGCGGGCACCTGCGGACCCTGCGCGAGCAGGCCCGTACGCTGCCGCACCCCGCGCTGGTCGCCGCCGCCCACGCCCACCGCGCCCACCTCGCCGCCCTCACCCACCCGCCCGGTGATGCTGCCGAGGGCACGCCAGGCGATGACGGCGGGGAAGGTCGGCCCGATTTGCTGGGACGGCAGACGCTGCTGATCCTGCGTGAGCGCCACCGGCCCGGTGCCGAACAGCGGCTGCGTCGACGCCTGGACGACGCCGTCGGGTTCCTCGCATCCCTGGACGTCGCCGTGGTCCCGCTGGCGCCCGACCAGATCACCACGCTGATCACCGACTGGTGGACTCCGCCCGGCCCCGCGGCGCTGCCCAGCAGCCATCGGGACGCCACCGCAGCACCGCCGGGACCGCCGTCTCCCCACGATCCACCCCAAGATCCATGGCGGCAGGTCTCGTCAACCGCTGTGGATCCCTGGGAGCAGCTGCCCACCTACCCCAGCCACGAGGTGCGGCCCGGCAGCGGTGACCGCCGTGGGCAGGCGGTGGTCGACTTCAGCCTGCTCGACGACCAGGTCCCGGATCTCGACCCCCTTCCCCACCCCGGTCCCGGCCGCGAACCGGTCCGCGATCTGGGCTGCGATGTTGTCGGGGACGAGCTCGACGTCGAGGGCGACTTCACGGTCGACGATGACCTCGGCGACCACAGTGCCGGGTGGTCGGGTGCCGGGTGGTGGGGTCAATGAACCCGCGCCGGTGGCGGCAACGCCGCCACCCCGACCCCAATCAGGGCCGGCAGCACCGACGGGGCGACAGGCTGGCGCAGGTGTTGCCACCGCCGATGCTCGCGCCCGCCGATCTGCGGGTCGGTGCCGGCTACCTGCGCGCCGACGCCGACTACGCCGCCACGCTGGTCGTCGTCGGCTACCCGCGGGAGATGTGGCCGGGCTGGCTGGAACCGCTCACCGGGCTGCCGTTCCCGGTCACGGTCAGCGTGCACATCGGCGCGGTGGACCCGGTCACCGCCGGCACCCGGCTGCGACGACAGCTGGCCCGGCTGGAATCCGGGCTGCGCTCCGACACCGAGCACGGACGGCTGCGTGACCCCTACGCCGAGGCCGCCACCGAGGACGCCTACCTGCTGGCCGACCGGATCGCCCGCGGCGAAGCCCGCCTGTTCACCGTCGGCCTGTCGATCACCGTCCACGCCCCCAGCGAACCCCTACTGGCGGCACGCGTGGAACAGGTCCGGGCGCTGACCGCGGGCCTCCTGGTCGACGCCCGCCCCACCACCTACCGCGCCCTCCCCGGATGGATCACCGGTCTCCCGATCGGGATCGAGCGATTGGGGCAGCAGCGCAGCTTCGACACCGACGCCCTCGCCGCCGCCTTTCCGATGGCGTGCGCCGAGCTGCCCGCCCCCGCCGCCGACACCGCGGCGATGCTCGGCACACCACCCGCCGGGGTCCTCTACGGCCACAATCTCGGATCGCGGTCACTGGTGTTCTGGGACCGGTTCGCCTGCGACAACTACAACGCCGTGGTGCTGGGCCGCTCCGGGGCGGGCAAGTCGTATCTGGTCAAGCTCGAACTGTTGCGCTCGCTCTACCGCGGCATCCACGCCCACGTCATCGACCCCGAAGACGAATACGTCCGGCTCGCCGCCGCGGTCGGCGGCGCCGTCCTGCGGCTGGGCGCACCGGGGGTGCATCTCAACCCGCTCGACCTGCCCTTGTCGGGCCCCGACCGCGACGGCACCCGCTCGGCGCCACGGGACGCGCTGACCCGCCGCGCCCTGTTCCTGCACACCGTCCTGGAGGTCCTCCTCGACAGCGGCAGCGCAACCTACAGCCCGTCCGGAGGCCGCGGCGGGAACGGCGGGCACCAGGGCGGGCAAGGGGGTGGGTTGTCGGCGTGGGAGCGGGCCGTGCTCGACACCGCCATCACCGCCACCTACGACCGGGCCGGGATCACCGACGACCCCACCACCTGGACCCGGCCCGCACCGCTGTTGTCCGACCTGCGCGACACCCTCACCGCACTCGCCCACCACCCCACCAACCTGGAAGGTTCGGCCGCCGCCGGCGGGAGTGCGGTGGGTGCGCGGGAGACGGCGGCCCGGTTGGCGGCCGTCTTGCACCCGTTCACCGACGGCGCCTTTCGTGAACTGTTCCGCCGCCCGACCAGCACCCGCCCACACTCCCCTCTGGTGGTGTGGGCGCTGCGCGACCTCCCCGAACCCCTGCGCCCGATCGGTACGCTGCTGGCGTTGGACGCGATCTGGGCCCAGGTCACCGACCCGGCCGAGCGGCGGCGACGCCTGGTGGTGGTCGACGAGGCCTGGCTGCTCATGCAACAACCCGCGGGTGCCGCATTCCTGCTACGCGCCGCCAAATCCGGACGCAAGCACTGGGCCGGGTTGACGATCGCGACCCAGGACACCGCCGACCTGCTCGGCACCGACCTCGGCCAAGCGGTCGTGGCGAACGCCGCCACCCAGATCCTGCTGTGCCAAGCACCACAAGCCATCGACACCGTCGTCGACGCCTTCGGCCTCTCCCACGGCGAAGGGGCGTTCCTACGGTCGGCCGGCCGCGGGCAAGCCCTGCTCACCGCGGGCCGCCACCGAGTCGCCCTGCAGTCACTCGCCGCGGACGTCGAGCACGACCTGATCACCACAGATCCGGCGTTCTTGGCCGAGCACCCCGACCGGCAACCCGCGGGCGACCGGGTCGTCGTCCTCGACGACCCACCCTCCCCTTGCGGGCCGAGCGGTCAACCCACCAGGAGTAGCCGATCATGATCGTCCACCTCTGGTCGTCGCTGCCGCTGCTGCCCTGGGTGCTGGTGGTGCTCGAGGCGGTCATCGTCCTTGCGGCCGTGGGTCAGGTGTGGGTGCGGCGCGCGCGGCAGCAACGCTGGCAGGTCGGGGCCAGGTTGGTCACCATCCTCGCCCCACCCCAGCCGGACCCGGACGGGGCGGCGGCGTTGTGGGGCAACCTGGCCGGGCTGCTGCGACCGCGCTGGCGCCGCCTGCTGTGCGGGCAGCCGCACCTGTGCTTCGAATACCGCCTGGCCGTCCAGGCGTCCACCATTCGGATGTGGGTGCCCGGACCGGTCCCGCCCGGCCTGGTCGAACGCGCCATCGCCGCCGCCTGGCCCGGAGCCACCACCCACACCACACCCGCACCCCCACCTCAACCCAGCGCGCTGTCCACAGCACTGTCCGCAGCACTGTTCGCAGGGGCTGGTCGTGGACGAGCTCGCCGGGTGAGTACCGGCGGTGTGTTGCGGCTGGCCCGCCGCAGCGGCCTGCCGCTGGCCGAGCACGTTCCCGGCGATCCGATCGCCGCCCTGCTCGCCACCGCCGCAGATCTCACCGCCACAGAACGCACCGCCACCGGTGTCACCGGCGCGGATCTCGCCGAGCGGCCGACTGCGGTTCCCGACGACGCGGCGCACCCTTCGTCGTCGCCCGGCGGCACAGGCGGGGAGGACGTTGTGGTGCAGGTCCTGGCCCGACCCACTCCGACCCGCTCAGCTCCCCCTGGCGGACACCACCACGACGGCACCGGCACGTTCGGCGCCCTGGGCGCCGGGCTGGTCAACGGGCTGGTCGGGACGCTCGTCTGGGCGCTGCGGGAATGCCTTGCCATCCTCGCCCCCACCGCGAGCAGCGCCACGGCGGCCCACGGCGGCTATGCGGGGCGGAGGAGCGAGGCAGATCCGCGGGCCAGGTTGGAACGCTCCGGTGGGGACCGGGCCGCGGTGGCGAAAGCCCGCCACGCCAGTTTCGACACCCTCATCCGCTACGCCGCCACCACAACACTCGTTACCGATCCCAACGCGGATCCCGCGCAGGCACAGGCGGAACAGTCGACGGCTCGGCGCCGGGTACGGGGCCGCGCGCACGCCGTTGCCGCGGTGTTCGCCTCCTACACCGGCCACAACCACTACCGCCGCCACCGCCTGCACCGTCCCGCCCGGGCCGTCGCCGCCCGCCGGCTCGGGCGCGGGGACCGGCTGTCGGTCGACGAGCTCGCCGCCATCGCCACCCTGCCCGCCGGTGACGCGCCCGGGTTGGCACGGGCCGGGGCCCGTAACGTCGCGCCCTCCCCCGCCATCGCGCGCCCCGGCCCGCAGGTGAAACCGCTCGGGGACACCACCACCGCGCACGGGGCGGGCGGGGCAGGGCGGCCGGTCGGGGTGCGGGTGCCCGACGCGCGGCATCACCTGCACGTCATCGGCGCCACCGGCTCGGGCAAGTCCACCCTGCTGTCGCAGCTGATCCTCGACGACATCCACCACGGCCGCGGGGTGGTCGTGATCGACCCGAAAGGCGACCTGATCACCGACATCACCGCGCGGCTGCCGCGGCGGCTGCTGGGCGAGGCGGTGCTGATCGACCCCGACCGGCCCGCAGCGGCCCCCAACCTCAACCCCCTCGCCACCGCGATCGCACCCGGCAGTGCCGGGCCGGGTGCGGAGTCAGAGAACGGGCGGGCGTTGGCGGTGGAGAACCTGGTCACGATTTGCCGGCGCGTGTTCACCGGCTACTGGGGACCCCGCACCGACGACCTCATGCGCGCGGTCTGCCTGACCCTCATCGCCCAACCCACCCCGCGCACCCTGGCCGACCTCCCCGCGCTACTCACCAACCCGGACGTGCGCGCCCGCGCCCTGCGCGCCATCGCCGGCGATTCGGTGTTGCGTGGGTTCTGGACCAGCTACAACCGCCTGTCCGAACCCGCCCGCGCAGTGATCATCGCCCCGCTGATGAACCGCATCCGCGCCCTGCTGCTGCGCCCCTACGCCCGCACCCTGCTCACCGGACGCCCCACCGCGGGCACGCCCGGCCTGCCTAAAGCCGGTATCGAACCCGCAGTCCCGGTGGATGTCGGGCGGGTCCTGGACGGCGGGATCCTGCTCGCCCGCATCCCCAAAGGCAGCCTCGGCGAAGAAGCCACCCGCATCGTCGGCTCCATCATCGTCGCCCACACCTGGACCGCCGCCACCGCCCGCACCCGCATCCCCCAACAAGCCCGTCGGGACGCGGCGCTGGTCATCGACGAATGCCACAACTTCCTCAACCTGCCCTACAGCATCGACGACCTGCTCGCCGAAGCCCGCGGCCTCCGCCTGTCCCTCACCCTCGCCCACCAAAACCTGGCCCAACTCCCGCCCGAGCTGCGCGCCGGGATCACCGCCAACGCCCGCAACAAGCTCATCTTCACCGTCGGCGCCGACGACGCCCGCGACCTGGCCCGCCACACCCAACCCCACCTCGACGACTACGACCTGGGCCACCTCGACGCCTTCCACGCCGCCGCCCGCCTGCTCGACCACGCCGCCCTCACCCCCGCGTTCACCCTGCGCACCCGCCCGCTACCACCACCGCAGCCGCAGCGCTGACCACCACCCGCCGCACGCCGGCCGCCGCGCCGGCCGCCACCTGCGAGGAGATCCGCAACCCCGATGACCACACCACGACCACCAACAGCCCCCGCTCGGGAACGAACCGCAGCACGCGGGGCGCCGCGCCGCCAACGCAGCCACCGCGACCCGCTGACCCGGCCCCACCCCTCGGCCCGGTTCTCCGCCCGCCACCTCGCCGCCCTCGCGGCCCGGCTCACCGACCGGGACCGGTGGCTGATCGCGATGCTGCACGAACACCGCGTCCTGACCACCCACGCCATCGCCCACATGGCCTTCACCTCCGACCACCGCGCCCGCCGCCGGCTGCAGCAACTCCACTCCTGGGACGTGCTGGAACGCTTCGCGCCCCGCCTGCCCGTCGGGGCCGCCCCCCTGCACTACGTCCTGGGGCCGGCCGGGGCCGCCGTGCTCGCCGCCCACCACGGCCTACCCCTGCAAGCGCTGCGGTACCGGCGCGACGACGCGCTGGCCATCGCCCACCACCACACCCTCGCCCACACCGTCGCCGTCAACGACCTGTTCGCCCACCTCGTCCACCACACCCTCCAGCCCCGTGCCCGGATCCGGCTGGACTGCTGGTGGTCCGAGGCCCGCTGCCGCCGCGTCCTGGACTACGTCCGGCCCGACGCCTACGCCCGCCTCACCACCCGCCCCAGCACCGCCACCCGAACCCACCCTCGCCCCGACACCGGAGCCGACACCGACGCCGACCGGCTGGTGTTCGAGTGGTTCCTCGAGCTCGACTTCGGCACCGCCACCCTCGACACACTGGCCGCCAAACTCGACCGCTACGCCCGCCTCGCCGCCGCCACCCGACCCCGCCCCCTGCTGATCTGGCTACCCACCCCAGTCCGCGAAGCCCACGCCCGCACCCGACTCACCCAAGCCCGCAGCGGATTCGATCCGAGACTGCTGCCGATGGCGACCTCGACCGCCGCGATCGCCGCCCGCCCCCGACCCGGCCCCGCAGACACCGGCCCGGCAATCACCGGCCCCTACCACGCCGAGCACGCCGGGAAGCCGGTGCTCGGACCGGCCGACCCGGTCTGGCTACCGTTGGGCGTCGATCAACGGGTCGGACGGGTCGACCTCGCCGCGCTGGCCCGGCTGTGGCCCGCCTCGCCCGGCACCACCCTCACCGAGGAAACCGGCCTCCCCAACGACGCCTCGCCCGACACCGACACCGACGACATCACGCCACGAACCCTCGGCGCGCCGCGTCCTCTCCCGCCGACCGTGTCCAACCCCGGGCCGCCGCACGGGCGGCGCTGATGCGCGCCGCAGCCACCATCACAGCCACGATCACGGTCACGGTCGGAGCCGTACTCGTGGCGGTCCCGGTCGTGGTGGCCGCGCTCGCCGCCGGACTTCTCGCCTCCCTCACCACCGCAACCCTGGGCAGCGGCCCCTCCGCAGCGAGCGCAGCCGCGGTCACCGACATCCCACCCGGCTACCTGCGGCTCTACCAGCAAGCCGCCGGTGACTGCCCCGGCCTGGACTGGACCGTGCTGGCCGCCATCGGGAAGATCGAGTCCGACCACGGCCGCTCACCCCTGCCCGGCGTCACCACCGGGCAAAACGAGGCCGGGGCCGGCGGGCCGATGCAACTGCTCGCGCCCACCTTCGCGACGATCCTGGCCCGGCACCCGCTGCCGCCCGGCGGTGCCCGCCCACCCTCGCGGTATGACCCGGCCGACGCCGTGCACGCCGCCGCCTTCGACCTGTGCGATCACGGCGCCCCCACCGACCTGCCCGCGGCGATCTACGCCTACAACCACTCCCCCACCTACGTCGCCGACGTCCTCGCCCAAGCCGCCCACTACCGCCAAACGGCACCGATCCGCACCCGCTGGCCGACCGAGCAGGCCACCGTGCCCGACCCGTCGGGCACCGGCGGAAAGGTCACCCCCCGCACCGCAGCCCTGTACCACGCCCTCGCCGCCACCGGCGCCATCCGCGACGGCGCGACCTGCTGGGACCCACACCCGCAAAACCCGGCCAGCGACCACCCCCGCGGCACAGCCTGCGACGTGTTCTTCCACCCCCGCGACCCCACCGCCGTCGCCCGCGGCTGGAACCTCGCCCGCCGGCTCACCGCCAACCAAGCCGTCTACGGCGTGCACTACCTCATCTGGCAAGGACTCATCTGGTCGGCCGAACACCCATCCTGGACCACCTACCAATCACCGATCTATGGTTGCCCGAACCCGGCCAACATCACCGGTTGTCATTTTGACCACGTACATATCTCGCTTTTTTAGTACGTTTCCGAATTTCATCCGATGGCAGACCTGCGGCCCTTTTAACACTATTTCACAGAGCCGCTCGGCGAGGCAAGATACAATCCGCCTCGCGCGCAAGTCGATGGTTGCAATGGAAAGCCACCGGGAAGGGCTGCGAAACGTCGCTCGGGCGGCGGTCCAGGATGGGTCCGGCGACCATAGCGGCCCCGTGCGCCGCGCTCGCTCGGGAGGAGCAATGCGAGCGGCCCTGCTCGATAGTCCTCAGCGGCGGCCGACAACGGGCCGCGTGCCGTCACGCAGGCGGATCACCTCGGCCGGGATGAGTTGCTCGCGGGCGAGGAACCCGTCGCCTTCCCGCTCGCCGAGATGGGATCGGGTCGGCGTGGTGCGCAGTCGTAGGGTCACCACACCGACCCAGCGGCCCGTGCTGGTGCGCACCCAGCGGTGCAACGACCCCTCGACCCAGCCGGTCAACACAACCCCGTCCCGCACGACCGGTTCACGCGCATCGTCGGGGAACAACCCGTCCAGCCAGACCAGCACCGGTGTCGGATCGAGTCGGCTCCCGGCCGGAACGCCCGACCTGTCAATCGAACCCACGTTCGACACTCTATCTGGCGAGCGCGCCGTCGTCTCCGGCCACCCGTCTGATCCGGCCTCTCCGGTTGCTGCGTGGTCGATTCGGTAGGGCGGCAACCAAAAGCTCTGCACAGATCGGTGCGGCGGCGGGCTGTGGGGTCGGGCTCGTCGGGTGCCGCGTCAGCGCAGAGGTCAGCGCAGGGGGCAGTCCGCCGCGTGTCCGGGATCGCCGTAGAACTCGATCGGGACGTGATCCGGATCGGGCTCCGTACGCCCGCCCAATGGTGTGCGGGGGTAGCGGGCGAGGTCGGCCAGCACCGTGACCACCTGGGTCGGCACCTCGTGGCTGGTGTCGGGGGTGCTGCATCCGGGGCAGGCCTCCAGGAGGAGGTAGGCGCCGCCGCCGGTGCCGGTGTTGCCGGTCTCGGGGATGAACCGCAACACGCTCGCCGCCCCGCGGAGTACTTCGGACTCGGCGGTCTGGTCAGGGTCGTGCACGGTGATGAGTTGGCCGGGAATGCCGCCGTAGGTGCGGGTCGGGTCGTCGGTGACCAGCACGTGCTCGGGCGCGACGCTATTGCGCGACGTCGATCTTGCACATGGTTGCGACGTTCGTGGTGAGGCTGGTGAGGGCGTGAAATGGCCCCGCTCGGGGGTTCCGGGCGGGGCTGTGGTGGGCGTGGTGTCGTTCAGCGGGTCATCGTGTCGTGGGTTGGGTGTCGTGGGTGTTCTCGGTGACGGCGGATCGGGCGCTGGCCTCGTCGACGAGGTTTTTGCCGGCCGCGCAGGCGGCGATCAGCGCGGAGATCGCCAGCCGGTTGATGTTGCGTGGTTTGCCTCGGCTGGAGGTGTGGATCAGCTCGATGGCGTCCTCGGTGAAGAGTGGGTCCGCGCGGCCGGCGAGCTGGAGGTGGTGGCGAATGTATCCGGCGGTTTCTTCGCTGGTCATGCCGGTCATGTGGCGGCGCACGGTGATCCGTTGTTCGAGCGCGGCCAGGGTGCCGAGCTTCATCTTGGTGGCCAGGGTGGGCTGTCCGAGTAGGACGGTCGCGAACGGGGATTCGGTGTCGAGCTCGTGGTTGGTCAGCAGCCGCAGCGCTTCCAGCGCGTCGTGGGTGAGCAGGTGGCCCTCGTCGATCAGCAGTATGGGGACACGTCCTCGCTCTGAGTGTTCGGCGGCCAGGGCGTCGCGGGCTTGGGGGACCAGCGCGGCGTTGTGGAAGCTGGGTTTGCCGCCCAGCGCGGTGACCAGGTGGTGGTAGATCCCTCTCGCGCCGATGGTGGGATCCGGGATGTAGATCAGGTGGTGGCGGGCGGGCTCTGTGCGGCCGATCGCGGCCCGAGCGGCGACGGTTTTACCGACGCCGACCTCACCGGTGATCACGGTGATGCCGCGGGTGGCGATGCCGTAGGCGATGCGGGCGGCGGCTTGGGCGTGGTCGCTGCTGGGGAACAGCATTCCGGGCGCGAGGCCGCGGCCGTAGGGCATGGTGGTGAAGCCGAAGAACGATTGGATCTTGTCCAGCATGTCGGTGTGTTCCTAGTGGGTTCCGTTGGCGGCGGTGATGGCGCTGGTCACGGCGGCGATGTTGGCGTGGTCGAGGCTGCCGAGGACCTCGCGCAGGATGACCGGTGTGCCGATGGCCAGGGAGGCTGCGATGCGCAGCATGTCGGCCTCGGAACCGGAGCAGGGCAGCTGTCCGCGCTTGAGGGCGGTGATGGCGGCCTGCCAGTCGATCCAGGCGCCGGTGGGGTGGCCGTCTGCGGCGGTGACGGGGTGGACGAACCGGGTGGCGAAGGCCGGGCGGGCCAGCCAGTACCGATGCACGATCAGTAGGTCGACCGCGGCGACGTCGGCCAGCAGCCCGGCCGCGTGGGCGCGCAACAATCCGGGCAGGGTCTGGGGTGCGGGCGTCTGGGGTGCGGTCGCCGCGGTGCCGGAGCTTTGTTCAGGGACCCTGGTAGCGGACGGGTTCATGCCATCTCCTGTCCATCCTGGGGGTGTTCGGTGGGGCATTCCAGGGCGGTGAAGTTGATCGTCTGGCCGGCCTTGTGATGGTGGGCGCCCTCCAGCAGCCGCAGGTAATCGATGCCGGTGGCCTCGACCGGGGCGGGCGCATCGGGTTTGACGGCGGGGTGGACGTGGCGGGTGACCTGATGCGGAATCGCCCGGCCCATCGGTCGGCTCTGGTACTCGACCTCGATGATGGTCAGATCGAACGGGGTGAACAGCAGGTCGATGGTGCGGCCGATGAGGGCGGGCTCGACTTCATACCGATTTCCGTGCAGAGACACGGTCGCGAACGCGGTGACCTTGCGCTGCTCGCGCCACAGAAACGCCCGCCGAAGCAGCGCCGGATCCGGCCGCGGCGTCGGGCCGGGGCGCTCGGCGTGGTAGCGCTCGGCCGGGGTGGCCCCGGTCTCGGAATGCCGGCTGCGGTGGTACTGCTGGTGCAGCCAGGCGGTGAACAAGCGATTGAGATCGGCCAGCGACGCACACCCGCTACCGCCCCCGGCCTGGACGGTGTCGATGGCGGTGTCGATGGCGGTGTCGATCTCGACCAAGAACTGGTCACGCACCGTGCGGTTCCAGCGTTCGATCTTCCCCCGGCCTTGGGGCCGGCCGGGTGCGGAGTGCACGATCTTGATGTCCAGCACCGCCGCCGACCAGGCCAGCTGACTCGAGGAGTACGCGCTGCCGTTGTCGGCATACAGCCGCTGCGGGCAGCCGTGGGTTTTGACCGCGTCGTGCAGCGCGGCCTGCATGCCCAGGGTGTCCTCACCGTGGCCCCAGCGGTGCCCGACCACATACCGGGAATGATCATCCAGCAGCGCGAACAGCACCGCCCGCTTGCCCTCGATGATCGGGCCGTGCAACCCGTCGCTGACCCACAGCTGGTCCGGTGCGTCGGCCTCGAACCGGCCGAACGCCTTCGGCGCGGTCCCATCGGGGCGGGTGCCCAGCTCCAGGCGGGCGAAGTGGCGTTGCAGGGTGCGGGAGGTGGGTGTCCACCCCTGCTCCTGCTCGATGATCCGGGCGATATGCGCCGCGGTGCGGGCCGGGCGTTCCCGCTTCAGCCGCACCGCCAACTCCAGCACCGACGCCTCGGTGCGGGGTTGCACCTGGCGTTCGGCCGGGATCAGCGCGTCGAACCCGCCGGCCCGCCACGTGCGTATCCAGCGATCCAGGCTGGCCCGCGATACGGTCACCGGCTCGCCGAACGGGCCGACATGCACCTGGGCGGCGAGCTCGCGGACCAGCTTTCCGCGCTCGGCTGGGGACAGGGCCGGATCGGCCAGCGGCCGGATCAGGGCATAGCGGTAGAGCGCGATTTCCCGCGCCCGGGACGCCCGGGACTTCTTACCCGACGCCATCAATGATCACCTCAACGCTTTCACGATCAACAAGGACGTCGCTGACCGTGGCCCGCCAGGAAGATCGTTTACAGATGCGGGGACGTGTTGATCCACAACCCGCCGGGCCGCACGGCCCGGGCCGCAAGCAGCCAGCCGCCCGAGCAGGCCGCCACCGTCTCCGCGGCCGACACGGTGAGCACGCCAGCGCCCCACGTGCGGCGCACCGCCGCGCACGCGGCGCCGATCTGCGCGACCGCGTCCCCGACAGCGCTGCCGGTCGGCGCCAGGCGATCCAGGTCGCCGCCGGCGGCCGCGTGGCGTTCCAGCCGCGCGAACCCCACCCGGATCGGCTCGGCGTGGGCCGCGAACCGCGACAGCCACCCCCGCACCGTCGAGGCCGGACGCCCCGCCGCCTCGGTGATCGTGCGCCAGCCCTGCCCCATCGCTCGCGCCAGCAGCGCCGTCCAGATCACCGCCACCGCGTCCACCCGCCGGCCCAGGCACCACCGCGGTAACAGCACATGCGAGCGACCGCATCCCACAGCGCTCGAGCAGATCGCCCGCCGCGGCCTGATCCGCCGGGCCAGCTCCGTGGCCACCCGCACGAACCGCGGGGCCGCATGCCCCCACGGCGCCAGCCGGTGCCCGCAATCCGGGCAGGTCAACTCGCCCGAAACCAGCTTGTGTTCGACCACGACAGGATCAGGACCTACGCTGAGCAACGGACCGCCTCCGGGCGCGTTCGAACGGCCCTTCCCGGCAGCAGGCCAACGCGAGCGGGAAGGGCCGTTGGCTTTCAAGATCACCCGGAGCCTATTCAGGCCGTCCTCACCCTGACGCGACCAGCCACCTCAACCCGCGTCGCCCGCAACGTCCTCACCATCGATGACGCACAGGACCCCCACCCCGCTCAACCGGGGAGACG
This sequence comes from uncultured Actinomycetota bacterium, assembly GCA_963739465.1. Lineage (GTDB taxonomy): Bacteria > Actinomycetota > Actinomycetes > Mycobacteriales > Pseudonocardiaceae > Pseudonocardia. The sequence goes on from CAVUAS010000033.1 coordinate 36,816, forward strand.
CTCAACAGACGCCGAGCAGGGCGGTGACGTCGCGGGTCATCGCCGCCCGCAACCTCCGCTGATGGGCCGTATCGGTCGCCGAGCCAGCCGCGGTGTCGGTTGCGGCCGGCGCCATCCCGGCGGCGCGGGCCCAGGTCAGCGCAGCGGTGGCGCGCTCGTGCAGGGTCTCGTGCAGAGTCATAGTCGGGTTCTCCGATCACGGGATGAACGGTGGCGGCGCGAGGGTGTACCCGATTCGGCACGGGCCGAGGCCGCCCTGCGGGGTGCTGGGCGCACCCCGCAGGGGGCGTCGGGCGGCGGGGCGCCCGCGCTGGGGACTGCGGTCAGTCGGTGGCCACCACGTCGGGGCGTTCGGCGTGGCGGTAGCGCAGCGGTCGGTCGTTGGTGAGCTCGGCCCAACCGCCGGCGGCGAGGCGTTTGAGCGCGTTGGCGATCGCGCCCGAGGAACGTCCCAACGCGTGTCCGATCGCGGTGGGGCCGTGTTCGCCGGAGTGCTCGCTCAGGTAGTCCTGGACCATCCCCTGCAGCGCTCCCGCGGCCAGCCGCTTCGTCCCGGAGCGGTTCGTGCTGCCTGCCGTGGTTGCGGGTGCCCGCACGGGGGTGGCGCGGTCGCGCCCGGCGGTCGCACCCGCGGCAGCGCCGCGGTCGCCGGTTGTCCGCGACGCGTTCCGGGAGGCACGGTCGGGGTGCCGGGTGTCGTGAGTGGCGGTGTCCGGGGCGTCGATCGGGGTGGCCGCGTCGGGGTTGGTTTCGCAGATGGGTGGCCGTTCGGACGGGGCCGCCGTCCATCGCCGCCCGGCGCGTGCTGTTGCGCCCGCAGCGGAGGTGGCGCTGCCGTCCTCGCTCCAGGCCGCGAGAAGCTTGGCGACGGTGGAGCGGGCCACCCCGGACGTGTCGGCCAGGGCGGCGGCGGTGGTGCCGGGGTGGTGGCGCAGGGCCGCCCACACCCGGTCGTGCGCCGACTCGGCGGACGTCCCGATCACCGGCCCGGCGGCGTCGGCTTTGTCGGTCGTAACGGTGGTGTCGGTGGTGTCGGTGGTGTCGGGGTTGCGGCGACCAGGTCGACCGCGGCGGCTTGCGGGCGCCGATACCGGATGGCCGAGGGAGGGTTGTTCGGGGCGGACGGCCTGTGCGGTGTCGGTGGTGTCGTCCGTGGCGGTAATTGGGGCGGTCTCGGTGGGGCCGGTCATCCGCGGACCGGTCTGGGCGTCGTCGGTTGCGCCGGGTGGCGTTGATGATCGTGTCGGGTCGTCGTGTGCCAGGTCGCCGTGTGTCGCGCCGGGTGTCGGGTCGTCGGGTGTCGGGTCGTCGGGTGTCGGGTCGTCGGGACGGTCTGGGGTGGTGGTTGCGGTGTCGGGCATGACGGATCCCTTCTCGGTGGGCGGATGGGTGGGTCATGCCCCCCGGGGGGCGGTGGTCCGGCGGCGCGCGCTGCCGTGGGTTGTCCGGGCCACACCTGTATGGACGCTTGGTTGCCGCGGTGAAGTCAAGCTCCTCCTACCGGGACATTGTTTGTGCTGCTCAGCCCTGGTGATGGAGGCGCCTGGTTGGTGTGTCGGGGCCAGCTGATCGTGATCGCGTCGCCCGGCATCGGGGGCTGCGTCAGTGGGCGCGGAGGGCGGTGGTGGCGGCGCGGCCGATCGCGCGGGCGGTCGCGGCCGGGTCGGACAGGGTGGCGACGGTGGCGCCGCGCAGCGGGGTGACATGCCCGTGGGCGGGGGCGAGCCACAGCACGCCGCAGCCGGCGGCGAGCAGCCGGTTGATCCGGGTCTGGGCTTCCCGGCGCGGGTCGGGACGGAATTGGCCGTCGGAGACGATGACCAGCAGCCGGGCCGCGCCGGGGCGGGCCAGGTCCGAGGGCGCCGTCGAGGGCGTCGATCGCGGTGTCGGCATGCTCGTAGTTGTCGGTGGCCGGAACTCGGTCACCTCGGCCGGGAGTGTCGCCGGGGCGGTGGATCGGCGCGGACGTAGTGGCCGAAGATCACCGCGGCGGTGGTGGTGTGGACCCGGGTGTGGTGGGCGGCGTGGGCGAGGATCCACGCGGTCGAGGCGACCGGTCCGGCGAAGGCGTCCATCGACCCGGACACGTCGCAGGCGAACCCAGCCGCAGCGGCGGGGTCGGCACCGGCCGGCGGCTGGTGTGGGTGAACGGTTCCGCGGTCGGGACGGCGCCGGCGGCGCGTTGGGCGTCCGCGGCCGAGAGCGCCGCGCATCGGCCAGCCGACCGGGCGGCATCACCGATCGGGTGCGGGTGGCGACCCGGTCGCGGACCCCGGCGGTGTCCAACGCGCGCCCCAGCACCCGCGCGGCCGCCTGCTCGGCGTCGGTGGCCGGGCGGGTGCCGTCGGTGGCGGTCACCCCCCAGGAGGGGCCGCCGATGCGCACCGGTCCCCGACGCCGACGAGGGGGGCGGCGGTGGGCGTCGAACACCGACCGGGCCGCATCGGTGGCCTGCGCGCGGGCGTGGTGTTCGGCCTGTGTGGCGACCTCGGCGGCGCGGTCGGGATCAGCCGGTCGGGGATGCGCGGCCACCATGATCTTCACGCGGGCGCAGGACTCACGCACCGCGGCGACGACCGACCCGACCTCACCCTGGCCGGTCGCGGTTGCTGCGGTGGCGTCGCCGGCGTCGCCTGCGACGGTGATGATCAGGGTGGGGGCGGGGGCGTCGGGGTCGATCCCGATCGTGATGCACCAACGCCGCCCCAATTCGATCATCTGCTCGGCGTCGCCGTCGGGGACGGTGTGCGCGGCCTGCCAGATCTGGCGCAGTTCGGCCAGCCGCTGCTCGCCCAGCACGGCGGTGGTGGTGGCGGCGACCGGTTCGACCTCGACCGGGTCCAGGATTCCGGCGTCGGCGCGGGCCAACACCAGGGTCGCCGCGCACGCTGCCTCCAGCACCCGCGCGTCCGCGGACGTGCTGGTGTCGGCGGCCGACACGGTTTCGGGCGCGGTCGTGGGGTTGGCGGGTGTCGGCGCCGGTGTGGACGGTGCGGCCGGGGTTGGCGAGGGCGCTGTCGACGAGAGCACTGTCGACGAGAGCACTGGTGGCGAGAGCACTGGTGGCGAGAGCGCTGTCGGCGTGCTCAGCGGCACCGGCGACGGTGCGCCGGGCGGGAGGGCGGGCGGTAAGGCTGCGGTCGAGCCGACGGGTGCGCTCACCGCCGGACCGGGTGAGGTCGGGCCGCATACCCTCGGGGCGAGGTCGGCGAGGATGAGGTCGGTGGCGGCGGCGCGCAGCCAGTGCCGATCGTCGGGGCGGCGGCGGGTTTGCGCGGCCTCGATCCGCGACTCCTCGAGCAGCATGGCAGCACGCACGGCGGCGGGTGGGGCGGCTGCGCCGGGTTCCCAGCGGGTGTGGCGGCCGTGGGCGCATTCGTGCACCAACAGCCCCCACGCGGTCGGGTAGCGGTAGCGGTCGGCCACGTGTGCCGGGTCGGCGGTGTCCGGATCGACCGCCAGATGGGTGCCGTCGATCTCGATGCGGGCCTGCGCGGGCAGCAGGCACGCGGGGGCGCCCTGCCCGGCGCCGGGGGCGATCACCACGCTGAGGTCCTCGCGTCCGGCGACCATGGGGGCCAGGTCGGTCAGCGCGGCCGACAGCCGTTCCCATCCCGACCCGACCGGCGCCGCGCTCACCACGGCATCCGTGGCAGCCGGCGCGGCGTGCGCGGGAGGCGGGCGCAGCCAGGGCGGCGGGTGCGGCGGGTGCCGCCGAGGTCGGGGTAGCGACTGCCAGGTCCGGGGTCGGGGCGGGGTGCGCGGTCGGGGCGGGCTGCTTGTGCAGGTTGACGGGCATGGCTCCTCCTCGTAGGCGGTGCTGAGCGGGCGGTCAGGGCCGGGTGGACGGGGTGGCGGTGTCCGGGGTGGGCGTAGGCGGATCCGGGGGGAGCGGCAGCGGCCGCCGTGCGCGGTAGCGGGCTGGGCGCAGTGCGCGGGGTGGGGCTGGGGCGCGGGGTGGTGAGGCGGGCGCCGAGTGCGAGGGGTTCATGGGCGGCGCCGAACGCGTCGCGGACCGCGGCGGCGACGGTGTCGCGGTCGTCTTCGGGGGCGATGCCGACCAGGTTCCCGGCGGCCGCTTCCGGGCCGAGGACCTCGGCGATGCGGGCGAACGCGATCAGTTCCCGTAGCTGGGGGCCCACCCGATGTCGCCGCGCCGTACCCGGGTGGCGAGCGCCTTGGCCGCGCGGACGGCGCGGCGGTCGATGCCCAGCTGCAGGGCAAGTTCGTAGTCGGTGGACACCTGGATCTGCGCGGAAAACCGGCTGGCGAGGGCATCGGAGAGCACCGCGCCGTGCACGCCGGGGTTGTGCCCGGCCACCACGTAGAACCCGTCGGCGGCGTCGATGATCTCGCCGCCGTTGGCCTTGACGGTGATCTGGCGGCGCCCGTCCATCGCCGGATAGACGACCGCGAGCACGGTGGGCGGGATCAGGGTGGCGTCGTCGATGAACAGCGCCCGGCCCTCGCGCATCGCCCGCACCAGCGGGCCGTGCACGAACAGGTAGCGGCCCTCGGGGGTTTGGGTGTACTCGCCGACCAGATCCGCGACCGTGGTGTCCCCATCGCCCGGGACGGTGATCAGATCCGGGAAGGCGGCCTCGACCACCGAGGTCTTGCCGGTGCCGGGCGGCCCGTACAGCAGCGCGGGCACCCCCGCCGCGCGGAGCTTGCGCAGCGCGGTCACGTCCGGGATCCCCGACACCAGCCGCGGGTGATACAGCTGCCCACCCGGGCGGCGCACCGGCCCCGACACCGCCCCGCTCGCCCCGTCCGGCCCCGGCCGGGTCGACGCGGGCGAGCCTTCCCCGGCCGTGGTGCGCGTGGCGGCCGGGGTCGAGCGGCGCGCGCGGGGCGGGCGCGGCGCCGCCGCCGCCGTGGTGGCGGATGTCGTGCCGGCTGCGGCGGTTGCGGCTGTCGGGAGGGCGGCGGCTGTGGTGGTCGGGGTGGCGGTGTAGCGGGCGGGGGCGGTGGTGGCCAACGCGGCCTCACCGCGTGCGACCAACGCCTGCAACGCGTTCGCGACCGCGCCCGACGAGCGGCCCGACAGTCCACGCGCGATCTGCCCGGCCGTGTACGTCCCCGGGTGCGCGGCCAGGTAGGCCGCGACCTGGCGGCGCAGCTCACCGTTGCGCAGCCTGCCCGCCCGCGGTCCGGCGACCCCGCCGGCCGCGGCCGCGGCGGCGGTCGTGGGGCGGTGGTGGCGGCGGTTGCGGTCGGTGCGGGGGCGGTGTGGGGCCGGCGGTGGCGTTCATTCGTTTCTCCTCACGGGTGGGACGCCGGGCATACCGCACCCGGGCGGACGATTCTCATTGCGGGGATTTGGCGGCGCAGGTTTCGCGCTTTCACCGATGCGACAAGAATAACTCTGCGCGGCACGCCAAACAACTTCGCACGCATGATTCTTTCCCCAAATTCACCCGCGACACACCGCCTTTCGTACGCAACCGCCTCCTCGCGCGGTGCCCCTCGCCATTTGCCGACACCACCTGCACTTCGCGCGACCACGAATACGCGACCGGGCGAGACGATACAAGAGAGTGAAATGGCAGGTACCAAGCGGGCTGAGAAACAGGATGCTCTAATAGCGAAACTGCACACGTCTCGGTGTGTCTTCGTGTTTCTCTATGGGGGTGAGGACTCCTGACGGAGTCAGCTGGGGTCGACGGTGCAGCCCGGTAATCGGTCCTGAGCTGCTGTGGCGCCGTGTAACCGGGGCGCGATCTGGCTGCGCCCCGCGTAGCACGCCCGGTTGCGCCCCCGTGTGCGCGACCGGCTGCCCCGCACCTCACTGCCCACCGACCCGCGGCCTTTCCGATTGGCAGCATACTGTGGGATCAGTCGTTGCTCGAGTTGCCGACCGGGCCGGGCGGGATAAGGACTTCGCGCGAGACGAACGGTGCTCTCTGTCAGAGGGCAAGGTTATGGGCGAGTGCGCTCGTCGCCTCGTCCAGGGGTTCGTCGATGTCGGCCAGTTGTGTTTCGAGCAGCTGGAATGTGGCGGCCGCTGCTTCATTGTCCCCGAGGCGAAGCTGGAGGGCCATGATGTCGCGGTAGACGCCTTGGCTGGTTGGTTCGAGGTTGCGGGTGATTTCCAGAACGGCCAGGGCCGCGGCCGGGTTGGTGGTGACGTGATGGCGGACCAGCCGGGAGGTGATGGCGAACAGGTTGCGGCGGGTGGCCTCGCGGATCGAGGCGATCCAGGTGTCGTCGATGCCGTCGGCCAGCGGGCCGCGGAACAGGCCCTGGGCGTGGTGCAGGACCTGCAGCGCGCTGGGGTCCAGCCTCGCCGGGTCCTGGCCCGGCGGCGTAGCGTCGCCACCCGGCTCGCTGGTCGCCAGGGCGACAGCGGCCAGGTAGGTGTGGTAGTCGATCGCGACGCGGTCGGTGTCGAGGCGGTAGCGCTCGCCGTCCGCCACGACGAGCGCTGTCACCTCGCCCGCCCCGGGTGCGGCAGTGTCGTTGTGGTCGCTGTCGTTGTGGTCGCTGATGTTGTGGTCGCTGTCGTTGAGGGCTGCCTGTAGGGCGTTGCGCAGCCGGTTGATCAGGGCGGACAGGTTGTTGCTGGGTCGGGGACGGCCGGTATCGGGCCACAGCGCGGCGACCACGGCATCACGGCGGGCTCCTTCGGGGTGCAGGGCCAGGTAGACCAGCAGGTCGAACATGCGGGCACTCACCCGGTCGCTGACGTCCACCATGCCCCGGGCGTCGGGCATGGACGTGTGAGTTGACGTGTCTGGGATGGCGGGTTCGTCGGTTGCGGGTTCGTCGGTGACGCTCGAGTGGCGGTTCAACAGGAGGGCGGGTCGCCCCAGGATCTGCAAGGTCCACACCGGGCGGCCACGGCGCGGCTCGGTCCTGTCTGCCTCCGGATCCGATGCGGTGTCACCACCGACATCAGCTCGGACGTCGGCTCGGAGGTCGGCCCGGGTGTTCGCGGGCGGCTCAGTTCCGATATGTGAAGGCTCATCCCGGCTATCCGGCGGGGCGGGGATCGCTTGGCTTGCGGTGGCCAGGTCAAGTAGTTCCGCGCCGGCGACGTCGTCGACGACCGGCAGCCGCTGCCCGAGGAGGTGCGTGCGGCCCGCGGGCGGACCCGCCGCGGCGATGGTGCCGTCGGTGCGCAGGTAGGCGGTGACGCCATTGTGGAGCTCGCCCAGCACCACCATCCGCAGCACACCGACCTCAACTCCGCCGTCGTACTCACCTTCGTCGTGCCCGGTGTCGGCGTTGTCGGCGGTGGCGAAGCTGTTGATGGGGTCGATGGTGGGGCGGGGTGCTGGGTGTTCGGGTGCTTCGGCGAGCACCACGACGGTGTCGGCGGGTGAGGAGAGGGCAGCGAGTGCGGCCAGTTCGGCGCCGGCCAGGTGCGGGACGACCGTGACGCCGAGGGTTTCGAGTTGGTCGGGGGCGATGCCCAGGCGTTCGGGCAGCCCGGCGACCACGACCGGTCGGCGGCCGGTGTCGGTGTAGAGCGCGTCGAGCAGCAACCCGCGCATCGCGGCCACCGCCCCGGGACCGGCCAGTCCGACACCGGCGGCGGTGAGCTTGAGTGAGAGCAGCATCCCCCACGGATCGGTGGGCAACGCCGCCGGCCTGGTTGGCTCGGCTGTCGAGGGAGCCGGGGTGGCGGATGTCGTGATGGCCTGTTCGTCGGTAGCGGTGGCGGCCAGCACAGGCGCGCCGGAGCCCTGTCGACCGTGATCGGAGGCCGCCACGCCCCGGTGGACCGACTCACGACGGTCTTGTCGGTCGTCGTCGGCAGCATCCTGGACGGCGTCCTCGGACGTGTCGTCGGCCGCCTCGTCGGCGTTGTCCTCTATGTCGCCGCCGGTGTCACGCATCTCGTCCCTGTGGCCCTCGGGCGGCGATGTCGGGCTGGGGATCCAGGGGGATCGGCGGGCCAACTCATGCGCTATTGGGTACGCCGCTGTGACGGACCAACTCCTCCGACCAGATCCATCGGCCTGCGCCGGCTCGGTGCGGGCGCGGTGGATCCGCCGCAGGGTCGCGGCCACCGCGGTGGCCAATCCCGCGGTGACCGCCAGCCCGGCGCCGATCTCGACCCAGCCGGGTCCAGCGGCTGCCGGAACGTCGCGTGCTGGGTTCGCGCCGGTCGCCGTTCCACCGGGGCGGACCGGCGAGGCGGGCGTCGGATCGGCAGGTGACGGGGTCGCGGGCGCGCCCGAACGATCAGGAACTGGGGGCGTGGGCGAAAGGTGCGGCCTGGGCGGGTGTGTGGCGTTTGGGCCGTTCTGCTGGGCAGTGGTCGGCACGGCCAGCTGCCAGCCGGGTTGGATGAGCTCGGGGCGGACCAGGGCGCGGCCGTCGGCCTGCGGAATGCCTGCGTTACGGGCATACAGCTCGGACCAGCGGGTGCCATCGCCGAGTTCGCGTTCGGCGATGCGCCACAGCGAGTCATGATGCCCGTGCTCCGGCGCCCGCACCCGAACCCAACCGGCGGTAGGTCCCCCGCGATCCCCGATCCGACTGGCCAGGCCACCCGCGGAACCGCCGCCGAGATTGCCGGTGAGACTGCCGGTGGGCGGGTCGGTGGTGAGGGTGTGCACGACCGGGATCACCGCCCCCGGGCCGCTGAAACCCCCGCCCTGCGCCCCGCCGGCGGGTGCCGGGCGGGAGATGGTCAGCATGGCGGCGATCAAGACTCCGATCAGCAGCGCGCCCGGGCGCCACGTTCCTCCCCGGACAGGTACGCGAATCTGGACATGCCGGTTGCGGATGTAGTCGGCGAGCTGCTGCCCGGCCGCGGCCAGGACGTCCAGGACGAACACCGCCCAGGCCGTCCAGCACACCCAGGCCAGCCCCTGCAGCACCAGCTGCGGATCCGGTGGCTGGGTCAACGCGGCGAGGACCTCGTCCACGCTCGACACGCCGTGGGGCACGGGTGACCCGACGAACCGCAGCAGCGCCCACGGTGGTCCCACCACACCCGCGAGGAGCGCGACCGATGCAGCCATGGCGCGGGCCACGACCCCTGACCGCCCGCGTCCCCGAACCTCTGGGCGTCGCGGCTGGTGCGGCTGGTGAGGTGTCGCCATCGCGGCCTCCAAGGAGCGGGCGTGACAGTCGTTGTGACAGGGCCGAAGTTGATCAACGACCGAGGGTTTAGGGGGTGGGTGTGGCGTGGGCGGCGCCGTCGCCGGCCACGGTGAAGTTGCCGATGCCGACCAGTGCCAGCAGCTGGGTGCGGGTGGTGACGGTGGCGTGGACCTGGACCTGTTGGCCGGTGACGGTGACGGTGCCCTCGGCGCCGGCGGCGGTGAGGTAGGCCCGCGCCGCCGCAGCCGCCTCGGTGGGGTCGAGTACCGGTGGGCGGCCGGCGCGGACAGCGGCGAGGTCGAGCTGTTGGCTGCCGGTGCGGGCGGCTTCCTCGGCGATGCCGATCGCCCGCGACTTCGCGGCCAGGGCGTTGCCGCCGTCCAGCACGAGGCCGGCGATGAGTAGCAGCGCGGTGAAGGTGATCAGCACGAAGGCGCTGACTCGCCCCTCCTCACCACATTCGCGGCAGTGTGTGAACCGGCCTGCGACGCCGCGCTGCGGCCGCGTTCTCGGGGCGGGGCGGGGTGGTGTGGTCATGGGAGGGCTCCGCCGAAGCGGTCGATCGGGGAGGTGAATGACGCGGCGATCGGTACTGCGTCCCGGATCGGCAATAGCGTCAGGGCGGCCAGGTCGGGGGTGCAGGTCACGGTGACCGTGACGGTGCCCCCGGGCGCCCATCGGCTGGTGTCTACCGCCGCGACCGGGTGCGGGCATCCGGTTCCGGGCTGCGCGAGGATGGCGTCGGCGGCGGCCTGGGCGCGGCGGGGATCGGGTTGGGTGGAGGCGGCGCGGGCAGCCTGATGGGCCAGCGACGCGGCCTGCAGCCGCACGTCCAGCACCCGCCCGCACAACACCAGCAGTGCGATCACCAGCAGGAACAGTGGAGTCAGTAGCATCAACTCCACCGACACCGAACCCTCCTCGCGGCCCCCGCCTGCTCCTCCGTCGATGTCGGACACCGCTCGGCGGCCGTAGCGGGGGTGGACGCGGAGCCCGGGCGGGCGGGGTGGGCGGGTCATGGTGGTGGCTCGGTGGTGCCGACCGCGGTCGCGACGACCGGGAGCGCCAGGCCGGGGACGACGGGTTCGGCCAGGCCGTGCACCTCGACCCGGGTGCCCGCGGCGGTGCGGGTGACCTCGATGCGGGCCTGCTGCAGCACGCCGGTGCCCAGCTGGGCCCAGACCCGCTCGCCGGTCTGCTGCCCGACCGTGGGGCTGCCGTCTTGGACCCGCGCGGCGGCCAGCGCGTGCGCGGCGACGGTGTCGGCGATGTGGGTGGCGTGCCACCACACCCCGGTCTGCACCGCGACCAGCAACAGCAGCAGCAACATTGGGGTGGCCAGCACCAACTCGACACTCACCGACCCCTCATCATCACGCGAGGGATCCCTCGACGTAGCGCCGACGCTGGAGCGACCCAGGAGATCCAGCCGAGCGCCAACATCAGTCACAGCCGGCGAGTCGGCAGCCGGGGCGGCTGCTGCGGCCGGAGGATGGCGATGACGCGGCATCCATGATCCGGGCGGGCCTGCCGTGATCGGTTCGATGCTCCGGTGCAGGGGTGACATGGTGATTACCGGTCGCCGAGGTCGATGCCGTGGGCTTTGGCGATGACCTTCACACTGATGATCGCCATGACGGCGAGGGCGAGGATCACCAGCAGCGCGGTGACCAGCACGGTTTCGGTGCTGTAACCGGCCTCGGGTTCCTCCCGCATCCGGCGGCGCCCCTCGGCCAGGCGTGCCCGCAGCCGGTCCGGCAGCATCCCTGCCGCCCACGACGACCCGCGCGCGAGCAGCACGGCCACCGTCGTCCACCACGCCACACCGGGCGTCAGCCATGCCCGGGGTGGGCTCGGTGGCGTCCTCGGTGGGGGTGTAGGCGGCGGTGGGGGTCGATCGTCGGGCGCATCAAGGTGGCGATCGAGGTGGTTCATCGTCGGCTCCTTCGTGATCACGGCGTGCTTGTCCGGCCGCTGACCGTGGCTCCGGTGATCGACACCGGTCCGGGTGCAGCGGGCATGTCCGTGTGGGGTTGTGGTTGCGCCGGCCGAACGGACGCGGGCCCGGTAGGCGCGGACGGCCAGGTGCGGGACTAGAGCGTGAGGACTTGGGCGAGGGCCGGGTAGCCGATGAACACCAGGTAGGCGGCGAACAACATCACAACGGGCAGACTCATGCGCTCGGTCGCCGCCGCGGCGGCCGCCTCCTGCTCGCTATGGGCGTGCGCGCGCAACGCGGCAGCTTTGGCCACCAGGCTGGCCCGTACCCGAGCTCCCTCGGTTCCGGCCAGGTCGAGGACCGCGCCCAGCTCGACCAACACCTCCACCCCCAGCGCGTTGCCCAGGCGGGCCAACGCCGTCCACGGGTCGGCGTGGGCGGTGTAGGCGGTGTCCAGGGTGGTGCGCAGCCGGTCATGGGCCCAGCCGGTGCCGATCTGCGTAGCGCCGTGCAGGGCCTGTTCGACCCCGGCCCCGCCGGCCAGCGCGATCGCGGTCAGGTCCAGCACCGCCCCGACCGCGCGGCGCAGCTCCTCGCGCCGTCGCCGCGCGTGCTCCCGCACCCGCGCCGCCGGTAGCAGCGTCCCCACGGCGGCGGCGGCCAGCCACACCCAGCCCGGCAGCCACCCCACCCCGATCGCCGCGAGCGGCAGCGACACCAGCACCGGCGCCAACAAGCCGACCAGCCCCGAGACGACCGTGGCGGCGACCAGCACCATCTCCGGCTGCTCGACCACCCGCAGATCCGCCCGGACCCGGGTCCCGGGGAACCCCGCCCGCGCCAACAGCGGCGCCATCGACGCCGCCCATCGCAACACCCACCCGCCCGGGCCGTTGCGGACCGGCTCGCCTGGACTCGAAGGCAGCGGGGCGGGCCGGGCGTGGACCGCCGTAACCACATCGGCCAACCGCGGCCGAACCGGCAGCAGCCCGACGATCACCAGCCACACCCCGGCGCCGAGGCCTGTCCCGGCCAGGACGATCACCGCCCACCCCGGCAGGCCCAGCCATCCCTCCGACGCCGCAGCCCACAGTGCCAACGCCGGCGCCGACGATGCTGCATCGGGGGCGATGTTCGTGAAGGCGGTCATGACCGGCTCCCGAGATCGGGAAGCAACCGGTGCGCGGTCGGTGGGCGGGCGATGCGGCGCAGCCAACCGAACGCCGCCGCGAACAGCCCACCGATTCCGACCAATACCAGCTGGCCGGTGACGCTCTCGTACTGCTGCAGGTAGGGGGCGTCGAACGCGACCAACATCGCCGCCAAGGCCAGGGTGGCGCCGACGGTGACTCGCACCGCGGTGCGCACCCGGGCTCGGGCGACCGCGATCCGTAGCCGACCGGCCGCTTCCGCCCGCGCCGCCCCGGCCAACGCCGCCAACAACTCGGCCAGCTGGCGGGCCTGCTGCCCGGCGGCCATGGTGAGCGCGGCGATCACCAGATCCGCGGTCGGGTCGGCCAACTCCGCTCCGGCCCGGGCCAGCGCGGTCGGCAGCCGCTCCCCCGCCCCGATCCGGGCGGCCAACCCGGCCACCACCGGCCGCACCGGGCCGGGCGCGGTGCGGGCGGTGACGGTGAGGGCCTGCTCCAACCCGGACGCCGCGGCCAAGGTGTCGCGCAGCTGCTCGGCCCATCCCGCCACGGCCTCGATCCGGGCCACCGCCTGCTCGTGCTCGCGGTCGGGCCCCAACAACCGCGGCAGCCACCACACCCCTGCCGCGGCCAGCGCGACCGCGACCGGCCACCCCGTCCACCACCCCGCCACCAGCCCGACCCCGGCAGCTGCAGCCGCACGCCGCCGCCGGCGGGCATCCCAGCCCCACACCGGCACACCGCCAGCCCGCTGCAGCAGAGGCCATTCCCTCCGCCGCCCCCGCGCGGGTGAGGTTTCCGGGTCGCCGGGAAGCAGGGTGGCCAGGACCAGCACCAGCCCCAGTCCGAACCCCGCTCCCGACAGCGCGGCCATCGCCGCACCGAGACTCACGACACCCTCCCCATGACGCCGCCGCTCGGCGGCCGAGCAGTGGTGGTGAAGGTGGTGGGGTGGTCGGGGTCCCAGCCTGCGCCGCGCAGCCGTTCCAAGGTGTCGGCGCGAGCGGGGGCGGCCGGGCGGGCGCGGCGGTCCGGGCCGGGCGCGAACACCTCGTTGGAGATCACCTGCCGGCCTTCGGCGTCGACGACCTCGCGGATCCCGGACACCACCCGGCGCCCGTCGACCGACCAGTCCAGATGCACCACCAGATCCACCGCGGAGGCGACCAGCAGGTTCGTGGCCTCCATCGACAGCCGTTCCGGGCCCTGGGCGGCGTAGGCGGCCATCTTCGCGAACACCCCACGCGCGGAGGAGGCGTGGATGGTGGCCATCGACCCGTCATTGCCCTGAGACATCACGTTGCACACCGACACCACCTCGGGGCCGCGGATCTCCCCGACGATCACCCGATCCGGCGAGGCCCGCAACGCCGCCCGCACCAACTCTGCCTGCGAGATCGCGCCCTCGCCCTCGGTGTTGGCCTCCCGCGCCTGCCACGCCAACACATCCGGATGCGCCACCGCGTCATCGCCGAGGCCGAGCTCGAACGCGTCCTCGATGGTGACCAGCCGCTCCCACGGCTCGATCTCACTCGCCAACGCGATCAACAAGGTGGTCTTGCCCACCCCGGGCCCGCCGGCGATCACGATGTTCAACCGCGCCCGCACCGCCGCCGCCAAAAACTCGCGCAGCCGGGTGTCGAGGGTGCCCAGCGTGATCAGGTCGTCGAGGGTGACGCGGCGGTAGCGGTGGCGGCGGATCGCGATCGCCGGCCGCCGTGACACCGACATCACCGCGAACAGCCGCGACCCGTCCGGCAACTGCAGGTTCAGCATCGGCGCCCCCGGATCGAACCGGCGCTCCTGCACCCCGGAGCGGGCCGCCAACCGGCGCACCAGATCCACCAGCTCGGCGTCCGAGCCCGCGACCGGGGCGACGCGGGCGCGGCGGCCGTCGGCGTAGCGGACGAACACCTCGTCGAACCGGTTGATGTTGATGTTCTCGACGTCCGGGTCATCCAACAATGGCTGCAGGCCGCCCAACCCGAACAGGGCGTCTACGACCGCGCGGCGCACCCGCGCCTCCCCCGCCGCATCCAGCAACCGCTCGCCCGCGCCGAGCCGGCGATGCGCCCACCGTTCCAAGGCGGCGGTGATCAGGGTGTCGGCGATGCGGCGGCGGCCTGCGCTCGTCAACACCGCGCCCGTGCGTGCCTCCTCCGCCGCGATGCGGGCCGCCAACTCCTCGGCGATCTCGTCGCGGATCACCCCCGCTGCCGAGGTGACGATCTCCTCGTCTCCGTCCGCGGCTACCGCGTCCACGATCGCTGACGGGCGGGGCCGGGGGCTGCCGTGGTGGCGTGGGTGGGGGTGTGCCCGGATGACTCCGTCGTCGAAACCGTTCGCCCACCCGGGCCCGTCGGGCATGTTGATGTCGAGCGGGCCGCCTGGACGTCGTGTGTTCACCGCGGCACCTCCGCCGCTCGAGCCGATCCTGCGACCGGCGAGGCGACCGACCCGGCGGTTGCCGGCGCCAGGCGCAGGATGTGGTCACCGACCTCACCGACCGCCCGCCACCATCGGCTCCCCCGCCCGCGTAGCGCCGGCGCGGTCGCCGTGAAGGCCGAGCGGGCGGCGCGCGCGTCGTCGGGCAGACCCGCAAGGACCGCCACCCCGAGCGCGTCGGCGATCTCCCGCCCCGAATAGCCGCCACCGGCCGCGGGTTGGCGGGCCACGATCGCGACCCGCTCCGCCAGTTCTCCGATCGCCGGCAACCAGGCCGCGGCCTGCGCGAGCCCCTCACGATCCGCGGCGGCGACCAGGATTACCCCGTCCGCTGCCGCCAGCAGCTGCGGCGCCACCGCCGTCGCGGTCGGGAGACGACCGACGTCGACCAGCACCGCCTCCCGGTCCGGGCGCGCCTGCGCGAACCCGGTCAGCGGCCCGTCCAGCACCTGCAACGCCGACCGTGCCTCACCCGCGGCCACCGGCCCGGGTAGGACACCGGCGCCGCACGGCAGCGCCGCCGCGTGTTCGCTGACCGTGGCCAGCGACAACGCCGCGCCACGGGTCGTAGCGGCCAGGCTGCCCAGCCCCCGGCCCGCCGCCAGCTCGGCGCGCACCGCGAACGCTCCGCCCGCCGGGTCGGCGTCCACCACCAGCACCGGCCGTCCACGCTCCTGACGCAGCCACATCGCCAACCCGCCGGTCAGGCAACTTGCCCCCGGCGCGCCCCTTATCGACCCGACCACCACCAGCACCCCGGCCATATCCCCGACTCCTGCTCCCCGGCCCTGTTCCCGGTGTCTGCTCGCCTACCGGCCGGCGGGGATCACGACGATCGCGATCCGGCTTCCCGCCGCCACCACCGCCGCCGCGTCCTGGTCGGCGACCTGCAACGACACCACCGCCTGCTCACCCGACACCCCGGGATCGACGCCCAGCACGACCGCGTCCCACCCCGACCCGCTGCGCGCGCCCAGACCGGACGTGCCGTCGGCCGGGGCCGGGTACACGCGCACCGTCGCGCCCGGACCCGCCAGCGGCGGCACCACGCCCGGCCCGACCGCCTTCGCCACCACCGCCGACCCTGGCGGCGGCAGCACCCCCGCATCCGCCACCACGTCCGCCGGGAGCAGCGCGCCCGCCGCCACCGGCACGCTCGCCGTGTGCCCCACCACCGACGTTGCCTGCTCGGCCGGGACCACCGACACCCCCTCCGCACCGCCGACCGCGACCGCGCGCACATCCGACGCCGTCACCACGTGCCCCGCCGGTATCGAACGGGCCGCGACCAACAACTCCCGGGTCGCACCCGCGTCGCTCCACACCACCAACCCGACAACCGCCGACCCCGCCGACAACAAGACGCCCACCGCGGCCAACGCCCACCGCCGCCGCGATCCCCGTCGCGCCGCCGGAGCCGAACCCCAGGCACCCTCCAGCTCCGACGCCGGTCCCGAGGCCGCTCGAGCCGTTGCTGCCGATCCCGGCAACCCCGCCCTCGTCGACGCCGTTCTTGATGACGCTGTCGTGGTCATTGCCCACCCCCAGGCAGCACATTCACCGCAGGAACCCGCAGCACGTGCACCGTGACTGCTGTCGTACTCACCAAATCCGGAAAAACACCCGCACGACCGGCGCCCTGCCACGACACCGACCAATGCACCGTGGCCGTCATGCGAAAACCCGCGGGCGGCGACGGTGACCGAAATACGTAACCGCAATCCGGCGACGCCGCCCCCGGCGGCGTCGCAGCCGTGTACACCGTTCCAGCACCACGACACGTAACAGTGCTGCCATCACCGACCGCCCAAACGACCGACAGCGGCACGGCGGTCGCCGTGGTCGTGACCCCTGGCACGCGCGCTGCCGCTGATATCCGCCGCCACGTCGCCGGATCTATCCACAACCAGGTCGGTAGGCCGATCAGCTGGTCCCCAACCGGACTTACGCCGAGTATCGGGGCTGGCAGATTCAGACGATCTCGAGCTGTCGCCGCTACCGTTGCCGGATTCGTTGCTGGCGCATCCGCCGGCGGACGCCCAGGGAGGACCAGGAATTCGGGTCCACCAGGTTGGCAAATGCGCAAGATGAGGCGTTGATCGGTGCGGAGGCCGTGATGCGCTATCCAGTAGTCCCGAACGCCACCCTCAACATCGGGGTAGGACGTGCACGTCGGTTGGGTACCGACCGGACCATGTCGCGCAGGTGCCGGCGTCGGCCGGGCTGCGCTCGATGCGACGATTCCGGTGTCGATATCGCAGCCCCCGGGACTGCTCTCACAATTGATGTTGGCCCATGCGCCACCTCCCGGCGGCGTAGGTTCCGGCGGCGTAGGGGCTGCTCCGGTCACCGTGAGGATCATCGTGCCGGCGACGGCGGCAACCGCTGCCCAGGTCAGCATGTCCCGGCAGCTCGGAGTCGGAAGTCAACAACTTTCCAGGCCCCGTCGACGGTTCGGACATCGGCATCGATGCGGTGCTGGCCGCCAGCCCCGGGCCAGGACGTGGCCATCTGACGCGCGGATCCTGTGGGTGCCGCTGTCGTCGCCGCAATCCTGGATCCGGACATCGGTGGGATCACTGGCTGGTATTGCAGATATGACAACCGGTCGGTTGACGGTCGGACCCTTGGTCACGATGCCCTGGACCTCGTCGGCTTGTAGGCTTCGTACCAGTTGATCCAGAGCGTTTCCTGTCGCGTAGCGGGCAAGATCAGGAGACCGCCAGTCCGAGGTTTCCCCGGCGGCGCTGAACGCCGTCCACATCGACTCATAGGCCGCGACGGCCCCCTGACCTGCCGAGGTTGTCGGAGGACTTGCCGCCGTCGGTGACGACGGGACACCGCTACCTGCAGTCCGTCCGGAACATCCGGCGACTGCGACGGTGACGGCGATGGCAGTCGTCACGATGACCAACCACCTACCCATAGTGACCTCCCGCGCTTCGACTCGTGGCATTGCCTACCGCAGCGCCTTCAGCGTCGTGGGCGAACGGTCGGCGTTCACCCGATTAGCCCAACTTGTCGTGGATCGGCTCAAAGCCCCAATCCCAAACGGCTCCGAGAGCCACCATCGACTCATGCTCATCACCGTTGTTGCCGGGCTGGCGGGAGCCGGATCTGGGATGGAGGCCTGGCGTCGATGTCGCCACCTTCCACGCCTAGGTAGCCTCTACACCGCACTGACCTTCGGCATTTGTGGAACAGCTGCGTGCATTCTTGCGACCTCGCGCTCCGAGGGACCTGAGGCATGGATCGTCTTACACCTGGCCGCAGGCGGATTTTCGCTCGCCTTAATCGACGGGTTTACCGGCAAGCTGCCCCGAATACATGTCCTGACACTCTACCCGACAACGGTCCTGGTCCTACTAAACGAAATCAACCATGATAGATCCGCGTCGTTACTACTTGCCGGGATCGGAGCACTACTCCTCTGGTCCACCTTTTTTGCCATGGCGACGCGCGGCGCGATGGGTGCTGGCGACGTGCGGCTCGCGCCCGTCATTGGGGCCCATCTCGGACAGGCTGGCATTTCAACATTTCTCATCGGGACAGCCGCAGCCTTTTTCATCGGCGGCCTTGTCGCGCTCTTTCTTATTTCCTCTCGGCGGATCCACTCGGACCACAGGCTACCGTTCGGACCCGCATTGATTGCTGCCGCCGTCCTGACACTTGCCGCGTGAACAAGCCGTCATCGATCTTGCAGCGACGGCCTGCGTCGGGTGATCATTAGGCAGATCAGATCCGGTAGATGCAAGTACAGCGTCCCGGGACGCTGCCGCGGCTGAAGCACGACTTGTCTCAGCGGTCCCGCCATGCGAGCGGCGAGGTCTGCACCGCCGCGTCGGCAACACGGCGACCAGTCTCGGTGGACAGGCCCTTGCGTGCGGAGTCGATCCAGCCCTGGATCCGCCGCACACCGATATCGCCGTACTCCACGGCCTGCAGCAGCATCTCCAGCTTGTCGGCGTCCTTGGCACATCGAGCTTCCAGACTCTCCCGGTCCTCGTACTCGTCGACCGCGTCTCGGATGGCCTCGCGGGCCCGTTCAGGCAGGTGTTCGGTCTGGTCGGTGGTGATCTGGCGGGGGTCGGGCTTGGCGACGTAGGCGTGCAGGGTGTGGGGCAGGTCGCCGGTACGGGTCTCCTGGGTGTCGTGCCACAACGCCAAGAACGCCGCTCGCTGCGGGTCGGCGCCTTCCTCGGCGGCCAGGAGCGCGGCGAGTTGCGCGGCCCGCATGGTGTGTTCGGCGACCGATTCCGGGTCCCGCACCCCGGCGTGCCACCACCCGGTGCGGCGCAGACGCTTGAGAATGCCCAGTTCGTAGCCGAAGGCAGTGATGGCGGTGGCGGGGTCGGGCACGGGCATCCTCTCCAGCGATCAGCAACACCGGTGCATCTTCAGCTTCTCGCGATCAGCAGCGTCTCACGACCAGCAGCGTCTCATGACCAGCAGCTGTCAGCGATCGGCCAGCCGCAGCGCGTACCGCACACCAGCCACCTGCTCGCGCAGCGTGCGAGGTAGGTCATCGACCGAACCGAGTCGATCCAGCACCCCACCGAGCGTGGCCTGCACGTCGGGGCGGCCGGGCAGCAGCGACGGACGTGAAGCGATCAAAGCGTGCAGGGTGTGCAGGTTCAGCGGCAGATGCGCCGCATCGGGCTGCAACCGCGTCATCAAATGCTGTAACAGCCGAACCCCGGTCCAGGACCGAGTGTCGTCATCCAGCATGAACGCGTCGTCGACCTGCTCCTCGTCCAGCTCGCCGATCCAGTGCGCCCAGTAGTTCAGGTTCGCCACGTCGTCACGTTCGCCGCTGGTGTGCTCGACGAAATCATGCAACCGGCTCGCGTCCCCGGCGGCGGCCAACGCCACACTGGCCGAGCGGGCCTCCAACAACCCGGTGACATCCGCGGCGGGTACTGGTCGGCGGCTGGCCCGGTTCCACTCCTTGCGCAGCCACTCGACCACATGCGGGCGTTGATCGAACCCGAGTAGATAGACTGCCTGGCGACGCAACAGCGCCTCCCCGCCGCCGCGGCTGCGCTCGGCGATCGTCAGCAGATGATCGAGGAACCGGGTCCGCTCCTCGACACTCAACGCCGGGCAAGGCGCGGCCGGGCCGCGGCGCCGCAGCGTCGCGCCGCGCCCGGTGGTGAACACCTGCAGGTGTTGGGGCATCTCCCCGATGATCGGCCAGGTGATCAGGTTGGTGACCGTGCGGCGATGCACACCGGCCGCCAGCGGATGCACCTCGGGGTCCACCCACCCGGCACCGGCCGTGATGCCCGTCGAGAGCACGTGGTCAGCGGCGATCGCCTCCCGCAGATGCCGCCCGGTCGACGGCGGCGCACCTAGCCGCGACAGCCGTGAGCTCAATCGCAGGAACTCGCCCGCGTGCATCGCCGCCACCGGGCGACGCCCCGACTCCCAGCCCTGCACCGTGGACAGATCCACCGTCAAGACCTCGGCCAGCCGTTCCTGCGTCATCGCCGCCGATTGCCGCGCCAGCTTCAGCACGAACCCGGACACCACACCGGTCATCCGCGAACCCTGACCCCCGGTCCGGGTTGTCGTTCGGCTTCCCATCAGCACTCCAGTATCCGCCAGTGCAATCGCTACCACCACTCGCACTGGCAGTCGGTTCTACCGCCCGCCGACCGATCGTAGCGTTTCCCACCATGTCCGGATCAGCAGCATTGACCAGCACAAACCGCATCCAGCCGCGATATTGTCTGCTCATTCCGGACGTCGCCGTGAGTTCCCAACGGTGCGATGAGCCGCCCGTCACCAGCGGATCGAGTCGGCCACAGATGCAGCCGCTAATCGCTCTGATCCAGTCCGAGCCGGGAATGGCACAGCGCCTTCTGGCCGAGCATGCCGACGACGGAACCGGACGCTGCCGACGCTGCTCCACCGGCGCGCAAACCGGACACTACCGCTGGCCCTGCCTGATCTACCACAGCGCCGACCAAGCCCATCAACACCCCGACCCCGACGATCACCACTACCCCATGAACCACGCCCCTGCCCGGGGAACAACGCCATGACCACAACGTCCGCCGCAGACCCCAAAGCGGTATCCGGTCCGCTGGCGCGCGACCCCCGCGACCAGCACACCTGCCCGGTGCTCGCATCGCGCGTCGATGCAGTACCGCCCAACCCACCGCCCGACGCTGCGCCCGCCGACGGTCCGGTCGGATGGGCGGTACGCATGGACTGGGCCGACGGCACACACGCCATCGTCGGCTTCACCCGCCGACACGCTCGCGCCCAACGCCGACAGAAGGCACTGATCCGATGGTGGGCACCGGGCCCAGCGCGGCCATGTTCCTATCGGGTCGTCGCGATTCGCCGCGAGCAGTGGCGAAGGCATATCAACCTGCCGATTTGCACACGCCTGGAATGCCCAGAGCCATAGCATGATCAGCCGCGAGGATGGCTCGACAGATGA
Organism: uncultured Actinomycetota bacterium; assembly: GCA_963739465.1. Taxonomy (GTDB): domain Bacteria; phylum Actinomycetota; class Actinomycetes; order Mycobacteriales; family Pseudonocardiaceae; genus Pseudonocardia. The sequence goes on from CAVUAS010000033.1 coordinate 57,862, forward strand.
CGCATCGGGCCTTCCCAGCCGTAAGTAGTCGGAAGTCTTGTGGCCCGTGCCTGGCCCGGGGTTCGTCTGCCGGTGGGTGACACACCAGGCGCGGTGCGTGATTTCCACTGTGGGCGGGTGTCTGCTGTGGCCCGTGGCTGCTGGCGTGCTCGTGGAAGCGGATGCGGTCGCGCGCCTGGAGGGTTTGTTGGCGCGGGCGCTGGAGGCGAACGAGCGGCTGGCCGCGCTGGCGGAGCGGCAGCGGGCGGAGATCGCCAGGCTGCGTGAGGAGCTGGCCGTGCGGGACGGCGAGCTGGAGCGGGTGAACGCCGAGCTGGTGGTGCTGAAGCGGATGTTGTTCGGCCGTTCCTCGGAACGGGCCCGGCCCGGGACCCCCGGCGGTGACGGCGACGGCGGGGAAGCCGGCGGGGATGAGGTTCGGCCCGTTGGTGGCGGGAAGAGCGGGAAGCGGGGGCCGGGAGCGCGGGCGGGCCGGCGGGATTACTCGCACCTGCCGCGGGTGGAGGTGGTCTGGGACTTCCCCGACGGCGGCGGGTACTGCTGCCCGGAGTGCGGCACGCCGTTTAGCCGGCTGGGGGATCACGTCACCGAGGTGCTGGACTGGGTGGTGATCGTACGGGTGAGCGCGCACTGCCGCCGCCGGTACCGGCGGGCGTGCGGGTGCCGGGTCCCGGCGACGGTGACCGCGCCGGGTCCGCCGAAGGCGATCGGCAAGGGCCTGGTCTCCAACGCGTTCATCGCGCAGTGGCTGGTCGAGCGGTATGTGGCCGGGCGCTCCCAGAACTCGCTGATCACCGGCCTGGCTCGGCACGGCGCGGACCTCTCCCCGGCCACGCTGACCGGGATTTGCGCCGCGGCGGGGGCGCTGCTGGCCCCGCTGGAAGCCGCGGTCACCGCGCGGTCGCGGGGCTCGTGGCACCTACACGCCGACGAGACCAGCTGGCGGGTGTTCGCCCCGCGCGAGCCGGGCGGCCCGGCGAGGTGGTGGCTGTGGGTCTTCCTCGGCCCGGACACCGCCTGCTTCGTCATGGACCCCACCCGTTCGGGCGCGGTGCTGGCCCGCCACGCCGGGATCGACCAGACAACAGGCCAACTCGTCGAACACCCCGAAGGTGTCTGCGGCGCCGGTGGTGACCGGCCCGAGGGGCCGCGGCAGCTGGTCATCTCCAGCGACTTCTACAGCGTCTACGCCTCGGCCGGCCGCAAGGCCTGCGGCCTGGTGAATCTCTACTGCTGGGCGCACGTGCGCCGGTACTTCGTGCGGGCCGGGGACGCGAACCCCGATCAGCTCAGCTACTGGGCCACCGCCTGGCTGGAGCGGATCAAGAACCTGTACACCGCCCACGAGCAGTTGAGCACCGCGTGGGCCGGTGGTGTCGCCGCCGAACTGGAGCACGCACGCACGGCCTGGGATGAGGCCCTCGGCGGCATCGACGCCGAGCGCACCAAGCAGATGGCCTCGCCCGGGCTGCAAACCCCGGCGAAGAAGGCCCTGGCCACGCTGGACCGAGAATGGGACGGGCTGGCCGCCCACCGCGACTACCCGATGATCAGCCTGGACAACAACGCCGCGGAGCGTGCGTTGCGCCGCCCGGTCGTGACCCGCAAGAACGCCTACGGCTCCCGCAACGAGGACGCCGCCCGGCTCGCCGCCCGCGTCTGGACCGTCACCGCGACCGCCGAAATGGCCGGGTTGAACGTCATCACCTACCTCACCGCCTACCTCGACGCCTGCGGACGAACCGGTGCCAAGTCCCCGACCGGCCCGGACCTGGAACGGTTCCTGCCCTGGACCGCGACCCGCGAAGACCTGCACACCTGGGCACAGCCACCCCGCCCCGATTGACCCGGATGACCACCGACCCCGTCACGGCGCCACCGCTCAGAAACGGTCACGCCGCGCCCCGGCATGCCCTCCACGGGACTTCCGAATACTTACTCCCAGCCAGCATCGCTAGCGCTAATCAACTGAGCGACACTGGCTCTCTCGCTAAAGCGCGCGCTTCATGATGGTGTGTGGCGTCAACCGAACCCGGAACCCGATGCGAGCACGTCATGAGTCCGTCCAACCGAGGTCGCCATCGCAGGCGAAAGAAGGATGGGCCGAGACCGTGGTCCATGCAACCGGATAGACCCCCGCACCAAAGACAGCGTCGAGGTAAACGAATCGTCGCCGCACTTGTCCTTTTCGCCGTCGCAGCCGCCGTCGCCCTCTACGTACTATTTGCCATAAGGCTAAAGTGACATAAACTGCGTTATCGGATGCCGCCGCCAAGCCTGTAAGGCCTACGAGAGACGGACGTTGTTCGGCCAGTGGTAAGCGCGCGTTCTGCGTCCGCTGCCAACCCGATCGAAGTGATGCCGCGGGCGCTGCCACCGGCTTGTGGATCAAGCTAGCTACGTCATTTATAGGAGTTGCGAAGTTCTGCCACGTCGGGTAAGACCAGGATCCCAGCGCCACATCTGCCACGACGAACGTCAGGAGCTTGAGGAGACTGAGCCACGTCTTCGCATAGTGATACTAGAGCGTTGACGGTTCCGCGGAACACGAGTCACGTTTGTCGCAGCGAGTGGCTACCGCGGGGTGACCCTTGAGCTTGTTGATCGCCCCTTCGAACACATTGCGCTGCTGGTAGCGCTCGGCGTCGAACCAGGGAGGACGGCCGCCTCGACAACCCGGCGTAGCCGCTTGTTGACCTGGTCGGCGGGCTCGGGGATGGTCGCCACGATTGGGCCCTTGTTCGCGATCAAGTTCATTCGACCGCGGTCCTAGTAGTGCCGCCGTGACGAGTGAGGCGGGGGCGGAGGGCGGTCTTGATGGCCCCTCGGGCGAAGGCGTCATCGGTGGCTCGGCTGGCCCAGACATACGCTTCACCCGCCGTCAAAGCGTTGAGCCTGGTAGAGGTCAGGTCGGCGAGGGCGGTATTCGCTTTTTGCAGGTGCTTTAGCCATCCGGGGGAGTTGAACCGGTGCAGGATCATAACGTCGGACAGCTCAACGAGGGCGAGTGGAACGGAGGGCGGGTCCTGGCTGGCGACAAGGATGGTCATGCCCTTATGCCGCATCTCGCGGACGCTCTCGACGAGGCTGCCGACGAGGTCAGGGCTCTCGATGTATTTGTGGGCCTCGTCGAAGACGACCAGCTTGTTGAACTGCTCGTCGCCCGTTGCGGCGGCGAACAGCTCCATGAGGACGACGAAGAGGCCGAGGGCCTCGTCCTTCTCCATCAGGTCGTCCCGCAGGTCGACGATGATCATTCGGCCCGGTCGGACAAGATCCCCGACGCGTGTTGAGTCGTCGATGTAGTCACCGGCGATGTCAAGTCGCTGGTGCGCGAGCTGCTTGATCGCGTCGGTGAGTGGAGAAGCGTCGATGCCGTCACGGATCGCCTCGAGGGTGAGGTTGCTACGGACGGCGCGCATGATCCGGTTTAGCTGGCGGATGTAGGTGGATTGGTTGCCGATGGCCCCCATCAAGAAGCGCCAGTGGCGCGCCTGGAGTTCGGCAGAGCCGAACGCGAGGGTCCGGACCTCAATGTCAGGATACTCGGCGCGACGCCGGTCCACCTGGCTCTCCGGCACGAGGAGGAGGACGTCGTGCAGCCCCCTTGGTTCGGCGCCGTAGCGTTCCCTCAGCACGCGCAGCTGGTCAGGAACACTGTTGGGGGCGGTCATGCTGGTGAACTCGGGCGCGTAGTCCGAGGTCGGGCTGTAATGGAAAACGATCGTGGCCAGCGGCCGCGGTAGCTGGTTGACCGGCGGCGCGGGCAGGGACGCGGCCTCGATGACCGAGCCGAGGGTGTAGCTCTTCCCGCCGCCCTGGACGCCGAACAAGCTGATCGTGTGGGTCTCGTTGAGGTCCAGCGCGACGCGCCGGCCGAGGGATTCACCGAGTATTCCGTACTGCGGCCCGGGCCTGGACGACCCCAGGAAGACGTCCGGCGCCCGCACCGGACCAACTGGCTGGGAGATCGCTGGCCCGACAGCGCCTTTCCCCGACGAGGCGGTCAATCCCGCAGAGGACGGTGCGGAGGTCGGTGCCGGACGGTCGGCCGCCGAGCCCGTGCCGGCCGGGGGCTCGACGGGTGTCGGAACGGCCTGACCGCCGTCGTGACCTTCCGCGGGCCTGCGGCCGACGTCTTGGGGACCGCCGGTGGTGCCGCTCGGGTGTTCCCCGGGCGCTTCGGCCTGCACCTCGTCAGCAGGGACGGCGCCCGTGTCGATGCGACGGTCCTCATCGGGTTCCTGGGCCGGGATCTCGTGAGCGCGGCGCGGATCGAGGAAACCGGCCTGGGCCAGTCGCGGTGCGCTACTGCTTCCGTCACCGGTACCAGTCGCGTCACCGCGGCGCAGGGCGAGGTGCGGATCGGTGGGGAGCCCGCACAGGAGCTCTTCGGCGACGTCCCGGCCCAGAGTGTGGAACTCGACACCGCCCTCGACGTCGGCACGGCCTCCTGACCCGGCAAGGTCGAAGATCAACACAGTCCGGGTCGTCTCCCACCGATAGCCCCGGTCGAGGTGGTCGAGCAGCCAGCTGGCCTCGGCCGCAGCGTCGGGCCGCATGACGTTGTGCCGAACGGCCCGACCGAGGTAAAACCTCAGCAGCGCGGCGAGCCGAAGGTTGTGCACGACGCGATCGGCACGGTCCGGGGAACGCTGCGCCGGATCGAAGCTGTCGGCGAGCACAGCGGCGCTGCGGTCGAGTTGTCGGGCGGCGTCGTCGCGGACGCGCTGGAGGTCCACGACCCGGTGGAGGTCCGACCGGCACTTCACCTCGACGAGCCGGCAGACGATGGTGCGCCGGCGGGCATCGAGGCTGAACAGCCCGAGGTCGGTCCGTTCGAGCTTGACGCTGGTGGCGACCTCATCGGCCCGCTGCCGGGCTTCGCGGTACAGCTCGAGGTGGGCGTCGAGCGGCACGAGGATCTGGTCCTCGAGCGCGCCCTGGAAGTCGAGATAGAGCCGGGCGAGCGCGAGACCGAGGACCTCGGTGCGCTGGTTCGGCGCCGTCGACGCGATCTTGAACGTAAGGCGCCCGGACAGCAGGCGGAGCTGGTCGAAGAACGTGCCCACATGGCGCCTATCGACGTCGAGCCCGTGCTGCGCGATCATCGGTGTGAGCAGGGCGTGCAGTTCGTCGACCGAACGAGAGCTGACCACCATCTGATGGCCGGCCCCGAGCCGGCCGGCGGCCTCGTCGTCGATGACGTAGGCGGGACGGCGCCCGCTGCCGGGGTTGTCGAAGTACTCGACGCCGAGCGCGCGGTCGACCGTGACGACCCAGTCACTGCACCGATGCGCCTGGTGCAGCAGTTCCTGGTCGGCAGTCGTCAGCGTGAGCGTGGCACGCGGGAGCTGACCGGTGCCGACCTCCCCGGTGGACACCGCCGCGGCGGCCCGCGAGGCGAGCCGTGGCACCCTGGCGAGCAGGTCGGAAAGCTCTTCGGCGCCAGCGAGGCCATCGGACCGTCCGTGCCGGGGCTGGCGGTGCCAGGACACCTCCTCGCCGTTGTCAACGTAGCCGACCTCGACGGCCTGGACCAGCCCATGGACGGGCACCGGAGCGTCCGGGCTCTCGGGGCCGACGCCGAGGCTCTCCCCGCTGAAGGCGTCGAACAGGAACGTCACGTGGGCGGTGTGCCGGCTGGTCGCGGAGCGGAACTCGGCCAGCGGGCGCAGCGCGACGGCGAGCTTGGGGATCGCACGACCGAGTGCCGGAGTGTGGAAGGCGTCGGCTTCACGGGTCGTGCCCCATCGGCCAGCGAGCAGGTCGTCGAGCGACTCGCCGGTGCCCGGCGCGCCCGGGTCCGTGGCGAACAAACGGACGTCGTACGACAGGTGTCGAGTCGCCGATCGGCGTTCGAGGTCGAGCAGCATAACCGCGAGCCGTTCCCCACTTCCGGGGTTGACGACGCAGACCACCAGCGTAACCAAATAGGGGTGCAGCCGGGCGTAGCGTTCGACGCAGTCCGCCAGCCGCGAGGCCGTGACTGCGCCGAGGCTGCCGTGGTCCGGCCTGCCGTAGGGGTCTCGGTCGAGGTCGGGGACCTGCAGCGCATCGGCGACCGCGGCCAGCAACGCACGGGGGTCCGAGGTCCCGGACGGCAGGCACACCTGCCAGTTCGGACCGAGGTCGCCTGCGGCCATGCTGAGCCGACCGTCGTTCCCGGGCACGACCAGCGGAAACCCGGTGGGTCGGAGCCCGGCTAGCGACTCCTGCAGCGCGCGCGCCGGGTCGTCGCGGCCGCCCGCCCAGGAACGGCCGAGTTCAGCCCAGGTCAGCAGCCAGAGCAGGCGCAGCGGGTGGGTCGGCGCGATCAGGGTGAGCTCGGCCGGTTCCGCGCCAGCCTCCTCGTGCTCGACGACGACCGTGTCGATCTGCAGCAGCGCGCCGAGTGCACGCAGTGCGCCGTGCCGATCGTCGGCTCGTTCCGCCTGGAGCAGCTGCCGGTCGAGAAGGCTGGCGTACTCCTCGGCGTAGGTCAGGATCTCCGCCCGCAGGGTCAGTACATCCCGGCCTTCAACGGTCATGTTTGTGGCCCCGCGGATCGCGGCGAACGCCCGCGCCCGTGCCTCGCGGAAAGCGTCGGTCACCCCGTCTGCGGTCGCGCCGTGGGCGTCAGCCACCTGGCCCGGCAACCCGGAGGCGGTGTGCAGCCGCCACGGGGACAGCCGGTCCGGGTCGGCGAGGATCGCCTGCTGGATCTTGACCAGCGTCGTCGACAGCGGGACGTCGACGACGCCGAGCGGACCGAAGGAGGCCCGGAGTCCACTCCCCGCCCGGTCGTCCTGCCACCGCACGTCGGCGAGCTCGACGGTGCGCCGATCCCGTCCCACGGCGGCGAGCTCCAGTCGCCGCAGCTCCTGGGTGACGCCCGTACTCCAGCGGGTCTTCAGCGGGGCGGTGGGTTCGTCGAGGCCGTCGTCGGTGACGACGAAGAACCGGTCGCTCTCGTTGATCTTCTTCATGGAGCTGTCGACGTTCTCGGCTACCTCGACCCCGGCGACCGGCAGAGGGGTGTTCTCCCGGTCGAACGGAAGGACTCGAAGGAAGTGCCAGCCAGCGTCGAGGTTCGCCGACCGCAGCTTCTTCAGTGTCACCTTGTACGCGCGCTTGGCCGTGGTGGACACCGTCACCGTGCCCCGCACCGCGGTCGGCCCGGAGTCCTCGCTGATCAGCGCGACGGTGAACCGGGCGAGACCGTCGACCTTGCGCGGGTCATTCGCCACCTCGAACGGTGCGGCCAGCTGGGTCGTGCCGGTCGTGCCGGCGATCAGGTAGGGCTGGCCGATGATGCCGCGCAGCAGCGGGTGCTGGTGGTGCTCGGCGCTGTCCCCGGCCCGGGGCAGGTCAGGCTCACCCATGACGAGCTCGATGGCGGCGGCGGGCACGTCGTCGGGTAGGGGCCAGCGGTGGAAGGACAACGGCCAGTTGGACGGCTCGGCAACGATGCGCCGAGTCCACGTCCGAACGTGGTCCAGGCCGACGCGGACCAGCAGCTCCGACAGCTGCCTGCGAAACGCAGGGTCACGAAGCCGTAGGTCGAGCACCCGCTGCCGCACCGATCGGTCCGCCCGGTCGAGGATCTGGACCTGGCGGAGGTTCCTCGTGGCCTGGGCGCGGACTCGAGACGGGTCGGCGAACAGCGCGAAGTCCGGTACGAGGCCGAGCTCGAACAGCGCGGCGCCCGCGGCTTCCGGGTCGTGGTCGTTCAGCGCGAGTGTGAGCAGGAACCGTGTCCTCGCGATCTCCCCATCACCGGTGGGGCCGCCCGGGCCAGCCTCCGCATTGACCACCTCGAACAGCTCGCCGACCGCGTGCTGAAGGACTGGGGGAAGTGCGGCCATCAATCGGTCGAAGAGGTGGGAGTAGCCGTCGTCCAGCGCCACCTCCTCGAAGGTGGCGACGCCGAACGAGTCCTCGGCGCTGGTCTGGCTGTTCGGGGGGACGAACACGAGCAGTACCGGACGTAGCGCGCCGTCGGCGTCCGGGTTGCGCAGCTCGACCAGCTTGGTAGCCGTCACCGCGACGTCGGGCGCGACCAGCGGCGGCGCGCCGAGGACGTGGATCTGAGCGGCGTCACCGTGGATACCGCGCAGCCGCCGCGTCAGGGTGGCCGACAGCGGGCCGCCGACATCGTCGATCCGCATGCAATGGCCAGCGGCGCGGGCTGCCAGCAACTCGCTAATCCGGGGCAGCAGCACCCGCTCCAGTGCCTGGTCGACGTCGGTATCGGTGATCTCCCTTAGACCGCTGGCCGTGGTCATCGCGCACCCGCCCGCAGCTGGTAGCGAGGCAAGATGTGCTGAGTGATGTAGGCGTCGGACAAATCGGTGAAGAAGCCAATCTGCCGCAGTCGGGCGACGAACGCGTTCCGGTTCGTCCGCAGCGCCGCTTCGTCGGCGAAGCCGCGGTGGCCGAGGTCGTCGCCGGGTGGGAACTCGTCGACGTAGAGGCCATACCGGGTCTTCAGTTCGGTCAGGAATTCGTCGACGCGTAGGGGCACGGTCCGCCAGTCACCGGTCCGGTCGTCCCGACGCAGCAGCGCCAGCTGCAGGAGAACCTCGACCAGCCGGCTGTCCAGCACGAAACGGCGCTCGGCGCCGCGCGGCTGTGCGATCAACGCACCCGATCGGTTCTTCAGCAACAGCGTGTCGAGACATTCGGTGAGGTACTTGCGGTGGAACGCCATCCGCTGCGCAGTGATCAGCTCGAGGTAGGTGGTGAACGGGTCCAGGCCGAGCGCGGCGAGGTCGGCGACCTCCGGATCCATTTCGCCGTCCGGTCCCTCCAGCGCCGCCAGGACCCGGGCATTGCGGAACTCGCCGAACCCGTTGCGCTCGGCCCTGTACTGCGGACCGAGGAGGCTGAGCAGCTGGTCAACAGACAGGACGGCGTCGCGGACGCTTGAAAGGCGCTTGAGCTTGCCCTGCTTCTGCAGGTGTCGGGCGAAGTCGTCGAGCTTCTTCACAGCGAACGTGGCCGAGACGAAGGCCGGGATGCGACCGTACCAGCGACGGGCGCTGCGCTCCGCAAGCCGGGCACAGGCCGTCCCGGGCACGCCAGCCACGTCGACGAACAGGCCGCCCCCATCGTCCACGGCGCCCGCCGTTCCGTCACCGGCGGCGCGGGCCAGCCGGGCGGGCAACGACCTCATTGCGCGCAGGTGGTAGAGCGCCAGGTGGAACGCGAAGAGGATCTTCAGATGATCGACGAGGACCGAGCGGGGGATGACCGCCTGATGGAAGAGCAGGCGCATGACGTCCTCGGCGAGCCGGTCGCACGCAGCCTGGTCCAGCGGCGGGTGAACGCGTGGCCGGCCGGGAGCCGCTCGATCGGTCGCGCCCTTGTCCACCTGAGCCAGGCTGATCAGCGCCTGCGTCTCGACGTCGATCTCAGCATGGGCGTCGCTCGGCGACGCGGTGCGCGGGTCCACGCCCGCGAAGAAGAACTGATGAAGATGGCCGAGGGTACGAGAACCGAGCGCCCCGGAGGCCTGGTAGATCATCCAGTACAACTGCTCGTCGGCGCCATAGGGACGGGAGTGCCGGCTCACCCGGAACCGATAGGTGAAACCGTGCAGCGGCCGTAGGCCAGCCACTGCCTGGGTCGGGCGGCCCCGGTGGACGAGGTCCAGCAGATGGGTCTCGACCCACCGGTACGTGACGTCGGGGTCGAAGTCCCGGAACTGCTCGCGGTGCTCCAGGAACGACCCGACAAAGGTGTCGATGTCGAGATCGCCCCGGGAACCCACCAGGACGCTCGGCGCGCCTCGCCACCACAGGCGGGGCAGGAACCCAGTGAGCACCCGATCCATGTCGATCTGCTTGTAGTCCAGATAGCTGATCCCCGGATACCGGAACTCCTTGTCCTCCCGGTGCAGACCCATCAGCCGTCCCCTCCCGCGCCGGACACGGCCGTCATCACGAGCGTGCCGTCCGGCCGTCGTTCGATCTGGTGCAGGTCCCGTCCGGTCACCGTGAGCAGGATCTGCTGATACGGCGCGGACGACAGCTCGTGCTTGAAGATCGTCACACCGAGGTGGAGTCCCTGCTGCTCGGCGACACCCGGCAGGTAGCCGTCGCGGAGCCGGACGAGCAACTCGAACACGTCGAGCAGGATCCGCAGCCGGGTGACGTGCCCGGTCGGCGCCACATGGCGCAGCAGCAGCTCCTGCGCATCGCCCTCGATATAAGGCGAGGTGGGGCCACCCACGGCGGCGAGGTCGAACTGCTCGAGGGGAAACCGCCGGTACCCCCGAATCGTGCCGCCAGGGACCGGTCGGGTCTGCACCACCAGCGCGTCGCCTCCCGGCCCACCGCCGTCCAGCCGTTCGCTCCGGTTGAGAGCCTTGATGACCTCGGGAAGGTGCTGACCGGCCCGCTCGGGTTCGGCCAGCAGGGCCAAGAAGTCGGTCGCCGACCGGTAAGGCACCATCCGACGGGCCCGCTCGTCGTCGACGCACTCGAAGTAGAAGCGCCGCCGGGCCGCGGCCAGGTACCGCCGATGCCAGCCGATTTGCTCTGCGCCCGGTGCTCCGTCCCGGGAGAGCCGGCCGAACGCCAGTGCAAGCAGCTCCTGGTCGTAGACACCGCGCTGGTCGACGGTCATCACCGCCCGGCCGCCGTCCGGACCGACGTAGTCCAACCGCCGGTCCAGTGCCGGGTCGGCCGTCCCGGCCAGGTCCACCTCAGACAGCAGCGCCAGCAGCCGATCCTTTGTCCTGGGCGGCCCGGCCCAGCTGGTGAAATAGAAGGAATCCAAGATCTGCTCGCCCCGATCCGAGCGGTACAACTCGTGAATCTGCGCGCAGCTGCGCCCCGAAGTGATCATGTAGGCCAGCGCGGACTGCACGTCGCGCACCGTCAGATGCAAGATCCCGCGCAGCTCGGTGAGCCGGTAAAGCCTCCGCAGCCGAGCCATGACCTTCGGCGCGGCGCTCGGATGGCTGAAGGTCAGCGCGTTGTGCCTGGCGTAGCAGGTCGACACGAGCGGACACGAGCCGCACGCCGCCCAGTGGTTCTCGTGCGCCATTCGACTCAACAGCCGGTCGAAGACCGTGCCGATCTCCTCGTCCTGGCCGCTGAGCAGGCTACGCCTGTTCAAGTTGACCACCAGGACCGGCTCGGCCGCCGTATCCCGTTCGGACGCAAGCAGACCAGGGGCACCGCCGTCTCGATCACTGAACTCGCGTCGCACATGTTCGCTCAGTGCGGGAAACCGGTCTTGGTGGGCGGTGAGGAAGTCGACGAGCCGGCCCTCGTTGATGGCGATCAGTCGGGTTTCGCCGACGACGCCGCTCAGGTCCTCGCCGGCGAACGGAGCAAAGAAGTCGCGCAGCACCTCGTCATTGGCCCGGTCGCCCTCGTCCTGGCTCCCGTCGGCATTGGTCACCAGCCGCAGGCGAGCGGGCGCGTAGTAGAACTCCGCGCCGTTCGCGTGCCGTACCGGCTGCACCGGACCGTCCGCCACCGCCACCTTGAGCAGCCTGTCCAGGAACGCCGTCTTTCCGTCACCGGCGTTCCCCGTCATGATCACAAGGCGGAACCGGTCAGCGAGGACGGCGGGGGTCAGCAGGTCGTCGAGCAGGGTGCTCACGTACAGATCGAACGGCGCCCCCGCCGCGCCGCTGCGGGTCCCGGCGTTGCTGCCGCTACTCTGGCTGAACAGGCTCTGCAGGTGCTCGACGAACGGGTTCACCCCCACCTGGGAATCCGAGAAACCTGGCAGCACGATCGGCACCGGTTCGCCGGCCTCGGGCTCATCGCGCACCCGATCCCCGACGGCGGTGAGCGCGGCCAGGAACTCCGTGGCCGTCCGATAGCGGTCGGCCCTGATCGGCGCGATCGCCCGCACCAGCACGGCGACCAGCTCGTCCGACAGGTCCGCGAGCCCCGCTAACGTCCGGGGGTCGACCGGTCGCTGCGACAGCGACCGGGACCCGTCGGGAAACGGCCACCGTCCGGTCAGCACCTCGTAGAGGGACAGCCCCAGGGCGAAGAGGTCACGGTCGGCGAGGTCGTCGGCACGCAGCGGGCCGTAGCCGCCGAAGTCGGCGGGCGCGTACTTGCTGGTCCCCCCGACACGGCCCATCGTCGAGTCGGCGGTCACCGCCACGTTGAAGTCGAAGATCTTGCAGCCGTCGTCGGTGCGCAGCAGATTCGACGGCTTGATATCGCAGTGGTACACGCTGCGGGAGTGCAGGAAGACCAGGCCCTCGGCCACGTCGATCCCGAGCCGGACGACATCGGCCGGGCCGACCGAGCGGTCCGCGACCAGCTCGCTGACCTCCCGTCCGGGGGTGTACTCCAGCAGCAGGTAGGGGACGTCGCCGCCGTCGAGGAAGTCGGCCTCCTCGACCTTGACGATCGCGCGGTGCGGCGGGAGCTGCTTCAGCACCTGGTATTCCAGCCGCAACCGGTCGACGACCGACTCCCGGTCCCGATGGACGATCTTCGCGACCCGGTCCTCGCCCGCGAGACTGTCGTAGACCTGGTAGGCGGTCGCGAACCCGCCACCGTTCTTGCCGAGCCGGCGCCGGACCATCAGCTTGCGGGTGAGCTGGAAACCGTCGGGCAGGTTGCGGTAGTCCGGGCGCGTGGGCTCGTCCGCTGGAGGTGGCGGGGTGTGGTGCCTGCTCAGCCGGGCGAGGTCGGCCAGTGCCTCGACCGCGGTGGGCCGGGCCGACGGCTTCTGGTGACACATCCGCTCCAGCAGCTCGACCAGGCCCGGCGGAAGCCCGGCAGAGCGCATCGGCTCACCGGGCAACTCTCCGCCCTTGGCGAGCTGGTCGGCAGTGGACACGAACGGCAGCTCGCCGGTCAGCAGACGGAAGGCGACGACCCCGGCGGCGTAGACGTCCGAGGCACGGGTCATCGCCGTCACACGAGCCTGGCACTCCGGGGCCACATATGCGGGGTCGAGCGCCGCGGCCAGCTCCACCGCCACGGTCTGCACGCGGGGCCCGTCCGGCCGTGCGTAGTCGAACCCTGTCAGTAGGGACTGCCCACTCGGACCGGTTACGAGCATCACCGACGGGTTCAGCGCGCGGTGCAGGACGCCGTGCGCGTGCGCGTGCGCGAGGCCACGGAGCACGTCCGCGACGACCCGGACCCGCGCGTCGGCCCCCAACGCCTGCCGCGGGTCGGACAGGTGCACCGTCAGCGCCTGCCCCGCCAGATCCTCCAGGACCAGCACGTAGCGGCTCTCGTCCTCGACCGGAAAAAAGTCCCGACAGCCAACGATGCACGGATGCGGTGGCATCCTCGACATCGCGTCGTAGGCGTTTGCGATCGCCAGCCGCTGCGCCGCCCGCTCGGCCTCGGCCAGGAAGGGGTCGGCCTGGTACACCCGCAGCAGCACCGTCCCCGCCGAGGGCGCGGAGGCGTTGCGCGCCCGGTACTCGGCCACGTCCTCGCCCGGCTCCGCGCTGTGACCGCCGAGGCGCTCCACCACCTCCCAGTTGCCGAACCGCGGAGGCGCCGTCGGGCGGCGCACGCCATGGTGCAACGCGTCCAGGATCACGGCGAAGAACGGGCGGACGTCCCGAGCCATGCCTGCCCGCACCCGAGCCACGTCGCCCAGCGCGGGAATCAGACCCGGCAGGTCGACGACGTCGAGGGCGTCCGCGTCGGAGCGGTCGTTCGGATCCACCAGCCGGGCATCGGGAGCGATCAGCACCACCAGCTGGTCGACGTAGAGCTGCGACAGCCGCGGACGAGCCCGCTCCAGTACGCCCTTCAGCGCCCGCGCATGCCCGCGCAGCTTGCGCACCGGCGAGTAGAACGGCTGACCCCGTCGGGGAACCCAACGGGTGCCGGCGACCTCGATCCTGCCGTGGGTACCCTTCACGTCCACGATGCAGACGGCGTGACCCGTGACGACGACCAGGTCGACCTCGTAGGCGGCACCGTGCGCCGGAATCTCGATGTTGTGTAGGACGAGCCACTCCGCCGGACCGTGGTCGCGCAGATGAGCGATGACCCGCCGCTCGCCGTCGTTGACCGGCGGGCCGCCGCCGACGATCTCCGCCACGCCTGTCCGTCCCTCCCCTCCGACCGCCCGGTCAGCCAGCTCTACCGGGCCGCCGCGCGCACCGCCTCGTCGAGCAACACCATCGCCCGGTCTTCATTGCTATCAGCTTCATCTCGGTCACGGAAGGCCGCCCGCACCGACTCCGCGATCCGGCTGCGAGCCTCCGGAGTACACGTGGGCACCGGAATCCGTCTCCGGAGTTCCTCGTGCAGATCCTGTTGCTTACCGCCGGTGCTCATCGACCGCAGGATTCGAAACGCCGCCTCCGACCTCAGAAAGGCGAACAGATACGCGCCCGGAAAAGTCGCGTCAGTTGATGCGATCCTTAGGAAGTGCTCACTGTAGATATTATCCAACCAGCGTCCGGTTGCGAGAATCGGGCGGCAGAATACCTCGGTCTCGCCGAGGGTGCCCTGAGCCGCCACGAGAACGGTCTCGTCCACGGCATAGACCTCGGCAGGCGCCTTAGACGGATTGATCCACCGGCCCTCCGGGCGCATCCAGAAGGCCTGCCGCTGGCCGACCAGACGCGCACCGACGGCCGGATCTGCGTCGACGCGCTGGAACCGCGCTCCTCTGCCCAACTGACCACCCGCACAGATGTCGCCGAGGGCGCGGTGCGGGACGGCGTCGAGCTCGGCGATGATGCGGTGAGCACGCGGAGCGTAGTTGAGTGCCCGCAGGCTGGTGGCATTGAGGCGGCCGACCTCGAAGTCCAGGTCCCGCGGTTGATCGTGCCATTGCAGGTCGAGTAGGTGCGCCAACCCGGCCGACTCGAACAGGTCGCGGGTTGCGGCGACGATCCCCGCCTGGAACCGTTCGCGCAGCGCGGCGGCTCGCTCCATCAGATCGTGGATCCGACCCTCGGCAGCGTCGCCGAGTCGGGGCACGGGCAGATCGGCGATGTGGTGCGGCTCGATGTGCCGCACGCTAGTGCCGTAAATGCCGCCCTTGATGACGGGGATGCCGAACGGGCTTGAGAGGAACGTGTAGAGATAGCCCCATTGAATACGCTCGGGCGCTGGCACGGCTCTCAACACGTGCTGACTGCAAGCATATCCGTGCATGCTGGGACGTGCGTACGTCACCCGGCCAGCCGTCATCCCCGAGCATGTGATCAGACTCCAGCCGTGCTCCAGCCGCAGTGCAGGGTGCTTCTCGACATAGCTCTTGGCGAGCATGGGCAGCCAGGACAAGTCCGCCTCGAAGATATCGGCACTGCCCAGGAAGGGAACGCCGTGTTTCGGATCGAATGTCCATTGGCGGCGAAAGCGGCCCGCATTGAAGATTCGACCCTCGGTGACCACGCCCAGGTTCTCGGTATGTGGTAGACGGCGAAGGAAGGCCCGGGCAGCGTAGGCGTCGGAGACGTAGGGGCGGGCGTCCAGCCGGAGATCCTGATCGGTGAGCCAACCGGCGCGAACCGGGTTGTCGAGTGAAGCGGTCTTCACAAATCAGTCCTCCGAATTCCGATTGCGGACGTACGCCGGCTGCGGTCCGCGCCAGCAGACCGTCAACGCCAGATCACCGCGCGGAACCCGGTTCGGGGTAGAGCGTCCGGAACCGCCGGTAGGCGGCACCGATCTCCGGGAGATCGTCGTCGACGACCTTGTCCATCCGAGTGATCGGCCGGCTGATCAGCTTCCCCTCCCGAATCACGTTCTGCTGGATCGTCGTGGGCTCCAGGACCTCCGTACCGTCGGAACGGCGCTTGTAGACCTTGTTTCCTCGCCGGTCGATGCCCACCTTCTCGGCGACCGCCATGAAGACGGGGTAGTCGACTTTTTTCAGGGTATCGGTCATGCGCTCATGGGCGGTCTTCCGCTTGAGGAACAACAGCGAGGTGAGGATGTTTACGTTGGCTTCGTGGACGAACGTCTCGACGGGCAGCTCCACGCTCGCCAGCACCCAGCAATTATCCAGGACCCAGCGGCGGATGGCGTAATCCACCGGCCCCGGGTTGGAGAGGATACCGTTGGGCAGGACGATCCCGACCCGACCGCCCGGACGCACCCATTCGACCGCCCGTTGGATGAACAGTTGCTCCGGCGAGGCGGCGGCGACCCGGCTACCGAGCGTCGCCCCGATCTCTCCCGTATCGCGGTCGCGTGCCCAGGGCTGCGCGACTCCCCCACGATACCGATCCAGGACGTCCGCATCCTCGATCTTGATGTCCGTGCCGAAGGGCGGGTTGGTCATGAGCACGTCGACACTGCCCAGTGGAATCCGCTGCCTCGCCGCCGGTACTCCAGACAGGTCACCGCCGTCGAAGGCCAGCGAGTCCATATGGAAGACGTTCTCGCAGTCCTGGCCGGTGAGCAGCATGACGCTCATCTTTGAGGCGCGGACGAGGAACGGGTCGAAGTCAGCGCCGAACAGGCTGTTCTGCGCGTACTTGTCCAACCGCTCCTGGTGGGCCAACAGGTGTGCCTCGTCGTCGGGCTGTCCCGGGGAACCCTCGGCTTCCTTCCAGCCGTTGAGCAGGTGACGCAGCGTCTCCCGCAGGAACCCGCCGGTGCCGCAGGCCGGGTCGAGGACACGCTCTTCCTCCTTGGGGTCGAGGATGCGGACCATAAGCTCGACGGCGCCCTTGGGCGTGAAGTACTGCCCGCGGTCGCCGCGCAGGTTGGTACCGACCAGCTCCTGGTAAGCCAGCCCCTTTACGTCGACGTCCGTGCGACCGAGGTCGTAGGCCGCCAGCTCACCCACGACGAAAGCCAGGGCTCGGGCCGACAGCGTGATCTCGTCCCGCGGCTCGAACGCCGGGCCGTAGAACCGCTTCATGTCCTCGAACAGGGCAAGGATCCTCGTCTTAATCGCCTCGCGGCCAGCCGGATCGAACGGCTCCCGGGGCAGTGCGTAGAACCTCGGTGCACTGTTTCTGCGGCGCACCATCTGCTCGTCGTAGATCTTGGCGAACAAGACGTAGAGAAACTGCCAGAACGCCGCGTCTTTCGGCAGGCCCTCGTTCCCGTGGACGTAGTTGTGGCACCGCCGGAAGACCGTCTTGAGCATCGCGGCTTCACCGCGGCGCATCTTCGCGGCCGACGGCACCGGCGCACCCGCGCTGGTCTCGACGGGCCAGTTCGCGCGCGGCTCGAAGCGCGCCCCGAATCGGGCTGACTCGCGGTGCAAGAAGAAGAAGTCGACGCCGTTGGTCCACATGCCGTAGCTGGCCCGCGGCGTCAGCGACGAGCTGAGCAGCAGCTCCAGCTCGTCGAGGTCGTTCCCGGCTTGCTCGTGGGTCCGCAGCTTGGTCACCGACCGGCCCGGCTTCGGCTCCGCCTTGCAGATCACCACCCGCTCGAGGTTCTCCAGGGTGTGCGCGCTTCCCGCGACGAAGACCGCGATGTCGGCCTTCTTGACGCCGCGCCGACCGACCGTGCCCGTCTCGACCGGGATCGCGAAGTCGCGCGCCATATCGTCGACGGAGATGCTGTACTCGACCGACAGCGCCCGGGCGATCTGCTGGCGGACATCCTCCTTGCCGCCGAGCCTCACCGGGGTCCCGGTGATGAAGTCGATGCCCTCGTTCTCCCCGAGCGCACCCGCGGGCACGCCCTCAGATCCGCCGTCAGCCGGTTCCTTCCGGCTCTCGCTGTCGTCGCTGCCTGTGGTGGATTCGCGATCGTCCCCGGCGTCCTCCGGACGACCGTCGGCCGAGTGCAGAGGCCGCTCCCCAGCCGAGCTGTCGTCCCGCAGCACGCTCGTATCCCCATCCTCTCCTGTTCCTAGGCGGTCGGCAGCCTACGACGTCCGGCGACGGACAGTACGGAGGCATGGACGCGGTCGACGGTCAGTCACCTAGAGTGAGGTGATCAGCCTCGCTGCGTGGTTCGACCCGGGCATTCCGTGCAGTCCCGCCCGATCGGCTCGCGGGGCGCCACTATGGTGCCCGCATGTCGACCGCCGAGCAGAACCACGAGCTCGGTCGCGAAGGCGTCTTCCGGGTGAAGGCCTGGCTCGAAGCCACCACCCACCTCACCATGCCGTGGAACGTCTACGACCACACGGCGGTCTGCACGCGGACGCGGCTCGACGGGGGCGTGAAGCGGTACGACCTCAGCGGCCAGTTCATCGGTGATCATCAGCGCCCGGCCGTGGTGGAGGCCAAGGCGTACAGCACCGTTGGCAACCAACCCGCCGAGTACATCGAATTCCTGGCGAACGCATACAGCACGACCGCGAACGAGATCGCGACGGTCGGCGACACGAAGACCGAGTTCATCTGGGTTACGACCCACCCGTTCAGCCAAAGTAGGTGGCCACAACTGACCAGCCGCGCAGAGCTGGCCACGGCGATGCAGACCCACAGTGGGTGGTTAGGTGACGGCCACGACGTCGACCAGGACCTGCTGGTGTTAGTCGCATCCCGGTTGTGGCTGCTGGTTCGTCACGAACGGCAGACCGAGATCAGCTTGACGAGGGCCGAGCTGTTCAGGATTTACGAGCACATCGGGAGGTCGCCCCTGTGAGCACCCCGATCTCGGCGAGCACTCAAGCAGCCATCGACGTGGCGATGAGTGCCGACAGGCCGGAAGAAATCATTCGCGGTGTCAAGACCGCCGTACATCGCGAGTTGGTCGAGCTCGATCCTCGGGCAAGAGTGGAAAGCACCTCCTACTTCAGCCACTCCTTCGTACCTGACTTTGTCGTGACATGGAACGACGCTGGCCGTCCGCAGCGCCGCTACGTGTACCTGCGTCCCAGCCTCGAATCGAGCCTCGCCGCGCGGGATGTCGAGGCGCTCGGCGGGCACGCGCCCGTACTGCTGTCGCTGCACCGTCCGGAATCGGAGGCGCTTGAGGACGCCGCCCGGCGCGAGATCGTGACGCACGCGCCGGACGTCCTACTGACCGGAGTATCGACGCTCGACGAGTTCACCGAGAGCCCGGTCGCCGACGAGCCGCTGCAGGCCCTCCTTCGGCCCAACCTCGTCCGCGGGGGGCGCGGCGTCATCTCCCGCGACACCGTCGCTGCGCTGCAGGCGCCTTTGACCGGAACCGCCGACGACGTTCCCCGCCTCGAAGCCTTCGGCAGTCTGGTTCGGGAGCTCTTCGTACCCGAAGCGGCGACCCGCCTGGAGAGGGCGGCACAGCTTCTCGAGGTCGGACTCACTGGTGACATCTCCAGCCTGCGGCCATCCGTCGACGCCGGGCCTGTCGAGCGACTTATCGGCGGGCGTCTGTCGGACGCCGAGGTCGATGTCCTGCTCCCCTACCTGCTAGGGCGAGACGACGTCACCCGTGAAGCGGCATTTTGGGCGCACATCGGCACCATGATCGACCTGTCGCGGTTGGAGAACATGGGAGACGTCCTGCGGGGCCTAGACCTGACTCCCTTGATCGAGGCGAACCTGGAGGACTGGACGGCTGCTCGGGCGGCACTCGTGCTCAACGCCGAGGAAATCGGACCAGCTGGCGACGGCCCGTGGCAGCTGTTCGGCCGGACGATTGCCGCCGTCCGAGGTCCGTGGCGGGTGCACGTCGCGGCCGACAGCCGGAAGCTCAGAGGTCGCGACGACTCCCCTGCTCCACGCTGGGACGATCTAGAACCCATTCTGCGCGGCCGCCCAGTGACTGCGGTTGCCCTGCACGGTGTCCAACGACGCGTGAACGTCACAGCCGATCAGGCCGCCGACGTTCTTGCCGACGTAACCACCATCCGCGAATCCATACCAGACGACTTCTTCGTGCCCACCGTGTCCGTCCGAGCGTTGAATGCGGACGACGCCAGCAACGTGCAGCTCGATTTCAAGAAGATGCTGGCGACGGCGTCGCCCCCCGCTTCCGTCGGCGACCTGGTCAGTCTTGCGGTCACGGTGCTTGGCTCTCGCGCGCCTGACAGTTCCGGGGAGGCGCCGACGCTCGCATCATCTGACGGCCGAGGCCGTGATGATGTGGAAGTCCCCGAGCCGCCAGAGGCCCCGTAGCCGACCGCATTCATGGGCGGGATCGGCCGAGCGCGTGCAGGAGTCGATGCAGCCACGCCCAACGTCTCCAACAACAACAACAACAAGCCGAGCGATCGCAGGCGTTGATGCAATGATCGTTTTGTACGGTCGGGCTACCGCAGTCATGCCCTGCTCGAACACCATCACGATGCTGCTGCCCAGAGACGTCGACGTCCCTGTGGACCCAATCAGCCCGGAACGATAAGGCGTGTGGTCAGACGGTGTGGAGGGTCCGGGCTGAGGCCTCCCGCACGTGATCGTGGGTTGCCGGGCAGGTGAAGTGTGGGTTGCCGGGCAGGTGAAGTAGTGACGGCCCCGGCATGTCCGTGACTTCGGGGCGTTGAGGTCGCGCAGCGGCTGGCTGACCCGGCATGCTGGGTGATGGGGGCTCTCGCGCATCGGTCTTGCCGTACAGCGCCACAGCACGTCTACAACCCGGAGCGCACGGACGTGGACAGCCGAACGTCCCACCCCAACCCCTTATCCAGCCGACGGCGGGCCGCGTCCGGCGGATGCGGCCGCGAAGTCGACCTGGTGCGAACAATGCTCAGCTGCATCCAACTGCGTCCAACGGCATAGAATGGGCAACGATCGCTGGAGCAGAGGTTGCTAGGTATTTCGTGCCCCGGACGCCGTGCTCCAGTCTTGCTTCAGTATCGGTGCACACGTCGCGAATAGTCGATCACAAAAAGATCAACCGTGTCGCACCGGCACTAGGTCCGACCTGGTAGAACTCGCTGCGGGTCGCCGCCACCGCAAGAGTGGATCTGAGGGGATTCGAACCATGATCCTTTGGCTGCCAGTCAGCCGCGGAAAGGGCTCAGGGCCGGTGTGGCGTCGGTCATAGTTGACCCCCATTTGGTCAAGATCAGTAAGGATCCTGACCCCATTTGGTGGTTCTCGTCAAAGCCCGCGATGGTCCCCTCCAGTTCGCTCCAGTTTGGCAATTTCCGTCCACGCTGGCTGATCAACTAGAGATCAACACAAGCGACCGCAGAAGATCGTCGTAAATCGGCGTTTCCGCAGCTAGACACAGGAAAGGGCGGCATCTCGATCACTCAAGATACCGTCCGATCACGCCGTCGGAACGACAGTGTCGGAACGACAGGATTTGAACCTGCGACCCCTTGACCCCCAGACAAGTCTGGCGTACGACTTCGCCACAAGTCTGCTATGCCCGACCCTGTTCGGGATGCTAACCCACCTGTCTGGCGAGCCGTGTCACATTCAAAGGCCTTACGGAGCTGACCAGTCCGTGATCAGGCTGCCTCGTCGACCTCGTCGGCGATCGACTGGTGGGCTTCACGCACAAGAGACGTTGCGAGCGCTAGGGCGATTACGGCGTTCGCTGGCGTGTACTGGACTCGGCCTACTGCGTGAGCGCTGGCATGCCGGTTGAACGTCGTCGGGATTGTGTCGCCCCTGTACTCCCAGAAGTCGTTCAGGACGACTACCGCTGGCACGTGCACGAAGCCCCATCGCATCTCGGCGATCGAAGCGTTCTCGTGTCGGTCGACGATCTCGGCCTTGACCTTGGCGTAGTACCTAGCCGATTGCTGAGGAATCGTCTTGCGCAGGGCAGTGTCGAAGATCGACGCAGCGAGAGCCTGCGCAGGCCCCAAGCGGCCGTCGTGGGCGACGTCGAGCGCCTCGTGGAGCAGTTCGGCGAGGTCGACCAGCTCTGGTGACGTTACGTCGTTGAGCACTGTCCTGCAGTCCTCGATGATCTCACTGCGCCGATCGGCAAACACTGTGGGGCGGTCAGCGTCGTCTGCGTCGATCAGCTCCTTGAGCACCAACGCACGAGGGACCCATGCGGTCGGCAAACCAGCGTCCGTGAGCTCGAGCAGCTTGGACAGCTTCACTTCATCGCCGAGATCGTTCCAGTTCGGAGGCTGGCCCCGACGCAAGGCTCGCCTGATGGCGCCAACGTCGATGCCGCTGACGAGACGAGATAGGTTGGTCTGCAGCTGCGTAAACGCAGACAGGTCGATCAGCGGCAGCTCGAACTTGGGGAGCGAAGCGGAGACGGTCTCGCTGAATGCCTGCAGAGCGCTGGTGTCGATGCCAGCCAGAATCGACTTCGAGAACGACGCAGCCCATGCCGAGGTGATCGGCTCGACGAATTGCCGCAGGATTTCTGATTGTCGGTGCGTGAGCTTCGCCAGCGACTCAGAGACGACGGGATTGAGCTTTATGACAAGTTCAGCGTCGTCGTCCTCGACGTTGCCTTGCTCGTCCGCAGCGTCGTCGTCGGGGCGCTCGTCGTCAGCTGCCTCGTCGGGCGGCAGCGCATGGTCGGACAACGCAGGATCTCCTTGTTCGTTTGCGGAGAGCCTACGGCGACGCACCGACAAGATCGCGTGCACCTACGCCGCCACCGCCGGGCGGCAGCTGTACCCGTGTTGATCGAGCCAAGGGTCAGTGATGTAGCGCTCGTCGATCGTGTCGTGGGGCGAATACCTGACACCCATGGCCGACGCAGCCACCAGCCCGTCTACTGCCAGCCGAACCGGCCGTAGACGGCCCGGCGTCCCGCCCCGACCCATTGACCGGCGCCTGCGCGACGTCAACGGCAGACACGGCCCCGAAGTCCACTTGGCCCGAAGGATCGCGAACCGTGTCCCACGGCACCGAACGGGCACCAAGTGTGGGGAGCAGAACGTTGACAACATTTCGTGCCCCACGACGCCGTGCTCCCAATTTGCTCCCACTACGGCGTACAGCCCGTGAATAGTCGATCACGAAGAGATCAACAAGGGCCGCCCTAAAGCAGCTCTGACCTGCGGAAAGTCGCCAATGACGGATGGAGACACGAGAGTGGAGCTGAGGGGATTCGAACCCCTGACCCTTTGACTGCCAGTCAAATGCGCTACCAACTGCGCCACAGCCCCTTGCCCAGCCAACGGTACACGACGGCGTCGGCCGGGCGGCGGGCGGCCCTCAGCCGGTGATCGCCTTGAGCCAGTCGGAGTTGTTGAGGTCCACCATGGCGCCGTTCGCGACGACGGTGGGTGTGCCGAACACGCCGCCGGTCTGCAGGGCCGGGTCCGCGACCGCCTTCTTCGTCTCCGCGGTGACGGCCGAGGCGTTCTTCGCACCCGTGACGCACGAGGCGAAGTCGCCCTTCGCGCCCAGCTCCGTGCCGAACTGCACGAGCTGGTCGTTGGTCAGGCCCGCGCTGCCTTCGGCGGGCTGGCTCGCGAACAGCTTCTGGTGGTACGCCGGATAGACCCCGGCCGGCACGGCGCACAGCGCCGCGTTGGCCGCCCGCGTGGAGTAGCCCGCCGGGTTGCTTCGTGAGTCGAGGATGGCGATCGAGTGGAACCGGACGATCAGCTTGCCCTGGTTAAGGGCAGACACGATCTCATTGCCGTACGTCTTCTCGAAGATCTCGCAGTTGGGGCAGAGGAAGTCCTCGTAGACGTCGATCGACGGCTTGCCGGTGCCCGCGGTGACGACGGCGCCGGAAGCGGTGGCGGTATAAGTGGGCGTCACCGCGGCTCCGCCCGCGGAACTGCGCAGGTAGAGCACGACGCCGCCGACGAGCACCGCAACGACCACCACCGCGATCACGATCAAGAGCGACGTATTGGAGCGCTTCTGCGGCACCTGGATCCCCGCCGCGGCGAGCCGTTGCGCGGCCGCATCCTGGCGCCGCTTGCGCTCGCCTCGTGACGCTCCACCCATGTCAGGTCCTTCCCGCGGTCAGCCGTGCATCCATCGAAAGCAGGGTGCGTGGTCGGACGATGAGCCACGCGGCCAACGCGAGGAACCCGACGTCGCGCACGATCTCCTGCAGGTAGGCCGTGTCTCCGGGGTCCACCGGGCCGCCGCGGCCGAAGCAACCGCAGTCGATCGCGAGTCCGCGCGCCCACGCCTGGCTCACGCCCGCCACAAAGGCCAGCAGCAGCACGGCGGCGACGACGGCCACCAGCCGCGTGCCGATGCCGAGCAGAAGCAGCAGGCCGACGGCGATCTCCAGGAACGGCAGGACGGCGGCGACAACGTCCACCGCGGCGCGCGGTAGCACGTCGTAGGCGCGGACGGCGACGACGGTCTGGTTCAGGTCAATCGCTTTGAGCGTGCCCGAGACGAGCCAGACGGCCGCAAGGCCCAGGCGCGCCAGCGTGCCGACCAGATCGAGAACGTGCGCCCGACTCACACGTTCAGAGTAGCGGCCCCACCTGAGAGCCCCGTCAGAAGATCTCCCGAGCCGACTCCTGCTCGACAACGGCGTCCAGGTCGGCTAGACGTTCCATGCTCCCGACCGCCCTTGCCGTCCGGTGGTTGGCCGCCAGCAGCTCGCGGTGGCGGTGCGTCCACGCCCAGTAGCCCGCGGTGAACGGGCAGGCGTCGGCACCGAGCCGTTTTGGCGGGTCGAACGCGCAGTCGCCGCAATGGTCGGACATGCGCGCTACATACACGCCACCTGCGCTGTAGGGCTTCGTGACCATCATCCCGCCGTCGGCGTGCTGGCTCATACCGATCACGTTGGGCGGCATGACCCACTCGAAGCCGTTGACGAACGCCTCGCGAAACCAGTCCGACAGCTCCGCGGGCCGGTAGCCGCGCTGCAAGGCGTGGTTGCCGAGCACCATGAGCCGCTGAATGTGGTGGGTCCAGCCGCGATCGCGGACGCCCTCCAGTGCGACGCGCAGGCACCGGGCGGTCACGGCGTCGGCGTCGAGCGCACGCCACCAGTCAGGCAGCGGCGTGCGGGCGCGCAACGCGTTGCGCCGCAGGTAGCCGCGCCCGAAGCGCCAGTACAGCTGCCAGACGTACTCCCGCCACCCCAGCACCTGCCGGACGAAGCCCTCCGCGCTCGCGATCGGCGCCGCGCCCGCCCGGTGGGCGTCTTCGGCCGCGCGCACGACGTCCAGCGGGTGCCGCAGGCCCAGGTCGAGCGGCACCGAGAGCAGCGAGTGCGCCATCGCCCAGTGGCGGTGAGCATCGCGTCCTCGTGCGGTCCGAAGTGCGGTAGGCGGTGGTCGACGAAGTGCCGGAGCGCCTGATGGGCCTCGTCGGCGGTGACGGCGAACCAACGGGGTCCGTCGCGGCCGACGGTCGGCAGGTCCATGCGGTCGAGGTCGGCCCGCAGCTCGGCGTCGATCGCGTCCTCCGAGGGCTGCCACGGGCCCGGCACCCCCAGGGTGGTTGCCCCGCGGGGCGGGGGTGCGCGGTTGGCGTGGTCGTGGTTCCACTTGCCGCCCAGCGGGTCGGGGCCGTCCATCAGCACGTCGAAGCGACGCCGTTGGGCGCGGTAGAACTCCTCCATGCGGAAGGTGGTGCGCTCGCCCGCCCAGTCGGCGAACTCCGTGCGGGACAAGGCGAACGTCGGCGTCGGCAGGATCTCGGCGACGAGCCCGTCCTTGCGGAAACGTTCGACGAGGTCGGCGGCGGCGTGGGAGATCGGCTCGTGGACGAGCACCGGCCGTCCGACCTGCTCCAGCGCCTCGCGATAGGTGTCGGTGCAGAGGTAACGCGCGCGGTCACCCAGCTCTGTGGCGAGGTGGCGCATCCCGAGAGGATGAGGTGCAGCTTCTGGCGATGGAACGGCCTGCGGCGCCGCACGCGGGCCGACTCCACGAGCACGACCTCGCGGTCGGGATGCCCGCCGTGGACCGAGTTGGTCCGCGAAGATCCACAGCGGGGCGTCGGCCATCGCGTCATTTTGCGGTGCGTCGCTCGCCCGCGCACGGCGGCTTAGGCTCCGCGCCGTGAGCGAACCCCCGATCGCGCATCATCATGCGGACGTCTCCGGCGGCTGGCTGCGCGCCGGGGTGTTCGGGGCGATGGACGGGCTGGTGACGAACATCGCGCTGGTTGCGGGCGTCGGCGGCGGCGGGGCGGACCGGCACACGATCATTCTCACCGGCATGGCGGGCCTCGTGGCGGGCGCGTTCTCAATGGCATTGGGCGAGTTCGCCTCGGTCGAAACGCAGAACGACGCGGTGGCGCACGAGGTCCGCGTCGAGCGGGCCGAGATCACGCAGCATCCCGACGGCGAGATGGCCGAGCTCAGCGACATGTACGTAGAGATGGGCCTGACGCGCTCGACCGCGGAGGCCGTGGCACGCGAGGTGCACTCCGACCCGGAGCTCGCGGTCAAGGTGCAAATCACGCAGGAGCTCGGCGTCGACCCGGACGACCAGCCGTCGCCGTGGACGGCCGCGATCAGCTCGTTCGTCGCGTTCTCGGTCGGGGGGATCTTCCCGTTGGTCTCCTACCTGCTCGGATCGGCGTCGCTGGTGGTCGCGCTGCTGGTGGGGGCCGTCGGGCTCTTCGTGGCGGGCGCGATCACGTCCCGGTTCACGACGCGCTCGTGGTGGCTCGCGGGTCTTCGACAGCTGATGTTCGGCGCGATCGCGGCGTGTGCCACGTACCTGGTCGGCTTGGCGATCGGCGTCTCCGCGTCGTGATTGCGGGCCGCCCTCACCGGGCCCCGATCCGGGCCGTCGAGACCGACTGACCGACCGCTCGCGGCTGCGACCTGGCACCATCAGCACGGTGACCGCCGAGCCGCTCGAAGCCGCGAGCCTCGTCGACCTCGCTGCGCGGCGGCTGCGCGCGGAGATCCTCTCCGGCGAGCTGGCGCCGGGCGCCCGGATCGTCGAGGAGCAGCTCACCCGGCGGTTCGGCACGTCCCGGGCGCCGCTGCGGGAGGCGCTGCGCCTGCTCGGCCAGCAGGGGCTGGTGGAGCACCTTCCCCGGCGCGGCGTGCGCGTCACCCGGCTGTCGCCGCGCGACATCGACGAGCTGTTCACCCTCCGCGACGCCCTGGAGCAGTTCGCCGTGCGCTGCGCCGCCGCCCGCCCGTCGAACGACACCAGGCTCGACGCGATGGCCGCCGCCGTCGCGGCGATGGAGCGAGCCACGGCCGAGGGCGACACCGTGGCCCAGGACGCCGCGCACCGGGCGTTCCACCTGGCGCTGGTCGCGGGATCGGGGCACCGGCACCTCATCGACGTCTACGAGCCGGTGATCCTCAAGCTGCAGCTCTACATGGCCACCAATATGCGCCGCGAGGCCGTCCAACGTCCGAGAGTGGAGGGCCCGCTGCGCCATCGTCGCCTCTACGACGCGGTGCAGGGCGGCGACCTGGCCACGATCCTCGACGAGCTGTCGCAGCACGGCGCCCGCACCTACCTCGTTCCGGAGTTGGACGGCGCCTGAGGGTGCGAGAGGGCGACCGCCCCGCCGCAGGTGCAAGGCGTTAACGGCGAGAGGCTTCCGTCGTCACCAAACCGTCGACAATCGACGAAGTGCGGATATCGGCCCTCGACGTCTCCCGGGTCACGGCCCTGCGCGCGGCCTACGCGAGCGGGCTCTCGGCCCATACGGTCGTCGACGCCGTTCTCGAACGGCTGGCGGCCCGCGGCGACGACGGTGCCTGGATCTCGCGCTTCGACGCCGCGACGCTGCACGCCCGCGCCGCTGCCATCGAGGACCGCTGGGCGCCTGCGGCACGGCCGCCGCTCTACGGGGTGCCGTTCGCGATCAAGGACAACATCGACGTCGCGGGCCTGCCGACCACGGCGGCGTGCCCCGCGTTCAGCTACTCCCCCGCCGTCGACGCCACGAGCGTGCGCTTGCTCGTCGACGCGGGCGCGATCGCCGTCGGCAAGACCAACCTGGACCAGTTCGCCACCGGCCTGAACGGCACCCGGAGCCCGTACGGCGCGCCGGAGAGCGTCTTCGGCGGCGACCTGATCTCCGGCGGATCGAGCTCGGGCAGCGCCGTGGCGGTGGCGGCCGGGGTTGTGGCGTTCGCGCTCGGCACCGACACCGCGGGCTCCGGGCGGGTGCCCGCCGCGATGAACGGGATCGTCGGGCTCAAACCGACGCGCGGGCTGGTCAGCACGGCCGGGGTCGTGCCCGCCTGCCGATCGCTGGACTGCGTGTCGGTGTTCGCCACCGGTCTCGAGGACGCGCGGCTCGTGCATTCCGTCCTGGCCGCCCGCGATCCCGCCGATCCGTGGTCACGCGAGCCGAGAACGCCCACACGGCGTGCTGAAACGGGAGACTCACCGTTGCGCGGGGGGCACGAATCCCCAACACGGCGTGTCGAAATGCGCGACTCACCGGTGGTGGGGGTGCCGGTTGACGTCGGGCTCACCGATCCCGGGTTCGCTGACGCCTTCCGGCGGGTTGCCGAACGCCTGGACGCCCCGCTCGTACCGATCCCGCTCGACCCGCTGATCGAGGCCGGTGACCTGCTCTACGACGGTCCGTGGGTGGCCGAGCGCCTGGCCGGGCTCGCGGAGTTCTTCGCCGAGCACCCCGACGACGTGCTGCCCCTCACCCGGGCCGTGATCGAGCGGGGCCGGGAGTTCGACGCGGTCGCCACGTTCCGCGCCCGCCACCGGCTCCAGGAGCTCCGCGCGTGGACCGAGCGGCTGTGGGGGCGCATCGACGTGCTGCTGCTCCCCACCATCCCGACGACCTTCACCCGCGCCCAGATGGCCGAGGAGCCGGTGGCGCACAACCGCGCGCTGGGCCGGTTCACCCAGTTCACGAACCTGCTCGACCTCGCCGCCGTCGCCGTCCCCGCGGGCCCGACCGCGGACGGGCGCCCGTTCGGCGTCACCCTGCACGGCCCGGCCTTCGCGGAGGACCGGCTGATCTCCACCGCACGAGAACTGATCACGGAGGCCGCATGAATCCCGCCCACCAGGATCACGTGAAGGAGCATCCGGCATGACCTCGACGATTCCGAAGACCGCGGTGATCGGGCCGGTCGCCGCCAGCCCGTACGCCTGGCCGTACGACGGCTCCGTCGGCACCGCCCACGTGGCGCTGGTCTGCATCGACTGGCAGGTCGACTTCTGCGGCCCCGGCGGCTACGTCGACCGCATGGGCTACGACCTCTCGCTCACCCGCGCGGGCCTGCCCGCCACCGCCGCGATGCTCGCCCACGCCCGCGCCACCGGCATGCTCGTGATCCACACCCGCGAGGGCCACGCGCCCGACCTCTGCGACCTGCCCGCCAACAAGCGTTGGCGCTCAGCGCAGATCGGCGCGGAGATCGGCTCGGCCGGCCCGGCGGGGCGGATCCTCGTGCGCGGCGAGCCGGGGTGGGAGATCGTGCCGGAGGTCGCGCCGATCCCCGGCGAGGTGCTCGTCGACAAGCCCGGCAAGGGCGCCTTCTACGCCACCAACCTCGACCTCGTGCTCCGCACGCACGCGATCACCCACATCATCCTGACCGGCATCACCACGGATGAGTTACGCGAGTTGGACGACACATCGTCTGGGAGTACGAACCGGAAGCCCTGCGGCTGCCGTCGGGCGAGTACTACCGGCCCGACTTTTACCTCCCCAAGACCAGGACGTGGCTGGAGGTGAAGGGCCCGCATGACGAGCGGATCGAGAAGACCCGCGAGCTGGCCGACGTCGTGGAGCACGACCCGGAATGCGACAGTGCCGCGCACCGCGCGGCTACTCGTCATTGCCCACAGCGACGACGAGGAAGCCGCGATCGGCCGTGCTCTCGCCGCCGCGCCGGACGGCGTGACCGCCGTCCGGGTGGTCCGCCTCGGTGACCGCGTACTCCGTAGGCACCACGTGCGGCGAAAGATCACAGTCACTCCCGACCTGATCGCACTGATGCGAGTCTTTCGGCCATCCTGCTGCGACTACAGCTTGATCAATCCCTGGCGGCTGGTGGTCGTCGGCCGCCCCCCGCTGGCCGAGCGCATCGTGTGGGAGCGGGCGGAGCCGGACTCTGTGGATCTGCTGCTCGTCGTCCCCTGCGCTGCGTGTGGAGAGTGCACGTTCTTCGACAACGTGCCGTCACCCTTCGGGTGGTGCCGCTCGTGCGGAGCTGCGGGTGAGGACGTCTGGAAAGGCCCGGGGGCCTACGGGCCTGGAGAGCTGCCGTTCGCCCGCGCCCCCGGAGTTCCGCATGACCATGGCTGAACCGTCCCTCTACGCTGCCATGATCAATGCCATCGCGGTTGCGGGGCTCGGCGTCGACCGGCCCGATCGGTGGCCCGCGTTCGAGGAGGTCGCCATCGCGGAGCTGACCGCCGTCACCGGGCGCCTGTGCCGGGTGCTGATGCTGGACGCCGTGATGCCCTTCGTGCCCGACGAGAGCGACCTGGACCGACTAGTGCGCCTGCTCGATCAGGCCGAGGAGACATCGTGACCCGCCGTCGGACGGTGGTCGACGTATGTAGCACCGGGTGGCCGCTCGCCCCGAACGAACACGGGGCGCCGGGGATCAAGCATTGCTTCATGGTGCTGTCGCGCGGCCTGTCTGGTCTGCCGCCGTGCACCGAGATTGCGGCGTTACGGGTAACCACGCTCGGGAGCGCGATCACGGGCACGGCCTACTACTGCGCGCAGCATCGACGCCGCCCGCACCGAACTGCGCGCCTGGCGCACCCGCCGCGAGGCCGAGTAGACCTGGGGGCGGCCGGGCCGAACCCCGCTTGACTCCGCCCCGGCCGCCCGTCCAGGTCGCCATCGGACTTCCTGAGCCCCGGTCGGCTCGTCCTACCTCACCAGGTCGCCACCTGGGGCAGTCCGAGGCGGAGCCTCACTGGAGGAACATCAAGATTCCAGTAATGATCGCCGCGAGGAACCAAATGACGCTGACGATTTCCTTCTCGGAACCTCCGGGGCGGCCGGTGTTCGGATCGATACTTCCGATCCTCCGTTTAAACGCATATCCGATGTATTGTCCGATGCCGATAAGGACAAAAACGACCATGACCTTATAGCCAAAAGATTTGCTGGAAGCGGCTACCGCGAGGTAGGCAACGTCGCCGGGCACGCTGGCTAAGCTCGCCTAGGCACAACACCCCGTTACCGTTCACGCACACTGCGGTCGCTACCGTCACCCGATCGTTACCGCGCCACTGAACGATGATCATCGTGGCGGAGTTGGTGACGAGCGACGAGCTGATTCCGGGGCTCGTCTCTCAGGCCCTCCTGGCTGCCGCTGGGGTCGCCGGAGACGCCCGTTCGGGCCGGGGCCGGTGTGATGGGCCATCTACCCGACGAGTACTGGGCCCTGCTCGACGAGGACGAAACATGACCGCCTGCGGTGGCCGCCCGAAGTACACCACCCGCCACGCCGCCGAGACGATGGCCCGCCGGGCCGAAAGCGACAGCTCCTGCACAACCGCGGCGCGCGTCGTCGCCCACGGCGACCACTGGCACGTGCGGACTACCGTGGTCCTGTCGCAGATGCGCATCCCCGCGGTCGAGGACCTGGCCGTCAAGCTCGGCGCCCACGAGATTCACCGATGAATCAACAGCCAGCATTCGGAGGGGCCGGGCCGGTAATCACGACGGAGACCCGGCCGGTCTAGGAGACCCGCGCGAATGTGCCGACATACATCACGGAGATAACGGCAGAGATATCGCCGAAGATAATAAGAATACAATGGCAGAGAATACGGCAGATAATAGTAAGAACACCGAGGACCGAGACCAGTACATCCCCAGCACAGCACACACCGGGTACCCGATGCCCTGCCCTGCCTGTCCCTGCCCGCCGTGTGGCCCGCTGCGCCTCGCCCCTGCCCGCCCTCGTGGTACCGCGACCCACCACACCCCCGCTGTGCGTGCGTCCTGGGCCATCCTGGGCCGTGCTGTGTGCGTCTGTGCGCCTCGGCCCCTGCCTGCCCTGCCCTCGCCCCTGCCGCTAGTGCGGTGGCCACAAACGTTCACCGGGTCCTCGCGCGCCCAGACGACGACTCGCGGCGGCGCCGCCTTCGCGAATACGCCCGGTATGAGCTTCAGGCGGCGCCTTGCGACTCGCCGCCTGGATCACGCGATCACCCCGGCAACGTTTGTGGCCACCGCACTAGCGTGGGCGTGGCCAAGGTTCAGCAAAGAAGCCCGGCAGGCTTGCCTGCCAACTGGCAGGGAAGCCTCTCCGCCTCCCTCTTGCCTCCTGCCCCCTGCCCCCTGCCCCCCTGCCCCTCCTGCCTTCCCCTGCCTGCCTGCCCCGTCCCCTCTGGCCCCCGGGCCCGGGGGGGTGGGTAGGGGATGATGGTGCGGGGCGCGCCCGGCCGCTGTGATCTCCGTCCCGGTCGGGCGCGTTCCGCGATCGTGACGGCTCGGAGTACTCCGTCCGTTCGGAATGCAATTCGAAATGGCGCGGTCGCCATTCAAGAATTGCGGCAGGAGGCATTTCCATTTTTATTCTGGAGACGGCCTGGAGACTCTTTGTGATCGCGCGCAGCCGCGCGCCGATTCGTTTAAGTGAATTTTTCGCAATTATCGCCGAATTGTCGGCGAATCTCTGCAGAAAACGAATTGTCGGCGAATTCCTGACAAATTGTCGAGAATCACCCTTTCGATTCGTCTGCCCACGCCAGGGGACTCGCAAAGGGGTCGTCCTGGTCGAGAACTTCGTTCGCCGCCGCGACGAGCGTGCCCTCGCTGGCCGCGGTCAAGCCCCATGAGGTCAACCAGGTGCGCATGTTACGTTCGGCCACGTCGAGCTGCGCGATGCTCATCGGGTCGGCGGTGTCGAACCGTCGGTCGAACCGGGCCTTAAGCCGCCGGTAGCGCGACCAGGCCTCGCAGGTGGCCATGAGCGCGGGCACCACGCCCTCATGCAACAAACCGGCAGCTCGTATCGGTTACGGGCTCGGACCCGATGCGTACGTGATAGGGATCACCGGACAGCGCGGCACCGGAGATAGCCCCGCCCGACCTGCCCCGATAGGACCGCACCCCCTCTGACCTCGACTTTCATCGGACGGTCAGGGTTTGGCCGGGTGTGCTAGGGACGGTTGATCTGCGGAATTTTTGCGGATGTGCGGACTTTCTGCGGAAGTTCCACAGTGGACCAATGGCTACCGAGGATGATCAAGCGCGATCCACGACGACCGCCTGTCGCAAGATCGCGACAGGCGGTCGGCGTCTGCCCGGGCGGGCTTCGTCGAGCCCTCACTTCTTCTCGTGCAGACTCCCGATCCTCATCGCACCCATCGGGTGATGAGCGGACCGGTGGTGGCGAGGATCAGGACGTAGGCCGTGACCAACGGGCCGAGCACGGCATCACTAGCCCCGGCCAAGGTGATGATCACGATGGAGAACTCGCCTCGGGCGATGAGGGCGGTGCCCGCTCGCATGCGACCACGTTGGCCCGCGCCGTCGCGGGCGGCCGCGTACCGGCCGGTGAGGATCTTCGTGACCATGCCGACGATCGCGAGTGCAAGTGCGGCGGGCAGGACCGGGACGAGGTCGAGGACATTGACGGCGAATCCGATGGAGAGGAAGAACGCGGCGGCGAACAGGTCCCGCAGCGGGGACAGCACCGCGCGGGCCCGTTCGGCGGTGTCGCCGGTGAGGGTGAGCCCGACCAGGAACGCGCCGACGGCGGCCGAGATGTTGACCAGCTCGGCGAGTGCGGCGACGACGAGGGTGGTGCCGAGGATGCGCAGCATCAGCTGCTCGGCGTCGGGGTGGGCGAGGGCGAGCCACCGGTTCGCGTGGTGGCCCCAGCGGTGGGAGGCGGCAAGGGTCGCGGCGACAGCGGCGGTTGCGGCGAGGACGCCCAGCGCGGCCTGCCACCAGGTTCCGCCGGCGGCGACGACCGCTAGAACGGGCAGGTAGACGGCCATGGCGAAGTCCTCGATGACGAGGACGGCGAGCACGGCGGGCGTCTCCCGGTTGCCCAGCCGTCGCAGGTCGGCGAGCAGGCGGGCGGCGATTCCGGAGGAGGAGATCCAGGTGGCGCCCGCCAGAGCGAGGATTCCCGCGGCGTCCAGGCCGAGCAGCCACCCGGTGACCGCGCCGGGCGCGGCGTTGAGGGCGAGGTCGAGGACCGCGGAGGGCACGTGGCGGCGGACGGCGTGGGCGAACTCGGTGGTGGTGAACTCCAGGCCGAGTGTCAGCAGCAGGAGCACAACCCCGATCGCTGCTCCGGTACGCACGAACTCGCCCGCCGCGGGCACCGGGGCGACGCCGCCCTCGCCGAGCGCGAGCCCGGCCAGCAAGTACAGCGGGATCGGGGGAAGCCCGGCCCGGCGGGCCACCGCACCCAGGCCGCTGAGCAGCACCAGGATGACGCCGAGTTGCAGAAGGAGCGCCAGCGGGCTGTGCACCGGTCAGCCATGCAGGATCTGGCGCACGCCCGCAATGCCTGCGTCGGTGCCGATCACGACGAGGGTGTCGTCCGCGTGCAGGATCTCCGCGGGAGTGGGCGAGGCGATGACCTGCTCGCCGCGCACGATGGCGACGATCGAGGCGCCGGTCCGGGTCCGCGCCCTGGTGTGCGCCAGGGCATGGCCCGCGTGTCGTGAGCTGGCCGGGACAGTGATCTGGGCCGCGGACAAACCCGGAATCTCGCGGGTGAGGTCGGCGAAGCGTTCGGTGATCCGGGGTGCGCCGAGGATCTCCGCAACCGTGTCCGCCTCCTCGGCCGTCAGACGGAACAACGGCACGGAGGCGTCCGGGTCGGACTCGCGGTAGCCGACCAGTTCGAACTCGCCCGTGCGACGCGCGACGATGCCAAGCCGATCGCCGTCGGCGTTGACGAACTCGTAGCGGAGTCCGACACCGGGCAGGAGTACCTCGTTCAACTCCACAGGCGTGTTCCTCCCTGGACGAATTGGGACGACGGCACGGTAGCCCTCCGAGTCACCACGTGGACGATCATCCTCGGGTCGTCGGCGTGGGCCGCGTGGTGCGTGATCCAGGCCTGCCTCATCGCCTGCCTGCCTGCGCGGTCGCGAAGTGACGGGAACCGTCGAATCCAGCAACAACGTCGTCTTTCACCAGGTTCCTCCACGCTCGACGTCGACTACCCTCGCGCGCACCATCGCCGGCCCGGCAGGGCCAAATGTCCGTTTAAAGGTCAACCAGTGGCCCGAGCGGTGGCCGCAGCCCGGCACGACGGTTCCGAGCACGGACGAGCCCCAGTCGCCCCGGTGACTACCGTTCCCGCGCGCGGCTCAGCTCGCGCCACTGCGCGCGCAGCGTCTCGGCGTCCCACTTGTAGGTGACCCGTCCCCGGCCGGGAATTGTGACGGCGGGCGCAGCAGCGTCGTGCCCGGCACGTTGTCGCCTGCGCCTGGTGCGGCAAGGAGTTCACGACCGGCCGGTCTAACCGGAAGTACTGCAAGATCGAACACACGCGGGCCGCCGCCAAGGAAGCCGCCCGCAAGAGGGAGGAGGCCGCAGCATGAGCACCGAACCCGACGCGGCGACCCGCGCGGTCGTCCTGGACAACCTGCGCGCGCTCTACGGTGCAAGGTCGCCGATAGCCGTCTCCCGATCAGTCCAGGCGGGCCGGTTCGGGCCCACGGGGGTGCGGACTCCCGCGGCGTGTGGAGATAGGGCCTCCCACGTCGGCGGCGGCGGCGGATGGTCGGGGCCGTCCGTCGCCACGCGGCCCGATCGCGCGGCAGGTCGACGTACCCCACGCACGGCCGTATTACGCGCAACAGGGCTCGGTAAGACGCTCGGGCACCGCGGAGCGGGGCGACGGCCATGCTCAAATGCGACGTGTGGGGCGACATCTGGGGACGGGTACATCAGCTCATCTTCGGGGGACCCCCTCCGAACCAACCGCGAAAGAAGTCTCCCAGCGACCTGATGATCGCTGGACGCTGGTCCGGGGGCGCATCTGCGATACTGATGTAGAGCGCGAACAACAGGACAAGCCCAACAACTGCGGCCAACGTCGTGGGTGAGTCCCACCACGTGCCAGCGGGTGCGGTCTCGGCGTACAGCAAGGTCAGCGGTACAATCACTCTGTGTCCTTCAGGTTCGTTAACCGGATTTGGGGATGCGACCCGAGGGGTTGGCCCAACGTTTGACGGCGGGGGCTGGCCCCTCGGCCATGTTTCGACCTCAGTTGCTCGTGGCGTCGTTCACTCCATGGTCGAACAGGTGATTGTTGGGCCGGTACGAAGCGGCTGATTCGATGTTCTCCGCTGTCCTCCGCGGTTCCACCAGCAAGACGAGCTTGTACTTGCCCCGCACGGGCCGCTCGACCTCGTGCTTCTCGATCAACTTCTGCAATGCCGACCGCACAGTCTCCGGGGCAGCCTGCACCCCGCGCTCATGAACCCCAGAAATCAGCTCCTTCATCTCGAACACCCGATCCTTGTCCTCCTCCATCATCTGAAGGAGAGCCTCACGGGTCGTCAGTTGGACGACGTGCGGTCGCGGTGCTGTCGGGGATCCGCCGCCCAACCTGCTGTCGGTGGCCCAGTTCACCGCCTCGGTCGCGTTCGTCGGCGCCTGCGGCAGCGGCTCCTGTCCTGTGATCTCGTCGTCGAGCGATCCTCCGAAACGAACAATTTGTTCGCCGAGCTGGTCGATCAAAGAGGTCAACTCGTCGCGTTCTCGGATCAGGTCCGTGCGCGTGCGCAGGAGGTTCCTGATCATGTCAGTGTTGGTTCGACGCACCCCAGAACCATACCGTGACGGCCGCGCGCGAACGTACCCGCCCCCACCACTTTCGGCGTGGGGCAGCGGTCGATATCCACCCTCCCGGTACTTTGGGCACGTCTAGCTGCGGTTATCACATTGGGTAACTAGTTCCCCACACCTGGGTGCAAACGTGTATCCCCCACGTCCGCTGGGCCCGCGGGGCGCAAGCGGGCGTTCGTACGGCCGGGGTGGTCGATGTCCGGGACTCGCCGGGCAGAGGGGTCCTTCCCCCTTCTGCCGGGCCCTTCGGCGCAGCACACCGTGGTTCGACCGGCGCTCAGGTCCCGGCGTCGGACGGGCGCGAACGCAAGTGGCGCCGGTGCTGCACGACGAGCCGCGTCGCGGTGGCGACCGTGACCGGCGGCTCGGCTCCGGCGGCTAGGCGCCGCGCGCACGCCGGGCACGCGGTGAGACAGCACACCCCGGCCGACGCGATCCGCAGCGTGATCACCGCGTTCTCGGGGTGGTCGTCTCCGCAGCTCTCGCATCGCCAGCCGGGGGCCGGACACCCCGACGTGTCGAGGGCGAGCCTGCTGAACGGCGACCGGGTCCTGCACCAGCTCGCTCAGATACGCCGCGTACTCACGCTCCGTCTCGCCCTTTCGGAACTTCTCTTCCGACGCGACGACGCAGTGGTAGACCGCGTCCGGGTCCGGGGTCGTCGAGGCCATGAGATCCGAGCGTAGAGAGTTGGGACAGCAGAGTCATTAGAGACAGGACGGACTGCACGGTCGGTTCGGTAGTCGACGGCCAGCACGGTCATTTACCTTGATCGAATGCCGGACCCCGAGGCGCTGGTCAGCACGGCGGAAGCCGCGCGCGCCCTCGGCATCTCGGCGCGCACGCTCAACCGACTCGCCGCCCAGGGTCAGCTCACCCCGGCCGGGGTCATCGGTGGCGCTCAGCGCCGTCACTACCGATGGCACTTGCCCGATCTACGCCGCCAATTCCGCGAGCGGAAGCTCGGGCAGTAGGCGCCGTGATCGCGCCGCGGCGGCGGCGAAGGCGCTGACCTGTGTGATATCGCGCACGTCCTGATCTCCGCCAAGGCTTCTGATCCACTTTAGACGTCGTCTGAACTGCGGGGATGCGACTGAACTGCTATATGTCGTCTAACTTTCGCATTACGGACGTCTGCGTGCACACGACCATGCGCGAGGCGAACGACCGCGGCTACGAGTGCCTGATCCTGTCCGACTGCACCGGCGCGACGGACCCGTCCAATCACGACGCCGCCCTGCACATGGTGACCATGCAGGGCGGCGTCTTCGGCGCGGTGGCCACCTCCACCGCTGTCATCGAAGGGACACCCATGCAGGTTGACGCCCAGCCGTACCCGCTCACGTTCGATGCGGCGACCACCGCACTGGTGATCATCGACATGCAGCGCGACTTCGTCGAGCCCGGCGGCTTCGGCGAAACGCTCGGCAATGACGTTTCGCTGCTGCAGTCGGTGGTGCCGCCGCTCAAGAAGGTCCTCGACACCGCCCGCACGGTCGGCCTCACCGTGATCCACACCCGGGAAGGCCACGTGCCCGACCTGTCCGACTGTCCGCCCGCCAAGCTGAACCGGGGCGAGCCGAGCCTGCGGATCGGCGCGCCGGGGCCCAAGGGCCGCATCCTCATCCGGGGCGAGTACGGCCACGACATCATCGACGACCTCGCGCCCCTGCCCGGCGAGCTGGTGATCGACAAGCCGGGCAAGGGCTCGTTCCACGGCACGACGTTCGGCGCCGAGCTCGCCGCACGGGGCATCACCAGCCTGGTGGTCACCGGCGTCACCACCGAGGTGTGCGTGCACACCACCGTCCGGGAAGCCAACGACCGCGGCTACGAGTGCCTCGTGCTGTCGGACTGCGTCGGCTCCTACTTCCCCGAGTTCCAACGGGTCGGCCTGGCCATGATCGCCGCGCAGGGCGGGATCTTCGGCTGGGTCGCGCCGTCGGAGGCATTCCTGTCCGCCCTTGTCCCCCAGGAGGTTGCGTCGTGAGTGAGCCGTCCCCGACGTCCGAGTTGAAGCTGCCCTGGTGGGTCAGCGGCGACACCAACGCCTTCTTCGGCCTCGGCTTCAACACGCTGGTCAACGTGCTCGTACTGTCGGGCCTGTGCCTGGGCGTGGTGAACATCCCGGGCTCGGACGTCTTCGGCGTGATCCTGCCCGCGCTGGGCGTCCAGCTGCTGATCGGCAACGTCTACTACACCTACCTCGCGCGGCGCCTCGCCCGCCGCGAGGACCGGCTCGACGTGTGCGCGATGCCCTACGGGCCGTCGGTGCCGCACATGTTCATCGTCGTCTTCGTGATCATGCTGCCGATCTACCTTGCGACGAAGAACCCGCTGGTGGCATGGGCGTCCGGGCTCGCATGGTGCTTCATCATCGGGTTGATCGTGCTGATGGGCGCGTTCGTCGGGCCCTACATCCGCCGCTACACCCCGCAGGCCGCGATGCTCGGCACGCTCGCGGGCATCTCGATCGCGTTCATCTCCATGCGCCCCGCCGCCCAGATGTGGGAGGCGCTGTGGATCGCGTTCCCGGTCATGGTGATCATCCTGATCGGCTTCTTCACCGACCTGAAGCTGCCGGGCAACATCCCGGTCGGGCTGGCCGCGCTCCTCGTGGGCACCGCGATCGGGTGGATCGGCGGCTACATGTCGGCGCCGGACGTCGTGGCGGCCGCGCAGAACGTCGCCATCTCGCTCCCGACCGCGGACTTCGCGCGGCTCGGGCAGGGGCTCGCCGACGTCGCGCCGCTGCTGGCCACGGCGATCCCACTAGCGCCCAGAGTCGCCGGATTTCGTTGCAGGACAAGGGAATTAAGGCGTCATGCTCGACGCTGGCTCCCCTTTTTGGTGGCGGCGGCGTTCGCGGTGGGCAGTGACGGCGAGGAACGCCGCGGCGAGCATGGACAGGGTGATGTGGCGATACCAGGCCTGGTAGCGACGGACCTGGTAGTGATCAAGGCCGGTCTCGTTCTTGGCGAACTGGAAGGTTTCCTCCACACCCCACCGGGATCCGGCGACCCGGACCAGCTCGGCGACCGGCACAGGCCGGGGGCTGCGGCAGATGTAGTAGGCCAGCTCACCGGGCTGGGAGATCGAGCGGCGCACCAGCAGCAGGTGGGTGTGGGTACCGGTGTGGGTTCCGGGGTCGATGAGCAGCCAGTCGTAGAGGCGATCACCTTTGCTGCCCTGGCCGCAGGACAGCCGTTGCCACCCGCGTTTCGGCGCGGACGCGGCAAGTTGGTCAGCTCGCTGCGGGCCGGTGGGGGTGGGAAAGCGCTGGTCGCAGGACTAGGCATCTACAACTTCACCGAGGGCATGACCAACGTCGAGAGCGCGGCGGTCGCGGGCGACGAGTACAACCTGCGCTCGATCCTGCTCGCCGACGGCACCGGCGCCGTGGTCGGCTCGGTACTCGGCTGCCCCTTCCCGCCCGCCGTCTACATCGGACACCCAGGCTGGAAGGCCGCGGGCGGGCGCACGAGCTACTCGCTCGCCTCCGGCGTGGTGATCGCCCTGATGTGCTTCCTCGGCCTGTTCGGGCTGCTCGGGGCGCTGCTGCCACTGCCCGCGATCGTGCCGATCCTGCTCTACATCGGCCTGCTGATCGGCGCGCAGGCGTTCCAGGAGACGCCCAAGCGGCACGCCGTCGCGGTGGTGTTCGCGCTCATCCCGAACATCGCATCCTGGGCGGGCGGGCTGATGGACAACGCGCTGGCCGCGGCGGGCACAAGCGCGGCGAAGGTCGGCGAGGACGCGCTCACCAACGCCGGGCTGGTGTACGAGGGCACGAAGCTGCTCGGCGGCGGGGCGATCCTCGCCGGGCTGGTGCTGGGCGCGATCGTCGCGTTCATCATCGACAAGGAGTTCGTGTCGGCCGCGGTGTACTGCTTCATCGGCGCCGCGCTCGGGTTCATCGGGCTGATCCACGCCGAGCAGGTGGGCTGGAACGTCGGGGGCCAGATCGCGCTCGGCTACGCGTTCGCCGGGATCGTGCTGCTCGGGTTCGGGTTGGTCCAGCGGCGGCGCGGCAAACCTGCCCCGACCGAGGAGCCGATGACCGCCACCATCGACGAGGTGACGCCGCCCGCGGTGGACGCGCCCGCCGCCGTCGCGCCGATCGACACGGCCCGCCCGGCCACCGCGTGAACCCGCCTGCCGCCCGTGAGCGGAAACGAGTGCTGGAGCACTCGTTTCCGCTCACGGGGGGCGAGGTCGCACTCGACCGGCCGGAGGTGGCGGCGTCCGTGCGCGCCGCGTTCGACCGGTACGAGCGCGCCCTCGTCGCAGGCGACGTCGCGATGCTGACGGAACTGTTCTGGGACGACGGGCGCTGTGTGCGGTTCGGCGTGGCCGACCGGCAGCACGGCGCGGCGGAGATCTCCGCCTGGCGGGCGGCCCACCCGTCCGTTCCGCCCGGTCGGCGGCTGCACGACACGCATGTGCTGGCCGTCGACGACCGGACGGCCGTCGTCACCACGCTGTTCGGCTATCCCGACGGTGCCGTCGAAGGCAGGCAGAGCCAGACGTGGGTCCGGTTCGCGGCGGGGTGGCGGATCGTCGCGGCGCACGTCTCGGAGGTGGCGCCCGCATGACGAGCGCGGCGCCGGAGCGGCGCCCACCGGTCGCGCCGCCGACGGTGGCGCTCGCCGTGGTCGCCGCGCACCGGGTCGGCCAGCCGCTGCACCCCGAGTTGGTCGCGCTCGGGGCGACCTTCGACCGCGTGGCGCTCACGGCGCCGGTCTACCGACTCATCGCGCTGCCGGGGCTCG
The DNA here is from genome assembly GCA_963739465.1 of uncultured Actinomycetota bacterium. GTDB lineage: Bacteria > Actinomycetota > Actinomycetes > Mycobacteriales > Pseudonocardiaceae > Pseudonocardia. Next base: position 99,028 of record CAVUAS010000033.1, read on the forward strand.
GGGTGCCGCGCGGTGGGATCGTCGCGGTGGGCAGCGGTGGCGCCTCGGTGGAGGTGGAGCTGCACGAGCTTCCGGCGTCGGCGCTCGGCGCGCTGCTCTGCGCGTTGCCGCACCCGCTGGCGGTGGGTCGCGTCGCCCTCGTGGACGGATCCGCGCTGGGCATGGTGTGCACCGCGGCGCCGCCGGGCTCGGTGGACATCAGCGCGTACGGAAGCTGGCTCCGCTATCTGGGCGCCCACTGACCCGCTGTCAGGGTAACCTGACAGCATGGACGGGATGCGGTGGCCGGAGGGCTTCGACGCGTGGAAGCGGCTGCGCAGCTGGCACGAGCGCGGCTCGCCCGACGGCGACGACGCGCTGGATGCGTTGTCGGACATCGGGGTCGTCCGCAGGCTGCTCGACCAGGCCGAGCTGGCGGCGGTGCGAGCCGCCCGCGCCCGCTCCAAGTCCTGGGCCGAGATCGCCACCCGGCTCGGCGTCACCCGCCAGTCAGCATGGGAACGCTGGCGCGACCTCGACGACGAGTCCCGGACGGCTGATCCGCGGTCCGCGGAGGACGCGATGGACCTCGCGGCCGCCGCGATCGGGGAAGGCGCAGCACGGGCGCGAAGCGCGCTCGTCGTCGTCCCGGACGTCGGCGGCCTCGAGTGGGACACAGCGCGTCGGGTGCTCTCCTCCGCTCGCCTGCGGGCGGTGGGCGCCGACCCCGACGCGCCGCCGCCGTGGCCCGGGTCCGTCGTGCTGGATCAGAAGCCCGCCGCGGGAGAACGCGTCCCCGCCGGGTCGGCGGTCACGCTCTGGCTCGGCCGGGGTCCCGGATCGGCGGGGGTGCGGGAGCCGCTGCACCCGCACCCGACCCCGCGCGCGACCGGTGGCGCCGTCGACGAGCAGACCGGGGAAAGCGTGCCGTAGCACGGCGCAGCGCTGTGGCCCGGGCGGCGCGGCAACCCCGGTGGCCCGGTGGGTCCGGCTGCTCGGCACCGGTGCAGCGGCGCCGCGCAGGCGAAGCCGTGTCCGCACCGGCGTCGCGGCACCGGTGCGGACACCGCAACGCCGGTGCGGCCGGCGCGGCGGACCGGGCGTTCGGCTCGGCGCCTCAGGCCAGCGCGGCCCGCACGGCGGGCACGACCTCCTCGGCGAAGCGGACGAGCTGGCGCTCGTGATCGTCGGCGGGCCAGTACACGAAGCCGTTCATGCCGAGCGCGGAGACGGCGAGCAGCTGGTCGGTCCATTGCGCGACCGAACCCCGGAACGGCTCGCTCGTTTCCGGCCCGATCAGCCCCGAGATGTTGTAGACCTTCCGCAACCCGGCCGGATCGCGGCCCGCGGCCTGCGCGGCGTCGTCGATGCGGGCCAGCGCGGACGGCAGCTTGTCCACACCCAGGAACGCGTGCGACGGCAGCCAGCCGTCGGCGGCGGCGCCGGTGAGCGCCAGCATTCGCGGCCCGTACGCGCCGAGCCAGATGCCCAGCCCCGGACCCGGCGGCGGCCCGGGGTGCACGCCCGCGAGTCGGTAATGCTCGCCGTCGACCTTGACGGAGCGCTCGTCGCTCCACATCGCGCGGATCACCGCGATCGCCTCCTCCAGCGCCGCCACCGCCTCCGCAGGTGAGCGCCGGGGCCCGCCCATCGCGACGATCGCGTCCCAGAACGCGCCCGCCCCGAGGCCGAGCTGCACCCGTCCGCCGGTGAGCAGATCGAGCGTGGCGGCCGACTTCGCGAGCACGGCGGGCGGGCGCAGCGGCAGGGTCGCGACGGTCGGGACGAAGGTGATCCGCTCCGTGCGCCCGGCGAGGTAGGTCAGCAGCGTCCACGTGTCGTAGAACGCGGCCTGGTACGGGTGGTCCTGGATCGTCACGAGGTCGAAGCCGAGACGCTCGGCGGTCGTGGCGTGCCGCACGGGGAGGTCGGCGGGCCGCCACAGCGGGTCGACGTTGGCGCCGAAGAGCACGGGAAGGGTCATGGGGATGCAGGGTCTCATCCCCATGACCGCCATGGCCAAGGATCACGCGGTGGCCATGGCGGGCCAAGTGACGGCGGTGGCCTCGGACAGCGTCTCGTACTCCTCGATCGCCAGGTCCGCCATCGCCGGGTTCGTCGCCATCCCGGCGAACAGCGGCGTCGACCGCGACCGGTCGGCGTCCGCCTTGGACGCGAAGACGTAGACGCCGCCGTAGCGGTTCCGCTCCCGGTCGCCGAGCCAGATCTTGCCGAGCAGGCCGGGCCACTCGGTGAACGCCTCGGCGATGGCCGCAGCGTGTGCGCAGTACTCGTCGGCCGCGACGCCGATCGCGAACGTGACGATGCGGATGTACATGGTTGAACTCCTGGGGTTCGTCGTGGTTGAAGGCCGAATCGAGCGTGGCCGTCGGCGTGGCGGGTCCGCATCGCGCAGACGCTCCACATCGGTCCGGCTCCGATGCGGCAACCGCTCCACCGAGCGGTCCCGGACCAGTAGCGTCACCGGCATGGAGCGGGGCGCGCAGGTGCGGGACCGGTTGCGCGCCGCCGCCGCGGGCGTCGTCGGCCGAGAGCGGGAGCTCACCGCGCTGCGGAATCTGCTGCATCGCGGCCGCGGCCCGGTCGTCGTCTTCGTCTCCGGACCCGGCGGCATCGGGAAGTCGACGACGGTGGCGGCTGCGGCCGCGAGGCTGGACCACCGGCCGCTGATCATGGACGGGCGGAGCTTCGAGCCGACGCCGTCGGGATTCCTCTCGTCGCTGGCCTGGGCGCTGGACGGGGCGGACATCGCGACGGCGCAGGCGGCCGCGGCGGCGCTGGACCGCGCGGACGTGGGCACCCTCGTCGTCGACAGCTACGAACGCCTGAACCTGCTCGACGGGTGGCTGCGCAACGACTTCCTGACCGGCCTGCCCGCCGATCTGACGATCGTCGTCGTCGGACGCAGGCCGCCGAACCTGGCGTGGCGAACGGCTTCGGGCTGGCGACAGCTGACCGCCGAGCTCGTCATCGGTCCGATGGACGACGCGGACGCCCGCCTGCTCGTCGAGCGCCGCGGCCTCCCGGCGGACACCGCGGCCCGGATCGTGCGGTTCGGACGCGGTCACCCGCTGGCGCTCGAGCTGCTCGCGGAAGCGCTGGCCCGGCATCCGGACCTGCTGCCGCCCGGCGGACCGCCCGCCGAGGTGATCGAGGAGCTGTGCGACGTGCTGCTCGACGATCTCGATCCGGTGGAGCGCCGGAGCGTGGAGAACGCCGCGGTACTGCGCAGGGTCACGCAGCCGATGCTCGCCGCGGTGCTCGCCGACGCCGAGCCGCTCGAAGTCGAGCAGGCCTGGCGAGCCTTGCGCGGATTGCCGTTCACCCGCCTCACCCCGGCGGGCATGGAGATCCAATCCGTCGCCCGCCAGGCGATCGCGGGCGCACTGGAGATCCGGGACCCGGCGAGGGTCCGACAGCTGCGCCGACGCGCGGCCGTCGCCGCACTGCACGACGTCGAACGCGCGCCCGGCTGGGAAACCACAGCCGACCTGCTCTATCTCGTGCAGAACCCGGTCATCCGCGACAGCTACCTTCCCCCGGTCGACCAGCAGCACCCGGTCGAAGCCGCCTCGTCGGATGACCTGGCCGCCGTGCTGGCCATCACCGAGCGCCACGACGGACGGGCGGGGGCGGCGATCGTCGAGAAGTGGTGGCGGTCGCACCGCCGGGATTTCGTGGTCGGGCGGGGGCCCGACGGTGAGGTCACGGCCTTCAGCATCCTCGTTCCGCTCGCCGAGGTGGACACCCATCTGGCGGCGCTGGACGCGGTGCTGGCGGCGTTCCTCGCCGATGCCCGACAGCGCCCACTGCCTGCAGGCGGCGTCGCCCTCGTGCACCGCCGTGCGTTGGGACGCCGCCGAGGCGAGCAGCCGTCCCCCGAGCTCGGCTCCATGGTCGTCGACATGAAGCGGCGCTATCTGGAGCTGCGTCCGGCGTTGGCCCGGGTCTGCACCGCGGTGACCGACTGGCAGGCACAGGCGCCGGTGCTGCGACCGTTGGGCTTCGACCGAATCGGGCCTGAGATCGCGATCGGCACGGGCAGGCTGCAGCCGTGTGCCCTCGACTTCGGTGCAGGCAGCGTCGACGGCTGGCTACAGCGCCTCGTGCTCGCGGAGGCCGCGCCACCTGACCAGCCGCAATCGGTGGCAGGCGCGGCCCCGTCGGTGTTCGCCCAGCTCAGTGCCCGCGAGCGGGAGGTGCTGACCGTGCTGGCGGAGGGTGTCACCAACCAGGAGTTGGCCGACCGGCTGTTCATCAGCGAGCGCACCGCCAACCGGCACCTCAGCAACATCTTCACGAAGCTCGGCGTCCGCACGCGCACCGCCGCCGCCCGGATCGCCATCCAGGCGGGGCTGGTGGGGTAAACGCTCCATCGGGACGGATGGAGCGTCCGACCGATGCCGCGCCTGCCGCCGGATTCCTAGCGTTCTGCGCCATGACAAACACCCTTTCCTCCCTGGACGCGGCCACTGTCGAAGCCTTCGCGGGCCGCGTGCTGACCGACTTCGCGGGCGCCGCAGGCACCGCGATGACGCTGATCGGCGATCGGCTCGGGCTGTACGCGGCCATGACCGGCGCAGGCCCGAGCACCGCCGACGAACTGGCCGGACGCATCGGGCTGCATCCGCGCCTCGTCGCCGAGTGGCTGGGCGCCCAGGCCGTGAGCGGCTACGTGCGCCACGACCCGTACACCGGCACCTTCGAGCTGCCCGACGAGCACGCCATGGCCCTCTCGGTCGTCGGCTCACCCGTCCATCTCGTCGGCGCAGCCGAAGTGATCGCGGGCCAGTACGCCACCCTCGAATCGCTCGCGGACGCGTTCCGCGGCAACGGCGCTATCGAGTACCACGCCTTCCCGGACACGGTCAGGCACGGCATCGAGCGCTTCTTCCGCACGGCGTACATCCACCAGTTGGCCCAGAGCTGGTTCCCCGCCGTCGACGGTCTGGTCGAACGGCTGGACGACGGCGCCAGGGTGGCCGACGTGGGCTGCGGCCACGGCGCCGCGACGCTCATCATGGCGCGCACCTGGCCGCGGTCGGAGTTCGTCGGGTTCGATGTCGACGAGCCGTCCATCGCCGTCGCCCGATCCCGGGCCACCGACGAGGGCGCGCCCGCCAACGTCGCGTTCCACGTGGCCGAGGCGAGCGTTCTCGGCGCAGGCCCGTTCGACGTCGTGACGTACTTCGACGCCCTGCACGACCTCGGCGACCCGGTCGCCGCGCTCCGTCGGGCCCACACGCTGCTGGCTCCGGGCGGGACCGTGGTCGTGGTCGAGCCGTGGTCGACGGACCGGCTCGAGGACGGGATCGACAACCCGATCGCGCGCATCGACTTCGCGATCTCGACGTCGCTGTGCACGCCGACGGCGCTGGCGCAGCCCGGCGGGCACGCCCTCGGCACCTGCGGCGGCCCTGCGCGCCGCTTGCGGCTGCTGGCGGAAGCCGGGTTCGTGGGCGCCAGGGTCGCTGCGGACACCGGCCAGAACCTCGTGCTGACCGCCGCGAAGCCGGGGTGACCGGTCAGCGCAGCTCGGCGCGCCGGGCGCGCAGGAACGCCACCTCGGCGGCGTTCGTCGTGCGCTCGGCCGCCGCGGCGTAGGCCACGTCCGCCTCGTCGGTGCGGCCCAGCCTGCGCAGCAGGTCGGCGCGGACGGCGTGGTAGACGTGCAGGCGGTCCAGCGGGAGCGGCTCGACGAGCGCGAGTGCGGGGGCGGGGCCGTCGACCTCGGCGACCGCGACGGCCCGGTTGAGCGCGGCCACCGGTGTGGGCGCGAGCGCGAGGAGCTGGTCGTAGAGGGCCACGACCTGCCGCCAGTCGGTGGGCGCGTCGGTGTGGACGGCCTGGATCGCCGCCTGGATCTGGTACGGGCCGGGGTGGCCGCGGCGCAGGCATCGGCGCACGAGCGCCCGGCCTTCGGCGACGAGCGCGGCGTCCCAGCGCGTGCGGTCCTGCGCGGGCAGCGGCACGAGCGCGCCCTCGCCGTCGGTGCGCGCGTCCCGCCGCGCCGCGGCGAGCAGCATGAGCGCGAGCAGGCCCACCGCCTCGGGCTCGTCCGGCATGAGCTCGACGAGCAGCCTGCCGAGCCGGACCGCTTCCCGGCACAGGTCGTCGCGCACGAGTTCGGCGCCGTCGCTCGCCGTGTAGCCCTCGTTGAAGATGAGGTAGACGACGGCGAACACGCCACGCAGCCGCTCCGGGAGCTCGGCGTCACTCGGCACCCGGTACGGGATGCGCGCGGCCCGGATCTTGACCTTCGCCCGGACGAGCCGCTGCGCCATGGTCGCTTCGGGGACGAGGAACGCGCGGGCGATCTCGGCGGTCGTGAGGCCGCCGAGCAGGCGCAGGGTGAGCGCGACCCGGGCGGCCGCGGCGAGTGCGGGATGGCAGCAGGTGAAGATCAGTCGCAGCCGGTCGTCGGGCACGGGTCCCTCCTCGGGCAGCGGGTCGCGCTCGGCGAACCGGAGCGCCTCGGCCTGGCGCTCGTCGCGGAGGGCCTCGCGGCGCAGGCGGTCGACCGCCCGGTTGCGGGCCGTCGTGATGATCCAGCCCGCGGGCGCGGGCGGCACGCCCTCGGCGGGCCAGCGCGCGACCGCCGTCGCGAACGCCTCCTGCACGCACTCCTCGGCGAGGTCGATGTCGCCGAAGGCCCGGACGAGCACGGACACCGCGCGGCCGTGCTCGTCGCGGAAGATCTGCGCAATGGTCATCGCGAGCTCACCGGAAGGGCTGCACCTCGATGGGCAGCGTCGTCGCCGTGGCGAAGCGGCGCGCCCAGCCCAGCGCGGCGTCCAGGTCCTCGGCTTCGACGATCGCCAGCCCGCCCAGATACTCCTTGCCCTCCAGGAACGGGCCGTCGATGAGCAGCACCTCGTCGTCGGTCGCACGAACCACGGTGGCGGTGGCGGGCCCGGCGAGGCCGCCCGCGAAGACCCACGATCCTGCGGCCCGCAGGTCGGCGTGGATCTCGGCCAGGTCGGAGGTGATCTGCTCCAGCACCTCGGGCGGCGGCCGCTCCCCCGTGGCCGGCTGGTAGACCGACAGCAGATAGCGGGTCATCGGCCACCCTCCCGTGCGTACTGGCTGATCAGGACGCCTGCCCCGGTCGGGGTGACGTCCACGAGGCGCAGCTTGGCATGCGGACCGTCGTCGGCGAACAGCCGCTGCCCGCCGCCCAACGCGATCGGGTGCACGAGCAGCAGCAGCTCGTCGACGAGGTCCTCGGCGAGCAGGGCGCGCAGCAGTTGCCCGCTGCCGAGCAGGGTGAGGTCGGGGCCGTCGGGCAGCGCCCTGACCGCGCCGACGTCGGGAAGCATCGCCGAGTTGGCCCAGATCAGCGGTTCGGCCAGTGTGCCGGAGACGACGTACTTGCGGCCCGCGTCCAGGCGCGGCGAGAACGGGTTGTCGGTGCGCCCGGCCCACGAGCGGTAGAAGTCCTCGTAGGTGCGCCTGCCGAACAGCAGGTCGGACTCGCCCTGCATGTGGCCTGCCATCACCCGGCCCTGGACGGGGTCGGCGGCGTAGGGGACGGCCCATCCGCCGTGCGTGAAGCCGCCGCGCTCGTCCTCGTCGGGACGGCCGGGGGCCTGCACGACGCCGTCCAGGCTGACCGACTCGACGGCGCTGACCTTCCTCATGGTGTCCTCCTCGGGGGTGGTCTCACCGCCTATACGAAACGCCGCCGCCCGGATCGACACCCGTCCTCGATCGGGAACACGAGCGAGCATCCCGGGCTTGACGTCGACGCGATAAGGGCCGATCGGCACCGGGTAAGGCTTTGCCCAGGACGGCCGGAATCCGCGCGAAATCGTCGGGGCCCGACGCTAGCGTCGAAGCCGTGACCGCCACCCATCCCGTCGCTGTCGTAGCCGATGCCGCAGCCGATCCGGCACCCGTCCGGTCCGGCGCCCTGCTCGCCGTCGTGGTCACGGTGCTGGCGTGGGCCTCGGCCTTCGTCGCGATCCGGTCGGTGGGCGCGCACTACGACCCGGGCCCGCTCGCCCTGGGGCGGCTGCTTGTCGGCACCCTCGCGCTCGGGGTGTCGGTGCTGGTGAGCCGCCGGTGGGTCACGCCGAGCCGCCGCGAATGGGTGCTCATCGCGCTGTGCGGCGTCGCCTGGTTCGCGGCGTACAACCTGGCGCTCAACGCCGCGGAGCAGCGGGTCGACGCGGGCACCACCGCGATGCTCGTCAACGTCGGCCCGATCCTCATCGCGCTGTTCGCCGGGCTGCTGCTGGGCGAGGGCTTCCCGCGCTGGCTCGTGGTCGGGGCGCTCGTGGCTTTCGGCGGCGCCGTGCTGGTCGGCGCGGCCACCGCGCAGGGCACGTCCGACGTGTGGGGTGCGGTGCTGTGCCTGGTCGCGGCCGTCACCTACGCCGTCGGTGTGCTGGCGCAGAAGCCCGCGGTGCGCAGGCTGCCCGCGCTGCAGGTCACGTTCCTGTCCTGCGCGATCGGCGCCGCGGTCAGCCTGCCCTTCACCCCCGGGTTGGTGCGCGACGTCGCCGCCGCGCCCGCGTCGGCCACCGGCTGGCTGATCTACCTGGGTGTGGTGCCCACCGCGCTGGCGTTCAGCACGTGGGCCTACGCCCTCGCACGCATGAACGCGGGGCGGCTCGGCGTCAGCACCTACGCCGTCCCGCCGATCACCATCGGCCTCGGCGCGGCCCTCCTGGGCGAGGTGCCGCCGCTGCTGGCCATCGTGGGTGGGGTGATCTGCCTGGTCGGCGTCGGGCTGTCGCGCCGCCGGTAGCAGCGCCGGACGCCAGACCGTCGTACACACGCGAAACGCCCAGGTCGGTGACCTGGGCGTTCGGGGAAGGCTCGGCTCAGCGGCCGGTGACGTCCCGCACCAGGCGCCGCGTGCTTGCCCGGCGACCCCACGCGACCACGGCGGCCAGCACCAGCACCACCGCCGGGATCACGGCCAGCACGCCGCCGCCGATGGCGAGCGTGATCGTCACCGCACCGATCATCAGCGCGACGAAGCACGTGGCCGCCAGCCCCGTCAGCCGGGGAACGAACATCGCAATGGCGCCGGCCAACTCCAGCGACCCGATGATGTACATCCCGGTGTTGCCCAGCCCCATGGCCTGGAACCCCGCGACGTTCTGAGCCTCGGCGGTCAGCTTGCCGAACGCCGAGAACGCGTAGACCGCCGCGAGCAGAACCTGCAGCGTCCACAGACCGACGTTCGCGGCCCGCGAGCGGGTGCGACGGGGAGCGGCGGCGGTGGCGGTGGCGAACGTGGTCATTGTGGCTCCATCCCTGCGGTGTGGCGTGCTGTCAAGAAGTAAGACCACGCGCACGGCCGGAACTCATCGCTTGTGGCACGGTGGGCGCTCCGTCGCGGGAAGGAACGTCCTGTTCGGCAACATCAGGGGGACCACCGACTCGGAAGTGCTGTTCCACCTGGCGCTCGTCGGCGGGAAGGACGGGGTCGAAGAGCTCCCGTTCCGTCTGCAGCGCGTCGGCTGGAGTCAGGCCGCGGCGAGCGCGGCGTCGACCGCCCGCGGCGAGAGCACCTCAGCCAGCGCCATCGCCGCGCAGCCCGCGATCCCGGCGCCCGCCCCCAGCGCGCTCTGCTCGATGGCGAGCTCCCGCGTCGCCGGCACGACGGCGCGCCGGTAGACCTGCTCGCGCACCCCGGCCAGCAGCGGCTCGAACGCCTCGGCCAGATCGCCCCCGAACACCACGACCTGCGGGTTCAGGAGGTTCACCGCCACCGCGAGCACCTCGCCGATGCGCCGCCCGGCGTGCCGCACCAACGACACGGCTTCGGGATCGCCCGCGCGCACCAGTGCGACTACCCCGGGCACGTCGGCGACGTCGCGGCCGCCCGCGCGGAGCGCCGCGACCAGCGCCGCGCCGCTCGCCACCGCCTCCAGGCAGTCGAGGTTGCCGCACCGGCACACGACGCCGCCGCCGTCGGCGACCGGGTTGTGGCCGATCTCCCCCGCGGCACCGCGCGCGCCCCGCTGCAGCACGCCGCCCGCGATGATCCCGGCCCCGATCCCGGTGGACACCTTGACGTGCAACAGGTCCGACACACCCGGCCGGACGGCGCGCTCGGCGAGGGTCAGCGCGTTCACGTCGTTGTCGACCAGCACGGGCACCCCGGGGAAGCCAAGCTCGATCGGCACACCGCCCCACCCGGGCAGCAGCGGCGACTCCAGCACGGTGCCCGCCGCGACGTCCACCGGCCCCGGAAGGCACACGCCGACGCCGCGGACCGGACGGTCGGCCTTGTCCCGCAGGCGCTCCAGCCGGTCGGCCGCCGCGCGCAACACCGCATCCGGGCCGAGGGTGGTGTCCAAGTCCAACCCGGCCTCCGCCAGCACCTCTCCCGCCAGGTCACAGACACCGAGCTTGGTCTTGCTCGCCCCGATCGATGCGGCCAGCACCACGCCCCCGGCGGGGTTGACGCGCAGCTTGCCCGCCGGACGCCCTCCGGTCGTCGCGCCCGCGGCGTCCTCGACCACCAGCCCCAGCCCGACCAGCTGACGCACCCGCGCGGCCACCGCGGTGCGGGACAGATCGGTCCGTCGGCCGATCTCGGCCCGGGTGTGCACCAGCCCGTCGTGGATGAGGGCGAACACGTCACCCGCGCTGGTCCCGGCCCGATCCCGCCACACTGCGGCCTCCTTCCGGCTCGTGAGGTGCGCAACAACTTTGACTTAGGCACTTAAGGTACCGAAGATCGCCTGTTAACGTGAGGAAGCGTCAGCTGGCCGACGACGAGGTCGACCGGAACGACTGCCCATCTGGAGGCGGCTTTGCCGCACCTATCCCCTGTCGCCCCGTGCGACTTCCTGGTTTTCGGCGGCACCGGCGATCTCGCCATGCGCAAGCTGCTGCCCGCCCTGTACCTCCGTGATCGCGACGGCCAGTTGGCCGACCAGACCCGCATCTTCTCCATCTCCCGCGCAGGCCTCGACGACGCGGGCTTCCGCGACAAGGTGGACTCCGAGCTTTCGCGGCACGTCGGCGACGCGCCCGACGCGACCCGGACCCGGTTCCTCTCGCGGCTGCGCCACGTCTCGCTCGACGTGATGGCCGAGGCCGACTGGTCCGTGCTCACCGCGGCCCTCGGCGACGCTGCGCCGATCCGCGTGTTCTACCTCGCCTGCGCGCCGCGGCTGTTCGGCCCGATCAGCGCGCGCGCCGCGGCGAACGGCCTGGTCGACGCCACGTCCCGGGTCGTGCTGGAGAAGCCGATCGGCCACGACCTCGCCTCGGCCCGGGCGATCAACGACGAGGTCGGCGCGGTGTTCACCGAGGAGCAGATCTTCCGGATCGACCACTACCTCGGCAAGGAGACCGTGCAGAACCTGCTCGTGCTGCGCTTCGCCAACGCGCTGCTCGAGCCGCTGTGGAACGCCGGGCACATCGACCACGTCCAGATCTCGGTGGCCGAGTCCCTCGGCGTCGGCGGCCGCGCGGACTACTACGACGGCTCCGGCGCGCTGCGCGACATGGTGCAGAACCACCTGCTGCAGCTGCTGTGCCTGGTGGCCATGGAGCCCCCGGCCACGTTGGACCGCGAGGCCGTGCGGGACGAGAAGCTGAAGGTGCTGCAGTCGCTGCGCCCGCTGACCGGGCCCGCAGCGCTCCGGCAGACCGTGCGCGGCCAGTACGGCGCGGGCCTCGTCGGCGGTGCGCCGGTGCCGGGCTATCTGACCGAGCTGGACCGGCCCAGCCACACCGAGACGTTCGTGGCGCTGAAGGCCGAGGTGGCGAACTGGCGCTGGGCGGGCGTGCCGTTCTACCTGCGCTCCGGCAAGCGGCTCGGCGCGCAGGCGTCCGAGATCGTCGTCCAGTTCCGGCGGGTGCCGCACTCGGTCTTCCCCGGTGTGGACGACGAGCTGATCACCCCGAACCGGCTGGTGCTGCGGCTGCAGCCCGACGAGGGCGTGCGCCTGCACCTGGTGACCAAGCAGCCCGGCCCGGGCGGCATACGGCTGCACCCGGCGGAGCTGAACCTGAGCTTCGCGGAGACCTTCAAGTCCCGCGTTCCCGAGGCCTACGAGCGGCTGCTGATGGACGTCGTGCAGGGCCGCCCGAGCCTGTTCATGCGCCGCGACGAGGTCGAGACGGCCTGGGCCTGGATCGAGCCGATCCTGCGGGCCTGGGACGAACACGGCCACGCCCCCAAGACCTATCCGGCAGGCACAGCCGGACCCGCCGCCGCCACCGCGCTCATCGAGCGCGACGGGCGCACCTGGCACGAGGAGATCGCATGACCCACCCCGTCGTCACCGACGTCACCCGACGACTCGTCGAACGCAGCGCCGACACCCGCCCGGCCTACCTCGACCGCGTCCGCGCGGCCGCGGCACAGGGCCCGGCCCGCGGCAGCCTCGGCTGCGCCAACTTCGCCCATGGCTTCGCGGCGAGCGGCGCGGACAAGGACGAGCTGAAGCGCGCGGTCAAGCCGAACGTCGCGATCGTGTCGAGCTACAACGACATGCTGTCCGCGCACCAGCCGTTCGCCGAGTTCCCCGAGCAGATCAAGGCCGCCGTCCGCGACGCGGGTGGGGTCGCCCAGTTCGCGGGCGGCGTGCCCGCGATGTGCGACGGCATCACGCAGGGCCGCCCGGGCATGGAGCTGTCGCTCTACAGCCGCGACGTCATCGCCATGGCCACCGCGATCGCCCTGTCGCACGACATGTTCGACGCCGCGCTGATGCTCGGCGTCTGCGACAAGATCGTGCCGGGGCTCGTGATCGGCGCGCTGTCGTTCGGCCACCTGCCGACGCTGCTCGTCCCGGCGGGCCCGATGACCTCGGGTCTGTCCAACGCGCTGAAGAGCCAGGTGCGCCAGCGGTACGCGACCGGTGAGATCGGCCGCGACGAGCTGCTCGCGGCCGAGGCCGCCGCGTACCACGGCCCGGGGACCTGCACGTTCTACGGCACAGCCAACTCCAACCAGATGCTGATGGAGCTGATGGGGCTGCACCTGCCGGGCGCCAGCTTCGTCAACCCGAACACGCCGCTGCGCACCGCGCTGACCGAGGCCGCGGGCCGCCGGGCCGTGGAGCTTCCGACCCCGATCGCCGACATCGTCGACGAGCAGGCCGTGGTCAACGGCGTGGTCGCGCTTCTGGCCACCGGCGGCTCGACCAACCACACGATGCACCTGGTCGCCATGGCCCGGGCCGCGGGCATCGACCTGCGCTGGGACGACTTCGCCGAGCTGTCGGCCGTCGTGCCGCTGCTCGCCCGGATCTACCCGAACGGCAAGGCCGACGTGAACCACTTCCACGCCGCGGGGGGCACCGCGTTCCTCGTCCGCGAGCTCGTGGGCGCGGGCCTCATGCACCGCGACGTGCACACGGTCGCCGGGGGCGGGCTGGCTGCCTACATGACCGAGCCGACGCTCGTCGACGGGCAGCTGACCTGGCGCGACGGCCCGACCGAGAGCCTCGACCTCGACGTGTTGCGCCCGGTCGACGACCCGTTCGACAAGGACGGCGGCCTGCGCATGCTGGCGGGCAACCTGGGCCGGGCCGTGATCAAGACCTCGGCGGTGGCGCCGGAGCAGCGGCTGATCGAGGCCCCGGCGCGGGTGTTCGGCGACCAGTCGGAGTTCCAGGCCGCGTTCGAGGCGGGCGAACTCGACGACGACCTCGTCGCCGTCGTCCGCTACCAGGGCCCGAAGGCCAACGGCATGCCGGAGCTGCACAAGCTGACCCCGCCCCTGGGTGTGCTGCAGGACCGCGGCCACCGGGTCGCGCTCGTCACCGACGGCCGGATGTCCGGCGCGTCGGGCAAGATCCCGGCGGCCATCCACGTCACGCCCGAAGCCGCCGCTGCGAAAAGCCCGCTCTCCCGCCTGCGCGACGGTGACCGGGTCCGGCTGGACGCCGACGCGGGCACCATCGAGGTGCTCGTCGACGCGGCCGAGTTCGCCGCCCGGCCGTCCGCCGCTCCGCCGGACCGCCCCTTCACCGGCACCGGCCGGGAGCTGTTCGAGTCCTTCCGCCACGCCGTCGGCCCGGCCGACGCGGGCGCCAGCATCTTTGGAGAGGTCGCATGAGTTCGCTGTTGGATGTCGCCCCGGTCGTGCCGGTCGTGGTCCTGAAGGACGCGACGCAGGCGGTGCCGCTGGCCCGCGCACTGGCCGCGGGCGGCCTGCCGATCATCGAGCTGACCCTGCGCACGCCCGACGCGCTGGAGTCGGTCCGGCGGATCGCGGCCGAGGTGCCCGAGGTGCTCGTCGGCGCGGGCACGATCCTCGGCGCCGGGCAGGCCCGCCAGGCCGCCGCGGCGGGGGCGCAGTTCCTCGTCAGCCCGGGCAGCACGCCCGCCCTGCTGGACGCGATGGACGGCACCGGGCTGCCCTACCTGCCGGGCACCTCGACCGTCTCGGAGATGCTGGCCCTCGCCGAGCGGGGGCACACCGCGATGAAGTTCTTCCCGGCCGAGGCCGCGGGTGGGGCGCCGTACCTGGCCTCGCTGGCGAGCCCGCTGCCGCGGCTGCGGTTCTGCCCCACCGGCGGGATCACGGCCGCCACCGCCGAGCGCTACCTGCGGCTGCCGAACGTCGGCTGCGTCGGCGGCTCCTGGCTGACGCCTGCCGACGCCCTCGTCACGGGCGACTGGGCCCGCATCACGCGACTCGCCGCGGAGGTGGCCCTCCCCGTCGCCGCCTGACGTTCGGCCCAGCGCGGCGCACGCATCGCCGTGCCCGCACAAGCGTCGCGGCGCTTGTGCGGGCACTGGCTCGTCTGCGCGGGCCCGCTGCACCGCCTCGGCCCGTCCGCTGACCCCGAGCTTCGCAAGACCGTTCCCGGCTCGTCAGTTCGGGGAAGGGGTCGCACCGCCGTCGGGTTCACCGTCGCGGCGGCCGTGGGCTCCGCGCCCGGTGGGAGTTTCGGCAAACGGCCACGGAAACCGGACGGGCCGGCTACCGTGGCACGGCATGGAGGTGCTGCCCGGGGCGCACCCCCCGGCCGGGGTGCAGGGGGTCGACGAGTGGGGCGCGGTCGCGGTCGTGCTCGCCGCCGACGGACTGCCGGGGCGAATCCGGACGTTGGCGGGCTGGGCCCAGGCGGCCCGAGCGGGGCGGGCGGGCGCGGCGGCCGAGGAGGCGTTCGCGGCCGCCCACCGCGCCCATGTCGCGGCCACGGCCGCGGAGGTCGCCGCCGCCGCGGAGACGCTCGTCCGCAGGGAACCGGCGGCCCGGTCGGCGGCCCGCAGGGAACCGGTGGCCCGGTCGGCGGGTGAGCGGCGGTCCGTACCGGAGCTGCTGGAATTCGGCGAGCGCGCCATGGCCGAGCTCGGGTCGGGGCCACCGGCCGGGGTCGGCCGGTCGGTGTCCGCTCCGGTCACGATCACGCTCGCGCCGCCGAGCACGCTGCGCTGCACGCTCGACGAGCGCTGGGCGGCCGCCGTCGGCCCCGAGCACGCCGAGGCCGCGCTGGCCGCGGCGCTGGCCGCGGCCCGCCGCGACCTGGCCACCTCCGCCCGTGCATCGACGGCCGCGACTCTCCCCGAGCTGACCGCGGCGATCATCGACCAGCTCGACGCGCTGCGCGGGCGGCCGTGATGGCGCCCACCGCGCACGACATCGCCGTGGCGACCGGGGCGCTGCGCACGGAGGCCGACATCTGGTCGGCGCAAGCAGCCGTGCTGGAGGGCATGAGCGTCCGGGCGGGTGCGCTGGCGTTCGATCGCGTACAGGCCGGGGTCTTCCAGCTGATCGTCGCCACCCACGCCGACCTCACCGCGGCAGTGGCCGCGCGCTGCGCCGAAGGGCCGGGCAGATGCGGCAGATCGCCGCCACCCTGCATCATGTCGCGGCCGTGTACGACGAGGAGGAACGCCGCCACGTGCACGCCTTCCGTCATCTCTACTGACAGATCATCCGCGGGGCAGCGCGGCGTAGACGTCGAGCGCGTGCAGCGTCGCGTCGGTGCCCCGGCCGTCCGCGCCCGCCTCGCCCGTGTCCACGGCGTCGGGCAGCTCGAAGAGCAGCCGGTCCACGCCCGATTCGGCGTAGGACGCCACCGCGTCCGGTGTCGCCACCGCGCCGTACACCGTCACGGACGGCCGCGGGCGGCCCGCGTCCGCAGCCCGCGTGCGCAGCTCACCGACCCGCGCGGCAAACGTGTCCAACCCCTTCAGCGGAACCCGCAGCGGAATCCAGCCATCGCCGTACTCCAGCACGCGGTCGAAGACCGTCGGGCCGCTGCCGCCGATCAGCACCGGCGGCAGCCGCAGCGGCTTGGGCCACGACCAGCTCGGCGAGAAGTCGACGAACTCGCCGTGGAACTCCGCCGCGTCCTCGGCCCACAGGGCGCGCATCGCGAGCACGTGCTCGCGCATCCGGGCCGTCCGCCGCGACGTCGCGCCGTGGTGGGCCGCCTCCTCGGCGTTCCAGCCCGGCCCGACCCCCAACTCGAAGCGCCCACCGCTGATCCGGTCGACGGTCGCGACCGTCTTGGCCAGCACGATCGGGTCGTGTTGGGCCACCAGCGACACCCCGGTGCCGAGCGCGATCCGCTCGGTGACGACGGCGATCGCGGCCAGCGCGGCGAACGGGTCGAACGTGTGGGCGTAGCGCTTCGGCAGCGACGCGCCGCCCGGCCATGGCGAGACGCGACTGGTCGGGATGTGGGTGTGCTCGGTCAGGAACAGCGCGTCCAACCCCCGTTCCTCGACCGCGCGACCCAGCGTCAGCGGCTCGATGCCGTAGTCGGTCAAGAAGGTGACCACGCCATGCTCCATCTGGGCAGCCTCCCACGGATCCGGCGCTAGTGTCCCGCGCCGGAAGTTCGCCACATATCTCGACGGCCCAGCCGCACGTCAGCGGCGTTGCTGGTCCGGCCGAGTACACCCGGTACGAGGCGCGGACCAGCGCCTTGCCGACGTACACCTGGATCCGCCGATATACGCAACGAACTTCCGGCGCAGGACACTAGGCGGCCAGGGCCGCCAGCCGATCCATGGAAGCCCTGAGCCGCTCGGGCGTCGTCGACCGGGCCCGCTCGAAGCGCTCCGGGTCGGTCAGCGCGCTCCAGTCGTACGTGTGGCGGACGAGCGTCCGCCCGTCCTCGAGCGGCTCGAGCTCCCAGCGCCACAGGTGACCGGGTGGCGGCAGGCCCGGCTCGGCAGGCCGCCAGGCGATCCGCCGCCCCTCCTCGAACTCGACGACGTGGTTCTCGCGCACCTGACCCCGCGTCAGCGTCATGACGAACACGTCGCCGACCCCGCGGACGCGCTGTCCGTCGGCCGCGGCGGCGAGGTTGTCGTTGCCGTCCCACCGCGGCTGGGCCGCCGGGTCCGCGATCAGGGCGAAGACCCGCTCCGGCGGGACCTCGACCACGCGCTCGTACGCGACCACCCGAGACTCCTCCGCCGCCGTCACGGGACCATCATGCCGTGCACGCCCGGAGGCGGCAGGTCACCCGGCGGGCATGGCCGGGCGCCCCAGCGTGGCGACGGTGTCGCGGTGGTCGGCGGGAACGACGGCCGAGTACAGCGCCGTCCAGCACGACGGGCAGCTGTACTGGCGGAACACGACGGGCGCGTCGACGTAGTCGGCGGCCGGGGCGAGGATCTGCGGCCCCGGCGTCGGTGGGCGGTCCCTCGTAGCGGGCGACGGCGATGTGCTCGTGGTCGCCGAGGACCTCCGCACAGTGCGTGCAGACCACGCCGCCGTCGGGCAGCTCCACGAGGCCAGGGTGTCGCTGACCTCCGCGAGCTCCGCGGGCATCGTGCCCGCGGCGAGCAGCTCCGCGACGCGGCTCCGGCGGGCGACGACGTCGAGGCCGCTGTTGCCGGGATGGCCGCCGCAGAGCCCCGCGTTCTGCGCGACGGCTTTGGCCGCCGACGCGAGCATCAGGCCCATCGGGACGCTGGTGCCGTGCGGGTGAGCGCGATCGAGGCGCCGAGCCCGCCGCGGTGACGGCCCGGGGCGCCGGAGTCGGGCACTTCGCGCCGCCAGAGCGTCGACATCGGATACAGGAACTCGGTCATCTCGACGTCGGGCACGCGCCCCATGGGGATGCAGAAGAGGCCGCCGGTGTCGATGCCGTCGGCATGCGGGCGGGCCCGTACCCGCCCGCCATCGGCTCCACGATGATCGACAGGACCGGGGCGGGGAGCTCGCCGCGCTCGTCCAGGCCCGCGATGACGGCGGTGTCCCAGGTGCCGCAGCAGGTGGCCTGGACGTTCTTGCCGAGCTCCAGGTCGCGGTCGAGCATCTGCGAAAGGCACTCCGCGACCAGGCTGCCCGTGAGCCACCCCGGCCGATCGGGCTGCGGCTCACCGCCGCCGGGGAACGTGGCGTTGTTGAGCGTGCCCTCCACGGTGACCAGGTCGAAGCAGCGCATCAGCCCGCCCGCCGACCACGGGATGTCGCCCGCGAGGATCGGCAGCAGCGCGAGCATGACGCCGCCGCGCATGCCCGCGTACGTGCAGTTGATGACGCCTGCCTGCGGGCCGGTGCCGGTGAAGTCGAACGTGAGGTGGTCACCGGTCTTCGTGGTCGTCACGGTGATCTGGCTGGTGGGCGATGGCGCTGGTCCAGGCGAAGAGCTGCCCGTCGTGGAAGACGGGCTGGTAGACGATGACGTCGTTCTGGTGCAGCCCGCCGCCCACCCACGGGTCGTTGCACAGGAACATGTCGCGGGTGACGGTGTACACGGGCAGCAGGGTCGGCAGCGAGCGGGCCAGCTCGTCCGGGTCGACGGGGCGGCTGGAGAAGAGCTCCGAGCCGGCCCCGCGTCACCGCCGCGGCCGTCGTCGCCATGCCCGATCGGCGGCTCGGCGAGCGGACCTGCGCCGACATCGTCGTCGACGGCGAGCCGCTCGCCCTTCCCGAGGTGCGCGACCACTTCGTCGCTCTGGAGGTGGCGAAGTTCAAGTGGCCCGAACACCTCGAGCACCTGGCCGAGCTCCCCCGTACGCTCGTCGGGAAGGTCGACAAGAAGCGGCTCGCCGCCGACATCGCCGCCAAGGTGGGCAACCCGTGATCACACATCGGATCGGTCTGGTCGTCCCGAGCTCGAACGTCACGGTCGAGACCGAGGTGCCTGCGCTGCTCGCCCGGCACCGGGACACGTTCTCGTTCCACTCGACCCGCATGCGCATGCATCAGGTGTCGCCCGAAGCGCTGCGGGCGATGAACGCCCAGCGCGAGCGCTGCATCGACGAGCTTGCCGACGCCCGTGTGGACGCCGTGCTCTACGCCTGCCTCGTCGCGCTCATGGCGCAGGGCCCCGGCGAGCACCGGCGCACGGAGGTGGCGGTCACCGACCAACTCGCCACCGCGGGCCAGTCCCCCGCCGTGATCTCCAGCGCGGGCGCGCTCGTCACCGGCCTGGCCGCGTTGGGTGCCCGCCGGATCGCGCTCGTCACGCCCTACCTGCGGCCGCTGGCCGAACAGGTCGTCGGCTATCTGGAGTCCGAGGGTTTCGAGGTCGTCGACTGGGCCGCGCTGGAGGTCGGCGACAACGCCGAGGTCGGCTGCATTCCCGGCGACCGCGTCATGGACGCCGCCCGCGGCCTCGACACGGACAGTGCGGACGCGCTCGTCATCTCCGCGTGCGTGCAGATGCCCTCGCTCGACCTCGTCGCGCCTGCGGAGAACGAGTTCGGGCGGCCCGTCCTCTCCGCGGCCACCGCCGGGGCTTACGCCCTGCTGCGCGGGCTGGACCTCGTGCCGCGGATCCCGAACGCCGGGCGGCTGCTGTCGGGCGCCCTACCATCACCGGCATGACCGCGCGCCGGGAGCTGGTGGAGAACGAGCTCTACGAGCACGCCACCCGACTGTTCGCCGAGCGCGGGTTCGCGGGCACCGGCCTGCAGGACATCGCCGACGCCATGGGCATCACCCGGCCTGCGCTCTATTACTACGTGGGGAGCAAGGACGAACTGCTCGCCAACCTCGTCACCGAGGTCACCAACGGCCCGCTCGACGACCTCACGGCGCTCGTCGCCCGCGAGGGGCTCGATCCGGTGCAGAAGCTGCGCGGGATCGTCGAGGTGATCGTGCTGCGCCGCACCACCCAGCCCGCCCGGTTCCGGCTGCCCATCCGCTCCGAGGCGGCCTCCTCATGGTTCCGCAGCGACCGGGCCGAGATCGACCGGCACCGCGACGGCCTCACCCTCGACGGCCAGGGCCTCGACGGGTTCACGCTCTTCGCGGCGAAGGTGCTGCCGCGCAGTCGCGCACCGACGGCGACCGCTTCCGGGTCGACGCCACCCGCGACGTCCACACCGCCACCGCCGCGGCCTACGGCGTCGTGACCGTCGGCGACGCACTCGACCGCTCGGCACAGGTGGCGGGCGGTCGGCTCCTCGCGCGCCTGCACCTGACCGCCACCGCGCTCGGCCTCGGGTTCCACCACATGAACCAGATCACCGAGCGGATCGACCGCGACCGCGCCACGGGGGACCCGGACGTCTTCTCGGCGCGCTGGTCGGCGGTCCTCGGCATCCCCGCCTCGACCGGGCTCGTGTCGTTTCGCATCGGGCACCCCGGACGGGAACCGGGCCTGAGCCCGCGCAGACCGCTCGCGGAGACGACCCGATGAGAGATCAGCCGGTCGAGTCGGGCGGCCGGGCAGGCGCAAAGAAGTCTCGCCGAGCCGCGACAGCATCATGAACAGCGCGCTCGGGCAGGCGGTCACCAGCGTCGTCGTGCCGAACGCCAACTCGGCGTCGCAACGCTCCTGCAGGTGCGGTGTCGTCATCGAGCAGGCCAAAGGCGCGCACCGTCGACCCCGCTTCGCTGTCCGCACCCCCACGCGTCGCGATCGCCACACCACCCCCTAGCCCCAGTTTCCCGGTTAGTTCGATCTTGAGTGTGTTGGGAACTGGCTCCAGGTGAGTTGAGCTGGGCGTTCTCGGCGCGGCAGCTGGTGTTTGATCTTGCTTGGCCTATGACCTAAAGGGTGGCGAGTCTCTACAAGAAGGTGATCAGCGGCAGGCCGTACTGGTACGTGCGGGAGATGGCCTGGGTGCAGGGCAAACCCAGGATGGTCTCCGAGCGCTACCTCGGGTCGGCCGCCGACATCGCCGCCGCGTTCGACGAACGCGAGGCCGCGCTGCGGCCCGAGCGGACCCGGCACCTGGCGTTCGGGGTCGCCGCCGCGTGGGGGATGCTGGAGCGTCTCGGCGTGGTCGCGGTGATCGATGAGGTGGTCGGGGCACGCCGGGCCGACGCGGGCGCCTCGGCGGGCACCTACCTGGCGCTGGCCGCGCTGGGCCGCCTGGTGGACCCGTGCTCCAAGCGCGGGTTCGAGAAGTGGTGGCGCGGCACCGCCGCCGACCGGTTCACCAAGATCGGTGCCGGGGTGCTGGACCACCGCAAGTTCTGGGACGCGATGCACGGGGTCAGCCCCGAGCAACTGGCCCGCATCGAGCACCGTCTCGCCCTGGCCATGATCGAGACCTTCGAGCTGGACATCTCCGCGCTGGCCCTGGACATGACCAACTTCGCCACCTACATCGATACCACCAACGACAAGGCACCCATCGCGCAGCGCGGCAAGGCCAAGCAGAAACGAGCCGACCTACGCCTGGTCGGGCTCGGCCTGGTGATCACCCGCGACGGTGGGATCCCGCTGGTCTCCCACGCCTACCCCGGCAACCGGCCCGACGTCACCCAGTTCGCCACCATGATCGACCTGCTGGTGGCGCGGCATACCGCGTTGGCCGCGGCGCTCACCGACAACCCCGACAACCCCGACAACCCCGATAACCCCGATAACCCCACGCCCAGCGTGAGCGCGACAACCCCGCAGATGACGGTGGTGTTCGATGCCGGGCAGAACTCGCTGGCCAACCTCGCACACCTGAGCGCGACCGGTCTCGGGTTCGTCGGGTCGATCCCGCCGTCTGACTGCCCGGACCTGCTGGCCCGCCCCGCCGCCGACCGGCACCCCGTGGACCCCGACCGGTTCCCCGGCGTGACCGCACTGGAACAACGCCGCCCGGTCTACGGCGCCGACCGCCGCGTCGTGCTCACCCACTCCCCGACCCTGCACACCGCCCAGTCCCGCGGCTTCGACCAGACCCTGGCCAAGGCCACCGCGAAGCTCTCCGCGCTGGCCGACACCCTGGCACGGGGCCACACCCGCCGACCCCACGACAAGGTCACCGCCGAGATCACCCAGATCGTCAACGACCCCTGGGTGCGTCGGGTCATCACCTGGCAGCTGACCGGCGCCACCCCCGCCGAGCACCGGCTCGCCTTCGACCTCGACGATCAAGCCCGCACCGACCTGGAAGCCGAGGTCTTCGGCAAACGCGTCCTGATGACCGACCGCGACCAGTGGCCAACCGCGGACGTGGTCGCCGGCTACCGCTCCCAGTCCGAGGCCGAGTTCGGCTTCCGCCAACTCAAAGACCCGCACGTGGTGTCGTTCTCCCCGATGCACCACTGGACCGAGCACAACATCCCGGGTGCACGTGTTCACCTGCGTGCTCGCCCTGCAGATCGCCCACCTCATGCGCCGCCACGCCCACCAACACGGCCTGCACCTATCCGTGCGTGAACTGCTCGACACCCTCGCCGGTATCCAGGAGACGGTGCTGATCTACCCCTCCACCGGCGGGCGACCCAAGGCCCGCCGCATACTCACCGAGACCAACCCCACCCAGGACCACCTCGCCGAGATCTTCGATCTACACCGCTGGGCACCCCGAACTTAGGTCATAGCACACAACAACATCAACTTAGCTCCTGGCCAGGGAAAACACCGGCAGCGATCATGCTAGCCGGGAAACTCGGGCTAGCAGCCCGCAACCGGCCCGGCCCAGGCGGCGGACAGGGGGTCTTTTCCGCCATGCGGGGCCCAGCGTGGCGCCGCCATCGGCGTTACCCTTCGTAGGAAACGTTGCCCCGGACCCCGGTGACGTCACTCCTAGCAGCAGGGAAGCGACTCTCGGTGGGGGACGACGTGATCAGGCAAGAGGCCGTCCTGGATGCAGCCCGATCCGTGTGGCTGACGTGGCCTACCGACCCGGCCATGCTGGCCGAGCCGCGCACCGCGGTGCGCAGCTGGCTCGCGCCGCTCGGGTTCTCCGATGAGACCGCCGAGGACATCGTGCTGGCCGTCAACGAGGCGGCCAGCAACTGTATCGATCACGCGTATCCGACCGGCCACATCGACAACACCGTCAAGCTGAACCTCTGGATCAGCGACCTCACCGCCCACCTCGAGATCGTCGACCACGGGCGGTGGCGGCCTGCCCGAGCCGGGGTTTCGGATCGCGGCTTCGGAATACCGATCATGCGACGATTGATCGACAACGTCTTCATCCACCACGGGCCAACCGAAACCGCCGTCCTCCTCCGACACCCGCTACCGACCACCGCGCGGTGATCGACGTTCAGCCAACCCGCGAGCGTCGCCGCAGGCACCCCGCCACCTCACCACGGGCTGTTGGGGCCCTCTTCGGTGCGGTCGGACGGATCGAGGCCGAGGATGGACAACAAGAGCGAGCAGTCTCCGGCGTCTCGCGCCTCGCGGGCGACGGTGCGCGCCGCCAGTGCTCGTTGCAGACGGACGTGCTCGTCTTCCGCGGCCTTCGCGCGGTCGTAGTCGCCGTGGCGGTGCAATGAGGTCATCAGAGCCGCGCCTGCGCCGGTGCTGCGGCAGTGCGTGGGAGCGTGTCGTAGGCGGGCTTGCGGGGATGACTCCGGCCCGACCTCATGTCGGCGCTCCCGTCCGCGGCCACGGGCGGCCGCCATGATCGTCCGGAACGACCCCGCACTGACGCGGTCGTCGAAATGCTCCTGACCCGGACGACGCTACACCCCCGAAACCGACGCCGGGACGCTCGCAGCGGCCTGCCCGGCCGCCATCAGGCATGGTGGAAGAGCGCTGTGCCGCACGCAACTCGCCTCGCCCCGGACCCCGGCGTGGCATGTCCATCTGCACGTCCGCTCGCTAGGGGGTCCTCGAATGAGCAGATCCATCCAGGACGGGGCCGGCCCACCGGCCGGAGAGACCGACCGGCGCCTCGGCCGAGGCGGCACGCGCAGCCAGTTCGCCGTGCTGCTCGCCGAGGTGCGGACGGCTGGGCTGCTCGAACGCCGTCCGACGAGCTACATCGTGCGGATCGGGTTGCTCGCCGCGCTGTGGGTCGGCGGCTGGGCCGCCTTCGTCGCGGTCGGCACGTCCTGGTGGCAACTGGCCGTCGCCACCGGGTTGGCCATCGTGTCCACGCAGGTCGCGTTCCTCGGTCACGACGCAGGGCACCGGCAGGTCTACGCGACCCGGCGCAACAACGACCTGCTCGGGTTGCTGGCCGCGAACCTGGTGGTGGGAGTGAGTTACGGCTGGTGGATCGACAAGCACACCCGCCATCACACCCATCCCAACCACATCGGCGCCGACCCGGACATCGAAAGTGGCGCGGTCTCGTTCACCATCGACACCGCATCCACCCGTACGGGCCGCGTGGCGCGGTGGTTGACCCGACACCAGGCAGGCCTGTTCTTCCCGATGCTGCTCGGTGAGGGCATCTCGCTTCGCCGGGCCAGCATCGCCGCGCTCTGGCGGCGACCCCCTGACCGGACCCGGGCCGTCGAGTCGATGCTGCTGGCCGCCCACCTGTGCAGCTACCTGGCCGTCGTGTTCCTGGTGCTTCCACCGCTGCAGGCGATCGGGTTCATCGCGCTGCACCAGGGTGTGTTCGGGCTCTACATGGGCAGCACCTTCGCGCCCAACCACAAGGGCATGCCCCAGTTCGGCCCGGGCGACGCGAAGCCGGACTACTTGCGAAGGCAGGTGCTGACCTCCCGCAACGTCCGAGGCGGGCTCGGGATGGCGGTGTTGCTGGGCGGCCTGAACTATCAGATCGAGCACCACCTTTTCCCCAGCATGCCCAGCCTCAACCTGCGCCACGCCCGACCGCTGGTGCTCCGCTTCTGTCGCGACCACGGCGTGTCCTACTGCGAGACCAGCCTGATCGGGTCCTACCGGCAGGTCCTGCATTACCTCCACGACGTCGGCGCAGCAGCGGGATCAGCGCCCCCTACTGCGCCGCCCGATGGTCAACAGCACGCTTCTGCCGATCGAACAGCAGATCCGTGCTGTTGATCAGTGAGCGCCCGTCGCCGTGAGCTCTTCGTACATCCAGACGAGCCGGTCGATGCGCCACAGCTGCGTGAGGACGACGAGCGTCGCGCCGACGACCGTGGGCCACGCGGCGAGCGCAACGAGCCCCCACCCCACCATCGCGATCCCGACCACACCCGGAAGGGCGATGAGCCGCAACGCCCTGCGGTGCCGAGCAGGCACGGCGGCGCGCTGACGGGCCCAGATCGCCTCGCCGAAGATGCCCTTCGACGCCCAGGCGACCGGCCGCGTGACCGGCGGGAACACCCGCGGGTTGAACCACAGCCAGACCACGACCAGCGCCACCGGAACAAGGCACCACCAGCCGATCCACACCCGACACCAGATCGACATGATCAGCGGCGGGATCGTGGCGAAGCGGGTGTAGACGCTCCAGGGGTGCGCATGCCGCCGCCACACGTCGTCGCTCATCCGGAGGGCACCGTTCCCGCACGCGGCCTCCTCCCCAGAGGTGCTCCTTCCACACCCCCGGCCACCCCGAGACGTCCGGGAGCCACGCCGAGCCGCTCCGCGTGACGCACGGCGTCGCTGAGCGCTGCGTCACCACTCGGCCCGCCCGCCGCCCCCGCCGATGGCCCGGGTCTCATCCCACGGCGTTAATTACGCCCGTGCGATTCGTCTCCACAGCGTCGATCCGAGGACACCCGTCAGCAAACTACCCGCGTGTAATTGTCAGTCGATGGAGAAGCCGTTTCCGGCCCTCCTAGGCTTCTCATCAGCCGCGATGGCACAGCACGCAGCAACGGAACGCAGCGCTGCGAGCAGCGTCGTCATGATCGGTTGCCCGTTCTCGAAAACAACCGGAAGGATCTCCATGCCCGCCCTCGTCACGCTGCAGGCCGAATCCACCAATCGGGCGGAGGCCATTTCCGATACACCGATCTTCAACGCGCTCGCCGCCACGACCCCCTTGTTCTCCTCGTCGGTTGCCGCCCACGACGCGGCCCGGCGACCGGCGGCCCACCGCGAGCCCGCGTCGTTCAGCCGCTCGTGCGTGATGCCGCGCAGCCCGATGGGCGGCAGGCACCGCCGGTCGCTCGCCGAGCACACGCCCAGCACAGGTCGGCATCACCTCGTCACCGCCGCCTACGCCTGAGCGCCGACCCCTTCCCGGAAGATCATGTCCGACGGCGGCGCCATCGATCGATGGCGCCGCCCTGCGTCCCCGGCAGTGCAGGCTCGGGTGCGGATTCCGCGGCCGGGCTCGTCCTGCTCGAGTATGAGATGTGGCGGCGCTGCGGCGATGACTGTCGCCTGCCCGAACGGTCGTACACACATGGACGCGAAGAATCTTGCGGAGCTGTACGGACTGCCGCTGGTCGAGTGGCAGCGGGTGGAGGAGCGGCTCGCGGGTCCCGAGCAACTGGCCGGGACCGGTGGCCCCGACAACCGCAGCTGGCTGGCCACCACGAACCCCGATGGCAGCCCACACCTGACCGGTCTCGGCCCGTTGTGGGTGTCCGGTCTGTTCTACTTCACGACCGGCGAGACGACCCGCAAGGGCCGCAACCTGGCCAGGGACCCCCGCTGCACGCTCGGTGTCTCGACCGCGGAGTTCGACCTGTCGGTGGATGGCGACGCCGCCTTGGTCGATGACCCCACCGTCGTCGCGGAGATGGCAAGCCGATGGGCCGCAGGCGGGTGGCCTGCCGGCGTCGACGCCACCGGCATCGCCCTGACCGCGGACTACAGCGCGCCGTCCGCCGGGTCTCCGCCGTGGCGCGTCTACCGGCTCACGCCGCGGGTGGCGACTGTGGTGCTCGCCGCCGCCCCGGGCGGCGCGACCCGATGGCAGTTCTGACCACCGATCCGGCCACCGGCTAGAGCTCAGACCATGGTGCGTGGGGCGTGCGGGGCGGTGTCGTCGGTCGGAGCGTCGTCACCGGCGGCGACCCTGGTTCGCACCCGACGGCCCAGGCGGCGCTCCAGCCATTCGGCGAACCGGGACAGCAGCAGGTTCACCACCACGTAGATCATCGCAACGATCAGGTAGGTCTGCACCAGCAGGTGCGTGTAGCTGGTCAAGTTGGTCGCCTGCTTCATCAGCTCGGGATAGCTCACGACGTAGCCGAGCGTGGAGTCCTTGAGCAGCGCGACGAGCTGGGTGACCAGCGCCGGGATCACGTACCGGATCGCCTGCGGCAGGATGACCGCGCGCATCGCCACCCCGTCGGGGAGCCCGAGCGCGGCCGCCGCCTCGAACTGGCCGCGGTCGACCGACAGGATGCCTGCCCGGAAGACCTCGGCCAGCACCGCCACGTTGACGAGGATGATCGGCACGACCAGCTTCCACAGGATCGGCAGGTTGAGGCCGAAACGCGGCAGCGCCAACAGGAACGCGTAGATCAGCAAAAGCAGCGGCACGCTGCGGAACAGCTCGATGTAGCCGGTCGAGAGCCATCGCACCGGCCGCGCCGTGGAGAGCCTGCCCAGCGCCAGCACCACGCCGAGCGGGAACGAGACGATCGCGGCCAGCACGGTCGCGGTGATCGTCCCGACGAAGCCCTGCCCGAGGAACTCCAGATAGGGCAGCTGCGTGAACGGCAGCCAGCGGCTACGGCCGAGCTGCCCGCTGCGCGCGAACTGGTAGAGCGCCAACGCAACCAAGCCTGCCAACAGGATGAGCGCGACCACGGTGAACCACCGGATCCGCGCCCGCCCCCGCGGCCCCGGCTCGTCGAACAGCACCCGGGTTGCCGCCGCGGTCATCAGACCACCCCCAGGCGACGTTCGAGGGCGCCGCCGACGGTCCCGCCGAGCAGCGCGACCACCAGGTAGAGCACGCCGCTGACCAGGAACAGCACCACCGCCTCAGCGGACTGCAGGTTGAGCACCTGGGTGCGGTTGGTCAGCTCGCTGACGCCCACTGCGGCGGCCAGCGACGAGCTCAGCACGATGCCGATGAAGATGTTGACCAACGGCTGCACCATCCGTCGGAAGGCGGGCGGCAGGATCACGAAAAGCAGCGACTGGCTGAAGGTGAGCCCGAGCGAGCGGGCCGCCTCGGCCTGCCCGACCGGCACCGTGTTGATGCCGCCGCGCACCGCCTCGCAGACGAACGCGGCCCCGAAGGCGGCCAGGCAGATCGCGGCCGAGCTGAACAGCGAGAACGTGAGCCCGATGTCGGGCAGCCCGAACACCACCAGCACCAGCAACGACAGCAGCGGCATGTTGCGCAGCACTTCGACGTAGACCGCGCCCGCCACCCGCAGCGGTGGGACCGGGCTGACCCGGAACACGGCGAGCACGGTGCCCAGCAGTAGCGCGCCGACGAAGCCGATCGCCGTCAGCTCCAGGGTGACCAGCAGGCCGCCGAGGAGGAACCCGATGTTGTCCGTGACGACGTGCACGGGCGGTTCAGGAACCCTGGACGGAGCCGAGCTTCGGCGTCGCAGGCGCGTCGCCCTTCACGACGGTGCCAACGGTGGCCTTCCACAGCTTGGCCCAGCTGCCGTCGGCGTAGATCTTCGTCAGCCAGCCGTTGACGAACTGCTTGGCGCTCGGGTCGTCGTGCGGCAGGCCGATCCCGTAGGGCTCCTGGGTGAACGGCTCCCCGACCACCTTGACCGCGGGGTTCGTGCTCGCGTCGGAGAGCAGGATGGACTGATCCAGCACATAGGCCACGGCCCGGCCCTGCTGCACGGCGGCCACGCACTGCGCGTCCTCCTGGAACAGCAGCGGGGTCGCCTGCGGAGCGTACTTCTGCAGCGCGAGCACCGCGGTCGAGTTGGCCTCGGTGGCCACCGTCTTGCCGTTGAGATCGTTCACCGTCTTGATCGACTCGTCGTCGGCCTTGACCATGATCGCGTCACCGGAGTTGTAGTACGGGCCCGCGAAGGCGACCTTCTGGGCCCGCGCGGGAGTGATCGTGTAGGTGGCGAACACCGCGTCCACGGTGCCGTTCTGGATCAACGTCTCGCGGGTGTCCACCGTGGTGGCGACCAGTTCGACGGTGTTGTCGCCGGTCTGCCCGGTGATGTAGTGCGCCAGCATCGCGGCCAGCCCGGCGTCGAAGCCGGTGACCTTGCCGGTGGCCGGGTCCTTGAGCGAGAACAGCGGACCGGAGTCGGTGCCGCCGCGGATCAGCTTGCCGCGTTGCTTGATCTTGTCGGCCCAGGAGCCCGGCGTGATCGATCCCGGGTCGGCGACCGGCGAATTCGCGATGACCTGGTCGTAACCACTGGTATCCGCTTGGCCGGGCAGCGCGGGCGGGGGTGCGCTGCCGGAGTCGGCGCAGCCTGCCAACGCCATGGCCGCCACCGCCAGCGTGGCCACCATCAACCGTCCGGGTTGCCTCGTGGATCCGAACACACCCACCTCCACCGTCGACGTCGCCGAAGCCTGGCAACTGCCGACCCAACCGGCAACCGCAGGCGGTGGAGGTGGGTGTCGCTTGCCGTTCGCAGGCGCTACCTCTCCGGCTGAGGGGTCGGATCGAACAGGTCGTCGAGAACGGGCCACTCCGGGATCGGTCCCGACCCGGACGGCTCGCGGATGTTCTTGAGCCGGGTGAACTCGAGCATGCTTTCGAGGGAGTGCTCACGCCCGTAGCCGGAGTCCTTGAACCCGCCGAACGGCGTCCCCAGCAGGGCGCGGTTGAAGTTGTTGAGCAGCACGACGCCCGCGTCGATGCGCCGGGCCACCCGCAGGGCGCGCGGGTGGTCGGCGGTGTAGACGGCGGCGAGCAGCCCGTACGGCGTGTCGTTGGCCAGTTCGACGGCCTCGTCCTCGTCTACGAACGGCAGCACGGCCGTGACCGGCCCGAACACCTCGTCGCGTGCGATCGCCATCTCCGGCGTGACGTCGGTGAAGAGCGTCGGCGCCACCCAGTAGCCGCCGGAGAGCGCCGCGTCGTCGGGCACCGGTGCGGTCGCGGCGACGGTCGCGCCGTCGGCGACCGCCTTGTCGATGCACGCCTGCACCTTGTCCCGGTGGGCGGCGGTCACCATCGGGCCGACGTGTGTTCCCTCCGCGAGGCCGGGCCCGACGCGCAGCTTGCGCACGGCGCCCGCCATCCGCTCGAGGAACCCGTCGTGCACCCGCTCGTGCACGAGCAGGCGAGACGCCGCCGTGCAGGCCTCGCCGCCGTTGAAGAACGCGCCTTCGACGGCGCCGCGCGCGGCCGCGTCGAGGTCGGCGTCCTCGAACACGATCAACGGGTTCTTCCCGCCAAGCTCCAGCACGGCAGGCGTCATCGCGTCGGCGGCCAGCTTGAGCACGGCGCGGCCCGTCGCGGTGGAGCCGGTGAACGACAGGTGTTCGACCAAGGGGTGCCCGGCGAGGGCCGCGCCAGCGTCCGGACCGGCGCCGGGGAGGACCTGCAGGACGTCCCCCGGCAGCACGCCCTGCAACAGCTCGACGATGCGCATGATCGTCAGTGGGTCCTGCTCGGGCGGCTTGAGCAGCACGCAGTTGCCTGCGGCGAGGGCCGGGGCACTCTTGCCCGCGGTGTGGATCGGCGGCCAGTTGAACGGAATGATCCCGGCGACCACCCCGTAGGGCTCGTGCACGGTGCGCGCCATGACCGGCCCGAGGTCGATCGCCGCGCCGGGGAGCTTGTCGGCGAGACCGCCGAAGAACGCGAACGACGTGACGGCGAACCGGATGTCGAAGTCGCGTGCGATGTGGCGGGGCTTGCCCATCTCCCATGACTCGAGTTCGGCCAGTTCGTCGGCGTGCGCGCGCAGGACGCGTGAGCACTCGCCCAGCAGCGCACCGCGCTCCCGTGCGCCGATGTGGCGCCATGTCGTGTCGTAGGCGCCGCGGGCCCGCCGGACAGCGGCGTCCACCTGATCGGCGCCGCCGCCGTGCACGACCGCGATCTTCTGACCGGTCGCCGGGTCGTGCACCGCGAACGCGTGCTCGAGGCCGCCTGACCACGGTCCGGACAGCGCAGGCAGGACGGTCACCGCAGACCCAGCGCGCCGAGGATCTGACCACGCGAACGCTGGAACTCGTCCAGTGCGGTCGGGTTCGCGAGGCTGTCGCGGCTCGCCACGGTGTCCACCTCTGCCCCCATCAGCAGGCGTTTCACCGGGATCTCCAAGATCTTGCCGGTGAGCGTGCGCGGCAGTTCGGACACCGCGAACACGCGATCGGGCACGTGCCGAGGCGAGCATTCCACGCGGATCACGTTCTTGATCGTGGCGACCAGCTCGTCGGTCAGCTCGATGCCTGCCGCGAGCGTGACGAACATCGGCATCTGCCCCGGACCGTCGGGTGTCGGGAGGTCCACCACGAGCGCATCGGTGACCTCCGGCAGGGTGAGCACCGCCCGGTAGAGCTCCGCGGACCCGATGCGCACACCGCCCCGATTGATCGTCGCGTCGCTGCGGCCGTAGAGGATCCCGCCGCCGCGCTCGGTGATCTCCAGCCAGTCGCCGTGCCGCCAGACGCCGGGATAGACCCCGAAGTACGCCTCCCGGTAGCGACGGCCGTCGGTGTCGCCCCAGAACGCCACCGGCATCGACGGCATCGGCTTCGTGACCACGAGCTCGCCGGTGGCGCCGACGAGCGGCCGCCCCTGCGGGTCCCACGACTCGACCGCCACACCCAGCACCCGTGCCTGCAGCTCCGAGCGGTACACCGGCAGCCACGGCACCGGACCGAGGAACGGGCCCGCGATGTCGGTGCCGCCGCTCACCGAACCCAGCCAGATGTCGGGGCCGAGCTCGGCGTACACCCAGTCGAAACCCTCCGGCGAGAGGGCCGAACCGGTGGAGCCGAGCGCCGTGAGCGCCGACAGGTCGCGGCCCTCCCGTGGATGCACCCCGGCCTTCATGCACGAGATGATGTAGCTCGCGCTGGTGCCGAACATCGTCATGCCGCTCGCCTCGGCGAGGTCCCAGAGCACGCCGAGGTCGGGGTGCCCGGGGCTGCCGTCGTAGATGATGATCGATGCGTCGGACAGGAGCACCCCGACCATCACGTTCCACATCACCCAGCCCGTCGTGGTGAACCAGAACATGCGATCACCCGGCTGGGCGTCGAAGTGGAAGAACGAGGTCTTGAGCTGGTCGACGAGCATGCCGACGTGCGAATGCACGATCGGCTTCGGCAGTCCGGTGGTGCCGGACGAGTAGACGACCCACAGCGGGTGCTCTGCAGGCACCCGCGTGAACGCGAGACCGGCGTCGGCGGGCCGCTCGAACTCCTCCCACGTCACGGTGTCGCGCATGCCGGAGAGGTCCGCTTCCGCGTCGAGCGCGCGCAACACCACCGTCCGGCGCACGCTCGGCAGGGCCGCCTGTAGAGCGCGCACCTCGGCCCGGCGGTCGTAGGGCTTGCCGCCGTAGACGTAGCCGTCGACGACGAGCAGGACGACCGGTTCGATCTGCGCGAACCGGTCCACCACGCTGCGCACGCCGAAGTCGGGCGAGCAGGACGACCAGACCGCGCCGATGCTCATGCAGGCCAGGCCCGCGGCGAGCGCCTCGGGGTGATTGGGCAGGTACGCCGCGACCCGGTCGCCGACACCCACGCCTGCTGCGCGCAGCCCTTCGGCGATCGCCGCGGTCCGGTTCCGCAAGTCGCGCCACGTCCAGGCCCGCACCGACGCGGTCTCGGACGCGAACTGCACGGCGATCGCGTCGTCGGGCTTGCCGCGGAACACGTGCTCGGCGTAGTTCACGCGGGCGCCGGTGAACCACTGCGCTCCGGGCATCTCCGACCGCCCGAGCACGCGTTCGTACCCGGCGTCGGAGTCGATCGCGAAGTAGTCCCACAGCGAGGCGTAGCAATCCTCGAGGTGGTCCACCGACCACCGCCACAACGCCTGGTAGTCGTACTCGGGCAGGTCGACGCCGCGGTGCTCGGCGAGCCAGCGCGCGTACCGCGTGAGGTTGGCGCCTTCGCGCCGCTCGCGCGACGGCGTCCAGAGCGGCGCGCTCATGCGAAGGCCGGGATGACCTTCTCGCCGAACAGCTTGATCGACTCGAGCGCCTTCTCGTGGGTCGGGCCGGTGGGGTGGCGGAAGCGCAGGACGAAGTAGTCGGCACCCAGCTCCTCGTGCCACCGCTCGATCTCGGAGACGCACTCTTCCGGCGTGCCGATGATGAACCGGTCCGGCGCCACCTTGTCGTACGTGAAGTCGTCGACCGACCCCAGGTCGTCGATCCACGAGTCGGCGAGGGGGCTGTAGCCGCCCGCCTCGTAGTAGAACCGGTGTGAGGTCATGAGGTGCTCGGTGTACTCCTCGATGGCCTGATCGGTGGTCGGCGCGACCCAGCACTCGCGCAGGACGGCCACCCGCGGCGTCCGGCCGTGCTTGGCCGCCGACTTGGCGTAGATCTCGTTGAACATCTTGAACGTGCCGAGCGTGTTGATCACGTCGGTGACCCACGCGTCGCCGAGGCGGCCCGCGCGGCGCAGGCCCTGCGGGGTCCATGCCCCGAGCCACACGGGCGGCCGCGGGTACTGCACCGGCTTCGGGGTGACCCGCATGTTCTTGAAGTGGAACACCTCGCCGTCGAAGTCGAGGTTGTCGTGTGTCCAGGCGTCGATCAGGAAGCGGACGGTGTCCTCCATCAGCGGGCCGCGCTGGGCCATGTCGACGCCAAATGCGGCGAGGTCCTCGCTGACGTAGCTCGCGCCGAGGCCGAGGATCAGCCGTCCGCCCGAGATCACGTCCAGCAGCGCGGCGTCCTCGGTGAGCCGGATCGGGTTGTACAGCGGTGCGAGCGCGACGCAGCTGCCGACCTTGAGGGTCGTGGTCTCGCGCGCCACACCCGCCGACACCATCAGCGGGTTGGGGAAGTAGCCGTCGGCCTGCTGGTGGTGCTCGGTGATGAGGCACGAGTCGAAGCCCACGGACTCGGCCATCTTCGCCTCGGCCACGATGTCGTTGTAGACCCGTGCCATGTCGGCGCCGTTCGGCCAGTCCTCGGTGATGGGGAAGATGCCGAACTGGATCCTGGCCATGGCTTTCTCCTCGTGCGGCGGAAGAGGGGTTCCGGGCACGGCGGACGTTAGGCCTCGTGTGAGCTGGCTCTCAATGGGCGCGACACAGGCTTACGCCGTGCCCGGTTGTGGATGTTCACAAGAGCTTCAGGAGGCGGGCGGCGGTGCCGCCGAGGATCTGCTCGGCGGCACCGTCGGGCAGCTCGGCCGCGCGCACCAGCGCCACGATGGCCTCGTCGCCCATGTCGTACGGGTAGTCGGTGCCGACGACGACGTGATCGGGGCCCATCTGCCGCACGAGGAACTCCAGATGCGCGGTGTCGTAGACCAGGGCGTCGACGTAGCAGCGACGCAGGTAGCTCGACGGCGGGTGTTCGGGGATGCGATGGCGGCCCTCCGGCCGGTGCGCCCACGCGTGGTCCATGCGCGAGGCGTAGAAGGGCAGGTAGCCGCCGCCGTGCACGAAGCACAGCGCGAGCTCCGGCAGCTCCTCCAGGAGCCCGGAGTGGATCATGCGGGTGGCGGCGACCGTCGTGTCGAGCGGGTTGCCGACGACGTTGGTGAGGTAGTACTCGGTGAGCCGCGCGCCGCCGGTGAAGCCGTGCGGGTGCAGCAGCACGGGCACGTCGAGCTCGGCGGCGGCGGCGAAGAACGGGCGGAAGCGCGGGTCGTCGAGGTCGAGCCCGTTCACGTTGGTGCAGATCTCCACGCCGCGCATGCCCAGCTCGTCGACGCAGCGCCGCAGCTCGACGACGGCCGCCTCGACGTCCTGCAGGGGCACCGTGGCCAAGGCGACGAAGCGGTCCGGACGGGCCCTGGCCAGCTCGGCGAGGTGCTCGTTCTGCAGGCGGGCCAGCCGCCTGCCCATCGCCGGATCGGTCCAGTAGTAGAACTGCGGCGGCGCGGCCGAGATCGCCTGCACGTCGATGCCGGTGCGGTCCATGTCCTCGATCCGGCGGGCCGGGTCGGTCAGCTTGTCCGCCAGTGCGGCGAACTGCCCGGTGTTGTAGGCCGCCGTCTCGGCCCCGCTGAACGCCGTGAACGGGTCCAGCCGGGTGGGCGCGGGGCCGTCGAGCAGCGCCTCACAGGCCGGTGTCGCGACGTGGGCGTGGATGTCGACGACCCGCGTCATGTCCGTCACGTCAGTCATGTCAGTGCGCCCGCGCCGAGGACGTCCTCGATGACGAAGGCGAGCTGGATGCGCAGCAGCGCCTGCGGGTCGTGCAGGTCCACGCCGAGCAGTTCCTCGATCCGATGGAGGCGGTAGCTGATCGTGTTGGGATGCACGATGAGGGACTCGGCCGTGGCCGTGGCGTTGCAGCCACAGCGGAGGAACGCGCGCAGCGTCGCCACGAGCGTCGTGTCGCGGCGCTCGTCGTAGGAGCGCAGCGGCGAGAGCATCGCGTGCATGAACTCGATCAGCTCGTCGGGCCGCTCCACCTGGAGCAGCAGCCGGTAGATCCCGAGGTCACCCAGCGCCACGACGCGGTCGGTGCTGCCTGCGCGCTGCGTGAGGTTGAGCGCTCCCGCGGCGAGGCGGTACGCGTCGGCGTACTCGGCGACGGTGGGGCAGGCCCGGCCCAGCCCGACCGACACCGTCCCCGGGCTGCAGGAGGTGCAGTGGCCACGCAGACGTTCGGCGATCTCGGTGGCGTCGGGGAGACCCGGTTGGGCGGGCCAGAGCACGAGCACGTCCCCTCCGCGGGCGGCCACGAGCGTCTCCGACGCCGTGGCGTTGAGGACGTGCTGCACCTGGGTGAGCAGCGAGCGGTGTTGCCGACCGGCCTCGGTGTCGGGCGGATCGGGCCGGATCACGAGCAGGGTGTGCGGCACGGCCAGGTCCACGCCGAGCTGGCGGGCCCGCGCGACGATGGCCGTCGGATCGACCGCTCCGCCGCCGAGCAGGTCGTCGAGGAACTCCCGGGAGAGCCGCCACTCCACCTCTTGGGCGGTGCGCAGCTTCGAGACGGCGAGCGCCACGACGCTGGCTCCGCGTTCGAGCACGCGACGCTGCCACGCGGCGCCGGGATTGCGGATGTCGAGGGCCCAGACCCGACCGGCGAGCTCGCCCGCGAGCACGATCGGCGCCACCAGCCCGGTGTCGTCGTCGACGGCCACCGCGCGGTACTCCTCGCCCGTCCAGGTTCTCGGCGCGACGCCGCCGCTCGCGGAGGGCGCGGTAACGGACCGCGGCGCGGAGGCGGCGAACGGGTTGCCTGCCGCGTCCTCGACGAGCACGTCCGCGGCCAGTTCGCGGGCGAGGTGGTCGGTCACCCGCGCGAGCGGCTCCCCCGCCAACAACAGGCGCAGCAGGGCGCCGTGCACGGTCTCGGCGCGCTGCTCCACGCGGTGGTCCTCCTCCAGGGCGGCCACGCGGGCACGCAGTCGCGCGTTCTCGGCCCGGCCGCGCTCGCGGCGCAACGCGGCCTCCATGGTGAGCGCGGCCTGGTTGGCGAAGGTCTCCATGAGCATCACCTCGTCGGCGGTGAACTCACGGGGATCGCGGCAGTAGCAGCTGACCACGCCGAGGACGCCGCCGACACCCGCCAGCGGGAGCGCCAGGATCGCCCGGTAACCCTCGCTGACCGCAGCCGCCTCCCACTCGATGCACGTCGGGTCGGCGCAGATGTCGACCAGCACGACCGGGCGTTGCGACCGGTAGGCGCGGCTGGACGGACCTTCGGCGGTGGCCCCCGCCGTGATCCGCGGGGGCCGCTCGGCGTTGACCCGTGTCACGTACTCGGCCGAGAGCCCGTACGAGCCGACGATCACCAGGAAACGGCCGGACTCGTCGGGCAGCAGCACCGAGCAGAAGTCGTAGCCGGTGAGGTGGACGACGGTGCCCGCCACGAGGCTGCCGACCTCGGCGGGGCCGAGGCCGCGGTTGACCGCTCTGGCCAGCTCCGCGGCGGCATCCAGCCACGCGCGCACGCCGTGGGCGGCCGCAGCCTGGTCCTTGGTCAAAGCGCTCATCCGACCCACCCCCACTGGTGCGTGGCGAGGGAAGTCTAAGTCGGATTTCCGGGCCGAAGGCTGTGGTCGGCCACAATGCCCACGGTGGCAGGTTGCCGCCCAACCCATGGAACGGCCGACGGCACGCTCCTATCCTCGCCCGACGCAACAGGTGTCCGCCCGCGCCCAACGAGGAGCCCGCCGTGGTCAAGGTCCTTGTGCAGCTCTACCCGGTCATCCCCGCCACGCGGGAGGAGCGCGAACAGCAGCGGCCGATGGGCCGCAACCGGGAGCGCTACCAGAAGCTGCTCGGCGGCTGGCACGACATCGTCCGCGCGGCCGACCGTCTCGGCGTCTGGGGCATGGCGACGGTCGAGCACCACTTCCACTCCGAGGGCTACGAGGTCGGGCCCAACCCCGGCGTGCTGGACGCGTACTGGGCGGCGATCACCCAGAACGTCCGGGTCGGCCAGCTCGGCTACGTCATGAGCGCGCAGAACCCGATCCGGGTGGCCGAGGAGACCGCGATCCTCTCCCACCTCGCGGGCGGCCGGACCTTCGTCGGCTTCGCCCGCGGGTACCAGTCGCGCTGGACGAACATCCTCGGCCAACACCTCGGCGGCCGCGCGACCCTGTCCCCCTCGGGCTCGCCCGCGGAGAAGATGGCCCTGCTCACCGACGCCGAGCGGCAGAAGCGCTTCGCGGACGACAAGATCAACCGTGAGGTCTTCGAGGAGCAGGTCGACCTCGTCCTCAAGGCCTGGGACAACGACAGCATCGAGTCGAAGGGCCGGTGGCAGATCCCGTACCCCTACGACGAGGGCATCGACTGGACGATGACCGCGACCCGTGAGATCGGCGCGCCCGGAGAGATGGACGAGCAGAACAAGATCCGCCGGGTCAGCGTCGTCCCCGCCCCGCTCTCCCGCGAGCATCCGCCGATCTTCGTCTCCAGCAACGCCAGCCGCGAGACGATCGAGTACTGCGGGCCGCGCGGGTTCATCCCGACCTACTTCTCCAAGATCGATCGAGCCGCGGAGTACGGCCAGGCCTACGTCGACGCCGCACGGACCGCGGGCCGCGAGTACGCGTTGGGGCAGAACCAGGCGCTCGTGCGGTGGGGCAACATCGCGCCGACGATGGAGCAGGCGCGGAGCAACGTCGAAGCGTGGGACGTGGACGTCTTCCGCGACCTCTACGGCGGCACCACGCCGATGATGTTCGACCCCGAGAAGCCGGTCGACTCGGTGCTGAACAGCGGGCTCTGGGTGATCGGCTCGCCGGAGGAGGTGCGCGACCAGTACGTCGAGCAGTGGCGCAGGCTGCCTGCCGAGTACGTCGTGCTCATCTACCACTACGCCCAGCAGCCCGCCGAGAGCGTGATCGAGAACATCGAGAGCTTCATGACGCACGTCAAGCCCGCGCTCGATGAGATCACGTCCACCTACGGCGGGTAGGGCGCGATGACCACGACCCACCGCCCCGCCCCGGAGACGGGCGCCGGGTTCGGCGGCGAAGACCTCATCCGGGCCTACATCGCGCAGTTCTCCAACTGGGGCCGTTGGGGCGCCGACGACCAGCTCGGCACGTTGAACTTCGTCGGACCCGAGCAGGTGAAGGCGTACAAGGGCGTCGACGCCCTCGAACCCGGCTTCGCGATCGGGCCGGAGGAGCTCGACGGCACCGCCGCCGCGCAGGGCGTGGAGATCCGGTCCGGCGACTGCATCCTGATCCACATGGGCATGCCGTTCGGCGAGGTGTGGGACCTCGAGGGGATCGCGGCCGACTGTGCCGCCGACGGCGTCTACGAGTTCCTGCTGTCGGCCACCGCCCTGCCGATCACCGGGGCCTGCGGCACGCCGCTCAACCCGGTCGCCGTGAAGTAGAGCGGCGATGGACTACCGGCTCACGGAGGAGCAGCGGGCCTGGCGGGAGCGGGCGCGGGCGTTCGCGGCGGAGGAGGTCGCACCGCGGGCGGCGGAGCTCGACGCGCAGGTGGACCCGGCCGAGGCATTCTCGTGGGAGATCGTCGAGGCGGCCGACGAGCGCGGACTCCGGCTCGCACCGCTGCCCGCCGAGTACGGCGGTGGCGGCACCGACTTCCTGACCA
Organism: uncultured Actinomycetota bacterium; assembly: GCA_963739465.1. Taxonomy (GTDB): domain Bacteria; phylum Actinomycetota; class Actinomycetes; order Mycobacteriales; family Pseudonocardiaceae; genus Pseudonocardia. Next base: position 138,088 of record CAVUAS010000033.1, read on the forward strand.
ACGCCGTGATGCTCGAGGAGATCGCCGCCGCCGACATGGGCATCGCGGTGGTGCTCGCACAGACCTGGAAGTTCGCGCAGTTGCTCATGGAGCTGGGCACCCCGGACCAGCGGCAGCGGTGGCTGCCGCGGCTCGCCAAGAACCCGCGCGGGCTCATGGCCGCCTCGTTCACCGAGCCCGACTACGGCTCGGACAACGTGCTGACCTACGCGGGCGTCGACGGCGGCATGCAGAGCACCGCAACGAAGGTCGACGGCGGCTGGGTGCTGCGCGGGCAGAAGCACTACATCTCCAACTCCAACCGCAGCGACATCATCCTCGCGCTCATGCGCACCGACCCGCACGTCCCGGTGAAGGACGGGTGCAGCGCCTTCATCGTCCCGTCCGACCACGACGGCGTCCGGTTCGGCGTGGTGCACGACAAGATGGGCGAGCGGCTGGCCAACAACTCCGAGATCTTCTACGAGGACGCGTTCGTGCCGGAGGAGGACCTGCTCGGCACGGAGAACTCCATCCTGTCCGATGTCGCACGGCTGCTGCGTGGCTCCAACGCCTACGCCGCGATCTGCACGATCGGCGTCGCGCGCACCGCGCTGACCCGCGCGATCAAGCGGGCGAAGGTCCGTGTGCAGGGCGGCAGGCCGATCATGCAGCACAGCGTGATCGCCGCCGAGCTCGGCGATCTGTGGGCGCAGCTGGAGGCGGCGCGCACCTACGTCTACCGGGCCGCGTGGGCGGCCGACCACGCCGACCCGTTCGACCCGAAGATGGCCGCGGCGCCCAAGCTGGTGGCGTCGGAGACGGCGTTCGAGGTGACCCGGCACGCGCTGGAGATCTTCGGCGGCTCCGGGGTGATGCGCGAGGTCGGCATGGAGAAGCTGCTGCGCGACGCGACGATCTTCCTGCACTCCGACGGCACGAACACGATCATGCGCAAGAAGATCGCCGCGGACCTCGCGGCGCGTTCCGACGAGCAGCTCGACCGCATGTGGGACTGGTGATGCAGGCCGCGGTGCTCGACGCGTTCGCTGCGCAGGTGCGGCTCGCCGACGTCGAGCCCGCGAAGCCCGGTGCGGGTGAGGTGCTCATCGACGTCGTGGCCTGCGGGGTGGGTCTCACGCTGGAACGGGCCCGCACCGGCGCGCTCGGCGGCTCGACGCCGCGGGTCGTCGGTCACGAGATCGGCGGCGTCGTCGCCGAGGTCGGGGCGGGCGTCACCGGATGGTCCGACGGCGACCGCGTGACCACGTCGTTCTACCTGACCTGCGGCCGGTGCCGCTGGTGCGCAGGCGGGCGCGAGACCCTCTGCGAGAACTGGGGCGGGTTCGTCGGCGTGCATGTCGACGGTGGGCTCGCCGAACAGGTCGTGCTGCCCGCGCACGGGCTCGTCCGGGTGCCCGACGGGGTGGGGCTCGCCGAGGCCGCGATCGCCGCCGACGCCATCGCCACGCCGTACCACGCGCTCACCACCCGCGCCGCGGTGCTGCCGGGCCGGACGGTCGCCGTGATCGGCGCCGGGGGCGGCGTCGGTGTGCACACGGTCGCCGTCGCCCGCGCATTCGGGGCCCGCGTCGTCGCGATCGAACGCGAGCCGAAGAAGCTCAGCCTGCTCGCCGCCATGGGCTGCGACGTGGTCTGGAGCCCCGGCGACGACCAGGACTGGGGCGCCCGGCTCCGCGCCGACATGTCGTGGCCGGTCGACGTCTGCGTCGACACCGTCGCCTCGTCGTCGACCCTGACCGCGGCGGTCGGGCTGGTCGGACGGGCCGGGACCGTGATCGTCGTCGGCTTCCAGGCGGGCTCCGCGATCGATCTCGACCCGCGCCCCCTCGTGCTCGACGAGGTCACGATCACCGGCTCCCGTTACGCGAGCCGCGCGGAGATCATCGCAACGCTGGACCTCGTCGCACAGCACCGGGTCGAGCCGGTCATCGGGGCGCGCTACCCCCTCCGCGACGTCGCCGCGGCCTACCGGGCGATGCAGGAGAACGACGTGTTCGGGCGGATCGTCGTCGACGTCTCGGCCAGCCCGCTCCCGCAAGGCTGACGGAGGAGGTGCCTGCTGTGCCACGCCCCTTGCGTGATCCGCTTCCGGTCCCGTCCGCGCGGCTGCGGCACACCATGGGCCACTTCGCGTCCGGCGTGGTCGTCATCACGGCGATCGCGGCGGACGGCGCACCGCTCGGGTTCACCTGCCAGACGTTCACGTCGCTTTCCCTCGACCCACCGCTCGTCAGCTTCTCGCCCGCCCGCACCTCCACGACCTGGCCGAAGATCCGTGATGTCGGGCGGTTCTGCATCAACGTCCTCGCCGCCCAGCAGCGGACAACGAGCGACGGCTTCGCCCGGTCGGGCACGGACAAGTTCGCGGGGGTGTCCTGGCGGTCCGGCGACGCGACGGGTGCACCGGTGCTCGACGACGTCTGCGCCTGGATCGAGTGCGTTCTCGTCGGCGAGTACGACGGCGGCGACCACACGATCGCCGTCGGCCGCGTCCTCGAACTCGACGCAGATCCCGATCAGTCACCGCTACTCTTCCATCGCGGCCGCTACGGCATTGCCCACGGGGATGCGCGAGGCCCCAGGCCATCGGGACGGAGCAGGTGAAGATTCGCATCGCCGTCGGGCTCGGCACCGCCGCCCTGGACGCGGACACGTTCGCGGCCGTGGTGAGCGCGTTGGGGCCATTGGGATTCGACTCGCTGTGGATCTCCGATGTCCTCACCGGGCCGGGCCCGGACCCGCTGGTCGCGCTCGCCACCGCGGCACAGCTCGACCCATCCCTCAAGCTCGGCACGACCTTGCTGCTGCCGGGTCGCCACCAACTTCGGCTGGCCAAGTCCCTCGCCAGCCTGGACGTGTTCACGCGCGGACGACTTCTGCTCACCTTCGTCCCGGGACTCGGCCATGGGCCCGAACGCGACGCCATCGGCGTTCCGACCCAGGAGCGGGCCGCCGTCATCGAGCAGGCCCTGCCCCGGCTGCGGCGTTGGTGGGCCGGGGAGCCGGTCGAGGGCATCACCCTCGCCGTCCGACCGGTTCAGGACCCGCTCGAAATGTGGCTCGGCGGACTTGCCGTCCCGTCGCTGGTCCGCTGCGGGCGGCTGGCCGACGGCTGGCTCGGCTCCTTCTGCTCGCCCGCTCAAGCCGCCACCGCGAAGACGACGATCGACGAGGCCGCCGCCGCGGTCGATCGCCGCGTCGACCCCGAGCACTTCGGCGTCAGCATCGGCTATGCCCACCAGCAGCCCGACGATCGGCAACTCGCCGCGGCCGCCGCCCGCAACCGATCCGTGGATCCCGGCGTTCTGATCCCGGTCGGCTACTCCGGCAGTGCGCGACCTGCTGGAGCAGTTCATCGCCGTCGGGATGTCGAAGTTCGTCCTCCGGCCGCCGTCATCCGGACGTCCGAACGACCCGGCGGCCTGGCAGGACGAGTTGGCCGGTCTCGCCGACGCGGTCGCGGACCTTCAGACCTGACCGGCCGTGCACCGCTACGAAGGCGTCCGCGCGGCGGTGGTCGGCGGATCGATCGGCGGGCTCACCAGCGCGTTGCTCCTGCGCGAGCTCGGGTTCACCGTCGATGTCTTCGAACGCACACCCGAGCAACTCGACCACCGCGGTGGCGGCATCGTCCTGCAGCCGATCACCATGAAGTGGTTCGACGGGCGCAGCAGCCGCCGGATCGAGGACCTCAGCACGCACAGCAGCGTGCTGCGCTACCTGGGCCGGGACAACTCCGTCGAGTACGAGGAACCAGCCGAGTGGCGGTACACGTCGTGGGGCACGGTCTACCGGGCGCTGCTCGGCGACTTCGGTCGCGAGCACTACCACCTCGGCGAGTTCTGCGCGGGGCTCACGCAGCATGCTCACCACGTCGAGCTGAGGTTCGTCACCGGCCGCGTCGAGCGGGCCGACCTCGTCGTCTTCGCCGACGGCATCTCCTCGACCGGACGGAGGCGACTGTTCCCCGACCTGGAGCGGCAGTACTCCGGCTACGTCGGGTGGCGTGGGACCCTCCGCGAGGATCATGTACCGCGGCCGACCTATGACCTCCTGACCGACGCGCTCGTCTACACCGTCGGCGACCGCACCCACGCGCTGATCTACCCGATCCCGGGGATGGACGGCGAGCTGGAACCGGGCAGGCGGCTGTTCAACTTCGTCTGGTACCGCAACGTCGCCGCAGGCCCGGAGCTGCAGGAGCTCACCACCGACGTGCGCGGCTTCGAGTGCCCGGTCTCGATCCCCCCGGGCGGGGTCCAACAGCGCTACGTCGAGGAGATGAAGAAGGCCGCGGAAACGCAGCTCGCCCCGGCCGTCGCCGAGGTGATCACCCGGACCGCGCAGCCGTATCTACAGGTCGTCTTCGACACCCGTATCCCGGGCATGGCCCAGGGCCGGGTCGCGATCATCGGCGACGCGGCCTTCGCAGCTCGCCCGCATGCCGCAGCAGGCACCGCCAAGGCCGCCGCCGACGCCTGGACGCTCTTCGAGCACCTCGGCGCAGCAGGCAGCGACATCCCGGACGCGCTGAAGCGCTGGGAACCCGGCCAACTGAAGCTGGGCAACCAGTTGATCGACCGTGTCTCTGCGATGGGACGCCGGTCCCAGCTCACGAACACGTGGGATCCCGGTGATCTCGACCTCCGCTTCGGGCTGTATGGGCCGGGCGTGTGAGCCCGACGAACACCACCCGTGCCGATCCCGGCGTGCCGCCGCGTCCACCACCCGATCGGGTCGCTACGGTGACGGCGAGCTGGTGTCGTGGAGGTGCGTTCGGTGCAGCTTGTCCTGCTTGACGGGATCGATCCGGGCCCGCTTCGGGACGTCCTGAGCGTCGCCGCGTACGCGCGGGGGCAGGAGTACGTCCGGCAGCGGCGGGTGCTGCACACGGAGTTGTTCGAGGACGGGCGTGTCCTGAGCGGCCTGGTGCGCGGAAGCAACGGCCAGGTGTACGAGGTCGAGATCGACCTCGTCGATGGTCCTCGGGGCAGGCTGCTGGTCACCGGCGGAATCTGCGGCTGTCCACTCGGCGAGAACTGCAAGCACGTCGCCGCGGTCGCGCTGACCGTCGCCGGGGGGTCGCAGCGGCGCGCCGCCACCCGACCGGCGCCGCAGAACTGGACCGACGCGTTCGATGCGCTCCTGGAGGACGGCCGCCGGGCGGCGACGGGCGAGGAGCGCACCGCAATCGCCCTGGAGATCAGCCTGCAGCAGCGGCCCGTACCGCCGCCGCGCCCGGGCGCCGCGCCCGGCGTGACGGCGCCGCGGCTCGCCGCGCGGCTCGTGCGTCCCGGTCGCGGCGGATGGGTCGCGGGTGGGTTGAGCTGGTCGAAGCTCGCGCACCCGTGGCAGGTGGGCGAGTTCCGACCTGCGCACGTGCGGCTGCTCCATGAGCTGCACGCCCTCTACACCACGCGTGGGCGCGCGCCGAGGTATGCGGGATACGGCGAGGAGAAGGTCATCGATCTCGCCGAGATCGACAGCAGGCACCTGTGGTCGCTGCTGGACGAGGCCGCGGAGCTCGGCCTACGGATCGTGCACGCCCACAAGGCGCTGGGTGATGTCGCGCACCACGCCACGGCGCGGGTGGCGCTGGACGTCACCGGCGGTGACCCCCTCGTGGTCGCGCCCCGCCTGCTGCTGGAACCGGCCCGGGGCGAGGTGCCTGCCGATCCGGTGCCCGTCCGGTTCGTGGGGGCCGACGGCCACGGCGTGGTGTGGGTCTCGTCGGCCCAGGTTGCCACGTGTGAGCCGAGGCTGTGGCGGCTTGGGTTGGCTCGGCTGGCGGCGCCTGCGCCTGCTGCGCTGCAGCAGTTGGCGCTGGCTGGTCGACAGCTGCTCGTGCCTGCGGCCGGCCGGGCGCGGTTCGACGCGGAGATCTACCCGCGGCTGCGGGCGCTCGCCACCGTCGAGTCATCGGACGGTGCATGGAGCCCGCCGCCCATCTCGGCGCCCATTCTGGCCCTGCAGGCCGCTTATGGGCCTGGCCACGCGCTCGACCTGGCCTGGGAGTGGCACTACCAGGTCGGCGGTCGGGCGTTGCGTAGCCCACTCGCGCCGACCCGCGATGGGCACCGCGACCCGGCTGCCGAGCGGGCGGCGCTGGCCGCCCTGGACGCGCCGCTCGAATCCGTCGGGCTGCGGGCGGACGGCGAGCTGGTCCCGCGGGCCCACTTGGGTGGGCTGCAGACGATGCGGTTCACCACTGAGGTGCTCCCGCTGCTGGCCGACACGTCCGGGGTGCGCGTTGAGTACGACGGCCGCCCGCTCGACTACCGGGACGCAGGCGACTCGCTACGGATCGCGGTGTCGACCGACCAGGTCGACGGCGGCACCGACTGGTTCGACCTCGGCGTTGAGGTCCGGGTCGACGGGCGAGCCGTGCCGTTCGGGGAGCTGTTCCAGGCGCTCGCGCTCGGCGAGCCGCACCTGCTGCTTGCCGACGGCACCTACTTCTCCCTCGACAAGCCGGAGCTGCGGACGTTGCGCCAGCTCATCGAGGAGGCGCGGGCGCTCCAGGACACGCCATCGGCCGGTCTGCGGATCAGCCGCTTCCAGGCCGGGCTGTGGGAGGAGCTGGCCGCGTTGGGCGTTGTGGAGCGGCAGGCCGCGGCGTGGCGGGAGCAGGTGCGGGGGCTGCTGTCCACCACCGCACTGCCGGACCCGGACGTACCCGCAGGCCTGCGCGCGGACCTGCGGCCCTACCAGCGCGAGGGGCTGGCGTGGCTGCAGTTTCTGTGGGAGGCCCGGCTCGGCGGGATCCTCGCCGACGACATGGGCCTCGGCAAGACCGTGCAAGCACTGGCGCTGCTGTGCCACGCCCGGTCCACCGATTCGGACGGTCCGCCGTTCTTGGTGGTCGCACCGACCAGTGTGCTGCCCAACTGGGCGGCCGAAGCCGCAAGGTTCGCTCCCGACTTGCGGGTCGTCACGCTCGGCGACACGCTGCGGCGCCGCGGCGAGGACCTGGCCACCGCCACCGCGGGTGCGGACCTTGTACTCACCACTTACACGCTGCTGCGCCTGGACGCCGACGCACACGCCGGGCACCGCTGGTCGGGCCTCGTGCTCGATGAGGCCCAGCACGCCAAGAACCACCGGTCGAAGGTGTACCAGAGTGCCCGACGCGTGCAGGCGCCGTTCAAGTTGGCGATCACCGGCACGCCGATGGAGAACGACCTGATGGAGCTGTGGGCGCTGCTGTCGATCACGGCGCCGGGCCTGTTCCCCCACCCCACCCGGTTCCGCGAGCACTTCGCGCTGCCGATCGAGAAGGAGGGTGATGCCGAGCGTCTGGCCACGCTGCGCCGCCGGATACGCCCCCTCGTGACCCGCCGCTCCAAGGATCAGGTGGCGGTTGACCTGCCCGCAAAGCAACAGCAGGTGCTCGCCGTCGAGCTCGACGCCAAACACCGCCGGACCTACCAGCGGCACCTGCAGCGCGAGCGGCAGAAGGTGCTCGGGCTGATCGATGACGTGGACCGCAACCGGTTCACCATCCTGCGGTCGCTGACGCTCTTGCGCCGCCTCGCTCTGCATCCCGGGCTCGTCGACGACAGCCAGGCAGACGCAGGTAGCGCAAAGGTCGACGCGCTGATCGAACATCTCGCCGAGGTCGTGGCCAGCGGGCATCGCGCGCTGGTATTCAGCCAGTTCACCGGCTACCTCTCGCTGGTCCGCGACGCCCTGCACGCGACCGGGATCGAGCACACCTACCTCGACGGCGCGACCCGCAACCGCGGCGCGGTCGTGCAGGGCTTCCGCGACGGTGCGGCCCCGGTGTTCCTGATCAGCCTCAAGGCAGGCGGGTCTGGCCTGAACCTGGCCGAGGCCGACTACGTCTTCCTGCTCGACCCGTGGTGGAACCCTGCCGTCGAGGCGCAGGCGATCGACCGCGCCCACCGGATCGGGCAGACCCGCACCGTGCACGTCTATCGCCTGATCGCCACGGACACCATCGAGGAGAAGGTGCTCGCACTCGCAGCGCGCAAGGCCGAGCTGGTGGCAGGCGTACTCGACACCGGCGACCCGTTCGACGGGCGCCTGGGAGCGGAGGACATCCGCGCGCTGCTGGCCTGATCCCGGGCGCGGACCCGTCGTGACACCAGCCCGTTCACCGAGACCGCGCAGAGTCGCGCGACCGGCGTACACACCCCTTCGCCGACCAACCTAGGCGGGCTGGCCGGGCCGCCATTCCAGAAGCCCGCAGCCGACACCGGCCGCGAGCATCGCCAGCCCACCCATCGGCCAGTAGATGTGCGAATGCAGGAACACGAGCGCCGCGGCAACGAGCAGGGTCGAACCCGGAACCGCCCCAAGCCGGTCGCGTCGGACAAGAATCGTGACCGTCGCGAGCACGGCGCACAAGAACCCCGTCACCCCGACCACCGCGAGCTGATCACCGACGCCGATCAGGTCAAGCGCCACCGGGCTGCCGGCAGGCTCGGCAGCCACGGCGAGCCCCGCGCCGATGCCCGCCAGCGTGTCGAGGCCGGTGTAGAAGGCGGCATAGACGTAGGCGGCGATGCGGGCCAGCCACGGCAGCGGCCCCTGCTCGCCGCGCAGCAGGAACACGAGCGCCACGCCCAGGAGCGGAAATACCGGCAGCAGCACGATGTGCAAGTGCCACCAGGCCGCGGCAGTGCCCGGGTTCAGCTGGGCCGGATGGAACAGGCCCAGCACCGACAACACGAGCCCCGGCGTCGCGGCCGCAAACGCCGTCAGCGCCCGCCTCAGCACGAAGACCGTCGCTCGTCCACGGCCTCCATCTTCGAGGCGCCCCGTCGACACCCACGAACCGGGCCGCCCAGCGAGCAACCCGGGACCTACGCATGATCAACGGCAGGAATCGACAGATCGAAAAGCACAACCGTGCCGATGACCAACACTGACGACGCGGCCGACTGCCCGCTCCTGTTGATCACCTCAAGGCAGCTTGGCCCGGTCCAGCTCCTCTCGAAGGGCCCGCTTGGGACGGTGGGCGGCGCGCAGTCCGCCCAGGTACGACCGGAAGTCCCCGCTCCGGTCGCAGCGGACGAACAGCGTCCCGGCCTCCACGAGCAGCCGCGCCGCCTCCTCGTAGGCGGCGCGGTTCTTGTGGCTGATGTGCTGCTCCGCGGCCGCCGTCAGGATCGGGATCGCGTCCGCAGGATGGGCGGCGGCGCGGGCGCGGGCCAGCCGCAGCCATAGCTCATCTCGGCAACCGCCTGCGACCGCCGCCTGCCACGCCGCCTCGACGTCGTCCTCCCACAGCAACACCTCGACCAGGTCCGAGCGGCCCGACGCCTGCCGGAACGACCGAGCAGAGAACCGGGCGGTCACCGCTACTGCCTGACCGAGCACCGCCAGCGCCCGAGGCCGCCAGGCCGCGAAGTTCTCGCCAGCCGCATCGTGCAACGCGATGTACGTCGTCAACCCCGGCCGGGCCGCGAAGTTCTGCCACAGCAGCTCCTCGGCCGCCGACCGGCGACCGGCCCGCAGGTGGCACTCGGCGGCCAGCGAACGCAACCGGCTGTCCGGCGCGAACTCCACCATGCCCCGGTCCAGCCACTCCAACGCCTCGTCGTCGCGTCCGTCGGCGCACAGCCGCTGTGCAATCCGCAGCACGTCGTAGCCGCTGGTCGCATCCCGAGCCATGACCGCGATGAGGGCGTCGGCGCCGCCCTCGTGGTCGGCGAGCCGCTCCATGAGGTGCGTGACGGCGAAGCGACCGGGCTGGTACCCGGTCGTCGACTTGGGTTGCAGGTCGCGCCAGGCCGCTTCGACCAGCTCCCGATACCGGGCCATGCCGTCCGGGCCCAGCACGTCCGCGTACTCCGACAGCGCCTCCAGGAACACCTCCTGGTCACCGTGCAGTGCGGAGTCCACCAGGAACTCGGCAAGCCGGACGGGATCGGGATCGCCCGCCGCGCACGCCGCGAGGCGGACCTCTGCGGCCTGGCTCAGCACCGCGCCCAGCTCGCCGTCCGAGTCGTCGATCAGCCCGGCGGCATCGCAGCAACCGCAGGGCATGCTCGGTCAACCGCATGGCCGCGTCGGGGAAGCCCTGCTCGATCAACCCGAGCAGCTGCTCGAGCTCCTCCCCGACTGCCTGGGCGTAGGAGTACGCCTCCCGGTAGCCGACGAAGTCGGTGATCTCGATCGCCCGCTCCAGCCGAGCCCGCAAGAGGCGCTCGTCGAGGGCCCGGTCGGCGTCGGCGCCCGCCGCGACGTCGAGCCGGGCACGCAGCACCGGGTCGGCGGCCGCCGCGCGCAGCAGCTCACCGGCCAGCCACATGCCGTCCTGGCCGGACAGGAAGCGAAACAGCTCGTCGTCGGGCACCGGCGGCCGACGTGGCCTGCTCGTCCTGCTCGCCGCACGCTCGTCCATCTGTCCCGTCTCCACGCCCGCCTATGCTGCTCCCATCGCCGGTGCCACCGACGGCGGGTTCCAGACGTTCGACGAGGAAGTGCGATGGCGAGCTCCAGCCTGGAAGAACGCGTCATCCGCGCCGCCGAGGCCACGCTGGCCGAGCAGAGCTACGTCAGCCCGGTCGACGTGCTGCTGCGCCTCGGCTGGCTCGCCCCGACGCATCTTGACCTGTGGCGCCAGGGTCGGATCGAGAGCCTGGAGCAGATGGTCCAGGCAGGCCTCGGCAAGCGGTCGACCGCGATGCGCACGCTGCAGACCTGGGCCTGCCGGCGCGGGCTATCGTCCAGCGAGACCGCGTACCTAGCCCGCACCCGGGATCGGCGCGTGCTGCGGTTCAGCGTCAGTGGCCATCCGGACATCGAACGGGCCTACCGCACGCACTGGGTCTCCCCCGACCTCTCAGCCCGCAAGGCGGAGCGGCTGCGCGCTGCCGCGAACCAGCCGCCGGACCTGGTCGTCATCGATCCGCTCCGCGAGTGGACGTGCGCCGGTTGCTCCCTGACCGGCACGGGCCTGCTCCTCATGCAGGACGACGAGCCGCACTGCCTGCGCTGCGTCCAGCTCGACCACCTGGTCTTCCTCCCGGCAGGCGACGCGCAGCGCACTCGTCGGGCACATCGGGCAAGCACCCTGACCGCGGTCGTGGTCCGCTTCAGCCGGACGCGCAAGCGCTACGAACGGCAGGGTTTGCTGGTGGAACCCCATGCGGTGGACGGACAACCGCCTCCGTGATCGGGGCCTCGCGACGCAACGGTGCCGACGACGACAATCGCCCCCTGGCTGCCCTGAAACCGGTGCACGGTGTCGGCGAACCCGTCGAAGTCCGTTCCGAAGCGGTAGCGGACGCTCTTCTGCAACACGCTTGTCTGATCACGGTAGGGCGTGATCACCGCCAGACGGTACCCTTCAGCACACCGGACGGCGGTCGGTATCCGGCCGCCAGCGCGGCTGGGAGAGCATTGCTCCGAATCTGCGCAGGCATCCACGGCAACATGCATGGCAAGAAGGTCTCAGCGGAGCTGAGCCTAGTGCGGGAACACCTGGGAATCGCTCTGCCCGAACCAAAGACCAGTAGCTCAGAGCTTCGCGAAGCTCTGAGCGATCCTCGACACGAGCTGGGCGCGCGACTGATATTCTCGATCATGTTCGCGCCAAATCGGGGAGTAGACCTGAGCACCGCGGAGTTCAAAGCCGTGAACGGCGAGTTGAATCCCTCACTCTGGGCCTGAACACACCGGCGGCACGCGCAATGCCAGGGAGATGAGTGGTTTCGGCCTCTGTCTGGGGGCTGCTCGCCGCGGTCACGTTGAGTGAGGTCGATCGGCAGGCCCTCCTGCGACAGCCGGGCGACCTCTGGTGTGGGTGGTTCGATGTGATCGGGGCGTGTTCGGCGTGGCGTGCCGGGATGGGTGGAGGCTCCCGGTAGAAGATCAGGTGTATGAAGCCGATCTTCGTCCCTGGAGCCTCCGCGTGTCTTTCTACCCGGTCTCGTCCTGGCCCGCGATCCCCGGTGTGGAGATTCCCGGTGTAGATCAGGCGGCGGTGATGGTGGCCGTCCCGGTCTCGGCGCTGGCCTGGCCCGTGCGGGCGGATTCGGGCGGTGAAGGCCGATCGGCGCTGGTGGTCGCGGGGCCTTCACGGATCACGGCGGGCGATCTGGTGGCCTGGTGCAAGGTTGTGGTGGTGGCGCCGGCCCTGCTGCGCCGGGATGGGCGGGTCCAAGCCGAGGGCCGCCCGTGTGATCACGCCCGGCTCGGGGCCGCGGAGCAGGAACTGGACCGCCGCTGCGGGCCGGGGACGATCGAGCGGATCGCCGCGGGGGTCCACCCGACCGGGAAGATCAAGGCCGTGGCGCGGCGGGAGATGAGCGTGGCGTTCACGATCCGGGCGGTGCTGCTGATGACCTTGATGCCCGACGCCGACGCCCGCGAGGTGCTCACCACGCTACTGGGAGAGCTGGTCGAGGTGCCGTGGCAGCGGGCGCACACGGTGCCCTCGGGCACGGTGCTGTCCACCTGGCGGACCGCGATCGGCCCGGCACCGCTGCAGGAGCTGCAGCGGGAGTTGCTGGCCGCGGTCGTGGCCGAGCACCGCCCCGATGGGCTGTTCGCGGTGGAGGTGGGCGGCGGGCTGCGGCTGGGCTCCATCGACGGCACCGTGACCCGGATGCCCGACACGGCGGCCAACCGGGCCGTGTTCGGCACCGCCGGGGCGGCCGAGACCGGCTACCCGCAGATCCGCCACTTGCACATCTCCGACGCGCTCACCCGCGCCACCCTGGCCGTGGTGACCGGCCCGGCCGGTGGGGACAAGGCCGAGGCCGAGCAGGCGCTGCTGGACCGGGCCCTGGCCGAGCAGCCCGACGTGTTCGGCCCCGACCGGTTGTGGATCATGGACCGGAACTTCCCCGGGGTGGCGCGGATCAAGGCGATGCTTGCCACCGGCAGCCACGTCCTGATCCGCGTCAAGTCCGACATCCGGCTGCCCCGTATCGGCGGGTTCGCCGAGGACGGGTCCTACCTGGCCCTCCTGTCCGGCGGCGGGACCACCCTGACCATGCGGGTGGTCGAGTACTACGTCACCCTGGACGGACAGACCACGCCCGAGCTGTTCTGCCTGGTCACCGATCTGCTCGACCACACCACCCACCCGGCGCATCTACTCGCCGATGCCTACCGGTGGCGGTGGGACGGATCCGAGACCGCCCTGCGGGAGGCCAAGTCGGCCATCCACGACGCCGGCCCGGCGACCGGGGCGATCCTGCGCTCAGCGGCACGCGCCACAGTCTGGCCGGGACCTGCCATCGTGACTTACGGTTCGCCCAGATCCTCTGGATAGGTCACCTCGATCTCAGAGATCGACACGGGAAAGTCACGACGGTTGTTCGTGATGAACCGATTCGCACCGACGACGACCGCCGTGGCCAGATGCACCGCATCCGCCGCCCGGAGGCGATACCCGCTCGCCAGCGTGGTCGCCACCTCGGCCGTCACCGGATCCACGCTGCGTAGCTCCAACCGCCCCAACAGGCCTGCCAGCGCGGCCACCTCCGCCGTCGACCCGTGCCGCATCGGCTTCGCCAACACTTCCGGCAGCAACAGCACCGAACCGACACCCGCCGTCGCCCCCGGCTCGACCGGGAACAGCGCCCGAACGCGTCGGCCCAACGGATGCCCCGCCACACCGGCATAGATCAACACATCGGCGTCGAACGCGTCCATCAGCGATCGCGATCGGCGCGCACCGCGTCCACCCACTCTCGGGCGCGCTCCTCGCTCAGCGCCGCATCGGGAAGCGGTCGACCCCGAGCCACCGACACCAGCTCCGCCACCTCCCGCGACCGCCCGATGACCTGCTCGGCGCGTCGAGCCCGCACAGCATCCGGTCGCAGCAAGACTGCAGCCGGACGGCCATGCCGAGTGATCGTGATCTCCTCGCCCCGTTCGACCCGGTCGAGCACCTCGGGCAGGATCGCCCGTGCTTCACTCACACTCAGCTGCGCCACGTACATCATCGTACGTCAATGTACGCTCGCTGACGGCGGCGCCCCGGCACATCCACCACCCGCAATGCGCTACGCGCACAGCCAGAGATCACGAACGCCCAGGTCAACGACCTGGGCGTTCGTGATCAGTGGAGGTGCCGGGAATCGAACCCGGGTCCTCCGTTGCTTCACGAGGGCTTCTCCGTGCGCAGTCCGCTCTGCCTCTACTCGGATCCACCGGTCATGCGAACGAGCCGGTGTGACGATCCCAGTCGCTGTGTGATGTCCCTGCCCACCCCGCGACCGGGCGGACAGGTGAGTCCCCTAGATGATGCCGGGATCCGGAGCGGGAACGCCTCCGGGCCGACAGCCCTCTAGTGGATCAGCCGGCGAGCGCGAAGGCGCTCTGAGGCTGCTCAACCAGGGCAGTGCGCTTATCAGCGGCACTTATTGGTTTACGACGCATGGTTAACGAGATCATCGTCGTCTTCCTCGGCACGCTTCCCCTCGATCGACATCCGGAGTCGAAACCGTTCACCCCCTTCGGCGCCCGTGCGGGCGTCCGCAGAGGATAACGCCTCGCCCGGCCGCATTCATCCCGGTTCGCCCAACAGCCGGGCGGGCGCGTCGTGCAGCACCGAGCGCAGGAACGGCGCGCCGAGCCTTTCGTCGGCGGCCGCCCACCCGGCGATCGCCCGCAGCTGCTCGGCGTAGGCGTAGGGGATGTTCGGGAAGTCGGTGCCCAGGACGACGCGGTCGGCGACGGCGACCAGCCGGGCGGGCCAGTCGTCCGGGAGCGGGGCGTAGGACAGGCTGAACGGAACGCCGACCATCGTGGTGTCCAGGTGCACGCGCTCGTAGCGGTCGACGAGGTCGAGCGCGCCCACGAAGTCCGGCAACCCGGCGTGCGCGAGCACCACCGACAGGCGCGGGTGCGCGGCCAGCACCTCGCCGAAGACGTCCAGGCCGGTGTGCGCGCCGGGCCGGGGGCCGTTGCCGCAGTGGACGACCGCGGGCACGCCCGTCTCGGCGAGCAGCCCCCACGCCGGGCGCAGCAGCGGGTCGCGGGGGTCGAACCCGCCCACCTGCACGTGCACCTTCACCAGCCGCGCGCCCGCCGCGACCGCCGCGCCGAGGTAGTCGGCCACGTCCGGCTCGGGGAAGAGCGTGGCGGTCGGGACGGCGCCCGGGGTGCGCGCAGCGAAGTCGGTGACCCACTCGGTGAGCCACCGGCCCATGCCGGGCTTGTGCGGGTAGACCAGCGGGGCGAAGGTCCGCACGCCCAGCTTGTCGAGGGTGACCAGGCGCTCGGCCACCGACGTGCGGTAATGCACGCGCCAGGGCAATCCGTAGTGCGTCTCGGCGGCGTCGAAGTACGCCCAGACCTTGTCCATGACGCGGTCGGGCAGGAAGTGCGTGTGCACGTCGACCAGCCCCGGCAGCCCGAGCGCTTCGACGAACCGGGGGACCTCGGCGTCTGCCTCCGGCGGCGCCGGGATCACCGCATCTCCCGGGCCCGCCCCTTGGCCGCGCGCCCATAGGCCCGTTGGATCTCCCGGTTGGCATCGCGCTTGGCGAGGTCGGCGCGCTTGTCGTAGGACCTCTTGCCGCGCGCCAGGGCCAGCTCGCACTTCACCTTGCCGTCGCTGAAGTACAACGACAACGGCACGAGCGTGAGCCCGCCCTCGCGGATCTTGCCGATGAGTCGCTCGATCTCCCCGCGGTGCAGCAGGAGTTTGCGGGTGCGGCGGGGCTCGTGATTGGTCCAGCTCCCGAGCGTGTACTCCGGGATGTTGAGCCCGCGCAGCCACACCTCGCCGTCGTCGACGGTGGCGTAGGCCTCCACGAGCGACGCCCGGCCCAGCCGCAGGCTCTTGACCTCGGTGCCCACCAGGGCGACGCCCGCCTCGTACGTGTCGAGGATCGCGTAGTCGTGACGTGCCTTGCGGTTCTGCGCGATCAGCGAGCGGCCCTTCTCCTTCACCGGACCAGCCTACGCGGGGAACTAGAGGCGGACGTAGAGACGCAGGGTGATGTAGCCGGTGACCGCCGCGATGCCGCCGCCGATCATCACGAGGATCGGGGAGACCCACAGCACGTCGCTGACCTGGATCGGGGGCACCACGCCGTTCGAGACGATGCCGGACAGGAGCTCGTCGATGAACAGGAACTTGCCCACGAACAGCCCGACCGACGCGATCACCGCCCCGATCACGCCCGTCACGACGGCCTCGATGAGGAACGGCAGCTGGGTGTACCAGCGGGTGGCGCCGACCAGGCGCATCACACCCACCTCGATGCGGCGGGTGAACGCCGAGACCTGCACGGTGTTGGAGATCAGCATGAGGGCCGCGATGGCCTGGACGAGGGCGATCGCGAACGTCACGTTGCGCACGCCGCCGAGGAAGTCGAAGAGCTTGGCGACCACGTCCCGCTGGTCGATCACCGTACGCACGCCGACCTGGCCGTTCATCGCCTGTTTGACGGCGGCGGCGCCCGCGGCCTGGTCGTTCAGCTTCACCCGCAGCGTGGCGGGAAGCGACTGCGGCCGCACGACGTCGGCCAGCGACTGCCCCGCGAACAGCTGCTTGTACCGCGTGTACGCCTCCTGCTGGCTCTCGAAGCGCACGGACTCCACCAGCGGCGAGTTCTTCAGGGTCGTCATGAGGCCCTGGCAGATCGGCTGGCTGCAGTCGGCGTCGTTGGCCGAGACGTCCGAGGCCAGCGCGACCTGGACCTCCACGCGGTCGCTGTAGAGCTCCTCGGTGCGGTCGATGGTGCGCACTGCGAGCAGGCCGGTGCCGACCAGGGCGAGCGAAATCGCCGTGGTCAGCACCATGGCGATCGTCATGGTGACGTTGCGCCGCAGGCCGTTGAGGACCTCGTGCCTGACGAAATCGGAACGCATGCCTTACCGACCGACCCCGTAGACGGCCCGGGCCTCGTCGCGCACGACCTGGCCCATGTCCAGCTCGATCACCCGCCGCCGCATCGAGTCGACGATGGAGTGGTCGTGCGTGGCCATGAGCACCGTGGTGCCGGTGCGGTTGATCCGCTCCAGCAGCAGCATGATGTCCTGGCTGGTGTCGGGGTCGAGGTTGCCCGTGGGCTCGTCGGCCAGCAGCAGGAGCGGCCGGTTGACGAACGCGCGCGCGATCGCCACGCGCTGCTGCTCGCCGCCGGAGAGCTCGTTGGGCATGCGGTCGGACTTGCCGTCCAGCCCGACGAGGTCGAGGACCTCCGGCACCACCTTGCGGATCGTCTCCGCGGGCTTGCCGATCACCTCGAGGGCGAACGCGACGTTCTCCCCCACCGACTTGTTGGGCAGCAGCCGGAAGTCCTGGAACACGCACCCGATGCGCTGCCGGAGGCGCGGCACGCGGCGGCGCGGCAGCTTGGCGACGTTGAGGTCGGCCACGGTGATCGTGCCGCGGGTGGGGACGTCCTCGCGGAGGACAAGCCGCAGGAACGTGGACTTGCCCGATCCGGACGGGCCGATGAGGAAGACGAACTCGCCTCTCTCGATGTCCGCCGAGACCCGGTCCAGCGCGGGGCGCGTGGAAGTCTTATACATCTTGGTGACGCGGTCGAGGCGGATCACCGGGCGGAGGCTACCGGCGGTCGCGACCGAACCGTGACCCGGGGCGCCGCGTGTCGCCTTCGGCCTCGATTCAGCCGTGGTTGCGCCGCCAGCGGATGCCCGCCTCGATGAAGCCGTCGATGTCGCCGTCGAGCACGGCGGTGGGGTTGCCCACCTCGTACTCGGTGCGCAGGTCCTTCACCATCTGGTACGGGTGCAGCACGTAGGAGCGCATCTGGTTGCCCCAGGACGTGCCCGTGTCCTTGAGGGAGTCCAGCATCGCGCGCTCTTCCTGGCGGCGGCGCTCCAGCAGCTTGGCCTGCAGTACCAGCATCGCCGACGCGCGGTTCTGGATCTGGCTGCGCTCGTTCTGGCAGGAGACGACGATGCCGGTGGGCAGGTGGGTGATCCGCACCGCGGAGTCGGTGGTGTTGACCCCTTGGCCACCGGGCCCCGAGGAGCGGTAGACGTCGACGCGGAGGTCCTTCTCGTCGATGTCGATGTGGTCGGTGGCCTCGACGACCGGCGCCACCTCGACACCCGCGAACGACGTCTGGCGGCGGCCCTGGTTGTCGAACGGCGAGATGCGCACGAGCCGGTGGGTGCCCTGCTCGACCGACAGCGTGCCGTAGGCGAACGGGGCGTGCACCTGGAACGTCGCCGACTTGATCCCCGCCTCCTCGGCGTAGGAGACGTCGTAGACGTCGGTGGCGTAGCCGTGCTTCTCCGCCCAGCGCAGGTACATCCGCATGAGCATCTCGGCGAAGTCCGCCGCGTCGACGCCACCGGCCTCCGACCGAATCGTCACCAGCGCCTCGCGCTCGTCGTACTCCCCGGACAGCAGGGTGCGGACTTCCAGCGCGGAGATCTCCTCGCGCAGCTTGACCCGGTCGGCGTCGGCGTCGGCGATGGCGCCCGTGTCGGCCTCGTCCTCGGCGAGCTCGTAGAGCACGGGCAGGTCGTCGAGCCTGCGCCGCAGGTCCTCGATGCGCCGCAGCTGGCCCTGGGCGTGCGCGAGCCTGCTCGTGACCTTCTGCGCGGCCTCCTGGTCGCTCCACAGGTCGGGCTGACCCGCCTGGTCTTCGAGGTCCGCGATCTCGGTGCGCAGCGCGGGCAGGTCCGATACCGCCTCGATGCTCTGCAGGGTGCCCGAGAGCTCCTTGATGTCGGCTGCGGCGTCGGCGTTCACAACGCTCCAGGTTACGCGGTGTCCTCCGCCGTGGTCGGGATGGCGTCGAGCAGCGTGAGCATGGCCTCGAGGTGCGCGACGGTGAACTCCGCGACCGCGCGCTCGTACGGGTCCGCCGCCGCAGAAGCGACCTCCTGCGCTTCCTTGAGCCGGTCGATGTAGGCGCTGCGGCTGGCGGCCAGGAGCCGGGCGCGCTCGTCGTCGGACAGCGCGCCCGCGTACAGCAGGCGGAGCACCAGCGGGCTGCGCAGCGCGTCCGCCCCGCCCGGCCCGGCCAGCCAGGCGCGGAACGAACGCTTGCCCGCCGCGCTGATGCGGTACTGCTGCGACGCCCTGGCGCCCAACTTGCCCAGCCGCAGCAGCCCGGCCTCGGCAAGCGCGGGGAGCTCGCGGTAGACCTGGCTGCGGGTGACGGAGAAGAAGCCGCCGAACCGCTCGCCCGCGGCCGCCACGAGCTCGCCGCCGGTCATGGGCCCGTCATGGAGCAGGCCGAGGATAGCGGCGGCGGTCGCGTTCACGGGGATGGGACGGGCGGGCATGCCCCTTACGGTGCCATCGACACGCCGAGTGTGCAGGATGGACGGTCTCACCCACCGATCGTGAGCGTCGCGATGCGGGCCCGATGCGCCTCGGCGTCGCCCCACTGCCCGGCCAGCCGCTTGGCGCGCTTGTAGAACAGGTGCGCCTCGTGCTCCCACGTGTACCCGATGCCGCCGTGGTACTGGATCATCGCGCCGGTGCTCGCCACCGCCACGTCGCCCGACTTTGCCTTGGCGACGGCCACGGCGAGCGCGGCGTCGTCGCTGCCGGTCTCGACGGCGTGCGCGGCGTAGAGCGCGGCGTGCTCGGCCATGGTGACGGCGACGTGCAGGTCGGCCAGCGCGTGCTTGATCGCCTGGAAGGAGCCGACCGGCACGCCGAACTGCTTGCGGTCGCGGTCGTAGGCGACGGTGCGGGTAATCGCCTCGCGGGCGATGCCGACCAGGTCGGCGGCGACGAGCACCGTGGCCCGGGCCCGGATCTCGGCCCTGATCTCGGGGCTCGCACCGGGCAGGTCCTCGACGGTCTGCGCGGCGACGTCGGCGAGGCGCACGGTGCCGTCGTACGAGCCCCGCGGCGTGCTCGACGCGCCCGTGACCAGCTTTCCGGTGAGCGCGACGACGACATCGGCGATCGCCCCGTACTCGACGGCGGGCAGCAGGCCCGGCGCCGTGCCACGGCCCGCGAGCGCGCCGACCGCGGCGCCCGCGGCCAGTCGCGGCAGCCAGGCCGCCTTCTGCTCGTCCGAGCCCGCGAGCCGGATCGCCTCGGCTGCCAGCACGGTGCCCCGCCACGGCCCGGGTGCTGCGCCCGCGCCCAACGCCCGCGCGATGACCTGCGCCTCGACCAGGCCCAACCCCAGCCCGTCGAACTCCTCGGGCACGGTGACGGCGAGCCAGCCCTGCTCGCCCGCGGCCTTCCAGAGGCTCGCCGGGTTGCCGTCGGACGCCGTGTCTTCGACGACCCCGTGGACGGCGGCCAGGTCGAACCGTTCGGCGAGGTAGCTGCGCACCGCAGCCCCGAACTCCTGCTGGTCATCGGTGAGCGCGAAGAACACCTCGACCCCCTACCGCGGCAGGCCGAGCACGCGCTCGGCGGTGACGTTGCGCTGGACCTGGCTCGACCCGCCCCAGATCGTGACCGAGCGCGACCACATGGCCTGGGCGTGCAACGGCCGCACGTCGACGCCGTCCACCTCGTCGAGGGTGGCGTCCTCGCCGAGCAGGTCGTCATAGACCTCCCAGAGGTCCTGGAACGTCTCCGACCAGATCAGCTTCGTCATCGACGCCTCGAAGCCCAGGTCACGGCCCTGCTCCACCTGGGTGAGTACGTGCATCGAGTGCAGCCGCAGGCACTCCAGGTCGGTGAGCACGCGGGCGAGCCGGTCGCGCACCACCGGGTCGGTGTGGCGGCCGAGCTTCCGCGCGAGGTCGACGATCGCGTCGTACTGGCGGCGGAACTCGGTGTACTGGCTGATGCCCGACGCGCCGCGCTCGAACGACAGCAGCAGCATCGCGGTGCGCCAGCCGTCGTCGATGCCGCCGAGTACCTCGGTGACGGGCACGCGCGCGTCGGTGAAGAACACTTCACCGAACTCGCTGGCCCCGCTCATCTGCTTGAGCGGCCGGGCGTCGACGCCGGGTTGGTGCATGTCGATGAGCAGCATCGAGATGCCCCGGTGGCGTTCCGAACCGGTGTCGGTGCGGACGAGGGCGAAGATCTTGTCGCCGTGCACGGCGTTGGTGGTCCACACCTTCTGGCCGTTGACGACGAACTCGTCACCGTCGCGGACGCCGCGGGCGGACACCGCGGCGAGGTCGGACCCCGCGCCGGGCTCGGAGAAGCCCTGGCACCAGATCACCTCGTTGCGCAGCATCGGCCCGATGATCTCTTTCTTCTGCGCGTCGGTGCCGATCGCCATCACCGTGGGCGCGAGGAACGTGAGGCCGAGCGGGTTGACGGTGCGCGGCGCGTCGGCCAGCACCATCTCCTCGTCGTAGATGGCCTTCATGCCGGGGGTGCCGCCGCGGCCGCCGTACTCGACGGGCCACTGGATGCCCGCGAACCCGGCGTCGGCCTTGGCACGCTCGAAGGTGCGGCGGATCTGGAAGCTCTCGTCCTCCGGCAGCGACGCCCAGAACCCCGGCCGCCGCCACTCCTCCGGCACGTTGGCCGTGAGCCATGACCGCAGCTCCGCGCGGAACTCCTCCTCGGCCGGGGTGTAGGTGAGGTCCATGCCCCCACCTTGGCATACCCGCGGGTAACCTGGGACCCACCGACCGGGGACGGTATCCTGCCGCCCATGCGCAGCGAGCGGGTCACGGTGAGCCTGCCCGCCGACCTGATGGCCGAGATCCGCACCGCGGTCCGGCGCGGGTCGGCGGCGAGCATCTCCGCCTACATCGCCGAGGCGGTCGCCGCCCGGCAGCTGCGCGAACGTTCGCTGGCCCGGCTCGCGGACCTCTACGGCGGGCCCCCACCGGACGACGAGCTGGCCGAGGCGCGCCGTGCGCTGCGCCTGGTGCCGCCCGCCCACGCGGTCTAGACATGATCGCAGTGATCGGTGGCCGCGTACTCGACAGCACCGCGCTCGCCGCGTTCGCCGTCGGGCGACCGGTGTACATGCGTGCCCTGGTGTGGGCGGCGGTGGAGGCGAACATCGTGCTGGCCGTGCCGAGCGCAGCGCTCGGGCGGGCCTGGGGCCTGCTGGAACAGGAGCACCACGACGCCCTGCGGGTGCTGCTCGACCTGCCCAACACCGTGATCGACGAGCTCACGCCCGCGTCGGCGCACGAGTCCGGGCTGCTGCTCGCCGCCGCGGGTCAGGACGACATCGCGGCGGCGCAGGTGGCGGCCTGCGCGCGGCGGCGGGGATGGCCCGCGGTGACCGGCGAGCCGGGCGCCCTGCGCAAGCTCGACACGTCGGTCACGATCGAGGAGCTGCCATAGCCACGGCCGAAAGATGGCAGGAATGTCACCCTGCGGACGTTGAGTGTCCGGAGTGTCACCCTGCTGCCACGGGTCACCCCTGCCACGGGTCACCCTGCTGCAGCGTCGGGGGGTGGGCGCAGGCGCGTGCGGAGCCGGTCCAGCGCCGCCGCATCCAGGCCGCGCTCGACCAGCCAGCCCGCCGCGCCGCCGTGCGCGTCGTCGAGCCGGGCGAGCACGGCCTCCATCACCTCGGCGCGCGGATGGTGCGGGCCGAGGTCCGCGGGCATGGGTTCGCCCGACGCGGTCGTCCAGCGGCGGAACAGCGCCTCGATCTGCGCGCTGGACTGGGCGTAGTCGTCGACGACGGCGCCCCGTTCCACGCCCACCACCTCCAGCACCATCGCCACCAGCACGCCGGTGCGGTCCTTGCCCGCGGCGCAGTGCACCAGCGCGGGCCCGGCGTCGGGCGCGGCGAGCCGCCGCACCGCCTCGACGATGTTGGCCGGGTGGTCGTCGAGATAGCCCAGGTAGTTGCGCAGCAGCGGATCCGTGTCCTCGCCGGTCTCGGGCAGCTCCCGGCTGGCGCCGACGAGGTTCAACGCGACGGTCTCGACGCCCGCCGCGGCCACCGGCGTCGGCCCGTCACGGTCGATCTCCCGTGGGGTGCGCAGGTCCAGCACGAGCCGCAGCCCGAAGTCGTCGACGAGCCTGCGCACGTCGGCGGACGTGGCCCAATGCAGCGAGGCACTGCGCAGAATGACCCCGGACCGGGTGGCGCCGCCGTCGCGCAGCGGGAGGCCGCCGACGTCGCGCACGTTGTCGAGACCCTCGAACTGCATCCATCGGTCGATCACCTACCGATCGTAAGCGGCCCGTCCTGGGCGTTCGTCGTCTGCGAAGCGGACGACGGCAACGCGGCGTACGGAGCAATCGGAGCACCCCGTAGGCTGCGCCGAGGAGAGTGACCGCGGCACCGCACCCTGAGTCGACCCCGACGTCGGCTCCGTCGCCGGTCGTCGAGAGCAACCCGAGGAACCGATGACCGATCCCCGCACCAGCCTGATCCGCCAGCAGCTCGCCGAGCTGGGCCGCAGGCACGCGGCAGCCGCGAACGCAGGCGCCGTGACGCCACGCGCCGCCCGCGTGCTCGTGATCGGGAACTTCGGCAACGGCAACACCGGCGACGAGGCGATGCTCGCCCGCACCCTGCAGGAGCTGCCCGAGGGCCGCGAGGTCAAGGTCGTTTCGCGCAACCCGCGGATGGTCGAGGCGCTGCACCACGTGCCCGCCGTGCCGATGGAGGGCGTGGCGTTCGTCAAGGCGCTGCACTGGTGCGACGGGATCGCCGTCGTCGGCGGCGGCCTGTTCGGCACCGGCGCCTCTCCGCTGGTCAAGGTCCTCCCCGCGGTCGTGTGGGCGACCACGGCTCGCGGTCGGGACATCGCCTACGTCGCGATCGGCGTCTATCCCGGCACCCCGGACCGCGTGCTCGACCTGCTGCGGCGTTCGGTCCGCAAGCCCGGGCGTATCACGGTGCGCGACGAGGTGTCGGCGGCCACGCTGGGCGACAACATCGTCGCGCCCGTCGTCGGCGACCTCGCGATGGGGCTCGCCCCCGCCCCGGCCGCCGAGGCGAAGCGCGCGCTCGCCGCCGCAGGCCTCGACCCGACCGTTCCGCTGCTGCTCGTCGCGCCCAAGGCGCTGCCCAACCCGATCCTGCTGGACGCGCTGCAGGAGGCGGCCGAGAAGCTCGCCCGCCGCTGGCTGGAGCGCGGCGGGGCGGTGGCGGGCCTGGCCATCGGCACGCACGCCGACTACGGCCTGGGGCTGGCCCGCCGCGACGCGGTGCTCATCGAGGAGCTGGGCGAGCGGCTGGGTCGCGAGGTCCCCGTGCTAGGCCCCCAGCTGCCTCCGGCGCTGGCCAAGGCCATCGTGGGCGAGGCCGACGCGCTGTTCGGCCTCCGCCTGCACGCGCTGATCTTCGCCGTGTCCACGGGCGTGCCCTGCCTCGGCGTCGGCTGGGAGGAGCGCACCACGGCGTTCCTCGCCGAGCACGAGCAGTCGGCGATCAGCACCCGGCCGCCGGACGAGGAGCTCATCGCCTGGGTCGACACCACGCTGCCCGCGCGTTGGTCGGCCCGCCCGCGCTTGCTCAGCAGCTGACGCCTGTGCGCGGCCTCAGTCGGTCGCGATGAAGACGTTCTTCGTCTCGGTGAAGGCGGCGAGGGCGTCCGGTCCGAGCTCGCGGCCCAGGCCCGAGCGCTTGAACCCGCCGAAGGGCGTCCAATAGCGCACCGAGGCATGCGAGTTCACCGAGAGGTTGCCGCTCTCCACCCCGCGGGCCACGCGCAGGGCACGTCCGACGTCGCGGGTCCAGATCGACCCCGACAGCCCGTACTCGGTGTCGTTGGCCTTGGCGATCGCGTCGGCCTCGTCCTCGAACGGCATCACCGCGACGACCGGGCCGAACACCTCCTCCCGCCAGACCCGGTCGGCCGCCGAGCGGGGCAGCACGACCGTCGGCGGGTACCAGAAGCCCGGACCGGCCGGGGCGTCGCCACGGAAGGCGATGTCCACCGGCTCGGTCGCGTCCTCGACGAACGAGCGGACGGTCGCGCGTTGCCCGGCCGACACCAGCGGCCCCATCTCCGCGTCCGCCTCGCCGGGCGCGGTCACGCGCACGCCCCGCACGGCGGGCTCCAGCAGCTCAAGGAACCGGTCGAACACGCTGCGCTGCACCAGGATCCGCGACCGCGCGCAGCAGTCCTGGCCCGCGTTGTCGAACACCCCGTACGGCGCGGTCGCGGCCGCCTGCTCCAGGTCGGCGTCGGCGAAGACGATGTTCGCGCTCTTGCCGCCCAGCTCCAGCGTGACCCGTTTGACCTGCGCGGCACACCCCGCCATCACCTCGCGCCCGACCGCCGTCGAGCCGGTGAAAACGAGCTTGCGCACGTCCGGGTGCTCGACGAACCGTTTCCCCACGACCGAGCCCCGGCCCGCCAACACCTGGAACACGTCCTCGGGCAGTCCCGCCTCCGTCGCGAGCTCGCCGAGGCGCATGGCGGTGAGCGGCGTCAGCTCGGCGGGCCCCCGCACGACCGGGTTGCCCGCGGCGAGCGCAGGGCGAACCCCCAGCCCGCGATGGGCATCGGGAAGTTCCACGGCACGATCACGCCCACGACGCCGATCGGCTCCTGGAACGTCACGTCCACGCCGCCTGCCACGGGGATCTGGCGGCCGAAGAGGCGCTCGGGCGCGCCCGCGTAGTAATGCAGGACGTCGCGGACGTTGCCCGCCTCCCAGCGGGCGTTGCCGATCGTGTGTCCGGCGTTGCGCACCTCCAGCGCGGCCAGCTCCTCGATGTTGGCGTCGACGGTGTCGGCGAACCGGCGCAGCAGCCGGGCCCGGTCGCCGGGGCGCACCGCCGTCCAGCTCGCCCGCACCGCAGCGGCCCGGGCGATCGCGGCGTCGGCGGCGTCGGCGTCCACCTGTGTGACGGTGGTGACCGTCTCCTCGGTGGCCGGGTCGAGCACGTCGTACAGGACGGTCATGGCCCGTCCTACTCGCTATCGGCCCTCGGCGGGAGTGCGGCGCAGCAGGTCGGGCAGCAGGCGCGCGCCCGCGCCGTCCTTGGCCACGCGGTCCTTGGGGTTGTAGAGCCCGCACCGCTTGAGGGAGAGGCAGCCGCAGCCGATGCACGAATCCAGCCCGTCGCGCAGCGCCACCAGCGCGTTGATCTGCTCGTCCAGCCGTCCCCGCCAGGCCTTCGACAGCCGCGTCCAGTCGGCCTTCGTGGGCGTGCGGCCGTCCGGGAGGCGGTCGAGTCCCGCGCGCACCTCGTCGAGCCCGACGCCGAGCGTGCGCGCCGCCCGGATGAACGCCAGGCGGCGCAGCACGGACCGCTCGTAGCGGCGCTGGCCGCCCGATGTGCGCGTGGCCCGCACGAGCCCTTCGCGCTCGTAGAACCGCAGGGCCGACTGGGGAAAGCCGCTGCGGTCGGCCACCTCCCCGATCGTGAGGAGATCCTTCGTGTCCATCGCTTGACCTCAACCTGACTTCAGCTTGCACGGTTGTCCCATGACTACCACAGCCATCGTCACCGGCGCCGGAACCGGCTTCGGTCTCGCCCTCACGCGCGCGCTCGCGGACCGCGGCGTCGTGGTCATCGCGTGCGCCCGGGACGCCGGGCGGCTGCGCGCCGCCGTCGCCGACCTGCCGGGCGTGCGCGCGGTGCCCGGCGACGTCAACGACCCCGCCGCCCGCGCCGCAGTGCTCGCCGCCGCGGGCGGGCGGATCGACCTGCTCGTGCACAACGCGGGCGAGCTCGGCCCGTCGCCGCTGCCGACGCTGGCCACCTACCCGGCGGACGCCCTTCGCGCCGTCCTCGAGACCACCCTGCTCGCCCCGCTGCAGCTCACCCAGCTCGCGCTGCCCGCACTGCGCGCGGCGCGCGGCACCGTGGTGACGCTCAGCTCCGACGCCGCCGTCGAGGCGTACCCGGGCTGGGGCGGCTACGGCGCCGCGAAGGCCGCGCTCGACCACTTCGCGGCCGTGCTGGGCGCCGAGGAGCCCGACCTCGCCGTCTACGCGTTCGATCCCGGCGACATGCGCACGGCCATGCACCAACGTGCGTTTGCTCGGCGAGGACATCTCCGATCGGCCCGAGCCCGAGACCGTCGTCCCGCAGCTTCTCTGGCTGATCGACGAGCGGCCCGCCTCCGGGCGCTACCGGGCCGCCGACCTGGTCGTCCCCGCATGAACACCGCGATCGACGAGCGGCCGGCCCCCGGGCGCTACCGGGCCGCCGACCTGGTCGTCCCCGCATGAACGCCGCAGTCGACGAGTGGCCCACCTCCGGGCGCTACCGGGTCGCGGATCTGGCGGTCCCGGCGTGAGTGCCGCCTTCACCGTGCCGCCCGAGCTGTCGGCCGACACCCCTCCCGAGGCTCGTGGGGTGCCTCGGGACGGGGTGCGGCTGCTGGTCGCGCGCCCGGGACGACCGCTGCGACACCTGACGTTCGCGGGGCTCCCGGGCGTGCTGCGCCGGGGTGACCTCGTCGTCGTCAACGACTCCGACACCGAACCCGCCGCTGTCAACGGGCACCGGGCCGACGGGCGGCCGGTCGTGCTGCACGTGTCGGGGCCCGTCGAGAACGACTGGGTGGTAGAGCTCCGCACCCCCGACGGTCGGCGGGTGGGCGACGGCGCCGCGGGCGAGGCCGTGCGCCTGCCCGGCGGTGTGACGGCCTTCCTGCTGGCCGCGCACCCCGACCCGCGCTCGCGCACCGGCAGCAGGCTGTGGCGGGCACGGATCCCGGTCGCGGGCGGGCTGCCGCAGTGGCTCGCGGCGTTCGGGCGCCCGATCGCCTACCCCTACCTGCGCGGCCCGCGGCCACTCGCCGACTACCGCACGCTGTTCGCCCGCCGTCGCGGGCCACGGGTTCGCCTCCGCCGAGATGCCCAGCGCGGCCCGGCCGTTCACGCCTGCGGTGCTGTGCGCCCTGCACCGGCGCGGGGTCGAGGTCGCGCCGCTGACGCTGCATACCGGCGTCGCGTCCCTGGATGCGGGCGAGGAGCCGTTGCCCGAGCGCTACGCCGTGCCCGCCACGACGGCCGCGGCGGTGAACGCCACGCGCGCGGCGGGCGGACGGATCGTCGCGGTCGGCACGACGGTGACGCGCGCGCTCGAGACCGTCGCCGACCCGGACGGCACCGTGCGCGTCGGCGCGGGCTGGACCGACCTCGTGCTGGGCCCGGACCGGGCGGCCCGCGTCGTGGACGGGCTCGTCACCGGATGGCACGAGCCCGAGGCGTCGCATCTGCTGCTGCTGGAGGCGGTGGCCGGGCCGGATTTGGTACGGCGGGCCTACGCCGCGGCGCTGTCCCGGGGCTACCTCTGGCACGAGTTCGGCGACTCCTGCCTGCTGCTTCCCCGCCGCTCGACGCGCAGCCTGACCGTTCATCGGCGCCGGACCGTCGAGGACGGAGAGCCGAACGGCCCGTGAGCAGCGACGACAGGCCGGGAGCGCCCTTGCCCGAACGCGCCGTGATCTCGTAGGTTGCTCGGCACGCGTCACGATCCCATCACGAGCGCGACCGAGCCGGGACTCCCCACCCGGCTCACCGGACCCCGAACCGGTACCGCGCTGTGGGCGGATCGCTCCCCAGCGCCGAAAGGTCAGGTTCGTGGCAGGACACCGCTCCCCGCGTGGTCGCCATGCGCGCCGAAGCTCCACGATGGTGCCTGCGCGCCATCTCATCGCGGGCCCTCCCCCGCCGTCCGGGCCGTCGCTGCGCACCACGGTGATCGCGTCGGCGGCGGCCGTGGGCGCCGTCGCCACCGGCTCCGTCGCGGCGTTCTTCCCCTCCGGCACGGGGGCGTCGACCGCGGCCGCCGACGAGGCGCCCACGCTCGGATCGCTGTCGGCGAGCAGCGCCGCGGTGCTGCGCAATCCCACCACCCACGCGGTCGGCACGCTGGCCCCCGTCACGCTCGACGGGTTCGCCGCCGCCGATCAGCACCTCGCCCGGCTGGGCAAGGCCACCGACATCGCGGCCCGCATCGCCGAGGCCCACCAGAAGGAGCTCGACCGGGCGCGCATCGACGCCGTCGTCGCGAATGGCGGGCTCGATGGCTGGATCGCGCAGGCGCTGCAGGTGCTCGAACTCCCACAGTCCCTCGCCCCCGGCGTCAAGAAGATCATTATGGCGGAGTCGGGCGGCAACCCGCACGCGATCAACCTCACCGACTCGAACGCCCGTCGCGGCACGCCGTCCCAGGGCCTGATGCAGACGATCCCGACGACGTTCCGCCACTACGTGGCCCCGGAGCTGGCGAACCGGCCGATCACCGACCCGGTCGCCAACATCACCGCGGGCGTCAACTACATGGTCGAGAACTACGGCATGACCACCGTCGCCGCGGGTGGGCGCAGCAACGCGGCGGGCAGCTACATCGGGTACTGACCATCCGTCAGGATCGAGGCCATGCTGCTCGATCCCGACGTCGAGGAATGGCGGACGCTCGCTACGGCCGTCGTCGACTACCTGACCACCGTGCTGCAGGATCTCCCGGACGCGCCTGCCGCCAACTTCGACCAGGTCGACGCGGTGGTCGCCGATCCGGCGCTGCGCAGGCCGCCACCCGAGGCCGGACGGCCGCTGGCGGAGGTCCTGGGCGTGCTGGATCGGGCGGCGAGCGTGGGGCTCAACCCGTCCAGTCCCGGCTACCTCGCCTTCATCCCCGGCAGCGGGCTGGTCAGCGCGGGTCTCGCCGGGCTGATCGCCGACGTGCTGAACCGCTACACCGGGCTGGCGTTCCCGGCCCCGGCGCTGGTCGCCCTGGAGGCCGACGTCCTGCGGTGGCTGGCCGACCTGTTCGACCTGCCCGCGACCGGCGGCGGCCTCTTCAGCTCCGGCGGGTCGTTGGCGACGTTCTCCGCGCTGGTCGCCGCCCGCAGCGATCGCCTACCGGAGGACTTCCTGCGGGGCACGCTCTACGTCACCGACCAGGTGCACCTGTCGGTGGTCAAGGCGGCGCGCCTCGCCGGGTTTCCGCCGAGCGCCGTACGCGTCGTGCGCGAGGACGGCGCGCAGCGGATGGACGTCGAGGCCCTGCGACAGCTCGTCGAGCGCGACCGCCGAGACGGCCGCCTGCCGTTCTGCGTGATCGCGAACGCGGGCACCACCAACACGGGCGCGATCGACCCGCTCGGCGAGATCGCCGACCTGTGCGCTCACGAGCGTCTCTGGCTGCACGTGGACGGCGCCTACGGCGCGGCCTTCCAGCTCACCGAGCGCGGACGACGCCGTCTGCGCGGCATCGAACGCGCCGACTCGATCACCCTCGATCCGCACAAGGGCTTCTTCCTGCCCTTCGGCACCGGATGCCTGCTGGTGCGCGACACCGCCACCCTGCGCGCGGCGCATTCCGGCGACGACGCCCACTACCTTCAGGACATCGGCGCCGCCGACCTTCCGGACTTCGCCGACTACGGCCCCGAGCTGACCCGCGAGTTCCGCGGGATACGGCTGTGGTTGCCGCTGCACCTGCACGGGGTCGCGGCGTTCCGCGCGGCGCTGGACGAGAAGCTCGACCTGGCGCAGTGGGTGTACACCGCGCTGGCGGACGAGCCGGCATTGCACGTCTACGGCGTCCCGGCGCTGACCACCGTCACCTTCCGGTGCGCCGAAGATGACACCACGGCGGAGCTGCTTCGCCGGGTCAACGCCGAGCGCAGGGTCCACCTGTCGAGCACGCGGATCGACGGCCGGTTCGTCGCCCGGGTCACGATCCTGAACCACCGGACGGACCGGGCCCGCGTCGAGGAGGCGGTGGCCGCGATCCGCCGCTACGCGAGCGACCTTCACGCCGGGAGCAGGCGGCGGAGCCGCACGCGATGGCGGCCGCAGGGGCAGGACTCGTAGACGACGACGCCCTCGCTCGTGACGTGGGTGGAGCGGACCCGCCAGTGGTGGTTCATGCCCTCAGGATGCTGTAATGCCATTGTGCATCTCAACCCTTACGGGCAGGACGCCGTCGCGCTCGCCGTCGAGCTGGCGAACGACCCGCCCGTGTCGGCCGCCGACCTGGAGCACCGCTGCGTTGCGGCGGGCCTGGTGCTCGGCAGGCCGATGAACGACGCCGACCTCGTCACCGCGGAGGAGTTTCTCCGCCGATGGACGGCCATCGTGGACGCGCCCACCGCCGCCGCCCGGGCCGGGCGGCTCAACGCGCTGCTGGCCGCCGCGACCGCGCACCCCCGGCTGACCGATCACGACGGGACGTGGCACCTGCACTACCGCGACGACGGTCTGCCGCCGTCGGGAGTTCTGGCGGCGATCGTGGTGGCCGGGACGGCGTTGCACCTCGTCGGGCGGGGAATGGGCAGGTTGGGGCGCTGCGCCGAGGACGGCTGTCGGCGGATCTACGCGGACACGAGCCGCGGCGGACGGCAGCGCTACTGCTCGCCCGCGTGTGCCAACCGCGACGCCGTGCGCCGCCACCGCGCCCGCGTCACGGCGAGCAGGTGACCCACGACCCGCGTTCACGGCCTGCCGAGCGCCGGGCAGATCCCGGCGAAGGTTCAGGGTTTCCCCGGTGCCGCGCGGACCGCCCTCGGACCACGCTGGTCGCCATGTCCGACGCCGCTCGCGCCCTCCCGCCGCTACGAATGCCGCGCCTGCGCGCCGTCGGGCTCGGGTGGCTGGCGCTGTCCGCGCTGGCCATCGCGGTGTTCGCCCCCTTGCCCTACCTCCTGAACCCGCTGCACGAGCTGGCCGCGAACGGCGGCGAGATCGCGGCGAACTACGCGCCCCGCGCGGGCGGGCTCCGCGCCGTGTTCGCCGCGCACGTCGTTTCGGCGGCCTC
The DNA here is from genome assembly GCA_963739465.1 of uncultured Actinomycetota bacterium. Taxonomy (GTDB): domain Bacteria; phylum Actinomycetota; class Actinomycetes; order Mycobacteriales; family Pseudonocardiaceae; genus Pseudonocardia. The sequence goes on from CAVUAS010000033.1 coordinate 169,599, forward strand.
GCGCTGCTGCTGTCTCCCGTACAGCTGTCGGCCCGTCTCCGCGATCGGGTTCCCCGGCTGCACCGGCTGACCGGCCGGATCGTGCTGGCGTCGATCGTCGTCGCGGGCACGGCGGGCTTTCTGCTGGCGTGGGTCAACTTCGCGGGCCCCATCGGCACCGCGGGCTTCGGTGCGCTCGCCGTGCTCTGGGTGACCTGCGCGCTGTCGGGGCTGCGCGCCATCCTGCGGCGCGACGTCACCGCTCACCGCCGTTGGATGCTGCGCACCTTCGCATTCACCTACGCGGCGGTCACCCTGCGCCTCTGGCTGGTCGTGCTGATCCCGCTGCTCGGCGACTTCCTCAGCGCGTACCTGCTGGTGCCGTTCCTGTGTTGGGTGCCCAACCTTGTCGTGGTCGAGCTGCTGCTCCGCCGACCGGCTGACGTCGGCCATACCGACTATCGCAGGGGCCGCGCGGCCTCGTCATGAGAATCTGCCGCTAGGCAAGGTGATCACCCCGCCGGTACTGTGCGCGATCATCGGCGTGATCGACCGTCGTAGGGGAGGCGTGATGGCCGGCAAGTTCGAGGTCTACAAGGACCGTGCGGGCAAGTTCCGGTTTCGCTTGAAGGCGAGCAACGGCCAGGTCGTGGCAACGGGCGAGGCCTACGAGACCAAGGCGGCCGCGAAGAAGGGCTGTGAGTCGGTCGCGCGGGCGGCGACCGGCGCGCCGATCGAGGAAGTCGAGTCGTAGGAACCAAGATCCGCCCGCCGGGGCGGTCGGTGGCGGTCAGCCTGGTCGAGCCCGGCGCGTTCGCCACCAACGTCCTCAACGCCTCCTCCGAGTCCGCCGGATCGATCCCCGACCACGACCCGGCACCAGTCGCCACGCTCGTGCTGAAGATCGCGCTGGCCCGAACGCCCCACCTGCACTATCGCGTCGGCACCGAAGCACGCTGGCTCCCCGCCGTGAGCACACTCCTACCTCAGCGTCTGCACCACGCCCTGCTGCGCAGAGCCTTCGACCTGCCGCGGCGCCCGCGATACTGATCCAGGAACGCGCGGGCGGCCGTCACCCGGCTGCCGGGTTGGGCGCTCGCGTACAGCGCACGGACCGCGGCGACGTCTCATCCGCTTGCGCGAGGCGGTGCAGCGCCGGCGCCCCGCGATCGGGACGCCGGACCGCCGCTCAACGGATTCCGAAAGTGCTGACGATCATGGGAGAGTCGAGGAGCGTGTGCGGCGCGATGGCGTGGTAGGCCCAGACATGGGTCCAGGCGTTGCCCGTGCGCACGGTCAGGAACGTCTTGAACATGCCCGGCCCCGTGTAGAACGAGCAGAACGTCGAGCGCCGAGAGCAGCGCGTCCGCGGGCGTGCCGAGAGTCGGTCCAGCCGTCGGCCAGGTGCAGCAGTGCGTAGGTCAGCCCGCCGAGGATGACGGTGGCCGGGACGGACCCCGTCAGCCTGAGATAACGCAGCGCCAGGATGCAGAAGATGAACACCATCGTGGGCAGCACGGTGCCTGCGAACCCGAGCGCGAACGTGAGCGGGAGTGCCTGGATCAGCGCCTGGTGCGGGGGGTGAGATCCAGGACGGACGGGCTGGTCACGGCAAGCTGGACCGCCGACTCCAGCGCGCAGCACCACGCCGATCAGCCAGGAGGTCGGCGCGACGTTTCACCAAGCGCAGGCTCAGCTCTTCGGTGGAGTAGCGGCGGCGGAAGCAGCGCATAGCCGCAGCGAAGCGGAGGGGATCGAGGTTGACCAGCCCGCCCAGCACAGCGCTTCGGCGGGGCACCACGGGCCAGATCGGTGGCGGACGACCATGTTCTCGAGGTGGAACCCGAAGGCGTGCCAACCCAGCGCGGTGCCGAGCACCGCGCCGCCCGCGCTCGCCAGGATCCCGTACCCCAGCAGGGCGGCCGTCTCGCGCGCGCGCAGCCGGGGCCTCGCGGGGGCGCGGGCGGCGAGGTCCGGGACGGCGCCGCCGCCGCGTGAGCAGGTGCACGACGACCATCAGGGCGGCGATCTCGAGGAGCATCGCGTCGGTCCGCATCACCGGGCCGAGATCGTGGGTGGATCGGTGCAGATGACGACGGCGTGGAACGGCAGGTGCCCGCCGGCCAGGACGAACAGCAGGACGTGGTGCGGCGACCCATCCCACGACGGCGGAGTTGGACACTGCGCCTGCGCAGCAGGGCGACGAGCACCCGGGCCGGGCGGGACGTCAGGTGCGGGTGGCGTGCGGGTTCCGGTCGAGTCGGGCCATGCCCGGCTATCATACACTCGTACGATACGATCGTATAGTACGAGTGTATGATGGGTCCGTGACCGACGATGGCCCGGGGCACCGCCTCCTCGACGCGCTCATGACCCTCATCGCCGAGAGGGGACTCGACCAGGTGAGCATCCGCGAGGTGGCTGCGGCGGCCGGGGTGTCGATCGGGACGGTCGAGTACTACTGCCGCAGCAAGGACGAGATGCTGCGGATGACGTCGAGCACGTCATCGGGCGGATCCTGGAGCGCGCCACCGGCATCGAGCGGGCCGGTGACGTCGGCGACGTCCTTCGCCGGGGACTGCTCGAGTTCCTCCCGCTCGACGGGACGCGCCGGACCGAGTCCCGGGTCTACCTCGCCTTCGCTGCCCGCGCAGCCGTGGCGCCGAACCTCGCCGCCGTGCAGCACGCCCTGATGAGCGAGTCCCGGGCCCTCTGCTCGCAGGCATTCCAGCTCGCCCGAGACCGGGGGCAGGCCCGCGCCGACCTCGACGCGGACGCCACCGCCGCGGCTACCGTGGCGATGGTCGACGGGCTGCTCCTGCACATGCTCACCGACCCGACCGGGATGCCTGCCGACGTCGCCGTCGCCGTGCTCGACGAGCACCTGCGCCACTACCTCGACCAAGGCAGCTTGCGGGCCTGAGAACGGAGATGAGGTCCCCGATGTCCCTCGCGCCTGCCGATGCGCTCTCGGACGCGACGGTGGCGACCCGGCCGCGGCCGGGGTCTGCGAAACCCCGCGGAGCTCGTCATCCTCGACGGTTTCGCCGAGCCCCTGCGCAACGCCGGCGTCCGTGTCGTGGACCGGCCCTTCCGCGACCGCACCGCCGAGCCGGATCGCGCGCTGACGGAGCACCGGGGCGAGTGACCACGAACCGGCAGCCGTCTCCGGCCCCGACGTCCCGATCGCGGGTCCTCACCGTCCTGCTCGTCCTCGCGGTCGTCACGACCGCGGTCGCTGGCGGGCTGGCCGCCCTCGGGGCGGTGGCCCTGCTCGTGGCCGTCCCGTGGGTGTTCCTGGGCGCCGGTGTGCTGTCCTTCCTCGCTCTCGACCTGGCTGGGGCGGCCTGGGTGGCGCGCAGGCGGGCCACACCCGGGCAGCGCTGCCGCGCCCGCCGGGCCCTGTTCGCCTCGAGCGCGACGCTGCTGCTGGCCGCGTTCGCGGTCACCACTCTGGTCCCGCCGGCAGGCGTCGTGCCGGCCAGGGCGGCGCTGCCCGGGGAGCGGGAGGTGGCCGTGGCCACCGGATCCCGGCTCGCCGTGGTGCGCCTGCAGGCTCGGGGCCCGGCACGGCAGCCGCCGATCGTCGTTCTGCACGGCGGGCCGGGGATCCCGGACCTGGCTGCCAACGTGCGCGCGTTCGCCCCTCTCACCGGGCTGGGTGCCGATGTCTACCTCTACGCCCAGCTCGGCACCGACGCCTCCACCCGCCTCGCCGACCCGCGCCGGCTCGGCCGGGACCGCGACGTGGCGGACCTCGAGGCGCTGCGCGCCCGGCTCGGCCTCGACCGGATGACCCTGCTCGGGCACTCCTACGGCGGCGCGCTCGCCGCCGCCTACCTCGCCGCCCACCCCGAGCGCGTCAGCCGCCTCGTGCTCGTCTCCCCCGGGGCCCTCGACCCCGCCGACACCAGCGGTGATCGGGCCACCGCCAGGCTCGACACGGCCAGCGAGTGCGTCTGTACCTGGCGCTGCTGGAGCCGCGGGCGCTGCTGGGCTACGGGCTCCTCCAGCTCGATCCGGCCGCAGCCCACGCCTTCCTCGACGACCCGGAGGCCGACGACCGCAACGACACGATCGTCACCCTCGGCTCGCCCGGGCTGCACTGCCCGGGCGCCCCGCCCAATCCGCCGACCCGGGGCTCGGGCTTCTACGCCATGCAGTACCCACAGTCGGCCACGGCGCCACCGCCTCGGGATCCGCGCGCGGCGCTGAACGGGCTGCCCACCCCACACTGATCGTCAAGGGATCCTGCGACTACCTGTCCTGGCACTCGGCCCTCGACTACCGCCGCGCCCTGCCGCACTCCCAGGTGATCGACCTTCCCGGCGCCGGGCACAACGTCCAGCACGACCGCCCCGCGGAGTTGCTCGACGCCGTCGCCGCCTTCCTCCAGGACCGGCCGCTCCCGCTCCCCCGGTCGTCGGCGAACGGCCGCCGCCCGGCTATCGAGGGCCCCCCTGGCGGGCAGCTCCGCGCCGCGCCGGGTCAGGACGCGAGGCCCAGGACGCCGAACGCCTGCCGCGCCAGATCTCGCGGCGCGCTCCTCGAGATGGCGCACAGGTCCGGTCAGGACCGTCCAGGGGCGGCCGTCCGCAGGCAGCCAGCGGTGCCGCCGCCCACGTCCTGCTCACAGCAGATGCCCGAGGCCTCTCCAAAGATCAAGTTGAAGGGCCCCTGGCCTGGTGTTCGGGTCGTAGCGAGGGGTAGGGTTCGAAATACGACCTGCGGCTGGAAGCGGGCCCCGCCGCCCTCTACCCGTGGTCACAGAACGGGTCACCCACAAACGAAACGGCCCTCCGGATGATCTCCGGAGGGCCGTTTCGGCTGGTAGCGGGGGTAGGATTCGAACCTACGACCTCTGGGTTATGGCTGTCCACCCTGCTTGCGCCGGGCCCGGCCCCGGCCCGGCTCTCCCGCGGCTGGCTGCCCCTCGGTGACGGCCCGGCCTGCTCGCCGGCCAGCCGCCGGGCCGCCTTGGCCTTCGCCTTCGCGGCCAGCCCGTCCGTGCTCGGCGGTTGCGAAGAGTTCGAGGAGTCCCGGCCCGCCTGCCGCCGCAGCGCCTCTAGCTCAACCCGCAACGCCTCGATCAACACCGCCTGCTCGGCCAGCTGGATCGCCTGCTCGGCCACCAGAACCGCCAACTGCTCATAGGAGGGCATCGCCGGCGGCTCGGACACGGCGGAGTCAAGCATGATCAAACACCCGCAACGAGCACCGACACGCCGCACGTCAACCGGGGGCCTGACTGGTCTCCCCCACAGCGCTGTTCGTCGAGGAGATTTTCGGGCCGCAGGGGTAGCCCTTACCGTCGCGGCCACGCCGTGTCATCACCGTCGGCCTCGCGCTGCAGCATGCTGATGTAGTCGGTGATCGCCGAGGCTGGGATCAGGCGCGTTCGGCCCTGGGTGACCGACTTCAGCCGCCCGGCCCGGATCTGCTCGTAGATGACTGAGCGGCTCAACGACAGCAGGCGCATCGCGTCCGGCACTCGGTAGAGCTGCGGCGACGTCAAGGCGGACTGATCCATCCCGCGCCTACCGCGTCGGTCCGGTGTCAGGACGGGCGCGCGGTAGCGCGTCGGTCATCGGCCGATGTCGCCTCGCGCCCCGCCCCTACCCCATCGTCGGGCCGCATGATCCGCGCTGACCCGGGCCGCGTCGCCGATCTGCGCCCAAGACAAGCCCGCGCGACGGGCAACGGTCACTGCCTCGGTCAACGTGGACTGGATATCGGCGAGCTGGCGGACCAACTCGTAGATCGACAGTTCCGGGACGGCTTGTTGGACGTGGCGAACCCATTCGCCGCAGGTGGCGGTGATGCTTTTCCAACCGTCGACCGCGGCCGGAAAAGCGCCGGTTGCGCTGGGCCACTCGGCACGGGCGAGAACCGGCGGCCGCGCCAACCACAGTCACATCCCGCGCGCCAACCGATCACCGCTCGTTGTCGCGAAGCGGGGTAGCGCCGGTGTCGGTTCCTCGTCCAGCACGGAGACCGGGTAGCGAACGTGTTGATGCGCCGGGTGGTAGTCGGTGCCAGGAACCCAGACCATCCGAACCTCCTATCGCGATGGCGAGTGCTCTCGCCCGCCCGAGCAGGTTCGTCGAGGGGTGGACGGTTGCGTGTTCCATCCGACTGCGGCTGTGCGGACTGGATATCGCCATGTTCGTCGCCGACGCGCATGTTCGTTGCCCACTCGACGGGCGCTCCGCGGCCTGCGTGCTCTCACCGGGCACGGGACGACCATCGGCCGCGCACGCAGGAGCCGCGCACGCTAGAAGCGACGGCTGCCGGCGTGACTACCTGGGGCGATGTGCGGTGGGAGCGGGCTCAGGTCCTGGGTGCGTGCGCGCTGATGGATAGCCCTTGTCACGTGTCCGGGACGTGCCGCCAGCAGAGACCGAAGGCGCACGTGTGCGCCGACGTGGGTTCCACCACGCAGATGCCCAGTTCGACAGCGTGGCCGCACCGTGCGCGCAGCGTGCGCACGGCGTGCTCGCGAGTGGGAGAACGCGTGCGCACGCGGTGACCACCTACCGCGCACACGGCAGCGGAACGTCAACCCCGACAGCGAGACAAGGGGGGACGACGTGAACGAGGCAGCCGCACGGCGGGCGCCATCGGTGGCCGGGGTCGCAGGCGGCGTGGGCACCACCACGATCGCCCGCGCCCTGGCCGGGGTCAGACTGCGGCGTGTTCACCGGCCGCCCCGTCGACGTGCTGGTGTGTCGCGCCACGGCGGACTCGCTGGTGCGTGCCGCCCGCGCCGCCT